>CAVYBP010000005.1:0-540528 GCA_963766775.1 uncultured Phycisphaerales bacterium
CGGATTTTTCGGCAGCACGACCTCGCATAACATAGCTGTACCAATGTGGTTTCTCGCCGCAATACCCACTGTTTTGGCGGCATCTGTTTTACATGCAAGCCGAGAATTGCGCGTGGTGCTATGGGAACGGCTTCCAGAATATGTAGTTTGGGCAGGCGGGCGACTTCCGGAAGAGTCTGCCGGAAATTGGGTGCGCCAGCCAAAGCCTTATACGTGCCACAGAGAATCAAAACAGGGACAGCCGCGATACCCATTCGGTTAGGTCGTAATCTCCTCGTTTACCGTCCTTTGCGTATTGGGACTGGTGGGACGAGGCTCGGCGGATCGGCGAAACCTCCCAGCAGGTAGGTGAGGCGTATTCCGCCCACCCGTTTGCTCTGCAATGAAGACGGTGCGCTGCTTCCTCCGAGCAATGCGAGCGGTGCAAGGCGGGGTAGGCCGCGGCAGACTAAGGTACTGCTCAACTTTAAAATGGACAGCTATGCTCAATCACCCCCACCCACCAATACGATGTGAACAGAGACCCCATGCCGTTTGCACGCTTTCACATCTACCGGACAAGGGAAAGTCGAACTGAAGGAGCGGGCCCAGCCAGCCGGCGAGGACGTGGCCGGCCTTAAGCCGAGCGACTAAATCGCGGAGGAGATGGGCCACCCCGCTTTCAAACAATCCGGCGAACAACCACACGTTCTCCCGAGCCACTGCCCTCGAGGCGAAGAGCCTATACGAGCCGGGCGGCGAACTAACCGAGTGGAACACCTTGGACAGCGAGAAGGTATTGGGTGGCTCGCCCGCACCCGCCGCCCATTGGCCAGACACTTGGCGTCTGCCAAGGGCAAGGCGAGGTCAACCTGCTGTGGGAATTGGTGTCGGTCGCAACGGGGTGATCAAGTTCTTCGGCATCGTTCTAATCGTTTGAGGACCATGATGGCCAACGGGTGGCGGCGCTCAGACCGGGCTTTGGATGGCCTGGCTGATCGTCGCCGGGCGGCGTGGCTTGCGTCCGTCGCCGCCCACGCCTATCGCGGCTTCGCGGTGGGGATGATCCGCCACCGCATCGCTTCCGCCGCTGCCCTTCAGGCTGCGGGTGCAGCGCTGTCACACAGCGCCGGCCGCTGGGCCGAATGCGGTCGGCCTGACCTTGGGGGACGGTGTCGTTCAACCGGTCCTGTGGGGTCTGCTGGCACTCCGAGCGAAGCCGTAGGGGACTGGGATTGGCCTTCGTTGTGGCCGCGGAGCGCATCAACGCTGACGAAGCCAAGCAATCCTTCGAACGCCGCTGCTCGCTTCTTCCGGCAAGTCAAGGCACAATGCAGTTTTCGATGGTTCAAAACCCGAACAACGTGTACATTTGCGCAATTTGCGTCCGTGTCGCGAGCAAGATTGCCGACACGACATCGAGCAGGCGATATGAAAAGGTTTGCGTTCCGTTCACCTTCTTTGGTTTCGCGCTAACTAAATTACAAACAAGTAGGAGAATCAAGGGAAATGGGCTACAAGAATTCGCCATCTGTGAATCTGGATTTTGGCTCAGTTAAATGACATCTGATGACAACGGGCACTCAGCAGCCAGCTTTACGACCTTGGTCAGAACCAAATCTACACATCGCATTGTGATGGAAATGCAGAGAGGATGAGACACTCGCATCGGACTGCTTGCAAAGTCTATACCTTTTGCTGCTCGGAGAGCAATCGCATTTCCGCAAGTGTAATAAGATTGAAGAGATTTTTGAATGCCTGGACTGATCGACGCATTAAAGCGCAGGTCGACGACGCGGTATCGCTCGTGAAGCATGTGAGCACTTTCTGGGATTAGCGGCCAGGCCATCGACTTGGCGAAGGTGCAAATGTTTCAAAGCACTGATCCTGCCACCGCCAGGGCCAGGCCAATGACAGAGACGAGCGGAGGTTGCCATTCTTCCCGAAGTGAGCAAGCTGTCTTATCGCGACTTTGTCATCGGGTACTTGGCTCAGCAGCCGCTGTTCGGTTATTGGTTACAATCTATTTCTTCTTCAATGTGTTTCCGACATCTTCGCAGCCGGATCTTCATTGGATCGCGCGAATATGCTCACCGGCACTTCAGTTCTAGTCGTAATTGCATGGCTTGTCACCATCTGCTACTTGCAGTGAACCGCGACATAGTCCACTTCATGCAAGGTTACTGGCCCTTTAAACTGGGTGAGCCGCCTGAATTCGATAGAACGGCAACACTTTCGAGACTCAAAAAATGCGCCATTGGTAAATTAAATAACAACTATCAGGCGGCTAATTATCACAAACCGGAAGATCACCGATAGATTTAATTCGCTCAATTGTCTACAGCTTTTTTGGCGTCCAAGCGATTTCCTGACAGCGAGGTGTTGGTGCTTCCGACATCGTTTCGAAACGGGATACCGCTTTCGGTATACCCACGATCATCTATAGCTCCGGACCATCCGAGGGTGGAACACACCTTCCAGCACCGTAGTGCCGAAGGAATGCTGCCGACCTAATGAACGCGGCTCGTTGCAACCACGGACTTGTGGGTGAGCCTTTGGTTCGTCAGCATCCTCGGCCTCTACGAAATCTGCCCGATCTTCAATTCACGCTGTCGGAGTTCGGCGTTACAGCGGCGTGCATCGGCCGCGATGCATTTGTGATCCGAAAAATTTGCTGCGGCGAAACCACCTCCAATCTCGACGTCGCCATGATTCCCGGTACGACGATCACACTCGACCCCATCACACAGCCCACCACGATCACCGTCGAACGCACCCGCAACATTGATCTGCTGATTCCTCGCACGCGAGCCCGCGTTCACTTCGGATCCGTGCGGCTCTCCCATCGTCACGCGGAGCATCTACACAGGATTCATTGGTCCGGACTGGCACCGCGAGTGGACCACCAAGAAACGCCCCAAGCCATCGCCGCCGGGAAGAACATGCAAGCAGGCGGTCTAAACGCGCAACCGCAACTCACCATCCCCGTCCCGCCCAAAACAAACGGTTCGCCCGCTGCTCCATAGAGCAGTTGCACTCCCATGAGATAAAGCGGTTGCAAAGCGGTTGCAAAGCGTTGCCGGTAGCTGTCGCGGGTTGCATCGGCTACGATTTGCACCAGCCTTTCAGCAGGTTGGAGTGAACATTTATGACTGAAGCGGACGGATCGATTCCTCTTGCGAGCGACGTAGCGGCCCCGCCTGTTCCGAAGGCAGCGCCAGCAGGAAATGCCAAGGAGCCGGGGGCTGCACCTCCAGCGGCGGGCGGTAGTGATTTGCAGGCCGTCGAGCAATTAAATCGCGCGTACAAGGCGATGGCCGATCAATTGGGAAAGGTGATTGTCGGGCAGACTGATGTGATTGAGCAGGTGCTGACGGCAATGTTTTGCCAGGGGCATATCTTGCTGGTGGGCGTGCCCGGATTGGCGAAGACGCTGCTGGTGAAGACGGTTTCGGATGTATTGAATCTGTCATTCAAGCGGGTGCAGTTCACGCCGGATTTGATGCCGAGCGATATCACGGGGACGGACGTGCTGGAGGAGGATCGGACGACGGGGAAGCGGGCGTTTCGTTTTGTGAAGGGGCCGATCTTCGCGAACATGCTGCTGGCGGATGAGATCAACCGGACGCCGCCGAAGACGCAGGCCGCGCTGCTGGAGGCGATGCAGGAGCACCGGGTGACGGCAGGCGAACACACGTATGAATTGCCGCTGCCGTTTTTTGTGCTGGCAACACAGAATCCGATTGAGCAGGAGGGGACTTATCCGCTGCCGGAGGCACAGTTGGATCGGTTCATGTTCATGACGATCGTGCGGTATCCGTCGCCGGAGGAAGAGACGCGGATCATGAAACAGGCGACGACGCACTACAAGGCGGACGTGAAGCGGCTCCTGGATGCGGGGTCGATTTTGAAGCTGCAGGATATCGTGCGGCGCGTGCCGGTGGCGGAGCATGTGTATGCGTATGCACGAGATTTGGTGCGTGCGACGCGGCCGCGGGAGGCGGGTACGCCGGAGTTTGTGAACGAGCTGGTGCAGTGGGGCGCGGGGCCTCGGGCGAGCATTTATTTGATATTGGCGGGGAAGGCGCGGGCGATCCTGCACGGGCGCGTGCATGTGACGACGGAGGATATCGTGCAGATGGCGCATCCGATTTTGCGTCACCGAATTTTGCCGACGTTTAGCGCGGAGGCGGCGGGGATGAGTTCGGACAAGATTATTGATCGATTGGTGGCGGAGATTCCGAGGGGGAAGAAGGACTGAGTGCTGAGGACTGAGGACTGAGAGGGAGTAGGAAGATTTTATGAGCAAGGTTGTGAGGTTTGAGGATCTGATTGCCTGGCAGAAGGCGCGGCGGATGACGCGGAGTGTGTATGCCGCTACAAAAGTGGGTGGGTTTGCGAAAGATTTTGGGCTGGCGGGGCAGATTCAAAGAGCCGAAAAATCGGTGACCACCTCATGACCTCCACCGCGACAATTTCTCCTCCTCCCTCAGTCCTCAGTCCTCAGTCCTCAGCACTTTTCGATCCTCACGCGTTGGCGGCGGTGTCGCATCTTGAGTTGATTGCGAAGCAGGTGATGGATGGGTATGTGCAGGGGATGCATCGGTCGCCGCATATTGGGTTCGCGTTGGATTTGCGCAGCATCGGCAATATGTGCCGGGGGATGATATCAAGCGGATCGACTGGCGAGTGTATGCGAAGGCGGATCGGTATTACATCAAGCAGTACGAGGTAACGACGAATTTGCGGGCGCATATCGTGGTGGATGCGTCGGGTTCGATGCGTTATCGCGGGGCGGCGGATCCGATGAGCAAGTTTCGCTATGCGCAGTTTGTGACGATGTGCTTGAGTTATCTTGTTTTGCATCAGCAGGATTCGGTGGGGCTGGTTACTTTTGACAGCAAGATTCGAGACTTTATTCCCGGGCGGTCGGCATCATCGCACCTGTTTACGATCGCGCGGACGCTGGAGGCCATCGGAGCCGCGGGAGGAGGCGGCGATCAGCAATGTTCTGCATGAGGTGGCAGAGCGGCTGGATCACCGGCAGATGGTGATTCTTATTTCGGATCTTTTCGACAATACCGAGAAATTGATGCAGGCATTTCACCACCTGCGGCACAAGCGGCATGAGGTTCTTGTGATGCAGATGATGTCGGAGGATGAACTGACCTTTCCGTTTCGCAAGTTCAGTTTGTTTCGAGAATATGGAATCCGGGTCGCAAGAATTAAAGCTCGACCCGGCAACGATCCGGGCAAATTATCTGGAGAACGTGGCGCGGCATCTCAAGGCGATACGCGATGGATGCAACGCGCTCCGGATCAATCACACCCTGTTTAAGACGAACGAAACCGTGGAAAAGACACTCGCGGCGTATTTGGCGCAGCGAATGGGAAGTCGGTAGGAAGGAGGTTGCATGGTAATTGGTAATTAGTAATTGGTAATTTGCTGACGCATCAATGGAACGTGCCCACGATCGCGGCAGCGAATTACCAATTACCAATTACTAATTACCAACAACCCATATGTTTCTCATGTCCTCCATCCTCTTCGGCATGCTGCTGGCGGCGATTCCCATCGTCGTGCATATGCTGCGCCGGCAGAAGACGGTGGTGCTGGAATGGGGGGCGATGCAGTTTTTGATGGAGACGCCTTTGAAGGCGCGGCGGCGGCGGTTTATTGATAACTGGTTGCTGATGCTGGTGCGGATGGGGATTTTGATTTTTCTCGCGATGGCGCTGGCGCGGCCGCTGGTGAAGGGGACGTCGTTCGTAACCTCCACGCCGATGGATGTGGCGGTGGTGATCGATCATTCGCTGTCGATGGGGCGGCGCGGCGATGAGGGCGGCGGTGGGAGTGGAACATTGTTTGATGAAGGGGTGAATGATGCGGAGCGGCTGGTGGCGATTTTGCCGGCGTCGGCGTCGGTGAGTGTGGTGTTGGCCGAGCACACCGCGCATGTCGTGACGCCGGTGCCGGTTGTTTTGGATGGATCGAACAGGATGGCGGGAGGTGGAGCGAACGGGGCCGTGCGCGGAGAGTGGGGCAGCACGTTGCAGGAATTGCATGGCATGAAGCCGGGGGTGACGGATGCCGACATTCCGCAGGCGATTCAGGCGGCGGCGGAGGTGCTCAATCGCGGACGGAATTTGCGGAAGTTGATCGTGGTCGTTTCGGATCAACAGCGTTCAAACTGGTCGATCGGGAACGATTCGGCGTGGCATGCGGCGATGAGCGGCACGCGCGATCCTTCGTCGTTGCCGATTTATTCGCTCGGTGTGGCGCCGCCCGCCTCGAGTCCGAATTTGTCGGTGGGAAGCATCGCGGTGCAGCCGGCGTTTCTGGGGATTCATCGGCCGGCGCAGATCACGGCAACATTAGCAAATACGGGAACGACGACGCTCACCAATATCCCGGTGCAGTTGATCGTTGACGGGCATGTGATTGCAACGCAACAGGTGGCGGGGCTCGCGCCGGGAAAGTCGAACACGGTGCATTTCGATGAGTATTTTTCGGAGGCAGGTTCGCATTGGGTGCGGATACGGGCGGACGTGGTGGACGGCTTGGAGGCGGACAATGCGGCGACGACGGCGGTGACGGTATCGCCGCGATTGCCGGTATTGCTGGTGGATGGGCAGTTGGCGGCGGCGCGACATTATCCGGCGGCGGATTTTCTTTTGTTCGCGATGCAGCCGATGGACCCGAGCGTGAATCCGGACACGCTGATCGCGCCAAAGGTGATCAGCGTGGCGGACGTGGAGAGCGTGCGGTTCGAGGATTATCCGATTGTCGTTTTGAATGATGTGCCGCGGTTGCCTGCGGCGACGGTAGCGCGGCTGGCGGCGTATGCACAGAGCGGCCACGGTGTTTGGATATTGCTGGGGCCAAGGACGCGGGAATCGTTCATCAGCGGCACGTTGTCGAAGAGTCCGTTGTTTCCGGCGAAGGCGAAGGTGCCGACCGTGTTGGGAACGCCGGTGGGCATCGACATCAAAGATCCCGAGAATCCCACGGTGGCATTGGTGATGGCGGCGCAGCGGAATGCGCTGGCGGGCGCGACCGTGAGTGCGTGGTGGCCCTTGACGGCGATGGGTCCGGACATGCACACGATTTTGGCCGCCACGACGAATGGGGCGGGTGGGGGCGACCCGCTGGCGACGGATATGTTGCTGGGCAATAACGGCGGGCGGGTGATCGTGTGGACGACGTGCGCGTACGATCCGGCGTGGAATAACTTGCCGGTGGTGCCGAACTTTACCCCGCTGGTGAACGAGACGCTGTTGCATCTTGCGAGTAGCCAGGCGCAGGCGCAATCGCGCGATCTTGATTTTGGGCAGACGCTGCTGTGGTCCGGTCCGGCGGCATTGGGAATTCAATCCGCCACGCTGGTTTCCCCGAATGGCGCGGCCCATATTGTGCAGCCGGAATTGCGAGGGGATCGCTATGTTCTCAGTTACAACGACACGCATTCGCCGGGGCTGTACGAGTTGCATTTTTCGCCGCCCTCGGTGCCGCAGCCGGTGTATTACACGGTGGGAATTGATCGGGCGGAACTCGATCCGGCGGTGCTCTCGAGCACTGATTTTGATTGGCTGAAAACGGATGGTTATCTGCGCGACAATCTCACGCTGGGAACGTTGCCCAAGGCGCTGGATGCGAAGGCGGGCGGAGCGGAACTGTGGTGGCTGCTGGCGTTGTCCGTGCTGCTGCTGCTGGTGACGGAGGCAATTCTGACGACGCGGCTGATTAAGCAGCAGACGGCGGTTGATCCGGAAATGGCGGGACTTGTGCCGACGAATGCACAGACGGCTGGGGGGAGCATTCGATGACGACGTTTGTTATGCCCGTACTTGGGGGGCTGAGTTTTTCGCCACATGCATCGCTTTGGTTTTTGTTTCCACTGTTTCCGGCGGCCGTCGCGGTGATTGTTTATTTGTACTTCGCGCAGCGGCGGCTGGTTTCAAAGCGCACCGCGTGGTGGCTGACGATCATTCGCGTGCTTTTGATTTTGTTGCTGGCGGTGCTGTTTCTACAGCCTGCGGTGAAGTGGCTGCACAATCGAACATCCGCTGGGGAGTTGTGGGTGTTGGTGGATCAGAGTCCGTCGATGCAATCGACCGATCCGCAGACGAGTGCGGCGGAGAAAATCCGGTGGGCGGAGGCGCTGGGGTATTTGCCGGCAGAGTGTGCCGCACGGCGAAGCCCGATGTTGCGCTGGCGTCCTTTACGGCTGTGGCGGGCGATTGGGCGGCAATGCGACCATCGAGCGGGGCAACGTCTTCACCGGGGACGGCACAGCAGGAGTTGGAGCGTGTCGCGGCATTGAGGGCGCGGCTTCGGGCGTGGGTGAAGCAGTTTGAAAATGTCCGGGCCTTTATTGCCGGGGATGCTTCCACGTCCAGCAAGGGCGGCGCGGATGTGCTTGATGCCGCGGATCATGTGATCTCGCTCACCAACGCGGGCGTGGCGGCGATGAAGGGGGCCTCGACACTTCATGATGCGGACGCCGCGATGGATTGGTTGGCGATTCAAACGAATTTGACGCTCGCGGGAAATGGCCTTGCGGAGTTGTCCGTGCGGGCGGATGCGGATTTCGTCGCGGCTCATGGCGAAGATGGGGCGGTGACGACCGCTGCCGCGCGCGTGACAAATGTTGCTCGCAGCGATCTGGCGAATCTCTTGATGACCGGAATTGAAAAACGTCCCGGTGGCGGCGACAAAAGCATTTCCGATCTCATCAAGAACTATCGCGTGCGGATCGCGACCTTTGCGGACGGGGCGCAGACTACACCGGCAATTGATGCCGGTTCATTCCCGGATGCGCTCAAGACCGCCCTGACCTCGCCGATGGATGTTCATTCCACCAATATGGCTGCGGGATTGCAGGCGATTTCGGAACAGATCGCGCCGGGGCAGTCGGGCGCGATCATCATCCTCAGCGATGGCCGCCACAATTTGCCGGGCGATCCGACGGAGCCGGCAAGGCTTCTTGCGGCGCGAGGCATTCGGGTGTTTGGATTGCTGGTCGGTTCGCACGAAGTATCGCCGGATGCCGCGGTCGATCAGATTGATGCGCCCGATTGGATCTACAAAGGCGATACGCTGCACGCGGCGGCGATGGTGCGGCTCGATGGTTTGGCGGGGCAAACGGCACATGTGGAACTGCGGCGAGGAGGGGTGCTGCTCAATACCGAGGTTGTAAACGTTCGCACGAATCAGGAAACGCAACGGGTCGATTTTACGGACAAGCCGCCGGAGTCCGCGGCGGGGTACGAATATGAAGTTCACGTCGCCGAGATGCGGGGCGAAGTGAATATCGAAAATAACCGCTCGACTTTTCGCGTCGCGGTGAAGAAGGACAAATTGTATGCGTTAATGATCGAGGATCGGCCGCGATGGGAGTACCGCTATCTGGCGGCCTATCTGTCGCGCGACCAGCGACTGAAACTACAGACGGTGTTGCTGAATCCGGCGGGAATTGCGGGCGTGATGTCTCCGCCGCCAGTGAAGGCCGCGCCGACCAATACGCGGATGGAGGCGCAGATTCTTCCCGAGACCCACGACGAATGGCAGGCGTTCGATCTGATCATTCTTGGCGATATTCCTCCCGAAACGCTGTCAAACGAGCAGCAGCAATTTATTGCCTCGGCGGTTCGTGATAAGGGGGCAACGCTCATTGCCATCGCGGGTCAGCACCACATGCCGGAGCAGTTCTCGAATACGCCTCTCGCGGAGATTCTGCCAGTGACGCTCGTGCCGCAGTGGACGCCGGACGTGATCGCGAGGCACACGCGATTTGGATTTCGGCCGGGCCTGGCACCGGAGGGAAATGCGTCCGTGCTCGGGCAGTTTGGAATGAACCCGGACACAAATGCGAGTCTCTGGTCCGATGTGCCTTCGTGGTATTGGCACAGCGCATTCACGCAGGCGAAGCCTTCGGCATCAGTGATCTGGTCGATACCTCCCGACGCGGATGCACCCCCTGTGGCGAATCCGCTGGGTGAGGTTCGAAAGAATGCGCTGCTCACCACAATGCCGATTGGGCTTGGACGCTCGTTGTATCTTGCGTCGGATCAGTCATGGCGGCTCCGGCAGGTGTATGGCACAAATGTGCATGATCGATTCTGGGGGCAGGTGTTGCGGTGGGCGGTCGGGTCGGACCTTCCGGCGGGTGGTAAGTTTGTTCGCTTCGGCGCCAACCAGCCGACGTACGCGCAAGGGCAGCCGGTGACCATTACGGCGGCGGGTGCTTCGGGAAGATTTGACGCCCGCCACGGGCGTGATTTTTTCAGCCGTCGCGAGGCCGGTGGGAAAAAATCAAACGAGTGCGGCGGCTTCCGAAAATTCCGTGGAGGGACGCTTTATCGAATCCGCAGACACCCCCGGCTATTACCATGCGACGCTCGGTGGCCTGCCGCCCGGCGACAACGAAATCAGCCTTCTAGGCCCGGAAGTGGAACGACTGCTCGACACCGATCCCACGGTCACGCAGAAAACCGTCATCGTCAAAATTCTTCCACAGCTCGATCTTGAACGGCGGAATATGAACACCGACCCGGTACTGTTGTCGCGCGTCGCCCAGGCTGGTGGCGGATTTTCGCTGGATGCCAATTATGCGGACATCCTCGCGAGTCACATTCCCGCCATTGAGCACACCGAAACGACCGCGGAGGAGATTGGGTTTTTCACGAATCCCGACGCATTTGGAACACGCCTGGCGCATGGTATTTTTATGATTCTTTTCGCGGCTCTTCTGACGGCGGAGTGGGTTATCCGAAAACGTGCGGGCTTGGTTTAAAGGCCAGGTGCGTCGCTGCCTATCTGGTCTGATATAATAAGAATGGGAGTGGGGCAAGAGAATCAAGGAACGTGCAATGTCCGCGATTTCGCAACGCATGATGCGCATACCCACGGCAGAGCCCGCAGCGCTTTCTGACCGCCTGCTTGGGCCATTGGATCTGGTGGCGGGGCGGGCGCGTGCTTGCGATTCTACTCGCCTTTTTTCAATGGACTGCGTTTGCGGCTGGGACGTGGCTGGTTCTGGTCTTGCTGCTGGGTTTGGTGCGCGACCTTTCCGTGGGGATCGCGATCGCCCTCGCGGCGCTTGCGTGGATCAGCGTCATCGCCGGAATGATCTTTTTTTTCCGGCCCGCGTTTCGATCACGCGATCTCTCCAGCACCGCCCGCATGGTCGATGCCGCCATACCGGACACGCATGAACGTCTTTCTTCCGCGATTGAACTGACGGAGGAAACGGATGCCCGCTATCGAGGTTCGCCGGAACTGATTGCCGCTCTGGTGCGGCAGGCGGAGCACGCGGCGGAGCAACTCGATCCTTCGGCGATCGTCTCCGGGCGGCGTGTCTTCCAGTGGTTTCTTTCGCTGATTCCGCTGCTTCTTGTCTGGCTGGTCCTGCTCGTCGTCCTCACGCCGACGCTCGCCTTGGGGTTCCAACGGCTCATTCAACCATCGCGCGCCGCCGCGCCGCTTCCCACGGCAACGCTGGATATCGACCCGCAAAATGTCACCATCGCGCAAGGCGAGTCGGTGACGATCAACCTTGCGGTCACGCCCGTCGCCTCCGCAACCGTGGCCCCGGACAAGGCGGTGGAGCACGCCTCCATCGTCCGCCGCTATGCCGCAGGCGGCGCGAATGAGGATGTCACTTCCGATATGGAACGCACGGGCAATCGCACGTTTCGCGCCATCTTCGACAACGTGCAGCAAACCTTCTCCTACCACATCGGCTCCGAAGGAACACAGTCGCCGACATACACCGTAACGGTGCAGCCCCGTCCATCGGCGAATTCCGTGCAGATCGAGTACACCTATCCCGCCTACACAAGAAGGCCGCCGCATTCCGAGACAACGCGCGACGGAGCCATTGACGCCGTCGTGGGAAGCACCGTCACGCTGACGATCGATTCGTCACAGCCCCTGAAATCGGCGCGGCTCGCAATCACTGACAATACGCCCGACCCGAGCATGATCGACCTCACGCCGGTCGCTTCATCGACAAGTCATTTCGCGGCGCGTTTCACGGTTCGCAAATCGACCGACTACCGCCTGCGGCTTATCAATCTGCAGGACCTCGAAAACGCAGACAACCAGCCGCGCCCCATCATCGCCCGTCTGGATACGCCGCCGCAGATCAGCATCACGGCTCCGGTGGACAGCCCGCTAAAAGTAAGGCCCGACGATTCCGTGCCGATCAAATTCATAGCCTCGGATGATTTTGGCGTGACGCGCATCGATTTGATAACGCAGGTGGATGACCGCTCGCCGAGCATCACGACCTTGCCATTACCGCCCGGCAATCAGATGAACATGACCGGCCTTTGCACGCTTTCGGTTCACGACCTCCTGAGCATGATGCCGAGCACGCCGGGAGCCAAGCGCATCGCATATCAATTGCGTGCCACCGACAACCGCGATCCCGCCCCGCAGATCGGCCTCTCGATCAAGCGGGTTCTCATCATCGACCGCGCCATTGTGCCGCTGGCGGAACGGCAGGATGCGCAAGCAGCCCGCACACTGGGCGATGCGGTGAAGCAGGCAAGCACGGACCTGGACGATGCGAAAAAGAAACTCGACACACTCCGGCGGACGGCGGCGACACGGCCGCTGACGGAGCCTGAGAAACAGCAGGCCGCGGACGCTCGCCGCGATCTTTCCAACGCCGCGCAGGCGCTGCAATCCGCTGCTGATAAGAGCAGCGACAGCCGCCTCGCGGATTCCGCCAAACAGGCGAAAGAGATCGCCGACGGCACCATTCGCCAGGCTCAGGAAAACACCGCCGCAGGACAACTCGCGGCCGACCAGCCGGACGCGCAAAACAAAAGCCTGGATGCCGCGGGCCAAAACATTGACGACGCCCGGCAAAAACTGGATACGCTCGGCCGCGACATTGGTGAGAAGGCGCAGGATCAACCCATGGCGCACGAGTTGGAACGAATCGCCGCGGAGCAACGGCGTCTTGCGGATGCGTTGCGCAGAACCCCAACGATCCCAAATTGCTTCAACAGCAGCGCCAGCTTCAGCAGGATTTGGAGAAGGTCATCAAGGACCACCCCGAACTGCAAAAACCCGCCGCCGATGCCGCTCAGGCGAAGGCGGACGAGTTGGCGAAAAAACTTCAGGACCTGACGCAATCGCAACAACCATTGAACAACAACGCAAAGAGCCAGACCGACGCCGCCAATGTCCAGGACAAACTCAACGACCTCGCAAAACAGCAGGACGATTTGAATCAAAAGGTACAGGATTTCGCCAGCCGGCAATCCAATGCATTGAAGCAGTCCGGGGGAAAACACCCGACCCGGCGCAACTCAATCCCATCGTAAAGGACCTGCAATCTCGAAAGCTGGCGAATGCGGGGCAAGCGCAGAACGCCGCCGCGGCACAGCTCGAAGAAGCCGCAAAACAACTCGAGAACGCCGATAAACACACACCGGATTCAGGCTCGAACGCCAACGCCTCAGAACGCGCGGCTCAGGCCGTGAAGGACACGAACAATCTTCGTGACCAGGCGAGTCAGTTGCAAAAGCAGATTGAAGAGGCGCAAAAGAATCATGACCCGCCGACGCGGCCTTCCGATCCAGCCAACCAGCAGGCGGGAAAACTGGCCGATCAGGTTCGCAAGGAAGCGCAGCAAATGGCGCAATCCCCCGCAAATCGGCAGGCCGCCAAACAAGCCGCCGATGAGGCCGACGCCGCCAAGCGCGATGCGGCAATGGGAAACGCGGCCAGCGCCCAGCAACATCTCGCCACCGCGACGTCCACTCTTTCCGAAGCGGCCAAGTCCAGCCAGCCCTCCGGCGACGCAAACAGCCCCTCGCAAAGTTCGCCACAAGCCGCCGCACAAGCAAGATCGCTCGCCCAACAACAGCGAGCCCTCGCCGACCAGACAACGCAAACCGACAAATCGCTCGACTCCGCCGCCGGCGCCCGCAATAACTCGCAGCAATCCGCTGCTCAGCAGCAACAATTGGCGGATCAAATGGAACAAGCGGCGCAATCCGCCAAAACCCTTCAGAAACAGACGGAGGGCGCCGCACCCGATCTTTCGCAGCTGCCGGCCAAACCGCCCAATCCCTCCAAAAAGCCGCCGACGCTCAACGCGCCGCCGCTCAATCCACCCAGTCCGGAAACACATCACAGGCATCTTCCCAGCAAAAACAATCGTCCGATGCTCTCTCCTCCGCGCAGCAGTCGATGACCGGGCAATCAAAGGCGGGTGGGTCCACAACGCCATCAAGTCCACAGAACGGAAATACGCCCGTGGCGCCCAGCCAATCCGCGCAAGGCGGTCCCGGCAATTCCGGCGACTCCGCTGCACAGGCTGTTCAGGCGGCACGGAACGCCCAGTCGCAGGCCGCATCGGGAAACCCCGCCGCCGCTCGCCAAGCTGCCGAGCAACTTTCGCAAGCCAGCCAGCAACTCATCGCCGGCGATGGAAACAGACCCTCCCATCCTGCCCCTTCAAGCAGTGCCTCCACCGGAACTCCTTCAGGTGCGACCCCGCCCCCCCCTACCGCTCCTCTCACGCCCGGCAACGGAGGCACATCGCGCGGTGGAGTTTCGACCGCGAGCGCCTCCGGTCAGACATCCACCGGAAACGGAGAAGGCTCCGGCATTCGACTTTCCAATCGACCGAATGGCGGCCCTGCCTCACCGCTTCCCAAAGCGGTCGAAGAGATCGGCGTATCGCCCTCCGATTGGGCGCGTCTCCCACCCAATACCCAGGAGCAGTTGTTGAATTCCGCGCAGCAGTCCGGTCCGCCTGCCTATCGCGACATGATCAAAAATTATTATTCGCGCATTGCGCATCTTGAGGAATCAGGGGCGGCGCAATGAACAGGCCCCCACATAAAACCGCCGCACGATTTTTCATCGCCATCGCGGCAGCAGTATTTTTTAGCGTACCCACCTCACGCGCCGCGGATGAATCCCCGCCAGAACAAATCCCGCAACAGGTGCAATCGTCCGTCGATCGCGGCTTGCAGTGGCTGGCCGCGCATCAAGACCCGGCGACCGGCGCATGGCCCACCAACGCCGGCGGTCGCGGCGCCGAGGCGGCCATCACATCGCTTTCCGCAATGGCCTTCATGGCTCGCGGTCACGTTCCCGGCCAAGGCATCTACGGCGAAAATCTCAATCATGCCGTCGATTTCGTCCTCAGTGTTCAACGCCCCGACGGAGTCCTCACCGCAACCAACATCGGTGAAACCATGTACGATCATGGCATCGCCACGGTGATGCTCTGCGAAGCGTACGGCATGCTCGATGATCGCCGCCAGGAGCTCGCCGGCAAGGCAATCGCGAAGGCCGTTCGCGTGATTCTGCTCGCCCAGGCGGTGCCGAAAGACGCCAATACGCAGGGCGGTTGGCGGTATCAACCGACCGCGAGCGATTCGGATATCTCCGTCAGCGGGTGGCAGTTGATGGCGCTCCGCGGTGCCGCCAATATCGGTGCCGCCGTGCCCCAACGTTCCATCCAGATGGGCATCGCCTACATCAAGCGCCGCGCCGTCGGCGGAGGCGGCTTCGCTTACACCGGGGACTCCAACCCCAGTGCCGCACGGACCGGAACCGGCATCCTCGCCCTGGAATTGCTCGGCCAACACAACGCGCCAGAGGCGCTCGCGGGCGGCGATTGGCTCCTTCGCAACCCCCACACCGGCCACGATGGTGCCTTTTATTTCTACACCGTCTACTATTGCGCTCAGGCCGCATGGCAGCTCGGCGGAAATTATTGGAACGCCATCAACCGCCCCATCCGAGACTCGCTCCTGCAACGCCAGACCCTCGACGGATCGTGGACCGTCGGAAGCACCATCGAAGGCGGCGGCGGCGACGCATACGGGACCGCCATGTCGATCCTCGCGCTCACGGTTCCGTACCGGTATCTGCCGATCTATCAGCGATAACCAGCAATCCTGAAACGAACAGCGGGTGTCAGCCGCCTCTGTAGCTTTCCGCCAGCAGTTCCACAACGTGCCTCACCTTCATCCCATTCCCGGATTGACGCAGGCTCCGCGCGATCTGCAGTGCACAGCCCACATTCGCCGTCACCAGCTCCGCCGCTCCCGTCGCCAGGATATTCGCCACCTTCCGCCGCCCCAGCCGTCTCCGCCATCTCCGGCTGACTCAGGTTATACGTCCCCGCCGCCCCGCAACACATATCCTCTTCCACCAACGGCACCACCTTCAACCCCGGCACCATCCCCAACAGCTACCGCGGCGCTCGCTCACCCGCTGGGCATGCACCAAATGACAAGGATCATGATACGTGACCGTCCGCTCCACCCGCCCCGCCGGAGGCCGAATCCCGACCTCCGCCAGAAACTCCGTCACATCCCGCACCTTCCGCACCACCTCCTCGCGCCTTCCCCGCCAATCGATCCGCCAGCACATGCGTCAACTCCTTCAATTGTGCCCCGCACCCCGCGATCGGCGACACAAAATAATCCCCTCCCTTCGCCGTCAGCGCCTCCACCATTTGCCCGGCAAACCCCCGCGCCCCCCGGATCATTCCATGCGCCGCCATCGCCCCGCAACACGGCTCACTCCGCCAGCAGATGCACATCAAACCCATTCTCGCGATGATCACCTGCACGCACGCCTCATTCACCGCTCCCGACACCACGCTCCCCACACACCCCCGCAGCAACACCACACTCCCCCGGTGCTTGCCCCACCGCCGGCGTAAACATCGGCAACGCCTCCCCCCTCCTCATCCCCTGCCGGCGACATCGCCGCCATCGCTCCCAGCGGCCCGGGCATCATCTTCGCCACTTTCCCCGCCATCACCGCCCAACCCCACCTTTTGCGCCACCTTCAGCGGCACCATCGCCGCCGCCGCCCGATTCGAATACGGCAGCACATTCCCCACCATCCACTGCAACACCGCGCTCCGCCGCGCTTCTCCTTCCCCAGCACCGCCTCCGCCACCTGCGGCCGCACCGCCTCGATCAACTCGTGATACTCCACCCCGCGACGGACACGCCGTCTCACACGCCCGGCACACCAGGCACCGATCCAAATGCTCGAACACCACGACTCCGACGGCTCCATCCGCCCATCCACCACCGCCTTCATCAAATGAATCCGCCCCCGCGGAGAATCCGCCTCATCCCCCGTCTCCACATACGTCGGACACGCCGGCAAACACAACCCGCAATGCACGCACGCATTGAACTTCGAATACGTCTCCTCCGACACCACCGGCAATGAACGCAACGCCATCAAACTCCGTCCCTTCACTTCATTTCAAACGGGAGACGCGACGTAAACACGAAGTGTTGAAGATGTGAAGACCACGAAGAGTCAAAGCGTGTGGGGCGTACTTTGGAAATTCATTGAAAAGTGGCATATTTTAAATTTTTAAATTTAGATTTCTAATTCTATGAAATTCCTTCGCGGTTCTTCGCGCCTTCAAAACTTCGTGTTTACGCCGTCTCTCGCAATTCTAACGCCGGAATCATTTCCTTGTCTGCCGCGAAACCGCCACGCTGTCCGCATCGTAAAATCGCAGCATCGCATCTTTCCAGTCGCCCGCATAATCAACGCCAATCCGCGCCGTCTCGACAATCGCGGCGAGCCCTCGCGCTTCTTCAAAATAAACAGCTTTTCTCCCAGCAGATCGCATCCATTGTCCGCCCGCGTGATCTGCATCGCCCGCGCGAGTTTGCCCGGACCTGACAAATCCGTTTTCCCATCGCCCCATTCCCCGATCACCTCCGCCGCCCGGATCAGCACCGCCTGCGCATCTCCTTTCGCACCCGTCACAATATTCAGCATGTCATACATGCCATAAATGAAATAGACATACGCATGACCCGCCTCGCCGAACATGACCTCTGTTCGTTTCGTCCGCCCCTTCGCCGCATGACAAGCCAGATCGTGCGGGCCGACATACGCTTCAGTCTCCACAATCCGCGCCCGCATCTCCCTCCCCGCAACCCGATGCACCAAAATCATTCCGATCAATTCTCGAGCGACCACCTCCGCCCCGCGCATAAAATGCCCGCCCCAACTTCCCGTTCACCACCGCGCATCGCTGTTTCGTCATTCCGTCATTCGTCATTCAAATTTGATTCGTCATTCATACTTCGCATTCATCATTCCCCACGTTCCGGCCTCGTCGCCGCCCTTGCTCCATCAAGGGGCGCATTCGCATTCACCGGTGCCAGCCTTCCACTCTCCAACGCCGCCAGCAGAGGCACCACCACATCCGCGGGCAACGCATACGTCTCCGTCCGCCCCGCCCGCGCAATGTTGATCCCGATCACCTTCCCCGTCAGATCCACCAGCGGCCCCCCGCAATCCACCGGCCGAATCACCGTGTCATGCTGAAACACCGCCGAAAAATCGCTCGACCGCTTGCTGACCGCGCCCCCCAGCAGGTTCGTCATGCTGAACTCGCGATGCGCGTTTCCATGCTCGTCGGTCCCCAGCGTCGCAGTCAATTGTTCCATTGCCCACTCTTGCCGCGCTTCACCGTCAACGTCACCACATCGCCCGGCCGATACGCGCGAACCGTCGCGAAAAATCCTCTCGCGTTTTCACCGCTTTTCCATCACAGCCGAGATCACGTCACCCACCTTGACCCCCGCCTTCTCCGCCGCGGAGCCCGGAATCACCTGCCTTAATTTTACGCCCCGAACTGTCAGCGCGTCTCGTCCATCGCCACGCCGAGAAATCCGCAGCCGCCCCGGAATCCGCCGCCGCCCCACACTCACGACACCCACAGCCACCGGGTCCTCCTCCTCCATCGCCGCCGGCCCGCACGTCGCCACCCACTCCCCCACCTCCACCTTGTCCGCCTTCAAATCCGCCCACTCCACCGGCGTTAAATCCCCTGTCCGCATCAACTTTCAGCATCGCCAGATCCCACGGCTCGCTCACCCCAACAACGGTCGCTGCACGCCACATCTTTCCCCCCCCACCCGTCACGATCTGCAAATGCCTGCCGCCCCACGACTTCGCTCGCCTTCGTCAGCACATATCCGTCACTGCTCACCACCGTGCCAAACGCCACCTGCTGCTCCTTGCTCCGCCATCCCCGGTCCCGCTCGCCTGCACCGTTACCGTTGACTTATTCGCGCCCCCCGCCATCGAACGAAACACCGCCCGCAACGAATCGCTGCTTTTCGTTTTTCCCGAATCCGGATGAACATTCTGTCCCCAAACCACCGCACCTCCCAACAACACGACAACCGCCGCGAACGAGGCCAGGCTATGGCATCGCGAGAAACGACCCCTGAACAACCGCCCATATCCCCCAGTGGACTTACAAAAACATCGGCGTTCATCTGCGTTCATCGGCGGTTCCATTCGTCGTTACACCCTTGACCACTACCGCATGCTTCAATTAGCGCCCCAACTTCACCGTCAAGCCACACCCGCTCCCCCCCCGCAGCACCTACACCTTCACCCAATCCCCCGGCGAATGCTTGATCACATCATCCGCCAAGATCATCCGGCCCCTTGATCGGCAGTCCCACCAAACACCGTCACGCATATCCCCCGCGTGAAGCCCCGCCATTCTCCGCCGGCGTCCCGACCTTCACACGCGCTTACGATCGCGCCCCGCTCGATTGTCCATTGCGCTGTAATCCCCAACGATGCTCCCTCCGCCGGCGGCCCCTCACCGCCGCCTCGACCCGCCAGCAATTCCGCTCGCACCGCCCCACTCCTCACCCTTCGCCAGCCGATCCCACGTCTCCACAAACGTGTCGATCGGCACATGAATATTGGTCGTCGTCGTCGCCCCGATCCGCGAATTGATCCCCACCAGCCGCCCATCCAGATCAAACACCGGCCCGCCCGAATCCCCACTGATCAACGGGACAATCCGTCCCCAACATCTGATGATTCGCCAGCAGCACCCGCCCCAGCCGCACCACCGGCGGCCGATCCTCTTGATATCCCCCCGGATGCCCCATCGCCACCAGCCACTCCCCCGCCTTCAAATCCTTCGCCGTCCCCAATGGCACAAACGGAAACCCCCGCCCGGCGGGCTGCATCCGTAATCTTCACCATCCCCGAATCGATATTATTGTTCGCCCCCAGCGCCTTGGCCCGCAACTTCCGCCCATTCGCCAGCACAATCACCATCCGCTGCCCCGGCGTCCCCGACACATGCCCCGCCGTCAGCACATAGCCATCCCTCGACACAATCACCCCCGACCCCTGCGCATCATCCAGCAAGAATCGCCACCGTCGCCGGCATCGCCTCCTTCACCACCGCCTCCACCCGCACCTGAATCGCCTTCAGCTCGCCAACGGTCGTTGGCTCCAAAGGACCCGCGGGAAGGGCCGTGATGGAAGGCGAAGCGACGGTCGCAAACGTCTGCCCATCCGCCGACCCGCCAAACCACACCAAACCGGCCAAGAACACCGTTCCGGCTATCGTCCGAAACCTATTCCTTTGATCGCGCATGAAAAACTCCATCACCATTGGCGAACATTATAGCGCCCAGAATGCGAGTACCTAAACCGCGATCTTTATAACTTCCCGACCAGGTGATCATACTCCGCGTGATGGCCGATCCAGAACCACACTAAATCGGATTTATGTTCAACCGCAAGTGCGGTAGTGCAGGCCGATCCGCACCGACCAAAAACGACCGACCTTTTTCAATTGAAGCGAGGGATGTCGACCGTCGGCTTTGAGCAGTTCATAAGCGGCATGGGCCAAGTCCTGAATGCCCGGACTCAATCCATTGAACTTCTCCCAGAACCGATGTGTTGCCCGGTGTCTCACAGGTCCGCGCACCGTCCCTCTCGAAGGTCATGAAGTGCTTTCCTCCGCCAGTTCATCGAGTTTCCCGGAGGATACATCGCTTTCGAATTGGCGATCCCACTCAATAGCATCGCGTTCCGCAAACCATGCGCGAAAAGCCTTCATTTCATCGGATGATAGTTGCTCAATGGCTCGCTCGATATCGGCGACATTCGTCATGAGATTTCCTCACCCAGATAGACTCTTTGGTAATTATACCATTCCTATCTCATCGGCGACGGAAGCCTCTTCTCACTACAACTGCCTCCGCGCAAAAAAAACCGCCGCGGAAGGACGCGGCGGGTAAGGATCGTTTAGATGTGGTGGTCGCTGATTAGGCGTTGCGGCGACGGCGGGCGATGAGGGCCATTCCGCCGATTCCGAGGAGGCTGAGCGAAGCGGGTTCCGGGGTGCGGCCGCCGCCGTTGTTGAGATCGGAGTAGGTCTGATCGATATTCGAGATCGTCGCTGTGCCGGCCGAACCGTCCGGCACGGTGAGCAGGATGTCCTTCTGCACACTTAAGGACGCATAGGGCTGCCCAAAGACGACGGTATCAGAGAGGCTGGTCAAATGTCCGGGCTCGATGTCATAAATGCGGCTAATTTTGTCAGTCACGTCAGGAGTCCAGGTTTCGGTGACCGTTGCGGCACCGCCGCCGATGACGGAAGGATCGCCCAGGATGTGAGCGTCCGTGATGATCGGGCTGCCATCCGTGGAGGCCACATTGTACGTGAGCAGGAAATCCGAGCCGCCGGTGCTGCTGGAGAGGTCGGAGAACGCTCCGGAAACCTTAAAGCCATTCGTCGTCTGGCCACCGAGAACGAGTGTTTCCGGCGTGATGGTGACGTTATTAGCCGTGGGTGCGTCGTTGGAACGGCTGACGGCAGTAAAGTTGTAAAAAATCAGATCGCCGACCTGAATGGCGGGCACATTCCCGCCGGACGGTGCCAGGGAGGAAAGCGAAAAGCTTGAGCCGGTTTGAAAGATCAGCGCCGCGTCCGCGGAACGAGCCCCGCCGAATACAGAGGCGGCAACGGTACCCAAAACAACAGCGGTCAGAGCAAACTTGCGGTCGGACTTCATCATTTCTCCCAATCCTGAAACGAGCTTCCCACGTGCCAAATGACGTACGAATAATGACCGGGTCATGAGGGGTTCCAAAGGGAACCGCATGCCGGCGTGAAAACAGATCATGTAGGGGGATTCGTTACCAGGTGGGGTCTCTCTCTCCCACCAAGTCGCCGATTTTGCCCCTTGGGGGGGAAAACCGCGAATCGACACTTGAACATAACTCATGACTGAGAACAGTCAAGACTTTTTTTCCGAGATTGCGGTCCGAGGGGGGGCCAGCTTCGCCATTGTCCTATAAACGTTGCCGCTCCAATGCTGATTTTCGCATTTGCGAGATTAACCCGCAGGCACATCGGCTCGATAGAGAAAAGGTTCCTGACTCATTGGAGGCAAATATTATGACGCAACCTGTACTGACGGACTCGGAACGGCATCAAATTGTGGCGATTCTGCAAGAATTGGATCCTGCGGCACCGCCGGAAAAACGTGGTGGTTTACGGCGTAAAGTGCTTTTGGAGCTGGAGATACGGGTTCTCACCAAGGGGGGACCGAGTGTGCGGGAAACGGTGATTTTGGCCAATATTTCGCGCAAAGGGGTGGCTATATTGAGGGAAAAACCGCTCATGATGGGCGAAAGATTCACTATTTTGCTCGAATTTTCAGAGGGAGGCGCGTCCCTGGCTTTGTGCTCGGTGCGGAACAGCCGGCGATTGAGCAGCGGCCTTTATAAGATTCGGCGCTCAATTTATGGAGATGGTGGAGGACGCCACCCGGGCGACGCGTATGCCGCCGGACTGGAATGTGGGAAGAGAGTAAGGGAACCGGGGGTGAGCGTCGCGCCTGCCGGTCGGGAGAAGTGGCGCGGGGTTTCTGTGGCTGGCAGTCGTCTCATACCGGCTGCCAGCCTCTTTTTATTCGCTAATAAGAATCATAGGGGTGATTCAGGAGAGGGGCGGGTGGAACTCGGCAGCGGGGTAATGGGGGGAGTTTTTAAAGCTGGGGGCTTTGGGGGGAGTGGGCGGGCGGAGGGTGGCAGCGACGGGATCCTCGCCTTGCTTTCGCTCGATGCATGTGGCGTTTTTGGAGGGGGTGATCGGTTGGCCGTTGCGGCGAGCCCAGACCTGGGTGAACTCTGCTCCTAGAAACAGGACCTGGGAGCTGTAATAAATGAAGAGAAGAACGACGACTAGGGAGCCAGCCGCGCCAAAGGGGCCGGAGGTGGAGGTCCGCCCGAGGTAATAGCTGAGGCCGATGCGAGCGAGGCTGAAGACGATGGATGTGCACGCGGCGCCAATGAGGGTGTCGTGCCAGTCGATTTTGACGTCCGGCAGAAATTTAAACAGAGCGGCGAAAACGCCGGTAAACAGCAGGACGCTGACCAGGATGGTCGTAAGGGCGGTGATGTACCCGGTCAGAACGCCGCCGGGCAATGATTTGGTGATAGCGGCAAGAAAGGCCGAGAGCACCACCGAGCCGAGGACCAGTGCCCCGAGAATCAGAACCATGAAGAAGGACAAGGCGCGATCGGCGATGAGTCCCTTGATGCCGCGATTGGGTTTGGGTTGCACCTTGAAGACGACGTTCAGCGCGTCCTGCAACGCGATAAATAAGTTGGTCGCGGCATAGATGATGAGCACCACCGAGAGAATTCCGGCGAGGGAGAGCGAGGCGGAATGGGCGGCATTGCCGGCGAGTTCCTGAATGAAAGCGGCGGATTTATCGCCAAGGATATTGGCAAGCTGCGGCCGCAACTGGTCATTCGCCGCTTTTGGGCCATAGACGATCCCAAGCATTGCAATCGCAATCATGAGCAGAGGCGCGATGGAGAAGGTGGCATAGTAGGCCACTGCAGCGGCGAGACGGGAGGCGTGGTCGTTAGACCATTCCTTAAAAGTGCCTTGGGCGACTTGCCAGAGGGTCATGGAAGGGGCATTGGCGTTGGGCATGGGCGGGTCCTCGGTTGGTGACGACGGGCAATTATTGCAACCGGTGTACCGCATCGCGTTTTTGGGTTGGCTTTCATCTTCGTTTCATGTGGCTTCTCTACGATGCGGCGGGACTGGACGTGCTATGGATGGCAAATCTTTTTGGAGGTGATTTGAATGACGAATTTTTCGCGACTATTCATGGTGGTGCTTGCGGGCGGGTTGATCGGCGGTTGTGCGTGCCCGATGCACAAGGAGTCGAAGGCTATCGATAATGAAGGGCCGGAGGTGAAAGTACCCATTGAACAAGTGCCGGCCGTCGGCGCGGGCGACGCTCGAGAGAGAATCGCAGGGCGCGATGATGAAGGATGTCGACAAGGAAACCTTAGATGGGAAGACGGTCTATGAGGGAGACGCCATGGTGGGCGGGAAGCCGTATGAGATCATCGTCGCCGCGGACGGCACGTTAGTGAGCAAGAAAATTGACACCGAGGAGGCGGCGGGCGCGACGGCGAAAAAGAAGGACACGGACAACAAGGAAGAACAGGGCGAACACAAGGACTGAGGGACGATACTTTTCGTGCTCCGCCGGGGCCACCACTGTGGTGGCTCCGGCATTTTTTTTGATTACGATGGGACCATGCGGGTATTGGTAGTTGAAGATTTTTCGCCGTTGCGGGAGGCGGTCGTGCAGGGGCTGACCGAAGCCGGCTATGCGGTGGAT
Source organism: uncultured Phycisphaerales bacterium (assembly GCA_963766775.1). Lineage (GTDB taxonomy): Bacteria > Planctomycetota > Phycisphaerae > WQYP01 > WQYP01 > CAVYBP01. The sequence continues at coordinate 24,487 of CAVYBP010000005.1, forward strand.
GCGGCGCGGAATGGCGAGGAGGGGCTGTGGCACGCGCGGTCGGGGGAGCACGATGTGATCGTGCTGGATTTGATGTTGCCCAAGGTGGATGGCTGGACGGTGCTGAAGTCTTTGCGCGGGGCGGGATGTGCGAGTCATATCCTGGTGCTCACGGCAAGGGACACGGTGGAGGATCGGGTGCGGGGACTGGATCTTGGGGCGGACGATTATCTGGTGAAGCCGTTTGAATTCGCGGAGCTTTTAGCTCGCGTACGGGCATTGGTGCGGCGGAAGTATGAGACGAAAAAGACGGTCATTGAGGTGGATGATTTGAAGGTCGATCTGTCGGGGCGGCAGGTGCGACGGGGCGGAAAAATCATTGACCTGAGCGGGCGCGAGTATGCGTTGCTGGAATATCTGGCGGTCAATGCGAATCGCGTGGTTTCGCGCACCGACATCTGGCAGCATGTGTACGATTTTAATGCGTCGCTCGAAAGCAACGTGGTGGACGTGTACATCGGACTGCTGCGGAAAAAACTGGACTCCGGCCCGGGCCGCCGGCTGATTCATACGCGGCGGGGGCAGGGGTATATGCTGGGGGATATGGGGGACGGGGCATGAGCAAGTCATTGAAGGCGCGTTTGCTGGTGGGGACGACGGTCGCGTCGACGATTGTGCTGGGATGTCTCGGGGTGGGGCTGTATATCGGGGTGCGGCAGAGCCTGCTGGCGAATTTTGATGCGACATTGCGACGCAGGGCGCAGGCGATCGCGGCGATCACGGAGCAGCGGCGCAATGAAGTGCGATTTGAATTTGAACGGGAGTCGATGCCCGAATTTGGACACGGACGACATCCCGCGTTTTTTGAAATGTGGCTGGACGGTCGGCCGTGGCGGCGGTCGCCTTCGCTTGGCGGCGGGGACTTGAGCCTTACGGCTAACGGGCAGACGAAGGGAACGACCTGGACACGGTTGGCGAATGGGCAGATGGGGCGAACCTTCGTGATGACTTTCCTGCCGCACCCGGACGATGAGGGTGAGTTGCCTGCCCATGGGCGCAGGTCGGTCACAATTGCGGTGGCACGTGACACGGAAGAGCTGCAGGACGAATTGGCGGAGGAGATGTGGATCATCATCGGCGCGTGCGCGGTGGCGGTCGTGGTGTCGGGGTTGATACTGGTGGTGGTGGTGAATCGCGCGGTGCGGCCGGTGGAGAATGTGGCGGGCCAGATCGAACAGGTGCGAGAGGGTGATTTGTCGATGCGGGTCGATGCGGGCGGGATTCCGACGGAGTTGGCGCCGGTGGTGGAGAAGCTGAACGGATTGCTGGGGCGGTTGGGGCGGGCGTTTGAGAGGGAGCGAGGATTTACGGCGGATGTCGCGCATGAATTGAGGACGCCGCTGGCGGGAATGCGGGCGACGCTGGAGGTATGCCGTTCGAGGTCGCGGGATGAGGCGGGATATTCGCTGGCGATTGATAAGTCTTTGGCGATGCTGGGGGCGATGCAGGGGATGGTGGAGAATTTATTGCTGTTGGCGCGGGCGGAGAGCGGGCAGCTTTCAATCGCGGCACGTGATGTGGATGTGCCGGCGCTGATGCGTGAGAGTTGGGATGGGGGGCGATTCGCAGTACGGGCGGAGGAGCGGGGGCTTTGTGTGGATTGGGAAATGCCGGCATCGTGCGTGGCGCGATGCGATCCGGACAACTTGCGAATTGTGTTGAACAATCTTTTCGACAATGCGGTGACTTATGCGGATAAGGGAGGGAGGCTGGGGATTGTGGCGGGGACGACGACGGAGCGGACGGTGGAGATATCGATCGCGAATAGCGGGAGTGAAATTGAGCCCGCGAATGCGGGGCGGGTGTTTGAACGGTTTTGGCGGAGCGATGCGGCGCGGGCGGATACGGGGGTACATGCGGGGCTGGGGTTGAGCTTGTGCGAGCGGTTGGCGCGGGTCATGGGTGGGGGCGTGGGGGCGACGAGCGAAGGGGGGATTTTCACGGTGCGGGTGACGCTGCCACGGTGAACGTTTTAGATGTGAGGATGATTTGGGTGGCGTTTCATGATGAGCATTGCAAGGGGGGCCAGTAAGGCGAGGGAGGTGGGTTCGGGGATGGGGGTGGCGGAGAGGAGGGATTCGGCGGCGATGACCTGGCTGTTGCCGGCGTAGGAGGTGCCGAGGTTGTTGAGGACGTCGTTGAGGTCGTTGAGGTCGATGGTGGGTTCGCCGTCGAAGTTGCCGGAGGTCCAGGAGCTGGTGGTGGTGCCAAGGTTGTTGAGGACTGTGTTGAGGTCGGTGAGGTCGACGTGGCCGTCATCGTTGGCGTCGCCGAGGAAGCCTTTATGGAGTTCGATCCAGTAGACGTCGCGGGACGCGTCGAGGGTGTAGACGATGTTGTTTGCGGTGGGCGGGAGGGTGAGGGAGGAAAGGGAGCCAGTGAAACTCGTGCTGTGGCCAATGATGAGGTAATAGCCGAGGGGGGCGGCGCTTGAAGCGGGGGTGATGGCGATGGTGCCGCCGTTGAAGGATAGGCCTTTGGCGACGTTAAGGGTGCTTTCAATCGTGGCTTGAGAGGAGATGGGGGCCACAAGGTTGAAGGAGAGCGTGGTGTTGGTGTTGGTGGAGAGAGAGGTGACGAAGGTTCGGGCGTTGGGGCTTGTGCTGCTTCCCGGAGAGATGGTGTGGGGGCCAGAGCCGGCAATGACGGCACCGGTGATGTTGAAGGAGCCGGAGAGAGTACCGCCGTTAAGGATGACTTGGCTGGCGGTGAAGTTGCCGTTAATGATGGTGGAGGCGGATGCACCGTTCTGGGTGTAGGTGGAGTTGGAGTTGAAGTTTGAGTTGGGACTTCGAGCGATGGAGACGAGGCCGGTGTTGGTGATGGGGACGGAGGCGGTGATGTTGCCGTTAACGGTTTGAAGGTTGCCTTGGTTCATGAAGGCGGTGGAGGTGATGCTGATGGTGGTGTTGGCGGATTGGGCGGAGATGGTGCCGAGGTTGGTGACAGGGCCGGTATTAGGGAAGCCGAGGGTGAGGTTGGCGGTTCCGGTACGAACGGTGATGCCGGAGCCAATGATGATGTTTGAGAGTAGATCATAGCTCTGACCCGGGGCGGATCCGTCTGCTTGGATGATTCCGATGCCGGCGATAGTGGACTGCGTGGTGCGGGCATATGACGTGATGAAGGTGATGCGCGAGGTCCCTTGAAGGCTGATCGTGACGTTACTGAAGGTGACGGGGTCCGATAGGTCGAGACCGCCGGTATCTGTGATGGTAATGTTGCTGGCAACGGTGGTATTGCTGAAGTGGGTCCCGCCGAGGACGTAAAAGGGAGTGAAGCCAGCCGGACCCGCGATGGTGACGACACCGGAGGATGCGGAAAGCGTTAGGTTGGAGAGCGACGCAACGGGGCCGATTGCAACATTTCCCCAAGTGTTTGAATTCACGTCAAAAAAATGGCTTGCGGGGGAATACGCCCCGTTGAAAGTAACCTTGGATGTGGTAATAGACACGGGTCCAGTGGCATTGAGCACACCTGCGGACTGCAAACTGATATTGCAGTTGGTAAAAGAGACCGGGCCGGCAATGGAAGGCGTGCCGTAAAGACCGATGAGGGAACTATCGAAGGTCATGTTGCCAGCGTTAGACCAGTTGCCGGGGAGATTAAAGCCTAATGTGGTGTTGGAAACGGAAAAGTTTCCGTTATTGACGAAGGTGGAAACATTGAAATCATTGGCGAGTCCCGAGTTGAAGGCTATGTTTCCATTGTTTACGAGGGAGGTTCCGGAAATAGCGATCGGGGAGTTCGTCTGCTCGTGGAGGGTAATGCCGGAACCAATCGTGAGATTTCCACATGACAAATCAATATAACGTCCTGAGAAAGCTGGGTCCAAGAAAGGCCGCAGGGTGCCATTCCCGGAAATAGTTTGATTTCCAGGGAGACTAAAGCTCTGGCCCGTGAGACTTAAGGTGGCGTTATTGGCCAAGGCGAGGTTGCTGGAGATGGTGAGGTTCGAGAACCCATCGGTGTTGACGTTTGAGCCGAAGGTCGCGGTACCGAAAGAGTAGAGGGTTGAAACGTTGCCCAGGGTGCTGTGAAGATTGACGGTGGTGTTGGCGTCATTGAGGGTGATGCTGTTGAGGGTGATATTGGAATTGGCGGTGATGGTGCGAGTGGAGGAAGAGGGGTTGACGAAGACGTCGTAGGTTGCGCCGGCGGGGGTGTTGTTGTTGGGAGCGACGAGGTTGGTGGACCAGTTGGCGGCGTTTTCCCAGTTGCCGCTGGAGGGGCTAGTCCATGTGGCGTCGGTGGCGCGGGCGACGGTGGGGAGGCAGGCGAGCGCCGCGATGAAGGGGAAGTGGAAGGGGATTGTGCGGGGGCTGTGAGTTCGCAACATTTATTCCTTGGAAGATTTATGCGATGGGGTTGGCAGGCGAGATAATTTTCTCCCGGCGAAATATACACTGAAGGCGGAGGCAGTCAAAGGTTGAGCTGCGAGTTGGGAGGTGTGGGGGGAATGGGGGATCGCGAGTGATGAATGTGCAAGATATAGATGTTGAGGCGCGGTGCCCGCGCTGCTGAGGCAGCGGGCGTTGATTCAATGGATGGGGCGGCGGATTTTTCGCGAGAGGAGTGCGGGGAGGGTGAGGGTGAGGATGGCGAGGGAGGTGGGTTCGGGGGCGGGGGTGGCGGAGAGGAGGGATTCGGCGAAGGCGACGGAGTTGGCGGCGGAGGGGACGGTGATGCCGAGGTTGTTGAGGATGTCGTTGAGGTCGTTGAGGTCGATGGTGGGTTGGCCGTCGAAGTTGCCGTGGGTCCAGTCGGAGTGGGCTGTGCCGAGGTTGTTGAGGACGGTGTTGAGGTCGTTGAGGTCGACGTGGCCGTCGTCGTTGGCGTCGCCAAAATGGGCGTAAGAGACGAAAACGGAGTTGCTGTCGACGGGCTGTCCGGCGACGGAGGAGAAACCGGCGATGGCGTTATCGAAAACGCCGACGCCGTAGTTGGTGGGATCGGCATTGGCGGTGGCGCTGGTGATTCCGGTGGTGGGTCCCAACTTTGTGAGGGCGGAGAGGTTTGCGATTTTGGCGGCTTTGTCGCTGGTGCTGGTGGCTTCCATGATGAGGACGTTGGTGTTGAGTTCGAGTTGTCCGGCGACTGAAAGAGTGGGAGTGAGGATCGCGGTGTGGCCTGCGGCGGAGGCGGTTACTTTGGCGCCGCTGCTGATGGAAAGGCCGGCGAGGTGTTGGGTGGAGGCGAGGGTGACGTTGCCTGCGGTGGCGTTGATGGCGAGGTTTCCGTTGACGTCGGAGCCGAAGAGTGCGGTACCGGCGGCGTTGGTGAAGGAGGTGCCGGGGGCCCAGTTTTGAGTGCCGGTCTGGGTGAAGTTTCCGTTGTTGGTGACATTGTCGGAGGAGGCGATGGTGCCGCCGTTGATGAAGGCACCGTTGTTGGTGACAGCACCGCCGGAGAAGTTGAAGACGTCGCCGGTGGAGCCGGTCATTTGGCCGCCGGTGGTGATGGTGACGTTGTTTTGGAAGATGTTGGTGGCGGGATCGGAGATGAAGTTATTGCCGGTGTAGGTACCGGTGAAGGTGACGGTGGTGCCGGTGGTTTTGATGGTGCCGTTGTTGGTGATATTTCCGGTGAAGATGGCGGGGTTGAATTTGATATTGATGGTTTGGCCGACGTTGTTGGTGATGTTGGCGTTGACGGTGGTGGTGCTGCCGTTGGTGCCAGTGAAGGTGATGGAGCCGCTGTTGGTGAGATTGCCGGCGCGAAGGATTCCGTAGCCGGTGATGGAGCCGGTGTTGGTGAGGTTGTGACCGTTGTTGTCGAAGGTTCCGCCGGTGAGGGAGATGAGGCCGGCGTTGGTGGCGAGGCCGGTGAAGAGAAGGAGTTTGTTATTGGAGGATGCGGTGAGGGTTCCGGTGGCGGTGTTGGTAATGGCGGAGGGGATGGAAAGGGTACCGCCGAGGGCTTCGATGATTCCGTTGTTGTTGATGGGATTGGCGACGGAGCCTACGCCTTGGATGGTGGAATTATTGGTGATGGTACCGCCGACGAGGGCGGAGGCGGGTCCGGTGAGGAGGACGAGGCCGGCGTTTGTCCAAGGGGTGGTGATGTTGAGGGTACCAGTGCCGGGTTCGATGATGCCGGAATTTTGAATGGGGGCGATGATGGTGCCAGGGCCGACGAGGACTCCAGCGGCGGCGTTGTTGAGCGTGCCGGTACCGTTAATGAGGGCTCCATTAAGCGCGAAGGAGGCGTTGTTATTAAAGGTTCCGGCGGCGATTTGGAATTGACTGCCGGAGATAAGGGAGACAGCGCCATTGTTATTGACGGCACCGGTATTGGAGAAGATGAAGGTACCGCCGCTTTGATTGATCGTGCCATTGTTAGTGAATCCGGCGGTGCCGGTGATGATGCCGAAGCCGGAGATGCTTCCGTTGTTGAGGATAGGGCCTGCACCGGCGAGGGATCCGCCGGAGAGTTCGATGGTGTTTTCATTGTCGAGAGAGAGGGAGGCGTTGGAGGTACCGACTGCGCCGTGGGTGGGGATGGAGATGTCACCACGGTTAATGACAGCGCCGGTGGCGAGGAGTGAGGCGTTGGCGTCGAGACTTCCATCGGCGGTATTTTCGAGGGTGCCGTTAAAGGTACCGCCGGAGAAAGTGACATTTCCGGAATTCAGGAGGTAGCCGTTGAAAGTTCCGGCGCTTTGGTTGAAAGCGCCGCCGATGTTGACAGTGAGTCCGCCGGAAGTGGAGGGCGTCGTGAGAGAGCCGCCATTGAGGTTGTAGCTGCCCGTACCGCCAGAGGCGACGACGAGACCGCCGGCTTGGAAAGTGACATTGGCGGTGCCGGATTGGATGACCGTACCGAAGCCGCCGGCGGAGCCAAGGACAGCGGCAGCGGCGGTGAGAGTGCCGGCGCTGATGTTGTAGGTGGCGGTGCCACCGGTTCCGGTGCCGATGGTGAGGAGGGTGGAGATGGTGTTGGTGGTGTTGCCGAGTTGGGTGAAGGTGCCGTCGGAAGTGGTGCCGATGGTTTCCCTGGCGGTGGAGAGTGAGGCGTTGCTGGTGGTGCTGTTGAGGGTGTAGCTGCCTACGCCGCCATTGCCGACGAAGAGTCCGCTGGTGGCGGCGGTGTTGGCGATGGAGACGTTGCCGCCGCTCTGGGTCATGTTGCCGGTGTCGGCAAGGCCGATGGTCATGGCGCCGGGCGAAGCGAGGGATCCGACGGTGAGGTTTCCGGCGGAGAGGTTGTAGGTGCCGTTGGCGCCGATGACGGCGGCGAGGGTGAGTTGAGAGGCGGTGACGGTTCCGCCGGACTGGGTCATGGTGCCGACGCCCGCGTTGCCAATGATGAACGTTGTCGCGGTGAGTGAGGAGGTGCCACTGAGATTGTACGTTCCGGCACCGGTGCTGGTGTTGCCCAGGGTGAGGCTGGTGGCGGTGTTGGTGCCGGCGGCCTGGGTGTAGGTGTTTCCGACGATGGTGTCGCCGACGATTTCGGTGGTGGCGAACATGGCGCTGGTGGAGCCGGTCTGGTTGAAGGTGATGCCGGAGAGGGCGGTGGCGTCGATCTTGAGGGAGGCGATGCCGGGGGAGGTGAGGGTGGAGGTGAAGTTGAGGGTTGGGACGGCGGTGGAGGAGGTGTCGATACCGATGAGAACGGTGTCGCCGTTGACGGGCACTACGGCGGGCGACCAGCCGGCGGTGTTACTCCACAAGAGGGCGTCGGTGTCGAGCCAGGTTTTTGTGGCGGCGGAGGCGTTGGGGGTGATTGGGGTGAGGGCGGCGGCGACGGCGATGGTGAGAAAAGCGGCGTTGCGGCGGGCAGTGTTGCGTCGGCGCCGTGGGCTGCGTGGTTGATGACATCGTTTCTTCCTTTAGAGCTGGCGGTTTGCGACGAAATGAATGGGCAGCACGATGTGTGGGTGCGTTCGGAGCGGGCATGCGACTGCGAGAGCCTCGGGCAGGACCGCAACGAACTCAACCCTAGCGTGGCATAAACTTAATCTACCACTCATTGGAGGGAATGCAAATGGGTTGGCGGGGGACGAGCCTCAGATTCTTATCCTAAAATCGTCTCATAGGTCTCAATTTTCGCAGGCCCGTCCAACAAGGCTTCCAGCTCCGCCAGCATTGACAGCGAGTAGGGCTGATATAAATGAATGTCGAAGCTCTTTTCTGATGCGTAGCGGGAGAAAAGAAAAAACAGGTTATGGTCCGTCGTTGAACGGTACAGCCGATAATCCAGCGTCCCTGCCTCCGTTCGCGAAATCGGCACCCGATCCCGCAACTGCTTCTCCAGTTCCGCAGCCTTCCCCGCCATGGCTCGGAACCCGATCGTCACGATGTATTGCTTGTGCTTCGTCATCATGCGCTTTTCTCTGGCGTGTTCTCAGGCGATAGCCGTCCTACGTTTCAAACGATACACTATACATCCTTCAGTCATTGATGGCAGCATCACGCAAAAGTGTAAGGATTGCGAATGGTCGAAACCCTCAGCGGAGAATTTGTCGTCAACCCCTTCTCGAGCTTCGCTCTGGTGGTCGCCGAATTCAACAGCTTCATCACCACCAAGCTCGCCGAAGCCGCCGTCCAGTGCATCCTCCGTCACGGCGGAAAGGAAAGCCAGATCACGCAAGTCCTCGTCCCCGGTGCGTTTGAAATTCCCACCGTGGCAATGGAACTGGCCAAATCCGGCAGATATTCCGCCATCATCTGCCTCGGCTGCGTTATCCGCGGCGAAACCGACCACTATGAACATGTCGCCAGCCAGGTCGCTCGGGGCATTGCCGCAGTCGGGCCGCAGACGGGCGTGCCGACCCTCTTTGGCGTCATCACTGCCGACACCGTTGAACAAGCGATCGACCGCACAGGCCTTAAGGCCGGCAACATCGGCTGGCATGCGGCCACCGCGGCGATCTCCACCATCAATGTGCTCGCCAGGATCAAAGCCCTGCGCAACGGCGGCGCTGACGGAAACCATGTGTAACCTCGCAAAAATCGCGAGCCCCCTGTTGTACCTTCACGGAAAAGTGGTTGTCTCCAATGATTTACGAACGATCCCAGGCCCGCCGCATCGCACTCCAGGGCCTTTATCAACTGGATGTCCAGGGCGAAAGTTTTTTAATCGACGGGCTCCAGGCATTCGTCAGCGAAACCACCGAAGACCCCCGAATCCGCGAAATCGCGACCTACATGGCCCGCAGCGCGTGGCTCTTCCGTGCCACCGCCGACGAATGGCTCGGCCGAATCGCGGCCAAATGGCCCGTCTACCGCATGGCCACCGTTGACCGCAATATCCTTCGCCTCGCCACTTGGGAACTGATCAACTACCCCCAAACGCCGCCCAAAGTCGTCCTCGACGAAGCCATCAACATCGGCAAAGAATTCTCGACCGCCGACTCCGGCAATTTCATCAACGGAATTCTTGACGCGCTTCTTAAAGAACATCTGGCGACCACCGGCCGTACCCTCTGAGTACAGGGAAAGTTCGCACCACCGACCCTCCCCCTTTCCTCCCCCTCACCGTGCCGTCTCCCACACCAAATGCACCAACTCCGGCAAAATCAACTTTTCCATCGCCAAACCCACCGCATGCGGCGACCCCGGCACCGAAAACACCACCGTATGCCGCTCCCCACTCACGATAATTCCCGCTGTCGCGCGACAGCATCGCCCCCGACCCAATCTCCTGATAAGACAACATTCGGAAGACCTCCCCAAACCCAGGCAACGTCTTCGTCAACGATGCCGATACCGCATCAAATGTATTGTCCCGCCGCGACACCCCTGTCCCGCCATTCAAAATAATCGCCTGAATATCGTCCTGCGCCGCCAGCCCACTCAGCAGCAACCGAATCCCCGCCGGCTCATCCTTACTGATCGCATCCACCGGATGAGTATGACCCGCGGATTCCAGAAGCGAGCGAATTAAATCCCCGCTCGTATCGTTCTCCTTCGTGCGGCTATCCGAACAGGTAATCACGGCACACGCCACGGACCGTTTACCCGCCTGTGTCTTGTGGTCCTCATAACCCATCGTTTCAACTCCTCATGCTTTACAGAACACCCAATCTTCCGCAGACTGTCCCCACTGCCGGCCTTGGCCGTGCCTACTATACTGCTCCTCACGGAGATGCGCGATGAACCAGGCCATTATTGATCAATACGCCGCCGGCGGCCCACAACTCGCCGCCGCGATCCAGGGCCTCTCCCCCAACGATTTTACCGCCACCCCCATCCCCAACACCTGGTCGATTGCCCAGATTGTCCTTCACCTCATGGACAGCGACTTGATCTGCTCAGATCGAATGAAGCGCATCATTGCTGAAGAAAAACCGAGCCTCATCGGCTTCGACGAAACCGCGTTCGCCAAAAATTTGTTCTACGAAAAACTCAACCCGTTCATTGCTGCCGACGTCTTCCAAAAGAACCGCGAACTCACCGCGATTATCCTCCGCAACCTCCCCGCCACAGCCTTCGATCGCGTGGGCATGCACAACGAGCGCGGCCCCATCACTCTCCGCGACCTCATCGCCTCCACCGCCAAACATTCCGAGCATCATCTCACCTTCCTACACCACAAACGCCAACTGTGTAGCGGCGTCGCAACGCGACGCATCTTTGGAGCAACCCAACCGTGACCAACCCCCCCGAAGAACAACTATTCCCTCCCCCCCCCACCCCCCCCGCGCCCACGCCCCAACCCAGCAAGGCAGCTAAGGCAGCCAAGCCCAAAAAAACGCCCGGCAAAAAAAGCCCGCCCCCACGCGCGCCAAATCCAAAATCAAACAGGAATTCTCCGCCGGCTTCATCCTCACCCGCGACCCACAGGAGGGAGGCGAACCGCTCTACCTCCTCCTCGACTACGGCAAGCACTGGGACTACGCTAAAGGCCATCTTGAAGAAGGCGAAACCGCATGGCAGGCCGCTGTGCGAGAACTCCGCGAAGAGACCGGCATCCGACAGGTGGACCGCATCACCTCTTTTCAACGCGACATGCACTACGTCTTTTATTCCCCCAAAAAAGGCCGCATCCACAAAACCGTCACCTACTTCCTCGGTCGAACCCGCACCGAAGAGATCGTCCTCTCCAACGAACACGCCGGCCACGAATGGCTCCCCTACGAAGAAGCAATGGCCCGCCTCACCTACGACAACGCCCGCGAAATCCTCCGTGCCGCCCATGAAGCATTGAAGAATGAAAAACCCAAATAATCTGAGGCAAAAATGAACGAAGCCTGTGACACGTTCCAGGCTTCGTTCGGTTCGCTCGTTACCCCCTTGCGGGACAATGTTTGAACTTATTTGTCGGTGATCTCCACGGGCATATTGATCATTGCAATCTTATTCGTGGTCCGATCGGTCACGCTCATCCGCAACGTATATTTCCCCGCCGCGAGCGTGTCCGGAATGGTCAGCTTCTTCACCAGATAAAAGTCCCGCCGCTGATTCATCGACCGATCCTGAACCTCTTCCGCCGTCGGACGCCAGATCAAAAGCCCATCGTCGGTAATCAAAGTATCCTGCTGCGACAGACGAGTCTCATACCACCCGTCATCCGCTTTTTTGCATGCAAAGTTCGCGACTTCGCAATAAATAATCACGGTGCGTTTCACGCCCTGCTGGAACTTCGCATCCACCGGCGTATAAACGCCAAACGAATCGACCCGGCTCGCCAGCGCTAATTTGGGCAGCGCCAAATCGGCATCCGCCTGCCATTTCTTCGCCGCGTCCACCAGAGGCGATGCACGATCCGCCAGCGTCGTTGATGCGCTGATCGGTGTTGCCATTCCCTGCAACGCTCCGAGCAAATCCGCCAGCAGCTTTTGATCGGTTGCCGAAAGAGCCGCAGCCGCGGCTCACATCCGATGGCTTGCCCTGCGCGCCATCCAGCAGCGCCAGCGCTAATGTCGTATTCAATCCCGGATGTGCGAGCGCCTGCTTTCGCAGAACATTCATCGCCATATCCACCGTCGGCTCGACCGGGGGGGTGGGCGGAGGAGCCGCAATAACCGCCGAGGCCGCCGGCATCGTCGCCGCAACAGGTGCCACAACCACTGGCGGCACTGCCACCGCAACCGGCGCAGGCATCGCGGCAACCACCGGCATTTGGGTCGAAATCTCAGGCGACGCCACCTTCGCCGCCGGCACTCGCTCCTGCGGCACCGCAACCATCGCCGTCATCGCACCCAACAACGTTGGTACACCCGACATGCTCTGATTCACCGGCAGCAAGGTCGCAATCGGCGCACTCGAGATCGTCGGCGTCCGCGCGGCACCCGCCCCATCATTCATCGGTTTCGTGGATTTCGTATCCGCCCCCGCTCCTTTGGCCGTCTCACTCTGCGCCGTCGCCAGCACCACCTGCGTTCCCGCATTGGGCTGCGACTTTTCCCCTCCCGCCCCCGCTACCCCCCCGCCGACGGCCTTCAATTGATCCGGATCGACCTTATCAATCGCCGTATCAATCCCATCCGTAAATGTCTGAACCCGCTGAACCACATCCTGCCGGGACGTCATATCGGCAGTCGTCGCCACCGGAGCACGCGCCCCCATACACCCCCCGAGCCCCACTGCCGCCGCCGTTGACGCCAACGATATCACCCGCCGCCGCAACCGCCCCGAAAGCAACGGCCAACCCGCAGCCGCAGGCTCAAAAGAAAAACCATTCTTGTCCGCATGATTCGCCATAACCACTCCATCCATGGACGCCGTTGATTCCCATCCTGGGCCGGCCAAACTACCGTCTACCGTCTACTACCTTCCCCCTCCTCACTCTATCATCCCGCACACAACTCCACGATAAACTTTTCCAAATTTCGCCGCGGCTCCCCTAAACTGGACTTATTCGCCACATCCATCTTCAACATCGCCTCACTCCAACGAGCCGCCCCATCCAACCCCCAATTCCGGGCCAGCGTCAGCACCTTCTGTGCCCGCTCCGGGGGCCATAATTTCAATTCCCGCCCAATCACGGCATCCGGCATCCGCCGATCCGCCAACTCGCGGGCCTTGAGCACCTGATGCACCCACGAAAAAACCGCGCCCGTCGCCGTATACTCTATCTTCGGGTCAAGCGACCACAATTCATCAACCTTTTTCAATGCCGCCGGCGCATCCCGCGACGCAAGCGCATTAATCATGTCCCAAATCTGCTGCTCATGCTGAAACCCGACCAGCGCATCGACCGCCTTCGCCGTGATCGATGGTGCCGTCGGCTCATACAACGACAGCTTCGCCAATTCATTATCCAGCCGCTGCAAGTCCGGCCCAATCAAATCCGCCAGCAACTCCGTCGCCGCGGGCTCAATTCTCTTCCCATACCCCTCCTGTGCCCGCCGCACGATCCACGCGGGCACCTCCCCCTCCTTGATACACATGCACCACCGCACCGCCCCCACCTTGTCCAACGCCTTATGCAGCCGCGTCGTCTTCAACCACGAACTAAACACCAGCAGCAGCGTCGCCCCCTCGGTCGGCGACTCCACATAATTCTCCAGCATCTCCCGATTCGTCAGCCGCCCATCCGGAATGTCCGCCTCCGCCTTCTTAAACAATGGATCCGCCGGATCCACAATCACCAGCTTCTTCGGCGCAAACATCGAAGGCGTCCGCACCTCATCCAAAACCACCGCCATCGCCTCACCGCCCAACGCCCCCGCATCCAACCGCACCAGCCCCATCCCCGGATCCTCCCCCCCAAAAACCTCCCGCTGAATCTCCCCTATCTGCTGCGTACGCAGATAAAGCTCCTCCCCCGCAAGAACCATCACGGGAGAAAGTGCACGAGCATTTGTAACAAGTTTGGCCATACCGCGATTGTACCCAACCCCATCCCCAATGTTTAGCAGCGTTAGACGCAACGCTGCTCCGCTTGCATCCAGCGCTCATCGCTTTTACGGTTTACCCATGAGCCGATTTAACCTACCCGTCTTCCAGGGCGGCACCGACGCGACCCTCGACGAAATCCTCCGCCTCTCCCTCCGCGCTGAGGAAATCTTCGACGCGACCCTTGGCGAGCGTATCAATCTCGACCTCGGCGCCGCCATCATCTCCGACGAATTCCCCGACATCCCCGCCGCAAACCAGATCCGCGACATCACCCCCCCCCCGCCCTCCCACCGTCCACCCGAAGACATCCTCGCCGAAGTCGATGCCCTCTTTGCTGCCCGCTCCCGCCGATGCCACAGTTGGATTTTCGCCGACGCCCGCGTCCCTTCCCACATCCGCCCACTCCTTGAACGCCGCGGCTACATCCATGCTTCCCGAAACCTCCTCCGCTCCCTCTCCCCGCCCCGCCTCCACGAACGCACCGACCTGACGATCATCCCCGGCCGCGCCAGCTTCGAGAAACTCGCCGACCTCTTCGACTCCGCTCACACTTTCAAAAACGACTCCATCCGCATGCAGTTCCGCCTCGCCACCTCCCAACGCCTTGACGACACACGCATCGACAACCTCCTTGCCCTCGATGGAACCCTCCCCGTCGGCACGCTCTACTTCGTGACTCTCGGACAACTCGGTTTCATCACGCAGTTCTATGTCCATCCCGACCATCATCGCCGGCGCATCGGATCGACCCTCCTCGCACGCGCCCTCGAGCTAGGCGCACGTTCCCGCGTCCGCAACGTCACCCTTTTCTGCGACGCCGACAACCACTCCGCCCAGCCCTTCTATCAAAAAGCCGGTTTCGCCCTCGCCGCCGAAGTGGAATCAATGGAGAGTGTGGGATAAGGTAGCAGCAGTTCTGAATACTGTGCGGGAATGAGGTGGGAATGATGATGGATACACACGAAATCGACTGGCCGGCCCTCGCTCATACCACCGGCGACGTTCCATGGGATGTCATTCATGCGGCGGTGGCCGCGGTCGTCGCGCGGCCGACACTGCTCGACGAAATCATTGCCCGCTTCTCTGCGATCACCGCCGAGCCTTATGTCATCCCTACCTTTGAGTACTACTACCTTCCCTACATCATGGCGAAAGCCGCCCGGAATCTGCCCTCCGCCGACGCCGAGAAAGTCCATGATTGGCTAATCAGCGAACTCATCACCGCCGCCGATCTGGATGATGACGCACTCCTTGAGTTCTTCCTCTACTGCTCCCAGTCCCAGGGAACGGCCATTTTGCCATCGCTTTTGAAGGCCATGAACGACCCGTACTTCGACTCCACCTCCTGCGCCTGGTTTCATCTCTGGGGCGTCACTGACGTCCTGAAGGAGTCCAATGATGAGCATCTCCGCGCCCCATTCGCCGCTCTGGCCATGCGGACATTGCAGCAAGCCGTCGAGAAAATTATTTCATGCGGGGACGCTGTATGTGCAGCACATACAGCCGCTACCTTGAAAGTTGCGGCTGCGGAGCCCCTATTGGAAAAGTTGGCCCACCTTTCCGCTACAAGCAGTGGCACTGATGAATTCGTAGAAAACGACTTTTGGCAGAGCCTCAGTATCCTTCAAGGGCATGAGCCTGATTATCCCATGCGCCGCGAAGACCTCCTCCAGCACGTAAACTCAGAAAAAGAATCCCTCGAAAAATGGTACGCCAATCGCCCCAACGATTGGAACATTTATAATCCGGAAGATGACCTTGAACACGACGCCCTGGACGACGCCGACTGGGACGAAGATGATGAAGACCTCAACCTACTCCACCTTGGATTACCCCCGCTACCTCCCGGAATTCAGTCCTTTGAACCCTCCGAACCGATCCGCAACAAAACCCGCAAAGTCGGCAGGAACAACCCATGCCCCTGCGGCAGCGGCAAAAAATACAAAAAGTGTTGCGCCGAATAAACCCTCCCAACACCCATGCAACACCACCCACCATCCACCCCATAAAAGCCCCCACCTCCAACTCCCAAAAATTTATGTTCTTAGTGTTCATTCGTGGCAAATTTCCGTCGCCACCCTCATGTCCAATCAAAGCCCCGCATCCAACTCTCAAATCCGTGTCTATCCGTGTGCATCCGTGGCAAATTTCCCCCATCCCACACTCTAAAGACACTCGCATCCAACCCCCCCTCACGCTACCTTATCCCCCAGCAACTTCCCTCATTCCAAGGAACCCCGCCATGACCACCGCCACCACCAGCGACCTCCAATATAAAGTCCTCATCGGCATGGAAATCCACGTCCAACTCGCCACCCAATCTAAAATGTTCACCTCCGCCGCCAACGGCGCTTATCCGGGCAACGCTGACGCTCCAGCAAATTCCATGGTTGATCCCGTCATCCTCGGCCTCCCCGGCGTCCTCCCAGTCATCAACAAACGCGCTGTCGAAATGTCCATCATGGTCGGCCTCGCACTCAACTGTAAAATCGCCGACGGGGGGGGGTTCACCAAGTGGGACCGCAAAAGTTACTACTACCCCGACCTTCCCAAAAACTACCAAATCTCCCAATACGACCTGCCCCTCTGCGGCGAAGGCGAAATCGATTTGCCTCTCAGTGATGGCTCTTACAAAAAAATCCGCATCAAACGCGCCCACCTCGAAGAAGACGCGGGAAAACTTCTCCATGAAGGCAATGCCGAATTCTCCCAGGTCGATCTCAATCGCGCCGGCACTCCACTCCTCGAAATCGTCACCGAGCCCGACCTCAACACCCCTGAAGAAGCCCGCCTCTTCGGCGAAGAACTGCGCCGCATCTGCCGCTACCTCGGCGTCTCCCAGGGCATCATGCAGCAAGGCCACATGCGCTTTGAACCCAACATCAATCTCCATATCTTTGCAGATGGCAAGACCTGGAAGACCCCCATCAGCGAACTCAAAAATCTCAACAGCTTCCGCGCCGTCGAACGTTCCTGCACCTACGAAATCCAACGCCAGCTCGCCGAATGGCACTCCAACGGCGGCCCCTCACAGCCCGTCAATACCAAAGTCCCAAAGTTCACCCTCGGCTGGGACGACGTCAAAGGCACCACGCACATCCAACGCTCAAAAGAAGAAGCCGACGATTACCGCTACTTCCCCGACCCCGATCTCGTCCCGGTGACCGTCAGCCGGGAATGGCGCGACGAAATTAAAAAATCGCTCGTCGAACTCCCCATCCAGCGCCGCCAGCGCTACGAAAAAGATTACGCCCTCACCCCCAAGGAATCGATGACCCTGATTGAAGAGCGCGGCAACGCCGAACTCTTTGAAGCCGCCCTCGCCGCCGGCGGTTCCCCGCGCCGCGTCACCAACCTCCTCCTCCAAATCGCGACCAAAACGGCCAATGAACGCGGCGTCCTCCTCCCCGACCTCGGCATCCCCGCCTCCGCCTACGCCGCACTCGCAAAACTCGCCGACGAAGGAACCATCTCCGCCACCGCCGCCGCCGCCGTCTTCGAAGAACTCCTCAACTCCCCCACCGCCGACCCCCGCGCCCTGGCCGAAGCCAAGGGACTCCTCCAGGTCCGCGACGCCGGCGCCACCGAAAAATGGGTCGACGAAGCCCTCGCCGCAAATCCCAAAGCCATCGAAGACTACAAAAATAATCCCAAGAAAAAACAAGCCAGCATCGGCTACCTCCGCGGCGCTGTCATGAAAGCCAGTGCCGGAAAAGCCGACCCCAAAATGGTCGGCGAACTGCTCGAGAAGAAACTAAACGCATAATGCCAAGTCGATTTTAACGTCGCCAACGCCACCCAATTCCCCAAAGGGCCAAAACCTTCGGTAGCAGTGGCTGTAAGGCCACCGTAAACAACACCCAATCACGTAAGGCCCAAAGGGCCTACACTCACAAACGCTCACAACTCACACCACCGTTGCCGCCGAGAGGGGCATCTACCCCATGGATCGTCAACTTTCGCTTCTTGAAGCTGCGTACGTTGTAGGTACAGGCCTCCAGCTACGCTTATTCGATACCCGAATGTTGCTGCCTGGGCGGATCGGCACATCGCGGTTATCAGCACCCCGCCCATTTGGTTAATTGAACTTTCGACACTTCAGAAAAAGAATCCTTACGACGCCGCTCAGACGGTGCTGCCCTTTGTCCCTCGAGTTTCAACATCCCTCACGTGTGGCACCATTCTCGCCCTCATGCCGCCGCTGGAGAATGTGCCCTTGAATTTGTTGCCACAATACAGCCGAATTGTTTACGAGATCACGCGCGCACCGTTTGCAACTCAGATTGGTCGCTAAATCTTCTGTGTGAGGCTGACCAAATAAGCGAGTCCTTCGATTTACTGGAAAGTGGCCACTTGTCTCCTTCTATAACAATTAAATCGCTACGAAAAGATTTGGTCGATTTCTTCACAACCTTTGCTCTACCTTCCTGCGCCATGGAGCTAAATCCTATTCGGTGTAACCGCCCCTTCTTCTAACGTAAATGTCCATTTTTCATTACTTTATGAACAACATGAAGAATCTCCCACACAAGTTTTCTATTGAAAACGCCGCTCCTATAGTGCACAATGAACCCTGAACTCCTTATTTTTGTAAAATGTTAGGGTATCGTATGGGGGCATAAGCGATGGAAATGCGATTTCAGTTTGAGCAGTCAAAAGCAATTCAGGTTATGGCATACCTCGTGGGACGCTTGACGTCCGTCGAGAAAGTGAAGTTGATGAAGCTTGTCTACCTCGCGGACAAGGCTCATTTTCTGCGATGCGGGTATCCTATCACAGGCGATCGGCTCTGTGCGCTTCCTTATGGCCCCGTCCCTTCGTTGACGCTCGACGTCTTGAACGGAGATATTTGGCCGGAACCGGAGGCCGCCTACGAATTTTTGCATTTGGACGATAACACGGTAATGCTCCGGAGCGATCCCGGGCACGCTTTGTTAAATGCCGATGAACGCGCAACGTTGGATGCAATTTGTGCCGAATATGGGCCTTTGGCAACTTGGAAGGTCGTCGACAATACCCATGAGCTTCCTGAGTACAGAGAGGCATATGCTACGGCCACCGCTCGCGGTGCGAAGTCCGCAATCATTCCTTATGAGATGATTCTCAAACACTCGGGCGATGAAGCACATTACCGGCACGACCGCCCCGTAGTCTCTTCCGAAACTGTCTCACGCATGCTCTGCCCTCTCAAGGGGGGCGAGGACGCGGACCTTTAAGATGCGGCCTTTCCAAATCTATCAACTTAAGATGCATTGGCGGAATTGCGAAGATGCCCGCCCTTGGTTAGTTGTTCAATCCCGCCCCAACAATATCTTTGGCTGTTTCCCGCTCTCAACAAAATGCTACGATAACAACTGTTTTGAGATCCGGGACGACCATCCCAATTTTGGGCGTGCGGGTTAGCTCGATCCTGCCATGTGATCTACACAACAATTTACGACCTACGCCCGGAGCAATTTATCTTCGATGGACGGATCCGTCTCAGAGGAGAACTCGATGGAGATTTATTGGAAGAATTCAGAGCCGCAGCCGGAGTCTAAATCAGCACGAGAGCACTTCTACCCCAGGTGTAGCGGGAATGCCGGGATGCGCCCGTTCCGAGACTCGCCCGGAAGCGTTCTTTATGCCACTCAATAAAAAGGAAGTAGTCACCTCACCACCACACGCACAGCTCGCAAAACATCCACTTCCCAAACAAGCTCTAACGCCGGCATCCTGCCACATTTCCCCACACCCCGGAGGCCCACCATGCCCCGCAACCCGCCCCTTCTGTCTCTTCTCCTCCTCTCACTCCTCACCCCCCTCGCCTACGCCCAGGTCCCCCCCTCCATCAACGCCCGCCTCCGCACCTTTGAAACCCCCCACTACATCATCCACACCGACCTCCCCGACGCCGACATCCGCGAAGCGGATCTGCGCACCACGCGAATGTTTGAAGAATACCAACGCCGCACCGCCGGATTCTCCGGCCAGGTCACCACCAAATTCCCGTTCTACCTCTTCAAAAATCCAGCCGACTACTACGCCGCCGGCGCCATCCCCGAATCCGACGGCGTCTTCATGCGCGACCAGTACGGCAGCCGACTCATGGCCATCGCGAGCGACCACGTCACCGACCGCACCTGGCATATCGTTCAGCACGAAGGCTTCCACCAGTTCGCCAGCAATGTCATCCACGGCGAGCTACCCATCTGGGTCAACGAAGGTCTCGCGGAGTACTTCGGTGAAGCTCGCTGGACCGGCGACTCCTTCGTCTCCGGCCTCATCCCGCCCATGCGTCTCAAAGAAGTCAACATCGCCATCCTCCGCAAAACCTTCAAACCCTTCGCCACCATGATGAACATGACCCACGAAGAATGGGGCAGCCATCTCGACTACGCCAACTACACACAGGCCTGGGCGATGATCCACTTCCTCGGCCACGCCGACAACGGCCGCTATCAAAAACCCTTCATCGCCTTCCTCAACAACATCAATCGCGGAGTCGCCCCCACCGACGCATGGAACTCCATCTTCGGCAACGATACCCAGGCCTTCCAAAACCGCTTCGAAAAATGGTGGCTCGCACTCCCCCCGAACCCCACGCGCTCCGAATACCTCCGCGCTGCCGTCCTCACCCTCACCAGCTACCTCGCCCGCGCCACTCTCCAAAAACAATCCTTCGCCGACGTCCCCAGTTTCGTCCACGACATCAAACTCCCCGACCTCCACACCAGCCGCGACATCTGGCTCCCTCCCAAACTCTTCACCGACACCTCCCCCATCACCGAAAAGATCGGCACCTGGTCCCTCGAATCCCCCAAAGCCCAACTGCCAAAACTCACCCTCACCGACAACGACGGCACCACCTACACCGGCACCTTCACCCTCGGTTTCAACCGCATCGCCCAGGTCACCGTCACTCTCACCCCACCCGCTGCCAAGCCGGCCAGTCCAACACGTCCAATCACCCACTAACATATCAACGCGATACCGAACTATCCGCGTCCAACCGCAGTGCGCCCCCCCCCGCCCCCGCACTCACCCCCATGCCATCACCATCTGCTCCACCATCTCCACGTGTCGCCCTCCGCACACTCAGCCATCCCGTCCTCTCCTCCTGCTCCGTCAATGTCAACACCCGCCCCACCCGCGGATCCCCACTAAACAATCCCCTCACAATCCGCGGACAATTACATTCCCTGCTTCGATGCAGCAGCACAATATGCCGGGGCAACCGATCCGGCCCGCACCGCTCCTCCGTCCGATCCAAAATCGCCCGCACCGCCGCCAGCGACTGTTCATTACTCAAATGCCCGCGCCCACCCATCACACGCTCCTTCAAAAACCACGGCCGATCACTGGCCCGCTCCATCTCCGGATCGTAATTCGCCTCCAACGCCAGCAGATCCACCCCGCAGAAGCGCTCGATTAATTCCTCCGGCACAAACCCCAGGTCCGTCGCAAAACCAATCCGATGCTCCCCACACGACACCACAAACCCATGCGACCCCGCCTCATCATGTGCCAACAATACCGGCTCCACGCTCACCCCCCGCACCGGCGAAAACTCACCCTCAAATCCCACCACCAACTCCGCCAACGGCTCCACGCCCCACCGCTTCTCCACGCGTCGCGCCTCCACCTCCGCCGCCTCATCACTCCCCAAAATCTCCCGCACTCGCCGCCGCGCACAAAAAACCCGTATCCCCCTCTTCACAATTGTCTGCAACCAATTCTTATTAAAATGATCGTGATCCAAATGCGTCAGCACAATCGCGGAAATATCCGGAACATCCACCCCAATCCCGCGCCGACCACCCTCGCCTCCCCCACACATCCGCTGTGCCGTCACCCGAGGCCCAAACCCGGCATCAATCAAAAACGTCCCCCAGGCCGACCGCACCACCGTCGAATTTCCCCCTGACCCGCTTCCCAATACACAAATCTCCAGCGACATCCCTGTCTCCTTGGCGGATCCTTCATCCAGTGTACAAAAGGGGTTCAAGGGTACAAGGGTGTGGCGCTGTTGGGGTCATTGCGGCATTTCATTGTGGACAGTTAATTATTGACGACCTGACGTGGGAACGGTAAGCTGATTTATTCGCCGTCGTGTGAGCTGACCGGGCAGGGAGTGATCCTTGTCTGTCAGCTCCGTATTTTTTTAATTCCGGGTGGACCTCATTCGCTGAGAATGGGATTTAAGCTCGGAAATTTAAGCGATGCACAGCGGGCCACTTGGGCTCAGTTTCCGCGGAATTTCCCGCGGTCTGATTAGCCGAGGCGGCGGGTCCCCTACGAGATCGCTGCATGTACGTGGAGTTTGTGTCATGGCCAATCCTCAACTCGTCAAAGACCTGATTGATGCAGGCATTCATTTCGGGCATCGGCAGAGCCGCTGGAATCCCAAGATGAAGCCCTACATCTATGGCAAGCGGAACCTCATCCACATTATTGATGTGCGTGAAACGCTCAAAGGCCTGCTGGCAGCGAAGCGGTTTTTGAACCGGCTCGTTGCTTCGGGCAAAGATGTCGTCTATGTCGGCACGAAGCGGCAGGCTCGCTCGGTCATGGAAGAAGTCGGCAAGCGCTCCGGGATGCCTTATGTGGCGGAACGGTGGCTGGGCGGCACGTTGACCAACTATCGCACCATCCGCAGCCGCTTGGCGCGGTTGGAAGAGCTTGAGCAGATTTTGAAGGCACCGGACCTTTCAAAGAATTATTCCAAGAAGATGGAATCGTCGCTGAAGCGCGAGTATCGCAAGATTTTGCGCAACTTGTCGGGCATTCGCACGATGGATCGGTTGCCGGGGGCGCTGTTCGTCGTGGATGTGAAGCGCGAACATATCGCGATCAAGGAAGCGAAGAAGCTGGGCATTCCGGTTGTGGCATTGATCGATACGGATTCCGATCCGGATGAAGTCGATATCGCGATTCCGGGCAATGACGATGCGATGCGGGCGATCGAATTGATCTTGAAAGAGGTCGGCGATGCCGTGATCGAAGGCAAGGCCGGTCGTCAGACGCGCGAAGAGACTGACAAGGGCGATGGCGGCAACCGTCGCGGCGGTAGTGATCGCGGCGCTCGTCGGCGTCCGACCTCCGTTCAAGCGGAACAGGAAGCGGCTTCGGCCGAGAAGCCGCAGCCAATTGAAGAGCCTGCGGCAGCAGCAGTGACCGAGGCACCGGCGGCGAGCGTTTGAGTTTGCGTTGGTGAATGATCAAAGTTACAGAGAGCGGTCGAGAGGCCGCTCTCTCTTTTTGCGATGCGGAAGAATTATGACGGCGATGGAGTCCGAGTTATTAAGTGCGGTTGGTAAACGTCCGCGATGGGGATGGTGGATTGTTCTTTGGGTGGGTTTGTTGGTGGCTCAGTTTGTGTTGCTGGGGAACAATGCGGCGATTGATACGTTTGCGTGGCGGGCGACGCGATGGTTTGTGGGGGATCAGGATGCGTATAAGTGGGCAGCGTACAAACAGGAACATGGGGGGGAGCCGAACGGTGCGTTTTATACGAGGGTCGATCCGCCGATGACGCGGATGATCGCAGGGGAACCGGTGGCGAGATTTTATACGAGGACGGAGAAGGTGTGGCGGTTGTTTCGGGATTTGGGGGAGCCGTACTTGACGGTGGCGCTGTTGGCGGTGGTGGTGATTTATGATCGAAGGCGATGGCGGGCGGGGGCGATGTTGCTTGCGGGGACGACGGCGGCGGGCGGGTTGGGGGCGTTGATTCGGATGACGAGCGGGCGGTTTCGGCCGATTGAGGCGGACGGGATTAATCATTGGGAATTGTGGCGGGGGTTTCATGATGGGCGGGATTTGGCGTGGCCGTCGGGGCATGCGACGCTGGCGTTTGCGACGGCGGCGGTGCTGACGTATCTGTCGCCGCGGGGGCGGTGGTTATTTTTGGTGCTGGCGGCGGGTTGTGCGGTGGCGCGGGTGGTGATGGAGGCGCATTTTTGGAGCGATGCGATTTTTGGGAGCGTGCTGGGGTGGACGGTGGGGTGGTTCGTGGCGGCGGGGATTAATGATTGGTGGGCGGGACGAGACGGCGGCGAATAGTGATGGCCCAGAGGGAGACGAGGAGGCAGAGGGCGGCGGAGAGGTAGTAGGGGGCGGAGCCTTCGAGGGGGGTATTGGTCCAGAGGTAGGCGAAGAGGAGGCCTGCGATGATGGGGCCGGTGGCACGGGCGAGGGAAGCCATGCCTTGTGATGCGCCGAGGATTTCGCCTTGTTCGCGGGGCGGGGTGTGACGGGAGATGAGGGATTGGAGGCTGGGGTTGAAGAGGGAGGAGCCGAGGGCGAGGAAGGAGCAGCCGAGGGCGAAGCCGGTCCAGGGCCAGAGGCCGGGGAAGAGATGCGGGAGGTCGAGGGCGATGATGAGCATTCCGATGGCGATGAGGGCGGGGCCGGTGATGACGAGTCGTGCTTCGCCGAATTTTTTGGTGAGGCGGTGGATGAGTCCGCCCTGGACGATGACGATGATGATGCCGACGAGGAAGAAGAGGATGCCGGTGTAGAGGGAGGAATTTTCGCCTGCGATTTCTTTTGCGGCGGCGAGTTGTGGCGGGGTGAGGCCGTTGGGGTTGGGGCTGAAGACGCGGAGGTAAATGAGGAGGGAGAGGGTTTGCTCCATGCCGGCGAAGGCGAACCCGTTGACGAAGGACATGAGGATGAGAGGGGCGACGGCGGGGCGGGTAAGGGCGTGGCGGAGGCCGAGGAGGGAGAAGCGGCGGAGTTCGCCGGGCGGGGTTTTGTGCGCGGGGTCGAGTGATTCGGGGAGCCAGAAGATGGTCATGGCGAGGGCGGCGATGGAGAAGAGGGCGGCGAGGATGGGAACCCATTCGAGTCCGAGGTTTTTTCCGACGATGCCGCCGATGGCGGGGCCGAAGACGAATCCGAGGCCGAAGGCGGCACCGATGATGCCCATTCCCTTGGCGCGATTTTCGGGGGTGGTGATGTCGGCGATGTAGGCGGAGGCGGTGGAGATATTTCCGCCGGAGATGCCGTCGATGATGCGCGACGCGAAGATGAGAGTGATGCCGACGGCGGGGTTGGCGGCTTCAAACCAGTGGGCTGCGTAGAGGATGAGGAAGCCGACGAGGGTGCCGGCCTGGGAGACGATGAGGACGGGGCGGCGGCCGATGCGGTCGGACCATTTCCCGAGGACGGGGGCGAAGAGGAATTGGCAGATGGAGTAGGTGGCACCCATGAGGGTGAGAGCGAAGTAGGAGGAGATGCCGAAGCGGAGGCCGTAGAGTTGCAGGTTGGGGAGGACGATTCCGAAGCCCATGAGGTCGATGAAGACGATGAGGAAGATGGTGAAGAGGGAGGCTTTACGCATGTGGGGTCCAAGTGAAAGGGCTAAGTTTAGGTGGATTATGTAAGGTTGCAAAGCGCATCCTCCAAATGGCCGTTGGGGCCAATTGGAGGATCACGGCGGAGGGCCGCCGTGCCACATTTTTTTCATTTGGCGGCGCGGATTTTTAGGGTTCGGGATTGGCCGTCGTGCCAGAGGGTGAGGGAGATCGTGTCGCCGGGGTGGAAGCGGTCCATGGTGGCGATGAGGTCGTGGCTGGAGGTGATGGCCTGGTCGTTGACCTGGAGGAGGACGTCGCCGAGAGCGATGGAGCCGTCGGGGGCTTGATAGAGGCCTTGGATGCCGGCTTTGTCGGCGGGGGAATTGGGTTGTACGTCGGGGATGACGAATCCTTTGACGGGGCTTTTGGCGAGGAGGCTTTGGGTCATGTCATCGCCGAGGCGAATGCCAATGCGGGCGGGGACGAAGCGGCCGGTGCGGATGATTTCGGGGACGACGCGGTTGGCGGTGTCGACGGGGATGGAGAATCCGATTCCGGACCACGCGCCGGAGGGCGAGTAGATGGCGGTGTTGACGGCGATGAGGCGTCCCGCGGAGTCGAGGAGCGGGCCGCCGGAGTTGCCGGGGTTGATGGCGGCATCGATCTGGATGACGTTTTCGATGGGGCGGTTGCTTTCGCCGGTGATGGTGCGTTTGAGGGCGGAGATGACGCCGGTGGTGAGGGTTTGGTCGAGTCCGAAGGGGTTCCCGATGGCGAAGACGGATTGTCCGACCTGGAGGTCGCTGCTGGTGCCGACGGGGAGCGGGATGAGTTTGATGCCGAGGGGGACGTTTATTTTGAGGACGGCGAGGTCGTGGTCGGCGGAGAAGCCGACGACTTTGGCGTCGTATGCGCTTTGGTCGTAGAGGATCACGCGGGCGGAGGAGGCGGATTGGATGACGTGGAGGTTGGTGACGACGTAGCCGCGATCGTCCCAGATGAAACCGGAGCCGGAGCCCTGGGGGACTTCGGTGACTTCGCGGGAGAAGGGGTTGATGCGGCGAGTTTCGGTGGTGATGAAAGCGACGGAGGGGGAGGCGTGCTTGAAGATGGCGATGGTGGTTTTTTCGAAGTCCATGAGTTCGCCGCGGGGGGTGATGGGGCGCGGGTCGGCGGAGGGTGAGAAGAAGATGCTGTGGAGGATGGGCCAGGCGTATAGCGCGAGGACCATCGTGAGGAGGACGGTGAGCAGGATCATGAGACGGTTGAGGCGGCGATGGGGGGATGTGGGATAGGTGGTCATGAGGGCTCCTGCGGATCGGGGGTTTGGGGGTATTGTAGGGGGAGTTGGGGGATTTTGAATTCTGAATTTTGAATGATGAATGATGAAAGGGGGATGGGTGCAAGAGGGCCCGTGTGGGGGTGGTGCGGGTCGTGGTTTGGGGGGAGTTTGACAAGGTGACAAGGTGAGGGGGGAGGTGCTTTTGATTTGCGCAGGTGCGCAAATGGCGAAGTGGGTGTAAGTGGTTGGGGATGCGGTGGTTGGTTCGAGGTGCGCAAAATGCGCATTTTATTTTTTAATTCGAGGGGGGAGGAGGGGGAATTTTGAATTGTGAATTCTGAATGATGAAAGGGGGATGGGCGCATGGTGGGCCTCCTATAGAGGGGCGGTGCGCCCAGTTTGTGCGCACAGGAGTTGAGGAGGTTTTTTGTAAGTGGGGTGGGGAGTTTGGGTTGGGGTTTTGGGGATTTTTTTTGGGGGTGTTATTTGGGGGGTGTGCTGTGCGCACAGGATCGATGGGGTGCGGTTTTTGTTTTTTTTTTGAGGATTGTGAGGGGGGAGTTTTTGAAAGGTTGTGGTGTGGGTGTGTGCGGGGCTGGCGGTTTTTGGGGCAGCGACTCTGCTCATGGGCGAGATTACGTGGGGAATGGATTTGCCGAGAAAGATGCATGAATTACAAAAGAATAGATACATTTTTACTTGTGGATTTGAGGGGAAGGTCTATGGTGTGAATAAGAATGGAAGACGTAGACCGTCTGAATTCGGAAGAGGGGGGGCCGCAATGAATGATGATTTTCATTTCTGAGCCGTGATAAATGCGGCTTGATGGTGTGATTTTTATGACAGAACCGATCGTTCGTCGCAGGCGATTTTTGGGGGTTTGGACCGCGAGTTTGTTGGCGGTTCTGGGAGGGTTGATTGTTGCGCCGGCGGTGGCGTTTATTACGAGTCCGTTGCGGAAGCGGTTGAATCCGGCGGAGTCGGGATTTGCGGATGCGGGGGCGGTGGACGGTTTGGTGATGGGGCAATGGGCGCTGCTGCCGATCGAGATTTTGCGGCAGGATGGGTGGTCAAAAGAACATCAGCGGCGGTCGGTATGGGTGCTGCGGGAAGGGGCTGGCGAGAGGGATATCAAGGTGTTGTCGCCGATCTGCACTCATCTGGGCTGTCCCATTTCATTGTCGCCTGACAGTTCCAAATTTCAATGCCCGTGCCATGGGGGCGTGTACGGGCACGACGGCGCGGTGACCGGCGGGCCGCCGCCGCGAGGGATGGATCCGCTGGAATTTGAGATTCGCGCCGGGCATCTATGGGTGCGATGGCAGGATTTCAAGATCAGCGTGGCGGAACGGATTGCGGTTCAAGTGTGACATTCGGTGTGATGAAAAGTTTGATGATCGATGACGAATGAGATGATTTGAATCAAAGGCGCGAATGACTACAGGCAACCTTCCACCCACAGATGCAGGAGCGCCGCCAGAGGGCGGGTTTTTTGGGTTGCGCACGGGTCTGCGCGAGCTGAACGAGAAAGTTCTGCTGGAACCGATCAAGGGCGGGTCGCGGTGGGCGGCGGCATTTGGCAGCCTATTGTTGTTTACCTTTACGCTGCAGGTGGTGACGGGAATTCTTTTGACGACTTGCTACGCGCCGTCCGTGGGCACCGCGTGGCAGAGCGTGAAGTACATTCAGGAGGAGGCACCGCTGGGTTGGCTGGTGCGGGGGATGCACCATTGGGGTTCGAGCGCGATGGTGATTCTGCTGCTGGCGCATTTGGTTCAAGTGTATATATGGGGTGCGTATAAACGGCCGCGGGAGCTGACGTGGATGAGCGGCGTGCTGCTGCTGCTGGTGACTTTGGGGCTGGCATTTACGGGGTATCTGCTGCCGTGGGATGAGCGGGCGTACTGGTCGAGCAAGGTGGGGCTGGGGATTGCGAGCACGACGCCGGTGATTGGGGAGTATCTGCGGACGTTTCTGCAGGGCGGATCGGATATGGGGAATCTGACATTGACGCGGTTTTTCACGTTGCATGGATTCATTCTGCCGGGTGCGATCATCGGGATTTTGGCGGGGCACTTGTACCTGTTTCGGCGTCATGGGGTGACGACGGCGTGGTGGAAAGGGGAGCAGCAGCTTTTAAAGGAGCGGGAGCCGTTCTGGCCGGGCCAGGTGTGGAAGGATGCGGTATTTGCGTTGGTGCTGCTGGCGGGGCTTGTGGCGTGGACGTGGTATCACCCGGCACCGCTGTCGAACATTGCGGACCCGTCGAAGCCGTATGCGGCGCGGCCGGAATGGTACTTCATGTTTTTGTTTCAACTGCTGAAATATTTTAAGGGCTCGTCGGAAATACTTGGAACATTTGTGCTGCCCGCGCTGTTCTTTGGGATTTTATTTTTTTGGCCGCTGTTGGATCGGAATCCGTCGCGGAATCCGCGGCAGCGTCCGGTGGCGTTGGGGCTGTTGGGACTGGGAGTGGTGGGTTTGGTGGGCCTGACGATTTTTGCGGTGAGCACGGATGTTCGCATGGCGGAGCCGGCGGCGGCGGTGGCGTCGGCACCGCCGGTGAAGCCTCCGGCGGGTCCTCTGCAAAAGCTGGACACCGTGAACCTCTACACCGCGAGCTGCCTGCCGTGTCATGCCGTGGACGGGACGGGGAGCTTGCTGCGAGTGGCGTTGCCGACGTTACCGGATTTTACGAATGCGACGTGGCAGAAGGGTCAGAAAGATGACGACATGTTCAGGCGGATTTACGACGGCAAGACCGATGGGAGCAAGCCGCTGATGCCGGCGTTCAAGGACAAGCTGGGAGTGGACCAGATTCGATCGTTGGTGGAGTACTCGCGGGCGTTTTCGACGACTGGGGCGAAATTGCCCTGACGGAAGGTCATTTTTTTTGTTAAAGGAGTTGAGATGAATATATGCAGATGCCGGGCTTTGACGCCATTTTTCGTGGTGGTGATCGTTATGTTGGGCTTGGCGGTGGGGACGACGTTTTCTGATGATGAAGTGGTTCCGGACTGGACGGCACCGGGGCGGGCGGCGCGGAAGGCGAATCCGGTTCCCTCGGATGAGGCGTCGATCGCGGCGGGCAAGGGGGTTTTTACCAAGAATTGCATCTCCTGCCACGGTGCGGCGGGAAAAGGGGATGGGGTGGCGGCGTTCGCGCTGACTCCGAAGCCGCGGGACCTGTCCACTCCGAAGATTGCGGCGCAGACGGATGGATCGATGTTCTGGAAGTTGACGGAGGGCAAGAAGCCGATGCCGTCGTTTGAAAAACTAACGACCGAAACGGAACGTTGGCAGGTGATCAACTATGTCCGGACGCTTCAGCCCGCGGCGGCGGGGCCATCGACGCAACCCGCGGCACCGGCGAATTGAGATGGAGCGGTTGGGACGGCAGAAGGCGCAACCAGGCATCGAGTCAATCCTTCTAGGAAAGGTCAGTCATGAAACGATCTCAATCGATCTGCTCACAATCGATGGCGGGGATCCTGGCGGCGGTCCTGTTGTCTGCGGCAGTCGGCGCCGCCTATGGCGATGATGCGCCCGTGACCCGCGAGGAATTCAACAAGATGATGAAGGAGATGCAGCAACTGCGGGCGGAAGTCGCCGAGTTGAAAAAGCAGCCGGGGGCCGCGACGCAGCCGGCAGCGTCGGCGGGTGGACCCGAGCTGCAGCAACTGCGGGAGGAAGTGACCGCGTTGAAACAGCAGCGAAAAGAGGATCAGGCAGACTCGGAGGAGCGGCGCAGGAGGTGGAAAAGATCGTGAAAGATGCGATTGCGATCGCGCAGGACAATTCGGTGGGCGAGGAGAAACTGCTGATCACGGGGGATGCTTCGGTGGGCTTTGGCGCAAGCAGCGGCTCGACGAGCAACTTTGAAGCGGGGGTGGCTCCGCGATTCCTGTGGAAGTTGAATGATCGAATCATGTTTGATGCGGCGCTGGATATCGGCATTGGCCGGGACGGCAGCGGCAATAACGCGACGACGGTTGATCTCACGATTGCGAGCGCCACATTCATTGTGAACGATTATCTGGTGGTGGGTGGGGGATTGTTTGTCGCGCCGTTCGCGGCCTATCACAGGGACTACGATCCGTCGTGGATTAACAAGTTGCCGGACGATCCGCTGGTATTTGGCGACCGGGCGATTGCGCCGGGATCGGTGCTGGGGGCGTTTGTCGGTGGGGCGTATCCGATTGGCGGCACGAAGATCAACTATGCACTGTATGCGTCAAACGGGCCGTCGCTGGTCACAGACGATCCGAGTGCGGCGGGCAGTCTTGATTTGACCAATGCGCAGGATCTGAACAATGGGAAGGCGGTGGGAGGGCGCATTGGGTTCCTGCCGACGCCTGACCTCGAAGTCGGGTACTCGTTCCTTTACGGTGACTCTTCACCGAATGGGTTTGCACACACGCACGCATTTCTTCAGGCGGTGGATTTTAACTACACGCGGCAGGTCGATTGGCTGCTGGGGAATATCAGTTTTCGGTCGGAATGGGTGCTGTCGCATGTGAGTGACGCGACGTTTGGCCCGACGGCACCGACGCCGTTCCCTGCGACGACGTTCAAGAACGATCGCAACGGGGGATATGCGATGCTTGCGTATCGGCCGACGTTATCGAGTTATAAGGTGCTTCGTAATTTTGAAGGCATCGTGCGGTACGACCGGATTGACGCTTCAAACACGGCACCGAACGGGGGTCGTGAGCAGCGTCTGGCACTGGGTTTGGATTATTGGTTCGATGCGCGCACGGTCGCGAAAGTGGCGTATGAGTTTGATGATGTGTCGAATGGCCCGAGTTCGCCGGCGTTCATGCTTCAGTTCGGCGTTGGATTTTGAGGAGATAGTTCATGGCACTCTCGATCACTCGCTGCGCAATCGTGCTCGGCGTCTTTGCCGGTGGCGTGATGTTGACGGTGGTTGGCTGCAACGTGGCGCAGAAAGAGGGGAGCACCACGCAGGCATCGACGAAGCCGGCATGGTGGCAACCTGCGCCGGACAATCGGAGCGGCGCGGAGATTTGGCGCAGACCTGTTCGCACTGTCATAACCTGCGCTCGCCGTCGACGTATGGTCCCCATCAGTGGGAGGTGGCGATGTATGACATGCGGGTGCGCGCGAATCTGACGGGGGAGGAGCAGCGGAAGGTTTTGGCGTTTTTGAAGGCGGCGTCTCGGTGAGGGGGAGAGATGTGGGGGCGTTGTGGTTGACGACTCTTGAACCGCGGAGGGGGAAAAGCGGTTGTGAACGGGGATGTTGAGGCTTTTCGTGGCTTAGGGGCAGGTGATGGGATCGAGTTGGATCGTGGTTGGCGGTGGGGGTGCGGGGAATTAAGATACTTTCTTTAAAGTAGTATGTCGGTATCGAATGTGTGCTGAAGCCTTTCAAGGGGACGTTCATGACCACTCAATCCGCGCCTGGAGCGGGGACCCAGGGAATTGTTTTGGTGTGCGTGTCGGGACCGGACAATGGGAAGCGGTGCACGGTTCTGGGGGAGCCGATCACGGTGGGGCGGGATGTGACGTGCAATGTGTTGTCGGATGATGCGGATGTGGCGAAGCAGCATGGGAGCTTTGTGCTGGAGCCGCAGGGAGGGGGCGGGGGCAAGTCGCGGGTGCGTTTTCGGTCGCCGGGGGGGCCGGCGTTTGTGGATGGTCACGCGGCGTCGGAGGGGATACTTTTGCCGGGGCAGCAGTTGCGGCTGGGGCGGTCGCTGTGGCAGTTGGCGCCGGAGGGGATCCATGCGTCGGTGGTTTCGCCGAGCGGGTGGGTGGATCAGTTGAACACTCGCATTTCGCAGGCGGCGGGGGTGGAGAAGATTCAGGGGTTTAGTTTGGGGGCGATGTTTTCGGAGGTGTTCAAGAAGCGGACGCCGGAGGAGGTGGAGAGCTATTTTATCGCGGGGACGGCGTCGACGACGCCGGCGTTGTCGCAGGTGGATGTGTCGTGGCCGAGGCCGTGGGCGTTTTTTAAGACGGCGTTGTTGTCGATTCTGATTTACATTGGATTCGTGGTGGCGCTGGAGCAGTTTTCAAATGTGAATTTGATTCCGGGGTTGATGATGGTGGGGTCGTTTGCGATACCGGGATCGCTGTTGATTTTCTTTTTTGAAATGAATGTGCTGCGGAATGTTTCGCTGTACCAGATTATTCGGTTGTTGTTGATGGGCGGGATTCTTTCGCTTGCGGCGGCGTTGCTGTTGTATCAGCACACGGATTTTCTGGGGCAGACGCTGGGGGATATGTCGGCGGGGATCGTGGAGGAGACGGCGAAGGCGGCCTGTTTGTTGCTGGTGATTAACCGGCTGAATTACCGGTGGATTTTGAATGGGATGCTTTTTGGGGCGACGATTGGGACCGGTTTCGCGGCGTTTGAATCGGCGGGGTATGCGTTTAAGGCGGTGCAGTCCGTGCAGTCGGTGGGAATGGATCCGAATTACAATCCGGTGGTGCAACTGACGACGGACGGGATCAATGCGATGATTCACAACATCAATGTGCGCGGGGCGCTGTCGCTGTGCGGTGGGCATACGTTGTGGACGGCACTGGTGGGGGCGGCGTTGTGGAAGGTGCGCGGGAATCGGAAATTTGAGTGGGCGATGGTGAAGGATATGCGGTTTTTGCGGGTGCTGGCGCTGTCAATGGTGCTGCATATGACGTGGGATTCTTCGATTCCGGAGACGTTTTATGTGAAGTATATTGTGATCGGGCTGGTGGGGTGGTTCGCGGCGGTGGCGTATATTCAGGAGGGGTTGAAGGAGGTGCGGATGGCGCAGGCGGAGCTGGGGATGCCGGGAGTGGCGGGGGTGGTGAGTTCAGTGCCAGCGGCGGGGAGCGCGGTGGTGAGTGCGGCGGGTGTGGGGGTGGTGGTTCAGTCGCCGGTGGTGGTGGAGAGTGGTGGTGGGGCGGGGGTTGTGGAAGGGGATGGGGTAGGTGGGGCGTGAGGCGATTGCGGGCAGCTTGATTATTAAGTTCTTATGGACCTGAGGTTGTTCCGGAATTTGGCATTTGAATGAAGCGGATCAAAGATTTTCTTCTGTTAGGGTTGAGCCCCTGTAGCTTGATTATCGGTAGCGGGCAACTGCGAACCTAGTTTATTGTTGTCGATGTGAGGATGCGTCAATTCAATGAGTAACATTCCTTTTGGGTTTGGAAATGTGGTGCTAACGTAGTTGATAACATCCTTCGCCACGCTATCGGTCGCCATAGCTTTATTCAGACCAATCATATAAACCCAGTGTTTTTGGATACTTTCGTTAGAGGATTGTGCTTCCACCTCCCATCGCGTCCACCCATCAAATTTAATATTAAGCCACTGCGAAAATGCTGTAAATTTTTCAGGCTCGTATGCGTGATCTGCCGAATCTCGTTCTGGCATTCGAATTACTAATGTGGCCTCAAGATCAATCTGTGTGCCATCTTTCGTCAAATAGATCGATTTTGCCTTGGACCAGGTTTCGAGTACAAACGGGATTGTATTTTTGACCTTGTCGTCGTGGGCAACAACGATTAACACGGCCAAAAAAGAGATCAATACCGCACAAAATGCCAGCATTATTTTAGAATCAATAGCTCCAGTTTTTCTACGCCGCATAGCTAGCTCCTGCACATGTTTGTAGTCACATATCCATAAATTTTATCTTGCCTAGCCCCATTCAGCAAATTCGCCAGCTAAGAGCAATGAGATCATTGCATCAGACGAGGCCGCAGCCACTCACGGACCATGAAGCCACGTGATGTGAGATATGTTGAATTTGGGTTGGTGAATGCGTTTGGGGCGGGAGTGAATTGTGCAATATCTTTGTCGTAGGACGGTTGATCAATTATCTGCGGCCCGACGAGTGGTCGGCTAAACGGGGCAAGTGCGACGGCAGAGAGAGTGGAGGTAGGGTTGCGATGGTGAGGAGAGCGAGGGAGGTGGGTTCGGGGGTGGTGAAGGCGAGGGGAGCGGAGCGGAGGGGAGAAAGATAGTGCCAAGGTTGTTGAGGACGATGTTGAGGGCATTGAGAGCGACATGACCGTCGAGGTTGGCGTCGCCAAGGATGGGTTGGAGAGGGGGGGTGGAGTTGGCCACAATGAAGCATTGCGAGAGGGATTCTACATGCGGGCCCGGGCTGGCGGGTGGGTTTTTGGTAGGATGGGGTGGTGCCGGGGTCGCTGAGGCGACGGGCGTTGCGCGTGGGTCTGCTTTTAGGGTGATGAAAATGAAGATGAAGAAATGGGTTTTGCGGATTTTGTTGGGGGTGGTGGTGTTGATGGTGGTGGCGGTCGTCGGGCTTTATTTGGGATTGGATGGATTGGTGCGGTTTGGGGTGGAGCGGGGGGCGAATCATGCGACACAGCAGACGACGAGCCTGGAGTCGGCGAAGGTTTCGATTGGGGAAGGGACGGTGCGGCTGGTGAATCTGGGCATTGATAATCCGCCGGCGTATGGGAAGTCCAAGTTTTTGATGATGAAGGATTGTGTGATCGGGGCGAGCATTGGGTCGCTGTTCACGGATACGGTACAAGTGGATCGGATTGAGATTCAGGGGTTGGAGATTTCGCTGCAGCAGAATGGATTGAAGTCGAATCTGAGCGAGGTGCTTGCGGCGTGTCAGTCGACGACGCCCGCGGCGGGCGGGGCCGGGGCGCCGACGGCACCGGGGAAGAAGTTGAATGTGCATTTGATCACGCTGACAGGGACGAAGGTCGATGTCGATACGTTCGTGCGCTAAGTTCACGCTGGATCTGGGGCCGATTGAGTTGAAGGAGCCGACGAATCCGGATGGCCGGCCGATGAAGATCGCGGATGTGGTGGCGAAGGTGCTGGTGAATGTGGCGCAGCAGATTGCGCAGAATCCGCGGATACCGGATGTGCTGAAGAATGGGATTGGGGATTTGCACGGGGTGGTGGGGAACGTGGAGGGGTTGATTCATGATAAGGATTTAGGTGAGAAGGCGAAGAATATTGGGCAGAGCGTTGGGGATTTGTTTAAGCGGAAGGGGAATTGAGAGGGTGCGGGGGGAGGGTCGGGAGGGAGGGGACGCGACGTGGCAAGCCCGTTCGAGGGCACATGGGAGGATGGGGGGGAGAGTTGAGGGGGGGACTTATGGGGATTTTCGGGTTCTCGCCAGGGGGTGGGGGTTGTTCGTATAATGGCGGCTTACGCCTTGAAGCTTTGCGCGTGGGCGGATTTTTTCTGAGGGTGATTTTAATGAATCCTATTGAACAAGCGGATCCGGTGTTGTGGCAGGCCATTGTCGATGAGACGCGGCGTCAGGAGACGACGCTGGAGCTGATCGCGTCGGAGAATCATGTCTCACCGGCGGTGATGGCGGCGGCGGCGACGCCGTTGACGAACAAGTATGCCGAGGGATATCCGGGGAAGCGCTATTACGGCGGTTGCCAGTTTGTTGACGTCGTGGAGAATCTGGCACGCGATCGGGCGAAGCAGTTGTTTGGATGCGATCATGTGAATGTGCAGCCGCACTCGGGCAGTCAGGCGAATCAGGCGGTATTTCTTGCGGCGCTTTCGCCGGGCGACACGATCATGGGATTGCACCTCGATCATGGGGGCCATTTAACGCATGGCAAGTCCGTGAATATGTCCGGCAAGTGGTTCAAGGCGGTGCATTACACGCTGAATCCGGAGACGGAGCGGATCGACATGGCGGAAGTGCGGAAGACCGCGCTGGAGCACAAGCCGAAGTTGATCATCACCGGTGCAAGCGCGTATCCGCGGGCGTGGGAGTGGGAGAAGTTTGCGGAGATCGCGAAGGAAATTGGCGCGCTGCTGATGGCGGACATCGCGCATATCGCGGGGCTGGTCGCGACGGGGCATCACACGTCGCCGGTGGCGGTGGCGGATTTTGTGACGACGACGACGCATAAGACGCTGCGCGGGCCGCGGTCGGGCATGACGATGTGCAAGGCGGACTGGGCGAAGAAGATTGACTCGGCGGTGTTTCCGGGGCTCCAGGGCGGGCCGCTGATGCACATTATCGCGGCAAAGGCGGTCGCGTTTGGCGAGGCGCTGCGGCCTGAGTTCAAGACGTACTCGGGGCAGGTGGTAAAGAACGCCAAGGCACTCGCGGAGGAATTCACGCGCCGCGGATATCGCCTCGTCACCGGCGGGACGGACAATCATTTAATGTTGATTGATCTGCGGAAGAAGGATGCGAACCTGACCGGAGCGGCTGTCGAAGGGTGGCTGCAATCAGCAGGGATTATTGTGAACAAGAACATGGTGCCGTTCGACACGCGCAAGGCGATGGAGACGAGCGGAATCCGCGTGGGGACGCCGGCGCTGACAACGCGCGGGCTGAAGGAAGCGGAGATGAAGTCCGTGGCGGCATGGTTCGATGCGGCGGTATTGGCGGGTGGAGATGCGGGTAAATTGGCGGGAATTCGTGGGGAGGTGGAGGAGTTTACGAAGCAGTATCCGTTGCCGCATGTC
Organism: uncultured Phycisphaerales bacterium; assembly: GCA_963766775.1. Taxonomy (GTDB): domain Bacteria; phylum Planctomycetota; class Phycisphaerae; order WQYP01; family WQYP01; genus CAVYBP01. Next base: position 61,324 of record CAVYBP010000005.1, read on the forward strand.
ACCGTGGAGGCAGAGGAACCCGAACCCGCCAGCGTGTGAGCATCATGATTTAAGCAAGCAGCTTTAGCCGCGGACACGACTGTCCGGGGCTATTTTTTTTTAGCTTCATGGGGCGCTTAGAGCCTGTTTGAGAAGTGAAGGATCCGAGCCGCGCCATTCCGAGCCGCGCCATTCCAAGCCGCGACCGTAAGAGTCGTTCCAAGCGCCGCGAAAACCGCTTCCTCACGGTCGCGGCTCGGAATGGTATTATTTTTGGCCATAGTAGGCTTTGGGACCGTGTTTTCGCAGGAAATGTTTGTCGAGCAGGGTGGAGGAGATGGCGGGGGTTTGCGGGTTGATTTGGTGGGTGTGCAACTGCATACGGGCGACAGACTCCAGGACGATGGCGTTTTCAAGAGATTTTTCGGGCGTGGGACCCCATGCGAAAGGCCCGTGGTTGGCGATGAGGACGCCGGGAACGTTGTCGGGGTTGATGTGGTGGCTGTGGAAAGTTTCGACGATGACTTTGCCGGTGTTGGCTTCGTAGTCGGCGTTGATTTCGGCGTCGGTCATGAGGCGGGTGACGGGGATGGTGCCGTGGAAATGGTCGGCGTGGGTGGTGCCGAGGCAGGGGAGTTCCTGACGGGCCTGGGCGAAGCAGGTGGCGTAGAAGGAGTGGGTGTGGACGATGCCGCCGATGTTTTTGAAGTCGCGGTAGAGTTCGAGGTGAGTGGGCGTGTCGGAGGATGGGCGTCCTTTGCCTTCGACGATGGAGCCATCGGCGAGGGAGACGACGATAATGTCTTCGGGGGTGAGGCGGTCATAGGGGACACCGCTGGGTTTGATGGCGACGACTCCGCCGTTGGGTGCGGTGCGATCGATGCCGCTGGCATTGCCCCACGTGAGGACGATGAGGCCGGCGTCGACGAGGGCCAGGTTTACTTTCAGGACCGATTCTTTCAGGGATTCGTAGGGCATGGGAAATTCCTCTTAGGGGAGTAGCTCCGTGGCGGGAGCCCGGGGCGTTGTTGTTCGTACATTTTGATCGCTCGGAAGAAGCCCGGGGCTTCCGCCACGGAGCTACTCTTGTGAGGATCGGCTCATCATTAATGCCCTCGTTGCTGGTCGCGAAGGGTGAGGAGTTCTTTCATCACATTCGCCAGGGAAGCGTGCGGAGCGCTGATGCCGAAGGCGTCGTGGAGCTGATGGTAAAGCATGAAGAGGCGTTGATACACAGCACTATTCGTGGGACCGGGGGTGTAGGTGCGGGAGGGTGGTGCGACCATCCGGGCGATGGCTCCGTCATAATTTGCATACCCCCCCACCGCAGGTCCGGCGACGACGGCGGCCACGATGGCGGAGCCGAGGGCGCAGGTTTGGTCGCTGCTTGAAATTGAGACGGGGCGGCCAAGGACGTCGGCGTAGATTTGCATGGCCATCGGGTTTTTGACGGCGATGCCACCGCCGCAGATGACTTTTTCGACTTTGACGCCGTACTGTTCGAGGCGCTCGACGATGACGCGAGCGCCGATAGGCGGTGGCCTCGATCAGGGCGCGGTAGATTTCGGCGGGCGTGGTGTGAAGGGTGAGTCCGAGGATCGTGCCGGTGAGGCGTTGATCGACGAGGACGGTGCGGTTGCCGTTATGCCAGTCGAGGGCGAGGAGGCCGCTTTCGCCGGGCTTGAGGGCGGCGGCTTTTTCGGTGAGCGCGGCGTGCGAACCGGCTGTCGTGCCGCCCGGTTGAATGACCTGAACGAACCAATTGAAGATGTCACCGACGGCGGATTGGCCCGCTTCGAGTCCGTAGAAGCCAGGCATGACGGATTCGGGGACGATGCCACAAAGGCCCGGGATGTCGGCGAGTTTGTTTTGCGTCGGCGCGATCATGAGGTCGCAGGTGGAGGTGCCCATGATTTTGACGAGGACGCCGGGCTGGATTCCGGAGCCGATAGCACCGAGGTGGACATCGAAGGCACCGACGGCAACGGGGATGCCGGCGGGGAGTCCCAGCTTGTCGGCCCATTCAGAGGAGAGGGTGCCGGCGGGGTCTGCGACGGAGTAAATTTTTTGGGGGAGGGTTTCGCGGATTCGGGTGAGGCGCGGGTCGAGTGCTTTAAGAAATTCAACGTCGGCGTAACCGCCCCAGGAGGTGTGGTAAAAGGCTTTGTGTCCGGCGGCGCAGATGCCGCGGCGGAGGGCGGCGGGGTGGGTCGTGCCACACATCGCGGCGGGGATCCAGTCGGCGATTTCAACCCATGTCGCGGCTGCTTCGGCGACGTCCGGGGCGATGCGCGTGCAGTGCAGGATTTTCGCCCAGAACCATTCGGAGGAATAGCGGCCGCCACATTTGGCGAGGAAGGCGGGGCGTATTTTTGTGGCGAGCGCGGTGATTTCTTCGGCTTCGGCGTGAGAGGTGTGGTCTTTCCAGAGCCACGCATAGGCAGCGGGGTTGTTGGCGAAACGCGGGTCGAAGGCGAGGGCATTGCCTGCGGCGTCGACAGGGAGCGGGGTGCTGCCCGTGGTGTCGATGCCGATGCCGATGACTTCGGTGGGTTGGACGCCTTTGGTTTTTCCTTCGGCGAGGACTTGGCGGATAGTGGTTTGAGCACCGGCGAGGTAGTCGGCGGGATGCTGGCGGGCGAGATTGGGGTCTTTGGGGTCGAGGACGACGCCGGCATTGCCGTGGGGGTAGTCGAAGATGGCGGTGGCGAGTGCGGTTCCGTCGGCGGTGTTGACGAGGAGGGCGCGGACGGTGTTGGTGCCGTAGTCGAGGCCGATGGTGTAGTGCGGCATGAGTGGTCCTTGTTGAAATTGTTTTAACACGAGGCATACAGACGGGGAGTTTGAGTAGCTCCGTGGTGGAAGCCCAAGGCTTGGTGTTCGATGTATTTTTACGAGCGAAAAGAAGCCCCGGGCTTCCGCCACGGAGCTACTTTGATCGCGGTTATATTTTGCCGAGGCCGGGAGCCAGATGATAGTAGACTTCATTGCTTCTTAACTGTTGTTGGAAGGAGCGGAGTTGAGTGTTGGCGTCGATGGTGACAAACTCCAGGCCGAGGATGGTGGCGAAGTCTTCCATGTGTTCGGTGGTGACGGCCTGACTGAAGGCGGTGTGATGGGCGCCGCCGGCGTAAATCCATGCGGCGCAGCCGGTCTTGAAGTCGGGTTTGTTTTTCCAGACGGCGCGGGCAACAGGGAGTTTTGGCAGGGACTGCGGCGGAGCGACGACGTCGACTTCGTGGCAGATGAGGCGGAATCGGTTGCCGAGATCGACGAGGGAGGCGTTGATGGCCGGGCCAGGGGGCGTGTCGAAGACGAGTCGGACGGGATCGTCTTTGCCGCCAATGCCGAGGGGATGAATTTCGAGGGAGGGTTTTCCGGCGGCGATGGATTCGCAGACTTCGAGCATGTGGGCACCGAGGACGAGGGAGCCGTTGGGGTCGAGATGGTAGGTGTAATCTTCCATGAAGGAGGTGCCGCCCTTGAGACCGTGGGCCATGACTTTGAGGGCGCGGAGGAGCGCGCTGGTTTTCCAGTCTCCTTCGGCACCGAAGCCATAGCCGTCGGCCATGAGCCGTTGGACGGCAAGGCCGGGGAGTTGCTTGAGACCGTGGAGGTCTTCAAAGGTGGTGGTGAAGCCTTTGTAGTTTCCGGCGTCGAGGAAGTGGCGGAGACCAAGCTCGATTCTTGCGCCGTCGCGCAGGGAATCGTGGCGAGCGGCGCCTTTGCGGAGATCGGGGGCGACGGTGTAGCGGGCTTCGTACTCAGCGCACAATTTCGTGATGTCGGCGTCGGAGATGGCGTTGATAGTGCGGGCGAGATCGCCGATGCCATGGGTGTTGACTGAGATTCCGAGTTTCATTTCGGCGGCGACTTTGTCGCCATCGGTGACGGCGACGTAGCGCATGTTGTCGCCGAAGCGGACGAACTTTGCGGTTTGCATATCCTGGACGGCATGAGCGGCCCGCATCCACGCGGCGATGCGATGGTGCACGTCGGGGTCGGTCCAATGGCCGACGACGACTTTGCGATTGAGGCGCATGCGGGTGTGAATGAAGCCGGCTTCGCGATCACCGTGGGCGGATTGGTGCAGGTTCATGTAGTCCATGTCGATCTGCTGCCAGGGGATGTCGCGGTGGAATTGTGTGTGGAGGTGGAGGAAGGGTTTGGCGAGGGTGGCGAGTCCGCGAATCCACATTTTGGAGGGGGAGAACGTGTGCATCCAGAGGATAAGGCCGGCGCATTGGTCGGAGGTGTTGGCGTCGAGGCAGATGCGGCGAATTTCTTCGGGAGTCTTGAGGATGGGTTTGAAGAGGAGTTTGGCGGGGAGGGTTCCGGCGGCGTTGAGTTGTGCGACGATTTTTTCGGAGTCGGCGGCGACCTGGCGGAGGGTGTCTTCGCCGTAGAGGTCCTGGGTGCCGGTGAGGAACCAGATTTCGGAGGTGGGGGGATTTTTCATATGAGCCTCGTGGGTTTATAGGGGGTGAATAAAAGTTGCCGGGGGGTTTATAAATAGCCGGTTGTGGGTGAAGAATCCAGTGGGTATTCGGAGTTCGCGCTACGGTGTGTTTGCGGTTTGTTTTTCTGCGTTTTTTTTCTGCAACAACATGATGCAGTGTGAATTCGTTGCGGGAATGGCGTTCGCGACGTTATGCGTTAAAGAAGGGGCGGAGGGCGGGGTAGAGTTGAGCGTATTTGGCGTGTTGGGAGGCGTAGAGGGAGACGGAGCGTTTGGAGGGGGTGGATTTTTCGTGGAGTTTGATGATGGCAGTGGTGGCTTGGGGGACGGAGGTGAATTGTCCGGTGCCGACGGCGGCGAGGATGGCGGCACCGAGGGCGGCACCTTCGGAGGCGTTGATGGTGAGGACGGGGAGCGTTGTACATGTCGGCCTGGAGTTGCCGCCAGAATGGGGAACGGGCGCCGCCGCCGGTGGCGCGGACTTGTCGCATGGGGAGTTTCATTTGGCGGAAGATAGTGATTTGTTCGCGCATGCCGAAGGTGATGCCTTCGAGAACGGCGCGGATGAGATGGGCGCGGGTGTGGCGTGGGGTAAGGCCGATGAAGGCGGCGCGGGCGTTGGGGTCGGCGAAGGGGCAGCGTTCGCCGGTGAGGTAGGGAAGGAAGAAAAGGTTCTCGGAGCCGGGCGGTGCGGTGGCGGCTTCGGCGATCATGCGGGCGTAGAGATCGCCGGGGTCTTTGAGGCGGCGTGCTTCGGCGTTGAAGAGGAGGTTGCGGAGGTATTGGAATGACCCGCCCGCAGAGAGCATGCATCCGAAGACGCACCAGGTTTTGGGGATGGCGTGGCACATGGTGTGGACGCGGCCGTGGGGATCGGTTTTGGGGGTGTCGGTGGCGGCGAAGATGACGCCGGAGGTGCCCATGGCGGCGGAGACGAGGCCGGGGGAGACGACGCCGCTGCCGACGGCACCGGCGGCCTGATCGCCCGCGCCTGCCGATGACGGGGATGCCGGGGGTGAGGCCCAGGAGTCGTGCGGCGTCGGGAGTGAGTGTGCCGCTGATTTCCTGGGATTCGGTCAAGCGTGGGAGGAGCGTGGGATCCAGATCGAGTTTGGCGATGAACTCGTGATGCCAGCGGCGATTTTTGACGTCGAGGAGGAGGGTGCCGGATGCGTCGGAAAATTCGGAGGCGTATTCGTCGGTGAGGCGGTAGCGGAGGTAGTCCTTGGGGAGGAGGATTTGCCGGCATTTGTCGAAGGTTCGGGGTTCGTGTTTTCGGAACCAGAGAATTTTTGGGGCGGTGAAGCCGGTGAGGGCGGGGTTGGAGACCCTGCGGATCAGTGCGTTGCGGCCACCGGCTATTTGTTCGATTTGTGCGCATTGGGCGGCGGTTCGCTGGTCGTTCCAGAGGAGCGCGGGGCGGAGGACTTGGCCGTGCGGTGTTGAGGAATACGGAGCCGTGCATTTGTCCGGAGAGGCCGATGGCTTTGATGTTTCGGGCGGGGGTCTTGGATTTTTTGAGGGCGGCTTTGGTGGCGAGGATGGCGGCGGTCCACCAATTTTCGGGGGCTTGTTCGGTCCAGCCGGGGCGGGGTGTGAGTAAGAGGTGAGGGGACTCGGCGGTGGCGAGGACGCGGCCGTCGGGGGAGAGGAGGAGGGCTTTGGTTCCGGAGGTTCCGACGTCGATGCCGAGGAAACTCATTGGGACTCCCATGACGAAGTGTGAATGACGAAACGGGGACGAGCGGCGATGCGACTTCGGTGGACTGGTTCCGACGAAATCTATCCGGTACGCTTGGGTCACGCCACTTTCTTTTATTTGAGGATTCGACGATGGCCAAGAGATCACGGTTTGTTTCCGGGCTTGATGAGAAGTTTACGTTTGGATTGTGGACTGTGGGGAACACGGGGCGGGGTCCCGTTTGGGGGAGCGGTGCGGGCGCAGTTGACGCCGCCGCAGATTGTGGAGTTTTTGGGGAGTGTGGGCGGGGTTTATGGGGTGAATTTTCATGATAACGACCTGGTGCCGATGGATGCGTCGGCGGCGAAGAAGAGGCGGATAGTGTCGGAGTTTAAGAAGGCGTTGAGGGACAACAATCTGCAGGTGCCGATGGCGACGACGAATCTGTTTGGGGATCCGATTTTCAAGGATGGGGCGTTTACGAGCGGGAACGCGAGGGTGCGGGCGTATGCGATTCAAAAGACGATGGCGGCGATGGACCTGGGGGCGGAGTTTGGGGCGAAGATTTATGTTTTTTGGGGTGGGCGCGAGGGGGCGGAGTCGGATGCGGGGAAGGATCCGGTGGAGGGGTTGAAGCATTTTCGGGAGGCGTTGAATTTTTTGTGTGAGTATTCGATTGCGCAGGGGTATGGGTATCGTTTTGCGCTGGAGGCGAAGCCGAATGAGCCGCGGGGGCATATTTATCTGGCGACGACGGGGAACTGTTTGGGGTTTATTGAGACGTTGCAGCATCGGGAGATGGTGGGGGTGAATCCGGAGGTGGCGCATGAGTCGATGGCGGGGTTGAATTTTACGCATCATGTGGCGCAGGCGCTGGATGCGGGGAAATTGTTTCATATTGATTTGAACGATCAGGTGGCGGGGCGGTTCGATCAGGATTTTCGGTTTGGGTCTGCGGATGTGAAGCAGGCGTTTTTTCTGGTGAAGTTGCTGATGGATCATGGGTATGAGGGGCCGCTGCATTTTGATGCGCATGCATATCGGACGGAGGATTATGATGGGGTGCGGGAGTTTGCGAAGGGGTGTATTCGGACGTATTTGATATTGAAGGAGAAGGTGGGGCGGTGGCATGCGGATAAGGAGATTCAGGGGTTGCGGGCGGAGATTAATGTTGGCGAGGGGAGGTTGGAGGGGTTGATGGGGAGTTTTTCGGGGGAGAGTTGTGCGGCGTTGAAGAAGATGAAGGTGGATAGGAAGGGGTTGGGGGGGAAGGGGTTGTCGTATGAGAGGTTGGATCAGTTGACGATGGAAGTGTTGATGGGGGTGAGGTGAGGGGGGATTTTTGCATGTGCGAATTCGAGTGTGCCAAGGTGTGCGCACGACGGGAGGGTGGTTGTTGGCTACGTTTTTGTGAATGTGTGGGGGGGGGAGGAAGGAGGGGGATGGATTTGAGGGTAAAAACGAAGCGGTGGATCACGTTTTCACGCGATCCACCGCTCGTATGTGTTCGTTGAAGGAGTCCAAGAGGTCGATCTTAAGCTTTGCGACGGCGATTGAGGAGTGCGATGCCACCGAGGGCGAGGAGGCCGAGGGAAGTGGGTTCGGGGGTTGAGGACGCAGATCCAAGCGCTGGGTCCAACGCGAGCATTTGTTCCATGGCAACCGCTGGCAATAAGCCTAAAGAGGCGTTACCAGTCACGAGACCATTGGTCCAAGATTGCTGCCAATTACCGCCGAAGATAGAAAGATCGAGAGCGTTCACGATTCCATCATTATTAAAATCGCCCACTGACGCCCCGCCCGCGATAGTCTGCTGCCAATGACCACCAAAAACGGACAGATCTTGAGCGTTCACAATGCCATCAAAATTAAAGTCACCCAGCATTGGCGTGATGAATTGGACTGATTGAGTATCAGCGGAGGTTGCCGATGCGCCAGATGGTACCAGTCGACGAACTCTCAGATGCAAACTGAAGCTGACCAACAACTCCGGTCTGGTCCTGAATCTTCAGGCTCTGACCGGTTGTCGCACCATTCCACGTAAGTGAGACGGCGCCCACTCCAGATACTGCAGGGGTAATACCCACGCCTGCTTGAGGAGTTCCAGCGGCCCAAGGCCCTTTTCCAACACTAGCGGCAATTTGGTTCAAGCTGTTGGGAGAATTTCCAAAGCTGCCATTCACAACGGTGTTTGTGGCTCCATTAGCCACACTCACCCATGCACCGGCCGAGTTATTCGGCGTATAGCTGCCAAGCGTAAGGCCAGCCGTGGGTTTCACACCGAAAAGGACACTTCCAAACTGCGAACCAGCGCCGAAGCTAGCGGTAGCGGAGTAGTTAATTGTATACGTGGCTGCGGCACCTGATCCGTAAACGTAAAGAGTGGTACCCAACTGATCCGTAGGCGGGGTAACTGTGACACCCCCTGATGTAACGGTCCCAAGAGTCGGAACGATAGTGACACTATCAGCATAAGCGGTGGTAGCCGCAACGGCTACCGCTAAAACTGCCGCGCTGACTGATGTGAAGGTCGACATTTGAATCTCCCAGAAAAAGCTGGTGTGCTAACAGAATAAAGACGTGAGCGTGGCAGCCAACTGCATGACCAGTTCGCAACAAATAATTAGGGCAGAAGGGTAACGGCTCGCTCCGTAGAGCAGAGCGAGCCGTCATTTTTTCCCGTTACTTACTTGCTGATGTGATTCTTACGACGTGCAAGAAGTGAAACTCCACCGAGTGCCAAGATACCCAACGAAGCGGGCTCGGGAGCAGGCACACCGGGGGTGAACGAACCGGAGACAACTGCCCCATTGAGATCAGTGACCGTATAGGCGATAGGAGTCAGCTGAGCAGTGGGAATAACCAATTGAGCCAAAGAATACGTGCTTGCACGATTCGCCGCGCCAATCGTAACACCACCATTGAGTTTCAAGGACTTGGACGTTTCGGCGAATGAGAAACCGACGCCCAAGACGGTCGCTTCGGTTCCAGTGGCCGGTTCGCCCGAGACATCATCGCTAGCGGGCGACTCACCATAAACGGCATTAAAGTGTGTATCCAAGGGTGCATCCTGAACCAAGTTGAGGAGGCGGGAATCGGAACTATCTGCAAACGCCCCTTCTTGGGAAGCGTACTGCAGGTAGTCCAAGGTGAACGTGCTATTCGCAACTTGGACCACTGACCCCTGTGCATCGCCATCATCGAAAGCAGCGACCTGATTAAAGACTTTGCCACTGGGCAAAGTAAACGCGGCCGCCGCGTAGTCGGTAACGGGTCCAGAGGTCGTACTAACGAGATTTACGGTGTAACTTGAAAGTCCCGCAGCCGGAGATGCATTAGGGACAAACTGCACGGTAAAGAGAGCTGCATGCGCCGCGCTTGCGCTGGCACATAGGGTTAAGGCTGCAGCGACTACTGATTTGATCTTGGACATATTCGTCCTCTCCGAAAAAAGAAAGACATGAGTTTCAACGAAACATACTTTGTATTTACCACAACTTGACAGGTGGGCAAGTTATTTTTGAAAATTTATCTAAAGTTGCGACTTTCGTAGGCAATTGACGCGTTTGGAGGGGAAAGTTGGAGTTATTTGGGCAGGGTGGGTGAGGGAGGTTTTGAGGGGGGTTGTTGTACAAAGCGTTGCTTAGATGGGTCTTAGGGAGGGTTTTTGGGTGTTGCGGGGGGAGGGGGTGGGGGATGTGGGTTGGGGGGGCGGGGGTGTGTTATATGGATTGGCGGGGGGTGGAGCAAAACGTCGTCGCGTTGCGACGGCGCTAAAATTGGGGGCGTTAGCATGGGGTAAACCCCGGGCATTTTTTATGCGAGGGGTTATCCCGGGTAAACCCGGGGCTATATGGGGGGGGAGGCGGGCGGGGGCCCGCGTTATTTTAGGCCGAGGGCGGTTTTGGCTTTGGCGACGATTTGGGCGAAGGCGGCGGGGTCGGCGATGGCGATTTCGCTGAGGGCTTTGCGGTTGAGGGTGATGTTGGCTTTGAGGAGGCCATTGATGAGCTGGCTGTAGCGGAGGCCGTGGAGTTGTGCGGCGGCGTTGAGCCGGATGATCCAGAGTCCGCGGTATTCGCGTTTCTTCAGTTTTCGATCGTTGAAGCGGTGGTTTCCTGCGCGGAGGAGGGTTTCGTGGGCGGTCTTGTAGAGCTTGCTGCGTCCGCCGACGAAGCCTTTGGCGCGTTTGAGGAGACGTTTGTGGCGTTGTTTACGAGCGGCACCGATACGTACGCGGGGCATGATGACCTCCGGGGATTATAAATTAAATAAGGTTCAGGGGTTCAAGGGTACAGGTACAAGGGTTGACGTTGGGGGTTTCGGAGTCGGTGGGCGTTAGCGGGCACCGGGGCCGAGGAGTCGGATCATCTTTTCGGCGAATGGGCCGGTGATGGTCTTGGTACGACGGAGTCTGCGGCGTCGGTTGCCGCTTTTGTTGGACTGGAGGTGTCCCTTGTTGTGTTTGTGGAACTTGATTTTGCCTGTGCCGGTCACCTTGACCCGCTTTTTGATACCCTTGTGGGTTTTCATTTTGGGCACGGTTGTGCCTCCTGTGGCTTCACCAGGGAACCGTGCGCGACGAGGCGGGTTCCGTTTTCGAGCTCTCAGGGGGGCGTGAGACGCCGCTTGTAGACCCCGGCCCGGTGTGTTGAGTCGAGTAGTGTACAGGGTTTGGGGGGGCGGGTCTAGGCGAAGAGGGAGAATTTGTGGGAGGGGGAGAATTTTGCGGGGCGGGGGCAAAAGATTCGAGCATGCTACTCCCTGCTCCGAAAACCCTTGTACCCTGTACCCTTGAACCCTTTTCATCGCCTCCCGCGATTCGATTGACTCCCACCACCATCTGACCGATAACCTCTCTATCTAAGCGAGGGCCAGGTGACAGCATCAATGAAGCATTATGAACTGATCGTGATCGGCTCCGGCCCCGCAGGCCAGAAAGCGTCGATCCAGGCCGCCAAACTTGGCAAACGCGTCTGCATCATCGAAAAAAACCCCGTGCTCGGCGGGGCAGGCATCAACACGGGCACCATCCCCTCCAAAGCGCTCCGCGAGGCCGTCCTCTACCTCTCCGGTGCCGGCAAACGCACCCTCTATGGCGATAACTTTCGCCCCAAACGCGACATCACCATCGAAGACCTCATCTACGTCTCCCAGCAGGTCATCCACACCGAACTCAACGTCATCCGTGAACAACTTGACCGCAACAACGTGGACCTTATGTGGGGTGCCGCCCACTTTGAAGGCCCCAACCTCCTCCAGATCCAAAAGCCCGACAACACCGAAATGCTCACCGCGGATAAATTCATCATCTGCACCGGCACGCGCCCCGCGACCCCTGCCTCCGTCCCCTTCAACGACTCCACCATCCTCACCTCCGACGGACTGCTTAAACTCAAAACGCTCCCCAAGTCCATGATCGTCGTCGGCGGCGGCGTCATCGGCGTGGAGTACGCCTGCATGCTTGCCGCTCTGGGCGTTCGCATCACCCTTGTCGAAGGCAAAGGCGAACTCTTCGACTTCCTCGACCGCGAAATCGTTGAAGCACTCCAGTACCAGATGCGCCAAATGGGCATCACACTCCGCTTCGGCGAAAAGGTCGCGAAAATCGAAGAAGTCGCTTCACCCGCCAACCACGGCTCCACGCTCGTACAAGCCAAACTTGAATCCGGAAAACTGCTCCACGCGCACTGCCTCCTCTATGCCGTCGGTCGCCAGGGAACCACCAAAGCGCTCGCGCTCGAAAACGTCGGCCTCTCTCCCGACGACCGCGAACGCCTGAAGGTCAACAAGCATTACCAAACCGAAGTCCCCCACATTTATGCTGCCGGCGATGTCATCGGTTTCCCCGCACTCGCGTCCACCGCGATGGAGCAAGGCCGCCTCGCGACGTGCCACGCCTTCGGTGTCGAAACCCAGTCCATCCCGGAATTGTTCCCCTACGGCATCTACGCCATCCCGGAACTCTCCATGGTCGGCCAAACCGAAAAACAACTCACCGAAGCCGGCATCCCCTACGAGTGCGGCATCGCCCACTACAAAGAAGTCGCCCGCGGCCAACTCCTCGGGGATTCCGCCGGCATGCTCAAACTCCTCATCCATCAAGACACCCACCAACTCCTCGGCGTCCACGCCATTGGCACCCAGGCCACCGAACTCATCCACATCGGCCAAGCCATCCTCACCTTCGGCGGCACCGCGGAATACTTTATCAACAACGTCTTCAACTACCCCACGCTCGCGGAGACGTATAAAGTCGCGGCGTTTAATGGGCTCAACAAGCTCCGCAACATTTGAGGTGGCCCGACATTGATTTTCTACTTCGATGTCTCTTCGTTAAACCGGCCATTTGACGACCAAAGTCAACCTCGGATTCGTCTCGAAGCGGAAGCCGTCATTTTCCTTCTGCAACAAGTGGATCAGGGCATTCACCACCACGTTTCATCGGAGATGGTGGTTCTTGAAATCAATGCTGCGGGTGGCGAGTTACGTCGCAAAATTATGGCCATGCTGCCGAAGTCCTCCGATATAATTCCATTGAGCGATGCGATTTTTCGTCGCGGGGCCGAGCTTCAAAAATTAGGGTTAAAGGCCGCTGATGCTGTTCATGTGGCTGCCGCCGAGGGATGGGACGCGGACGTGCTTTTCAGTTCTGACGATCGATTGTGTAAGATTGCCAAACGAAACGCTCAGGCGATTCACGTGACCGTGATAAATCCGTTGTCATGGGTTCAGGAGAATTTGCAGTGAATAAAACAGCCGATCAAATCCGAACTGAAGGTCTGGCGGCGTTGCGTGCAAAGCTCGGCAGATCGGGCATGATTCGTTTCCTCCAACAGTTTGATTCAGGTAGCGGGAATTACGCGGAAAGCCGTCACAAGTGGGTGGATGCTACATCGTTGAGTGCCATTCGTGCGCTTACCAAAAAGCCGAAGCGGCGGGCTCGTTGAAATTCTGTGGCACGTTTGGAGTGGATATTTATTGTCAGAGAGCGGGGAGTCAGGCAGGACGCTGAGTTTTCGCAACCAGTTGAATTTTTCCCCCATGGGTCCACAACCCAACGCCTATTTTTGAGAGAATCCTGGTGGCCAATATTCGCAGCAACCATCCGTTCACTTCTGAATCCGTCTCCATAGGCCACCCTGACAAGATCGCCGATTAGATTTCGATGCGGTGCCCATTAGCGGAGCGTGCACTGGTACGGTCTATTAGCTGCATTAGGGCACGCGCATTCCATCCCTTTTATGATGCCACCGGTCGCCACTAATCGTGACTCCTTCCGCTCATTGCAACCCTCCTCTCCTTGCTCCAAAATGCCTTACGATCCATCTGGGACTTTAGCATGTCACATAAACTTCCCCCCGATTGCTTCGCCAATCTTCGACGTGCCGTCGATCAGGCCAAAGCAATTGTCACCGGCTGGCAACGCATTGAACACGCGCAACACGCAATCTTCCTCCAAACCGCCCTCGCTGCTTTCGGCAACTCCCCCCACGCCACATTTTACGTTGAAGGTCTCGCTCCAAACGCCAATATTCCCCGTCCCGATCTCATCCTTCTCCATCCCGAGGTCGGTGTTCTCGTGATTGAAAATAAAGGTATTACACTCGATCAAATTCATTCAATTGATAACACCTCCATCCACCTCACGCGGGATGGCCGCCTTAAATACGAAGACCCCTTCACCCAAGCCGAAAAAGTAATGTACGCGCTCAAAGACATGGCCGCCCTGAGGATCGACCTGCGCGACGCCCTCTTCATCCGCACAGCTGCATTCCCGCGCATCCATCGCTCCGAACTCGAATCCCGTTTTGATTGCGTATTCCCACACGAATCACTTTTTTCCGATGCTTGCCACGACGCACACGAGTTTCGCCTTCAAGTCCTCGCCTATTCCAATGCCGCCTTCCGCCAGCAAAATAAACATTCCCGTCTCTCCCGCCAAGCTCACGACATCCTCACCCACGTGATCCTCAGCGGAAAGTCTGTATTCACCCCATCGCGCCGCACGCGCCTCGCCTCTTCTGACCGCGCTCTCCTTGGATCCCAAGTTCAGGAACTTGAACTTGCTCTGAAAGAAGCCTCGGTCGCGCCGACCTTCGTGGTGCTCACCGCCTCTTCCGTGGAGTTGCCGGATCAGGAAAATCCGTCATGCTCTCTTTGAGCGCCGCTCAAACCCTCCTCCTCCATCGTGAAGAGCAGCCCTCCCTCTTCCAATCAAAATCCCCCAAACGCATCCTCGTTACGTGCTACAACCGCGCGCTCGTGCCTTATCTTCGTGCCAAAATTACCGAACGTTTCGCCCGCATCGCCTGGGACAAGCCCGCCGAAGAAGAATTGCTTGTCATCCACTTCGAAGGCCTAATCAAACACCTGGCTGCTCAAAAGAAAGCCCTCGTCACCAAACTTTCGTTCGATCAAAAAGACGAACGTGCCAAACTGCTTTGCCAACGCTTTGACGCCCTCTCCGATTCCATTCGACGCTCTCTGCAATTCGATGCCGTCTATGTTGACGAAGTGCAAGACCTCCTACCGGGGGAACTCGAATTTCTTCGCCGAATCCCCGTCCTTGAAAATGATTCCCAGTCTCTGATCCTCTTCTACGACAACGCCCAGAATATCTACGGAACTCCTCAACCGACTTGGTCCGACCTTGGCATCAATATCGTTGGCCGTACCCAATTCCTCGACAAATGCCTGCGTAACACGCATGAGATACTTACCTTTGCATTTAATATTCTCGTAGGCTCTTATGCCCCCAAAGGGCTCCAGGTCAGTACGCGAAAATTTGCAGATGTCGCGTCCCTACGCCAACGCGGTCTCATCGAAGAAAATGCAACCGCTTTCAATATCCATTTCGCTGCCCGCACAGGACCTGAACCTCGCATCTCAATCCTTCCTTCCCGGGCTGAAGAAATGCGCGCCGTTACCTCCGAAATTCGGCGACTTCTGCGTGATGAAAACGTCCTTCCGAATGACATTCTCATCCTCTATAACTCTCACCATCCATTTAAACGCGACCTCCCCCGGCAACTCGAAGAAATACTGCCCACCGGATACTCCCTTCGCCTCGTGGATTCGGAACACAACGATAACAAAAACATCCCTCTGACAGATGACAATGTGCTTACGCTCAGCACGATTGCCAGCGCCAAAGGATACGACGCACCAATCGTCTTCCTTTTAGGCGTCGATGTCCTTTCCACAAGCGATCAGGACCACGCTCGTTTTTATGTTGCCGCCACGCGAGCCAAATTTCTCTTGTATGTATACGCCACGCATACTGACGAGTCTTCGCTTCTCCCCGAAATTATCGAAGCCGCTAAACACGCTAATTCATCTCTACCTACTCCTCCAGTTCAAGCGAAATCCAAAGTAGATGACCCCTCTCGTTTTCAAGACTTGGCTGTGGCCCCGCGCACACCGGTATCGCCTACCCATCGCTGTCGACATTGCGGCAGCCAAAAACTTCATTGCCAGCAGGGTGGTGCGGGCTACCACTTCCTCTGCATCGAATGCACCCAATCCACGCTGCTCCCTCGCAAATGTTTCAAGTGCGGCCAAATCGCCCGCGTCCGCGCCCGTGGCCGTACGTTCGTTAGAATCTGCACTCAATGCAATTTCCAAGAATTGGTCCACACCAACACGCCTCTCACTGGAATGTAAATCCCTCGAGAATCGATACCCTAAAATAATGCTAACTTCATTCTTGCATCCTTCCCCCCGACTTTGGTATAATTCCCCTCTAGCAACATCGCACCCGCGTGGCATCATTCCAGCGGAGTCCCCCATGCAACGCTCCCCTTCAACCTTTATCTCATACCCGTCATCCTTCCACGCCCATCCCACCCCACCCCGCGAATTCAAAAACCAAATGAGCATCTGGCGAACCTCGAAGCAACCACCGCACCTCCAACCACTTACACCATAAACCCATTTGCGCACCTGCTCATCCCTCCATGAGCACCTTGCCCTGAGTTTCCGCAGTTTCCTCCATAGACACGTAAATAAAATCGTTCTGTCGAGGACGCCGCTCCTATGCTTAAATCCCAAAATCCTCCTCCTGAAATTTCAAATCCTCCATCAAAACACCTCCTCGCCGTCCACTCTCAAATTCGACCTTTGCAGGAACTCTTGGTGTCTTGGTGGTTAAATCCGGGCCGGCCGCATGACACCGGCAGGCCGCGTCAGAAAAATTGGCAGACCCGTTCCCGTTCCGACTTTACAGTTCCAGTTGAATTCCCCCCCAAAAACCCTACACTCTACCCTCCATCCACAAATTAACGCTTGTTTTTGAGAGGACTCCCTCGTGGCCAATATTCGCAGCAATCACCTGTTCACTTCCGAATCCGTTTCCATGGGCCATCCCGACAAGGTCGCCGACCAAATCTCCGATGCCGTCCTCGACTCACTCCTCGCTGTCGATCCGTATGCTCGCGTCGCCTGCGAAACCCTTGTCACCACCGGCCTCGTCGTCCTTGCCGGCGAGATCACCGTCCACAATCAAAAAGCCATCGACGCACTCAACAACGCCGAGAACACCGTCCGCAAAACCATTCAGGAAATCGGCTACGACGATCCCACCACGGGGTTCGACTTCCGTTCCTGCGCCGTCCTCCGTGCTCTGCACTCCCAATCCGCCGACATCTCCCGCGGCGTCACCGCCACCAAGGACAAGGACCAGGGTGCCGGCGACCAGGGCATCATGTTCGGATTCGCCTGCAACGAAACCAAATCGCTCATGCCGCTCCCCATCTACCTCTCCCACCGCCTCGTCGAACGCCAGGCCGAACTCCGCCAGAACGGCAAACTCAAATGGCTCCGCCCCGACGCCAAATCCCAGGTCACCATCGAGTACAAAGACGAAAAGCCCGTCCGCCTCCACACCGCCGTCCTCTCCACCCAGCACACCGAAGAAGTCGTCGACAAGAAAACCGACTCCTTCTCCGAAGCCGCCAAAAAACAAATCATCGACCAGATCATCAAGCCCGTCATCATGGCCGAACGCCCGGAACTCTGGAACAAAGACATCGTCTTCCACATCAACCCCACCGGCAAATTCCTCATCGGCGGGCCCCATGGCGACTCCGGTCTCACAGGCCGCAAAATCATCGTCGACACCTACGGCGGCCGCGGCTGCCACGGCGGCGGTGCGTTCTCCGGCAAGGACCCCTCCAAAGTCGATCGCAGTGCCTGCTACATGGCCCGCTACGTCGCCAAAAACATCGTCGCCGCGGGCCTCGCCGACGCATGCGAAGTCCAACTCGGTTACGCCATCGGCGTCGCCGAACCCGTCAGCGTCCTGATCGACACCGAAGGCACCGGCACCGTCTCCGAAGAACTCATCGCCGAAATCGTGCGCAAAGACTTTCGACCTCCGACCCCGCGGCATCGTCACCGCCCTCAAACTCCTCCGCCCCATCTACCGCGAAACCGCCCGCCACGGCCACTTCGGCCGCGAACTGCCCAACTTCACCTGGGAAAAAACCGACAAAGCCGCACAACTCCGCAAACTCGCAGGCCTCACAGGAAAGAACTCCCCCCGCTAATCCCGGGCACTCCAACAATCCTCACCACTTGACCCGCTCTCAACGGAAAGTGAAAATAGTCGCACGATTGAGCAATCAATCACTGGAGAGATGGCTGAGCGGCTGAAGGCGCCGGTTTCGAAAACCGGTTGGGGCGCAAGTCCCACTAGGGTTCGAATCCCTATCTCTCCGTTACCCCCCCCTACCCGCATACCCCCCCCCCCGCCCGCCGATGAGCGTCCAACGATTAACGTCGGCGACGAAGGATTAGGGGGATGCCCGCTGCGAGGAGGGCGATGCTTGCTGGTTCCGGCGTGCTGGCGGGAAGTACCGTGATGGAAATGGGAGTGGTATCGACCGGGGGTTCCGACTGGTCATCAAGGACGATGGGCGCGCCCATCGGAATGGTGCTGTCGCTAATGTTGAGCGCGTTGGGCCCTTCGGTGATGCCCTTCAAGGTCACGGTAAAAATCTCGGCTGCGGCGTTGACGCCCACGCCATCCCCATCAAAGCCAGCGTTGATGTTGTGGCGCCGCTGCCGGCGGCACTGCTGTTATCGATAGTCGTGAAAGTCTGGTTGCCCAGTGCGGGGTTGCCGTCGAGGGTGTAGGAAATCACTTGCAAACCGGAATTGGTGACGAGGGCATCGAAGTCATAGGTGCCAATACCCTGCGTGGACGAGGCATTGTTCACGGTTGCAAAAACCGGGACGGTAATGGTTTGCCCGACAGCAACCGAATAGGTAGTACCAAGGCTCCCCCCTACCGTAACGAAGGGCGAAAAGGGGCGCGGCGAATGAGGGGAGGGAAAGCAGGCCGACAATGCCGGCAATCGCCAGCGCGCACGCGGAGCGTGAAAGATTACGGTGTGACACTTCTCTCTCCCTCAGTTAATCGATCCTAAAGGCCCGCGCCCGCCGCAACGAATGCGGCGTGATAACGGAACAGACGGATACGACGACTCTCTCTCTTCGCAATTCTCCACGTCACTGTTTTACAGGGTGGGATTGCGTTCTGACTCGCGAAAGTATGGCTCAACTATGGAGGTTTGTCCAAAAGAAAATGGGGGTTTTGGCTTTCGTGAACCTTGTACATAGGGGCGGCTTTGGGGGGGAAACACGCTAAAGCGTAAACTCCTGCGGGGATGCGTTAATTCTTGGTTATTTGGGCAAGGAGTTGCATGATTACCGGCGTTAAAAATCGGGGATCATTGACGGCCAATTGTAATTGGCCGGCGATCGTGCCGGAGGTTGAGGGATTCAGGGTGAGGGTAAGGGTGATGGATTGGCCTGCGGCAAGGGTGAAGGTGGTGGTTTTGGGCAGGCCGCCGGAGAGGGTGAGCGTGAAAAGGCCGGCGTTGGTGCCGGTGAGTTGAAGGGCTCCGACGGTGAGGGTGGATTGGCCGTCGTTGCGGAGCGTGACGGTTTGGGTGACGGATGTGCTGCCTTGGGCGAGGGTGCCGAAGTTGATGCTGGTGATGGGGGTATTTGCGCTATTCAGGATCGTGAGCTTTGGTGCGGTTAATGGCGTGATGCGATGGGCAAGGTTGGAGGTGACCAGGGCGAGGTCGGTGCTGTTGACGGCGTTGCTGGCGTCGAGGTCGGCGTTGATGTTGAAGGCGGGTTGACCGGGTGTGGTGTTGAGGGCGTTGCGGACGATGAGGGTGTCGTGGGCATCGACGATGCCGTCGCCGTTGACGTCGCCGGCGAGTTTGAAGGTATCGACGGCGGCGTATGGCGTGATGCCGTTGATGCCGAGGTTGAGTGTGCTGCCGGCGGCATCGGAAACGCAGGCGGCGGCCATGCGGAGTTCGTAGTTACCGTCGGCGAGTTTGAGCTTGGCAAGGTCGAGCGTGGCGGTGTGGGTAGCGGTGGAATAGGAGAGGGTTGCGCCGGTGAGGGACACGGGGGTGAAGGTGGTGCCGTTGACGAGGAAGAGGGAGAAGGCATTGAGGCCGACGGTGACGTCCTTGCTGAAGGTGGCGGTGAAGAAGAGGTGCGAGCGCTGCGTCTGGCCGGGGTTGGCGAGGAACGTGGTGAGGGTGGGCGGAACGTCGGGCGTGACCTGTGCAGAGAGGACAATTTTAACGGGGGTTGCGAGGGTAGGGTCGTTGGTGACGAGTTGCAACGCCGCGCTGATGGCACCGGCAGTTTTGGGATTGAATGCGATGGTGAGCGTGATGGATTGACCGGAGGCGAGGGTGAAGGTGGTGGTGTTGGGAAGCGAGCCGGAGAGGGTCAGGCCGAAAAGGCCCGCGTTGGTGCCGGTGAGTTGCAGGGCGCCGACGGTGAGGGTTGATTGGCCGTCATTACGGAGCGTGATGGTTTGGGTGGACGCGGCGGCACCCTGGGCGGGCGTGCCGAAGTTAATGCTGGTGACGGGGGCGTTCGCGCTGTTGAGGATGGTGAGTTTGGGTGCGGTGAGCGGGGTGATGCGGTGGGTGAGGTTGGTGGTGACGATGGAGAGGTCGGCCCTGTCAACGGCGTTGCTGCCGTCGAGGTCGGCGTTGATGTTGAAGGTGGGCTGACCGGGGGTGGTGTTGAGGGCGTTGCGGACGATGAGGGTGTCGTGGGCGTCGACGACGCCATCGCCGTTGACGTCGCCGGCGAGTTTGAAGGTATCGACGGCAGCGTATGGGGAGGTGCCGTTGATGCCGAGGTTCAAGGCAGTGCCGGCGAGATCGAGGACGGAGGCGGCGGCGAGGCGGAGTTCGTAGTTGCCATCGGCGAGGGCGACCTTGGCGAGATCCAAGGTGGCTGTGTGGGTGGAGGCGGCGTAGGTGAGCGTTGCGCCGGCGAGGGATACGGGGGTGAAGGTGGTTCCATTGACGAGGAAGAGCGAGAAGGCGCTGAGCGCGACGGTGACATCCTTGCTGAAGGTGGCGGCAAAGAAGAGATGCGAGCGCTGCGTCTGGCCGGGGTTGGCGACGAAGCTGGTCAGCGTGGGCGCGACGTCGGGGGTGACCTGTGCGGAGAGCGCCATCTTGAAGGGGCTGGCGAGAGTGGGATCGTTGGTGGCCAACTGCAAGGAGGCGTTGATGGAGCCCTGGGTGGTGGGGTTCAGGGTGATCGTGAGGGTGATGGATTGGCCTGCGGCGAGGGTGAAGGTGGTGGTTTTGGGGAGTCCGCCGGAGAGGGTGAGAGTGAAGAGAGCGGCGTTGGTGCCGGTGAGCTGCATCGCGCCGACGGTCAGGGTGGATTGGCCGTCGTTGCGGAGCGTGATGGACTGAGAAGCGGGTGAACCTTGGGCGAGGGTGCCGAAGTTGATGCTGGTGATGGGCGTGTTGGCGCTGTTCAGGATGGTGAGTTTGGGTGCGGTGAGCGGCGTGATGCGGTGGGTCAGGTTGGTGGTGACGATCGACAAGTCGCCGCTATTGACCACGTTGTTGTTATCGAGGTCGGCGTTGATGTTGAAGGCGGGCTGACCGGGGATGGTGTTGAGGGCATTGCGGACGATGAGGGTGTCGTGGGCGTCGACGACGCCATCGCCGTTGACGTCGCCGGCGAGTTTGAATGTGTCAACGGCGGCGTATGGCGTGGTGCCATTGATGCCGAGGTTCAGCGTATTTCCAGCGGGATCGGAGACGGAAGATGCAGCCATGCGGAGTTCGTAGTTGCCATCGGCGAGCGCGACCTTGGCGAGGTCGAGCGTGGCGGTGTGGGTGGCGGTGGAATAGGAGAGGGTTGCGCCAGTGAGGGATACGGGGGTGAAGGTGGTACCGTTGACGAGGAAGAGCGAGAAGGCATTGAGGCTGACGGTAACATCCTTGCTGAAGGTGGCGGCGAAGAAGAGGTGTGAACGTTGTGTCTGGCCGGGGTTGGCGAGGAACGTGGTGAGGGTGGGGGCGAGGCTGTCGCGTGTGACGGTGAGGGTGCCGATGGTGTCGCCGGCGGAATTGGTGGCTTTCACGCGGATGAGGTTGGGGCCTTGTGTGAGGGGGACATTGGTGAAGCTGTAGTTGCCGTTGGTGTCGGCGGTGGTGGTACCGTCGGTGAAGCCATCGGTGCCGAGGGCGAGGGTGACGACCTGACCGGGGTTGGTGATACCGGCGATGGTGACGGTGGGAAGATTGGTGATGTTATCGCCGAGGGTGCCGGTATCGCTGGCGGGGGCGAGTTGGACGGTAAGGGGTGCCTTGACGACGCCGCCGAGTTGGACGTTGCCGATGGAGATGCTGCTGGCGTTGGGGGCAAATCCGAGGAGATCAAAATCGAGCGTGACTGCTTCGCCCGGGGTGAGGGTGTGGATGTCGAGGGTGACGGTGATCGGGCTGGAGAGCGAGATGCTGCCGTTGGCGATGGCTGCGGAGAGGGTGACTCCGTTGGCGAGTGTGACGGCCCCGCCGGTTTGGAGGTTGAGGAACGCATCGGTGCCGGAGAGCGAGAGGGCGGGAAGGAGGTTCGTGCCGGATTGGGCATCGACGAGGGCGGCTTCGAAGGCGTCGGGCGGGAGGCCGTTGTTGGCGAGGAGGTTGGCGGCGGTGATGGTGAAACTGAGGGTGGTCGGCGTGGTGGGGATGAGGAATGTCTGAGTGAGGCGCGTGTCGAGTGTTCCGGCGCTTTCGGTGAGTGTTGCGGCGTTATTGGCGGCGGTGACGGTTCCCGTGGTTGCCCAGCCGAAGCCGGCGTTGTTCGGATCGGTGATCGCGAAGGTGCCGTTCTGAATGGTGCTGTGCGGCGTGGTGCCGGTGACGAGTTGCGCGGCTCCCGCGATGACACCCATGATGCCGGCATTGGTGCTGGTCATGATGATTGGATTGTTGATTTCATTGAGCACCTTTGCGTCCAGCGCGCTGGGCAGTTTGCGTGTGCCGGGGGTGAGGGTGTCGTTCATCAGGTCGTAGGTTGCGACGGCGGCGGCGAGGTGGTCACCATCGGAGGTGAACGCGAGGTTGAGGTCGGAGGTGACGAAGTGGGGGCGACCGTCGGTGCCGGCGACGATGCGCGCGTTGAAGAGCGGATCGTTGCGGGTGAAGCCGAGGAGGTGGCCGAGTTCGTGCGAAACGGCGGTGAGGAGGTCATATTCTCTGCTGGCAGCGCCGGAGGATGCCTGGGACGCGGTGGCATTCAGGGATTCGTCAAAGGCGGCGGGATCGTTGGGGTTCAGGTCCACGAACCAGGGAGTTCCCTGCGCGGTGCTGGTGATATCGATGGTGCCGGCGGCTGGGGTGCCGTTTTGATTGAATCCGGTGATGACCGCGCTGCCGAGTTCGGTACCGGCGGCGGGGCCGACGACGATGTTGATGGTGAGGTGAATGGGTGTTCCGAGAGCGGCCTGCCATAGGGCGAGTGCCTCCTGCAGCGCTTGCTGGGCTTGTGCCTGGGTCAGGCCGGCGGGGGTGCTGGGGAGGGTCGGAGTGCTGGTTGGGGTTGTGGGCGTGGTGGTGGTGGACGGGGTTGTGGTCGTGGTGGTTGTGGTTGTGCCGGTAGTGGTGGTGACAACGGCATTGCTTGGTGCGGCAGCGGGAGATGGCGTGACGGGCGTCGCAGCCATGAAGGGATCGATGGTCAGGGTATACCCGGTGCTGTAATCGAAGGATGTGATGCCGCTGACTTCCACGTAGTAATTGCCTGCGGCGAGGCCCGCGAGGCTGACGGCGCTGCACGGTTTGGTTCGTGCTGTTGGACGCCACGACGTTGCCCTGGCTATCGAGCAGTGCGATGCGAAGCGTTCCGTCCTGGAGATCGCCTACTTGAATGCTGACAAAGTCATTCGAGCCGGCGGTGTGGGTGAGGGTGAACGCAAAGTAATCCTTGTCGCCGGGCGAGAGGGTAATGCCGGCCTGCTGATAGACATTGTTGACCAGCGTGACCGGGGTGGCGGTCGCGAGGGTGTTGTTCGGGTCGGCATCCTGGGGCGGGACAACGTTGATGAGGGTGCTGCCTTGAGTGGCGGCACGGTTCGTGACCGCGATGAGGTGGCCGGGGTCAAGGATCAGACCGATATAGTACGGACCGGCGGCGAGGCCGGCGGGAAGGGTCAAGATGCGGGTATCGGTAAAAGACTGTCCGGCGGCAATCGCAGGAACAGTGAAGGGCGTTCCAATGACGGTCACGTTGCTCGTGAGGCCGGCGTCATTGGCGATAACGTATTCCGCGGTGAAGGTACCGGCGTCCTGATCGCCAAGGTTGTTGATGACGCTGCTGACGGAAGAACCCGCGCCTGCGACGATCACGGGCGTGGTGAGATTGATCGACCCGACGGTAAGCGCGGGACCAGCGACGTTCGGGGCGGTGATTGTGAGCGAGTAATCGTATGTGCCTTCTGTTGCGTCGTAGGTCAGGAGCACGAGGGTGTATTGGCCGGCGGGGAGATTGGCGAGACTGATGGTGTCAGCGCCGGCAGTGGGCGAGGCCACACTGGCGACGACGTTGCCGGTTGGGCCGTACAAATAGGCGATGATATTGCCCTTGTTTGAGTCGAAGTTGACGGCGAGTTGGCTGCCGGGTTGACCTGTCGCACCAAGCGAAAATTGATAATGGACGACGTCATGAATGCCATAGAGATTTAGGTTCGTGTAGGTTTGTGTGCCTCGAATGAGGCCGAGGGCGACGGCTCCGGTCTGGAGATTTTGTTGCGCAAGGCATCCGGGAGCCGGGTGACTTTCACGGGAGAAGTGAAGGAATTGTCAGTGGTGTTGCCGTCCGGGATTGTGTTGGCGGGATCGACGATCAGATGAAGCGTGTAGTCCCCCTGTGCGACGCCGGCGGGGATATTCACAGTGAGTGTCAACTCCTGCGTGGCACCGCTGGCGAGCGATGCAATGGTAGCGCTCGCCACGGTGGTTACGTGCCCATTCCCATCATCCAACTGGACCTGCACCGGAATGTTGAAGGCGGTGACGGAGCCATAATTGGCAATGTCGGCAATGACGTGGGTAGCGAGCGTGGGGGCGATTTCACTGGGTGCGAGGAAATCGGTAACGGCCAATCCGGGGCCGGTGCGTCCGGAGGAACTGAGGATAAGGTCGTAGTAGAAAGGTGTTGCATCAATGGACTGGACGGCGATGTAGTATTCACCGGCAGCGAGGCCGGAGAGGCTTAGCGTGTCGGAGCCGGTGCCCTGGGTGGGATCGAGGTTGAACGCCGGATCATTCGTGGCGACGAGGTTGCCGTTCTTGTCGAAAATCTGAAGCTGGGAATGTCCGACACCGTCATGTCGTAGGACGGAGAGGAAGTCGGCGGCCTGGCCGGGCGTGGAGAGATTGAACTTGAAGAAGTCGGCCTCGAAGCCATTGGCGATGTTGAGATTGTTTTCAGAGATGGTCTGGTAGAGACCGCCGAGGTCGGTCGCACTGCCGGGGTCTTGATTGCCGGCGAAGCGATCGGGTGGGAGATCAACGCGTGCTTCGGCGACGGCGTTATTGTCGCCGAGGCGGCTTTCAGCGACGTTGCCGGCCGCGTTGACCTGAAGAGCCACACTGCCGACACCGATGACTTGGGCGGGTGGTGTTATCGCGACGATGACCGTGTAGCTTTGTCCGGCGCGAGGGCAGGGATACTCAGTTGGGCCAAGGTGGGATCATTGACGGTGATGTTCCCATCGACGGACCAAACGAGGCGGGCGGTCGATGCCGCGGCAGCAACGGAACCGACGTTTGTGACCGTGACCGTTGCGGGCGCCTGCTCACCGGGGTAAAGGATCGGCGAATCGAGGACCACCTTACCGACGAGATC
This sequence comes from uncultured Phycisphaerales bacterium, assembly GCA_963766775.1. Classification (GTDB taxonomy): domain Bacteria; phylum Planctomycetota; class Phycisphaerae; order WQYP01; family WQYP01; genus CAVYBP01. Next base: position 86,646 of record CAVYBP010000005.1, read on the forward strand.
CGCGAGCGTCGTGGTGGGTCCGGTGATACTGAGGTTGTAGGTAATACTTCCGGCGCTGGTGAAGGGATCGATCATGCGGACATAGAATCCGCCGGCGGCAAGGTCCTGAAGATTGACGGTCGCGGTCCCGTTCGCCGTCGTGGCACCGCCGAAGAGATATCCCTGGTCGTCCAAAATCTGGATTGTGAAAGGGTCGGTGGTATCGGCGGACGTGACGGTGACGACGGAACTCGCATCGGGTGCCGTGACGAGATTGAAGTGGGTCCAGTGATTGTCGAACCTGCCGTTGAGGGTTTGATTGAGGGTCTGGGTTCCCTGAACGCCGCCGAGTTCGGTGGCACCGGCGGGGGTTTCGTCGGAGGGCTGGAGGCGCACTTGATGGGAGGGCAATGCCGGCGGCGGGCGTCGTCGATGCGGTGCCATTGGAGGATGGGGCGTGAGCAGCGGACGAACTTGTAGTTGCCGCGAGTAAGTTGGCGGGAGGCGGATTCGTGCGGTTGTAGTACGCCTGAACGTTGGGATCGACGGGGGGTGCGGCGGGAGGGGTGGGCGACGCGAGATCAGGCGTGGTGAAAAGATTCCAACTGATGGATGGGCCGCTGAAGCCAAGGGCTCCTGCCGTGATGGATGCGGTGATGCTCGCGGGGAACTTGACGGTCGGCGGGGTGGGGTCGTCGGTGGAAGCCGTGTAGCTCACGCCGACGCTGCCGGCAAGAGTGCCGGTGACGGAGGCAACGCCGAAACCGGCTTCGAGAATGAGAGCTCCGCTGACGGCGAGAGTGCCGCCGACTGTTGCACTGAGTTTCGCACCCAATGTCTGATCGGTACCGCTGGCAACGGTGGTGTAGGCGAGGGTGAGGCTTCCGGTGAGGGTGCCGGTGATGCCGAGTTTGAGTTGCGCATCGACGGGGATGGGTCCGAGGGCACCTGCGGCGAGAAGCTGTTTCACGGAACTGCTGACCGAAGCGCTGATGCTGACGGTGCCGGACAGTCCGCCGCCGGCAATGAGTTTGAGGTTCTGGTCAATGTTGAAACCGGAGAAACTGAGAGAGGGCGGGGTAAGCGGATTGATACCGGCCTTGTTGGTGACGGTGCGGTTGCCTGCGACGAATGCGTTGGCGGTGTTCTGGTTGCTGGTGTTGGTGAGGAATTGATTCAGGCCGTTGGTCTGAACGGGTTCGTTCTTATATTCGGGGGTATCGTCGTCTTTTGCGCCGCTGAGGATTTTGTAGGTGGTGCCGGACTTGTAAGCGGCGAGGATGGAGTCGCGTGTGCCGTCTTTCTTTGCGTAATTGAATGCACTGTTGAAGACGTCCACGCCGCCGTAGCCCAAAGTCTGGAAGGCGTTGAGGGGCGCGGAGAGCGGGAACTCGTTGTCGATAATCTGATGGCCGAGGAGGATCAGTTTTTCAAATGCGGTAGCCACCTGGTTCGAGGCAGTGCCCGTGAGGTCGAAATCGAAGGCCACGTCAACGCCGAGTTTCAGTTCATTGGCGGTCCCGCCGACGAGAGGCGCGTTCGCCGGAGCCTTGCCGCCGACGTCCATCACGGCGTCCTCGCGGTCGATGTGATAGGCGGAGATGGAGGGGTTGAAGGTGATCTTGGTGGTAATCGCGCCGCCGACGTTGTCGATGGTTTGGGTAAGCCAGTCCGGGTCGGCGATATCGTTGATGGTGTAGGCTGCGGGCGCGCCGGTGATGTCATTGCCGCCGGCGTCGAGGCCTACCACGGTGAGCGTGTTTTGTCCCACCTTGAGGGTGGCGACATCGATGTTGTGAATGAACAAGCCCTGCGCAGGACTTTCCACCGAAGTTGATGACGTTGCCGTTGACCTTGACGAGAACGCTGGCGACGTTGTTGACGATTTCGGGGGCGAACTTAATGGTGAAGGCATCCGGGAGCGGAATGGCGGGACTTGAAATGAACGTGCCGAATATGGTGGGGGTTTTGTCATTTTCACCGAATTGCGCGGTCACGCCGACCGGGGGCAGGGCGAAGCTGGCGGAGTTGTTGTTTTCGTTGCCTTCCGCGACATGATTTTCGGGATCCAGGTAGACCATGTAGTAGCCGGCCGATGTCGGCAACTGACCGGTGATGTTGATGCGGATTTCGTGGAAACCGGGCGTGAGATCGGATGCGCTGGTCACGTTGATGCTGGTCTCAAGCTGCGTGGGCGCGGGAAGGACTCCGTTCGGCAGGACCGGCACGCTGGTGTTGTAAAGGCCGATGGTAAACGGTGTGTGACCAGCGCCGGTGATGGTGTAGTCGACGAAGACGACATCGCTGATGGTGGGATCAGTATTTTGCTGGTCGGTGGCGGAGATGGCGATGAGGTCGTCACCGACGGGAGGCCCGGAGGCGATGCCGTAGGGGAGGGGACCGGTCGCGACCTTCTGCATCAATGGACCTGTGGCGAAGACCTTGAGCATGCGCTGGACGAAAGTGGTGGCGGCGGCATTGAGGGCGGTCTGGCCGGCGGCGGTTCCCGGGGCAGGCGTCGCGGTGAATTGGCCGGGCGCGTTGGCCTGGAAATAGGGAAGGAGATTACTACCCGCGGCAACAAGCTCGGCGATGTAGTCTTCGATCGGTTTCGATGGTTTGGCAATGGCGGAGGGGTTGTACTTGCTCAACAACGTGATGCCGGTTTCGAGTTGGAAGATGTTGTAGCTGATGATCTCGTTGAGGCCGGTGAAGGTCGCCATGAGGAATTGGCCGGTGGGGTCGATGGTGATGCCGGTGGCGAATCCGTAAGGCATTTCGCGGGTGGCACCGACCCAATGCGGCGCGGTGCCGTTGAGACCCAGCGGATTTTGGAGGATTCCGATATTACTGCCGGAGCCGAAGGAGGGATCGCGAGAGGCATCGCCGAGCGCGAATGTGTTGTGGAAGAGGACGAAGGCATAGGCGTTGTCCGGGCTGAAGACAATCGATTCCGCGGAGTTGATGTCGAAGAGCGAGTTGAGCAGTGAGACGCCGTTGGAGACCGCACCGGCGAAGGCGTTTGCGGAGGTATCGACAGGCTCGGTGCCGCGAAGATTTGTGGGTGTGGTGTTGATCTTGAAGGCGTTGGCGTTACCGAAGATGGTGTTGGTGATGGTGGTGAAACCGGTGGCCTCTTGGCCGCGGACGGCGACGGCGATTTCGTCGGGATTGCTGGTGGCGGTGATGCCGAAGGGCTTGGCGCCGGTGCGGACCTGCGCGACGACCTGGTGGGTGACATAGTTGTAGACATAGACGTAGCCAACGCCGATCTTGTCGTCGGTGCCGGCCCAACTGAGGTGGTATGGGCTGGCGATGTAGACATACTGGCCTTCGGGCGAGAGGGGCTGGCCGGAGGTGGGGTTGAAGGTGATGCCGGTAAGGCCGGTGACGCCGGTGGCGACGGTGAAGGGCCGGGCGAAACGGGCAGTGGGGGAAGTGGGATCGGTGGTGAACTGCCAGACCGTTCCGCTGTCGCGGTCGGTCGCCATACCGGTGCTTCCGTCGGCGGAGAGGGCGATGTAGAACGGATGGCCGCCGGGGGTTTCGATGCGTTGCATCGTATTGCCCGTGGGATCGAGCGAGACTTCCTGGAGGGTGATGAGATCAATGATGGAGATGGTGCCTTCGTTGGTATTGGTGACGTAGGCATAGCGGCCATCGGGACTGATGGCGACGTTGGCGGCACCCTGCCCGACGGAAATTTGTGCGATGACGCCGGGTGTGCCGCTGAGCGTGCTGATGATGCTGACCGAGCCATTGCCGGTGGCGCCCGCACCGTTGTTCACGGCGACGACGTAAGACTGCGGCTTGAGGTTGACCGCGGTGATAAGGCCGGTGAGGGGGGCGGGGACCTGAGTCGCATTCTGGCCGGCGGTCTGCACCAGTTGGTTGACGGTGCGGGTAATTTGGAACGTGCTTGAGGCGATCGCCACATTCTGGGGGATGAGCAGTTTGAGTTGGGTGGGGGTTTCACTGAATGGCGTGATGTTGACGGCATGCTGGAGGTAGAACGGTGCCGCCGTGGGCAATCCGGCCGTGACTTCGTTGGCGTGGAAGAAGTTGACGGTGGTCGGGCTGCCGGCAATGGAGTCGAGATTGATGCCGCTGATCGTCAAAACGGGTGCGAACTGTCCGACGGCGATTTGCTCAAAGTCGAAGCTGATGGAGGTGACGTGCGGGCTTGCATCGGTCGGTGTCGGTTCGTTGACGCTGACGCCGATGTGGACGACTTTGTTGGCATCGCTGGCGTTGAGTTGGACGTTGAACGGCGTGGTGTTGACGAAGCCCTGCGGATTGGCGCGGCGGGCGAACATGGTCACGTTGCCCTTGGGAAGCAAGGGAATGCGCGCGACGCCCAGGGCGGTGGTGACGACAAAGTAGGCCACGCCGGTGGTGGGATCTTCCTGGATGCTGGTACCGGGCTGGCCGGCGCTGATGTCGGCGAGGGCGATCTGGTTGACGGCGGAACCGAGGCCGACGACGAATTGCCCGTCAGCGCTGATGCCGGCGAAAGGCGGCGATGCGGTATAGGCCCGACCGTCGTTGCCGACGACGAGATCATCCACGACTTCCCAGGCATTCATGGTGGTGTTCGTGCCGGTGAGCAACTTCGCGGCGCGGAAGAGGTACAGCACCTGGCCCGGTGTGGTGCCTGCGGGGGCGGGGACGGAGAGTGCGGCGGGCTGCGCGAGAGACGCGCCGCCGAAGCTGATGTGGAATGCTTCGCCGAAGGTGAAATCGTCGGGCATGCCGAGCGAAAGCTGGCTCTGCGTGAGGCTGGCGATGCTGACGGTGGTGTTGGCGTTGAGCGCGCCGGACGGGACGTTAAGGACCTGGCCTCCGGCGTCCTGCGTTGAGCCGCCGTTGGAACTGACGGTGATGGGTCCGGTGACGGGAGCGGCGATTTCGATGGGCACGACCTGGGTGCGGCCCTTGTAGATGACGGTGACAAACCCGTTGCCGGTGATGCTGCCGCTGGTGAAGAGGCCGTCGGCGGTAATTGTGCCGAGCGAGGCGCTGCTGAGGATGTAGATGGTTCCGCTGGCGGCGGAGGAGCGGTCGAGCACGGTGCCGTCGAATTGGAGTTCATCGACAACGAACTGCCGCGTTTGGCCGCCGGGCTGGAGGGTGTACGCGGTGGGGAAGAACTGCAATTGTCCGACGGTGGGAAGCGGACCAACGGAGACTGCGGTGCCGGCTTGGAGACCGTTGTAGGTGGCGGTGACGACGGCGGTGCCATTGGCGATCGCGGCGATGGCACCATTGCTGCCGACCTGGACAACTCCGGAATTGGTGGTGGCGAATATGACGCCGGAGGTCGGGAGCGCGAGGGTGGTTCCATCGCTGAAGATGCCGTTGAGGACGAGGGAGGTGGAATCACCGGGGTTGAGGGAGGAGGCGACCTGCGTCAATGAAAGTCCGACGAGGCTTACAGAGGGAACTGTGACTGTGGCGGATGCGGGGGCGGAGAAGATGTAGCCGTCATCGGCGCGGAAGGTGATTGTCGCGTTGCCGGTGAAGCCGACGGTGGGCGTGAAGAGGAAGGTATGACTGGTGCCGCCCGGGCGAACGGTTCCGCCGGTGACTCCGGTGATGGCGATCGCGAGGGGGAGGCCGTTGGGATCGGAGACCAGCGCACCAAGGTCGATGGTGGTGGTGACGCCGGGGTATGCGGTGATGGTAGTGGTCGAGGCCGTGGCGACCGGCGGCTGGAGTGCGACGAAGCCGAGATTGGACTCGAGGAATGTTTGATCGGTCGCGTCGATCACGCCATCGCGGTTGATGTCGGCGGCGAGGATGTAGCCGGTGGAACCCTTTGTCTTGCCAAGGGCGGCGATGAGGGCGGTTTCATCGGCACCGGTCACTTGATTGTGTGCCAGCACGTCGCCTGCGACGAAGGTGCTGAGGCTGAAGCTGCCTGCGGTGTTGGCGAGGCCCTGAAGCGTGAAGGTATAAACCCCCGGAGTTGAGAAGCTGTAGAGCGCGATGCTGTGGCCCGCGTCGATGCGGACATAAGAGGGCGTGATGCCGTTGATACTGACCGCCGCGGGATTGAGCCCGCCGGTGCCGGTGATATCGAAGCCGAGCATGAGCGCGCCGCCGGCCTGACCGGCGAGATCCTGCGCGGAAAGCGTGAGCGAGTAGGTGGCGGACTGGCCGGCGGTGATTGCGCCGGTGGTGGCGATCCCGGCGAACTGTTGGGGAAGACCGATGTTTCCGGCGAGTGCCGTCGTCGTGAGAAGGTTTCCACTCACAGCGTACGTGTACGCGGCACCGTTGCCGGTGGCGGGGATTTGAGTGGAGAGCAGGCCGGGCGAAGCGTATCCGTAGCGGGCACGGGTCTGCGTGGATTCGTTCGTGGCGCTGACGAGATTACCGAGAGAGTCGTAGGTGTAACGGAGTTGGGTGCCGGTGGAGGAATCGATTTCGGTAATGCGTCCCGCCGAATCGCGGACGAAGTCGAGTCGCGATCCATCGGGGGCGACCGCGCCGGCGGCGGTGAAGATGATGTTGGTGGAGTTGCCGCCCGTGATGCCGCGAAGCGCGCCGGAGGCGTCGTAGGTGTAGGTCTGACCGCCGGTGACCAGTGAGAAGGCGGCGGTTCCGAAGGCGGCGTTTTGTGGGTTGTAGGGCAACCCGGTGCCAAGCTGATAGTACGACCCGTTGACGTTCAACAAGAGCGCGCTACTCGTGGTGAGGGTGGCGGCGACGCCGGTGTCCGCAATCCAGGCGGGGGTGTAGTACGTGACACCGGTCTGGTTGTGAGCGACGGCGCTGAAGGTGAAGCCGACGCGGGCTCCGGTGGGAAGCGTGAGGTAAAGCCGGGTGCCGTTCTGCACGGGCGTGTAGGTGGAGAGGCTCTTTTGGCCAGCGGCGGGAGGCGCTGAGGGTGATCGCGGCATCGACACCGGCAAGGTGCCAACCGAGGCCGAACGAACCGCCGACCGTGCGATCGAGGCTGGAGTAGCTGCGGGTGACGGGGATGCTGACGCCGTTGAGCGTGAAGGTCGCGTCGGTCGTCACGCTGGAGAGCGCGGCGGCTTTGCCGGCGACATTGATGTCGAGCACGCTGCTGACGGTGCTGGTGTTTCCGCTGACATCACTCGCGGTGAGCGTGAGGGTGTATACGCCGTTTTCGAGTGCGGCCGGATCGAGCGTGGCAAGTGTGGTGTTGGAAACTGCGGTCTGGCCGGTTGCGAGGGTCGTGACTGAACCACGGGCATCCGTGAGCGTGAGGGTGTAGGTGTTGAGATTAATGTCCGAAACAGATGCGATGATCGGCGTTGCGGTCGTGATGGTGGTGCCGCTTGCCGGGGTGAGGCTCAGGACGGGCGCGACGGTGTCGGAGAGGTCGCGAATTTTGAGGAGGGTGGTCGCGGTGCCGATGTTGCCGTCGATATCGGTGGCGGTGGCGACGAGCGTTACCGGCGCGGTGGTCGTGGGTTTGAAGGTGTAGCGGCCAAGGCTGTCGAGCGTGACGGGGGCGCCGTTGACGGTGAGTGTGATGCTCGTGATGTCGGCGATGCTGCTGGCGGTCGGATGAATCAGCAGGCTTTGGCCGACGCTGACGGGGAAGCTGGGGGTCAGATTGATCAACACGATCGGCTTGATCGGTGTGGCGGCAACCTTGAGGTTCAGCGTGTCGAATGCGGCGAGATCGCCATCGATGGCGGCGATGTTGATCGAGTACGTGCCGACCTGCGGCGCGGTGGGCGTCCATGTAATGACGCCGGTCGTGGTGTTCAGCGAAGCGCCGATCGGGAGGTTGTCGGATGAGAACGTGAGCGTGTGACCGGCGTTGAGCGACACAGCGGGAATCGTGGTCGTGAACAGTTGGCCGACGACGAGATCGTGTCCGCTGATGTGATTGATCTGCGGGGTGAGAAGGGTTTGTGCGACGTGGATTTGTGCGGTCGTGGTGGCGGAGAGGCCTTCGGTGCTGGTGACTTTGAAGAGGATGCTGTAGTCGCCGGCCTGACCGGTGGTGGGCGTCCATGCGAAGGTCTGCGTGGCGGCGTTGAAGGTTGCGCCCGTGGGGAGCGTGCCGAGAGCCGAATAACTCAGGGGCACGTTATCCAGGTCGCCGGCGCTGATGCTGAATTGCAGGGGTACGCCTTCCTGGGTGTTTTGATTGTTGACCGGCGCGAAGACCGGCGTCTGCAAGGTATGGGCGATGGTGAGCGAGACGGCCTCGCTGACGGTGCCGGAGCCGTCAGTGGCGCTGAAGGTGAGGGTGTAGGCACCGGCCTGACCGGGCGCGGGGGTCCAGGTGAAGACGCCCGTTTGCGCGTTGAATTTTGAGCCGCCGGGGAGATTCGTGCCGCTGTAGGTGAGCGGATCGCCGTCGGCATCGGTGGCGGTAACGGTGAAGGAGAGTGCGGAACCTTCGGCACCGATTGTTGCGGCGATGGGTTGAAGGACCGGTGCGTGATTGGTGCTGCGGACGACGAGATTGATCGTCTGGTTCGAGGATTGGGGCGTCGTTGCGCCGCCGTTGCCGGAGTCAGTGACAGTGAGCGTGATGGGATGTGCGCCGAGGTCGGCGGCGGTGGGCGTCCAGGAGAAGATCGCCTGGCCGTAAATGGTCGTGCCGGTGAGCGTCGCGCCGGTGGGGAGATTGGTCGCGGTGAAGGTGAGCGGGTCCTGATCCTTGTCGCTCGCGGTCACGGTGAATGTCAGCGGCTGGCCGACGAGGGCGACCTTTGCGCCGATGAAGTCGAGGACGGGGGGCGTGTCGGCGGCGAAGGCGTTGAGAACGAATTGGGTTGAGCCGGAGAGGATTTGCGTGGGATCGCCGTGGCCGTTGTTGGTGGCGGTGATCGTGACGACGGAGTTGCCGCCGTCAAAGATGCCGGGGGCGACGTGAATGATGCCCGTGCCGTTCCCGTTGTCGGTGAAGGTGGCGAAGGAAGGCAGACCGGTCGCGGTGAGCACGAGCGGCTCGCCCAACGGATCGGTGGCCGAGACGGAGATGTTGAGAGTCGAGCCGACGTTGACGGTTTTATCGGTGATCGGCGCGACGGCCGGCGGGGCATTGTTGGGAAGAACCTTGAGCGTGACGGTGGTGGTCGCGGAGGTGATCACGCCGGTGCCCGCGCCGTCGGAGGTCGCGGTGAAGTTGACGGTATAGGTGCCGCCCTGTGCGAAGCCGGGAGTCCAGGAGAGCGTGTCGGTTGTGGCATCAAAGGCCGCGCCGGCGGGGAGCGCGGTGTGCGTGAGCGTGAGGTGCGAGTTGCCGATGTTGGAACCGGCGGCATCACTTGAGCCATTGGTCGTCGAGGTTGTCGGTGTGCTGGGGAAGTTCGGGTTGTCCGCATGGACGTTGACGGCGAATGGATTGCCTTCCAGCAGATCAAACGTGCCGAGTGAATCAAAGACCACCGGGCCTTGCACGTTGAGAACCGTGACGCTCAGCGTCCGGGTGGTGGTGGTGAGGCTGTCGGCGGCGGTGATATTGATGCTGTAAACGCCGGGCTCGGTGAAATTAGGCGTCCATGTCAAGACGCCGGTCGTGGGCGAGAGCGTTGCGCCCAGCGGAAGGTTGTTGGACGAGAATGCGAGCGGCAGGCCGTTGAGGCCGACGGCGTTGATCTTCTGCGAATAGATTTGGCCGGCGCGAATGGTGGCGTTGACGAAGTTGATCGTCGGAGCCTGTGGGGCGGGGGCGACGTTGATGGTGAACGATTCGCTGTTGGTGACGGTGCCGTCGCTGGCGTAGATGGTTACGCCGTCATATTTGCCGGCGGTGCCCACGGCGGGCGTGATGATGATGCTGTGCGATGCGGAATCGTAACGGGCACCTGGTGGCAGGTGGTCGACGCTGATGCTGACGGTGGAACTGCCGGAGACGACGCCGATCGGGATTGCGAGCGTCGCGCCCTCGGCGACGGTTTGCGTGGCAATAGGCACCAGCAGCGGGCCGGCATCGGTGCCGGTGACGGCCAGCGTGAACATCTGGTCGGCATATCCGCCGCGGGCGTCGTAGACGCGGAGATCGATCTTGCTGCTCGCCGGGGAGGCGGCAGTCGGCGTGTAAGTGAGAACACCGGTCGCCGGATTGACCAGGGCACCCTGCGGGCCGGCGAGGAGCAGATAGCTCACAGCACCATTGCCTGGGTTGTTGATGGTGGGAGCATAGGTGAGCGTGGTGCCTACGGTGGCGGTCGTCGGTGCCGTGGAGGTAAACGTCGGCGGAACATCGGGGGCGAGGGCGGCGGAGATTGAGGTGTTCAGAGAAAGGATGTGGCCGTCGGCATCGGCGAGCGTGACCGTTACCGGGGCGCTGGTCTGTCCGACGTTGAGCGTTCCACTGGCGAACACGGTGATGTACGGATGGCCGTCGCTGGTGATGCCGGTGGCGTTAGGCATATCGGATGCGATCAGGCCGGTGAAGACGACCTGGATCGGTCCGGCGAGGGCGGCGTTTTGATTGTCGGTGACCGATAGGTCGAACGAGATGGTCCCGGCGCTGCGGCTGGAGCGGGTGTTGGTGAAGTTGGGCGACAGCGTGGCAATGCTCTGGAGCACGGTGAAGGCGCTGGTGTACGCCGTGCCGAGGGTGAGGCCGAGGGAGCTTTCGACCGCTCCACTGATCGTGAGTTTGAATTGATCGCTGGGCGAGAGCGATTCAAAGAAAATCTGCGCGGTGTGCGTGGTGTTGTCGTAAATGGCCGCGCCGATATTGATGGTCTGGTTGCGTGTGAGATCGGTGACCGTGTAGTTGAGTGGATTGGTGACTGAGTTCGGATCGGTGGCGCTGGACGCATCCATCGCGGAGTCGAAGGTGATCGTTGCGGTGGTGACGGCAGGGTTGACGCTGGAGTTATTGACCGGGTTGGTGGCGATGACGGTCGGGGCGACGAGCGGGAAGAGGACATCCACCTGATTGGACTGGGAGATGTAGAGGCGGCCGTCGGCACCTACGCCGGCGTATTCGCCGCGCGTGCCGCCGGTGGCAATGTTGAGAGTTTGCAGGGATGCCAGATCGACGGCAGTAACGATGCCACTGGCGCGATTCACGAACAGAAGACCCGCGAGTCGCGGTGCCCGGTTTGCCGAACGTCAGTCCGTCGGCGTCGGCAATATTTACTTCAAGGGTCGGAGTGCCATTCTTGTCGAACTTGACGACCTGTCCCCGTGTCGGCCAGGTGACGCCCCAGAGGGTGCCGTCGGGCGCAATGGCCAATCCTTGAACGCGTGTGCTGCTGAAGGCGGCGAAGACGTGCGTGGTGGTGTTGAAGGTTTCGATGCCGGAGGTGGTGGAGATGTAGAGCAGGTTGCCCTTGGCGGCAAGGCCGAGTTCCATTTCGTCGCCGTAGCTGGCGACGACCTGGCCGGTCCTGGGATCGAGTTGAACGAGTCGCGCCGCCGCCGGTGGTGGCCCAGAGTTGGCCGGAAGCATCGAAGGTGAGGTCATAGATCGGGACGGAAAGTGTGGCGAGCGGGGTCGCCACGCCGCCCGCGCGGCTGAAGACGAATAATTGATTGCGGTTCGCGCCGCCGGTGGCGTAGACGGAACTGCCATCGGGGCTGAAGGCGAGCCCGAGCGCGCCGACATTGTCATTGGATGTGCCGATGCCGGTGGCGAATGCACCGGTTTCAAACGGTGTGATGACCGTGGTGAAATCGCTTCCGCCGGTCTGTGTTTCGGGGATTGCGGCTTTGGCCTGAATAAATAACGCGTTGGCGGGTGTGGGGGATGGCGGGGTGGCCACGGGGAACCCGACTTGCGGGGTGCTGGTCACCGAAGGCAGCGTGCCAAGGTTGATGATGGCCGAGAGCGGCGGGAGTTCCACGCCCGGCGGCGTGGCTTCAATATTGCCCGCGTTATCGGTGGCGATCACCACGAACTCCGTGGTGTCGGCCGGAGCGCCCGTGTAATGGCGCTGGTCTGCGTGGTGTGCGACAGGAACACAACCCAGGGGCCGCCATCGGTCGAAGCGAAGACAGAGTAATCGGCGACGCCGGAGCCGCCGACATCATCGGCCGCGCTCCAGTTCAGGGCGTACTGGTCGTTGCCGAGATTGGTGATGTTGGAAGTCGTTGTCGGTGCGACGGCATCGGCGGTCACGGTGGTCGTGAAGGTGTCGAGCGGTGTGTCATTGTTGAAGATCACGCGAGCGGCGGCGCTGATGGTGTCGCCGGTCTGCGCCGTGGTTTGAAGCTGGATCGAATAACTCACGGTGCCCGTCCCGCCATGGGCGAGCAGGCCGGCGAGCGGTGCCTGGATCGGCACGCCGGTGGTCGGATCGATGGCGGTGAAGGTCCAGGTCGCGATGTTGTTGTCCACATCGACGCCGGCGGAGACTTCAAGTTCAAAGCCGTAGTTACCGGAGAAATCGTAGGTCGCCGCAAACGACGCCCGATTGGCGGGCACATGCAGCGTGATGCCGCCGAGCGTGATGTCGCCAAGCTGGAACGTGCGCGGATCGAGATCGGTGGAAAGCTGTTGCACGACCTGGAGGGTGGATACGAGCTCCGTGCTGCTGGGGTCGGTGAACTTGATGGTGTAAGGAAGCGGGGTATTGGCGGGGACGAAATTGGAAGTGCCGGTGCCGGTGGGTCCGACGACGCTGACGTTCTTCGATCGCGTGCCGGTGAGGCCGAAGACATTGCCGAGGTTGTCCGCGCCCGGGGCACCGGCGCTGACGTTGAAGTCCTGCCCGACCTGAATGGTGAAGGTTTCCTGGTGGGTGGGATGGCTGAGGTTGAGGTTGTATTTGGTTTCGTCCGCGAGCGCGCCGCCGCCGTTGGCGGAATCGGTGGTGCCGTACCATTTGCGGACATCGTTGAAGAATGTCACGAGCCCGTCGCTGCCGCCGGTGGCAATGGAGGAACCCGCCGCTTCATCAAGGATGCCCGCGCTGATCTCGCCCATGAGGCTGTCGAATTGAGTGCTGGTGCGAATCCCGGGCGGCTCGTCCTGGGGTCGCAGCACGCCTTCATCGGTTAGCGCCGCCAGGTATGCATTGGTCCAGGCGGTCGCATCGCCGGCCGCGCTGATCGAGCGCTTGCGGCGCGGTCGAATCCGCCAGAATGTTGGCCCGCAACGTCATCGCCACAGTCGTCTGATAGGCGATGAACTCGGCGGACGTCATCGGTGTCGCAGCCGCCTGGATGTAGAACTTGAATGAGAGCTGCGCCTTTTCATCATCGCTGAGCTCGTTAAGGAAGTTTGGATCTTTGGCGATCACGTCCGCCAGGCCCGGATAGGTCTGAACGGTGAACGTCAGGTTGCCCGCGGTCTTCGCCTGGAAGTCGAGCGCGAATCCGATGGATCGCAGGTCGCCGTTGAGATTGACCACGGAGTTGAGGTTGTTAAATGACACGCCGGGGACATTGGGCGCTTCATTGAGATCGGAGTTAAACAGCAGCGCCGGACCGGGGATCAAGCCGGGCGCGGGATTCTTCACGTTCGGAACGCCGTACTCAATATGCACGTACGGGGTATCGACGTTGGTCAAGCTCTTGACCGTGACACCGTAGACACCGGTGGCGCCGATGTCGAGTTGCGTGGGACCGCCCATGCCGACGGTGAGGTCGAGGGGCTTGGCGGTTTGGATCTGATAGCGATAGGGAAGGATGGCGGTTGTGCCGTCTGGGTTGATGACTTCGACGTCATAGAGGCCATGGACGGCGTTTGTGAAGTTGAAGGTCGCGACGATTTTGGTTCCGTCGATGACGGAATAATTCACCGGCTCATACTCCGCGATACCGGGACGAACCAGCTTGACTACCGCGCCCGGCTGGAAGCCCGCCCCCGTGATGGTGGTAGTCACGTAAGCCGTATCGCCGCCCGCATCGGGAGTAATGTTGGTGATGCCGAAGGGGAGGTAGGAGGCGAGGAGGTGGACGGGAGAATTGGGGGCATCGCCCGCGCCGCGGATCAGCACGTAGTAGGTGCCGCCCTTCGTGGTGGGGATCGTCGCGATCTGATTGGGCAGGAGATATCCGCTGAAGGTGGCATCATAATTGAGGGAGCTTGGAAGCCCCTGGAACTTCACGTAAATCTCGTTCGCCCCGCCGCCGGAATCGCTCGTGAGCGAAAGCTGCAGCGTCTTGCCGGCCGCGACGTTGATGGCAAACAACTGCGACTGGCCGGTGGAAAGCGTGCTTGCCGCTGGGACATCAATCACCAGCGGATTGACGGTCACGTTGATCGCACCGGGAGAGATCGTCGTGTCGTTGTTGTAGAAGGTGCCTTCGTAAATGTCGTCGAAGACATTGGTGCGAAGAATGACGCGATAGCTTGCGGGCAGTTCGATCGGCAGGGTTGCGGTGATCGTTCCGGTGTACGAATCGCCGGGATTCAACGTCATATCGCCATTGGTGGAGCCCACGCTGTTGTCACCGATGAGCACGCGGTGGAATCGAGAATTCCTGAAGCGGAGAGGAACGCGGCATCGGCCCAATGCCCGACCGCCGGCGCATTGCCGTGGTTGGACACGGTGTACGTGATCGTGACGGTTCCACCCGCGACCGCGGTGGTCGGAACCGTGACGGAATCGACCTGCAAATCCGATGGCGGCGGCAGCTCGATGAGCATCGGGACGGTGCTCGCCGTTGCGTTATTCGTCTCATTGCTCTCGATCACAGTGCCCTGGGGCAGCGGCGTGGGAATGTCCGTCAGGACAAAAATGTAGTACGCGCCGGTGATGCCCCGCGGCAGCGAGTAGGACTGGCTCACACTGTAGCTGGCACCGGACGCGAGGCCGCCCCTGCGGACGAAATCGCCCAAATGGATGTCGCTGTTGACGTCCAGATATTTGTCGGCAGAGAGATAGATCGAGTCGTACCACGTTCCCTGCGGTGCCGGCACGTCGCCGGGACCGGTGTTGGTCACGGTGTAGTTCACCGTGAAGCCCTGACCGACGAGTATTTGCTGCGGGCCGGTGACGCTTGTGACCTGCAGGTCCGGCAGCGGAACCGCATTCACTGTGAGCGGCGCGACGGCGATATTGTTGTCCTCGTTGGCGAATTCATGAACCATGCCCTGTGGGTCGCTCGTCAGAGCAATATGCGGATTGCCGACGGTCGATGGATAGGGGAAATAGGTTGTGAACAGCGGCGCGACGCCATAGGGCGAGTCGGTGTACACAATCACGTTGAACGGGCCGGAGATATTGTCCGGCAAGGTGGCGGTCGCCGTCACGGTGTAGCTATCGCCCGGATTCAGCACGCCGACATGCTTCGACTGCCCAATGAGCTGGTCATACACATCCAGCGTGTGGTCCTGTGACAGATAAATGCCATCGAACCAGATCGGGACACGGGTCGCGCGGGTGCCGGCGTTAGTAACGGTATACGTGACCATCACGTTCTGGCCGGAGTTGATCGGCGAGCTGACCGTGAGATTGGAAATCTGGAGGTCGGCTTCGCGGTATATGACGTTGAACGCCGCGGAGCCGCCGTTGTTGGCCTTGTTGGTTTCCCATACACGATTGTTGAAAATCAACGGCCAATCGGGGAAGGAGCCGAGCGGGACGTTGTCGTTTGGATCGCCGGAATTCTGTGCGTTGCGATCGGTGAAGATGTAGACGTAGCGCTGCCCGCTGATGCCTTCCGGCAATGTGATGCTGGTGGTCGCGGTATAGCTTTGGCCGTGGAGAAGGTTGCTGGCGTTGGAATGGACCATCGTGGCGGCAAGCGTGGCGCGGCCGGGGATGAAGGTGGGATCGGGCGAGACGTAGATGTAGTCGGTCCACTGTTTCGTGCCGGCGTAAACATCGCCGCCGTTGTTGGTGACGGTCCAGGTGACGTTTGAGGATTCGCCGGAGAACTGGGAGGGCGGGATGGTCACGTTGCTGACCACGAGGTCCGCGGGGATGTTGGTGACGTTGCTGGCGACGGCGCGCGTGTTATTGTTGGTGTAGGGGCCTTCGTAGACGGTCGATTGGGGCGAGGGGCCCGCGAGAATTTGTAGAATCTGATCGGCGGTCAATGAGTTGGGGTCGTTGCCGTTGAGCGCGTTGTTCGCGGCATCGACGATTTGTTGAATCTGGGAGGCAAACAGATCGTCGCTGGTTTGGCCGAGGCTCGGCACGTCGTTGGTTTCGACGATGAAAAAGTTTCCCGACGCGGAAGGCGGGAGGGTGAACGTCGCGGTCTGCGTGTAGCTTTGCCCGATATCGAGTTTGCCGTCGTGCGAGAGGGCGAAGACCAGTTGATCCTTGCTGACGCCGTCCTTTGAGAGATAAATCGCATCGGCCCAGTTGGCTTGATCGGTGATCGCCGCGCCCTTGTTGGAAACGGTCCAGGTAAGCGTGACATCATGCCCGCCCAGCGCGGTTGGCGGAGCGGTGACGCTGGTGACCTGCAAATCCGCGGGCGGCGTGAGGAGCACTGTCAGCGGCGTCGCCTTGAACTGATCGCCATGAATGTCATTGGGCGCGTCCGGATTCAGATTGACATCAAATTCCTGCGTATAAACGGATTGGCTCGCGTCGCTCCAAACGGTGATGAAATACTGCCCTGAGATGTGGGCGGGCAGCGTGACCTGCACGTTGTTGGTGTACGACTGGCCGACCTGGAGCGAGCCGGAATGCGAGAACGCGCCGAGTTGAATGTCACCTCGCGCCGAGTTTGGCCGATCCTTTCCGAGCGTCAGCCACACGGTGTCCGCCCAACTGTCGGGGAACGTCGCGCCCGCACCAAGATTGCTTACCTGGTAATGCACCGTGATGGCGCTGCCATCAAACGCGGTGCTGGGTGTAAAGACATTCGACGTGACCAAATCCGGCGGCTCGACCGGCGTGGTGTCCACCGCGACCGGGATCGCAAATGTGTTGTTGTTGCCATTCGGAAATTCGTCAAACGAGCCTGAGTCGTTGGCTTTGACAATGATGTAAAGGTGTCCTGAATAACCCTGCGGCAACTTGAAGCTGGTTTCGTTGTTGTACGACTCGCCGGGGTTCAAAGCAGAGACATTGGGGAGAGACTTCATAAGGACCGCGCCGCCCTGCAGCGTGGGCGTCAGGCTGAGGTAAATGCCGTCGTTCCAGTGCGAGTTGCCCTGAGGCGTGGCGACGGTTCCTTCATTGGCAACGGTCCACTTGACGTCAACGATGCTCTGAGCGGTGACTTCGATTGGGCCTGTCGCGGTGGTGACCTGCAAATCAGGGCGCGGGTCAGCGCGATGGTCAGCGGCGTGGAGTTGCCGAGATCATGCGCGCGGCTGGTCTGCGGAATCACGTTGCCGGAATCGGTCTGAACGAAAATTTCGTAGAAGCCCTGGATATGCGAGGGCAGGACGATGTTTTCGGTGCGCGTGTAGTTGATCCCCGCGGCGAGACCGCCGGTGCGGATGAAATTCCCGACGTTGATCGCCTGGCTGAAGTCGCCATTGGGGGCGATGTAGACGGAATCGGTCCAACTGGTGCTGCTATCGAGCGAGTTGGGGCCGTCGTTGTTGACCGTCCAGGTGACGGGGATGGTCGTGCCCTCGAGCGCGCTCGAAGGACCGCTGACGGTCTTGACATCGAGCGCCAAAGGCGGCGGCGGCACGAAGGTCACGTTGACCGACGGCGCTGCGTCCGACGTTGCCCTGCGTGTAAATGAAGACGAACGGCCCGCTGCTCTGGACGAAAATATATTCCTTGCCGCTGGCCGTGCTCGGGAGCGTCACCTGCGTCGTGGCCTGATAGCTTTGGCCAATACCCAGCGCGCCCACATGCGTAAGGAAGCCGATCTGCGTCAGGCCGGTTGCGCCCGTCGGGTCGCTGGAGATGTAGATCGTGTCATTCCATTGCGTGGTGTTGGTCGGACCGATCGCGTGCGCCGCATCGTTGGTGACCGACCAGCTCACCGTGATCGGCTTGCCGTTGAGGCCGGTCGCCGGAGCGTTCACGGTATCAACCACCAGATCGGCGTAAGGCTGGGTGACGACATCCACGAAGTGATTCGGCGAAGCGATGTTACTGGCGGTATTGGGGCCTTCGTAAACGGTGCCCGTCGCGTTGGTGACAACAAACAGGTTGTAGTGCCCCTGCGTGGTGGGCGGGAGCAAAACGGTTTGGCTCTGCGTGTAGCTGCCGTTGACGCTCAGCAAGCCGGAGTGTGCGAACTCGCCGACGACAATGTCGCCCCCAAGGCCGGGAGCGCTGTTGGTTGAGAGAATGACGCGATCGACCCAGTTGGAGACGGTGCCCGTGCCGGTGCCGCTGTTGGTGACGGTCCAACTGACGGCAAGGCTCACCGGATCGCCCACAAGCAGCGGCGGCGCGGTGACGTTCGAGACCCCCAGGTCGGCATACGGTGCCAACGTAACCGCGAGCGGGCCCGATGCGCCCGTCCCCCCGTTCGCCTGCGGCCCTTCGATGACCGCCCCGTCGGCATTCGTCACCACCACGATATGGAACGTGCCGGTGATGCCGTTGGGGAGCGTGACGTTCGCCGTGCCCGCATAACTCCCGTTCGCGGCAACGGAGCCGGTATGCGTCACGGTCGTGAGCAACACCGCATTGGCATCGACCGTCGTTCCGGTGGCGAGGTAAACCTTATCCGTGATGGTGCTGCCGACAACGGTCGCGCCGGAGCCGTTATTTTGCACGGTCCAATTCACCGTGAGCGGCCCGCCGGAGGTCGCACCGGCCACCGTGGTGACGCTCGGCACGATCAAGTTCGGATGCGTGATTGCTACCGTCCCGGAGAAGGCGGTGTTGTTCGCCGTCGCCCCGCGTTCAAAAATCACGCCCGTCGAATCGGTCACCAGAATAATCTGATCGCCCGCGTCGGCACCCACCGGCACCGTCACGGTCACCGTGTTCGTGTACGAATTCGCCCCCGTATTGCTCAGGCTGCTGGTATGTGCAAAGCTGCCGAGAACAACCGCGTTGTTCAGCGTCCCGTCCGTTGAGAGATACAGCCGATCGATCCATCCCGCGCCCGGCGGAATAGCCGTCGCTCCGCCGACGTTACTGACCGTATATGTGATCGACATCGGCTGCCCGATGACGACGCTCGCGGGGGCGAGGACCGACGTTGCCGCCAGATCCGGCACCGGGCTCAGGGTCACCAGCAGCGGCGTCGCGCTCAAACCGATCTTGTCCGCCGCGTCCCCCGGTTGAACAATCGCGTTATTGACATCAGTGACCACAAATATGTGGTACGTCCCTCCCGCGATGTTCACCGGCAGCGTCACCGATTGTGTCGTCGAATAGTTCCCACCCGACGGGATCGCGCCGTTGTGAACAAAATCGCCAAGGGTGATGTCGTCGTTGTTTCCCTGCGTCGAATCGAGCGACAGAATCACGCGGTCGGTCCACGCGGGATTGGTGGTGGTGGATGTGCCGTTGTTGGCGACAGTCCACGAAACGTTGATCGCATTTCCGCTCTGGGCGGCGGCGGGCGACGTTACGCTGGTCACCTTGAGATCGTTGGGATCGATCGCGGAGCCGACGTTGATCGTGGTGCTCGCGAGATCGTCGGTGTGCGTGAACTGGTTGAGGACGTTGCCCGAATCGGTAATCAGGAACAGCGTGTAATTACCGCTGATGCCGAAGGGAATTTGCGCGTTGAACTGCGCGATGTAGCTTGCACCCACCGCGAGCGGGCCGTTATGCGTGAGCGTTTGCAGGACGACATCGTCGGCATTTCCGTAGACGCCATCATGCGAAAGCACGAGCGAATCCGCCCAATTTCCCGTGGCGGCGGCATTACCGGCATTGGTGATGGTGAAACTCGGAGAAATGCTCGAACCTGCCGGAGCGCTCGCGGGAGCGTTCGGAGCCGTGGCGGTGAGATTTGCCTGCGCCAGCGTAAACGTGTTGACGTACGCATCGCCGATTTCGCCGTTCACGCCGTTGTTGTTCTGATCCATCGCGTTGCCGACCAGATCGGTCACGCCGGGCCCGACGGTAAGCGTGTAACTGCCCAGCGTTGTCTGGCGTGCGAAGTTGATCTGGTAATGAGTGCTGTCGATGGGGGTCACGCTCGCGATTGCGATCACGCTGGCACCCGGCCCGGTCATGCTGATGGTGCCGCTGTTGACAGTGCCTGCGATCACCGGCTCGCTGAATGTGACGATGATGCCGGCGAACGGCGACGAGACGCTCGTGGTGATGCTGGCCGCGGTCACCTTGGGTCCGATGCTGTCGATGGTGAAGTTGCCGGTGTATTTATCGGTCGGCTCGCCGCTGGTGGCGTTGCCGTTCTGATTCATCGGCAAGCCGGTCGCATCCAACACATTAGGCCCAACGACGAGCGTGTACGACCCGCTCGCGCTTTGGCTGGCGAAGCTGATCGCGTACGTGCTGCCGCTGATCAGCGATGTGCCGGTGATTGCGATTGCACCGTTCGGCCCAGTCAGCGTGATGGTGCCGCTGTTGAGCGTGCTGAGCTGAATCGGCGCGGTGAAAGTGACATTGATACTCGTGACTCCGCCGGCAACGGTGCCGGTGAGCGACTGGCTCACGACACTGACCCCCGTGGCGTGGAAAATGAACGTGCCGGTGTAACCATCGCCAATCTCGCCGCCTACGCCATTGCCGTTCTGATCCATCCGGTTGCCGGCGGTGTCCTGCACGGTGTTGGCGACCGTGACGGTGTATGTGCCGTTGGTGGCCAGCGGAGCGAATGTAGCGCGATAGACGGAACTCGAAAGCTGCTGGATCAAGGTGATCGTCAACCCCCCCGCCGGACCGATGAGGACCACGCTGCTGGGGACGAGCGTGCCGGGATTGATCGGCTCGTTAAACGTAAAATCGATGTGATTGATGGGCGCGCCGACATCGCCGTTGAGCGACTGCGCCGTGATGAATGGGCCGCCGGAGAACGCGATGCTCGTCGTGCTGCCTGCCGCCGCGCTGTTATTGGCAATGTTGGTATCGGCGACCACGCCGCCCACGTCGGTCTGCACAATCACAAAATAGTTGCCCGCGCCGATATTTGGCACGTTGCCCGTGAACGTCTGCGTGTAGCTCCCATTGAACGCCAAAGCCCCGGAGTGTCCGATCGTGCCCAGCAGAATTGCCGATGACGACAGGGTCGCGCTCGTCGAAAGATAGACGGCATCGGTCCATGCGGACGCGCCGGTCGCATTGTTGCTGATGTTCTTGACGGTGTAGGTGACGCTGATGCTTCGGCCGATCGTGGCGCTCGCGGGCGGGGTGACAGTTTGCACCGCGAGATCCGATCCGCTGGCGATACTGTTGATGAACAGCGACGTGCCGCCGACGCTGGTGGAAAATAAGCCGGTGTCGCCAGTGACGCTGGAGAAGGAACCCAGTTCGCCGGGATAAGTGGCAGCGGTGTAAGACTGGCCGGTGGTGGGTCCAAATCCGTTGACGTGCCGAACGTCGAGGGTGCCGCCGAGGACCGCCTGCTGGGTGACCGTGAGTTCACCGAAGTTGCCACTGACTGGCGTACCGCCAATGTCCTCGCGCAACGTGGCATTGCTGGTCTGAGTAAAGTTTCCATTGATAGCGACGATGGCCGCTGCACCAAGCTCAAGGAGCCCGCTGTTGGTGAAGTTGCCTTTGCTGGAAAAAGTTTCGTTGGCGAATTTGAGGAAGCCACTGTTGGTCTGCAGTGCGCTGAACTGCGAAATGCCGCCGCCGTTGAGCGTGACATTTGCCGCATTGCTGGTCAATGTGTTGACACCATTGAAGCTCAGAGCGCTGCCGCCGTTGACTATCCAGGTTCCACCCGTCAGCGTTCCGCCGTCGGCACTTACCTGCGCGACGCTGGATAGAAACAGCGTTCCGCCATCCACCTGAACCGTCCCCTGATTGTCGATCGGCGCGTTGAGTGCCGTCGAACCGCCTGACACATTTGCTTCCAGCAATCCCTTGTTGGTGAAGATATTCGTGCCGCCGTCTGCCGAATAAAACTCATTTGAGTTTTGACCTCGGATGCTATAGCTCGCGCCCGCGGCATTGATGAAGGTGGAGCCCTGGCGAATCCCAAGACGGCCATCGTTCTGCGTAATCGTTCCGGTGTTGGTGAACGTCGTGTTGAAGAGCAAATGCTCGCCGCCAAGGAGCGTCAGGTCGCCCATGTTGGTCAAGCCGTCAGCGGGCCCATCGGACACGATATTTGCCTGACCCCACTGGAACATGCCTTTGGGGAAATTGAATGTTGCGCCGCTATTGGTTTGCAACTGGCCGGTGAGGAGATTGATATTCCCGCCGCCGGTGCCTGAGTACGTGCCAATAAACGTATTGGTATTGCCGCTGGTGAGATCGATAGCCGCGCCGATTTCGGCGTCCAGTGTCCCGCCGGTGCTGAGGCCGGTGGACAGTCCGATCGTGCCCGTCTGTGAATCGACGGTCCCGCCGAGAATGTTCACCGGGGAATTCAGACTGGCTGTTCCTGTGCCGACGGTTTTTTCGAGGAGTCCGTAATCGTTGAAATTATTGGAACCCCCATCCGCCGCGTAGAACTCGTTGGAATTCTCGCTCTGTATATTATAAATCGCACCGGTCAGATTATTGAAGGTGGAACCGGCACGAATGCCCAGTCGGCCACCCGTCTGAAACATCGTTCCTTTATTAGTGAACGTGGTGCCAAAGAGGAGATGCTCTCCGCCCACCAGCGTCATATACGCGGCATTCGTCAGGCCGTCAGCGGGACCGTCCGACAAGATATTCGCCTGACCCCACTGGAACATTCCGCTGGGGAAATTAAATGTCGCTCCGCTGTTGGTCTGGAGTTGCCCGCTGGTCAAATTAATGTTGCCGCCGCCGGTTCCCGTATAGGTTCCCGTGAGCGTGTTGGTGTTGCCGCTGGTCAGATCAATTGCCGCGCCGGTTTCCGCGTTGAGCGTGCCGCCGGTGCTCACGCCTGTGGATAGCCCGATGACGCCCGCCTGCGAGTCGACCGTCCCGCCGAGAATGTTGACGGGAGCATTGAGGCTCGCAGTCCCGTTCCCCACGGTCTTTTCAAGCAGCCCGAAATTGTTGAAATTATTCGACCCACCATCGGCACTGTAGAACTCATTGCCGTTTTCACTCTGGATGTTGTACGTGGTACCGACAAGATTATTGAATGTCGAACCAGCGCGAATACCGAGACGACCGCCGACTTGGAAGATCGTTCCCTGGTTGGTGAACGTGGTGGTGAAAAGCAGATGCTCTCCACCCACCAGCGTCATAAACGCTGCGTTAGTCAGCCC
Source organism: uncultured Phycisphaerales bacterium (assembly GCA_963766775.1). GTDB lineage: Bacteria > Planctomycetota > Phycisphaerae > WQYP01 > WQYP01 > CAVYBP01. The sequence goes on from CAVYBP010000005.1 coordinate 109,738, forward strand.
ATGCCCAGGCGCATCAGAAAAGATATTCGCCTGGCCCCATTGGAACATACCGCTGGGGAAATTGAAGGTCGCGCCGCTGTTGGTTTGAAGTTGTCCGCTCGTCAGATTGACATTTCCGCCGCCGGTCCCGGTGTAGGTTCCCGAGAGCGTATTGGTATTACCGCTATTCAGATCGATCGCCGCGCCAAGCTCGGCATTCAAGGTTCCGCCCGTGCTCACGCCGGTGGTGAGTCCAATGGTGCCGGTCTGCGAATCGACCGTTCCGCCGAGAATGTTCACGGGAGCATTGAGAATCGTTATCCCGGTTCCGGCCGTCTTTTCGATCAGGCCGAAATTATTAAAATTGTTTGTTCCGCCGTCGGCCTGATAGAACTCATTGCCGTTTTCGCTCTGAATGTTGTAAATCGCGCCAACTGCATTGTTGAAAGTCGATCCCGCGTGAATACCGAGCCGTCCACCCGCTTGAATGATGGTTCCATTGTTATTGAAGGTGGTGCTATACAGGTTTTTGTCGCCGCCGATGAAGGTCATGAACGCGGTATTGGTCAATCCGGTGCTGGTGGTCCCCTGGACGACGTTTGCGTTGCCCCATTGAAAGCCGCTTCCGGGGAAGTTGAAAGTCGCGCCCGTTCCGACATTCAGCGTCCCGGAAAAGAGACCCACGGTTCCCGCGCCGGAGCCCGTGTAAGTGCCCTGATAAGTTGCGCTATTGCCTGATGTCAGGTCGATCACCGCGCCCGCATCGGCGTTATAAGTTCCGCCCGTGTTCACGCCGGTCGTGAGGTCTATCACGCCCGTGGCGGCGTAGACCGTGCCGCCGAGCGTGTTTACAGGGGCGTTCAGGGTGGTGATGCCGGTTCCCACTGTTTTTTCGAGCAATCCGAAATTGTTGAAGCTATTTGTGCCCCCGTCTGCTTGATAGAACTCATTGCCGTTTTCGCTCTGGAGGTTGTACGTCGCGCCCACCTGGTTGTTGAACGTCGAACCTGCGTGGATTCCGAGCCGCCCGCCCGCTTGAATGATGGTTCCGTTGTTGTTGAAGGTGGTGCTATAGAGGTTTTTGTCGCCGCCGACGAAGGTCATGGAGCCAATGTTCTTCGCACCGCCGGTGTCCGTCATGTTGGCGTTGCCCCACTGGAACAGACCAGCCGGGAAATTAAAAGTGATGCCGCTGCCGGTACCGGTATCCAGGGTGCCGCTGAAGAGCCCTACCGTACCGGCCCCGGACCCTGTGTAAGTTCCGGTGTAAGTCGAGGTGGCACCGCCGGTGAGATCGAGAGTGGCGTTTGATTGAGCGTTAAGCGTACCACCGGTGCTGTTGCCCCCGTTGAGGATGATTTCCCCACTGAGCACATTTACCGTGCCGCCCGTAATATTGACGGGGGCAGCAAGGACAGTAGCCCCGGTCCCCACGCTCTTTTCGAGAAGACCGGCATTGACGAACGCATTGGTGCCGCCGTTGGCCTGGTAAAATTCAAAACCGTTCTCACTTTGCAGGTCGTAGGTGGCGATCGCGGCATTGGTGAATGTTGATCCTGCCTGAAGGGACAATCGTCCGCCAAATTGCGTCGCGATGGCTTGATTGGTGACGGAAGCCCCGGAAAGGATGTGATCTCCGCCGCCAAGGCCCAGCGTGCCGGCGTTGACCAGCGTGCCAGTGACGACGCCCGCATTCCAATTGGAGGTTCCGGTCAAGGTAAACGATGCGCCGGCGTTGAGCGTGCCGTTGTTTTCCAAAGTGAAGGTTCCGCCTTCAGTGGATGCCGTGGCAACGCTAAGTGTCCCCCCGCTGATATCGATGGCCTCTTTGGATTGAACGGAATGCGCGGCATCGTTGCCGGTGACGGCGATGGTGAAGCGATTGGTCAGCGCGCCATTGCCGCCGGAGCGATCGATGATGACGTCATCGACAGCGGTGGGGACGAGGCCGGTGCTCCAGTTGGCGGGATTGTCCCACGATCCACTTTGATTGGCGATCCAACTGACGGTTGAAAGGAGGGTGCGAGCTTCAAGGTTTTCACAGAACCGGGAGTAGCTCCGCAAGGCGGGGGAGCCGCGGCGGCGTCCGCGGCGCGGCGCGCGAGGAGTGCGAGGCACGGGGGCGGCGGGGGGCGAGACGACGGCACAGGCCGCTCTAAAATATCCCGTGATTCCTGAAAGGTACGTGCGAAGAGCGGAAGGTGTGAATCGCAACGCTGGCTCCAAAGGCTAGTAATTGTGGGATGGCTCTCAACCGTTCAAACGCATTGCACTTGGGGGGTTAGTCTCTCGACAATTGTTTCACGGCGCGACGGAAGCCCCATACGACGAAAAGTCGCCCTCAACTACAGCCGAGGCAGCGACTTCTAAAAAAACGCCCTATGTGGGTATGCAGCCGGAAGCATACCTCCAAATCACGGATGGGCAAATTACTTTTTTTATTAACGGGTGAGGCGGGCAGGAAGGGGATTTTAAGCTTCCGCAGTGGGCAAGATCACGACAGTACCATCTAAAAAGGGACCTTGTGTCGCGGTCGTTACGAGGAGGGAGCCGCTGACAGAGATCACCAGGCCACCGGAGGGGTTTTTGCCGCTGAGTTTGGTGAAGGCGGAATGGGTAAAGCCGGGGATGAGGGCGGAGGGGGTTGTCTGGGCGGCGTTGGTGATCTTGAAGACAGCCCCGTTGCCATTGCCGCCGCCAATGGCGGTGACGCCGTAGAGGGTATTTCCAAGCAGGGAGTCGGTGGCGGCATTGAGGGAATCGACGAGAAGCAGGTGGCCCAGGGGGCGGGCTCCGGTGGCGCCGCTAAAGGATCCGAGGGACGTCAGTGTGGAACTGTAGACGCCGTTGGTTTGAATCAAAAGCGCATCGAAAATCACACCGACGCCTTTGGCACCGCCGGAGGTGGTCATTCCGACAAGTCCTGGATCGCCGGCGGAATCGGCGTGCGTGACATATAAGAGGGAGCCGATGGGGCTGGAGCCGTGGGTGCCGTCGAAAGAGGCAACGGTATGGGTGGTCGTCGCACCAGCACCGAGGTTGAATGAAACGATGTTGCCGTGAGCGCCGCTTCCGCCATTGGTGATGGTGGTGAAAATCGTGCCAGTGGTGACGCCGTTGATGGTTGCTTCGTTGGCGATTTTGACCAGGCCGGTGGCGGCATCCACAGCGACGCCGGTGTCGCTGCGTTGTCCAAGCGGGAAGGAGACAAGGGTCTGCAAGGTGCCGGTGGATAAGTTAAATGTGAAGAGTGAGGATGCCTGCTTTTCGGTGCCGAAGGTGGTGCCGTAGAGATTTCCGTTGCCATCGCTGGCAATGCCTGAGGTGGGATAGGCACCGGCCTTGCCACCGGCGAAGGAAGCGAGGGTGGTGAGGGCGTGGGTGGTGAGGTTGAGTTGGAAGAGCGTGCCGCGGTTGAAGGTACCGCCGCTGGTGGTCGCACCGTAGAGGTTGCCGTTTTCGAGTACGAGGTTGCCGGAGGGTTCAAAGCCGTGAATGCCCCCGGTGAAGGATGCGAGGGGGAGGAGGGTGGTGGTGCCGGCGGCGATTTCAAAGAGGGTCCCGTAGTTGTGCAGGCCGCCGGTGAGGGTGGTTCCGAAGGTATTTCCGGAGAGGTCCATGACGAGGCTGTTGGGATGGGTGCCTCCGCCGTGGGACTGGCCGGTGAAGGGAATGACGCGGGAGAATGGCGAGGGGGCGGCGGCGAGGAGGAGACGAGATTCGAGGGGCTCGAGGCCGCAGGGGCGTGGGCGGTGTGTTTCGCGGACGGCTGATCTTTTGCTGCGACCCATGCTGAGTTCCTTGCGAATGCGTCGGTGGAATAATGGAACAAGTCTGAGTGCCAAGGGCGGAATTGTCAAAATGTGGGGAGCAAGGTGCGTATTGGCGGCTCAGGTGCTCATGTTGATTTGCGCAGGTGCGCAAAGTGCTCATGAGAGCGTGGAACTCTGTAAGACTTTGCGATGCATAGGGTTGGAATTGACGTGGCAAGTTGGAAGTCGAGATATGCGCATTTCATTTTTTAATTCGCGCGGGGGGGAGAAGATTCTGAATGATGAATTTTGAACGTTGGAAGAGGGGTGCGTGCATGGTGGTCTCCTATAGAGGGGAGTTGCGCCGAGTTTGTGTGCACAGGATCGCGGGGGTTATGTGGTAACTTTTTGGTGGGCATGGGCTTGCAGGTTTTAGAATTTTTGTTTGGGTGGGAGAAAGGGGGGTTGGCTGTGCGCACAGAACTGGAAGTGGAGGGAAAGGGAAGGGTTCCAAGATGTTGAGGCGGGCACAGAAGGCACGGGTCTGGCCCCGAGGTTGGGCCAGACCCGTGGCACTCCGCGTAGGGGGCGGTACTGCCCGAGCGGTGGCGGTATTGGAGGTTGGGCTATTTGGGAGTGGGGGTGATGGCTTGGGTCATTTGTTCGACGAGCCAGGTGGCGTCGGGTTTTTCGATGCCACTGCCGGCGCAGAATTTTTGGCCGGCGGTGTTGATGATGTTGATTTCAAACCATTCTTGGTCGCCCGTGGACATGTTTTTTTTCATCTGAATATTGTGCACATCTTTCGCATTGATTCGGCGGATGAAGGCGAGCCCCAGATAGCGGGTGGTGATGATTACCTCACGAGAATCAGCGGCGACGTCCTTGCGTTGGAATAACATCAAGAACGAAAAAATCAGCAGTAACAATGACATGAAGCCAAATCCGCCGATCATTGTTTCGAGGATGAAGCGGCTGAACAGATCGTGTTTGGGCTGCTGCCAGAGAAAATAAGTCGTGGATGTGGTTATCAGCGCGAATATGGAAACGAGCAGGGATGTTTTCAGGTTACGCCCCGCGCGAAAGCTCGCGTGGACGGTTCCGGCGGCATCTTTCCAGAAACGGACGCCTTTGCCGGTGGGACCCGTGCGAACTTCGACGGCGCGGTAGGGAGCAACGGGATCGACGGTCGCGGGAGGGGCATGGTCGCTGTCGGGAGTGATGAAGACAGGGACTTCAAAGTTGGCTTCGTAATCGATGCCCGGGACTTTCGCGGGATGCGCAGTTTCCATGTGACATCGTCGTAGCCGGCGGCATGAAAACTTGGAAGGCAGTCACGCGGGATTCTGAACCCAATGGGGATGGCGCTGCGGGTCATGTCCTGTTCCATGGCACCACGGACGAGGTGCTGTTCGTCATGCCACACCACGATGTCGTTGCGGTGTGCGCCGTTTCCGTGGCCGGACCAGACACTGTGAATGCAGGCGAGGGAGACGTGAAAGCCATCTTGCGCCTGTAATCGTACCTGGGTGTAGACGATGCCAACGAGTTGGCCGCCGATGACGCCGGGGAAGGTGGCCATTTCAAAAACGCTGCGGCCAAACCGGAGCCATCGGGCGGTCTTGCGCAGTGCCTGGAAGATTAGCACCAGTTCCATTAAAGGAATTGCAATGGCTATAACGACCGGAAAGTCATTTAATGGAATCCGGTGCTTGATGAAGCCAAATATGCAGCCTGCGGTGAACATTCCGACGAACCCGACGAAGAACCAGGCGAGGGCGACTTCGGTGCCCATGCCGTCTATTACCTTGCCGTCGCGCCAGCGTTTGTTGAGGAGCCAGGGGGTGGGGGATTGGGGGGTCATGGTTTCCCTCGGGTTTTTGGGAAGACGCGCTGAAGCGTGAACTCCGGGTTGAGGGGTGGGAATGGGGCGGGGAGTATTGTACTGGATGGGGGGCGGTTAGTTTGCGGGCCGCGATGTGGCAAAGCCCGCGCGAACGGATGAGTGTTGAGGGGAAGGGGGCTGACGCTTAGTTTTTAGTCAGGGGCGTCTGGAATAGTTGCCCGGAATTGGGGGCTGCGCAGTATCTAAGCAATGGGGAGCCGAGGTGCGCGTCAGGGGTTGTGCGGAATGACGCCCATAAAGAAGCATTTGACAGGTGTTTACGGAAGCGGTTTACCGGCTGAGGAAAGCTGGCACTCGCTTTGTAATAGGACCGGGGTATTCGCTCTTCTGCTTTTTTTGAACCACCGTTCGTGTTTCACGTCCGATTTCGGCGGAGCGCACGCTCTACAGTCGGGCGCGAATGCGGGCACACTCTCTCTCTACAAAGGAGCATATGAATGAGAGGTATTGTGAAAACAGGGATAAAACTTTCTCTATCGGAGAAGTTTTCCCGCCTCACTGGCCGCCTGAGGGACCCCCAGTGGCGGCGTTTCGGCGGGACATTGCTGTTCGGGAAGATGTTGGGGCTCGCCCTGACGTTTTTCCTGATGCTGGCGCTGCCGGCGTTGATCGCAATGGTGCCTAAAGTTCTAGCGAGCCGAAGCGCGTACGGCCAACAGGCCGCGGCTTCAATGGCGGCGACGACGCCCGATATGGCGGCCGCGACCGCGGCTGCTTCGTCGGCACCGGCATCCGCTTCGGCACCGGCGCCTGTGATGGTCACGACGACCAACATGGCGGACCCAACGATTAACGGCGTTATCAATCCGCTCAACACGGTCTGGACGCTGGTTGCGGCGTTCCTGGTGTTCGGCATGCAGGCCGGTTTCACGATGCTTGAAGCAGGCTTCTGCCGCTCGCGTGAAACCGTGAACGTGCTGGTCGAGTGCGTGTTCGACACTTGTCTTTGCGGCATGCTTTTCTATGCATGGGGTTATGCCTTCATGTTCGGCGCAGGGCAACGGCTTCATCGGCTGGCACGATCCGAAGGACTGGCAGGCGGAGCGATTCACAACTGGTTCTTCCTGCAGAACGTCGACCGCGACTGGCGCTTATGGCGCGACCGGCGTTCCCGTGCTCGCCCACTGGGTGTTCCAGTTCGCCTTCGCTGACTGTGCATCGACGATCTGCTCGGGCACGATGATCGGCCGACCGGCTTCTGGGGCGACATCCTTTACTCCGTGTGCGTCTCGGGCTTTATCTATCCGATCATCGGCCACTGGGCCTGGGGCCCGGACGGCTTCCTCTACACGATGGGCGCCCAGAACCGCGACGGCTGCTCCCGAAGCATTCACGCACTTCTTTCCGAGCGTCGGGCATGTACTTCCACGACTTCGCCGGTTCGACGGTCGTTCACTCGATCGGCGGCTGGATCGCTCTGGCCGGCGGCATCATGCCTTGGCCCGCGTATTGGTCGCAGGTTCAAGCGTGACGGCGGCGGCCCGATGCTTCCGCACGATCTCACCGTCGCGGTTGTCGGCGGGTTTGTTCTGTGGTTCGGCTGGTACGGCTTTAATCCCGGTTCGACGCTCTCGGCCATGGACTTCGTTGGAATCGGCCGCATCGCGGCAAACACCACGCTCGCCGCGTGCACAGGTGGTCTGGCGGCGATCTTCTTCATCTACTTCCGCGACGAAGAAGTGGGATGCCGGAGCAATCACCAACGGCTTCCTTGCCGGTCTCGTGGCGATCACCTGCCCGTGCTATTGGGTGAGTCCGACCGGTGCGTGCTGCCTTGGGGCGGTTGCTGGAATCATCGTGATTCTGGGCGTCGATTTGCTCGAATACCTGCGTATTGACGATCCGATCGGCGCGTGGCCGGTGCACGGCCTGTGCGGCGTCTGGGGCACCCTGTCCCTCGGCTTGTTCGCTTCTGGCGAGTACAACATGGCGGGTTCCGGCAACTCGCTCAGGCCATTTACACCGGGGCACCGGGCCAGCAAGATCAGACTGCGTTCTACACCGGGCTGTTCTATGGTGGCGGCATGCATCCCCGATGGCTCAGTGCATCGGCAGCTTCACATTTGTGCTGCCACGTTCATCGTTGCGATGATCGTGTTCAAGGTCCTCGATTTGGGCGGCCTGCTTCGCATCTCCAAGGAAGGCGAAATCGAAGGCATGGACTTGCACGAGCACGGTATCTCGGCGTATCCCGAATATGTCATCTCGGCTCTGCGGCACCGGCCGGCATGCCCGCGGATACGGTTAATTTCTCCTCGCGTCCGGTGAAGTAATCCTGTTGATTCATCCCCGGCGGCCGTGACTGGCTGCCGGGGTATTGACGGGTTTTCGCAGCTCACGTTGGTTTCAATTACAATTTCCCCTTCGCGGCTGGATGCGTCGATGAGTCCTGGATTTTTGGACGCCTCACCCGCTTTTAGGAGCAACCAGTTATGAAAATGATCGTCGCAATCATTCGCCCGGAGAAGCTTGAGGCCGTGCAGCAAGCCCTCAGTGCGATTGAGGTGTACCTGATGACGGCGTCGGACGTTCGCGGCTGCGGACGGCAACGCGGCTTCACTGAGCAGTACCGTGGGAACCAGGTGGTGATCCGCCTGCTCTCAAAGGTGAAGCTGGAGATTGCCGTCAATGAGCAGTTCGTCAAGCCGACCGTGGATGCCATTATGAAGGCCGCTTTCTCCGGGAATATCGGGGACGGCAAGATTTTTGTGCTTCCGCTGGATGAGTGTTATCGCATTCGGACCGGGGAGAGCGGGACGGCGGCCATTGGGCCGTGAGGGGTTTTTAGTAGGCAGAAGACAGAAGGCGCGCTGCGTTTTTTTCGCGGTGCGCCTTTTTTGTTTTTGCGGGGATTTAGCGGAGGGCGGGAGGGGGAGGGAAGGAGGGAGGCAACCTTGTCGTATCTTCATGGAAGCTTCATGTTTCCTTAATATAGTTTTGGGGACTGCCGGGCTTGTCCGGGGCGCATGTGTTGGGCATGCACAGCAGACAGTGGTCGTAAAGATGTAAATACACGATGTGCGGCACCTTCTAGATTTGATTTGGGATTGATGCCGGAGGGGAACTCCGGAGCGGTCGCGCATGATCCCTATGCGGCGATTCGGTTGCCGAATTGCCGGGCGTTTCTGGCGGGGAATCTTCTTTCGACCGTCGGCTCGCAGATGATGTATCTGGGCATCAGTTGGGAGTTGTATCAGGCGACGGGGTCGCCGACGGTACTGGGCGTCGCCGGTTTTTTTCAGGTGTTGCCGATCCTGCTGTTTTCAATACCGTCGGGGCACCTCATTGATCGGCACGATCGGCGAAAAATGGTGCTGATCGGCCAGGTGCTGCTGGCGCTGACGTCGTTGGCTCTGGGGTTGATTTCGTTTCAGCGGGGGGCGATACCGGACTGGGCGGTGTTGCGTGGGGCGAATCATCTGCTGGCGGTTGTTGCGATGAGCTTTCATGAGACGGGCCAGGGCTTCACGGCTCCGTATGTTCCGCTGATTCTTGCGATCCTGCTGCTCAATGGCCTGGTGCGCGCGGTGAATCAGCCGGCGAAACAGTCGTTGCTTCCGCAGTTGGTTCCGCCGATGATTTTTCCGAATGCGGCGAGCTGGCATTCGAGCACGGTGGAAGCGTCAACGATGATTGGGCCAACGGCGGCGGGGTTCATGCTGGCGTTTATTCGGCCGAACGATCCGCAGGGGCTTTGGCCGTATTCCCTGGTTTATCTGAGCACGGCGATTCTGCAATTTGTATCGCTGTTCTTTTTCTGGGCGACTCGACCGGCGGCGTCGCCGATGAATCGGGAACCGGTGACATTTCAATCGGTCCTGCGTGGCCTGGTGTTTGTTTGGAACACGCGGATTATTTTTGCGACGATTACGCTGGACCTGTTCAGCGTGGTGCTTGGAGGGGCGACGGCACTGCTTCCGCTGTTTGCGAAGGAGATATTGCAGTGTGGTCCCGCGGGATTGGGGTGGCTTCGTGCGGCGCCGTCGATGGGGGCGATTGCGATGGCGATGTTCATTGCGCATCGGCCCCCGATGAAACATGCGGGACGGACGTTGCTGTGGGCGGTGGCGGGGTTTGGCGTGGCGACGATTGTGTTTGGGCTGTCGCGGAATTTTCTTTTGTCGGCGGTGGCGCTCTTTTCGATCGGGGCATGTGACAATGTTTCGGTGATCGTGCGTCAGACGCTGGTGCAGATGCTGACGCCGGATTCGATGCGCGGCCGTGTGTCGGCGGTGAAGTCTGTGTTCAGCTCGACGTCGAATGGGATTGGGGCTCTGGAGTCGGGACTGACGGCGGCGATGATGGGGCCGCGACTGGCGGTTGTCGCGGGGGGGATTGGGACGCTGCTGGTGTCGCTCGGGGTGAGCGTGTTCTGGCCGGAGATGCGGAAATTCGGGTCAATGCATGATGCGACGCCGGAGCCGGAGGTGCCGGTGGAGGCGGCGGCGTCGAAAATTGTGTTGCGTCCGCCGCAGGCTACGGCGACTTGAGGCGCGAGGTGTCGGTGTCAGATATGGAAAGTGGTGGTTGGTGATTTTGTCGGTGCGCTCTACACTTTGCGAATGCTGATTTTGGGAATTGATCCGGGGTTGCGGGTGACGGGGTATGGGCTGGTGTCGTTGACGCTGGGGCGGCCGATGTTGCAGGAGGCGGGGGTTTTGCGGATGAAGGAGAAGGGGGATTTGGCCGGGCGGTTGATGGAGTTGTACGAGCATGTGGCAGAGTTGATCGAGGAATCGTCGCCGGATCGGGTGGCGGTGGAGCAGTTGTTTGCACATTACAAGCATCCGCGGACGGCGATTTTGATGGGGCATGCACGCGGCGTGATTCTGTTGGCGGCGACGCAGAAAGGGCTGCCGGTGACGAATCTGGCGAGCACGATGGTGAAGCGGACGGTCACAGGGAACGGCCATGCGTCGAAGATGCAGGTGCAGCGGGCGGTGGCGGGTTTGTGCAAGTTAAAGAAGCCGCCCGAGCCGCCGGATGTAGCAGATGCAATAGCGATCGCGTGGACGCTGGCGACGCGGATTTCGCATAAGGCGCCGGTGTGAGGTTTGTAAATTTCAGTGCGCGATGTCAAATTTTTGGGGATCCGAGCTGACGGCGATGTCGTCTTCAGAGGTGCTGGCGTTTTTTCGACCGTCATCGTCTTTGCCGTTGGGACCGACGCTGTAGAGGATGAAGCCGTTGGGCGTAGTGTGGTAGAGAAGCGGGCCTTCGTCAGCAAATGGGTCTTGCGGAATCGAGAGGAGATATTGTGGGATAAGGGCGGCAAGGGAATCGGGGTAGACGTGATGTTCGGCGCGGTAGATGGCAAGGGCGAAGGTGGTTTGGGTGAGCGGGTATTCAAGAGACCGCTTAATTGAAATGTTGGTAACATTGGCATCAATTTGCTCGGAACCATCGAATAAAAGCTTGATACGTTGCGTGAATGCGTCACGTGATTCGTTAGGCCGCTTGTGAATAAACGTAATTACTTCGGCCCGCATCTTCGCCCAATACGCCGCATAATCTGTAGTTGGCGGGGGCAGATCAAAAAGCGAGGCGGCTGGAAAAATGGGTACATCATCACGGCGAGATTCCGTCTCAGTTCCTTTACGTAATGCTTTTCGGATCGCACGCCAATCGGATGTTGCGAATATTTTTGTAGATTCGTCGCACGTTTTGTTGGCGGCACGAAGCATAAAATTCCAGTCAACTAGGTTCAAATCGCCTGAATCAATCTTTGTGGTTTGATCGAAAATCATAAGATCAGCCCGAAGGATTGAGTCTGTGTTGCCGTGTGCGATCTGGATGAACATATCAAGTGCTGCGAAGCGCTCTCCAACATCGAAAACTTCCGAGTATGTCGGCGCGGGCAATGCTTTAGAAAGCGTGGCAGCAAGATTTTGAAGTTGCTGTGTGGAGTTTATTGCGTGCAGAGCAATTGATCGTGCCGTCCGGCAGACATGCATTTCTCCCGCTTCGCCCATTCGGCGGACCAACATTAGCGGTGTCTGTTGAACGAGCCGTGCGAGGCGCAGGGCGGTAACTAAGTCACGTTCAGTGCCTTGGATGTCACCTTGCGAAGAGTGAAGAACTGCTCGAGCGCAAAATGGCGAAATACTATTGAGTAATGGAGAAAACGCCGGGTACGCTTCCACCATTAGGTGCGATTCAGTTTTGGGAAGGAGAGGGATAACGCATAAGTTCAAGGTGGAAGCTTTTTCAAGCAGCACCATGGGCTGGAATTGGGTATCGGGCCATTGGATAATAAGGGACCGATCAGCGTCCGTAACGTTGGCGTTGTCGAAGCCGTCCTGTAATCGGTCAAGTTTGTTCATCGCTTCCGTCGATGGATTCTTTGCATCTGCGGGGTGAAGCGTACCCCAATATTTGTAGAGCGGCTGAAGATATAGGCCGTCTACGGGGAATGGTTGAAGATGGAACTTTTCAACAAATTGCCGCTGTTGGTTTGCATCAAAGAGTGGGCCAGTGGCTTGGATGATGAGGGGGAAAGCATTTTGATCGGCGGGGATATTTGCGAGGCGTTCATTGTAGGCGGCGATGTAGTCGGGAGTGCCGTCAGGGCGCAGGGGTGTCAGGATGCGGGTGGTGTCTTTGGAGATTTCGATGGGAATCGGTTGGGTCGAGGGTGTTTGGGCGAAGGCAGAGGCACACAGGAGAACGAGGGCGGTGAGGGTGGGTTTGTAGCGCATGGGTTCTCCGACTTGGGTGTTCACATAATATCCGAAGACGGATTATTTTTTCGCGCGGCGGAGGATGTAGAGGTGGGCGGATTGTTTGCTGCCCGAGAACGATTCGCCTTCCATGTTCAGGGTTTGGACTTTGAAGCCGTGGGTGACGGCGGCGAGGGGAAAGTCTTCGGCGGCGGTGCGTTGGGGGTCGCTGACCCAGGCTTGGGCGTCGGGGGAATGATCGAGAACTTTTTCGATGCAGGAGAGGAGGAGCGGATGGAGACGGCGTTCGTAGAGGACGTCGGAGGCGAGGACCCAGGGGAAGGTTTCGGCGACCGGGGTTCGCCAATCCATGTGCAGGGCGCGGATGCGGTCGAGCGGGATGCCGTTGCGTTCGGCGTTATGTGCGGCGAAGAGGACGGCTTCGGGGTCGTAGTCGGTGAACGTGACGTGCCAACCGCGGAGTGCGGCGGCGATGCCGGTGGTACCTAGGCCGCAGCCGAGGTCGATTGTGCGGGGCGGGTTCTGAGGGGTGAGTATTGAGTCCTGGGGTGGAACGGGTGGCGAGGATTGCTGCGTGAGGATTTCGGCGGCGAGCATGAGGCCGCTAGGCCAGATGATCGGCCAGTATGGGAGATAGTCGTCGGCTTTGTAGCGTTGTTCGACGATGGGGTCGTCGAGCAGGGCGTCAGGGTCCACCGGGGCGAGGAGGTCAATGGTGCGGTCCGCGACGGTGAGCCGGTGGATGCGGGTGGGGAAGCGGGAGGCGAGGGGTGTGGGGACGGGGGTGGACATTGGCGAGGCCTTGTGTGGGGAGGAACGGGACAAGGTGAGGGGGTGACAAGGTGACAAGGTGACAAGGTGAAGCGAGGGTGACGCATCATCTGCGGATCGTTTCACCTTGTCACCTTGTCAATTGTCACCTTGTCAACGTGCTTGCCGGTTGCGTGGTTGAAGGTGGCGGCGACGGACGGGTGAGGATGTAAATGGTAAGAGCAATTCCGATGAGGATGGCGATGGCGGAGGCGAGCATGAAGCGGGAGGGTGGGGAGAGGTCGAAGGCTTCGCTGTCGTCGAGGATGGAGGCGCGTCTTGGGGCGAGGAGTGGGTCGGGGCTGAGGAGGGAATTGGGGTTCAGGGCGCTGCCGACGGTGGATTTGGCGGCTTCAATTTGGATGGCGGCGGAGAGTCGTGCCCAGACGTCGGCGGGCATGGGGGCCGGGGGCGGGGGGGGGGACAGGGCGGAAGGGTCAGGGGCCAGTTGTTGTCGAGCACTTTGCGGGGTCGAGGTCGGGGTTTTGGGCGTAGGCGATGAAGAGCGTGCGGGCGGATTTTTGGAGGGTGGATTCGGCTTTGGCGGGAGTGGATTCCCTGGCGAGCGCGAGGGAGTAGACGCGGTCGCGGGAGGCGTCGAGGGCGAGCATGAACTTGTGGCTGAGCGGTTCGGTCATGAAGCGGGGGAAATTTGAAATTTGAGATCTGAAATCGGAGAGTGCGATCTAAATTGTGAATGCTGAAGACGAATGCTGAATGTACAGGGATTGGAATTATTTTCCGGGTTGAGTGTCGGCCGGAGTGCCGATGACGGCGGAGATGGCGACGTTGTTGCGGGTCATGGCGTCGGTGAGGTTGGGGGTGGCGGGGTCGGCGTTGTAGGCGCGGATGAGGAATTCACGGGTCTGGGCCTTGTTGCCGGTTTTTTCGTAGAGGGAGGCGAGGGCCATGAGGACATTGGGGCTATCGGGCAGGAGAACGAGTGCTTTTTTGTAGTAGACGAGGGCGTTGTCGTAGTCGCCGAGTTTTTCGTAAGTGCGCCGAATGCGAAGCCGGTCGCCACCCTTGCCGAGGTAGAGGCCTTCTTCGGTCTGCTTCATGTAACGGCGTTTGACGTTGGATTTTTCTTCGCGCGGGTCTTTGACCTTGTCGGCGAGGGCGGAAGAGCGTTCGAGGTAATCGAGCGCGAGGTCCGGCTTGTCGAGTTTGATGAGGGCGGCGGTGAGGCCGTCCTTAGCTTGCTCGGAGGATGGATCGGCCTGGAGCGCGACTTTGAAGTGGTAGGCGGCCTGTTCGTAATTGCCGGCGCGATAATGGATCAGCCCCGCGTAGCAGTTGCTGACGGCATCAAACTGGTCGTAGGAAAGAGCCTTGTTCAGAGTGGCGAGGGAGCCATCGTAGTCATTGTGCTGGTAGAGCTTCACACCCTGCTCACGATATTTTTGGACGTTGCTTTCGCAGGCGGCGAGAAGGGTGATGGATACCGCGAGGGCGGAGACGAGCAGAAGGTTGGGGCGAAGGGGTCGTTGCATGGACAATTACTCCAAAGGATTGCCGGAGCGCATGATGGTATCATCGGGTGGGGGAATCGCAAGGCATGAGGGGGCGTCATTGTTGTACCGAAGTAGAATTGTCACCCCATAGCCGAAGTAGAAGTGTCACTGCCGTCGCCGGGGTATACCGGCGGGATGGATACACTTTTTATGTCGTCAAAGGAACGTGTACGGCTGGAAGCAATGAGCCGGGTGAAGCGTGGCGAGTGGACGGTGGTGGAGGCGGCGGAGTGGATGGCCGTCTCGCTGCGTCAGGCGCGGCGGGTATGGAAGCGGTTTAAGGCTCGCGGCGATGGCGGGCTGACTCACCGTCTGCGTGGGCGGGTGAGCAACCATCGGCTGCCCGAGGCACTGCGGGACAAGATCGTGTGTCGGCACCAGTTACTTTACCGGGACTTTGGTCCGACGCTGGCCTGCGAGAAGCTTGCCGAGGAAGGCCTTGTGGTGAGCCCCGACACGCTGACGGGGATTCTCAAGGAGCGGCACCTGTGGAAGCCGATGCGTCGCCGCTCCAGGCATCGCCAGCGGCGGGAACGCCGGAAGAACTTCGGGGCGATGATTCAGATGGACGGCTCGCATCACGACTGGTTTGAGGGACGCGATAAAGACGGCCCGTATCGTGTGCTGATGGTGATGGTGGACGATGCGACGGGCAAGACTTACGCCCGGTTTTACTCAGCCGAGACGACCGAGGCGGCCTTCGATGTCCTGGGTCGGTGGGTAAAGGCGCATGGGGTTCCGCGCAGCGTGTATGTGGATCGCCACGGGATTTACCGGGATCAGGAGCATCCGGAGAAGCCCACGCAGTTTGGTCGGGCGATGAAGGAGTTGAACGTGGAATTGATTCAGGCAAGGAGTCCGCAGGCCAAGGGGCGTGTGGAGAGAAAGCACCGGGTGTTCCAGGATCGGCTGGTCAAGGAACTCCGGCTGCGTGGCATCTCGGACATGGAGCAGGCCAACGCGCTTCTGGACAAGACGCTGTTGCCGGAGTTGAACCGGCGTTTTTCCGTGAAGGCGGTCCGGGAGGCAAATGTGCATCGGAAGGCACCCCAGGGGATCGCGCAGATTCTGTGCATGCAAGAGGAGCGAGTGGTGGGTCAGGACTGGTGTGTCCGGTGGAGGAACCGGTGGCTGCAGATCGAAGCACAAGGGGATGCGGTGGGCCTTGCGGGCAGGAAGGTGACGGTCCGGCAGTTAGGCGATGGAACGCTGCGGATCGAACGCGGCGGGCAACGCTTGAGTTGCCGGGAACTGGCAAGCCGCCCCACGCCGGCGGTGAAAACTCGACCCATGCCAATGCAGGTCAACAATCGGAGATATCGGCCCGGCCCGGACCATCCGTTCAACCGAGAGGCCAGGGCCATCCAAGCGTCGCGGGCAAGGGCCGCCGCGGCCTCCTCCCCCACCCCCCCCGCCCCGGCCGCGGCGGCCCTTGCCCGCGTGAGATCAGCATGAACAGGTGACAATTCTACTTCCGTTAAGAGGGTGACAGTTCTACTTCTTTACAACACATGAGGGGGCGTCATGAAGGGGTGTCATTGAGTAGGGATGAGGGATTTGGTGGGCGAGGGGGAGTTAAGTGGTTAAATAGGTTGTGGGGGGTTGGGGGTGGTTTGAGGGGGCTTTTGTTGAGGGAGGTGTGTTAGGGGTTGGGGTTTATTTTTTTTTGATAGGCCAGGAGGTTCGGGGGGTTTCTTTGGAGGGTTTGGGAGGGGGGAGCGGGGGGTTGGGGGGAGGGGGTTGCCGAGGCGTTGGGAGAGGGCGATGGCGTCGAAGGGGGCGTGGACTTTGACGTCGTTGTCGAAGTAGAGGAAGAGGTCGCGGGATTTGGCTTTGGGGGGTTTGGTTTTGGAGGCATGTTGGGCGGTGGGGAGTTCGGAGCCTTTGGTCCAGGCGCGGATGCGTTGTGCCCAGAGGTCGAGGGCGGGCGGGGTGTAGCCGCTGGTGTAGAGGACTTCGTCGCCGTGGAGTCGGGCGTAGATGAAGTCGGAGGTGAGGTCTTCGAGGAAGGGCCATTTGCCGGCGGTGTCGGCGACGACGAGGGCGATGTCGTGGTCGCGGAGCATTTTGATGAATGCGGGTGAGTTGAAGGAGTCGTGTCGGATTTCGATGGCGTGTCGGAGGGGGCGGTTGTCTTTGGTTTTGGTGAGGGAGCGGCCCTCCATGAAGGGGGTGTGCTTTTTGGCGAGGGCGGCGGCGGCTTTGGTGTCGCGTGGGAGAATGGAGAAGAAATGCTCGAGGCGTTCGGGGTTGAAGGCGAAGACGGGGGGGAACTGCCAGAGGATGGGGCCGAGCTTGTGTTCGAGGGCGAGGAGTCCCTGGGCGAAGAAGTTGGCGAGTGGATCTTCGATGTTGTTGAGTTTTCGCATGTGGGTGATGTAGCGGCCACCCTTTATTGAGAAGACGAAGTCGTCGGGGGTTTCGGCGTACCATAATTTCCAACTGGCGGGGCGTTGGAGGGAGTAGAAGGAGCCGTTGATTTCGATGGAGTTGAGTTGTCGGGATGCGAAGTGGAGTTCGCGTTTTTGGGTGAGGTCTGGGGGGTAGAAGGTACCTCGCCAGGGTTTGTAGCGCCAGCCGGAGATGCCGATGCGGGTTTGCATGAGAGGGCTCCGGGGAGTTAAGTGGTTAAGTGGTTAAATTGTTGAGTAGGTTGTGGGGGGTTGGGGGCGATTTGGAGGGGTCCTTTTGTTTTTGGGGTACATTCTGGGGATGGTGTTATTGTCTTTATTTTTTGGATTTTGGGGTGTGGGTGGCGGTGATGGTGGAGTGGAGGCCGCCGCGGGGGGTCCATTCGGTGGTGAGGGTCATGGAACGGGGTTTGAGGGTTTTGACGAGGTGGTTGAGGAGTTGGTTGGTGAGGTCTTCGTAGAAGATGCCCTGATTGCGGAAGGATTGGAGGTAGAGTTTGTAGGATTTGAGTTCGACGCAGAGTTTGTCGGGGATGTAGGAGAGTTTGATGGTGCCGAAGTCGGGTTGGCCGGTGACGGGGCAGACGGAGGTGAATTCGGGGGCGACGTGGAGGATGGTGTAGTCGCGCGTGGGGTGTGGGTTGGGGAAGGTGACGAGGGAGGTGGGTGGTTGTGGCATGGGGGTCACTTTTAACACGGAGTTTTGAAGGGGTGAAGGATAACGGAGGGGTATTGTATCGGGGAGTGAGGGGGGAGTGCGAGGGGTTGGTTTGAAAGGGATGGTTTTGGTTGGTGGGCATCTTTCCACTGGCCGTGCGAGGCCAGCGGAAAGATCACGGCGGGGGGCCGCCGTGCCACAATGATTATTTGCCGTGCCATCATAATGATTGTTAGGTGGCTCGGGTGTGGCCCCAGAGGTAGACGTGGAGGCGGGGGGAGAGGCGGTAGCCGTGGTGTTTGCAGAGTTCGGCGAGCCATTGGGAGCGGGTGGCGAGGGTGTCGGGGTCGGTTCCTTCGGGCATGAGGAGGACGTCGCGGGGTTCGATTTGTTTTTGTGGGGAGAGGCGGAGGTTGAGTTGTTGGAGGAGCGATTGGACCTCGAGGAGGTCGGCGGGATTGGATATGACGAATTTCCATTGGCGGTCGCGGATGATGGTGGGGTCGGTATCGCCGCCGTCGGCGAAGATTTGGAGGATGTCGAGGTTGATGCGTTGCTGTTCGTGGAGAGAGGCGAAGCGGCCGTTTTCGCGGGACCATGGGGTGGAGTTGCTGAGTTTTGGGGAGATGGAGGCGAGGTCGATGGAGTCTGGGGGGAGGCCCTGGAGCCAGAGTGTTCCGGCGGTTTCGATGGTGATGTGTTTGTGGTGGGATTTGAGGGCGAGGATGAGTGGCAGGAGTTCGTTGAACATCATGGGTTCGCCGCCGGTGAGGACGACGTGGGGGGTGTTGTGTTGGAGGATTTGTGCGAGGATTTGGTCGGTGGAGAGTTGGGGGCCTTCGGGTTGCCAGGAGGCGTAGGGGGTGTCGCACCAGGTGCAGCGGAGGTTACAGCCGGAGGTGCGGACGAAGACGGAGGGGGTGCCGGTGAGTTTTCCTTCGCCCTGGAGAGAGTAGAAGATTTCGGAGATGCGCATGGGGTGCTCAAGGTAAAGGGGGAATGTAACCGGAGGGCGGGGTGGGGTGGAAGGGAGGGGGACGCGACGTGGCAAGCCCGTTCGGGGGCACATGAGGAAGCGAAGAGGCTGGGGGGGGGGTTTTGGGGGGAGGGTTGGGGAGGCTTTCAAGGGGGGATAGTTTGGGTTACAACGGGGGCATGGTTGACAGAATTCCTGCGTTGATAGCGGCGGTGTGCCTCACGATCTATTGGGGGTGGGTGGTGGTGAAGCTGGTTCGGCTGGCGCGGAAGATTGGGAAGGATCCGAATGCGTTGCCACGGGAGCGGGTGGGGCGATGGATGCGGGTGGTGTGGTATCCGTGCATTGTGGCGATGTTGGGAGGATTGTGGGTGGTGGCGGCGACGCCGATGGGGCGTGCGCTGCGTGGGGATGCGGGGTGGTGGCGGGCGTGGTTGTGGATGCCGAACGGGGTGTGGTGGGTGGGTGTGTCGGTGGCGACGGCGGTATGTGTCGTGGGGACGGTGAGCACGTTTGTGTGTTGGCGGAAGATGGGGCGGTCGTGGCGGATCGGGATTGATCCGAACGAGCGGCTGGAGTTGGTTTCGACGGGGCCTTACAAGGTGATTCGGCATCCGATTTATGCGATTCGGATGGCGATCAATGTGGCGGCGTTTGTGATGGCGCCGACGCTGCTGGTGCTGGTGACGGCGGGGACGGACATTATTTTGTTGCAGATTGAGGCGCGGCGGGAGGAGCGGTATATGGAGTCGGTGCATGGGGCGGTGTATGCGCGGTATAAGAATTCGGTGGGGCGTTTCGTTCCGCGGGTGTTTGTCGGTTAAACTATTGGCCACCTCGCGTGCTGTTTTGCGCGAGGTGGTTTGAGCATTGTGGTGATTGGCAAGGACAGTCTGTGACGCAGGTGGTCGCGAATCCAGTTTCTGAAACGGTGGCGCAGTCTCGTCCGAAGACTGTGGTGCCGATGTTGACGCATGTGGTGCGATTGAATGCGTTTCAGTTGTTGATGCGGCGGTGGTCGAAGCTGCATCCCTACAATGCGGGGCAGGTGATGGAGGTGAGCGGGGCACCGGACCTTGAGCGTTGGGGTCGCGCGGTGGAGGGGGTGCTGGGAGAGATGGGGCTAGGCGCGGCGCGGTTCAGCAGGAAGGATCGGGTGGTGCATTTTTCGTCGCCGGGGCAGGTGGTGATTGAGCGGGCACCGGAAGAGTTGATCAAGTTTTTTTGTGAGGAGTTGAATCGGTCGTTCAAGGCGGGGGATTGTTCGATTCGGTTTTGTGTGTTGAGCGACCGGGATGGCGGGGAAGGGGGCGACGACGGTTCCCATTATTTCGCGGCGGTGTATGACCATTGGGTGGCGGACTCGCGGGCGATGCGGGAATTGATGCGGCGGATTTTTGAGCGGTATCAGCAGCCGGAGTCGAGCACGCCGCTGCCGGCGATGACATTGCAGGCACCGCGGTTTGCGTCGCTGTTTCGGCATCATGTGGGGTGGCTGACGCGATGGGCGTCGATTCGGGAGAGCACGAAAAATGTGTGGCGGCACCGGCAGGGGTACCGGGTGAACATACCGGATCCGATGAACTTCGAGAGTCATTTTCTTTTTCGCCAATTGCCGGTGGGGTTGATTGAGAGTGTGCATCGATTTGCGAAGGGGCGTCATGCGAGCGTGAACGATGTGTTCATAGCGGCGCTGGGGCAGACGATTGGGGCATACACGCGTGTGCAGCGGCTGCGGCGGCAGAAGAAGCGGCTGCATTTTCCGAGGACGCAGATTGGGATAGGGACGATCGTGGACATTCGGGACGCGGCGAGCAAGCCACTGGATCGGGTTTTCAACTTGTATTTGTCGAGTTACACGGTTGTGCTGGATGATCCGGAATCGGAGCCGATGGAGGAGGTACTGTCGACGGTGTCGGAAGCGACGTCGCGGATGAAGCGGATGTTTGGGACGGTGAAATCGTTTTGGGCGATGGGAGCGGCGCGGTTGTTGTGGGATTGGTCTCCCTCGGCGCGGTATCGGCGCAGTTGTTGCATAAGATGGTGCCGGTGATCGCGGGGATATCGAATGTGAACATGACGGGGACGTGGGCGGATTCGCGGCATGAGAAATCGCAGCGGGATGGGGTGCCGCGGGTACTGGATTATTTTCGGATTTCGCCGACGGGGCCGTTGTTGCCGCTGGTGTTTACGCTGACGACGATTGGGAATCGATTGAGCTTGTGCGTGACGTATCGGACGACGGCGTTCAGTGAGAAGCAGGCGCAGGGGTTGGCGGATGATTTTGTGAGGCGGTTGCAGGCGATTGGGTGAGGGGTTTGAATTATGAATTATGAATTATGAATTATGAAGGCAGAAGGTTGGGATGAAGCTTTTGCGGCGGATGCGGGTGTTGGGGCGGGCGGTGGTGGGGACGGTATTTCCGGAGGGGTGCTGGGCGGATGAGGGGGCGTGTGAGGCGGGGGCGGGATTGTCGGAGGGGGTGAGGATGGCGATTGGGCGGATGGGGGCGGAGCGTTATTGCCGGGCGTGTGGGCTGAGGACGGGGCCATATACGAGAAATGATTTGGGATTTCGTTGTGGGCGGTGCGAGGAGAGGGATGCGGGGGTGGTTCGGATCGCGCGGGTGGGGAGGTTTGAGGAGCCGCTGGTGACGCTGGTGCATCGATTGAAGTTTGGCCGGGCGTGGGAGGTGGCGGGGGCGCTGGCTCCGTTTTTGTATCAGGCGATGGTGGCGGTATCGGAGGAACAGGGGGTGTCGGTGGATGTGATGGTACCGGTACCGTTGCATTGGACAAGGCGGGCGTGGCGTGGTTTTAATCAGGCGGAGGAGTTGGCGCGGGAGACGGGGCGGCTGTCGGGGTGGGGTGTGCGGCGGCCGTTGCGGCGGGTGAGGCGGACGGCGGAGCAGGCACGCCTTGATGCGCCGACGCGGCGCGTGGAAAATCTTCGTGGGGCGTTTTGGTGTCAGGCGGATGAGGGGCTTGCGGGGAAGCATGTGTGGCTGGTGGATGATGTTTCGACGACGGGTGCGACGTTGCATGCGGCGGCGACGGCGATTCGGAAGTTGGGGCGGGAGTGCAGACCGGCGTCGATCAATGCGGCGGTGGTGTGTGTGGCGGATCGGGGGGGGGGGAAGTGGTTAAGTGGTTAAGTGGTTAAATTGTTGAGTAGGTGGCGAGGGGTTGGGGTGGGGGGTGGGGTTTGTTTTGTTGGCGGGGGCACATTTTGGGGACATTTGGGGAGGCCATCGTGGCTTTTGGGGAGGGTTTTGGGGGTTAGGCTTTTACGATTTTTTCGCGGTGGGTGGTGATGGATTTTGTGGCGTTGCGGGTATCGATGATGGCTTTGGCGTTTTTGACGATGAGGGGGTAGTCGTAGGCGGAGTGGTCGGTGGCTATGACGACGACGTCGTATTTTTTGAGGTTTGTGGGGGTGAGTGGGATGCTTTTGAGTTTGAGGTCGTGTTCGCGTTGTTTGTGGGTAGTGGGGATGTGGGGGTCGTTGTAGTCGACTTTTCCGCCGCGGTGTTGGAGTTGTTCGATGAGGATGATGGAGGGCGACTCGCGGAGGTCATCGACGTCTTTTTTGTAGGCGAGTCCGAGTACGAGGATTTTGCTGCCTTTGATGGCTTTTCCGCGGGTGTTGAGGAGGTCGGCGATTTTTCCGATGACGTAGTAGGGCATGGAGACGTTGAGTTCGCCGGCGAGTTCGATGAAGCGAGCGGTGACGTCGTAGCGTTTTGCTTTCCAAGAGAGGTAGAAGGGGTCGATGGGGATGCAGTGGCCGCCAAGGCCAGGGCCGGGATAGAAGGGTTGGAAACCGAAGGGCTTGGTCTTGGCGGCGTCGATGACCTTCCAGACGTCGATGCCCATGCGGTCGAAAATGACTTTGAGTTCGTTGATGAAGGCGATGTTGATGCAGCGGTAGCAGTTCTCGAGGATTTTGGAGGCTTCGGCGATTTCGCAGGACTCGACGGGGACGACGGTGGTGACTGGCGGCGGAATAAAGGAGGCTTGCGGCCTTGAGTGAGAGGGGGTCGTAGCCGCCGACGACTTTGGGGATGGAGACGGTGTCGAAATCGGTGCGGCCTGGGTCTTCGCGTTCGGGGGAATAGGCGAGGAGGAAGTCTTTGGTGACCTTTAAGCCGCTGGTCTCGAGGACGGGGAGGACGACTTCGCGGGTGGTGCCGGGGTAGGTGGTGCTTTCGAGGACGACGAGTTGGCCTTTGCGGAGATGCTTGGCGATGGCCTCGGCGGTTTTGACGACGTAGGTCATGTCGGGGTCGCGATTTTTGGTGAGGGGGGTGGGGACGCAGATGATGAGGGCGTCGCACTCGGTGAGCCGGGAGAAATCGGTGGTGGCGTCGAAGCGCTGTTGATCGAGGAGGTCGCGGATATAGGCGGAGGGGATGTGCTTGATGTAGCTTTGGCCGGCGAGAAGTTTTTTTACCTTGGTGGGATCGACGTCGAATCCGATGCAGCGGAGGCCTCCGCGGGAGAAGGCGCGGACGAGGGGGAGGCCAACGTATCCGAGTCCGAGGACGCCGACGACGGAGTGGCGATCAGAAAGGCGTTTGAGGAGTTGTTGGACCATTCGATTTATCCCATCGTTTTTGGAGAGGTGGGTGAAGGTGCGGCATTATAGGGGATGGGTGGGGGTTGGCTCTATGGGGGCGGGGGGGCATGGTTGCGGGGGAGAGGGGAGTGGCGATAGGTTATGACGTGGAGTTGAGGTTTGCCCGAGAGTGGAGGTTGACACGCTGAAGCGTGAACTCCGGGGTGTAGGGGCGATAGGATTCTTGATGGAGGGTGTTTTAGCGATGGTTAGAGTGGAACGGGTTGCGATGGTGGTGATGGGTGTGGTGGCGGGGTCGGGGGCGATTCTCGTGGCGGCGACGGTGGGGCCGGGGCCGGCGACGCGGGTGGGAGATGCCGCGTCGCGTCGTGCGCGGCCTGTGCCGGCTTTTGCGGCGATGACGTATTACGACCAGAGTTGCTCGAACTGCCATGGACCGCAGGGGAGTTTTTACGGGCCGACGTTGGGGAATGATCTGACGGATGCGGGGTTGGTGAACATTGTGCGGGATATGGCGTCGGGTCCGGCGAATGCGCCGCTGAAGGAGAGCGAGGTGGATGCGGAGAGTGCGTATCATCGGTCGCTGATTACGCACGAACCGTATTTGGCGGTCACTGGGATGAAGGAGGGGAAGTGGGCGGGGGAGGTTACGCCGGGGGCGAAGGTGACGGTGGTGATGGGTGAGAAAAAGATTTTGGCGACGGTGACGGAATGGAACTGGAGTGCGGAGGTTCCAGCGGGGGTGGCGGTGGAGGATGTGGTGATTGAAGCGGAGTTGGGGGGGAAGAAAACGAGGATTGAGCCGTCGCGGGGGAGTTATTCATCGACGGCGCCGCTGCGAGATCCGAAGGAGCGTGGGAAGGGGGAGGGGCATTAGAGGGAAATGGGGCGTCGCGTTGCGGCGGCGCTGAAAAGTGGGGCGGGTCGGCGGTGGAGAAGTTTTTTTTAGGTTACGTTTTGGTTGGGGATTCGAGGATCGGGGATGGGGGTTTCGGTCCAGGGGTTCATTTCGGGGACGAATTCTTTGAGGGTGAAGAGGACTCGTTCGCGGACGGTGCAGTGTTGGAGGGGTTCGAGTTCGTCGATCATTTTTTGGACGTAGGCGTTGGGGGCGGGTTCGCTTTTCCAGATGGCGATTTTGGGGTGGCGGGTGGGGAGCATGTTTTCGCCGCGGATGGAGAGTTCTTCGTAGAGTTTTTCGCCGGGGCGGAGGCCGGTGAAGACGATGGGGATATCGACTTCGGGGCGGAGGCCGCTGAGGATGATAACGTCGCGTGCGAGGTCGAGGATGCGGACGGGCTGGCCCATGTCGAGGACGAAGATTTCGCCGCGTTGTCCGAGGGCTCCGGCCTGAAGGACGAGTTGGGAGGCTTCGGGGATGGTCATGAAATAGCGTCGCATCTCGGGGTGGGTGACGGTGACGGGTCCGCCTGCGGCGATCTGTTGTTTGAAAATGGGGACGACGCTGCCGTTGCTGCCGAGAACGTTTCCGAAGCGGACGGTAATGAAATTGGTGCCCCCCCTCCCCCCCACCGCCCGCGGCTGCTTTCGTTCGTCGGGCGAGGGCCTGGATGTAAATTTCGGCGCAGCGTTTGGTGGCGCCCATGATGCTGGAGGGGTTGACGGCTTTGTCGGTGGAGATCATGACGAAGTTTTTGACGCCGTTGGCGGCGGCGGCGTCGGCGAGGGTCTTGGTGCCGAAGACGTTGTTTCGGATGGCTTCGCCGGGGTTGGTTTCGGCGAGAGGGACGTGTTTGTGTGCGGCGGCGTGGAAGACGATGGCGGGGAGATGATCGGTGAAGATCTGGTCGATGCGGATGGCGTCGGAAATGTCGCCGATAGCGGGGACGAGTTTGACGGTGGGGAAGGTTTTTTTGAGTTCGCGTTCGATTTCGAAGATGGCGTTTTCGGCCTTGTCGAGGAGGACGAGGAGGGAGGGTTCAAAGCGGCAGATGGTGCGGCAGAGTTCGCTGCCGATGCTGCCGCCGGCACCGCTGACGAGGACGACTTGTGCGTGGATTAATGCACCGACGGCGCCGAGGTCGGTTTGGACGGCGTCGCGGCCGAGGAGGTCGTTGACGCTGACGTCGCGGATTTGGTTGACGACGGCTTTGCCAGCGAGGATGTCCTGAAGGCTGGGGATGGTGCGGAAGCGGAGTGCGGACCCGCTGGCACCGCCGCCGCGCATGTCGGCGGCCATTTGAGTGGCGCGGCAGAGGGAGATGATGCGTTGCATTTCGTGGTTAGAGGCGCTGGGGAGGGCGATGAGAATTTCGCCGATTTGGTGTTCGTGGCAGATGCGAGGGAGGGTGGAGATGGGGCCGAGGATGGGGGCACCGTGGAGACGGGCTTTCGATTTGGCGAGATCATCGTCGAGGAGGCCGACGACGCGGTAACGCTGTTCGGGCATGCGGTGCGATTTCGCGGAGGACGGATTCAGCGGCATCGCCCGCGCCGATGATGAGGAGGCGGACGAGGCCACCGGCGGCGATGGGGCGTGAACCTTCGTGGAGCACTCGAGCGAGGACTCGCGTGCCGCCGACGAGGAGGACTGAGAATAGATCGTCGAGGAGAAAAACGGTGAGGGGCATTCCGTTGATGGAGGTTCGATGTCCTTCGGTCCCCCCCACCCCCCCACCGGCATGTTGCCAGAGGTAGTAGGCGGTGACGAGGAGGCGCGAGGGCGATTTGGGATCCCGCGAGGAGGCGGATCAGGTCGCCGAGGCCGACGTAGCGCCAGTTGCCGCGGTGGAGTCCCATGACGAGCCAGACGGCGAGTTTGATGGCGAGGAGTGGGGGCAAGAATGGGAGGTAATAAACGGCCATCCAATGGCGGCCATCGGGCATGGTGAGGGAAAAATCGAATCGGAGAGCGAGTGCGAGCCAAAAGGCGAGGGCGAGGAGGGTCATTTGCGCAAGGAGGATCGCGGTGGAGAGGATGAGCGATCGTGCGCTGGTGAGATTGGGGAGGAGGGTCCGTGGCATGAATGATTTATCGGTCGTGGGGCTGGGGTTGCTTAAGGGTCTTTTTTGGGGGTTTGTGGGGGTTCTATAGGGAGGCACGAGGGGCGTTGTTTTGCGATATGGGATGCTTTTGACAACAAATCCGTGACTTGGGCGTTTTCATTGAGGGGGGACGTGGGAATGTTCTCAAAGGTGATGCACCCGTGAGTGCCCGGGAGAGACGTTGGAACAGACGGATATTGAGTTGGTTCGGGAGGCGAGGAAGGGTCGTCATGAGGCGTTTCATGAGCTGGTGGAGCGTTATGCGCAGCCGCTGGTGCGGCTGGCGGCGACGCTTATTCCGTCGCGGACGGACGCGGAGGATGTGGTTCAGGAGACGTTCACGGCGGCGTTTGTGTCGCTGAAGAAGTTTGAGGGGCGTTCGAGCGTGAAGACGTGGTTGTACGCGATACTGTTTCGGCAGGCGGTGCTTTTTCGGAGGAAGCATCGGATGCCGTTGCGGTTTTTGGCGGATGAGGGGTCGCTGCCGGCGGCGAGCAGGGAGGGCGTGGCGGGGCATATCGCGGCGATTGATGCGAGGCTGGATATTGATGCGGTGCTGGCGTTGTTGCCGGAGGATCATCGGGCGATCCTGGTGTTGCGGGAGTTGGAGGGATTGAGTTATGAGGAGATTGCGGAGATGCTGGGGTTGCGCGGGGGACGGTGGAATCGCGGTTGTTTCGGGCGCGGCAGGCGCTTTGTGGATGGCTTTTTGAACATGGGGGATTGGAAGGGTAAAGAGGTCCCCTTTTCAGGTTTCATTCGTTGTGGGAAGGCGCTATAGTCATGGGCGGATGGAGGAGGCTTTGCGTTTTCACGCCAAGGCTATTTGCGTGCAGAGTGGGAGGAATGATGAAAAAGCATTGGACCGTTGCGGATATACCGGCTCAATCGGGAAAGCTTGCGGTGGTGACGGGGGCGAATTCGGGGATTGGCTTTTATGTGGCGTTGGAGTTGGCGCGTGCAGGCGCGGGTGGTGCTCGCGTGTCGGGATAGGATGAAGGGGGGAGAGGCGGTTCGGCGGATTCAGAAAGAGGTTTCGGGGGGGCGGGTGGAATGTGTGGGTCTGGATCTGGCGGATTTTGGGGCGATTCGCGAGTTTGCGGGGGTGCTGGCGGGGCGCGGGGAGGCGATTGACATGCTGGTGAATAATGCGGGGGTGATGGCGGTGCCGAGGCGGCGGTTGACGAAGGACGGTTTTGAGCTTCAGTTCGGGACGAATCATCTGGGGCATTTTGCGTTGACGGGGCTGCTGTTGCCGTGGTTGCTGCGATCGCGATCGGCGCGGGTGGTGACGGTGAGCAGCATTGCACACAAGGGGGCGAAAATGGAATGGGATAATTTGAATGGGGAGTGCCGGTACAAAGATCTTTGGGCGTACAAATTATCGAAGTTGGCGAATCTGTTGTTTGCGAATGAACTGCAACGTCGGGCGGCGGAAGCGGGGGTGAATCTTGTGAGCGTGGCGGCGCATCCGGGGGTTGCGACGACGAATCTTTTTTCAGCGGGCTCGCGTTTGGATCGGCAACCGCTGTTCTCGTGGCTGACGGAAAAGTTTGTGCCGTTGTTGGGGCAATCCGCGGCGCGTCGGGCGCTGCCGATCCTTTATGCGGCGGTGGGGTGTGATGTTTCAGGGGGCGACTACTATGGCCCGAGCGGGGGGTTGGAGTACAAGGGCTATCCTGTGTTGGTGAAAGCGACTGCGGAGGCTGGGGACAGGGAGGTTGCGGGGAGGCTGTGGAGTGTGTCGGAGGAGCTGACGCATGTGACGTACGGCGCGCTGGCGCAGCGTGTGGTGCCGGCGGCGGCGGCGTTTGCTGACGCATAGGGAGGGTCAACAGTCTTGATCGATGACCTCGGGGGCGTAGGGGACGCTGCGGCTGGGGATGTCGCGGTCGCCGGTGCGGAGGATTTCGCGGAGCATGTGGACGGCTTGTTGTCCGACGTCGTAGAAGGGGATGCGGAGAGTGGGGATGGGCAGGCCGCTGGTGACGCGGATGGTATCGGAACTCATACCGATGATGTCGAATTTTCCGGGGAGCTTGCCGGCGCGGGTTGCGGCGACGTAGAGACAGACGGCTTCTTCGAGTTCGTAGCAGATGACGCCGGTGACATCGGGGAATTGGCGGATGAATTGATCGGCGCGGTCGCGGACGCTGAGAATATCGCCACCGGGTTCGCGGTGGAGAGGGAGGTGGCGTTTGTCGGAGAGCTGGGCGTCGCGCATGGCGGTATGGAAGCCGCTGAGGCGGTCGCTGACGGAATAGTGGGCGTTGGCTTCAAACTGGCGTTGGAGGAATCCGATTTTGCGGTGGCCTTTTTGAAGGAGCCAGCGGACGCCGACGGGGGCGGCGGTGGTGTCGTCCGGGTAGACGGAGCGGTGCTTGAGCTTGAGGTTAAGCCAGACGCAGGGGGCCGGCTGGGACTCGAAGACTGGGATGAGGGAATCGGAGAATGAGGGGAGGAGATTGACGATGAGACCGTCGACAGCGGCTTCGCGGAAGAGGTGTGGGACGATGTTGGGATCGGCGAAAGTTTTAGCGGGGATTTGGTTGAAGAGGAGCCGCATATGGGAGGCGGCGAGAGCGGCGTAGATGCCGTTGAGGGCGGTGATGGGGTACCAGTCGGTGCCTGCATCGCCGGCGGTGACGAAACCGACGGTTTCAAATTGGCCGCTGAGCATGGAGCGGGCGGCGGCGTTGGGGCGATAGCCGAGTTGCTTGGCGATGCGTCGGATGTGTTCGCTGCGTTTGGCGATGGCGGGGCGATTCTCTTTGTTTTTGCCGTTGAGGACGCGGGAGACGGTACCGGAGGAGACTCCGCGCGGGCGGCGACTTGCTCGATGGTGGTTCGGAGGGGATTCATGCTCATACGTTGATTATATACGCGGTGGGGATGTAGGGCCATTGGGGTGAATAGGATGTTCGCATTAGGCTATGTAGGGCGATTTTACTGTGAGGAGACGGGCAGGATGCCGTTAACGTTGTGGACGAGGATTTCGGTGCCGGTGTAGCGGATGGGTTGGGCGGTGGTTTCTGTGGCGAAGGGGATGGGGTTGGTTTTTGAGATGAAGAGGATGCGGAGGGTGCGGGTGGCGGGCATGGCGGGGTAGGTGCCTTGGCGATTGTGGATGGTGAGGGTTTGGTTGGATTCGTTCCAGGTAAGGGGGATTTGGGAGAAGGCTCCTTTTTCATATTGGTAGGAGAGGCCGTCGTCTTCGTAGAGGGTGAAGGAGGCGTCCTTTCCGGTGTAGACGTAGAGGGTGAGGGGGTCGGCTTTTTTTTCAGCGACGTATTGGAGGTCGGGGCCGAAGGGGATGATGGAGCCTGCGCGGATATGGAGGGGCATGGCGTCGTAGGGCGCGGGGGCGTCAATGGTTTTTCCGCCTTCAATGGGAGTGCCGGTCCAGAAGTCGTACCAGGTGCCGGCGGGGAGATAGACGGGGCGCGAGCGGGCCTGGTAGGTGGTAACGGGGCTGACGAGGAATGCGGGGCCGAAGAGGTATTGGTCGTTGAGGTCGCGGGCGGTAGGGTCGTTGGGGAAATCCATGACGAGCGGGCGCATGAAGGTGGCGTCGTGTTGTGTGACCGCGCCGGCGAGGGAGTAGATGTAGGGAAGCAGGCGGTAGCGGAGGCGGTCAAATTTGAGTTGGGCTTTGTAGGGAGGGGCTTTCGTCGCCGCCGAATTGCCACATTTCGCGGGAGGGCGATTCGCCGTGGACGCGGAGGAGGGGGACGAAGGTGGCGAATTCGAACCAGCGGGCGTTGAGCTCTCGCCATTCATCGGTGGCGGCTTCGGACAGGTGCGGGGTTGCTGAATCGG
The DNA here is from genome assembly GCA_963766775.1 of uncultured Phycisphaerales bacterium. Classification (GTDB taxonomy): domain Bacteria; phylum Planctomycetota; class Phycisphaerae; order WQYP01; family WQYP01; genus CAVYBP01. The sequence continues at coordinate 139,827 of CAVYBP010000005.1, forward strand.
GGCGGGACGGAAAAGCCGCCGGAGTCCATGGTCCAGTAAGGGAGACCGGAGATGGAGTATCCGAGCCCGGCGGCGATCTGTTTTTTCATGGCGGTCCAGGTGGAGGAGATATCGCCGGACCAGCTGGCGGCGGCGTAATGTTGCTGGCCGGCGTAGCCGGAGCGGGTGAGGATGAAGACGCGCTGGTCGGGGGCGGCTTGGCGCTGGCCTTCGTAGACGGCCTGGCTGTTGAGGAGGGGATAGGCGTTGAGCACGCGAGCGCCGGTGCCGGCGGCGGTGTTGGGCATGTGGCTGAGTTGGCGTTGCAAGCGTTGGCGGTGAGGGGAGCGAGGTCGGGCTCGGTGGCGTCCATCCACCACGCGTCGATGCCCTTTGATGAAGAGCTCGGTCATGGACGGATTGCCAGAACAGGTCGCGGGCGGCGGGATTGAAGGCGTCGTAGAAGGTGTAGGGATAGCCGGGGCCGACCCAGTCTTTGAATTTGGGATCGACGGGATAGAGGTAGCCTTTGGCGTCCATGGCCTTGAAGTTGTCGGTGCTGGGATAGAACTTTCCCCAGACGGAGATCATGAGGTGGGCGTTGAGGGCGTGGATGTCCTTGATCCACTGGTCGGGATCGGGGAAGCGTGCGGTGTCGAAGTGGTGGGAGCCCCAGTCGTCCTCGCGCCAGTACAGCCAGTCCTGCACGATGTTGTCGAAGGGGATGTTGCGCGTCGCGGAATTCTTTGACGACGTCGAGTGATTCCTGCTGGCGTTTCGTAGCGCTGGCGGGATTGCCAGAGGCCGAAGGCCCACTGGGGCATCATCGGGGCTTTGCCGGTGAGTTGGCGGTAGCCGGCGATGACTCGGTCGAGCGATGGGGCCGTAGACGAAGTAGTAGTCGATGCCGTCACCGACCTGGGACCAGAGGCGAGGTGTTGGCGGCGGTGGGCGGCATCTTCAGCGAGCGGAGGTTTCCAGGTGAGGGTGCAGTAGTCGCAGCCGTCCTTGATCCATTGGACCTTGATGTGATGTTTGGAGTGGGCGTCGAAGTGGGCTTTGGCGAGATCGTCCCAGGGGAGCCAATTTTGCCGCCAGTGGTCGATGACGAGTTGGTCATCGATCCACATCTTGAATCCGCCGTTGGCGTAGAGGGCGAAGTGGTAATCGCCGGTGACGTCGGCGAGGAGTTGGCCTTCCCAAACGATGGCGGGATCACCGGGTGGCGAAAAGGAATCGTCGCTGCGGTGTTCGGGGTCGCCGTTGCGGATTTGGGTGTCGATATGTGGGGTGGTGGACTGGGTCATGGCGCGATCGGTAAAGGGTGTGGCGGTGAATCCGCCGGGTTTGCCGGTGGCGTCGAAGAGGTGGTCGGCGGGGATGGGCTGGTAGTCGCGCGGGTCGCCGAATTTGGTGTAGGAGGGGTTGTCCCAGAAGAGGCCGTAGCCTTTGGAGGAAACGAGGAAGGGGACAGCGATTTCGGTGTTGTGCTGCCAGAGTTCAATGTCGTGGCCTTTGATGTTGAGGAGGCCGTACTGGTGCTGACCGAGGCCGTAGAGGGATTCGGTCGGATCGGGGAGCCATTGTTGTCGGGCGTGGTGGGTGTGTTCGGCTTGGACTTCGGCGGGGTCGAGGGTTCGGCCGTTGGGCATTTCAGCGAGGATGATTTTTCCGGAGGGGTCGAGGAAGGTGACGGTGCCGGTTTGGGTGTCGATTTGGGCTTTGAGTTTGGGGGTGGTGAGGGTGATAGTTTGCGGGTCGCGGGTGATGGTGAAGGTGGAGAGGGTGATGGTTTTTATGCTGGTGGCGAAGCTGGGGTGGTTGAAGAAGTCGCGGTTGGGGGCGTAGGCGACGCGGATGATGTCGTCGGCGATGACTTCGAGTTTGAGGAAGGCGTTGGGGAGAGGGAGGATGATGGCGTTGTTTTGCTTTTCGAGGGGAGGGGTGGGGGTGGGGGGTTGTTGGGCGCGGAGGGGGGTGGCGAGAGCGGTGAGGAGGAGGAGGGTGTGGAGGGTTTTTGAGGGGGGCATGGGGGATCCTTTTGGCGGGAGATGCGCCGCGAAAAGGCAAGCCAGATCGGGTGCACAAGAGGATGAATCGTGAGGGGTGGGGGGGGGTAAGGGGGTTTGGTTTTATACTTTTGTTGATGTGGTTTGGTTATTCGTTGTCTTTGGTGTGGAGGGTTTTTGGGAGGGTGTAGGTGGCGTGGAGGGGGAGGTCGCGGGAGGAGGTTCCGACGTCGATGGAGAAATCGCCGGCTTCGGCGATCCAGGATGCGGATTTTGGATCGTAGTAGGAGAGGCTGGCGGTCGTGAGGGGGAGGGAGATGGTGCGTTGCTCGCCGGGTTGGAGCATTACTTTTTGGAAGGCTTTCAGTTCATGGAGGGGACGCGGGAGGGAGGCGTGGGTGTCGTGAATGTAGAGTTGGACGACTTCGGCACCGGGGAGTTTGCCGGTGTTGGTGATGGTTACTTCGCGGTGATGAGGGGTGGGTGCTGATCGGGGGTGGGTGGGAAGATGGGAGAGGCGGTGAGCTTGAGGTCGGAGCATTGGAAGGTGGTGTAGGAGAGGCCGTAGCCGAAGGGGAAGAGAGGCTGAATGTTTTTGGTGTCGAACCAGCGGTAACCGACGAGGATACCTTCGGCGTAGATTTCTTTTCCTTCGATGCCGGGATAGTTGATCTTGTCGCCGGTGTGTGCGGGGGAATCGGCGAGTGATTTGGGGAAGGAGCAGGGGAGCTTGGCGGAGGGGTTGGTTTTGCCGAAGAGGATGTTGGCGAGTGCATTTCCGCCTTCGGTACCGCCGTACCAGTATTGGAGGAGGGCGGGGACTTTGGGGAGCCAGTGTTGGATGTCGAGTGGGCCGCCGCCGGTGAGGACGACGGTGGTGCGGGGATTGGCGGCGGCGACTTTCTCGATGAGCGTGGTTTGCGCGGAGGGCATGGAGATGTCGGGTCGGTCGACGCCTTCCTCATCCTGGTTGCGGTAGAGGCCTGCGAGGATGATGACGGCGTCGGCATTTTTTGCGGCAGTGACGGCGGAGGTGAGGAGTTGATCGTCGGAAGGCTCCGGGGTGGTGGTTGCGGCGGGCGTTTTGTCGGACTTTTGTAGCGGCGGGTGGGAATAGCCTTGTGCGTAGATGACCTGGATGGCGGGGCCGGCGTATTGGCGGATGCCTTCGAGAGGGGTGATTTCGTAGGAAGTTTTGATGGCGGCGGAGTTGCCGTCGTGGGCGAATTTTCGGTTGGCAATATCGCCGATGACGGCGATGGTTTTGATTTTGGAGGGGTTGAGGGGGAGGGTTTCAGCGTCATTTTTGAGGAGGACGATGGCGGATTCCTGGATGCGGCGGGCGGCGTCGATGTGGGCGGGGGACATGAGGGCAGATTTGGGTTTTTCATGCGATGGGCCGTCGAACATTCCGGTGGCGAACATGACGCGGAGGTTGCGGCGGGCCATGTCGTCGAGGCGTTCGGGGGCGACTTGTTGTTTTGTGATGGCATCGCGGAGTGGGTCGGCGAAATAGAAGTCGTTGTAAGGCCTGTCGTGATCCCATTTCCAGATCGAGGCCGTGGTTGGCGGCGTTGATGGTGGAGTGCGTGCCGGCCCAGTCGGACATGACGAGGCCTTGGAAGTTCCAGTCGGCTTTGAGAATTTGGTTGAGGAGGAGTTCATTTTCGGAGCAGTAGGTACCGCGGAGGCGGTTGTAGGCGGTCATGACGCACCAGACGTGGGCTTCGGTGACGGCGGCTTTAAAGGCGGGGAGGTAGATTTCGTGCAGGGCACGGTCGTCCATTTCGACGTTGATGGAACCGCGGTTCGGTTTCCTGATTGTTGGCGGCGAAGTGTTTGACGCAGGAGGCGACGCCGTGGGATTGGACGGCGTTGATGTAAGCGACGGCGATGCGACCGGCGAGGAAGGGGTCTTCGCCGAGGTATTCGGAATTTCGGCCATTGAGGGGCGTGCGCAGGATGTTGACGCCGGGTCCGAGCATGATGTTTTTGCGGCGAGCGGAGGCTTCTTCGCCGATGACGTTGCCGTAGTCGGCGGCGAGTTGTGGATCGAAGGTAGCGGCGAGGCCGATGTTGGCGGGCATGGCGGTGGCGAAATCGTCGGTGCGGCCGGCGGGTGCCCAGGTGTCGGGTCCGATGTCTTCGCGGACGCCCTGGGGGCCGTCGGACATCCAGCGGCGGGCGGCACCGTATTTGGGGAGGGCGGCAGTGGTGAACTTTGAGTCGGCGTGGACGAGGGAGATTTTTTCATCGAGGGTGAGGCGGGAGAGGAGATCGGCGATGCGGGCTTCGCGGGGTTGATCCACGTTGAGATAGAGGGGGGGGGCGGCTTCGCGGGGGCGGCGGTGATGTAGAGGGCGGTGGAAAGAAGGATTAGGAGGGGTTGGAGGTGGGGTTTCATGGCAGTCCTCGTGGAAGATTGAGGGGATCAAATTGGGTGGACTGTTTTTATGTAAAAAGCCCAGGGATTGCAAATCCCTGGGCTTTTGTAAGTTACATGATGTGGTGCGTAGTTACTCGCCGAGGTATTTGGAGACGGGTGGGTTGAGGACTTCCTGGGAGTCGGCGGAGTCCATGTTTTCCTTGGTGACGAGATTGACGCCGGTGTCGACCATGCGGGAGGGTGCCTTGCCGTTGATGGCATCGACAACGGTTTTCAGGCCGAGGTAGCCCATGTTGATGGGGTTCTGGACGACGAGAGCGTTGACGTCGCCGGACTTGAGGGCGTCGACGAGTTCTTTGCTGGAGTCGAATCCGACGAATTTGATTTTGCCGGCAGCTTTGACGTCCTGGAGGACGCGGAGCATTCCGTAGGTGGTGGTGAGGTTGGGGCAGAAGATGCCGTCGATGGAGAGGGAACCATCGGGATTTTTGTAAGCAGCGATGAGATTTTCGGCAGCCTTGAGGCATTGGTCGTCGGTAGCGCCGCCGTACTTGTTGATGTTGACGAGTTCGATGCCTGGGTTTTCCTTAAGAGCGTCGATGGCACCCTGTTCGCGTTCACCGGTGGAGGCGGAGCCTTCCTGGTAGCGGAGGATGATGACTTTGCCCTTTCCGCCGAGTTCTTTGGCGAGCTCTTTTCCGCCCATGTAGCCGCCTTTTTTGTTGTCGGTGGCGACGAAGGAGGTGTACTTTTCGGTCTTGACGGCGGAATCGATGATGACGGTGGGGATTTTTTTGCCGGCGGATTCTTCGACGGCGCCGACGAGAGCGTCGGCATTGTTGGGGGCGAGGACGATGCCATCGACGTTCAGGTTGAACATGTCTTCTACGACGCTGATTTCTTCAGCGGATTGATCTTCCTTCAGGGAGCCTTTCCAGATGATCTCAATGGGCTGGGTCGCCTGGAGTTCGTTAGCGGCTTTGACGGCACCGGCGTGAACGGCCTTCCAGTATTCGGAGGTGGTGCCTTTGGGAATGACGGCGATTTTGAGCTTTTTGGCGGTGGGGGCTGGGGTTGCGGTGCCGGACGGTGCGGAGGCGGCGGGCGGGGTAGTGTCGTTTCCGCAGCCGGAGAGGAGCGAGAGTGTGAGGGTGCAGGAGGCCAGGAGGAGAGATAGCCGCATTATTGTTTCCTTTCGCCAAGAGATATGTATGGGGAAGGCAGCGTAAACGGCGGGTGGGGATCGGTCAATGGAGGGGTGTACTGATTCATCCCCACGTGGGAGAGAGCATTTTCGTACATAACCCAATCTCGGCAAAGATTTGTTCGATGGTGACTTGCAGTATATTGAGCATGCGGCGTCCGATGGTGAACACGCCGCACTCGCAGGCTCGGTTATTTGAACACCATTCCCGCGGTGCACAGCGCTTTAACGCCAAGAGCCCCAGCCCGCAGAGAATCAGATACGCAATCGCCAGAATCAACAGGAGACGGTCCAGCGCGCCCGCGGTATGCAGACGCATGTGTCTCAAGCCCCAGCCGTTATTGACGTTCTTCTTGTCGCGGAAGCATTCTTCGATCCCCATGCGCCGGGCATATAACTGCACGATCTGCGTGGGCGTGCCCATGAGGCTCGTCGCCAGGAACCACGGCTCATCGCGCTTCTCCGGCAGGTTCTTTTTGTAATATACCACCACGTTCTGCGTGATCTCCGGCCTTTGACCGCATACCACGTTCGTCCAGAATCGCCGTACCCCCGGCTTCACCGGCAACTCCGACAGGCACCCCTGGAAGCCCTTCGCATCCACTTTGTACTCCGGCTTGATTCGGATCACATAATCAAAGCCACGCTTCTGGCAGCAGGCAAACAGGCGGCTCTTGTGAAAGCCCCGGTCCGCCAGAATCACGACTTTCAATCCCGCGGGAAGCATTCCCTTGAGGTCATAAATCATCTCCTCCTCGATTCGGCTCATGTTGAGATTCAAGCCGCTGATCGGCACGCTCTTCCACAACAGCCACACCGCCCTGCCCTTGATGTTCGCGGCCGCCACCAGCGTCTTGTAGCTCCGGATGTCCACCCAATCGAGACTAATGATCAGCCGCTTCTTGCGCTTCTTCACCCACGATTCGACAATCGGCTTCATCGCTTCGTTCACTTGGATGCGTGGATTGTTGATCCAGCGGTCCAGACGCTTCAGGCGCCTTTGGTGGTGGCGGCAAAGCCCTGCCTTTTCAACTCCACCGCCAGATCCGTCAGGATCGAGCGGGCAAGCGTTAACGCACACGCGACAAAAATCGCCAATGCCTCCGCTTGACTCTCCTTCAGGACTTTGCCAACAATACGATTCACGAACGGCTTCACTGCGTCTTGCAGTTTCATGACGGCTGCCTCCTGGCTGCTTTACAACTACCAGAGGTAGCCGTCTTTATGCGCTTATTGCAATTTCAGCTTAGCTGTAACACGCGGTGGGGTTGAATCAGAGGGGTGTAGGTTCGGTGGGCTCGGGCTGGGGCTCGCGATCACGAAGGCGCTCGCGGAATTGCACGGCGGGCGCGTCTGGGCGGAGAACGCGGGGCATCGTGCTTGTCGAAGATCATCCCGACACGGCGGACGTGATGACCCGCCTCATGCGGCGCATGGGGCATCGCCGGCAGCCGCATTCCCGCCATCGCGCTCACCGGATATGGCATGGAAGACGATGTGCAACGGTGTTTGGAGGCGGGCTTTTCCGCACATCTGACCAAGCCGGTGGATTCGGAAGGTTGGAGGAACTGGTGCGCGAGTTGGGTGGAGAGAATTCTGAATGATGAAAGGAGGGGGGCGGAGGGGCGATTTTGGCGTCAATTGAGTTGCGATGGCGCGAAGTCACTTTTGGCGCACGAGGATTATTTTGGTTCGATGAGAAGATGTCGGGCGGGGCGAGATTCTTCCTTCCACGTCAGCGCAGTCTGTTCCGTGATGTGCTTCAGAACGGAGGCAGGTTCGTGGACGGCGCGTTCGGATTCAGTCGTGAGCGCGGCGGAATTGTTCCAGCGCCAGCCAATGATGTTGGGCACGCCAGTCGCTTGTATAACCACGGGATGACCGATCCATTCGCTGATCTGCGTGGCGAGGCCGTCGGCGTCGATGGTGTCTCCACTGGCGGGTTTCTCGACGTTGGGATCGTATACGGTACTGCCGTAGATTTCGATGAGTGGGTTCGCGCGGGTGCCGTTGACCTGTGGGGTGTTGCGCGGGTCGGCGTTGGGGATCGGAGTGAATTTCCACATACCGCTCAGAACATAAACTTTTTCATTGCCAGCGAGAGTGAGCTTCAGGTTGAGGTTCATCCGAGTATGGAACGCGGTTTCCAGCGCGGGAAGAACCTGTTCGCGCGGGACAGTGTTGTCATATACAATGTCGCCGGGCAGCGTGAATGGCGTTGTCGAAATCGCGGCGGTAATTGTGATTTGGTTGGGTTTGAGATTGAGCGCGAGAGCGGCGAGGCCGGCTACGGCTTCATTCAAGGGGAGTTGCGGCTGCACATAAATGAGCGGATTCTGCGGGGCACCATTGTTCCAGTCGAAGAGCATGACTCCCGGGGGCGCGACGATCGAGTGATCTTGCGGAGATTGAAGCGCGGTGTACATCGCGGCTCGAACGGCGGAGGGGGCGTTGACCACTTTCAGCGTCTCACCGACCGAGAGGGCGTAGTAGGCACGATAGTCGTTGGCGGGAGCGGTTGTCGTAGTTGCGGCAGCGGTCGGGATGGCGACGGCATTCGTGCTCGGCCCGCGAGCCTGAACAATGAAATATGTTGTGGGGACGAGAATGAGGCAAACGGCTGCGGCGATCAAGCCGGCGGTTTGGAGTTTTGCGATGGCCATGAGTGTTGTTGCTCCTTTGATAGATACGGCGATTGTGCTGGGAATTGTGGCGGAGGCGGCACCCAGGTGCGCGAGGGTGCCGGAGAGATGCAGTGGGAGTTGGCTGGTGCCGCGAGCGGCGGCGAGGGTGAGGGCTGATTCGGAGAGGGCGGCGTTCCGCAGGTGGTGGCGGAGGCGGGCGATAGCGCGAGAGAGGCGTTTGCGAACAGCCGGTTCGGTGGCGTTCAACGTTCGGGCGATCGCGGGAATGTCCTGATTTTGATAATAGCGCAGGAGCAGGGCGAGACGGTCGGGAGCGCGGAGTTTGGCGACCGCGGCATCGAGAGTTTGTGCGAGTTTTTCCACTTCCTCATCGGTGGGCTCGGGATCACATGTGTCGGGCAGCGCTGACGCCAGTTGCTGCTCGTGGCGCTGCCGCGACCGTCGGGCGCGATCGAGGTTCTTAACGACGTAGTGAAGCGTGTTGAACAGCCAGCCGCTCAGTTTTTGTTTTTGATCAGCGGACATGGATTGCGCCTTTCTTGCAAGGAGGAGGAAGACCGCCTGGGTGGCGTCCTCGGCAAGGTGACGGTCGGCGCAACTGCCGGAGTGCGGCGGCGAAGACCCAGGGGGCGTGCCGATCGGCGAGCGCAGCGGAAGGCGGGTTCGCTGCGCGAATGGAGGAAGGTTTCGAGAAGCGCGGCGTCATCGGCGGGCGTGACAGAAATGGTTTGGGTCTGGATCATCAACAGTAGCATGTGCGATGACGGGGGAATGGGACAGTTTTTTTGTCTAGAGCGGTTCCATCTCAAGTGTAGCGTGGAGCGAAAATATCTCTTTTTATGGAGCGGCAAAGAACGCTTCCTCATGGGCGCGTCTCGGAATGCCCGCTACACCTGGGGTAGAAGTGTTCTAATACAATAATTGTGGGAGGAGTACGCCGCGGTAGCGCGGTGGTGGTACAGCAATCAAGGTCGTTCTCATTCGTACCACCAGCGAGGGGTGCTCCAGCATGTTACCTGGAGGGGTGGGGATGAGGGGAGGTTCGATTTTTTCTTGTCTATAGATCGAAGAGTTGCTTGAGGGCCGCGGCTAAGGCTGGGTGGAGGTCGGGGTTGGGGTCGGTGGTGAGTTGGGAGATGGGGCGGTGGAGGATTTTTCCGATGAGGCGGTGGGTGAGGCGTTCGAGTTCGGCGCGTTCGTCGGGGGTGAGATCGGGCTTTCGGGTGAAGGTGGCGTCGAGTTCGGCGCGGGCGAGTGCGTGGCATTGTTCGTAGAGGGCTTTGACGAGGGGGCCGACGTCTCGCGCGGCGAACCATTTCCAGAAATTTTCGACGTGTTCTTCGAGGAGGGCGCGTGAGAGGGCGATTTCTTGGTCGCGTTTGCCTTTGTTGCCGGCGGCGACTTCCTGGAGGTCATCGACGTTGTAGAGGTAGACGTTGGAGAGTTGGCCGACGGAGGATTCTACATCGCGCGGGACGGCGATATCGATGATGACGACGGGGCGGTAGCGGCGCGGTTTGAGGAGGGATTTGAAGCGGGATTCGCTGATGATCGGGGTATCGGCGTTGGTGCTGGTGAGGATGATGTCGGCATCGGTCATGAGGGTGTCGAGGTCTTCAAAGGGGTGAGCCTGGCCGGCGAATTCGTGGGCGAGTGTTTGGGCGCGGAGGAAGGAACGGTTGATAAGGGCGAGTTTTTGCGGTTGGAGGTCTTTGAGGTGCCGGAGCATGAGGGAGGCCATTTTTCCGGCCCCGACGCAGAGGACGGTTTTGTCATCGAAGCGGTCGAAGACGGAGCGGGCGAGATCAATGGCGACGCTGGCGATGCTGAGTCGGCCGGCGGAGAGGTTGGTGCGTTCGTGGACGTCTTTGGCGGCGGCGAAGGCACGTTGAAAGAGGCCGTGGAAGATTTTTCCAACGGAGTTGGATTGGGCGGCGTGAGAATAGGCTTGTTTGACCTGGCCGAGGATTTGGGTTTCGCCAACGACCATGGAGTCGAGGGACGCGGCGACGGAGAAGAGGTGCTCGACCATGCGGCGGTCTTCGTGGAAATAGAGGTGGGCGTGGAGTTCGCTTGGAGGAAGATGGTGAAAGTCGGCGAGGAAATGGGTGAGGGCGTCGAGGGTCGGTTCGGTGGTGTCGGCGGCAGGGCGTGCGAGGTAGAGTTCAACGCGGTTGCAGGTGGAGAGGATGACGGCTTCGGTGTTGGGGAAACGGTGGCGGAGGGCGTTGAGGGCGGCGGTGGTTTGGTCGGGGGTGAACGCGAGCGTTTCGCGCACGGCGATGGGGGCAGTGCGGTGGTTGACGCCGAGGACGAGGAGATGGACGGATTCGGGGATCATGGATTTCATTGTGAGGATCCGCCTTTCGCGACGTTGAAGGCGATGGCGGAGAGGGCGGTGATTGGGCTGCGATGGATAATTTGTGCGCTGTGGGGGTTGCGGAGGGTTATCCCGGGTGAACCCGGGGCTATATGAGGCTGTGTTTCACCGTCTCGTGCCCAATTGGCGGCGATGTAACCGCAGATGAAGAGGGCAAAGCCGATGATCCAGAGCCATGCGGCGCGGGAACCGCGGAAGCGGGGGGCGAGCGGGAGATGGAGGAGGACGGCGTAGACGAGCCATGCGAGGGCGGCGAGAGCGACTTTCCAGAGTAGTCCGGCGGTGCGGAGGATTTCGGGTTCCTGCGCGACGCGGAGGGTGCCGGTGAGATGGCGACGGTGAGCAGAGGAAAGCCGAGGTAGACCATGAGTTGGTTGAATTTTTCGATGGAGCCGAGCGGGGGTAGTCCGATCCAGCGGCGAGTGGGATTGAGTTCAATGCCCCCACCACCCCCCACCACCCCCCTACCGGAAGGGTGTTTGAGTTGTCGATGGGCGAGCAGATAGACGACGCCGCCGACGCATCCGAGGGCGAAGCAGGCGGTGCCGGCGATGACGGTGACGATGTGGAGCCGCATCCAGATACTGCCATAGGGGTAGCCGGCGGGCGCGGATGATGGAGAGAGCGCCGCCGAGGAGGAGGAGCATGACGATCATGGGTAAGAGGAAGAAGGAGAGTCCTCGGAGGTTTCGTGTCCAGCGGAAGTAGATGAGCATGACGGCGAGGAGGAGAGCGAGGACGAGGAAGGCATCGAAGTGGTTGGAGAGAGGGAGGGAGAGTTTTTCTTCGGTGGCGGCGCGCCAGAGGAGGAGGAGCAAGTCGAAGAGGGTGGCAAGGGCGATAGCGGTGCGGGAGGCGGGGCCGATGGAGGAGGGGGCGATTCCGTGGTGGTCGGCGGCGCGGCGCATGTGGCGGAGGCCGAGGATGAACGCGGATGCGAAGAGCATCGTGGTGAGGAGGAAGAGTGTGAATTGGGCGGGTTGGATGTTATTTGGCATGGGTTGCCTTTTGAGTTGCCTTTTTGCCGACGGCGAGGGCGGAGGCGAGCCATTTTTTGAAGAGGGTCTGGGCACCGGTGGGTCCCTGGCGGCGGAAGTGGTTTTCCATTTCTTCGCCGGCGAGTTGCTTGAGGAGTTTTGCGCGGACGGCGATGGAGGGAATCTCGTGTTGAATTTTGGCGCGCCAGTCCCGATGAAGTTCGGTGAGTTGAGCGAGCATGGGGTCGATGGCACTGACGACTTGTTCGCGGACACGGGAGGCGAGGGCGGGGGAAGCGCCGTCGGTGCTGATGGCGATGGTGATATTACCGACGCGGGCGGTGGAGCCGCAGGCAAAGTCGCTGTGTTTTGGATCATCGCAGCGGGAGCAGAGAATTCGAGCGGCTTTGGCGTCTTTGGCGACTTGTGCATTGACGGTTCGATTGTCGGTGGCGGCGAATACCAATCGCCAGGGACGACGAGCCATGTCGGCGGGAGCGTAGGTTGCGCGGCGTTTGATGACTTTTTTCATTGATGAAAGCTCGGGGTGAAAGTCGGGGCTGATGAGGGTGATGCGTGCTTGCGCGTCGAGGAGGCCGTGTGTCTTGCGGAGCGCGACGGAGCCGCCGCCGACGATCAGCACGTGCTGACGGCGGAGGTTGAGAAAGAGGGGGTAGGAGGTTGATTCACCCATAAAAGGGATTTTAGCGAATTGGGGCGGTGGGGGCGAGATGGTTGGGGCGGGGGCAGCGGGGAAGACACGCTGAAGCGTGAACTCCGGGGAATTTTGGATCATTTTGGATCATTTTAGATGATTGAAAGGGGGCAAAAAAAAGAAGGCGGCCCGCGCTTTGGGAGGCGCGGGCTGCCGGGGGTTACGAGGGATCAGCGATTAGCCAATGAGGCTCAAGACCGCCTGGGGGGCGGAGTTGGCCTGTCTTCAGCACGGAGGTGGCCGACTGCACCAGAATCTGCTTACGGGTGAGGTTCGCGGTTTCGGTGGCGAAGTCGGTGTCGGGGATGGCGCTTTCGGAGCTCGAGACGTTCTCAAGTGCCACATTCAACGAGTTGATCGTGGAACTGAGCGTGTTGGACTGGAACGCGCCAAGACGGCCACGAAGGCTGGCCACGTCCTGGATCGCCTGTGTTGACGATGTTCTGGGCGAGCGCGGTGTCGCCGCTGTTGACGGCGGCAGCTTTGCCCGAACCGAGGTCGGCCAGACTGTAGATGGTGCCGTTGGAGACGAGCTTGCCGATGCTGCCGGTGTTGATGTTGCCGAGACCGATCGAGGCGGAATTGGCGGTATTGACCTGGGCACCGAGGCTGAAGGTCGCGCCGCCGCCGGTGATGCCGAAGGTCTTGGACTTGCCGACGGTGATTGACTGCGGAATTAAGGGTGAAGTTCGCCTGCAGGTTCGCGGTAACGACATTGACATTCAAGCCGTCGGACTGAACCGCGGAGCCGTTGATGGTCAGCGTGGCATTCCGGCCGTAATTGGAGCTGCTGGTGACGCCGCGTGGTGTTCTTGGTGGTAAAGCGCGGTCGAGTTGCTGGACGTGACGCTGACGAACTGGCTTGCACCAAAATCGGTGGAGGTGAACATGACCGACTTGTTGTCGGAGGAGAGAGGTCGCCTGACGCCGGTGGAATCGTTGAACTGGTTGACCGAAGCGACGATCGCCGAGCTCTTGGTCGAGCTGGCGAAGGAGAACTGCACGGTGCCGGTGTTGCCCGCGATGGACAACGTGGCCGCACCGTTCAGACCCGTGCTCGAACCGAGGAAGTTGAGCTGGCCGGTCTGGGCGGACGCGGTGACCGCGACGGTGACGGACAGGGTCTTGCCGCCGAGGCTGGCGGAGTTGATCGAGACCGAGGTGAAGGCCGAGGTCGTCGTGAGGCCGGAGGTGGTGTAGTCGAAATTGCCGTTGAGCAGCTTGACGCCCTGGAAGGACGCCGAGTTGCTGATGCGGTTGATGGTTGAAAGGATGGAATCGACCTGCAAGCTGGTTGGCGTTCTTTTCGTCGGAAGAAAGACCGGCGCTGTTGGCGGAGTTGCCGACGAGACCCTGCAGGCTGACGAGCAGGTTGCTGACTTCGCCCAGCGAGCCTTCAGCGGTGCCGATGATGTTATTGGCTGCTGGGCGTTGCCGATGGCGGTGTCGGTGGATGTCTGCTCGGCTGTGAGCGATTGGCTGGCGATAAGGCCGGACGGATCATCCTTGCCGGAGTTGATCCGGTAACCAGTGGACAACCGCTGCAAAGAAGTCTGCAGTGCGGCGTTGTTCTTGTTGAGAGTGTTGACCGCGATCAGCGACGAAACATTGGTATTAATGCGTGACATTGTGGGAATCCTCCATGAAGCCGGTCAGATGGACCCACACAACGTTTCTCGTGCGCGGCGTGAGCCATCGATGGCTTGGGTTCGGAAATCGATCAGACTTCCTGAATCAGCAAGCGTCGCTTGATCCGGCCTGAACTTCCGTGAATATAAACCCGGTCGTTGATGACGGTCCCCGGTCCCGGGACGAATCCCAGGAGTCTTGCGTAACATCTGCTGTCTTACCTCCCTGGCACACGGCCACTCTCGAAGCCTCACCAGGCTGCCCAGGACCGCCTTGGATCCTGCATGAAGCACCGGCAAACATTTATTGAGTTCGGTAAGACGAAGGGGGATGTATTTAGATCGCACCACATCATCTTTCCGTGTCAATCTGCATCGTTGCCAGTCCAAGGCGGTCCGGGACGCTGCCCTGTAGAATCAAGAGAACCGCTCCAGTTCCTATAACGTGCGCGGCTAACCATCGGAACATCGGCCACGCACCTGCAGCACAGCCATACCAGCCGGTTGCAGGCGTGGATCAGGCGTGGCCAGCGGGCGGTCCACATTATCGGACCGCCCGCCGGTCGATTACACCGGCGGTTAGGCGAGGAGGCTTGAGCACCGCCTGTGGTGCCTGATTGGCCTGTCGACAACACGGAGGTCGCCGACTGCACCAGAATCTGCGAACGAGTGAGGTTCGCGGTTTCGGTGGCGAAGTCGGTGTCCGTGATCGCACTTTCGGAACTGGAGACGTTTTCAAAAGCGACATTCAAGCGAGTTGATGGTCGAACCCAGCGTGTTCGATCTGGAATGCGCCCAGACGGCCACGGAGATTGCGAAACATCCTCGATTGCCTGGTTGACGATGCTCTGTGCCAGAGTGGTATCGCCGGTGTTGACGGCGGCAGTCTTGCCAGAACCGAGATCGCTAAGGCTGTAGATCCTGCCGTTCTGCACGGACTTGCCCAATGCTGCCGGTGTTGACCGATCCGATGCCGATGGAAGCGGTATTGGCGGTATTGACCTGGGCACCGAGGCTGAAGGTCGCCCCGCCACCGGTGATGCCGAAGGTCTTGAGAGTGCCGGTCACATTCGCGGCGACGTTGAGCGTGAAGTCGACATCGAGCAGATCACCGAAGACGGCTTTGACATTCAGACCATCGGAGATGGCCGTGGTGCCGTTGACAGTGAGCGTGGCGTTGTTGCCGAAGCTGCTCGTGGAGGAATTGCCGGCGAGATTCTTGGTGCTGAAAGCGGTGGCGTTGCTGGACTTGACGCTTACAAACTGGCTGCTGCCGTAGTCGGTCGAGATCAGCTTGACGGACTTGTTGTCCGACGAGAGAGTGGCCTTGACGCCTGTGGAATCACTGAACTGGTTGATCGAGCGCGACGATGGCGGAGCTTTGGTCGGCGGCGAAGGAGAGCTGCACGGTGCCGTAGTTTCCGCGCGACGGTGATGGTGGCGGCTGCAGCGAGGCCGGTGCTGGAACCCGGGAAGTTCAACTGGCCGGTTCTGGCGGAGCTGACGACCTTGACGGTGACCGCCAGCGTGCCTGCCGTGACCTTGGCCGAGTTGATGGTGATCGAGGTAAACGCCGAGGTGGTGGTGAGGCCGGAGGTCGTATAACCAAAAGTACCGTTGAGCAGCTTGACGCCCTGGAAGGACGACGAGTTGCTGATGCGGTTGATGGTTGAAAGGATGGAATCGACCTGCAACTGGTTGGCGTTCTTTTCATCCGTGCGAGAGGCCGGCGTTGTTGGCGGAATTGCCGACGAGGCCCTGCAGACTGACCAGCAGGTTGCTGACTTCGGACAGGGAGCCTTCAGCAGTGCCGATGATGTTGTTGGCCTGCTGGGCGTTGCCGATGGCGGTCTCGGTGGCCTTTTGCTCGGCCTTGAGCGATTCGCTGGCGATGAGGCCGGACGGGATCGTCGGCACCGGAGTTGATGCGGATAGCCGGTGGAGAGGCGTTGCAGCGAGAGCCGCTCGGCGGCGTTGTTCTTGGCGAGAGAGTTGACGCGCAATGAGGGAAGCAACGTTGGTATTGATACGTGACATGAGAATCCTCCGTGAAAAATGCCATCACCTGTGTTTCCGTCGCGGGCGAATGCCTCATCCGTAAGGTATTCGCCGGAGGAACGGGCTGATGACTGAAACAAACAGCGGCCGGTATACATAATTCACGCATCGTCGGCCGCGAACCGAGGCGTGAGGGCTGCGAGAAAAACCTCCCGGGCGAAAGCCCAAAACAGGGAACAAAAGCGGACGTTGTGAGCCAGGTTGGCACGACCAGCGAAAAGCGAGAGCGTGCCGCAACGTCCCGCGATCTACTTCGGAGGCATGAGTGAGAATTCTTGAGGCCGAAATGGCGTGTTGGAGGCCAAATTTGCCGGGATTTTAAGGTCCGAAAATGGACCGGGGGGGGCGATCTGGCAGGGGAAGAATTATCGGACAATCCGCATTCTCGGACGGAGTCGAGGGAAAAGATTCGCGCAGGAGTAGCGCGAGCGGGGGATGTGCGCAGTCCGTTATGGGACGCGATTGGTGGGAATTTGGGGCTTCACGCAGAATTGGCGCTACGGAAATGTCAGCGAGGAAACCAGATGGCGAGGCAGTTGGGGGCCTCGGTGACGCGAACTTCCACCAGGCGGAGATTTCGAGCGTCACCGTCAGCCAGCGACTTCATTGTGGATTGCAGTTGCTGGCCGATATGTTCCGCGATGCGCTCCGCGGAGGGATTGAGCGTGGTCTTGAAAGGTTCGACATCATTCAGGTTCTGATTTCGCCAACCGTGGACGATTCCGTGCAGGGCATCCTCTACCTCGTGGAAATCAACGACGGTTTCCATGGGGTCGAGAGTCGTGCAGGAAATCCGGACGGTGACTCGAAAGTCATGGCCGTGGAGAGGTTCTATTCCACTATTCCCTGTCCCGCTACTCGTTGCGGTCCCGCTACTCGTTGCGCGGAGTGGCAACCGGAGGCGCGTGGGCTGCGGAAAAAACAGTTTGAACTTCGATCGCAAACACGTTTGCTCCGGTTTCGTGCGTTTCGTCTCACTTGCCAAGTTCTTTTGACCGTTTCGCGGCTGCCGCGACGGCTTTGGTCATCAGGCCCGCCAGGTCTCCCGCCTGAAGGGTCTCGATGGCGGCCTGGGTGGTACCGTTGGGGGTAGTGACTTTTCTGCGAAGCTCGGCGGGGGTTTCCTTGGATTGTTCGAGGAGCGCGGCGGCGCCGATCACGGTTTCTCTTGCGAGTTGGGCGGCCTGTGCTTCGGTGAGTCCGGCCGCGATGCCGGCCTGCGTGAGCGACTCGGTGAGAAAGAACACGTAGGCGGGCCCGGAGCCGGACAAGGCGGTGACGGCGTCGAGCATGTTTTCATCGACGCGGACGGTCTTTCCGGCGGCGGCGAAGATACGTTCTGCTGTGACGAGGTCCTGATTGGAGGCGTGGGTACCGCGTGCGAGCGCGGACATTCCCTTGCCGGCAAGCATGGGGGTGTTGGGCATCACACGAATGACGCGCGGCGTTGGGGTTGATGCGGAACCCAGGGTTTCTTCGATGAATTTGCAGGAGATGCCCGCGGCAATCGAGATGAGGAGGACGTCGGGTTTTAGTTTTCCGGCGATCTGCTTGAGGGCGTCGGCCATGATGAAGGGTTTGACGGCGAGGACGAGGATATCGCTCTCGGCTGCTCCCTCCTGAGAGTCGCCTTTGCAGGTGATGCCGAGGTCGTCGTTGAATAGTCGCCGACGGTCGGGGTTTGGGTCGCTTGCGCGAATTTCGTCGGGTTGATAGAGGGCGGAGCGGAGGAGGCCGCGTGCGATGGCTTCGGCCATATTGCCTGCGCCGATGAAACCGATGGTGGGCATGTGTGCTCCAATAAAAGCGGTCTTATGGTAAGCGTTATGCGCGTGATAGGAAATGAGCGAGGGGGGTGAAGACACGCTGAAGCCGTGAACTCCGGTACCATTCCATTACGACGTTGTTTTTTTTGGCGGTAATAAAAAAACCACGCTCCGGTTGTTGGACGGAGCGTGGTTTGGATTTGAGGATTTGGAAGTTTTACTTCGTTGAGTAGCTACCGCCGGTGGAGGCACGCACGACGGCTTGCGCCGCGGCGAGGCGTGCGATGGGGACGCGGTAGGGGGAGCAACTGACGTAGGAGAGGCCGACTTTGTGGCAGAATTCGACGGAGGAGGGGTCGCCGCCGTGTTCGCCGCAGATGCCGAGCTTGATGTCGGAGCGGGTCTTGCGGCCCTTGTCGCAGGCCATTTTGATGAGTTGGCCGACGCCATCCTGATCGAGGGATTGGAAGGGGTCCTTGGGGAGGATTTCGAGTTCGACGTATTTGGGGACGAAGGAGCCGACGTCGTCGCGGGAGAATCCGAAGGTCATCTGGGTGAGGTCGTTGGTGCCGAAGGAGAAGAATTCGGCTTGTTTGGCGATCTCATCCGCGGTGACGGCGGCGCGGGGGACTTCGATCATGGTGCCGACCTTGTAGGCGACCTTTTTGCCGGCCTTGGCGAAGACTTCTTCGGCGACGGCGCGGACTTTGGGGAGAAGGAATTCGAGTTCCTTGACGGTGTTGACGAGTGGGATCATGACTTCGGGCTCGACTTTGATGCCCTTCTTGGCGCACTCGACGGCGGCTTCAAAGATGGCGCGGATCTGCATTTCCTGGATTTCGGGGAAGACGACGGCGAGGCGGCAGCCACGGAAACCGAGCATGGGGTTGGCTTCGTGGAGTTCGCTGACGCGGCGTTGGATTTTGTCGAGGGGGACGTGCATTTCCTTGGCCATCTGCTTCTGATTCTTATCTTCGTGGGGGAGGAATTCGTGGAGCGGGGGGTCGAGGAGGCGGATGGTGACGGGGAGGCCGTCCATTGCCTTGAAGATTCCGATGAAGTCTTTCTTCTGATAGGGCAGAAGCTTTTTGAGGGCCTTGCGGCGATCGGCGAGGTTGTCGGCGAGGATCATCTCGCGGACGGCGACGATGCGGTCGCCTTCAAAGAACATGTGTTCGGTGCGGCAGAGGCCGATGCCTTCGGCACCGAAGTCGCGTGCGACGCGGGCATCGTTGGGGGTGTCGGCGTTGGTGCGGACCTTGAGGGTGCGGGTTCTGTCGGCCCAACCCATGAGGGTACCGAAGTCGCCGGAGACTTTGGGTTTGACGGTGGGGACTTCGCCGGCGAAGACGATGCCGGTGGAGCCGTCGAGGGAGAGGGTATCTTTGCGGCCAAACTTGCGGGATTTTCCGTCAGCGGAACGGACGGTGACGGTGCCTGCCTTGGCGTCGATGTCGAGTTCGCCGCAACCGGCGACGCAGGGCTTGCCCATGCCGCGGGCGACGACGGCGGCGTGCGAGGTCATGCCGCCGGTGGAGGTGAGGATGCCCTTGGCGACGTTCATGCCGCCGATGTCTTCGGGGGAAGTTTCCTTGCGGACAAGGAGGACTTGTTCGCCCTTGGCGACGCGTTCCTCGGCTTCTTCAGCGGTGAAGGCAAGCTTGCCGACGGCGGCACCGGGGGAGGCGGGCAGGCCCTTGGCGACCTGATCGCGCTTGGCTTTGGGGTCGAACGAGGGGTGCAGGAGTTGATCGAGGGAGGAGGCTTCGACACGGAGAAGCGCGGTGTTCTGGTCGATCAGTTTTTCGTGGACCATCTCGACGGCGATGCGGACGGCGGCCTGCGCGGTGCGTTTTCCGTTGCGCGTCTGGAGCATGTAGAACTTGTTGTGCTCGACGGTGAATTCCATGTCCTGCACGTCTTTGAAGTGCTTCTCGAGGATGTCTTTGACGCGGAGGAGTTCGGCGTAAGCGTCGGGGAGGGTGTCGCCCATGCGGACGATTTCGAGGGGGGTACGGATGCCGGCGACGACGTCTTCGCCCTGTGCGTTGATGAGGAATTCGCCGTAGAAGACATTCTCGCCGGTGGAGGGGTCGCGGGTGAAGCAGACGCCGGTGGCGCAGTCATCGCCCTGGTTTCCGAAGACCATGGCCTGGACGTTGACGGCGGTTCCGGAGAGGCCGTACAGCTCGTTCATCTGGCGGTACTTGATGGCGCGGGCGCCGTTCCAGGATTGGAAGACGGCTTTGACGGAGGCGAGGATTTGGGCTTTGGGGTCGGTGGGGAAGCTTTGCTTCGTGTATTTTTTGTAGACGGCGAGGTAGCGTTTGCAGACTTCCTTGAGGCCGGCGACGTCGAGGTCGGTGTCGAGTTTGACCTTCTTTGATTTTTTGACGGCATCGAGTTCGGCTTCGAAGTGGTGGTGATCGACGCCCATGACGGTATCGCCGAACATATTGATAAGGCGGCGCCAGGAATCCCAGGCGAAGCGTTCGTTGCCGCAGGTTTTTCCGTAGCCGTCGATCATGGCTTCAGTGAGGCCGATGTTGAGGACGGTGTCCATCATTCCGGGCATGGAGACGGCAGCGCCGGAGCGGCAGGAGACGAGGAGTGGGTTGGAGGGATCGCCGAGTTTTTTGCCGGATTCTTTTTCGAGCTTGGCGAGATTTTCTTCGATTTGTGCGAGGAGTCCGTCGGGGAATTTTTCGCCTTGCTTGTAGTATTCGCCGCAGGTTTCGGTGGAGATGGTGAAACCTGGGGGGACGGGGAGGCCCATGTTGCACATTTCAGCGAGGTTAGCGCCTTTGCCGCCAAGGAGCATTTTGTCTTTTGCGGAACCTTCGGATTTTTTACCGAAGAAATAAACCATCTTGTTGGCCACTGTGTGAGTCCTCCGACAAACGTGCCGCGCGAGCGTGGTTATACGCCTTGCGCAACGGGGGGGTGAAAAACATTTCCGGGGCCGGAAAAGAGTTGAAAAGTATAGAGAAACGAGGGGGCGTGTCAAACGCGATGGAATTGTAAATGTTTGGGGTCGGCTGCTTGTTGGGATGCGGAATTGGGGTTCATTATGAATGACGAATGACGCAGGACGAATGACGAATCAAATCTGAATGACGAATGGGTTGAATGACGAAACATCGCTAGCGCTCAAGTGTCATTCGTCATTCGTCGTTGAGCAAACGGCCGTCCGCGCCGCCGATTGC
This sequence comes from uncultured Phycisphaerales bacterium, assembly GCA_963766775.1. Classification (GTDB taxonomy): domain Bacteria; phylum Planctomycetota; class Phycisphaerae; order WQYP01; family WQYP01; genus CAVYBP01. The sequence continues at coordinate 160,780 of CAVYBP010000005.1, forward strand.
GGGTGTTTCGCCGAACCCGAGCAGCTCATCGACAATGTAGAGTGGGCGTCCCTGCACTTGTTCGTAGGTTCGCGCGAGGTATTCGCCGATGAGGCCGATCAGGAAAATCTGGACGCCGCCGAGAAAGAGGATGGCGATCGCCAGAAAGGTGTATCCGGGCTGGCGATAGTTTGGGACGGCAAAGAATTGGACGATGACGACGCCGATCCAGACGAGTGCGGCAGCGGCGATGATGGAACCGAGCCAGGTCGCGATTTTGAGGGGCGCGGTAGTGAATCCGGTGAGGGAATCGATCGCCAGCTTGACCAGCTTCAAATAGTTGTACTTGGTTTTCCCTGCAAACCGTGGTGCGCGCTCGAAGGCGACTCCGGTCGAACGGAACCCGGTCCAACAGACGAGTCCGCGCACAAAGCGATTTCGTTCGGGCAGGGCGTTGAATGCGTCGACGACTTTTCGGTCCATTAATCGAAAATCGCCGGCATCGCGGGGCAAGTCGATCTTCGCCATGTGTCCCATCAGCCGGTAAAACCCCCAGCTCGTCACTTTTTTCAGGGCGGTTTCTTCGTTCCGCTTCGACCGCACCCCGTACACGACCTGAAATCCCTCGCGCCATTTGGCAAGCATGTTTGCGATGACGGCGGGGGGATCCTGGAGGTCGGAATCGATCAACACCACCGCGTCGCCGCGGGCATAGCGCAGGCCGGCTGTGGACGCGGCTTCATGCCCGAAGTTGCGGGAGAAAGATACGATGCGCAACGCCGGATCCGCGCGGGCCAGATCCATCGCCACGCTGAGCGAGGCATCCTTTGATCCGTCGTTGACGAGAATGAGTTCCCACGAAATTGCGAGCGAATCGACCGTCGCATGCACTTGCCGCACGAATTCGGCAAGTCCCTCCGCCTCGTTGTACATGGGCGAAACAATCGACAGAATCGGCTTCATGGGGCACATCGTACGCGTAATCGTTTTTGCCGCAATGCTGTTGGTGGTGTCGGGCTTTAGGCGTGACGTTATTTGGCAAGCGATATCGTTGGGGGATCATGATGGAGGGGGGCGTTGACACTCTTGGGCGTGATGAGGGGTAAAACACGCTAAAAGCGTGAACTCCGGGGCTACCATGGGTGTTTATAGTTTTTCCAGGAGTTGCCTCACATGGTTCTCCACGTCGGCCAGCCCTCCACCGTTGGGCACGACGTCGAGATCGTGAATATGCCAATACTGAATCTGATCCGCCCACGCGGGGTGGAGCACTTCCATCATGGCGCGATGCTCCGACTCTTTCATTGCGATGACGAGGTCGGCGTCCGCGAGTTCCTGCTCGGTCACCTGCCGGGGCGAGCGGCAGGGCTCCTCCAATTTCAATCCCCGAGCGGCACACGCCTCGCGAGTCCACACCGACAGGGCTCCGTGGTTGACCAATCCATCTGCCTGCACGTGGAGTCCGGCGGAGTCCGCGATCCATGGAAGGCCGCGTTCTCTGGCGAGGCGATTGAATAAAATCTCCGCGAAGCGGCTGCGGTAATAATTGCCGGTGCACAAAAACAAAACGCGGTGCATCAAAGACTGCTCCATAATGACAGGGAGTTTGCGGGACCTGTGACTGCAGGTCGTATCATCGCTTCATTCTGCCGACGAGATGGACATCGACGCCGGAGGCGCGATGCTTCGACGAATTCCATGCGCCGGGCATCGACGAGGCGGGAGAGGTTGTGGCCTCCTATCGCATGGCGGGATTCCGTTCCGCCAATGACCGTTGGCGCGATGAATACATGCGCTTCATCCACAAACCCTTGCCGCAGGAAGCTCGCCATCAATTCGGGGCCGCCCTCGACGAGTACGTTGGTGTAGTCCCGTTTTCCGAGATGTTTGAGCAAGGCTCCAATGCGCGGCCGACCGTCTTTGTCCGCGGGTACGCCGACGGTCATCACTCCTTTGTCAGCCAATACTCGCCGCCGCCGCTCCGCAGCGCGGCCGGGCTTGTTCGCATGCACGACCATCAGAGGGGCGAATGGCACGGTCCGCGCCAATTGGCCGTCGGGCGGCAAGCGGCAGTGTGAGTCAAAGACGACCCGCGTTGCGATCCGTCGGATTTGCCTGCCTTTCGCGGGCCTTGCCATCAAGAGGGGGTCGTCGGTGAGTGCGGTTCCGAGGCCGACGATGATCGCGTCCATTCGACCGCGCAGCGTCTGGACGAAGGCGCGAGAAGTCTCGGAACTGATCCACTGCGACTGGCCGTTGGCGAGGGCGACGCAGCCGTCGAGGCTTTGTGCCCATTTGGCGATGACATAGGGGCGTCCGAGGGAGAGGCGGGTGATGAAGGGGGCATTGAGTTTCGTCGCGGAAGCTTGCAGCAAGCCGACCTGCACTTGCACGCCGGCGCGGCGGAGGAGACGGGCACCTTTGCCATGGACCTGAGCGTAGGGATCGATCATAGCGACCACCACGCGGGAGATGCCGGCGGCAAGGATGGCGTCGGTGCAAGGCGGTGTTTTCCCCCAATGGCAGCAGGGCTCGAGGGTCACGTAGAGGGTGGCACCTTTGCGCGGTCGCCCGCGGCGAGGAGGGCGTGGACCTCGGCATGCGGCGTACCGAAGCGCTGGTGATAGCCTTCGCTGATCCACTGATCGCCGCGCACGACGACGGCACCAACGAGCGGGTTGGGCTCGACATCGCCGAGACCTTGACCGGCGAGGGCGAGCGCTCGTTGCATGAACCGGACATCATGTTCTGAAAATGGTAAAGGCATCACTGCGGCCGGCGGGGTTCGAACCCGCGACCTGCGGTTTAGGAAACCGCCGCTCTATCCAACTGAGCTACGACCGCAAAGGAGTCACGCACATGGGACTTACGATGGGGAATCATAACCGGCAGGGATAGCACGGCCAACACGGCGGTGACGGGCGCGCGGGGCGGAGGGCGAAGGGGGAGGGGAAGTTTGCTGGGGAACGGGTCGCACACCATAATGTAAGGATACTTTTAACACGGTAGACAAGGCGCTGGGGCATGAGTCAACTTCGGGAAGATGTGACGCTGGTGCTGGAGCAGCTGCGCAACGGGGACGAGCGTGCGGCGGACAAACTTTTGCCGTTGGTGTATGACGAGTTTCGGGCGCTCGCGCGGCATTATCTTTCGCAGGAACGGCACAATCACACGCTGCAGCCGACGGCGCTCGTGCATGAAGCGTACATGAAGCTGGTCGATCAGACTCGTGTGGACTGGCATGGCAAGGCCCATTTTTTCGCGGTCGCAGCGCAGGCGATGCGACGGATCCTGGTCGATCACGCTCGTTCGCGACAGCGGGACAAGCGCGGGGGCGGTCGGGCACGCGTGGCGCTGGAGGAGGCAACCGCGCTTTCGCCACAGAAGGATGAGGATGTTCTCGCGCTCGATGAAGCATTGGAACGGCTTGGGGCGATTGATCCGCGGCAGGCGAAGGTCGTCGAACTTCGGTTCTTCGGAGGGCTGAGTGTTGACGAGGTTGCCGCCGCGCTCGGCGTTTCCAAACGCACGGTCGAGGGAGATTGGACGTTTGCGAGGGCGTGGCTGAGTCGCGAGTTGCGCAATAATGATGATGAGGCTTGATCACCCGCACATCAGTAATAAGCGAAATTGAAATACCATGACCCCCAATAAGTACAACAAGGTGAAGGACATTTTTCTGGCGGCATGCGAGAGGCCGCTGTCGGAGCGCGATGCGTTTGTGAGGCGTGAGGCGGGTGATGATGGGGAGATTCGGCGGGAGGTGGAAAGTCTGCTGAAGGAACATTCGCGGGAGGTGCAGGTGATGCCGGAGAATCCGGAATCGCCGATGGGATCGATGAGCACGATTTTATCTCGGGCGAACATCGATTTTGGGAATGTGGACGTGCCGGGAGGAGAAGAAATGAGGCCCGGCGGGAAGGGGGAATCCGGCGAGGGCCGCTCGCGCCGCAAGGATGAGGGCGACACTCTGGATGAATCGAATCCAAGCAGCGGCTCTAATTCAGGATTTGTGGATGCGGGGCGGTTTATGGCGGGGACGGTCGCGGCGGCACGCTACCGCATCATCGAGCTTCTCGGTCGGGGAGGGATGGGCGAGGTCTATTGCGCGGATGACATCACGCTCAATCAATCGGTTGCCCTGAAGTTTCTGCCCGCGCTCTTTGGACAGGATCAAACCTGGCTCGATCGTTTTCACAATGAGGTGCGCCTGGCGCGGCAGGTCACTCACCCGAACGTGTGCCGCGTCTTTGACATTGGAGAATTTCAGGGCGAGCAGTTTATCTCGATGGAATATGTGGATGGCGAGAATCTTGCATCACTGCTGCGGCGCATCGGGCGGCTTCCGCACGACAAGGGATTGCAGATCGCGCGGCAGTTGTGCGCAGGGCTGGCGGCAGCGCACGACCGGGGGGTTCTGCATCGCGACTTGAAGCCGGCAAATGTGATGATTGATGGTCGCGGCTCGGTGCGGATTACGGATTTCGGATTGGCGGCACCGGCGGATCAATTGCGCAAAGAATCGCTGTGCGCGGGCACGCCCGCGTATATGTCGCCGGAGCAGCTTGCGGGCCGCGCCGTGACGGTGCGCTCCGACGTGTACTCGCTGGGCCTTCTGCTCTATGAAATGTTCACGGGGCGGCGGGCATTTCGGGCGGAGACGCTGCGGGATTATCAGAAGTTGCACACCTCCGACCCGCCGACGCCGCCAAGCGAAATCGTGCGCGATATCGATCCGATCGTGGAGCGGGTTATTCTTCGGTGCCTGGAAAAGAATCCGCAAGACCGTCCGGCGAGCGCGATGGCCGTGTCGGCCGGACTTCCGGGGGGCGATCCGCTGCGTGAGATTCTTGCGGCGGGCGAGACGCCAAGCCCCGAGGTTGTCGCGGCCGCGGGTCAGGCGCATCGCGGGCTGTACCCGCGCGTGGCCACGGCGTTTTTGGTGGCGGGGCTTATCAGTTTGATTCTGATTGCGATGTTATCGCCACGCGCGTTCGTGGTGCAGCGTGCCATTCGCGAAAACCCGCCGGTGGTGCTGGAGCATCAGGCGCGGGAAATTCTGAAGACGTTGGGCTACACGCAGAAGTTTGCGGATTCGGCCTCGGGATTCGCGGTGAATTCGGCCTATTACGTGCATGTGCAGAACGGGCCGCGGAACGCCGATCGCCCCGCGCTCCTCGCCCGGCCACGGCTCGGGCTGATCTCCTTCTGGTATCGCGAGAGCCCGGAACGGCTTATTCCGTGGCATCCCAATACCGGGGTGGCGGAAAACGATCCGCCCGCCGAGCGACCTGGAATGCTGAAGGTCAATCTGGATCCACTCGGACGCCTCACCGGTTTGGAAGTCCAGCCCACCGAGAACCCCAGCCCCTCGGTACTGGCGACTTCGGCCCCCGCGGTTCCCTGCGCCCGCTGCGACGATCCCTCACGATGCGGCATCGTTATGGCAACCGCTCCTGACCGCGGCGGAGATCGACAACGCGCACTTCCATCAGGTGCCGCCGTCGCAGATTCCCACCGTTTTTGCCGACCACCGGGCCGCCTGGGAAGGCTCCTTTGAGGAGACGAAGGGGGAAAAGATTCACGTCGAGGCGGGGACGTTCCGGGGAATGCCGGTCTTCTTCGCCATCACCGGCGGATGGAAAGAGGAAGCACTCTCGGAGGAAAGGGCGAACCTGCTGAGCATGGGGAGAATAAATCTGATCGTTCAGACGCTCGTGACGATCGTGCTGCTGGTATTTGGCGGCGGGCTTGCGTTCCTTAACTACCGATCGGGGCGTGGCGACCGGGTAGGCGCGATGCGGATTGCGCTTGCCTTTTTTGTGTTGGGTGCGATCGCGTGGCTTTTTCGCGCGCATCATGTTCCCGATCTTATCCTGGAATTCCGCCTGTTTTCCCGTGCCATGGGAAGCGTCATGTATACCGTGGGGTTGGTGTGGATTTTTTATCTGGCGTTGGAGCCTTACGTTCGTCGGGTCTGGCCGGAGACGGTGATTTCGTGGAGCCGCCTGTTGGCGGGCAGGTGGATCGACCCGCTGGTGGGGCGCGATGTGTTGATCGGGGCCGTGGTGGGGACTTTTATCACGCTGCTCAATACATTGGATCGGGTGATCCCTCCGTGGTTCGGCTTCCCCGCGCCGATGCCCAGCATCAATATCATGGCACCGACGCTGGAATCGGCAACCAACTATTCGACCCTTTTGCAGGCATGATTACCGCGATGTACGTGGGGTTGCTCCTGCTGCTGTTTCTCGTGCTGTTGCGTCTGCTGTTAAAGCGAAAGTGGCTGGTGGCTATCACGTTCATATTGATCTTCGTGGGAGCGAGCGCGCAGTGGGGTTCGCACGACTTTCCGAGTTGGATCGTGCAGGGGCTGACCGGGATGCTCTTCCTCTACTTAATGGTTCGCAATGGTTTGGTGGCGATTATTTTCTGCGGCGTGACGCGCATGCTGCTCAGCGAATTCCCGGTGACCTTTGATTTTACGGTCTGGTATACAGCGAGACGCGGTATCCGCGATAGCGGCCACGCTGATCATCCTTATCGTCGCCACCTATGCCGCGCTCGGAGGTCGTCCCTTATTGACGCTGGCATCATCGGAATGACGCGCTTCGTCCTTTTTCCCGTCGCGTTATCCGCCCACCGGCACTGCATTGGTAATCGTCACATCGCCCGTGCCGGCCTTTACCATCACCCCCATGGATGATCCGTTGTAATGCAGAGTGATGGTCATGTCAGATGTAATCAACGGGTGTCCGTAGGCATCGAATTGCAGCACGGTCATCGCCGCCCCGCCCATCGATACGGAAGTCACGCTGACCCCGGTGAGTTGCGCATTTCGTCCGGTGGCGAAATCGTTCACGAACGGCTGCCCGTCCGCCGGATGCGGGACTGGGGTGCCTGTGCCGGCATCGACGATGGAGTAGGTATTCGCGGTGGTATTAAAGACGATTTTCCGTGGCGTCGAAGGCTGATTGATACAATCGCCCTGACAAGATTCAATATCGTTCGCGAGAATATTTGCGGCCGACTTCAATCGGGCCGAATGTAAGATCCCCGCCCGTCCCCGCCATAAACATCCCCGCAGCAATCCCGATAATGAGCACCACGAGGGTAATTTCAAACAGCGTGAAGCCCCGCGCTCGGCGCGTCCGGCTCGCTTTGCATCTTGTGCCGCTCAGCAGCATTCCAACTCACTTAATAACAGGCCACTCGCTGCAACGTAATCATCAACGCGCCATCACGGGATACCGTCACCGTCACCAGCAACCCGGTGACGGTTTGGTTCCATCCGGTCGGCGTATACTTCACCGGCGTCACCGTGACGGTTCTCACGAACGGCTGGCAGACCGGTGGATAAGCCACGGCGGCATCCGCACTCAACGCCAATTGCGTCAGGGGATGCATGGTGCCTTGCGCATCGGCCACGTTGCCCGGGCCGTCGGTATAGCCGTGATAATCTTTCACGCAATTAAACTGAGTCTGCCCGGACCCGAACACTGGAATCCGCACTTCTCCGCTGTCAGGCCCCATGGTCGTGTGGCCCTGGGGGTCCGCCGTGGGCAGCCGCATCACTTCGTCGAGCAGCGCGCGCGAGCATGGAGGCGTACACGGTGTCGCGGGCGAATTTTGACTGCTGGCGCCCGGCCATCAGGGCGCCGCTGACGGCCGCCGTGAGAAACGCCAGTATCGCCGCGGCAATCAGCGCTTCAATGGCGGTGAATCCACGTCGGTGATTGATCTGGTATTCGCTCATCTCGCACTCTTAGGGGCTGGGGGGGGGGGGGGTAGGGGTCAGGATTTAGGGATTCCCGTCACGCCACCGCCACTTCCATTTCGGTAAACTCCACGCCGATTTCATACAGCCCGATCCCCGCCGGGCGGACGCGGACGACTTTGCCGCGGAGATGCCGGACGCTGTGATCGGGGAGCGGCAGGCGCACTTCGACCTGCTGGCGGGGATAGATCAAAATTTTGTGAACGAAGGACAGTCCGGTGCGGGATAAATTGCGGGTAGTCACGTCAAAACCGGTCGCCCGATCCGATCCGGCCGGCATGTATAAAATTCGCGCGCCGCACGCGATAGCGGCTCCGGCGCGTGTTCCGGCGTTCGGCATCGGTCGCGCCGCAGCCCTGATGATCGAGCCATTCCAACGTCTGTTCAATTGCGTCCGCCACCGTACCACTTGTTGCAACCGTCTGCATCGCAAAGCCTCCGTGAATGCTTCAAAGCGCAAATCGGCCAAAAACAGGTCGGCATGAGCGCTTCAATATCGGTCCTGACATCCAAGCTATCGGACGCCCCGGAAGCCGACTTTCGTACTTTTTTCCCAATCCGGCGCGACGCCGGCCCAATCCCCCTCGCCCGGCCGCGTCACCCCCCCTATCATCCTCCCAAGGGTCCACCGTTGCCCCTGACGCTTTTATTCTTTTTAACTTTTACTTTTATCGAGCCCTGCATGCCCACTTTTCGCCGCCTCCCCACCGACCAACTCCTTTACCACGGCACCCGCGTCGATCTGGTTCTTCGGACCGTCACGACCAACACCGGCAAGTCGTCCACGCGCGAAGTCTGCCTCCACCCCGGTGCCGTCATCATCCTTCCCGTCCTCGACGATGGCCGCTTTGTCCTCATCCGCAATCGGCGGCACACGGTGAACGAAACCCTTCTTGAACTCCCCGCCGGCACTCTCGAATACGCCGTTCCCACCGCCGACAGCCACCCCGGCGACGCCACCGAAGACCCCGCCCATTGTGCCGCCCGCGAACTCACGGAAGAAACGGGTTATACCGCCCGCGAGATGATCCCGTTCGGATGGTTTTATACCTCGCCGGGCATTCTCACCGAGAAAATGTTCGCATTCGTCGCCAAGGGCCTGACGCCCGGTCCCCAGAAATTGGAAGATAACGAGCAAATCGAAACGGAACTGTTTACCCAAAGCGAGATTTTGCGGCTGATTCGAGAAAATGGGATCGTCGATGCGAAAACCATCGCGACCTTGTTAAAATACTTCTCGTCCACCAACGTGCCTGAAAAAAACGCATAATATTATGATGACGACCGTAACCGCTTACCCCAGTATGAGTGCCCCATGAGTTGGCGCGATCGAGATTATAATTCCGGCTCTGGTGAAATCGGATCGTATTTCGCCAACCCTGCATCGCTCCTTCAATGGTCGCTTCCACTCTATCGATCAAGAGATCTCTCCATCCGTGTCCATTTCTGGTTCCTTCTCCTGGCTCTGTTCCAGGTGATCGACATCGTTCGTTCCAAAGCGCCGCTCTATTACATTCCACTGGATATGGCGATCATGCTCGGGGCGATCCTGTTTCATGAGCTTGGCCACCGCGTCTTCGCGCGACGCATGGGCGGCGACCATGCGGATTGGCTCGTGTGGCCCCTCGGTGGCATGATTCCGCCCTCCGTCCCGCGGACAGCAAAAGCGACGTTCCTCGCCAACTTCGGAGGTATTCTATTTAGCGTTGCGCTCGGCATATTCAGCTATGTTGCCCTCCGCCTGATTCCGGGCACTTCCATTCTCTATGCCATTACTCCTGACCCATTTATGCCTCTCGGGGTTTCCGTCCTGACGGTTGGCGCGGTGCCGTTCATTGTGCTCGCTCACTCCCTTGCGGCTTATCGTCATCACGTGTGCCGCTATTTCCGTCATCAACCTGTTCCCCGCGTACTGGTTCGACGGCGGATATATTTGGCAATCAATTCTCTGGCCCAAGTTGGGCATCTGGAGGTCAACGCTCATCACCTGCCTCGCGGGAATGATTCTCGCGGTTCCGTTCATCGCGCTGTCCCTGTTCGGCACAAACTTTATGGGCATGGTCATTTGGGCGCTGATTTTTGCGGACTGTTTCGCTCGCCGCCGCGCATTGGTTGCCGCGGGTCCGGGCGTGATGGACGAGGAAATATCGTACGATTACATGAATTCTCCGTCGCCGCGTCGCAAGCAATCCAATAAGCGTTTTGTGAGCGCCGCCAGAAAACGTGCCCGTCTTGAGCAGGCGGAGCAGGTGCGCATTGATGCGATTCTGGCAAAGGTGAAGGAGAAAGGATTGCACTCGCTCACGTGGGGGAAAAACGCGCCCTGCGGCAAGCCACGGCCCGGCAACGCGAACGAGATCTCGCCAAACGCTATTGACGCGCTCATCGATTCACGCATCGCCGCCACGCATCACGAGCGATCCGGCTTGCCTTTTCGCTTGAATGCTTTTGGGGGTGGGGCATAATACGGCGGGGTTGGGTGGGAGGAAGAGGAACTATGAATCTGCACGACCGCTACAAGACGATCATGGATGGCATCTCGACGGCGGCAGCGAAAGCACGGCGCGATCCAAAGGGGATCACGCTGGTCGCGGTGACGAAGAATGGGTCGCCGGAACAGATTAAGCAGTTGATTGAGCTGGGGCATCGGGAGCTTGCGGAGAGCCGCGTGCAGCAATTGCAGCAGCGGGCGGGGCAGGTGGAGGAGTGGCTTTTGCGCAGCAGGGGCGGACGGATAAGAAGCTGCCGGCGGCGTCGGAAATACATTGGCACATGATTGGGCATTTGCAGCGGAACAAGGTGCGGCCGGTGATGCCGTTGTGCGCGTCGATTCAGAGCGTGGATTCGTTGCGGCTGGCGGAGGAGGTGCAGGATGAGTCGGAGCGGCTGAAGAAGATCATGCCGGTATTCCTGGAAGTGAACGTGGCCGGTGAGAATTCAAAATTCGGAGTGGCGGTTGGGGCGTCGATACATTTGGCGGAACAGATCGACACGATGGACAATGTGCATCTGGTCGGGCTGATGTGCATGGCTCCGCATTTGGAGAATCCGGAGGATGCGCGTCCCGTGTTCGTGCGGCTGCGGGAGATTTTCGAGGAACTGAAGTTTCGGAAGATCGGGGCGGATCGTTTGCAGCATTTGAGCATGGGGATGAGCGGGGATTACCAGGTAGCAATCGAGGAGGGAGCGACGATGGTGCGCATCGGCACGGGATTGTTTGGGGAAGGCTGAAGCGCTGCGGTCTGTTTACATTTCATAGCCTGCGGTGCTAAAGAACTGGTCGAGGAGTGCCTCGAAGGGGCCTCGATGTTTCCACAAATCGTAGGTGATTTCTTTCGCGGGATTTGTCGGTTGAAAAAATTTGCTGCTGCTCGCGCGAAATCGCCGTCGATGACGTTGAGGTTCGCTTCGTCATTGAGGCGGAAGGAGCGGTTGTCGAGGTTGGCGGAGCCGATGGAAACCCAAGTGTTATCAACGATCATCTGTTTGCAGTGGAACATGGTGCCCTGGTACTCGTAAATTTTGATGCCGGCGTTGAGGAGGCCGCCCCAGCGGGCTCGAGAGGCGACGCGGACGATTTGCTGGTCGATATGCCGGCCCGGAACGATGATCTCGACCTTCACGCCGCGTCTGGCGGCGGCGATGAGGTATTGGCAGGTGAGTTTGTCGGGAACGAAGTAGGCGCTTTCCATCTGAACGGACTTGCGAGCGGCGGCGATGGAGAGGAGGAAGAGTAGCTGCATGCTGTCGCTTCCGCTTTGGAAGGAGCTTTTGAAGACCTGGGCGGTTTGGTTGCCGACGTCGTGCAGGGGAGGGAAGTAGGCGTCGCCATCGAGGACTTCGCCGGTGGTTTGGATCCAGTTTTCCATGAAGGCAGCCTGAAGGTTGGCGACGACGGGGCCGCGGACGCGGTAGTGATTGTCGCGCCAGTGCTGGGGATCGGCGGCGTTCCCGGTCCATTCGTCCGCGATGCCCACGCCGCCGATGAAGCCGATGGTGCCGTCGACGACGAGAATTTTGCGATGCGTGCGATGGTCAATTTGTCGGAAGGAGGCGATGTTGTAGAAGTGGAAGGGGTGATATTGATAGACTTCCGCGCCGGCGGCTTTAAGTTCGGTGACGTAGGCGCGGTCGATTTTGGCGCTGCCGTAGGAGTCGATCATGACGTGGACATGGACGCCATGCTGGGCGCGTTCGACGAGCGCGGAGGTGAATTGGGCACCGATATTGCCGGACCAGTAGATGTAGGTTTCGAGGGTGATGGTTTTTTTGGCGGAGTGGATGGCGTCGAGCATGGCCGGAAAGATTTGGTCGCCGTTGAGGAGAGAGTCTATTTTGTTGCCGGTGATGAGAGGGGAGTTGAAAAGGTTTCCGGTAACGCGGGTGAACTGGGGGTCTGAGACGGAGATAGGGTCGGCAATGCGATAAGGTGCGGATTTTGTGGAGCAGGCGACAAGCGCGGGAAGAAGGACAACAAGGCGAGCGGGTTAAAACGGCGAGTCATGGTAGTGTCTCAATAGCAGGTGTAGCTCCGGGCGGAAGCCCGGGGCTTTTTGACGTTTCGATATCCGTACGCGAACGAAGAAGCCGCGGGTTTCCGCCGGAGCGATGTCGGCGTGGGAATCAACTGCAATTGGAGTGCCTAGTTTTTCGTTTTGTGATTGTTTACGGGGGGAACGGTTTGGCGATATACTCGGGGCATGAATCGAGCGACTGGCAGTTTCATATGGGTTTGCGTGCCCATCCCCATTACGCGGGGCTGAGTGGGCCATCGCCTGCTTCGCCCGGTTTGATTTTTCCCTTTACAATTTGATGCGTTTGATGCGTCCCCGGCCCAAGGGCCGGGGCTAAACATTGTTTCCAGCGGAACGGTGAATCTGATGAGCGAAAGCACGGCGAACAATTACAAAGACACGTTGAACTTGCCCAAGACGGCGTTTGAGATGAAGGCGAATCTGACGCAGCGCGAGCCGGCGATGCTGGCGGGGTGGAAGGCGGAGGGGTTGTATGGAAAGATTCGGGCGGCGAGGAAGGGGTCGGCGAAGGGGAAGTGGGTTTTGCATGACGGGCCGCCGTATGCGAATGGCGACATTCATATGGGGCATCTGATCAACAAGGTGCTGAAGGATATTGTGGTGAAGTTTCGGACGATGGAGGGGTTTGATTCGCCGTACGTGCCGGGGTGGGATTGTCATGGGTTGCCGATCGAGTCGGCGATTCAGAAGGAGTTGGGGCCGAAGTTTCGGGAGTTGAGCAAGGGGGAGTTGCGGAAGAAGTGCGCGGAGTATGCGCTGAAGTATGTGAAGTTGCAGGGGGAATCGTTTCAGCGGTTGGGGATTCTGGGGGAGTTCGAGCGGCCGTATTTGACGCTGGATCCGCAGTATGAGGGGGGTATTCTGGATGTGCTGGCGGAGTTGGTGAAGGGAGATTTGGTGTATCGGCAGAAGAAGCCGGTGCATTGGTGCGTGAATGATCGGACGGCGTTGGCGGAGGCGGAGTTGGAGTATGCGGGGAAGCGGGATGTGTCGGTTTATGTAAAATTTGAAGTCCACGGTCAACTCCCTCAACAATTTCACAGGTGCTGGAAGGGGTACATCGCTGCCATCAAGACGGGATCTGGCGGAGGCACGATTCCCTATTTTAAACATCCTTATCTCATGATCTGGACAACGACTCCCTGGACGATTCCAGCGAACCGTGCCGTCGCTGTGCATCCCGACCATGAATACGTTTGTGTTCGTATCGGCGACAATGACCCATCGAAGCTCGACGAGAACGAACTGATCGTCATGGCAAAGAATCTTGTTGAACGTGTGATGAAAGCACGTGGAGTAACGCGATACGAAGTCAGTGAGGCAGTCGAAGGCCGGTACTTGTGGGCAACGAAAGTCCAATATCGCCACCCGCTCGATCACTCCCGCCTTCAGCCGGTCGTTCTCGCGGATTACGTGACTCTGGAAGATGGGACGGGGTTGGTGCACACTGCGCCGGGCCACGGCAAGGAGGACTATCAGACGGGGATGAAGTATGGGTTGGAGGTTTATAATCCGGTGTTGGCGGATGGGCGGTATGACGAGACCGTGCCGGAGTTTTTGCGTGGGAAGTTGATCTGGGAGGCGAATGGGTTGGTGGTGGAGAAGTTGAAGGAGTTGGGGACGCTGTTTCATGCGCAGGAGTTTGATCATGAGTATCCGCATTGCTGGCGGTGCAAGAAGCCGGTGATCTTTCGGGCGACGGAGCAGTGGTTTGTGAAGGCGAGTGGGGAAGGGAGTGCGAACTACAGTGAAGGGATTCGAAAAGGATTCGAAAAGGGCGATATTGCTCTCGCCCCCACAGCACACGCAGCTGATAAATATTTAGAGGAACAAGGCAATGATCGTCCAATTTCTAACAAGACAGGCAGCAATCTCTGGAAAACCGCGAAGCAATTTGTCAATGACGTGAAATGGATCCCGGCCTGGGGAAAGAATCGAATCGATGGGATGCTGGATACTCGCCCGGATTGGTGCATCTCGCGGCAGCGGAGTTGGGGCGTGCCGATCCCGGCGTTTTTTGATGGGCGCGGGAGGTGTTTGTTGACGGAGGCGAGTGTGCGGCGCGTGGCGGAATATTTTCGGCGCATGGGGCGGATAGTTGGTACACGGATTCCGCGGCGGAGATTTTGGGGTTGGGGGCCGGTGTTGGAGGAGCGGTGCCCACGTCGCCTGAGGCGACGGGCGTCGACGGAGTGGCGGCGGGGCTGGCGCGTTGGGGTTTCCGGAGGATGTGGATGTTTCCACTCTGGAGAAGGGGATGGATATTCTGGATGTGTGGTTTGAGTCGGGGGCTTCGCATCATGCGGTGCTGGAATGCACGCATCCGGAGTTGGGCTATCCGGCGAAGATGTACCTTGAGGGGAGCGATCAACATCGCGGGTGGTTTCAATCGTCGTTGCTGGAGGCGAGCGGGTATAAGGACAAGCCGCCGTTTGAGGAAGTGCTGACGCACGGCTTCGTGGTGGATGAGAAGGGTCGGAAGATGTCGAAGTCCGAGGGGAACGACATCAAAGTGGATGCGGCGTTGAAGCAGTATGGGGCGGATGTTTTGCGGTTGTGGGTTTGCTCGGTGGATTATCAGAATGATATTCCGTGCGGGCCAAACTTGCTGGCAAAGACGGGGGAGGCGTATCGGAAGGTGCGGAATACGATCCGGTATCTGCTGGGGAATTTGTATGATTTTAATCCGGCAGCGGATGTTGTCGAGGCGGGCGAATATTCCATTGATCGATGGATGCAGGGGAAAGTGGATGCATGGGCGAGCGAGGTTCATGCGGCTTATGACCGGTATGAGTTTCATAATGTATTTAAGCAGGTGTATGAGTTTTGCAATGTGGAAATCAGCTCGATGTATGCCAAGGCGATCAAGGACAGGTTGTATTGCGAGTTGCCCACGTCGCGGAAGCGACGGGCGTCGCAGACGGTCTGTTATCGGCGCTGGTGAGGCTGGTGGAATTGGTGGCGCCGGTGATGGTGTTTACGAGCGAGGAGGCATGGGCAGCGGTGCGGGCATTGCCGGGATGTGAGGGGTTGGCGCGGAGTGTGCATTTGCGGGAATTTGAGGATTTGAAATCGGCGATTTCAGAAAAGGCGGGAGGGAGCGCGAAGCATTGGGAAGTGTTGATGCCGCTGGTGGAGAAAGGGAATAAGCAGTTGGATGAGTTGAAGAAGTCCGTGGGGTTGGGCAATGCGCTGGATGCGGAGGCGGTGATCGTGGTGCCGTCGGTGAAGGATGAGGTGTCGGCACACATCGCGGAGTATGGGCCGGAGATTGAGGATGCATTGGGCGTCGGGTTTCATCGGATCGAGCACGGCGAAATGTGGGATATCAAGATCAACGACACGCGGGAGAAGTATCCATCGTGCGCGCGGTCGTGGAAACGAAGGCCGGATGTCGGCAACGATTCCGCGTATCCTGATTTGTCAAAGCGCGACGCAGCGGTGGTGAAAGCGTTGCGCGGGTGATCACGGCACGCGATCAGTGGTAAAGCCCGCCGTCCGCGACGGCGCGGACAGACGGGAGTGTGAGGAGCCTGCGATGCATAAAGCATGGCGAGACTGGTATCACTGCACGGTAAGCACCTATGGAACGTGGCTCCCGGGCGACCCGCGTGGGTGGCGGGAACGGGATCATCACGAGCATGTGGAGGGGGACTATAAGCGGCCGCCGATGCCGTCGGTGTTTGCAAAGAAACGCCACGAGTATGCGAAGAAACTTATGCGGCACGAGCCATATGCTTTTGACGAAAAGCACCGGGAGACAATTGGGCGATTGCTGGTGGAAAGATTCACCGAGCTTCGGACGCCGCTGCTGTCACTTGCCGTCTGTGAGAAAAATTTTCACGCCTTGATTCAATGCAGGGACGGCGAAGTGAAGAGAATGCTGGGAATCGTGAAGAGGCATGTGACATTTTGCTTTGCACCAGTGATTGATGGGATGAATCGACGCCGACCGATTTGGGAAGGGGAGGGTGGGGTGAAGCCGATTAAAAATGAAGCGCATGCTCGAAATGCGTATCAATATATTTTGGATCATGTGGAGGAAGGCGGGTGGGTTTGGTCGTATAAGGATCGGTTAGGATGCTGAGGCATGCACAGTTGCCCGCGCCGTCGCGGACGGCGGGCTTTTCTTGGGGGGGCATTTTTGAGGTGATTCATGGTTCTTCAGACACATGCGATGGATCTGCCGGCGGCGGAGGGGATGGAGCCCAAGGACCCGGATTCGCTGTTTGCGATGGCGGTGGAGTCGGTGAATCGGGCGTGCGACGTGTTGGCCGCGCCGCCGTATGTGAAGGCGATTCTGGGGCAGCCGAAGACGGAGCTGATCGTCAATTTTCCGGTGCAAATGGATGATGGGCATTACAAGTTGTTCAAAGGGTACCGGATTCAGCACAACAATATTCTTGGGCCATACAAGGGGGGAATTCGGTTTCATCCGGAGATGTCGCTGGATGATGGAAAGGCGTTGAGCCTGTGGATGACGATGAAGTGCGGGTTGATGCGGCTGCCGTATGGCGGGGCGAAGGGCGGGGTGAAGGTGGATTCGCGGGGGCTGTCGAATAGTGAATTGATGCGGTTGACGCGGCGTTTTACGGCGGCGCTGGGGGACACGATTGGGCCGGAGAATGATATTCCCGCACCGGATGTCGGGACGAATTCGCAGATCATGGATTGGATGATGGATACTTACTTGAACACGCACGAGGGCGTTGCGCGGCAGAACCTGCGGCACGTCGTGACGGGGAAGTCGATTGCGTGCGGGGGGAGCGAAGGACGAGAGAAGGCGACAGGACAGGGGATCGTGTATGTGCTGCAGGAATTGCTGCCGGAGTTTTTGATCACCGTCGAGGGGATGCGCTTTAGCGTGCTGGGGTATGGGAATGTGGGGTCGAACGTGGCGGTGATCTTGCAGGGGTTGGGGGCAAAGCTGGTGGGCGTGATGGATCATGGCGGGGCGATGGCGGCGAGCGGCGATGGGGCGATCGATGCGGTGGAGTTGGCGGAGTGGGTGAAGGGACATGGATCGATCAAAGGGTATCAGGAGGGGAAGGCAGAAGTGCAGGGCATCTCGCGTGAAGAGTTTTATCGCGCTTCGGTCGATCTGTTTATTCCCGCCGCGATGGAGCGCATGGTGGATAAGGATGTGGCGGGGTGGCTGAACTGCAAGGTGGTGGCGGAGGGCGGCAATGGACCTTGCACTCCGGAGGCGGATGCGATTTTGGAGAAGCGCGGGATCGCGCTGTTGCCCGCAATTTTATGCAATGCGGGCGGCGTGACGGTGAGCTATCTGGAGTGGGTGCAGAACAAGGCGGGCGTGCGGTGGGAGTTGCCTCGAGTGGATGCGGAGTTGAAGCAGACCATCGTAAACGCCGCGCGGCGGGTGCGGCTGGCGGCGCATCAATACGGCGTGGACATGCGAATCGCGGCGTATGTGGTGGCGATTGATTATATCGTGAAGGCGTACGTCGCTCGCGGGATTTTCCCGTGACGATCGACGCGAGGCTTGGTCTTCAAGGAGGATCTGATGCGCATCTATGTCCCTCATTCAAAGCACGGCGGGGCGGGTGGGGCGCGTGGCGTGAAGGGGTCGCCGATGGATCTTTCGGATGCGGAGGCGCAGGCGCTTTTGAACGATGGGTCGCGGTGTTTTGAGGAGCCGGGGAAGCGGCAATTTGTGGGGGTGAAGAATAACAAGCTGTACGTGTATCAGGATGACAATGCGGGCGGGTATCACGGGTATCGGATTTCAGGGCAGGAATGTTGTGCGAAGTATGTGAAGGCGGCGACGAAGATCGCAGCAGTGTTAAAGGTCGATTTCAAGAGGTTGCAGAAGCTGGCGTGAGGGGAGTGTTTGTCGGACCGCGAGAGCTACGGTTGGTGAGCTATATTTTAATTTTCGTGCGACAATGGCAACTTCTTGGTGCCTTGGTGGTTTAAAAACAGCGCTGCCTTTATGCTGAAGAGAGCCGAGTTTTCTTCTAAGCTTGTCTAAAAGTGGGAGACGAGTTCTGATTTCTGAACGTGGGCGCGTCAGGGTACAATGAATGGCGAAAAGAGGTCAGGGATGATCTGTACATCTGCCACATCGTATCGCCGCAAGAAGTGGGTTGTTCCGGAAGTGGACGAAGGGGTGGTGGCGCGGCTTGCGAATGAGGTGCGTGTTCCGGCGGTCGTGGCGCGGTTGCTGGTGAACCGCGGTATTGTGACGGCGGCGGGGGCGGAGCAGTTTTTAGAGCCGAAATTTAAGGACCTGCATTCGCCATGGTTGCTGCCGAACATGGAGGCGGGGGCGGAGCGGATTGCGCGGGCGGTCCGGGAGCGAGAGAAGATCACATTGTATGGTGATTATGATGTGGACGGCATCACCGGAACGGCAATGTTGTGGCACACGCTGAAGACCGCCGGTGCAGACGTAGAGTATTACATTCCTCATCGGGTGGACGAGGGGTATGGATTGAATGTGGAGGCGGTGGGGAAGTTAATTGATTCGGGGACGAAGCTATTGGTGACGATTGATTGCGGGTGTTCGGCGGTGGAGCCTATCGCGCTGGCGCGGGCGCGGGGTGGATGTGGTGGTTTCGGATCATCATGAGTTCGGGGTGGAGTTGCCGGCGGCGAATGCGATTGTGCATCCGCGGTTGACGGAAACTGGTAGGGTGGCGGCTTATCCGAATCCGGATCTTTGTGGGGCGGGGGTGGCGTTTAAGTTGGCGTGGGCGGTGGCGCAGAAGATTTGCGGGGCGGAGCGGGTGAATGATGTTTACAAGCAATTATTGATGGATTTTACAGCATTGGCGGCGTTGGGGACGGTCGCGGATGTGGTGCCGTTGACGGGGGAGAATCGAATTATTGTGAAGTATGGGTTGGGGCAATTGTTGCGGACAAAGATTCCGGGGTTGCGGGCGTTGATTCATGCGGCGGGGTATGGGAGCGGAGAGACAGGCGGGGCGGCGGAGAAGAAGCTGGATTGCGTGGCGGTGGGATTTACGTTGGCGCCCCGGTTGAACGCGGCGGGTCGGATGGGACATGCGCGCGAAGCGGTGGAGCTGCTCACCACCGCGAGCGGCGAGCGGGCGGAGGAAATTGCAACCTATCTCGAAACGCAAAATCGCCAACGGCAGGCGACGGAACGAAAGATGGTCGACATTGCGACGGCGCAGGTGCGGCCAGAGACAGCGGAAGAAGCCGAGAGCGCTGAGGTGCAGGCCGTCGTGGAACTTCCGCATGTGATCGTGGTGACACATGAGTCGTTTCATGCGGGCGTGGTTGGAATTGTCGCGTCGCGGCTGGTGGATGCTTTCCATCGGCCCACGTTTGTTCTGGCGAAGGATGAGGCCGGCTATCACGGCTCGGCGCGTTCGATTCCGGGCTTTGAGTTGCATCACGCGATTGAGCATGTGCGGGATTTATTGATCGCCGGCGGCGGTCATGCGATGGCAGGCGGCGTGAAATTGCTTCACACGAATCTTGATGCGTTTCGGGAGCGGCTGAATCTTTTGCGTCGGAGCGACTGGATGAGGAGCTATTAATTCCAAAGATGAGGGTGGAGGGGACGCTGGATCTATCGGAGTGTCGTCCCGAGATTATTGCGGTGATGGAAAAGTTGGAGCCGTTCGGGCGGGGGAATCCGCGTCCGCGGTTTCTGATGGAGGGGATGCGGCTGGTTGCGCCGCCGCGACGTGTGGGGGCGACGGGAGCGCATTTGCAGTTGACGTTTGGGCGAGGGGCAGGTGGCGCGCGGCATTGCGTTCAAGATGGGGGCGCTGGAGCCGCAATTGCCGGTGGGGGTGGATTTGAATTTGGTCGTGGAGCCGAAGGTGGATTGTTTTAATGGGATGATGAAAGTGGATTTGGTGGTTTGGGATGTGGCGCGATGCGATCAGGAACCGTTTGAGGTTTCCTGATGGATGGGGGTGACGCGGAGGGGGGCGTCTTTTGTAATTTGGATCGTGATGCTTCCGTCGGCGGTGTTGAAATTGTCGGGCTGCTCCACGTGGGCGCCCAGGCGGTTCGGCCGCACCAGATGAGCGTTTCCGCAGTGGTATCGGCGAGGAGCCGGCGCAATGGTTCATCCGCGCGGCCACGCTCGGGACTGAGCAGAACGACCACGTCACAATGCAAATCGACGTGATTTAACGGCAATATTGAGAGTGCTTGAATGCTCGCGGCATCGAGAAGCAACACTCGACGATTGGCGAATTCGAGCATGACGACGGTGGGGGATGCAGCGCTTCCATTGGTTGGTGGCCAAAGCACTCGAGCGCTGCCATCGCCCCAGTGAAGATGATCGCCATCGCGGAGCGACTCGAGGGGCAGGTGCGATGCGGTGGCGGCGGTTTCGAGTTTGTCCGCGGCGAGGGTCCAGCCGTTGGCGTTTTGTTGCGATGGGATAATTGCGACGCGCGGGTGGTATCTCTCGATCACGTCCGCCGAGACGCTTGCATGCACAGCGTCGAGGCTTGTCAGCAGAAGTCCGTCGAGTTGGCGAACGCCCGCCTTGCGGAGGGTTGGGGCGATGGCACTGACCATGGCGTTGGGCAAATCGCGCGAACCGGCATTGAGCATCCAGGTTTCGCCGCGCGGGGTGGTGAGCACGATGCTGCTGCCTTGCCCGACGCTGAGCAATTGCAAACGCATCCCCCCTACCGGGGCGGTGACGGCATACCATGCAATAACAGTTGCCAAAGCCCCGACACCGATATTGACGATTGCCGCACGTCCCAGCCCGAGCCACCGCCGCATCGCCCAAACGATAATGGGCATGAACATCAGCGCGGCGAGCCACGCAGACGGACTCCGAACGCCGACGGCAGCGCCGGGCAGCGCGGCGAGATGCTCAATAAGCCATATCGTCGCGCGTGCGACGGCCGTGGACACCGGCGCGAAAACTGTGGCGGCAGAAGCGGAAACCCATTCGAGCGCAAGTTGCATCAACGACACAACCATCGTGAAGGCGACGAGCGGAAACGCGATCAGGCCGGTGACGATTCCGTAAAAGTTGATTTGATTGAAGTGGAACATGACGAGCGGCGCAGCGGTCACGGTGCCGATCATATTCGCGGTGACGAGGACGCAAATCATTTTCAACGCACGCAACCGCAGGCGGCTTGAGCGCGTCGCGGCGAGGTTTGCGAGCAGTTCCTGACGTTTCAGGTAAGGATCAAACAGTGCCGCGCGGAGCCGTGCCGCAAGCAGCAGCAGCCCCGCCGTGCAAACAAACGTGAGCTGAAATCCCGCATCAAGACAATCGGTTGGACGCATCAGCACGATCACCATCGCGGCGGCGGCAAGCATATTCATGTAAGCGCGAGGCCGCCCCAGCATGCGCGAAATAAGCACCATTCCCACACCCACCGCCGCTCGCATCACCGGCGGCCCGCATGGCGTCGCGAGCACATACGCAAACACAATTCCCGTGGCAAGAGGTTCCCGCCACCGCGGACGCATTGGCACGAGCCGCAACAACACCCACACCACGCCGGCGAAAAACACGATGTGCGAGCCCGAGATCGCCAGCAGATGCGCCACACCCGCGTCGGCGAACGCACGGGAAATATCCTCCATCGACGGATCGCGATATCCAAGCACCAGCGCCACCATCGTGTTAGCCGCATCGACATCGACGCGCGTCGTGTGCTCCAACAATTTCCCCCGCAGCATCAATCGCAGCCCTGTGAGCCAATGGGGTGCCGCAAGACCGGCCTCCGCCAGCCGAACGATGCCATTGGCTCGCGGAACACGAATCTCCGTAAATATTCGATCTGCCGCGAGACGCTGCCGCAGATCAAGCCCGCCGGGGTTCACGGCCCGCGGAGGACGCTGCATCCATCCATACAACTCAATTGCATCGCCGCGATGAAGCGCAGGTGAAGAAGCATTTCCTCGCCATTTCACCTGCGCGAGCCCCGCCGCCGGAATCCAGCCTTGTTCGGCGAGAATCTCCGTCGCCTCCGCTGTCCAATAGAGGCTCGCATGTTGGCCACCTGCATCGCCGGGCGCAACGATCACCCGTGCCCGCACTGACACAGGCAGCTCGCCCCCTCCCACAGCGAATCGCATCAGATGGCCGCGTTCACCATAATTCTGATTGCATTTCCACACCGTAATGCCGGCGAAGAAAATCGAGAACGCCAAGGTTGCAGTCGCGATATGCGTTGAAAGTTTTAGCTTGGCATTCGAGTCTATTATTTCCGCCGCGAGCCATGCGATGCCACTCGCCACCGCCAGGCAAAGGCTGACGGTGTGGGTCATGGTGATCCACTGTCCCGCCGCCACGCCCAGCAACAATAGGACCCCCGCCGGCACCAGTGGATTCTGCCGTATGAAACGCCAATGGTGGGTTTTATCGCCTCTCGTCACAGCCACACGCTACCACGCGATTCATTTCCGTCAATGAATTTGTCCGCACCGTGCCCCCTTCGTACAATCGGGGGATGAACGTCAGTCTATTTATTACGTGTCTGGGCGATCTTTTTTCTCCGCAGGTGGGGATGGCCTCGGTGAAAGTGCTCGAGCATTTCGGCTGCACGGTCGATTTTCCGGAAGATCAAACCTGCTGCGGCCAACCGCAGTTCAATAACGGTTATCCGCAGGAAGCGCGGACGCTGGCGGAACGCATGATCCGCGTCTTCAAAAACAGCGAATATGTCGTCACTCCCTCCGGCTCTTGCTGCGCGATGGTTCGCGAGCATTATCCCCTGCTGTTCAAAGATGATAAAAAATGGGAAGACGAGGCCCTGGAGTTTGTCGCGAAAACTTATGAACTGGTGGAGTTTTTAACGAAAGTCTTGAAGGCAGATGTGGCCGGCCTCGCGTTGCCCCAACCGACCGCCATCACGTACCACTTCACCTGCCACACGCGCGGCCTGCACATGACCGAATCCCCCTGCACTGACATGGTCAAAAAGCTCGGCAACGCACAACTGATTCCGCTGGAAAAATACGATCAATGCTGCGGCTTCGGCGGAACTTTTGCCGTCAAATATTCTGACATCTCCGGCGCCATCGTGCGCGACAAGGTCGCCTGCGGAAATAACACCGGCGCGGAAGTGATGATCGTGAATGACGCCGGATGCGCCATGAACATCGCCGGTGCCTGCCACCGCATGGGCGGCCGCTTCCGCACCACCCACATCGCGGAACTTCTCGCCGCCGCCATCGATCAAAAAAACGCTCGCCCTGCCGATCAATTGCCACAGGTGCCCGCGTGAGCATCACCGAATCCGACGTTGCCGCCCCCACCCCCCCAGCGCACGATTCTCCCAGTCCCAGCCTCCTCTCCGATGCCAACCTTCAGCATCCCCCGCACAAATCCGTCCGCGGCGCGGCCCTCCCCATGTTCAACCCCGACTTCAAAGCCCACGCGCACGACGCCGCCCTCGATGAACTCCTCCACGACGCCCACGAAAACTCCATCGTCAAAAAGTGGTACGACCGCCGCAACGTCCTCGCCGCTGACCTCCCCGCCCCTGACGCCCTCCGCTCCCTCGCCGGCAACATCAAGGCCCACTGCCTCGACCACCTCGATTTCTACCTCGAACAGTTCGCCGACAATGTCGAAAAAGCCGGAGGCCACGTCCACTTCGCCTCCAACGCCGAAGAAGCCAATCAGCTCGTCATCGACATCGCCCGGCGAACGAACTCGAAGCTCGTCGTCAAATCCAAGTCGATGGTCTCCGAGGAAACCGAACTCAATCAAGCCCTCACCGCCGCTGGCATCGAGGCCGTCGAAACCGACCTCGGCGAACTCATCGTCCAAATCGCCGGCGACCACCCCTCCCACCTCGTCTACCCCATCGTCCACATGCAGCCAAACAGATCGGCGAAATCTTCGCCAAATTCTTCAACGTCCCCTTCACCGAAGACCCTCAGCAGCTCGCCGAGATGGCCCGCGTCTACCTCCGCAACCGCTTCGCCCAGGCCGACATGGGTGTCTCCGGCGTCAACTTCGCCTGTGCCGACACCGGCTCCATCTGCCTCTGCACCAACGAAGGCAACGCCCGCATGTGCACCTGCCGCACTGCGCATCCACGTCGCCATGATGGGCATGGAAAAACTCATCCCCCGCTTCGCCGACCTCCCCGTCTTCCTCAAGCTCCTCGCCCGCTCCGCCGGCGGCCAACCCCTTACCCAATACTCCAACATCATCACCGGCCCACGTCGCACGGGGAGGGGGGGGGTGGCGAACTCGACGGCCCCGAAGAATTCCACATCATCATCATGGACAACGGCCGCTCACGCATCCTCGCCTCCGACTACCGCGACACCCTCCGCTGCATCCGCTGCGGCGCCTGCCTCAACGCCTGCCCCATCTACCGCAAAGTCGGCGGACACACCTACGGCTCCATCTACCCCGGCCCCATCGGTGCCCTCATCACCCCCCTCTTCAACGGCCTCGAACACCACGAACACCTCCCCCAGGCCACCTCCCTCTGCGGCGCCTGCTACGAAGCCTGCCCCGTCAAAATCAACATCCCCGAAATGCTCATCGCCATGAAAGGCGACCTCAAACTCGTCGGCAAAACCCCCTGGTACGAAAAACTCCTCTTCCGCCTCTGGACTCTCGGCCTCAGCAACAAACCCGCCTACCTCCTCGGTCAAAAACTCCAACGCTTCGCCATGCGCCACCTCTTCAAAAAATCCAAAGACGGCTGGCTCACCAAACTCCCCGGCCCCGCCAAAGGCTGGACCGCCGTCCGCGACTTCCCCCAACCCCCAAAAAAATCCTTCCGCGAATTGTGGATTGCTCATAAGAGAAACATGTAGACAAACCTGTGGCATGCTGGAGCCCCCCCGATGACTATGCCTCAATTGTTAAATCAGCGAATAGATCAACTGGCGGAAGTTATTAGTCTTGCAATAGACCCAAGAAATCCCAGCAGCCAATTGGCCGCCGATATCGTGGTATATCTCTCTCCAAGCGGCTACAAGAATTTTTCAAAGATTGCGATAATCAACGATTTGTTGGTAATGAGTGTTGCAGCGGTAAAATCGGGCGCGGCGTACAGCTCGTCGCCCGCATTGTCAGACTTGGTCGACTTTGCCCACTCGGTTTACGGATCCGGCCTCACGCGTTATTCCGGGACTCGGTCAAACCAGTTCTGGAATCAATATTTAGAAGACCGTCAGCCGTTTGGTGCGGAGCATTTCGGAACTCAAACCTTAGCGGCCGATCTGGCAGTTACGGCAGAAAAAGAATGGGGCGGCTTGAAAGCGATAGATGCATATTTCGATATGCGAGGTCGAGTTCTGGCAGCGCTAACCCAAGGTGCCGATCAGGCAAATCCGACGGTGAAAACATTTCTTGGACGAGAGTCGCGCATTAGAGAAAAGCTTTCGGTCAGAACTCCTAAGTCTAAGAAGCGGCCATCGTCAGGTTCGTTAGCAAAACCCGCTGAAGCGCGAACGTCGGCATTGGTAAGCGATAGTTCGGTGACTTTGAACATATCCACCGCTACCCATTCACTGAATGATGCTATTACGGAGTTGGAGTCGTTAATCGGGCTGCCGTCGGTTAAGGCAGAGGTTGCCACTTTAAGCGCTGTTCTCAACATTCAAAAAATGCGGCGAATGGCAGGCTTGCCTCCAGCAAAACAGTCTCTTCATTTCGTATTTTACGGCAATCCCGGCACTGGAAAGACGACAGTCGCACGCATACTTGGTGATATTTTCCGTGGATACGGCGTTCTACAACGCGGTCACGTAGTCGAAACATCCCGATCAGATCTTGTAGGTGGTTTCATTGGCCAAACCGCGATGAAAACTGATGAGCGGATACAAGAAGCGATTGACGGAATTTTGTTTGTGGATGAGGCCTACATGCTGGCATCCGAATCGTCGATTGATTTCGGTGCTGAGGCTATTAACACGTTGCTAAAACGAATGGAGGATTTGCGAGATCGTCTCGTCGTCATAGTTGCTGGATACCCAGCTCAGATGCAGAACTTTATTCAGATGAATCCTGGACTCGAGAGCAGATTTACTCGCTATCTTGCTTTTGAAGATTTCAATCCCGACGAGTTGCTCCAGATTTTTTATCGATTCGCGAGCACCGATGGCTATGAAGTCAATCAGGCTGCTGACGAATTGATAGCGAGCATATTGGCCGAAAAATTTAAGAAACGGACGGAACGCTTTGGGAACGCCCGAGATGTCCGCAACTTTTACGAGATCGTGCTAGGCCGACAGGCAGTACGATTGAGTGCCGTCGCGAGGAAACTTACAACCTCTGAACTGCAGACCATTACGGCAGCAGATATTCCCCAATTTCCAATCCATCGTCCTACACAAAAAGATCCTGCCAATTGAGACCACCTTAAAGGAAAACCGCTCAGAAGGCTCAACAGTTCATGGGCTCGCCGCTATAATGAGAGATAATGCTTGTGAGGACCCTATCACGTGACTGAAGATCTTCAAAATATTCAACGATTAGCTGACCAACTTTCTCTCCATGATCAGCAACTTCTCGCCGCCCACCTACGCCGCAACTTGATTTTTGCCCCACCGCGCTCGCCACGCTCACTGAAAGGGCTTTGGAAAGATTCTTTCCCGCCCGATGTGGATATTGAAGCGGCCATCCGTGAAATTCGGGACGAATGGAAACCCGAACTCAACGAGTTCGCTGAATGACGTATCCTCCCTCGTTGCTAGACTTTGAAAGGTGTCTCATGACCACGATCACTCTCAACGAAGTGGAACAACTCGCCAATTGCCTCCCACCGCATCAGCAGTTACAACTGATCCGCCACCTTACTTTACAACTGGCCGCAACCACCCCCCGCGCCGTCCAAAAGCCTTGCCAATTCCTGGAAGGGCGTGCCGGACGACTTCGACGTTGATGCCGCACTCAAAGAAATTCGGTCGGAATGGCTTAAGGAACTGGACGAATTCGAATTATGATCAGTTACGTAATCGATGCTCACGCCCTTTTCTGGTACCTGTCGAAAAGCGCGAAATTAAGTCCCGTTGCCGAGGCTGCCATCGCTTCCGCAGAGGCCGGCAATGGCACCATCTTCGTCCCGGCCATCGCCCTCGCCGAACTTTATTACTTGAACCGCAAGCTCGCCAAGCCACTGGATTTCAGGGCGAAGTATCACGAACTGAAAGCCAGCGATCATTTTGAATTGATGTCCATTGAGCCTGAAGATGTTTTGAATCTCGACACCCCACGGTTCAGCGCGATCACCGAGATGCATGACCGGTTGATCGCAATTGCCGCTCACCGTCTCCGCGTCGCCTTGATTACCAAAGACGCAAACATCACCGCGTCCAATGCCGTTCCAATCGTTTGGTAGGAACTTTCCTCGGTGCAACACAGTAACCGCCCCAACCCCTTCCTCAACCGCCAACCCCTCGCCGGCACCACGCGCGACATCTTCCTCGCGCATCCGCAAAGCCCTCGACCACCCCACCGACCACTCCCCCACCCCCGGCCCCGCCCCAGCCCTCGACCAATCCCTCATCCGCCAAGTCGTCCCCCCCACCACCACCGACTCCCGCGCCGCCCTCATCAACCGCTGGCAGCAAAAAATGACCGAGAACAAAGCCACCGTCCACCGCCTCCCCTCCCCCGACCCCACCGCCCTCCTCGCCACCCTCGACGCCTGCCTCGCCAACCATCCCACCGCCAAGCGAGCCCTCCTCAACCTCCAGCAACTCGAAGGCACAAGCCCCAACCAATTTCCCATCGCCGGCCACCTCCGCGCCAAACACTTCACCACCACCGACTGGGCCGCAGACCGGGCCACCGCCTTCGCCGACGCCTTCACCGCCGACGTCGCCATCACCGACGCCCCCTCCGGCCTCGCAGACACCGGCTCCCTCCTCGTCTGGTCCCACGCCAACTTCGGCCGCTCCTCCACCCTTGTCACCCCCATCCACATCACCCTCCTCCCCGCTTCCCGCATCCTCCCCGACCTCATCGATGGATTGGCTTTCGTTCAGCAAGAATACGCCAAAAATGGGGGAGGGTTGCCCTCCAACATCGTCGTCATCAACGGCCCCTCCAAAACCGGCGACATCGAAATGAAACTCGTCACCGGCGTCCACGGCCCCAAGTACATGTACATCCTCCTCCTCGACGGCATGTAATCACCCACCACGACAAACAGGTTCTCACAGAGACTACAGCGGACACCGAGAAAGAAAAGCAACCGCTTCCCCTCCTCCTCTGAGTCCTCCGTGTTCTCTGTGAGAACCCGTCTTTTCTCTGCAAAAATAAAAAAAGGCCACGACGCGTTGCTGATAATTCAAGAATAGCCACAAGGGCTTTCGTGGAAGCTGTTCAGCAGGTCGATGGCCACAGTTTGTATCGACGGGGAACGGGGGGTGGGTTAACCAAATTGATAAGAATAATTTTTAACCGGTCAGACGGGGACAGACGGCTTGGCGGATTCTTCTTCAGCAAACAACGCTTCAACGAATTCTTCAGGATTAAAGGGCTCGATATCGTTGGGCGTTTCGCCGATGCCGACGAATTTGACGGGGATATTGAGCTGATGCCGGATGGCGATCACGATCCCGCCCTTCGCCGTGCCGTCGAGTTTTGCCAGAAAGATTCCGGTGACGTGAACGGCTTTCAAAAACTCCTCCGCCTGACGGATGGCATTTTGTCCGGTTGTGGCGTCCAGGACGAGCAGGACCTCGTGGGGATCGCCAGGGATGCGTTTCTCAATCACGCGGCGGATTTTGGAAAGCTCGCGCATCAGGTTGTCCTGCGTGTGCAAGCGGCCGGCGGTGTCCACGATGAGCACATCAATGTTCCGATTGACCGCGGCATCGCAGGCGTCGAAGGCAACCGCTGCGGGATCGGAGCCCATCTGATGTTTCACGATCTGCACATCAATGCGCTGCGCCCAAATCGAAAGCTGCTCGACCGCGGCCGCGCGAAATGTGTCGCACGCGGCGACCATCACCGATTTCCCCTCGGACTTCAAATGGCTCGCGAGTTTGGCGATGGACGTCGTCTTCCCCGCGCCGTTGATGCCCGAGACAAGAATGACCGTTGGCCCGCTCGGTGCGAAATTCAATTGCCGCGTCTCGCTCGGCCAATACGCTTTCATCTCCGCTTTCAGAAAATCGAGCACGTCGTCGCCGGAGGAAATCTTCCCGTCTTTCCACGCCGCGTTCAGGTCTGCCATGATTTTGCTGGTGGCTTTGACACCGAGGTCGGACGTGATGAGCCGCTGTTCCAGCTCATCAAGAAGTGCCTGATCGAGCTTGCGTCCGCGAAGGAGTGAACGCAGTCCGCCAACGAAAACGTCGCGAGTTTTAGCCAGCCCGGATTTCAGCTTATCGACCGAAGCCTTGGCGGCGTCGGCGGTTTTGGTGAAGGCTTTTTTCAGGAAATCAAATGCCATAATACTCCCGGCTTTTCAGGGGCGTGCCTGTTTTTCCGGGGCTGGCTCAACCGCTGAAACTACATGGGATTCAGAGACGCGCCCGTGAGGAAGCGTTCGGCGTTCCTCGCTGAGAGTCAAACGCTTCCTCACGGGCGCGTCTCGGAATTTTTCGCAGTCAGCATGCACAAGAAGGCACTCCCCGGAAAAACGGGCTCGCCCCTTTTCAGCGAGATTGTACCGGGTGAACGCGGAAGGGGTAATAAAGCGATCTCAAAATCCGAGCCGCGATTTAAGCCCGGCATTCCGCCAGATATTTTTTGATCGTCTCCGCCATGCCGAATTCAAGGGCATCCGCAATCAGCGCGTGCCCGATGGAGACCTCCGCGATAGCGGGGATTCGCGTCAACAAAGGCCGAAGGTTCAGGAGGTTGATATCGTGACCCGCATTAATCGCAAGGCCCACGCCTTGAGCGCGTCGTGCGGCGACGGCGTACAGGGTGAGAGAATGCTCCAGCATATCGCCGCCGTGCGCGAAGGCGGCGGCGTAAGGCTCGGTGTACAACTCGATACGATCCGCGCCAAGCTCGCGGGCCTTTTCGAGATCCGCGGAGTCGGCATCCATGAACAGGCTGACCCGAGAGCCCAACGATTTCATCTCCGCGATCAGGGGGCGAAGCTTGTCGCAAGTCTCCGGCGTCAGGGACCAACCGTGGTCGCTGGTGAACGCCTCCGTCGAATCCGGCACAAGAGTGCATTGCGCCGGACGCACCCGTCGAATGTGCGGCATGAAGTCGAAGAACGGATTGCCTTCGATATTAAATTCAGCGTTTGGATAGTGAGGGAGAAGCAGTGCAAGTTCATCGACATCATGCGGATGAATGTGGCGTTTGTCCGGACGCGGGTGAATGGTGATGCCATGAGCACCCGCATCCAGCGCCAGGTTGGCAAGATGAACGACGCTGGGAATGTTCAGCATGCGCGTGTTGCGCAGGGTGGCGACTTTGTTGATGTTGACGGAGAGTTTGGTCATTTTGAAGCAGAGGGTAAACGGTAGACGAAATTATTTGGGCGCGGGAACGACAGGCTTGGCGATGCCGATGGTGCCGACGCCGATGCGACCGCCCGCATTGCCCACCGGTTGCGAAACGAGATCGTCGGCTTTGGCGTGAATCACCACGCCGCGTCCGATGATCGGATCTTTCATGCCTGCAATGGAAAGATCGGGAGCAGTCAGATCAACCGTGACGGAGCCAGACGCATCGGCAGTGAGATTGCCCAGGTCGCCCGCATGATGCTCCGCCGATTCCGGACCGCCATGCTTGTGATGCTCCGGATTGTAATGCCCGCCCGCGGACATACCGTCAGGCGCGGAGGGATCGCCGAACTCATGAATATGGAAGGCATGGACAGAATTCAGTTCGAGCCCCGTGATCGTGCCGTGGATGTGAACCCCCCCACCGTTGGGCAGCGCGGTAAAGTGCAGCGTGCCGGAGACGGAGCCGCTTTTTGTCGGATAAATAACCGCGACCGCTTCCGTCACGGACGCCCACATATTTTCATGATGCTCCATCATCATCGGCGCGTTCATATCCTTCGGAGCGGCGGCATCATGATGCCTCATCATGCAACAACCGCCACTCCATGCGACTGCACATACAAGGACGGAAGATGTCATCAGCCGGTTCATCATAAAAAACTCCCACGGGTAAATGTGAGAAAAGAAATGCAGCGTGCCGCGCCCGCCTCTGTGTATTGTTGCAGTTCCGGCCCACGGGTCAACTTGCAGATGGCAGGCGGGACTCTTCAAGATCAAGTTCGCGCTCAAGCCGCCGGAGCAATTCATCCGGAATCTCTCCTTTATTACGCATGTGCAAAAGACTGACGCGCTGAGCTTTGAGTGTCTTGGCCAGCAGGAGAAACTCCGGATCGGGAAGGTCGTCCGAGACGGCCTCACAGTTGCCTAAATGCTGAAGGCGATGCTCGTAAAGATTCCGCATCGCTTCGACCGCGTGGGTGTCGGCATCCTGCGTAAGAACGGCCAGCGCCGCATTCAGCGCGCGACGACGGGCCTCCACTTCCTCACAACGATCGGTCTCCGGCGTTTGGATATTGAGAAGAGTGATGATCGCTGGAAGGGTCAGGGACTGCCCCACGAGGGTGACAAGAATGACGGAGAAGGTGAGAAAAAGGACAAGGTCGCGAGCGGGGAGAGGCATTCCACCGTTGACGGTTTCGGGCAGCGCCAGCGCGGCGGCAAGCGAGACGACGCCGCGCATCCCGATCCACCCGATCAAAAAAACCTGCCTGGCAGGAGGCGCGGGATCCGCTCGGCGCACGGCCGGAATCAGCCGCGATAAATACGTCGCGGGAAACACCCACAGCAACCTCAACAAAATTGTCGCAACACAAATGATCGCCGCATAAAAAAGAGCAAGATGGGTGGAGACGCGAAGATCGTGAAAAATTCGCGGCAATTGCAGTCCGATCAAAATGAACACCAGGCCGTTCAACATGAACGTGAGAAATTGCCACAGGGCGATGGCATCCAGTCGCGTACGCGGCGAAAACAGATGATGCGAGTGACGCGACAGCACCAGCCCGCACGTCACGACCGCCAACACGCCGGAAACATGAATCCGCTCCGCGAGAATGTACGACGCATACGGCGCAAGCAGCGTCATCGCCGTCTCAATCACGGAATGGTCAATGCGTTCGTGAATTTGATGGAAAGCCCACGCGAGCACCAGCCCGACAAGAATGCCTCCACCCGCAACCACAGGAATCTGCAAGAGAATGTCCGTTGCAGAAAACGTGACCCCCGCCGCCGCCGCCAGGGCGAAGCGAAGCGCGACCAGCGCGGAGGCATCATTCACCAGTGATTCTCCATCCAAAATGGTGATGATGCGCTTCGGAATCCGCAGCTTTTGCGTGACCGCAGTGGCGGCGACCGCGTCCGGCGGCGACACAATCGCACCCAGCGCAAAGCCACCGGCCACGTGAAACCGGGAATCAGCCCCACCGCTATCGCCGCAATGCCAAACGTCGTGAACAACACGCATCCGATCGCAAGCAGCGCTATCGGCCGCAGATTCTTGCGAAACTCCCCCCACGAAGTCGTCCACGCCGCCGCATATAACAACGGCGGCAGGATCAGCGTGAACAGCACCTCCGGATCCAGTGGAATCGAAAACCCATTCGTATGCGGAATGAGGTAAACCGCAACCCCGATGACACCACCGGCAATCACCATCGCCGTCGGATATGGAATACTGATCCGATCCGCGACGAGAGAAAGAGCCGTGGTGAGGAAGAAGAGCAAAAGAATAAGCGAAATCGGATTCATGCAAGTTTCCGTGGGTGGGGCAGGGGGGGGGCGTTTTGAGAAGTATAGCGGGTGGCAAAACAAATGTGGCACGGCGGCCCCCCGCCGTGATCTTTCCACTGGCCTCGGATGGCCAGTGGAAAGATGCCCGCAAGAATAAAACGCCACTCGCTGCGTACGCACATCACATCGCGATCCACGGTCCATTGATCGTGTTTTCATTTCGCCTTACGCTACGGGGCTTGGATAGGGTTAAATCTTAAGGTGAAACAATGGACATGAAACTGGCGGTTCTGGCGGGTGATGGCATCGGTGCGGAGGTGATCGCCGCCGGGATGAAAGTTCTGCAACACGTCGCGACAAAATTCGGCCATACGATTCATGCGGAGCACGGCGAGATCGGCTGGGCTGCACTCGATGCGGGCCACAAGACGGCCCTCCCCGCCGCGACGAAAGAGCTCTGCGCGAAATCGGACGCCATTTTCTTCGGTGCCGTCGGATTGCCCGACCGCGATAAAACGTTGCCCCTGCAGGAGCGCCCGGAGCGGGTCGCGCTGCTTGAATTGCGTAAGGGATTGTTCGCCAATCTCCGCCACATCGTCCTGCCAAAAAATCTCGCCGCCCGCTGCCCGCTCAAAAATGAGCTGATCGAAAAGGGCATCGACATCATGATCATTCGCGAGTTGACCGGCGGCCTGTATTACGGACAACCGCAGGGCGTCTCCGGCGTCTCGCCTGATCGCAAAGCCGTGGACACGATGGCTTATTCCGAGATGGAAGTTCGCCGCATCCTCAAAGTCGGTTTTGAAACCGCCATGAAACGCCGCAAGAAACTCCTCAGCGTGGACAAAGCAAATATCCTCGCGACCAGCGGCCTCTGGCGCGATGTCTGCATCACCATGAGCAAGGACTATCCTCAAGTCGCACTCGAGCATATGTACGTCGACAACGCCTCCATGCAATTGCTTCGCCGCCCCAGCGACTTCGACGTCATCGTCACCGAAAATACCTTCGGCGATATTCTCTCCGACGAAGCCAGCATGCTGGCAGGCTCCATCGGCTTGGTCCCCTCCGCCTGCCTCGGTAATGAATTTCTCGCCAACTACGATCCCGCCGCAAAGTCGTTGCCCCGCGCCACTCCTTTTTATGAACCAATCCACGGCAGCGCGCCCGACATCGCAGGCAAAGACCTCGCCAATCCCGTCGGCACCATCCTCACCGCGTCCATGATGTTGCGCTATACGTTTGGTCTGCAGAAAGAAGCGGACGCCATCGACACCGCGACCTTTGCCGTCCTCAACGAAGGCAAGATACTCACCGGTGACCTGGGCGGTAAGGCGAAATGCTCCGAAGTCGCGGGCGCGGTGATTGCCAAAATTTAAGCGGTTAAGATTGGGCGTGCCCGTTTTCCGGGGTACGGCTCAACCGTGAAAATACATGGATTCCGAGACGCGCCCGTGAGGAAGCGTTCGACATTTCTCGCTGAGGGGTCAAACGCTTCCTCACGGGCGCGTCTCGGAATTTTTCGCAGTCAGCAGGCACAAGAAAGCACTCCCCGGAAAAACGGGCACGCCCTCAAGAATTAAGCGGTTAAAGAGGTTCGGCTATCCCGGGTAAACCTTATATGATTTGACGGTGCGCGCCTGCCTACAATGCGAGGAGTGGGTCTCTAATGGAGGTGGCTAATGGCCGCAAAGAAGACGCCTGCAAAATCGCCCGCGAAATCTGCCGTAAAAAAAACCGGCGCGAAGAAGTTGCTGAAACGCTATCAGGAGAAACGGGACTTTACCAAGAGCCCCGAACCCAGCGGGACCAGCAAGGCAAAGGCTTCTGCGACATCAACGCCCAGCAAGCGGCTTGCCTTCTGCGTGCAAAAACATCTCGCCAGCCATCTCCACTACGACTTCAGACTCGAGCATCGCGGCGTGCTTTTAAGTTGGGCGGTCCCCAAAGGTCCCAGCCTGCGCCCGAGCGACAAACGGCTCGCGATGCGCGTGGAGGACCATCCATTCGATTACCGTGAGTTCGAGGGAATCATTCCATCCGGTTATGGAGCCGGCGTCGTGATGTTGTGGGATGAAGGCACGTGGCAGCCTGAACCCGGCTTTGAAAATGTGGATGCGGGGCTGGCGAAGGGAGAACTGAAATTCCGCCTCGAGGGCGTGAAACTCAAAGGAAGCTGGGTGCTCGTGCGCGCGGGTGAAAAAAGCGCCACCGGCGAACGCGAGGCGCTGGCTGCTGATAAAACATCGCGACAACTGGGCCGGCGATGTCGATGTGGCCGCCGTGGCGCCAAACAGCGTACGAAGCGAGCGCGATTTTGAAGGAATTCTCAAAGCCGGGGCGGACGTCTGGGAAAGCCATAAGCCCGCCGCGGAAGATTTGAAGGCCATCGTGGAAAAGGTCGTCGCCCTCAAGGAATCGGAGGGGCGGGGCGATGGCGAAAGCGTAAAAGTTAAAAAGAGTAAAAGCGTAAAAGGCCGCTGACTTCACGTGCTGTCTCGCGCCAGCGCGGAGTTCACGCTTCAGCGTGTCTTAACCCCTTCACCCCATATTCCTCAAGCAAACTACCCCGCTTACAACCCACCCTTAAGATACTTCTTCGGCTTCGCAGCCACTTTACCCCCCGCCGCCGCACCCACCCCCGCCGCCGGCGCCGCCTCCAGACACCGCTTTAGCGGGTGCCGCTTCCTCCGGCTTCAATTCCCCACTCGCAATTTTCGCGTCACGTTCCGACTCCGCAATCGATAGTGAGATTCGCCGCTTCTCAAGATCGATCCCGAGAATCTTGGCGCTGACCTGCTGCCCCTCAGTCACCACTTCGCTCGGGCGATTCACACGCTTCAGCGACAACTGCGACACATGCACAAGCCCTTCGACGCCCGGAGCAAGCTCGACGAATGCCCCAAACTCGACCACTTTTTTCACCGTGCCCGCGACCGTGGTGCCGATCGGGAACTGCGTCGTCACATCATCCCACGGATCTTTCACCAAACTCTTCATGCTGAGCGAGACGCGTTTCTTTTCCTTGTCCACCCCGGTGATCATCACCTGCAGCTTATCGCCTTCCTTGACCACCTTCTTCGGGTCCGCGGTGCGCTGGTGGCTCATCGCGGAAACGTGCAGCAATCCATCCACGCCGCCGAGATCGACGAACGCGCCGTAGGCCTGGACGCTCCGGACAGTTCCCTCGCGCACCTGCCCGACCGCAAGCTCGGCCCAGGTCTCTTCGCCCTTCTTCGCCTCTTCCTCTTCCACAATCGCGCGGCGAGACAACACAATATTGTGATCCTCGCGATCCACCTTGGCCACCCGGACCGTGAGCTTCTGATTCAAAAAGACCGAGAGGTCCTGATGGAATTTCGTATCCACCTGCCCTGCCGGCATGAACGCCCGGCTGGTCCCGACCTTCAATTCCAACCCGCCCTTGTTAACGCCGGTAACGACCGCTTCCACCGTATCGCCGATTTGCAGCGTCTCCCATGCCCCATGCTGAATCGCACCCTTGCGAGCCAGAATCACCAGCCCTTCGCGGGCGTCGTAACCTTTGAAGACAAATTCATATTCCTGGCCGACTTCGAGTCCCTTTTTCTCGGCGGGCGTCTCGCCTTCGGCAACTTTCACATCTTGATCAAACTGCTCGATGGGACAAATGCCCTGGCTCTTCCCGCCGATGTCGACGAGGACATTGCTGCCGCGAATGCCGGAGATGCGGCCCTTCTTGATGTTGTCCGGATTGATGCCCCCCTCCTGCTGATGCCGCCGAGCACCCGGCCGCCCGCCACGCACCGGCCGCGCGGATCCAACTGCGGCGACGAGGGCCCCTTGTTCACCGACTGCGCCATCAGGTCCTCAATCGAGACACCCCCCAGCGCCTGGTCCACTTCTTTCTCAATATCCATCTTGTCATCGCGCCGACGGTGCCGGAGGCGGTATGAAAGGAATGCCCGAAGGAATGGAAATCTGTGATGGATTCTGCTCATTGCCGGACGGAGTCATACACTGCCTCAAAGCCAAACGTGGGAGATGCAAGCCAGGCGTTGACGAGCGCCTGGCGGAAACTTCGTATGGTAACGCAAGCGGCACGAATGCAAAACTCGCCCAGCCTCCTCTCAACAAATCGCCAGGGCAATCTCGTTCTCCAAAAACGATCGGGCTGGAGAAATTTCCGAGATGCGCTCGTCAGAAAGTGTTTACCGGGCAGATGATGAAATACCCAAAAACGCTTCCTGATGGGCGCGTCTCGGAGTCTTTTCATTTCAAGCGTTACGGAGAACACGGCTCGTTTTTAATAAGAGAGCGCGAAGATCACCTGGGTTTTTGTGTCCTCGCCGGTGTAGATGTCCTTGCCGACGGGGGCGTCCTCGCCGTTGCCGTCGAAGGGGATGCACCGGACGGTGGCCTTCGTTTCTTCCTTGATCTTGGCTTCGATTGCCTTGTTTGGTGTGAAGTGGCAGCGAACGAATCCGCCGGTGTCGCCGACGATCTTTTTCATTTCATCGTAGGTGCTTGCGGTGCGGATATTCGCGTCGCGATGGGCTTTTGCTTTTTCAAACATCGCCTTCTGTGCTGCGTCCAGATGGGCGGTCAGCCACGGCGCATTGGCGGTCGCGAGTGTCACGATTTCTTTTGAGCGGTCCAGGCGTTTTTTTAATACAAAGGCAGCGCCGTCCACGTCGCGCGGGCCTACTTCGATTCGGAATGGCACGCCGCGCTGCTCCCAGTGAAACTGTTTGTCGCCGGGGCGATGGTCGCGCCAATCGACGATAATCGACTGATTGGTGGCCTTATCGAAGAAGTATCGGGGCAGGGATTGATCCATTTGCCGGGACTTTGCAGCGGCGACTTCCTTCTCGCCGACGAGCTGCGTCAGCAATTGGTCGATGAAGGCTGCGACTTTTTGCTGCTCTTCCGGTGTCTTGAAGATGGGAACGATGGCCACGACGGTGGGGGCGACCTTGGGCGGAACGACGAGGCCTTCATCATCGGAGTGGGCCATGATCATCGCCCCGATCAAGCGGGTGCTGACGCCCCAGGAAGTGGTCCAGGCGTTTTGGAATTTCTGATCGCGGCCGAGGAATTTGATTTCAAAGGCTTTGGAGAAGTTTTGGCCGAGATTGTGCGAGGTTCCGGCCTGAAGGGCTTTGCCGTCCTGCATGAGGGCCTCGATGCAATAGGTCGTGACGGCGCCGGGGAATTTTTCGGCGTCGGTTTTTGCGCCTTTGATCACAGGGATCGCGAGAAATTCTTCGGCAAAGTCGGCGTAGACATCGAGCATGCGCAGCGTCTCGCGTTGGGCTTCTTCCGCCGTCTCGTGGGCCGTGTGACCCTCCTGCCAGAAGAATTCGGCTGTCCGAAGAAACAGACGGGTGCGCATCTCCCAGCGCATGACGTTGCACCATTGATTGATCAGCAAAGGCAAATCACGGTATGACTGCACCCACTGGGCATACATGTGGCCGATGATCGTTTCCGAGGTGGGTCGAATGATCAGCGGTTCTTCCAACTCGCCCGCCGGATGCAATTTTCCATCCGCACCTTTCTGCAATTTGGAGTGCGTGACGATGGCGCATTCCATGGCGAAGCCTTCGACGTGCTCGGCCTCCTTGGTGAGGAAGGATTGGGGGATGAGGAGTGGGAAGTAAGCGTTGA
Source organism: uncultured Phycisphaerales bacterium (assembly GCA_963766775.1). Lineage (GTDB taxonomy): Bacteria > Planctomycetota > Phycisphaerae > WQYP01 > WQYP01 > CAVYBP01. Next base: position 199,384 of record CAVYBP010000005.1, read on the forward strand.
CGTGGCCGGTGTCTTTGAAGCGGCGGTCGAGGTCGCGCTGAATCGCCTCCCAAAAGGCGAATCCTTCGGGCCGAATGACCATACAGCCCTTCACCGGGGAATAATCAGCAAGCTGCGCCGCCTTGATGACGTCGAGGTACCATTGTGAATAATCTTCCGCGCGCGTCTTAATATTTTTAGCCATGAGCGATGCTGCTTTCGTTGGGAAAAAGTCCAAACCACGACCCGCCATTTTCACGCGACGACGACGCGCGTGCAACAGACCTGCATGGAGATAGTGGGAACAACACCCTCAAAAGTGTAGCGGCGTTGCAACGCAACGCTCTTAACCGCAGCGTTTTCAATTGTCGCCGAGTGCAAACGGCGCAATCACCGGAATATGCCGGCGAGATTTCGTCCGATAGACAAGAAAATCGCGATCCGTCGTAATCACCGCTGCCCCGCGATGGTGGTCGGCGAGATGGACAAGGCACGCATCGGCAAGGTCCATCGGCACATCGCGGTATTTTCGGAGGAGGTCGTGGATGGGTTGAATGTTATCGAGAAGGCGGAAGTCGATTTGCACTATGCCTGATTTGCAGAAATCAGAGAGACGGTCCGGTCCATGCGACGAGCGCCAAGCAGATGGAATGCTTCGGTCAGAACAGGTTCACAGGTGATGAAAAGCGCATCGAGGCGTTGAAAAACATTGACCGCCCAGCGGTGATGTTCTTCACGGGGGTTCAAGAAGGCGACAAGGGGTCCGGTGTCGAGGAGAAATTGCTGCTCACTCACCAAACCCCTCCATGTGCTTTTTATTGGTGGAAAGGTCCGTAGGAAGTCCTTTCACGGAACCGGCGAGATGCTTAATGCGGTCATAATACGCGGGACGGGACTTGGACTTCGATTTGGCGTAGCGTTTCTCAAGAGAGTCGCGAATGAGAGCGGACTTCGGCAAGTGCTTGGCGCGTGCCTCGGCTTCGAGGTTGGAAGCGATATCCGCAGGAAGTTTGACGGTGACGGTAACCATGAACTCATGGTAATATTCGATGTTGCAGAAGGCAATACGGGAGTTAGGGGAAATGTTTATGGAAGAAAGTGTGGAGGGTCGAATGAAAGCGGTGATTGCCGAGCATGTGGGGATCGACGCGGGGGAGATTTCGCGGGAGATGCGGCTGGTGGAGGATTTGAATATTGATAGTTTGGATGCGGTGGAATTGGTGATGAGGATGGAGGGTGCGTTTGGGATTTCGATACCGGCGGCGGAGGTGGAGAAGATACGCACGGTGGGGGATGTGATTGATTACTTGGAGGGGGAAGGCGGGGCGGGGGTGGCGAGTCGGTTGAGGCGGCCGCCGGGGGCGGGCGGGGGCCGAGTGGAGTGAAGGGACATGCTCGATTGTGATTGCACATAAGTCATGCTTTCAACCACCGAGGCTATCGTTGGAAGCACGGACCCAATACCGCAGCATTATTTTTTAGCCGACAGCCATGCGCGGACTTCGTCAACAGGAACCTTTTCGGCTTCCAAGCGGGCCGATTCTTCAGGAACTGGTGAAGGAGAAAAGGCTTTGAGAGTGCCCAATGTCTGCTCGGAGGCATCAATATACTTTACCAAAATCGATGCGAGCTCAATAATGCGGCCGAATGTTTTAGCTTCGGCGCATGGCATCAATAAATCTAAATTATCGACGGTCACTTCTATTTCCCTCGCGCGGCCCGTGGGTTTGAATTTTTCCGCGAAATTCTGAAACAACTGAGCGGAATGGTCAGCAAATTGTTGTGTGTTGGTAATCCACGCAAGCAGTTCCAATAGCATATTTTGGGCACCAGTGCTCTTATATGTTCCCGTGTCCGGATCGAATATCATAAATAGTCCCGAACGGATTGCTTGCTCAAGAATGACCGTAGCAAGGCGGCGGGGCATGCCTAACGCGTGCGTTTGGAAGATGATGAGACGGTTTAAATCTCCCTGCCGCAATTTAGTTTTCCCATCATTTCCGCCCGTTATCCTACTGATGGTTGAGTTCGCCCAATCGCTTATTTCCATAATGCCGTGATCTTTCGTTTTGTGCACAAGATGGCAGAGATTGCGAAGCAGCTCCTGTTTGAGGCTTTCCATCAGAATCTTTCGCTCGGCATTTGTAGTAACTCCCAGTGCAATACGCATCGCATCAGCGATTTCGGCGAAAGTGGAGAAACGGTGAATCCAATTGCCCTTGGGTAAATCCGAACTACCCTTCACGGCCTCCTTCATTTCTGCAACTTGTCCGACCTCTTGTAGGAACTCAAAGGCTGTTTCAGCGTCATTGACGAAACGGCTAGCGTGCTTGGTCAGCTTTTCTGTTTCAGCGTCAGACAGTTCGTGAATCTTTATGAAGTCTTGCTGAATGTACCGCTCGAGTGCCAGGCGATCCTCCCGAACATCCCAAAGCGACTGGCGAACAAAAATTGCGAGTTTCGGCTTGCCATGCTTGCGAAATAACTCCAGCGCCTTTCGGAACTCTTGCCTCGTGATGCTTGTGCGGGACTTTGCTTCATACCAGCCTCCAGTTCTAGCACCAATTAGCAAGACAAAATAGTCCGCCCGACCGATGGCTTTGAGACAAGATTCATAAGAGTTTTCGTCTAAGGCTTTCGGGAAGTCGTTGAACTCTGAAAGTAGGACGTCGTAACTACGTTCAGAAAGCCAGTATCGCAACGCCGAACGTAAATCCTGAAAATCATAGATGGTAGACGATATGAGAACCACGGGTTTTGAAACAAGCACCATGATAAGCCTCCATGTGTCGAGACAACGCGATCGATCGTGGTAATCACTCTGATGTCACGTGAGCCCGACGAAGAAGTCGTTGCCTTTGTCGTCTACGACGATGAAGGCGGGGAAGTTTTGGACTTCGATTTTTCGGATGGCTTCCATGCCGAGGTCTTCGAAGTCGACGAGGTCTACTTTTTTGATGTGGGATTGGGCGAGGATGGCGGCGGGGCCGCCGATGGAGCCTAGGTAGAAGCCGCCGTGTTTTTTGCAGGCGTCGGTGACGGTTTTGGAGCGGTTGCCTTTGGCGAGGGAGATGAGGGAGCCGCCGTGGGATTGGAAGAGGTCGACGTAGGCGTCCATGCGGCCTGCGGTGGTGGGGCCGAAGGAGCCGGAGGGCATTCCGGGTGGGGTTTTGGCGGGGCCGGCGTAGTAGACGGGGAAGTCTTTCATGTACTGGGGCATGGGTTGTCCGGCGTCGAGGAGTTGTTTGATGCGTGCGTGGGCGACGTCGCGGGCGACGATGATGGTGCCGTTGAGGGAGAGGCGGGTTTTGACGGGGAATTTGGTGAGGATGGCGCGGACTTTGTCCATGCCGAGGTCGAGGTTGATGGTGACGGGTGGGGCGAGTTCAGGCTGGGTGGCGGGGAGGAATTTTTCGGGGTGTCGTTCGAGTTGTTCGAGGAAGATGCCGTCTTTGGTGATTTTAGCTTTGATGTTTCGGTCGGCGGAGCAGGAGACGCCGATGCCGACGGGGCAGGAGGCGGCGTGTCGGGTCATGCGGATGACGCGGACGTCGTGCGCGAAGTATTTGCCGCCGAACTGGGCACCGATGCCGGACTGGGTGCAGAGGTCGTAGACTTTTTTTTCCCAGTCGAGGTCGCGGAAGGCTCGGCCGCCCGGAGAACCGGTGGTGGGGAGGGAGTCGTAGTAGCCGGTAGAGGCGAGTTTGACGGTTTTCAAATTTGTTTCGGCGCTAGTGCCGCCGATGACGATGGCGAGGTGGTATGGGGGGCATGCGGAGGTGCCGATGTCTTTGAGTTTTTGCTGGATGAAGTGGAGCAGTGCGGATTCGTTGAGGAGTGCGGGGGTTTGCTGGTAGAGGTAGGACTTGTTGGCGCTGCCGCCGCCTTTGGCGATGAAGAGGAAGGAGTACTCGTCGGCGTGTTCTGCGGTCGTGTCGGCGTAGAGGTCGATTTGTGCGGGGAGGTTGGAGGCGGTGTTTTTTTCGTTGAACATCGAGAGAGGGGCGATCTGGGAGTAGCGGAGGTTTTTTTCCTGGTAGGTGTCGTAGATGCCGGCGGAGAGTGCTTCCGCGTCATCCGTGCTGGTGAGCACGCGCTGGCCCTTTTTTCCCATGACGATGGCGGTGCCGGTGTCCTGGCAGGTGGGGAGCAGGCCGGCGGAGGCGGTGACGGCGTTTTGGAGGTGGGTGTAGATGACGAAGCGGTCGTTGTCGGAGGCTTCGGGGTCTTCGAGCTCTTCGCGGAGGCGGGCGAGGTGGGTGGAACGGAGGTAGAAAGAGATGTCGTTGAAGGCTTCACGGGCGAGGATGCGGAGGGCTTCCGGGGCGATGTGAAGGTAGTTTATGTTTGTGTTTTTGTTATTCACAGGGAGCGTGGTGAGGGCGTTGGCGGGGGTTTCGAGTTGGCGGTACTGGGTGGTGTCGTGTGCGGTTGCCCCAGCCCCCCCGCTTGCGGCGAGTTGGAAGGTGGGTTCGTAAGTGAAGGGCATGGGGGTCCTCGAGAGTTGGGTGAATGACGAGGGGGATTTTAGAGTGATGAGGGTGAGGAAGGCAAAGAGGAGAAGGGAATTCAGGACGGCGAGTGGGGCGTTCAGAATGGGGCGACGAGGTGGGGGGAGGGGAATGGTGAATGCTGAATTATGAATGATGAAGGGGGGAGGGAGAGGGGGGTTCAAGGGTTCAGGGGTACATGGGTTCAAGGGTGGGGAGGGAGGGGCTTTGTCGTTGGGGACGACGGGTTCAGTGCCCTTGGAGCCTTTTTGTTCCGGGGTGTCGTCTTCGTCTTCATCGGGGAAGAGGGGGTCGTTGTCGGGGATGAGGCTTTGGGTGTTGTGGAGGTGGGCGAGTTTGAGGAGGGACATGCAGGCGCGGCGTGCGACTTCGGGTTTTTTGGAGTCGGTGAGTTGGACGAGTTTGGTGAGGGCGAGGGAGGCGTGATTGAGGCTGGCGGTCTGGAGGTGGAGGGTGGTGAGTTGTTTTTTGAGTTTGAGGGAGTCGCAGGTGGGTTCGTAATTGTCGAGGGTAGTGAGGGTGGTGTCGTCGGGGAATTGGATGGGGGTGGAGAAGTCTTTGGGGAGTTGGAGGGATTTTAGGAGGTGGTGAGGGGACGCGACGTGGCAAGCCCGTTCGAGGGGTTGGGAGGAGGGCGGGGGCACAGGGTTGGGGCGCACGGTGGTGGGGGTCGGCATGGGGGGCTCCTTTTCGTTTGCGGGGGGGACGTAAATGAGCCACGAATGAACACTAAAGACACAAATGGGGTTTTGTGTTTGTGTGGAAGGTATTGTACGGTATTTGTTAGGTTTTTGTCAATAGGAAAATTTTTGTTTTTTTTTAGAGGGCCGAGGTGAGGTTGGGAAATTTTGCTTGCTGGGGTTTTGCGGTGGATGTCGAGTTCTTAGGTGAGTTTTGGGATGCGGAACTTTTGTTCTTTCGTGGTGTCGGGGAAGGGATGCAATGGGCGTGAAATGGGCGGATGCGTAGGATGTCGCTGGCGTATATAATCGCTGACTATGAGTCAGAGTCATACTGGAAACGATCGCCGCCGCTGGACAATGAACGAGCCATTTTTACGGCGCGTCCTCATTCAAAACTATAAGAGCATTGGGCGATGTGATGTCGCACTGGCACGGCTGACAGTTTTGGTGGGTCGAAATGGGGCTGGTAAGAGCAATTTTCTAGATGCGTTGCGTTTTGTCGCCGACGGATTACAGACCTCCTTGGATCATGCCATTAAGTCTCGTGGCGGGCTTCAAAATGTACGAAGAACGAGCACAGGACACCCTAGAAACTTTAGAATCGATCTGGAATTCAACCTTGCTGAGATGAAAATTGGCCGGTATGGCTTCGAGGTAGCCGCCCGCAAGGAGGGAGGCTTTTCGGTCAAATCGGAGCATCTTACGATATTTACCCCAAGCAACGAACGAGTTGCCTTTTATCGAGTTCTCGATGGGGAATTAAAAGAATCGTCAGCTGCCACGATGCCCAAAGCCGTACCGGACAGACTCTACCTTGTTGTGGCATCGGGCATTCCGGAATTTCGCGAAGTTTACGATTCGCTGACGGCAATGGGGTTTTATAATTTGAGCCCGGAGGCGATGAAGGAATTGCAAAGTCCGGACGCCGGGGAGTTGTTACATCGGGATGGTGACAATATCGCGAGCGTCATTGCAAGGCTTGAGAAGGATGGAGGGGACGAGAAGGCGAGAGTGGAGACATACTTGGGGAAAATTGTTTCCGGGATTGAGAGCGTTAAGCGTCAGGCGTTGGGGCCACGGGAAACGGTGGAATTCAAGCAGCGGGTGAAGGGAGCAAAGGATCCATGGAGTTTTGGTGCGGCAAGCATGTCGGACGGGACGTTGCGAGCACTGGGGACACTGATTGCGATTTCGCAGCTTGTGAACTCCAGGGAACGCGTATTGGTGGTAGGGATAGAAGAGCCGGAAACGGCTTTGCATCCCGCTGCGGCGCAGGCTTTGATGGACGCTCTAAATGAGGGGAAGGAACATACGCAAATAATCATTACAACGCACAGCGCCGATTTGTTGGACAAGCTCAAGTTTGACGACGCATCCGTGCTGGCGGTTGAGACACTAGAGGGGCAAACATGGATCGGGCCCATTGATGAGGCGAGCAGAACGGCGGTGCGGGAACATCTTTACAGTGCGGGGGAATTGCTGCGTATGGATCAACTCCAGGCTGATCGGAGCGATCTCAAAAGGCAGGAAACGTCAAACCTGTTTAGCGGTGACGAGTGAGTCGAATCACCATTGCGCCGATCGTGGAGGGCCATGGGGAGGATGGGGCAGTTCGAGACTTACTGTGGAGAACCTGGACCGAAATTGTTGGGGGTGAACACGCCGAGATTCTTCGTCCAATCAGGCGAAGCCGGGGCAAATTTCTCAAAGCAAGCGAGGAGGACGTTGAAAAAGCTGTTGGTCTTGCTGCGCTTAAAATGAAACAGGAGAACGCGGCGGACGGCCTGATTCTGATTCTGGTGGATGCTGAAGACGATTGTGCAAAGTTTGGATCATTAGGACCGTTGCTATTGGAGCGGGCAAGGCTGCGCGGGCCGACATGGATATCGCCTGCGTCATTGCGAACGTGATGTATGAAACTTGGTTTGTTGCTGCTGCCCAGTCATTGAGTGAATATCTAGAATTCTCGCCACAGGAGAATATTCCGGCGGATCCTGAAGCTGCAAAGGCGGGTAAGGGATGGATAAAAAAACATATGAAAAGGGGGCACTATAGCGAGACGGCGGACCAGCCGTCGCTTACGGTAAAAATGGATCTTGCGCTTTGCAGAACGAGATCGAAGTCGTTCGATAAGCTTTGTCGTGAATTGGAAATGGACTCTTTGATTAACCCTAGCCAGAACTCGTGATCAAGGCCAAATCGTTTCAATGCAGCATTCGACCGGTCATTTTCTTCCCAAATTCCGCGTCCCGCCGCCTTTCTTGCCCGGCGTGCGCAGGGAATCCTCCCCCTCACGGCAGTGGAATAATGCGGGTCGCGGGACAAAGCGTGAAACTCCTGCAAAAGTTGCCGGCCATCGCCAGCAGGGAAAAGTCCAGGGCGTTGCGTGCCAGGCCGCGATAGCGGACCCGTGCTGGTTCAGCCGCCCCTTGATCCAGGCGAACGGATGCTCCACAAAACCCCGGACCGGTGCGATCAAACGATTCAGCCGCCTTTGCTCGGGCCGCAATTCCTTCTGGCCACGCACCCTGCGGTGGCACATCGCCGCCACCACGCCGCGCTTCTGCAATCCCTCGACCCGGGCCTTGCTCCGGCAACCGCTGTCGGCGTACACCACCTGGGTCTCCTTCGCGGCCAGCGTGTCGAAATGCTCGTGCTCGCTGGTCTTGGCGGTGTCATAAATAAAGTCGGTGATGATGCCGTTTTTGTCGGTGGCCACGTGGGCGCGGTAGCCGTGATAGACCCGGTCGCTCTTGCAGGTCTTGCTGGCGCAGGGGTCGGTGGTCGAGGAGCCGTCCTCCCGCTTGCCGCCCAATGGGGCCTCGAGAATCGTTGCGTCGATGAGCGTTCCCTGCTGGAGAATCAGCCCGCGTTCCCGCAGTATCTCCAGGCCCTTGTCGAACAAGGTGGCACCGTGGCCGCGGTCGCGCAAGCGTTTGCGAAAGGTGCTGATGGTGCTGTGATCGGGCGTTTTGTCGTCAAAGGAAAGGCCCACGAACCGGCGGAAGCTGATGCGGTCCTTGAGCATCTCCTCGGTCATGGGATCGGAGAGGGCGAAACATTTTTGCACGAAGATCACCTTGAGCATGGTGAGAACCGGCCAGTGGGGTGCTCCGCCCTTGGGACGATCTTCCGAGAAGATGTCGGCGACCGATTCGGCCAGGCGCTCGAAAGGGATCTGCCGCGAACAAACATCAAAAAATGCGGTGGCCTTGGGGCCGCCGAGTTCGGCGACGGTGAGATCAGTGAACGTGGGATGGGCATTGTTGCGTTGCATAGAGCATCCTTGCCTGAAGATTCAGCGCCCGCGACGGTCGCCGGGGAGCGATGAGCATAGGATCAAATTGCGTGCCGGTTTTTCAAAGGCCTCAAATGCGATTCCAAAAGATGGCGAAATAATTGATTAGTCGGTGCGACTATTAGTGAGCGGGCGGGACACCCGAGTTACGGGATATTGGCGGGGTGAATGCCTTTTTGAAGGGGATGGCGGGACTTTGGATTTTTGTTGGGACTTTGTTTGTGAAGACACGCTGAAGCGTGAACTCCGGGGGAGGGGGGGGAATTTGTGGCGGTTTTTGGGGGAGGGAAAATGGTTGCGGGGATGGGATTGGGAGGTATAGTTGGGGGCATTGATGAGTTTGGAGGGGGAGGGTGGGGTTTTGGGCGTGTCACGAGTGTGTGATGTGCGGGTTTTTGTGGGTTTTTATTGTGGAGTTTTGATATGGGTCAGCTTCGGAATGGGATTTTGGCGTTGCAGAAGTCGTGCTTGGATTTGGAGCCGGAGATTGGGGAGTTGGAGAAGCAGCAGGAGGAGTATACGAATCGGATTTTTGAGGCGGCGAAGCGGATTGAGGAGGGGTTGAATACGCTGGTGTTGTATTTGATTGAGAAGTTGAAGAAGGAGGGGAAGACGTTTGAGACGGAAGGGGCGAAGCCGTTGAAGGGGGAGATGGATGGGACGGTGACGACGTTTGGGAAGGGGATCGTGCAGGCGAAGACGGATGTGAAGCAGTACATCGCGAAGTTGGCGGGGCGCAGAAGGCGTCGGTGGCGACGTTGATGGGGTCGATCAATGAGAGCGCGGCGTCGATGGCGAAGTTGAAGGGGATCGCGGAGAAGAAAAAGGCGAAGTGGCTGAAGAGCGCGAAGTATAAGGCGAAGATCAGCGGGTATCTGGCGGCGCTGGCGGCGATCGATGCGATATTGAAGAAGCAGGCGGAGACGATCAAGGGGTTGGAAGGGATTTCGCAGAACGATGCGTGGGTGGAGCGGTGTTACAAGTTCAGCCAGGATATGACGCTGAAGCAGGTGAGGGGATTGGCGTCGTCGGCGCTGGAAACAAATTTGAAGGATTTTTATGCGACGAAACAGGCGGTGGGGAACCGGGCGAAGCAGTTCCGGGATGAGTATAAGTCGCTTGGGGGGCAGTTTGCGGTGATGAAGAAGTGGGTGGAAGAGGCGGATGGGATGGAGGCGGAGTCGGAGGAGTGAGGGAATGGCTGAATGCTGAATGCTGAATGTTGAATTATGAAAGGGGTTGGGGGGAAATGGGGGGGGGGTTATTGGGTGGTGCCGGTGTAGGTGCCGGGGGGGAGGGTGAGGGATTGCCAGCGGCCTTCGGGGTGGGTGGGGTGGGGCTGGTCGTTGAGGAGGAGGGTGGCGTTGGGGGAGGCGGGGAGGAGGAGGGTGGTTTGGGTGTCGGGGGGCAGGACGAGGGTGAAGCGGGTGGAGGTTGGGGTTTTTGCCAGGAGACGGAGACGGGGCCGAACTCAGTGGAGACGACACCTTCGGCGTGGGTGAGATCGGCGAGGTGGGGCTGTATGACGAGTTTTTTTGCCAGACGGGGTCGATGCGGCGTACGCCGAGGACGTAGGAGCTGAGGGTGAAGGCGGGGACGGTGCCGTAGATATGGACTTTTGAGCCGGCGGAACTGAGGTTTTCCCAGGCAGTTTGCCAGGGGAATCGGCGATGGGTTTCCAGAGAGTGCGGATGCGGTCGAGAACTTTTTGATCGGCGTCGGGGGTGTCGAGGGAGTAGAGGAGGTTGAAGTAGTAATCGTTGGACATGACTTCGGAGATTTGGTTGTCGTGGCGCGAGGGTCCATGCGATAACGCGGGGGCGGCGGTCGGGAGGAACGATGCCCTGGTCGAGGGCGAAGAGGTTGGCGTGGAAGGTGGGTTCGACGAGGTCGTTGGTGATTTTGAGATCGAAGTTTTTTTGGTGCCGGGTTTTGAATTGATTGGTGTCGAGGGGCCCGGCGGCGGCGGCGTAGGCACCGGGGGCGTCGAGCCAGAGTGAGTGGTTGAAGTCGTCGGCGAGTTTTTGGGCGGCGGCGTTGAGGCGGGCGGCGTCTTGTGGGTGGCCGCTGCGGGTGGCGAGGAAAGCACCGTCGGCGAGCGCGCGGTAGAAGAAGGCATTGTTGGCGGCGGTCTGGCCGGTGATGTAGGAGAGAGGGTTGTCCCAACTTTCCCATTCGCGCGCGAGGATGAGGCCGCGGTCGGTGGTGCGGTGTGCGAGGAGCCAGGAGAGGAAGTGGTCGATGCGGGGCCAGAGTTGAGTGATGAAGGCATCGTCGGCGGTGGCCTCGTCGTATTTTCGGAGGCCTTCGATCGAATCGGCGGCGCGGTCTTCCATGATGGCGTGGATGTCCCACCGATCGGAGCAGGTGTGGGCCTTGATCATGCCGTCGTCGCGCTGCGTGAGTGCGATGCGGAGGAGGAGGTTTTTCATGAGGCGCGGGTCGCTGTAGAGGAGGTTGGCGGGTTCGGTGGCGGCGGGTTGAGTGGCGGGGGTGGGCGGGTTGTTGATGGGAGGGCCGGCGAAGGCGATGCGGGTGACGTCGTAGGCGGGAGGATCTTCGTCCATCCATTCGACGCGTTCGCGGTCGGCGCAATCGACGTAGGCGTCTTCGCTGAGGAGTTGGACGGAGCGGGTGGCGATGTCCCAGGTGCGGTCGAGGAGCGGGTCGCTGGAGGAGAAGCGGCCGACGCGGGTGAAGGGGTAGAGGCGTTCGACGAGGTGGATGTTGCTGATTTTTGCGGAGCCGCCGGTGACTTTGAGGGAGAGTGATTTGAAAGACCAGGTGTCGCCGGAGATCCAGCGTTGGGTGCCGGCGCGGGTGGTGTAGGAACTGGCGTGGAGGCGTTGGTTTTCGGGGAGGACGGGCGTGGCGGTGATTTTAGTGCCGGGTTGTGCGTCGATGTCGAGGGCGTAGTAGGCCTGGATGATGTGGGGGGCGTCGAGGAGGAGTTCGGCGGCGGGGTTGAGGGTGAAGGTGGAGGCGTCGGCGGTGATGGGGCCGACGGTGCGGGAGGTGAAGGGGATGTCGGTTTCGCGGAGGAGCGGGATGGTGCGGGGTTGCGGGGCGGGCCAGAGCTTTTCGTTGGAGGTGTCTACATTGACGGCTGTGGGAAGTGCGGAGGCGTCGAAGGAGGAGAGGGTCCAGTCGGCGGGGAGCTTTCGGGCGTCGCGGGTTTCGGGGATGGAGGCCCAGGCGCTGGGTTGTTGGCCGTAGGTGGGGTCGGGGAAGGCTTGCCAGGTGGTGTCGGTTTGGAGGGTGAGGGTGGAATTGTCGGGTTGGGTGGCGGTGAGGAGGAGTGCGAGTGCGGGCGGGTGGAATTGGATTCGGCCTGTGGGTGAGTCGCGATGGACGAGGACGGCGATGAGATTTTGCCGGGGCGGAGGTTGGGGGTGATGTCGAGGGTGTCGAATTCGGGGCGTTGGTTTTGGAAGCGGTTGGGGCCGCGGGCGATGTATTGGCCGTTGATGAAGAGTTGGTAGCGGGTGTAGGCGAAGATGTGGAGTTGAGCGTCGCGTGGGGCGGCGGGGAGAGTGAATTCTTTTCGGAAGGCGGCGTGGAGGTAGCCTTTGGGGGAGGGGGAGGTGGCGGTCCAGATCATGGCGGGGTTGAGGGGGGGGGTGAGGGCGGGGGGTTCGGCGCGGAGGGGGAGGGTGGTGAGGAGGAGTAGGAGGAGGAGAATGATGGTTGATCGTTTGGAATGGGTGGGCATGGGGGCTCTTTTTGTAGGAGAAGGAGGTGTTGAGTATTCAACAGAATAGCTTTGATGGGGCTTGATGGAAATTGCGAGGAAGTAAATGCGAGGGAGCGAAAAGGAAATCACGCGAGGTTTGAGGAGGTTGGGATGGATGTTCCGGGGTGGGGATGCCGACAATAGGGGGTGAAGGGTTTTTGTTTGGTGGGAGAAATGCTTTGCGTTGGAATGTGTATGGTACGGATGAGGTGACGGGGGGGCGGGTGGTGTTGGGGGTGGAGGGGGGTGACGCGGCGGAGGCGGTGCGGGTGGCGCATGGGAAGGGGGTGGTGGTTTCGGGGGTGAGGCGGGTGGGTGGGGTGGGTGGGCGGATGCGGCGGGCGGGGTTGTGGGTGGCGTGTGTGGGGGTCGTGGTATTGATGGGGGTGAGTCTGGGGTTGTGGCGGGTCGAGCGGAATGAGCGTGGGGTGATTGAGGCGGTGATGGTGGAGCGGGGGAGGATGGCGGCGGCGTTGTTGGCGGATGAGGAGACGATGAAGCGGATGGAGGCGATTGGGGCATCGCGGGAGTCGTTGCGGGAGTTGGAGGTTGAGCGGGCTCGGGTGGCGGGGCTGGAGGGCGAGTTGGTGGCGGCGAAGGCGGAGGCGGCGGGGAAGCGGGCGTTGGAAGCGGCGTTGGCGGCGGCGGAGGAACGCGGGCGGGTGGCGGAGGCGGAGCGGGGGCGATTGGCGCGGGAATTGGCGGGGCGCGAGGCGGAGACGGCGGCGGTGATGACGAAGGCGGCGACGGCGACGGAGGAGGCGCGGGGGAAGGTGGCAGCGCTGGGGGAGGCGAATAAGGAATTGGCGGGAGAGGTGGAGTTGTTGAAGGGACAGTTGTTGGCGGCGGCGGCGAGACCGGCGGAGGAAGGGGATGCGGCGGACGGGGACGGGAAGGCGGGGAGATTGGCGGGGCGGATGCGGTGGTCGTTGCGAACGAGTTATGACACGGCGTCGGATTTTGTGGCGATGCATTTTGCGAAGGAGTCGATGCAGACGTTGCCGGTGGAGGAGGGAGGGGACAACGGGGGCGGGATGGTTGCGTGGACGGCGACATCGGCGGGGAATGCGGCGACGGTGCGGGTGACGCATGATCGCAAGAAGCAGCGGGTGTATGCGGCGACGTTGAGCGTGAGTCTGGCGGCGGATGGGCCCAAGGAGAGAGTGGCGGAGAATGTGGTGCTGGCGGGGGCGTTTTGCGGGCGTTTGCGCCTGCGGTGAAGGGTGGGGAGGAGCGCGTGGGGCGGATTGTGGAGCAGTTGGCGGGGAAGGATGCGAGTGAGCGGGTGGTGGTGATTGGCGAGGATACGCAGGTGAGCGTGTGGAATAATGGGGTGGGATTGTATACGTGGCGGGCGGAGTCGGTGGGGAATGGGTTGGAGTGAGGGGGGCGGGGGGTGTGAACACGAAGTTATGAAGGGGTGAAGGACCACGAAGGCGAGGGGGACTGCCAATGTAGCGGATGAATGCTCATTTTTTTATTTGGGTTTATTGGAAGGGAAGTAGGGCGGGGTCGATGTTATATATCAGTTTGGCGTCTCGCGAGCGGAGAAGGGGACTGCCGGTGCGGTCTTTGATGATGCCGGAAGATGCGATCATTTCAATCGTTTGGCCGTTGGTGATTGTGGAATCTATTGTGCCATTCGTTTCAATGGTTAAACCTTCGGCGGTTGTAAATTTGGGTGGCGTTCCGCTGCTATCGACTTTGGGAGGTGCGGAGGGATGGACGATGCGTGGCATTGTCTTTGGCCGGGCGAAATTGGGGTCAATAAGCACGTAGATGGGGAGTCGGTGATTGTCGAGCAGGAACAGATAAACCGTCACATATTTGACGGTGGCGAGGGAAGTTTTTTTGAAATGAATGGTTGTTTCGGTGTGGGTTGTTAACCCATTGAGGGAGTAGATAAGGGGTTTTCGACTTGCATCGGCGGGTTTTGAGGTGGTATTGAAGTTGCCGACGGACTCGCCTGAAGTATTTTCGCACACGCCGGAAAAGTCGTATTTATTCAGATCCAAGTTATGCACGAACGTTACCGAGACGTTGCCGTCGGCTTCGGTAAAGTAGGATGACGTTCCTGGATAGAGATCGATTAATTCCAGAGAATCCGGGGACATTTTAGTCGGGGGCGTGGATGGAAATGCGATACTTTTGGAGATGGTTATGAAAATGCAGGCGATGAGGAGTTGGAGAATGATGCGTTGGTTCATGGGTTTTCTCCTCGGGAATTTTGCAGGATGGGTAAGGTGGTGCGGGGGGTTGGGGAGCGGCGGATTTCGGGGTTACCGAGTTGGCCGCAGGCGCCGATGAGGTCGCGGCCGTGGGTGACGCGGCGTTTGGTGAAGAGGTTGTGGGATTTGAGGTGGGTGAGGAAGGCCATGATGGTGGGTTCGTCGGGGGTTTCGTAGGTGGCGTAGCGTTGGGGGTTGTAGGGGATGAGGTTGACGGTGCAGGGAAGGTCGCGGCAGAAGGCGATGACGGCGTCGGCGTCGGCGAGGGAGTCGTTGATGCCTTTGATGAGGACGTACTCGATGAGGAAGCGGGCGTGCGGGGCGAGGGGGTAATCGAGGAGGGTTTGTTTGAGTGCGGCGAGGGGCATGGCTTTGTTGATGGGCATGAGGGAGTTGCGGAGGGAATCGGTGGCGGCGTTGAGAGAGATGGCGATGCGGAGGTTTTTGAAGAGAGGTTCGGCGCGGGCGAGGGCGGCGAGTTTTTGGAGGCCGTCGATGCGGCCGACGGTGGAGATGGTGATCTGGGCGTGGGGGAAGTTGAGGCCCGCGGGATCGGTGAAGACGCGGATGGATTGGAGGACGTTGTCGAGGTTGTCGAGGGGTTCGCCCATGCCCATGAAGACGAGGTTTTGGATACCGTCGGAGAAGTAGGCGGCTTGGGGGGACGGGCTTGGGGCTTGTGCCCTTGCGGGCGGGCTTGAGGGCTTGAGGGGAGTTCTGTTTCGGCCAAGCCTTCAAGCCCTGGCCGCGAGGCCCAAGCCTCACGCCCGTCTTCGGCTCGGATCTGCCTTGCGACGAGGCGCTGTCGGACGATTTCGCCGGGGGTGAGATTGCGGAGGAGCCCCATGCGGGCGGTTTCGCAGAAGGAGCAGGCCATGCGGCAGCCGATTTGGGAGGAGAGGCAGAGGGTGTGCCAGCGGGTGCCTTTGAAGGAGGTCATGGGGATGATGACGGATTCGGATTCGAGGGCTTTTGCTGGGGGGAGGAGGAGTCGAGGGGGAGGCAGAATTTGGTGGTGCCGTCGGGGTCGTCGGTGCGGCGGGAGATGGGGGGGAGGGTTTGCGGGTCGGTGTTGCGGAGGAGGGTGCGGTAGGTTTTGGCGCGGCCTGGGGGTGGGTGTGGAGGGCGGCGGCGTAGTCGGCGAGGGTGAGGGCGTGGGGGTCGTGCATGGGGGTATTGTAGCGGGAGGGGGAGACGGAAACACGAAGACACGAAGGTGGTGAAGACCACGAAGAGGTTGGGGCGGGGGAGAGGGTTAGTGGCAATGCGAGTATTTATTGGCGGGAGAAACAATGCCACATTTTGCTTGGTGAGGTAGCGGGCCGTGTGGAATCGGCGAAGACCTCGTGTGGTAGGAATACAGTATAATTCGACGGCACGAAGAGATTTGAAAAAAGGGGTTGCTTGTGAATATGCTTATCGGGGAGTTTGGGGCGCAATGCGTTCGGAGGTTGCCACTGGCGTGCGTTTTCGCTTTGACAGCGATATCGCGAATTCAAAGCGCGAGCGCCATTACGCTCGCGCCAGGGGACAGCGCTCAACTTGACGGAGCGTCATTTCCTTCCGGAATGATCGTGGCGCAATCGGCACAAACACTGAATAGTTCACTTGGGTCACCGGTGCTGACATCAGCAGTTATTCGTGACGCCCATACGGGCGGTTTGGATTTTGTCTATTCGTTTGACCAAAGTGTGAACTTGGTCGCGGTGGATGGGGACATGATAATCAACGGCGTCGAGGTCGAATGATGTCGTCATTTATTCTCAAACACCCATCATGGGGTCGCTGCCGCTCATCATAAAAACGGATGGCAGAATTTTTCAAACAGCAGCACATTCTTCATTCAAACAGACCCCGAAGGGCCGCCTCCGGTGGGCCTTCCGATAATCCTTCCTTCCGATACGGTAAGTGTTTTTGGACCGAGATCCGATGGGAACGCGGTACCTGAATTGGATACATCGTCGGGACTTCTTGTGGGCGGACTGCTGTGGTCTGCGCACCGGCGGGCGAAAAGATCGTGAAACTCTGTCTCCAGTTTTACAATGCATGTTCGTTGTAGCGGATGATGAGGGAGCCCGTAGCGTGAGCGCCGGCTTGACGGGTGTGCGAGTGGGTGGGGAGTTTATGGATAACGGGTTGTGCGGTGATCTAGGAGGTTGCTGGGTGGGGGGAGGGGTTGTTGTGCCTGCGCTTACGCTACGGGCTCCCTTGGGGGTCCCTTGGGTCTCTTGGCTGAAGTGGGGGGCCTTGGCGGTTGTGGACGTAATCGATGGCGGCGGCGAGTTCGGTGTTGGTGTAGAGGTGGGGGGTGCTGCCGTGTTGGGCCCAGACCTGGTGGTCTTTTGGAATCAGGGCTGCTTCACGGAGGCGGCGTGTGGCGTAGGCTTTGAGATCGTTCATAACTCGTTCCGCGGTGACGGGGGCGGTGATGATGGCGTGGAAGTGGGTGGTTCGTGCGGCGACATCGAAGAGATGCCAGAGGCGATGGGTGCAGACTTCGCGGATGGTTTGCTCGACGATTTTCGTGGCTTGGGGAGTGAGGATGGTTGGGGGATGTTTGAGGCGATCGCGTTCGGCGCTGAGTTTGGCTGGGTTGGGTGGAACGCGCGGGGTGCCGAAGGTGTTGTGGTTGCGGTCGATGGTTAGACGGTCGTCGCCGTGGAGGCGAGTGCCGTAGGTGCCGACGGTGATGAAGTAAGCGAGTGGGGGGTGTGAGGGGGGGAGGTGCATGTCGGTGAGTTTGGGCATGCGGGGGGATGATAGCAGAGGGAGTTTTTGGATCAATGCGCAATTTGGATTAACGCACAATTTGGATCAAGGCACACGAGGTGATCTAGGAAGTTGCCGGGTTTGGGGAGGGGGGTGTTGTGCCGGCGCTGACGCTACGGGCTCCCTGTGCTTGTGGTGGTTGTGGGGCGGGTGGTGGTCCAGGATTTTTGGAGGGCTTCGATGGCTTCGGCGATTTTCTTTTTGCGCATTTCGTTGAGGTCGGGGGGGAGGTCGGATTCTCTTAGGAAGATGTCGGTGGTGGTGCCGTTGGGGCCGGCGGGGAAGGTGAGGTGGGCGATGATGTTGTCGGGTTTGGGGGAGTTGGGGGCGGATTGAGTGGTGGGGGCGGAGGCGTTTCCGTTGGCGATATGGAGGAGGATGGAGTCGTCGCGGATGTCGTAGATGATGCGGGTGGTGCCAGCGAGGGCTTCGAGGGTTTGTGCGACGGAGGAGTTGACGGAGGAGAGGTTGAGTGCGGGGAAGGCCTGATAGAGGCCGGGCTCGGGGACGAAGCGGATGCCGGTGAGGTGTGAGAGTTCGGCGACGACCTGGTCGAAGGGGGTGTTGACGAAGTTGACCTGGATGGGTCGGTCGAGTTGGCGTGTGATCCATTTTTTCAGGGGCATGATGTGGAGGATGGCCCCCCCACCGCCCCCCCCCCGCCTCCTCCGGCAGCGGCGGCGGCGAGGGGGTCGGATTCGGCGAACCAGATTTGGTTGGTGAGTTGGCAGTAGGTTTCGAGGCCGCGGAAGACGGACATGGGGAGTTGTTTTTTGACTTCGTCGAGGGCTTTGGCGTGGAGCAGGTTGGCGGCATCGCCGGGGGCCATTTCAAGGGAGACGACGATGTTTTGGCGGTCGAGTGCGGCGCGGATGGCGGTGGTCCAGTCGAGGGATTTGTCGGAGGGGATCGGGGCGAGTTCGTTGGAGCGGAGGTCCTGGAGGAGTTTGAGTTCGTCGAGTTGAGCGCGGCGGCCGATGTGGAGGAGTGGGGCGGAGGGGCGGATGATGACGGAGGGTCCGGAGACGGTTTGCTGGAGGCCAAGGGTGAGGAGGACTTGCTCGATCGCGTCGCGGAGTTTGGAGTTACGGAAGTCCGCGGAGACGCGGGTGGTGGCGCCGTAGGGGAGTGCGTCGTAGCAGGCGGGATCGACGTTGAGGGAGATTTTGGCGGTGGCGGCGATTTGTTTGAAGGCTTCGGCGATTTCGACTTTTTCGAGGACGAGGTTGAAGGGCTGGTCGAGGGCTCGCTGGAGGGCGACTTCGGCGGTGATGGGGGCGGGCGGGTCGGCGGCGCGGGCGAGGGAGGCGAAGGTCAGGAGGAGGAGGCTTAGGTGATGGGGCGGACGGATCATGCGTGTGCTCCAATTTGTGATGGTGTTATTGTAACGGGGAATTTGGGGCTCGTGCATGTCTGACTGTGAGGTCGCTTTTTCGGGCGCGCGTGATTTTTTACCACCAAGTGAAGAAAAATGCGCAGCAGGACAGGCAAGTTGGAGGCTGTGTGGAGTGATGGACGGGCGTTTTAAAAAGTTGTTCGTTTGCGGCGTAGGAAGAGAAGTGCGGCGGGGACGGCGAGGGTGAGTGAGGCGGGTTCGGGGGTGGCGGTGACGATAAGGTTGACCTCGCCCGGGGTGGAGAGGTCGAGAGCGAGGGAGTCGCCGGGAAGGGTGGGGAGGTTGAGGCCGTTGTCGGTGAGGGATCCGCCGTAGGTGAAAAGGGTGTAGGTGCCGGGGCCGCCGCCGGGGGCGGATGCGAGACTTCCATCCAGGGTGAGGTCTCCGGCGATGACGATGAGATCGTTGGTGGGGCCGCCGATGACATTGGGGGTGTGGAAATTGATCAGGAGCAGGGTTGAGGGAGACAACGATAAGGAATCGAGGGTGAGCGTTCCGGGAGAGGTTGTGAAGCTACTGCCGGTGACATTTAGCACACGGTGGCGCGTCGCGAGAAATTGTGAGAAAGTGGATGCGGATGAATAGACGACGGGGCGATGGATAACACCAGTGCCCGTAAGTGTTCCCCTGATGCCCACAGTAAGTGGTGAGGTGGAGGGTGAAATCGTTCCATCGAATTCCACCGTGGCACCTGTACCTATTGTGATGGGCCCGGTGACGCTGACAGGTCCCGTGACAAGATATCCGGCACCAATGTTCCTAAAATCCACCTTATTGAGTGTAAGGGCCAGCGGCGATGTGCCTGATTGCGTGATGGCATTAATGATGGGAACAATGTTGCCGGTTCCGTCGATGGTGCCATTTCCGGTGAGGTTAAGCGTGTTTATGACGAAGCCGGGATATGTGAGACGTAGGCTGAGGATTGCGTTGGAAAGATTGACGGTGGTCAGGGCGATTGCATTGTTGGCGGACGGTGCGGGGAAAATACTTGTGACGCCGGAAAAGTTGTCAGCGATGATTGCGCTTTGAGCGATGGTGATGGTGTTGTTGAAGAGCGTGGGTGGAGAAAAGGACCGGGTGGCGGAAAGCAAGGCGAGAAGGCCGCCGTTGAGCGTGATGTTTGCGCCCGTGATTGCGGCGGGGCTGCTTGCTTCGAGGACAATGTTGTTGACGGTAACCGCATTAAATTGGTTCGCCGTGTTGGTAAGGACGATCGCGCCTGATTGAAAGGAAGTAGATGTAGCACCGGGAAATCCGAAGGTTGCCGAGCCCTGTGCGATGATGGGAACCTCAATCGCGGAATCGCCGCCGCCGCCACCTTGCTGGTAGAAGCCCCCCCCTGCAAATGTTGCTCCCAGAAGTCCGACGCGAATCGTGCTGTCTCCCTGAGCGGAGGGACCAGGGACAAAGGATGTGTCAAATTCGCCCAGAAAAAGCGACCCACCGTTTAGATTGAGGCCGTCTACCTGTTGCACGAAATTTAAACCGTCCGGGATAGTGAAATTTGCCGCTGGATTTACATTTTTGAGTCCGACGATGTTGCCGGCCGTGAGCAGGACGGCGTCTCCTGCCTGAACGAAGGCGGCGGAAAATTGGGAGCCGGTGAGTGCATTGGCATCACTGAGATTGATGGTCATGGGCTGCGTGTCGCGCGTCAGGAGGCCGGTGCCAGTGAGGCCGGGCGCTTTGATGGTCAGATTGCTGCCGGCGTGAAAGGTGACGTTGGCGTTGAGCGCCGCCGAATCGCTGACGGTGAGGTTTCCGGAGACATCAAGGGGCACAGGCGTGGTGCCGCTTCCACCGCCGAGGGCGTTTGGGATCGGCAGGATGAGGGTACCAGTGTCGACGACGAATTTGCTCACGCCAGAGTAGTTGGCGAGAGGTAATTGGAGGGTGTCATTACGGAGGGTGGCGACGACGGGGCTGATGCCGGTGTCGGGGAGAATGCTGAAGGAATTGGCGGTGGCGGAGCCGAGAGTGAGGGCCTGAAGAATGAGGTTCGATCGGACGGTAAGGACGCCGTTGTAGGAAATGCTTGCGCCGTTGACACCTCCGCCAGCGACTCCAAGCCACGGTGTGCCGGTGCCGAGCGTGAGGTTGGACGCAAAGTTTTTGGCAAGTCCGATGAGAAGGTCGGCGTTGGCACCGAGGTTGAGGGACGTGGGGAGGCCGCCGTCGTTGTTTTGGAGGGTGGTAGCGAAGCCGGGAGTGAAGTTGGTGTTGCGATCGAGCTGGGCGAGGATTGCGCCGGAGCCGGCGACGACGCCGGAGGGAAGGGTCGCGAAAGTGTCGGCGGCGGTGCCTGTAGAGAAGGAAGTGACCGCGGTGCTAAATGCGAGCGTTCCGGCGGTAACCAAGTGGCCGCCGGCGGCACCATTGGCGTTGTAGTTGATGGTGGTTGAGAGCGAAGAAGCGCTTACAGAATTGTTGGCGGCGCTCGTGGCGTTCAGCGAAAGATTTCCCGCGCTGAGCAAGACCGGTCCCGAGCCGAAGGCGCCGGCGATGTTGGCGTTGATGGCTGGTATGCCAGCGCCAAGCGTCAGATTCTGCGTCATGAAGGTTCCGCCCGAATAGGTAGAGGCGGTGTTGAGGTTGAGCGTGATGCCTTCAGCGATGGTGAGGGAACGAGAGCCGCCGGTTTCGGAAATTGCACCTGGGGTCAGGGTGATTCCCAGCGAGTTTTGATTATGAATGGTGCTGTTGCCGCCCAGCGTGATGCCTTGGAATGCCAGGGTGGAAGGACCAATAATGAAGCTGAAGGAACTACCGACGATCAGTGAAGAATTATCGGATTGAAAAGTGAGATGACCGAAGGTGACATATCCTGTGGGTGTCGTGCCGAAATTGGTGTAGGTAAAAAGTTGATTCGTCGGGCCGTTGACGCTGATGTCGTTGTTGAAAGCGGTGGAAGAGGATGCGAAGAATAGGGCGGTGGTGAGTCCGGTGGTTCCATTGAGCGTGAGAGGTCCAGTTCCCAGGGATTGTGGGGTTTGCACCAATAGTTGTGTGCCGGGAAACGGATTGGTTCCCTGGACAGTGACGCCTCCGCCAAAACTGTTGGCGGAATTGAGGGTGACATTACTGGATTGAATGATCAGGCCGCCGGGTCCAGACACAGGTCCGTTGAATGTGAGCGCTGCGCCGTTTGGAGCAACTCCAGTGACACCGCTCGTCGGGGCATAGGTGAGTGTTTGGGCAAGGATGACGGGACTGTTAATGATGGCGTGGTCACTGCCAGTGCCGAGTTCAATGATGTATGGCGACGAGCCGTCGAATTGGATGCCGGCGGAGTTGGTGTTATTGATTGTGACGGTGTTGCCGGTAAATGTGATCCCGTTGACGATCCAGGGGTCATGGTCGGCAGTCACAGTGGAGGTGTAGTCTCCCGTTGGGAAGATGATTTGGTCGGTGGGGGCACTGGAGGGGATTATGCCGTTGAGCCATTGGGTGGGATCGTTCCAGTTGCCGGTGGCACCGTTCCATGTGAAATTTTGGGCGTGGGAAAGGGAGGCGAGGGAGATTGAGGCTGCGATCGTGGTGAGAAATGCAATGTCGCGCATGTCGGGTCATGAACTCTCCTCCGGTAAATATCGCTGGGGCATTCTAACAAAACGCACATGAATCGGGTGATTTCGGGTGCGTCAGGCGGTATCGCCTGAAGGATGCTCCAGTTCGATGAACTGATTCTCAATTGTTCTGACTAGGCCGTCACCATCTTTTGATTCGACAACGCCGCTCGATCCGATAGGTCTTAGGAAATGCTTAAGTTTCATGTACTAGATACCATCGGTTAGGGTTCGTTTGCAAGATAATTGCGACAGGCCGTTTTTTTTGTGCGTTCGTTTTTCGGGAGACGCTGATGAAGGTGTTGAGCAAGCGGGGATGTGGGATGGTGCTGCTGGGGAGTTTGATTTGGACGGCGAATGTGCAAGGGGAGGTGGCGCGGGTGACGCAGCCGGTAGAGACGGCGGCGCAGCGGGAGGGGCGGATGAAGTGGTGGCGGGAGGCGCGGTTTGGGATGTTTATTCATTGGGGGGTTTACTCGGTGCCGGCGGGGATGTGGCAGGGGAAGCAGATTCCGGGCATTGGGGAGTGGATCATGTTGAATGGGAAGATTCCGGTGGCGGATTATGCGGGGTTTGCGAAGCAGTTCAATCCGGTGAAGTTTGATGCGAACAAGTGGGTGGAGATCGCGAAGGATGCGGGGATGAAATATATGGTGATCACGGCGAAACACCATGATGGGTTCGCGATGTTTCATACGGCGGTGGATAGTTACAACATCGTGGATGCGACGCCGTTCAAGCGGGATCCGCTGAAGGAGTTGTCGGAGGCGGCGGCGGGTGAGGGGATGAAGCTGGGGTTTTATTATTCGCAGGCGCAGGACTGGCATCATCCGGGTGGGGGAGCGTTGAAGGGCGGACATTGGGACAAGGCGCAGGATGGGGATTTTGATGCGTATTTGAAGAATGTGGCGGAGCCGCAGGTACGAGAGATTTTGACGCATTATGGGAAGGTGGCGGAACTTTGGTTTGATACGCCGGTGGATATGACGGCGGAGCGTGCGGGGCCGTTTTTGGAGTTGCTGAAGTTGCAGCCGGAGATGGTGTTTAACAATCGGCTGACGACGGCGCACGATTTGGGGGATTTCAGCACGCCGGAGCAATATGTACCGGCGACGGGGATTGCGGGGAAGGACTGGGAAACGTGCATGACAATGAACGATACGTGGGGGTATAAGTCTTATGATGACCACTGGAAGCCGGCGGGCGAGTTGATTCATCATTTGATCAATGCGGCGAGCAAGGGTGGGAATTATTTGTTGAATGTGGGGCCTACGTCGGAGGGGGAGATACCGCCGGAGAGCGTGGAGCGGTTGGCGGCGATCGGGAAATGGATGAAGGTGAACGGGGAGGCGATTTACGGGACGACAGCGAGTCCGTTTCGGTTGCAGCATTGGGGGCGATGCACGAAGAAGGTGGAGGGAGGGAAGACGACGTTGTATCTGGAGGTTTTTGAGTGGCCGACGGATGGGATGTTGGATTTGCCGGTGAAGAATAAGGTGACAAAGGCGTATTTGTTGGCAGATTCTTCGCGGACTTTTTCGGTGAAGGGGGATGAGGATGGCGGGCAGATGGTGATGTTGACGGGGGACGGCCGGATGCGGTGGCGTCCGTGGTGGTGGTGGAGTGCGAGGGGGAGCCGGAGGTGGCGGCGCAGTCGGTGCGAGCGAGTGCGGATGGGAAGCTGCATTTGACGGCGCAGGATGCGGTGGTGGCAGGGGCGACGTTTTCGGATGCGCAGAATTTTTGGCGCGGTGCCGCCGCGGGTAGCGGGTTGGAAGGCCGGCGGGACGGCGAAGTGGGATGCGCGGTTGGCGGCGGGGAAGTATACGGTGGCGGTGAAGGGGTCGGTGTTGAAGGATGCGAAGTTGGAGCTGCGGGTGGGTGGTGAGGCGTCGATGCTGGATGTGGCGGCCACGGGAATGACGGGGGCGAAGGGGTTTGTTTTTCGCTTTGAAGGAGGTGGGGAGTGTGACGGTGGAGAAGGATGGGGTGGTGAGCGTGGAGTTGAGGGCGGTCGGGGCGGAGAGGGATTTATCGGTGGCGGAGGTGGTGCTGGAGAGGGGGAGGTGATGTTGATGCGCGTGCCCGCGCCGCTGCGGCGGCGGGCGTCGATTGGTGTTGTCGACAGAGTCTGCTGGAGTATTCTCGGTAATGATGCAGCGGAGATACGCCGCGGCCCGACGAGCGGGCCGGCTAAACCTTTTTTATTTGGATTGGGGCGGGGAGGCGTGGGTGAGGAGGTATTGGGTGAGGTTGACGGCGGCTTTGTCGTTTTGCCAGGGGATGGATTTGTCCCAGTCGCTGGGCGTTGAAGTATTCGTTGTAGACCCAGGGGTCGCCGACGGCGAGGACGAAGCCTTTGCCGACGGCGGCTTCGGCGATGATGACGTCCTTGGTGGGGCCGGCGCCGTCGTCGGTTTTGACGGATTCTTTGTGGTCTTTGTCGACGATGAAGACGGGTTGTGCGGGGGGTTTGACGGCGATGGAGGAGATTTCTTTCATGTAGGTGGCGTCGAGGCCTTTGAAGAGCGGATGGTTGGGGAAGCTGTCGCGAGCTCGGAGGAAGGTGGCGTGGGGGCGGTCGGTGGATTTGGGGGCGGTGTTGCGGGTGTTGGCGTCGAAGGTGATGCCGAAGCGGGAGGCGAGTTGGTTGAAGTGGGTGAACTCACATTTGCCGGGGTCGTTGGCGAGGAGGACGAGGACGCCGCCGTTGTTGACCCAGGTTTCGATGGTGGAGATGGCGGGTTGTCGATGTAGTTGGGTTTTCCGTTGGCGGCGTTTTCGGGGATGGAGGGGTTGGCGATGATGTAGATGGAGGTTTTGGCGAGGTCCTCGGCTGTGGGTGCGTGGGTGATGGCGGTGACGGCGGTGCCGTTGTCTTTCCAGACGGCGGCCCATTTGGAGTAGCCGGAGGGTTTGGTGTCTTCCCAGATGTAGTGGAAGGGCTTGCCGGTTTTGTCGAGTTGGTGGTTGTAGAATTCGTCGAGGGTGACGGTTTTGTCCTTGCCGAGGGTCCCATCGGGGGCGGGGTCGGCGGCGCGGTGCTGGCGCAGATGAGCGTGAGGATGAGGGTGGAGGCGAGTGTGGGGAATAGTTTGTTGGTCATGAAAGTTTCCTCGTGAGAAGTGGACCGGTGATGGACTAACGTAACGTGGGCGGGGTGATTGCACTAGGGGTGTTTGTTTCAACAGGGAAGGCGGGGCCGTATTCGGGTTGTTTGGGGCTGTATAGGATGCTGCACATCGCCAAAGTGTAGCCCGAGGCCAAGAGGTAAAATCCTAATTCCAATCTGGAAACAGGGCGGAGTATTGGATGAAAATAGGCGAACAAAGGCAACGACCAAATGAAAAGCAAAACGACTGAGGAATAGCGGATTGCCTTCCCAAAAGGGAAAGCTCCAATTCGTGCCGATCGGGGTATGCGAATGATTCGCAGAGTGGAGAAGAAATAGATGTGCGCGACGGCGGATA
Organism: uncultured Phycisphaerales bacterium; assembly: GCA_963766775.1. GTDB lineage: Bacteria > Planctomycetota > Phycisphaerae > WQYP01 > WQYP01 > CAVYBP01. Next base: position 225,017 of record CAVYBP010000005.1, read on the forward strand.
AAATATTTGAGCTAAAGATCAGGTAGTAATCCAAAGCGTGGCGGCCCAATAATGCAGTATCCGTGGGATGGAATACAACTCCCAAAAAATTACTTAGAACGATTGTGTAGGTGGGTGTGTTTTCGCCGGGATGCGTAAAAAAAGGATTGCGATGAATACCCGGTAGAAAAAAGAGCGAAACGACAACAATGACCCATGCAACCGTGAGAGCTCCCATGCGAATAGTCATTCGGTTCTGGTATTTCTTCGTCACGATTTCTTGCATTTGCAAAAGTTCGGTCGCCCCGGTTGGGGCTTAGCCGAACTCCTCTTCGTCTAGTTTTCAGGGGTTCCCGTTGGTCACCCCTGGCTATTGTCGTGGGCCCCTTTGGGGCATGGGTGTTGGGGGGAACCAGCGGACGAAGCCTTCGATCGCTTCGTATTCGGCCAGGCCGAGCTGGTCGTAGATCTGCGCGGTCTGCGCGGTTGCGGTCTTCGGCGCGCTGCCAGAATTCGCGCTCGTCGGCGCCGGGGAACATGGCCCGGTCCTTCTGGCTCTGGTGCTTGAAGATGGCGATGCGCTTGCGCATGCAGTTCCTCGGGGCTGAGCGGGACGGCCATCTCGATTTTCTCCGGCTCCCATTCCTGCCAGGCGCCGCGGTAGAGCCAGACTTCGCATGTCCTTGGCACCATGCCTGGTCCTTCAGATCGCTCGAACGGCTGCGAAGATCGCGGCGAGGCAGACGCGGTGCGTGCCGTGCGGGTCGGACAGATCGCCGGCGGCGTAGATCTGGTGCGGCTTGATCTTTTCCAGCAGTTCGACCGTGAGCTTGATGTCTTCTTCGCCGAGCGGCTTTTTGCGGACGCGTGCCGGTTTCGTAGAAGGGCAGGTCCATGAAGTGCAGGTGTTCGACCGGGACGCCGCAGTCGCGGCCGGCGGCGCGGGCTTCGCCGCGGCGGATCAGGCCTTTGATCTGCTGCACTTCGGCGGATGTCGACCTGGCCCGGCTTTTTGTTGCGGAGGAATTCTTCGATGTGCTGTTCGAGCTGCGGTCGGCCTGCTTCGGCGCCGATGCCGAAGAGCGGTTGAAATCGGCGGCGAAGTCGGCGAAGCGCATGGCATCGGCATCGAAGACGGCGATGTTGCCGCTGGTCTGATAGGCGACGTGGACTTCGTGGCCCTGGTCGACCAGGCGGATCAGCGTGCCGCCCATGCGAGATCACGTCGTCGTCGGGATGCGGGGAGAAGATCAGCGACGCGCTTGGGAAAGATGGCAGTCGGTGGGGCGGGGGATGTCGCCGGGTCGTTTGTCGGTCGTCGGGCTTGCCGCCGGGCCAGCCGGTGATGGTTTCCTGCAGCGCGCGGAAGACGTCGATGTTGATGTCGTAGGCCGAGCCCGTGGCTGGCGAGCAGATCCTGCAAGCCGTGCTCGTTGTAATCCTCGTCGGTGAGCTTCAGGATCGGTTTCTTGACGATGCCTGGGCGAGCCAGATGACGGCCTTGCGGATCGCGCGTGGTTGTCCCACTGCGACGGGGCCGAGCAGCCAGGGGCTCTTGAAGCGGGTGAGTTCGGCGGCGGCGGCCTCGTCGAGCACGACCTGGGCGTTGGGATGCTCCTGCAAGAAAGCTGGCGGCGACGGCGGCGGTGATCGGGCCTTCGACGGCCTGGGCGACGACCGGCGCCTTGCCTTCGCCGAAGGCCATCAGGATGACTCGCTTGGCGGCGAGGATCGTGCCGACGCCCATGGTGATGGCGCGGCGCGGGACGTACTGTTCGCCGAAGAAATCGCTGGCGGCATCGAGGCGCGTCACGCGGTCGAGCGTGATCAGGCGCGTGCGGCTGTCGCGGCCGGAGCCGGGCTCGTTGAAGCCGACGTGGCCGGTGCGGCCGATGCCGAGGAGCTGCAGATCGATGCCGCCGGCGTCGTCGATTTGCGTCTTCGTATGCTTGCGCAGTAAGGCGGCGACCTGCTCGACCGGCAGCGTGCCGTCGGGGATGTGGATGTTCTTCGGGTCGATGTCGATGTGGTCGAACAGATGCTCGTGCATGAAGCGGCGGTAGCTCTGAAGCTCGTCGGCTGCATGGGGAAGTATTCGTCGAGGTTGAAGGTGATGACGTTCCTGAAGGAGAGGTCTTCCTCGCTGGTGCAGGCGGACGAGTTCCGCGTAGACGCCGGTGGGCGTGGAGCCGGTGGCCAGGCCGAGCACGCAGGGTTGTTTTGGCGGCGCTTTGTCGCGGATGAGGGCGGCGATTTCGGCGGCGGCAGCGAGGCTGGCGTCTTTGGCGTCGGGGAAGAGACGGACGGGGATTTTTTCGCCGGTGGGAGGGGTCATGGGAGATCCTTGGCATGGGCATCGGAATCAGGACACAATCATTCTAAGAGGTTCGGTTCGGCGGCACCACGAAGGCACGGAGACGGCGGGAAACCGCCGATGGACGCGGATGGACGCCGATGCTTTTTTTAATCGGCGTTTATCCGCGTTTATCGGCGGTTCCTTTTTTGGCGCGGCGGGGTGCATCGGGGGTGGGAATTGGATAGGATGTGGGGCCTGCGAATCCTTGTGGAGTCGGGGGTAACTTTTATTTTTTGGAGTGAACATGTCTGCTACTTCTCACGCGCGTCGGATTGCACATCGGGCATTGGGTCGGGATTTGAAGGCGGGGAAATTGGATGAGGCGGCTGCGGCTGCTTACAAGGTGGCTGAGGAGAAGCGGTTGGCGAAGAATCCGAAGAAGAAGTGAGCGGGGGCGCTTTTCGCTTAGCGCGTTTTGTTTCGGTTTAGGATTGCACATGTGGCATGCTTCTGGCCCGAGGTTGGGCCAGAAGCATGGCACCTCCGCGTCCATGGGGATTGTGGAGGGGGGGGGGAGGGGGAGGGTTAGGGCAGGTCATTGGAGAAGCGGGTGGTGGGGCCGGTGTATTCTTTGCCGTTGAGTTTGACCTTGTGGATGGTGAGGTTTTTGACATCGATGATTTTGGGTTGGGGGTTGAGGGTGAGTTCGATGTTGTCGAAGGTGACGTTTTAGATGATGTCGCCGGGGTTGCCGTGGATGGCGCCAAAAGTTCCGAAGGTGCCTTTGATATTGGTGAGGGAGAGGTTGTCTCACGGTGCGTCGGGGCGAGGGGTGTCCCTGAAGGTCGAAGTATTGCTTCCACGGTTCGATGGAGATGATGCTTCCGACGCCATTGAGGGTGATGTCGTGGAAGTCGATATCTTCATAGGTTTGGGGGGTGTCGGGGCGGAGTTTGAGGCGGACGAGGGGCATCTCGGTGCCGGCACCGGGCCGTCGACGGTGCAATGTTCAACGGTGACGTCTCGGATGACGGTGGCTTCGCTGCCGAGTGTGACGACGCCTTGTCCGGCGACGAAGGTGCAGTCGATGATTTTGATGTGCTCGACCGGGGGGCTGTCTTTGTCTTCGAGTGCGAGCGGGCCTTTGGAGCCTTTGAGGGCGATGCAGTCGTCATTGACGGAGTAGGTGCAGTGGCGGATGGTGACGTTTTGGGAGCTGTCGATGTCGGTGCCGTCGGTGGAGGGGGAGTGGGGGCCGGCTTTGACGTTGAGTACCGTCGACGGTGACGTCGTTACATTTATAGATATGGAGGTTCCAGAAGCCGGAGTCTTTAAGGTGGATGTTTTTGATGTGGACGTCTGCGGAGTTTTGGATGAAGACGAGGCGCGGGCGGGGGACATCGAGGTTTTTGGTTTTTTTGTCGGCGGCGATTTTGGCCCAGAAGGCGTCCCAGAAGGGTTGGCCGGTGCCGTCGAGGGTGCCTTCGCCGTCGATGCGGAGGTGATCGACGCCGTCGGCGTTGACGAGTGCGGGGAGCCATTGTTCGAAATGGCCTTCGATGCGGGTTTTCATGGCGGGGTAGTCGGCGATGTTGGTGGTGCCTTTGAGGATGGCGTCTTTGTCGAGGTGGAGATTGACGCCGGGCTTGAGGAAGATGGAGCCGGAGAGGAAGGTGCCCTGCGGGGATGATGACCGTGCCGCCGCCGTTGGCGGCGACGTGGTCGATGGTTTTTTGGATGGCCTGGGTGTTGAGGGTTTTGCCGTCGGGGATGGCGCCGAAGTCGGTGATGGAGGCATCGCGCGGGGCGGCGGCGGCGGAGCGCGAGGTGGCATGACAGGCGCAAAGGGCGGCGAGGGTGAGGGCGAGTGCGGATGGTTTGAGGTTGGGCATGATGGGGCTCGCTTTCATGGATGAGGTTCGGGAAGTGAGGCGGTGGTTATTTTGGGCAAGTGGGGGAGAAGGTGCAAGGGGGGGAGCCGGGTTTCGACAGCGAAGGCCTTGCGTTTCCACGCAAGGCTATGGGCGGGGCATTGGGTTTGCGAATGGGTTGTCGTCGTGTGTTGTGAATTTTGATTTTACCTCCCAACGCACGGCCCCAGGACGGGTCATCACCTACCATGTGGAGATGGAATCTCCGGGATGCACCGCAACAGTTTGAATTCGTGAGTGCGATGGCCATGACGATTAATCAGAGAAATCGGAAATATCTGCGGCGACTGACGGGCTATTGCCTTGCAGAGAAGAGGCTGCTGGGGATTGTGGTGGCGACGGGGATTATTGGATTTTCGATCACGTTTGTGTTTCCGTGGCTGATCGGGGCGTTGATCGATCATGTGATTGCGCCGCCCGCAGTGCATGGAGTTTTGCCGACGCATGCGGAACGAGTGGCGTATTTGCGTTGGTTGACGCTGGCGGGGCTTTGTGCGGCAGTGGTGGTGGCGGCGACGGGGTGGGCGCGGGGGCATTACACGATGAAGCTGGGCAATCGCATCGTGTGTAATCTGCGGCGGGATTTGTTCGACCATCTGCAACGGTTGAGCCTGCATTTTTATTCGAGGCAGCGGGCGGGCGGGATCGTGTGGCGGCTGATGCATGAGGTTCATGGGGCGAATGGGTTGATTCATGCGGGGGTCATTCTGGTGGCGCTGGATGCGTTGAATCTGGTCATTGCGTTGGCGTTGCTCATCAGCATTTCGTGGAAATTGGCGCTGGCGATTTCATTGGTGATGCCGTTGTACGTTTTTACGTTTAAGTTCTTTAATCCTCATATTCGGCAGACAAGCGAGCGGGTCACACAGCATTTTGGACGGATGGGGTCGAATATTCAGGAGCAAATCAGCGCGATCTCGCTGATTAAGAGTTATGCAGCGGAGGAGCGTGAGTCGCAGCGATTCGCGCAGGACAATCATGAGCATTATGCATACACGGTTGCGCAGAGCCGGGTGGGCCATGCGGTCGGAGCGGTGTCGGAGATGTGGATTCATGTGGGGACGAGCATCATCGTCGGATTCGGAGGGTGGCTGGCTTTGGAGGGGCAATTGACGGCGGGGGATATTACGCGGGTGCTGGGGTATGCGGGGATTTTCTACGGGCCGCTGAAGAGGTTCGCGGATTTGGACATGATTTATCAGAATTCGCTGTCGTCGATCGGGCGGGTGTTTCGGATTTTTGATATTGAGCCGAAGATTAAGGATGTGGCGCATCCGAAGTTGACGCAGCCGGCGTTGGGGATGGTGGAGTATCGGAATGTGCGGTTTCATTATGAGGATGGGTGCGAGGAGTCGCGGGTGCGGCTGGATGAGGATGAGCCAGAGGACTCGCCGTTTCGGGTGGAGGCACCGGTCGAGTGCGGGGAGCCGCGATGGATTCTGGACGGCGTGAGTTTCAAGGCAATGGCGGGGGAGCGGATCGCGTTGGTGGGGCCGTCGGGTTCGGGGAAGACGACATTGGCGTCGCTATTGCCGCGGCTTTATGACACGGTGGAGGGTGAGATTTCAATTGATGGGACGAATATTCGGGACTATTCGTTGAAAACATTGCGCGAAAGTATCGGGATTGTGCAGCAGGATTCGTTTATTTTTTCGGGGACGGTGCGGGACAACATTGCGTACGGGCGGCCGCAGGCTTCGGAGGCGGAAGTGATTGCGGCGGCGACGGCGGCGAATGCGCATCAGTTTATTTCGCAAATGCCTGATGGATATCAGACCGTGTTGGGAGAACGCGGCGTGAATGTGTCGGGCGGACAGAGGCAGCGGCTGAGCATTGCGCGGGCGCTGTTGAAAAATCCGCGGATCTTGATTTTGGATGAGGCGACCAGCGCGTTGGATGCGGAATCGGAGGCGTTGGTGCAGCAGGCTCTGGAGCGGTTGATGGAAGGGCGGACATCACTGGTGATCGCGCATCGGTTGTCGACGGTGAGAAATGCGGATCGGATTTTGGTGCTGAAGGAGGGCAAGATTGTGGAATCGGGGAATCATGAGGAGCTGCTGGTGCAGGATGGGCTGTATGCGAGATTGGTGAGGCAGCAGATGGCTGGGGTTCGGGAGGGGATGCGGATTTTGCCGCCGGAGGTTGGGGTGGAAACGGAGGATTCGGTGGCGCGGCGGGCGGGGTAGGCGACAGGGAGGGGAGAGGCAATGAGGAAGGGTATCATGCCCGCGTCGCCTGTGGGCGACGGGCGTTTTGGGGGTGGGTTGGGAGGGGGACTGGAGGTGGCGGTGGATGAGTATTGATGAGGTTGTGGAAAGTGGTGTTTTTTTGAATTGGGGGGATCGTTTTTTCACGGGTTATCGTTCTTAGGATACCGTGAAAGGAGCGGCGAACCGGCATGGGGACTTGCAGACGAGCTATTCGGTATTTCAGTGCAGACCGCTGGTTGATTGCGGGGTTGGTGGTGTTGGTGGGGGTGTCGTTCCTGATCGCGATTATTCAGGCGTGGCCGGTGCCGGTGTTGATTGATCTGGTGTTCAGTCCGGTGGAGCGGACGGATTGGCTGCATCGGGCGTTTATTCGGTTTTTGCCAGCGGGGCCGTTGGGGCGGATCGTCGCGATCGCGGTGTTGGGGCTGGGTTTAAAAATTGCGACGGATGTGACGTTTCTGATTGGGCGTACGATGCTCAACAATAAGATTCGATATAACGGTTTGGCGCGGGTGCGGCTGGCGCTTTATGGAAAATTGCAGCATTTGTCGCTGGATTTTCATCGCAATCGGCCGCAGGGTGACACGATCTATCGGCTGTCGACGGACACACAGGGATTTTTTGGGATTCTGGATACGCTGGTTGGGGCGGGGATATCGTGTGTGACGGTGATCGCGATGACGGTGATCATGCTGACCAACAGCGTGCCGTTGACGTTGATGGCGTTGTCGGTGGTGCCGCCGTTAGTGGTGACGAATGTGCTTTTTTCACGGGCGATCAAGCGTCGGGCGGAGATCGCGAAGCAGTGCGAGTCGGATTTTACAACGACGGTGCAGCGGTCGATGGGAGCGATTGCGTTGATTCAGTCTTTTTGCCGCCACGCATCGGATTTCGCGACGTTTAAGTCGTCGGTGGATACATCGAATCGGACGAACATGCGGCTGGATTGGCTGCAGAGTTTGTATCCGCTGACGGTGCAACTGATCTTTGGCGTGGGGGCCGCGCTGATTTTTGGGTGCGGTGGCTACATGGCGTATCGTGATCAGATTCTGCATCCGATTTCCAATGGGGTGACGATCGGGGATCTGCTGGCGTTTATGTATTACGTGACACAGTTGAGCGATCCACTGAATCGGATTACGGGGTTCCGGGCGGCGATTCAGAATAATGTAGCGGCGGCGAATCGCGTGCTGTACGTCCTGGATACGCCGCTGTCGATCAAGGATCCGCCGGATGCGAAAGCCCTGCCGCGGCGTTCGCGGACGATTTCGTTGAACAATGTCTCGTTCGCGTACCCTTCGGCCCCGGTCGTTCACCCCCCTACCGCGATGCGGGGCGGGCCATCGGTGCAGGGGACGGATCGGCTGGTGCTTCACGGGATTCAAGCGACGATCACGCCCGGGCAGTTCGTCGCGTTTGTCGGGCCGTCGGGGGCGGGCAAATCGACGCTGTTCTCACTTTTGCCGCGGTTTTATGATCCGGTGGAGGGGAGCGTTCGGCTGGACGGGCATGATATTCGGTCAATTTCGGTGTCGGACCTGCGGCAACATATCGCGTGCGTGCAGCAGGAGAGTCCGCTGTTTCCGGGGACGATTGCGGAGAACATCCGTTTTGCGCGGCCGGAGGCTTCGCGGGCGGAAGTGGTGGAGGCGGCGCGGGCGGCGGGAGCGGATGAGTTTATTGGGCAGTTGGAGGGTGGGTACGACACGATGATTAGTGAAAGCGCGGCGAATTTGTCGGGCGGACAGCGGCAGCGGCTGGCGCTTGCGCGGGCGTTGCTGGCGGACGCGCCGATTTTGATTTTGGATGAGCCGACGAGCGCGCAGGATCCGCATCACGCGGCGGGTATTTTGCAGACGCTGCATTCGCTTCGGGGCACGCGGACAATTCTGCTGGTGACACATGATCTGTCGCTGGTGGAACATGCGGATCAGCTTTTTGTGTTGCAGCATGGGCGGTTGGTGGAGTCGGGGACGCACACGCAGTTGGTGGCGAAGCAGGGGCTTTATCATGGGCTTTTGAACGCGGTGCCGACGGCGGAGGCGACGCCGGCGCTGCATATTGCGTCGTGATGGGACGAAGGATGAATGACGAATGACGAAATTCGAATGACGAATCAAATCTGAATAACGAATGTCCAAATGACAAAACATTCCGCGTCACCGGGTTTCGTCATTCGTCCTTCGACCATTCGGATTTGATTCGTCATTCAAATTTCGTCATTCGTCATTTACACGACCTCGCTTTCCACCGGCTACAATGAGCCTTCTCATTCTTGCCGGAGACTCCGCATGTCATCCTCATCCTTTCCCCCCCCTACCGTGGATCGTATCTCGCCGGATAATCGGGTCGGCGTGGATTATCGTCAGGTGCCGTCGCGGAAGGTGGCCGTTCCCGGGGGGATTATGGATGTGCACAATCACACGGCGGAGCCGGCGTTGACGCAGACGTTTGTGGATGCGGCGCGGGCGTATGGGGTGACGGAATTTTATACGATGGCGCAATTGGAGCATGTGGCGGGTTTGAAGGAGCGGTTTCCGGGGCAGTTTCGATTTGTCGCAGTGCCGGCGTGGAAGGCGGGGATGGTGACGGTGGCGGCGGATTTTTTTGACGATTGGGAGCGGCGGGTGGAGGCGTTCGCGGGGCATGGGGCGAAGTTGATCAAGTTTCATGCGGCACCGGGGACGTGCCGGCGTTGGGGGATCACGCTGGATGATCCGCGGATTGTGCGGATCGCCGATCAGGCATACGGGTTGGGCTATCATTTTATGACGCATGTGGGGGATCCGAAGGCGTGGTTTTATGGCAAGGGGGTTTATTCGGACGGTACGTACGGGACGTTCGAGGCTCAGTTTGCGCAGTTGGAACGGATGCTGGAAAAGTATCCGGACCGATTGCATCTGGGAGCGCACATGGGCGGGTCGCTGGAGAGCCTGGATTCGCTGGGCCGACGGCTGGAGAAGTATCCGCATTACGTGCTGGATACGAGCGCGACGAAATGGATCGTGCGCGCGGTGGCGGAACAGAGCGTCCAGAGCGTGCGGGATTTTATTATTCAGTTTCAGGATCGGATTCTTTTTGGCACGGACAATGTGGTGTCGGAGAAGCGGAGTTTTGAACATTATGCGTCGCGGTTCTGGGCGCATCAGATGTTGTGGGAGAGTGATTATGAGGGGGAATCAGCGATTGATGATCCGGATGGTGGACGCGGGTTTGATCCGCTTGCGGGGGTGTATGGCGGGAAGGGGGATGGGGTGCCGCGGATGAGGGGGCTGGGGTTGCCGGCGGGGGTGTTGTTGAAGTTGTATCGGGGGAATGCGGAGCGGGTGCTTCCGCGATGATTTGGGTAGGCTCTTGGTGCCTTGGTGATTCCATTCAATCGCGCTGCCACAATGCCCTCTCGCCGATCTATTGCGGTGCCTACTTGAAACACTGTCTTCGGACGCTTGAGGGGAACCCCGTGCGTCGTATAAGATGGCGGACTCGAAAAGCCCAGGTGGCGAAATTGGCAGACGCACTACCTTGAGGTGGTAGCGCCGAAAGGCATGCAGGTTCGACTCCTGTCCTGGGCAGTTTTGCGAATATGAGGGGCGACGGGGGGGCTGGGGCGGGTGTGCGGGGAATCTTTCAAAGCGGCCGATAATTCAGCATAGCAACCCTCTGGGATGGGCCTCAAGCGTTCGCTTACTTCGGGCGATGATGGATACAGCGGCATTGCCGCATGATTTCATCGCTCGAGGGCGCTTGTTGATCTTCGTGAAACGTCAACCTCATTTTTTGTTTGATCCCGCGACTGCTCGGGCGGGACGCGGGCGGCGTGCGTTGACGCTCATGGAATTGATCATTGGGCTCGCGATCACGGCAGTCGTGGCGGGAGTACTTGCGATTCTCATCAACTCGACCGCGGCAGGGACCAATAGTCAGAACGATGGCCGACGTGCACTGGTGAAGATGCAGTCGATGAAGGCACAGATCGGCGATGCGCTTGCCAATGCGAGGAGCATCCTTGCGACCGGGCCGAACTACATCGTCTATTGGATCGGCGATCAGGCGGGCGCCGTGACGCCGCCGAATGGCGCTGTCAATCTCAGCGAAATGCGGCTGCTGGAAATCGATCCGGTCAGCGGCAACTTGAATCTTTACGCCACGCAATGGCCCGTCAATTTTACGACAGCCAACATCCTCAGCGCGGATCAGACGTATTCCGCATCGACGCCCTGGTATGCGGCAGCGCAGACGGCGAAGGCTGGTGGATATTTTTCCCCCACGGTGATCGCCACCAGCATTACGAGCATGGCGACGGTGCTCGATGCATCGGCGTGTACGCAGGCGCGCCTCATCAGCATCATCATGAACTTCAACGATTCGGTGAATACGCGGCAGGCGGTGATGAGCGCGTGCCTGACAAACCAAGCGGCGCCGCAGTAGACGAAGGAGAGACGCATGAAAAACATGACTCGTATTCATCCCCGCAGGCCGACACGCGGCGTTGCGCTGCTCATGGTGATGATCGGGCTCGTGGTCTGTACGCTTCTTACGGCGGGGTTTCTGTCGTCGCAGGGAACCGCCATCGGGATCGTGCGCAATGAGCGCGACGCGGAGCAGTGCCGATTTCTCGCACAGAGCGGCATCGATCTTTGCTTCTCGTTCATCAAGAGCAAACCGACGTGGCGTGAAGCGATGACGCCGGGGATCTGGCTCAATCAATATCCGATCGGTAACGGCACGGTCACGGTGACGGCGGCGTCGGCGGATGGATCGAGCAGTTTTTCCGCCAATCCCACACAGGCGGTGGTTTTTCATTCGACCGCTTACTGTAACAATCGCAATTTCACCCTTACCGGGACCATCGGACCGACCGGGGGCGGCACGGTATTTCGCGACGGCAATTTTGTACAGGGGCAGGTGATTCTGGGGAACAACGATTTAACGACCGTGGCGCTGATTGATTCGTACAATTCCGCGGTGGCGGCATATAACGCGCTGTCGCCGGGCTCGAACGCGGCGCTGGTGACCGATTCCAACGTGGCCGGTGCCCTGACCATCAAGTACCCCTCGACTTTCAACGGGTCATTCACCGCCGGGCCTAACGCGATTTTATCGTCCACGGTCGCGGGGATTCCGGGTCCACTGGGGCAGACGGTTGCGGGGCCAATCTCCACGGGAACGGCGACGGAAACGCGGACGCCGGGCAATGTCATCCCGCCCAATTTTTCCGGTCAAATCAGCAACGGACCCTACGCGCAGAACCGAGGATCGTTCATACTCGCACCGGGCGTTTATGACTCTCTGACTCTCACCAACGGCGGGACAGGGGCGACCACGATTCTTACCAATGGCTCGTATCAAATTCTTCACGACATGAACGTCGCGGCACTGACCAAGATAGCGATCGACAACGGTGCCAATGTGATCCTGTATATCGGCGGCAATACGGCCATTGCGGGCACTGTTAAGTTCAACTCCACGGGAACACTCACGATTTATTCCGGCGGGTCTTTCACCACCACTGCCGCGGGAATCAACTCCGGCGGGACGACTTCCAATCTGCAGGTGCTTGGCACGACGACATGCTCGAGTATTCAGTTGAATGGATCAACGGTCATGGCGGGGGCGATCTATGCACCGCAGGCGTCGGTGACGATGCAGACGGGCTCGTCCAAACTGTACGGTGCGGTGATCGCGCATGATCTGACGGTGAGAAATTCAGCGCAGCTTCACTACGATCAAGCACTGCAGTCGCTGCAGATCGACAATGTGACGGGAGGGAGTGCGTCACCGGGGACCGCGGATTACTCGTACGTTTTGTCAGGCGGTTGATCCGCTACCAAAGCCGCTGTAATGATGCGCCGGGATAGAAGAAGGCGAGTATTTGCGTATAGCTGCGGCCTTGGAGGGCGAGGGATTGTGCGCCCCACTGGGACATGCCGATGCCGTGGCCGTGGCCGCGGCCGTTGACGAGTTCGATGCTGTCACCGGCGTCACGGATATCAAAAAAGCTGGAGAAGGGTTTGGGAGCAAGGCTCTCCGGGTCGTAGAGGAGGGATTGGCGGAATTCCTCGGCGCGAATCGGGGCGACGCGGTTGGCGATATCCGTCAGGGTTAATTCCGTCGGCCTGCCTGTGATGCCGTTGCGCTTGGTGATGCGGACCGACTTGATGGGACCGAGGGCGAGCAGGTGTGAAAATCCGTTTCGTTCGCCCCAACTACGGACACAGCGGGAGATGTCGGACTTGCTGATGTATAGGGGGGGCCAGGTGAAATGTGCGAGGGGGGAGATGTTTTCGAGGTCGCCGATTTTTCGGGCGGAGAGGGTGGAGACGGGGGATTCGCCCCAGGCTTCAAAGGGATCCTGCGTCGCGCCGCCGGTGGTGGCGGAGTAGAAGCTGCAGAAGATTCCCGTTCGTCCGTCGAAGGTTGCGGTAAGGACTTCGCCCCGTGTGTCGGCGACGGCGGCGCGGCTCTTCCGGGTTTCGCCCGCGATTCCGCCGTACATCTGGGAGGTCACGTCGTTGGAGACGTCCCAGGGTTTGTCTTTTGATTCGGTGAGGATTTGATAGAGCGCAAAGGTGCGGGCGGCGATGGCTTGCGCGCGGAATGTCTCGGGCTCCCAACTGTTGAGGATTTCCCTCGGTAGGACGCCGGCGAGATAGGCGTCCATCGGCACGATGTTGATCGCGACGTATTTTCCGTTGGGGAGCGCGATAGTTTCGATTCTGCCGCGATAGGCGGCTCTGCGGATGACGGGGCGGTGATCGAGTTCTCCGCTGAGTTTTACGCGGATGAGCGGCTCGGCCATGTGTGCGGGGATGGAGATGATGGCGGGGGTGACGGGCCCGAGGAGGCGCGGTTTTTCAAGGCGGATCGGAATGGGCTGCCGTGGCTGCGGGTGTGCGATCGGTGGTGGAACAAGAACTTTTGGCGGATGGGTAGCGGACGGCGGCGCGGCGCGGAGGGCGGCTCCTGGCAGGCGGTGGGGATGATCGCGAGAGCCAGAGCTGCGATGGCCGTGGGGAGGATCTTGCGGATTGAAATGGCGGTGTTTCGTTTCATGGTTAACACGCTGAAGCGTGAACTCCGGGGGTTGGGGTCAGGAAAATGAGATGATTGCGAGGCCCGCGAAGATGAGCGAGATGGCTGCCCATGCGCGGGCGGTCAGGCGTTCGTGCAGGAGAAAGACGGCGGCAAGCATGAGCAGCACCGGTGCGGCGGCGTCGAAAGGATAGACGCTCGACAGCGGAAATTTTTCGAGCAGGCCGAGCCAAAGAAAAAAGTAGAGCGCCTGTGCCGCAATGGACAGGACGAAGAATGTTGCGCCGCGGTCGGGATGTCGGGCCGACGGTCGGCCTCGGGTGCATCGCGACCTTGAGCAGATATTGGCCCACGACGAGTGCGACTTCCGCGAGCAGACCGTAAATGAGAAGCGCATGATTCATGATGCCCCCCCTCTCCCCCCCCCCGGTGCGACATGATCCGTGGCTGCTTCAACGTCATGCTCTACGCGGGCCAATATCGGCACGAGCAGAATAAATCCCGACATCACGAGGCCAATGCCGACCCAGCGAATGGGAGGAAACGGCTCCTTCGGGAGCAGCAACCATGCCGCGATGGGTACGAGTCCCTGATTCACCGCGGTAAAATTGTAAGCCAGCGTGAGCGGGACGGTGCGCAATGCATACATCCACAAAAGGAATGCCGCGATATGAAAACAGATGCCGATCATGGTGGCAGGTGATCGCAGCGCGGCGAGCCCGAAGACCGAATCAGGCGGGGCGTGAGCGGCGCTGCGCCGGTGCGCAACAGAAGCTCGGCAGTGGTCACGCACGCGATATTCAGCAGCAGGGCCATGAAGGTGATTCGGCGCGACGCGACGTGACCTTGAGAGAGCGCGGGAACTGGTGGAAGCACAACGGTCATCAGTTACCTTTTACAACTCGTGGGCGTTCGGGAATTGATGGATGATCTTATCGTGCCGCGTCGGTTCCGCGAAACGCATGGCGAATTTGAAGAGCGGATTCAGGATCGGCGAGGTGTGCCGCACGTATAAATCCTGCGGCACGAGGCGATGGCGAAAATGGAGTTTCGCATCGTAGTTGAGCGGCGTTGAATAGTAGGTTGCGATCTTGTTCGCGATGCACCATTCCAGAATGTCGCGCATCGTGACAAAGTACATGTGCAAGTCGAGCGCGAGCGGATATTCCATGCCGAGGTACAGATCGATCAGCGCGGAAGGATCGCCATCTTCTTCCGGCATCCGCACCAATGTGATGGAGACGGCAAGCAGCTTTCCGGCGCGATGCCAAAGGAAAAATCGCACGCGGTCCGGCATTTGGCGCATCGAGTTCGAGAAAATAGGCGGGCGTGAGTTTTTCAAATTTCATCCCGGCTCGCCCGTACACCTGAAGGTACAGGCGGTGAACTTCGTCCACGCAATCGGAGATGTCCTGCGTGACGGTCATTTCAATTTTTTCGGTTGCGGTCGCTTTGAACTTTCGCCGCAGATTTTTTCGCGTGGCTTTGCTGAGAGTCTTCGTCATGTAATCTTCAAAGGACGTGTAAGGCGATAACTCAAGGCCGGTCATGGGCATGGAGGGAATCCGGATAAAGTCCGCGCCGCCGGGGGTGGGATCGAGGAGCCCGCTCATGGCTTCGCGCGACTCGACGGGGAAATCCTTGAAGACGACGATGCGGACCTTGTGCCGACGGCTGTAGAGGGCGAGGGCTTCGCCGAGGGCGATGGCGAACCAGATGCGATCACTCTCTTCATTTCCCGCAGTGTGGGAACGCGTGATGCCTAGTGCTCCGGGCCCGGCCGGGTTGCCGAGCATGAGGGTCTTGAGCGTCATGAAGCGGCGATATTTTGTGCGTATGCGAGCGGCGAGATCGGCGACCCTCCCCTGCACGCCGGCAAGAATGTTCTGATCGACCAGGAAAAAAGGCTGAGCACCGCGGAAGGTTCCATCGCGGTCGTGGAAGACGAGATAAAACAATGCGAAATCGTGCGAGAGCGTACGATGAACAACCTCGTAATAGCGATGGTCGCACATCTGGCGGGCGAGTTCGGTTTGCGCGAGCAGACCGGAAGGGAGCAAGTCTGCGGGATAGATCGAGGCGTTGCCGCGCGAGAGGCGATAGCGTTCCACTCGATCCATGGAGTGCGAAACGGCTGTGCCGTGGCGAGGGGGAACTTCGTAATCAGTTTGCCATGGCGCGATGGCGGTGGTCATGCTTTCTCCGGGGCCGGGGGCGGGGGGGAGGAGTATAGGTTCGCGTCGTGCGCGATCGTCAGCCTCAACCCAATCAACGCGACGATTTTAGCTCAGGGAGCGGCAAACCCAAAGTGGTGTGGCGGAGCGGTCACTTGCCAACGGGCCCTTGCATATTGACGCGACGCAAAGAGGGAGGGACACTGCTGCGGGTCGTGTGTTCTCAACAATTCAACGTCTGTTGGAAAGCGTGAATCTTAT
This sequence comes from uncultured Phycisphaerales bacterium, assembly GCA_963766775.1. Taxonomy (GTDB): domain Bacteria; phylum Planctomycetota; class Phycisphaerae; order WQYP01; family WQYP01; genus CAVYBP01. Next base: position 240,900 of record CAVYBP010000005.1, read on the forward strand.
GCCTACTGCTGCCGCCGGATTGCGCGATGTGATTTATCTCGATTGGGAAAGGGTGCGAGGAATTGCGGCTCAATTGGACGGGCAGGCGCGGGACGGGCTTTCCATTTTGACGCAGCCGAATGCGGCTGAGGACCACCGATTTTATAAGCACGAGGCGGAAACTCGCAGTTTGCAGGCGTCGGTGTTTGATGTGGTGGAGCGCGAGCTGCGGGCGAAGCATGCGATTGTCGATGTCGCCGCCGGATTTGATTACGCGCAATGGACGCCGACTTTGTTCCGCGATGGCGAGTTTGTGCGCGTGACGGGGCTGGTGCGGCTGCTGGATTATCCGTGGCTGGCGAGCGTGATGGAGACGATGCCGCGGATGTTGAAGGTGACGCAGCGGGCGGAACTCTCGGCACTCAAGCAGCGGCGGGAACAGCATCAGATCACGCAGCAGGAGCTGGATCAGAAGGTGAAGGAGCATCAGACGCAATTAAAGGATGTTGAGAATTGGAAAATGGATGAATTGACGGAAGTGGTGCGGGAGATTTATGGGCAGACGGTTCGGATCAAAATAGTTCCGCCGGGGAGTGAACGTGGGGAGATGTTTGTGGGATCGTGCAATCCGGGGAGTTTTTCGGAGAGCGCGGCGATCCTCGCGCAGAAGTACGGCTGCGATGTGGATGCGAATTGGATTGTGCTGGGGATGGTGAACGTCGCGGGGGAATCGAAAACGCCGCCGATGCCGACGGGAAATGCGGTGGAGGATATGTTTGAGCGGTTGGCGCTGGCGGTGAATCGGGTGCATCGAGTGGCGAATGCGCCAATGTTTCCGTCGATGAGCATCACGCCGGTGGCGATTTATCGGGAGGTGTGAGGGGGCTTAATTGTCCGCAACGACGGTCAGGACGACACGCCGGGCGCAGGCAGAAGTTTCAATTCACGCTCCCGTGAGGGAGCGACGCAAGGCATCGTTTAAGCGGCTCGAGGACGGGCGTGTTTCAATTCACGCTCCCGTGAGGGAGCGACGCGACCTCAACAACGTGCACGCGGCCCAAATCAGTTTCAATTCACGCTCCCGTGAGGGAGCGACCTGTTCGGGTCGTTTCGATTCGTTCAAGGGTATGTTGTTTCAATTCACGCTCCCGTGAGGGAGCGACTGACGGTGGTGAGTGACCCAGTACAGAAGCTGACGTTTCAATTCACGCTCCCGTGAGGGAGCGACGATTTGGGCATTGCATGCCGTGGGTCGTATGTTTGGTTTCAATTCACGCTCCCGTGAGGGAGCGACCCGCCGAAGACGCGGCCAGTGCTGAACCCGGTGCTGTTTCAATTCACGCTCCCGTGAGGGAGCGACCTTGGACGTCAATGGCTCGCTGGAGTACGTCATGTTTCAATTCACGCTCCCGTGAGGGAGCGACGCACAATCATATCTCCAATTGTTAAATCATGGGATGTTTCAATTCACGCTCCCGTGAGGGAGCGACGTCCTTGGCTTTTTGTGCCCCATACGTGGGCATACCGTTTCAATTCACGCTCCCGTGAGGGAGCGACGACTACCGCCCATCCCACGCCGGACATGTCGGGGTTTCAATTCACGCTCCCGTGAGGGAGCGACTTGCCGGTTCCGGAGTCGTGCGAGTGGGGAGCGGGTTTCAATTCACGCTCCCGTGAGGGAGCGACCCGATTGTCGGCCCCTGAACTTCAAACCAAAAGGTTTCAATTCACGCTCCCGTGAGGGAGCGACGCTCCCACCGATCCGAAGATTTGGAAACAGGAATGGTTTCAATTCACGCTCCCGTGAGGGAGCGACGGAGTGTCAAAATGTTGGATCGTCAAGCGTTTGTGTTTCAATTCACGCTCCCGTGAGGGAGCGACCTTCCGGATGCTGCCGACGCCGTTTACCGCCGACAGTTTCAATTCACGCTCCCGTGAGGGAGCGACGGGGAAAAATGAAAGAGGGCTGTTGTGTAAGCATGTTTCAATTCACGCTCCCGTGAGGGAGCGACTTGTGTGATAGTCATCATCGTCCCCGTTTGATTTAGTTTCAATTCACGCTCCCGTGAGGGAGCGACATTGGTTGCGGCTCGCGTTTGAAGTCCGATTTTTTGTTTCAATTCACGCTCCCGTGAGGGAGCGACGTTTGCGGCCTGTGTGCCGGCGTCCTGTGAATCCTGTTTCAATTCACGCTCCCGTGAGGGAGCGACGGCGGTGGAGGAGACGGCCGAGTCCGGCGGTGGAGTTTCAATTCACGCTCCCGTGAGGGAGCGACGCGATCCGACGGTTGGAGCGGAGGAGCGGCGAAGTTTCAATTCACGCTCCCGTGAGGGAGCGACGGTGGATTGCAGTCGGGTTTGACGACAAGCTGACGTTTCAATTCACGCTCCCGTGAGGGAGCGACGGCAGACCCCTGGGATGCCAGCCTCGCCGCGCTGTTTCAATTCACGCTCCCGTGAGGGAGCGACGCAGCTTGATCGGCCTGGTGGATTGCCTGGTGAATTGTTTCAATTCACGCTCCCGTGAGGGAGCGACAACCTCACCGGCACTGACGGCTCTACCGTGGACGGGTTTCAATTCACGCTCCCGTGAGGGAGCGACGGTGCGGGGGACGGGTGGATGCGTCACGTCCTTGTTTCAATTCACGCTCCCGTGAGGGAGCGACGCACTCCAATGGTCAAAGCAACCACACCGTGCGTGTTTCAATTCACGCTCCCGTGAGGGAGCGACCTGGCACTCCCCGCCCCGCGTTCACGTCTCCCTGTTTCAATTCACGCTCCCGTGAGGGAGCGACGTCAAGCGTTACGCTGTGATATTTTTATCATCAGTGTTTCAATTCACGCTCCCGTGAGGGAGCGACAATGGTGTATGCCTGAGAACATCCCAGACAGATAGTTTCAATTCACGCTCCCGTGAGGGAGCGACGAACAACTCACAAACAACTCCAACAGCGTGTCGATGTTTCAATTCACGCTCCCGTGAGGGAGCGACGATATCCCGGTCGAATCGTTCCTTACGACGACGAAGTGTTTCAATTCACGCTCCCGTGAGGGAGCGACGATTCAAAACCGCATCACCGATACGCTCATGGCGGTTTCAATTCACGCTCCCGTGAGGGAGCGACAAATACTTGTCTTGAACGTGGGTGGATACATCGGTTTCAATTCACGCTCCCGTGAGGGAGCGACAATTAGTCACGAGGAACGTCACTTGCGTCAATTAGGTTTCAATTCACGCTCCCGTGAGGGAGCGACCCGAAGGGCGCGACCGTGGACGCCAGAGGCTGCACGTTTCAATTCACGCTCCCGTGAGGGAGCGACAGTGGAAGCGGTTTTTTATCGGTGCTTTCCGAAGGAGTTTCAATTCACGCTCCCGTGAGGGAGCGACGCCTTGACGCCTAGGCTTTCGATTTCCGCGTCGTGTTTCAATTCACGCTCCCGTGAGGGAGCGACGGTCGCGATTGCGTAAGGTCGCATCATCCAAGTTTGTTTCAATTCACGCTCCCGTGAGGGAGCGACTCGCTCGACATTGCACGGCCCACGACTGACTCCCTGTTTCAATTCACGCTCCCGTGAGGGAGCGACATTAGTCACGAGGAACGTCACTTGCGTCAATTAGTTTCAATTCACGCTCCCGTGAGGGAGCGACAAGGCTGGGCAACTGGTCGAACGTGGCGCCACGGTTTCAATTCACGCTCCCGTGAGGGAGCGACCCCGGCCGATGAGGATGCCGCCATCACTGAGGCGAAGTTTCAATTCACGCTCCCGTGAGGGAGCGACGGATTTGGATTTTTTGATCCTGACGAAGCGACCCGTTTCAATTCACGCTCCCGTGAGGGAGCGACGGCACCACAATTGAGAGTAGACGATCCGCCGTCCTGTTTCAATTCACGCTCCCGTGAGGGAGCGACGGGCGGCGGGCAGGGCGGCGCCGATCCGCCGCGGTTGTTTCAATTCACGCTCCCGTGAGGGAGCGACCTGTCAAATCATGTGCATCCCATGTGGGGAAACTGTTTCAATTCACGCTCCCGTGAGGGAGCGACATGGCGGAAGTTAAAACAACTGACCCCACGAAGGAGTTTCAATCCACGCTCCCGTGAGGGAGCGACCCGATGTACGGGTGAGGTTCACGGTGTTTGCTGGTTTCAATTCACGCTCCCGTGAGGGAGCGACGCCCCTGAGCATCTCTACGGCCCCAGCGTCAACTGTTTCAATTCACGCTCCCGTGAGGGAGCGACAACTTCGCTCACGCCAGAATCCGGATTCGTCTTTGTTTCAATTCACGCTCCCGTGAGGGAGCGACGCTCTTGATGTAGGCGTCGATGTTCGCGGCGGTCATGTTTCAATTCACGCTCCCGTGAGGGAGCGACCCATGACCAGAGGCGAGGCGTCTGGACGCGCGACGTTTCAATTCACGCTCCCGTGAGGGAGCGACGGGGACCATCTTGGCGATCCCCTCGGCCATATCGTTTCAATTCACGCTCCCGTGAGGGAGCGACGCATGTCGCCGGCCTGGGCGCGATCCTCGATCGGGTTTCAATTCACGCTCCCGTGAGGGAGCGACTGTTTCTCCCGCCGCTGGTTCAGGAAATGATCGAGTTTCAATTCACGCTCCCGTGAGGGAGCGACCAGGAACTGAGGCCGCGATCCTGCCATTTTATGAGTTTCAATTCACGCTCCCGTGAGGGAGCGACGCGACCGAGCCTGTACAGAGTTGGGGATTGAGACGTTTCAATTCACGCTCCCGTGAGGGAGCGACTGTATCCGTGGTGGAGAAAGCCGACCATTCCACCGGTTTCAATTCACGCTCCCGTGAGGGAGCGACGATGGCATCCCAGAGCGAGAGCCAACGACAAAGCAGTTTCAATTCACGCTCCCGTGAGGGAGCGACGTCGAAATCAGTGCTGAGCGTCCTCAGCCTTGCGGTTTCAATTCACGCTCCCGTGAGGGAGCGACAGCGATCATTGCGTCGGCGATTTCAAAGGCTTCTTGTTTCAATTCACGCTCCCGTGAGGGAGCGACAGCGATCATTGCGTCGGCGATTTCAAAGGCTTCTTGTTTCAATTCACGCTCCCGTGAGGGAGCGACCGTGTGGGGGTTCCTGCATGATTTGAGCCTCTGTGTTTCAATTCACGCTCCCGTGAGGGAGCGACGAGATCGATGTTGAGGGCACCCACGATCCTCCAGTGTTTCAATTCACGCTCCCGTGAGGGAGCGACTTGAAGACTTGAAAAAACTCATACCGGATGCAAAAGTTTCAATTCACGCTCCCGTGAGGGAGCGACGATGTCGAGGGCGGTCTGGAGCAGCTCCAGCACGTTTCAATTCACGCTCCCGTGAGGGAGCGACGACGGCGGGGGCGACTCCGAGCTTGTCGCGCACGTTTCAATTCACGCTCCCGTGAGGGAGCGACCTTGGCGTCTGTGGCATATGGGGTCAACCGCGTTCGGTTTCAATTCACGCTCCCGTGAGGGAGCGACACCACCATCCACTCCTTCGTCGACTTGGCCATCAAGTTTCAATTCACGCTCCCGTGAGGGAGCGACCTGGGCAGACCAGGTAAGCGGCTCTTGGTCGAGGGTGTTTCAATTCACGCTCCCGTGAGGGAGCGACGGGGTGCTCAGATCGTCGCAACGGGAGCAGGCGCGTTTCAATTCACGCTCCCGTGAGGGAGCGACCGGATGGATTCTTGGATCGACCAGTTCAACCGGATGTTTCAATTCACGCTCCCGTGAGGGAGCGACGTTGGGCAGTCCGGCACTTCAGGCCGGCGCGGATCGTTTCAATTCACGCTCCCGTGAGGGAGCGACTCTGCTCGATTGGTCGCAGACGAGGCTCGAAAAAGTTTCAATTCACGCTCCCGTGAGGGAGCGACCTGACTAAGAGCGTCAGTGACGGTGATCCCGTCAGGGTTTCAATTCACGCTCCCGTGAGGGAGCGACGCACCCACTGCCTCATCGAGGCGGATGGGATCGTTGGTTTCAATTCACGCTCCCGTGAGGGAGCGACATTGGTAAACGTCATGTTGCGGCCGTACGTGGTGTTTCAATTCACGCTCCCGTGAGGGAGCGACGGGGGGTTCCAAGGGGGGAGGAGAGAGGGGGGACGTTTCAATTCACGCTCCCGTGAGGGAGCGACGCTTGCGGGATTGTTATATCCGACATGACCCCAGCACGTTTCAATTCACGCTCCCGTGAGGGAGCGACCGGATATTGCCTTCCGAGTCTATGTAGTCTATCTGGTTTCAATTCACGCTCCCGTGAGGGAGCGACTGTTAGGGTACCCTATTTCTCGCCTGCATCGTTTTAGTTTCAATTCACGCTCCCGTGAGGGAGCGACAAGGGCACTTTTTTACGCAAGGGGTAACACAGGATGTTTCAATTCACGCTCCCGTGAGGGAGCGACGTACGCATTGAAGTACAAGCGGATGAGTCATACGAGTTTCAATTCACGCTCCCGTGAGGGAGCGACGCGGATATTGCCTTCCGAGTCTATGTAGTCTATCTGGTTTCAATTCACGCTCCCGTGAGGGAGCGACATGTGTGACCGTTAATATAATTTTGGTATATATGTGTTTCAATTCACGCTCCCGTGAGGGAGCGACGTGGAAGGAATTCCACGCTCGTGCGGGGGAGGAAAACGTTTCAATTCACGCTCCCGTGAGGGAGCGACTGTTGTGGTTTTCATCCTGTGTTACCCCTTGCGTAGTTTCAATTCACGCTCCCGTGAGGGAGCGACAGCGCGTTGGATGGCAAGGAGTGAGCATGCAAAAAGTTTCAATTCACGCTCCCGTGAGGGAGCGACTCAGCCCTCTCATCGGCGTGGGGGCAGTATGCGCGGTTTCAATTCACGCTCCCGTGAGGGAGCGACAATTCCAAGGCAGCCCTCTGCCCGCTCCCCATTGACGTTTCAATTCACGCTCCCGTGAGGGAGCGACAATCTGGCGATCTTTGATTCTGACTCCGGGAACATGTTTCAATTCACGCTCCCGTGAGGGAGCGACCCGTGCACGCCTGCAAGTCCTGGAGGAACTCATCCCGTTTCAATTCACGCTCCCGTGAGGGAGCGACGAACTATTTCCGGACAGGCCGAGCCAAAAAAAACGTTTCAATTCACGCTCCCGTGAGGGAGCGACGATCGTGCTCGGTCTGGAACGGCTCCGCCTGGTCGTTTCAATTCACGCTCCCGTGAGGGAGCGACATGAACGGCCTCGTGGTCAACCACCGCCGCGGGAAGTTTCAATTCACGCTCCCGTGAGGGAGCGACAAAGGCCGTGCTGAACTCCCAATTCGCCGAACTCGTTTCAATTCACGCTCCCGTGAGGGAGCGACCTACCTGCCGGTGTTGGTTCCCTGACGCTCCCACGTTTCAATTCACGCTCCCGTGAGGGAGCGACAGTTGGCCGGTAATAGCGCCAGCTTGAAAGCTCATGTTTCAATTCACGCTCCCGTGAGGGAGCGACACTTGCAGGGCAGGTTTGCCATTGGGCCGAACCGGGTTTCAATTCACGCTCCCGTGAGGGAGCGACCTTCCCATCGGAATAGACGTACTCACGACGAATGAGTTTCAATTCACGCTCCCGTGAGGGAGCGACGCGGTGAGTCTGGAAATCTTGCGGGGGATGCTCAACGTTTCAATTCACGCTCCCGTGAGGGAGCGACCGCCGACGCTATACGGCAGCAGGGCCATCACGGTGTTTCAATTCACGCTCCCGTGAGGGAGCGACTTCCTGAGCTTACTTATACATTTTTGAGTAATAAGGTTTCAATTCACGCTCCCGTGAGGGAGCGACTCGCATCAGCACGCGCAGAAGATAACGTGATAAGTGTTTCAATTCACGCTCCCGTGAGGGAGCGACTCTCACTTCGCAGCCTTATGCACCACTCAATTAGTTTCAATTCACGCTCCCGTGAGGGAGCGACCCGCTCGTACCGGAAAACGGAGCGTACCCCGTCCACGTTTCAATTCACGCTCCCGTGAGGGAGCGACACGGCCACACCCACTAACACAAAACCTACCTTCAGTTTCAATTCACGCTCCCGTGAGGGAGCGACAAAACTCGTCAGCCACGAACGACAGTTGCGGACACGTTTCAATTCACGCTCCCGTGAGGGAGCGACAAGTGGAGTCACATTTTTCAAAGGAGGTCCTTATGTTTCAATTCACGCTCCCGTGAGGGAGCGACTTGCATGCAACTCGCCGAACTTCCGAACACTCCGGTTTCAATTCACGCTCCCGTGAGGGAGCGACACTGACTGGCCACATACACCCGATCCCCCGCCTTACGTTTCAATTCACGCTCCCGTGAGGGAGCGACGGTCGGCCATTGGGGTTTCCCGATACGCCCGGCTGTTTCAATTCACGCTCCCGTGAGGGAGCGACTGACGGATGCGGCTCATGATGACAACCTGCGATGGTTTCAATTCACGCTCCCGTGAGGGAGCGACGCGCACGTCCACCAATTGGGCGATGGCACCGAACGAGTTTCAATTCACGCTCCCGTGAGGGAGCGACCTTTTTCGCCGGTTATCACTGATGCGTTCATTTGGCGTTTCAATTCACGCTCCCGTGAGGGAGCGACTGTGTGCCTACCATGGTATATCGAGCCGACCACATGTTTCAATTCACGCTCCCGTGAGGGAGCGACGGCAACGGGATTGCCGACTTCTCTTAACCAGTTACTTGTTTCAATTCACGCTCCCGTGAGGGAGCGACGAGCCGCAAGGTCAAAGCCGGCAGGGCCGTTGAGGTTTCAATTCACGCTCCCGTGAGGGAGCGACGGTTAGGGGTGACGAAGCGGACGGTGAGGAAATGGTTTCAATTCACGCTCCCGTGAGGGAGCGACGGCGAGCATCGTCAATGATGAGGGGGGGCGCAAGCGTTTCAATTCACGCTCCCGTGAGGGAGCGACATCCAGTGACGAGTGATGCAAGGAGCAGGATAGGTGTTTCAATTCACGCTCCCGTGAGGGAGCGACATTGATGTACGGGTAGACGTTCGACGCGAAAGAAGTTTCAATTCACGCTCCCGTGAGGGAGCGACACCACCACCTGTCCACCCTTGGAGCCATGCCAGTGTTTCAATTCACGCTCCCGTGAGGGAGCGACCAGGGATATCGTTTTGATCCAGTTGATCCAGAAAAGTTTCAATTCACGCTCCCGTGAGGGAGCGACCCTGCTGCCGTATAGCGTCGGCGGCTGACCTGTCAAGTTTCAATTCACGCTCCCGTGAGGGAGCGACGTTGTGTGTTGGTTCCCGCATGATTTGCGCCTCTGTGTTTCAATTCACGCTCCCGTGAGGGAGCGACGAGGATGATGCTGGCGGGTCCGGTGAGGCGGCGAGGTTTCAATTCACGCTCCCGTGAGGGAGCGACTGACCAACAGCGTCAGTGATTGTTACTCCGTCAGGGTTTCAATTCACGCTCCCGTGAGGGAGCGACCAGACTCTCGTCTCGCCCGCACAGTGTTACTGTTAGTTTCAATTCACGCTCCCGTGAGGGAGCGACTATGATCCGGCGTGAGCCGCGTTGCCGACGCGGCGTTTCAATTCACGCTCCCGTGAGGGAGCGACAGTCAACGTCGCGGTCGCAAACAAAGTCGACCGCGTTTCAATTCACGCTCCCGTGAGGGAGCGACTTAGACGATAAGATCGTCCGGCGTGAGCACTCGGTTTCAATTCACGCTCCCGTGAGGGAGCGACGCCGGCAACTCATCGACTCGCACGTGACCCCGGAAGTTTCAATTCACGCTCCCGTGAGGGAGCGACGTCGGAATGACACCGACCAGCTGCACCATACACGGTTTCAATTCACGCTCCCGTGAGGGAGCGACATGCGAATGTTCCTCCTGTGTCGGTAGAGGTTGTGTTTCAATTCACGCTCCCGTGAGGGAGCGACCCGGCCCGCAGGCCGGGGCGTCGTCGTCTACTGGAGGTTTCAATTCACGCTCCCGTGAGGGAGCGACTATCGGACCCACGGCACTCAGCATAGGGGTCCGAGTTTCAATTCACGCTCCCGTGAGGGAGCGACTCCCGTCCCATCCGACATATCAATGCCATAATCAGTTTCAATTCACGCTCCCGTGAGGGAGCGACGTCATCATGCCACACATACGGATATGTACCCGTCGTTTCAATTCACGCTCCCGTGAGGGAGCGACTCCAACCACCGCCCACCCACGTCCCCGCACCATCAGTTTCAATTCACGCTCCCGTGAGGGAGCGACCGGGTGGCGGGGTTCCGGTGGAAATGATTGATCGTGTTTCAATTCACGCTCCCGTGAGGGAGCGACCAAATTACTGATCATGGTCCTGTGCATTATGTGAAGTTTCAATTCACGCTCCCGTGAGGGAGCGACGCGGCGAGGTCATCAATGTCGATGTAAACAGCATTAGTTTCAATTCACGCTCCCGTGAGGGAGCGACACGGATCATCCGGATTTCCGCCGCTGCTGGAGATTGTTTCAATTCACGCTCCCGTGAGGGAGCGACCAACATCATCGTCGCCTCCGCCTGCGATGAAAAGGGTTTCAATTCACGCTCCCGTGAGGGAGCGACCTTGTCCGCCGACCTGACAGACAACCCCTTCAATGTTTCAATTCACGCTCCCGTGAGGGAGCGACGACCTTTCCTTTGTGACAAACGAAGCGTCACACAAGTTTCAATTCACGCTCCCGTGAGGGAGCGACTCGCCTCGTTCCTTCTCTGCTCCTGTCGTCGACAAGTTTCAATTCACGCTCCCGTGAGGGAGCGACACGACGGTTGCCAATAGACATTCAGCCAGCCATTAGTTTCAATTCACGCTCCCGTGAGGGAGCGACAATCGCAGGCGGCTCGGTTTGACGGGCTGATGCAGGTTTCAATTCACGCTCCCGTGAGGGAGCGACGCGACAACGGCTGCTTCAAAAGGGGTTCTCTATGCGGTTTCAATTCACGCTCCCGTGAGGGAGCGACACGACGATGGAGGAGTTGGCGGCAGCGCAGGAAGTTTCAATTCACGCTCCCGTGAGGGAGCGACGCCCCTGCGCGAGGCGACCGCCTACCTGTTCAATGTTTCAATTCACGCTCCCGTGAGGGAGCGACCGCCGTGATGCCCATTCAACCAGCATATCTAGCACGTTTCAATTCACGCTCCCGTGAGGGAGCGACCGCGCGGATGTCCGTGCGTGCGGCCTCGCTCAACGTTTCAATTCACGCTCCCGTGAGGGAGCGACGACAATGGAGCGATCTGATCCGCCGCCTTCTGATCCGTTTCAATTCACGCTCCCGTGAGGGAGCGACGATAAAGCGTGCCCGGCACGTCCTTGTATCCAAACGTTTCAATTCACGCTCCCGTGAGGGAGCGACCTCGCCTGATCATCATCGAGCAGATTTCCGATGGGTTTCAATTCACGCTCCCGTGAGGGAGCGACCCACCCCAACCCCAACCAAAACTAAAACCTTACATGTTTCAATTCACGCTCCCGTGAGGGAGCGACACAAACGATTCGTTCACTTCCGAGTCATATTCCACGTTTCAATTCACGCTCCCGTGAGGGAGCGACGCGACAACGGCTGCTTCAAAAGGGGTTCTCTATGCGTTTCAATTCACGCTCCCGTGAGGGAGCGACCATGATGTGCTCCTTTCCGGCATTCGCCGGGGTAAGTTTCAATTCACGCTCCCGTGAGGGAGCGACGTTGGGGGCGACACGGGTTCGATTGACGAAGTTGAGTTTCAATTCACGCTCCCGTGAGGGAGCGACGCCCCGCGTTGCATACAACTCGCCGAACTTCCGTTTCAATTCACGCTCCCGTGAGGGAGCGACCTCAGCGGGCTTCCAGACCCGGTTGAACTGCGAGTTTCAATTCACGCTCCCGTGAGGGAGCGACAATTTTCCCATCAGCCTATCGCAGTTGCGCAAGGGTTTCAATTCACGCTCCCGTGAGGGAGCGACGACGACGATGGAGGAGTTGGCGGCAGCGCAGGAAGTTTCAATTCACGCTCCCGTGAGGGAGCGACACGACTCTCGTCTCGCCCGCACAGTGTTAGCGTTACGTTTCAATTCACGCTCCCGTGAGGGAGCGACGACGACGAGCCGCCCTAAAAAGAGACCGAAAAGCGTTTCAATTCACGCTCCCGTGAGGGAGCGACAAGTCGAGGCAGAGTGTGACGATCACGCCGTAAAGGTTTCAATTCACGCTCCCGTGAGGGAGCGACCAGACCATCCCGCCTGGGGAGGTAACAACTTGCGTGTTTCAATTCACGCTCCCGTGAGGGAGCGACCGGTAGGCCCGCTGGGTTGATCGGCCAGAGGGCGTTGTTTCAATTCACGCTCCCGTGAGGGAGCGACACACCCGCCGATCACAAGGCTGCGGAGCCGGCTGTGTTTCAATTCACGCTCCCGTGAGGGAGCGACGGGACCACTACTTAAGGAGCTACCATGCCTCCCGATGTTTCAATTCACGCTCCCGTGAGGGAGCGACACTCTCGTCTCGCCCGCACAGTGTTAGCGTGATGTTTCAATTCACGCTCCCGTGAGGGAGCGACGCCGGCTTGTGCACGCGGATTATTCATCAAATTAGTTTCAATTCACGCTCCCGTGAGGGAGCGACGATCGGTGCAACAGCAGGCGATCCGCAACGCAATGTTTCAATTCACGCTCCCGTGAGGGAGCGACCGTTCGTGAACGTCACGTTTTGTGCGTAGACGTTGTTTCAATTCACGCTCCCGTGAGGGAGCGACGGCAGGCCGCTCGGAGTTGAGGGCCATGCCGGGTTGTTTCAATTCACGCTCCCGTGAGGGAGCGACCAACAGGCAGAGCACACGGCGTCCTTCACCGAACAGTTTCAATTCACGCTCCCGTGAGGGAGCGACGCTGTATTGAGCCAACGAATGTGACGTTTGACGTAATGTTTCAATTCACGCTCCCGTGAGGGAGCGACCTCGGGTCGTTTCGATTCGTTCAAGGGAATGTTGTTTCAATTCACGCTCCCGTGAGGGAGCGACGCGACAATAGCAGTCGTGGCGATGATTTGAATGAGTTTCAATTCACGCTCCCGTGAGGGAGCGACGTGCCTGCCCAATCTGCCGCGTCGACGGGGCCTGAGAGTTTCAATTCACGCTCCCGTGAGGGAGCGACTTTACCGAATCCGGTGAAGCAGACATTCCCCGATGTTTCAATTCACGCTCCCGTGAGGGAGCGACCAACACTTTGATTTTGTACCCGGTGGACTTTCCCGGTTTCAATTCACGCTCCCGTGAGGGAGCGACGGCTTGTTTATAAGTTGTTCGGGTGTCTGTTGCAATACTTGATTGTTTGCGAACCGTCGGGGGTATGTGGATTTCTGATGGCGTTGCTCTGGTTCGGAAAAGCTATTTACTTGTCAAAGATCGATTTGCAGTCGCCGCGAAGGGTAGGGGTGATCTATGTGCGCTTCGCTTTCGCCGTCGTCTTCGCTTTCGCAGGTCCAGATCCATTGGGGGCAGCGGGTGAGGACAATCTGGGAGCCTATCGGCGGTTCTGCGTCGCTGAGGGTGCCGACTCGGTCTGCCTTTCTCGTTCATACGATCAGTGGGCCATTTAGATCGACTGCGGGTTTTGCCCCGGCGTGCTCGACTCGGCGTTGCCAATTTTCGCCTGAAAAGTAGAAAGCGCAGGCTGTCTTCCGCGGGATTGTACAGGTCGAGGAGGCGCAGTTTCAGTTGAGCCCATTGTGCCGGATCGACTTGGCATTCGAAGACACTGTTCTGGACTCGCTGACCGAAGTCGAGGCAGGTTTTGGCAACGCGGGTCAGCCGCCGTCGTCCGTCGGGCGTGGCGGTTGCGACATCGTAGGTTACGAGGACCATCATTGGGGGGCACTCCGTAATTACTGCCAGATGAAAGGGGGATAGGCGTCGAGGTCGCCGCGAAGATGTCGGGCAAGGAGGCGAGCCTGAAGGTGGACGAGCAGGCCGATGGTGACTTTTTCGTTGAGGAAGGGGTGGGTGAGTTCTTCCTGCTTTCGTTTTTGAAAGGCGACGAGGACGGTGCGTCGTCCAGCATCGGTGAGGAGGACGGCCCCGCTTTCGGTGGTTCGGAAATCGCCGGCGTGGAGTTGCTGCCGATTGATCATGGAGAGTGCGAGTCGGTCGGCGAGAAAGGCGCGAAGCTCTTCGATGAGGTCCAGCGCAGGCCGGGGCGACCGGGGCGGTCGCGGTGGAGGAATCCGACGGCGGGATCGAGGCCGGCGGCCTCGCAGCGCTTTCGGGCGTCGTGGGCGAGCATGGAATATAAGAATGAGAGGACGGCGTTGATGGGGTCCAGGGGTGGGCGGCGGGATCGGCTGCGGAAGGCGAAAACGTCTTTTTGGGAGCGGATCAGGTGGTCGAAGGCGTCAAAGTAGATTCGAGCGGCGTCGCCTTCGACGCCGCGCAGGGCGTCGAGGGAGGTGGTGGCGGGAAGGGCTTCGATGGATTGGGCGAGCCAGGCGGAGGCTTTTTGGAGTTCGGGGACGCCGGGGCTGTCTGGATAATCGCGGACGCTGCGGAGGAGGACCTGGCGTGCATTGGAGAATTTGGCGGCGAGCATGGATCGTGCGATGGCGGCTGATTTGGGGAGGTCGTCGGCAGTGCGATACTGCTGGCGGCGGAGGAGGACGTTGCCGGAGGTGAAGCCGTCGGCTCGGGCGAGGAATCCGCCCTGTTCGGTGAGGAAGCTGACGGCGACGCCGCGTTGGCCGCACATGCCGAGGAGGGCGGGGGAGAAGCCGATGCGGCCGAAGCAGACGATACCGCCGAGGGTATGGATGGGGACGCGGAGTTTGGTTTGTTGTTCGTGGCGGACGAGGATGGCTTCGCCTTCTTTGGCGAGGTAGCTGTCCTGAATGGTGACGAAGAGGGTGTTGAGGTGGTGTTTCATGCGGCGTCCTCGTGTCCGGGGGGAAGGCGGCGGGTGGCGGCGTGCAGGGCGGTGGTGAGGTAGGCGGTGGCGGAGTGGGTGAGGCTGTCGGGGAGGCAGAGGTTGAGGAGGGAGCAGTTATCGCATTTTGGCTCGCGGACGGCGGGTGGGGTGATGGCAGAGTCGATCATGGCGCGGAGCTGGCGGCAGAGGTCTTCGGTGGTGGCTCGAAGTGCTGTGTCCATAGGGACTTCGAGGCGGCGGCGGGTTTGGCCGTAGAAGAGGGCACCGGCGGGGACGGGGGTGCCGAGCATCTCTTCGAGGCAGAGTGCCTGGGCGCATAACTGGACGCGGTCGGCGTCGTGGGGCTTGGGTTTTCCGCGCCTATATTCGACAGGAAAGGGTATCTGCATGACCCGGTCATGCCCCGTCCCCGCCTCGGGACTCCCCGGTCCCGCCGGTGAAAGGGGTCGAAACTCCACGACATCGGCCTTTCCGACGAGGCCGAGGCGGAAGCAGCGGAGGGGGAGCCCGCGGGCGATGCGGATGCCGGGCCGGGACTCGGACCGGCCGTGGTCGGCCTTTTCGTGGAGGTGTTTGCCTTCGACGGTGAGACGGTTTTCCTCCCAGAGCTGCTCAAGGTGGATGAGCGCGCATTGGCGGGGGCAGAACAGCAGGTGCTGTAGGGCGGAGATGGGGAGTAGGTCGTCGTCGGTGAACATGATTACGCTTAAAATCCGTCGATTATTTCGGGCTCCAATCCGTCCAACGGTTTGAGTTTATAGGTTCCATCCGAGTTTACGGGTTGGATAGATGCATGAACTCTCGCAGATGAATATTGGCCCGCTTTGCAATTATGCTTCCACCAAAGAACTTTCGACACCCACATAGTCCCTCCGGGACGGGCGGACGAGGCATCGTTCTCAAATAGTTTGGGAAGAATGGATTTGATATTGTCCGCATCCGTTTCTGAGAACCCTGTTTTTTCGGCGAGTTGGGGATTCATGGCACCGTAAAACACATATGTAGTCAGCTTTTTAATGCGATGCTTCATGCCCATTGTATCCGAACCACGTTTTGTGCCATCTCCTTCACCACTCACACTTTTAGTAATTTGCATGCTGTCGACATTTACGGGCTCCGCGCTGACTGCAGTGTGAATGGAAACGGGGCCACGTATTGGAATTGAAACTCCAGACTCGCTGGGGGTTCGTTTTTTTTCGTCTTTTTCCTTTTTCTCTTTCTTTGGGTCCGCCTTGTACGCGAAAATCTGACCAAACGCTCGAACATCATCCCACAGTTTGCATGCTTTTTCTTTTGTTCCATTCTCCGACCCCATGTCTTTGCCGAGCGAGGCTTCCGCACGCGCTTTGAGGCTCCGGTGTTCATCCACTCTGCGATCGTCGGATTGCACGAATATCGGGCGACCCATATCTTGCAGACGATCCCGTATTTTTCGTTTTATACAAACGTCCGAAACTTCACCATAGCCATCGTAGTCGGTACGAGGGCGGTTCCCATTTAGTGGATCGCCATTAGGATTGGCGTTTTTGACTTGGAAAATTACAGCAAAATCGATCTTATTTTGAAGCGTAGGCATGTGATAATCTCCTTTAAATCTTATTCGTCAATGACCATATCCGACTGTTCAATATTTTTAACGTCTTGCCGGTGCTGGGAAAAAGACCTCCTTTGACAGTGGTATCCGAGTAGGTATTCTCCACTGAGCGGACTGTCGTTTGTGTAGTCGGACGGCTCAAAGAGAGAATGAATTTCATCGAGCAGTGCTGTAATCCAGAAAAATGTTCCGGCACTCTTGACCCGGAGTCGCGACTTATAAGGCTGAAGCGTTTTTTCGACATTGAGCCACGTCGAGAAAGGACGATCCGAGAATCGCTGCATTGACCTCGCTGCCGTTGTATCCCGCTCCTCTCCTGCCGTGTCCAAAGCTTGTTTTTCCAAGTATTCAGCGGTCGCCAATAATCTCCCATACAAATAATCGCGCGTTCGCCTGTTTGTTTCGAGCGCCATCGAATAGTTCCTTTTCTTATGTGATCCTTTGAATAACGAACATGCAATTCCTAGCGACTTTTCCCAATCCCAATGATCTGCCCCGCTACGTTGGCTGGCTCGGCGCATGACAGACCTCACCAAATCGTTTGGAATTGGCCTTGCGTCTATAATACATGGGAGAATCCGTTCGACTGTCGCCCTAGACAATTTTTCGTCTATTCTACGGCCATAACAGGCGGCGGCAATATCCTTTGGTGCAGCCACGCCAACAAAAGAGAAATTTGATGCATACCGCTGACACCACGCGAAAGACTTGTGCCAATCCAAAAGTCTATCCAAAAATTCAGATCCAGGGAGTTCTCGATAAAACGTAATCGCCATGCGGCCCGGACTCGCAGAATCCAGGCCAAGAACAACAATGTTCTGGCCACTTCTAAAATTTATTTTGTACCCTGCAATCGCTCGTGCCAATTGTTCAGCAAATAGCTGGCCTATATCCCCTATTGTAATTTGCGGGGACACCTGTGGGGGGGAAAGTGAAGATAGAGAGCCATTCTGCGCACAACCGCCAAATAAAGTTACGGAATCTCCCAACATGTCCGGTATGCTCGCGCCTGAAACCGCCCAAGCTAAAATTGCCTGGGTACCATGTCGATAGGCTTGCCTGTTGATAAGCCATCGGAGGGCGCTGTGAGCCTTTTGTGTTGTTTGAAGTGATACGGTTGCAGCTTGTTCCGGCGTGAAAAACCGCCCCCGAAAGGTAAAATTTTCGGCATCATTAGATGATAACAATTTTGCGCGATCTGCGCCGCTTCGTAATCTGCAGGGATGATTTTGAGCTAAAGGAACTGAGTGTTGACCAGAAATAACACATACACCTTTTACCGATTGTCGGCCAAGCTCAAATTGCTGCCACGATTCAATTAGGCTCGCATCTTCCCATGTTCCGCTTGCTAAAATACCAGGAGTTTCGACACGCCAGCGAATAAAGGCGGATCCTGATTCTGCATCTTGGGGTAATACCTCAAAAATTCGAGGCCTATTCGTGCCGTTCCACTTGAGTAATAATTCGTTATTTGCATCCTTGAAAAGCACTTTGGTATTCACTAAATCGGCGACAAGATGGCCCTGACGGACATAAGTCAAAATCGCAATCGCCTTTGGATGAGGATATTTCTCACACCAGAGTTCAAGTTGGTGTAGATACATACCAAAACTGTTCGTCCAGGAACCCTCTTGCAATGGGTAATCTCTGGCGACATATAACAGCTTGTCACATAAAGCGTGTGGTACAGGACTGTTTGTTCGACCGGAGGAACTTTCTGTCGCCGGAATTATTGTTTCGATTCCATCGATAATCGAAGCACGACGAAAATTTCCCTTGTCATCAATGACGATCTCGACGTGCGCCTGCTGCACTGTATGGCATACGGGTAGCAAACCATCGAACTTGGCGTAACATGCATCATAAGTTTCAAGCAGTTGGTTCATGTAGCTCACGGCACTAACCCCTCCTCTTCAAGGCCGGAAAAGTTCTTGCCGGGCGTAAACGCCTTCGCCTGCATTTTTCTAACGAAACGTTTAATCGGGCACTCGTCTGAGCGAATGAATGTTATAACGCCGCTTTTCATCTTTGGAAGCCAAGATCGAGCGTATAGCTCGTCGCCTCCCACATCTCCGGGATA
This sequence comes from uncultured Phycisphaerales bacterium, assembly GCA_963766775.1. Lineage (GTDB taxonomy): Bacteria > Planctomycetota > Phycisphaerae > WQYP01 > WQYP01 > CAVYBP01. The sequence continues at coordinate 259,431 of CAVYBP010000005.1, forward strand.
CTCAAAACTGTGAAACATCGAACCGAAGGCAAGTTCAGGGAGGTCATCATAGTAGCCGGGTCCTGAACGAAACTCACATGGCTCAACGTACCCTTGGCATTCGCGAGTTCCAAGGAAAATATCCCGGCGTCCGCCACGCAGCAGCATGCGCCTCGCGATCTCGTGATGCTTGCCATCTACCCGATCCTTCGCTAAATCCGGTCGATGGAGGTTCCACTCAAAATGTGCACGCACTTGGTATTCGACGTCGGCAAGGTATGTGTAAATTGATAAATCATTTCCTCTTTCGGAGTAGCGCAATGGCTTTACTCCTCTCGTTTGAGTGCGTATCCGTTTCATGACCCGTAACTCGTCGATTATCCAAACGAATGTGGGTTTCCAGTAAATTGAGGCCGTGATCCCTCGGAGCGCTTCAAAGGTTGGGACCTGATATGTACACTTCTCCCCGCCCAGCTTCGTAATTGGGTCCGTGAAGAGCGCGCTTCGACCGGTGACGCGAAATTGAATTTCATTATTCATGACGGCTCAGCTACTAAGAACGGCATATCGGACACAGGCTCGGTATTCAGACCGAATGCCATGCTGTAGAATTGGGGTAGTAAATACAGAATTCCCGTCCCATGTTGAACTTCCGCCACAGCTTTACCTAATTTTTTCAATTGCCAAGGAAAGACGTTCACCGAATATCGCTGGGCTTTCCGAATCAAGGATTTCGTTTCCAATAAGTCACTTGCCGATGCAAGATCCGCAATAATTTCGATGCCCTCTTTATAAGGAACGATTACACCGCGGGTCGGTGCATCTATGACCGCGAATTGCCGGGCTGCTGACATAAATGACTGTCGCCAGTAATGTTTCGGATGCATTGAAGTAATGCGACAATGCTCTTGGCCAGCTTTTTCATTTTTTGAAAGTATGTTGAGAAGCGTGTCTTGCCGAGGCGATCTGACCGGGTAATCCATGAGATGCTTTCGCCCAAAAAAGTAATACCGGAAATAAGACTCCATGATGGATGGGCTGAGTAGATCGTTTCCGTAGTTATCTGGTGTCTCGGCGTATTCGTCAAGCACACGAAATGTGGAATCTCTGCCAGCGAGAATGTCTGGCAAGTAATCCAGATTTTCCTCAGCGGGATTTACAATTGCAACAGGACCCGATTTGCGACGTCCATTCCGGTTGCAACGCCCGGCAGCCTGCATCACGGAATCTAAACCGGCAGCAAAGCGTATAACTGACCCGAAATCAACATCAACGCCCGCTTCGATTAACTGCGTGCTAACGCACAACAATGGTCCCGGGTGGGTGGGTGCTTCTCTTTTTTTACCTATCCTTTTCCAGATTTTAAGCAGAACGTCGGCGCAATGCGCAGGGCACATATTGGTACTGAGGTGTACCGTTGAATCTTCACCCAGTTTCGGCATACATAATCGATATAATGATTCGGCCTCCTGCTTTGTGTTGACGACTATCAAACAGCTGCCGGTTTCACAGATATACCGATCCGCTAAATCCGAGATTTCCGCCAAAGTCCAGCCACCAGGCTTTCGAGCGTCGGAAATCTCCACACGCTTAAGCATGGAAAAGAGAGTGGCGACTTCCGAAACAATCTCATTTTCGGATGTGAGGCTGACGGCCCCTTTCAACGGATCAACTTCGTTCAACAGGGGCTGAGTAGCAGTGCAGAAGACAACGGAGCTTCCACAGGAATGCACCAAAAAATTTATCGCATTGCAAAACAGGTGCACGGTCCGCAAAGGGATCAGTTGAATCTCATCGAAGATGATTGTTGCATTTGCCAACTGATGCATCCGTCGAACGCTTTGGGTACCAGCGGCAAAGAGTGAGTCCAAGAACTGGACCATGGTGGTATAAATCACAGGTGCATCCCAATTCTCAGTCAAAATTTTGCTTTTTGGTGTCTCTTCTTCAGGCGTTAGGTTGGAATGGTGTTCTAAAACTACTGATGAAAAGCTGGATGGATCGTCACTTTTTTCCAGGATGTCGCGAGTCTCCTGCGCATTCTGGTCGATGATGGTGGTGTATGGCACAACATATATTATGCGGTCGTGCTGCCACGTTCGGGCGTGGTTGAGACTAAATCTGAGGCTCGCAAGCGTTTTTCCGCCACCTGTAGGAACCGACAGCGTGAACACTCCTCGCGGACGTGGAGCGGCGGTAAAACATTCGTTGGAGATTTGCCGTCTAACCTGATCTATCGCGTTGTCGCATGGCAATCCAGAAAGATAGGCCTCCAACCGGTCAGCTAATATTTGCCACTGGGGACGAGCATTTTTTTAGACCTTAACTGCGCGAGGAAAGGCTTTTCAAAGTCCGCAGTATCCGTTCGATCTGCGTCAATCAAACAGCTAAATAGTATCCTGAGTAGGAGGTTGCCGGCGAAACGTATTCGCATTTCTTTATTTTCTGCGCAGGCGTTTTCTTCCCTGCAGCCAATTACTTTCATTTTTGCTTCAAATTCATGAATGAGAGTAGGATTGTCAAGCGTTTCGCATATTCGTCCCCAAATATCCTTGTCAGCATTCTCAATAGCCTCGCGCAGTGCGTGTCGACTTTATCTATGCGTCGTTGAAAGTTATCTTCGCCTTCTGGTGAGAGGCAATCGATCAGTCCTCCGTGGTGGGACGCAACGCACACCGAGAGGAGCTGGGCCACAATCGGACCTATCTTTCCTTTGCTGGATAATTCACGCCATAAAATTTGGGATCCTGCTGTGGAATGGTCCACGCGCTCATCTGAATCGATTTCGGGGTCATCCGAAATTCGATTTTGAAACGCCCGCGAGTATTTTCCAATATCGTGTAGTAGACCAATAAGTTTCGCACACGTCGGCAATCCAATTTTCTTCCCGGCATCACTACTTATCGTAGCTACGCCATAAAGGTGTTCTTTCAAGGTCTGGAGTGCGCCATCAGCCTTTCGGCGATGGGCCACATAGGACTGGCTTTTATCCATCGGAGGTTCCATTCGGAAATTTATCTCAGAGTGATTATGGCTAAAATCGAGTATTCTAACAAAAAAAAACGTCAGCGGTTTGCTCGATGATGCTGGTGAAGGGTATGGCCATTAATACGCGGCGGAGGAGGGCAAATTGGAGGTTGGAGGCGCTACGGGGGTGCATGACGCTTTCTGCAAGAACGAAGTAGCTCACCTGAACGCGCTGCGTTTAAGAAAAACAAACGCCCCGGCATCAGTGTTGTCGGGTAGGGTTTTCCGACAAGAATCGCCGTTTATTGCTTGGCGGACGTGCTAGACGTTTACCGGAACAATCTTGTTCGCAGCCCCGTTCAATTCCTTCACGTTGAGCTTTTTTTCTAATTTTAGCTTGGCAATAATTGCGGCAACTTCAGGTTTGCATGAGCCGCAGCCTGTTCCGGCTTTGGTTGCGCTGCACACCCGCTGCAGGTCGCAACTGTGGATCAGCGCGCTATTTTCAATGCTGATCGCGCCGACTTGGTGGCAGGAGCAGATGATGGGGCCTTGGGTGGCGGCCGCGTTGGTGCCGGGCTGGAGAAGGGTGTCGCGGAGGTCTTCGAGTTCGAGGCCGGTGGCGATCCAGTCGCAGGTATTGGGGGAAGCGGGAGGTGTCGCCGAGGCAGATGGCGCCGACGAGGCGGTCGTTGCTGGATGATGAGTTTTTGGTAATAGCGGCGACGGGATCGTGGAGGGTGACGGTGTCGTAGCGGGAGGAGGCGTCGGGGGCCGGGTCGGTTTCGCCGGCGGCGGCGAGGTGGAGGTCTTTGATTTTGAGGATGTTGGCGGCGGTGGTGGGCTTGTAGGGGGCGTGCTCGTTGCCGCGGAGGAATTGGGCGAGGGCGGCGGCTTGTTCGACGGCGGCGGGGGTGGTGCCGAAGGTTTGGCCATTGAATTCGGCGCATTCGCCGATGGCGATAGATGTCGGGGTCGGAGGTTTGGAGGAATGTGGTTGACGAGGATGCCGCGGTCGCAATCGAGGCCGGCGGCGCCGGCGAGTTCTTTGTTGGGGAGGATGCCGGTGGCGAAGATGAAGAGGTCGCAGGGGAGCGATTGAGTTCGGGAGTGCCAAGTACTGAGGATGGGGGTGATGCGGACGGATTCGACTTTTTCGGTGCCGGCGAGTTCGATGAGGGTGGTGTTGAAGAGGACGTTGATGCCTCGGTCGGCGAGTTCGTTCGGCGAGGTGGTGGCGGCGGTGGCGTCGAGTTGTTTGCCCATGAGGCGGTCGGAGCGTTGGAGGATGGTGACGTGGCAGCCGCGGATGCGGAGGGCGTCGGCGAGTTCGAGCCCGAGGAGGCCGCCGCCGTGGATGACGGCGTGTTTGCCGGGCTGGCGTCGGCGAGGATGGCGTCGGCGTCGTTGCGGGAGCGGAGGGTGAAGGTGCCGCGTCCGGGGATGGGGCCATCGTAGTGGATGGCGGGGCGGGAGCCGGTGGCGAGGATGAGGAGGTCGTAGGCGATAGCGGCGGCCACGGGCGTCGGTGACGGTTTTGGCGGGGCGGTCGATGGAGCAGACGAGGGTGTTGGGGTGGAAGATGACGCGGTGGGGGTGAGAGCGAGTGCGGTCGGCACGGATGAGGGAGGTCCAGGGGGCGGAGCCATCGATGTAGTGGGGGAGGAGGACGCGGTTGTAGACGGGGAAATCTTCGCCGCCGAGGAGGGTGATGTCGTCGTGAGGGTTGAACCGGCGGTGCTGCTCGATGAAGGCGAGAGCGGCCGCGCCGGCGCCGACGATGACGATGCGGCGTTTCTTGGGAGGAAGATACTTTCGAGCTTGGACGGCGGCGAATTTGAGGTCGGGCTCTTTGGAGACGGGGTCGAAGCGCGGGGAGGTGAGGTTGTTGGCGCGGCCGTGGCGGTGCGGCCGCCGAGTTTTTGCCCCAGTGCATGGGGAGGAAGAGGACGCCGGGGCGGATGTCGGTGGTGACGACGGCGCGGACGCGGACTTCGCCGCGGGGGTTGTGAGAGGTGACGATGTCGCCGTCGGAGATGTTGCGGGTGGCGGCGTCGTCGGGGTGGATTTCGCAGAAGGGCGAGTCGATGTGGGCGGAGAGGCTGTTGACCTGGCCGGTTTTGGTCATGGTGTGCCATTGGTCGCGGATGCGGCCGGTGGTGAGGATGAGGGGATGGTCGGGGGTGAGGGGTTCGGAGCGGTTTTGAAGGTGAGGGGGTGGAGGCGGGCGCGGCGGGTGGGGGTGGGGAATTGGTGGTCGGTGTAGAGGCGCGGGGTGCCGGGGGGATTTGTCGATTGGTTCGATTTTCGAGTTTTCGACTGGTCTGGGGCGGGCCATTGGGTGGGGCCGTGATTTTAGTGATTCGTGGGTAAGGGCGGTGATGTCGATGTCGGTGTCCGGCGGTGAGGGCGGCGTGTTCGGCGAAGATGGCGGCGGGGGTGGGGAAGTTGAACGAATTTTGCCAGCCCATGGCGTGGGCGAAGCTTTTGGAGGATGTCGGTGTCGGGGAGGGCTTCGCCGGGGGGTTCGACGGCTTTTTCGAGGAGGGAGATGCGGCGGTCGGAGTTGGTCATGGTGCCGGTTTTTTCGAGCCAGCCGGCGGCGGGGAGGATGATGTCGGCGAGGGCGGTGGTTTCGGTGGGGTAGATGTCCTGGACGATGACGAGTTCGGCGCGTTGGAGGCTGCGTTCGGCTTCCCAGCTTGCGGGGAGGGAGGCGATGGGATTGGTGGCGATGATCCAGACGGCTTTGACGTTTGCCGTCGCCGATGGCTCGAAAGAGTTCGACGGCGGTGAGGCCGGGCGTTGGGGGAGAGGGCGGGGACGTTCCAGAAGTCGGCGACTTGTTGGCGGTGGGCGGGGTTGTGCGAGGTCGCGGTGGGCGGGGAGGAGGTTGGCACATGCCGCCGACTTCGCGGCCGCCCATGGCGTTGGGTTGTCCGGTGAGGGAGAAGGGACCGCAGCCGGGCTTGCCGATTTTTCCGGTGATGAGGGAGAGGGAGATGAGGGCGATATTTTTGTCGGTGCCGACAGCGGATTGATTGAGTCCCATGGTCCAAAGGGAGAGGAAGCGGCGATCGCCGCCGAGGAGGTCGGCGGCCTGGGCGATGTCGGAGGGGTCGAGGCCGGTGACTTCGGCGGTGTGGGGGAGGGTCCAGGGTTCGCAGGAGTCGAGGAAGTCGGCGGAGCCATCGGTATGGTTGAGGAGAAAATCGTGGTCGATCTGGTGGGTGTGGATGAGGTGGCGTGCGAGGCCGAGGAAGAGCGGGACATCGGTGCCGGGTCGGAGTTGAAGGTGGAGGTCGGCGAGGTTGGCGGTGGCGGTGCGGCGCGGGATCGATGAGGATGACTTTGACGTTGGGGTCGGCGGCTTTGCGGGCTTCGATGCGGCGGAAGAGAACGGGATGCGCACCAGGCGGGGTTGGCGCCGGCGATCAGGAAGGTGTCGCAGAAGTCGATGTCTTCGTAGCAGATGGGCGGGGCGTCGGCACCGAGCGTGGCTTTGTAACCGGCGACGGCGGAGGACATGCAGAGGCGGGAGTTGGTGTCGATGTTGTTCGTGCGGAGGAAGCCTTTGACGAGTTTTGTTGGCAAGGTAGTATTCCTCGGTGAGGCATTGGCCGGAGATGTAGAAGGCGACGGCGTCTGGGCCGTGGGTTTGGATGATGCGGGTGAACTCGGAGGCGGTGCGGGCGATGGCGGTGTCCCAGGGGACGCGTTCGCGTGGGGCGGTTTTGGTGGGCCGCATGGTGGGGAAGTGGAGACGGGTGGAGCGGGCGTTGACGGTGTGGAGGAGCGAGCGGCCTTTGGAGCAGAGAAGGCCGCGGTTGGCGGGGTGGGATTCGTCGCCGCGGAGGTCGAGGGTGTGGTCGGGGTGTTTGAGGACTTCGATGCCGCAGCCGACGCCGCAGTAGGAGCAGGTGGATTTGAATAGTTCCGGCATGGGTCACGGGGGGTTAAACACGAAGTGTTAAAGGGGTGAAGGGACACGAAGGGGGATTAGTCGCATTTTTTTTAACCGCGAAGGCGCGAAGATAAGGGAATTAAATTGGCCACAAATGAACACGAAGAACACGAATGGGATTTTTTGAGTAGCTCCACGGCGGAAGCTTGGGGTTTTATCGCTTGAACAAATACAACGAGCGTCGAAGCCCCGGGTTTCCGCCGCGGAGCTACTTTGAAATTGGGAGCTACTTTGACATTGGCTACTTTGACATTGGTTGTTTCGGTGAATGGGGGTTCTCCTTTTTTTGTTTTTACTGGGTGAGGTCGGGGAGGTGGAGGATTACTTGGTTGTTTTGGAGTTGGAGGGGGAAGGTTTTGATGGAGCAGGCGTTTTCCTGGTCGCAGGTGCCGGAGTGGAGGTCGTATTTGAAGGCGTGGAGTGGGCAGACGATGGCGTCGCCGGCGAGCATTCCTTCGGCGAGCGGACCATTCTTGTGGGGGCAGTTGTTTTGGGTCGCGAACAGCTTTCCTTTGCGGGTTCGGAAGACGGCGATGGTGGTGTCGGCGACATGGAAGGCACGGCCGAGGCCGATGGGGAGCTCGTCGAGGGTGCAGAGGAGGAGGAGATTGGCGGCAGGTTCGGGTAGGGGGGGTTCGGCGGTTGGGGAAGGGAGATCGAGTTGGTCGGTGAGGGTCATGTGAAGTTCCTTATCCAGGTCGCACGCCCCGTTGGGGCGGGATGTTTGGTTGCTTGTACGCATAGGATCGTCCCACTTGGTCGAACGCTCCCTGACGGTCGCGTCTCGGAAATGCCCGCTGTAGGGGGCGGTTGAAGCGTTTAGGTAAGGACGGGGAGGGCGATGGAGCGGGCTCCTTCGAATTGGCCGGCGTATTTGCCGCCGGCCTGGACGTCGGTGATCCAGGGGTCGACGACGGCGTCGAGGTAGGCGGCCATGCGGGCGTCGAGATCGGCGCAGAGATTTTCGGTGTCATCGATGAGGAGTGCGCGGAGTTTTTCGATGCCGATGCGAGGGACGAAGTCGTAGGTGCGTTCGAGGTAGCGTGCGTGGTCCTGGTAATACTGCATGAAGCGGGCGGTGATGGTGATGGCTTGTTCCTGTGATTTGACGCGGCAGAGGACGTCGCCCTTGCGGACGGAGACACCGCAGGCGCCGCCGAGGAAGATTTCCCACTCCCCGCCTTCGGTGGCAATGATGCCGACGTCTTTGGTGGTGGCTTCGGCACAGTTGCGGGGACAGCCGGAGACGGCCATTTTGACTTTGGCGGGGGTTTCGATGCCCTGGAATTTCTTTTCGATGGCGATGCCGAGGGCGGTGGAATCGTTGGTGCCGAAGCGGCACCAGTCGGATCCGACGCAGGTTTTGCAGGTGCGGAATGCCTTGGTGTAGGCGTAGCCGCAGGTCATGCCGAGGTCAGACCAGACTGCGGGGAGGTCTTCTTTTTTGATGCCGAGGAGATCGATGCGTTGACCGCCGGTGAGCTTGACGGTGGGGACGTTGTATTTTTTGGCGACGGTGCCGATTTTGATAAGTTCGTCGGCGGTGGTCACGCCGCCGTAGATGCGGGGGATGACGGAGAAGGTGCCGTCCTTTTGGATATTGCCGTGGAGGCGGTCATTGACGAAGCGGCAGTCGCGTTCGTCGATGTAGTCTTTGCCCCAGATGGCGCGGAGGAGGATGGCCAGTCCCATTTTGGATTTTTCGTCTTCTTTGGTGGCGAGTGCGTCCATGACTTGCGAGACGGCGCGGAGGCCGCGGGCCTGGATTTCTGCGGCGAGGGTGGGTTTGTCCATGGGGATGGCAGGTACGTACCATGCTTCGGAGGGGTCGGCTTTGACTTCGCCGGCGATGGCTTCGATAAGGCCGGTGATCATTTTTTTACAGGAGCCACAGCCGGTGCCGGCGCGGGTGGCTTTGCCGACGGCTTTGACGGTGGTTTTACCGGCTTTGATGGCGTCGACGATTTTGCTTTTGCAGACGCCGTTGCAGTCGCAGATTTGCTTGTCGTCGGGCATGGCGGCGAAGGAGAAGGATTCGGTGGCGGCAGGGGCGCCGAAGAGGAGGTCGGCGCGGCGTTGGGGGAGAGCAGAGCCGGTTTTGAGTTTTTCGACGAGGTCGTCGTAGGCGTCGATGTCTCCGACGAGGACGGCACCGGCGAGTTTTCCGTCGCGGATAATGAGTTTTTTGTAGACGCCGGTGGTCGGGTTCTTCGTAGCGGACGACTTCGTCATGGGTGAGCGGGTCGCGTTCGCCGATGGAGGCGACGTTGACGCCCATGACTTTGAGTTTGGTGGCGACGAAGGAACCGGTGTAGGCGGCGTCGGGGTTGGTGCCGGTGAGGTGGTCGGCGAGGACGTTGCATTGGTCCCAGATGGGAGCGACGAGGCCGTAGACTTTTCCGGCGTGCTGGACGCATTCACCGACGGCGTAGATGTCGGGGTCTTCGGTGAGCATCTGGTCGTTGACGAGGATGGCGCGTTCGACGGGAAGGGCGGCGGCTTTGGCGAGTTCGGAGTTGGGGCGGATTCCGGCGGAGATGACGACCATGTCGCAGGCGAGTTCGGAGCCGTCTTTGAATTTGAGGCCGCGGACGGTGCCTTCCGCGGTGGCGAGGATTTCCGCGGTGGCGTGGTTGCAGTGAACGGTGACGCCGAGGGAGGTGATGATTTTTCCAAGGGCTTCACCGCCGGCGGCGTCGAGTTGGACGGCCATGAGGTGCGGGGCCATCTCGATGACGTGGACGGCGGGGCCATGATTCATGAGACCTTTGGCCGCTTCGAGTCCGAGGAGGCCGCCGCCGATGACGGCGGCGACTTTGGCGGATTTGGCCCAGTCGGCGATGGCGGAGCAATCGTCGATGGTGCGGAAGACGAATACGCCCTTGAGGTGGGTTCCGGGGATGGGCGGCACGAAGGCGCGGGAGCCGGTGGCGATGATGAGTTTGTCGTAGGGAATCTGCCGTTCGTCGGCCATGACGACGGTACGCATGAAGCGGTTGACAGCGACGGCGGACATACCTGCGAGGAGGCGGATGTTGTTTTGTTCGTACCACTCGCGGGAGTTGAGGGTGATTTCTTCTTCGGAGTGGGTGCCGTTGAGGATGTTGGAGAGGAGGATGCGGTTGTAGTTTCCGCGGGGTTCGGCACCGATGATGGTGATGTCGAAAGGGAAAGGCTCGGCGGGGTCGGGGTGGCGTTTGAGGATTTCTTCGGCGACGCGTGCGCCAGCCATGCCGTTGCCGAGGATGATGAGTTTGGTTTTGGCTGCTCTGATCATGATTGCACCACGCTAAAGCGTGAACTCCGAGTTAGGCCGCGGTGGTCTTGTGACAGTGGCTTTGGGATTCGAGGAATGCGATGAGGTGTTCGCGGAGCTTGTAGTAGTCGGGGTGGTCGAGGACGGCCTCGCGGGTACGGGGGCGAGGGAAGGGGACGTGGAGGATGTCGCCAACCTTGGCTTCGGGGCCGTTGGTCATCATGACGATGCGGTCGGAGAGGAAGAGAGCTTCGTCGACGTCGTGGGTGACCATGAGTGCGGTTTTTTTATCGCGGCGCCAGAGTGCGAGGAGGACTTCCTGGAGTTCCATGCGGGTGAGTGAGTCAAGCATTCCGAAGGGTTCGTCGAGGAGCAGGACTTTGGGTGCGATGGCGAATGCGCGGGCGATTCCGACGCGCTGGCGCATGCCTTGGGAAAGTTCGGCGGGGGTTTTGTGGAGCGCTTCGCCGAGGCCGACGAGTTCGAGATAGTAGGAGGCGATCTGAGTGCGTTCCTCGATGGAGGCGTCGGGGAAAACCTGGTCGGTGCCGATGAGGACGTTTTGCAGCGCGGTGAGCCAGGGGAGGAGGGAGGGGGATTGAAAGACGACGCCGCGATCGGGGCCAGCGTCGGTGACTTCGTATTCGCCGAGGATGATGTAACCGCCGGACTTGGAAGTGAGTCCTGCGACCATGGAGAGCACGGTGCTTTTGCCGCAGCCGGAGTGTCCGATGAGGGAGACGAATTCGTGTTCAGCGATGGTGAGGTCGAAGTCGCGAACGACGACATGCTCGCCGCCGCCGGGCTTGGGATAGATTTTGTCGAGTTTATAGCATTCAAGGAATTTTTTATTCATGGGAGGGCTCCGGGCTGCTTCGTGGGTTTAGACGGCGACGGGTTCGAGGGCTCGGGCGCGTGGGCGGTAGGGGGCGCGGTGCTTGGGGGTGAGGTCGGTGGGGGCGAGGGTGGGGATGGCGGCGGGGGATTGTTCGGCGGCGGTGGCGAGCGGTTTTTCGCGGCCGGGACCGAGGAGGTAATCGAAGATTTGTTTGCGGATGGTTTTGAAGCGGGGGCAGTGGTTGATGGCTTTGCGGTCGCGGCGGCGTTCGATGTCGATGAGGACTTCAGGGCCGAGGGAAGCACGGGGGCCCATGGAGAGCGGAATGATGCGGTCGGCGAGGAGAATGCCTTCGTCAACGTCGTTGGTGATGAGGACAACGGTGGTGCGTTCGTGCTCCCAGATGCGTTCAATTTCGTCCTGGAGCGTGGCACGGGTGAGTGCGTCGAGTGCGCCGAGAGGTTCGTCAAGGAGAAGGACCTGAGGTTTCATGGCGAGGGCGCGGGCGACGGAGACGCGTTGGCGCATTCCGCCGGAGAGTTCGCTGGGTTTTTTGTCGCGGGCGGGGGCGAGGTTGACCATGGAGACGTATTTTTCGACATGGTCGCGTTTGGTGCGGCGGGACCAGGTGGGGAAGACCTGATCGACGGCCAGGCGCGATGTTGTCGAAGACGCTCAGCCAGGGGAGCAGGGAGTAGTTTTGGAAGACGAGGGCGCGTTCGGGGCCGGGGGCGGTGACCGGTTTGCCGTTGAAGAGGACCTGGCCCGAGTCGGGGCGGAGGAGGCCCGCGATGGTGGACATGAGGGTGGTTTTTCCAGTGCCGGAGTAACCGACGATGGCGACGAATTCGCCCTCTCGGATGGAGAGGTTGATGTCGTGGAGGACTTCGGTGCGGTTGTTGCCGCGGCCGTAGCTTTTGCTGACGTGCTGGAGTTCGAGAAAGCTCATGTGGAGGCTCCTATTGCAGTGGGGGCGTTTGCGGCGGCAACGGGGGTGCGCGAACGGAAGAGTCTGCGGAAGAAGGAGAGATTGAACTTTCGTTCGACGAGAAGTTTTTCGATGACGCTCATGATGCGGTCCATCGCGAATCCGATGACGCCGATGACGATGATGCAGAGGATGATGTGTTCAGCGACGAGTGACTGGTATTCCTGGTTGAGGAAGCCTCCGATGCCGGCGACGCCGGAGAGCATTTCGGCGGCGACGATGACGAGCCACGCGATGCCGAGGCTGAGGCGAAAGCCGGTGAACATGTAAGGGAGGGTTGCAGGGATAAGGATTTTGAAGAGGGTGCGGGACTTGGAGAGCCGGAGGACTTTGGCGACGTTGAGATAGTCCTGGGGGATGGCACGTACGCCGACGGCGGTGTTAAGAACGGTGGGCCACATGGCGCAGAGCGCGATGGTGAAAATCGAGGCCCACTCGAGGACGTCGAGGCCGGGATAGGAGCGTTTGATCGCGGTGAAGATCAATGCGCCCGAGCGGAAGCCATGCGAGGGGCGAGACGGGGCGGATCAATTGGATGACGGGGTCAAACATTTTGGTGAAGACTTTGGAGGTGCCGAGGAGGAAGCCGAGGGGGGTTCCGAGAAGGAGGGCGATGGAGTAGCCTTTTGCGACAAGTTTCAGGGAAAGCCAGGTGAAGGCGAGGATGCCCATGTCCATCTCGCCGCGCTTTTCAAATGGGTGGGCGATGTAGAGCCAACTCGATTGGAGGGTTTGGTACGGGGAGGGGATGTCGGCGACGATGACGTCGTTGGGGCCTTTGTGAAGCGTCGCGAAGCTGAGGATCTGCCACGCGAGGCCGAGGATGAGGATGCCGATGAGCGGCAGCACAAGCCAATCGAGGGGAAAGAGTTGGTCATTTTTTTTCATGGCGACTCCGGGGTGGATAGCGTTGGGTGTTCAGGTGGTCGAGGCGTTTGTTGAGGACGCGACGTGGCAAGCCCGTTTGATGGCACATGGGGAGATTGGCGGTGCGAGGTGCATGGTTATCCTTTGATGTTTTTGACGTCGAAGGAATGGGCGTATTCTTCGGGTTTGGCGGGGTCGAAGGTGTTGCCGTCGAAGAAGGTTTCGGGATCGTTGTTCGCGCCGCCGTGGCGTAGCCGATTTCCTTCATGGCTTCTTCGTAGATGTCGGCGCGCATGACCCGCTTGGCGACGCCTTCGTAGTCGGGCGCGCCGGTGACCATGCCCCAGCGGCGATACTGCGAGAGGAACCAGTTGGCGTATTTGGCCTGCGGGTAGTTGCAGTTGCGTTTGCTGAAGATCATGTAGTTTTCGTCTTCCTTTTTGCGGCCGTCGCCGTAGTCGTAATGGCCGAGCAGGCGGCCGAGGATGAGTTCCTTGGGGCAGTTGATGTAGGTCGGCGCGGGAGACGATCTCGCATTGCTCCGGGCGGTTTTCGAGATCGTCGAGCCAGACGCTGGCTTCGTGGAGCGCCTTGAGGACGGCCTTGACCGTCTTGGGATTTTTTTCCGCGAATTCTCCATGAAAGCGCAGACTTTTTCCGGATGATCTTTCCAGATGTCCTGGGTGGTGACGGAGGTGTAGCCGATGCCGTCGGCGATGACGCGGGCGTTCCAGGGTTCGCCGACGCAGAAGCCGTCCATCTTTCCGATCTTCATGTTCTGGACCATCTGTGCGGGCGGGACGACGATCAGGGTGACGTCCTTGTCCGGATTGACGCCGGCATTGCCGAGGTAATAGCGCATCCACATGGCATGCGTGCCGGGGGGAAAGGTCATGGCGAACGTGAGGGGCGTGCCCGCGGCTTTGGCTGCATCGACGAAGGGCTTGAGCGCTTTCGGATCGGCGCCGACTTTGCCTTTCCACTCGGCTTTGACGCTGATGCCCTGGCCGTTGCGGTTGAGGAGCCACGGAATGACCATCGGTTTTTTGGGGCACCGAGCAGGCCCATGGTGGAGGCGAGGGGCATGCCGATGAGCATGTGCGTGGCCTGGATCGAGCCGGTGATGAGAGCGTCACGGATGGCCGCCCAGTTGCGCCTTTGGTGACCGTGGAGTTGATGCCGTACTTTTTGAAGAGCCCTTTTTCGTGGGCGATGACGATGGGCGAGCAGTCAGTCAGCGCGATCATGCCGAAGTTGAGGTCGGTGGTCTCGGGGGCATCGGACGCCCAGGAGGCACCCTGCCAACCGCGCGGGACACCGGAAAGGAGCGCACCGAGTGCGGTCACGCCGCCGATTTGAAGCATGGATCGGCGGGAGATGCGGGAACGTGCGGGGGGGGTTGCTTTGTCGTCAGGCGCGGGCATTCAAGACTCCTGTATAAGGTGACTTCAGAGGCGGCTTACGCCAGCCGGGATTTGTCCGTTGTGAGGGGGAAACGGTAAGAGTCCCGGTGCGTTCGACGATGGTGTTCAGATCAAAACGTTGTCCGTGACGGAGTTGCATGGGGATAAAATCGGAGGCGGGGCAACGGATTCCGAGGGATGCGGCGGCGGCACGGTACGGAGCGGTGTCGGCACATTGTTCGGAAATGGCGGCGACATCGGCTTCCGGATGGAGATGCCCCCAGCGGGCCATTTGACGCATGAGCCAGACCGGGTGCATCTTGTTGGGGAAGGTGTCATCAGCCGAGAAGCTGCGAAGATGCCATTCGGTGGGCCGGGAATTTCGCTGCTGGCGGCTGGTGCCGAAGTTGCGGTCAATGGAGAGGCTTTCGGTGACGAGTTCGATCGGTTGTGCGAGGTATTCAGGGCGGGCGAGCATCTCGGCGAGGGCGGGACGGTTTTCGATTTCATCACACCAGAGGCATCCACGGAGGATCGCGCGAATCAGCGGTGTGAGAACTTGTCGCTGGGTGGCGGCGAAGTCGCCGGGTAACCGCGAGAACTTTTTCCGGATGATTGGGGAGGATGTCGGTGGTGGCGACAATGGCGACGCCGTAGCCTTCGCGCGTGGCCAGCGTGTTCCAGGGTTCGCCGACACAGAACAGATCGACGTATTGGCCGCGCATGTGGTCGGCCATCTGGGGCGGCGGGATGACACAGAGTTTCACGTCGCGGTCGGGGTCGATGTTGGCGGAGGCGAGCCAATCGCGGAGAAGGTAGTGGTGCATGGAGGTGCTGAAGACATGGCCGACCATGAGCCGTCCGCCGGCGTATTCGGGATGAGTGGTCATGAGCGTGGCGAGGTCGGAGGCGGATCGGACGCCGAGGTCGTGAAGTTCTTGGCGGACGGTGATGGCGTTTCCGCCGACGCCGAGTTCCATGACGGTGGTGAGTGGTTCGTTAAAGCCATCCCGGCCGAGGTGGCTGAAGAGGGGCATGCCGAGGAGGGCGTGGCCGGCGTCGAGATGGCCGAAGGAAAGTTTGTCGCGGATGTTGGCCCAGCCGACCTGGCGGTGGAGGGAGACGTTGAGGGATTCGTCGCGGAAATAGCCGAGGCGTTCGGCGGCGACGAGGGGGGCCGCGTCGATGAGCGGGACGAAGCCGATGCGTAGGGTTCTGAGTTCCATGGGGCGGCGTCCTTGAGGGGCGACACAAGTGAGCGGTCGAACAGTGGGTGCCGCGACGTGGCAAGCCCCGTTCGAGGGCACATGGGACAATTTCGGATCACGGACAACGGTATTTTGTTTTGTTCCTCAATCGCCGGGTGAATTATGGCGGTGGGGATGGTATTATGAAAGCTCATAATAGAGATACAGTCGATTACTTTTGTTCATGGATACTGCATGGAAGATGTGCATCAGTTACGGGTATTTGCGGCGGTTGCCCAACATTTAAGCTTTACGAAGGCGTCTCAGACGCTGTTTTTGACGCAGTCCGCGGTGAGCCATCAGATCGCGGCACTGGAGGCGGATGTGGGGGCTCCGCTTTTTCGGCGGGAGGGACGTCGAATTTCTTTGACGGAGGCAGGTCGCGTGTTGGTAACACAGTGCGAACGCGTCTTCGCCGCGATTGAGGAGGCGCAAAATGCGGTGAAGCGCCAGGCCCGACCCAATACGGGATTGCTGCGCATCGGGGCCTCGCCGACGGCGTGCCAGCATATTATTCCGGAAACCATCCGCGAGTTCCGTGAAAGTTACCCCGACTATGAACTCTCCATTGTGGTCGGGGATTCGCCCGATATCGCACGGCAAATTGCCGACGGGGTCATTGACCTCGGACTCATGATCCGAAGCGAACGCGACAAGAGATTAACCCTCCATGAGTATCTTCACCGATGACCTCGGTATTCTCGTGAGTGCCCTTCACCCGTGGGCTCGCGCGGGGAAAGTCGACCGGCACGAGATACTCAATCAGCATTTCGTCCTGTACACCCGAACCTCCGCGACGTTCAAGATTTTTGAACGCCACCTGCTTCGTATCCAAACACCCTTGCGTAAATTCACAGAACTCGGATCCATGGAGGCCATTAAGGAACTGGTTAAACTGGGACTCGGTATCAGTGTCGTGGCGCCATGGATCGCTGCACCTGAGCTTGCGGATGGCTCTTTAGTGTGGCTCAAAATGCCCGGCCCCCCGCTTCGCCGCAATTGGTGTTTGGGCTGCCGTGCGGGTCGGCGGATGACCATCGCGGAACAGACATTCCTGGGCCTCTGTCGCACCACCTCTCAGAATCTCACGCTCACATCGGCCCGAACGAAAACCCCGTGAAGGAGCGACCACCCCATCGCCTTATGGTGCCCATCGAACGTGCTTGCCACGTCGCGGCCCCCCCTCACCATACCCCTCCAACCTCAAAGATTCCCCGCAATATGCGACACAAAATCCCCCCACCGCGCGTCATAACTCAGCCGCGACTCCAACACCCCGCGAATACTCTCCAGTACCTCCGCCGTGCCGCCTCATCTCCCACATACCGATCTGCCAACGCCCCAAACCCCGCCTCATCCAAAAACACAATTCGCTCCAACCCCGGAATCAACACCTGCGCCGGCGGCAAACTCTGCCAAATCTTAAACCCTGGAAACACCGCCTCTCGATCAAACTCCCGAAAATCATTCCCCACCCCTTGCCATAACGTGCGCAACTCCTCGCTCCCACGCGACTCCACATCCGCGACCGTCTCGATCCCTTCACCCATCGTCAATTCCCCGATCCGCCACAGTTTCAGCGTCGTCTCCTCATCCTCCGGGCGGCACGCTTGCCGAATCAGGAAAAAACCGCCCGCCGCCCATCCATCCAGCACGCGCGAATGCAGCACTCCCGTCTCGATGATCTGCAAGTTCAACGTACTCGCACGAAAAACCGCCTGCGCCTGATCCCCGGGCAACGCCGCGCCCGCCGCGTATTTCCCCAACGTCGCATGATTCTCCCATCCGTTCCCCCACAGCCGCATCCGCTTTCCGCGCGACTCGCACCACCGCGCCGCCCAACCCAGCGTCTCATGCCGAAACACCCGGTCCGCGATCAGCGTCAGATTCGCCAACAACTCATTCCGCATCAGCTCCGACAATGCCGTCCCCCGCACGCTGCTCGTGTTCTCGATCAACTTCCGCAGCCCCCAAAAATCCCACCGCCGTCCCCCGCGAGCGCTCGCGATCACCTCATCGCACGCCGCACGAAACACCGCAAACGCATTCGTCGCCCCCTCCCAGCAGCACCCCAGCGTATCCCGCAACTGCTCCGCCGACCCCGACGCATGGCTCACATAACTCACGTCGCTCTGATAATGCGATTCTTCTCCCGTGCCCGCCCCTCGTCGTCCATAGCGATGCATCATCCCTGTCGGATGGCAAAAAATGCAATTCCGCAAAGGCCACTTTAAATACAGCGCCCCGAACAACGCCCCATGCCCCGCCACATACGTCAATTCATTCAAACTTGCCGTCGCCGCCGGCTCTCGCATGCAGGGCAGATTATCCTGATCCCAGCACAAAAACGGCACGCTCGCCGGGATCATCGAATTCTCATGCCGCATCCGCGAAATCAACACGATCAGGTCCGGCTTGAATCCCGCGATCGATTCCAATACCGGACACTCCAGAGACTGATCGTCCGGTTCAATCGCCACACGCATCTCCGCCCCCCCCCACCCACCACCACCCAGACTCTTCCACGCATTTACTGCTTCCTGCAACTCCGCCATCGAATGCTGCAACACCGTCGTATAGCGGCACGTGATCCCCAGCACGCGCAACGGCTCAGTCCCCTTCTTCCCATCCACCGCCTCCGCAAAACGCGACCGCCAATACGCCGCATCCTTCCCGGAATAATACCTCTCCGCCTCCGCGGCAAGGGCGTCCCGCCGCGACTGCCGCTCCCCCTTTACCTGCTTCACGACCCCCTCCACATCCAAGGGCGCTCGCGCCCGCAGAAAAGACCGAACCACCACCTCCGGAAACGTCCACCCGCCCCGCTCATTTTCTATCAATCCCGCGCAAAACCCGCCAACGCATCCTCACCCGTCGCCCCCACGAACAACCGCATCCGCGGCGATGACAGCACCTCCTGAAAATCCTGCATATGCAGCAGCATTGCCAGCGACAAAGGCTCCCCCTCCACCACATACATCGGACAACTGTAATTTAAATAGCTATTCGCAGTCGTCTGCACGCGCCCTTTGGAACAACCATCCGAACCCCAGCCCGTCAAACGCAATCGGATTCAAAAACTGCGGCGTCGTAACTTCATACGGCCACAACCGCGTCGCCGCCTTATGATCCGCCAGCCCCGCCAACCATCCCTGCCGCAACGGCACCGTCGTATCCAACACCTGAAAATTCCCATCCCCCGCCAAATGCAGTTCATACCGCCCCAACTCCCCACCCACCCCCCCACCCGCCGCCGCCGCACGCACCAGCGCCGCGCCCTCCGGCCACCGCTTCTCCATCGCCAAAAGATTCGCCCCAAAACGCCGCGCCCGACTCGCCCACGGCACAATCCCCGTCGCCCCCCCCGTTCCCGCCCACGCCTCGACCACCTCCATCCCCGGAACACGCCGCGCCGCGCCAAACAATTTCAACGCCCCCAACGCCCGCGCATAATGCGGCCTGCCGCCACTCCATCCGCTTCATTGATTGCCAACAACTGCCCCGCCACCGCCGCTACCGCATACGGATCCTTCCCCACGTCCGCTACCCCCAGCAACCGCCGAACCGCTTCCACATCAACCATACACCCATCCTCTCACCCCCTTATGATCGGCTCGCCCTCCCCTCCAACCTTCTCTTTTACTCCTTCCCCCTCTTTTACTCCTCGCTCATCACTTCGACAAAACCATCCTCACCACCGCCTCCTGCTGCCCCACCAACTTTGCATAATACCACCCCGCCAATCCGCAATCCCGGATTCTCCACCGTCCCGCCCATCACCATCCCGCCCAGCCACGGAACCGCCTCCTTATGCCCCTCGCGCGCCAAAATCAGCGCCGCATAATTCGCCGACATCTCCGACGCCGAACTCGACTTCAACGATTCCCACATCGGCAAAACAATGCTCGCCTGATCCGGAACCGATGATCGATACGTCCCCGCAAGCACCGCCTCCACCACCGCCCTGTTCCCCGACTTCATCAGCGAGCCAACCACCGCCCGCCCCTCCTTCCCACAATTTTCCAGCAACTTCTCCGCCGCCAGTGCCGCCCGCTCATAATCCCGCCCGCGCACATCATCGACAATCGTCGCCTGATTCACGATTGCCGCGAGTATTTCCAACTGCCGATCCGATCCCGCCCGATCGCTGTACACCAGCGACCAGTCCAGAACAATCGGATGCCCTTCCTTGATCAGCTTCACCAATTCGCTCGTGATATCGATCCCCTGCGAAGACTTCTGCGCCAATCCCCCAATCGCGCTCACCAGCGCCGACCGCGAATGTGCAATCGGGTCCAGCATCGCCGGCTTCAACTCACCCGCGAACTCCAGCGAAATCAACCCCAGCTTCACCTGCTCGATCACATCCCGGTCGCTCTGGATCAAACCCGCAAGTATCCGCGGACCCTCCGGATGCTTCAGCGACAGCAGCGCCGTCACCGCCGTGTACCGCAATCCCTGATCGTTCTCTTCACTCGCATCCCCCGCGATCTGCGCCACCCACGGCCCCGCTCGCGTGATGTTCTCCTTCTGCACCCGCACCAGCATCATCGCCTGCACCGTTGCCTGACGACGATCGTGCTCATTCGTCATATCACGCAGCGCCGCGAGCGCCACCGCATCATCCGCCGTATCCGTCCCCGCCAGAATCGTCACCGCGGCATAATACCGCACAACATTTTTATCCGACCCCAGCAAGTCGCGCAACAATGCCCGATCCTTCAACGCATGCCGATGATCCAACTCCCCAATCGCCATCACCTTCAGCGTCGCATCCGTCGTGTCATGCACGACTTTTTCCAACTGCGGCACCGTGATCTGGTCCGTATCAATCAGCGTCGCAATCGCCGACTCCATCAACGTCACATCATGCGACCCCATCAACATCCCCAGATCCAACCGCTGCGGATCCTTCGTCACCACGATCGCCGCCACCATCCCATAAATCTGGTTCTCCACCACATGGCTCTTCTCCATCCGCTCAAACAACGGCAGAAGATCCTTGTCCTTCGACGACCGCAACGCCGCGATCACCGGACCCGAGTCCATCGTCTGTGCCACCGCCGTGTCCCCCACCTGCCCGAATGCCCGAACCAACAACTGCTCCGCATTCTCCAGCGTCGTGTCCGTCTGCTGCGCCCACAGCGGTGACGCCATGCACAACATCACAACAGGGACTTTCCAAAGAACCTCGCGGCAAATTCGCGTCACAAACTGCTCCACACATCGAGTCAAAAATATCGAAAATCAGACGAGAACCCAATTGTACTCGGAACCCCCCACCACGCCACAACCTCGCAAAGTTTAACGCCGCGTCCCACCCACGTCGTGCCTGTCGTGATTCCCAAGCATTAACGCCCCGCGGACCGACCGCAACGATCCCCAAACTCCCCAACAAATACAATTTCTTCTTCGCGCCTTCGTGCCTTCGCGTTAAATCTTCTCTCCCCCTCAATGACTCCGATTCGCCAAATCATGCGTCAACTGACTCAGCAACTCCGCCCCACTCCCCAGCTTCGCCGCGATCTCATCCGCAATCCGTACCTGCTCGCTCAAATACTCTCTCGACCGCTCCAAACCCACCAACGCCGGATAGGTCAATTTCCCAATCGCCGCATCCTTCCCCGTCTTCTTTCCCATCTGCTCCTCCGTCGCCGTCACATCCAGAATGTCATCCACAATCTGAAACGCCAGCCCAATCGCCCGCCCATACGTGTCAATCGCCTCCAGCGTCGCCGCATTCACATTCGCGCACATCGCCCCCATCCGGCACGACGACCGAATCAACGCCCCGGTCTTCATCCGATGAATCCGCTGCAACTTCTCCAAATCCCCCTCCCCCCCGCCAGTCCCCTCCCGCTTCGCCTCCTCAGGATGGCACGTATCCAGCACCTGCCCCCCGATCATCCCCTCCGCCCCCGTCGCAAACGCCAACTCCTTCACCAGGCTAATCGCCAGCCGCGGGTCCGCCACCTTCTTCGCAATCACCTCAAATGCCATCGTGTTCAATCCATCCCCGGCCAGAATCGCCAGTGCACCCCCGTACACCTTGTGATTCGTTGGACGACCGCGCCGCAGATCATCATTATCCATCGCCGGCAGATCATCATGAATCAGCGAAAAGCAATGAATCATCTCAATCGCCGCCGCCGGCGCAAGCGCCGTCTCCACATCCCGCCCCCCCACCGCCTGATGACACAACAGCACCAGCGCCGGTCGAATCCGCTTCCCCGGCCCAAACAATGAATACGCCATCGCCTCGCTCAACTTCGCCGGCGACTCTCCCAGCGACGCCAGATACGCGAGCAAATACTCATCCGCCCGCGCCGCCGCTTCCTTCAAAAATACCTTCACATCACCAGCCGTCGCCTGAGCAGTAAACGCCATAAGCGCTCCATTTACACATAACCACCGCCAATTATAAACGACCGCCCCCAAAACGGCGATAACGCCAGCCAACCAACGCCAGCTAAGAACGCCCCCGGAGTTCACGCTTCAGCGTGTCTGCAATTCATCCGCCTATATTTTATCTGGAAAAAAAACCGAAAAGCACGAACGCCATGCCCTCAATGCGCCGGCTGAGCCCCCGCCGGCACCGCGCCCGCTGGAGCCGCATTCCCCGGTGCCGCCCCCTGCTGCGGTTGCACCATCGCCGGCGGCCCGAAATCCTCATTGTCATCCACGCCGCTATCCCGAGACGACATCATCGCCGACACTTTCACCATCACCACCATCATCACAATCGCCAACCCCCAAAATACAAAAAAGTTGACGAACGAGAGCAGCATCGCCTCAAAAAAATCCAGCCTGAACAAAATGATGAACGTCAGCGCGAAAATCACGCCCCGGAATCCGAAGCCCAACATCATCAGAGCCAGATTGCGTTCCATCAGGTCATTAATGACCGTCAGAAATAGCGCCGCCGCAAGCGCCTTCCACATCGCCGCGCCGATATACCCAAAGTCACAACCTCCCAGAATTCGCGCTGCGATAAACATGCTGCAGATCAACGCCATGCCTCGGAACAAAACAAACACCGTCTCCACAGAAGCCAGCGTCGCCTTGTACAGAAACCCTAATCCCCCTTCCTGTGCAAAACCATGCCTCGCCGCTGGCATCGTCATCGCCAATCCCAAAAAGACGCACCACGCCAACACAATCAGCCCCACCGAAATAATCACCCCACCGTGCAGCGTATAAGTGAAAGGCAGTTCGCCATCCGTCCCTCCATCCTCCTCGGCAAAAGATTTTCGTTCCGGCTTCCGCGCTGACGCACCCGTTTGTTGATGGCGTTTCGCAAAACACGGCACACACACAAAATCTCCGTCATCATTTCGAATCTGCCGCTTGGCCACCAGCTTTTTACAATCCGCGCACCCAAACATCTCCTCATGCACCGCAGCCGCAGGCTTCGCCTCTTCCACGAGTCCAATCTCCCCTTCACTACTCGCTGGAAAATCATACGGATCGACTGGATCAGCAACCGCTGCCCGCGACGACGCCACCGCTACGCCCGCCCCGAGCTTCTCCTGTACCTTCCCGTCATAACACGGCTGGCAGTAATACTGCCCTCGCTGATCCTTCACCCGCTTCTGATTCGCAACATCCGCACTACACGCGCAACACATTTTCTGAATGGAAGCCATAACGGATCCTTTACCTTCTTCCCGCAGCCTATTTAACAGATATGCAGACATGATTCTGCCGGGACGACCCCCTAAATTCAAGCATGAACTTTTATCGCGGTCAAAGAAGGGCACGCCCGACAACAACCAGCCATCCCTCCACCTTGACACCCATTCCAGCGCGTGTTACGGTTCGACAACGCCTTCGGGCCCGCCCTCCCACCCATTCGGCAGGGCGCGTCATTCAGTTCTTTAACCCTCTCTTTTTCGCAAAATGCGCGGAGCCCAGTGATGCAGTTTTGGCGGCGGTGGCGTGTTCTTGGCATGGTCGCCCTCATCGGTGCGCTCGCTTCGGGTTCCCTACGCGCCGCAATCGCCGCCGAGGATCTCGTCAAGGACGCTCACGACCTCGAAACCGCCAAAGGTGCCAGCGCAATCGGCATCCGCATGGCCATCCTCAACCCCACCAAAACCATGGGTATGGTCGACAAAGACCAGTACGGCACCCAAATGGTCGGCAGCCCCAACTCCCCCGGCCCCTTCGTCAAACTCCTCTCCAGCACCAACCCCGACGCACAACTCAATGCCGCCATCGTCATCGCCGAAGCCGGCACCCTCTCCACCGACTGGTCCCTCGAAAAAATGCTCAAACACCCCAACCCCGCTGTCCGTTACTGGGGCGCCCAGGGCCTCGGCAACATCATGGGCCCCATCAGCAGTGTCGGCGATGGCACGAAAACCCGAGCCATCTCCGCGCTCACCGACGCTCTCGCGTCCGAACCCTCCGGCCTTGTCAAAATGCAGATCATTGCCGCACTCGGTAAGTCCGGCGACCTCGCCCCTCTCCTCACCGGACTCGACACCCTCTCCAAACAACTCCAAAACGGTCCCGCCGATGCCACCACCCTCGACGCCGCCTCCACCGCCCTCACTCAATTCGACACCCTCATCCGCGCCAAAGGCGGATTGTCCAAATCCGACCAGACCGCTGTCGCAAAATCCGCCGCATGGACGGCCAGCTTCGCCGCACAGCAACAAGTCGCAATGAAAGACAAACGTGACAAGGAAGGAAGCGACATGCCCGACGGCTACGCTGGCAGCGTCTCCAACGTCGTCAATAACGCCGTCAAAGTCCTCAACGACCTCTCCAGCCGCGGAACTTTCAAAGTCGAACCCGGCGACGACAGCCCCGCCGCCCTCCAAATCGCCGTCGACACCCTCACCGGCTCCGCCAGCGCCGGCCAGGGAGACCTCCAAAAATCAATGCCCGACGTCCCCGTCCCCCCAACCATCAAATAACCACCACCACGCCCTCTCCCCCCCCTTCCCTCCCTCTCAATCCCCTGATAGGCCCTCGATCCGGCTTGCCTTTTCGCGGCGACAACCCACTCGGCGATAACCACCCATGGACCCAATCGAAATCATCCCCCCCACCGCTCCCTTCCGAAAAACCCTCCGTATCCCCGGCAGCAAAAGCATCACCAACCGCGCACTCCCCCTCGCCGCCCTCTGCCAAGGCACCACCACCCTCACCGGCGTCCTCTTCGCCGACGACACCTGGCAGATGATCCACGCACTCCAGGCCCTCGGCTACCACCTCCTCATCGACCAACCCAACAACACCCTCCAAATCACCGGCCGAGCCCACGACATCCCCAACCCAAGCCCATCCGAAACCCCCACCACCCTCACCTGCGGCAACTCCGGAACCACCATCCGCTTCCTCACCGCCATGCTCTCCCTCGGAACCGCCAACTACATCCTCGACGGCGTCCCACGAATGCGCGAACGCCCCATCGACCAACTCGTCGATCAACTCCGAGCCCTCGGAGCCGACATCCACTACGACCTCAAAAACGATTACCCCCCCATCCGCATCATGGGACACAAAACCCTCGGCCTCGCCGGAGGTGCCTGCTCCTTCACCGACGCCAAAAGCTCCCAGTACATCTCCGCCATCCTCATGGCCGCCCCTTATGCCAAATCCCCCGTCACCCTCAACCTCCTCGGTGCCGTCACCAGCGAACCCTACGTCCTCATGACCCTCCGCATGATGGAACAATTCGGCGTCCGCGCTCAAATACAAGACGCCACCGGCGACGCACCAAGCCGCTCAATCCATATCCCAACCGCCACCTATCAAGTCCCCGCCAACGCCACCTACGCCATCGAACCCGACGCATCCAACGCCAGCTACTTCCTCGCCGCCGCCGCGATCGTCCCCGGCTCCTCCATCACCATCGAAAACCTCGGCAAAGGCAGCCTCCAGGGCGACGTCGCATTCGCCGACGTACTCCACCGGATGGGCGCGGGCCTGGCCTTCGGCAAAGATTTCATCACTATCACCGCGCCACCCGACAACACACTCGTCGGCATCGACATCGACATGAACCACATCCCCGACATGGTCCAAACCATCGCCATCGTCGCCCTCTTCGCCGAAGGAACAACCACCGTCCGCAACGTCTGGAACCTCCGCGTCAAAGAAACCGACCGCCTCGCCGCCCTCGAAACCGAACTCAAAAAGCTCGGCGCCGCCGTCCACACCGGCCCCGACTCGATCTCGATCACCCCCCCACCGCACAACACCCTCACCCCCGCCTCCATCGCCACCTACGACGACCACCGCATGGCCATGGCCTTCGCAATCGCCGGCCTCCGCGCCAAAGGCATCCAAATCCAAGACCCCCAATGCACCGCCAAAACCTACCCCCACTACTTCCACGACCTCCGCGCCGCCATTGAATAAACGCATCTCAAATTTACCAATCCATGCCCACCCTACCATCTCGCCCTGAGCGACCGATTTGGCTTGCCTTTTCGCGGCGAAACTGCCCCACCGGGGTATCAATCTTACGCCTGAACATCATCGTCAAGGATCACGAACTCAACTTCGCCCCCGGAGGCACCGCCGCCGCCCCGCCCGCCGGCCCATCCCGATCTTCGCCATCCAGCCCCAGCTCCTTAAACTTTTTATTCAACGTATTCCGATTGATCCCCAGGAAATCCGCCGCCTTGATCTTGATCCCATTGCAACGCGACAGCGCCTTCTCAATCAACGCCTTCTCCACCTGCCGAATCACCATGTCATAAATCTGACCATCGCGAAGTTCAAATTCATTGATCGACTGTTCGGCGAGGCGGCGCGTCAGCGCATCAATCCCCTCCGACGCCATGTTTGCCCGACCCTGCTGCGCAAAAGCCCGGATCGCCGTCGGCAGCAAATCCTCCGTCAGCGTATCCGTCCGCGACAGGACCGTCGCTCGTTCCATCGCATTTTCCAGTTCGCGCACGTTCCCCGGCCACGGATACCGTACCAGCACGTTCAGCATCTCTTTCGATATCTTCCGCAGCGCCTTCGCATTCTCCGCATTGAACTTGTCGAGGAAAAAGTCGATGAGCCGCGGGATATCCTCCCGCCGATTCCGCAACGGCGGCAAAAACAGCGTCACGACATTCAGCCGATAAAACAAATCCTCCCGAAACCGCCCCTTGCCGACCTCTTCCTGCAGATCGAGATTCGTTGCCGCAATGATGCGAACGTCCGCCTTCATCGTCTTGTTGTCGCCGACCCGCTCGAACTCGCGTTCCTGCAACACGCGCAAGAGCTTTACCTGCAGCCCCATGTCGATGGTCCCGATCTCATCGAGAAACATCGTCCCACCGTTGGCCGCCTCAAAACGCCCCATCTTGTCCTTGATCGCCCCGGTAAACGACCCCTTCATATGCCCGAACAACTCCGACTCCAGCAGCGTCCCCACCAGCGCCCCGCAATTCACGCGAATAAACGGCTTCTCCGCGCGGTTTGAATTATAGTGAATCGCCTTCGCGATCAATTCCTTGCCCGTCCCGGTCTCTCCGAGAATCAAACAGGTGGCGCGCGAACTGGCGACCTGCGCAATCGTATCAAACACGTCCAGCATCGGCGGCGCGGAGCCGATGATGTTATCAAACTTATATTTCGACCGGAGATTCGCGGACATGCTCCGCTTCTCTTCCTGCCATTCCTCCCGCTCCTGCGCCACAATCTCATTGATCTTCAACGCCTGCGCGATAAACGACGCAATGATCTCCAGCAGCCGCTGATCCGATCGCAGCGTGTCATCATCCCGCACCGGCTTGTCCACCGAAATTGCCCCCACCGTCCGCCCTTCGGTCCGGATCGGCACACAAATAAACGCCGTCCCCGCCGGACGTGGGCCGCGCCCCCGTCCGGTTCAAAAAACGCTCATCCGCCGTGATGTCCGGCACCACGATCGACTCCCCCGTCGCCACCACCGTCCCCGTGATCCCCTCACCCAAATCATAAGTCGCTCGCTGAATCTCCTCCGGCGTCAGCCCCACCGCGGTTTCCGTCCGCAGCTTCCCCGTCGTTTCATCATATAAAACCAGCGCCCCACGCTCCATCCCCAGCCGATCCGCCAGCACCCGCATCGTCTGGTCGAAAACCGCATGAAGGTCCAGCGTGGACCCCAACACCCGGCTGATTTCGTTCAGGAGACTAAGTTCAAGTTCCGCTCGTTCCATTGCTTCCTGCCTGTGTCGCATCCCGCAGCCCTTCGGTCCCCTGACGAGCTACCGGAGCTGCCTTTAAAAGATCATTTCCGCTTTCACCATGCGCTCTTGGAGGAGTTGTAGAGCAAAGCTCGTGCGCCACCACTTCGCGGGCGGGGATGGGGTGGGGTCCGGGCGGGATCGGGGCACGACCGGGTGCCGATGGGGTAACGGGTAAATTTATAAGCTGCAACCATTTGTACGTATTCATGGACGCTCCTCTCAGAGCGGGTGCCGCCAAAATAAGCGGCCCACATTTTTCCAACCGCCCACCAATGAGTACACACCCCACCTGCCCATTTAATACGCAGTGTAACCACCTGCAGCGAAAATGCGAGTTAATCTTGTGCAGTTCTCTAAGCGATTGCTATGACCGAGGGCACCACCACCACTACCCCAACACCCCGCCCACCCCGTCTGCCCACGTTATCGGTCCAACTTCGAGGCGGTCAGCCTCTGCTCCAACTCCGCGCGAATCCGCCGACACGCCTGAACATCCGCCGGCGAACAGATACTCGCATCCGGAAAGTGCATCCATCGCCTTCTGCCACGATCCCAGCCGAAAATGCAACGCCGAGCGGCATATCGCCACCCGAGCCCCCACCGGCCCCTCCCCCAGCGGATGCGTCTCCAGTGCCTCCAGCAACTGCTGCGTCCCTGCGGTATCCCCCGAAAGAATGCACGCCTGCGCCGCCGCCAGCAATTCATCCACCGACGCCTGCATCTTCGGAATCGCCGCCAACTCCCGCCGCGCCGCACTCGGTCGTCCCAACATGCAACCCGCGATCCCCCGCAACAGCCTTACCCGCGGCGAACGCGGATTCCCAAGCTGATCCTGCTCCAACAGCAACGTATTGAGCGCATACAGCGCATCCGAAGGCTTATGTGCATGAAGCGACGCCTCCGCAATCAGGCATACCGCCTCTTCACGCAACGGCTCATACCGCGCGGCCCGCTCCAGATGTGGCCGCGCTTTCGCAAAATTGTGATTCTGCAGCGCCGCCTTTCCTCGTTGCAAGGCACGCCGCGCCAATGCCGCCGGTGCGATCATCGCCGTGCTTAACCATGCCAACGTCAGAACCACCGCGCCTCCATTCACATTCCGCCGCTCCACTCCTCTATGCCTATCGGCGAGGCTTGAGTACCCCATAATACGAAAATCGTGGGGCTTTGGATTGACAGGGCGTGGCTCGCTAACCTTTCCCATTCGTCCGAACCTGCTCAACGTAAGAATAGGAATTGTGATGATTCGTACCTCCATCCACTGGTTCCGTCGGGATTTCCGAATTCGCGATAATCTCGGCCTGATAACCGCAGCGCGCGATGCGGATGCCGTCATCGGTGTATTCGTCATCGACCCTCGCTGGTTTGGCCCCAACACCGGCAAGATTGGCCCGCATCAGGCCAAGTTCTGGCTCGACTCCCTGCTCGAGTTAGAGCACGCCCTTGCCGCGCGAAATATCCGCCTTGTCATACGGACCCACTCCGATCCGGTAAATGCCGTGCTCAATATCGCGCGAGAAGCCGGCGCGGCAACGATTACCTTCAATAAGGAATACGAGCCCCAGCAAATGGCGATGGATGATCGCCTGGAACATGAAGCGCAGGTGGCTGGAATAGTCGCAAAGGGCGTGAAAGATGCCGTCATTTTCGAGGAAGAGGAACTGCTGACGGGGAAAGAAACTCCCTACACCATTTTTACTCCTTACAAAAACGCCTACCTGAAGAAGCTCGCGAATGCCGTCGAAGTGCAGGGGCTGGTACGCAAGCTCCCCACGATGAAGCACGTGCCATCCGAAGGGGTGCCAACGCTGAAGAAGTTGGGATTCGAGGACGTTGCGCTCGACATACACCCGGGCGAAGGAGCCGGCACGAAGATGCTGGAGAAATTTTGTGAGAAAGGCATTGCAGACTATGCGCAAACTCGCGACATCCCCGCACTCGGTCTGGAAGGAAAAGGCACATCCCGATTATCCGCACATCTCAATGCGGGGACCGTGTCCATCCGCCAAGCCATGCGAGCCGCCCTTGAGTGCATTCCATCAAACGCTGGCATTTCCACCTGGATCAGCGAACTCATCTGGCGTGATTTTTATCGCATGATCCTTTTTCATTTCCCGGATACGGTCTCAAAAGCATTTCGAAAAAACTACGACCCTATCAGCTGGCGCAACGACCCCGCTCTGATAGCCGCCTGGTGCGAAGGACGCACCGGCTATCCGCTCGTGGATGCCGCGATGAAACAATTGCGCACCACCGGCTTCATGCACAATCGGCTGCGCATGATCGCGGCGATGTTTCTGACCAAGGACCTGGACGTTCATTGGATCATCGGTGAACGATTCTTCATGCGCTGGCTGATCGACTATGACCAGGCCTGTAATGTCGGTGGATGGCAATGGGCCGCCTCCACGGGCACCGATGCCGCTCCCTATTTTCGCGTGATGAATCCGGTTCTACAGTCCCTGCGTTTCGATCCGGAGGCGGCATTCATTAAACATTACCTTCCTGCGCTGGCAAACGTGCCGACGAAATATGTTCACGCGCCGTGGGAGATGCCCACCGCCATGCAGGCGGAGGCAAAATGTATGATCGGTAAAGACTACCCCGCCCCCGTCGTGGATCACGCGAAAGCAAAGGAACTCGCCATCGCGAAGTTCCGCACCCGACGTGTGTAATTACGGCAGCGATAACAGCAACCGATGATTGTCCCAATCGCGTGGCCCACGATCGACGGGTTGGACCGCTCCACCCAGCTCAAAGATCACGATGGCGATGGCCTTGGCTTTAGTCAGCTTTTCGGCCGGAATCTCGAGGGTATCGATCCACGGTTTTGCCGCGTGAAATGGACGGCGTTCTCAAAAAAATCCGGCTGCGCGAGGATATTGCCCTTTTGATCGATGATGTGGATGCCCAAAGCAAGGTGGTGGGAACTATTTGCCGTGGCGATGCACGCGAGTTTCAGCTCAATGCCGGAGGAGGTTTGTTGAATCGTCGCGCCGAACAATTCCATCTGATCCCCAAACCTGGCATTGCGGATTTCAGGCGGCGTGGCGGCAACGATTGCCGCGATATCGGTGGATGAGGCGGCCTGATAATCCAGGGAGTAGAACGCCATGCCGACAGGGATGAGAAGCAGGCCGAGAATGAGGATTCCCACAACAACGGACGGATAGCCGGGCTGTGAAATATAAGCCCAGCGGCTGCTTTTAGCCGGCGTCGCATAGGCCCGAGCCAATTGCCGTGCGAGCGCCTGAGGGTCGCGGTTCGGCCAGAGCGAAAGAATGCGAGTCCGCATCGGCCGTTCAACACCCGCCCACACGATCCACGCCAGCAGCAGGACCATGACGCAAAATAAGCAATAGGTGATTCCTCCCGGCCATGCGGAAAACACGGCGCGATGATGAATATAGAAGTTGATCAAAATAAAATGGAGGAGATACACGCTGAAGGAAATTTCACCCAGCACGATTCCCAGCGGGGCGGATAGCAGCTTTGAAATCCAACCGCGCTGGAGTGCCATCACATAAATAAGTGCGGCAAAAGAGACGCAGCAGACCGGACCATGAATGAGCCACTCGTCCGCCGGCATGCCGGGGAAGGAGATGGAGTACCGTCGTGATCATGTTGTTCGCGAAATACATATTGAGCAGCACGAGGGCGATGCCCGAACATTCCAGAAAGGTCGCCGGCAGGACACCCAAGTTAATCTTGTCGGCGGTGCGTTGGAAGAGAAGAGCGGTGGTCATCCCGATCGTAAATTCAAAGAGCCGGGGCAGCGGGTGGATATACAGCATCCCCGTGTTGGAAATCGACCAGGGCGTGGAGGGATTGTCCGCTGTGAGATTCGCCCATCGGCAGAAGACGATAACGCCGGCCGCGAGCGCGAAGGCACCCAGGAGTTTGATCCACCACGTCTTCCGCCAATTCCAAATCAGGAAAGGAAACAGCAGGTAAAACGCCATTTCCGTGGAGAGAGTCCACGAAGGCGAGTTGAATGAAAAGAAGACATTACGCACCGGAACCCATGCATGAACGAGGGCGAGGTTTAACACCGCGAGACTGCGACTCGCGTTTCCGGTGGGAAAGTTGTACCCGTGTTGAAGGATCAGCCACAGCAGAATGAAGGCGGCGAAATGCGCGGGCCAGACGCGGGCAAATCGCGCCAGCCAGAACCGCCTTCGATCAGCCCAGGTCGTCAGCGACGGATAAACGTACGTGAGGATAAAACCCGACAGGATGAAGAAAAACGAGACGGCCTGATCCAACTGAAAACGTCCGCCGGGATTCGGCGGCAATCCAAAAAGACCCGCCGAATGGTGAATCACAATCATGGCCGCGGCGAAAAAACGCAGCGTCGTAAGCGAGTCGAGTTTATGAAGAGCGGGCTGGGCCATGGGGGGTCCGGGGAAAGAGTAAAAGTTAAAAGAGCAAAAGCGTAAAAGGAAAAGCGGCTCTTCACGCACGAATGACAGGCTTGAGTGAAGCCCTTTTACGCTTTTACTCTTTTTAACTTTTACTCTTCAATCGCACGCTTACCCGCCCGCCCGCGCACAAGTTGTCCACGACATTCATAAAATTAATATACGCATCGTATGGCGAATCGTAAGGCCGAAAGTAACTGTGAACCTGGCCGTCGGCCCGCGATTTCGTGGACATGTAATACGTGTGATCGCTGGTCGTCAACTTGCGCCAGTCGGCGAGGTATCTTCGGATCAGATCGCGACTTAATCACCGGTTCCAGTTTGTACAACGCATCAATCGCATCTTTTGCATCGCGTTCCCCGTCCATGCACTCAGGTCGCGAGCCTCGTCCGCCCACGAGATCGGTTCAATGATGTCGAGTTCTCCCGCCGTCTCGTCGTGCGCGACAATGTCCCGTGGCAGAACAAAATCCGCATTCTGCGCCAGCAGCGTGTCCGGCATTGCACGGAGAAAATCCAGAATCCCCGTGTTGGCGGCCTGGTGCTCCCCGAATGTTTCATAATCCATGAAAAGATTGCACAGTTGCCCGCCGATCTGGGAAACCATCACTCCGAATTTCTCCTCCGTGAGCGGAAAGTCCGCCGAACGCGGATCGGAGAACCGAAACGCGATCGCATCGCTTAGAAGATAATTCCGGAGCAGCAGCGTGATCGGCGAGTTCATCGCACGGTACGGAAAGGCCGCGCTCCGATGGTCAAGAATCGGATCCCATCCCTCCGCCAAAATCCCCGTAAATCCCAAATCCGCGGCAAGTTTCGCCACCGCATTCGAGTAAATCAGCTCCGTGTTCCGGAACGTTGTCGGCTGCAACCCAAAGAGGCGTTTCACCATCTGGGCGTGCAGCGCGACTTGTTCCGCGAACTCCGCCGGCGAGTAAAGTGATGCGAGGCTGTGGTAAAAAGTTTCGCCCAGGAATTCCACATGCCCGGTCTGCGCGAGCGCATGGAACCCGTGGACCACTTCCGGCGCGTGCAGTTCCAGTTGTTCCATCGCCGTGCCGGTGATCGACAAGGCGAAGCGAAACTTGCCGCCGTGCTTCTGGACGAGTTCCAATAGAATTTTATTCGCCGGCAGGTAACAGCGATCCGCAATCCGCTTGATGAGCCGCGCGTTGAGCGAAAGATCGAAGTACGCCGCATCACTGTCAAAGACGGTGTACTTCCGAAGACGGAAGGGCTGGTGGATCTGGAAGTAGAAGCAAACCGATGGCATCGAGCGGGATTATAGCGAGGACAGTCCAGAGCCGCACGAAGGCCGACCACGATTCCTTTTATGCTTTTACTCCTTTTCACTTTTGCTCTTCCAGGTGGAGGGGGGGGGGACGTAAGAGTAAAAGTGAAAAGGAGTAAAAGTGTAAAAGTCAGGAATTCCGCACGCCTGCTTGATTACGGGGCATGCGAGCATTACAAACGAACGATGAAGATTTTTTCCAAAAGCCAATGGATGAGTGCTGTCGTCCTCCTCGTCGTCGGCGTGCAAACCGCAATTGCGCAAGAGACCGCCCTCCGCATGACCTGGGCGGACGCCGATCATCCCTCCGGGGTCTATCACGCGAAGGAGCCGGGCACGTTTTCGGTGGTCGTCGAGAACCTGTCACAAGAGAAGCAGGTCTTAAAAGGAACGATCTCGTTCGGGATTCGCATCGGAGCGGACGGCTTCAAGGCAATGTCCGTCACGCCGGTCACCGCAACGGAGATCGGCACGGGGGGAAGGGGGCGGGCGAAAATTCCCATGGCCGTGACTTTTGCGGGAACGGGTTCGTACGAGTGCCGATGGACCGACGGAAACGTGCCAGAAAAAGCATCGGGCGGCGTGGCGATCGAAAATACGAACCAAGTCACGATGGAGTGCATCTTCGCGCCGCGTGACGCCAGGGGCAGCCCCAACGGAGATGGGCGATGGCTGACGGCATTGCCCAGGCAGGCCGCAATCGTGCCGGGCTACCTGCCGGACCTCATGAAGCAAACGGGCGTACGAAAATACGTGCTGGATGAGCGCTTTGCCTTTGATGCGGCGACGGGGGTGACGTTGGCCCTGGGCGCATCGCTCGGCGTTTCTTCAGAACGGATCGACGCGCTATTTGCGGATGCCGCGCGGGCAAAGGCGGAGATTGTATTGCGCGTGACTGTGCCGATGCGCGGGGGGCCAGGCGGAGAACGGTTGGGGGAGGCGTTCCATCAATATATGGTGGATGCGATGCGGCGCGGACGTAACAGTATCGCGGCAATTGTCATCGTTCCGGAACAGGAAGACATGACAGACACCGATCCCGCCGCCTTTCGCGCGTTTTATCTGGCTGGATATTCCGCAGCGAAGGCTGCGGATAAAAACATCCTGCTGCTCGGCGCTGGAACCGCCGCACTCACTCGCACGCTCCTCCTGAACCAAACCGGCACCGACAGTTTGAACGACTACATCGACGCCATCGCAGTCACCGACACCAGCGCCCAGCCTGCGGCGATTCAACAGATCAGCAAGTTACCCGTTTGGGTGCTTCCACCCCGCGTCGCCGAACCATGGGCACTTGTGCCCGCCGCAGTCGGATTGGCCGAAGGAGCCTCAGTGGTTGCCGTTCCCCCGCCTGCTGTGGATCGCGGGGTGATCGAACATCTCCTCGGCGGCACCGTGTTGTATCAGAAACTCCACAGCCAGCCCGGTGCGCTTCCCTACGCCGCCTCCTTCCAGGGCGACGGTTACGCCGTCGCGGCCGTCGCGGGCCTTTCCGCCGGAACTCCGCTCGATGCCGCCTGGCCACCGTTGGCACACACCCGCACGGTCGTGACCCCGCTAAAAGAGGATGAGAAGCCCCCTTACCCCAATCTCGAAGTAGGCGATGATTCCGCAACCATGCGCGTCGTCGATTCCGCCGGTGCCCCCGTCGATTGCCGCCAGGGCGACACCCTTTATATCCCCGCTGCGGACAAAGTCGTTTACGTGCTCCAGGGCGGAAGTGCGGACGATCTTCTCTCGACCCTCACCTCCGCCGTCACTAACCGATTGCCCGTGATGGAACTTGAAGCGACAGCAGTCGACGAAGGCAACTCCGTCACCCTCCAAATCACGAACATCAGCACCACGAAAATCGCCGGCGTTCTCCGACTCATCATGCCCAGCGAAAAAGAGCCGACCGTCCTGGGAGAACAACACTTCCTCCCCATGGACGCCGGGAAAACCACGCATATCCACATCGAATTAAATGCGACTCTCGCAAAGGAGCAACCGGTCATCGCGGAAATCGTCACCGACGGCACCGCCCCCATCACGCAGCGCACCGCGCTGAAGATTCTCCACTCAAGGCCAAGCACTCAAGACACGATGCCCAATCCCCTCACGTCGCACTAAGCGTCAGCGCCCACGTCATGTTCATAAAGCCCGCGCCGCTCGGACCAGTGAACTTGATCGGAATCATTTCCCGCTCCAGCGCCAGCGGATCGCCATGCGGATCGGGGCCGGCAAACCACGAATCCGTATTAGTTAAACTATTGCTGATGATTCGCCCGTCGGAGCTTTGGTGCATGTCTCCTGCGGCATTCTTGGTCGAGAGCGACGTGCCATTGGGGAAATTGATCGTGAAGCCTGAACCCGCCACGGAGCTATTGAGCGGCGGACTCGGAAGGGTCGCCAGCGAAAGCCCCGTCGGCACCACTCCACCCAGTGCTCCGAAATACGGCTCGCTGCACGTGACGGACGTAATCGTGTAAATAGCCAGACCCCCGGTCGGAGGTACGAGCGGATGAAGCTTGATGGTGATGTTAAATGAAAGGCCCGTGCCTGTGACGATGTTGCTCAGTGAATCGGGTTGGGCGGACCAATCGGTTTTGAACTGTCCAATGTAAGTAAGGTCATGCCCGAGGACCACGCCACCGCCACTGGTGAGTTTGATCGGCGGATGGGACAGCTTGAATTTCGCGTGATTCGCATCCCCGCTATAACTGATCGAGTAGGTGTGATTGCCCGCTTTTTGCGGTGTGACGACGAGCGTGGCCGTTCCGTCGGGTCCAAGTTCGCCGTGCCCAGCACGGTCCCTCCGTCCTTGAAAGTGACCGATCCCGTCGGCGTTCCGGAACCGGGGGATTGACCTCGGATGGTGGCGGTGAGAGTCACCGGATTCCCAACCGAGATGCCGGTCGGAATGTTGAAGGTCGCGACCACCTTGTCGATGGTGATATTGGCTTTCCGGGAAGCGGAATTGCTCCGGAGAAAATTCACATCGCCCGAATAGGTGGCGGCAAACGAATTCGCCCCCGCGTGAGGCGTGAGAGTGAGTTGAGCGGACGAGTTGCCGTCGAGAGCAACAATGCCTACAACCGTGCCGCCGTTCGTAAAGGTGATGGTCCCTGTGCGGGGCGTGCTCGGATTGCCGGAGGAAGTCACCGTGGCGGTCAGCGTAACACTGGTGCCGACAGGGGCCTTCAACGGGGAAACGGTGAGCGACGTTTTCGTCGTCGCCACTTTCGAGACAGCCTGCAACGAGCGAATGCCGCCACTCGGGAATGCGTTCACGGCGGCGTTCATTGCCCCGGTATACAGCACCCCCAAAGTCGCGGGAAAGGCGATCTCATACAGCGACGCGCTCAAAAGAACTCTCCGTTCGAGCCCTTCAATAAATGCACTGTTGTTCCGATGAGTCCGTTTTAATTTCCCGATGCGCGGCATAATGCGTCTCCAGGTGACAGTCATATCTAAAATTTTTGAGTCAACACACGTTGTAGCGAAGGCCTCGCCTAAACACAAGAACCTCCACCCATCCACGTCCGCACCTGCCCATTTCCCCGTTATTTTCGGACGTTCATGACCGCGGCGGCAGGTTCTTAAAATACGTGCCGAAGTTCCTTTGCAACGTCGCGATGTCACTCCCAAACGCATCCGTGAACAGCTTCAGCCGATCATCCGGAGACACCCTTCGAAATATAGGCAACGATTTATACGCCAGCATATAGCTCTCGAGCCCCTGCCGATTCGTGTGATACAAATAATGAAACAGTGCCCAACTCTCGGCATAAAA
This sequence comes from uncultured Phycisphaerales bacterium, assembly GCA_963766775.1. Taxonomy (GTDB): domain Bacteria; phylum Planctomycetota; class Phycisphaerae; order WQYP01; family WQYP01; genus CAVYBP01. Next base: position 296,609 of record CAVYBP010000005.1, read on the forward strand.
AACCCCCATCGTCTCATCATCCATTTTCTCCGGCTGCGGATACGTAATAAAAGTATCCAGCGACACCACCTTGCCTTTCCGGAACGCATCCTTGAGCACGCCCAGCCGGCCCGTGTTGACCAGACCCGGGCCCCGCCGATGCGTCGAATCTTCCACCTCAAACGAACACGCAAGACCTTCCGAAAACCACAGCGGATAATCAATCAATCGCGTCTGAATCCCCGTATTAAACGCAAGCTGGTGCGCCGCTTCATGAACCGTCTTCACGTTGTTCTGCATCCCCACCGCATTGCCCACGCGAAGGTCCACCTGCCTCACCACCTCGCTCGTGCGGTTGCGCTCCACCGTCAGCGTATTGGCCAGTCCGGTCTGATTTTGCAAACTCGCCCGCGCGATCTGTACATTCAGATCCTTAAGCTTTGCCCGAAGTTCAGCGAGCGTTTGTTCTACGTTCTCCGCCCCCGGGCCGCTCGAATCATCATAAAATGCGGTCCGATTCGTCCGTTGCGAATAATACCCCGCGGCCCACGAAAGATCGGCGCCCTCGGTCTGCTTCGCATACGCCAGGTAATCGTCTCGGCTCTTGAATAAAATAACGACCAGCCGGCGCGACAAAAAATCCGGACGAAGCTTCCGCATGTTGAAGTTGAACAAAAACGCATCGTACGCCTTTTCAAGCGCCGCCCGCTGCACCGCAAAAGCGTCCGTCGTGTCATAGCAAATAAGAAAGTGCCGCGCGGTGCGGGTCTTAAACTCGCGGTTGAATCGATGCTGAAATTCTGCCTTCAGCGATTCTTCCACCTGCGGCTCCGGCGGAAGCGAGACCACCTCGTCCACCTGTTGAAGAATTGTCCACGCCGAACGATTCTCCGGGTCCAGGTCCAGCGCCTCATGCGCCATCTCCGCCGCCTGATTCCACATTTCCCGCCCCGTGCACCAGTGCGCCAACGCCACCCGTCCAGAGACATCGGCGGTTTTAAGCCCGGCGCGCTGCGATAAATACGCGACAAGATCCGCGGAAGCCGTATCCCCCCCTCCAGGCGATGGCGGCATAAGCGTTTGCGCGGGTCGGCGCAAGCAACAACGCCCCCATCATCAAAACAACGCTGAAAATGTGTGATCGCAGCCGCATCATCAGTAGTGTAACGTCCCCACCCGAACCGGCGAAAGTTTGCGAAATGGTTTTGCGAAATGTTTTATTGAGCCATGACCCGCGAGATCGTCAAAATCGGCATCAACATCGCAATCGCCACGCCCCCGATCAAAATGCCCATCACCCCTATCATCATCGGCTCAATAAATTGCGTCGCCGTCTTGATCGCCGTCTTCAGTATCTTCATCCATGTACGCCGAAATCCGTGTCAGAACATTCGGCAACTCGCCCGTTTTTTCACCCGAATGAATCATCTGTGCAATCGACTTCGGAATGAGCGGAGACTTCAACAACGGTTCAGAAAGCTGCGCGCCGTTCTGAACCTTGTTGCGAACATCCTCCCACATCTCCTGAAAGTAACTGTTCTCCGAAACCTCTTTAACGATTGCCAAACAGTCCAGCATCTGAACTCCCGACGTGATCATCGTCCCCATCGTCGACAGCGCCCGCGACAAATACAACTTATGAAACATCGGCCCAAAAATCGGAACGTGCAGCTTCGCATAATCTCCAAAACGCCGCCCCGACGCCGTCCGCAAAAAGAGCGACCCCCCGACCACAACAATCGCTCCGCCGACAAACCAGAAATACCAGTACGCAAGCAGCGAGTACGACACGCCCATCAGCACCTGCGTCGGAATCGGGAGGGTCGCCTTGCGGCTCGCGAAAATAGCGGTGAATTTCGGCAGAATGCACGTCAAAAGAAACAACGTCACCCCGATCGACATGATCATCATGAACCCCGGATAGATCAACGCCCCCTTCACCTTTTTCGTCGTCTCTCGCTGCGACACCAGGTAGTCCGCAAGCTTGCGCAGCATTCCACCCATCGTGCCGGAGATTTCCGACGCCCGCACAAGCGAAACATAATACTTCGGAAACACCCGCGGATACTTTTCCAGCGTCGCCGAAAAATCCTTCCCCCCGGTCACATCCATCACAATCGACTTCAGAATCGCGAGGAACGTGTCCGAAAACGTCTGATCCGCAAGTGACACCAGCGCATCCGAGAGAGGTACTCCCGTGTCCACCATCACCGAAAGCTGCATCGTGAAATAAATCAGCTCTTCCCGTTTGACCGACGTGTTTTTTCCGACCCGCTGCGGAACGTCGTGCCCGCCCGGATCCGCGATGCTCGCGCCCGCACGCGCCGGCTTGATATCGACAATGTACTTCCCTTCCGCTCGCAGCGCTTTGGTCGCATCTGACAACGTCAGCGCCGATACAAAGCCGCTCACCGACTGTCCGCGCTGATCGCGTGCCTGATAGGAAAACCGATTCTGAATCGCCTGTATCGTCATTGGGTTTACACCGCCGTCGCGCGGAGAATCTCCTCATATGTCGTGATGCCCGCTTTCACTTTCACAAGTCCGTCCGCCCGCAACGTTCCAATGTTCCGCTGTTTGCACATCTCCCTCAGCTTCTGCACGCTCGCGCCCCCGACAATGCCATCCAGCATCTCCGCGTCAGGCACCAAAAGTTCGTAAATACCGATGCGCCCGCTGAACCCTGAATTGCGGCACTTTTTGCACCCTTTCGCGCGGTACAAAAAGTCGAACGGGCCTGACGACTTCTCAATCACATGACGAATATTCAGCGGCGGATCATGCTCCTCGCGACATGCCGGGCACAGCTTCCTCACCAGCCGCTGCGCCACGATGCACCGCAACGACGCCGCGATCAGATAAGGCTCAATCCCCATGTTCACCAAACGGATAATCGACGAAGGGGCATCATTCGTATGAAGCGTCGAAAGAACAAGGTGGCCCGTCAACGCCGCCTGAATGGCAATGCGAGCCGTCTCCGCATCGCGGATTTCACCCACCATAATCACATCCGGATCCTGCCGCAGCAGTGATCGCAGCGCGCTCGCGAACGTGAACCCGACCTTGTCATTCACCTGAAACTGATTCACTCCCGACAGGGTGAATTCCACCGGATCTTCCACGGTGCAGATATTGATGTCCGGCTTGTGCACTTCAGAAAGAGACGCATAAAGAGTCGTCGATTTCCCCGAGCCCGTCGGGCCGGTGACGAGAATGATCCCATTCGGCTGTTCCAATACTTTCTTAAAGCTACCCAGCATGTCGTAACTGAATCCAAGCTTTTCCAGATTCACCGGAATACTGCGGTTATCCATGATGCGAATGACCGCCTTTTCGCCCCATTTTTCAAGCATCGTCGAGACGCGCAAATCAATCGGACGACCTTCCAGCAGCACGTGAATCCCCCCGTCCTGTGGCAGCCGCCGCTCCGAAATATCGAGGCAGGCCATGATCTTGATGCGAGACACGATCGCCGGGTGCATGTGATGCGGCGGGCACATCTTTTCATACAACCGCCCGTCCACCCGATAGCGAACCCGCGTCTTCTTCTCGTCTGGTTCTATATGAATGTCCGACGCCCCCTCGCGCACCGCATTGTAAACTAGATAGTTCACAAGCTTAATCACCGGTGAATGCCCGGCCACTTCCGCAAGGTTCCCGATCTCCTCGATCTGCGTCTCAACCAGCGTAAAATCTTCCGGCCGCACTTCATCAATGATGTCATCAATCACGAACACATTCGCCGCGGGAAGATGTGCCTGCATCGTGCTGGCGATATCCCGCTGTGTCGAAGCCACCACCTGTACCGTATGGCCCGTGATCTGTTGAATCTCTTCGATCAGAAACAGGTTCGACGGTTCCGCAAGCGCCACCGTCAGCACGCCATTCACCAGGAACATCGGCAGCACGAGATGCTTTTCCAGAAAATCCCGCGGCAACAGCTCAATGATCTTCGCATCGCAAATTTTGGGCGAAACCTTCGCATACGGAACGCCATGCACTTCCGCCAGCGTTTCGCACAACTGCTCTTCCGTCAGAATCCCCTGCTCAATAAAAATCTCCCCCAGTAATTTCTGACGCCCCTGAACCTTCTGCTGCTCAAGCACGGACTCCAGCACGGCCTCTGTAATAAGGCCCTTGGCGACCAGAAGCTGGCCGATCGATTTACGTTTTGTTGCGATGGCGATCATAGGCGGTTCTTTGTCTGACGAAATCGGCCCGGACGAAACACTCTATTTTATTTATCGGCCAATTCGACCAGGTGATGAGCCGCCCCTTTGGAAATCCTCCAAAAACGAACCCCTTTAACTCTTCTTTAACGCATCGTTTTGACCGCTTCCGTCACGTCCGCGAACACATCAAATCGCCCGTCCAGTCGCGTCACCTGCAATATCTTTTTGCACACATCGTCCGGCTTGCACAGACGCACCTGCCCCAGATGCTCATCACATTTTTCCTGCACCCACACCAATGCTTCCAGACCTTTGGAATCAATAAACGTGATCTGCTCCAGATCGATCACGAAAAACCGAACCTTCCGCTCCAGCCGCTCTTCAATACTCCGTCGAAACGTATCCGCTGCATCCGCATTGAATTCCCCGCTCAAGCCAACCACCGTCACGTGGTCATAATCTTCGCACCGAATGTTCATATCGAATCTCCCAGCGTTTCCGGCGGCGCGAGCGCTGCTATTTTGATCGCCGCGCCCTGCTCTTCCGCCGCCTGTCGATACGACGAAAAATCCAGCCCCACAAACACATTCGCCAAAGCCGGATCAAACTGCACCCCGGCGCATCTCTTGATCTCCGCCAGAACGGTATCCAACGGCAACGCCGGACGATACGTGCGCGTTGAACTCATTGCATCAAAAGAATCCGCTACACAAATGATTCGCCCCATCAACGGAATATCTTCCCCTGCCAGTTGATACGGATATCCCCGGCCATCCCATCGCTCGTGGTGATACATCACACCGGGAATGATGTCTTGAAGCTGCTTGATATTGCCCAGATATCTGCGCCAATCGCCGGATGTTTCTTGATCGCGTCAAATTCCGCGTCCGTCAAACGCCCCGGCTTCGTAAGCACCACCTCCGGAACGCCGATTTTCCCCACATCATGCAACAGGCCCGAAAGATACACGCGCTCGCACTGCTCCTCCGGCAAACCAATTTTCCGCGCCAGATCGCGCGATAACTCCGCAACCCGCTGCGAATGACCCCGCGTATATGCGTCTTTCGCGTCTATCGACCGCGTCAACGCATGCAGAACGCCCATGAAGAGCCCCTGCATATCCTGATAAAGCGCCGCATTCTCCAGAAACATCGAACATTGATTGCCGACGTTATTGAGCAGTTTCAAATCAACCGAATCGAACTCACTCGAATCATTTTTATCCACCGCAATAATGATTCCCAGCGCCCGCCGATCGCGCTTGAGCGGAACGCATACAAAACGCTTCACCGACGTGCGAAGATGCGCCCAGTCGCATTCCGCCGGAATATCATTATGCACCTGCGTTTCACCGCCTGTGATCGCATCATAGATCGGCTCGTGCATCGGCGCAGCAGATCGTTTCCCGAGAATGGGCATTGGCCAACCAGCACCGCGATGTCGCCCAGCGTTGGAGACGCCGCCTCATCTTCGCCATTGACCAGCGCCACGCCGACCGCGCGATAGTTCCCGATCTCCTGCACTTCCCGGCAGACTGACTCAAGAAAAGTCTGCGGCTTCTGACTGAATCGCATGCCCGACGAAATCTTATAAAGAAGCGATATTTCTTCGTACACGCTCGTAAGTTGCTCGGTGACGCCTGAAAGTTCCTTGCTCGTCGTCGCCGTCGAATGCAGATCCTCGTGCATCTGGTCCACAAGTCCCGCCAGGGAAGCGAACATTCCCGGCGCTACCAGCGGAATCTTTTGGGACAGCGTGTGAATCGTCTGCGCATCCAGCGAGGCCCTTTGCGCGAAATGCGCTACCTCTTCGCTCCCCGCCGCGAATTTTTCCGTGCGAGCAATGATCGCTATCCACGGCGATACCTTCCGCCGCCGACTCATCGGAATCAACGCTAATTTCAGCCCCGGAAGAGGTGCCTCAATCGTCACCGGTCCGCTCGCCGTATCCGAGACTTTGCGAACCTGTTGGCCAATGCCGGAATTCGACGTGAAGCACAAACCCAATAGACGCGGCATCTGCGAATCGTGCCAAAGTAAGTGACCATCCCGATCGATGCACGCAAGGAACAGCCCCGCCTCCCGCCACCTTTCGGCGAGCCGGCCCAACACCGCCGTGTTCGGCTGGGCATTGCGGGATGTCAGAATCGTGTTCATCATGAGGAACTACTTTCTTCTTTCAACTCAGGCGTTTCCGGCGACTGGCTCCGACGCCGTGACTTCTCGCGGCTCCAGAAGTTCATTCACCTTGCACAAAAGATCACGCGGACTGAACGGCTTCGACAAACACGCCGCGATACCCGCGTGCGCCAATTCCACCTGCTCCAACGCCAACCCATGCGCCGTCAGCAGAATCACCGGCAGATTCTTCCGACCCAGTTCCCCATGAATCTTTCTCGCTAAATCCAGCCCTGACATCCCCGGCATCTGAAAGTCCGTGATCACCAGATCAATCCGCACACCCGTTGACAAATCCAACGCCTCTTCCGCGTCCTTCGCCGTGATCACATGAAAACCCGCGTTCTGCAGCTTCAACGACACCACATGGAGAATGTGCGCCTCGTCGTCCACCGTCAGTATCACCTTGGTACTCATAACAGCCTTTCAAACCGGCGGCTCATGCCGCGATGGGTAATGCAAATCCGAACGTCGAACCTTTGCCAAACTCGCTCTTCACAATCATGCGGCCGCGGTGCAGCCCCTCAATAATCTGCCGCGTCAGATTCAAACCCAGGCCTGAACCCTTCGCCATGTTCTTATGCTGTTCCACCCGGAAAAACTTCTCGAAAAGATGCTTCATCGCATCCTCCGGAACGCCGACCCCCGAGTCGCTCACCAGCACCGTCAATTCATTCGTTGTCTCATCCGCCGCCAACTGAATCCGAACCGTCCCGCCCACCGGTGTGTACTTGATCGCATTGGAAATCAGATTCAGCGCCGCCTGGTAAATCATGTCGCGATCCGCATCCACGGAAAAATAAACCGGAGTCAATTGATCGATCAACGTGATCTGCTTTTCCCGCGCCGAGGGCATCGCCACTTCCATCACCTGTTTCAGCACCCCATTCAGAGAGATCGTCTTCTTCGTCACCCGCGTCATCCCCGACTCAATTCGCGAAATGTTCAAAATGTTGTCGATCAGACGTGAAAGACGATCCGCCTCCGCCTGGATGATGTGATAAAACTCAGACCGCGTTTTTTCATCCGTCGCCTCCCCATCCACCAGCAGTTCCGCGTACGCCTTGATGCTCGACAACGGCGTGCGAAGCTCATGCGAAACGTGCGACACGAACTCCGTCTTCATCTTCGAGATTTCATCTTCCCGGGTCCGATCGTGCAGCATCGTCACAACGCCTGAAAATTGATCCGCATTGTCCGTCACGCACGAAAGCGTTACCGAAAATGTCCGAGGTATCCCGTCCACCGTGAACACGTATTCCGCGTTACGGCGGTTCGTCCGCGTGTGGTTCTGCCGCATGTCGGAGATGTCCGCCGCTAAACGTGCGCCGCGCTCGCATCCAGCAACTGCGAGATCGGCTTCCGCACCGCCTCCACGATGTTGAAACTGAAAAGTTGCCCCGCCGCCTCGTTCGCCTGCAGCAGTTCATCAAATTCATCCGTGATCAGCACCGCATCCGAAATCCCGTGAATCATGATCTGACTCTGCCGCCGCTGCGCATCCGCCAGACGAAGCTGAATCTCAAGATTCTTCTTTTGCACCTGCAGCGTTTCCGCCTTCGTCGCCAGTTCCGTGATTCGCTCCCGCAACGGCATGATAAACGGCTTGATCTCCGCGTCCTTCGGAATCGCCATCGTTCCCGTCCCCGCGGCAAGAATCCACTGCCGTGCCTGATCCAGAACGCGACGCCGATGATTCCGAACATCATGCAGCATCGCGACGATGCCCAGCAAAATGCACCCGCTCGTGCCCCCCACCAGAATCGCCCCGCGCCCCACCGTCCACGAGGTCATCACTTCATGCTTCATCACAAGCCAATACGTCGCCCCCAGCACGATTCCTATCGCGCTCAGGAGTAACATTGAAATGCGAATTTCTGCGGCTCTCATACAACTCCGTTTGACTCGACCTGAAGCGCTTGGATGATGCTTCTCCAGAAACTATCGGCACTTAGTTATCGGTGGATAAAATCATGACGCGACTTTTCAGCAACCTTTGCAGATACAAAATAAAAAACGCCGCAACTTTCGTCGCGGCGTTTCTATCTCTTCTCTTCGTCACGCATTCCGCGTGAACTAAGTCTTGTTTTATCGACTCCCCCGATCGGGGGGTGACTCCACAAGCGTCGCGCTGTCCGCTTGAATCATCGGCCCGACCGCCGTCTCCACCGCCGCTGGAGCCGCGGCAGACGCCGTCGGCTGTGCTCCTTCCACGGCAGGGCGAACCTTCGTCAGCAGCTCATTCGCCCACGCATCCTTCGGATTGCTCGCAATTGCTTTCAAATACAACGCGACCGCGTCTTGCTTCCTGCCGAGCTGCTCCGCGCAGATCCCCAGCATGCACAATACCGTCGTGTCCGTCGGTGCGATCTTCGCTGCCTTTTCCAGGGTATCCTGCGCGTCCGACCACTTCTTCTGCTTCTGCTGAACGACCGCCGTTAGAACAATCGCCTGCAAATTCTCCGGCTCCGCATGCATCACTTTTCGCGCGGCTGCGGTCGCGATCCCAAGATCGCCCGTCTCCAGGCATGCCTTCGCCAACGCCACATACGCGGACAAATTATTTGGATTCTCTCGCGTGATTTCCTGATAACAATTCCGCGCATCAAAAGGTCGGCGAAGATTCATATACGCTTCGCCCAGCATCAACAACAAGTTCTCGCGATCGACCAGCTTTTCATCCTTGCGCATGTCCTCGAAAATCGCGACCGCTTCCGTATATTTCGCGGAGTAAAAAAGCTCTTCCGCATAAGAGCGCCGCAGTTGCGCATCGTCCGGCGTCAGGATCACCGCGTCTCGGTAATACCCGCAAGCCGTCTTATGATCGCTCTTCAACACCGCGATCCGAGCCAGCGCGATCCGAACCGCCGCGCTCTGTTCAAAATAAACCAGCTTCCCTTCCAGTATCTTCTGTGCATCATCCAAATGCCCGGTCGTGATCTTCATTTCCACCACCGCCAGCATATATCGAGCCTCCGCCGGCTTCCGATCCCATGCCTGCTGATAATAGTCGCTCGCCGTCTCCGCATTCTGCCAACGCTGATACACAACCCCCAACAGATAGAACGGCTCCGGTGCGCTCGCATCCAGCCGAGCCGCTTCCTTCAACTGTGCCGCCGCCAATTCCAGCGACCCCTTCTCCAATTCAACCTTCCCCGCAAGCGTATGCAACGGCCCCGACGGTGCATTCAACGCCAACGCCTCGCCCAACGTCTTTCGGCACTTATCATAATCCCCCACCGCATATTGCTGCTCCGCCAACTGATACATTACCCCGACCCGCGTCATGTTCCATCGATTGTACTGCTCCGCCTTCATCGTCTGCTGCGTCTTCCCCGCATCCGCGCAACCGACCGACAAAACAATTGAAGCGGCCACTGCGGCCGCTGACAAGGTTCGATAAAGTTGGGTCCGACTCATGATAATCCTCAGGCAAGACTGTATATAAAAGTGGCGTTTAAAACGTGAAAGCCGGGGCGAGCAGTGACGCCCGTCCCGGCCTCTTGGTTGACTCTTTACTTCGCTTCCGCCGGCATTGTCGCCGCAGGTGCGTGACCCGCCCCGCCCGTGTCTGGCGTCGTCGCCGCGTCGCCAGCCAGCACATTCCGAACAAATCCGTTCAGGCTGCTCTGCGTCGCTTCTTCGACCTTCTTATTCGTAAGTTCTTCACGGAACTTGAGCGCTTCAATAAACCGCGGCTGCGTGTTAAGCGCCCAGTCCACATACATAAGAGCCTTGTCCTTATTGCCCTTCTCAAACTGATCGCGTGCCTTCGAGTACCACAGCTGCGCGATCCGATCCCGGCCCCAGGGCTGCAAGCCCGCACGGTTCCCCAGCATCAGCCGCGTCACATCTTCGCTTTCCTTCTGCGATTCGTCATACAGCGAGGTGTCGTCATTGATGATGTGCGGCGTGATCAACACAATCGTCTCCACACGCACCGTCGAATCGTTCGTCTGCCGGAACGGAATACCTAGCACCGGAATATTGCCAAGCACAGGCACCTGCCCGCGGCTCGCCGTCGTCGATTCGCGGAACAAGCCGCCAATGATAATCGTCCGGCCGTCCTTGACCATCACGTTGCTCGTCACTTCCGTCGTCTGCGTCTGCGGAACGCCCTTCGCATCGATCACGCCCGATGAATCCTCGGGGTGAATCTCCATCCGGATATAACCATCGTTCCCAATGAACGGCCGGAAAATCAGCTTCGTGCCGGTATCGATAAACTGAACCGTTTGCTGCGTCGTCGTGGTGCTGGTCGTCGTCGTGAGATAACCCAGCTGTCCACCAATGTGCACTTCGCCATGCTGCTTGTTCAATGTCAGAATTTTCGGATTCGCGACCACCGTCGTGTCCGTCACCGTTTCCAACGCCCGAACCAGCGCGCTGATATTGTTCGACGCAAACCCGATCGACAAGCCGCCCGGAGGAACCGCACTCGCAAAATTCGTCCCGACGTTCGCCTGCGGATTCCCATTGGTGATGACATCGCCAGCGACCGTCCCGGGCGTCGACACGGTTTTTGTGGATCCGCCGCCCGCCGCCGTTCCAAACACATTAAGCAGGTTCGGAAAATCCAGACCCGACAAACTCACGATATCCACGCCCAGCGCGTTGTTATCCGAAAGCTGCGCATTCAAAATCGTCGACTCGATCAGCACCTGCTTGGGCCGTACATCAATCTCTCGCAGCGCCTTTTGAATCTCCGCAATATTCTCCGCATAGTCATTGATGACCAGCGTATCGTCCGTCGTGTAATTCATCCCGCCCGTGTCCGTTACCCCGGTCGTCAGTCCCGAGAGCGCCGCCGGCGTCATTGCCAGGACCCCGCCCGTCGACAACATCGGCTTGATCAACACTGAAGCATCCATCGCGTTCACATAGTGCAACTGGAAAATGTGATTGACCGTCTTCCGGTCGCGCTTCCGCAGATTCTTCCAGTTCCTTCGTCGTGTACACATAGATGAAGTTGCCCTTCTCGATGTAGTCAAACCCGTTCGGTTTGAGCAGCGAGTCGAGCGCTTCCGTGAACGTCACATTATATAGATTCGCGGTGACCGTTCCCTTCACATCTTTCGATGCGATGATGTTCCGCTTCGATTGCAGGGACAAAAAGTGCAGCGCGGTGTTGATGTCCAGGTCCTGCGCATTGAACTGCTCGACCATTCCATCGACCCCGACATTCACCACCGCCGAGTTCAAATTCGTCGAAGGCGCATCCGCCGGCTTTTCGCCATCCACCGCCGGTGCCGTAGTTGCCGGTGCCGTCGTCGGCGTCGGCACCACCGCGGGATTCGTCGTCGGCGTCGTCTCGCTCATCGACCCCGGAGCCGCCGCCGCTGCTACTGCCGCATCAATCGCGGCATCTTTTGACCTCGCCGGCGCGTCCGCCCCTCTTGCCTGACCGTCACAGACCCACCCGCCAAGGCATAAAAAAACGCACCCCGTGCTCAGAAATTTCTTTAGGTCCCGCATTCGACGTCTCCTTTGAACTGCTGCGGAAAAAACCGGCGTCCCTGTTACTGGGCAGGGGAATCGTCGGCCATTTTTACCGCCAGGGTTATGCCATCCTTTTTGAACTCAACTTCACGCGCCCGGATCGACACGATCTCAAAGCCCGATATCCGATCCCCCACCGTTAAAATATGCTCGTTCACCACCGCAATCGGCCGGCTGTTTCCGTTCCCCACCACCGTCGAACGCACGATCAACGACCGCGCCTGCTCCCGTGTCCCCACAATCCGCGGCGCCCCGTTCCACTTCTTCATTACTTACCGCCGGACGCGCCACGGATGGCCCCGGAACCACTACCTCAGGCCTCTCCGCCATCACCTGCGGCCGGTTCGGATCCATCGGAAAATACGCCGGATCAAATCGAAATGCTGCCGACGCGTCGATCCCGCCCCGCGTCTCGCGCAAAATCTTCCACAGGTCCCGCGACTCGCGTATCCGCGACTCCGCATCCGCCGCCGCCTCCGGCGTCACTGCCGTCCCTGAATCCGCCGCCGGCACTAACGCCGCCGCCGCCGTCCGCGGACGCATATCCGATGCCGCCTTCGCAAACAGCCCCGTCATCACGATCGCCAGCACCGCAAGAATTGCAGTCTTCGCGCGATTCTTCCCAAAGTCGCGCTTGATCTTCTCAATGTTGATCGCCATGGGCACGGTTCCGTTTTTAGGTACCGTGGGTTCATCGGACCGAAACTGCTAAAACTTTGGTAAGATAGGCACTTTTAATCCCCCACCAAAAAAATCACCCCCCAACACCCTGATCTCCCAAAAATTATCAGCCACCCCAACCCCCTCGCTCACCCCTCCTTTCTCCTCCCCCTTTTAAGGTACCACCCTCCCTACCGTCTACCGTCTACCGTCTACCGTATTCCCGTCTTCCGCCTTCCAACATCACCACCGCAGTTGAGTCCCCGCCCCCTTTCCCCTACAATCCCACTCTCAAATTCGCCGAGAAGGCCCGGACCGCATGTGCATTCGGGTACGCCGGCTTCATAACCCGGAAAGCCTCCGCGACGGCATTCGCCGCTGGTCGACCTCTAAATCGCCCGCGCTGCCGCCATCGCCGCTTTCCCACAGGAGCTCTCATGTCCCGTTACACCGGACCCAAGGTCCGCCTCTCCCGTCGTCTCGGCGTCGCCATCGCCGACCTTCCCAAACACAACAAGTCCGAATTCGTCCCGCCCGGGATGCATTCCTTCCGCAGCAATCGCCTCTCCGAATACGGCGTGCGCCTCCGCGAAAAACAACGCGTCAAGGCACACTACTCCGTCCTCGAAAAACAGTTCCGACGCTACATGACCCTCGCCAAAAAGGCCAAGGGCAACACCGCCGTCACCCTCCAGCAGCTCCTCGAAACCCGCCTCGATAACGTCGTCCGACGCCTGGGCGTCGTCCGTTCCATCTGGGCCGCCCGCCAGATCGTCGCCCACGGCCACGTCAAAGTGAATGGCAAAAAACTCGACGTCGCGTCCGCCGCCGTCTCCATCGGCGACGTCATCACCTTCAAGGAAAAAACCCACAAAATCCTCCGCGAAAACATGGAATCACTCGCCGGTCACAACGTCCCCGCATGGCTCGAATTCAACCCCGCACAGCTCGAAGCCAAAATGATCGCCCTCCCGGTCCCTGAGCAAATCCCCTTTGAAATCAACGCCAACCTGATCATCGAATTCTATCGCTGATCCCCCCCAATAAAGCCGGCGATGGCATCGCCGCACAGCCTCCCCCCAAAGCCGGCGACGACCTCGCCGGCTTTTTCTTTGCCCCCATTTTTCCCCCATACTGCCCCGGGTTTACCGCAATACCCCTCCCAACCCTAAAATCCACGCCTACTCCCCCACGCGATTGCGACCCATCCCCCCCCACCGTAAAGTCTCCACACGGAGAAGGCGCGATGACTCTGAACTTCATGCAACTCGTGGACCCCCTTTCACCACCCCCACCAGGAATGATCCTCCTCTCCATTCAAAAAGTCCGCGTCGAATTTGAACGCCTCGTCGCCGTCCAGGACGTCTCCTTTGAACTCCGAGGCGGAAACATCCTCGGCCTCATCGGCCCCAACGGTGCCGGCAAAACCACCCTCCTCCGCTCCATCGCATCACTCCAGGCCCTCACCTCCGGCTCCATCCACGTCATGGGCCGCAAAGCCCAGCCCGGCGACGAAGATGCCGCCCGCGCCATCGGATTCACTCCCGACACCCCGCCCTGCTACGACACCCTCTCCGTTCGCCGGTTCCTTCGATTCATCGCCGCCGGTTACGGCATCACCCCCGAAAATACCGACACCATGATCGACTTCTGGCTCGAAAAAGTCTGGCTTACCGATAAGGCCGACCAAAAAATCAAAGGCCTCTCACGCGGCATGAAACAACGTCTCGGCATCGCACGCACCCTCATGCCCAGCCCCCAAATTATCCTCCTCGACGAGCCCGCCGCCGGTCTCGATCCCGCCGGCCGAGTCCAGTTCCGCAAACTCCTCGGCGACCTCCGCGACACAGGGCAAGACCCTCATCGTCTCCTCCCACATCCTCTCCGACATGGAAGAATACTGCACCCACATAGGCATGATGTCCCACGGAAAACTCGTCCAGTTCGGAACCGTTCGCGAAATCTCCGCCGGCGTCGACGACGGCCGCTGCCGCTACACGCTCGAACTCGCTGAATCCGTCGTCGCACTCGACAAAACCCTGCGCGAAATCCCCGGCGTCTCCGAGGTCAATGTCGAACGACTCCGCGTCACCCTTGAATTTTGGAGCGACAAACCCCGCGCCGCCACGCTCCTCCGTGAACTCATCCGCATCGGCCTCCCGCTCGCTGCTTTTTCCCACAACGCCGCCGGACTCGAAGAGGCCTACCTCCGCGCCGGAATCAGACAGGTGGACTAATGATCGGTTCTTCTCGCTCCTATGCCATCGGCATGGCCCATTTTCAAATCGCCGGAGGACTCCGCTCCCTCCTGCTCCTCTGCGCTGCTTACGTCGCCGTCGTCGCCATCATCGCCAGTTGGTTCTACTACAAAACCGTCGGACCCGCTTCCGGCCCCGTCTTTGTCGGCCCCGTCTTCACCAGCATGGCCGTCACCCTCATTCTCCTCATGCAAACCTTCTCCCTCCTCTTCTTCGGAACCTTCCGCATCATGGGTGCCGTCCGCCTCGACATGACCAACAAAATGATCGAATCCCACCGCCTCATGCCCATCCCCAGTTGGCGCGCCGTCGCCGGTTACATGTTCGGAAGCACCACCCACGCCATCGCCTTCGCCCTCCTCAACGTCCTCCTCGCCTACATCTTCGCCGGCATCTCCCGAACCAGCTTCGCCCAGGTGACCATGAGCGAATCCGTCCTCGCACTCTTCGTCCTCCTCGCCTGGTCCGCCGCCGTCCTCGGATCCTTCCGCGGACGTTCCTACGGCGTCATCGTCGCCATGTCCATCTCCGGTGGCTTCGCCGGCGGAATCTATATCTACTCCCTCCTCCCCGGACTCGCCTTGCTCATCAGCCCACTCATGGGCGAAACCGTCTTTCACTTCTCCGCCCGCCCCGCCACCCTTAGCCTCGCCTACCCCGTCTCCTTCGCCGCACAGGCCGTCTTCTTCTCCATCTTCTTCGCCGGCGCGTGCCGACTCTATCGCGGCACCTACGCCTCTACCTTCAATCTCGCCCAGGCACTCGCCATCTCACTCGCATGGACTCTTACCTCCATCGCCGGAATCCGCCTCTGGGATACTTTTCACGTCGACCTCCGCATGTTCTTCCGCGACATGGCTTCCATCTCTTCCAATCATCAAACCATCGCCTCGATCATCGCCGCGATGCTCGTCGCCATCGTCCCTCTTCGCACACTCGTCTTCACCGAACGCCGCTGGAAAAAAAACCAGCCCCTCGCCTCCGCCGCAACCCTCCTCGCCATCATCGCCATCATCACGTCAATCCCCCTCGCAATCATTCACCACGCCGAAGCAACCCCCGCAAACCTCACCATCACCGCCCTCGTCGTCGCCTCCCACGTCTTCTGCGTCTATCTCCTCCTCCGCGTCATGCGCCGCGCCAAACCCACTCAAGCCATCATGGCCGTCGCCATCCCCGGCATCCTCCTCTGGATCGGACCGCTCGCGGTCGAATTAATCCAAACCCTCCTCGCCGTCCCCGACGCCTACGGCAATCGCCACTCCGGCACCGGATTCGCCAGTTCCTTCAGCCCCCCCGGCCTGCTCACCGAAACCTGGCTCCCCGGCCCGCACGTCTCCCCTCTCCCCGGCCTGATCTTCCTCTGCCTCGTCCCCGCCCTTCTCACACTTCTCGTGTTCAAAAAACGCCTCGCCCCGCCCGCCCTCGCTGAACCCGCCACTCCCCCACTCTTCAACCACCCCACCCCTCCCTCACCCCTCACAACGGATCCACCCGAATCACCGTCCCCATGACATGCGTCTGCCCCGGCTCCACGCTCACGGAATGAACCCCCACATTGCACGTCTCCACACAAATCATCCCCGGCCACTCCTCATCCCCAAAATCCGCCATCGCCTTCGATTTCGCCACCCACGGATTCCACACCACCGTCGCCTTTGAATTCTCCTTCATCACCGTGATCTTCCGCCCCTTCAACCGATCCTCAATCACCGCCGCCCCGCACACACCGACATACACCCGATCCGTCTCCCCCACGATCACGATCTCCCCCTGCTGAATCTTCTCCTTCGCCCCATCCACCTTATCCACATAATGAATTCCCGACAGCCCCGTCACCCGCGTCTCCCTCACATCCTGCACCGCAAAATAAGTATGCTGAGCCTCCTCCGCCACCAGCACCTCATGCCCCGTATTCGTCAACTCCAGCAACATCCCCAACTCCTCCCCAAAACTCACCCGATGCCTCAACACAAAATCAAACGGCCACCACCGCTTCGTCCCCTCATCGCTCCGCGTCGCCAACGTCACCACAATCGCCGGCCCCTTCTGCTCAATCGACTCCAATTCCCACGCCCGCAGCCGCGCAAAACCATGCGCCGGTGCCGACCCATCATCCTTCTTCCCCCCAAACCACGGAAAACACAACGGCACCCCGCCCCGTATCGGCTTCTCCGACTCCCACATGCTCTTCCCGCTTAACCACAAAACCTCCTCACCCCCGCCCGCTCCCTCCACCTTCCACGACGCCACATGCCCCCCATGCAGATACACCGTCCCCTCCACACCAGCCTTCGTCTTCACCGTCACCGCCGGCAACCCCCCGTTCCCCTCAATAACCTCCGCCACCCCCGCCTCCCCATCAAACCCCATCCGCCCATTCAACTCTTCAACAATACCCATCCGCAACTCCTGCCAAAATCAACTCCCCCCAATTATGCCTGCCCCCCCCAAAAAAAACTATCACCCCCCATCTCCTATCTACCGTCTCCCATAACAAGCTGGCATTTTCATGCCGGCTTTGCATTTCGTCCGCCTATCGTCTATACCATTCCTTTCGTAACCGAGGCCACGACAGTGACCGCGCTACTCGTCATTCCCGCCCGCTACGGGTCCACCCGATTTCCCGCAAAACCTCTCGCCCGCGATACCGGCAAATTTTTGATCCAACACGTGGTTGAACAGGCGCAGAAAGTGCAACCGGCCTGTCAGGTCGTGGTCGCCACGGATGACCATCGTATCCTGACGGCAGTGGAATCGTTCGGGGGGACGGCGGTGATGACCTCTGCGGAGCATCCGTCGGGAACCGATCGGATCGCGGAGGTGATTCAGCGGCGGGAGTTCTCCGGGGCAGACATTATCGTGAATATTCAGGGGGATGAGCCGGAAATCGCCCCGGAACTGGTGGGCGAACTTATCCAGACGCTCGTCCAAAATCCCGCGGCGGATATTGCCACGGCGGCGAATGAATTTACGACCTCTGCCGATGTTGCAAATCCGAACATGGTGAAGGTAGTTACCGACAGCAATGGCTTTGCTCTTTATTTTTCACGTTCGGTGATTCCTTATGCCCGCGATGATCAACCCAAGCCGGGGGTCTATCGCAAGCACCTCGGATTGTACGCCTACCGGCGGGATGCGATTCTCACGCTTGCGAAAACGCCCCCCTGCCGGCTTGAGCAAATCGAAAAACTCGAGCAACTGCGGGCGCTTTATCTCGGTATGAAAATCCACGTCACCACGACGACCCATGCGGCGCACGGAATCGATACCCCGGAGGATTACGCGGCGTTCCTTCGGCGGTATAATGAGCAGATCAATCTCCACACTTTGAACCATCAGACCCGGAGTGAGCCTTTCGAGACCCACCAGGCCACCCATTGAGAGGATGCAATGGCAGACGAAATGAATGAGCTACTGGCGTCCGTGGGACACACCAGCGACGACACCGAGTTTTACTCGCCGATGCCCGAGGGGTATGTGCGGGGCAAGACGAAATATGTCGTCGTCGTCGGGACGGTGATGTCGGGGTTGGGCAAGGGGATTTTTGCGTCTTCACTCGCGAAAATTTTGAAGGACAAGGGGCTCAAGGTCGCACCAATCAAGATGGAGGGGTACCTGAACCTGGACTCGGGGACGCTCAATCCGTTTCGCCATGGGGAGGTATTCGTGCTGGAAGACGGCATGGAAACGGACATGGACCTGGGCACCTATGAGCGGATGCTGAATGAAAATCTCGACAAGATGAACTTCACGACGAGCGGGCAGATTTTTACGCGGGTGCTGGACCGGGAACGCCACGGCGGGTACCTCGGGCGCGATGTGCAGATGATTCCGCATGTCACGGGCGAAGTGAAACAACTTCTGCGGCAGCTTGCGGCGAAGACGCAGGCGGATGTGGTGTTTATTGAAGTCGGCGGGACCGTCGGCGATTATGAGAATGGGTACTTTATCGAAGCCTTGCGCGAGCTTGCTTACGAGGAGGGCGATGACAGCCTTTGTGTCGTGGCGCTGACTTATGTGATGGAGCCGAAGAGCCTCGGCGAGCAGAAGAGCAAGGCGGCGCAGCTGGGGCTGCGGCAGGTGATGCAGACGGGACTGGTGCCGCACATTATTGCGTGTCGGTGTCCGAGTCCGGTGAATGACAAGGTGCGGCAGAAGATTTCGATGTTCTCGAATGTGCCGCTGAGTCGCGTGGTTTCGATGCATGATGTGGAGAGCATTTATCTGGTGCCGGAGATGCTGCGCGAACAGGGGATGGATCGGGAGGTTCTGACGCTGCTGCGGCTGCATGACCGGGTCAATCAGAAGATGGAAGATCAGGCCCGGCGAAAGTGGGTGCAGTTTGTGGAGCATCTGCTGGCACCGAAGGAGAAGACGGTCACAATCGGCGTGACGGGGAAGTACACGGCGATTCGTGATGCGTATGCGTCGATCGACAAGGCGCTGGAGCATTGCTCCGCGCATGCGGGTTGCCGGGTGAATATCGAGTGGATCGATACGGGGGAGATTTGGCCGAGCGGAACGAACGATCCGAGCACGCGGCAGCGATACGTGGCGGAGCGGCTGCGCGGGTTGGATGGAATTCTGGTGCCGGGCGGCTTCGGAAATCGCGGGGTGGAGGGAAAGATCGAGTGCGTGCGGTATGCCCGCGAAAACAAGGTGCCGTTCCTGGGGGTTTGTCTCGGATTCCAGATGGCGGTGGTCGAATATGCCCGCAATGTGTGCCAATTGCCGGATGCGAACTCGACGGAATTTGCGCCGCAGCTGCGGCGAACCCGGTGATTGATATTCTGCCGGAGCAGAAAAAAGTCGAAGGCCTCGGCGGAAACATGCGCCTCGGCGGCAAGGACATCGAACTCACCCCCGGCTCGCTGATCTCCTCGCTGTATCACAACGCATTGACGCAGCGGCTGCGCTTTCGCCATCGCTACGAAGTTGACCCACGTTACTTTGACACGCTCAAAAAGCACGGCCTTATTTTCAGCGGACGGCATCCCAGACAACCGATCATGCAGATGCTGGAACTGCCGCGCGAGGTCCACCCATATTTCGTCGGCACCCAAGCCCACCCCTGCCTCACCAGCCGCCCGCTCACGCCGGACGGTATGTTCCTCGGCCTCGTCAAGGCGGCGCTGCGCGCGGGCGTATCCACAAGGTGCCCTTATGAGCAGCGGCATTGCGAAACCTCTGCCGCCCGCAACGCCCGCGATGGCGATGACGGGGCAGTGAATCCACTTGGGTGCGAAAGATGAGGGGCAGGGACCCCTAGCGTAAGCGCCGGCATGACAGGTGTGTCGGTGTCGAGAGCCGGGAAGTTTATCGAGGAAGAGAGCATGAGAATAGTTGTAGCAGAGAGCAGCGAGAGGTGCGGAATTGGAAGTTAGCGTTTATCACGCGGGTGTTTTTCGGAGTTCCGCGGCGGCTTTTTTTAGATAGAAATCGTACATTGCCTGACTGCCGAAGGCTTTGACGTCAAAGTGGCCATCGAATTCTTTGGCGAGGAGAAGGAAGGCTGTCCATTGTTTGCAGAGGGCGGCGTAGTGAAGATATTTGGCGCGGTCCTGCAGGTATCCATAGGGGAATTTGGTAAGACGCGTCTTATCCGCAAGAAGTTTTTCGTAAGTGGATTTAATATCTGTCCAAACTTGCGGCTTTGCAAAGTAAAGATTCTGATCAGGCGCCGTTTCGGCGAGCGTTTCGTGTGCGGTGACGAGGACGAGCGGGATACGGTTAAATGCGGTTCCGATGCGAACGCATTCGCGTCCGAAGGCGAGAACCTCTTCCTCTGATCCATACCATCGGGGGAGGAGGTAATTTCTTTTTATTTCGCATGCAACTCTATTGTCAGGATAAGCGAGCATGGCCCGCGAGAACCATTTTTCCATTACAGCGCGTGGATAACTTTTCGCGAGACATACCGTCAGCATGGAATCGCAAGTGAGAGAATCGGTGGGATCAAGATTCGCACTTTCGAGGGCTTCGTTTTCGCCAAGCTGAGCGCGCTCCTGGAAGAGCTTTTGACCTTCCTCGGTGACGGTATTTGCATAACCAGAGCCTCGCGCCATCCCATGCCCAATCCAAATAGAATTGTGAAGCGAATGCGTGGGGAAAATAGCGATCGGGGAAGAGGGTGGTGAGCGCGGCATTCATTTTATCAAAGAGTTGCTTACGATCATAATTGAGTTCTTGACAGTGGGAATAAATGGCGATCACCGCTTCACTCATCGCACTGAGGCCGGGGTGTTCAGGGGGAAGCTGCGGGAGGAGCGCAAGACATTTATCGAAATTGGCACGCGCCATATCCGGAGATGAGGTGGACTGATTCAGAAGCAAAGTGCCCAAGAAAACGTGCCCAAAGAATTGCCGACCTGGGGAGTAACCGGAGGTTTCCAGATCGTTCACAACCGAGGTCATTATGTCGATGGCTTTATCAAGGGGTAGGGAATTCGATAAGTAGCCGCGTTTCGCATAGTAATAACGGACAAGGGGATCATTGCAGCCGGCGTCAATCGCGGCTTTAAATTTTCGATAGGCGGCGGCGGGATCCAGAGGGCTGGAGGCGAGGGCATCAACAACGATTGCATCCCACGCAGGATTGTGCGCGGGAGAAGTTTTATAGACTTCGATGCCGGTGCGGCGATTCCAGTCGGCGTCGAGACGCTTGTCCATGTCCAGCCGTGTGCGAAGATTACGAGCGACGATGGAAGGAAGGGCCTCGTTAATAGAGTTGCGTGCCTGCGAAGAGAGGTCGTTCTTATCGAGTGCGGCGTAAATAGAGGAAAGTGCGGCGGGGGGCAAAGCTTCAAGACGTTTAACGGCCTGTGGCGTACTCTCCTGATCGAGAGCAGTGAGAGTGGCGGAAAGATCGAACGGCGAGGGTTCGGCCCGTGCGGCCACGGAAAAAGTTAAGCCGGCGACGACGAATGAACAGACTAAGAATTGCCGGAGACGACGAAAGGGATCCTGCATGGCGACCTCCGATAGACCTGAAAAATCGCACGTTGGCGACATAGGCATTGATAGCCAGAAACATGGTTAAAGTTTAACATAGGAGTTGCCGGAATACCCGTTCACAGGAGATTTTAAGATGAGATCGCGTCTGCTTTTGTATGGTTTGTTCATGGCGGTAATGGGTGGGGTGTTATGGTTGCTGACGTCCAAATCAACGGGGAATGATATTTTAAAATCGCCTGCATCCACGGGGGTTGCGATATCGCAGCCACGGCAAGATTCCGTGGGGGTGGTAAAACGACTGCACGGGCATGTGGATGGTGTGCACGCGGTAGCATTTTCACCGGATGGAAAACTTTTGGCCTCTGCCGGTGCCGATGGCTCTGTGCGATTGTGGAATGTTGCAACCGGCATGGAAGTTAGAAAATTAGAAGGGCATATTTCAAATGTGACTTGTGTGGCGTTTTCGGCAAACGGGGAGAAACTTCTCACCGGGGGCAATGATTCGCAGGCAATTTTGTGGGATGTGAAAACGGGCGACGTGGAGGCGGTGCTGTTGCATCGATATTTTGTAATAGGCGTGGGCTTTCTACCTGATGGGGACCACTTTGTGACGGCGTCTCAAGATGAATTGATCTTGTGGAAGATAGGTGCAGATAAGCCGGTGCAAAAATTGTTGCTGGATGCGAACGTGCAGTGCATGCAGGTGTCGAAGGCAGGAACAGTCACCACGGGTGATACTGGGGGTTCGATTATTGTATGGGACGTCCTCAAGGGGGAACGTGTGGCACAGCGGACGCGAAAAACGACTACACACGTTCCGGGATTAGCGAACGGCATCGTGAGTATTTGGCTCAACGATGACGGGAATGCATTGTTTTCGGATTTTGATGCAGTTTGGGCGTGGGATGTGAAGCGAGACAAAATATCCGTCGCATGGCCACGGTGGGAGATTTCGGTGGGGTTTGATTCAGACCGCCTCACCATCGAAGCCGCGGGCGAATGGTTATGCGTGCGAAATCAAACTCTGTCGTATCACGAGATGCGGGAGGGGAAGGGACATATTCACGGCTTCGCGGTATCACCGGCTGGGGACTACATTGCCGTCGCGCGGGGCGGAGAGTACCGAAATGAGAAGTGGGTCGCCGCCGGACCGCAGGATGTGGAACTGTACAGCATTCATGAGATGGTCAAGGCGGCGCGGGAGGCGGAGGAACGGGCGGTAAGGTTAGGGTCGGATGGGCACGAAGTGATGAGGGCGGAAACGCAGGCGGCGACTACGAGGATTGGCGCTATGCCGTCATTTGGATGGGAATGAAATAGCAGGTCGAGAACGGCAGGCGGTTTTATTCATTCCCCACCCCTCATCTCATGGGGATGGCCAATCCGGCGGATTGGCGGCAGATGGAGCCGAATTGTTCGAGCATGCGGGCCATGGAGTGTTGGGCGTGGATGTGTTGTTGGCCGCGGCGGGCGATGGCGGCGGTTTTGGGGCGGTCGCGGATCATGTCGAGGAGGACGTTGCGCCAGGCTTCGGGGGTTTGGGTTTCGACGAGGCGGCAGGTTTGGCCGTCGATGAGGTAGTCGGAGCCGTGGTTGGGGCGGGTGACGACGGCGAGGCCCCGGCCCATGGCTTCGAGCGTGCGGTACTGGACGCGAGTGGTGGAGAGGACGTGGATGTAGAGGTCGCCGTGGAGGAGGAGAGGCTCGGCTTCCTGCTGGAAGGGGACGAAGCTGACGCGGTCGAGGAGTTTGAGTTGCTCGGCGAGTTGCCAGATGGGGTATTCCTGCTTGCCGGTGTCGAAGGCGAAAGAGGAGGAAATCCTGATCGCCGTCGACAAGCATGCGACACGCGCGGATGAGGCATTCGTAGGCTTTTGTGTCGGCGAGGGGATCGAGAGAGACCAGGCAGGGCATTTGGCCATCGACGTCGAAGCAGGCGAGGGTTTCATCGCAATAGACGCCGGGGCGGACGACGGTGAGGGGCATGGTGGCATGTTCGGGGATGCGGGAGGCGATGGCTTCGGAGCTTGCGATGACGTGGCGGAGGCTGTGGAGTTTCATGAGAGGGGTGAAGAGTTCGCCGGCGTCCCAGCACCAGACGATGAGGGGGAGGGCAGGGACGGAGAGAGATAGGGCCTGGAGCGGGGCGTGATCGGCGCAGCCCCAGGCGAGGAGGACATCGGGGGGCTCTTCGTTCAAGGATTTGGCGATGGCGTTTAACCGGAATTTTTGCAGGATGGGCAGGCGTTCCCAGCGGTTGCAGCGATAGGTGAGCACGCGGGAACCGAGGACGGGGAGGGTGGAGATATCGAGTCCGAGGGGCGCGATGAAGGTTACTTTTTGGCCGTCGGATTTGAGGCCCATGACGAGGTGGCGGAGGAGGCGGCTTCGCGCGACAGCATGGCGGCGTCGATCCAGAATGCGACGTCCATGGTGGAGCCGTCGGAGTAGGAGGTGAGCGGGAGGGAGGTGATGGGGTTCTCCGTGGTGGGGGTGAGGGGGGTGATTGAGGGATTATATGTGAGGAACGGTGAAGGGCCTTGCGTTTCCACGCAAGGCTATTTCCACGCAAAGGTTATGGCGCATGAAAAAGGCCTCTCAGAGCGGGGCTTTGAGAGGCCTTTGGTGTCTTCAGGCCTTAGGTTGCGTCGGCGACTGGGGAAGTGCCGGCGGCGGCGGGTGCGGGCGTTTCGGTTTTGGTATTGACCGATTCGAAACGGAGTTTGTCGCCGTCGCGGTGGATCTTCACCAGATCGAAGCCTTTGAGTTCGCTGCGTAGGATGCTTTCGGAGAGGGCGTCCTCGATGTGTTGTTCGATCGCGCGGCGGAGCGGTCGTGCGCCGAAGTCGGGGTTGTAGCCTTTCTCGATGAGGAAGTCGCGGGCTTCCGGGGCTGAGTTCGAGGCGGACGCCTTGTTCGACCAGGCGCTTGCTCATTTTCTTGATCTCGATGTCGATGATGTTGTAGAGGTTATCCTTGCTCAGCGGTTTGAAGATGATGGTCTCATCAAGGCGGTTGATGAACTCCGGGCGGAAGAATTTTTCGACTTCGCGCAGGAGGCCCTTCTTCATGTCGTCGAAATCTTCATCGGTGGAGCGTTTGACGGGGATGCCGAATTTCTGCATGCCGCCGGACTTGATGAGGTCCGCGCCGATGTTGGAGGTCATGATGAGGATGGTGTTCTTGAAGTCGATCACGCGGCCGACGTTGTCGGTGAGGCGGCCTTCTTCCATGATCTGGAGGAGCATGTTGAACACGTCCGGATGGGCCTTTTCGATTTCATCGAGCAGGACGACGGCGTAAGGGCGGCGGCGGATGCGTTCGGTGAGTTGGCCGCCTTCTTCGTAGCCGACGTAGCCCGGGGGGGCACCGATGAGGCGGCTGACGTTGTGTTTCTCCATGTACTCGGACATGTCGATTTGCACGAGGGCATCTTCGGAGCCGAACATGAATTCGGCGATGGCTTTCGAGAGCAGCGTTTTGCCGACGCCGGATGGTCCGAGGAATAGAAACGTGCCGATGGGGCGGTTCGGATCCTTGAGACCGGAGCGGGCGCGGCGGATGCTACGGGCGACGGATTTGATGGCGTCGTCCTGGGAGATAACGCGTTTGTGGAGTTCGTTTTCGAGTTCGAGGAGGCGCTGCGCTTCCTTCTTTTCCAGTCGCGTGAGGGGGACGCCGGTCATCTTGCTGACGACTTCGGCGACCATTTCTTCATCGACGACGCCGTCGACTTCCTTGGCCTGTTCGCGCCATGCACGCTGGGCTTCTTCCTTCTTTTTGCGAAGGGCTTCGGCCTGGTCGCGGAGTTCGGCGGCGCGTTCGTAGTCGGCGTTCTTGACGGCTTCGTCTTTTTCGATGGAGAGACGTTCGATCTGCTCTTCGATTTCGGCGAGGTTGGGCGGCTTGGTCATGCTCTTGAGGCGGACGCGAGCACCGGCTTCGTCAATGACGTCGATGGCTTTGTCGGGCAGGCAACGGCCGGTGATGTAGCGGGTGGAGAGTTCGACGGCGGCCTTGAGGGCTTCGTCGGTGATCTGCACGCGGTGGTGTGCTTCGTAGCGGTCGCGCAGGCCTTTGAGGATTTCGACGGTTTCTTCCTTGGAGGGCGGCTCGACGATGATGGTCTGGAAGCGGCGTTCGAGAGCGCCGTCTTTTTCGATGTATTTGCGGTATTCATCGAGGGTGGTGGCGCCGATGCACTGGATTTCGCCGCGGGCAAGAGAGGGCTTCAACACGTTGGATGCGTCGATGGCGCCTTCGGCACCGCCGGCACCGACGAGGGTGTGGAGTTCGTCGATGAAGAGGATGACGTTTTTGGCGCGGCGGACTTCGTTCATGACGGCCTTGATGCGTTCTTCAAATTGGCCGCGGTATTTGGTGCCGGCGACCATCATGGCGAGATCGAGGACGACGATGCGTTTTTCGGCGAGGATTTCGGGCACGTCGTTGGAGATGATCTGCTGTGCGAGACCTTCGACGATGGCGGTCTTGCCGACGCCGGCTTCGCCGAGGAGGACGGGATTGTTCTTGGTGCGGCGGCAGAGGATCTGCACGACGCGCTCGATTTCATTGGCGCGGCCGATGACGGGGTCGAGGGTGCCCTCGCGGGCGAGTTCGGTGAGATCGCGTCCGAACGAGTCGAGCGCGGGGGTTTTGGACTTGGTTTTGCCTTCGCCTTTGGCTTCACCAGCGTTTGTGCCTTCAGATTCCACGCCTGCACCTAAT
Organism: uncultured Phycisphaerales bacterium; assembly: GCA_963766775.1. Lineage (GTDB taxonomy): Bacteria > Planctomycetota > Phycisphaerae > WQYP01 > WQYP01 > CAVYBP01. The sequence goes on from CAVYBP010000005.1 coordinate 323,039, forward strand.
AGGTTAAGGACTTCTTCGCGAACCTCTTCCAGCTTAAGGCCGAGGTTCATCAATACCTGAGCCGCGACGCCGTCCTTCTCGCGGAGGAGGCCGAGGAGCAGGTGTTCCGTACCGACGTAATTATGGCCGAGGTTTCGGGCTTCCTCGATGGCGTACTCGATGACTTTTTTAGCCCGCGGGGTTTGAGGGAGCTTGCCCATGGTGACCATGTCGGGGCCGCTCTTGACGAGTTTTTCGACTTCGAGGCGGACCTTGCGGAGGTCGATGTCGAGGTTTTTAAGGACGGTGGCGCCAACGCCGGAGCCTTCCTTGACGAGTCCGAGCAGGATGTGCTCGGTGCCGATGTATTCGTGATTGAACCGCTGCGCTTCCTGATTGGCGAGAGCCATGACTTTGCGGGCGCGGTCTGTGAAACGTTCAAACATTGATAAGTTCTCCTAGCGACTCATGGGATTGTACGAGTCGGATGTCGCGATTATCAAGCGATGGTGACTTTATCGGTCGATTGATGCGACGGGTTGTACTGGAAACCTTGTCATTGTAGGCGCGGTGGGCGGGTAATTCATGTGTGTTTCATCGGACCGCGAAAGTGGCGGCTTGTGGGTGGGGTGGAAATTTTACCACGGAGGCACCAAGAGTCTTGGGTGGATCGGGGGTTTTGCTTCCAGAGGATGCGCTAATCAGGATAGGCATCGGTGGCGGGGTGATTCGGTAAGCGTCAACTTCTTGGTGCCTTGGTGGTGAAAGAAAAAGATCGCGGCTGAGGGGAGGTGGTCACCTTGCGGAGATATTCAGCGTATTTGCGTTCGGTGATTGACACACGCTGGGAAATGTGCAAAAGTTCACCCTCTCTGAGGCAAATGCCCGATAATGGCAAGGATACACTGTCCCCCAACGGCATCCTGCGACCCAAACGGAGTGTTTGAAATGACTTGCCCCCCCCCCAATTCCCCCCCCCGCTTTCCCTACTGCTTCCCTCTCATTGGGCGTTTTGGAACGCGGGCCTCCGGGCAGCGTGCTGACGCTGCTGGTGCTTGGGCTTTTTGTGGCCGGTTCGAGTGGGTGCGTTTCGCAGGATCAGCACAAGCGATTGCAGACGGCGTTCGACCAGTCGCGGGCGCAACTGGCGGAGGCTGAAAATGATCTGAATGCCGCTCGCGCCGGAACACGGAGTTGGAGGCCAAGGTTGCGGAACTCAACCGGCTTCTGGGTCTGGGCGGGAATGATGCGTTGAAGCGCGAACGCGATTTGCTGGCACAGCAGCTTGCGGACCTGCAGAAGAAATACAATGACCTCCTTGCGATGGGAGCAAACACGCCCGCGTTGCCGGAGAGCATCAACAATGCCCTTCGCGATCTGGCGGCGAAGTATCCGGATCTGCTGGAGTTTGACGAACGGCTCGGGATGGTGCGGTTCAAGTCGGATTTGACGTTTGATCTGGGTTCAACGGAAGTGAAGCCGCGGGCGAAGGAAGCGTTGGGCAAGTTCGCGAGCATTCTGAACATGCCGGAGATTGCGCAGCAGGAGATTCAGGTGGTGGGGCATACGGACGATGTGCCGATCCACCAGACCAACACGATGCGGATGAACCCGAACAATTGGATTCTGTCGACGAATCGCGGGTGGGCGGTGGCGGATGTGCTGCATCAAAATGGGGTTGGGGTGGAACGCGTGACGGCTTCGGGCTGGGGCGAGCAGCGTCCCATTGCACCAAATGCACCGGGACATCGCGGCAGCGAAATGAATCGCCGCGTGGATATTTACATTCGGCCAACAAAGGTGCCGGAGGGCATCACGGTATCGACGCCGGGAACGGCGGATTCCGGAACGCCATCGCCACGAGTGAAGAAGTCATCCGCGCGGCGGGCGGCACCGGCTAAAGCGCCGGCGCAAACGGCTCCGGCGGTTCCGGTTCCGGTAGGTTGATCGGCAGGAGCGATTTATGGACTTCGATGCGGCTGACGTCATGTCAGCCGCTTTTTTTGGCGCGGTGATATTTAGGATGTGGGGGTGGCTCGAAATGAGAGGATTCCGAGACGCGCCCATAAGGAAGCGTTCGGCGTTCCTCGCTGAGGGTCAACCGATTCCTCACGGCCGCGTCTCGGAATTTTTCACAGTCAGCAGGCACACGAAACCACTCCCCGGAAAAGCGGGCACGCCCCTACCGTCTCCCGTCTACCATCTCACCACCTTCTCCACCCCACACACACCGCCCCCCACACTTCCTAGCCATCCCCTCCCCCACCGGTTAAACTCATATATGAATACTTTTCCGGAGGTCTTCCATGCCCAATGTTCTACCCGCTCTTAACGAACACATTTCCCGCCTCGCCCGCCGCGAAGTGCGCACGCAAACCCGCGTGACCAAGCGCGCCGCCTCGCACTACCGCCGCGATATCGCCGCCCTCAAACGAATCGTCAAAACACTCACCACTCGATTGAACACCCTGGAAAAGCGGCCCCACTCTTTCTCCGCCGGAACCGGCACCGCTTCCGAGCCCCCCGCCAACACCCGCTTCCGCGCCGACGGGCTACGCTCCCACCGCGCCCGCCTCGGCCTCTCCGCCAAAGACTTCGGAACCCTCGTCGGTGTCTCGGGTCTCACCATCTACAACTGGGAAGCCGCCAAATCCCGCCCACGCAAAAAACAACTCGCCGCCCTCATCACCATCCGAGGCCTCGGAAAACGCGAAGCCCAACAACGTCTCCAACAACTCACCCACAAAAAATAACCCCACCACCCCAAAAAAACCTCACCCCCAAAAAGCCAGGGATCGTAATCCCTGCGGCCTACACGCGCATAAATATAAAAACTAATATTAAAACCGAAGTTACAAACTCCGCCCCTCCGCCTCCAGCCTCTCAAAATTCCCAAACTTGGCAATCTCCGCCACCAACCCCCGAGGATCTCCACCAGCAGCCTCTACAACGTCTCTATGCTTTCCATAAAACGCGGCCATCATTTTGTTCCACATCCCCACCTCTTTGATCAACGCTCCAACGTCTCGGTTGTCCCAGTATTTACCCTCGTCCATGACGATCTTCAGAATTCCCAACGCCTTCGCCTTCTCCAGAACCGCAATCAGCCCCAGATGACATTTCAGGAAGTTGGCCACGTCCCCTGCCAAAGGATTACTTGCGTACTGCGTCTTGCAGAAGGATGACCAAGACCAGTTGGACGTCCTATCGGGATATCGGCACAAGCCAAAGTTGGCGTGCTCCGATCCTTCTCCCGGCTTGACTGTAAAGGCGATGATGTGAACTGGATGAATCTCGCCTGTGGGTGCGATCACGTCGCGTTCTGCATCGATCTCGAACCGAATAGTCTGGACCTTCAGCCACGCATGTGGATCGCCTCGATCTTCCGGATCGAACAAGCAGGCATCGCCCTTAATTTCGATGATCTGGGACACACTCTCAAAGTCGAGCGACTGAGCGTGAGTGCGAAGGCAGTCGATGAGAGCACGGACCTCTGTCGGAGTGCGATTAGCAGCAGTGAACTGGTAGTGGAGAGTGAGGCCCATGGGAAGATTCCATTCGATTACAATTACGGATGTTATCGCGCACGTGTAAGAACAAAGTATTATGTGCGGCGAGCATCCCAAGTCGCCAAGAGAAATGTCGCCAATGCACCGGCAAGGTTGACCGCAAGTTCTGCATGCCGGGGGAGGGGGCGTACACTGACTTTCCCGCTACCATGCGCATCGCCCAGTCTGTTACGCAAGGAGCCAAGACCTTCGACCACGCCGTGGCATCCACCCAATATCTGCTTGAACACCTGTTCAGTATGCTGGCTAGGGGGCAGTTTGAGGCTCGCTGCCGTAAGACTATACAGTTTTGGAAGATCGGCATTCTCTGAATAGGGCGTCTTTCCTTCATCTAAAATGTGCTTACACACCGATTCCACGAGAGTTCTGGCAATCGTGATCGCTCCATCAGGATCACTTGTTCGACGCGTAAGTGCCTTTTGCCATGCGACACTGATTGATTCAGAATTCACTGTGGCCAATACGTCGGTTGTGAACCCGTCCGACGGGGCACCTGTCGCCCGTTCTAAAAATGACAAGAGGGACTCAAATGATTCCCGAATGAATTCCCGACGTTCGGCGTAGGTGGCATACGTTGGCTTGATGAATCCCCAGAACTCGTCCAATGTTCGACAACCTAGAACACACTGTGGCAGACGTTCCTTGCATACCGAGTCTCCAATCAATCTTGATCGAATCTCGCGATAATTGTCCGTACGTACACCACCTGTTGTTGCCCGCTCAATCATAAGCAGTTTATTGCTTCAACATCGGCGAGCAGCGAGATCCTCGGATCGGACATAAGTGAAACCTTTTGCGCCTATTTTCTTAAGCCGACAACAAATTTTGGACAACTCGCGCCCAATAACTCTCAACCCAGTCTGCGCCAGAGGGGCGACAACTTTGAAGGCACAACCTTCCAGTTCAAATTCTCCGGCCATCATCCGTGCCCGGTCCGCATTGCTCGAATGGATAATCACAGGGCACTTGGGTTTCTTCATGGATAAATATTTGGCAACTTCCAAGCCATCGCCTGGATCGTCAATGTCTCCAGTCCATGGATATAGGTCATGATCGAGGGAAATTAACTGAGCATAATCCAAATATTGTCCGATCTCTCGGATCATCGTCTTGGCGCTCCGCCAACAGACAACAGCTAGAAGAGGGTTGATGGCATTCAAAACTTCCGTGAATCGTCGGATTCGGGCTGGGTCATCTTCCAAAATCACGATGCAACCTGACTTCAATGTTCACTCCGAGGCTAATTAGTCGTCGAAGCGTGGCCCGCAGACGCCCTATGTAAAACCAAACAAACGCACCAAATTCGAGTGATTATCTGTCGTAATTACGGTGTTTTAAGTAGTTTGATAAAAAGCCGATGGTGGGAGTCGAACCCGCAACCTACGGTTTACAAAACCGTTGCTCTGCCATTGAGCTACATCGGCGAACGCCCCCAACAATACCAAACCCCCCACACGATCGCCATCCCCCACAAAAGCCACCCCACGAAAACCAAGAACATCCAAACGCCCCCCACACACTTTCCTTCGTCTCTTCACCGCTCCCTGCTAAAAATCCCCCCCCCAACCCCTCTCCAAGCCTGTCTGAGAAGAACAAAAAAAACACAACGCGCCCTCATCAAGTCGACGCCCGCTGCCCTCAGGCAGCGTGGGCACCGCGCCTCAACATCCACCTCTTCAACCTCTTCAAATAAGCTCTCCCCATTCCGATTATCGGCGAACCCGCAAAAACCGCCCCCCTCCACCAATCCCCATTTTGAAACCGTCCCTTCTTGGTGTATGACTCATATGCAAGATATTCCTCCTCTCCCCTATTGATGAGCCTTATGCGCAACCACCCCTGCCATCTTCGCCTCCACCCCACCCCCACACCGCGAAACCTCGCCCTCCTCCTCGCCTTCGCCCTCACCCCCACCGCCGCACTCGCCACCGACCTCGACACCATCGGCATAAACCAACTCCGCACCCTCCGCCCCGACCTCACCGGCACCGGAGTCAGCGCCGCTCAAATCGAAGCCACCGCCTACAACAACCCCAACGACCCCAACGGCACCGCACCCTACGACCCCCAGTTCGACGCCGACAACTTCCAAGTCAACCCCGCCACCGTCTTCACCTCCTCCTCCCACCCCACCATCACCTACGTCAACAAAGTCGGAACCCCCACCACCACCTTCACCCCCGCACAAGAATCCTCCCACGCCGACGCCGTCGCCGGCCACCTCTTCGCCACCACCACCGGCACCGCGCCCTCCCTCGACGCCGTCCTCAACTACAACGCCAATGACTTCTTCAACAACATCATCCAAACCTCCAACCCCATCCAAACCCCCCTCGCGCCCGCCGGCGCCGCCCCCGTCAGCGTCGTCAGCCAAAGTTTCATCTTCGATAAACTCGACGCCAACAATACCGCCGCCATCAACCAGCTCTACGACAACTACATCGCCAACCACGGCACCATCATCGTCACCGCCGTCGGAAACGACACCGGCCCAATCGCCGTCCCCGCCAGCGCCTACAACACCATCGCCGTCGGCGACAGCGATGGCGGCTCACGCGTCGGACCCACCTCCGATGGCCGCGGCAAACCCGACATCGTCGCCCCCGGCGGTGCTACCAGCTACTCCACCCCCTACGTCTCCGGCATCGCTGCCCTCATGGTCCAAGCCGGTCAAACCGGCGCGGGCGGCACCTCCCCATCCCTCAAGGCCGCCGCCGTCGACAACCGAACCATCAAAGCACTCCTCCTCAACGGCACCACCAAACCCACCGGCTGGACCCACTCCTCCACCCAACCCCTTCGATCCCACCTACGGTGCCGGCATCGTCAACGCCTACAACTCCTACCAAAATCTCGCCGCAGGCAGAAAAACCCCGCTCACCACCAACACCACCGCTACCCCCGTCTACGGTACCACCTCCACCAGCGAAGGCTGGGACCTCAACACCCTCACCACCGCCACCTCCACCGACACCGTCGCACACTACCTCTTAAACGTCCCCGGCGATTCCACATTCACCAGCACCCTCGTCTGGAATCGCGCCGCCGGCACGGTCACCAGCACCTCCATCTCCATCACCGACATCAATCATTTCGAGCTGCTTCTCTACAACCTCGCCACCAACAGCCTCATCGAAAGCATCAGCAACATCGACAACGTCCAATACCTCTACACCCCCGACCTCGCCGCCGGCATCTACGACCTGGAAGTCGTCAAACTCGCCGCCGGTGCCGTCAGCCCCACCGACACCTACGCACTCGCCTTCAACGCCCAGCTTCTCGACCCCTCCGCCTTCGCCGGCACCGTCCAGGTTGGCGCCGCCGAGCCGGAAGGCGCACCGGGAACCGTGCCCGAGCCGGGCACCCTCGGCCTGTTCCTGATAGCCGGAGCCCTCGCCCAGACCACCAAATATCGCGCGTCAAAACCGATTCTTGAGCGTTTATAAGCCCGATTTCAATCCCAAACCTCGCCTTTTTGACCCTTTTTCGACCCGTTTTTGAGCCCTTTTCGACCCTTTTTTGGCGCATTTCCCCGGGCGATTGTCATCAGAATCAACGCTCGGTATACTGCGTGGCTCTTTCGCCCGGACGCCCCCATCGTCTAGAGGCCTAGGACACGGGCTTTTCACGCCTGTAACTGGGGTTCGAATCCCCATGGGGGCATATTTACTCCGAAGCCGGAAGTTGGAACTCGGAAGCAGGAAGCGGCCCCTCCCCCCCCCCGCCGCCCCTCACTTCTTCCAATTTCCAACTTCCAGCTTCCAAATTCTTCTTCTCGAGGACCTCATGGGTATCAAAGCGATCGATCTCCGCCGCGGCGTCGCGGTGGAATGGAACAACAAGCTCTACACTGTCCATGACTTTGCCAAAGTATCCAAGGGGAACTGGCGGTCCTTCATGCAGGTCAAGCTTCGCGACACCGGCACGGGCAACATCATCGAGCAGCGGTTCCGCGTGGACGACGACCTCACCCAGGCGTTCCTCGACCAGAAGCCGATGGAGTACCTCTACTCCGATCAGGACAAGCACCACTTCATGAACCTTGAGGATTTCGACCAGATCGAACTCAGCGGCGAAGTCGTCGGCGAAGCCGTCAAATATCTGAAGCCCAACACTCAGGTGCAGATCACGATGTACCAGGGCAAGCCGTTCTCGGTGGAATTGCCCAACACGGTGGAACTCACGATCGCGGCATGTCCGCCGAGCATCAAAGGCGCGACGGTCAGCAACGTCGGCAAAGATGCGACGATGGAGACCGGCCTCGTCATCAATGTGCCGGATTTCATCGAACAGGGCACGCTCATCAAAGTGGACACGCGAACCGGAGAATACCTGGGCCGTGTGAACGACTGATTCCCCCCCGCCCCCCGGCTCTGGCTATAATGATCCGATCCGGGAAGAGCAAACGCAGCAAATAAAGGGAGCGTCCGGTGATTGCCGGACGCTTCGCCTTTTTGAGGACTTGGCGATGGACCCACAGCAACCTGAGGCAAAACAACAGGCAGAATCGTCCGCATCGCCCGTTACGCCGCCCCATGTGGGCTCGCGGCCCTACCCAAAACCACCCGCAATTTTGAAGCGGCTGATTCTGTTGTGCCTGAAGCCCGAAGCATGGCCGGCAGCAGCGCGGTACCCGCTCTGGGTCACGCTGGTACCCTTGTTTCTCGCGATCCTCATTGCCGCCGGCGTGGTCGGAACCGTCGCCGCCATGAACGTCATGCGGGGCCTCCATTCCTTCGCCCAGTCCTATGATGCCCGCTACCCGCAGCTTGATCTCAACAGCGATGGGCTGCTCTCGGTAAAAGATCCCGCTCGCCAACCCGTCGAATTTCTGTTCGGTGACGAACGCATCGTCGTCGATACCACCGGCAAGACTTCTTTCGATTCCATCAAAGACCCTTCCGCCGCACTGGTGAACAGTCATGAGATTCTGTTGCGATTTAACGGGTACGATTCCGATCCGCGGGAAATCAAAGCCGCGATTCCGCTGTTGGTCCCGGAAAAAGGCGGTGTCACGCACATCAATGGCACCACCCTCCAACAACTCGTGAGGGACCGCAGGCCCGAACTCGTCGCTTCATTTGCGATTGTGCTCGTGCTAATGAAGCTGCTCACGGAAACTCTGTGGGTCGCGATCACGATGTTTCTGATTTTCCCCGCAGTGAGCATCGGTGCGGCGGTGGGGAGAACGCGGCTTTTTATTCCGAAGCGAGCAGCCTATCGGATCGCGGCGGCAGTGCTGGTCCCGATTGTTCTTTTTAGTGCGTTCACGAGCGCGGCGGGGTATTCTGTTTCGGCGGTCGTCGGGGGCGAGAACAGTATCCTCTTTTGGTTTTTTTCCGCGGCGGCACTAGCATTCTGGGGCGGGTATATGGCGAAGGGCATGTTCGTGCCAAAGGTCGTGCGTCGGCGGACCACCTGAACAAGCCAACAAGCCGGGCGCGTGCCCGTTTTTCCGAGGCGTTGGCTCAACCACTGAAAATACATGGGATTCCGAGACGCGCCCGTGACGAAAGCGCATTTCGATGTCGTGTAGGAAAAACGCTTTCCTCACGGGCGCGTCTCGGAAATTTCTTTATGCGATTGCTTTTAGCGAAGCGGCGCTTTTTTGGGTTGTCGTGAAAACCCTAGCTCGGGAGGCGTCGGGCAAGTATCATTTGGTCAGTCCGCATCCCGTCTTATTTCAACCGGAGGCTTGTCACATATGTCACATCCCACGCCAGAAGCTCCGGTCAGCCAAAAAACCAGTCTCAAGCACAACATGCTTTTCCTGTCGAAGTTCCTTCGCCATGGGACGACGATCGCATCGTTTTGGCCTTCCTCGAAAGCGCTGTCGCGGGCGACCATTAAGCAAATTAACTGGGACGAGGCGAAGGTGATTGTTGAACTGGGCGCGGGAACGGGGCCGATTACAGATCAGATTATCAAGCGGCTGAAGCCGCATACGAAGTTCATTGCCATCGAGCGCGATCGTGATTTCGCGAAGATTCTGCAACAGCGTTTCGCCTGCCACAAGAATGTGGTGATCGTGCAGGCGGATGTGCGGGACCTGGATAATGTTCTGAAGTCGCATGGGATTACGGCAGTGGATGCGTTTATCTCGGGGCTGCCGACGCCGTCGTTACCGCTTCCGGTGCGGAAGCGGATGTTGGCATCGGTGCGGCGGTATCTGGTGGAGGGGGGTGTTTTTTCAAACATTACGGAGATACCGTTTTGGTATTGGAATTACTATAAGAAGGTGTTCAAGCACGTTTCGTTCGATTTTGTTGCGATCAATATGCCGCCGGGGGGCGTGTATCATTGCCGGGCGTGTCGGTGAAGGATGGGGTTCGGTTTAGGCCGGAAAGAAGCAGTATGCGTGAACTGCTGTTGTTGGTGAGTGCCGCGATTTTGGAAGTGGGCGGGGATGCGTTGATACGGGTGGGACTGCGGGACAGGGGGATCGTGCTATTGATCGCAGGCGCGGTGGTTCTGGTTGCTTATGGCTTCATGGTGAATTTGACCAAGCTGGATTTTGGGCGGTTGATGGGGCTTTATATTGTGGTGTTTTTCATTGTCGCGCAGGGGACGAGCGTTCTGATCTTTAAGGAACGCTTGCCTGTGAGCGTGATGGTGGGGGGTTCGTTGGTGGTGGCGGGTGGAATTGTAATGGCGTGTTGGCATTCGGCCTGACGCATCGGACTCTCGATCACTGTAACGTATCCGTCCTCTCGGCAACGTTTGGATAGACGTAATTTCTCCACGCTAAATCTTAGTGCTTGGAAGGAATCTCTTTACATTTAGCATAAAAACGTCACAATCTTGGGAAAGTAGTGATGATTGGAGTCTGGGAAAGGAATTTCACGCAGCGTGTGTGGAACAAAGCCGTGAGTCACCCGTCTATCCAGAGATGAGGGCGGAGAAGGCGCAGCTATTCGGGGTGCCGAAGGTTCGCGCAGCCATTTTGGAGTGAATAGCAATGCCGATCTCGATCCAATGTCCCGCGTGCAAGCGCGAGTACAAGGTGGACGACAAGCTTGCCGGGAAGAAGGTCAAGTGCAAACAGTGCGGCGAGGCGATCAGCGTTGCCGACCCTGAGATGGACCGGCGGGAACCGGACGTGCTGGGGTTGGAAGATGAGCCGGTGGCGAGCGCCACCGGCTGGCGCGGTCCTGTAGGCGGAGGCGGAGGAGGGGGGGGGGCATCGGTGAAGCGGTGCCCGTCATGCAGGACTCCGAATAATCCGGCGGCGGTGATGTGCGTTGCGTGCGGGTTCAGCCTGCGTCCGGAGCCTGCGGTAGTGGTGGAGACGTTCGGCGTAAAAGAACAGGCACCGCAAAAGAAAAAGCGAAAGTTCGTGCGCGATCCGGATTCGCCAATGACGGCATCGATCGACAGCATTGTGAACATGGCTGTGTGGTGGGGATCGATTGCGGCGGTCGGGGTGTGGGTGGTGCACATCGCGCGGTCGATGGGTGGGCTGTCACCGAATTATTTGTTGCCGTTGGGGGTGGTGATTGGGGTCGGCGTGGTGATCGTGGCGCCGCTGATGATGATTGCGATCAAAGTGGCGGCACGGTTTGTGGCGTTCATCCCGCGCAATGACACCTTTAATCGGGTGCTGCTGTCGCTGTTGCCCCCGTTTGCGGCGAGTTTGCTGGCGGGGTGGCCCGGATTCAATGCGCAACCATTCGTGGTGATGGCCTGGATCGCGGCCCCGGCGCTGTTTATCTACCTGTTTCGCAGTGAAGTGAAAGAGTGGATTTCCACGGTGGGGGCGGCAGTGGTGGCGCTCTTTATTGGATGGTGGATTGCGGGCATGGCGGCATCGGCGGTGGGTTCCGCGGTGGGCGGCCTGTATGCGGATATGCTGCCTGATGGACCGTGGCAGGGTTTAGCGACGGGGCATTCACCGGCACCGGCACCGCCCGCGCCGGAGAAGGTCGCGGTGGCATCCACAGGGCAGGCACCGGTGGCGTCCGCGGCCACAGCGCCGGGCACGTTGCCATTTATGCCGCTGCCGGTTGGGGCAAGTCCCGCGGGCAACGGTGTGGCGGAAACGCCGGGGGCGGGACATGGAACAGTTGCGGTGGTGACCTCTCAACCGCCGGCGCGTTCGGGCGAGCCCTCTCCGTTGTCCCCGACGCCGGGCCCAACGGCGATAACGCCGAGCGTGACTTCGGGGCCGTCATTCTTCGCGGACGTGAGCGTGGAGGACAAGAACCTCCAGGATGTGCGCGACGTGGTTATGCCTTCGCCGCCGGCACCGTGGATGCTGGTTGTGAAAGCCTCGGACTCGGGCACCGTCACAGCGGAGCGCTGGAGCGTTCAGCCGTCGGCGAAGAAGGGAGTCCAGACGTTCAGCGAGCTTCCGAAGCAACCGAATTGTTATGCGTTGAGTCCCAATGGAAGCACGCTGGTGGCGGTGGTTCACTTCCCGAAAAATCAGCTTCAGATTTCGAGCTTTGACAACAAGCCTCCGCGCGTCTTTCCGCTGGAAGAGGGGAGCGCCTCCCCTACGCTGTTGGGCTTCATCGACAACACGCACGTCTGCCTGCGCTGGAATTTGGGCGGCATGAGCAAGATTCAGATTTGGAATACCTACGCCGGGTCCCCGAGCCGGACGATTCCGGTGGAATTGTTGGGCGGAGCACGGGAGGAAATTGCGACAAGTCCGAATGGCCGTTTGATGGCGATGTTTTCGCGCGCCCCAACGGCGCCAACAGATCCTCGATTATCAACACGGACACAGGGGTTATCGTCAAAAGAATCACGCCGACGAGCACGCAATTCACACCGCTGGGATTGGCGTTTTCACCAGACAGCACGCAGATCGCGCTGTATGCCGTCGTTTCCGACGTGACAACACTGCTCTCCTTCAAGGTGCAAACGGGTGCACCGGCCTACTCGGGGATGCTCGGGGCGGCACCCGCGCCGAACGCGGGAGAACGGGAATCCCAACATCCGCCCGGCCTTTTGTGGCTGCAAAATGGGCTCGCGTGGCTGGTCAATGGAAATGATCTGTACGACACGTCGAGCGGGAAAAAGATCGGCTCGCTGAATCTTCCGGACCTCGTGGATGCGCGTCTCGCGGGCATGGACTCGGTCGCATTCGTTCAGACGACCGCGGAGGGAACGAAGAAGGCGACAATCGCGAAGTTCGATGATCTGCAGATTCGTGCGGAAGCAGCGAAGACCAAGGAATAATGGTTAAATGCGCCTGCTGTTCACGCTGTTGGCAAGTGCTTAACGACCGACGGCGCGGTCGACTTCATCAATACTGGTGAGGCCCTGGGCGACGAGGTGATATCCGGCGTCGGCAAGGGTGATGAAATCGGTGCCGGCGAGGGTCGCCTGCATCTCGGAGGGCGTGGGGTTGCGCATGATCAAATCGCGGAGTTTGTCGGACGCGGAGAGAAACTCGAAGAACGCACGTCTGCCGTAGAAACCCGTTCCGAGACATTTCGGGCATCCGACGGGGGCGTAAATTCTTTCGACGGGAGCGCCGGCGGCCTCGAGGCGTTTTTTGTCGTCGGGCGTAGGACGGATCTGGCGTTTGCAGCCGACACAAAGGGTGCGGACGAGGCGTTGTGCGAGAACGAGGTGCATTCCCTGCGAGACCATGTAGGGTTCGACGCCGAGATCGAGCATGCGGAAGACGGTGCCGATGGTATCGCGCGTGTGGATCGTGGAGAGCACGAGGTGGCCGGTCATGGAAGCCTGAAGGGCGATGCGTGCGGTTTCGGGGTCGCGGATTTCGCCGACCATGATGACATCGGGGTCTTGGCGAAGAACGGAGCGGAGCAGGGCGGCGAAGCTCTTTCCCTCGGCATCATCGACGGGTAACTGTGTGGTGCCTTCGATCTGGACTTCGACAGGGTCTTCGATGGTGATGATGTTTCGGAACGATGAGCCGCAACTTCGCAAGAGGGAGTAAAGGGTCGTCGTCTTTCCGGAGCCGGTGGGGCCGCAGACGAGGATGAGGCCTGCATCGAGGGTGAGTTCGCGGGAGATTTGCTCCTGCACCCGCAGGGGCAGGCCGAGATGTTCGACCAGCAGCGGCGAGTTGGCGGTGTCGAAGATACGAACGACGAGCTTCTGACCGTGCAGGGAAGGGACGAAGCTGACGCGGTAATCGACGCGGCGGAATTTGGGGGTGTTGGGGACCTTGGCAATCTGCTCGGCGGAGTTTGGCGCTCGGGCGGCGAAATGGCCTTCCTGCACCGTGCCGCGCTGCGTGGTGTCCAGCTCGCACAGGATTTTTACGAGGGAGGAGAATTTGACGCCGTTCTCGCGGTTGAATGCGACGATGTCGATCAGGTTTCCATCGACACGGATGCGCAGGAGAAAATCATCCGCGCGGGGTTCGAGGTGGATATCGCTGGCGTGGCTGCGGAAACAAATGAGCAGTGCGAGACGAAACAGCAGAACTGTTTCACTGGTACCGGAGGTGGCGTCCTGGGAATCGTGCGCGAGTTTTCCGCGGGTGTTGATCAGGCTGATTCCATCGACATCAAACTGGTGATTCAACATGGCGTCGGCGGTTTTTCGCAGCACCTTGAGGGGCGATTCGGGAATGCCGGGCTCTTCGACCTCGACCTCGTCCTCGACGACTTCCATCTCTTCGACGGGTTCGAGATCGTCCAGTTCCTCGGTGGCTTCGGGCGCGGCGTTTGATGCGCCCTGCGGCGCGGGAGCCCGGGCGGGGACTGTGCGCTCGAATTTCTTTCCGCCGCCGCCGGCACCGGCTGTCGAAGCCTGATGCATGACGATGGTCATGGCGGTGCTGCCGATGGAGATGACGTCGCCGGACTTCAACATGGCGTTGAGGACGCGCTGTCCGTTGACCTGCGTGCCGTTGCGGGATTGAAGGTCGCGGAGGATGAAGCCGCTGTCGCGTTTTTCGATGACGCAATGGAAGCGGCTGGCCATGGTTTCCGCGAGGACGAGTTTATTACTCTCGTGGCGGCCAATGGTGAGGGGTTCGGAGGAAAGCGGGACCTGTCGTTCGCCGGTACCGCTCTTCACTTTGAGGTAAACGTACTCCATGAGCTTTGGGCGACCTCCAAGATGCACCGATGGCTGTCCGCGGATGAAATGAGCATCCGGTGAGTTATCGCGGAGCGTTCGAGGGAACGCAAGCCGACAGCGGGGGAGCGAGTTTGCAAAGCGCCATCTTAAACGGTTTGAGTAATGAATTCATCTGGCGGTCTTCAGAGCGGTGATTGCGGTTCGGCGTTCGATGGGGAGATAACGATTTTAGAGAAGCTCATCATTTCGCGACATATAGTTGATGGCGGCGGCGGGACGTACCTAAGCTCTGCCGCAAGAACGGTTTTTACGCTGAGGTTTTTATGTTGACTCAATTGTCGCCACCCTTACCGCTGGAGACGCCTAAGGGCACCGGTCTTGCCCACGCGGTGATCGACTACGGGCCGGAGTATGACCTGTTGTGGGTAGTCTTCGACGATGCCACCGGCGAGTGCTGGACTTGGCGGAATCCGGAAATCCGCGGCGTGAAAAATATAACGATGGGACGACGGAGCGACCCTGTGCAGGCGGGAAGAGTGACGCAGTTCAATGGGAATGGGAAGCATTGACCGTTTGTCGCCGACGGTTTTTGTATTGGGGCTATTCCTTCGCCGGAGCGGCCAATACCTCGACGGTTCCCAGTTTTTCCAGTTGGCTTTTTACCACTGCGGCTGGTGCGACGACGACGACTGTCATATGGTTTTCGTCCACATATTTGTCCATCACGTCTTTTACGTCAGCGGTTGTCACTTTGCTGATGCGCTGCGGGAAAACATCGTAGTAATCGATCGGATAGCCATTCAGGATGCCGGCGACGCGGCGGAAGGCCTGCTCATCAACGGTTTGCATCGTCATGAGGAGTTCGCCGGCGATACGAAACTTCGCATCGCTGAGTTCCTTGTCAGTGACCGGGGCCTTCTTCATATCGTCGAACACCTTGAACATCGCTTCGATGGTATCCGCGGTGGTTTCAAATTTGGTGCCGGTGTCGCCCTCAAAGGCGCCGGCCTGTCGTCCGGCGGAAAAACCCGCATCGACGCCATAGACGTATCCCTTTTCCGCTCGCACATATTGCCCGAGCCGTGACTCAATGCCGTTGGAGAGAATCTGTCCGGCGAGCGAACCCGCGAATTTTTCATCGCTCGCAATGCTGTAGGCGGGTACGCCGAGATTGATCACTGCCTGCTTCGATGCAGGGAAATCGACCATCAGGATATGCAATTTCGTGGGCGACGGAGGCGTCGCGTATTGCACCTTCGGCAACTCGGTTGCCTTGAATCCCGCAAGCAACTGCTCTGCGGCTTTTTGCCCGTCGGCCACGCTGATGTCGCCGGCGATCATCAGGATCGCGTCTTTCGCGGAATAAACGGTGCTGTAGAAACTCTTCACATCGTCAAGCGTGATGGCGCTCATGCTTTGAACGGTTTTCAGGCACCCCAGAGGGGAGTCGCCATAGAGGGCGTGCAACAATTCTCGAGAGGCCAACGTGGCGGGGGTATTCAACGCGAGTTGGAGCGAATCGAGAGACTGAGCTTTTAGTGTTGCAAACTGCGCCGCATCAAACGCGGGCTGCAGCAAGATCGACCGCGTCGCATCCAGGCCGAAGGGCAATTCTTCCTTCAAGCACGATCCGGCGATCCGGGTAAAGTCGCCGTTGCCATTTCGTGTATCGGCACCGTCCGCGACGTTGAGGGTAATGCCGCGGGAATCCAGTTCCTCGTTGAATTGATCGTAGGTCTTTCCGGCAGGCCCGCGACGCACCATTTCAGCGGTCAGACCGGCGAGGCCTGCTTTGCCGGCGGGCTCCGCGTGGCTGCCCATGCGCGTGGTGAGGGACCAGTTCACGACCGGCAGCCGATGGTCCTCCATCACGATGACACGGACGCCATCGATCATTTTTTCGACGCCTTTGGCAAATGTCGCGTTGGGAAGCGTTCCGGGCACCGGGGGCGTGGTGGGGTAATCGGCGGGGAACTGCAGGGCTCGCGGCGCTTCCTTCGCCACCGGTTCCGTCGTGGGCTGGGAGGTTGCGACTTTCATCAGATCGGGGGAGGGCACCTGTTTTCCGGGCAACACGACGAGCGTGGAAGATTTTGTATCCAGAAAATATTTTTTTGCGACGCGCAGCAGGTCAGCGGGAGTTGTGGCTTCGAGCCGGCGCGGGCGGTCTTCACGCGATCGAGGCTGCCTCGCATGAGCATCTCGCTGCCGAGTTCCGACGCGACGCTGTCCGCGGTTTTCCAACGTTCCGCGAGGGTGAGCCGTGCCTGCTCCTTCGCCTTGTCCAACTCCGCCGCGGTGACTGGATTTGCCGCCATCTC
Source organism: uncultured Phycisphaerales bacterium (assembly GCA_963766775.1). GTDB lineage: Bacteria > Planctomycetota > Phycisphaerae > WQYP01 > WQYP01 > CAVYBP01. The sequence goes on from CAVYBP010000005.1 coordinate 339,918, forward strand.
AGCGATTTGATCGCGCAGAATTTTTTCCACTGCCGCCGGATCCTTACCGTGCGACACCGTCCCTTCCACTCCCATGAGGCCTCCGTCCTCCAGAGGCTCCACAATGGTGTCCGCATCGACGCACAAGGGATTCGCATTTGTTACCAGCGCCCGGGACAATCGCGACGAACGCCCATTGCCCACAATCGCGAGAAGCAGTTCCAGCGGATCTTCATCATCCGAGAGCATTGAGGGCATCCGATACGCGATCACCACGAGCGGGAGCGGGACGCGCATGTTTACCTGCTCGCGCCGCGCCTCGGTCTGCTCGGGCTCCTGTGCAATTTTCCGGGTCAGTTCTGCGCCTTCCGGAATCCACGCGAAATACTTGTGCACCGCCGCCTTCATTCCCTCGACATCCGTGTTGCCCGCGATCACCAAGACGGCGTTGCTCGGAACGTAATACTTGTTGAAAAACGCCTGCAATTCCCCCGTCGCGGCGGCCTGCAGGTGCTGCATGTTGCCGATCGGCGTCCATTGATAGGAGTGCACTTTGTATAGCTCGGCACAGAGTTTTTCAAAGAGCGTCCCGTAAGGCTGGTTCTGGCACATGCGCCATTCTTCCGCGACCACGAGCCGTTCCGTGTGGAAAATTTGCGCTGATACTTTGAAACTGGACATGCGGTCCGCTTCAAGCCAGAGAGCGCAGATCGGTATCGGTCGAGGGCAGCGTGTCGTGATAGATGGTGGTGTCAAAAGAGGTCATTGCATTGCAATCACCGCCCACGAGACCGATGAGCTTCATGTGTTCCTGGGGCTTCACGTGCTCCGATCCGCGGAACATCATGTGCTCAAACATGTGAGCGAAGCCCTGGCGGTCGGACTGTTCGTCACGCGAGCCGACGTGATAGAGGACGCGCACCTGGGTGACGGGCGAGGACGGCATGGGGGCGTAGATCACCTTGAGGCCATTGCCCAGCGTCTCGGTTTGCCAGGCGATCCCGACATCGTCCTGCGCATGAGCGACCATCGGCACCACCGCGAGAGCCAGGAATAACGCAATCATTTGAAGGGAACGCTTGGTCACGAGCATGAAAGGATCTCCAATTTTTTCGTCAGACGTTGGGCCATCATAAGACTGTTGCCACCGTCGGCAACATGTGACGGACTCGCAGCGCGGCGCACATCGGATGGCTCGGCGCGGTCAAGGAACATTGGGATGAGCTGTCCAATCGTGAAGGAGGCGGTCGCGCTGGGAGGCGAGGGCGGGATCGAGGGTGGCGGCGATGGTCAGTTGTTGGTTGGCCTGTTCAAGATTGCCGGCGCGGGCGAAGGATTCGGCAAGGTTGAGGTGCAAGGCCGCGTTGTTGGGCATCAGGAGGAGGGCGGTCTGAAAACGATCCTGGGCTGCGGAATAATCGTGTGCGGCGAGGTACGCCTTACCCGCTGCGGCGAAAGGTGCGGCGCGGGGTGGAGATCGGAGAGCTGGTCGAGGATGCCGGCGGCCTGGCGATAGAGGGCGTTGGAGTGCTGCTCAGGTTCATGAGCGGAGATCGCACGCTGGGCTAAAGTGGAGAGGGCGTCCGCCTTGAGCAGCATGGGGCGCGGGTAGCCGGGGGCAATCGCCAGGGATTGATCGTAGTAATCGATGGCGCGGACGAGGTCGCCCCGACCCGCGTAATAGTTGCCAAGACGCCACTGGATGTCCGCGGCAAGGATCATTGCGCAGGATGGTGAGGAGCGATTGGAAAAACGATTCGCTGTTGTACCACAGGCGCGAGTCATGATTTGAGAGGACTGCGAGCGGAATGAGGGTGGCCGCGGTTAAGAGAATTAAAGCCTTTGATGGAATGAGAGCCCGAGGATTGCAATCCTTGGGCTTTGTATCTGTGGGACGTGCCGGGCCACGAAATGGAACAATTTTGATGAGGAGCGTGGCCAGGAGAACAGAAAAAAGAGTTCCGTCCAAATAGGAGTAGCGATCGCTGGGAAAATACGGGTGCTCAAAATAGCCGCCCACGGGGAGGAGGAAAAAAAGATGAGCGGTCCAGAGGAGGAAAAAACTGGGCCAGCGGGTGCGATAGGCGAACGCGAGCACCGTGATTAGCAGTAACGCGAGAAGACTGAGGACAAATGATGTGGAAAATGGATTGAAGGCGACCAGTTGGGTGTAAATCGGTGAGATATGGAAGAAATCGAATGGTTTCCATAAATAATAGATCAGGACGTAAGCCGCTTGCATGATGCGGTGGGGGATGTCGAATTGGTCCGTCGTCAGGGCATTGCGGAATCGTTCCAGTCCCGTGAAGCGTCCATAGAGGGTGATGGCCAGAATAAAAATGGCAGGCAGAACAAACGGCACCTTTTCCAAAGAGAATTGGATGAGACGGCGGCCATCGGAGAGGTAAGGGGATGATCGCTGAAAGAAATAGAGATCGAGAAGCGGGAAGAGCGCGACCAGACCAATGGCGTTGGGATAGAAAAAAATGGACATGACGTAGGCAAAGACGGACAGCCAAAAGTAGCTGGAGCGATGCGGAGCGGCAGGAGCGCGATCGACGGAGAAGAAGTAGAGCAATGTGGAAATGAGGGCGAAAAAAGTCGCTTCCGCGAAACGCACCTGCGTGGCCCAGGCGACCACTTCCACACGGAGCGGATGGACCGCCCAGACGCCGGCGGCAATGGCGGCGACGAACGAGAGGTCGCGCGGCGCAGCGAACGCCGCAACAGTGCGCCGCAGAATCGAGCGGATCAAGCCGAAAAGCAGCAGCATATTGGCGATATGGACCAGCAGCGAGAGAGCGTGAAACGCCATCGGACGGGGGCTGAAGAATTGGATGACGAAACTCCACGCCAGCCAGCTCAAGGGGATATACCTTTGAGTCAGATCGGTGTTGGTGAACATCCATCGCATGTTTTCGAGGGTGAGGTTGCGGATGTGGGCGTTGGTGGTGATTTCGATGTCATCGTCAAACTGGATGAAGTCGAAGGAGAGCACATGGTAAAAGGCGAGGAAGCAGAGCGAGACCAGAGCGATGCAGAGCAGGAAGTTGAGGCGGGCGGGTTGTTTGGAAAGAGGGGTCATTCGGGTGCGGGGCTCCGGAACAGCGGATGTCGGATGAGACGCCATTTGGTGAGGCGGAACAGCATGGCGACTTTGAGGCAGCCGAAGCCGTAGCGAAGACTGCGGGTGAAGTTAATGGAAGATGCTTCAGCGAAGTATTTGGTGGGGCAACTGACTTCGCCGATGCTGTAGTGATGCCATAGGATTTGGGCGAGGATTTGATTGTCGAAGATGAAGTCATCGGAGTTTTTTGACCAGGGAATGCGTTGGAGAAGTTCGCGGCTGAAGGCGCGATAGCCGGTGTGGAATTCGGAGAGCTTGGAGCCGAGGAGGAGATTTTCAGCGGCGGTGAGGAAACGGTTGGCGATGTATTTCCAGAGGGGCATTCCGCCTGTGCGGGCGTAACCGCCGAGGATACGGGAGCCGAGGACGCAGGGATGGAGATCATTGGCGACGATCGCGGCAAGGGCAGGGATGAGTTTGGGCGTGTACTGGTAATCCGCATGGATCATGATGACGATGTCTGCGCCTGCGGCGAGGGCGGCGGTGTAGCAGGTCTTCTGATTGGCACCGTAGCCGGCATTGATCGGATGGGTGCGGACTTCGGTTTTGGGGAGCGTTTTGGCGATGCGGGTGTCTCGTCGCGGCTGGCGTCATCGACGACGATGATGAGATCGACAATTTCCTCCTGCAGGACCTCGGCATGGGTGCGTTCGAGTGTTTTCGCCGCATTGTACGCGGGCATGACGACGACGATTTTGCGGTTCTTGTACATGAGGGGATGATAAGCGGACGAGTGGGAGGTTGTCATTCACGGACCGGCAAAAGATGGAGTTCATGCTCCAGCGTGTTTTGTGGAATGAGAAGCATGGACATAACCGAAGACACGCTTCAGCGTGAGCTCCGAATATTGCTTGACGGGTTGTGGGTGAGGTTCGACAATTCCGGGATTCACCTGATGAAGGAATTGCGCATGATGCGTTTGATTAGAATTGCGATGGTGGCGGCGGTGACGGCAATACCGGTGGTCGGGGCGTTCGCGCAGATGTCGATTGAGCCGCCGTCGCCTGCGAGCACGCAGCCGAATTGCGCCGGCGACCGCGCCCGCCGCTGTCGACTCCGCATCGACAGCACCGGCCGCCGGCTCGAGCAGCCCGTCCGCGCAAATGTATTGGAAGGCCTGTTAAAGGATAAGCCACAAACCGCGTCCGATGCGCCTGCGGACGAGACTCCCGTTAATCAGGGGATCGCGATTCGCACCGCGGAGCCGGCCGTTCCCAATGTCGCGCCGAATGCCCCGAAGACAAACCGGGTCCGCGAAGGCGAATTCGTCTGGAACCGCACCGGCCGACTGGTCAGGGATGAAAAGAGCGCGAGTTGGTTTTTCGCTTTCGATGCGGATGGGAAAAACATGAAGGATCCGCCCATGGGTTTGATTCCATCGCGGCTCTTGAAAGTAATGGAGGACGCGTCAAGCGAAGGGTCGCAACCCATGCGATTCAAGGTGAGCGGAGAGGTGACGGAGTATGCAGGGAAAAATTATCTATGGGTCCAGCATATGGAGATTATGCGGAACTTGAATAAGGGGATTGGGGGATAATTTAAGGTCATTGCATTGGGGGGTGACGCTTGGAATTGAAAATTTCGAGATGCCCGTGAGGAAACGTTTACCGCGAAAATAAAAAACGCAGACGGGCGCGTCTGGAAATTTCACCATTCAGATCGTTGGCGTGAATGAAATAGCCTTTAGCCTTTTAGCCTTAAAAAATGATGTTTCTCTTGACGAGTCCAGGGAAAGCCACTAGATTCATCCCGTCGGGCCTTTTTTTCACCTCTGTAGGCCTGCAAATCATTTTCTGAAACGGACTGCTGTACGTAAATAGTCCTTGGAAATATTGCTTAAACTGTGCAATGCGACGGCTTCTATCATACGCCGGCGTTCTATTACATTTCTTTTTTTGAGAGGAACGAGGATGAAGAAGATGTTTGGGATTTTAGCGGCGGCGGTTTTGTCCGTGGCGGGGATGGCGCATGCCTCAACGCCGGTATCCGTCTTTGACGGCAAAACGTTGAAGGGCTGGACTCCGGTGCCGGCGAATGCGTTTACGGTGAGGGATGGTTCGATCGCCATGAACGGGACGGCTCGCGGATTTATTTACACGAATACCAAGTATGAGTTTTACCGCGTCATTTACACGGTGCGCGCAGGTGTCCGGCGTCAACCACTGGCCTTGCGTGCTGCTCTTCGGAACCAGTCCGAAGTTGGATGCGCTGGGAGGCATTCAATTGCAGTTGCCCAAGAATTACACGTGGGACTATCGTCCGGGCCACAACAATACGGGCTCGCAGTTTTTCCGGCATATCGGGAGCCTCGGCAACGTGACAAAGTCAGCGTGGGCTCGCTGTGAGATTCTGGTCGATGGCCGCAATGGCACGCTTCGCTCCGCCGCGGCTTAGCCGGTGGGAACCAAGGGCGTTGAAATCGTGGACTTCAAGGACTCGAGCATTAAGGGCCTGTTCTTGCCGTTCGCGATCCAATCCCACAACAGAGGCCAGTTTGACGAATATAAGGATATTACGATCGAGAATAATCCGGCAGTGGATGGTTTGATCACGACCAAGTGATCAATACCACGAGATAGTGAGTGAGTATGAGCAGGTCAGACCGACAAGGGTTTGCCCTGCTTTTTTTGTGAAGGGAAACGACCGGCTATTCGCTTGAAATAGAGGGGTTCCAAGACGCGCCCGTGAGGAAGCGTTTGTCGCGAATGGCATATAAGAATGAGGGAAGGGGGAAAAAACGCTTCCTTGTATCTTTCCAAAGGACAGGAAAAAGGTTCCAATGGGCAAGGCCGCCGCGTGCTCGCGTGGGGGGGAGACGCGAGCACGCGGCGGCCGGCGGCGGGAGATCGTAGCTTCCAAGGCCCCGAGGCCGTCCGTAAGCGTGATCCCCGCCGCCGTCCGTGGAATGAACCCGAACAGTCGCTTGGGCCAACGCCGGTCTGCCACGGTGCCGGTGAGCCCGCATGTGCAAGATCGGGAGGTTTCCATGTCGGTTTCTCAGGAAGTCCAGAGTTCTGTTTTGCCCGCCGCCGTCTGCTTTGGCGGGGTGGATGTGGCCAAGGATCATTTGGATCTGGAGGTGCTGCCCGCGTCCAGGCCTTTGCGTGTGGGCAATGATGCGGAAGGGATTGCCCAGGCCGTTGCGTATTTTGGCCGGCAGGGTCCGGCGCTGATCGTGATGGAGGCTTCTGGCGGATACGAGCGTCCTTTGGCCGCCGAGTTGATCGGTGCCGGCCACAAGGTGGTGGTGGCCAATCCCAGGCAGGTGCGGGACTTTGCCAAAGGCATGGGCATTCTGGCCAAGACCGATGCCATCGACGCGGCGGTCCTGCGCTTCGCCCAGGTGGTCCAGCCCAAGGCCCGGCCCAGTCAAACCCCCGAAGCGTGTGCCCTCGATGAACTGGTCACGCGCCGGCGGCAGCTCATTGGCCTGCGGACGCAGGAACAAAACCGCAGCAATCTCTGCCGGATCAAGCCGGTGAAAAAGAGCATCGACAAGGTGCTCAAAATGCTCGACGCGCAGATCCACGCCATTGAACAGTTGATCAGCGATCAGATTCAATCCGACGACGGCCTCAAGGCCAAGGATGAGATCCTTCAAAGCACCCCGGGCGTGGGACCGCAGACTTCCGCCGAGCTTTTGGCCCACCTGCCCGAACTCGGCACCCTCAACCGCCAGCAGATCGCGGCTCTGGCGGGCGTAGCGCCCTGGGATAATAAATCCGGCAATCATGTCGGAAAGTCCTTCATCTTCGGCGGCCGCGCCTGCGTACGAGACGTGCTCTATATGGCGGCGCTCTCCGCCAAAAACTGCAACCGCCCGCTCAAGCTCTTTGCCCAGCGTCTGACCGACCATGGCAAACCCTTCAAAGTCATGATCGTCGCGGTCATGGCAAACTTCTCACCACCCTCAACACCATGCTTAGGAACAACTCCCCATGGCTCGACCAAACTGTCAAAAACGCTTGACTTCCGACACAGTCGCTTACGGGCGCGGCTCGGAAGTATCTCTATCATTTGGCTGTTTGTGATATCGGCGACCGGTCAGGGCAGTTCCGTTGTTCCGATCAGGTGGCGGTCGCATTCTCGCGCGCCGCCGGCCTTCGTTGATGGCCCAGACGACGAGGGACTGGCCGCGGCGGCAGTCGCCGGCGGCGAAGACGCCGGGGACGTTGGTGGTGAACTTGCCGTGGTCGGCTTTGTAGTTGGTGCGGGGGTCGAGTTCGACGCCGAGTTGGCGTGGCGACGGGATTTTCCGGTCCGAGGAAGCCCATGGCGAGGAAGACGAGTTCGCAGGGCCATTCCTGTTCGGAGCCGGGGACGTTCCTTCATTTTGAATTGGCCGTTGTCGGGTCTTTGGACCATTCGACGCGGACGGTTTTGAGGGCGCGGAGGTTGCCGTTGGCGTCGCCGAGGAATTCCTTGGTGAGGATGAGGAACTCGCGGGGGTCTTTGCCGAACTTGGCGTGGGCTTCCTCGTGGCCGTAGTCGACGCGGAGGATGCGGGGCCACTGCGGCCAGGGGTTGTCCGGGGCGCGGGCTGCGGGGGGCTTGGGGAGAAGTTCAAAGTTGACGAGGGATTTGGCAGCCGTGGCGCATGGAGGTGCCGATGCAGTCGGTGCCGGTGTCGCCGCCGCCGATGACGATGACGTCTTTATCTTTGGCGGAGATGTAGTTGCCGTCCTCGTGGTTCGGAGTCGAGGAGGCTCTTGGTGTTGGCGGTGAGGAACTCCATGGCGAAGTGGACGCCCTTGAGGTTGCGCGCCCGGGGACGGGCAGATCGCGCGGCTTGGTGGCGCCGGTGGCGAGGACGATGGCATCGAAATTCTTCTTGAGCGTCGCGGCATCGATGCGTGACCCGCCGATGTGGGCGTTGGTGACGAAGGTGACGCCTTCATCTTCCATGAGCTTGACGCGGCGTTCGACGACTTCTCTTTTGTCGAGCTTCATGTTGGGGATGCCGTACATGAGCAGGCCGCCGATGCGGTCGGCGCGCTCGAAGACGGTGACGAGGTGGCCGGCCTTGTTGAGTTGATCGGCGGCGGCGAGGCCGGCGGGACCGGAGCCGATGACGGCGACTTTTTTGCCGGTGCGTTTTTCGGGCGGGTTGGCTTTGACGAGGCCGTGCTCCCAGGCGTGATCGATGATGGCGGCTTCGATCGACTTGATGGTGACCGGCGGTTCATTGATGCCCAGCACGCAGGAGCCTTCGCAGGGCGCGGGGCAGACGCGGCCGGTGAACTCGGGGAAGTTGTTGGTTTTCCAGAGGCGGATTGATGGCCTCTTCCCACTGGCCGCGGTAGACGAGGTCGTTCCATTCGGGGATGAGGTTGTTGACCGGGCAGCCGCCGGTTTTGTCGGAGTGGCAGAACGGGACGCCGCAATCCATGCAGCGAGCGCCCTGCTGTTTTCAGGCGTGTCGTCGGGAAGGTGATCGTGGAATTCCTTCCAGTCGAGGATGCGCAGCTGAGTGGTGCGGTTGGGTCCGAGTTCGCGGGCGAATTCCATGAATCCGGTGGGCTTGCCCATTAGCGTACCCCCCCGCCGGTCGCGCCGGCGTGGGCCATCTGGGCGAGGGCTTTCTTGTATTCGATCGGCATGACTTTGTGGAATTTCTTCACGGAGTCGTTCCAGTTTTTGAGGATAGTGTCGGCGACGGTGGAGCCGGTGTATTGCCGGTGCTGCTCGATGAGTTCGCGGAGGAGATCGATGTCGGATTTTTCGGTGAGTTTTTCGAGTTCGACCATGGCGAGGTTGCAGCGGGCGAGGAACTCGTCGTTGGGATCGTAGACGTAGGCGATGCCGCCGGACATGCCGGCGGCAAAGTTGCGGCCGGTGGATCCGAGGATGACGACGCGGCCGTTGGTCATGTACTCGCAGCCGTGATCGCCGACGCCTTCGACGACGGCCATCGGCGCCGGAGTTGCGGACGCAGAAGCGTTCGCCGGCGACGCCGCGGAAGAAGGCCCGGCCGCTGGTCGCGCCGTACATGACGACGTTGCCGATGAGGATGTTTTCTTCGGCTTTGAAGGTCGCGGTCTTATCGGGATAGACGATGATCTTGCCGCCGGAGAGACCTTTGCCGACGTAGTCGTTGGCGTCGCCTTCGAGTTCGATGCGTGACGCCGCGGGCGAGCCATGCGCCAAGCGACTGGCCGGCGTGGCCTTTGAGCTTGATGTGGATGGTGTCGTCGGGGAGGCCTTCTTCGCCGTAGCGTTTGGCGATTTCGTTGGAGAGCATGGTGCCGACGGTGCGGTTGACGTTTTTGATCGTCTTGTTGATGGTCGACTGTTCGTTGCGTTCGATGGCGGGTTGAGCCTGGCCGAATGATGTCGTTGTCGAGCGCTTCGTCGAGTTTGTGGTCCTGCGGGATGGACTTGATCACCTGGATGTTGATCGTGGGGTTTGACCGCGGGCATGAGGACCGGAGCGAGGTCGAGGCCCTGTGCTTTCCAGTGCTTGACGGCTTCGCCGACATCGAGCATATCGACGCGGCCGACCATTTCGTTGAAGGTACGGAAGCCCATCTGGGACATGAGTTGTCGGACTTCCTCGGCGAGCAGGAAGAAGAAGTTGATGGCCGTATTCGGGGCTTGCCTGTGAATTTTTCGCGGAGGACCGGGTCCTGCGTGGCGATGCCGACGGGGCAGGTGTTCAGGTGGCAGGCCCGCATCATGATGCAGCCGAGGGTGACGAGCGGGGCGGTGGAGAAGCCGAATTCTTCAGCGCCGAGCAGGGCGCCGATGACCACGTCGCGGCCGGTTTTCAGTTGGCCGTCGACCTGCACGGTGACGCGGGAGCGAAGGTCGTTGAGGACGAGCGTCTGGTGGGTTTCGGCGAGGCCGATTTCCCACGGACCGCCGGCATGTTTGATCGAGGTGAGCGGCGAAGCGCCCGTGCCGCCGTCATGGCCGGCGATAAGAATGTGATCGGCGTGGGCCTTGGCGACGCCGGCAGCGACGGTGCCGACACCGACTTCAGCGACCAGCTTCACGCTGACGCGAGCGGCGCGGTTGGCGTTTTTGAGATCGTAAATGAGCTGCGCCAGATCTTCGATGGAGTAGATGTCATGGTGCGGCGGCGGGCTGATGAGCTGCACGCCGGGCGTGGAGTGGCGGAGCCAGCCGATGTACTTGTCGACCTTGTGGCCGGGGAGCTGGCCGCCTTCGCCGGGTTTTGCGCCCTGGGCCATTTTGATCTGCAGTTCGTCGGCGTTGGTGAGGTAGTTGATGGTGACGCCGAAGCGGCCGGAGGCAACCTGCTTGATCGCGGAGCGGCGGAGCTTGGGTTTTCCATCGGGCCAGGTTTCGCCGGGGACGGGCTTGAAGCGGCGGGAATCTTCGCCGCCTTCGCCGGTGTTGGATTTTCCGCCGAGGTAGTTCATGGCCATCGCGAGCGTTTCGTGGGCTTCCGTGGAGATGGAGCCGAGCGACATCGCGCCGGTGCAGAAGCGTTTGACGATTTCTTTCGCCGGCTCGACTTCATCGAGCGGGACGGGCGTCGCGGCGTTTTTGATTTTGAACAACCCGCGGAGCGTGCAGAGCGCGCCGGACTGCTCGTTGATGGCTTTGGCATAGCGGGCGTAGGCCTCGCGGGCCGTGGCGGAGCCTTGCTCGGCCCATGTCGCTTGCTGAAGGTTGGAGATCACTTCGGGGGAGAAGAGGTGGCGTTCGCCTTCTTTGCGCCACTGATATTGGCCGCCGCTGGGGAGCACGGGCAGCGATTTCGATTCATGCGCGGACCGGGAAGCCGATTTCGTGCCGGCGGATCGCTTCCTGGGCAAGCACGTCCAGGCCCGACGCCGTCGACTTTCGAGAGGTGCCGACGAAGGAGCGGTCGATCACTTCGGCGTTGAGGCCGACCGCTTCGAAGATCTGCGCGGCCTTGTAGGACTGCAAGCGTGGAGATGCCCATCTTGGACATCACTTTGAGCAGGCCCTTGTCGACAGCCTTGATGTAATTTTTGACGATCGGTCTTATCGTCTTTAACGTCGATCTTTTTCTGGGCTCGGAGTTCCCAGAGCGTTTCAAACGCGAGGTAAGGGTTGATCGCGTCGGCACCGTAGCCGATGAGCATCGCGTGGTGGTGAACTTCGCGGGCTTCGCCGGTCTCGAGGACGATGCCGATGCGCGGTGCGGCGATTGGTTTTGACGAGGTGATGGTGCACCGCCCCGACGGCCAGCAGCGCGGGGATCGCGACTTGGTCGTAATCCATCGATCGGTCGGAGAGGATCACAAGACTGTAGCCATCCTTGATGGCCTTGCGTGGTTTCGGCGCAGATGCGGTCGAGGGCCGACTGCATCGCGTGGTCGCCGCCGGCGCGGTCGAAGACGGTGTCAATGACCTTGGTTTTCCAGCCGCGGTGGTTCATTTCCTTGAGCTGGGCGAGTTCTTCGTTGGTGAGGATCGGGTGCTGGATCAGCAGGCGATGGCAATGTTCCGGGGTCGCTTCAAGCAGGTTGCGCTCGGGGCCGATGTAGCACTCCAGCGACATGACGATGTATTCCTTGTCGCTGTCGAGCGGGGGGTTGGTGACCTGGGCGAAGGATTGTTTGAAATAGTCGTAGAGCATTCGCGGCTGGTCGGAGAGACATGCGAGGGCGGCGTCGTTGCCCATCGAGCCGATCGCTTCCATGCCGTTGGTGGCCATGGGGACAAGGAGCTTGATGAGGTCTTCGGTGGTGTAGCCGAGGCACTGCTGGCGGGTAAGGAGGGTTTCGCGGACGAAGCCGCCGACGTAGGTGGGCGTGGGGAGGTCTTCGAGGGTGATCTTTTGTTCCTGCAGCCACGTGCCATAGGGATGGCTTTCGGAGAGTCGCTTTTTGATTTCGGTGTCGTCGACAATGCGGCCTTCGGAGAAATCGACGAGGAACATGCGGCCCGGCTGGAGGCGGCCCTTTTTCGCGACCGACTCAGGCGGAATCGGAAGCACGCCCACTTCGGAAGCCATGATGACAAGGTCGTCATTGCGTGACGTAATACCGCGAGGGTCGCAGGCCGTTGCGATCCAGCACCGCTCCGATCATGTCGCCATCGGTAAACGCGACCGAGGCCGGGCCATCCCACGGCTCCATCACGCAGGAGTGGTATTCGTAAAACGCCCGCCGACGCGGGTCCATCGATTCATGATTCTGCCACGCTTCCGGGATCATCATCATCATTGCGCGCGGCAACGTGCGGCCACTCTGCAGAAGCAATTCCAGGCAGTTGTCGAAGTCGGACGAATCCGACCCGTCCGGTTCGATGACGGGCTTGATCTGTTCAATCCCGTCCCCGGGGAACAGGTCCGACTTGAACATCCCCTCGCGGGCGCGCATCCAGTTGGCGTTGCCGCGGCGGGTATTGATTTCGCCATTGTGGGCCATGAAACGGAACGGCTGGGCGCGGTTCCAGTTCGGAAACGTATTTGTTGAAAAGCGTGAATGCACCAGCGCGAGGTGGCTGGTGTAATCCGGATCAGCAAGGTCCGCCCGGAAATACTCCGTGACCTGCGCCGGGGTGAGTTGCCCCTTATAAATGACAACCTTTGCCGACAGAGCGGTAATGTAAAAGTAGTTCGCCTGATCCATCTCCAGCGCCCGGCAGGCCACGGTGGCGCGTTTACGCACAAGGTAGAGCGCGCGCTCGAGTGCATCCCCTTCGATGTTATTTTTTCCGCCGCCGACGAAGAGCATCTTCATCGTCGGTTCAATGCGCCGCGCGATCATTCCGAGCGTGGCATTGTCCGTGGGAACGTCTCGCCAGCCCAGGAGCGTCAGCTGATGTTCCGTAATGATCTTTGCGACGGCTACTTCACAAGCCTGCCGCTGTTCGCTGTCAGCCGGGAGAAATACGATGCCGACGCCGTAAAGCCCTTGCGCGGGAAGCATGATGTTCGCGTCACGTTTCGCAACCTTGACCAGAAACGCATGGGGCAGTCCGGTCAGGATGCCTGCCCCGTCCCCGGTGTTTTGCTCGCAACCACAGGCGCCGCGATGATCCATATGTTCGAGCATCGTCAGCGCGTTTTTAACGATGTCGTGCGATTTTTTGCCTTTGATGTGGGCAACGAAGCCCACACCACAAGAATCGTGCTCGTACTGTGGGTCATAAAGTCCCAGTTTTCCCGGGACTCCCGATGATTGGAAAGTATTCAACGTGAACAAACCTCCGAGTGAGAGCCCCCTTGAGTCTCTCCTCCGCGCGTTTAAGTCTGGCCGACGGCTAATCGTTACGGGTCAAATACTGTAGCATTTTGACAGAGGTCGGGCAAGGAAAAGTTGAGGTAGGAAAAACGGCGATTTCTGCCTAATAAATAGGCAATGGACGCTCTCGAACACTTGAGCTTTCAATCCATCCAATCGAAGAATATTGCTGCAAAAATAGGAGCGGGCAGTCCCCCAGGGGACTGCCCGTCCTTTTTCCAGCGAAGGGATTTCGCACTTAAACAGTGCCGTATCCGTTGTTAGGCAAGCCGCTCTCGGCCTGACTCTTCCAAAGATGTCCCTTCTTACCGAGGGAGGTGACGTCCCCGATAATGAGGGTGTCGACCGCGTCGCGGTGCAAATAGTCACCGACATGCGCGACATCATAAGCATACGCTGCCGCGGCGCTCGTTGTGGCCAGTGAGGCCGTCGACGACGACCACGGCGAGTTCAGTGCCGTGCCCATGGGGGTATATTTTGCGCCATTGAGCTTGCCGTCCTTGTTTGCGTCCAGCAGATTTCCTTTTGAATACACGGACTGGTTTCTCATCTGGAACGTTGCATCGGTGGCCGTCGAAGTAGAGGGCCCGGCGATGAAGTAATTGTTGATGATGTCGTGCAGGAAGTGGCCTGCCGAATCACCCGCAGTGTACCCAAGCTGATAATTGTAGACCACATTGTTCACATACTGAGTGTTGCCCTTTGCGAGCGGGCTGCGGTTATGCGCGTCCGCGAAGATATCATTGTAATAGGTGACATTGGCGCTCGTATCGTGAACGTTAAACTGCTGATTGATCGGTGCCGCGATAAGGCAGTTTTGGAATGTGATGTTGGTGCTGCCATTCACATCAATGTTGTCCCACGAGCCAAACTCCACCGAGACATGATCGAAGATGATGAGATTGGAGCCGTCCATGCCAACTGCGCTCTTGCCCTTGTCCGGATCGTTTGTGCCCTGACGGAAGCGAATGTAGCGGACGATGTCATTGTTGGACCCGCTGAACGAAACCTCGGCGCCGATCACGGCCACGCCCTGACCTGGGGCGGCATCGCCTTCAATCGTCAGGTTGCTCTTTGCGGAAACCGCGGACTTCAAGCTGATCGTTCCGGTGACATCGAATACGATTTTCCGATGTGATTGGCTGACCGCATCGCGGAACGAACCGGCCCCGGAATCATTGAGATTGGTCACATGATACGTGGTCCCGCCCGCACCGCCGGTGGCCGCAGCGCCAAAGCCGACCGCGCCCGGAAACGCCACTGAGAGCAGCGTCCTGCTCTCAAGAGACTCGAGGAATGCGACTCGCTGTGGCTGCTGTTTACGACCACGACTATTAGAAAATTGACTGCCCATGAGATAATACTCCTACCAAAATGTCGATGCGAAAACTCTGAGTGTTAACCCATACCAAGTTCCGCAACCGCAAGGTGATCTCAAGAAATGCCCCGCCATGGCGAGGTTGCTGACAATAGATGGGGCAATCCTAATGAATGGATCGCCCCATCATTTTTTCATACAGGAATGATTCAACACTTAAACGGTGCCGTATCCATTGTTGGGCAAACCAGTGGCCGTTTGCGTCGTCCACAGATGTCCCTTCTTGCCCAATGAAGTGACGTCGGCAATGACAAGGGCATCCACCGCGTCGCGATGCAACGAGTCGCCGGCGTTTGCAATGTCATTTGAATACGCAGCCGCAGCGCTGCTCGTGGCCAGAGAAGCGGTCGTCGGCGACCATGGACTGCTGAGCGAGGTTCCCGCCGGCGTGAGGTTGCTTCCGTTCAACTTGCCGTCTCTATTGGAATCGAGCAAGTTCCCGTGGTGATAAACCGATTGGTTACGCATCTGATAGAACGCATCACCAGCATTTGAGGTCGACGGACCCGAAATAAAGTAATTGTTGATCACGTCATGCGAGAAGTGGCCTGATGAATTGCCGGCCGTATAACCCGCTTGGAAATTATAAACGACATTATTCACGAACTGAGTGTTGCCCTTGGCGAGCGGGCTGCGGTTATGTGCATTGGCCATGATGTCATTGTAAAAAGTGACGTTCGCGCTCGTATCATGAACGTTAAACTGTTGGTTGATCGGGTCGGCAATAATGCAGTTCTGGAATGTGATGTTGGTGCTGCCATTCACATCAATGTTGTCCCACGAGCCAAACTCCACCGAGACATGATCGAAGATGATGAGATTGGAGCCGTCCATGCCAACTGCGTCTTTGCCCTTGTCCGGATCGTTTGTGCCCTGACGGAAGCGAATGTAGCGGACGATGTCATTGTTAGAGCCGCTGAACGAAACTTCGGCGCCGATCACGGCCACGCCCTGACCTGGGGCGGCATCGCCTTCAATCGTCAGGTTGCTCTTTGCGGAAACCGCGGACTTCAAGCTGATCGTTCCGGTGACATCAAATACGATCTTCCGATGCGATTGGCTGACCGCATCGCGGAACGAACCGGCTCCGGAATCATTGAGATTGGTCACATGATACGTGGTCCCACCCGCACCGCCGGTGGCCGCGGCGCCAAAGCCGACCGCGCCCGGAAACGCCACTGAAAGCAACGTCCTGCTCTCAAGAGACTCAAGAAATGTGTTTTGACGCGGTTGCTTCTTCCGACCGCGCATCGAAAAAGATGAACTGCCCATAAACGACTCCTCCACCAGAAATGAATGCGGAACAAATCCGAGTTTCGACCCCGACTATTTCCGCACCGATAGGTAATCCCTAGAAATGACCCCACCTAGGCAGGGTACGTGCACGATACCGCGGATTCGAGGAATGTCCAGCTTTTTTCTTTTTGGAGCACATCGAGCGAGAATTCCTCCACAATTGTCAAAAAACAACGCCGGTCTAAGCGTTGATCTACCCATACACTTAATTGATGTGAAGTTGCCTTGGTGTTCACTGATCCAACGCGCCCGCAAAGGCTTGCCACCGATATGCGTTCTTGGGAAACTACCTGCATGAACAGCCCAAAAATGCCGCCATCTGCAACCCTCATCCATCCCCCAGGATCTTCCGTCGCCACGCCGTCCCTCGCCGTGAATATCGGAAAGTTGTCCCTCGCCAATCCCCTGATGACCGCCTCGGGAACATGCGGCTATGCCAACGAGTACGGTGATTTCACCGAGCTTTCCAAATTAGGCGCCTTCGTCACCAAGGCGATCTCTAAATTGCCCCGCAAAGGCAACGAAAGTTACCGCGTCATTGAAACGCGCGCGGGGATGTTGAACGCCATTGGACTCGCCAACATTGGGCTCGAAGCCTTTTTACGCGACAAAATTCCTCTGCTCAAGGAAATGGCCGTCCCCGTGATCGTCAACGTCCCGGGATGGTGCGCCGACGATTACATTGATGTGGCGGCTCGCCTTGATGAGGAAGAGATCGTTGGTGGAATCGAATTAAACGTGTCATGCCCGAACGTTAAAAACGGATTATCGTTCGGCACCGATCCGGCGCGATTGTTTGAACTTGTCGCCGCCGTCAAGAAGGTCACCCGACGTTGCGAGTTGATCGTGAAACTCTCCCCCAATGTGTCGGACATCGCCGTGACCGCGAAAGCCGCCGTGGATGCGGGAGCGACCTGCCTTTCCCTGGTCAATACGTTCACCGCCATGGTTGTTGATATCGAACAGCAGCGGCCCATGCTCGCCAACGGCACGGGAGGACTATCCGGACCCGCCATCAAGCCCATCGCTGTTTTCATGACTCATCGCGTCTACACCGAGGTCGCAAAAAAGCACAATATCCCGATCATTGGCATGGGCGGGATTCAACGCTGGCAGGACGCCGTGGAGTTCCTCCTCGCGGGAGCCACGGGCCTCGCGGTCGGCACAGCGCTATT
Source organism: uncultured Phycisphaerales bacterium (assembly GCA_963766775.1). Classification (GTDB taxonomy): domain Bacteria; phylum Planctomycetota; class Phycisphaerae; order WQYP01; family WQYP01; genus CAVYBP01. The sequence continues at coordinate 357,060 of CAVYBP010000005.1, forward strand.
TCTGGACCCCAATATCCCCGTGCAAATCGCCGAGGGCCTGCGAGGCTATCTGTCCCGCAAGGGAAAAACAGACGTGCAGGAGATCATCGGCGCCTTGGCCCCCCCGCTTGGCCACGGATAACCGGAACCCGGTCTTGAGTCTTGAGTCTTAATGCCCTCAATCCTCAGTCCGTCCTCTTACTTCTTACTTCAACAAAGCCAGCACTGACTGCGGGCTCGAATTCGCTGTCGCCAGCACGCTCGTCCCCGCTTGCACAAGGATTTGCTGCCGCGTCAGGTTGCTCGTCTCCGATGCGAAGTTGGTGTCTTCAATGCTGGAGTTGCTGGAAGTCACATTCTCAAGCGCGACCTGGAGCGAACTGATGTTGGTCTGAAGCGTATTGCTCTCAAAAGCCCCAAGGCGGCCGCGGAGTTCGGAAACCTGATTGATGGCATCATCAATAATGGTGGACGCTTTGCCGGGATTCTTGGCCAGGCTCGCAACACCACCGTTGAGAATGTTGGTGAGGTATCCATCGGTTGCGTTGCCGAGCGAACTGGCTGCGATAGACCCGATGCCGATGCCCACCTGTTGATTGGCTTGAACCTGGGCACCAAGTTGGAAGGTCGCCCCACCGCCGATGATCGTGAAACTTTCCACGCCGGTGCTGAACGCTTTATCGAGGTTGAGCGAGAGGCTCAATGCGGACGTGTTCAGAGAAAGCGTAAGTCCATTACCCGTGGCGGCGGCACCATTGATCGTGCCCGCGGCGTCGCGGCCACTCACACGCTGTTCGATCGCGCCGGCGGAATTTTTCGTGATAAATGACGGGCTGCTGCCCGCCGCCGTTACGGAAACATATTGGCTCGACCCGTAGCCGATGCTCTTGAAGGTCACGCCCGAAGACGCATTCGTTGCGGAACTCAGAGCCGCCGCGACCCCCGTGGAGTCCGACGCACGATTCACCGCGGTGGCGATTTCGGTCGAGGTCGTTCCGGAGATAAAGTTGAATTCCTGCACGCCGTTGACGCCTTTGACATCGATCGTGACGCTGACCGCGATGGATCCTCCGATAAAGCGGAGGGATGCCTGCTGGGCCGATTGAATGACGTTCACGGTGACGGGAAGAGTCTTTTGATTGCCAAAGGAGGCATTCGTGACATTGACATCATGGACGGCGCTCGTGGTGATGCCGCTCGTGACATATCCCAGCGTGCCATCGAGAAGATGCGTGCCGGCAAAGCTTGTCGAATTCGCGATGCGAGTGATGGAGTTGATCGCCGAATCCACCTGAAGCTGATTGGCCTGGATCTCGTCGCTTGATTCGGCACCCGTGTTGGCTGCCTGCACGACGAGGCCCTTGATCGACACGAGCAGGTTCGCGACCTCCGACAATGCCGCATCCGCCGTGGATATGACATTCGTCGCCTGCGTCGAGTTATCGATCGCGGTGGTGATCCCGTGGATCTCCGCCTTCAACTGCTGGCTGATGATCAACCCGGACGGATCATCCGCCCCGCTGTTGATCCTGAGACCGCTGGAGAGCCGCTCGATCGACTTGCTCAAGGAACCCTGGCTCTTCGCCAAATTGGTATTGGCTATCAGGGCACTGACGTTGGTATTAATGCTGCTGGACATGGCAATCCTCCGTGATTGGCGTCATCGGTATGCGGCCGGTGGCTCTGCCACCCGCACCTGATGCGTAAAGGTGCATACCTTAGCGATGAACTTTGTCGTAACGGCCGGTTCATCAGCGGCCTCGGAAACATTTCGGAAAGCCACGTGGCTCACCGATGGGTTGCAATCATCTCATCAGGCCGGCGGGAATGGAGAGCCCGACTGTGGCTCCGATCCCGCCTCTGAATTTTTTGAGGGCACCGCCTTTGGCAGCGGAGCCGATCCGGGCACTTGCGTTTCAGAACCTGCCCCCGGCCGCGGTGCCGGAGTGTGGGCTCTGACGCCGGGCGGGATTTGGGTCACCTTTCCCGGCGGCTTGGGAAGACTGGTCAGGTCGTCCATCTTCACTTTTGAGGCATCCCGGTTTTCCCGCTGAATCGCTTCGTAAACTTCTTTACGATGCACCGGGATCGTCGCGGGGGCCGTGATTCCGAGCCGAACTTTGTCGCCTCGAATATCCACAATGGTGATCTCTATGTTGTCACCAATCATGATCGTTTCGTCGCGCTGTCGCGAAAGCACTAGCATCTGTGGGCTCCTTCCCAGATCCGGGCCGATTTCTCCTGTCAGTCGGCTCGAATGTTGGTTGCAAGGTGGCTCAAACGCGTCCGGAACTCCGAGGACCGGCGGGAGCTCAACACTCATCCTGAGTATTGTAGCGCCCGTTCGCTTGGCAACCTTGGCCGCCTCCGTGCGGCTACAGATTGAATCTATTCACTTGTAGGCATTTTGTGAGACGGTCCGAACCCTAAGGCTCAGGCCGACTTGCTCACGTACGCCGGGGATGACTGTGTCTGGGCGGTGGCGAGCGCCGGGGCGGCCTGAGGCTTGCCCGGGCGTTGCAATTGCAGAATCGGATGACGAGTCTGGTATTTCTTTTCGCTGATCACGATCTGGGCGGCAACCCGGGTCGTGGCGTGGATCACGAGCGGTCCCTGAAGATTCGCCGTCAGCATGTCGCCGACCTTGTTGACGATCACGAGAACATTCGCCTCGGTGAGATCGGCAAGAGCGAGTTCGGCCCGGGTCTCCTCGCGAAGAGGAACCTGATAATCCGGAACGAACAACAGAGGATCAGTGACGACGAACGCCAGGTCCGCCGCCGATGCCGACTGCAGCCAGTAGAAAGTCGAATCGACCTCCGGCTGAATCAGCACGTAATCCTTGTGCTGCGGGAAACCGAGGATGCCGCGGGGGAATTGAATCATCCGCGTCTCATCGACTTCCACCGGACCGAATCTGCTGGTTTGAACAATGACCATTCTGAAACTCCTTCGCGATTGTTTTTCCTGTCGGCTTCTTTCGTTACGTCCGGAACGACCCTGTTCTGGGCGAGCCTTTTTGTATGTGAGACAATCGCATCCCGTCATACATATGTATCGGTCTATTCATTAGATAACTCTAATGAATGTGTCACTTTACGTCAGAAAATTAATCAAACTTAAGTTCTGTGTTGTCTTTGCAACTTGCAATGCGGCCTGATACGCCGTTTGCAAGGTTTCAAACTGCGTAATCACGCTTGTTTCATCCGTGTCCTGCAACAAACTCAGCGATTTAGTCAACTGTGTTTGTTCACTCGTCAGCGTCGTTTTTCGGGTGGCGATATCCTGCTCGCGGGCGCCGACCATCGCCGTCGCCGTGATGACTGTCGTCGAGTCCGTTTGAAGCAGCGTGCCCGCCTGCGTGATGCCCGCGCTGTCGTTGTTCAATAACGCATTTTTTAACGCAATAAGCGATGAAAATAGGCCCTGGGGTTCCACCGGATTCACATCGTCGCCATTGATCGTGCCCGGAGGTGATGAGGCGGTTTTGTGGATGCCCAGTGCGTCGGCCGCGGTCGACCCATTCAGGTCCGCGACCGTCAGTGCTCCCGGCCCGCTGGAGGCATCGACCAGTTTGATGCCATTGCCAGTCGTGTTAAGGGAAGCAGTCACTTTATTCGCGCCGGTATTGCCGTCGGCACTATTGATTTTATTCAGGACATCTTGAATCGTGCTTGTGCCTGTAAGGTTGACGGTAAACTTGGTACCGTCTTTTCTCGTCACCTGAAGATCATCGGTGGAAAATGCAATGTTTGTTCCCGTGAGCGTTCCGCCGGTACCGGGTGAAAAGATCCCGAGTTGTGAGCCATTGGCGGAGAAATCCGAAGCGCCGGTGGCGGTCAGATTGCCGCCTCCGCCCGAGGTGTCCGTGAGCGTGATGCCATTGCCGGTCGCATTAAGCGCCGCGGTAACGGTGGTATTTCCCGTCGCTGAATTGATCGCCGCAATCAGTTGGCTTGGCGTCGAGACGCCATCCAGTTTGACCGAAAATTGTGAACCGTCCGTCTTGTGAATAAGGACGCTTCCAGTGGGGCCGTTTTGCGTGGCTGAAGCACAGTTGACGCCGGCACCTTGATTGAGCACGGAAAGTTTCGTCGTCGCGTTGAGTGAACGGATGCCCAGGCCCGTCGCGGTTGTCCCGCCGTTTTCACCAATGTTGAGAGCGGAACCCGAAAGGTTATTTTGAACTTCGATGCCTTTGCCGTCTGCGGAAATTTGTGCCGTCACGTTCGTGCCGCTGGCATTGATCGTGTTTACCAGGTCCTGCACAGTAGTCAACCCGGCGAGGCTGATCGTCGCGGTTTTTGAGCCATTGGTAACGATAAATCCGGTTGGATCGACCCCTGCACCATTGTTGAGAGCGCCAAGCGGCGTCGTCGAGGTCACTTTGGGACCTACGCTTGGGCCTGTTCAGCGCCCCACCAGTACCCACCGTGGCCGCGATTCCAAGCTCGGCAGCAACTTTTCCGCCCTGCGTATCCGCGATCGTAATCGCTTGCGTCGTGTCACCTGTGATGGCGAACGAGCTTCCACTGATGGCGACGGACGCGTCCGACCCCGCCGCCGTCAGAGCCGCGTTCAATTGGTTCACCACATCCCCTGCCGTCGCAGCCGTCGTCAGATCGACGCTCACCGTTGTGCTCCCGACCGTGAGGCTTACGGGCGCGCCCGTTACCCCGCCAAGCGTCGTCCCGGCAAGATCTGAAAGTTTGGTGGACGCGGTCAATGCGGGCGAAAGCGCCGCGCCGCCCCCCACCTGCGACGCCACTCCGCCGAAAATTCCACTGCCATCCAGAGTATATTCCAGGCTCGATCCCCCCGGCGAAAGAATCGCCTGCCCCTGGGAAGTGCCGGTATATTTGTAGCCCCCATTCGCACTCGAAAACGCCGGGCCCTTCGTATTCTGCCCCGCGAAAATAGATTCGTTCTGATATTTCGTATTGGCCAGTTCCAATGCCTGGTTGATGAGGCTTTGAACGATCTGTGCCTGTGACGCACGGTCCGACGCCGGCGTCAATGAACCTGCATTGGAACTGGCAATGCTTTGCGCCTGGTTGACCAGATTCGACAGCGTTGTCAGTGTCGAATCCGCGGTGCTAAGCGATCCATTTGCAAAGTCGAGATTTTTTGAATATTGATCGCTCGTCGTGATTTGTGTGTTAATCCGGATAATTCCAACCGTCGCCGCCGGATCATCGCTGGCCTGTGATAACCGCTTTCCCGAGGAAAGCTGATTCTCCAGCGTCAGCAGGCTGTTCTGGTCGATCTGCAGCGTATCGAGGAGCGCGGTGCTCTTCATCCCCTGGGTGACTCGGCTGCTGGCTATCGGTGTGATACTCATGACGATTCCTAGTACGTTATTGAACCAGACCCAGAACGGTCTGCATCAACTGATTGACGACATTGATAAAGCGGGCGGAACCCTGGAAGGCCTGCTGAAACTTCATCATGTTGACGGTTTCTTCATCGAGGGACACGCCGCTGATGGACTGCTGTTGCGCGGACAACGTGCTCGTGATGGTGGTCTGCGCGGTCACATTATTTGAAGCAGTTTGTGCTTTTACCGCAAGGTTTCCGATGTAATCCGCATACGTGTCGCTTACGCTTTTGCCGCCAAGAAGCGGAACCGCGGCCGCGCCGGCCAGCGCGAGCGCCTGTGCATTCGCGTTCGAGCCGGCAATGTTTTCGCGACCCGTCGCAAGCAAGTCTGAATTCTTCTGGAGCGTGCTATTGACCGCGATATTCGATGCATCCGTCCCGCTGAAAAATGTGTTGATACCGAGCGATGCCAGGACGCCGCTGTTGTCATTCCCAAAGTTAAAGGTCGTTCCGCTGTTGTTGCTGGAGATCGACAGTGTTCCATCGGAATTGACCGTCGCTGAAACAACGCCGCCGCCGGCAGTGGTAATGCTTGAGGCAAGAGAGTTAAGCGTCGTCTGCGTGCCCGTGCCGCTGAGATTGACGCTGATCTGCTTGGTGGTCACCTGCCCGGCCGAGTTCGTGAGATTCAAATCAAACGTGCCGTTCGTGGGCGAAAACGTGAGGCCTGTGATCGGCTTGCCCGCATTGAGAGCGACCGCCGGAGACGCTACGGCACTGGTGCTCGTAACATTTGAAAAACCCGCCACACCCTGCCCCTGGCTATAAATCGAATTTACCGCGCTGATCAATCCGCCGGCAATTGAATCCACCGTGCTCAAAGCCGGAGAAATATAATTTTGCGAAGCATTGACGAGGCCGCCGATTTGCCCGGAGGTCGCATTCAGTGCATCGCCATTGTCCGCAAAGGCCAGCGTGGTGCTTACATTCCCCGAGGCATCCGTTGTTTGCGCTGTCGTAATGCCGCGGGCGACGGAGCCCTGAATGAGCGGCGTGCTTCCGACCAACACATTCACGCTGCCGTTGCCCTGGTCGACCGCATGGATATTGATCAACTTTGAAAGGTCAGCCAGATCCTGATCCCGTTGATCGTGCAGGTTATTCGCCGCATTCGTGCCCTGACTGCTGATCTGCTTGTTCAAATCAGCGATCCCCTGCACGAGCGAATTCGCCTGCTTCGCGAGGGTGCCGACTTGCTGATTCGTGTTCTGTTGAAGAGCCGTAACCTGTGAACGCAGGGTCTGGAGCGAGCTTGCGATCGTGGTCCCATCCTGAATCACCTGCGATCGTTGCGTGGCATCGGTGGGATTATTCGCAAGGCTTGAGAACGCGTTAAAGAACGCATTGAGCTGCGTGGAAAGATTGTTATCGTCCAATGCTCCGAATGCATTCTGCAGCGAAGTAAGACTGGTGTTCAACGATTGGGCGGAATTCTGGTCGCTCGTGGAGTTGCGAAGGTTTTCGTTCAACGCTTCGTTGACCTGGCGCGTTACGGAAGCGAGCGTCACGCCCGCACCGGTCGATGTCCCCGTCCCGAGTTGCTGGCTGCCATTCGGCTGAATGTCCGCAGCCTCGCGGGTATAACCCGCGCTGCCAGAATTCGATATATTATTCCCGGTCACCTGCAGCGCTGCTTGCTCAGCAGCGAGGCTTGAAGAACCGAGAGATAATGCACCAAAGAGCGACAAATGAAATCCTTTTTAGAAGAGCCTTATCAGGCGGTGATTTCGAGCAAATGAATTCCGCGAATTGCGGCCTTGCGTCCATTCCGCATGTATAACCCTGCGTGCTGGGCCATTCCGGTCATGATCTTCATCACCTTGGAGAGGCCCTTGACCACTGTTTCCGAAACCGTCGCATTGATCCGCGTGTGACGATCCAACTGTCCCACGACGCCTTTGATCTCCGTGGCGAGGCAAAGCAATTGCGTTTTTGTCGGCTCGCTGCACCGTTTCGCGATTTCCGATACCGTCGGTTCAATCCCCGCCCCCAGTGCCAGACGGAAACGGGAAATCAAATTCTTGCGTCCTTCGTCCAGCTTCCCGGCCACTTGCACCTCCGTGCGTTCCTGTTCCATAAACCCGTTCAGCTTATCAACCTCAAACAACCGCATCGCTTCCTGGCGGGCGATCGCGATACGAAGCAAACGCCGTTGGCTTGCGAGGATCTCGCGGAGAAGTATCAGAAGTTCTTGTGCCAACTTATCCATTCACATCAAGCCTTGCGGCTTCCTTCACGTTTGACTTCGTCGCACTGTTTCCCGTCGGCTTATGTGTCGCGATGGCATGTTTTTCCAATCGGGCGACCAGAGCATTTTTCACCGCAAGCCGGGGGCTCTTTGCAATACGGTCAGACAACTGCATATCAAACTCCGGACCAAACGACTTTTCGCCGTTTCCGCCGGAAAAAACGCTATTTTCCGACAATGCCGAGCACCGAACCTGCTTAAGGATCGGCAAAATCAGCCGCGTTCGAAACCAACCCCTCCGCTGCCTTCTCGGCTTCGGCGTGGCGGGCGGCTGCTTCGTCAGTCGTAACTTGGCTATTGAGAACCTCGGCAGGCGTCTGGCCGGGCCGGGGGGCGTGAGGTGTGCGGGCGACAGTCGAGGCCGATCCGTTCCCCGTTTGATTCGTCAGCCCGCCTCCTGGAGCCGTCGCGGCACGGTGACGATTCAGATAGCTGATCGCTGACTCGTCCGCACGCGGGCCATCCTCATCATTCAACGCGGTGGCGGACTTGTGATTATTGAGAATCTCCGCAAAAGTCTGCCCGATCCGAGCCGGTGCCGCGCTGGACGTGCCCTTCGTGGCAAACATCGCGGTCAACGCCGCCGCTCGCGTCAGGTGAGCCAACGACGGCGTCCGATCCACACTCTTCAAATTATCCGGCATATCCAGCGTCATCGCGATCCTCGCAAGTTCCCGCCGGCTTCCAGCCGACGTCCCCTCCCCTCGCACTCTTTCACTACTGAATCTCAACATCCGCCTTCAGCGAATTCGAGTCGTGCAACATTTCCACAATCTTGATCCGATCGTCCGGACCCACCTTCAACAAATTGAATGCATTCTCCAAATCCTGCATCGATGCCGTGTTCGACCTCGGAGCCGTGGGATCCGCCGGTCCTGTCGGCGTCGCGCCAATAGTCACCGTCATTCCCCCCGCCGTCACTGTGCTTTGCGAAATCTCCACTTCATCGGTAAAGACAATCGTCTTCGACTTGGTATTGATAATCACCTTCGCTGGCTGCGAGATATTCGGCAGCGGCAGACTCCGAATCCGCGCTATAAACGCCGTCGTATTGCCAAGTTCTACTTTCGGAATGGTCACGTTAATGCTCGTGGCATCCACCGCCACCGCCACCGGTTTGCCATCCGTCTGCGCTGAAACCTCTTCATTGATTCGGTCGGCTACCGCCGTCGCGGTTTCCATGTTCGCCGTGTTTGGACGAAGCACCAGCGTGAACTGCCCATTCTTAATTTCCTCCGGCAACACATCCCGGATCAGCACCCCGCCGCCCCGGATAGTTCCGGTCGTCGCCAGTTTATCGTCGTCAACAATCACGTCCCCGCTCGCAAACCCCAGCACAATCTTGGTGTCGGTGCGCGGGACCAGCATCGGCACAATGAACAATCGGCCACCCTTCAGACTCTTCGCCGCGAGGGCAGCTACCTTCACATCCAGCCGTTCGCCGTCATTCGCACCTTGTGGCGGAATCTGCATGGAAATTGACACAATCGCCACATTATTCGCATTCTTCATCTCTTTATCCAGCACCACCGGATTATCAAAACGTTTCATCATCTCCTTCAGCGGCCGCATCGCAGGCAAGAAATCGCCCCCATCGCCCGTCCCGTTCAACCCCACCACCAGGCCCATCCCAATCAACTCATTCGGCACTTCACTCTTCAAACGAGCAACATCGCGAATACGTGCCCCCGCAACCTGTCCCGCCAGAAAATGGCCCAACACCATCGCCACGAACGCACAAATCCACGGAGACATCCAGAGAGTTCGTTTCTTATTATTCATTATCTACCTGCCCGCTGAATTTTCTATTTGAAGTCTCGTGCCTCTAGGATTCATTTGGTGAAACAGCCCATCTGTCAAAATGGATTGACCTTATCAATCAGGCTATTCAGCCACCCACTCTTCACTCCATCATGCACATCCCCCTTCGTTTGCTTGCTCAGCGTCAATCCCGCCAACTGCGTGCTCAGCACCGTGTTATCCGGCGTGATATCGTCCGCTCGGCAAATGCCGCTGAGGCGGAAGATCTGGATTTCCTTATCCACCGTCACCTGCGCGACCGCCTCAAGCATGATCGTGCCATTGGGTTTCACATCCACGACCGTCCCCGCGATGCGATACGTCAGCGTATCCTGCCGAACCTGCGAAGCCTGGTTCTGCCGATTGTTGTCATACTTAAACTTCGCCTCGGGCAATGTCCCGGAACTGCCGACCTTCGTAATCGAATTCGGCGCGCCCGCCGGACTGGTATGCAATTGCACCCAGCTTTGCAGCGCCAAATCGAAGTCCTGCTGCTTTTGGCTTTGCGTCTGAGCCGTGCTCGAGGAACTCGAATTCTGTTCCACAATCACCGTCAGCACGTCATTCTTTCGAAATTTCTTAGGCCGCGGAGCATCGACGGAAAGGAAGCTGACCGGCGCGCACGGCAATTGGAACCCCATCCGACCCCACCGGCACCGGTGCCATCGCGCCCTGCCGAAAAAGCGAACCACGCACCGCACTATCAGGCGTTGTCGTCATCGTGGGCGGCGGGGTCTGACCGGGCCGCACATCTCTCGCATTGCCATTCTGCAGGCTGGTGGCATCATCTTCCATGTCCTGCGCGAATGTCGCGGCCTGTGCATACACAAGCATCCCGCTCAAAATCGCGCCGATTAACTTCTTATTCCGAATGCCGTTCATCGTGTCTCCCGAAGCAATTTTTCCTGTGCGTCCGTCAGCGTGCCGCCCACCACCGCCAGACTCTTTCCGATCAAGATCGCCTCGTACTCTTCACGGGTCTCCTCATTGCGAATCCGAACCTGATCATGCAACTTCCCAGTCTGCATGGCCCGTCCGTTCATCTTCACCTTGAGCGCCCGACATGAAAATCACCGTCACCGCATCCCCCGTCTGCGCCATCTGCACCGGCTTGAAATCCCGCTGATCCAGTTGTGAGCCCACCACAATCGCCCGCTGCGCTTCCAGCCCAATCACATCCTTTTCATTCAAAAAAAGCGTCGGCAAATTGCGATCCAGCAGCGTGTCCTGCATCGAGAACTGATCCTTCGTCATCACCGTGCCCGAGGGAATCTGCGTCGCCGCGACCAAAACCATCTCGTGCTTCTGCACCTTGGTCTCCACCGAAAGCTTTTGCAGCACGCGCGATTTCTGAACCAGGTTCGCTCGCCATTCCACCGTCCCCAGCAGCGTCCGCGTCAACGGCTCAAATTGCCATTCCGCACCCGCCGGAATCACTTGATCCAACAGTGGATTTACCGTTTCAAACGTCACCACCAGATCGTTTGGCCCGGCCGAAAGATCCTGCTGCAAGCGAGCCATAATAAGTTTCGACAACGTGCTTGTTTCGACTGACACCGAAGCGGGAGCCGAAACCACCGATGCCGTCACGACCGACGGGCTCGGCGTTTCAATCTGCAAGGCCGGTGCGGAAATCACGGAAGGTGTCGCAACCACCGGCACCGTCGCCGGCGCTGCAATAGGAACAGCCGGAGTCGCCAGCACAACATCACAGTCCGCCGCCCCCGAAAGTTGCAATTGATTCGCCGTTCCACTCGCCCCCAACTGTGCGATCACCGCCATCAATACCGATTCCGCACGAATCTTCCGACCACTTTGAATACCCGTAAAAATGACCGTCTCCGCGAGCGATGCACCCGTCTGTGCATCCGCTCCGCTGATCGTCGCAATATCCGCAAGATGCACATCCTGCCGCGGTTCAACCACTGCCCGCTCGGACAGCCGAATCACTTGGCCAAAAGCACACGATGCCCAAAGCGCAACCGACAAACCCGTCGCGGCAGCCAAGCGTCTCGTTGTGCATCTCTTATTCATTCTCAAATTCCTTACAGCCAAAATCGTCTTATCAGCTACCATTAGTTACGAAGATGGCCAACCGTCTGCAACATCTGATCCGCAGCCTGAATGCTCTGGCTGTTCAACTCAAATGTCCGCTGTGTTTTGATCAACGCGACCAACTGCGTCACCGGATCGACATTGCTCGATTCCAGTGCATCCTGTTGCAGCGAACCTGTCCCCTCCGTGCCCGGGTTGTTCAACAACGGCGGCCCGCTCGCGTCCGTCCGCTGAAACAAATTTCCGCCGATCTGCGAAAGCCCCTGCGGATTCACAAACCGCGCCAACTGAATTTGCCCCACCTGCTGCGATGTCGTGTTCCCCGGGACCGTCGCGAACACGCGGCCATCACTTGAAATCGTCACTGCCGTCGTGTTCGTCGGAAACTTGATCGCCGGATCCAGCTTGTAGCCATTCGTGCTGTTGAGAACCATGTCTCCCTGATCGTTAATGAAAAACTGCCCCGACCGCGTATACGCCAGCCCATCCCCCTGCGTCGGAAGCGTCTTCACCTGAAAGAACCCGTCCCCATTAATCGTCACATCAAGATCCCGCCCCGTCACCGTCGGCGAGCCTTGCGTCATGTCCAACTGCGTTCCACTCACCCGTGTTCCCAAACCCACCGCAATCCCCGTCGGACGCGTATCCCCCTGTTCGTCCTTCGCCCCCGGCTGCTGCTGATATTGATAAATCAAATCTTCAAAGTTCACGCGGCTCCCCTTAAAGCCGTCGTTATTTGCGTTCGCGATATTATTGGAAATCACATCCAACTGCGTCGAAAGTGCCTGAAGTCCAGTTGCTGCGGAGTGAAGAGCCATGATCGCCATAATCAATTTCCAGTTTCAAGTATCAAGTTTCAGTAAATTCGTTTCCGTCTTAACATTCAGCGTTTTCACGCCACCTTGCCAATAGTATTCAACTCGGAGAGCGTCGTGTCCTGATAAGTGATCATCTTCGCGTTCGCCTCGAACGCCCTCTGCCCCTCCATCATGCTCACCATCTCGACAATCGGGTCCACTCCGCTCTGCTCCAGATGCCCCTGACGCACCTGCGTCCCCGACGATACCGGCACCAGCGCGTCCGGCTTGTCCACCGTCAACAAGTTATTCCCCACCTTTAGCAGCCGTCGCGAATCAGATATATCCGTCAGCCCCAACTGCCCCACCGTGCCATCGCCCTGCGAGATAACCCCGGTCATTCCGATCGTCACCGGCAAGTTCGGATTGAGCGTAATCGGCTGCCCATCCACACCCAGTACGGGCCGCCCGCCGGTCGCCGTCACAAGTCCGCCATTATTATTCAGTAAAAAAGTCCCGTCCCGCGTCAAAAACTTCTCCCCCGCCTGCTCCCCCTGCACCTCGAAAAAGCCCTTCCCCTCCAGCGCCAAATCCGTGGCGTTTCCCGTCCGCGTCAACGCCGACTGCGTCAAATCAATCCCCGCGCCTGCAATGTTCACCCCACCACCCTGATTCTGCAAAACCGGAATCGCATACTTCATCATGGTCGGGTCTTCATGCACCGCGTTCGCCCGAGCCTGCATCACCGCAAGATCCGCTTGAACCCGGTCGTCTGTGCGTTCGCCAGATTATTCGACAGCACCGACTGCCGCGTCTCCTGCGCCTGCATCCCCGCCGCCGATAGATAAAGTCCATATAACATGAAGAAGGTCCGTTTCCCGGGCTCCGCCCGTACATTGAACCAACACCCGCGATTCCACCGCGGATACTGTCATTCCCTAAGCCGATGGTCCGTCGTAAGGAAATTCGCCCGTCGAATTCTCAAACATGGCCATCAACCCGTCCGCCTGGCTGCGTGCCAGAGCTTCCAGGTGTTCCAGCGTCGAAATCTCCGCCAGCTTCAGAATCCGCTGCGCAATCAATTCCAGATCGATCGTCGATTCCCGTGTCTGTTTTCTCGTCGCCATCGTGTCGCTTCCAAAACCAAAGTCTCAAGAAGCTAAAAGCAACCGCGGGACCACCCCCAAAGGGCAGTCCCTCTAATAATCACAACTCCATGCAATACCAATAATTAACGACATCCACCCAAACCTCCTCCCCACCCGCGCGCCGCGCATCGACCGCGCTCATCCTCCCCCAACGCGCAATCTTCGCTTCCCTCCCATCCCCTGCACGCCCTCTTACTTCGCCAACGAATCCACAGCCGCCTGCTGGAATGCCCGGCGCACATCGCTGGCATCGCTGTTGCCAAAATTCGACCGCTGCACCATCAACACATAGGCCACCCCGCCGCACCGGATCCACCCACCCCTGAGTCCCCCAACCCCCCGCATGCCCAAACGTCCCCGCCGACAGCATCGCCGCCACCCCCTCATGAGGCTTCCGTAAAATACATGTTCCCAGACCCCACCCATAATTCGCACCATGCGACCCCATCCGCACCGACTGGAAAAATCCCGTAGGCAACTCTCCCGTCTGAACCGTGGTCATTAACTTGATCGCCCCCGCACTGAGAAACGGCTTTCCATCGACCACCCCGCCGCCCAGCAGCATCTGACAGAACTTCGCATAATCCGGCCCCGTCGAATAAAGCCCCATATTCCCAAACGTCGGCCGATCCGCGCCACCCACATCCGCGCGGCGGAACAGCCTCCAATTTCCCCGTCTTGGGATCCTTCATATAAGCCGTCGCAAGTCGCTCCGACCATTCACCGGTCCGCCGAAACGTCGTATCCTTCATTCCGAGCGGATCCAAAATCCGCTTCTGCACAAATACATCGAAAGACATCCCACTGACGACCTCAACCACCCGCGCCGCCGTGTTCACCCCCGCCTGTGAAAATTTCCACTTCGCTCCCGGTTCAAACTGCATCGGCTTCGCCAAAAACAGCGGAATCAACTCCGCCAGCGTGTGCGCCTTGAGCACCGCGGCATCGGAGATATCCCCGATGCCGGACGTATGTGTAAGCAGTTGTGCAAGCGTGATATCCGCAGGCTTCCCCGAAGGCGTTTTAAGCCCCGCGAACTCCGGAAGATACTTCCCAATCGGCTCATTGACGCTCAGCCGGCCCTCATCCTGCAACAGCAGCACCGATACCGCCGTCACCGGCTTCGTCATCGACGCGATCCAAAAAAGGCTGTCCGTCCTCATCGCCTTCCGCGTCGCGAGATCCGCGTACCCGCTGGCTTCCAAGTGAAGAATTCGATCCTTCGTAACCACCACCGCCACCGCGCCCGCGATGTCCTGCGCAGTGATCGACGCCTGAATCGCCGACGTCACCCCCGGAATGGTCGGCACTGCCCCAAAAGCCGGCTGCCCCAAAAGCACCGCGACCACACAAACCAAAACTCCGCCCGCAAGCCTTTTCATCACCATGTCGCTCCCAGCGATTAGTTTCAGTTGCAATCAAGGTTTCTTCAAATCCATTATCCCTGCCAAATCCAATCGCTCCGTGCTGTCCAACATCGGACTCCCGCCCCTCTTCCCGCACCCCGATGCCGTATATATCGCCCCGTTCAAAATCGCCGTCCCCGTCCCATGCCGCCCCTCTCGCAGCGGAGGCAACGTCTCCCACGTCAGCGTCCGCATCGACAACGCCTCCACCTCCTGATGCGAACCCACCTGTTTCATGCTCTCCCCCCCAATCACCAACACCCGATCCCCCACCACCTCGCACGTAGCCCCCGCCCGCGGCGTCGGCAGTTTCAAATCATTCTTCTCCCACTGCCCACTCCCCAAATCAAAAATATCCACCTCCGGCACCACCAGGTCAAACACCTGCTTCTTCTCCCCATAACTCGTCCGACCCCCCGCCGCCACAATTTTCCCATTCACATATACCGCTTCAAAATGATCCCGCGCATGCGGCGCATCCGGCAACTTTGTCCACTCATTCTTCCCCGGATCCCACGCATCGCACCACGGTATAAACCCATTCCAATGCCCGTTCGTGATCCCGCAGATCAAATACACCTTCCCTTCATGCACCACGACTCCCCCGCCGCCGCGACGCCGCCCCTCGGGTATCTCCGGCCCCTTCTCCCACACATTCTTCACCGGATCAAAAAACCACACATTCGCCACCGGCTGCTCGTGCGGATACTTCCCCGTCATCGCCCCCGCAACCAAAATCCGACCCCCCAACACCACCGCCTGAAAATGATGCAATTCCATCGGCGGCGGTGCCAACGTCTCCCACGTGTTCGCCCCAGGATCATACGCCTCCACAGGCTTTATCCCCCGACCGCCCAGCAAATAAATCTTCCCATTCAACACCGTCATCGCCGCCTCATCCCGCGGCAAACAATGACGCGCCGGCACAACCGCTTCCCATCCCGCTCCCCGCGAGGCCGCCCCCGCCCACGCCGTCGCTCCCCACAGACCCACCACCATACACGCCAATTTCCTCTTCCCACTCCCCTTCATCGCGCATCCCTCACCTTCTTATGAAATGCCGCCATCAACTTCTTCGTAATCTCCCCAACCTTCCCGTCCCCAATCTTCCGATTATCAATGCTCGTCACCGGCACCACCTCCGCGCCCGTCCCCGTCAAAAAGCACTCATCCGCGATATACAAATCAAACCGCGTCATGTTCCGCTCCACCACCGGAATCCCCGCCGCCTTCGCCAGTCCCATCACCACATGCCGCGTGATCCCCACCAGCACCCCGCTCTCCTCCGCCGGCGTCACCAGACAACCATCCTTCACAATGAAAATATTATCCCCCGTGCATTCGCACACATACCCCAGGTGATTCAACATCACCGCCTCAGGCACCCCCGCATCGATCGCCTCCCACTTCGCCAGAATATTATTCAAATAATTCAAACTCTTGATCTTCGGCGACAGCGAGTTCGGATGGTTCCGAATCGTGCTCGCCGTGATGATCGCCATCCCGTCCCGGTACATCTCCTCCGGATACATCTGAATCGTGTCTGTAATGATAAACACCGACGGCGTCTCACAATTCTTCGGCGAAATCCCCAGATACCCCATCCCGCGCGTCACCACCAGCCGAATATAACAATCCTGAAACTCGTTCGCCGCCAGAGTCTCCTCCACCGCCTTCCCCAACTCGCTCCGCCGTGATACGGAATCTCCAGCCGAATCGCCGCGCCGACTCATACAGCCGCCTCAGATGCGCCGCCTTCTCAAACACCCGCCCGCCGTACTGCCGAATCCCCTCAAACACCCCATCCCCGTACAAAAGCCCATGATCGTAAACACTGACCTTCGCCTCATGCTTCGGCACCAGCGCCCCGTCCACCCAGACCACCAAATTCGACTTTTCCATAAATCCCATCACAGCAGATTCCAAAATAGACAGAGCCGCGATTCTATCCGCTCCTCCCCCCACACAAAAGGCTGCAAACTCGCACACTCGCCCAACCCCCCTCCATCGCTATAATCCCACTTCCCAACTACCCCGGAGACACCCGTGCCCTCAGACCCCGTCCACACTCCCGCCTTCCCGCAGTTCCAGTCCCTAGCCGCCACCGCGCTCTCATCCCGAACCGCCCCACCAAAATCTGAAACCCACACCCTCGCAATCCCTATTTTTCGCACCCTCCTTGCCGATCACCTCACCCCCGTCACCGCCTATGAGCGCCTCGCTAAACGCTCCGATCACGCATTCCTCCTCGAATCCGTCGTCGGCGGTGAACGAATCGCACGCTACTCCTTCCTCGCCACCAGCCCTCGAACCATCATCAAAGCCTTCGGGCACGACGTCACCATCGAACAACGCGCCGGCCGCACCATCACCCACACCAAAACCTTCTCCTCATCCGATCCACTCCGCGACCTCGAACATCTCCTCAAGCCCATCCACGGGGTCCGACTCCCCGCCCCCGCCGTCCTCCCTTCCTTCGTCGGCGGTGCCGTCGGCTACGCCGCCTACGACACCGTCCGTTACCTCGAACCCGAAAAACTCGCCGCCTCCCCGCCCGACGATCGGCACCTCCCCGACCTCCTCTTCGGCATCTACGACGAACTCGTCATTTTTGACCACGTGCAAAAAACCGTCCTCGTCGTCGCGAACGCCCATCTGGCCGGAGCGAACGACAAACGCACTTACCAGGAAATCTACGCCGAGGCCGTCACCCGCATCGACGCCATCATCGCCGTCCTGCAGGAACCCATGACCTTCCAACTCGCAAGCATCGACCTCGTCCGCGAAGGCCGCCCCGCCACCACCAGCAACTTCACCAAACCCGCCTTCGAAAACGCCGTCCTCGCCGCCAAGGAATACATCAAGTCCGGCGACATCTTCCAGGTCGTCCTCTCCCAACGCCTCGAAGCCACCACCTCCGCCCGCCCCTTCGACATCTACCGTGCCCTCCGCGTCGTCAACCCCAGCCCCTTCATGTTCTACCTCTCCAGCCCGGAATGCATCCTCATCGGCTCCTCCCCCGAAATCATGTGCCGCGTCCAGGAAGGCATCATCACCAATCGCCCCCTCGCCGGCACCCGCCGCCGCGGCGCAACAGACGCCGAGGACAAAGCCCTCGAAGAAGACCTCCTCGCAGACCCCAAGGAACGCGCCGAACACATCATGCTCGTCGACCTCGGCCGCAACGACGTCGGCCGTGCCGCCGAACTCGGCTCCGTCAAAGTCTCCGACTGCATGACCGTCGAACGCTACTCCCACGTCATGCACATCGTCTCCAACGTCGAAGGCAAACTTGCCCCCGGCAATACCGTCTTCGACGCACTCCGCCTCGCCCTCCCCGTCGGCACCGTCTCCGGCGCCCCAAAATCCGCGCCATGCAAATCATCGACGAACTCGAACCCACCAAACGCGGCCCCTACGGCGGAGCCGTCGGATACATCGACTACAACCAAAACATGGACACATGCATCGCCCTCCGCACCATGGTCGTCACCCCCCATATAGCCCCCGGCTTGCCGGGGATAACGACTCCCACCACCCACACCGTCTACGTCCAAGCCGGCGCCGGCCTCGTCGCCGACTCCGTCCCCGCCAACGAATACCAGGAATGCATCAACAAAGCCTCCGCCCTCCTAAAAGCCGTCGCACTTGCCGAACAGGGAATGGCCTGACAGGATATAACAGGTTCGTCTCCATTCTATTTCCGAAGCTTATGAATGACGGGCTTTACAAGAATCCGCTAACTTTACTTGGAACATTGATCAAATGCCGACACCTGTGGACCCAAACGCTCATTATTATTTCTTCTCCGCGCTTATCGTAATACTTACCACCGCTTCCGCAGTTCTTGGGGCGGTTGTGCTATTCTGGATTCAGACACACTCTGGAAAAGTGGAATGGGCGAGGGCGAGATTCCAAGATGCGTCTACAAGCTCTTTTCCTTGTTACAAGTTGGAGGCTCTCGCTCAGGACGAATCAGCATTTCTATTGGCAATCAATAGCATCCTAGACTCGGAATTCATGCAAAACACATTAGCAATGTTGCAGAGGCCAGAAAATGGGCGATTGACGCAGCTGATATATTTCGCAAGGTATTACCGGCGCAGCGTCAATTGTTGGAGCAAGGGCGAATTGCCGCATCGACAACGGGGTTGGCCTTAGCATCCTGTCTGGCCGCGATAGTATTTGCGAGAGAACTAGCCGAAAACACCGTTGCTTCGGGTTACGCATTTGTTGCGGGTGGCTTATTTGTTGGTGTTTGTTTATACCATTATGCGGACCTTGCTCGCCTTGCCTTGAACTACGTGATGGTATCGGACTTGGAGGAGAAATGAGGAACAAAGGTAACAGCTAGTTTTTTGCACGTCCCCGCCAGCGAATACCAGAAATGGGAAATGCAACGGGGACGCAGCCCATACCGTTCGCACTCGCATTGTAGCGTGTGGAATCGCTGCGTTACTAACTCAGCGGTGGGTGGGCAAGACTCAGGGAGGAGCGAAGCAGAGGGACCCGGGGCGGTGGGAAGAGTACTCTGTGCGCAGCAACAAGGCCCGCGGCCTGTTTCCAGTCCGTGGCTGTCGGGGAGGCTTTAGCTTTTTTGCGCAGCCGCCTTCGCCTGCCGCTGCCGCTCTTTTTCCCCCGCGAACTGCACCTCCAATAGGCGTTTGAAGCCTTGGAGGTCGTTTGCGGTGATGGGCGGATTAGGGAAGCGGGAGGCGTCATAGAGGGCATTATGACAGCGCCGGGGCCGATGCGCGAGTTAAGATAACATTATGTATTTACATATTAAAATACGATTTTAAGTCTTGTACCGAACGGGTCCTGGCCGCGTCCCCGTTGCGCTTTTTTATGGGCGAGGCTGCGTTGTCGCCGAGTTGAATACTTTAGCTTCGGCTTCTTTTTGGGCAGCGCTGTTTGCCCTGGTCGCGGCTGCGGCCTGGGCTTCGGCTTCTTTTTTGGCAACGGCGGCCATTTCGGCTTCGTTCGCGGCGAGGGACGCTTTTAATTGGGGATCGACAATTTCCACGGCCGCATCGGTTTTCAATCGTTGGATGTAGGCGGGGGCGAGCCTTTGCTTTTCTTCTCCGATGAGACCGCTTTTAATTTGGTCTGCCGCGTCGGCAAGGAGGGCTTTTTTCGCGGGGAGGATTTCCAGGAGTTGGAAGATCCGAAAGCCGTCTTCGTTGGTGAGGAGGTCGCTGATCTGGCCCGGCTTCATGGAAAACGCGACCTCGCCGAATTCCATCTGTTCTTTGACGAACGTGAGTTCGCCGCC
Source organism: uncultured Phycisphaerales bacterium (assembly GCA_963766775.1). Taxonomy (GTDB): domain Bacteria; phylum Planctomycetota; class Phycisphaerae; order WQYP01; family WQYP01; genus CAVYBP01. Next base: position 377,147 of record CAVYBP010000005.1, read on the forward strand.
CGCTTCCTTGGAGATGGGGTCTTCGTTGAACTGTTTGGCGAGAGTTGCGAAATCTTCGCCCCCACGGGCGCGTTTCAGCAGTTCCTCGGCCAGTTTTCGCTTGCTTTGGATCACTTCGGGTGGCAGGGGCGGGGCACCGGAGCGTAAGAAGTCAGACGTGGTGAGGAGGAGCAGTTCGCGGACGTGCGCCATGGCCGGTTTGTCAAAAGCGCCGGGGTGATCGGCAAAATATTTTTTGACGTCGGCATCGGTCACATGGATTCCAAGTTGCCGGGTCAGGGACGCTTGGGCGGTCATTTCCTGCGCGAACATGAGGCGCAAGTCATCGGCGGTCATGTGGGTGAGTTTCAAGCGACGTTCCACTTCCGAGGCACCGAGCGTTTGCGTAACGGAGGCAATTCGTTCGTCGGCGATTCTTTTCCCCTCCGCTTTTTCCTCATCCGTGGCTTTAGTGAAAACGAGTTGGATTTCGATCAAATGGATAAGGGCATGGACTTCGGCATCGGGTGGAAGCTGCTCCTCGGGGTGTTGAGCCCTGGCGGTCGCGAGGACTTGATCGAGCGCGCTGCGTGGGATTTCAAAACCTTTGCCGCGGGCGATGATCGGGTTATCCGGAGCGACCGATGCGGCGCGGGCATAGGACGAAAGGTTGAGGAGAAGCGTCAGTGCGAGGAAGAATGATTTCATTGGAATTTCCGATGGGTGAAAACCGAGATGATATTTAGAAGCGGGCATGGATAGCAAGTAGAATTCCAAGCAACCAGGTTTTCTGGATTTCACTCATATTAAGACATATTCATGATTAATGGGTTACTCAGGGAGCAGGGGAAGGGTGGGGTTGTTTTCAGCGGCTTGCGTCGGAGTTGACCAAAAGTCGCACCTCCCAGCTAAAAAGGTGGCGACAGAAGAATTGGCAAATATAGGACATTCGGACAATTTGTTGCGCATAATTTTCTTGCAAGTTTGGGAAAATAGGGTACGTTAATACTTGATTCATGTCTGTGCGATCCCAATCTTGGTTGTGCGAGAATTTTGATCCTGTCTGAGTGGGCTTTTGAGCAGTCGTTTTGTGAATTTTGGAATTTGACGTGACGGCGCGTGGCCGTCTGCACCTGTTCGTTTGAGCAAGGAGGTCACGGGCTTTATCCACTGCGGATGCATGCGTGCATGCATCGCATCGAAGTTTTTACGTGAAGATGAATTCTACATCCAATAAGGAGGAAACGATGAAAATCGTTCAAAAAATGGCGTATCTGGCGGCGATGGCGACAATGCTCGGCGTGGGCGCGGGCAACGTTTTTGCCGGCGGACACACGTACAATTTGACCTGCGTCAACAGCGGCAACTGGAACAGCGCGGGGCAGCGGACCAGCTCCAATTATCAAATCGGTTATTCGTCCGAACATCCCAATGAGCAGGCCGCTTATTTTGAATTCGACCTGACGCCCGCCAAAGGGAAGCACATCACCAGCGCCAATCTGTTGATCCCCGGTAGCACCGATTATTCGATCAATTCCTGGTGGGGTAGCCCGCACAACTTCATCGCATTCAAGGTGCGCTGCAACGCCCAGTGCAATCCGGCCTATCCGGTGAGCTTGACCCAAATGACCACCGGGAATAATAGTGCCGCGACGTTCGTGAATATGGCCGATTTCAATCGGAATCCCGATCTCGGTTACGAGTGGGTCAGGGACGGCCTCCATCGGGGCGTCCGATTCGACTGCTTCCACTATGAATCCGTTGGCACCGGCGAAGGCGGCAAGAAAGTCGGGCCCTGGCTTCAGAACGAGTGCAATGCCGGCGGCCATTGGTGCATGGTGACCACTGACGGATATGATTTTGACCGCGCTGGCCATCGCCCCGCCGAGAATTACATCTGGGGCAACACTCGCTTCAACACCGGAATTCAGTTGCAGATCAATACGTCAAATTAACGATTCGCAATGGATTGCAAGAAACTGTTCTTGCGTATGATCGTCGGAGTGGCCGGACGGATGTCCGGCCACTTCTTTGTATATGCAGGGGGGTTGATCTTTCATGCGGGTTTCCGTCGTAGTTGACCTAAAGCCGCCACATCGCAGCTAAAAAGGTGGCGACAGAAGAATGGGCAGCTCAGGACATTTTGTTGCGCATATTTTCTTGCATGTTTGGGGGAAGAGGGTAACGTAGTTGCCTCATGTCTGTGCCGTCCCGGCCTTGGTTGTGCAAGAATTTTAATCCTGTCTGATCCGGCTTTTCAGAAGCCGTTTTGTAAATATTTGGAATTCAATGCGACGGCGCGTGGCCGTCTGCACCTGTTCCTTTGAGGAAGGAGGCACGGGCTCTATGCAACTACGGATGCATGCGTGCATGCGTCGCGTTGAAGTTTTCACGTGAAGATGAATTCAACAGCAAACAAAGGATGAAACGATGAAGACCGTTCAAAAAATGACGTGCGTGGCGGCGATGGCAGCGATGCTCGGCGTGGGCGCGAGCAACGTTTTTGCCGCCGGGCACACGTACAATTTGAGCTGCATCAACAGCGGCAATTGGAACAGCGCGGGTCAGCGCACCAGCGGAAACTATCAAATCGGTTATTCGACCGAACATCCCAATGAGCAAGCTGCGTATTTCGAATTCGATCTGACGCCCGCCAAGGGAAAGCACATTACGAGCGCTAACATGCTGATCATTGGCAGCACGGATTACAGCATCCAGTCATTCTGGCCCGCTCCGCACAGCATCATTGCATTCAAAGTTCGGTGCTCGGCCCAATGCAATCCGACTTATCCGGTCACCCTGAGCCAAATGATAAACGGCCAGAATAGCGTCACGACATATGTCAACATGTCAGACTTCAATCGGAATCCGGATCTGGGGTACGGCTGGGTGACGGACGGTCTGCACAGGGGATTCCGGTTTGATTGTTTCCATTATGAATCGGTCGGGACGGGCGAAGGCGGAAAGAAAGTTGGGCCGTGGTTGCAGAACGAGTGCAATGCCGGCGGCGATTGGTGCATGGTTGTCTACGATGGGTTTGACCTGGACAAAAACGGGAACCGCCCACCCGAGAATTACATCTGGGGCGGCACGTCGTTCACATCGGCGACTCAGTTGCAGATCATTACGTCGGATTAACGATTCGCAATGGATGCAAGAAGCTGTTCTTGCGTGTTGATCGTCGGAGTGGCCGGACGGGTGTCCGGCCACTTCTTTGGTAAGCTAGTTTTTAGAACCCCCCAGCCCCTTTTTATGCACGCTCGCCCCGCTATGATACCGAAAGATTTTCCTGTCCTTTCGAGGGTTCCTCATGCGTTACATCCACCTCCTATCCGCCATACTCATCGGCACCGCGACCTTGCCCGCCATCGCCCAACTCACCGGCCTTAAAGACCGCGAAAAAGGCACTCTCAACAACGCCGTCAACCAACACAACCAAGACCTCGACAATGCCATGAACGGCACCGACAATCCGCCCCCGCCCGCCCCCACGCCGCCCCCCGCTGCAAAATCCCCCGACGGCACCCTCGCCATCAAAGTCGGTTGGCTTACCCGCAAAACCGCCGACGGTAAGACCAACGTCCGACTCTACTTCGCCTACCCCCAGGCCCTCTCCAAAGATGCACCCGCCCCCGGACTCCTCGTCCTCCAGGAATGGTGGGGAGTCAACGAAGACATCAAAGAACGAACCCAGGAATTCGCCAAGCACGGCTTCTACGCCGTCGCACCCGACCTCTACGACGGCAAAGTCGCCGACGATCCCAAAGAAGCCGCCTCCCTCAAAGCCGCTCTCCAAAATGACCACGCCCTCATCCACATGAAAACCGGACTCGATCTCCTCACCGAAGAAGAAGGCAATGGCGTCGTCAATCCCGCCCGTGTCGGCGCTATCGGCTGGTGCATGGGCGGCGAACAAGCACTCCTCCTCTCCCTCGCCGACCCCCGCGTCAAGGCCACCGGAATCTTCTACGGCCCACTCGTCACCGATCCCGAACAACTCAAAAAACTCCAGGGCCCCGTCCTCGGCATCTTCGGCAACAACGATCCCCACCCCAGCCCCGCCGACGTCCAAAAATTCAAAGACGCTCTCGCCACCGCCGGAAAAACCGACGTCACCATCTACCAATTCGACGGCGTCGGCCACGCCTTCGCCAGCAAGTCCGCCACCAAAATGGGTGCTTACAACCCCGAAAAAGCCAAAGACGCCTGGGCCAAAATGTGGACCTGGATCGACACCAAACTCCCCACAAAGTAAGAGCTTCATTCAACAACGGCGACCATCACATTTATTTAACCACTTAACTATTTAACCATTTAACCATCATGCCCCACTCCCTCTACATCATCGACGGCCACGCCCAAATCTACCGCTCCTACTACGCCGTCATGGGCCTCAAATCCCCGTCCGGAGAACCCACCAACGCCACTTTCGGCTTCGTCGGAATGCTCCTCAAACTCTTCCAAATGCGCAAGCCCTCCCATGTCGTTCTAGCAATGGACGCCGGCACCTCCGGCCGCGAGATCCTCGACACCGCCTACAAAGCCCAACGTAAACCCATGCCCGAAGACATGCCCCAGCAAATCGACCGCATCCTTCAAATCGTCGAAACCCTCGGCATCCCGGTCTACAAAGCCGAAGGCTACGAAGCCGACGATGCCATGGCCACCCTCATCCGCCAAGTCCGCACCGATGGCCAGAGTGGCAATTGTCCCGACTGCAAAATTTACATGTGCACCAAGGACAAGGACCTCGACCAGCTCATCAATGATCAGTGCATCATGTATGACATTCAAACCAATGAAGAAATCGACGCCGCTGCTCTCCTTGCCAAAAAAGGCTACTCTCCCTCCCAGGCCCGCGACGTTCTCGCACTCACCGGCGATTCCGTCGACAACATCCCCGGCATCCCCGGGGTCGGCCCAAAAACAGCCGCCAAATGGATCCAAACCTTCGGCTCCCTCGACGCTCTCCTCCAAAATACCGACAAAATCACTGGCAAAATCGGCGACGCCCTCCGCAACAACCTCCACCTCCTCGACAACTCCCGCAAACTCGTCGAACTCCAATTCAATGTCCCCGTCCCACCCCTCGACTGGTCCGCCGCCGCCGTCCACCCCGACCTCTTCCCCACACTCGCCCCCATCTTCCAACAACTCGGCTTCTCCAAACTCCTCACCATGCTCGAACAAGTCGTAACCCTCTACCGCAACGAACTCCCCGCCATCGCCACCACCCCCTCCAGGCCCGCCGTCCGCGATGGCGAGGGCACCTCTCCCGCGCACAACACTCTCTCCCCCCATCCCACCCCCCCCACCGCGCACCCCCGACCCCACCGACGGCGGCCTCTTCGACACCTCCTCCCTCGAAGACCGACAACTCACCCTCGCCACCGCCGCCCCAGAACACGCCATGCAAACCGACTCCGATCTCACCCCACCCGACTCCCCTCCACAATCCGGCCTCCACGAAGTCATCGGCGACTACACCCTTATCAACACCCCCGAAAAACTCGACCGCATGGTCACTACCCTCCGCGAACAACTCACCGAAGCCGCGCAAAATAACACCCCCGCCTACCTCTCCGTCGACACCGAAACCGACGCCCTCGGCTCCATGACCTCCAACCTCTGCGGCATCTCCCTTTCCGCCAAAGAAGCTACCGGCTTCTATATCCCCACCAAAGGCGCTGGCGATGTCCTTGACGAAATGATCATCCGCGAATGCCTCGGCCCTCTCCTCGCCGACCACTCCATCAAGAAGGTCGGCCAAAACCTTAAATACGATATCAACTCCCTTCGCAACTTCGGCCTCCAACTCAACAACATCCACTTCGACACCATGGTCGCATCCTACATCATCGATTCCTCGCGCCTCTCCCATGGTATGGACGCACTCGCCGCCGACCTCCTCGGCCTCCGCCCCATCCCCATTACCGACCTCATCGGCAAAGGTGCCAAACAAATCTCCTTCGCCGACGTCCCCCTCGACCGCGCCACCCGCTACGCCGCCGAAGACGCCGACGTCACCCTCCGCCTCGCCCACGCCCTCGCCCCTCAATTAATGGGGTCAAACATGTTTAAATTATTCGCCGAAGTCGAAATGCCCCTCGTCCAGGTCCTCGCTGACATGGAATACCACGGCGTCATGATCGATGTCTCCCTGCTCAAAACCCTCAGCCTCAGCCTCGAATCAAAACTCTTCGATCTCCAAAAACGCATCAAGACCGAAGCCGGTCGCGACTTCAATCCCGACTCCCCCAAACAACTCGCCGAAATCCTTTTCAAACACCTCAACCTCCCCGTCATCAAAAAAACCAAGACCGGCCCCTCCACCGACATCATGGTCCTCGAAAAACTCGCTGACAAACACCCCGTCCCCGCCCTCATCGTTGAATACCGTTCCCTCAACAAACTCAAAAACACCTACCTCGACACCCTCTCCGACCTCCCCTCCAAAAAAACCGGCCGCGTCCACGCTCACTTCAACCAAACCGTCGCCGAAACCGGCCGCCTCTCCTCCTCCGACCCCAACCTCCAAAACATCCCCATCAAAACCGACATCGGCCGCCAGATCCGCCGCGCCTTCATCGCCGCCCCACAACACCTCCTCATGTTCGCCGACTACTCCCAAATCGAGCTCCGCGTCCTCGCGCACTACTGCCACGAAAAAGCCCTCGTTGAAGCCTTCGCCACCAACCGCGACGTCCACCGCCTCGTCGCCGCCGAGCTCAACAACGTCTCCGAATCCGAAGTCACCCCAGAAATGCGCGCCCTCGCCAAAACCGTCAACTTCGGAATCATCTACGGCCAAACCGGCTTCGGCCTCTCCCAGGTCCTTAAAATCCCCCAGGACCAGGCCAACCAATACGTCGCCGCCTACCGCCGCCGCTTCCCCGCCATCGAAGCCTTCACCCACGAATGCATCATGCAAGCCTCCACCGCCGGCTACGTCACCACCATCCTCGGCCGACGCCGCTCCATCCCCGACATCAACTCCCCCATCCAATCCCGCCGCCAATTCGGCCAACGCGCCGCCCTCAACTCCGTCATCCAAGGCTCCGCCGCCGACCTCATCAAACTCGCCATGGTCAACCTCCACAAAAAACTCGAACCCCGCGCCACCGACATCCGCCTCCTCATGCAAATCCACGACGAACTCGTCTTTGAATGCAAAGCCGAATCCATCGCAGAAATGTCCACCCTCATCAAATCCGAAATGGAATCCGCCATACAACTAACCGTCCCCCTCCGCGTAGACCTCACCACCGGCCTAAATTGGCTCGAAAACAAATGAGAACGCGTCAGATGTTATTCCCACGGCTTAGCGGAGAACGCCATCGTGGCCAGAAATAGTCCGAGTCCTGCAAAGCAGAGTGGATAATAAATCCACAACTGTCGCCCTCTAATTCTGTGCTTAACGACGCCAACCGATACGTCCGCCAACGAAAACACGGTGATGATCGATATTGAGTAATAGACGGGATTCGTCCCAAAGACCCAAAAGAAAAAGAACTTTTCGTTGAGCAGGTCGCGCCCGATTACTGGATGCAGTGCATCTTCGTATAGCGATAACGCCATCCATACCACCGCAAACGAGAGATTAACCCAACCCAGAAACGCGTACCGCCATTCAATACCTAACCGCCTCGATGACCGATGCGCATTCATAAATTACGTACGGTGGGTTTTGCCATAAGTTCGCGCCAAAACCAGAGACTCGTCCTATTCTCGGGTCGTGGGTTCCATTGTCTTCTCACTTAGCGATACCTCCTCGACTCGAATCGTGGCGAGAAATGTTTTCACATCTTCCATGTTCGCGGCGTTAGTATCCGTACACAGCAATCCCCAATCCACGTCGCCGACAAGTGGGAATACCTCCACGAAAACTCGCCGTTTTCCTTTGGTAATATCCCCCGAAAGAAAGCCTCGCACTTCAGCACCCTCGAATTGCGCATAGTACATTTCGCTCCCTATAGCCATGAACGTCGATTTTAATTCGAGCAACAAAACATTTCGCCTCACCGACTCGATATCTGGTTGTGCCTCAATTCCTTTTCGCGTTGCGTGATGAGCCGCAGATAAAACCGCAAAATGGTCCTTCATTCCCCACTTTTTTACGTACTCATCAAGTCCAGAATTCTTAAGCGGGGTGAGGATGCGAACTTCGAGCCGCTCATACTGCAAATCAACCGACTTTTCCGAATCCTTGCGAGAGTTTGCCTTCACAAACCAAAGTCGATGCTCACCAAACTGCACTGAATCCAGAGCGATCGAGGGTCCCGGAGCCGGCAGTGTCAACGATACAGGAACCCGATCAAACGCCCCGCCACTACCGTCCAGTCTTATCTACACAAGTCAGGCACTATTGTCGCAGCGTGGGGAGAGTCCAAGGGCCTGAGCCACTAATTCCCGCAATGCGTCGACCTGGGTATGCTCCATCAAGGCGAGCATGGGCAGCAAAATGCCCAGCCCCGCCAGCAGCGCGGGTTCGGTGAACCCTTTGCCCGGCTTTTTCTTTGTCCCGCGCCCATCTGCCGGCCGCTGAGTCGCACCAGAATACCGCGCAATTCCTCGGCTTTGGGGTCCTGTTCACGCGCCAGTTGCCACACCAGCGTGACGGACATCGCGCAGACCAGCAGTCGCTTGAGCACTCCCGGCGCGCACTGCTGCCGCCACTGTTCCACCTGTACGCCCGCGCCTTTGAGTAATTTGTGATACGTCTCGATTCTCCATCGCCAGTAGTACCCTCGCGCCACCACCCTCGCCGGCACGTGGTCCTCCAGGTTCGTCAAGAGCAGCCATCGCGTCAGCAGTTTGCCCGAAGCGTTACGCACCTCGCTGACCACCAGCCGCAGCGTCAACAGCGGCCCGGGCACATACTTGTGCCGCTTCTTGCGAACACCGCCTTTGACCGACACCCGGTTCTGACATGCCGGACGATGCAGCGTCACCTGCGTCTGGGCCACGCACTGCATGCCCCATTGGCCTTTGATCTCCACTTCCCCCGCCTCGGTAAACAGTTGGCGATGGTGCAGTTCCTCCACCACCTGGGCGATTCGCTTCTCCGATCCTTCCTGTAGTACGTAGCGCGGGGCGTTGGCGCGCACGAGAAAGCGATGGCCATCCTGCGACCACTGCCGCAGATGTGCCACCGAGTCGGCTTCGCGATCAATCATGAACACGGGGGTCTTGCCGCCGAGTTTCAGGCCCGCCACGTGCCGGAACTGCGATCAGCCTTGGCGGAATGATGCGCGTAAGACAGGAACGACCAGTCGCAGGGCAGGAGTACATGGCTCTGGCAGCTTTGTCGCGCGGCCTGATCCACATGCGCGATCAGCGGCGCCGCCAACTGCGCCGGCGTCACGGCGTCATTGGCGTAAAATCGCCACGCTCCCTGGGTGGCGGCAAACGCCGACGACAACGACGGCATACCCCCGACTCCCGCCGCCAATGGGCTTTTGGATGAAAGTTGGGACATCACCAGTCGATGATACCGGCGATCCAGCCGCGGCTCCGCCTGCGGTAAATGAAATCCATGCACCTTCCTATCGGATTACCAAGCCTCACTTGTGTAGATAAGACTGGGTGAACCCGGGGCTATATGGGGGGGGATTGGGCAGAGCCGGAATCGAACCGGCGACACAAGGATTTTCAGTCCTTTGCTCTACCAGCTGAGCTATCTGCCCTCAGTGGTGAATCCACTACTGTAAAAAGGGGGGTGGCTGCGGTCAAGCTGTTGGGGATTGTTGTGAGAATTTGGCGGGTTTTAGCAGAGGTCGGGGCTGGGGGGTGCGGCGGCGAGGATGGCGAGGCCGGCGGAGGAGCCGATTCGGTCGGCGCCGGCGGCGGCCATTTGTTGTGCGGTGGGGAAGTCGCGGATTCCGCCGGAGGCTTTTACTTTGAGGCCTGCGTTTGCGCCGTATTTTTTTAGCCATGCGACGGTTTGGAGGGTTGCGCCGCCTTTGGGGTGGAAGCCGGTGGAGGTTTTGACGAAGTCGGCGCCGCCTTCGAGGGCGGCGCGGCATCCGAGGGCGGTTTGTTCTTCGGTGAGAGCGGCGGTTTCAAGGATCACTTTGACGGTGGTTCGTTTCCAGACTGCGCGGTGCGGCGCGGACGACTTCAAAGACATCCTGGCGGCAGTAATCGAGGTCCGCATTGATCAGGTCGGGGAGCGAGATGACCATGTCGATTTCCTGGGCTCCGGCTTTGACGCAACTGGAGGCCTCGATGGCTTTGATGGTGGAGCGATTGGCACCGAGTGGAAAGGCTACGACGGCACAGGTGAGGACGGGGCGGTCGGTTTTTTCGGGGTCGTCGACGGCGGCGTCGTGCAGGAGGTTGCTGACGAGTTCGACCCAGCGGCCGTTGACGCAGACGGAGGCGAAGCGGTGTTCGATGGCTTCGGAGACGATGCGGCGGATGTCGGCTTCGGTGGCGTCGGATTTGAGGAGTGTGTGGTCGATGATTCGGGCGAGTTGGGTGGGGGTCAGTTTTGCCTTTTTTTGCTGGGGTGAGGGGGGTTGGGAGCGGGGAACGGGCGAACCCGGGTAAACCCGGGGCTATATGAGGGGCAAAAACAAAAGGAACCTGCCCGGGAGCAGGTTTCTATTTGATGATCGATGGGCCTGCCAAGATTCGAACTTGGGACCTCGTCGTTATCAGCGACGCGCTCTAACCAACTGAGCTACAAGCCCGCAGGCCGCTGGAATGACTCCGGCGGCGGGAACTCCACATTTTACGAATACGGGGGGGCGTGTCAACCGAGGGCGATGGCGATGTTGCTTTGGCATTCGGAGTATTTGTATTTGGTTGCAAAAATGGGTCGGGGCTTCGATGTGGGTCGAAGCCCCGACGATCTCTGTCCCTGCCCAGGCCTTATCGTTCGGAAGCGACCGCACTGTCGCTGAATGCGGACAGGATGTGGTAAGAGGCGGCCTGATAGGCGGTGTTGGCGTCGGCGGGCCAAGCGGCTTTTTGATCGTCGAGCATTTGGATGTGCTTGGTGAGGTTTTGCTTGAGTTGCTCGGCGGAGAGTTGGGGGGAGCTGATGCGCCATGCGTTCATGACGTGTCCTTCGTTGACGAGATTGAGTGTGAGGGAGGACATGCCGGCGGCGTTGGCGATGCCGTTGTTGGCGGAGCCGGCGATGTTGTTGCGGGTATTGGTGACATCGGTGGAGACGTTGCCGGTGTTGGCATTGGTCACGCCGGTGTTGTTGGTGGCGACGGTGCCGGGAGTGGCGGTGACGTCATTGCCGCGGACGGTGGAGTTGCTATTGCTGCCGTTGCTGGCGGGACCGGTGCGGTTGCCATCGGAGGTGGTGGTGAGGCCAGCACCGCTGTTGTCACCGGCGCGGTTGCTGACGGTCTTGTCGTTGCCGAGGGTGTTGAGGGTACGGTCGGCGGTGGCACCGTTGACCTGGGTGTTGTTTTCAGTGGCGCCGTTGGGGGGCGAGTTGATGGCGCTGGAGGAGGAGCCCGAAGTGCCGGAGTTGCTCGAGGCGCCGTTCAGGTTGGGGCGGGCGAAGGTGACGGTGGCGGCATTTTTGTCCTGGCCGGCGTAGACGAGGGCGTTTTTGAGTTGGTCGGAGGAGATGTCAAAATCCTGGTTGTATTTGTTTTTGAAGTCCTGGCGGAACTGGTTGATGGCGTTGTTGAGCTCGTCTTGATTGAGGCTCTTCACGTCGCCGAAACGTTCTTTGTCGGCCTTGGAGAGGTAGCTGGTGACGGTGGGGAAATATTTGGGGCTGAGGGCGTCGTTGACGACTTTAGCGAGGGTATTTCGGACGGACTTGGCGGTGGATTCGTCAGCGATTTGGCCGCCGACCTGCTGCATTTGAGCAGCGGATTCGGAGTTGTTGAAAGGCGCGGTGTTGTCCGCTGCGCGGGCGGAGAAGCCCATGCCGGAAACTGCGAGAGCGGCAATCAATACGTAGGTGTTAGAGCGTGTCATAATCATTTCCTCCAGTTGAGTCGAATGTAAATTGGACCGTGGCGACGCCGCCGCAGTGTAGTGATGATGTAAAAGCAAAGGGCGGGCCGTTGCGAGGGGGAAAGAGGGTTTGTTTTTTTGCAGGACCTCAGCGGGGGCGTTGGGTGGAGGGAGGGGTTTGGGGTTTGAGATTTGAGTTGGGGATTGGGGATTTGAGAGAGGAATGTGGGGGTTGGCGTATTTCGCTTGGGGGGGGCTTCGCATATCCTATGTGGCTGTGACAGATAAATTTGCGGGTGCAGCAAATCGTCGTTGTGTTGCGACGGCGCGTAAAATGGGGCAGCGCATGGCCCGCAATTTCAAGTGACTTGGCCCACTAAGGGGCGTTATGGCTGAACTTACTGTTCCTCCCCTATTGGCACACGTACCGGAACTGTCTCCGCCGTCGCGGCGTCGGGTTTTGATTCTGCCTGCGCTGCTGGCGATTATCGGGATATTGATTGCGTCGGCGGCGGCGATATCGGGTCAGGATTTGAGGCGGGAGGTAGAGAATGTTCGGATTCAAAGGGATATTTATCGTGCGGAAACGGAATTGAGTGAAGCTCAAGTGCGTCAGGATAGTCCGGAGGTAATCGCGAAACTCGGCCAAATCGTCGAGGCACAGAAGGCGAGGACGGTTTCGAGTTACGCGCAGTTTGGGCGGCAGTTCACGCAATGGGATGGGTGGCGTTACGAGGAGATTGCGACGCGGGGGTATATGTATCATCAGCCGAACGATCCGGACAATGTTCAGGAGAGTTCGGTGATACATGTGGCGGGGGAGGTCGAGCCTCGGCTGAAGAATGTGGTGTGGTATCCGTTGTATCCGTTAATAGCGGAGGGGGTGTCGAAGAGTCTGGGGATTTCGGTGAATAGCGCGCTGACGGTGGTGTCGCAGACGTGCATTATATTGGCAGCGGTGGTGTCGTTTTTGTATGCGCGGCGGCATTATTACAATCGGATGCCGCGGTTGACGGGGGTGTCGGGAGGTGGGGGCGGGGTGCCGGCGTTGGCGGAGCAGCATCCGACGCGGCGGTGGGATTTAAGTCCGCAGGATACAGCGGCGTTGTGGGCGGTCGCGGCGTTGCTGTATGGTCCGTGCAGTATTTTTCTGTATGCCAATTTTACAGAGAGTCTATTCGTTCTTTTGTTGGTATCGTTTCTGTATTGCTTGCAGGGACGTTGGTGGTGGCGGGCGGCGATGATCGCGGCGATTGCGTCGTCGTGCCGTTCGCAGGGGGTTTTGTTTGGGCCGATATTGGCGTTGGTGTTTTTGTTCCGGGGGGATGCTCGGACGACGGTGGGGAAGTTTGCGGTGGCGACGGTGCTGGGGGTTGTCTCAGCGATCGGGCTGATTTGTTACATGATGTATCTGCAGTTTCACTTTGGGAATGCGTTTGCGTTTTGCATGCGCAAAGTGCGTGGAACGTGGGGATTCATAGTGCGCAGATTTTCGCGGCGCTGAATCCGGTGACGGCGATGACGCAGGTGTTCCATTATGCGTTTTATACGAGTCCGATGGATTGGCCGCGGTTGTGGGAGGCGTTGTGCGTGGTGTGGCCGCCGATCATGCTGTTGATACTGGGTGGCCGGTTTTTGTCATTTGAGTTGGAGATCGTAGGGTGGCTGTTGTGGGGCTTGCCGTTCATATCGAACAGTCTGGCGGGGAATCCGCCGGGGAACGCGGTGTGGATGAGCATGGGACGGTTTACGTTGATCCTGATACCGGCGCACATTATTTTTGGGGCGCTGTTTGCGAGGTTTCGGTGGGCGGGTGTACCGTGGCTGGCGTTTTGGGCGTCAGCGTTTGGGATATTCGCGTTTAAGTTTGGGTTGGGGGAGTGGATTGGGTGAGGGGTTGCGGGGGGGGACGCGACGTGGCAAGCCCGTGCGGGGGCACAAGAAGGGGGTGGCGATCGTGGGTGAATAGGGTGGGGAATGCGCCTACTTAAGCATGGGAAAATCGTTGGCGAGGCCGCTGCCTAGGTTCCGCGCATTGGGGAGGGGAGGAGCGGTTGAGTGAAGGGGCGGGAATGGGTGAGGAGGGGGCGATTTTAAAATGCGGCGGAAAAAACACTTATTGAAGTTTTGGGGGGAAGGAGTTGGCAGGATTATTTAATCTGGGGCTGTGTTTGCTCAGCGGTACGATTGTTGCGAGGGGTGGGACGATACCACGGACGATTACGCGCTGGCGGCGCGGCGTGATGACAGATGTGCGGCAAAATGCTTGTCGCGCATCGAAGCGGCATCGCGGTGCAGCGGGCAAAATAAAAGCTGATTTTTGAGGAAAAAACGTCGGGTCGCCGACTGTGGCGAACCGGGCAGTTGGCGGTTATTCTTCGTCGGTCCATTTTCTATTAACAGGAGTTCACGCCCATGGGGTCCATCAACGCTCGCAGTGCCGCCATCGCGGCTCTCACGAATTTCAAGTCTCTCGCACCACGTGTCAGCTACAAAGAGACGCCGATCAAGGATCTCTTCGCATCGAACGTATTCAGCGAAGAAGTGCAGCGTGAACGGCTCCCGAAGACGGTGTTCAAGAAGCTTCAGCAGACGATTAAGAAGGGGATCATGCTCGATCCGGCGATCGCGGATGCGGTGGCGATTGCGATGAAGGATTGGGCAATCGAAAAAGGCGCGACGCATTACACGCATATTTTCTATCCGATGACGGGGATCACGGCGGAGAAGCATGATTCGTTTATTTCGCCGACGAGTGATGGCAAGGCGATTCTGGAGTTCTCGGGGAAGGAACTGGTTCAGGGTGAGCCGGATGCGTCTTCGTTCCCGTCGGGGGGCCTGCGTGCGACGTTTGAAGCGCGTGGGTACACGGCGTGGGATCCGACATCTCCGGCGTACATTCTTGAGAATCCGAACGGTACGACGCTGGTAATTCCGACGGCGTTTGTGTCGTGGACGGGCGAGGCGCTGGATAAAAAGACGCCGCTGCTGCGCTCGATGGAAGCGTTGTCGACGCAGGCGATTCGGGTGTTGAAGTTGTTTGGCAAGACCAGCGAGAAGGTGTTTACGACGGTCGGGGCGGAGCAGGAATATTTTCTGATCGACAAGAACTTTTATTACGCGCGTCCTGATTTGGTGAATGCGGGGCGGACGCTCTTTGGCGCGAAGCCGCCGAAGGGTCAGGAGATGGAAGATCATTATTTTGGGAGCATTCCGGAGCGCGTGCTGGCGTGCATGCTGGAAGCGGAGCATGAGCTTTACAAGCTGGGCGTTCCAGTGAAGACGCGGCACAATGAAGTCGCGCCGGCACAGTATGAAATCGCGCCAATTTATGAGAACTCGAATCTGGCGCACGATCACCAGATGTTGACGATGGAGACGCTGCGTCGGGTGGCGGACAAGTATGGGCTTGCGTGTCTGATGCACGAGAAGCCGTTCGCGGGGGTGAATGGTTCGGGCAAGCATAATAATTGGGCGATGGCGACGGCAGAGGGGGAGAACCTGTTGAATCCCGGGGAGACTCCGCATGAGAACGCGCAGTTCCTGACGTTTGTCGCGGCGGTGATTCGGGCCGTGGATAAGTATGCGGGTCTGCTTCGGATGTCGGTGGCGTCAGCGGGTAACGATCACCGTCTGGGGGCGAATGAGGCACCGCCGGCGATCATCTCGGTTTACCTTGGCGACCAGCTCAATGACATTATTGAGCAGTTGGAGAAGGGAACCCCGAGTTCGACGAAGAAGGGCGGGTTCATGGAGCTTGGGACGAGCGTTCTGCCGAAGTTGTCGCGCGATGCGGGCGACCGGAACCGGACGTCTCCGTTTGCGTTTACGGGGAACAAGTTTGAGTTCCGCGCGGTGTCGTCGGGGCAGTCGGTTGCGGGCCCGAACACGGCGTTGAACACGATTGTGGCGGAATCGCTGGATTACATTGCGACGAAGCTGGAAGCGGACGCAAAGGGTGGGAAGGATTTCAACAAGTCCTTGCAGTCCTTGCTGTCGGAGATCATCAAGCAGCATAAGCGGGTGGTGTTCAACGGCGACGGGTACAGCGAAGCATGGCATGCGGAGGCGGAGAAGCGCGGGCTTCCGAACTTCAAGAGCACCGTTGAGGCGGTTCCGGCGCTGATCAGCAAGGAATCGGTCGAAGTGTTTGGGAAGTACAAGGTGTTGAGCGAGCGCGAGCTTCACAGCCGTTATGAGATTTATCTTGAGAACTACAAGAAGACGGTGAACATTGAAGCGCAGCTGACGGCGTCGATTGCGAAGACGTACATTCTGCCGGCGGCGATTCGCTATCAGGGCGAAGTGGCGCACAGCCTCGCAGCGGTGAAGGCGACGGGGATCAACCTCGCCCACCTCGGCGAGCAGGAGCAGATGCTGAGCGATCTGTCGAAGACGATTGGCGAGTTGCAGAAGAAGATCGCGATGCTGGTTCATGCGACGGAGCACGTGGGCGAAGGCGATGCGTTGGCTCATGCGAAGCACTCGAAGGAAGCGATCCTTCCGGCGATGCTCGCGGTGCGGGCGTTGGCCGACAAGCTCGAGACGATTGTGGCGGACGATTTGTGGCCGCTGCCGACGTATCGGGAGATGCTGTTTATCAAGTGAGGGGGTTGGTAGACGGTAGACAGTAGACGGTAGAGTTAAGGAGGCCGATCCGAGAGGGTCGGCCTTTTTTATTGGGGTTTGGGTTAAGGAGGGTTGTGAAAAGCGGGGTTTGGGTAAAGGGAGTGCTGGTTCTAAACCCAGGCTTGTTTTGCGCCGATATTTCAAGGAGCGGGTCACCGATTGGGTGTCCTGCCTTACTTGGAGAGCAGCGATGACCCCTGTGAAAAACATCCGCATCATGTGTCCGAACCTGAAGTGCCGCAGCATTCTTGTGGTGCCGGACACGGCCCGTGGGAAGAATGTGAAGTGCAGCAATTGCACGGCATTGTTTAAGATTCCGACGTCAGCGCCGACGCCGTCGATCTCGCCGGCGGGCGTCAAGAAGTAAGCATTGCCTCATCTGCAATCAGCACGGCAGAAATGCACCCTCGGGGTTCATTTCTGCCTTGTTTCGTTTTGCGCCAAGTCGAGGTTGGGGGTTTTGACCGCGTTTCATACAATCGCGGCATGACTTTGAATATGGCGCTTGTCAGGAATCTGCACGATGTGGAAAACAGTGTGTTTGACGACGGGGTTGTTGATAGTGTCGAATGCGTTCATGACGGTTGCGTGGTACGGGCATCTGAAGTTTGAGAAATCGCCGTTGTGGATTGTGGTTTTGGTGTCGTGGGGGATTGCGTTTTTCGAGTACTGGTTTCAGGTACCGGCGAACCGGCTGGGGAATCAGGGGGGTCTTTCCGCGGGGCAATTGAAGATCATGCAGGAGGCGATCACGCTGGTGGTGTTCTGTATTTTTGCAAGGACGTATCTTGGGGAAAAACTGACGTGGAATTACTACGTCGCATTCGGTCTTGTGATGGCGGCGGTGGGGTTTGTTTTCGCGTTTTGATGTGGGTCAGCGCACGGGTTCAGCGGCGGGGGTGAACCGAAACTTTTGGCCGCCGACAGCGGCTTGTGCCATCAGTCCGGACTCGGGGAGGGTAAAGACGATGACGCCTCGGCGATAGTCGGCGGTGGCGGCTGTACCGCGAGCGGCGGCGATGGCGGTAGCGCGGGCGTCGAATTCGGTGGAAGAGTATTTGAAATCGACGAAGCTTCCCTCGTTTTGGAAGAAGATGATTTCGCCGTAGCGTTGGCCGCCGAGTTGGACGCCGATGGAGCCTTGGGAGAGGTCGGCGTAACCGACGAATTTTCCATTTTCGTAAACTTCGCCATCGCCGTGGGCACCGCCGACGCCGGCCGCCGCGGTAATGATTCGGGGGAACACGGCATAGGCATGGGAGGTTTGGAAGAATCGTTGGACGGAGGGGTCGGCAGCGCGGAAATCGTTCATGGAGGCGATCACTCGCTGATGGAGGACATCGCGCTCGACGGAATTGCCGGGATTGGGGGTGGTCCCACAAGCGGAAAGGACGAGGGCGGCGAGAATGGTGAGGGAGGTCGTGAGCTTGGTCATGATCAATTCTCCTGCAAAATATTTGTGAAGGGTACAGGGAGTGGGGTTCGGGGTACAGGGGTTTTGGTGTTTTCGGAGGAAGGGGTATATTTTTTTAGGGTTGTAGAATTTGGGATTGCAAAAAACACGCTGAAGCGTGAACTCCGGGTCGCGAACTCCGGGTGGGTGGTGATTATAAGGGTGAGTAGGATACTCTCCATGGGAAAGCTGTACGGTTTCGGGAGGTTCCGCTACACTGAAGTGACGAACCCGTACCGGAGTCTGACCGTCATGGATGGAAACGCAATCGGCATTCTCGTCGCCAAGGTAGTTCTCGCGCTGATCATCATGCAGATGCTGCTGGGCTTGATCTCGTACTTGATTCTTCTGGAGCGGAAGACGGCGGCGTGGATTCAGGACCGTGTGGGGCCGAACCGGACGGGGCCAAAGGGTTTGCTGCAGCCCATTGCGGACGGGGTGAAGTTTATTTTGAAGGAAGAGTTCATTCCGCTGAACGCGGACAAGTTTTTGTTTATTTTGGCGCCGATTGCGATCCTGACGCCGGCGATGGTGGGGTTCGCGGTGATTCCGTGGGGGGGTATTTTGAAGGGCGGGTCGTCTGTTTTGGGGTTGTGGAGTTTTCCGACGGACTTTCCGTTCATGGTATCGAATGCGTCGGTGGGGGTGCTGGTGGTGGTGGCGATGGCGGGTCTGGCGACTTATGGGGTGGTGCTGGGCGGCTGGGCGTCGGGTTCAAAATATTCGTTCCTGGGCGGGCTTCGCGCGACGGCGCAGATGCTTTCGTACGAGGTGCCTCTCGCGCTTGCGTTGATGTGCGTTCTTTTGACGGTGGGCACGCTGAATCTTGAAACGATGACGGAATCGCAGGCTCATTATTGGTTTGGGCTGATTCCGAAGTGGAATATTTTTGTGCATCCGCTGGCGGCGTTTATTTTTACGACGGCGATTTTCGCGGAGGCCAATCGTACGCCGTTCGATCTAGCGGAGTGCGAATCGGAACTGGTCGGGGGTTATCACACTGAGTATTCGTCGATGAAGTTTGCGTTGTTTTTTCTGGCGGAGTATGCGTCGATGATTACGGGTTCGGCCGTCATGATCGCGTTGTTCCTGGGCGGGTGGCATCTTCCGTGGATCGACAAGCTGATCTATCACGCGGACCAGCCCGCGGTGGGGAACTGGATTGATGTGCTGATCAAGTTCACGGTATTTTGGGGCAAGGTTGTGGCGTTCATGTTCTTCTATATGTGGATCCGGTGGACGCTGCCACGGTTTCGTTTTGATCAGCTGATGAATCTTGCGTGGCGCGGGATGATCCCGGTGTCGCTCGCCGCCCTGCTGGTGACGGGGTTGGTGGTGTATCTGGAAAAAGCGATAGACTTGCAGCATCCATCGATTTGGATATTGATCGCCAATTTCATTTTGTTTGGTATTGCGCTGCTGGTGATAGGGCGTCGGCCGACGACGCAGAACAAGCGAGTGCCGGTTCCGAACAGCCGATATAACCCGCAATTCACGCAGGAACTTGCCGCGCAGGCGGCGGCTGAGGCGGCGTTGTAAAAGCGTTGTTACTCGATCGGTGTGCTGGGTGCCGGCCCGAGTCCCTTTTGGATTTTCGTCGTTACGTTTTCCATGACGATTCCTCCGGCGTCCTTCATGATGAAATCATTGGATGCCAGGATGTGGACATTGCGGATGAGGGTGTTCTTGAATGGACTATCCCATAATCCGACAAGCTTGCCGGCGTTTTTTGCGGACTCGACGGTGACATTTTCGATTACGACGTTTTGAATTGATGGCACCTTTCGCGGATCGCCTTTGAAGTTGGGACGATTGTTGTCGACGTATTGCAGGTCGAGCACGATGGCGTTGCCGACATTTTTCATGGTGATGTCAGAGTAGCGGATATTGTCGACGCGTCCGCCCGCGCCGCGCATGGATTTGATTCGAATGCCGTTGTCCGCGCCGTCGAAGGTGCAGCGGCGTACGAGCATGTCGGAGACGCCGTCGGCGGTGCCGGAGCCGATGGAAATTCCATGACCGTGCCGGATGCGGCAATCTTCGATAAGAAGATGTTTACCGCCGCCCTTTATGGCAACGTCATCATCACCGACGTTGATGTCGCAATCACGGATGAGCATATTGGTGCAGTTTCCGGGGTCGATGGCATCGGTGTTGGGGGCATTTGCGGGCGCTTCAAATTTGGCTCGCTCGATGAGCAAATCGGAGACGTGGGTTGGCACAAAATGGAACATGGGGGAATTGCGAAAGGTGACGCCGTCCACGTGGAGGCGCGAGCAGCCGTTGATGACGACCATTTTTGGGCGCGGATAAATCAAGCGTCCGGTGAGGGTGACTTGTTCGGCCGGCTGTTCGGCAATGCGTTTGGCGCGTGCGGCTCGTTCCGACCACGGCCACCAAATCGAGCCGTTTCCATCGATGGTTCCAGTGCCGGTGATCGCGACATCGTGGAGATCTTTGCCTGAAATCAGAGGTGCGGGGAGTCGGACTCGAGCCGTCACGTCGTCCTGGGATTTGAGGGTTTCCGGGTTGGGCAGGCCATATGCGGCGAAGGTATCGGGAGCGGCAATCACCGATCCCTCCTCCAGATGTAAATCCAGCCCGCTGCACAAGGTGAAGGGCAGCGTACGGAACGTTCCCCGGGGCACGATCAGATGACCGCCGCCAGCTTTTTGTATCTCCGCAATTGCCTTTACAAAGGCGGCTGTATTCAGTGTCGTGCCATCGCCCACGCCGCCAAAATCGGTGAGGCGGAACGTCCGATTGGGAATTGTGGGGAGGAGCGGTTTTACCTGGGTCCTCTCGGCTATTTCCTCCGCGGCAACCTTGTCGGAGGGGTGAGGGGAGCAGGCAGGGAGGGAAACAGATGCGAGAACGAGCGCTAACCGAGCCGCACGATTCATAAAAGTCCTTTGAAAAAGAGGCGATCAAAGAGGTGAGAAGGTGATCGCTAATGGCTTCAACGATCTTGTGTTGCATTTGTTGCGGATGGGATATGGCTATTTTTTGGCGATTCGTGCGCGAATCGTTGTCAAAACACGCTAAAAGCGTGAACTCCGGTGACGCCGAGTTGAGCGGGAGACGTTTCATCTCGCTGATGTTTGGTGGCTTGTGGTCGTAAAGCAGATGGAAACACAAACGCCCGCGGTCGTTGGAGACGCGGGCGTTTGCATGGATGCAAAAATAGAAAAACCGCACACGCTGCGTTGGATACACCTCCGGTAGGGGAATTTTATAACGTATAAACAGGCCGTTGTACTACAGCCGAAGCAACTCTTATCCAAGGCACCCGTCGTGCGGTATTTCTGTGATTCAGGCTGGGCTGAATCCGCTGCTTATCGCCAACACCTCCCATGCACCCGCAGGTGCCGTTGCGTTTCTCACCCAACATTATCTAATTGGGGTGCATTAAATACAAGCAGGAAATTGGGGGTAGTCTTTTTTTTTTGCCTTTTCGGACGGGCTAAGGCAAGGAAGTGGGGGGGGATTGAGGTGGGCTTTTTGCCGGCGGGAGTTGACCGGATTTGGGGGTTTCTCTAGCATGTCTCTTCCTCCGAAAGCGTGTGCAAGGCGGGGGGAATTCATGAAAAGGTGAAACATAATGGCGAAGAAAACGGTTGCGCAGTTGGATGTGAAGGGTAAGCGGGTGTTGGTTCGGGTCGATTTCAATGTGCCGTTGGATGAGAATTTGCAGGTGACGGACGATCGGCGGGTGCGGTCGGCGTTGCCGACGATTAAGAGTATTATCGACCGTGGGGGTAAGGCAATTTTGATGAGCCATCTGGGGCGGCCGAAGGCGGGGCCGGAGAAGAAATTTTCGTTGAAGCCGGCGGCGGATGTTCTGGCGAAGTTATTGGGCAAGCCGGTGGTGCTGGCGGCGGATTGTGTGGGGCCGGAGGCGGAGAAGACGGTTGCCGCGATGAAGGATGGGGATGTGGTGTTGCTGGAAAACACCCGGTTCCATAAGGAAGAGGAAAAGAATGATGCAGGGTTTGCGGGGAAGCTTGCGCAGCTCGGCGATTTGTACGTGAATGATGCGTTTGGGACGGCGCATCGGCAGCATGCTTCGACGTTTGGGGTGCCGGAGAAGCTGGGCGCGGGGAAACGGGTTTCGGGCTTTTTAATTGAGAAGGAGCTGAAGTTTCTGGGGGATGCGTTGGAGCATCCGAAGCGGCCTTTCATTGCGATACTGGGTGGGGCGAAAGTTTCGGACAAGATCGCGGTGATTGAGAATCTGCTGGCGAAGGCGGACACGATTTTGATTGGCGGGGCGATGGCGTATACGTTCTTTCTTGCGCAGGGGAAGACGGTGGGCAAGTCGCTTTCGGAGAAGGACAAGGTGGGGTTGGCGAAGAGCTTGATCGAGAAGTCGAATGGGAAAATTGTATTGCCGGTGGATACGGTGGTGGCGGCGACGATGACGGATGATGCGAAGACGCAGATTGTGGAGGGGAACATTCCGGAGGAGTTGGAAGGGTTTGATATTGGCCCGCGGACGGCGAAGTTGTACGCGGACAAGATCAGCGCGGCGAAGACGATTGTGTGGAACGGTCCGATGGGGGTATTTGAGAAGAAGCCGTTCGTGAATGGGACGAAGGTGGTTGCGGAGGTGTTGGCGGATGCGACGGGGAAGGGCGCGGTCACGATCATTGGCGGGGGGGATTCGGCGGCGGCGATTGAGGATTTTGGGTTGGCGGAAAAGGTCAGCCATGTGTCGACGGGCGGGGGCGCGAGTTTGGAATTTCTTGAGGGCAAGGGCTTTCCTTGTATCGACATCCTCGACAATGCGTAGAATGGTTGAATGGGTCGAGCGGCTGGCGGTGTTGAAGATATTGGTGTTGATGGGACGTCTTTTTTCACGGGCGGGTATTGATGGGCGACAATGTTTTTCAGCATCCGCCGCATTTGCCGTTGATTGCGCCGTCGATTTTGGCGGCGGATTTCAGCAAGCTGGGGGCGGAAGCGGCGGACATTGAGAAGTGCGGGGCGGATCTGCTGCATGTGGACATCATGGACGGGCAGTTTGTTCCGAACCTGACGATGGGGCCGGACATTGTGATGGCGTTGGCGCGATCCTGCGGGCTGATGCAGGATGTTCACCTGATGGTGAAGAATCCGGGACAGTTTATCGAGGCGTTTTGCAAGGCGGGCGCGGGGAGCATGACGTTTCATATTGAAGTGGCGCCCGGTCAGCAGGCGGTGGATTTGGTGAAACGGATTCACGATTTGGGTTGTAGCGCGGGGGTGAGTTTGAATCCGCAAACGCCGGTGGAGGCGATTGCGGAGGTGATTCCGCATGCGGATATGATTTTGGTGATGTCGGTGCATCCGGGGTTCACGGGGCAGGCGTTTATGCCGGAGGTGCTGAGCAAGGTGCGGTTCCTGCGGCATGAATTGGGCCCGCATCAGCGGTTGGAAATTGATGGTGGGATTGGGATTCGGACGGCGCATCAGGCGCTGGAGGCGGGCGCGGATGTGCTGGTGGCGGGGGCGGCGGTGTTTCGGAATCCGGAGCGGGCGTCGACGATACGGCTGCTGCGGGGGGATTATCCGAAGTGAGGATGCGACAGGACGAAGAATGACAAAAGCATTGTCTCTAAAAAAACGAGGTAAAGTTCGCGATTACATTCATGAAATTCGCGGGCAGCGTGTCGTTTTGGATTCGGATCTTGCAAGTATTTACGGAGCACAACCAAGGTTTTTAACCAGGCGATTCAGCGAAATTTGAGCCGCTTTCCACGCGATTTCATGTTTAGACTCACCGCGTCCGAGTTCAAAATCTTGAAGTCACAAATTGTGACTTCAAGTTCGTGGGGCGGAAAACGAAAGTTGCCATTGGTGTTTACGGAACATGGTGCGGTGATGGCGGCGAATTTGCTGCGGCCGCAACGCCGCGGCGTTTGGCGTCAGCCATTTGAACATGGTGCGGTGATGGCGGCGAATTTGCTGCGGAGTCAACGCGCAATTCGCATGAGCATCGAAGTCGTTCGAGCTTTTATTCAACTGCGTCAGTTCTCGCTGTCCCACGTTGAACTGGCGCGGAAAATCGAAACGCTCGAACGAAAATACGATGGTCAGTTTGAGGTGGTATTCGATGCCATTCGCGCGCTTATGGACCCACCCGAGGATGATCCACCTAAAAAGCCTGTCGGCTTCAACACGGAACTGGAATCATAACCCATCTTTCCACACTTACTGCGAGACGCATCATGTCCATCCTTATCGGTAAAAAAGCATTCATCTTTGGGGTCTTGAACGAATATTCCATTGGCTATCACATTGCGCAGGAGTTGCATGCGCAGGGGTGCGAGCTGGCGTTTTCGCATCTTCCGGCGGAGAAGATTGAACGGCGTGTCGTGAAGGCGGTGGAAAAGTTCAGGCCGAAGTTTCTGGCACCGTGCGATGTGAGCAAAGACGAGGATCTTGACTCCGCGTTTAAGAAGGCGGGGGAAGAGTGGGGGACGTTTGATATCCTGGTGCATTCGCTGGCTTTTGCGCCGGCGGAGGCGTTGCATAATCCGTTTCTTCAAACGACGCGGGAGCAGTGGCGGACGGCGCTGGATATCTCGGCGTATTCGCTGCTGGCGATGTCGCGGTTGGCGCAGCCGTTGATGAATGCGGATGGAAGTATCATCACGATGAGCTACCTGGGCGCGGAAAAATATATCCCGATGTACAACGTGATGGCGGTGGCGAAGGCGGCGCTGGAGTGTACGGTGCGGTATCTTGCGGCGGAGATGGGTCGTCATGAGAAGCACATCCGGGTGAACGCGATTTCGGCGGGCGCGATTAAAACGATGGCGGCGCGGGGGATCGGCGATATCGACAAGATGATGGCGCATTACACGGAGAAAGCGCCGTTGCCGTGGAACGCGGATGACGCGGCGGCGCATGTGGGGAAGACGGCGTTGTGGCTGGCGTCGAACTTGTCGACGGGGGTGACGGGGGAGACGATTTATGTGGATGGGGGATATAGCATCGTGGGGTGGTAAACTGCCCACGTCATGTTTGCCCGTTCATGGATTTTCGGTCGTCTGGTTCTGCCGGTGGTTCTGGCTGCGCTGACGCCGTTGTTGCACGTGTTTTGGCCACGGAACCAAGAACTACAGTTGTTGCCCGTGTTTATTCCCTATGTAGCGGCAGTCTTCAACCTGGCGTTGAGTTCGGCCCAGCGGCCGCGAATGAAGCCTCGGGATAACAGTAAACCGTATGACCGGGCAATTTGGGCATGGCATGCGTTAGAAGGCCTGGCATGTTTGCTTCTGATGGTGTTTGAAGCGGTGGTTGCGGGATGCCTCTCAGATGCTTTTTTTGGGGTCGCGGTTTTATGTGGTGCGATCCTGTATGTTCCGTACGTGGGAGCAAGCTTTATCGCGCGGCACTATCTGCTGCGGGCGTATGAGATCCTCGCCATGCGAGTAGATGCAGGCGAAGAGTTGATAGAGACGGGCGGACAGTTATGAAGGAATGGCGATGACAGGATGCAGGACACACATGGAGTTGTCGGGGGAAGCGGGGGTGAGGGCAGCCGTGGAGTATTGGCGGGCGGGAGAGGTTGTGGCGTTTCCGACGGAGACGGTTTATGGGTTGGGGGCGGATGCTCGTCGTGGGGAGGCGGTGCGGAAGATTTATGAGGCGAAGGGGCGGCCGAGTGGGAATCCGTTGATTGTGCATGTGGCGGATGAGGCGGGGCGCGGGCTTGTGTGAAGGGGTGGCATGGGGTGGCGGGGCAGTTGAATGAGGCGTTTTGGCCTGGGCCGTTGACGATGATATTGGAGCGTGGGCCGGGGATTTCGGAGATGGTGTCGGCGGGGCGTTTGACGGTGGCGGTGCGTTGTCCGCGTCATCCGGTGGCGCAGGCGTTGTTGCGGGCGTTTGATGGGCCGATAGCGGCACCGTCGGCCAATCGGTCGGGATTCACGAGTCCGACGACGGCGGGGCATGTGCTCGCGGAGCTTGCGGGGCGAATCCCGCTGATCGTGGATGGGGGTGCTTGTGAGATCGGGCTTGAGTCGACGGTGATTGACGTCACGGGTGATGTGCCGACGATTTTGCGACCGGGTGCGATCACGGTGGAAATGTTGCGTGAGGTGATCGGGGAGGTTCGAGATGTTCAGGCGACGGTCGTCGATGTGATGGAATCCGCGGCAAGCCCGGGGATGCACAGTCGTCATTATGCACCACGGACGCCGGCGTTTCGGTTTGAGCGGCAGGAGTGGCCCATGGTTGAAAAATGGGTGGCTGCCGGTGGTGGTGGCGGCCGCGTGGGATTGCTTTCGTGCGTGGAGTCCATTTTTCTGGCGGCACCGGCTGAGACGATTCGAATGCCATGGAATGCGGGTGAGTACGCGCAGGCGATGTATGCGGCACTGCGCGAGATGGATCAAAAAAAGCCGGCGGTCATTCTTGTGCTGATGCCAGAGAGCACGGAGGGCTTGTGGGTGGCGATTGCGGATCGTCTTCGCCGGGCGACGGAGCCGTTTTCGATGATTACCGACGCCGGCAGGTGATGGCCGATACATTGAGTGGCCGCGACTTTGAAAGCATTCGATGATTCCGCAAAGTGGAACACTCCAACTTTCTCGCTCTCGTTTTCAGCATAACCTGCGGGTGATGCGCGAACGCATTGGCGACAGGACTCGGTTATGCGCGACGATCAAGGCGAATGCGTATGGGCATGGCGTCTCGCAGATTGTGCCGCTGCTTCAATCGGAACATGTGGAATGGGTGTGCGTGTATTCGCTGGAAGAGGCCGCGGCGCTGGCGGATTTTTCCGGATTGAAGGTTCTGGTTCTGGCACCGGTGGTGATGAATGGTTCGGGGGGAGTGCCGAAAAACCTGCATGTGGGAATGCGATTGAATGTCACGGATGCGGGGTCGGCGCGGCAGCTCTCGGCGGCACTCCGCGATGCGGGTGTGCGTTGGCCATTGAACGTGCATGTGCAAATTGATACCGGTCTTACGCGGGTGGGGGTGGAGCCGAGCGGGGTGGCGACGCTCGTTGCGGAGATTCAGAGCTTGCCGAACCTGCGTGTGGAGGGGCTTTTTTCGCATCTTTCGCATGGGGATGTCGGGGGGCACGCGACGCTGGAACAGGAAATGCGGATATTGCGAAGCGTGACCGATCCGCTCAAGGAAAAGCAGCCGGAGTTGTTGATTCATCTGCAAAATAGTGGTGGGTGCTGGAATGTGTCGAACATTTCGGATGAGCCTTTCGATATGGTGCGGGTGGGCATTGCGCTTTATGGGCTGCAGCCGTCGACTGCGAATCGCATGGAGGGGCTTCTGCCGATTGCGCGGGTGACCGCACGGATACTAGCGATTCATGATCGGCCAGCACATACGGGGGTGGGGTATGGGCATAGTTTTGTGACGGCGCGGGACTCGCGGCTGGGCATTGTGCCTGTGGGTTATGCGGATGGGTATCCGCGGGGCCTTTCGAATCGAGGGGTGGGGCAGTTGGGGAATGTGGATGTGCCGTTGGTGGGGCGAGTGTCGATGGATCAGATCATCGTGGATGTCACGGAGGTTCCGTCCGCACGGGTGGGCGATGAGGTGACGCTGATTTCTGAGGATCCAGCGAAGAGTAATTCGCTGGATCGAATGGCGGATGCGATGGGGACGATTGGATATGAACTCGCCACGCATTTTGGCGGGCGGTTGGATCGCGTGGTCACAGTGTGACTATTGTGCGTGAGGTTTGGCTTTTCCGGTGAGGTAGATCATGAGGATGGTGAGGTCGTTGGGGGTCATGCCTTCGAGGCGGCTGGCCTGACCGATGGTTTGGGGGCGGAATTTCAAGAGACTCTGTTGGGCTTCTTTACGGAGTTCGGTGATTTGGGCGAAGTTGAAATTGGTGGGGATCATTTTGTCTTCGAGGGCGTGCATTCGAGTGGCGGTTTCTTTTTCGCGGCGAATGTATCCGGCGTATTTTGCTTCGATTTCGACCTGGGGGAGCACCGCGGCGAGTTCCGGATGGGTGAATAGTTCTTCGATTGTGGTTGCGTGGTTCCGGAGAGATTCGACGGTGACTTCGGGGCGTCGGAGGTAGTCGTAGGCGGTAACGCCGTTGCCGTCGATTTGGAGTCGTGCGGTTCGCAGGATGTTGAGGGCGCGATTCATTGCGGCGAGTTTGTGGGCGAGTTTTTGTGTGCGAGGGGCTGTGGTGAGGCCGAGCGTTTCACCGAGGGGGGTGAGTCGCTGGTCGGCGTTGTCAGCGCGGAGCGTGAGGCGAAATTCGGCGCGGCTGGTGAACATTCGGTAGGGCTCGGTGGGGGTTTTGGTGATGAGGTCGTCGATCATGACGCCGATGTAGGCCTGGTCGCGTTTGAGTATGAAGCGATCAGCACCCTGTGCCTTTCGGGCGGCGTTGATTCCGGCGATGAGGCCCTGTCCGGCGGCTTCCTCGTAGCCGCTGGTTCCGTTGATTTGGCCGGCGAAATAGAGGCCTTCGACGAGGCGAGTTTCGAGGGTTGCATCGACCTGATGGGTGGGAGAAAAATCGTATTCGACGGCGTAGCCCCAGCGGAGGATTTTTGCTTTTTCGAGGCCTTTGATGGAATGGATGATTTCGATCTGGACATCTTCGGGGAGGCTGGTGGAGATGCCGTTGCAGTAGATTTCGTTGGTTTTGAGGCCTTCGGGTTCGAGGAAGATTTGATGAGATTCCTTGTCGGCGAAGCGGACGATTTTGTCTTCGATGGAGGGGCAGTAGCGTGGGCCGCGGGAGGAGATTTGGCCGGAGTACATGGGGGCGCGGTGGAGGTTGTCGCGGATGAGTTGATGGACGCGGGGGTTGGTGTGGGTGATGTGCATGGGGAGTTGCGGGAGCGCGGGGAAGTGGGTGGGGAGGGTGAGGTCGGAGAAGGGGGTGGGGTGCTCGTCGCCGGGCTGGGTTTCGAGGGCGGAGAAGTCGATGGTATGGGCGTCCAGGCGTGGTGGGGTACCGGTTTTGAGGCGGCCGAGATCGAAGCCGAGGTTGCGGAGGGTGGCGGACATTCCGCGAGCGGATTGTTCGTTGACGCGTCCGCCTTCGGTTTTTTTTTCGCCGGTGTGCATGAGGGCGCTGAGGAAGGTGCCTGTGGTGACGATGACGGCGGGTGTGAGGAGGGTGCGGCCGTCTTCGAGGGTAATGCCGGTGATGTGGGGGCGAAGGCCCAGGGATTGCGATAGGTGGGCTTGGGGGGTGGTTGGACCGTCGGTGAGGAGGCGGTCGACGATGCCGGTGATGATGGTGAGGTTGGGACAGTTTTGGGTGAGGAGTTGTTGGACTTTGGCGGCGTATTGGTATTTGTCGGCTTGAGCACGGGGGGATTGGACGGCGGGGCCTTTGGAGCGGTTGAGCATTCGGAATTGGATGCCGGTGGCGTCGATGGCGAGGCCCATGAGTCCGCCGAGGGCGTCGATTTCTCGGACGATTTGGCCTTTGGCGAGGCCTCCAATGGCGGGGTTGCAGGACATTCGACCGATGGCGAGGGGGTCCATGGTGACCATGGCGATTTTGCCGTTGGGAAGGATGTGGGAGGCGGCGTAGGCGGCTTCTGCGCCGGCGTGGCCGCCGCCGATGATGAGGATGTCGAAGAATGTTTTTTCACTGCACATGGTGTGACATTATACAGGAGGACGCTTCGCGGACAGACTGAGGTCTGGTACCGCGACCGTGAGGGAGCTCTGATGTGGTGTCTTGGGGAGAGGGGGTGATCGATGTCGCGTGACTTTTCATCGCGTGATTGTCTCTTGCCGACGCCCCCGACTGCGCTCCCTCACGGTCGCGGTACCAGAGGTCATGTCGATATGCCCGCTATTGCAGATTGGCAACGTAATGGATGGCGGAGAGTAACGCGGTTTCATCGTACAGGTGTGGGGTGCTCCCGTGGCGGGACCAGAGTTTTGTGCTGCGGCCAGGAGATGGGCTTCGCGGAGGCGTCGCGTCGACCATGCTTTGAAATCGTTCATCACTTTTTCGGGAGTGGTATTGGCTGCGGAGATGACCGCGTGTATGTGATTGGTGCGAACGTTTAACGCATGGACCAGCCAACGGCGATGCTGCACGATTTCGATAATTGTCCTTGTGACAACTTCACGCTGCTCAGAAGTGAGTGCGACAGGCGGGCCGGCCATGCGTTCCCGTTCGCTGAAAAGTTTGGCTTCGTTGGGTTCGACGAAGGGCTGTCCGAAGGTATTGTGATCTGCGTCAACAGCGCCTGCGCGGATCGCCGTGCAGCCACGTGCCGTAGGTGCGGAAAGAGATGAAGTAGGCGAGGGGCTCGGACACAAAATTTCTCGCGAGGGTGCAATGCTCTGGTACCGCGACCGTGAGGGAGCGCGGAGGGAATGACGTATGGAAACAATCGGGCGAATTGTAAATAAGCTATCTCGTGCTGGCGAGAGAAGCGTGAGATATCGACCGTTGTGTCTGTGCGATTATCCCGGTGCGCTCCCTAATGGTCGCGGTACCAATGTTTTTTCAGTGGCGAATGGCGCCTGCGGCGACGGATGACGTCTTCCGTGGAGTCGGGGGCGAGGGGATGCAATGGGTTGGCGAGGGCACATGAGGCATGCTTCTGGCCCCGAGATTGGGCCAGAAGCATGGCACCCGGCGAAGTTCTGGAATGTTTGTAGTAGAATCTTGAGAGATAAGTTGCAGGCGCAGATGAAACCAAAGTATTTGATAATTATTCTGGTGGCGGTCGTAGGACTGGGCGTTGGGAGTATTGCACTCAAATATATTTGGCGGGCAGTCTGCCTTCAGCGGGCGAAGAACTTCGCTATCGATAAGCTTGCCCCGGACGGTAGTGCAGTCTTATCTACACAAGTGAGGCTTGGTAATCCGATAGGAAGGTGCATGGATTTCATTTACCGCAGGCGGAGCCGTCGGCTGGATCGCCGGTATCATCGACTGGTGATGTCCCAACTTTCATCCAAAAGCCCATTGGCGGCGGGAGTCGGGGGTATGCCGTCGTTGTCGTCGGCGTTTGCCGCCACCCAGGAGCGTGGCGATTTTACGCCAATGATGCCGTGACGCCGGCGCAGTTGGCGGCGCCGCTGATCGCGCATGTGGATCAGGCCGCGCGACAAAGCTGCCAGAACCATGTACTCCTGCCCTGCGACTGGTCGTTCTTGTCTTACGCGCATCATTCCGCCAAGGCTGATCGCACCGAATACAGCACCACCGCCGGCGAAGCTGCCCAGGCCAAGGGGTACGAGCTTTTCAGCGTTCTGGCGCTCTCGGACACGGGCGGCCAGCCGCTGGGTCCCGTAGCGCTTCAGGTGCGTCATGCCGGCGGCGTGGACGGGACGTTTGGGCCGGGACGCCAGGAGTTGTTCTTCCGGCTGGATCGTCTGGTTCCGGCGTTCCGGCACGTGGCGGGCCTGAAACTCGGCGGCAAGACCCCCGTGTTCATGATTGATCGCGAAGCCGACTCGGTGGCACATCTGCGGCAGTGGTCGCAGGATGGCCATCGCTTTCTCGTGCGCGCCAACGCCCCGCGCTACGTACTACAGGAAGGATCGGAGAAGCGAATCGCCCAGGTGGTGGAGGAACTGCACCATCGCCAACTGTTTACCGAGGCGGGGGAAGTGGAGATCAAAGGCCAATGGGGCATGCAGTGCGTGGCCCAGACGCAGGTGACGCTGCATCGTCCGGCATGCAGAACCGGGTGTCGGTCAAAGGCGGTGTTCGCAAGAAGCGGCACAAGTATGTGCCCGGGCCGCTGTTGACGCTGCGGCTGGTGGTCAGCGAGGTGCGTAACGCTTCGGGCAAACTGCTGACGCGATGGCTGCTCTTGACGAACCTGGAGGACCACGTGCCGGCGAGGGTGGTGGCGCGATGGTACTACTGGCGATGGAGAATCGAGACGTATCACAAATTACTCAAAGGCGCGGGCGTACAGGTGGAACAGTGGCGGCAGCAGTGCGCGCCGGGAGTGCTCAAGCGACTGCTGGTCTGCGCGATGTCCGTCACGCTGGTGTGGCAACTGGCGCGTGAACAGGACCCCAAAGCCGAGGAATTGCGCGGTATTCTGGTGCGACTCAGCGGCCGGCAGATGGTGCGCGGGACAAAGAAAAAGCCGGGCAAAGGGTTCACCGAACCCGCGCTGCTGGCGGGGCTGGGCATTTTGCTGCCCATGCTCGCCTTGATGGAGCATACCCAGGTCGACGCATTGCGGGAATTAGTGGCTCAGGCCCTTGGACTCTCCCCACGCTGCGACAATAGTGCCTGACTTGTGTAGATAAGACTGGGTTCACCCGGGATACGCCCCCAAATCCAACCCAACCAAACCCACTCCGCAAAATCTCTCCAAATATCGCTACACCATATTTCGCAAATATTTCTCTCCCCACTCCCCGCCTCCCCCGTTATAATCTCCCCCGAAATGACCACTGAAAAAGAGCAAACATTCCTCCACTGCCGCTGCCCCGGCTGCAAGTGCCCGTTCGATTACGTCCCCATCGACGCCGACGCCTGCCCCTTCTGCACATCCCCCATCATCGCCGACACCGTCTGGCAAACTCGCAAATATCCCGGTGTCCTCATGCTCCCCGGCTGGACCCGCGCCTTCGGCTGGCCGTTCCTCTGCATCCTCGCTGGCATCGCTTACTTCCTCTACCCCTACTTCGCCTACCACATGATCGAACTAAAACTCCCCGGCCTTCTCGTCTCCATCGGCCTCATCTTCTTCGTCGTCAAACTCAACACCAACGGCGAATACTAGCGGGCCAAACGAGCCAAGCGGGCCACATTCACTCACGGGCCAAGTCACTTAAAATTGCGGGTCATGCCGCCCCATTTCAGCGCCGCCGCAACGCGGCGACATATTTACTTCCCCCACAAATTCATATATCACAGCCCGCTAACCGCCCCCCCTCCCACCCAAAAAATCGACAAACCCCTCCTCCCTCAATTCCTATTAAACACCTTAAAATGCCGTTCCTCCGGCATCGGGCTCCCCACCACAATATCAATCTGATAAAGGTCCGTAACCCCCGCCACCGCCGCCGTCGTGAACGTCGTCACATTGTGAACCAGCGTGTTCGTCCCAAATCGCTGATCCGTCTCCACCAGCATCTGCTGCCCCACATTCACCGGATTCCGCCTGAAGCGCATAGGTAACCGTAGCCCCGCTGGGATAGCCGTTCACAACGTCTGCTTGCGTCAGCGTGGTGATGGTTGACGTCCCAACCGTCATGGTTTCGGCCTGCCCTTCGCGAATATTGTTCGTGATCCGACGCATCGCAAGTTCGATTTCACACTGCGCCGCATTCGTGGATCGCAGAAACCGGTCCCCATTGAGCGCACCAAACAGCATCGTGCATACCGCCGTGCTCAACACCGTGATGATCGTCAACGCCGTGATGATTTCAATCAGCGTGAACGCTCGCCGCGACGCTTTCAAGCGAGTAGTAAAACGGATCGCATCTGTGGTACCGGACATGGAGGCTCCATGGGTGAAAATCAAACCGGCTTGGTCAAAAAGAGGATCATGGATTGGCCATTAATCGTGATCTGGATGCGCACAAAGTCCGCCTGCGGGCTCGCATTGCTGGCCAGATTATTTGGATCCCACTGCGCAATGCTCGTCGTGCGGCCGTACACGATCCGCTGTCCGCCAACCTTGAGCTGAATATTATTCGATACGCTGTAAGGCAATGTGCTTGGCCAAGGCGCGCCACCGAATGACACCGCTCGCCAATTCTCCATCTCGCTCGTCAATTCCGTCGAGATCGCCAGCGCCCTGTCGGTCACCTCCGGCGTCGCCACCGCTGTCTGCATTCCCACGCTCACCCCGACCCCTACGATCGACAGCACGACCAGCACCACCATCACCTCAAGCAGACTAAAACCGGAGTCACTGCGGCGAAAAATACTGCGTCTTGAGCGGCACTTCATGGGGTCGATCCCTCATACGCGGCATAAAAAATATTCTGCGGAATCGGCGGGGACGATGACGGCGGATCAAACCACGGAATCGAAGAACCGATGAAAGTCGACCCGTTGGAACTGTTATCCGTCACGCTCCCCCCAATGCAAATGTCCCCGGTAATGGTCGCGTCATCATGCACCCAGTTGCCCCCGACATAGAGGCGCACCGTTCAAAGTCAGCGCTGCGGTCTGCGTCACCTTGCCTTGAACGATCACATACGCGGGAAGGCCCGCAGCCCCAGGTGGCACTCTTGGTGATCGTGAGATTCCCCGTGAACAAAATCGTGCCGCCCGTCGTGCTCGTGTCAATTTTCGGGTCTGTGCAATCGCCATTCACAACGAAGACATCAACCCCGTTGTTAACGTGATTGAAAGCGAAACGCTGATTTGCCCCCCCGGTAAATGTCGATACCGCCAGGGCTTTGATCGATGCATAATCAATCGTCGGCAAAGACCCGGCCTGATGCACCGGCGTGCCGGTCTTCCCTTGATTGGTGAGTGTCAGGTTGCTTCCCGAATCCGTAAAGCTCGTGCCATACGTGAAAGCTCCATTCACAGTGGTGGCACCATTGATCGTCACCGCCGCGTCGCCTTGCACATCTCCCGATACGTCAAGATTCGCCATCGACAATGCCCCGCCAACCGTCAGTGCCGGGGCGGTCGGCGGAAGCGGCGCGGGAGCCGAACACAAAAAATCCACCACCGCCGATGCCGGCGTCGCCGTTGGGTTTTTTGCGCAACGATCGTATGGATATGCACCGACGTGTTTGCTAGCGTTTGCACTTCCTTCGCCGTTAGCGCCCGATTGTAAACACGCACGTCATCCATGGTCCCATCGAAATACCGATTATTGCCACCTCTCACCCAAGGTTCCCGGCCCATCTGAAAATGGCCCGCCGTGGAGGCAAGGGCGCTAGTCGGGACACCCGAAACCTGACGATCAAGTACGCCATCAACGTATGTCGAGATAGTCCCAGCAGTGCCGTCGTACACACCCGCAAGGTGATACCACACGCCCGTAGCCATAATCGTGCCGCCCGCGACATTGCGGTTGCTGGTCCCATGATTGTTAATATCGTGAAGCTCAAATTCGACCCTCTGGCCGAAAATAGCCATTTTATAGCCGCCCGTAATGTTATCCTGATTACCCCCTACTTTTTGATCCTGTGCTGCCGAATTCATTCTTACCCACGCGGACATTGACAGGCTCCCCGTGATATTCGTGGAAGGATCGTTCCCCGCATCCACATACCCTGTCGAACCATCAAACAGTAACGCATTCCCAAACCGACCCGGCACCCAACTCACCCCGCCAATCAGCGTCCCCGTGTTGTTGTGCGAGGACATGTCCGCCGTCGTCTGCCCTGAACCTTCCTTAAAAGGCCAATAAAGCGTCGCGACTGCCCCCGCCTCTGTACACGTGGTCGCGTAAGTGAATGTATTGGACCCAATTGTCAGTGTCGGAAGGGGGTTCGGAGCCGTTGCCTGCAGCCACCCATTATTTTGTTTGAACTGCCACACCGCGACCTGCCCCGCAGACTCCGCCGCCATCGTCGCCTGATCCAGCGACAGGCTCCCCCGAGCCGCCTGCGACTGCAACCCCGCCGACCACGTGATCGTCATCACCAGTCCGGTCAGCACGACCGAAATAATGATAATCAACACCATCGCCGTGCCCCGGCATCGGCGCCGCTTAAATGTGCTGGTTTTATTCATACTACTGTCCACATCGGTGAAACCCCCTCCCCTATTTAGGACAAAACACCCCGCCCTAAAAATACTCGCCCCCCCCATCCAACGCCCGCCATCCACAGATGGCGCGGGCACCACCCCTCACCGCCCCATCCCCCCAACCTGTGCGCCCAGCACAACCCTCTCACCACAAATTTTACACCCCTAAAAAAATCACAACCCACATCAAAAAAAACACTTACAACCTTCACCCCACAATCCCGTACGCACAACGGACGCACCCTCCCCTTATAGCACCCACCATTCACCCCCAACCCCCCAACCCCCCAAACCTCAAGACCCAAACCTCAAGACCCAAACCTCAAGACTCACACCTCAAGACTCACACCTCAAGACTCACACCTCAAGACTCAAACTGTTGTAAAGAAGTAGAACTGTCACCCTCTTAACGGAAGTAGAATTGTCACCTGTTCATGCTGATCTCACGCGGGCAAGGGCCGCCGCGGCCGGGGCGGGGGGGGTGGGGGAGGAGGCCGCGGCGGCCCTTGCCCGCGACGCTTGGATGGCCCTGGCCTCTCGGTTGAACGGATGGTCCGGGCCGGGCCGATATCTCCGATTGTTGACCTGCATTGGCATGGGTCGAGTTTTCACCGCCGGCGTGGGGCGGCTTGCCAGTTCCCGGCAACTCAGGCGTTGCCCGCCGCGTTGGATCCGCAGCGTTCCATCGCCTAACTGCCGGACCGTCACCTTCCTGCCCGCAAGGCCCACCGCATCCTCTTGTTGTGATTCGATCTGTAGCCACCGGTTCCTCCACCGGACACACCAGTCCTGACCCACCACACGCTCCTCTTGCACGCACAGAATCTCCGCGATCCCCTGGGGTGCCTTCCGATGTACATCCGCCTCCCGGACCGCCTTCACGGAAAAACGCCGGTTCAACTCCGGCAACAGCGTCTTGTCCAGAAGCGCGTTGGCCTGCTCCATGTCCGAGATGCCACGCAGCCGGAGTTCCTTGACCAGCCGATCCTGGAACACCCGGTGCTTTCTCTCCACACGCCCCTTGGCCTGCGGACTCCTCGCCTGAATCAATTCCACGTTCAACTCCTTCATCGCCCGACCAAACTGCGTAGGCTTCTCCGGATGCTCCTGATCCCGGTAAATCCCGTGGCGATCCACATACACGCTGCGCGGAACCCCATGCGCTTTCACCCACCGGCCAAAAACATCGAAGGCCGCCTCGGTCGTTTCGGCTGAGTAAAACCGGGCGTAAGTCTTGCCCGTCGCATCGTCCACCATCACCATCAGCACACGATACGGGCCGTCTTTATCGCGGCCCTCAAACCAGTCGTGATGCGAGCCGTCCATCTGAATCATCGCCCCGAAGTTCTTCCGGCGTTCCCGCCGCTGGCGATGCTTGGAGCGGCGACGCATCGGCTTCCACAGGTGCCGCTCCTTGAGAATCCCCGTCAGCGTGTCGGGGCTCACCACAAGGCCTTCCTCGGCAAGCTTCTCGCAGGCCAGCGTCGGACCAAAGTCCCGGTAAAGTAACTGGTGCCGCCGCACGATCCGGTCGCGCAGTTCCTCGGGCAACCGATGGTTGCTCACCCGCCCACGCAGACGGTGAGTCAGTCCGCCATCGCCGCGGGCCTTAAACCGCTTCCATACACGCCGCGCCTGACGCAGCGAGACGGCCATCCACTCCGCCGCCTCCACCACCGTCCACTCGCCACGCTTCACCCGGCTCATTGCTTCCAGCCGCACACGTTCCTTTGACGACATAAAAAGTGTATCCATCCCGCCGGTATACCCCGGCGACGGCAGTGACACTTCTACTTCGGCTATGGGGTGACAATTCTACTTCGGTACAACACACCTCAAGACTCAAACCTTGCCCACACCCCCCCTCTTCCCGTATACTCTCCGATCTTTGCCCCCACGGCTCGCAGTGAATCCCATGGTGACGCCTGTCGCGTTGCTCGCTGCATCGGCCGATTTGGAGTGCCATCCATGGCCGCCCATACCCGTCAGTACGAAGCCCTCTTCCTCCTCAACGCCTCCTACGCCACCGGCTCGTGGGAAACCGCGAAAGGCGAAGTGGAGCACATCCTCCACCGCGCCAACGCCGAAATCCTCCACGTCCGCAAGTGGGACGAACGCCGCCTCGCCTACGAAATCGGCGGCCAAAAACGCGGCGTCTACATCCTCGCATTCTTCAAGTGCGAAGGACCCAAAATCGCCGGCATCGAACGCGACGTCCAACTCTCCGAAAATATCCTCCGCTGCCTCGTCCTCAAGGCCGACCATCTCGCCCTCAAGGACATCGAAGCCATGCAGCCCCAGCAGCCCGTCGCCGATGAACACGACACCCGCGCCTTCCGTCGCGCCGGCTCCTTCAACCCCCGCGATGGCCGCCGACGGCGCCCGCGGCCCCGCCGCTGCCATCGAAGAAGAAGTCCCCGAAGAACTCATGGACAAAGCCTAAGAACATGCTGTCCGTCTGACGTCTACTTGCTTCATCAC
This sequence comes from uncultured Phycisphaerales bacterium, assembly GCA_963766775.1. Classification (GTDB taxonomy): domain Bacteria; phylum Planctomycetota; class Phycisphaerae; order WQYP01; family WQYP01; genus CAVYBP01. Next base: position 415,273 of record CAVYBP010000005.1, read on the forward strand.
GCTGATTTCGCCGGCACTCTCCTCGTTTATCGCGCTCGGCTTAGCTATCAAAAGGAGTCTCTCATGGCCAACCTCAACAAAGTCATGCTCATGGGCAACATCACCCGCGACCCCGAACTCAAATACATGCCCAACCAGACCGCCGTCTGCGACTTCGGCCTCGCCATCAATCGCACCTGGACCGGCCAGGACGGCGTCAAAAAAGAAGAAACCACCTTCGTCGACTGCTCCTGCTTCGGCAAAACCGCCGAAATCCTCTCCAAGTACAAAAAGAAAGGCGACCCCCTCTTCGTCGAAGGACGCCTCAAGCTCGACCAATGGGAAGCCCAGGACGGCACCAAACGCTCCAAGATGCGCGTCATCGTCGAGAACTTCCAGTTCCTCAACCGCAGCAGCGGCGGCCATGGACGGCGGCGGCGGATGCTCAACGCCGAGGCCGCAATGCCCGAATACGGCGGCGAACCCACCAGCCCACCACGCCAACAACCCAATCGCTAGCGCCCCGCAGCACGACCCCGTCCCCGCCGCCGGACGCCCCGCCCCCGCCGCCGCACCCAACTACGACGCCCCCGACTCCATCCCCGAAGACGACGCCCCCCCCTGAGGGACGACGACATCCCGTTCTGAACCCTCAGCCTTGCGATGTTTCGCAAGACCCTCGCCCTCGTCCGTGCGAACGCATCGCCAGGCACGCCCAACACCAATGCGATGCGGGACACATCGAGGGTTCATTTACTATAGGCGTGCCTGAAAGGTCCACCATGAAAGTCCTCCTCACCCAAACCATCGAACGCACCGGCATCGTCGGCGAAGTCATCGACGTCTCCGACGGCTTCGCCCGCAACTACCTCCTCCCCAAGGGCCTCGCCATCCAGCCCACCGATGGCAACATCAAACGCCTCGAAGCCGCCCGCAAGGAATATGAAGCCAAGCAGAAACTCCTCCGCGAAGAGAAGGAAAAACTCGTCGCCACCCTCCAGGGCGTCGAAGTCACCCTCATCCGCAACGCCAACGACGAAGGCCACCTCTTCGGCTCCGTCAGCAAACGCGACATCGCCGAAGAACTCCAAAAGCTCGGCCACGCCGTCGAGCCGACGACGTCAAGCTCGACGAACCCCTCCGCCGCATCGACACCTACACCGTCGCCGTCCACCTCGCCGCCGACCTCAAGGCCGACGTCAAGGTCTGGATCGTCCGCGACAAAAAGGAAGCCGAAGCCGCCGCCACCGCCGAGGCCGCTCAACCCACCGAAAACGCCGAAGAAGCCACCGAAGGCTAACCTCTCCTCCCCCTCTCAACAACCCCAGCAGACGCCGCTCCCCGCGGCGTCTGCTTTTTTTATAAAACGTCACATCGCATTAATCGCCCGCCCCACCAGAATCGCCACAATCGTCAGAGAAATACCCGCCTCCAACATCACCAGCACCTTCGCCCATCGGCTCAATATGGGCACATCCGTCGGTGAAAACGCCGTCGCCGTATTGAACGCCACAAATAAATAATCCACGAACCGCGGCGACCACCCCACAAACTGCTTCGGCAATGTCATCTGCGGAAAAAGAAACGCCCCCTCCGTATGCCCCGGCCTCAAATCCCGCCCAATCGGTCCCCCGCCGTCCAACCGCCAATACCACAACGCAAACGTCAAAATATTCGAAAACCACAACGCCACCGCCGACGCCAGCAACGGAACCGCCGCTTCCTTATGCCCCGGAAGCGCCCGCACCAACAGCACCAGCGACGTCACCACAAATCCCGTCAGAACCGCCGACACCACATACCCCAGCCCGCGCGAAACCTTGTGCTTCCCCCCACGCCAAAACCCGACGGCCGGAATTTCCAACCCCGCCAGCAATAAAATCAAAAGCCACCGCGGCCCCACGGAGATGAACGGCGGAAGCGAAGCGTACACCAAGCCACTGACCAAAATCGCAATGATCGCGGGCCACGCGGTTCAGGGATCCGCGCCGTCCGCATCATTGCTTCATCCTCGGTGTGCGGCTCAGCCATCGCATCCTTATTTGCCAAACATCTTGGCGACAAAGAAAATCAGAATCGCGCCGCCAAAGCCCCCGCCAAGGAGCAGATAAAGCAGCGAGTAACCCACGGCCGCGACTGGCATGATAACATCCATGTGACTCTCCTTTTAAGACAGGCGGAAGTGCCTGGGAGATACATAGCAGCAGTGGTGCCAGAGCTGCCAAAAAGTGTAACCGAGACAGTCTCGCCCGGAAAATTCAAATCACGCGCGGTTTCATCTGGATAACCGACAAAATGTCGCCTCATGCTCCGCAGGGCCGGACGCGCGGGACATACCACCACAGCAGCAGCGCCATTCACTATTGAGGAACACCGCTTGCGTACAGAAGCCAACAGGTATGCCGAACAGTCCCACATCTCGATGGAGGAACCGAAATGAAAAACCTTGCCCCATGTTTCGTATTGATCAGTATCGCCATGGTCCCGTTGACGGGTTGCGTAGTCCACGACCGTGACGACCGCGCCTACGGCCGACGCGATGGCTACTACCGCGAAGAAGTTCGTCACGACGACGTAAGACGCGACGACGTGCGACGCGACGAGGTAAGACGCGACGATGGCGACCATCACGACTCCATCCGCGTCGATGTCCGCCCATAAGAGTTAAAAGCGGCCACGGATGCACACGGATCGAGACAGATTTTTCTAACTGATCCGTGTCCATCCGTGTGCATCCGTGGCCAATTCCCATTTAAATCCCTCACCCCTCCGGACTATCCGCCTTCCCAATCAATTCATTATCGTAAGCCTCCTCCAACTTCTTCACCGTCAGCGCCAACTCCTCATCCTTCTCCACCGCCTCCGACACCTTCGACTCCCACGTATCGCTTTCCCGCCGCAGCGAATCCACATCCACCGATTGATTCAAAAATTTCGCCAACCGCCGCGTCACCGCCTCGATCGACAGCGGATTCTCCCCCGTCAGATACCCCGGAATCTCCGCCACAAAATTGATCATCTCAATATGATGGCTCGGTGCCTGCGACAACAGCAGCGTCGAAAATGACGACGGCCCCGTGTAATCCGACGGTGCCAACCCATTCTGCACCAGCGCCTCCGACAAATGCGGATGCGACACCGACCCAAACATCCGCGGCTCCCGCGTGTGCGGAACCGTCCCCCCAAATGACCCCATGAAAATAATCCGCGTCACATTCACCGTCTTGCAAAGCGCGAAGATCGCATCCGCAAACGTCTGCCAGCGAAGGTTCGGCTCCGCACCCAGAAAAAACACCAGGTTCGCCGCCGGATCCGCATGAAAAATATTCTTCGGCATCTTCGGTGCGCGCCGAATCAGCCCGTTCTTCATCTTCACCTCCGGCCGAAATACCGACGCAATCTCCATCGACCCCGGAAAATTGAAAATGTAAAACGAATCCGAATCGATCCGCGCGATCTCGCTCAGCGACCGATTCTCCATCAACCGCTTCACCGTCCCCGTCGAAACATCCCCGCCGTCCATCCACCCCGTCAACGCCAGCAGCAGCGTCGCATTGGTCAACGAGGGCGGATTACTCAAATGAAGTTCTGGAGCCATGAGCGACCTTTACGAATGATGCCAAACGAGAGCGGCAAAGCGCGGCTCCAAATGTCCCCCGCATTATAGCCCCCGCCTTGCCGGGGGTAACGCTATCCCTTCTCACCCGCATTAAACCGGTTCATCGCCTTCGCGATCCCCTCCCTGCACCAGACAACCGCCGCCTCCACCGCATCCTCCAGCGACTCCTGCAACAGCTTCTTCTGATCCGGCGCAAATGCCGTCAACACATAATCCTTCTGCGGCACACGCCCCGGCGCGTCAATCCCAATCCGCAGCCGATGATAATCCTGCCCCTTCTTCCCCACCGTCGCCGCCAGATTCCCGAGCGCTACCTCAATATCCTTCAATCCATTATGCCCCCCGGCCGATCCCGACGCTCGCAGCCGAATCGTCCCCACCGGTAATGCGATGTCATCCACAATCACCAGCACATCCGCCAGCCCCAACTTATAAAAACTCATCACCGACGCCACCGCCCGCCCCGAAAGATTCATGTACGTCTGCGGCTTCAACAACAACGCCTTCTCCGTCCCCAGCATCACATCCGCCAAAAATGATTCATACCCCACCCGAAAATTCGCCGCCCCATATTTCTGCGCAAGCAAATCCACCGCCATAAACCCCGCGTTATGACGCGTCCGCTCATACTGCGAACCCGGATTTCCCAAACCAACGATCAATTTCATCGCAGCGTTTTACCACAGAAAACAGCCCGTGTCAGACCCAATACAAAGAGAACCGCCAATACCCGCCGCTGAACGCCGATCCACAAAAAACATCCGCGTTCATCCGCGTCCATCGGCGGTTCCCCATCGTCCACCACCCCACAAAAAAAGAAGCCAGATGGACAATCCCATCTGGCTTCAAAACTCTCAACACGAACCAATCGCTTACTTCTTCGCCGGTGCAGCCTTCCCACCAGCCGGTGCAGCCCCTTCCGCACCTTCCTCTTCCTTCTTCTTCCCAATGACTTCCGGCTCCGCAACCGCTGCCGCCCCTTCCCCAGCCACTTCTTCCTTCACGGTCCGAATCTGACAGATAATCTTTTCCGGATGATCGACCAGCTTCGCACCCTCCGGCAGAACGATATCCTTCGCATGCAGCATCTGGTGCAATTCGAGATTCTCCACGTTCACGCGGATCGAATCCGGAATCGACAGCGCCAACACTTCCACTTCCAGCTCCGGCGTCTGCGTCTCCATGATCCCGCCTTCCTTCGTCCCCTTCGGAACGCCGCGGAAATCAAGCGAAACCTTCACCTTCACGCGCTGGTTCGGATCGATGCGCAGCAAGTCCAAATGCTCCACCGTCGTCTGCAGAAAATCATATTGCACATCCTGGATCAGCGTCTTTTCCGTCTTGCCGTCCAGCGTGATTTCAAGAATATGCGACCCCGACCGCAGCACCGACACCGTCTCAACCCCCGGCAGCGAGATCATCACCGGCGTCTTCGCCAGCCCATACAAAATCCCCGGCAACTTGCCGCTCGCACGCAAAAACTGACTCTTCCGACTGCCCCGCGTCGTACGAACTTCAGCAGCAATCGGATGCGCCTGATGAGGAACAGAAGCCTTGGCCATAACAAAATCCTTTGTGTCGCGAACGCCGACTCTCAACGCATGCGGGCCGAACAATCAGCACCATCTCACCGTTTACCATAAGCGCTCAAGCATCTGCCCAACGATCAATTCCAACCCTCAGACAGACCAAACATCATACAAAAACCCCCACCCCGAATCCACCGCCCCGAATCAAGCAACGCCTTGAACCCTTGAACCCTTGAACCCTCCCCCCAAGCCCCCTCACCTCTTCCCCGCATGCGCCCCCTTCAGCACATCACTCACCGACTGATTCAAGTGAATCCGCTTAATCGCCTCACCCATCAACGGTGCCACGCTCAGCACCGTGATCCGATCCTTCAACGGCGCCAACCGATCCGACTCCGGAATCGTATCCGTGATCACAATCCGCTCGATCGGCGACTTCACCAATTTCTCAATCGCGTTCCCCGCAAAAACCCCGTGCGTCGCCGCCACATAAATCTTCCCCGCCCCATGCTCCTTCAAAATCTTCGACGCCTCCGCAATCGTCCCGCCCGTCGTGATCATGTCGTCAAACATCAAAATAGTCTTGCCCGCGATGTCGCCCACGATGTTCGTCATCGCCACATTCGCCGCCGACTGACGCCGCTTGTCGATGAACGCCAAATCCGCATCCAGCAACTCCGCATACCACGACGCCGCCTTCAAATTACCCGGGTCCGGCGACACGATCGCGATCTTCCCCATCCGCGGCGACTCTTCCACGAAAAATTTCGACAGCACCGGACTCGCCAGCAGATGATCCATCGGAATATCAAAGAACCCCTGCACCTGCGCCGCGTGCAAATCCATCGCGATCACCCGATCCGCGCCCGCCGCCGTGATGAGATTGGCGACCAGCTTCGCCGTGATCGGCGTGCGCCCCTCGGATTTCCGATCCTGCCGCGCATAGCCAAAATACGGAATCACCGCCGTGATCCGTTCCGCGCTCGCCCGCTTCAAGCAGTCGATCCAGATCAAAAGCTCCATGATGTTTTCATTCACCGGCGTGCACGTGCGTCTGAATCACAAAGCAATCCCGCCCGCGCACATCCTCATCCAGCTTGACCAGCAACTCCCCATCCGGAAAAAGATCCACCCGCGCCTTCCCCACCGGTATCCCAATATGATCGCACACCCGCTCCGTGTACTGCGGACTCGAACGCCCAGCGAAAATCTTCAATCCATCAGCAAGACTCATCAAAGCTCCAAGGGAAGAGGGAACGGTAAAGAGGGTAATTGGTAAATAGTAATTGGTAATTGGCACACAAGAAACCCGTGCCCACCCTCATGCGCCAATTACCAATTACTAATTACCAATTACCTCGGCTCCGCCAAAATTCTCGCACCCGCAGGCACCCGCGTGCCCGCTTCCACGCGCGCTCCTGCGCCTATCCACACAAACGGCTCCACCACCGTATCCTGCCCGATGCTCGCGCCGAATTCAATCCACGTATTCTCCGGCGACACCAGCGTCACCCCAGACTCCATGTGACCACGCTGTATCCGCCGCTGCATCACCCGCGCCACGTCCGCCAGCTCGCTCCGCGTATTGATCGACAAAACATCCTCCGCCGGAACCGACGCCACCGCCTCCAGCCGCTTCCCCATCCCCTTCAAAATCCCCAGCGTATCCGTCAAATAATACTCCCCCTTCTTATTGTTCGGCTTCACCTGACCCAGCGCCTCAAACAAATCCCGCGTCCGAAACATCCAGTACGTCGGATTCACTTCCTTGATCGCCTTCTGCTCCGCCGTCGCATCATTCTGCTCCACAATCCCAATCACCTCCCCACCCGCATCCCGCAAAATCCGCCCATACCCCGCCGGATTCTCCAGCACGCTCGTCGCCAGCGTCACCGCCGCACCCGTCCCCACATGCTTCTCCGACAACGCCTTCAACGTCTCCCCCCGAATCAACGGCCCATCCCCGCCCAACACAAACACATGCCCACCCTCCCCCACCGCACCAGCCTCCTCCATCGCCCCTCGACAAACCATCACCGCATGCCCCGTCCCCTTCTGCTCCTCCTGCACCACCCACGTAATATCCTTATCCGTCCGATACGTCTCCATCACCCGCTCCCGATCATGCCCCACCACCACATAAATCCGCGACACCCCCACCTCCCGGCACGCATCCATCACATACGACAACATCGGCCGCCCACAAATCTCGTGCAGCACCTTCACCCGCTCAGACTTCATCCGAGTCGCCTTCCCCGCCGCAAGAACAATCGCCGCCAACGCCATCCGCATCTCCTAAACAAAACACCCCACTCGAACCCGCGAGCATAACGCCCCCCCAAAACCTGACAAGCAATCCAAAAAGTTTAACATCCACCGCCCGCTGCCCCCGATGGCGCGGAGTTCACGCTTCAGCGTGTTTGCGGGACTCGATCAGAATGAGGTAACCAACTAGGCGGGATGAAGGCGGCTTCAACAAGCAACCTCCCGGTGCGAAAACGTCATCCGCCTCAGCGAAAATTCCCGTTCAAATATCCCAAAATCCCACCCTTTCATCGTTCTACATTCATCATTCATCGTTCCCCATTCCCCCCGTACAATCCCCTCATGACCTTCCCCGTCTACTTCCACCTCTTCGGCCACCGCATCCACCCCCACCCCGTCATGGAAGGTCTCGGCTACCTCGTCGCCCTCACCGCCACCTTCATCGCCCGAAAACGCGGCCACGAACTCACCACGCCAAAATCCCTCACCCAAACCCTCTGGCTCACCGCCGCCGCCGCACTCGGCGCACTCGTCGGTGCCAAAATTCTCGCATGGCTCGAGAGCCTCCCTCTACTCGAAGGCCCCGCCACCCCCACTCTCGACAACTTCCTCACCGGCGGTAAAACCATCGTCGGCGGTCTCGCCGGCGCATGGCTCGCCACAGAACTTGCCAAAAAAATCCTCCACATCTCCCAACGCACCGGAGACCCCTGGGTCCTCCCCCTCTGCGCCGCCATCGCCATCGGACGCATCGGCTGCTTCCTCACCGGCCTCTCCGACAACACCTACGGCAACCACACCACCCTCCCCTGGGCCATCGACTTCGGCGACGGCCCCCGACACCCCACCCAACTCTACGAATCCGCCTTCGCACTCACCCTCTTCACCACCTTCTTCTCTCTCCGCAAACACCCCCTCCCGCCAGGCACCCGCTTCCGACTCTTCATTCTCGCCTACATGCTCTTCCGATTCCTCATCGAATTCCTCAAACCTACCCACAAACCCTACCTTGGACTGAGTGCGATTCAGATCGTCACGCTCATTGTTTCGCTTTGCGCTGTTCTCGGAATAAATCGGATCCATAAAATACGAGAACTCAACTTCTACTTGTTGATTTGACGAGAATATTCTTTTAGAAGACGCAGGATTTTCCCGGCATCTGCATCCTTTCGACATTCCGCGCGATCCAAAGCATTCATCTGCATCCATCCTGCGGATTTGCGGGTCGGCGCCGGCATTGAGCAAACGCTTTACCATCTGATATGAGCAGGTTGCCACATTGTCACTGAGTGGAGTATTGCCGATTTGTCGCTCGTCGTGGGCATTCACATTTGCCCCCGCCTCAATCAGTGGTTCCACGACCTCCATGTGTCCATTACGAACCGCGTGATGCAGCGGAGTTTGTCCGAGATCATCGAAACGGTTAATCGGATAGCCTGCTTCCAGCAATTTTTCCACCAGCGCAAGATTCCCCCTTGCTGCCGCACTATGCAATTGCTCTCGTTGAAATTGAGCGGTCCAATCACGGCCCATGGCATCCTCCTTTACTACTCCTGCCACAACCGTTCAAACTCCTCCGGCGAAATCTCCACATCTCGCAAAATGCTCCGCAGCGTCCCAATCTTCATCGTATTATTCCCATGCACCGGAACCACCGTCCGCCTTCCTCCACCCTCCATCACATGATGTGATCCCGCAATCCGAATAACTACCAAGCCCTGTCGCTCAAGAAAACGAACCAGCTCCTTCCCACTTGGGCGAGGCAATTTAGGCATTGACGAGTTCCTTCAATTCCCAACCAGCGGCGCGAAGTTCCGGACGCAACACCCGATCCATCGCATCCTGCAAACCAAATGCATCAATGTATGCCGTCAGAGCCTTACGCAAATCCGCTATCGCCTCTTCCTCCGTTTCCCCTTCGCCATAAGCGGGAATATCCGGCAAACGCGCCGTAAATCCCCCCTCTTCGGGATCAGCAATCAATTCGATCATCAATGCCATATCCATCTCCTTGCGAGCGAACCGATTGTACCAACCATGCCGCGCCAAACCCATTGTGAAATTTGTTTTATATCATGCCGTTTTAAGATCTCGCGGGTATGCTCTTCCAGTCCAAATCACTTCCTATTAATCACGAGCGTCCCATGCCCGACCGCCCCTACCTCTTCTATGAACTCACCAACTCCATCTGCTCCACCTGCCTCCGAAAAGTCGAAGCCAAAGTCCTCATCGAGGATGACAAGGTCTACCTCCAAAAATTCTGCCCCACCCACAAGCTCCAAAAAGTCCTCATCTCCACCGACGTCCCCTACTTCCGCCAACAGCGAGACTTCATCAAGCCCGGCCAAATGCCCCTCCGCTTCAACACCCCCATCAAATACGGCTGCCCCTACGACTGCGGCCTCTGCCCCGACCACGAACAACACTCCTGCCTCACACTCCTCGAAGTCACCGACCACTGCAACCTCGAATGCCCCATCTGCTACGCCGAATCCGGCCCCCATCGCCCCACCCACCGCTCCCTCGAACAAATCAACTTCATGCTCGACGCCATCGTCAAAAACGAAGGCGAACCCGACGTCGTCCAAATCTCCGGCGGAGAACCCACACTCCACCCCCACTTCTTCCAAATCCTCGACGCCTGCAAAAACCGCCCCATCAAACACCTCATGCTCAACACCAACGGCATCAAAATCGCCACCGACCCTCTCTTCGCCGAACGCCTCGCCACCTACGCCCCACGCTTCGAAATCTACCTCCAATTCGACTCCCTCCGCCAAGAACCCCTCACCCAACTCCGCGGCAATTACCCCGGCGGACTCCTCCGCATCCGCCACAAGGCCCTCGAAAAACTCAACGCACTCAACCTCTCCACCACCCTCGTCGTCACCCTGAAAAAAGGCCTCAACGACCACTAGATCGGCGACATCATCTCCTTCGCACTCCTCCAAAAATCCGTCCGAGGCATCACCTTCCAACCTATCCAACACGCCGGCCGCACCGAAGACTTCAACCCCGCCACCGACCGACTCACCCTCTCCGAAGTCCGCCAGCAAATCCTCGCCCAACACTCCCTCTTCAAACCCGAAGACATCATCCCCGTCCCCTGCCACCCCGACTGCCTCGCCATGGCCTACGCCATCAAACTCTCAGCCCTCATCCCTCAGTCCTCGCCACTCGTCGTCCCACTCACCGGCCTCATGGACCCCAAACTCCTCCTCTCCGGCGAAGGCAATACCATCATCTACGAGCAAAACCCCACCGCCCGAAAACAAATCTTCAAAACCTTCTCCACCAACCACTCCCTCGAATCCGCCTCCCTCGCCCTCAAGCACCTCCTCTGCTGCCTCCCCCTCGTCCAAACCCCCGAAACATCACCTACGACAACGTCTTCCGAATCATCATCATGCAGTTCCTCGACCCCCACAATTTCGACGTCCGCAGCGTCAAAAAAACCTGTGTCCACATCGCCCACCCCGATGGTCGAATCATCCCCTTCGACACCTACAACCTCTTCTACCGCGACGGCAAGGAGCAGCAATTGGCAGCGTTGCGAAAGCTATATGAACCATCCTTACGCTCACTCCCCGTATTACAGGAGAAGGAAAAATGAGCGAGAATCCCGACCCATCAAAGCAAGGACATATTTTAGATTACCGGAAAGAATCTCGCGGCACCGGCGGCATTGGATGCCTTGTCTTTTCTATTGTGCTTGCGACAGGGGTGGCCGGCATGTTGGCGCTGACAGTTTTTTCGCTGGTGACAAGTGGAAACGTTGGATTGGTGTCGACAGGACTCTTTCTCGCCATTGGAACATTCGGCATCGTTTTTTGGGTAATTAAGATAAAGGTGGGCGAAAGCGCGGCCAGCGCCATCGCTATTATTTCCGTATGTGTCTTCCTCCTCATGTTCGGAACATGCATGGCTGTTGGAATTACATCCGCGCATTAGCAACATAGCCCCGCCTGGCAAGGCGCGGGCTCTCACGCTCGCCTCACACGGGCCGTCCAAATCCAAAGATCGCCCTGGCCCCATAAGTTTTTGGTCGCCACAGTAACTATCTCGTTCACTGTACAATTCTCACTGACCTTTTAATTGGTAAAGTTAAACCGTCTCTGCTCGTCACCTCCAATGCGATAATCTGCGTTCCGTGCGAGGCACAATGGCTACCCCATCCAACGATTCTCAAGCCCCGACAACATTGGATTATCAAAAACCACCGCCGGACCCTACCGCGGGAGGTTGCCTTGTGTTCTCCGCCCTGTTCGCGGCAATGGTAGGCTGCATGTGCTTTTTAGCCTTCATGCTCCTTCTCGGATCGCGGCCAGCGCTGGCCGGCGGATTGGCGGCCGGGATATTTATTCTGACGATCGGCGCCATCGGCGGTCGTCACCGCCTCGGCCCCGCCGCAGCCATCGCCATCGCCGCAATCTGCTCCTTCCTTTTAATGTTGGGATTGTGTTCAATGGGACCATCAGTCTTCTATCATCCTCGCCCCGTCGCTACCGCACCCGCCCCACCCGCAAAATAGTCCCCCGCCCTCCCGCAGCCCCCCCCCCGCACAAAAAACATAGCCCCGCCTGGCAAGGCGCGGCCCTCACGCTCGACCCACTCGGGCCGCCCCTCCACCTCAATAAAACTAAAAAAACTTGGAAAAAACTTGGGGGATCAGGATTCGAACCTGAACAAGCAGTACCAAAAACTGCTGTGCTACCGTTACACCATCCCCCAGGGCGTGGTGAGGACAATCAATTTACCCCACCCCCACCACACAGGTCAAACCACCCAAAATCCCACCGCCCCAACAACCCCACCCCTAACACTGCATCACCAAAAAAACCGTGGCACCGCACCCCCCCGCCATGACCTTCCCACTGACCTCAATGGCCAACAAAAAGATACCCGCCAAATAAACCCCACCCTCGCCACCCATCTCATCCCCAACTGCCCCCTGAACCCTTGAACCCCTGTACCCTTGCACCCTTGAACCCCCTTTTACTCCTTTACTCTTTCCAACCTTTACGCTTCCCCCCCCCCTCCCTCGCCGCCCCCAAATACCCCTCATAATTCCCCCGCATCTCCCTCAACGAATCCCCTCCAAACTTCTCCACCATCGCACGCGCAATCTCAAACGCCACCACATTCTCCATCACCACGCTCGCCGCCGATATCGCCGAAATATCCGACCGCTCCCACCCCGCCTCCGACACCTCCTTCGTCCGAAGATCAATCGACTGCAGCGGCTTGCCCAACGTGCTGATCGGCTTCATCGCGCCACGCACCACCACCGGCTGCCCATTCGTCATCCCACCCTCAATCCCCCCTGCATTGTTCGTCTTCCTCACAAATCCCAACGACGGCATCCCCTGCCTGCGCCGCATCAAACGCAATCTCATCGTGCACCTTCGACCCCGGCAGCTGCCGCCACCCCAAACCCCATCCCAATCTCCACCCCCTTAAACGCCTGAATCCCCAGCACCGCCGCCGCAATCCGCGAATCCAGCCGCCCATCCCACGTCAAAAAACTCCCAATCCCCACCGGACATCCAAACACATGACACTCCACAATCCCGCCCGCCGTGTCCTTCGCCATTTTCTGCTCGGTGATAAACTCCCGCATCGCCGCGTCCGCCGCCGCATCCGGACAATAAACATCCGACGCATCCCGCTTCGCCACCAGCTCCCGCCAATTCTCTTCCGTCACCGCAAAATTCCCCACCGCCGCCCCCACCGACCGCACAAACCCAAACACCTCAATCCCAAACGCCCGCAGCAAACATTTCGCCAACGCCCCCGCCGCCACGCGCACCGTCGTCTCGCGCGCACTCGCCCGCTCCAGCACCTCCCGGCAATCATCCGTCAGCCACTTCGTCGCCCCCGCCAAATCCGCATGCCCCGGCCGCGGCCGATGCAACGGTGGCGTAGCGGCCGCATCGTCCAGCCGATTATCCTTGTTCGCCACCATCAGCGCAATCGGCGACCCAATCGTCTTCCCCATCCGCACCCCCGCCAAATACTCCACCCGATCCGTCTCAATCTTCTGCCGCCCCCCGCGACCATACCCCCCCTGCCGCCGCCGCAGCTCCTCATTAATCAAATCCGTATCCACCGCCACCCCATGCGGCATCCCCTCCACCAGCGCAATCAGCGCCGGCCCATGCGACTCCCCAGCCGTCCGATACATCAATGTCGCCATAACGCTCATCTACCAAAAAAAATGAAAACCCAATCCAAGCCCAAACTATAATCCAACCCGCCTCCAATCTCTAACCCGAAAAAGACGATTCGGGCGTGCCCGTTTTTCCGGGGGGGGCTTTCTTGTGCCTGCTGACTGCAAAAAGTTCCAACGCGCCCGTGAGGAAGCGTTTTGCCATTGTTGTCTGGGTGACGCGATTGATGCCATCGTAGAGCCAATGTTCCGTGGTCACGTGGAGCACACCGCCGGCAAGGGGCATCATATTCACATTTCATGGTTCGGCTCTAGAGTTAAAATAATAACGAGTTTCTGACCTTAATCTATAACAATAACATATTAATACTATTAACTTCAATATGCTCTGCAATACCGACGCGGTAGGTTTTTGCCTCTCGCAATATTACCAGCCAGTTATGTCCTTTGTCATCCTGTTCAATGCTTAGGTGATCTCCAACTTCACGAGAAAAATTAATACTTCCTTTTATTACTCTTCTTTTCTGTACCAATATCTTTGTCGCTGGAGTGACAAATTGAAGTACCACTTTTAGCATGCCTAACCCTATTATTGAAGCGTTTATGAGCGCAAAGATACAAATAAAGCTCGTGATTAAATTTCTAGAAACTTTCATTGAAAGTAAACATGCCAGAAATAGAATACCAGCGGTAATAATAACTGCGAACAATCGGCCCATTTGGCGACAGAACAGCACCGACCGTATTGTTTCCTGTCCTGACCTAAGGCTCCACGACGGTTCCCACCATGAAATCGTATGAGTGAAATCATTTTCCACCTACATTCTCCTTCAAGAATATGCCATGTGGCATGCTTCTCCCGCGCAACTCGCGGGAGAAGCATGCCACATGATGTGCGCCTAAAAAATAACCAAAAAACCCACAGAGCAAAACCAAAATCCCATCTTTGAGCTTCCCCACGAATGGTGGGCGCGCCGGACGAACAGCATAATGCTGTCAGTGGCCCAGGGCATCGTAGGTGTACGATTCAATCATGGCGGTGCTTGCGTCCGTGGCTGTGACAACCCCACTCCGCATTATACACCAGCGTGTGGCCGTGGTCATCGGTGAGGGTGTTGAGGCAAAGGGGCGATCTATCGCCAATGAAGATGTTTGACGCCCGATTTCTTTCCCCTCGACCGCTACACCGAGTCACTTCGTCACTTCCATTCGCACCATTTTTAGAGTCATGGTTTCAGGTGAGTGTTCATCGAGCTTGATGGGCGTTGACTGGTACCCCGGAGCGGTCGCTTCAAATAAAACCCATATATTCGATCCGCGCTAATTTTTCCGCCTTCGACGATGCCAATACTGAATGTCGCATCCGGATCGTCATCCAATCTCCCATGTTTTACGATGTTAACCTCAACCTTGAGGGGATTACCGGTTATCGCGTCAACACAACTAATATCAGTGTGCCTATATATGTAAACATAGGCATTAAGGTAAAACGTGACGCGCGTAAAAGGCGATCCCGCCAATGACGCATAAGCCCAAAAGCAGGAGCAGCGTCCATCGAAAGCGATGTGTCGGCAAGGTCGGCGCACCACCAATCGTGGGGAAGCTCAATTTGCCAATCAAAGAGTTTGTCACACAGTCTCTACACTTTTAATGATCTTTTCCGCAATGTCCTCGAATTCTTTCCACTCCAAGCCTCCTTTCCCATTTCCGATGTCGAGTTGGACCCATTTTCTGCCTATAGGGAATGTTATGCTCCAGCGATGTCCTCGACCACGCAAGTTCGGGCCGAACTGGGTAAATTTCGACTCCAACCCGCCCACACGAATTTTTGAAGCCCCCCATGAGTGATACGTCCAAGTTGACCCTTCCCATTCTGTGAATGGCGGAGGTTTCGAGAACCCCTTTTGGCAGTCGCTGAGCATCGAGGCGCTTACCTCTGAATCGACAAACACCACCAGTTCGGTCTTAAATACGCCCCTTTTTAGGTTCCCTTTAAATAAAGGACCTAAATGCTGTTTCCGCAAGATCTTTGGAATCAATAATCGGATGCCGTTTTCGATGTATTCTTGCCACTCAATCACCAACGCTCTCCTTTTTTAGATTGGAATGGGAACAATTGAGAACGGGCCGGGGGCCATGCTTCTCCCCGCGCAGTTCGCGGGAGAAGCATGGCACATGTGCGCCAAAAAAATAATCAAAAAAACCAAAGAGCAAAACAAATCCCACCAACTTTCTATCAAAAGTAAAAACCCACTCTGTCCCCTCCGCACCCCAATTGAATTTCCCGCCTCCCTATGACGCACCATCGAAAAAGGCACCCGCATCTCCCATACAGTAACTCCCCATCAAGTAGCGGACGCCCGGGTCTTTCCCGTTCGCAAGCAAAAGCCCCAACCTTCCACCCAAAGCCCTTCTCCCCAAACTCCCCTCACTCGCACCCTACGCCTGAACCTCCACCACCGCCTCCCTCACCTGCACCTGCTTCACAAAAAGCGCCGCACTAATAGCCTCCTCACCCTCCCTCGACACTCCTCCCCACAGCCCCGGATACTGCCCCCGCACATCCACCCCGAACAACACCTCCAGCACATACAACACCGACACCACTTTCGCCGGAATCACCCGATCACTGCTGCTGATCAACCGCAATCCCCCCGTCACCGAGTCCACGCAGCCCCCCTCAAGACACGCCATCGCATGTCTCTTCAGCACCGCGAACAGCTCCGGAAAATATTCCGCCAGCGTGCTCGTCAGCCCCAGATACGTAGGCACTGCCAACGGCTCAAGCGCCGCAATCATCCGCTCCCCCAACGACCCTCGATCCAACACATTCGCCGGCAACACACCCGTCTCCGCATCAAAAGCGGCAATCAACGCATTCGCCGTCTTCTGCGCAAACGCATACGAATAATCCGCAGAATGCAGATCATTGTTCCCCTGAAAATACGTCGTCAGCATCAGATTCGCACAAAATGTCTTCACCGCCAGATACAAATTCCCCGGCACCTTCTCCAGTGCCCCGCCCATCCCCGCATACGCCGTCACTTCCGCCCCCTCATCCGACTTATTCGATTCCGCCTTCAAAATCCCATTCCGCTTCTCCGGATCCCAATGATCCCGATTCTCCATGCTCGTCAGCAGTTCCCGCGCAAAAGGCAACCGCGTCTTCGACCACGGCGTGTCGTCCGCCAGCAACGCATAACTCGTCAGCAAATAAATGCCATTCAAAAGCGACTCGGTCGACATGAACGATCCAACCCCCGTTCTCCCCGCACGTTCATAGGCCGACGCCCCCGCGGACGAATAGCAACTATCCAGCCCGCAATCATGCGTAAACGTCAACCCCCCCTCCCGCTCTTGCCCTGCGTCACCCTCACCTACAAAACGCACCTTGTCCTGATACGAATAACTGGTCGTCCCCAAATCAAAAATATTCCGAATCACCCACGGGTTCCGAAACAACTCCCACGGCAAATGATCCACCGCCCGATCCAACGCATTGCGATAACCCCCCTCATCAAGAACCGTGAAGTACGGAACGCCCTCCGCATCAGCCAATTGCGTCCGGGATTCATACGCTCGCACCCCCTGCGCAAACACCGCCACCTTCGCCGGATCGCCGCACGCCGCCGCCACGCGACCATCCAGACTGGAACACGACTCTCGTATCTTCTGATGATTCTGCAAAATAAAATTCGCGACGGTTTCGATCCGCTGAAAGTACGCCGTATACAGGTATCGCGCCGGCACCCCCTGCGTCGCGCCCCCGCCATCGAAAAAGGCAAAAACCAGGTTCACCGTCTTTTGGCTCCGAGGCGGAACTTTGATCGCGATGCCCCCCGACGGACTCGTGCCTTCAATTACCGTCGTCCCGGCTGCGAAATCTCGCGCGAATTCCCGCGACTGAATGGTGAACACTTCCCCTTTGACCGACGTCGCCGCCAGCAGCCACGCACCCGCATGGCCCACGCCGCACAGGGTTTTGCTCGACCAATCCAGCGCCCGCAAATGGCCGCCGCTTTTTTGATTCCATCCCACGAACGCCGTCGCCGGTGCATCCGACTGCGTGTTGTCGATAATCAGTTCCGCAAGAACGCCCGGAGCCGTGGAATACTGAAGATTGCCCGACCGTTTCGGATTCGGAAGCGCCGCGTGCGGTGTGAAGACCCGCAACGTGATGCCCGCCTCCGCCGCCACAAACTCATCCACGCACGGAGTCAGGTTGCGCACGATCGCATCCGCTGCGATCATTTTCCAATCCGGGTAATCCGCCGCCTTGTCGACGAACGGGAACGCCGCCGTCGTGCCATCACGCTGCAGCGCAATGAGCAGGTCGCCGGCGGTCTTGGCCGTCGCTTGATCGACGCTCGCGCCGCGACCGTCGGCCCCGAACGTGATCGACGCCCAGGCGCCGACCGGAGCATGTTTCGTCGTGAAGAGGGGAGTGGGCATGTGAGTTCCTTGCATTAATCGGAGTGGAATGAATGAGGACGGGGATTGTACCGGCGGGGGCGGGATCGGGTAAGGGATGGGGCATGACCGGGGCATGATCGGGTAACGACCCCCCCTATTTTTCGCGCAAAATCACCCCTTTTGCACGAGTCCGAGGCGACAAAATGGCTCTAATTGGGGTTGGCGGCGGTAGGCGGGGCATCCGATTCAAGCAGGTCCAACAGGGCCTCAATGTCCAACGGCTTGCGGAAATAGGTCGCCGTTTCGCCAAATCGTTCCGGATCCACCATGTCGTATTGACCGGACATAAAGATAATCCGCGTCTTGGGATACCGAATATTCAGAAACGTCGCAATCGAATCCCCCGGAACGTGCGGCAGATCAATGTCCAGCAGAACAGTGTCCGCCGGTAGCTGCGCCATCTCCTGAATCGCCTCATGAGAATCCGAGGCCGTCCGCACCGAATACCCCTGGGCCGCAAGGAGTCGGGCCAGCGCGTCGCGCGCCGTCGGCTCATCATCCACAATGAGAATGACCCGGGCCATGGTGTGCCTCCTTCAATAGCCGCCGACAGTTTGGCGGACTCGGCGCTGCCACTCAGGTGAGCGCGACTGTCCAACGCACTGAGAGGCAAAGCGCGGGCCGCGTTCCGGCGAGGGGCTCGGAATTCGCCCCGTCTCGGCACTTGCGGGCAGTGGCGAACATCGTTGATGATGAAGTCCGCCAGCAACCGTATCACGGAGGATGTTCACGCCATGAGACGTTTCACAATAAATTGGGTGGCGGCGATCTGCGTTGCTGCTTTGCCGCTACCGCCCCTCGCCCACGCGGAATCCCTGGAAGGGAGGATCAATGGCTTGCTCGGATCAGATCTGGTCAAAGGTGCTTCCGTCAGTCTGGATGTCGTCGAGGTCAGCGGGCGTCCCGGGGGAATCGAAGTTTACGCCCACAACGCCACGTTGCCCCTCGGACCCGCCAGCAATTGCAAATTACTCACGACCGCGGCCGCGTTTGAGCGTTATGGTGCCAAGGCCACGTTCAAAACTTACCTCTATAAAGTCGGCGATGATTTAGTCGTCGTCGGCGGCGGCGATCCGGGACTGGGCGATGCGAAGCTGGCCGAACAGACCAACAGCCCAATCACCGGAGCCTTCGAGCGGTGGGCGGCGGTGTTGAAGGCATCGGGGATTACCCGATACCGAGACTTGGTCGTCGATGATCGCGTGTTTGACTCAAACTGGGTGAATCCCAACTGGCCGCCCAAGGATTCCATGGAATGGTTTTCGGCACCGGTGGGCGGATTGAGTTTCAACATCAACTGTCTCGATTGGGTGCCGACGGTTTCCGGCAAAAGCGTCGGCGTGCAGTTGATTCCGGATACAAGTTATGTGGACGTAACCGTCAAGGCGACTCGCGGCGGCCAGACGCGCGTGTCGCTGATACGACCGGCGACGTCAAACCATTTTGAGCTGCGAGGAACTGTCGCCAGCGGCGCGGGAGCTGCGGAGCCCTTCAGCGTGCCAATCTACGATCCAGGGCTCTGGACTGGGACCATTCTGCACGACGTGTTAAAGAGCGGGGGCGTTGAGGGGAGCGGAAAAGTGCGGCGCGTGGGCGAACAGGAACATGTCGGCGCGGGGGCCTTGATCGCCACGACCGAGACGCCGTTGATGGCGGTCATCGGTCGGGCGAACAAGAATTCCATCAACATGATGGCGGAGTGTCTGTGCAAGCGCCTGGGCCATGACGCCACCGGGCAACCGGGAAGTTGGCAAAGCGGCACGGCTGCGGTGAAGGCATACGTCACCACTCTAGGCGCGGACCCGGCATGGCTCACCTTGGATGATGGCAGCGGCCTCTCAAATAAGAATCGAGTCGCTTCAAAAGCGTTCACGACCGTACTTACCCACGTTGCCCAGACTTCCAATGGACAATTATTTATCGACAGCCTGGCCGTTCCCGGCGAGGATGGGACCCTGAAACGGCGTTTCAAAGGAATGGGTGTCGCCAATTCCGTCCATGCAAAGACGGGACATATCGCAGGCGTCAGCACGTTGAGCGGGTATATTAACGTCACCACCAAATCGGGAAACGAGCGGCTGTTCGCATTCAGCATCCTGTGCAACAAATATCAAGGGAACGTGAATCCGTGGCAGGATGAGGTGTGCGAGGCGATCTATAAGTGGGCGTTGGGAAAGTGATCGGGGCGTTGTCGAAAATCGTGAGGGTGCATAAGCATGGCGGACCTTTGGGCGGCGATACAGGCGGCAGTGGGAAAATCATTGGCGACGAAACTGCCGGGGCAGATAGAGCCGGCGCGGTACGCGCAGGACCGCGCGATGCGCGTGGTGCGGTGCATTGATCGATTGGCGACCCTGACCGGCGAGCGCATGGAGCGCGCCGATTTGGCGCGCGTCGCGGCTCTCTATGCGGGCGTGGCGCAGAACATTGCAGGGCCCGGAAAGATGCCCGACGATGAGGCCTACGACAGCGCGGCGGAACTCGCGGCGGATCAACTCAAAGACCTTTTACCGGCAGTCGATCTCGATCAGATGCTGGCTATATTGAAGGAACAGCGCAAGAGGGACGCGAAGATGCCGGAATCGCGCGTGCTGTCCGATGCGTTGGCCATGGAGGAATTCGGCCTGATTGGATTCTGGAATCAGTGCCGGCAGTTTCATGGGACCGGCAAGACGCCGGAGCAGTTGATCAAATTGTGGAAGGCGCAGCATGATTACGGCTATTGGGAGAGCCGATTGCGCGACGGGTTCCATTATGAGTCGAGCCGGACAGCCGCGCGGGATCGATTGGGGCAGATGAAGGGGATTTATGAGCGGCTGCAGCGCGAGCATTTGTGTGAGGATGTGGGCGGGGATGCGATGGGGCATTATTGACGCTCGAAGTTCAATGGCCACGGATGCACGCGAATGAACACGGATGATTTGCGGTTGATTTGTGCGGACGCCGTGGTGCCGATGGAGGGACGGGGGGAGGGAATTTTGGAGCGAGGGGGAGTGGTGGTGGGTGGTGGGCGGATCATGGGTGTGGGGACGGTTCGGGCGTTGCGAGAACAATTTGGGGCGTTGTCGGAAGAGTACGTGGCGGGGGTGATGTTGCCGGGGTTGGTGAACGCGCACACCCATTTGGAACTGGGGTATCAGCGGGCACCGGTGGAGCGGCCCGCGTATTTTACGGATTGGGTGGGGATGTTGATGCGGAATTACCCGGAGCCGGAGGCGTTGGAGAGGGTGGTCACGAAGGCAATGAGGGAAGGGGTTGCGGAATCGCTGCGCGCGGGGGTGACGACTGTGGGAGATATTTCGCGGCACTGTGCGCTGACGCGGCGAATATTGTCCGCAGGGCCGCTGCGGGTCGTCAGCTTCGGCGAGGTGATCGGGTTGGGAAAGATGCGGGAGCGCCGGACGGCATACGCGGAGGCGGCCGTGGATCGGACGTTTGAAAGCGCGACGCTGACGGCAGGATTGTCGCCTCACGCGCCCTACACGACGGAAGGACCGACCTTAAAGCAGGTGGTGGAATTGGCCGTGGCGGGAGGGTATCCGGTGACGATGCATGTGGCGGAGTTGCGGGAAGAGGCGGACTTTTTACGCGACGGCGGCGGACGATTGGGCGACTGGGCTGTGATGAAAAATATCATGGATGCCGAAGTGCCGCAGTTCGCCGGCGGGCCGATGCGTTGGGCGGAGGAGTGGGGATTGCTCGGCGAGAATGGGGCCGCAAAGAAAGTTCCAGTGGTGCTGGCGCATGTGAATTATTGCGATGATGCGGAGTTGGCAATATTGACGAAGTCGGGTGCAAGTGTGGCGTATTGTCCGCGGACGCGCGCTTATTTTGGTCATGATGATCTGCAATCGCACCTTGGCGCAAATGAGCACCGTTACCGGGAAATGCTGGCAGCAGGAGTAAATGTCTGCCTCGGTACCGACTCCTCCGCGAGCAATCCCGATCTGTCCGTCCTTCGCGAAGCGGCGCTGCTGTCGCACCGAGATGAACTTGGTGCCTATGAGGCGATGGAGTTGGTGACACGCCGCGGGGCAAACGCATTGGGACTCGACGCGGGAGTGCTCGCAGCGGGGATGCTGGCGGACATCGTCATTTTTCCCGGGCGTGCTGCCGCCACGGTTGAAGATACCCTGAAGGGCATTCTGCAAGCGGGCGGCGAGGCCGTCGCGGTATGGGTCGGCGGCGCTCGGGTCGTGTGAATGGCGGAACAAATTCGGGTATAAGGTGGGCCTCCCATTGGTTTTTTCCCGTCGGGAATGGGATTTTTCTCCGCGTGAATACTGAGGAAATGCAATGGACATTGCGGTGATCGGGTGTGGCTATGTCGGACTGGTGAGCGGGACGTGTCTTGCGGCATTGGGTCACGAGGTGGTTGCGGTGGATGTGGATGAGAGCCGGGTGAAGAGTTTGCAGCAGGGGATCGTGCCGATTTATGAGCCGGGACTTGTCCGAGTTGATTCGGAATGAAGTGGCGGCATGGGCGGCTCTCGTTTGACACGGACACGGCCAAGGCGACGCGCGAGGCGAAGACGATTTTCATTGCCGTCGGAACGCCGCCGGCGAAAGAGGGCGGGTATGACCTGTCGTATCTTTTTGCCGGCGGCGGAGATGGTGGCGAAGGCGGCCAATGGGCCCAAGACGCTGGTGGTGAAGAGTCACGGTCACGCCGGGGACGGGGAGCAAGGTGGCGAAGCTTGTGGCGAAGCATTCCACGCACCGGATTGAAGTCGTCAACAATCCGGAGTTCCTGCGAGAAGGGACCGCGATTCAGGATTTCATGCAGCCGGACCGGATTGTGTTCGGCGCGGATACGGATGAGGGGCTTTCGACGCTGCGCGAGATTTATCAGCCGCTGATCGACAAAGGGTACGAGATTTTTTCGATGTCGCGCGAGTCGGCGGAGCTGACGAAATTCGCCGCCAATGCCATGCTCGCCACGCGCATCAGCTTTATTAATGAAGTGTCGCAGTTTGCGCAGGCGGTCGGGGCGGATATTGAATCGGTTCGCATCGGCATTGGGACGGACAAGCGGATCGGGCCATCGTTCCTGAAGGCGGGCGTGGGATATGGAGGTAGTTGTTTCCCGAAGGATGTGCAGGCCCTTGTGCACCAGATGAAGGCGATCGGGATCGATCCGTTGCTGCTCTCGGGGATCGAAGCGGTGAACATTCGGCAGAAGCAGGTTTTTGCGAAGCGGATTCTCGATTCGATCAAGGGAATTGAAAAGCCGGTGGTCGCGGTGTGGGGTTTGGCGTTCAAAGCCGACACGGATGATGTCCGTGAGGCGGCCGCGTTCGACATTATCAAAGCGCTGCATCGAAGGCGGCGCGACGGTCAAAGCATACGACCCACAGGCGATGGAGACGTCGAAGAAATTTCTCGGCGACAGCATCACGTACAGCAAATCGCTCGATGAATGCACTCAGGGTGCAGACGTGGTCGCACTGATCACGGATTGGAACGAATTCATCACGCAGGATTGGATGAAAGTGGCGAAGCTGATGCGCGGCAAGCATGTTTTCGATGGCCGCAATTGCCTTGCGTCCGGGCGAGTGAGCGCGGCGGGATTGTATTATCACGCGGTCGGCCGGCCCGAGGTGAAACCCGGTGAAGGAAAGCCAGGCAGTGTGGGAGTTGTCTCGGCACGTTGACCGCAAATTTCTCGTCACTTTGTTTTTCGATTATTGGATGTTTGATCATGTCGATTGATCTGCTGGAAGGAATGTCGGTTCTCGTGACTGGGGGAGCGGGTTTCATCGGTTCGCACCTGACTCGCGCACTCGTTGAGGTCGGCGCGAACGTCATGGTGATGGACAATTTCTCAAATGGATCGATGGATAATTTGCGGGGGATTGAGCATCGCATCGGCGTTCTGAATGGAGATATCCGCAATGCCATCGATTGCGAAAAAGCAGTGCAGGATCGCGCCGCGGTATTCCATTTGGCGGCGTTGGGGAGCGTGCCGCGTTCGATCCTTGAACCGGTGCTCTATAACGCAGTGAACATCGGAGGGACGCTCAACGTCCTGCATGCCGCGAAAAATGCGGGCGTGCGGCGATTCGTTTATTCGGCCAGTTCGTCGGCGTATGGGGACACGCCGGTGTTGCCCAAGGTGGAAACGATGCACCCCTTACCGAAGAGTCCGTACGCGGTGACCAAATTGGTGGGCGAGCATTATTGCCGCGTGTATGCGGACGTGTATGGCCTTTCGACCGTGGCGCTGCGTTATTTCAATGTGTTC
This sequence comes from uncultured Phycisphaerales bacterium, assembly GCA_963766775.1. Lineage (GTDB taxonomy): Bacteria > Planctomycetota > Phycisphaerae > WQYP01 > WQYP01 > CAVYBP01. The sequence goes on from CAVYBP010000005.1 coordinate 439,551, forward strand.
GGTCCGAGGCAAAATCCAAACTCCCAATATGCAGCGGTGATTCCCGCGTTTATCACGTCCCTTCTGCGTGGAGAATCGCCAAGCATTTATGGTGACGGCGAGCAGACTCGTGATTTCTGTTTCGTGAAGAATGTCGTGAAAGCGAACATGCTCGCGGCAACGACGGAAAATACTCTCCACGGGCAGGCTGTGAATATTGCTTGTGGACAGCGGACGAGTTTGAATCAGATGCTCGCCCAGATGCAGCGGCTGCTGGGGACGCATGTTGTGCCGAAGTATCTTCCAGCGCGTGTTGGCGATGTGCGGGATTCGTTGGCGGATATCGGCGCGGCGCTTGAATTGATTGGATATTCGCCCGAAGTGATGTTCGAGGAAGGGTTGGGACGGACGGTAGAAGCGTATCGGCTAAGTATGTCATCGTGAATTACAGCGGTCTGCAAAAAGAATGCTGTCCTCTTGTTAAAGTGGGATATTTCGATATTTTGATTGACCGTGGGGCGAATTGAAAAGAGAATTCGGAGACGGCAATGCTTGCCATTGCATGCTATCGATAGCGCTTTAATCGGAGTGAACATGAACACGAGAGGTTTTCATCGGCCGCGAATAGTTAGAAGCGCGATGGCGGCATTGCTGCTGACGGTTGCCACGTTTGGGGCGGCGCGGGCGGCCGACGTTCATAATCTGGGCCGATTCACGCTCGCCCCGATTAAATCAGCTCCAGCAACTACGACACTGCCGCCCTTTAATCTCACGACAGCAAAATCGGTCGATGAGCGGCTTTTTATACTGCGTGTTTGCAACGAAATTGTCGGCCAACTTCCAGCGCCGAATGAACGGTCAGGAGAGTTGAAGGCTGAATTGAACTGGGCGACGCAGATTGCTACGGAATTTCAAACATACGCGCAAAGCCGTCACATGGACCCTTTGATAATCAATCAATTTGCCGGCGTGATACAGATGGTAGATGCATATCGCAGGCTGATGGCGGGCATTAACGAAATCAATGCGGCGGCTGGCCGCGATTCATCGAACACGGTGCTCGATTCGATTTCCGGGGGGGCACAGGTGGCGGGTAAAGTACATGAGGCGGCGAAGGCGCAGGATGCCACCGACAGGCAAGCGGACACCTTCGGGGTGATCATCGGACTCGTCGCAGGCATCGTGAATGCGGAGAATAAGAGCGAGCAGATCAATGCGGACAAACGCGAAGCCCTCGACGCGGAGGACCGTGAATTTGAAAAGAGCTATCGCGGTTTTATGGCGGACAATGCGGCTGCTGCCGATGGGCTCTCCACGAAATATGGGTGGTCGCGCATGGCTGTCCTGTTCGATGTCAACAATTCGCGTTTAGCGAAGTGGGCTGAAACGGGTCAGCGCAGGCCCCATCACGGTTTCCTTCGGCGACCCTTTCGAGGATATACAACGTTTGCAGCAGTTAGCGGATTACGCAATTAAGAATGGCGATCAGGCGGAGGCGAAAAATATTTCTCGACGCTGCATGGATGAGGTTTCCCAGGTGCCCGAAGCTGTCATTTTCGATAAGTATCGCCTCCGATTTCTCTTCACGGCGGCCTCCATTGCGAATAGTGCAATGACTTGCGGCAACGGAGGATTGTTCAGCGGTCCGCGGGATCATGACTTGGGGGTTTATGCTGTGGCGGTGTGGGATGAGTGCCTGAAGCGCACTGATGATCCGGCAGGTGAATTCCGCGAACGTCGCGCATGGGCGCTCGCCTATGAAGGTGAATTGGACAAAGCATATGCTCAGGCATCGGTGCCCGCCGTCTACAACATGCGAAAAGATACAACGCGCTATGCCCGCGCGATGGCAGCACTTCAGGCGCAACGTGGCCAGCTCAAGGCTGCATGGAAATGGCTGCGCTACGATATAACGACGCTGCATGACACAGACACGGCGTGGATTCGAGAGTCGAGCGATTTTTCCCCGTTGCGATTAGACGACAAGGCGGCTTTTGATCTCCTAGTGCCGCCGAGTCCATAATTTCCAGCCCTCAATTGGCGCGGGTGGTGGTCGGAGCGTACACTGACAGAATTGTTGTTGTGTGCTCCGATCCTGATTTTGTGCTGTGAGACTTTCTTGAAGAATCTGACGAAGCTGTTTGCGTTACTTGGCGTATTGGCATTCTCTTTTCTCCTCGGCGGGTGCATGGACATTACGGGCCGCGGGGCGGCGCCCTCGCGAAGACCATCGGCCCGGCGACGGCCGCTTATCCGCGCGTCGGGCATGTGTACTGCATGCGCGGTTGGCTTGGCATCTTTTCGACCGGGATGGACGCGCTGGCGCAGGAGATCGACAGCAAGGTCGGCGTGCCCGCGGTTTCTGTTGCGGATGAAGAGTGGCGTCGTCTCAAGGGTTGGTTGATTGAAGAGCGTCAACATGGAGAAATTCAGGAGCCGCTGGTGCTGCTGGGCCACTCGTGGGGCGCGGATGACATGATTCGCGTGGCTGCGGAATTGCAGCAAAAGGGGATTTCCGTGGACCTGCTCGTGCTGATCGATCCGGTGACGCCGCCATTGGTTCCGACGAACGTCAAACGGGTTTACTGTGTTTATAAGAGCCATCCGATCAGCGATGCGGCCCCGTGGTGGCGCGGGGTGTCGGCCAGCGTTGTCGATCCGAAAGCAACCCCAATTCAAAACATTGACCTTCGCACCGCTGATGTGGGCTTTGATACTTCCTCCGTGGGCCACATCAACATCGAGAAGAGCGCGGACGTGCATAAGATGGTGATGGATCAGATTCGCCTGGTCTGTCCGACGCGGGTGGCATGGCTCGAACAGCAAAAGCGAACCGCTGCGGTGAGCGAAACGAGTTCACTGAACCGCACCCCGACTCGGACACCGTGAGGGGAACCGTGTCCGAAGTGACGCAAGATCAGAGGAAACATGTGGAGGTGGCGATTGCGGTGCTGTTTGACCAGGCGCATCGCCATGTGCTGATTTGCAAACGCAAAGAGGAGACGGTGCTGGGCGGGTATTGGGAGTTTCCGGGCGGGAAGTGCGATGCGGGGGAGTTGCCGGAAGCGTGTGCGTGCCGGGAGGTGATGGAGGAGTTGGGGATCGAGGTGCGGGCGCTGCGGGGATTGACGTTGATTGAACATCATTATCCGCACGCGCGAGTGCGATTGCATCCGTTTGTCTGCGAATGGGTGTCTGGCGAGGTGCGGTTGCTGGCGGTTGCGGATGCGAAGTGGATCGATCCGGTGGAAGTCACCCGCTACCGATTTCCTGAAGCGAACGGGGCGCTGGTGGAGGCCGTGTCGCGAGGCTTCGGTTCTCTCATCGGCGGCGGAGGGTGATCGTTGGCGAGAGTTCAAACGCGAGGATTGATTCTTATCCAGCGAGGTTTGATAATTCAATAGACGCTCGGGTGGCGGAACTGGCAGACGCGCGGGATTTAGGTTCCCGTAAGACCCTTTCCAAGAATTCTTCGCAACATGCTACCAATCCACGAGTTACAATGGAAAACGCCGAAATAGCGGCGCGCATGGGGGGTAAAGTTGGGGGCGCGGAGGGGGTAAAATCGATCCTCACGGCGCTTCCCGATGATGCTGATTTCCGCGCCGTCGCCAACGCCTGGACCACCCTCCCGGCGGCGCTGAAGGCGGGCATTCTGGCGATGGTGAAGGCGGCGGCGTTGGAGGGGAAAACATGAACGAGTCACGTTTAAGGAACGACGGACCACCGCCCCGGTATCAATGTCCGCCAGCGGCCACCACTCATCGCCTCACACCCGTCACAAACGGCTGTGCGACAGCCATCACAAATGGCTATTCGCCGCCATCACAAATGGCGGAGGCACCGCCGTCACAAACGGCGGTGGCCGGTGTCGCCAACTTGATGAAATTCCCGTGAGCGTGGACTGATTTAGTTGACCGATTTCAGCAAACATTTCAGCAAACAATCAAACCGGGTGAATGTATGGGACGCAGAAGCAAGTTATGGAGTAGCACGGGACTTCCATCGGCACGGGAATGGTGGCGCATGGTGGATTGTCAGGCCCGGCAGAAAGCCAAAGCGGAAGCCGAACAACAAACGATGCTGCGAAAGGCGCGGGAGAAGCGCCGCCCCAAGTGTCGGTGTGCTGCATACCCGTGGGCCCATCGCCCGGCAGGGGGCCTTTGTCGGCATCCCGACCCGCCGCTGGAAACGTGGAAGGGACAGCAAGGATTGCACCGACCCTTTGGCGTGCGGCGGCGTGGCTTCGTGCGGACACTGTGCAGAGAGTACAACTTGCACCCGATACGCGACCGTGACCGCATTGCGAGAATCATGCCATGGCTCTACGCCGCTTGGATAAAACGGAATCATCCCCGGCTGTGGCGAGTCCTTCGAAATGAGGGTGCTATTGATGATCGCGGCAAATTTGTCGTGGTGAGCGAACTCCGACGCGCGCCAGCCGTCACCGCGTCGAGCTAGCGCGGGTCCAATTCATCCGCTGGTGGAATGTTTTCGCTTTCCGCTTCGTGCATTGCCACAATCTCCTGCATCATCCGCTTCAATGCCGCGTCTCGGCATCGCGGTTTCCTTCATCGTCGCCTTCGATGTGGCGCGAAACCGCCATGATGCTTTTTTTAGGCGTCTTTGGTTCGGTCATGGCTCATTCCTTTCGTGCGGCCCGCACTGTCCCATCACTCCCACTTCCGAGGTTTCAATGCCTCGCGTCCCATTCGCTCGGTGTCCATGGTTACGACGGCGGCGATGTATAAAGGCAGCGCGACCACCACCCACATCCAGAATGTTACAAAAGTCAGATACGACATGCCCAATACCGCCAATTCCGTTGCCGCGCGGGGATACGCCTGAGCGAAGTTCATTGCGGCATGGTTCTGGTTGGTCGCATCATTGATGAACCCAAGGACGAAGAGCGCGGCCAGCCCTCCCCAGACCAATAGCGTCCAGACCGTGAGCGTGCCCTGAAGAACGAAACTGCGCACCCCAACGCGCTGGCGGTATGACCGCCCCACGGCAGTGGAGCTGCCGGCGCGTCCCGTTGTCGGAACCCGGTGCTGCGTGCGTGCTGCCGCTGCTATCTCGGCGAGGGATGGCCCCGTCGCGACGCGCCCCTTCACCCGTTCGTAACAAGCGATGCACACCACCCGGCCGGACAACACCATCGGTGTCTCGTGCGCGCCGATGGTCGCGCCGCACTCGGCGGCACGTTTCAATTTCTTCCGTTGCGGCCATGACTTCCTCTCAATTCCACATTCCGGAGCAGTCAAGAAACTTCCGCTTCTCCATCAACGTCGTTAGCCCTCTCCGCCCTTGTGCGAATGCGACCTTCCAGCACCGCGATACGGTTGATTTTTGTGTAGAAGCAGAGGTTTACGCATGCCTCCCTCCCTTTTTTCGTGGGACGATTGTAGGTGTTCAGCCGACCGAGCGCCTGCCGTTGGTGTTGTCGAGGATGCCGCGGCGGACGGCGGTGCGAATTTCGTTGCCGAGGATTTCGTGGATGTGGGGGCCGAGGCGCAGGTATGCATTTGCAACCAGAAATGTTAATCCAACGATGCCAATTGATGAATCTGATTTGTTTCATCGAATGAAACGATGGTGACTTTTTCGTATTTGAGAGCTTCACAGATTTCCTGTGCAGCTTTTTTTTGAGGGGGCTCGGGTGGCATGCTGACGGTGAAAATCATTCGTTCGGGCATTTTCCCGATGAGTCCCAGCCTGTGCATTCGCTGAACCCAGGCGTCGCCGTGGTCGTAGATGGCGGTGGTGTCACTACGATTAAGATCCAGCGGTTTAATCGCGCACAAGGCCACGCCCTTATGTGAATGCACGAAGGGCAGGCTTGTATGGAATTGATCGTTGCCCACTTTGAAGTTTTTCCGATATGCCGCGCTTAGCTTCCATTCTTTGAGCCAGCCGGCAAGTCGGTTTCGCATGATGACTTCCTGGTATTGGGGAAGCTGGGCGAAGGTGCGATTGACCAGGCGATCATAGAGGTTGAGAAGCGTTTTTCGCGGGTCTGTAGTCAACAGCGCACCGGGATCGGCAAAGTGGAGGAGGGTTTCGCGGCGCTTGAGCAGGAAGCGGAATTCCTCCATGGCGACGGTTTTGGCGGCTTCGCCGAACTCGCGATTGTCGGTTAGCAATTCACCGTTGCTGCGGCGGGATTTCAGGGTTGTGTCCAGCGTCTGGATAGCACTGGTGAGAAGTTCATGATCAAGCTCCGGGAAAAATCCTTTAACGCGGCGCAGCCGCTTGGGCGTCAGTTTGAAATCGAAGAAGGCGATTTCCGGGCAGGAAACCACCACGCCGACGTTGACGAATTCGCCGGTTTCGCGGTAGGGAAGAAAACGGATCGCGGAGTAGTTGCAAGCGACTTGTTTCATACGATGTTCCAGAATTCGGGGTATTCGAATCGCCTTAGGGCCTGTGCAACCGTGTTTAAGGTGCGAGCTCCGCCCATGTCGGTCCATTCTTGGGGCAACTGTTCCCAATCATCGGGCAGGCGTTCAATTATACGTTGCATTTCGCCGATTATCTGCGCTTTAAACTGCTCGTCCCATAAACGGCGGCTTTCGCGGAAGATGTGGTGGCTCCAAAACGCCTGGGGGTCGAAATCGGCGTCGAAAGCCAAGTTGTGGTCAATGACATGGAGCGTTTTTTGGACGGGCGTCCACAGCAAGTTTGGGTTGAAATCGCTGCGGTCCTGATTCATAACCCAACAGTCGAAAAGGAGGATTCGGGCTTTTTGCTGATCGGTAATGCTGCTATTCAATTCGGGGGCGAACTGAACTGTGTCTTTCACGAACCGTGAGCCGAAGGCGGGGGATTCGGCGAGTGCGGGGGCGTCCTCATGCAGCATATACCGGGCCACTGCGGGATCGAGATAGAGTTGTTCGATGGGCGGGATGGGCAGGTTGATGCAAGTCCGATTTTGCCGGCGATCCATTCGTTGATGAGTGCGTTGGCGCCGGCGCGGCGGCGACTTTTAGTGACATAGGTGTGGCCGTCGTCGGCGCGGCAGTAGCCGGCTTGCGTGAAGCCTTGTTGGATTCGATCCAATATTTCAAGGATGCGTTTCATCGTTGACCTTTTGAGAGGCCGAGAGGGGGGTTGGGGGCGGCGGGTGAGGGGGGAGCGGCTTCGGCGGCGGTACTGACCGACGAAGCCGTCAGGCTTTTTTTGGGGGTGGCTCCTCAGGTGACTTCGCGTCGCCGCCGAAGGCCGGCCAGTGGTGGTGGAAGTAGGTGAAAATTTCTTTGAGGGAGAGGGCGTTGGTGGCGTTGCCGGTGCGGACGTAGAACTTTTCATGGCCGTCTTCTTTGACGAAGCGGGGGCGCGGGGAGGGGGTGGCGGTGATGCGGCAGACATCACGAGCGCCGGGCGCTGGTCGGCAGTGTCGGCGGGGCCGAGGGCGTGGAAGGTGACGGTGAGTTGGGCGGCGGCATCTTTTTCGAAGTCGTTGAGGAGCATTTGCATGAGCCAGAGTTCGAAGGCGTCGCGGTCCGGCTTTTTGCAGATGACGAAGTCGTCGGCGAGGCCGTGGATGGTTTTGTCGTCGGCGACGCCGATGAGGAGGGTCCCGCCCTTGGAGTTGAGGAAGGCGGCGACGGTTTTGGCAATGATGCGTTCCATTTTGGGGTCGGGCTGGTTGGCTTTGATGTTGAAGCGGGCGGTAGATTTGAATTCGAGGTTGGCGGATTCGCCGGCGGCGATGAGTTTGAGGACTTCGGCGTCGGCGTCGGGGACCATGGGGGCGGAGCGGGCTTGGGGCTTGGGGAGGTCGGGGTTGTAGCGAGCGGCTTCGCCGGTCGTGATGAGCTTTTGGTAAGCGGCGAGGGCGTCGGCGCGGACCTGAGGATCGACGAGGGGGAAGGTGGCGAGGATGTGTTCGAACTGCGATTCGGTGAGGCCGTAAAGGTGGGCGACAATGCCATCGAGTTCGGCGCGGAGTTTGGCACGGGCGGCGGGGTCGGTGACGCCAGCGGTGTGATCGGGAGGAGTGAGACCGGCTTCCTTGGCGAGGTCGTCAAATTCGGGGGTAGTGCAGATGAGTTTTGCGGAGCGTTCGACGATTTCGGCGAACCCGGGGTCGGCGGTGGTGAGGCGTGGGACGGGGAGTTGGTATACGAAAAACATGTTGACGTTTGCTGAAACGCTGAATCGGACTTGCCAATCCACGACGAAACTATTCATGACACCGCAAATGTACAGTTGCTCAAGCGTCGTCGGAGAATTTGGACATTGCGATCCAACCATTACCGATTGAATGTTTTCGCCATGAAATACATTTCGCGGAAGGATTGTCCCAATCAAGGTCCGACTATCAGTATTCCGGCCGATTTTTCTGAATCCGAATCGATAGCATTGGTAGCTTAGCGATTGGCCTGAATCTACTTCCGATCCGCAAAGATCTTTGCGCCCTGCGTTTTCGTCGATAAAATACCGCAGCCTTACGTCCCATAGATTGTCGAACTGATGGATAAATTTCCCCTCGTACATTGGGAGCGCCGTCCGAGTTTCATTTCTCTCGAATAGGTGGCTGTCATTGGTCATATGGAATTCGCCCGAAAATTTCAGGTTCCATTGACCTTCTATGACCTCGCACAAACGTGGAAAACGAAACAATTTATTGCTGGTTGCAATATCAGTGGCGCTCTTGAATTCCATGATCGACAACGCATCTGGCGAAAGCAATCTGATTAGAGAGGTTTCGATCAATAGACTGTTGCTGCTGGGGAAATCCTCCAACTCTGACACGTCGTGACGCATGAATTCCGCGGGGAATGAATCCGTTTTGCCTCCACGTTCGAAACTTAATACGACAATTTTGAATGAGCGATGTACGCCTTCAAAAACGCCCTTTGTGTTTTCTAGGCAAAATAACGCGTCAAGAGTTGCTTCAGTGAAGAGGAGTTCGCGAAGACCCTTTGCCCCAAGGTCAGTATAAATCCCGCTGGGGATGACTATTCCGCACTGGCCACCGGTACGAAGTAGGCGGAAGCAGCGTTCAACGAACAACTTGTAAAGGTTTAGATCGGAGCCTGTCTTCTTGCCATTGACGATTGCGGTCTGTCGCGTGTAATCATCGGCAGCACGAAAAAGTGCGCTTTGATGGGGGTAGGTGCTGAGGTATTGGAGCCAATCTTTGCGGATGTCCTTATCTTTCAGCAACTCGCCTTGTTCCTCCTCAAAATCTTGAATCATCATCGATTTCTTGGTGATTGTTTCGGAATAGAGCTGGAAGAATTCCTTGCCATTCGGTTTGAATGTCTCCCACGGAGGATTGGTGATAATTCCATCGAATCCGCCGTGTTTCATTACCTCGTGAAAGCTGAATGCCCAATGAAAAGGGTGCATTTCGGCCATGTCCTTCGGATTTAACGCGCGATTTTTGGTTTTTCCAGCGACATCTCTACTCGTGTCCCATGTGGCCTGCTCAAACTGAATTCCGAGTTCCTCGAACTGATCCAACAGGAGTTCGTTTAGTTTTTCCTGGGCTTTGTTATTGATTTCGGTGATGTTGTCGCGAAGCGCAGTGAGATCGTCGGCGTAGGCGGCGGTGTGGCGGTAGTTTTGGAGTTGGCGGTCGCGGTCGGCGACGATTTGGTCGTAGGATTGGCCGAAGAGTTTGCCCTGATCGAAGGCGGCGGGCTTGACGTTGAGGAGGCCGATGAGGCTATTGCCGGCCATGATGTTGAAGTCGATGTTGGGGAGGGGTTCGAGTTGCTCGGCTTTTTCGACGCTGGCGGCGAGAGAGAGGAAGAGGCGGAGGCGGGCGATTTCGACGGCTTCGGGCATGATGTCCACGCCGTAGAGGTTGTCGGTGATGATTCGCCATTTGATGAAGTAATCGAGGGAGGCGTGGTTTTTGCGGATGGCGGCGAGTTGTTCCTTGAGATGCTTGGAGCCGTGGAATTCGATCCATGAGTAGATGGCGGCGTAGATGTTGATGAGGGTTTTCATGGCGGCGACGAGGAAAGCGCCGGAGCCGCAGGCGGGGTCGAGGAGGGAGAGGCCGGGGAGGACATCATCGAGGAGGCGGGAGGCGAGCTTGTCATCGAGTTTTTTGAGGAGTTGCTGGACGGAGTCGAAATTGCGGAAGGGGAGGCCGGGCACGCCGGGACCTTTGGTGTTGATGCCGTCGAGGATGAGGCGGTGGATGGTGCGTTCGCAGAGGTAGTTGGTGATTTCGGGGCGGGTGTAGTAGGCACCGAAGGCTTTCTGGTTGACGTATTTTTCGAGGATGTAGCCGAGGACATCGGGGTTGATTTCGTTGTCTTCGCCGCCGGGGATGTCGTTGAGGTTCCAACTGAAGCTGGCGAAGAAGGCGAGGGCGGAATCAAAGACGGAGTCGGGCCAGTCGATGGGCTTGCCGGCTTTTTCGGCGGCTTGTTCGATGGGGTGCTCGAGAAAGAGGCCGCCGTTGAGGTAGCGGATGTCGCCGAGGGCGGCTTTGGCGGCGGCGGAGCGTTTGGTTTCGGGCTTGGCGAAGCCTTCGAAGAAGAGGAGCGCGAGGAAGGAGTCGTAGAAGCGGTTTTTGCCGAGCTTTTTGGAGGCGGCGAGTTTTTGTTCGAGGTAGTGTTCGTTGCCGTTGTCGAGAAAGCCTTTGCGTTGGAGGAAGTAGACGAACATAAGGCGGTTCAAGGTGACAGAAGCAAGCCAGGGACGGTCATTGGGGGTGGGGACGTTTTTGGCTGCGTCTTTGAATAGGGCGTGGAGGAGTTTGTAGTCCTCGTAGAATTTCTTAGTCACGCGCTCGACATCAAAGGCTTTGGTCCATTCGGCGATCCAGTTATCGACGGTGGAGGATGGATCGAGAAAGGCGAGGTGGGGAAGGTTGTAGGTAGAGACGGTTTTGGTGGAGTCGCCGGGACCCCAGCCGAAGCTGGCGAGTTGCGGAAGCCGGAAGTCGTTCAGTGGAGCGCGGAATTGTGCGAAGCGGAAGTGTTGGTAGTTGTGGGTGCAGATGAAGAGGAGGTGTTCGCGTTGGAACGAGGGGAGGGATGGGTCCTTTCGGCCGCGGGAGACGAGTCCTCGCAGCAAGACGCGCAGGGGCCCCGTGAGGCCGCGGCCGGTTGTGAAGACATCGGGGTGCTTGAATTCAAGGAGAAAGATTCCCCACGGGCAGCCGGGAAGAACGATTTGGCGGATTTTTCCGGCGACGACGTTGGGATTGAGCTTGGCAGCGCCGACCTCCTCAGGAGAGTAGTCATAGGTGATATCTTCGATGGCAGAATTCGGCGGAACCGGCCAGCCGAGAACATCCACCAGAAGGTGATTGATAAAACCGGCGGAATCCGTGGAGGCGGCGATTGCGGTGGAGATGTCTTTTGCGGGTTTGGGTTTAGCCATGTGTCCTTCTCAGTTGAGTTCCAGCCAAGCGTGCAGGAGCGGCTTGACGCCAATGGGTGCCTGCAATTTTTTGAGATAACCGTTCTTGAGATGTTTCTCGACTTTGGCGCGGATGTCGGCGAGGGTGGGATGGTCGATACGGCAGTTACGGGGAGTGTAGGGCGGCGCAGCGGATGTAGGCAGCGATGCGGGTCGGTTCTTCGATAAGGGGGCTGTCATCGAGGGGGGCGAGGATCCAGCGGCAGGGGCCGCCGTCGGTGGTCCATTGGTCGTTTTGCATAATGGGTAGTCGGTAGCAGAGGAAGAGGGCGCGGGTGGACTCGTTGAAGAGCGGTCCGGAAGTTGGGCCGTGGATTCCGGCAGTGCGGCCGGAGAAGACGCGAAGGGGCATGGCTTCGAGGCGCGCTTGAAGCTCGGGGTCGTTTTTGAAGAGGTCGTCTCGTTCAAGTTCGAGGAGTTCCATGGCACTCTTGGAGCCTTCGTAGCTTTCGTTGAAGTGCTGGAGGTCTTCGTAATCGTCGTCTTGCGTGAGGAGTTTTTTGCCTTCGATGCCGAGGGCTTTGGAGATGCGCAGCGTTTTTCGCGTGACTTTGCTGTAGAGGGTGAGGAGTTTATTGAGTTCAGCGGGTGGGAGAAAGTTGTAGTAGCGGATGACTTGTCGGCCTTCGACGGTTTCGGGGTGGTTGAGTGCGAGGGCGGCTTCTTTTTCGGGATTGCGGCGGCGATCAACGCGGCCGATGCGCTGCATAAGGCGGACGGGGTTCCAGTGGAGGTCGTAGTTGATGAGGCGTGCGGCATCCTGAAGGTTGAGGCCTTCGGAGAGGACATCGGTGCTGATGAGGACGCGGATTTCATTTTGTCCGGCGGCGACCAGTTGGGCGGAGTCGGTCTCGTTGTAATAGGGGGCGAAGCGGCGAATGACTGAGAGCCGTTCCTTGCCTTTGGTGCGGCTGTCGATGCGTTCGAGCGAATCAATTTTGGCGGCGGTAAGGCGTTCGAGGAGATAGTCGGCGGTGTCAGCAAACTCTGAAAAGATGATGACCTTTCCGGTGGCGAGCGCGGAATCGTCCTTGAGGAGTTTCAGGAGGCTTTTCAGTTTGTCGTCGTTGCGGTGATCGAATTGATCGAGTTCTGGGAAGAAGTCAGCGACTTGGCGCAGGTCGGCGAAAGTCTCAGTGACCATTTTGCTGACGTTGTACTGATCGCGCGGGAGCGATTCAAGACCTTCGAGAAGTTCCTCCTCAAAGAGGTCGTCGTCTTCATCGTCGGACGTGTCGCCGAAGAGTTCGGGTTGGCGTTTTTTGACGGAGTCGATCAGTTTTACGTGGGTGGCGCTCCAGTCTCTGAGTTCGACGATTTCATCCGGGGTCGTGGCGTGTACTGTCGCCCAGGCAAGGAGGCGGGCAAGGAGGCGCTCGCACGACCGGCGGAATGCTTCGACGGAGCTTTCGAAGCGTTTAAGGAAGCTTGTCCGGATGAGGCCTACCACTTGTTTTTGGCGATTTTCTTCACTGGGGTCAACGTTTGCGGATGCGTCTATGAAATAGGCCAAGGGATAATACATCGGAAGGGTGAAGAGAGGGGTTTGTTTATCGAAGGCGGCTTCAAGTTTTTCCAGCAAGCGGCCGTAGACCTTTTTGAGGGAATAATCGACGCGCTGCGGAGGGTCGCGTGGCGGGAAAGCGGTCACGGGCACCCCAGACTTTCGCTGCTTTTCCTTGACGAACGCGCGGCTGCGCTGGACTACCAAGGCTTTGACGAGAGGATCGGCGGCCATGATTTCTTTGGCTTCTTCGTTGTCGGTGATGGTCGGGGCGTCAATAGCGCCGTCGAGTTTGGTTTCCATCCGCTTAAAGTGGGCAGTGAGAGAGTGAATACCAAGGGTGGGGGCGAAGTGGTTCTCGTTTTTCTGAGTAAATAGTTCGATGATATGGCGAAGGTCGTGAAAGGAATTGTTGATGGGTGTGGCAGTGAGGAGAAAGACCTTTTTGTTTTTTCCGTCGTGCGACGGAACGAGGTCGAAAAGCTCGCGGTAACGGGAGCGTTTGGCCGTGAAAAGTGATAGCTGTTGCGCCAATTTCGGCGCTTCCAGAAATCCGACGCCCGTGCCAGCGGCTCCGGGATTTCGGAAATGGTGAGCCTCATCAATCAGAATGGCGTGCGCGCGGTCTTTGGCGGCATCAAGTAGCTCGCGGTTCTTCGGCAAACCGAGGTCGGTGTGTGCGGCTAAAAACAGATTGCTGAAAGCGCCGCCGTAAAGTTGGGGAAGGTAGCGCTTCAGGCGCTGGCTTCCAAACGGATTCGAGCGCGCCTTTGGGAGCGAGGAGAATGACATTTCGACCGTCACGGACGATGAGTCTCTCCAAGAGCATTAGTCCGACGAACGTCTTGCCAAGCCCGACACCGTCACAAAGAAGTGCCCCACCTGCGTCTTCCGCTATTCGCATGAGGTTCTTGTAACCTTCCTGCTGGTAGCCATCGAGCACCTTGAACATGCGGGAGCGTGTTTGTTCCCAGACATGTTCACCAGGTGTGGCGTCTCGGAAAAGTTCGTAGAGAGATTTGGCATAGGCTTCGAACGGGGTGTATTCGCGCGTATGACGTTCGATGACTTTGAGGAGGTCGAGCGTCACATCTTCGGCTTGGTTCCAGTGTTCTTCGTACCACTCCTGAAGAACAGAAACGGGGCGGCCAGTGATTTGGATATTGAGTTCAATATTCTCTGTCAGACCGGGGAAGGTAAAGTTGGAAGACCCGACCAGCGCGAAGGAGCCGACCACTTCCAATCGCGCATGAGTTATATAAGCCTTCGCGTGAAACTTATCTTTCCGATAGACGCGGCACTCAATTTTTCCGCTTTTGATAGCGTCGACAATAGCGGGAACGCCAGCGAGAAAATCATTTTTCGATTTCTCTTTTTCCAGGCTTGCGTCGAGGGCGGAGGCAATCTCACCAAGGCCTTTATCGAACGCCGCCTTCGTTCGGAGAGAGACCTCATCGCCCATAAGGATTCGAATTTTGTCGAGTTTCTGCCACTCATCTTTCAGGGTAAGAAGGGAGCCAATTTCAAAATAACCCGTCGCAACATCGAGTGATTTCGCAATTCCACACCAGTCGCGGAGGTAGCGCTCCACCTTCCAATCATCATTGCTGTTATCGACGATGAATAATTCACTGCCCGTGGGGCTGGTGCGTGTTGGCATGGTCGCTCCGGATGTGATTTCGTGTGTAACATAAACGGGAGAGAGATGGCGTGCTAGGGGAGGTCGTTGGAAACCCCGAGATGTATTACCTTGGAACGTAGCTATGGTAAACTGTCGCGAAATGGGCATCGGAGTAATTACCCGATGAACGGGACGGGAAGGGAATGGTTTCACCTACGCCGTTTCCTCCTGCCCCGGCCCGATAAAAGTAGGTGAAACATGCCATTCGTTAATCCTTCCAGCAAGCATCCTCATTGCCATTTACCTGACGATGCAAACGCGGCGTTGTGGGCCGCGTGTCAGGTCGTGGATGCAAGGCGGCAAGATTTCTCCGATGCTCTGTCCTCGCTGAATGACGTCTATTCTCAAGCAGCCGTGTGCAAGCAACTGCTGGCAGAATCGAAGCGCACTTATGATTACGCAATGATAAAGGTGCGAGAGGGTGAATTCCCCTTTGATACGTTTGGACGCCAAGAGGCACTGCGCCAGTGCGGAAGCGACAAGAAGTTGTTGAAGACGAAGATGAAGGGTCTGCGGCAGGCGACGATCCGCGCCGCGATGGGTCGTGGATGGCGGATGGATGGCGACAAGATAGCTACGCGGAACGCCGGGAACGAAAAGAATGTGGTCACAGACAAAGACGTGGAAACTGTTTGGAAGTGGCGGGATGAGTATGGCAAAGATCAGATTCAGGGCATCGAAGATCGCCGCAAAGAGTGGGACACACGTCACCGAGTGAATGCGAAGGATCGGGCTTGGCGATTGAGACAGGCAATCGAAGCTGCAATCAACAAGGACTTGCCAGCGGGAAAAGAAACGCTCGACTTTGCCCGGCGCGGCGCTCTTGGCGACGTTGATCTACTACCCGGACTCTTTGAATTTGCCGGGCGAGTTCGGCGAGTGGGTCTGGAAGAACGATGGGCATTTGATGTGGCAACTGACAAAAGGAAAGCCGCTTGTAGCGGGCCGAGAGTCAGTATTATTCAACGCCGCGCATTACTTCGATCCGAAGGACAAGGGCAAGCCGATTCCCCTGGGTTGCTTGATGGTGAACCTTGAACGATTCGTGGACCTTGCGCACCGCGCCGTTCTGGTGCTGAAGGATGATGCCCAGGCGGGGAGCGCAGAGGCGGATAAGCCGAAGGGCGGGGAGAATGCGCCGGGAACAGTAGCTCTCACGCCGAATGAGCAAGCTATTTTCAACGTGTTGACAGATACGGCGCTGCCCGGCGCTGACATTGTGGCGAAGCTGGCACGGGATGGCATAACGAATATCGACGCATCGGCGTTAAGCCGAGCATGCAAACGAAAGCCAATGGTTGATCAAGGGGTAAAGCATCGCAAGGGGGCGGGGTACTACAAAGTTCCCACCGTTACAAAGTAACTACAATCTAACGTCAAATCAGCGCCAACACTTCCGCGCTCGCCTCTGATTAAATCGGTGGATGAAAACAAAAAAAGACAAACTGCTCCCGTTAAAGGCCGCAGCACGGGTACTCGGGGTTAAGCCTGAGAGCTTGGGTAGCGAGGCTGATGCTGGCCGCGTTCCGTTTACAAAAATTGGCGATGAGTACCTTTTCTCGCTCGCAGCGCTGGAGAAAACGTTGCTCGCTCGCGCCGTGAAGGGAAAGTCGGTGCCCCGTGGCTGACACTTCCACCGCTCCCGCTCCGCTCTTGGTCCGTGAGCGCGACCTGCCACAATTGCTCTCGATGAGCCGCGCGAACGTGCGCCGCCTGCTGGCGAAAGGGCGGTTCCCCCAGCCGATCCGCCTGGGCCCGCATTGTGTTGCGTGGAGGCTGGTGGAGTTGGAGGCGTGGGTAGCGGCCGGATGCCCGGCGGTGGAGGGGGGCGGCGATGAGAAATGATTCGGCCCGATGGATTGCAGCGAAGAGTGAGGGCGACGCCGGCGAACTCCGCGCGGTAAGGGTATGGGCGCGGGCGGGATTCACGGCCTACCTTAAACCCGGCCCCAACACGCACGATTTACTCATCTTGGCGACAGTGGAGATGAAGCGCGACCGGCGCGGAGCATACCGGGCGCGTGGCGATTGAAGTGGCGTACCGGGGACGGCCAAGCGGCTTGGTCACAAGCGTCGTGAAACTCTGGCAGATAGACACGGGAGCGGAAGTTTTCATCTTGCCCACCGCGCGGCTGTGCGAACTCGTGAACGGCGAACCCTTCCACCACCTTCGCGGCGGCGACGGCGGCAAGAGCGATTTAATTTTGGTGCCACTGCCGGACCTGCGCCGATCGGCGCTTCTGGTGCTGCCGGGGGAGGGGTTGTGAAGGTTGAGGCCGTCAACATCCCCGCCGAGTTGCAGCGCATCCCGCAATGGGTGGGGTGGAAATTTGTTGCGGCGGAAGAGCCAAAAGACAAGCCGCGAAAGGTGCCGATGAATCCACGCACGGGGCGACCGGCCAAGCCAAACGACCGAGCGACGTGGGGGAGCTTTGACGCGGCGGCGGACGCGGTGGATCGGTACAAGTTGGACGGTGTGGGATTCATTTTCACCGAGGATGCTGGATTCGCGGGTATAGACTTTGACGATTGCATTGTTGACGGAAAGATGAGCGCGGAGGCGGAGGCGGCGGTGCGTGCGCTCAATTCCTACACGGAAATTTCCCCCAGCGGCGCGGGAGTCAAGGTGATTGTGCGGGGCGCAAGCCAGAAGAGGAGGGGTGCAAGGTTCCAAACGTGATGGGATGTTCGCGTGTGGAGGTTTACGACCGTGCGCGATACTTCACGGTGACGGGGCGGCGCTGGCCGGGGACGCCGGGGACGGTGGAGGGGCGGCAAGCGGAGTTGATGGCGCTGTGTGCCAAGCTATGGCCGGTGCATTCCACGAAAGCCGCGCCAATGATTCGGACGGGTGAGCCAGTGATGGGGGCGGATAATCGGGTGGAGCGATGCAAGCGTTACATCGCAAAATGCCCCGGCGCGGTGAGCGGAAATGGCGGGAGCAATCCGACGTTGCGCGCGGCGTGTGAGTGCTATCGGTTCAATCTTTCGGACGCCGAAGCGTGGGCGGTGATGCGCTGGTACAACGAATCTAAATGCGAGCCAGTGTGGAGTGAGGCGGAGCTTGCCCACAAGCTAGAGCGGTTTTATTGAAGATGTAGCGTATCCGCAGTTTAGAAAGAAGCCTCGGCAGTCGTCCACGGTCACTTTCTTCAGGGCGTTGCCCACCGCGTCCACGATCGATTCGAATGTCCTGGCCTCCGCCGCCCGCACCAGGGCTTTGGTCTTGCTCCACATGTTTTCGATGGGATTGAAGTCCGGGGAATACGGAGGCAGGAACAACACCTTGACCTGTTGCGCCTCGATCAACGCCGTGATCCGCGTCATCTTATGGACCGCGAGATTGTCCATCACCACCACATCGCCGGGCGCAAGCGTCGGCAGCAGCACCTGTTCCACATACGCCTCGAACACACAGGCATCGGTGCCGGTGTTGAAGACCGCGGGAGCACAGGCGCCCGCCAGTCGGATCGCCGAGATGATCGTGCTGGTCAGCCAATGGCCGTGCGGCACGCGGGCCACCAGGCGCTGTTGTCGCAGGGACCGCCCGCGCAGGCGGGTCATGTTCGTCTGGACCCCTGATTCGTCGAGGAAGACGAGCTTTTCCGGCGGGATTCCCGCGAACTGCTCGTGCCAGCAGGCCCGCTTGCAGGCAACATCCGGACGCTCCTGCTCGGCGGCTTTGAGGGACTTTTTTTAAAAGACATGCGGAGCTGCGTCACCCAGTTGTGCATCGTGGAAACGGCCATGGGCCGATCCATCCGGGCGCACAATTCCGCGAGCGTCGAATCGGGCTTCTCCGCGAGAAGTTGCAGGAGGCATTCCTTCCTCTGGGCAGTGAAAAATCCGACAGGGCCGCACAGATGCGTCTGGGGCTTCAGCGTTCCACGCTGCTTGAACTGCTGACGCACCCGCCGCACCGCCGCCACACAGTAGCCAAACGCCTCGCTGATCTGCGCTGTCGTTTTGCCTTGAGCGTAGAACGCCACAATGCGCTTTCTCACCGGAACCGGTATCGCTTCCATGCCAATATCTCCTTGGCTTGATACACTAACATATTCGTATTCGTGGCGCTAGATCATGAATGAAACCGCTCTAAAGTCCGCAAAGTGTAAGGTTGAAGCCGATGGGGAGGTGGGCTTGCGATTGCGAGAAAGCGCCTTAGCAGCAAGCAACGGGAGCGCGGCAACATCGAAGGCCGTTAAGAGTGAGCCAGTGATGGGGGATAAAGCGCCGTGGCACAATCCTCTCCCCGCATGGATTCGGAATCTTGAACGTCCGAAACTTCGGCCCTACCAAACCGCCATCCTTCAGGCCATCGCCAACCGTTGCGACGCCAAGCCTATCGACGCCCACGGTTCGCTCGGATTCGCATTTATCGGGTACAAAAAATTGGCGGAGTCAACCGGAATGGGCGAGCGGACAGCCATCGGGCATATTAAGACGCTGGTGAGTATGGGATTGCTGGTGAAGGTTGAAATTGGCGGGGGTGTGAATCCGCGAACCGGCGAGTGTACTTCAAACGCCTATGCCATCCCCGCGCGGAAGGCGTTGTAATTCGGCGAGGGGGTGCAAAATCTGCATACCCTCACCCCCTCACTACTGGCTTATGTGGTAGGCAAGAACTGCATACTCTTGCGGAGGCGCGGACGTGAAAGCGATTTCCCCAGTGCGCGAGTTGGCCCGGTGGGTGCCGGAGCGAGGTTCGATAAGGGTATGTTACATTTAGGGCGTCAAGTGAAAGGGACGCCGATGAAATTGATTTCCTATACGCGAGTATCCACCCAACGCCAAGGCGCGAGCGGATTGGGATTGGAAGCGCAGGACGCGGCAATCAAAGCCTACGCGGTGAGCGTGGGCGGGGAAGTGGCGGTGGCTTATACCGAAGTGGAATCGGGCAAGCGGGCGGATCGGACAGAGTTGGCCAAGGCCGTCGCCCACGCCAAGCGAGTGAAGGCGCGGCTGGTGATTGCCAAGCTGGACCGGCTGGCCCGAAACGTGGCATTTGTCTCGGCGCTGATGGAATCGGGCGTTGATTTCGTGGCGTGTGACAATCCCCATGCGAACCGGTTGACGATTCAAATTCTGGCGGCGGTTGCGGAGAATGAAGCGCGAGCGATTTCGGAGCGGACGAAAGCGGCGCTGGCGGCGGCGAAGGCGCGGGGCGTGGCGTTGGGTTCGGCGCGGCCCGGTCACTGGAAAGGCCGGGAGCAAGCCCGCGACCAAGGGAGCAAGGCGGGGGCGGCGGCAGCGAAGCGGTTGCACGAGCGCGAAGGCGCGCCGATCTTCGCCAAGGCGCTTCCCATCGCAAGTGAGTTGCACAAGGCCGGCGCGAGCTTGCAAGCCATCGCCGACAAGTTGAACGCGGACGGAATCACCACGGCGCAGGGGGCGGAGTGGAAGCGGATGCAAGTTTCCCGGTTGCTCAAACGAGCGGAAGGACGGTGAATCGTGGCCAGCCTACTCACAACCAAGCGCGGCGGGGTGGAAGCGAACACGTATCAAGTTTCTGTGTGCTATGAACGGCGGCGCTACAAATTGCCGGGGTGGGGGATGGATGCGATGGGGAGGGAGTTGAGCGAAGAGCTTGGCCGGAACGTGACGAAACTATTGCGGTGCAAGGCCAGCGGCGCTATTCCCCCGGAGCTGCGCCGTTATGTCGAAACGCTTCCGGCGCATCCGGCGGAGCATGGGCAAGCAAGGCATCATTGACGCATGGGCGGAAGGAAAGGGCATCGGTCAACATCTGGCGGACTACCGCACGGCGCTGGAGCGCGAGCGGTGACGCCTTACCACGTCACGGCGACGGGGAGCATGATTGAAACCACGGTGGAGGCGTGTAAATTCAAAATGCTGGGGGACGTAACGCCGGCGAAGTTGCGGGAATATCTGGCGGACCGGCGGGCGGAAAGGCCGAAAATTGGAGCGGATGGGAAGCCGGAAAAGGATGCCAAGGGCGAGGCTGTCATGGTGCGAGGCATTTCGGCGCGGCGGCACAATGCGATTCTGGCGGCATGGGGTGGATTCTTCCGGTGGTGCATCCGCGAGCCCGGCGCACGAGAATCCCGTGATTCACGTTCCGAAGTTGAACGAACGAACCGACAAGCGCCACCAGCGCCGGGCGTTGACGCCGGATGAAGTGCGGGCGCTGCTGGCGGCGGCGACGGGCGGGGCGGAGTTGTATGGCATGGCCGGGGCGGAGCGGGCGTTGCTGTATCGCGTGGCGGTGGAAACCGGCTTGCGGATGAATGAGCTTTTGACGTTGACGCGTGATTGCTTGGACTTGGAGGGGGCGACGGTGACGGTGCGGGCTGTCAATTCCAAACATCGGCGGGAGGACGTGCTGCCGATGCGGGCGGAGTTGGTGGAAGCGCTCAAGACACACGCGGGGCGGAAGGCCCCTGCGGCGCGGCTGTTCACCTTGCCCAATCGCTTCCGCATTCTGGACGCCTTCCACGTTGACCGAGAGCGGGCCGCAATTGCCCGCTGTGACGATTCCCAGGCGCGTGGTGGACTTCCACGGCCTTCGCCACACGTTCATCACGAGCCTTGCCAACGGCGGGGTTCATCCGAAGACGGCGCAGATTCTGGCGCGTCACTCGGATATCAACATGACGATGAGCCGATACACCCATAGTCTGCGGGGCGCGGAGGCGGCGGCGCTTTCGTCATTGCCAGATTACACGCTGCCGGAGGCGGCTACGTTGAAGCGCACTGGGACGGATGACGTGCCGACCGATGGCGGGGGTGAGGCCCGCAAATTGGCGGGGAATGCGGCGGCGGAAAATGAGGGCGGAAAAATGTGGGGTAAATCCGGGCGGCGCGGGGGGTAAATCAGTGCCAAAATGAAGGGACAGTAGACAAACCAAGTGCCGGGCTGAATAATGAGCAAACCCCGGAAAATGAAGGCTTTACGGGGAAGAATAGCCGTAGCGCTCGGGTGGCGGAATTGGCAGACGCGCGGGATTTAGGTTCCCGTACCGAAAGGTGTGCAGGTTCGATTCCTGTCCCGAGCATTCGGTTTCTTGCAGGACCGCTTACAGGAGAAGGCTTGTGAAGGATACGATTCAACCGTCGGACAGCGTCGAAGCGACGGCCCTCGCCATCGCGTACGACTTGGTCAACATGTGGTCGCCGCCGGCGGAAAAAATTCCGAGCCATCTTGCGGTCATCAATCGGGCCCGCGTGGTGCGAGCGGTGCTTCGCACGTTGCTGAAAGGCGAAGCGGAGCTGCCGGAGTTTGTGGATGTGCCCGGTGCGGTGAAGGAATAACAGAGGGGTGGGGGAGGGGGGGGAGTGCGAGGGTCACGAAACAATCGCCTGCGGCACTTTGCGAATGTATTCCATGTCCGTCATCAAACCCGCCTCCAGCAGAAACTGCGAGGGGCGCACCATCTCAAATTTCACCCCCCCGCCAGTGCCTTTTGTCCGCAGGAACGCCCCTTGCCGTTGTTGGCAGTAACTCACGAACAACTGTTTGCGCGCCCGAGTGAAGCCGACGTAACAGAGCCGCCGTTCCTCTGCGAGCCCGGCATCCGGTCGTTCCTGAATCGCCTTCTTGTGCGGCAGCAAGCCGTTCTCCACTCCTGCCATGAAGACTACATCAAACTCGAGCCCCTTGCTGGCGTGCAGGCTCATTAACCGCACGGCATCGTCGGATTGCTTGTCATCCATCGACGTCAGCAGCGTGATGTAAGCGACGTAATCCGCGATCGTTCCTTCCGGGTTGTCCTGACTCCACAACGCCACGGAATTGACGAATTCGTCCACGTTTCGTTTTCGTTCCTCGATCTTCTCCGGGCTTTCCTTTTCGTGGGCTTCGAGATGCTTCATGTAATTTGTACGCCGCACCGCCTCGGCGAGAAGATCCGCCACCGACTTCGCACCCTGACCTCCCGCCGCGGTCTGATCCAGCCCATAGATGAAATAGAGCTGGCGAATCGCATCCACCGCCTCATCGTCGGAGACAATTTCATGTGCCTGACCGCATGCGGTGACAAGGTCAATGGATTTCATATGCGCGTAATTCTCAATCAGGCCGATGGTCTTCTCTCCGATGCCGCGCTTGGGTTTATTTACGATTCGCGAGAAGGCCGCGGAGTCTTTCGGATTGGAGAGCACGCGCAACATGCAGATGCAGTCACGGATTTCCGCGCGGTCGTAAAAGGAGAGCCCGCCGAAGACTTTGAACGGAATCTCTCGCCGGGCAAGTGCCGTTTCAATAGGCCTCGACATGTCGTTTAATCGAAAAAAGACCGCGATCTCCTGTGGCGGAATGCTGAGGAGATTGATGCAGGCTTTCACTTTTTCCGCGATGGCCGTCGCTTCATCCTCCGGCGTGTTGTAACAATCGAGTCGCGGCGGCTTGCCAATCGACGGCGTCGCCGCCACGAAATCAATCGCCACCCGGTTCGGCGAATGCTTGATCAATTTGTCCGCCAGCGCAATGATCTCCGGCGTGGAACGATAATTCGTCGAGAGATGAAATGTTTCGCATCCGTGCTTGCCGCGCCCGCGGTTGATAAATTTTTGAATTCCCTCCGGATTCGCCCCGCGCCATTCATAAATCGACTGATCCTGATCTCCCACGGCCATCACGTTGTCAGAGGGGCCTGCGAGTAGTTCGACAATTTCATTCTGCGCGACATTGGTGTCCTGATATTCGTCCACCTGAATGAATCGCCACTGCTTATGCAGTTTGGGCAACAGCCGTTCTTCCTCGGGCAATTCAGCCTGCCCGGTTCTCAACAGCCGTACCGTTTCTGAAAGCATCCCGCTGAAATCAGTCGAATTCGCCGCCAACAGCCGCCGCAGATATTCCTTCATCACTTCAAGGTCTTCCGCTGGCAGTTCCTCATCAAAGACCATTCGCTCCAGCTTCTCCATCGGCTCCACGTTTTCGCGCAATTGTTCAGCATGATGAGCAATTTTTTAAGTTTGGGCTTGGTGAAATCGACATCGGCGCGGCTGGCGAATTTTTGCCGTGCGATTTGGGCAAGGATGTCTTCCTGATCCGTGGAATCGAGAATGGTCATGCGCGGGGTGTAGCCAAGAATGGAGCCGTGCTTCCGAAGCAATTCGCCGGCAAGGGCATGAAAGGTGCAGATTTTTATTTTTTTGCCGACCGTGTAACGCCGCGCAATGCGCTCGCGCATCTCGTTCGATGCCTTATTGGTAAACGTGAGACAAAGAATATTCTGCGGCTGCACCCCGCGGAGGAGCAGTTGCCCCACGCGAGCCGTGATCGTTGAAGTCTTGCCGGAGCCAGGTCCGGCAATGACCAGCGCGCGCGATGTGAAATGATCCGCGACCTGCTGCTGTTCAGGATTCAATCGTTGCTGGGGTCGTGTGACTTTCGGCGGCGGCATCCGTTCCATCCTCGTGAGCCTCGGACACCACCATAAAGGCGGTGCGCCACGAGGGGAGAGGATTGATACCAAAAGCGCACCCGCGCTGTAAAGCGCCGCGTGGCGCTTTTATCGTCGCAAAAACAAATCTGCCGATTCAGGCCGATATATCGAGTCGCGGAAGCAGGTCTGCTATGGATTCCTCATGCTCAGTCGGCGGCGCGGCACCCAGAGATGCGATTTCCACCTGATCCTCCGTGTCCTTTTTCTCCGCTTGCCCGTCCGCCCCTTGTCCACCCCCTTGCGTATCATTCTTGACGGCATCGACTCCCCCCTCATCAACATCTTCGACATCCTCCGCATGGTGCGCACTTTTCTGGGTTTGCACCTTGCGAGCGTAGGCGGCGTCATTCATGGGGCGTACGACCGAGTTCGTTGCCGCGCTGATGGCTGCGGGCGGAATAAAGTTGGACATTTCAGATCCGTCAAAAAAACGCCCGATCCATCGAGCTGGCCACTGCCTCCGCTAAAACACATATCGACCAATTGACGCACGTCCCGTGAAAGAGATCAGGGACGATTCCCCGGAGAGCCCATTGTTGACCCGCCATTTCCCCCCTTTAGGATAGGTCATGCACATTTCCGGACGTATCCGCTCCATCCTCCAAAAATACGAGCCCTCCTTCGATCTGGCCTGCGGCAACGCTGCATCCTATGAACCTCGGGAGGCCTACCGGCTGTTTCACCCCGTTTTCCTTTTACGACGGTGTCGCCACGCTCCCCCTTCACCGGACGCGAAAGCACTGCTGCTCGCACATGTGGCGGAAATCCACCGCATCGCCATCGAAGAGTCTGCCGATCAGACGGCCATCGTGCGGCCGCTGTGGCATCTTTGGCTGCTTCTGCTGAGTGAACGGGAACTTGCACTGCCTGCAAACGAGGAAATCCGCGTGCAACTGTGGACGCGAGCCTTCCGCCGACAAAGCCCGGCCGGGCACCTCCACCCTCTCACTCCGGATACCCTTTTGGATAGCTTCGTGTACGACGAACTCTGCGCGATCCACGCGGCATACCCAATCGCCCAATCGATGGGCGATCCGGCGATGCTTGAGCAAGTCCGCCGCGCCGTCCGCTGGCACGTTGAAAATACGCAACCGGACAACACCACTCACGAGCCGTGGGCCCTCGCAGCCTTTGCCGCACTCGACGAGACAGGCACCTTTGCCGAACAACAACTTCACGATGCGGTCACACACCTCAACGCGCACCAACCCCAGCCCGCAAACCCTCATCTGATCATTCCCGCATTACTGCACGATGCGCTGATGACATTTGACGACACTTCGTCGTAAGATGACCGAGCTTGCAATTTTACTAGCGCACCAGAGAGAACATGGACCAAGCCCTCCTCGCCATCCTCGTCTGCCCCATCACCCATAGCCGCCTGCGGCAGGAAGGCGATTTTCTCATCTCCGAAACCGGGGGCCTCAAATACCCCATCAAAGACGGCCTTCCCATCCTCCTTCCCGACGCCGCCCAACACCCCTCCCCTCCCGGCGTCACGCTCGACTCCCTCCGTTCCGCCAAAACCACCCCGACCTAAAACGCCGGTCGTGCCGTCGTGCCCGTGGTTTTCACCCTCAATCGCGAATCGTAATCGACGGCCGATACAGTTTCGTACCGAACGCCTTGTGGAACTCCGTCCACGTGTTGTCCTCCGCCGGCGCCGCGACGGCATCGACGGCCATCTGCGTCTTCGCATCCAAATTATCAATGAGGTTGACCAGAATTGCCTCGGGCGTCTTGGGACAAACCGCCGCGCCAAACTCCGGCACCCCATGATGGCTCAACAAAATGTGCTCCAGCACCATCAGGAGATCCGTCCGTATCGGCTCGCCCAATTTTCCCGCCGCGATCTGCGCCTTTTTCTCGACCCATATCGCCCCTTGCACCACATGCCCGATCAGCCGTCCTTGATCCGTGTAATCAAAACCGCTTGTATACGAAAGTTCTGCGGTCTTCGCGATGTCATGCAGGAACAGACCAGCGAATACCAAATCCTGATCGATGTCCGGATAGCGCGGACAGATCAACACCGCGAGTTCCAGCAGGCTCACCGTATGCTCCAGCAGACCGCCGATCCACGCATGATGCATCCCCACCGCCGCGGGCGCGATGATAAACTTCTTCATCACCTCGGCATCGCTCAAAAATTCCTCGACAATCGCCCGCAACTGCTTGTCGCGGATTGCTTGTAGAATCTCCCGCATCCGCCGATACATCTCAGGCACATTTTTCTTCGTGTGCTTGACCAGTTCGCTCAGGTCGAGTTTGGAGTGGTCCTCAATTGCGACGATCGAATCCGCGATCAATTGCAGGTGTCCCTGATATGTTTCGACGCGCCCACGCAGCTGCACATACCCTGCCGTCGGCAATCGCTCGTACATCTCGCGAGACGCATTCCAGACTCGCACATGCACTGTCCCTGTGGCATCGCCGCAGTCGGCCTTGATGAACAGCTTGTTGGAATTCGTCTGCCCGATCTGCTTGCTCGCCAGCACAAACGCCTGCTCAACGACATCCCCATCCCGCAACTGTGCAACCGCAATCCGCGCCATTTTCGCTCCAATTATTTCGTAACTGACCAGCATCGCAGACTACGCGATTCCAGCACCTCACGCAACGACGATGATCTTCTCTCTCCCATGGAAATGAGATATTCGATAGCCTTTGTTTGAGGCGCGGGTCTTTTTTTACCACCAAGGCACCAAGAGGTTGAGCCTTAGCGGCAGAACCCTGCGTTCAAGGAATTTTTCAACTATAAAATCGTGGGGAAGATTTGGAGAAAAAAGCATTCGATTACGAGAAGACTCTTGGTGCCTTGGTGGTAAAAAATACCAGCGGTCAGCAGGTAACAAGCGCCCTCGGCCTCCCTCGCGTATCATGGCAGAACGACTTATCGAAAGGACCCGTCATGTCCGCCCCCGCCACCCGCATCGAGCACGACTCCCTTGGCGATCTCGAAGTCCCCGCAGACGCCTACTATGGCATCCAAACGCTCCGCGCCATTCATAACTTCCCCATCTCCGGCCAACCCATGCCGCGAGCCTTCATCAACGCCCACGTTCTTCTCAAAAAAGCCGCCGCCACCGTCAACCGTGATCTTGGCCTCCTCGCGGAAAATCTCGCTGCCCCGATCATCCAGGCCTGCGACGAAATCATCGCCAATGCCGAGTGGTCGCGCGTTCAATTTCCCATCGACATCTATCAGACCGGCTCCGGCACCAGCACCAACATGAACGTCAACGAAGTGATCGCAAGCCGCGCCAACGAACTCCTCGGCCACTCTCGCCGTCCCATCATCCCGAAGCCCCCCGCGAACGAAACCACAGGAGCACCCGGCGGTAGCCCGGTGGTCGGCGGATCAACAATGCCCCCAAGCATCCACCCCAACGACCACGTCAACATGGGCCAATCGTCGAATGACACGATTCCCACCTCGCTCCAAGTCATGGCCCATACGCTCTTCGACAAGCAACTCAATCCCGCTGTTCGTACTCTCGTCGACTCGCTCCATAACAAAGTGAAAGAGTTTTGGCCCATCATTAAAACCGGCCGCACACACCTCCAAGACGCAACTCCCATCCGCCTCGGCCAGGAATTCGGAGGTTATCAAGGCCAAGTCGGTGGACACGAATTGCGTGGACTGTTCGGGGCACAAATGGAACTTCGTTATCTGCCAGTCGGTGGAACCGCCGTAGGTACCGGCATCAACGCTCACCCTGAATTCTCCACACGTATCTGCTCGCTACTCTCGACATTGTGTAAGGCGCGGCCCGTATTCAAGGCAACGAGGAACCACTTCGCAGATCAGGCAACTCTCGACATCGCCGTCTCAGCACACCATGCCCTCAAATCGCTCGCCATCTCTCTCACAAAAATCGCCAACGACATCCGCTGGATGGGCTCTGGTCCCCGCGCCGGCCTCGGCGAGATCGAGCTTCCCGCCGTGCAACCCGGTTCCTCCATCATGCCCGGCAAGGTCAACCCGGTCATCGCGGAATCCCTACTCATGGTCTGCCAGCGCGTCATTGGAAATGATGCCGCCCTCACCGCCGCCGCGTGCCAATGCAACTTCGAACTCGCCATGTCGATCCCGCTGGCCGCCCACCTGCTTCACGAATCGATCACCCTCCTCGCGAACGCCTGCACCAATTTCGCCACCCGCTGCATCGACGGCATCAAAGCCACCCCGCGGCCCCGAACTCGTCGAAAACGGCCTCATGCTCGCCACCGCCCTCGCCCCCACCCTCGGCTACGAAGCCGCCGCCGCCATCGCCAAAGAAGCCGCCGCCACCGGCAAGACGATCCGCGAAATCGCCAGAGAAAAATCCACCCTCACCGACGAGCAACTAAACGATCTCCTCGACCCGACGAAAATGGTGGGGCGTGATTAAACTGTTTTCACAAAACCTATTTCGCAACGGATTTTAGTAGCTCCGCGATCTTCCTTGCTTTTTTTTGCGCGATGTTTATACATTGTATAGCGTTGAAGGAGCTTCCCATGAAAAATGCAGTCCAAAAATGGGGCAACAGCCTCGGCCTTCGCATCCCCGCCGCTATCGCTGCGGAAATGCGGATTCAACGTGGAACCCCCGTGACTCTGCAACTCTCCGACGGTGTCCTGACCGTCCGCGTCGCCCGCGCCACGCGACGAAAACGTTCCAAATTCAAGCTATCCACATTGTTGAATCAGATCACCCCCGCAAACTGCCAGCCCACTTATCACTGGGGCCGCGATGTCGGCCGGGAGATCGTGTGACCTTCCGCGCCAAAAGCCGTCCGCCCGTCTACATCCCCGCCCGGGGCGACATTATTCACACTGACTTTTCCCCCTCTGCCGGCACGGAAACGGCACTCAAACATTTCGCCATCGTGCTCACCCCGAAACCGTACCACGAGAAAACCGGCCGCGCGATCGTTTGTCCCATCACGTCAAAGGTCAAAGACTTTCCGTTCAACCTTCCGATACCTGCAATTCCACCCCATTTGCCGTTGAAGGGCGCGATCCTGTCTGACCAAGTGCGCACCATTGATTTGGGTGCTCGTGGCGCAACTTTCGCGGGACGCCTTGATGACCCTATGTTGCGCGATATTGTCGATTTACTCTTCACGCTTCTCGACGATCAGGATTAAGCAACTCATCGCTTTTTTTCCGGAGTCCCATGCCCTTTACCTCCCAACGACCGCCCGTCGCGGACCGCTTCTTCACAGTCCCGTCAGCGTCTAATTAGCTCGGAAAGTTTCCGCATGCGCCGATTTTCGGTCACCGACGAACAAATCATCGCTCGCGTATACAAAAGCATACGCAGTCGCCGAATGATCGGAACCATTTTTCTCATCCTCGGCATCGCAGGCTTTGCAGCGTTTTTATATTGGACAAACGATCTTCTCGCTAAAGCAATCTCTATGCTCATTGATTTGAACCACGGTCCCCCTCCCGGTAGGCAACAAATCGATGACTTGATCAAAATGAGCGCAAACATGGGCTTCACATTAGGGTTCTTTTTCGCCGGAGGAATGGGTGGCTGCGGATCACTCGCGATACACGGATTGGTCATGATCCTTTTCAAAAATCGCAAGGACCATATGCTCCTTAAATACTGGGAAAATCAAATCGGAGCGTCTAACAATGATCAGGAATGATTTGTGTTTTTTGTGTTCATTTGTGGCTAATTTACTTCTTCGCCAAAACTCCCCACCCGCCAACATCTAACCGAGGCACCCATGCAACTCCACTCCCTCCGCCCCCCCGTTGTCGACCGCTCCTTCACCTCTCCGGTGATCGAGCAAGTCATCGCCGACACCTGCGCCAAAATTGCCAACCCCGAACTCGCGTGGCTTTTCGCCAACTGCTTCCCCAACACCCTCGACACCACCATCACCTTCACCCCCAACGATCCGCACAATCACCCGGACACCTTCGTCATCACCGGCGACATCGACGCCATGTGGCTCCGCGATTCCACCAACCAGGTTTGGCCCTACCTCCCCTTCGCCAAGGACTGTCCGAAACTCCGTGCCCTCCTCCACGGCCTCATTCGTCGACAGGCCACCTGCATCCTTCGCGACCCCTACGCCAATGCCTTCTACCGCACCGCCGACAAGATTTCTCAATGGAAATCAGATCACACGACGATGCTCCCCGGCGTCCATGAGCGAAAGTATGAACTCGACTCGCTGGCCTCCGTCCTGCGACTCGCCGCTGGTTATTATGAAGCGACGCATGATGCGGCCCCGTTCGACACACATTTCCTCTTCTCGTTGCGAGTGATTCTTGACACCATCCAGGCGGAGCAGGCGGGCACGCCTGAGCAAATCCAGCCTCGCTATTCCTTCGCCCGCACCGCCGCGAACGTCATCGACTCCCTCCCCGGCGATGGCCACGGCAATCCCTGCCGCCGCAATGGCCTCTCCCGTTCGCCCTTCCGCCCCTCCGACGACGCCTGCATCTTCCAATACCTCATCCCCGCCAACGCCATGGCGGCCGTCAACCTCCGCCGCGTCGCCGCCCTGCTCGACGCATGCACTCTTGCTCCGGACCTCGCCGAGCAAGCCCAAACCCTCAGCGACCAGATTACCGCCGCCATCCATGCCCACGCCGTCACCACCCACCCCAATCATGGCCAGCTTTTCGCGTACGAAATCAACGGCTTCGGCTCCTTCCACCTCATGGACGACGCCAACACCCCCAACCTCCTCTCCCTCCCCTACCACGGCTTCTGCGATGCCGCCGACCCCCTCTACCAAAGCACCCGCCGCTTTTGCCTAAGCCCCGACAACCCCTACTTCCACAAAGGAACATTCGCCGCCGGACTCGGCAGTCCTCACATCGGCCTCGGCTGGATCTGGCCCCTCGGCCTCATCACCCAGGCCCTCACGTCCACCGACGACGCCGAAATTGCCACCTGCCTTCAGACCCTCCTCCAAAGCAATGCGGGCACTGGCTTCATGCACGAAGCTTTTTGGCAGGAC
The DNA here is from genome assembly GCA_963766775.1 of uncultured Phycisphaerales bacterium. Lineage (GTDB taxonomy): Bacteria > Planctomycetota > Phycisphaerae > WQYP01 > WQYP01 > CAVYBP01. The sequence goes on from CAVYBP010000005.1 coordinate 470,488, forward strand.
AACCCCAAAAAGTTCACCCGCAACTGGTTCGCCTGGGCTAATACCTACTTCGGAGAGCTCGTCCTGCACCTGGCGGCAAACCGCCCGCATCTATTAAAAGAATCACTCGCATAAAAGAGCCCTCGTCTGAGCTTTTTACTTCGCAAAATAAAAGAGAGGGACGATGGTCAATCGTCCCTCTTGCATTCTCATTTAAAAATAGCGCCGCTTACCTGACGCCATCAGGCGCGAGGCTCGTCCATTAAGCCTTCCGGCGTCGGGCGATCAACATCATGCCGCCCATTGCCAGAAGACCCAAAGAGGCGGGTTCTGGAGTGGAGACAGCAACATTCGTCTGAACCGTGACTGAGCTCACATCAATCGCATCGCCCAAGCTGTCTGTCTCGCGATCGCCGAATGCAAGCGCATCAAAGCCGTTATAGTTAAACGGCCCAATTGCCACTGCGGGAGGTGTCGGGTTAGTTGGATCGAGACCGTTGGTGGTTACCAGCAATGTTCCGGAAGTTCCCACGCCAGCATACAAGTTACTGACCAAGCTATAAGTTCCGCCTGCCGTCATCGTGATCGTAAAATCTTCAGTAAAGGTGCTGCCAACCACGAACTGTGCGGCCCCTGGATTGACGGTACTGCCAAGAATTTGTGCGCCCGCATAACTCTGTGAGCTGCTGGCACCGGTGCTCACCAAGTCTTGATTCACGTTGCTGGTACCAGTCTGCTTCGGGCGCGTTTGGATTTTGTAAGACTGAGTGCTATTTCCACCCTGCACATTAGCTACATAGCCCTGATAATTTTGTACGCCACCCGTGGTATCGCCCGTGGCACCGCTTTGTATACCCGTTTGAGGTACGGAAGTGGTCGACCCATGCATCAGATCAGTGTCTGGAACACTGCCGCCTGAGTTGTACAGGCCAAAGTAGGCGGCCGTCGGTAGGCCTGCGGTGGCAGCGCCGTTGCGCTCTTGCCACCTGAGGTGGTGAATGTCACGGTCAATTCAATAAAATCGTTGGCAGAGGCCAACGTAATCGGGGTGGCGCTGAATACCGCCTGAGCTTGGGCGATCGTGCTGGAGGAAACCGCTTGTGTAATGTTGAGGTCCCCTGACGCAATCGTGCTGGTGGCTGCACGGGCCGAACCAATGTCATAACTGGTTGAATTTCCACCACTTGGCGTGCTAGTCTGATTAATGGTACTAGCACCAAACGTGTCTTGGAACACAACCGCCGCGCTGGCGTTACTGACGACCCCCACGGCCGCAACTGCCGCCATGACAGCCCATTGCAATTCACATTTCGCAAACATACCGTTCCGCATCTGCGTTTCTCCTGCTCCCTCAGCCGCGCCAAAGAAGAGCAAATTAAGATATGAACTTCGCTATCCGGCGACAAGAAATGATCAATGCCGAACAAACGGGGTGACGTACGCGTGGACGTGCTCTCTACACCTAAACCTAGCCGCTTGCGCGGTTGGATAATGTAATCTACCCCACTTTTTTTGAATGCAAAATAAAATATTTCGGTTCCTGCAACCCGCCGCAAACTTGTCCTCTTTGCCGCAAATCTGCTCATGAGGGTACCCCTTACTCCACCTCTGTCTTAATAGAAGGCGATTGAATGGTCGAGCAGAACTAAATCATTGCCGGATTTCCATCCTCACCGCCCAACCATTGACATCGCCGCGCGGACCGGATACGAATAGATGCTGCCGATCCAGCGCATGATCATCGGCATCGTTGGCATCGTTTCCTTTCGCGGAAGATCCTCATGAAGTCGCTTTTATATGTTGCTGCTCTTTCGATCGCCCTGTTGCCTCTTGCCGGGTGCTCGACCTTGACGGATACCTCCGGCGAAAACCGCAACCGTCTGGTTCGGACCCTGGACACCAACGGCAAAGAAATGGTTGATGACACCGATCGCCTTCTCCTTCTCGATCGGCCCAGCTATCTGTCCATGAAACCGATCCCGAACGAATAACTTTTCCCTCTTCAAAATTGGCGATTCGCTCCCCTAAAGCGCGGGTCGCTTTTTCTTTGCGCATTCACTAAAAGCGATATCATCGTGTAAGAAAAACGCCCATAAACACCGTTCCCCGGCCATCCCTTCCTGTCGGCATGGACCATCCATTTGTGAAGAGGCGGCTATGAATTCCTTCCAGCGGATCAGCGGCCTACTGTTATCCTTGATCGTCGCCGTTTCGCTCCCCGGCTGCTTCCACTTTACCCACAGTTCGACCACCAACCTTTATCTCCGCGGCCAGCTTGAAGCCGAACGTGGCGAGTTTGATGCCGCCATGGCCTCCCTTTCCCAGGCCATCGACAAGAACCCGCAAATGAGTCTCGCCTACATTGCTCGCGGCCAGATATTCAAGGAAAAGGGCGACTACCAAAAAGCCGCCGGCGATTTTCAGAAAGCCTCCGTCCTCGAACCCTACAATTTCAACGCCCATTACCAGCTCGGCCTCATGTGCCAATATCTGAAGCGATTCACCGACGCTATCGTCGCCTATCAGCGGGCCGTTGAAATCCGCCCGCTCGATCCCGAGGCCAACATGAATCTGGCGATGGTGTACACCGAGATGGGCCAACCGCTCCGTGGACTTTCCTACGCCCAGCGAGCCGTGGAAGGCAGCGGAGCCGATCTCGACTCCGCGAACGCCTACGCCAACTTGGGCACGCTCTACGCCACCCTCGGCAACGACGATGCCGCCATCCAAGCCCTCAAACACTCCGTCGAACTCAACAGCCGCCAACCCGAGGTCTACCTCAACCTCGGCCAAGAGTACCTGAAATCCAGCCGCTATGATCAGGCTCGTAACGTCTTCCAAACGGCCCAGAAAATCGCCCCCTCTCCTGCCGTCTCAGAACGCCTCGGCCTCGCCTGCTACAAACTTCATGACTACGCCAAAGCCCGCGACGCCTTCAACGACGCCCTCCGCCAAACCCCCAATTACCCCCAAGCCCTCAACGGCCTTGGTGTCGTCGCGATGACTCTTTCACTTAAAAGCACCCCTCCCGATCTCGATGCCGCCCGCGAGGCACTGGAAGACTGGAACAAATCGCTCAAAATCGACCCGAATCAACCCGCTATCCAGCAACTACTAAACAAATACACCGGGGGAGGTAGTGAATGGTGAAGTGGTTAAATAGTGAAGTAGCGGGAGAACGGTCACGTCATCCGCCTCGCTACTTAACAATTTAACAATTTAACCACTTCACTAATTCCTTCCGCCTAAGATGGAACGGAGCCTCGAATGACCGTATCCACGCTTGCCTCTGCCTCTCCGAAGGAACCTGTGCGCGATCTATCCTCGACATCGCAGCGGGGCTCGCCCAATTTTTTCAGAGCTTGGACAAGTTCGTTCCTCGTCTACTTTTTCCCCACCATCGCCGGCCGCTTATGGGTCGGTATCTCCTTGTTCCGGGCTTTACTCGTTGCCCTCCTAAACTTCGCGCTCGCGCCCCTGTGGATCGTGCTGGTTGTCGCCAGCTACGAGGCGCTCGACCTGCATCTGCTTCGCACCTCCATCACCGGCGACTATGTTCCGCAACGCTTCCGCGTCTTCGCCACGCTCTTTGAATCCATCCCCGGACAACTCTACGGTGCATGGTTGAAATCCGCTGAGTACGCGACATTTGCACAAGTTTTCATCATCTGCGCTATTCTGTTAATCATCTTGACGGGCTTTGCGATTCTGTTCTTCGTCCTGCTTCCCCTCGCGGCAAGGCCGGGCCGCAACAAATCGTGCGTCCGGCATACCCTGCGCGCCGTGCTGTTAAGCACTGGCTGGATTCATGTCTGGAGCCCGATCATCGCCGCCATGTTTATGCTGCTGATTGTCAATCGGGTCATCCCCAATCTGGAATTTTACATACTGCCGGTGACCATTGTGCTAAGCATTCTTACGCTTTGGACACTTGCCTCGCTGATCGCCGCCGTGCGCATTGATTACCGAACGGCGGCGGATTTGCCCAAACCACATGACCCCTGGTGCGAAGAGTGCGGCTACAACCTCCTCGCCGCGGATGCCGACGGTCGCTGTCCCGAATGCGGCACACCCGTCCAGCAATCCATGGGTCCCACCATTCGCCCACCGACGCCTTGGGAAACAGAGCCAACCCTGTTCAATTTCGCCGCCATTCGCGATCAACTGACCCAACTTTTCCGCCGCCCGCGTCAGCTTTTTTTCTCCATGCCCACGCTTCAGGGGCAGTCTGCGGCCCATCGCTGGCTCTTAGGCTCCGTCACTGCCGTCGGACTTCTGGCGTCCTTCATCCTCCCCGTCGGCAACCTTCTAAACATCTTTGAAATCGAATGGGGCTGGAACATAGTCTTCGGCAGCCTGTCCGTTGGGATCGTGTGGGCCATACTCGCGATCATGATGGTCGGCATCGAAACCGCCGGCATCGCGACCTTCTCACGCCTCAGAGCCAGATCCAATCCCGACCCCGCCGGACCCGGAGGCGTCGCCCTCGCAACCGCCGCGAAAGTCACCGCCTACTCCTCCGCGCTCATGCTCCCCTGGGTTCTCTTGGGGGGCGCGCAACTGTTGGTCTGGGAATATGTCTCCGCCCCCGGCTTTCTTTTCCACCATCATATTTCCCTTCGCACCCTGCAAATCATCCTTGCCTCCACCCTCTCGCTTGCCCACATCGGCGGCCTACTCTGGTACGAACTCACCGTTTACCGCGGTATTCGAGCCATTCAATATGCGAATAAATAATAAATCCGTTATAATGGCCAACCTATTCGGCTCGCTTTTCGTCGGCCACATTCGGATCATCCCCGCCCTCCGTTGCTTCGTGGCCTTCCTCATCTTCGATCAGATTCTCCTCGTCGCCATTTTGTTCTTCTACTTCCACGTCCTCTGCAATGACCGCTCGCTTACGGAAATAATTTATCGTGGTTCGCCACAATAAAATTGACGGTACTGCCGCAAAGGCTCCCAAAATCAAAATTCCCGCACCATCTTCAGCGAATGATTTCCCATCCGTACCACCATTCCCCAGTGAAAATAGCAACTTAATCATGTACGCCACAGGCATGAATAAAAACATGCCCAGAATCGTCCACATTCCAATCAGCACCACCGCATTTCTCGGCTTCTTGCTTGCTTTTCCAAGGGTGTGGAACTCCGCATACACTGAGCCCACCGGGTCCGTTGCTGCGAATGAATCAAGTGGTGCCACGCAATGCTTCCAAAATGAGCGGTCGATGAGTTCGCAAGCACGCAATTCGGACAAATAATTTCGTATGAAGATTCTTCCACCGGCGTTGTCATACTTCCACTATAAGGCACCATCCCCGCCAAACACCAACTCTTGCAACCACCCACCTTTTACACTTTTACTCTTTTTAACCTTTACGCTTCCCGCAAATCCCCCGACTCCCGCTATACTTCCCCCAGTTTCACCGCCTGAAGGAACACACCCTCATGCAACCCCTCGCCCGTCTCCGCGCCAACATGGAATCAGTCTTCTTCGGCCGTCGCGAAGCCGTCACCCAGCTCCTCGTCGGTCTGGTCGCTCGCGGCCACGTCCTCATCGAAGATGTCCCCGGCGTGGGTAAAACCGTCCTCGCCCGCTCCCTCGCCCGCTCCATCAATTGCGAATTCAACCGCATTCAGCTCACGCCCGACATGCTCCCCTCCGACATCCTCGGCGTCTCCGTCTACAACCAGGAAACCCAAACCTTCGACTTCAAACCCGGGCCGATCTTCGCCAACATCGTCCTCGCCGACGAAATCAACCGCACCACCCCGCGCACCCAATCCGCCCTGCTCGAAGCCATGAACGATGACTCCGTCACCGTCGATGGCAACACCATGCCACTGCCGCACCCTTCATGGTCGTCGCCACGCAGAATCCCTTCGAATTCGAAGGCACCTATCTCCTCCCCGAAAACCAGCTCGACCGCTTCCTCCTCCGCGTCACCCTCGGCTATCCCGAGCGCGAGCGCGAAAAAGAAATCCTTCGCCAACAGCCCGGCCGCTTCAAACTCGACCACCTCGACCCTGTCCTCTCCACCAACGACGTCACCGCCCTCCAGGGCCAGGCCGCCCAGATCAAAATCGACCCGGCCCTCATGGACTACCTCCTCGACATCGTCGAAGCCACCCGCAAACACGAGCAACTCCACATCGGCATCTCGCCCCGCGGCTCCCTCGCCCTCATGCAAGCCGCCCAGGCCCTCGCCCTCATCGAAGGCCGCGACTACGTCACCCCCGACGACATCAAATCCATGGTCCTCCCCGTCTGCCCCACCGCGTCATCACTAAAAACCACATGGCGAACGGAGACCTGCTGACAGCGACCCGCGTTCTTGAGCAGGTGTTGCAGAAAATTCCGAGTCCGGTGTAGGAAACGGAAACTCAAAAGGCAAAACTCAAAACACAAAACCTCGTCAGATCGCGGATACTGTGAAGGCGTTGCACCCGTTTCTGAAAGCGCACCAGTGGGCCACTAAAGCCGCACCATTTCATCAACCCCGCTCGCACAAGGTTTTGCGTTTTGCGTTTTATGTTTTGAGTTTCCGTTGAGTTCCCCATGCCCCGCAACCACCGCATCACCCGCTCCGGCCTTATGTTCCTTGGCATCACCGCCTTCGTCTTCCTCGCCGCCGCCAACTCCGGCACCAATCTTCTCTTTCTCGCGCTCGGCCTCATGGTCGGCGGCTTCGTCGTCGCCGCGGCTCTTTCTCGCCTCACTCTCAGCAAACTCGACGTTCGCCGCATCATCACGGACCACGTCGTCGCCGGTGAACCCGCCGACCTGCAGTATCAAATCACCAACCGCAAACGGCGCTGGCCCTGCTTTGCAATCCATATCACCGAAGTCATGCCAGCCACGCTCACTCTCGCGAATGTCCACCAGGCCTACGCCCTCCACATCCCCCCCACCCGTGCCGTCACCGTGCCCACAACCCTCCTCGCCAGCGCCGCGGCCTCATCCGCATGCGCGACATTCGCCTCACCTGCTCCTTCCCCTTCGGCTTCGTCACTCACTACATCCAAATATCACAGCCCGAAGAGATCGTCGTCTACCCCCGCATCGGCACCCTCAATCGCCGCCTCGCCTCCGCTGCCGTGACGCCACCGAGTCCGGCACCATGACCTCCTCCATCCGCCGGGGCAACGACGAATTCTACGGTCTCCGCGAATATCGGGCAGGCGATAACGTCCGGTCCATTCACTGGCGCTCCACCGCCCGCACCGGCCGCCTCACCATCCGAGAAATGGCAAGCAACGCCCCGCCCCAGATGATCATCGTCCTTAACCTGCCGCAATTGCGCACAACCGCCAACGCTGCCGTCGAAATCGAACGCGCCGTCGAACTCGCCGCCTCGCTTCTCTGCTACGCCTTCCTCGAAAACTTCGCCGTCGCCCTCGCCATCCCCGGCCAACCGACCGAAGCCCCGCCGATCCCCCACATGGGCCGCGAGCGCGCTCCACCCTCCTCTATCGCCTCGCAACACTCAATCCCGAAACGGTGCGCGAAGACCTCCCCCTACCGCTGCCGAACCGTCTCAGCTCCCGCGCCGAATGGACCATCATCACCCTCAACAGCACCGATCCCCTCTCGATCTCTCTCCGCCCACGCTTCCAAAACCGTTCTTTCCCTCGACGCCCCGGAATCCGAGGAATGGATTCACTTCATTTCCAGAGACGAAACCCTCCGTATCGCATGAATCCGCGACGGCTTCTCCCCTCGCTCCAACTCCTCCTCACCCGCCCATTGTCCCCAACCCTTCACGCCGCTAATCTAATCACATTACACCTCTCCTCCTCACTACGCGGACTTGCTCCATGCCCGATCCCGCATTGCCAACTGACCTCTTCCGCTTTACCTGCCCGCACTGCAAGAAGGTGCTCAAGGCCCGCACCCAATGGGCAGGACGCAGTGGTATCTGCCCCAACTGCAAGACCTCCGTTCAGTTCCCCGCCTACACGCCCCCCTCCACCAAATCCCGCACCGCCCAGCAACTCATTCAACTCATCGCCGACCATGACAACCTCACCTTCGACGACAACGACGGCGACCGTCTCTCCATGCTCCTCTCTCAAGCCACGTGCCGCGACTTCGCCCTCGCCCGAAAACTTCTCGATCAGCGTCCTCTCTCCCCGCGCCAATGGCGGCGCCTCCTCAGTTCCGCCGCCGCTCGCGAGTCCATGCGTCTCCGCATTGAGGAACAACTCGAACGCATCGCGGAAATTTCCGATGACGATGAAGAACCCACCGCGCTCCTTGCCGCCAACGAAGTCACCAACCCCGACGCCTGGAAAATCATTGCCCGCTTCCTCTACTACCTCCGCCATGACACCTGCGAAAAATGCCAGCGCGACCCCACCGGCCTCTCCTGCATCTACCTCACCGTCGAAACCTTCCTCCAGGCCCGCCAGGTCTCCCCCAGAACGCGCCGACAACTGGCAAAAAATCTGCCACCACCATCTCGGTCTCTGACGCAGTCATTTCCCACATCACCACTCCACAAAACCAACCATTCCTCATTCCCAATCCTCCGTTATGATGTGACACACATTTCCCCTCTTGCCGCATATCAAAAAAGAGGCCTTATGAAAATCCGATTCTTCGTCCGCTTCATCCTGGTCCTCGCCACGGCACTCTCCGCCGCTTCCTCTCAAGCTGCCGAACTCAAAAAACTCCTCGTCGTCACCACCACCGCCGCGTTCCGACATGACTCCATCCCCACCGCGGAAGCCATCCTCGAGCAGTTGTCCCAACAAAACCACGCCTTCACCCTCGATTACCTCCGCCAGCCCCCCGCGCATCCGACCGCTCCCAAAAAGCCCCGCGACAATAAAAGACGTCGCAACTCCCGAAGAAAAACAAGCCTTCGACGCCGCCACCCAAAAATATCAGGCTGACGATGCGCTCTATCAAACCGCCCTGGCACACTGGACCGAAACCCTCAAAGACGCCCTCACCAAACTCAGCCCCGAATCGCTCGCCCCCTACGACGGCGTTATCTTCGCCAGCACCAGCGGCGAACTTCCCATCCCCGACAAAGCCGGCTTCCTCAACTGGATCAAATCCGGAAAAGCATTCATCGGAATCCACGCCGCCAGCGATACCTTCCACCAATGGCCCGAATACATCGACATGATCGGCGGTGAATTCAAAAAGCACGGCCCACAGGTCGGCATCGAATGCCTCAACCTCGATCCCCTCCACTCCGCCACCAAACACCTCCCCGCCGCCTGGAAAATCGACCAGGAAGAAGTGTACCAATTCATCAACTACGACCCCTCACATGTCCACGAACTGCTCGCCCTCGACAAACACCCCAACGATAAAACCCCCGGCCACTATCCCATCGCATGGTGCCGCGACTATGGCAAAGGCCGAGTCTTCTACACCGCCCTCGGACACCGCTCCGACATCTGGGATTCCAACCCCGCCCTCGCCAACCGAAAAAACCCCGTCGAAGTCGCCACCGCCTATCAGGCCCACCTCTTAGGCGGAATCCTCTGGGCTATTCAAGCCGACTCCGAAACTTCCGCCACACAACCCTCGTTAACCACTCAACCCGCGCCCACCACTCAAGCCGCCGCTTCCGAATCCACCAGCGAATGGCGCTCCCTCCTCGACGAAAAACTCTCCGCATGGGAACTCTGGATGGGCTCTCCGCATCTCACCGTTCAGGGCCTTCCCGAAGGCACACCCAAAAGCGCCAACGCCCGCGGTTACCCTCCCATGGGTCTTGGCAATGATCCCAAACATGTCTTCACCGTCGACATGCAATCCGGCGAACCCGTTCTCCACGTCACCGGTGAAATCTGGGGCGGCCTCACCACACGCGAAAGTTTTTCCAACTATCACCTCCAGGTCGATATCAAATGGGGAGAACGCAAATGGGAACCCCGCCTCAACCTCCCGCGCAACAGCGGCGTCCTCTACCACTGCACCGGCCCGCACGGCGCTTTCTGGAACACCTGGAAACGCTGCCTCGAATTCGAAATCGTTGAACATGAAATGGCCGACCTCTACCTCCTCGGCGGAACCCGCGCCGACGTTCAGGTAAAAAAGGTCGGTAACCTATGGGTCTACGACCCGGCCGGCGAAATCAAAACCTTCGGCGCCGGCGTCAAGGAAAAAGGCATGGGCCGCGTCGCGCACCTCCTCGGCGATTTTGAAAATCCCAACGGCCAATGGAATACCCTTGACCTCTACACCCTCGGACGCACCTCCGTCCGCCTCGTCAACGGCCACCTGGCGATGATCGTCAAAAACGCAGCCATACTCGAAGGCCCGCAGCAAACCGAAACACCCCTTGAAGGCGGTCAATTGCAGCTTCAATCCGAAAGCGCCGAGCTGTACTTCCGTCGCGTTCGCATTCGCCCCATCACCGAGTTCCCCCCTGCCCTCCAACAGGCCGTCCAACAAACGGCCCCGCCTTCCACAACCTCGGAGCATTCATGAAAAACCTTATTCATCTCGTCGTTATCCTTTGCGCTCTCGCCGGCGGATCGCTCCACGCCGCTGAGGACACGCCCCCTGGACCCCCCTCTTCAACGGCAAGGACCTCTCCGGCTGGTCCATCAAAGGCGGCGGCGGAAAAGCCTACGTGGAGAACGGCGAAATCATCTGCCACGTCACTGCCAACACCACCGAGCACACCTTCGTCTGCACCAACGACGCATTCACCGATTTTATCTTTGAAATGGATGTCAAAATCGACGGCGACTTCAACACCGGCATCTCCTTCCGCGCCATCGACGCACTCCCCAACGCGCCCGTGAAGCTCTGGAGCTACATGGTCAAAATCGATCCCACCTCCCGCCATTGGACCGGCGGCATTTTTGAAGATTTTGGCACCGTCTGGCAGTGGCTCTACACCATGGAAAATAACGCGCCCGGACGCGAAGCATTCAAAATGCGAGAATGGAACCACTTCCGCATCGAAGCCCTCGGCTCCCATTTCAAAGTCTGGGTCAACGGCGTCCCTACCGCCAACCTCATCGACGAGCGCTACGCCCGCGGCTACATCGCCATGAAAATTCATTGGACCGGCAATTTCCCCGAGCGCGAAAAAATCCTCGCCCACTTCAAAAATCCACGCATCATCACCGACCATCCTGAACGCTTCGCCCAGGAAACCACCCTCCCCCTCACCACCACCGCCGACAAGAGCGGCATCACCGTTCCTCCCGGCTTCCGCGCCTTGTTGGTCGCCGACAACCTCGTCGGCGATGAGAAGCGGCCCGATGACAGACTCCAATTCCTCGCCGTCGGTGGCAACAGTGAAATTTATGCCAAGACCTCCAAGGGCGGCATCTTCGTCCTCCGCTCCAACTACGGCGACAGCCATGCCGACGTCATTAAGGAATTCGGCGCCGGCGGCGGCACCGGAATCGCCTTTCACGCCGGCTGGCTCTATTACTCCACCGACTCCGCCGTCTACCGCTACAAATACACGCGCGGAACGCTCACACTCGCCGGCGAGCCCGAACTCATCGTCAAGGACCTCCCATCCGAACCCTCCAATGAAGCCAAGGCCTTTGCCTTCGACGATCAGGGGCGCCTGCTCATCGCTGTCGGCTCCTCTTCAAATGGAAAGGACACCGATCCCGCGAGCCCTCGAAAAATCAAAGCGGATTCTGGCGCTTCGACGCCAATAAAACTAACCAGACCCTCGCCGACGGCTTCCGTTACGCCAACGGAATCCACAACACCGTCTCTCTCACCTGGAATCCCGCATCAAAAACATTCTTCACTGTCACAAATAGCACCAACCAACCCGCTGAAGAAATGCACCGCCTCGACGAAGGTACGAATCTTCAGACCCCCGACCCCGCCAAATCTCCCGATCCTCTCGTCACCTTCCCCACCCACTGGATTCCCCAACAGATGCTCTTCTACCCCAGCAAGGAATTCGCCAAAAAATATCGCGGCGGAGCATTCATCGCATTCCGCGGTTCATCGAATCCCGCTCTGCCGCAGGACGGATGCAACGTCTGCTTCGTCCCCTTCGACAACAAAGGCAACCCCACCGGCACCTACGAAATCTTCGCCGACGGATTCGCCGGCAAAGCCAGCGCTGGCACCCACACGCCCAACACCCCCACCTTCCGACCCTGCGGCCTCGCCATCGCCTCCGATGGCACCCTCTACATCGGCGATAGCGAAAAAGGCCGCATCTGGCGCATCCTCTACACCGGACAACCCTGACGGGGTCGCTTTTGAGAGGAATGGATATCCGTGGGTTTCTTCTCCACGCGAGGGGGTTGGGTCGGTATTATGTCCGGCGTGAAATTGCAGGGCATGAGTTCGATTCGGAGGCTTTATGTCGGCGAGTTATTTGCGGTGTTCGCATTGTCGGGGTTTTTATGAAACGGCACGGGCGCATTGCCGGTATTGCGGGAAGGATGTTCCGGTGAAGGATGGGAAGGGGGCGGCGAAGGTTTTTGTGGACCGAGAGACGTGCCGGGCGATTCAAATTGCGGAGTATGAACAGTTGCCCGCGGAGGCTCATAAAGACTGTTTTCAGCCGGATTCGGAGGTGCTGGATAAGTTGTGCGGATGTTTGCATTGCGGGCGGGAGGGCGGATTGTTTGAGGCGGTGGAGATGCGGTGGATGGTGAATGAAAAGATGTGGGCGTGTCCATGCACGACGTGCGGCGGGCGCGGGTTTGGATTTGATGTTCATCTCGCGGAGCCGCTGTGGCAGTGCGGAATGCAAACATTATTATGCGCCGGCGGATGGGAATTTTCGTTCGTCGAATGCGAAGTGTCCGAAATGTGGGAGCACATGTGCCAACGGGTGGTTTGATGATGAAGAGGAGGAGGGTGAAGAGTTGGTCATGGATGAGGAGGGTGGCGAGGAGGAGGAGATGGAGTTTGCGTTAGGCGATGATGAGTTACCGTGGGAGGAGGGGGAGGTGGCTGAGCAGTTTTCGGGAGAAGTGCCAGAGGTGTGGGCGGAGTTGGAAAAGATGCAGGATGATATCGATTTTCCGCGCGAGCCGCGGGATGTTTTTGGTGGGGAGGGCGGCGGGGAGCCTTTGGGTGAGGATGATATTCCATGGTGACGGGTTTGGACGGGGCAAAATTGGGGGATATCAGGCGGGGATTTGGTCGCGTTGGCAGAGGCGGTGGGTGAGGGTGGTGGCGGAGTGGAGGGCGCCTTCCATGTAGCCGGGGAATTGGAGGTTGGTGTGTTCGCCGGCGAAGTGGAGGCGGCCGAGGCCTTCGTGGAGGGTGGGGTAGAGGGTGGTGACCTGGCGGGGTGCGGGAAAGGAGTAGCCGGTGAGAGTGGCGGGATCGGAAGGCCAATCGATAAAACGCGCGGAGAGGAAGTTGGCGGGGAGGGTAGGATAAAGTGTGGCGAGTTGGGATTGGCAGAAGGCGTGGCGGTCAAGGGGTTGGCGCGTGCGGAGATGTTGCGCGGCGGGACCGCCAGAGAAGACGGTGAGTTCCGCACCGTGGTCGCCCGGCTGATTAGCGGTGCCTTCCCACGTTTCAGCGAGATCGCCGTCGGTGATGCTGTTGGGGGAAAGATTTGCGTCGGTCCAGAAGCGGCGTTTGACGGCGGCGAGATATTTGACAGCGGGGCCGGTCTGGGGCTTAAGGGAGTCGGGCAGCGGTGGGGTGAAGTGGATTTGTTTCCAGGTGGGCGCGGGGCTGGTGAGGATGACGTCTTCGGCAAGGAAGCGGCGGCCTTCGGCGGTGGTGACGATGACCTGATCGCCGCCGACGATGATGGAGATGACGGGGGAGTTGAGGACGATGCGTTTGTCGAGGGTAGCGGCGAAGGCGTTGGCGAGTGCGGACGAGCCTTGGGCGCAGCGGAGGGATTCCGTGTCGGTCCAGTAGCGATCGAGTCCGCCGGCTTTGACCATGGAGAGGAATGCGAGATAGCTTTGGCGTTCCAATGGGGCGGCCTGGGTGGATTCTTGTTCGGCGCGGAAGGCACGTTTGGCGAGGGGAGACATTTCCGAGGCGGCGAGCCAATCGGCCATGGAGACGGCGTCGAGTTCGGGGGCGTTGGGGAGCATCCAGGGTTTTTCGAGCGGGATGAATCGGGCGGCGTCATTGAGGGTGGCAACGCCGGCGTCGAGTTCTTTGTAGAGTTGCTGGGCTTCGACAGTGGTGAGGATTCGGTTTTCAAGCATGAGAGGGGAGCTAAGATTCGTGTCTTCGGGGATGGGGCGGAGGGTGAGGTTGAATTTTTTGGCGTAGGCGAGCCAGGTGGGGTGGTTGGAGCCAATGAGTTCGCCGCCCGCTTCGACGATTTTTCCGGAGACCATGTCGTTGAAGGTAAGGACGCGTCCGCCGATGCGGTTGCGGGCTTCGAGGATGACGACGTCATAACCGCGGGCGGAAGTTCGTGGGCGCAGGCGAGTCCGGAGAGGCCTGCGCCGATGACGATGACGCGGCGGACGCCGGGGGTGGGACGGGTAAAAAATTCGGCACCTTGCGGGCGCGAGCAGTCGGCGAGGAGGAGGGATGTCGAGGCGGCGAGGGTGGATTTCAGGAGGGTGCGGCGGGAGATATTTTGAGAAGAGAAGCGGCGGGCGAGGGCGGCGTAGGTGGCTGGAGGCATGAGGTGGTCCTTTGCGCGGCACTGCGATGGGGAGACGGCTCGCGCTGCCTGAGGCAGTGGGCGTCGGGGTGTTTTGCGGGAGTATACGAAAAAAATCCGCTGGCGGCTTTGGCCAGCGGATTCGAAATACGAGATTTGAGACTTTGATTCAGATTTAGACGGGGTCTAGCGGGTAGTTTCTTTTTGTGGGGAACGCATCGTGTTGCCCGACGAGGAGGTGCTCCAGCCTTTCTCGGAGGCTCGGTCCGCAAGGGCGAGGATGCGTGAGGGGGAGGCGGTCGTCGAGGTTGCGGATTGCTGAAGTTTTCGCACTTCTTCCGCGCCGCGTTTTCCGGCGAGGAAGGCGTGGTCGGAGTTGTAGTATTCCCACTCGCTGTACCGGCCCACAAGAACAATGTCGTGCTGGGTAAGCCATTTACGGATGATGGCGATGTTCTTTGGACGCGCGTGATCGTAAACGACGTAGGCGAATGGCATATCGACGACGTTGGCGCAGACGATGGGATCATCTTCGCGGATGAAGCCGACGCGGATGGCGTCCTTGATGCAAAGTTTGATCAGATCATCGCCATCACAAGGCAGCGGTTTTTGCGGGCCGTAGGTGATCTCGCAGGTAAATCCGAAACCGCCGGGGGCATTGCAATGAGGGCTGGCGTTGCCTTGAACGAAGATGCGGTGAAAAACGGAATCTTCGGGGTAGTAGATCCAATGTTTATCGCTGACGTTCTCGCGCCCGACGCCGATGTTGACGCATTTCACCGATGTGTGGCGGAGTGCAAGGGCGGCTTGCTGCACTTCGGGCGGGGCTTCCACGCCGGCCATTCGGATGAGGACGGGCAGCGGCATGGTGGAAATAAGTTGTTCGTAGTTGACGGTTTGGCCGCTGCTGAGAACGAGGGTTTTGTTCGCTGGCGAGAACCCGACGACGCGGGTGTTAAGCATGAGACGATCCTGGACGTGCGGGAGGAATCCGTCCATGAGTGCCTGAAAGCCGCCCTTGAGGGGATAACCGAAGCGGGCGTTGGGGCCCATCGGAGGCGGGACGGGCTCGAGGGCACCCTGGATCATTTCTTCGAGATCGGGGAGCGGGACGCGGCCGCCAAGCCAACTGGTTTCCATTTCCTTCAAATCGACGGCCCAGATTTTCCGGTTGTAAGGAATCGCAAAATGTTTGCCGATGCCCCAGCCCCAGACTTTGTAGATGAACTCTTCAAAGTTTTTGGGCTCGTCGTTGTTGTGTGCTGTTGGCGCAGCCGTGGACTTGTCGACGAGATTGACTTCGGACTCCGCGATGCCGTCGGCACAGCAATCCTTGAGGCGGCCGTTGGAGTGGCCATTGCCGTTGGCATGACCATTGGAAGAGCCGTTGGTGGAGCAGGATTTTGCGTGGCCATTGCTGGAGCCGTTGCCGTTGGCGTGACCGTTTGCGTGACCATTGGAATGGCCATTCGCGTTGTTCATGGCCGCGGTCCCGGTGAGCGATCCGCCAACGCCGCCGTTGAGTTTTTTAGCATGATCGTCGGCTTTGGTTTTAAGGCTTCCAAAGCGAGCTTCGATCGCACCGACGATACATTCCTTGATAGTGGTGGGCGGAAGGCCATAGAGAGCGCCTTGGAAGGGGTAGCGCGTGTAGACGTTTTTGCAGTAGATCCAGGCCTCGCGATTTTGCCAGTGGATGTTGTCGCCGAGCAGCATTTTATAAAGCTGGTGCACGTAAGGGTCGTTGGAGAACATGATGTGGCCCGCGTAATCAAAGGTGAAACCGCGATCTTCGATTGAGCGGCACCATCCGCCGACGCGTTCGTTCTGATCGATGAGGAGCGCGTCCTTGCCGAGGTGGTAGGCGGCGCTCAGGCCGGTGGGGCCTGCTCCGATGATGGCGACCGGGATGTCGATGATGTCATCGGAGGCTAATGCGTTTGGGCCGTCGGTTCCCGATGCGGCGATTTTTCGGGCGGCGACGGCTTCATTGATGAGTTTGTTCATGGCCTGGGCGGTCGCATCCCAGCTTGTGCGGGAAAGGATTTCCCGCATGCGCTCTGACGCGCTTGGTTTGTTCATCTTCACTCATGGCCAGCGCGGCTTCACAACCCTGGATAAATTCCTGAGCGGTGTCGCCGAGCAGGACAACGTCGCCGTACGGCTCCGCGACATCGCGGATCGGCGTGCTGACGATCTGGCGTTCAGCGGCCATGTATTCAAGCGTTTTCGTGGGGCTGATGAATTTGGTCGAATCGTTTTGAGCGAAAGGCAGAAGGCAGACATCCCAGCCGCGGAGGAAGCGGGGAAGCTCGGGATAGGAGCGTTGGCCCATGTAGTGAATGTTGGCGTGGCGGGGGAGATCGGCGTGGTCGATCTTGACGACGGGGCCGACCATCACGATCTGCCACTCCGGGTGAGCTTTCGCCATCGCGTCGAGGAGTGCGAGGTCCATGCGTTCGTCAATAACGCCGTAGAAGCCGAGGCGCGGGTGCGGGATGTGGGCTTGTTCGTCGGCTTCTGCGAGGGACGAATCGGCCTTCGCGGTGGCGAAATGTTTGGCATCGACGGAGCTGGGAAAGCAGTGGGCGTTGGAATGGCGATCTTTTTTGGCGCGGTAAAGGCTGGGGCCTCCGGTAAAGACGACATCTGCGAGACCGAGGAGATTGCGTTCGTTTTCGAGCATTTCGGGGGGAGCGTTTTTGAAAGCGGAAAGTTCGTCCATCACATCGAAGACGACGCCGTCGCGGGCGATTGCAGCGGCCAACGGATATGCCATCGCGGTGTAGCACCAGACGACATATTGCTCAATGCCTTCGTCAGCGAGGAGTTTCTGCACCATGGGGATCAGCGCTTCAGTTTGTTCTTTGGTGAAGCCGTGGGAATGTTTGTTATTGCGCGGGCGGCAGACCATGACGTTGGGTTCGGGTGTCGATTTTTCCCAGTGGGGTTCGGCGTCCGCATGGATCGGTTCTTCGATAAAAATAATTCGCCGATGTTTGGCGAGACGGGCAAGGAGATGCTGGGGGCGTTGATAGACAAAATCCCAGCGAAGGTGGGAGAAGACAATAATGGGAAGCGTGTGCATGGGGTACCTCTCGTTGCAGGTGACAACAAAACTTTCCGGGAGCGAACCGGCGGCACGCTGGGCGTCATGTTTTGAAAACGCTGCTTTGCGCCTCGGGCGGATCGAGGCCAGCGATATTCGCTCAAAAAATTCCGGCAGAAATCCGGAAGAGCGAAGTATTTTTTTTGGCATTAAAGTTAAAAGCAATCGTCATGCCAGAGCGGTACTGCTCAGGTACACCCAATGTCGCTAAGTAGCCGTTGTGACCGGCGTAACGCATCGACATATTCATCGCAGACGACCCGTTCGAGACGTCCGCCGGCGGTTTCTCGCAGGTCCCACAGGCCGCTGTTATGCCAGTGCGTGGGGTTGTCCCAATCGGGGCGATCAATGATGGGGTAGAGGCACACCCCTTCAACGGGGACACCCTGGAGACGGGCGATATAGACTTCCTGCGCGATCTCCTCGATCCATTTGCCGCGGCCAGTGCCGAAGTGACTGGTCTCGGCAATGAAGACCTGACGGCCGTAGCGTTGATGGACTTCATCAAGCAGGCGATGGAAAGGAAGCCAGCGTTCGTCGCGGGGTTCGTCCTCCCATCGCAGTCGGATGTCCGGGGTTTCCCATTGATTGGAGTGGTAATAGTTAACGCCGACGATGTCGAGGTACTTGGGGTGGCCTCCAAGGGCGGGATCCATGCGGCCGGCGATCATGTCCCAGGCGTCGAACTGGGCGCGGCGTTGGCCGGCGGCTTGTTCGATAAGGTCCGGGCGATCGTGCGGAGGAATGACGTGGATGATCGGATCGACGTGAGCGAAGCGGGCTCGCGGATCGACGGACCAGACGGCTTCCATACCGGCGATGGCGGCGCGGACGAGTTGTTGTTTAATTTCGCCCGGCGCGGCCGAGCATCACCGGCTGAATAATTCCCTTATGGCCGATGGCCCAGGCGAGAAAAGAAATTTCGTTCACCGGCACATAAAAAGGGACGCGGGCGGTTTCGTCTTTGATCAACTGCGACACAGCGCGACAGTACCGCGCAAATCGGTCCACAAAAGAGGAGGACAAGATGTCGATATCGGGGGGCCATCCGTAGTGGAGAAGATTCCACACGACCTGAACGCCATTTTTTTCGGCGGCACGCACCATCGGGAGAAACGAGGACCAGTCGTAGTAGCCCGGCGAGGTTTCAATGCACGGCCAGCGGACGCCATCGCGAACGGCTTTGATGTTGACGGACCGGACCAGTTGATAATCCTCGGATACTCGCACGTCATGTTGAGTCGATGCGAGCATGTTGATGCGGTCGCCGCGCGTATTGATTTGGCAGGCGGATTCAAAGCCGCCGAGCCAGAAGGAGTCGAAGAGAGAGGGGGCGGAGTTTTGATCGGACGCCGTGGCGACTGCACTGGGTTTCACGCGGTGCTGAGTGTTGATTTGCATTTCTACATCTCCGGCATTGTTCCGCGGCCCGACGAGTGGGCCGACTAAAGAGGTTAAGCTCGTGCGGGGTGTTCGTTGGGATCGGTGACCGGCTGCGATTGTTGGATGAGGTTGTAGTTCATGATGCGTTCGCGCCATGAGGTTTCCAGGTACTGCTCGAGGCGGTTACGCGGGCCGCGCGTGGCGAGGGACATTTGTTTGAGCGGGAATTTCGGGGTGCGGTCGACATACAGGAGCCCGTTGGCTTCCTGATAGGTATCGGTGAACTGCGTGTAGCAGAAGCCCGCAAGCATCGGGATGGACCGGACGGCATTGAGCAATTCGCAGTAGCGATTGGCCAATTCTTCCGCGCTGTCGGAGCGAGTGTAGCCCCAGGTGGTATCGACGTTCGCGGAGTACGCGATTCCGCCGAATTCCGTGAGCATAACGGGGAGTCCCGCGTGGGCGTGTTCGCTCAGAATGAGGAGGCGGCCGCCGGGGCGTTCGCGTTTGAACAGGGCGGAAGGTTGTTCTTCTTTTCCGTAACGGCGAGCGATGCGATCGGGCTTGTCGTCGTAATCGTGGATGCCGACGATATCCGTGGCGACGCTTTCCCAGCCGTCGTTGCCGATGACAGGCCGCGAAGGATCAAGCGTTTTTGTGAGATGATAGAGCGCCTGCACATAATGGCGCTGCGCGGGACTTTCTGGGAGATCCGGCACTCCCCAACTTTCATTGAACGGGACCCACGCAACGATGCAGGGGTGGCTGATGTCGCGACGGATCACATCTTTCCACTCGCGAGTCAGCCGCTCAATGCTCGTGCGAGTGAAACGGTACGCGCTGGGCATTTCTTCCCACACGAGCAGGCCAAGCGTGTCCGCCCAATAAAGGTAACGGGGGTCCTCAATTTTCTGATGCTTGCGGACGCCGTTGAAGCCCATCGCTTTGGCCAGTTCCACGTCGTGGCGGAGTGCGTTGTCGTCCGGCGCGGTAATGCCACTTTCCGGGAAGTAACCTTGATCGAGGACCAGTTGAAGCGGATAAGGACGGCCATTAAGGACGAATCGGTCGCCCTGAATGGTGATCGAGCGGAGCGCGGTGTAACTGTGAATTTCATCAATGACAGCTCCGTCACTGTCGATGAGGCGGATGTGGGCGCGAATGAGGATGGGGGATTGGGGGCTCCAGAGAAGTTCGTTGCGGGAATCGTCGATGCCCGGATCGCTCAGGGCAATTTTGCGATGCGTTTCCTCCCCCACGACGGTGTAAACGTCGTCGGCCAAAACGGTGTCATTGGATTGGAGGCGAATATGCAGGCGGAGGTCGGTGCGGCGAGTGCCTTCAAGTTTGGTTTCAAATCCAATTTCCCAGCGTTCGACGACCGGCATCCAACGGATGTAGCCGAGGTGCGTGGCGTTGACGCGCTCCATCCAAACCGTCTGCCAGATTCCGGTGGTGCGGGGGTACCAGATAGAATGCGGCGCGAGTTGCCAATCTTGTTTGCCGCGGGGTTTGGTAAGGTCGGCAGGGTCGTCCTCGCGCGCGAACTTCGAGTCGTTCAGTGCCGGTGCCGCTTAAAAGATCGGTAATGTCGAGGTGGAAGGGGGTATAGCCGCCCTCGTGTTTTCCGGCGATGCGGCCGTTGATCCAGACGGTGGTGGCGTAATCGACAGCTCCGAAATGGAGGATCAGGCGGCGGCCGTCGGAGAGGTCGGGGGTTTCGATTTCGCGGCGGTACCAGACCGCACGATAGAAGCCCGTCTCGTGGATGCCGCTGAGTTTTGTTTCGGGGGAGAATGGCACGACGATGCGCCGGTCGAACGGGACCTCCGTGGGGGAGGACCATTGGGCGTCGGCGTCGATGGCGAAATCCCAGAGGCCGTTGAGGTTGGTCCACTCGGGACGTTCCATGATGGGGCGCGGGTAGCCGTGTTTGTCTTTGATCGATCCGTCGATGTTCATTCAGGTTCTCCGTGCTTCTGCGGGGCGTACTTTGCTGGAGCGAAGGGTCACTCGAGGGCGACCGCTAAAAGGGAAAATTTGGGCGCACTGTGTCGGGCTTTTCGCAAATGGTGTACCGGCGTGCGGCGGTCTGCCAAAAAGGAACGGTGCTCAACTGGAATTTTAGACGAGCATGAGGGCGTTCGAGCCCGAGGGAAGCATTTCTCTCCAGTCCGCGATGAGGCGGCGGTAATTTTGTCCGACGCGGCGGATTTTTCGGTTGAGGTCGTACAGGCCGACCGGATTTACTTTTTTGGCGTCCTGTCGGAGTGCCGTGTCCCAGTCCATTTGGTCCGTAAGGCTGTACCAGGTGAAGCCGACGATGGGGACGCCGTCCTGGCGGAGGCGAAGCATGCAGTTCCATTCTTTCCAGAGCCATTGGACGCTGCCATCCGATTCCCACAGGTTGGTTTCGGTGTGCATAAGGGGGAGTCCGTAGCGGTCGTAGTATTGCTTGGCGATGACGTAATAGCCGAAGAACTCGCCGCTGGAGATGACGGTGCCATCGGGTTTGAGGAGGTGTTCGTTGGTGACGTAATAGTCGGTGCCCATGATGCAGCGGGCCTTCATTTGATGGTTCATGAAAAAGTCGTACTCCGCGGGCTTGAGGCCATTTTCCATAAGGTAACGATAGACCTGGGCGGAGACGTTTTTAGCGTAGGTGAGATCGAGCGGGATGAAGCGGCGTTCATTCAGGAAGTTCGCCTGTTTCATCATCTTCGGAGTGCTGGGGTGGACATACTCGGAACTTTCGCTCTGGATAAAGACGGCGTCGGGGACGTACTTGAGGATGGCGTGCATGGCGAGGACGTTGGCGCGGCAGAGGTTGGCGATCGCACGCACGAATGTTTTGTCGCCCGCCTTGCGCTCGTTCCACCAGCCGAGGAGGCCGGAAAAGGTGGCGCAGACGAGGATTTCGTTCACCGGGGTCCAGTAGTGAATATCGGGATAGCGCCGCGCGAAGGCACCGGCATATTCCGCGAAGAACTCAGGAAATTCCTCGTTCTGAAAGTTGCCCAGCCAATCGGGCAGGCCGAAATGGCAGAGGTCCATGATAGGGAAGATCGCGAGTCGTCGCATTTCAGCGACGACATCATCCACCCAGGTCCAGTCATATTTGCCCGGACCAAGGAAAACACGGTAGTTGGCGGGGCCCCAGCGGAGGTAGTGGAGGTCGAGTTCGCGGACGAGGCGGAGATCTTCTTTCCAGAGTTCGTAGTGGCCGCACTTTTCCATCTGGTCGATGCGCGTGCCGCGGGCGATGGTGGGGTAGCTGTTTTCAATGCCAGTGGCGAACATGAAACCGGGCATGAAAGCTCGCAGTGTGTGACGTCAAATTAGTCCGCGAGGTCGGGGGCGGGCCACCAGCGGGCACGGAAGTCGGCAATGTCGAAGGTGTCGTCGCGCGGGTGCGGCTCGCGGCTTGGGCGGTGGATTGGGCGTAGGACTCGACCGGCATGTAGCGGTGGAAGGCGGAACGCGAGGTGTTGCGAGCGTCGGGGCTTGCGAACTCAAACTTTTTGTCATCGCCGGGTGAGGTGCGGCCAATGTGTCGTGCGTTTTTCATGGGAAAAGTTCCTCAAGAGCGGTGCAAAGTCCGGGAATAGGAGCTGCGCCAGCGTATAGAATGGGGAAGCAAAGTGGATGCCTTGAGGTTGGCGTGTGGAAGGGAGGGGGGACGACGAGAGGCAAAAATAAAAATGGGGCGGCTCTATGATGGCAGGAGAGACCGCCCCGTGGCGTGGTGGCAACGTAAAACTCTCGCGAGGTTCGGGCCTCGGTTGAGAACAGGATGGAAAAGAAAGAGGGCCAAGGCGTGGCGGCCTGTTTCAAGTTCCAGTGATTGTATTTTTCCAGTTCGATCCGTCAGATGTGTCGTCACGACAGATCGGAAGCACAAAGAGATGTCTGCGTATAGCTTACTGTATCGTTTTGAAAAGGCAATAAGGAGCTTTCAAATTTTTAAAATTCTATTGGGAGTAAAAAAAGGCGGTTATTACGCAGCGTCGCGGGTTTAACGAACGCGTTGCATCGAAGTTGCAGAAAAATTATTTGCTGGCGTTGATCCGTGACGCGGCAACCGTTCAATGGCATCTAAGGATGTGGGAGAGCGGTGATGATGCGAGGAGGGGAATGGGTCGCGTATACTGATGCAGCATGGGTAAGAAATTTTCCACAACCGATCTCTCAAAAACTTCCGACGACAAGGCGCTGGCGATTGCCGCGTTTGGCGAGTCGGTGGCGGCTTATCGGTACATCGTGCTTTCAGAAAAGGCGAGGGATCAGAAACTGCGCGACTCTTTTGAGGCGATGGGACGGGAGGAACGGCAACAGCGGGATCGACTGCAGCAGATTCTGCAGAGACTCTCGCCGGCAGCGGGGTTTTATTTGTCGCAGGAGGACAAGCTGGCGGTGTGCGTCGGGCCGCGGCTGGTCGATGCTCGAGATGATGCGCGGTTCGATGAGGCGATGAAATTGGTGATCGCTTCCGAGAAGCGGTCGGCAAGTTTTTATACCCGGTATTCAGCCCTCGCCAAAGATCCCGAGGTCAAGGCCCTTTTCCAGGAATTGGCAGGCGCCGGGTTGGCTCAGGTGCAGCGGCTGCGGGCACTTTTGGCGGAGGCGGGGAAGCAGATCGCGGAGCCTTGCCCGTTGTCGCAGCTGCGCATGTCGTGAGTGCGTGCGGGGCGATTGTTATTGGAAATTTTCGTAGTCGTGCGGTTGCACGGTGCCCGCGTCGGCGACGGAAACGTGCGGTTCGGGCCATGGCTCTGAAGGGTGGCTGCCCTCGCCCCCCTTGCTGCCGACGGGCGGAACTGCCCGCATCATGAGGTCGGACATAAGCTTGTGGAAGTCCATTTTGCTCAGGGCGAGCGCGGCGGCTTCCTTCATAAGGGTGCCGAGGATGCGATTTTTCTTTGGGGCCTCTTCAGGGGCGGGAGGCACGGCAGAAGAGGTTTCATGCTGCGATTCTGATGGTGGCTCCGGTGCGTCGGGGATGAGGGCGGCAGCTTGAGGGGAAACGCGGCCAACGATTTTTTTGAGCCAGGAGAAGTGGCTGAGGATGCCGGCCTTCGCGCGGGCGGCGGCTTTCTTGGCGCGGGGTGCAGCCGGGGAGGGCCGGGGGGCGAGCAAGAGACCCACGAGGGCGGCAGCACCAAGCGAAAGACCCATGTGTCGGCGGACCATGCGCGCGGGCGAAGCGCTGCGGATCACAGTCCGTTTGGTGCGGATGTACGTCTGATGCAACGTCCGAATCTCAGCTTGTTTTTGCCGTTGAAGTTTTTCGAGATCGCTGGCGAGGCTCATTTTACTTCCCTCCGTCGGCGGCATGGGTCGCGGGCGCGGCCGGTTTGTTCAGGGCGTTTTTGGCGATCAAGACGAGCGTGACGGCGATCGCGAGTTGTATCCCCCCAAAGAGGAGATAAGCCCAGACCGGTGCAAGGCCAAACACGTCGGTCAGAACGTGGAACACGCCGATGAAGAGGAATATGACGCCGAGAACAGCGATAAGAGCGGCAGCGCCGAACAGAGCCACGTACAGAACAATCTTGGAAACCGCGAGCTTGGCCTCCGTCATCCAAATATGGAATTGGATATCGGCAAGCCGCGCGATGCTGGAAACGAGGCGACGCACTCCGCCGCGGTTGGGACGAAGGTCAAAGCCGTCGTCAGCTACCGGGTCGTCCTGTTGACGGGGAACGGCCGCTGCAGGATCGTCATGAATTGGCGCGGTATGGGCTACCATAGCGAAATTACTCTCGTAAGAGGCCCGGTCGAGCGGTCCGGGCACGACGTGACACGATGCCCGGCTGCGGCCTTCAGCGGCGCTTCAGGATGAGTCCAGCAACAAACCCGATGCCAACCGCGATGCCCAATGCTTTGAACGGGTTGCGCTGCACGTAGTCGATGACATTGTCGTTGGCGTCACCAAGCTTATTCTTTGCGGTGTCTGGCCCATTCACACGCGGTATCCTTGGCGTCCGATGCGCAATGCGCGGCGTAACGCTTGGCTTCGCCCGCGAGATCCACGACCGCATCTTTGGCCGCCCCGGCTTTTTCCTTGATGACGGCGTTGTCGATTTGGAGGGTGGCGTTCATTTCGGTCATGGGTCGGCTCCTTGTTAAGACAGTCGGGGCGTTAAGACAGTCGGCACTTTTTCGCAGTACTCCATGGGTTATACGCGGGGGCGAGGCCGATAAGATTGCGTTTATTAATTTTCGCTTTCGTACAGTTTGACTCGACCTTTTTGCCCCGTTTTGACGTAAGACTTGGTATTCTGTCAGGAAAATCATTCGCCTCATGGTGCGTCTGCTGCCCGACATGTAGCAATCGGCTGACCTGCGGCAACGTTTTGTTGTGAATATCTCCACCGCCAACCTTTCCGGCACGAGATGCCCCGGGTAACGACGCTCTATGAATTCAGTTCGAGGTTTGCGTGCTGACGTTGTATGTACTGCAGGGGCCTGACAAGGGCCGACGGTTTGACTTGCCCGGACGAAGAGGTCATAAACCTGGGTCGTTCCAGCGAGTACGTGCCGTTGACGGACCTGACGGTGTCGCGGCGGCACGCGCATCTGGAACATACGCGGGATGGGTGGTTTCTTGTTTGATGAGGGGGCGTCCAACGGCGTGTTCATCAACGGCGTGAAGATCGACCGGCGGGGGAAGGTGAAGATGGGGGATCAGATCCGGCTGGGCTCGACGCTTGCTGGTGTTTGGGTCGCCGAACCAGTCCGTGACGGTGTCGATGAATCCCGGATGTGGATGTGCGGAACGTCACGAAGCCGGGGGACTCGGCGATTATTTCGACCGTGCCTTCCTCGGATGATTCGGTGATTTTGGCGGCACCGGAGCCGTCGGCGGCGGCGATGGCGCACTTTCGGGTGCTGTTGCAGGTGGCGACGGCGTTGTCGGCCATTTTTGACATGGATCAGATTTTGAACCGCGTCATGGATTTAGTGTTCGAGCAGTTGCGGGCGGATCGGGGATTTATCGCGCTGGTTGATCACGAGCAAGCCCGGACCGCGTGAACCCGCGCGTGGTGCGGTATCGGGATGAGGACCAGGTGACGAAGATCGCGGTGTCGCAGACGATCATTCAGCATGTGATCGCCAAGAAGGAAGGGGTGCTGTCGAGCAATGCGATGACGGATCAGCGATTCATGAAGGGCAAGAGCGTTCACAACCTCGTCGATTCGATCGGCGATTTGCGTGCCGATCAAGGGGCGGGAGCGGATTCTGGGCGTGATTGATATCGATTCACTGGTGGCGAATTTTTCGTACACGCAGGACCAGTTGCGGATGCTGACGGCGATCGGGCAGATCACTGGCATGGCGATTGAAAATACGCGGCTGTATCAGGAATCGGTGCAGCAGGAACGTCTGGCGGCGACGGGCGAGACGGTCGCGTCGCTGTCCCATTCGATCAAGAATATCCTGCAGGGGATTCAGCGGCGGGGCGGACGTCGTGGAGCTGGGCTTGAAGAAGTCGAGCCTGGAGGATGTGAAGACGGGGTGGAAGATGTTGCAGCGGAACCTGGACAAGGTGCAGGCGCTGACGATGAACATGTTGGCGTATTCCAAGCCGCGGAAGCCGACGCTCGAGATGACGCACTTGCCGCACATATTGAATGAATGTATGGAGCTGGTGAAGACGCCGGCGGCGGACAAGAAGGTGGAGCTGTTGACGGAGATCAGTTCGACCCAGCCGCCGATACCGGTGGATGCGGATGGGATTCATCAGGCGGTGTTGAATCTGTTGGTGAATGCGATCGATGCGGTGGAGGCGAAGCGCGGGCGTGGTGACGCTGACCTCGGAGTTTGATGCGTTGGAGCAGATGGCGGTGATTGAGGTGCAGGACAACGGCGTAGGCATTGCGGAGAAGGATCAGGAGCAGATTATTTTTGCCGTTCTTTTCGACGAAGGGGCAGCGGGGGACGGGGTTGGGATTGGCGGTGACGAAGAAGATTGTGGAGGAGCATCATGGGGAGATTGAGTTGATATCGAAGGTGGGGCAGGGGACGACGTTCCGGATTAAGTTGCCGATGAAGGCGCAGCCGCCGCCGGGGCAGACGCATGGGCCGGGCTCGCGGCTTTAAGGCTTTATTTTAAGAGCGGTGGAGGTTTGCCATGACAAAAACGATTCGATCGGGTGTTTGGTTGGCAGCGTTCGTGATGGCGATCGCGATGGGCGTACCGGCTGCGTTCGCGGACGATACGCCCGCCGTTGCCCCTTCAACGACATTGCCCAGCGATGGCAACTTCAAGTTACATCCCGCTGGCAATATCAACTGCGCGATGCGCGTCGGAGCAATGGTCGGCAAAAGGTGCGACGTGATCTTCATCGGTGACTCGATTACGCAGCACTTTATCGACAGTGAGGACGGCACCTGGAATCTCGCCGACGGAGTGGCCGTTCCGGGGGGACGGAAGTTTGATCTCACGGGACGGGCCGTGTGGGAGAAGCATTACGCCGGTCGCCACGTGCTCAACTTCGGCGTCGGCTCGGACGGTACGGAGCACATGCTGTGGCGGATGGACAACATGAGCATCGCGGGTTTCAAGCCGAAAGTGGCGGTGATTCTCGCGGGGACAAACGACACAAAGTTTCCGCCGGACCAGATCGCAATGGGCGTTCATGCGGTCATCGAGAAAACGCGGACGATGTTTCCGCAGGCGAAGATCATTTTGATAAGCATCTTGCCCAATGCCCGCGCGCTCGAGACGACCGTGGCTGCGAATAAGATCATCGCCAAGTTCGCTGACGAGAAGGGTGTGTTCTATTGCGACTTGGCGGCAAAGATGACACCCGTGGGCGACAACTGGCGCGGCGTCGGCCACGATCACCTGCACCTTACGCCGGAGGGATACGAATTGTGGGCGTCGGAAATGGAGCCGCTATTAAGTAAGCTGCTGACAGAGTGAAATCCTAATGCGCGGTCCGTTCGCGGCCCATTAACGCAAGACGCAAAAGTTGTCCCTTGGCGAAAAAAACCGTCCTCCATCAATCCCGTTTAGCCCCGGCCCTCGGGCCAGTCTTATCTACACAAGTCAGGCACTATTGTCGCAGCGTGGGGAGAGTCCAAGGGCCTGAGCCACTAATTCCCGCAATGCGTCGACCTGGGTATGCTCCATCAAGGCGAGCATGGGCAGCAAAATGCCCAGCCCCGCCAGCAGCGCGGGTTCGGTGAACCCTTTGCCCGGCTTTTTCTTTGTCCCGCGCACCATCTGCCGGCCGCTGAGTCGCACCAGAATACCGCGCAATTCCTCGGCTTTGGGGTCCTGTTCACGCGCCAGTTGCCACACCAGCGTGACGGACATCGCGCAGACCAGCAGTCGCTTGAGCACTCCCGGCGCACACTGCTGCCGCCACTGTTCCACCTGTACGCCCGCGCCTTTGAGTAATTTGTGATACGTCTCGATTCTCCATCGCCAGTAGTACCATCGCGCCACCACCCTCGCCGGCACGTGGTCCTCCAGGTTCGTCAAGAGCAGCCATCGCGTCAGCAGTTTGCCCGAAGCGTTACGCACCTCGCTGACCACCAGCCGCAGCGTCAACAGCGGCCCGGGCACATACTTGTGCCGCTTCTTGCGAACACCGCCTTTGACCGACACCCGGTTCTGCATGCCGGACGATGCAGCGTCACCTGCGTCTGGGCCACGCACTGCATGCCCCATTGGCCTTTGATCTCCACTTCCCCCGCCTCGGTAAACAGTTGGCGATGGTGCAGTTCCTCCACCACCTGGGCGATTCGCTTCTCCGATCCTTCCTGTAGTACGTAGCGCGGGGCGTTGGCGCGCACGAGAAAGCGATGGCCATCCTGCGACCACTGCCGCAGATGTGCCGCCGAGTCGGCTTCGCGATCAATCATGAACACGGGGGTCTTGCCGCCGAGTTTCAGGCCCGCCACGTGCCGGAACGCCGGAACCAGACGATCCAGCCGGAAGAACAACTCCTGGCGTCCCGGCCCAAACGTCCCGTCCACGCCGCCGGCATGACGCACCTGAAGCGCCACGGGACCCAGCGGCTGGCCGCCCGTGTCCGAGAGCGCCAGAACGCTGAAAAGCTCGTACCCCTTGGCCTGGGCAGCTTCGCCGGCGGTGGTGCTGTATTGGGTGCGATCAGCCTTGGCGGAATGATGCGCGTAAGACAAGAACAACCAGTCGCAGGGCAGGAGTACATGGCTCTGGCAGCTTTGTCGCGCGGCCTGATCCACATGCGCGATCAGCGGCGCCGCCAACTGCGCCGGCGTCACGGCGTCATTGGCGTAAAATCGCCACGCTCCCTGGGTGGCGGCAAACGCCGACGACAACGACGGCATACCCCCGACTCCCGCCGCCAATGGGCTTTTGGATGAAAGTTGGGACATCACCAGTCGATGATACCGGCGATCCAGCCGCGGCTCCGCCTGCGGTAAATGAAATCCATGCACCTTCCTATCGGATTACCACGCCTCACTTGTGTAGATTAAGACTGGCCCTCGGGCCGGGGGTTTCTCAACTCTTCCCCTTGCTGTCCTTCGCATATGGAATACCCTTCTCGTCCAGCCATTCCATTACAAACTGTGTGAACCGTTCATTGCGATATTGATACCACTCATCTACAACCCCGGCTCGCTCCACCGCAACCCGAAACCGCCGAAACACGCCCCTACCCCGCATCGCGCCCAAAATTTGTTTACCCGCTTGTTGATCCGAAAGCGATTCGCAAAAATCCTCCATCACGCGATACTCGTGAAAATCTCTCTTCGTAGGCAATTCAATCCAATCGGGCGAATCCGAAATCTCCCGCTTCTTCACCAACATTTCCTGCTGCCATTCCGGCAACTGTCGCTTTCGCTCGCCCCCTCCTTGATCCCCCTCCCCGTCCGCGTCCCGCTCCAATGAAAGCATTTCATCGTCCATCATCAGGATGAAGCATTCCCCGGTAATCCGATGTACATACGCCGTCGCTTCTTGAGGACAGATGTCTATCTCCCCAACAACATCGCTCAATAAAGCCTGAGTAGCCATGATGCACCCGTTTTTAACACCGCTTTTATCGCCGTCGCAACCGACGACGTATTTCTTCCGTCGAGATCCATCTGCCAGCGTCCACGTGTTTTCTCAATAGCTCTATCATCACTTAGGGAACAGTCTTCAAAAATGCGCACACTTCTTCTAGTGAATAAGGTGTTTCGCGACGACGATGCATGACGGCATGGCAATTCGGGCATACCGGCACCAGATCAAGCACCGGATCAATCTCGTATTCTCCGCCGCGGCTGGATTGTGGTTTCAAATGGTGAACATGGATGAATCCGGACATGGCTTTTCCGTACGTTTTTACAAAGTCAAAACCACACACGACGCATGACGTGCCGTGATGTTGAATGCAGGCGGATCGAGCTCGCGATTTCGCTCATATCGGTTGCTCAGACTGGATTGGCAAATTCCCTCCGTGAACGTCACGCTGCTAGGCGCTCTTTTCGGCAAATGCAGATACTCCTCCGTAACGTCGGACATTCCCTCTCTGAGCATCTCTTCAGTCACAGTCAGTTTAGTGACGGCGGCACGCTATCCGTTTTCTCGATAATCAAGTCTAAAAGCGCCGCCGATGCCGGCGTCAATTCTGGCATGACTCGAAGGGCCTGCCGATCAAGATCAGTCGGCGTAACAAAGCGCAATCCGCGAGATTCGCCATCTTTTGAAACGATGTGGAGCTTTTCGGAAAGCACCGGCACCAGCCGACGATGAAGTTTCAATCGGGTGCCTGAATTATTTTCCGCCTCAATTCGCTCAGCAGCCTCAAAACCATCCGCTGGTGGCCCAATTCTCCCCACCGTGATCCTGCCGCCCAGATAAAGCTGCCCTTCACGAAGCGTCACAACATAAACGACATCTCCGGCTGAAATGCCTCGCTTGCTGAAAATGTTACCATTCGCGCCGGTGATCGGCTCATTTTCGGGATTGACGTCGCTCCGCCATAATCGATTTTTCCAGTGGTGCATAAAAGAACGCATTTTTCACCGTCTTCTCTCTTCGACTAAATTGGACCAGTTTGGATAACAACACAGTTCCAAAGGCACGGGACGTTTTCTCGCTCACTCTTCAGTTGCGGGTGGTGGCGGGATAAGTTTTCGGAGTTGAATCAGCGCGTCCGGTATATGCAGCGTGGCAATCCGCCACTTGATATCTTCGTCCACTTCCCCGTATCCGTGCCGAGGACGTGAATCCGACAACCCACGTGCCGCCTCGCCGAAAATCTCTACGCGTCGGGGAGTACTTTCCAATGCGCAAGAATTTCGTGGCGACGAAATGGGGTTTTCACCAGTCGTTTTTGGACGAAGTCCACTTCCCGCCCACCAAACATTGCCGACAGTTCATCGCGCATATCCAGAAAATGTTCCAATGTCATCATTTCATCTGGTTGCAAGCTGATCAAAACGTCCGCATCGCTACTGGGGGAGGGCTGACCCGACGATTGAGAACTCGTCGAGCCTCCATTTTTTGCGGAAAATGCCCGCACCTGATCCCGATCAATTTTCAAACTTCGAGTTTCATGCAGCATCCTCGAAGACTGGAGTATTCTAGTGCAAAATGCTTCGCCGCAAAACAAAAACGGCCCGTCTCTTGCGAGACGGGCCGTCAGTTTTGACATTAAACATGGTTTGTTTTTCACAACCCGATCCACTTGCGTGAAGCAGGTTTTGGACGCCACCGATATTGCGTTGCCGCAAGAGGCACTGATTTCGTGAACATTGCTGTTCAAGAGATCAAACCGAGAACGTTTACACGATTCTTGGGAGGATTGCTCCTCGAACTCGCCGTTCATCATCCATCCCGTGGAGTTACACCACGCACTCTGTCTACCGTACCTGCTACTCGTCATCGACGGCCCGATCGGGCTCGCCTCGGAGCGGCAGGAGGAGTCAGTGTTGCATCGCAACTGAGATTTCGGATGAGCGGACGACCAAGATCTAACTGAATCCGTTAGAAAGGAGGTGATCCAGCCGCAGGTTCCCCTACGGCTACCTTGTTACGACTTAGTCCCAGTCACCGGCACTGCCGTAGCGCCGTTTGGGGCGTTTCAGGCATGACCAGCTTCCATGACTTGACGGGCGGTGTGTACAAGGCTCAGGAACACATTCACCGCGGCATAGCTGATCCGCGATTACTAGCGATTCCAACTTCATGAGGGCGAGTTGCAGCCCTCAATCTGAACTGGGCCGATTTTTCTCCGATTTGCTCCACCTTACGGTCTTGCTTCGGTTTGTCATCGGCATTGTAGCACGTGTGCAGCCCTGGACATAAAGGCCATGAGGACTTGACGTCATCCCCGCCTTCCTCCGGTTTAACACCGGCAGTCTCGTTAGAGTGCCCAGCTTAACCTGATGGCAACTAACGATAGGGGTTTCGCTCGTTATGGGACTTAACCCGACACTTCACAGCACGAGCTGACGACAGCCATGCAGCACCTGTGATAGTTCCGGATTGGATACCGGTCATAGGTGTTTCCACTTCTTACTTCTACCATGTCAAGTCCAGGATAAGGTTCTTCGCGTTGCTTCGAATTGAGCCACATGCTCCACCGCTTGTGTGAGCCCCCGTCAATTCCTTTGAGTTTTAGCCTTGCGACCGTACTTCCCAGGTGGCAGACTTAACAATTTCGCTACGACCGCAACGGGGTGTAACCCGCTGCAATCTAGTCTGCATCGTTTAGGGCGTGGACTACCGGGGTATCTAATCCCGTTCGCTCCCCACGCTTTCGTGCCTCAGTGTCAGAACCAGCCCAGTCACCCGTCTTCACCACCGGCATTCCTGACGATATCTACGCATTTCACCGCTCCACCGTCAGTTCTAGTGACCCCTACTGGCCTCAAGTCCGCCAGTATCAGAAGCAGTTCCCGGGTTGAGCCCGGGGATTTCACAACTGACTTAACGGACCACCTACGCACCCTTTAAACCCAGTGATTCTCAGTAACGCTTGGGACCTCTGTATTACCGCGGCTGCTGGCACAGAGTTAGCCGTCCCTTTCTTTGGGCTAGATCAATTAAGAGGGTATTAGCCCCTTTTACTTTCATAACCCTAACAGAAGTTTACATACCGAAGTACTTCATCCTTCACGCGGCGTCGCTCCCTCAGGCTTTCGCCCATTGGGGAAGATTCGTTGCTGCAGCCCCCCGTAGGAGTCTGGCCAGTGTCTCAGTGCCAATGTGGCTGGTCGTCCTCTCAGACCAGCTACCCGTCATCGCCTTGGTAAGCCGTTACCTTACCAACTAGCTGATAGGAGATAGCCCGCTCTAAAACCGATAAGCCTTGCGGTCCTCATCTTTGGTCATCAAACAATGCTGAATAATGACTTTATGGAGAATTACCTAATCTTTCGACTAGCTATGCTCCGGTTAAAGGTACGTTAGCTATCCATTACTCACCCTTGCGCCACTGGGCATTGCTGCCCCGTGCGACTTGCATGCCTTAGCCACGCCGCCAGCGTTCACTGTGAGCCAGGATCAAACTCTTCAATTATTTGTCGTATCCGATTTACTCGTCCCTTACGGGCTTTTCAATCGGCTCATTTCAAACTAGAAGGTTTGCCTATTGGCAAATTGCTAAAAACAGCCTCAGCCCCGAAGGACCTCAACTGCCCCTCAACTTCCGCGAACCGTGGCTAGACGGTACTTCCATTGAGAGTAACTCAAAGCATCAAAGTGATTGCTCATATTTCTCTTGGGTAAGAGTATATAGATTCACGCACACGAAAGATGCTTTGATTAACGAGTCAGGATTAGCATCCAGCTCGTCGGATCATGCAACCCGATCGACATCAGATTCCCGCATCCTGCTTTCGCAAGCTGCCGAAATCCGCGTGTAGTCGCTCAGATTGCCACATTCTCGTGGCGTCCAAACCATGTTCACTTGTCAAAGAGCGTTATCAAAATCCCGCGTATTACCGCAGGTTTCTGGCTTATTATTCCCGTTTCGTGTCGGCGTTCCGAAGTTCGTTGCGGGAGGGGTGATCTTACCATTTTTTCAACCCGCGTCAAGTGCTCTTGGTGAATTTTTTATTTTCACCGTCTTCACTTGTCGCAGCCGGTCGTTTCGGCGGATTCCAATGCCGCTCCAGACGCAGAGGGTTCTCTGGGTCCGGGGCGACTGATCAACATCTATGCGAGTCGCATGGGAGTTGAACCGGTCGGCCGTTGAGAGAGGGGATGTTACGGCATCTCCGCCCGTGACGCAAGGCCCCACGAATGATTTTCAAAAATCGCGTGGGACACAGCTAAAAACGTGATTTTTAAGAGCCGCCGCTGTTGGCGAGGGTAGCGGGCACCCCGATGTTTTTGAGTGCCGCCGCCGGCTCTGAGCCGAATAGCTGGTGCTCTAATTGGGTCACCTTATCGACGCGGCGGGAATGGCGGCCCTGCTCGAAGGGGGTCAGGAGCCAGGCGTCGATGATGCGACGGATCAGCTCATCGCCGAGGAGGTCGGCAGCGAAGCATAGGATGTTGGCGTTGTTGTGTCTGCGTGAGATTTCGGCAGTCAGTTCATCGTGACAGATGGCGGCCCGGACGCCGGGCATTTTATTCGCGAGGATGGACATTCCGATGCCGGAGCCATCGATGAGGATGCCGCGGTCGACCAATCCGAGTGCGACGGCTTTGGCGGCGGGGATGCCGTAATCGGGGTAGTCGCACGCTTTTGCGTTGTCGGTGCCGAAGTCGACGACGTCATGCCCACGGTCGGCGATCTGTGCGGCGATCCGCTGTTTGACCGCGTAACCTCTGTGATCACAGGCAATTGCGACTTTCATATCCGCAGCTCACTCAGCCGATGCTTGAAGCAATTCCGCCAGATGCTCGGCCACTTCGTTGTACACGGACAGGTCCGAACCGATCGGGTCTGCCACATCTCCAGCAGGGTCCAGACGTTCCGTTTTTCTGGCTACCCAGGGCAGCAGATGGACGAGTTCGTCGCGATGTGCGTCGGTCATTGTATAAATCACATCGGCACGACGCAATAAATCGTGGCTGGTGGGTTGGGAAAGATGGGCGGAAAGGTCGGCACCGAGGGCGTTGGCGGCTTCGATGGCTTCGCTGGGTTGCGCTGCATGCCGCGGGAGGCGTGCACGCCAGCGGATTGCACAACTATATGGCGCAGCGGGAGTTCTGAGGGATGTATGCCGAGTTTTCGGCGAGCAGTTGGGTGGCGATAGAGGCGGCCATGGGGGAGCGGCAGGTGTTACCGGAGCAGACGAAGAGGATGATGAAGTCGGCGAGTTTTTGGATGATGCGGTCGTCGATGACGCCGGGACGGATGACGGAGAACTGTTCGCCGTCGATTTGGACGAGGGTGGAGGAGCGGCGGTAGCGGGTTGGTCCGCCGTCGAGGGCGGCAAAAACGAGCTTTTTCACCCTGTCCATGACCCGGTCGTGCCCCGTCCCCGCCATCGCCCGCCACTGGGTTACCTTTGCCCGCCTCTGGAATGAGCAGTCCGTCGGGGAGGTCGGAGAGTTCGAAGACGCCGGGCTGCGCGGGGGTTCCGGCACCGATGATGGCGATGGGGACGGCGGCGGCGGCGAGGATTTTTTGGGTTTGGGGCATTCCGGGCAGCGGAGGGTGAGGGAGAAGTCTTGAGTCTTGAGGGTTGGGTCTTGAGTGTTGGGGAGGAGGGCTTCGGCGGCGGCTTGGGCGTCGCCGAGGCGGATGCGGGCGGCGGCGGCGTCTTCGGGGGTGAGTTTGATTTGGTAGGCGACGGGGCCGGGGAGGGACTTTGGTGATGAGGCGGCGGCCGAGGGGGGAGAGGTGGGGGACCCATGTGAGGAGGTCGTCGGGGGTGGCGACGTGGAGGACCCAGTGGGGTGCGGTGCGCTTTGATGGCACGTGCGGCGGCGGTGGCGTGGGGGGAGAGGAGGTTGACGGCGATGCCGTAGACGGTTTCGGTGGGGAGTACGACGAGGTGGCCGTCGGCGAGGAGTTGTGCGAGGCGGGCGAGGCCGGCGGGGGTGGTGGGGAGGATGGGGGATTGCGGGAGGGTGGTGGGGGTGGGCATGGGAGGGGTCCGTGGGTTGGGGGGTTTTGGGATTAGGGAACTGGATTTACAGTAGCGAGGAGGGAGGGGAAAGTATAGAGAGAGAATTGATTGGCCTATTTTTGCTCGCCAAATTCATTTTCAAGCGTGGCAATAAGGTCGGATCGGCCGATGCTTGTCCATGCCTTTCGAGCGGCGAGAAGAGCTGAATTTCGTTCTTCCGCGGTGCGGGCAATGCGTGCGAGGCGCCGATAGGTGTAGCCGATGGAATAGGGCTCATGAATTTGTGAATAAAGTTTGAGGGATTGTTCGTATCGCGATCGCGCGGCTTCATGGTCCGAGCGCTTTTCGCTCTATGTCTCCAAGGCTACTAATGCAATTTGCTTCACCCAGGATGTCCCCCACACGACGATACAGCGGCAACGCCTCTTCGTAACGCGATCGCGCGGCTTCATGGTCCGAGCGCCTTAGCGCTATGCCCCCAAGGCCGCTAATGCAATTCGCTTCACCCAGGATGTCCCCCACACGACGATACAGCGGCAACGCCTCTTCGTAACGCGATCGCGTGGTTCATGGTCCGAGCCGCCTTAGCGCTATGTCTCCAAGGCTACTAATGCAATTCGCTTCACCCAGGATGTCCCCCACACGACGATACAGCGGCAACGCCTCTTCGTAACGCGATCGCGCGGCTTCATGGTCCGAGCATGCTCACGCTATGTCCCCAAGGCTACTAATGCAATTCGCTTCACCCAGGATGGCCCCCACACGACGATACAGCGGCAACGCCTCTTCGTAACGCGATCGCGCAGCTTCATGGTCCAAGCGCCCAGCGCTATGTCTCCAAGGCTCCTAATGCAATTTGCTTCACCCAGGATGGCCCCCACACGACGATACAGCGGCAACGCCTCTTCGTAGCGCGATCGCGCGGCTTCATGGTCCGAGCGCCTTACGCTATGTCCCCAAGGCTCCTAATGCAATTCGCTTCACCCAGGATGTCCCCCACACGACGATACAGCGGCAACGCCTCTTCGTAGCGCGATCGCGCGGCTTCATGGTCCGAGCGCCTTGCCGCGATGTCTCCAAGGCGCATAATGCAATTCGCTTCACCCTGGATGGCCCCCACACGACGATACAGCGGCAACGCCTCTTCGTAACGCGATCGCGCGGCTTCATGGTCCAGCGGCTCAGCCGCCACGTCTCCAAGGCTACTAATGCAATTCGCTTCACCCAGGATGTCCCCCACACGACGATACAGCGGCAACGCCTCTTCGTAACGCGATCGCGCGGCTTCATGGTCCGACGCTCCAGCGCTATGTCCCCAAGGCTACTAATGCAATTCGCTTCACCCAGGATGGCCCCCACACGACGATACAGCGGCAACGCCTCTTCGTAACGCGATCGCGCAGCTTCATGGTCCGATGCCGCCCAGCGCTATGTCTCCAAGGCTCCTAATGCAATTTGCTTCACCCAGGATGGCCCCCACACGACGATACAGCGGCAACGCCTCTTCGTAGCGCGATTGCGCGGCTTCATGGTCCGACTCGCCTGAGCGCTATGTCCCCAAGGCTCCTAATGCAATTCGCTTCACCCAGGATGTCCCCCACACGACGATACAGCGGCAACGCCTCTTCGTAGCGCGATCGCGCGGCTTCATGGTCCGACGTCGCCGCGCCACGTCTCCAAGCGGCATAATGCAATTCGCTTCACCCTGGATGGCCCCCACACGACGATACAGCGGCAACGCCTCTTCGTAACGCGATCGCGCGGCTTCATGGTCCGACTCGCCTTAGCGCGATGTCTCCAAGGCTCTTAATGCAATTTGCTTCACCCAGGATGTCCCCCACACGACGATACAGCGGCAACGCCTCTTCGTAACGCGATCGCGAGGCTTCATGGTCCGATCGCCTCGCCGCCACGCCCCCAAGGCCGCTAATGCAATTCGCTTCACCCAGGATGTCCCCCACACGACGATACAGCGGCAACGCCTCTTCATAGCGCGATCGTGCGGCTTCATGGTCCGAGCGCCTTAGCGCCATGTCCCCAAGGCTCTTAATGCAATTCGCTTCACCCAGGATGTCCCCCACACGACGATACAGCCGCAACGCCTCTTCGTAGCGCGATTGCGCGGCTTCATGGTCCGAGCGCCTTTACGCGCGACGTCTCCAAGACTCATAATGCAATTCGCTTCACCCTGGATGGCCCCCACACGACGATACAGCGGCAACGCCTCTTCGTAACGCGATCCGCGGCTTCATGGTCTGAGCGTGCCAGAGCGACGTCTCCGAGTAATTCAAAAGATTGAGCTTCTGCGAAGACATTTTGAGAATTTTGGGCAGCCTTAAGGGCTTGGTGAATTGCATCAAGGGCCGCTTCATAGTCATAACGACGCAGGAGGATTCTTGCCTGACCGAGTGCGGACCTGACATTTTGTTGCGGTGAAAGCGTTTTCGGAAGAGTGGCGAGCAAAGCGAGGGCTTCAGGAAGCCGATTCTCTGCGCGGTAAAGTTCCGCCAGCCTTATTCGGCTGTCGATATCGGCAGCCGGGTCGGTCGAACTATCGAGCGATCTTTCGAGGAGGGTGATTTGTTGTGCGCGATCAAGGGACGACGTCGAATCGGTTTCTGATCGCGATAGATCAGAGCGCTTTGTGCGTTGGTGGTTTGATATGGAAGGGTGAGGTCAAAGACGCCGCTGTGGCGGGAAAAGAAATTGGGGGCGAGGAGGGCGATGTTGCGCCGGGCATCGGGAGGGATCCAAACGATGAGAATAAGTGCGGTAGCGGCGAAGAATTCTCTTTGGAGGTCGAGCATGCGGGTGGTTTGCTCGAGCGTTGATTCCATTCCGACGAGATGGAGAATCGAGGGGATCGCCATATCCAGAGTGGGAATAGCGAGGACCGCGGCGCGGGTTGAAGTGTTCGGGAGTTAAGATGGCTGTATAGCTGGGGCGGGGCTGTATGAGGTCGTTGAATCGTTCGATGAGGGCGTCGCGGGATTGAGGGTTGCTGAAGAGAGCGAAGGTGAATGCGCCTTTATTGGCAATGCGGGCAAGCGTGAGGAGCGAGTTGAAGTCGCGTGAAGCGAAAACAGAGGCGAGGGTGGCAACCGAAGGTGAGGAAGGGTCCACCATGTCAGCGGTCCAAAATTTTACAGACGATGGGGTTGACGCCCCCCCACGGACCACGGGTGTTGCCATATTCGAGGAGGCTGCCGTTAAAGAGCAATTTTTGTTTTTCTTCTTTCATGTCGGCGAGGTCTTTGTCCTGATCGGTGTGAATGGTTTTCAATAGCTCAATCTGCTCTTTGGTGAGAAGGGTTATATAGTCATCGCGAAGTTTAGCGGTGGCGGAGTCAAGATGCTGGGAATTGATAGCGATATCGCCATCGACGATGGCGTTGAGGGCGGCCTGCTGTGCAAGTTGGATGAGGGTTTTGACATGCCCGCCCGAGCGGTTGACGGTTTCATCAAGAACGCCAGGTTGGAAGAGGTCTTCGGCGACACGTTTGAGGATGATTGACCGCGCGAGTTCATGGCATTTTTCATCGCGTGAGTTGTCGCGATGGAGAAGTGAGATGTTATGAAGGTAGTAAGCGGCATCGAATGCTTTCACAATTTCGGGGAATTCGTTGGTGTAGTGCATGGCGACTGGGAACGAATAGACGATATGCACTTCGGGCATGGTGAGGGTGCGTGAATGCTCGAGGAAGAGCTCGGCGGTTTCCTTGCGGTCGAATTTATCTAAATCTTCAACGAAGAGAAGTAATTTTTGGTTGATTTGATTTTCAAGAAGCTGTGCCAAGGTATTGATCTGCTGAATCATTTCATTGACACGGCCCTGCAGGCGTTCACGTACTAGCGTGCGCGTGGATGACTGGTGCCGATTTTTGCTTCGATTTCGGCGGCACCAAGATTTATTTTAGTTGTGACTTCGGTCAGAGGGATATTGTCCGCTTCGGAGCTTTCGCCAAACACAGCCTGACGAAGCCAGAGGTAGCGTGATTTTATGAAACCATTCCATGCCTCAGGGAGGAGACCCGCGGAGACAACTTTTTCATCCGTGGCAAGACGAATAAGGCGGAGGTTGATTGCAAGGATGACTTCCGCGTGTGTCACGGCAGCGCTTTGAAAAATATTGTAGAGCGGTATCCAGACGGGCTGGGCCTTACCTTTTATTTGAGATGCAAGGAAGGAGAGTTCGGAGGATTTGCCCGCTCCACGATGGCCGATGAAAAGGAGTTTGGCGGGTCGCTGAGCGGTGAGAAGA
Organism: uncultured Phycisphaerales bacterium; assembly: GCA_963766775.1. GTDB lineage: Bacteria > Planctomycetota > Phycisphaerae > WQYP01 > WQYP01 > CAVYBP01. Next base: position 510,794 of record CAVYBP010000005.1, read on the forward strand.
TGAGCGAGCATACGTCGGGTGTCAAGATTCGGACGTTCGACAAAAAGATTTTGCACTTCTTCGAGCTTGACGGGGTGCTGGGGGTCAAGGGCGTTAAAGGCTTTTTCGAGGGTATCAGCGGGCATCAGGGGTGTCCTTGCGTGACGGTTTAAGTCGATAGACTATCAGGAGTATATCGGGAGATGAGCGATGTCGCCCCAAAAATCGTGTGGTTGGGTAGGGCGAATGGAGGTTGTGCGGTGAGGAGCGGTTGAGCCCCGGGCTTCCGCCACGGAACTACTGTGACGATGGGATTCTTTGGAGGATAGGGGGTTAGCGTAGGGGTGGTGGAGGGGGTGGGGGCGGGGTGGGGGTGAGGAGGGTGATTTCGTGTTGGGCCCAGGCTTTTTGTTTTTGGTCGTGGATTTTGGGGAGCATGGCGTGGAAGAGTTCGAGGGCGCGGGTGGGTTGTGGGAGGTAGTGGCTGTAGATGACGGCGAGGATGAGGGTGACCTGGTCGCTCTGGTGGCTGTTGGGGTAGAGACGGAGGTAGTCTTCGTAGGCGGCGGCGGCGTGGGCGTATTGGGCGTTGGCCATGAGTTGGTTGCCGACGTCGAGTTGTTCTTCGGCGGGGAGGACGTGGCGGGGGTCGATGGCGCGGAGTTCGAGGTAGGTGGCGACGGCGGCGGGGAGGTTGTGGTCGCGGATGGCGAGTGAGATTTTTTCGCGGAGGGAGGTGAGGCGCGGGTCGGATTCGGAGGCGGGTGCGGGGGATTTTCCGCGGGATTTGTTGGGGGGTGGCGGTGCGGCGCGGAACGGGTCGTAGCCGCCGGCGACGAGTGCTTCGTATTGTTTGCGGCGTCGCCAGCGGTCGATGCTGGCGAGGAGGTCGTAGTGGTCGCGTTGGACGAGGCGGGTGAGGAGGAGGAAGAGGCCGATGAGGATGCCGGCGGCGTTTCCGGAGAGGTGGGCGGCGTGTGCGGTTTGGTTGGCGCCCCAGAAGAGCGGCTCGAGGAAATCCTTGAGCACGGAGAAGAGGATGAAATAGACGGAGGGGATTTCCCAGACGTCCACGTAGACGAAGATCCAGATGAACATGCGGACGTTGGTGCGGGGGAGGAGGACGAGGAAGAGTCCGGTGACGGCGGAGATGGCGCCGCTGGCGCCGAGGGTGGGGGCATTGGAGACGAGGATCTGGCCGCAGCCGGCGAGGATACCGCCGGTGAGGTAGAAGGCGAGGTAACCGATGTGGCCGAGCTTTTCGTTGAGGTTGTTGCCGAAGACGTAGAGGAAGAGCATGTTGAAGAAGATGTGGCTGAAGTTTTCGTGGAGGAATTGGTAGGTGATGAACTGTTCGAGCCGGAGGTGTGCGGGGTCGAGGAGGTAGTTGTTCCAGGGGAAGAAAGGCCCGCCCCCCTCCCCCCCGCCAATGGGGAGTGCATGGGGGCCGGCGTGGCTGAGGAGGAAGCAGGCGACGTTGGCGAGGATGAGGGCGTAGTTCATCCAGGGGAGGGAACGTTGAGGACGGTCGGTGCCGATGGGGATGGGGAGCATGGAGGCTTTCGTGGCGAAGAGGGGGCGGGGTTAGAACTCGATGACGGCTTTGAGGACGGCGGTTTCGGGGAGGATCCATTGAGGGAATTGCTCGACGACTTTATCGGCTGGTGCGCGGTGGGTGATCCAGGGGCGGGTGTCGACGATGCCGCGTTCGATGAGATTGATGATGGAGGAGAAGTCTTCGGGAAGGGCGTTGCGGCTGCCGAGGAGGGTGGTTTCGCGCTTGTGGAATTCTGGGTCGTTGAGAGAGAAGTCACCGGGGAAGAGCCCGACGTAGACGAGGCGTCCGCCGTGGGCGAGGAATTTGAGTGCGGCCATCATGGATTGTGCGTTGCCGGTGGCGTCGAGGACGACGGTGGGCATGTCGCGGTTGGTGAGTTCGGCGAGTCGAACGGCGGGGTCGTCGGCGGTGGGGTTGATGGTGTCGGGGATTTTGAGCTGGTCGCGGCAGAATGCGAGGCGGGTGTCGCTGACGTCGAGGACGATGGGGCGGCATTTCGCGGCGAGGACGAACTGCATGACGGAGAGGCCGATGGGACCGGCACCGATGATGAGGACATTTTCACCGGGCTGTAGTTGTGCGCGAGCGACGGCGTGCGCGCCGATGCCGAGGGTTTCGACGAGGGCGATTTGATCGTAGGAGAGAGCGTTGGCGGGGTGGAGTTTTCGGGCGGGGAGGACGAATTGTTCGCGCATCCCGCCATCGATGTGGACGCCGAGGACTTGCATGTTGACGCAGCAGTTGCCTTTGCCGCGGCGGCAGGCGATGCAGGTTTGGCAGTTGATGTAAGGCTCGACGGCGCATTTATCACCGGGCTTGATGCGGGTGACGTTGGGACCGATGGCGAGGACTTCGACGCCGAGTTCGTGGCCGAGGATGCGGGGGTAGGAGAAGAATGGCTGCTTGCCGCGGAAGGCGTGGATGTCGGTTCCGCAGACGCCGACGCGGTGGACGCGGACGAGGGCTTCGTCGGGGCCGGGCGCGGCGGGGGCGGGGGTGTCGGTGACGCGGAGTTCGCCGGGTTTATCGAGGATGAGGGTTTTCATTGAGAGGTGCTCCAGAGAGTATTAGAGGGGATCTGAGAAGGCAGTAGGCAGTAGGCAGAATACATACCTCGCACTACGTAGTCGGGGGTCCAACCTGGGTTTTCTGCATTCTGCCTTCTCGAACAGGCTGAGGGATATTAGTGCGCATTTTGCACTTCCGTGATGACGCGGGTGGTGGTGTAGCCGTCGCGTAAGACGACGGGGTCGGTGGGTTGGCGCGGCGAGAAGACGGCCAACACGGGGATCGCTTGTCCGCCGAGTTTTTCGTTGAGGCGGGTAGCGGGGGGATTATCGCGGCTGAGGTCGGCTTTGAGCAAGACGGCGTTGGCTTGGCGGAACGAATTTTTGACGGGCTGGGTGGAGAGGACGAAGGCGTCGAGGGCGCGGCAGTTGATGCACCAGTCGGCGGTCCAATCGACGACGACGGGGCGGCCCTGCTTGAGGGCGGCGTCGAGGAGGGCGGTGTTGAAGGGGAGCCATTCGCCGGTGTAGGTGTCGGGGAGGAGGAGGGTGTCGGGATTTTCGGGAGCGGCTTGGGGGATGGCGGCGCGGGCGGCGAGGACGTAGACGCCGAGGCCGAGGGAGAGGCCGACGGCGAGGACGATAGTGCGGGTGATCCAGAGTTTTTGGGGGGTGGAGGTCGGCGCGGGGATTTGACCCCAGCCCCAGCAGGTGAGACCGAGGACGACGGTGCCGAGCAGGATCCAGGGCCAGAGGGTGACGTTGGAGACGAGGGTGATGAGGTAGACGGCGACGCCGATCATCACGATGCCGAGGGCTTGCTTGAGGAGTTCGGACCAGCGTCCAGCGCGGGGGAGTTTGGCGAGGGCACCGGGGAAGGCGGCGAGGAGGAGATAGGGGATGCTCATGCCGACGCCGACGAGGGCGAGTGCGAGGGCGGTGACCCAGGTGGGTTGGAGGAGGGCCCATGCGAGGACGGGGCCGAGGTAGGGGGCGGAGCAGGGGGTTGCGAGGAGGGTGGCCATGAGGCCGTTGGTGAAGGAGGCGGCGTGTCCGGTGGCGGCGGTGTGGACGTCGTAGACGGCGTTGGGGGGATTGATGGTCCAGACGCCGATCATGGAGAGGGCGAGTGCGACGACGAACATGATCATGGCGATGACGAAGGCGGGGGATTGGAATTGTTGGCCGTAGAAGAGTCCGAAGATTTTGAGGAGGAGGGCGAGGAGGACGAAGAGGGAGATGATACCGGCGGAGAAGGAGAGGGCGTGGAGGACGGAGAGTTTTCGGTTGCCGTGGGCTTGTTGGATGAGGGAGAGGACTTTGAGGGGGATGACGGGGAGGACGCAGGGCATGACGTTGAGGATGGCGCCGCCGAGGAGGGCGAAGAGGATGATGAGGGCGAGGGGGTAGTTGTGTTCGGCGGTGTTGAAGGGTTTGTAGGGGCGTTGGTTGATGAGGGAGATTTGGTCGGCGGCGGAGAGGAGGGGGACGTGGAGGCCGGGGAGGGTGGAGTTGGGGGTTGGGGCAGGTGGTGTTGGGGTGGTGGTGGGGGACGGGGTTGGGTCGGTGGAGGGGGGGATGAAGGATTGTGCGTCGGCGGCGGTGAAGTCGTTGGGATTGTTGGGGGAGGTGGTGCCGGGGGGAGCGATCGTGATGGGGATGGAGAGGTGGTATGTGGCGGGTGGGAGGCAGGTGGATTTGTCGCAGGCCTGGGCGGTGACGGAGAGGGAGATGGTGGTCGGGCCGAGGGGGGCGTCGGGGGTGATGGTGAGGGGGACGAGGATGTAGATCGTTCCTTGGTAGGCGGAGATGGAGGAGATGCCGATGGGGTCGATGGCTTTTATTTCTTTGGCGATGGGGAAGCGGGGTAGGCCGGGGGTGATGCCGTTGGCGGGGTGGATTTTGATGGAAGTGGGGATGAGGAATTTGTCGTGGGGGGTTGCGCTTTGGATGTGGAAACGAGGGTCGATGGTGATTTTCACGGCGAGGCGGGCGGAGGAGCCTTGGACGAGGGGGGTGGAGTCGATGACGGATTCGACGGTGACGGGGACGGCGAGGGCGGTGGAGGTGATGGTGGTGAGGAGGCAGAGGATTGTGAAGAGGGTGGCGCGGAGGCGGGGCATGGGGTACTCGTGTGAGAAGGACGTTCCAGGGGACGTTGCCGGGAGAGGGGGAGTGTAACCGGTTTTTGGGGTGGGATAAATTTTGAGAGGGGGTTGAGGATGGTGAAAGCAGGGCGACCGCATTTTACATTTGTAAAACCTTCAACAGATAATTCGTGTCCCATCCGGCTTTGAGACGTTTAATGGCGATGCCTTTCCGGCAGGTCTTTTCCTGCTTCAGGAGATTGAGTGCCGCACGTCTGACCCGCGAGAGGTTCTCGGCTGAGTGGCCGGTCCTCACCCGGCTCTGATCTTCGTTGAATTGCACATCCAGCATCCAATGCAGATTGTTCTCCACCGACCAGTGCCCGCGCACGAATTCGGCCATCCGCTCCGCCGTCACGTCTTGATGCGAGAACAGATAATACCTTCGCTCCTTCGTGCTGCGGTCCCCGAGAATCTCCCGCTCCGATTCCACCATCGCCACTCCGCTTAAGCCCGCAAAGCCTCGCCTTGCCTCTCCCAAGTGCTCCACCTCCGGCGTGATCCAAAGCGTTCGCTTCTTCGATCCTCCCGTGGCCGGCATCGGTCTCCTCATGCACTTCGTGGATCAATCCCTTGAAGCCCTGATGGACCGCCTCCTCGAAAAGCGTCTGAACCTTGGCCTCCAGGATTCCCTGATTGCCTTTCAATGCCAGGACGTACTCCCCGCCGCCCTCTTTGATCTTTCCGGCGATGTTCCTCTGGCAGCCCATCGCGTCGATGCTCACCGTTGCGCCGTGCAGGTCGAGAAGTTCCAAAAGTCTGGGAATCGCGGTGATCTCGTTGCTTTTGTCGTCCACCGCCATCTGGGCGAACACCAGCGAATTGGCCTGGACAAAGGCTGAAACCATGTGCACCGCGGAATGCGGATCCCAGGCATTCTGAAAACTTCTGCGGAGAGTCTTGCCGTCGATCGCAATCAACTTGCCGCCCAGCGAGCCAACGAGCCCGCGCATCCAGCCCATGAAGCAGCGTTCAAAGGCCTCGGGATCGAGCCGGGCAAAGACCCGGCGAAAGGTGTCGGCGGTGGGAATGCCGTGGGCCAGATCGAGAAAGCCCGCCAGCCAAGGGCGCTTGGAAAGCCCGAACTCCTCCATGCCTTCGAAATCATCATTGCCGCAGATGACCGCCATGATCGCGATGGTGAGAATGACCATGAGCGCATGACGTTTGCCTTTGGCACCACGAGGATCGGGCAACTCCGCGAAGTGTTCCGCAATTGAACTGGCCATCCTGGCCTCCTTTTGAATAAGTGTTGCATCCAGTCAACACCTCTCAAAACGAGCCGCTATGACCCTTCGTGCCTTCGTATTCCTGAAAATGCTTTTGCCCTAATGGTGAAAGTTTTTTGTGGGGTGGTGGGGGGAATCTCTGTTGATCGTAGGGCTAAAGCGCGGCTGCGCGGAAGGCGCGGACGCGTGCGTGCGGCAAAGAGCGATGGAATTCGGATATATGGAGTATACTCTTTGAATCAGAGGGACGGGCCAAGGGGCAAAGAGGAAACCGACGATGCAACAACTGGCTGCGTTCGTTTCATTTTCCGGATGATTTCATGGTCAATTTCGACACAATTATTTATCCAGCGTTACGAAGTCGGCGAATATTTGCTGCTTTCTTCGTTTTTGTGATGGGTTGGATACTTTGGTTGACATCAATGTTCATTACTGCCACGTCCCATCCCATATTTGGTCCCCCAGTGGCGGCAGAATCAACATTCAGTACGTTTGTCGTGACGGTTATTGGCGCAATTGTTTGTTTTCCTAATCTTGTGTCGTCGTCCCCAGCGATTACCACATCGGGGAAGCTGGTTGGTATCGGTTGTTTTGCTTATTGCGTCTCATTAGCATTAACTTGGTGGCCTATTCTTGTTCGATCAACCACACCGGTTATCGGGGTCTATCGTCTCATGAGTTTTGCGTTGCTTTTCCCGTGGTATTTTTTTCTTTTTGAATACCATCAAGGAACCGTACTTGGATTCGGCTATCCTGTGTGGTGTGTAGCAAACCTTCTAATCGGCCTTAGTGTCTGGCTGCCCCCAGCTAGAATTCCAGGTGAGCCATTTGGCTCACTGACAGTCCTCGTGCGGGCCGCAAATAATCAGCCGGTATTGACTTTTGGACCGCCACTTCCCGAACCTGCGTTTCCCGTCGTTCTACCGACGGATTGGGAGCATGAGGACGATGATGACGAAGTCTAATTGGAAGGGGGCAAGATAGTATGGGGAAATTATTTTGGAATATGCAACGGGGAATTCATACAAAACGATACTGGCATCGCCTGCAAGCCGGAGCAATAATTCTTGCAATCGCTTGGGTGATTTTAGTGAAGGGTCTCTTTTTATTGAGCGGCAAAAGAACGCTTCCTTATGGGCGCGTCTCGGAATTTTCGCTACAGCGGGGGTAGACGTGCGGCTAGTGGGTTGTGACATATGAATTTGCAGTGAAGCAAATACGTCGTCGCGTTGCGACGGCGCTAAAATGGGTCAGCATGACCCGCAATTTCAGGTGACTTGGCCCACTAGCTTTGGGACTGGGTTTGTTTTTGGGTTTGGGTTTGGAGGGGGATGTCGGGGTGGAGTTCGAAGAAGGTTCGGTAGATGGCGTCGTCGCTTTTGTTGAGGCGGGTTTGGATGGAGTCGATGTATTCGTGCATTCCGCGGTTCATGATGTCGTCCATCTGGGCGTATTGGAGGTCGGCGCGGAGTTGTCCGACGGCGTGCTCGGCGGGGTTGGAGAAGGTGTTGTTGCGGCTGCCGGTGAGGGCGCGGAGGCTGTCTTCGGAGGACATGAGGCAGTGGAGGACGGCGCGAGGGAAGTCGCGGTCGAGGAGGAGGAACTCGGAGACGAATCGCGGGGTGATGGTGTAAAAGCGTTTGCGGTACATTTCGAGAGCGGAGGCGGATTTGAGGAGTGTGGCCCATTGGATGCTGTCGATGGGCATGCCGACGGCTTCGACGGTGGGGAGGAGGATGAAGTATTTGACGTCGAGGATGCGGGAGGTTTTTTCAGCGCGTTCGATGAGGCGACCAAGTCGGCTGAAATGCCAGGCCTCGCCGTGGGACATGGTGACCATGGTTTCGCCGATGAAGAGGGCGGAGGCGGTTTTTACGTCGGTGTAGAAGGTGTGAGGGTCGTTGGTGGCGCGGTCGGCGGCGTCGGAGGAGTGGAGCATGAGGTAGAAGCGGTTGAGGGTGATCCACATTTCGGAGGAGATGATTTCGCGGACGGAACGGGCATTTTCGCGAGCCCATTTGACGCAGGAGACGATGGAGTTTGGATTTTCGGCTTCGAAGGTGAGGAAGCGGATGACGTTTTCGCGGGTGAATTCGCCGTAGAGTTTGACGAAGAGTTTTTCGTCGCCGGTGGTCCAGATGAGGGGCTGCCATTGTCCGACGGCGGTGTTGCCGTCGCTGGCGGCGAGGTCGAGTTCGAGGTTGAGGTTGACGTGGATGAAGCGCGCGACGTTTTCGGCGCGTTCGATGTAGCGGCTCATCCAGTAGATAGATTCGGCGGCGCGACTGAGCATGGGGCCTCGGAGGGGGTTGGTAATTGTAATTGGTAATTGGTAATTGGGGTGGCGCTTGAATGTAAGGGCCAATTACCAATTACTATTTACCAATTACCTCGTTCACTCCATGGTTTTGCCGGGGGGGCTGAGGACCCAGGTGTCTTTTGAGCCGCCGCCCTGGGAGCTGTTGACGACGACGGAGCCTTTTTTGAGGGCGACGCGGGTGAGTCCGCCGGGGAGGACGTAGATTTCTTTGCCGTAGAGGATGTAGGGGCGGAGATCGACGTGTCGTCCTTCGAAGTGGTCGTCGACGATGACGGGGGCGCGGCTGAGTGCGATCATGGGTTGTGCGACGTAGTTGCGAGGGTTCTCAGCGACTTTGAGTTTGAATTCTTCGCACTGGGCGCGGGTGGAATGGGGGCCGACGAGCATGCCGTAGCCGCCGGATTCGTTGGCGGCTTTGACGACCATCTTTTCGATGTTGTCGAGGACGTACTTGCGGTCTTTTTCGTCGGAACAGACGAAGGTGGGGACGTTGGGGAGGATGGCATCTTCGCCGAGATAGTATTTGATCATTTTGGGGACGTAGGCGTAGATGACTTTGTCGTCGGCGATGCCGGAGCCGGGGGCGTTGGCGAGGGCGACGCGGCCGGATTTGTAGACGTCCATGATGCCGGGGACGCCGAGGAGGGAGTCTTTACGGAAGACGGTGGGGTCGAGGAAATCGTCATCGACGCGGCGGTAGATGACATCGGCGCGTTCGTAGCCTTTGGTGGTTCGCATCATGACGTAGCCGTCTTTGATGACGAGGTCGCGGCCTTCGACAAGTTCAACGCCCATGTGCTGGGAGAGGAAGGAGTGCTCGAAGTAAGCGGAGTTGTAGACGCCGGGGGTGAGGGTGACGACGCGGGGATCGTCGAGGGAATCGGGTGCGAGGTAGCGGAGTGCTTCGAGGAGCCGCATGGGGTATTCATCGACGGGTCGGACGTGGCCGGCGTCGAAGACGTGGGGAAAAGTGCGTTTAAGAAGTTGGCGATTTTCGAGGACGTAGGAGACACCGGAGGGGCAGCGCATGTTGTCTTCGAGGACGTAGAATTGGCCGTCTTTATCGCGGACGAGATCGGTGCCGGTGACGTGGGCCCAGATGCCGCGCGGGGGTTTGAAGCCGATGAGCTGGTGGCGGTACGTTTTGGCGGTCTTGATGAGTTCTTCTGGGAGGACTTTGTCTTTGAGGATTTTCTGGTCGTTGTAGATGTCGGTAATGAAGTAGGTTGAGGGCCATGGTGCGTTGTTTGAGTCCGCGTTCGAGGGTTTCCCAATCGTGGGATTCGACGATGCGGGGGAGGATGTCGAAGGGGAAGATTTTTTCGGTGCCGGACTTATCGCCGTAGACGGCGAAGGTGATACCGGCCTGGAGTAGAGCGGCTTCGGCGGCTTTTTGGCGTTGAATGAGTTCGCCTGGGGGGAGTTCGGAGATTCGGCGGGCGAGGGTCCGGGCACCGGCTCTGGGGATGCCGGGGGCTTCGAAGAGTTCGTCGTAAAAACCGTCGGTTTGGTAGTTTGTGAAATCCAACCGGGGTAGCCCTCTGGGTTCGGGGTGGGGAGCGATGAGTGTGTTGCGGTAGATCATGACCGGAGGAGGATTGCAAAGCGAGTGCCGCTGCGCGAGTGGGTTTTTAAGGGCGTGGGAGGGGGTGGGTGGGTCATGAAGTGCGACTAATGTAGGCGACTGCGTATGGATTAGGCAAAAGTAGGCGAGGTGGGTCGCGGTTGGTTCTTGCGTGGACTATTCATTTTCTGCCTGACGTGCTCCGTGACGAAAGTTGATAATGTAAATATTGCCGGCGGCTCGATCGACCGTATAGAACAGCAAGTAAGTTCGCGCGATCACAACCTTGCGGACAGCGATCCCCATGCGGTCGGAAGCAGCGCGATCAATGGCATGCCGATTCGGAAATTCACTTAGATTTTGAATGGCGGACCAGACGCTTGCCTTCCACGCCAAGGCATTATCGATGGAATCAACGGCAATATATTCGGCTTGGGCTCGAATCTGGTCCTCGACGATGGGCGCGATTAAGACGCGGTGCCGCTTCACTTGCGGGCCTTTCTGGCTCGATTTCGTTTTTTAGTAAGAAGTGAATTGTGTAAATCATTGAAGACCGCGTCTGCCGGTCGGCCTTTGCCGGCTTTAAGCTCAGACATGGCTTGGCGCATGATGGAAATGTCGGTGTTGAGTTGGGATTCTCGTGCGAGTTGATCGTAGACGGCAGGGGCGAGAAGAATCGCGCGTGCGACGCCGTTGACGGTGATGATTTCGGCATCGCCGGTTTCATTGAGTCGGTCGAGGGTCTCGGTGGCTTTCTGTCGAAAGTCGGTGAGGGATTGGGTGTGTTGGGTGGAGAGCATGATCTTCCTCCTGAATTCGTTATGAATTCAGTATGGAATATATAGGGGGGTGAAGTCAAGCTCGTGGCGTTGGGCTCGGCTTTGGGGTACGAAAAACACGTTGAAGCGTGAATTCCGAGTCATCACAGACAGGCACATCGCCACTTTTTGTTAGGCGGAGGGGGCGACGTCGACGCGGACGTCGACGGCGTGTTTGCCGCCGCCGAGGATGACGCCGCGGAGGGGGGAGACGTCGCCGAAGTCGCGGCCCCAGGCGATGGTGATGTGTTTGTCGGAGGGGATGACGTTGTTGGTGGGGTCGAGGTCGAGCCAGCCGAAGCCGGGGAGGAAGAGTGCGAGCCATGCGTGGGAGGCGTCGGCACCGATGAGGCGGGGCTTACCGGGAGGCGGGGTGGTGAGGAGATAGCCGGAGACGTAGCGGGCGGGGAAGCCCATCGCGCGGAGGCAGCCGATCTGGAGGTGGGCGAAATCCTGGCAGACGCCGGCGCGGGTTTTGAGGATTTCGGGGAGGGTGGTCGTGACGGTGGTGGTTTTGGGGTCGTAGGTGAAGTCGCGGTGAATGCGCGAGGTGAGGTCGAGGGCGGCGGCGAGGAGGGTGCGGCCGGGGGTGAAGGATTGTTGTGCGTAATTTTTTATGTCGCTGTTCCAGTGGACGAAGGGGGATGCGAAGGTGAACTGGAATGCGTCAAGGAGGTCGGGGGAGTTTTGGGGGGAGGAGAGGAAGAGATCGCGTGCGGATTCCCAGGGGAGATCGGAGGTGGGGGCGGGCGTGGCGGCGTGGCGGAGGATTTCGACGGTGCTGCGGGCGGTCACGCGGAGTTGGCGGTGGGGTTCCTGGATGGCGAAGAAGGTGAGGCGATTGCCGAAGTAGTCCATGCGGGTGGCGCGGATGGCGGGGGTGGGGAGGATGTCGATCTCGGCGGCGGTCCAGCGGTGGTCGGCGGAATCGCGCGGGAGCAGATGGGCGAGGTTGTGGCAGATGGGGACCTGCTCGGCGTATTTGTAGAGGGTGAGGTGTTCGATGTGGTAGGTGGGCATGGGAATTTTGCCTCTATGTTTGTCGGCAGTTTTTTTTGACGGAGGATACGGGGGTGATGAAGAGGGGAATACGTAAATTGGCCACAAATGAACACTAATGAACACGAATTTTTTTGTTTTTTTTTATCCGTGTTCATCGGTGTACATGGGGGGGTCGTTTATGTTGTGGGGGGAATTGGTGGCGAGTTGGCGGGCGGGGATGGCGTGGCTGAGGTAGCTTTCGCTGATGGTGTCGGAGAAGGCGTAGAGGGCGGTGGCGAAGTTGTGGAGCAGGTGGTCGAGGGAGTCGCGGTGGTTGTCGTGGCTGGGGCGGCTTTCGGTTTGGAGGTTGGCGGCGCGGAGGTCGGTGATGGCGGTGAGGAGGATTTGGCCGCCGGAGCCGTGGGGGGCGGAGGTGACGACGCGCGGGAGGGCATCGACGTGTTCCGCGAGGCGGGCGAATTGGAAGGCGACGGAGCGGGGGTTGGTTTCGTCGGCGAGGAGGAGATCGAGGACCGGGGCGACCTGGAGGGTGGTCATGTAGCGGCGGCGGTAGGTCATGCCGGAGTCGGCGATTTCGAGGATGGCTTCGAGGAGCGGGGCTTCGCGTTCGATGACTTTTCCGAGCGTGCCGCGAAGGAGGGAGAGGGTGGCGAGGGAGCGTTCGACGCGGCGGCCCATGTCGAGGAATCGCCAGGCGAAGCCGCGGGTCATGGACTCCATGGCGAGCCCGCCAAAAGCGGCGAAGGTGATGATGAGGCGGTCGAGGGCGGGGATGAGTTCGTTGAGCCAGATGTTGCGTTTTTCGTTGGGAGGGAAGTCCTGATCGAAGCGGTTGATGATGCGCCAGGTGTCGATGGAGATGCGGTCGCGGACGAGGGAGCCGAGGCGGTAGATGGAGCCGAGGGTGGCCTGTAAACCGTAGGCGTAACTGCCGTCGAGGAGAATGCGGCCGAGGCGTTCCTCGAGGCTGAGAGCGGGGGCGGTTTCGGCGGGGGCGGTTTTGCTTTCGCGGGTGATGGTGGCGAAGAGGATGGGGAGTTCGACGCTGGTTTCGGGGCTTTGATCGGCCATGCGGGTGGTGATTCCGCGTGCGAGTCGTGCGATGCCTTCGGCGCGTTCGATGTATCGGCCGAGCCAGTAGAGATTGTCGGCGACGCGCGAGGGCAGGTCGCCGCCGGCGCGGGAGATGTCGATGGCCTGATCGGCGGGGGCGAGGAGTGAGAAGGTGTCGATGGGACCGGTGGAGGAGAACCCAGGTATCTTTTGAGCCGCCGCCGCGCTGCATGGAGACGATGAGGGAGTCAGCGGCGGCGGAGAATCGTGCGAGGCCGCCGGGCATGACGGCGTAGTCGCCGTCGGCGGGTTGCGACGAGATGGGAACGGAGGACGACGTGGCGCGGTTCGACGCGGCCATCGATGAAGACGGGGGCGGTGGAGAGGGCGATTTGCTCTTCGCCGACGAAGTCGCGTGGGCAGGCGAGGATGTTGGCGCGGAGGTCTTCGAGGGATGCGGGGAGAGCATGGCGCCGAAGATGGGTTCGGCGCCGGTACCGGGGAAGGTGGCTTTGATGACCATGCGGTGGAGATTGGCGAGGACGTGGTTGCGGGCGGTGGCTTCACCGCACCAGAACGCGCCGACGGAGGGGATGTAGAAGTCTTCACCGAGGAGATATTTGCAGAGGCGTGGGAGGAACATCATGAGTGCGGGGGTTTCGAGCATTCCGGTGCCGAGGGCATTGGCGATGGCGACGGTGCCGGAGTGGACGGCCTGGACGAGGCCGGCGATGCCGAGGGTGGAATCGGGGCGAAGTTCGAGGGGGTCGCAGAATTCGTCATCCTGGCGTCGGAGGATGACATCGACGCGCTGGAGACCGCCGAGGGTTTTGAGGATAGACGTGGTTGTCGCGGACGGTGAGGTCGCCGCCTTCGACGAGGGTGTAGCCGAGGTATCGGGCGAGGTAGGCGTGCTCGAAATAGGTTTCGTTGTAGGGGCCGGGGGTGAGGAGGACGATGCGGGGGTTGTCGCGATTTTGTGGGGCGAGAGATTTGAGGGTTTCGCGCATGGTGCGGAAGAAGGTGGCGAGGCGCTGGATGCGGCAATCGCGGAAGACGTCGGGGAGCGCGCGGGAGACGACGATGCGGTTTTCGAGGGCGTAGCCCGCGCCGGAGGGGGCCTGGGTGCGGTCGCCGATGACCCAGAATTGGCCGTCGGCGGAGCGGCCGATGTCGGCGGCGTAAAGATGGAGCCAGCGTCCGGTGGGGATTTTGGCGCCGTGAAGAGCGGGCGGAGGAACCCGCGGTGGGCGAAGAGAATTTCAGCGGGAAGGAGGCCTTCGTGCAGGAGGCGTTGCGGGCCGTAGAGATCGGCGAGGATGAGGTCGAGGAGGCGGGCGCGCTGGGTGAGGCCGGATTGGAGCGTGGCCCAATCGTCGGCATCGAAGATGAGGGGGATGGCGTCGAGATTCCAGGGGCGGTCCATGCCGGCGGGGTCGCCGTAGACGTTGTAGGTGACGCCGTTGTCGTGGATGAGTTGGCGGGCGGTGTCCCAGCGGCGTCCGAGTTCGCGGGGGCCGAGGTCGTCGAGGAGATTGACGAACATCTGCCAGTGGCCGCGAACGGAACCGTCGGGCTCCTGCCATTTCGTCAAAGACGTGGGCGGGCGGGTAAGTAGCGGCTCCACAGCCCGGGCTGATGGGTGGAAGAGCCCGAGGCGAAGAGAAGGGCGATGGTTCCGAGGATTCCATGGATTCCGTACTTACAGCGGGAGATGGGTGTGTTGGGTCTTTCGAGGAGCATATCGGCAGAGAGGGGCGGCGACGAGAGGCGGGGGGTGGGATTTTGAGAAGATGGAAAACGGTCGAGGGAAGACGGTAGACAGTAGACGGTAGGTGGGCGCGACCAAGTCTCGTTTCTTCTACCGTCTACCGTCTACCGTCGACCGTCTACCGTCTACCGTTTACTGTCTACCGTCTGCTCCGTCCCTACAACCGCCGCAGGTCGAGGGTGACCGGGAACTCGAGGGAGCGTTCGAGGGTTTTGATGTTCATCGCGCCGGGCGTGTGGCCGAATTTGAAGAAGCGGGCGACGCGGCGGCTTTCGGCTTCAAAGGCGTTGACGGGGAATGTGGTCGTAGGCGCGGCCGCCGGGATGGGACGACGTGGTAGGTGCAGCCGCCGACGGCGTTGTCGTTCCAGGTGTCGACGATGTCGAAGACCAGCGGGGACGTGAACGCCGATGGTGGGGTGCAGGCAGCGAGGGCGGCTGCCAGGCGCGGTAGCGGACGCCGGCGACGAACTCGCCGTTGCGGCCGGTGGGATGCAGCGGGATGGCGATGCCGTTGACGGCGACGACGTGGCGGGAGTTGGTCAGGCCGTTGACTTTGATCTGCAGGCGTTCGACGGAGGAATCGACGAAGCGGGCGGTGCCGCCGCCGGCGGGTTCTTCGCCGAGGACGTACCAGGGTTCGATGGCCTGGCGGAGTTCGAGTTGGATGCCGCCGGCGGCGGGGAGGTCGATGGTGCCGAGACGGGGAAGCGGAATTCGAGGTGCGGGGCGAACCATTCGGATTTGAGGGGGAAGCCCGTGGTCGGCGGTATCGCGGAGCACGTCGGCGAAATCTTCGGCGACGAAGTGCGGCAGCATGAAGCGGTCGTGGAGTTCGGTGCGCCCAGCGGACGAGCGGGGCGTTGTAGGGCTTTTCCCAGAAGCGTGCGACGAGGGCGCGGAGCAGGAGTTGCTGCGTGAGGGACATCTGCGGCGTGCGGGGGCATTTCAAAGCCGCGGAATTCGACGAGGCCCAGGCGGCCGCTGGAGGAATCGGGCGAGTAGAGTTTGTCGATGCAGAATTCGGCGCGGTGGGTGTTGCCGGTGAGATCGACGAGGAGATTGCGGAAGATGCGATCGACGAGCCACGGGCGGCGGCGGATGCCGGCGGCGATTTTCCGCGATCGGGAATCTGCTGCATCGCGATTTCGAGTTCGTAGACGTTATCGGCGCGGCCTTCATCGACGCGCGGGGCCTGGCTGGTGGGGCCGATGAACATGCCGGAGAACAGATACGACAGCGAGGGATGATTGTGCCAATAGGCGACGAGGCGATTTGAGCAGATCGGGGCGGCGGAGGAACGGGGAATCGCTGGCGGGTTGGCCGCCCATGACGATGTGGTTGCCGCCGCCGGTGCCGGTGTGGCGGCCGTCGAGCATGAATTTTTCGGTGCCGAGGCGGGAGTAGTGGGCATCTTCGTAGAGGCCTGTGGTGACGGAGACGGCTTCGTCCCAGGTGTCGACGGGGTGGGTGTTGACTTCGATGACGCCGGGATCGGGCGTGACTTTGAGTGACGTTGAGGCGCGGATCGTGCGGCGGGGTGTAGCCTTCGATGATGACGGGCGTGCTTAGGTCGGCGGCGGTTTCTTCGATGCGGGCGACGAGGTCGAGGTAGTCTTCGGCGTAGCGCACCGGCGGCATGAAGATGTGGAGGACTGCCGTTGCGCGGTTCGACGCAGAAGGCGGTGCGAACGATCCACGGGGCGGATCCGGCTTGGGACGGCGGGCGGCGATGCGACGTCTCCGAGGCTGTTTCGCGCCGATGGCGGAGATTGTTCTCGCCACCGCTGCCTCCCAGCGGCGGACGATCCATCGTCCTGCTCGCGATAGCCGGATGGCGAGCACGGCTTCAGGTGCGCGTGCGAACGTAGCTGGCGGGAGCGCGGGTCGCGGGAGGCGGGCAAAAGTTCCAGCGGGTCGCGCTCGTGCATTACGGGATAGTCTTCCGGTGCTACCCAGGGAGGCAATCCAGCGGCAGGCGGAATCCCATGGGCGAATCGCCGGGGATCAGATACATGCGTTCGGCCGGAAGAACCAGACGCCCGATTGCCACGGCGACCTGTGTGCCGCCGCGGCCTATCCCCGCGCATGAGCAGCGGCAGCACATATCCGACGATCTTGTCCAGACCCTGCTCGAAAACCTTGGCGAGCCGCTTGCGATCTTCCTCATTTTTCAGATTGCTCTTGAAGGGATCGACATTCACGGGCAGGCGGCGTTCTTTCCAGAGGTAGTACCAGACGTCTTCATACGCGGGGAGGGCATGATCGGGCATGGACTTTCCGCCGAGGCGGAGGGCGAGTTCGGTGATGAAGCGTTGGGCGGTGGCGTCGGTGTGGCCGAGGTTGCGGTCGTCGTCGGCGATGAGGGCGGGGTCGTTCCAGATGGGGATGCCGTCTTTTCGCCAGTAACAGGAGAGGGCCCAGCGGGGGAGGGATTCGCCGGGATACCATTTGCCCTGGCCGAAGTGCAGAATGCCGCCGGGGGCGAAGCGGTTGCGGAGGCGTTTGATGAGTTCGCCGGAGAGGCGGCGTTTGTCGGGGCCCATGGCGGCGGTGTTCCATTCGGCGCCTTCCATGTCGTCGATGGAGACGAAGGTGGGTTCGCCGCCCATGGTGAGGCGACGTCGCCTTTTTTGAGTCGTCATCGACCATGTGGCCGAGGGATTCGATCTGTTTCCATTGTTGCGGGGTGTAGGGCTTGGTGACGCGCGGGTCTTCGTGGATGCGGGTGACGGACATGGTGACGGAGAAATCGACCTTGCATTCGCCGACGGCACCGGTGACGGGCGCGGCGGAGAGGGGTTCAGCGGTGCAGGCGAGGGGGATATGCCCTTCGCCGGTGAATAATCCGGAGGTGGCATCGAGCCCGACCCAGCCCGCGCCGGGGAGATAGACTTCGGCCCAGGCGTGGAGGTCGGTGAAATCGCGTTCCGGTCCGGAGGGGCCGTCGAGGGATTTCACGTCGGCGGTCAGTTGGATGAGGTATCCGGAGACGAAGCGGGCGGCCAAGCCGAGGTGGCGCAGAGATTGACGAGGAGCCAGGCGAAATCGCGGCAGGAACCGCACTTTGCCGTCAGGGTATGCTCCGGCGTCTGTACGCCCGGTTCCATGCGGATCAGATATTTGAGGGCCTGATGCACCGTCCAATTTAATTCGACGATGTAATCGATCGTGCGCAATGTCTTTGCGGCGGCAGGACTCGACCAGTTTTGTCAGGAGCGGGCCCGGCTCCTCTGCTTCCAGATAGGGGGCCAGTTCCTTGGCACGATTGGCTCATAGGTGAACGGATAGGTTTCCGCGGACGCTTCGACAAAAAAATCGAACGGATTGATGACGGTCATCTCGGCGATCAGATCGACTTCGACCTTGAGTTCGCGTGGCCTTTTCGGGGAAGACGAGGCGGGCGAGATAATTGGAGTAGGGGTCCTGCTGCCAGTTGAGGAAATGTTTTTCGGGGAGGATTTGGAGGGAGTAAGCGAGAATGGGGGTGCGGGCGTGCGGGGCGGGGCGCAGGCGTACCACGTGGGGGGCCATCATCACGGCCCGGTCGTATTTGTAATGTGTGATGTGATTGAGCGCAACGCGAATGGGCATGTAACGAGCTCCGGTCAGACCCTCTACAGGGCGGCCTTCCACAAGGGTTGGGCCGTCGTCCACTAATTTACTCGTTACTCGGGTCGTTACTGGGGTTCCGCCGCTGGACGGGTTGGAGTATACGATGCGGGACGCCGGGGTCCAACTTTAATATCCGTTTATCGCATGTTCCGGCGTTCCGGTGGGGACAATGGTTTCTCCGTTGGGGGCCTGGGGCGGCATTTTAGGGGCGGAGGAGATATCGGTGACTTCGACATCGATCATCATCGACTCGGCGGCGGGGGTGTAAATGGTTCCGGTGGAGGGGGCGGTGTCGCGATAGTTTCTGCCGACGCCGACGCGGACGTGGTCGAGGTGTGCGAGGACGCCATTGGTGGGGTCAAAGCCTTTCCATCCGACGGTGGGGATGTAGAGTTGAACCCAGGCGTGGGAGGCATCGGATTGGGCGCGGGACTCGCCGGTGTTGCCGGTGTAGATGTAGCCGCATACGTAACGGGCGGGGAGGTAGAGCAGCCGGGCCATGGTGATGAAGAGGTTGGCGAAGTCCTGGCAGACGCCCTGGCGGGACATCATCACATCGAATGGGGTTGTCGCGAAGGTGGTCGAGCCGGGCGTGTATTTGTATTCGCGGAAGAGGGTGAGGTTGATGTCGAAGAGCGTCTCCAGGACATCGCCTTTGTTGCGGTTTACGAAACCCATGGCGTAGTTGTAGATTTCGGAGAGCTGCGTGTCGGGCAGTTCCTGCGGGGTGAGATAGGACTGAAGCATTTTGATTTCCCAGGGCATCCAGACCCAGGGGAATCGCGGTCGATTGATGAGTACCTTGGCGAACTCGAACGGATCGTAGTCGAGCACCTCGACTTCGCTCTCGGCGTGGAGGCGAAGTTGGGTGTAGGGCGTGGTGACGTCGAAGCGAGCCGCGAAATTGCCGAAGACGTCCTCGAATTCCGTGACCGCTCCGCCGTCGGGGGCGGGATCGATGCGCAGGGAATACGATTTTACGGATTGCTTCCAGTCATGAATCGGCCGAAGATGGAGCCGATGGCTCGACTTGGTGACGGGCTGGTTGTACTGGTAGGTGGTGACGTGCCGGATTTTGAGGCGGCGGGCATTGCGTTCAGCGGCGGCGTTGGGCATGAAAGTCTCCTTGCTCCACTGTGGCAAACGACGGACCGTCCGTTTACCGGAGCAGTGACGTTGTAACGCGATGATGCGCCGGACGCCACTCGATGGCGCAGAACCATCAGGCTCGGCGAAACGTAGGAATGTGGCAGGGGCGTCCCCTGTTTTCCAGGAGCAGTTGAATGCCCGGCGTCAGTGTTCTCATGCCCGTGTACAACACCGGCAGATATGTCGGGGAGGCGGTCCGGAGCATCTGCAACCAAACCTTTTCGGACTTTGAGTTCATCATTATAGATGATGGATCAAAAGACGACTCGGTCGCGATTCTCCAAACGCTCGCGGTGCGCGATCGTCGCATTCGGCTGATCACGCGCAAGAATCGAGGGCTGGTCGAGACCCGCAATGAGCTTCTCCATGGGGCGAAAGCTGATTTTATCGCGTGGGCGGATTCCGATGATCGTTATGCCCCAAACCGTCTGGAAAGGCAGTTGAAACGCTTTCATGCCGAGCCGTCGCTCGTCGCGTTGGGGAGCGGGTGGCAGATGATCGACAGTGCCGGCATGCCGATCAAACGGTTCTGGTTCCCCGAGACGCATGAAGAAATTTGCCGGTTGATGGAGATTGATAACGGGTTGTGGTTCCCAACGGTGATGATGAAGCGCCGCCCAGCCATTGAGGTGGGCGGGTTTCGGCATCCGTTCGTGATTTCGGAGGATTATGACCTCCATTTGCGTCTCAGCGAGGTCGGCCGCGTGGCAAATCTCCCGGATTTGCTCTGCTTTTACCGGCAGCATTTTGCGAGCACGGTGAACTCACGCCATTGGCAGGCACCGGGATATACGAAACTGGCCCGTACGCTAGCGCAGGAACGACGAACTGCGGGTCAGGATCGGCTGCAACGCGGTGAAAAGGTCGAATTGGTCTTCGATCCCCCGATGGCCGATAAAGACAGCGTTGAGCACCTCCGCCTCAAATGGGGCTGGTGGGCACTGAATGATGGACATTTGGACACGGCCCGAAAACATGCCGTACTCAACACGACGGAACGGCCACTCAAACGTGAAAGCTGGCGGTTGCTCTACTGCGCAATCCGCGGATGGTGACCGGACGTAACGCCGGAGTCTGTTTCCCCACTGAGGAAGGTATGACGACAAGTTCAACGGGTCCGGTCGAAACGCTGCACAGTCCGGGCGATCTTGCGCTCGTTGATGGGTCGCGTCTCGATGGCCCGTCCATGGAAACAGCGGAAAAATACAGTGGCCGCACCCTGATTATCGAAGCGGGGCGGGAGGAATCGCAATACTGGCGAGATTTATGGCTGGGGCGGGAGCTGCTGGGGTTTATGGTGTGGCGGGATATTGTAGTTCGCTATAAACAGACGGTGGTCGGGCTTGCGTGGAGCATTCTTCGGCCCTTTTTGACCATGGTTGCCGGCGTGTTTGTCTTTCAATACGTGCTGCACCAGGACAGCATCGCTGGCGTCCCGTATGCGGTGATGGTGTACGTGGCGGTTCTGCCGTGGCAGTTTTTTAGCGACGGGTTGACGACGATCAGCGCCAGTTTGCTGGGGAACGCGGGGGTGATTACGAAGATTTATTTTCCGCGATTGATGATCCCGGTCAGTAAATTGGTCGTGACGTTTGTGGATTTCATCGTGTCGTGCGGCGTGCTTGCGGTGATCATGCTTTGGTATCATTTTGTGCCGGGGTGGCAGATTGTTTTTCTCCCGTTGTTCATCTTGTTGGGCTGTGCGACGGCGTTGGGGACGGGGCTCTGGTTCGCCGCTTTGAACGTCAAGTACCGCGATTTCATGTACATCGTTCCGTTCATTGTGATGTTCGGCAATTACATCTGCCCGGTCTTTTTCTCCACTGAGAAGGTCTATGGCGCCACGAAGATCCCGGAGTGGGGCAAATTTCTGTACGCCCTGAACCCGATGGTCAGCGTCATTGACGGGTTCCGCTGGTGCCTGCTGGGGGGCGACGTTCGGTTGAGATGGCCGGCGATCGCCGGCTCCGTGGTGCTGGTCCTCCTGATTCTGGCTTCCGGCCACTGGTATTTCCGCAAGACCGAAGCGACGTTTGCGGATGTGATTTAACCAACGCTTTCGGCACCGGTTTTTTTCGGAGCTTTCATGTCCCGGCCCGCGATAGAGGTTCAAGGCGTCAGCAAGAAGTACGTGCTGCAAAATCGGCCGCGCCAAAGCTCCATTCGCGATCTGGTTTCCGACGGCTTCTATAACTTCGCCCGCTGGGGCAAACGCAAGGCGGTCGATCCCGCCCTCGCTGGAAAGCCGCGCAAAGACGCTTTCTGGGCACTGAATGATGTCTCCTTCAAGATCAACGCCGGAGAGCGCGTCGGCATCGTCGGCCGCAATGGCGCGGGCAAGTCCACGCTTCTCAAAATCCTCTCCCGCATCACCTCCCCCACCACCGGCCGCATCACCATCCACGGTCGCGTCTCTTCCCTCCTTGAAGTCGGCACCGGATTCCACCCGGAACTCACCGGCCGCGAGAATATCTACATGAACGGCGCGATCCTCGGCATGACGCGCGTGGAGATCAAGCGGAAGTTCGACGACATCGTCGCGTTCGCCGAGGTGGATAAATTTCTCGACACCCCGGTGAAGCGGTACTCGTCCGGCATGGCGGTTCGCCTCGCCTTCGCGGTCGCCGCTCACCTTGACCCGGAGATTCTCATCGTCGATGAGGTCCTCTCCGTGGGCGATGCGGAATTCCAGCGCAAGTGCATTGGAAAGATGCAGGATGTCTCCAGCGGCACGGGGCGCACGGTGCTGTTCGTGTCGCATTCGATGGCGGCGGTGCAGGCGCTTTGCACCCACGGGATCCTCATGCAGCGCGGCCGCGTCGCGCACGCCGGACCTATCGAGGAGGTTGTCCAAAAGTACATCCAGAGCGGCGAAAGCGTCCGCCTTGAAGATGCTCATGTTGTCGGCTCCAACTTTGAGCTTCTCCGCATCACCGCCGGCACCCCCGAAGGCGGGCCGCTGCAGACGTTCAAACCGGCACGCATTGAAATCACCTTTCGCTCCCATCAACGCATGCTGGACGCGGGCGTTCATATCCTTCTTGAAGACATCGCCGGTTCGCCGGTCCTCGGCCTCGACTCCAAAGATTTTGCCCCGCGCCGCATCACCCGCGAAGGGGAAGAGATTTCCTGCACCTTCAACATCGAATCCCTTCCCTTAAGCCCCGGTCCATTCCGCATGCGCGTCTGGCTGAAAAATCATGCCGAACATCTCTTCTGGGAAGTCCCCAAAATGTTCGACATCATGCTCGAGGGCGGATCGATCTATGGTGCCCGCAGCATCGATCGCAAATGGCACGGCGTCACCAGCGTCATCGCGACCGCCGAGATTTAGCATTTTCTGATATAACCACAGAGAGCACAGAGGACACAGAGACGACGCGGATAAAACGCTTCCGTGCTTCCCAAAATAACGCGGTGTTCTCTGTGCCCTCTGTGGTGCCACAGTTATTTCCCACATTGCCAACCTGCTCCAGTCGCCGCATAATCGATCATCACCCAATTCAGGGGGGAGAACCGGAGCGGGCATGGACGTGTATGGGCTGGCGGTCCTTTTTGTGTCGCTGTTGGTTGCGTCGGCGCTGCTCACGGCGGCGATTTTTGGGGCGATGTTCGCCTTGCATCGATATGCGGCGCACCGGTTTCCGGCACGCATGTATGGAACGTTTGATTTCGAGCACATTGAGAAGACGCAGCTTTCGGAGTTCCTGGCGCGGATTGCCGCCATCGCGTTTCCGCCGACGATGATTCTGCACCTGCTCGAGTTTTTGACCGTCGGTATTTACATCAGGGCGTATCCGGTGGTCATTACGCTCGCGTTATTTGCGTTTCAAACGGTCGCGATAGGGGCGGGATTCCTTTTCATTCTGAAACTGGACCGCAAGCGAGCCATTGTCCTCACCAGCATCACAGCGGCAGTCTATCTTCTCCTCTATTGGATATTCATCTTTGGATATCTTCAATAAGTCCGATGGTGCGTTAGCGTTCACAACGAAACGCTGCCGCTATTTAAGGCAGCGAATGAACCCCAACGCCCTCTTGCGCCTCATAATTTCCGGGATAAAGTTGTATTTCCGGTTGACATCCGGAACCGCTCTTTTATTATCTGTACATCTACAAACTTGCACACGCATGTTGATAAGTGGATCGTCCGAAAATATTTTGCGTAGTTGTACCACGCTCGGTTGAACCCGTGCCTGCAAGTTGTATGTCATCCTGGAGGAATCATGGCAGCGAAGTCCGCTTCATCTGATGAACAGTCGCTCTCAAACCTGTGTCAACTTTTTCGCTTGCTGTCCGACAAAACACGGCTGCAGATCGTGATGCTTCTCGCCGGCGGGGAACGAAATGTCACCAGCCTGTGCGAAGAACTCAACCTTCCCCAGCCCACGGTGAGCCATCACCTGGGACTGCTCCGCATGAACCGCGTGATCATCAACAAGCGGAACGGCAAACAGGTCATTTATGCACTTGATTCGTCCGGAGGCAAGGCCTCCAACGGCCGGCTGAAATTCAGCACGCCGCCCTACGGCGTGGTCGTCGAAGGGTATTAAGTTACAGACGTGATTGCACAAACCCATGAAAGCCACCGGCGTTGGGCCGGTGCGCTTATTTTTTTGCCCCACCGCGAGCCATTCTTATCCCACAAAAAAACCCTCGAAAGACACCGGTTTAAGGCATCATCGAGGGTTTTATTCATGCGGGCGAGAGGAGTCGAACCTCCAAGACCTTGCGGTCACTAGAACCTGAATCTAGCGCGTCTGCCAATTCCGCCACGCCCGCGATTGAATCGCAAAACTATATCAAACCCTCCCCCCGAAGTAAATCCGAACGCCGACCGCGCATGAGCAAAGAGCCGCATCATGCGTCCCGACAACCACCCTCGGCGCTGATTGCCCCCGCCACTCGTGTCAGAAATGTTTCCCCTTTCTTCGTCAAAAAGAATCCCCGCGATTCCTCGTCTGCGGAACCTTTTTCCTGACGCACCAACCCGAGCCGCAGCGCTAAGCCGTCCACGACCAATCGATACGCTGCCGCATTGGAAATCTCCATGCTCTGGCAAATCTCGGTCTGCGTTCGTCCCGGAGACTCGGCGATCAATAGCAACACCTCCGCCTCGCGCAGCGTCAGTTCACCTGCCAGGCTTCGCATCACCTGAAGTGCGGCATGCAGCCCCCCCAAGCCGGCTATCGCCTTTGGCATCTCCTCCGAATCAACGTCTTTTTCAATGGCTTTCCGCGCCCCGCCCCCCCCGCGCCTCCCACTCCCCCCGCCCCCGCTGGCACTGCCCACCCCCCCACCGGGCCCAGCGGCTCAATCTTCCGCCCCTCGTCCATCGCCTCATTCGCCAACTCATCCGCGCGCGTGTTCCCCTCCCGATACACATGCACGACCTTCACATTCCCAATCTCTTCGATCAACGCGACCGCTCGCTGGTACAGCGGCTTGAGGTCGGGACTCTTTACCTTATAGATGCCGTTGATCTGGCGCACGACGAGTTCGCTGTCCGCGCGAACGGTGACTTTTCTCGCCCCGAGGGTCTTGGCAGCGCTCAGCCCGCGGACGAGTGCCGTGTATTCCGCCACATTGTTGGTGCAAGTCCCAAGAAACTCCCCCAGCTCGTAAAGTACATCCCCCGACTCGTCGGAAAGCGTCACGCCGATGCCCGCAGGCCCGGGATTCCCGCGCGACCCGCCGTCGAATTGCAAAATAACCGCCATCCCCCCCCCTTTAGCGCCGCCACCGCCCTTCGCAACGTTCTTCGTGGAATCGCCCGAAAACAAACTCATGCCGCCTCACACCTGTGCCAGCATTTCCGGCAGATACAAAATTCGATTGCAACTGTTACACCGGCGAATGCCGCCGCTGCCGCGTAACGCATTGAGATGCTCCACATTGAGCCCCATGTAACACGAGCCGCAGCTAAGCGAGTCGAGGTCGTCCTCTTCGTATTCCACCGGCGCCATCGCATCGCCCGGATATTTCTGGCTGACTCGGTCGTACTGCTGCAGGGCATCGGGCGTGACGTTCTTGGCGGCCTCGCCGCGCCGGAGTTCAAGCGTTTGGATCTGAGCGGTCAATCCGCTCACTTTCTCGCTATGCTCCGACTCGATCTTCGCGAGCGCCTGCTGTTCCGAGGCGATCTGTTCCTTCAGCGCGGCAATGGCCTTGCCCATCGTCTCGACCTGCTGCATTTGTTCAAGGACTGCTGATTCGATCTTGGCGACCTCGGCCTTTTCGCCGGAGATGTGCACCAGGATCGCGGAGTATTCTTTGTTGGTCTTGGTCGTGCTGAGCGACTCGCGCATCTTTTCGATGTGCTCCTGCCGGGTCTTGAGTTCCAGGTCCCGGGTGTTGATTTCAGCCTGCAGCTTTTTCTGCGCCAGCTCCTGCGTCTCGGCATCTTTGGAGAGCTGCGCGATTTTCGTCAATTGTCGTTTTTGGTCTTTTTGCACATTATCAAGGCCCATTCGCAGTTGATGCAGGTCGCGATCAATCTTGAAAAGCGATAAAAGAGCCGGAAGCGTCGCTGTTACGGGCATTCGTTACCCCTCGTCTTGCCGAAAACTTGAGTGTACAACAAAGGTGCTCAGATGGCTACCGATGCGAATCGCGGTTTCGGCGGTTCCAATCCTGTCACGCGGAAACTGACATTAACCACCAAGACACGCAAGAGATTGCGGCTGGGCGAATGGTCCCACGATCCAGGGTCAAAAACTGAGACGTAACGAGCGTCTCGTATCCATAGAGATAATTCGACTGAGAGAAGACTCTTGCGCACTTGGTGGTTAAATTACGGAGGCCTTGTACTCCCTCGCGACCCCACGAGAAAACAATGCCTTCCACGCAACTCTTTGATCCGGCCTTTCTGAAGAAACTTGAAATGCTCACCCTCTCCGCGCACAGCTCTTCCGGGGCGATACGCGCGGTGAGCGGCGTTCCACCGTCCACGGCGCGTCGGTCGAGTTCGCCGACTTCCGGCCCTACGTGCAGGGCGATGATTTTCGCCGCATCGATTGGAATGCTTATGCCAAGTTCGAGTCGCTGATGCTTCGCCTTTTTGTTGAGGAGCAGGAGCTGGCGGTCCACATTCTGCTCGACTGCTCCGCCTCCATGAACTATCCCCCCCCCCCTCCCACGGCCCGACCAAATTCGATTACGCCCGCCGCCTTGCCGCCGCCCTCGCCTACATCGCGCTCGCCAACACCGACAAGATCACTTTCACCCCGATCGCGCAACGAAGAGACCGATACCTACCTCGGCCCCCCGTCCGGCACCATGCGGGGCAAGCCGGGCGTCATTCGCCTCATGGAGATGCTCCAGAATCTCAAAGCCGCCGGAAAAACCGACCTCAACGCGTCACTCTCCCGCTTCGCGCTCCGCACTCAACGTGCCGGCATGATCATCCTCATCTCCGATTTTCTCTCGGACGAAGGTTACGAAGAGGGGATCAAGCGGCTCCGCTACGGCAAGAACGACATCGTGCTCGTGCAAACCCTGGCCCCGCAGGAACTCGCTCCTGAACTGCTTGGCGATGTGCGCCTCATCGACATGGAGACCCAGGCAGGCGTAGACATCTCGGCGAATCGCGCGGTGATGCAGGCCTACGCAAAGCGTCTCGCCGCGTTTCTCGCCGAGGTGCAAACATTTTCGCGCAAGCATGGTTGCAGCTACGTGCTGGCCAACACGGCGAGCAGTTTTGAGGACCTGGTGCTCAAACAATTTCGCGCGCTGGGCCTGCGCGCTGAGACAATTCGGTCGCGCGCTCGAAAAAAAATATCGCAGAACACGTCATCATTCCGATAATTTCCATTGACAAATAAATCTTTCAACTCACAATGAGTTCATAATTATTTCTAACGACATCCAACCCAATCGAAAGGGGGTGATAACGATGGCGAAGACAACGAAAAAGGCTGCAGCAAAGAAGCCGGCCAAGAAGGCGGCTGCGAAGAAGAAGAAATAACTGCAGCCCGTTACGACCCCTCGTCGTGACAACAACAGAAACCCGCGATGATTTTTCATCGCGGGTTTTTCTTTTTCACCCCCCTCCTATTCCAAAATACCCTTGAATTTCAGCGTTTCGAGACCTGTCGCAGAGTCGAGCCAACGGTCGAGCCAACTTCCGATTCCCGCCCCGCCGCTGGATTCCCGCCCGCCCTTCCCGCAAACTACGGCCACGTCCCGTCGCTCCTCTCCCGCGGTTGCCGCGACAACACCCCACACAAGGATCCCCGATGCGCATCATCGCACTCTTCAATCAAAAAGGCGGAGTCGGAAAGACGACCACGACCGTCAACCTCGGGGCCGCTCTCGCCGACGCGGGCAAAAAAATCGTCCTCATCGACCTCGACCCGCAGGCCAACCTCACCACGCACATGGGCATCGACCCCGATTCCGTCGCCATCTCCACCTACCGCGTCCTCACCGACGGCATCCCGCTCGCTGAGTCGCTTAAAGAGGTAACGACCGCCAAAGGCAAACTTCACGTCGCCCCGGCCACGACGGACCTCGCCGCCGCCGAAGTCGAACTCGTCTCCGTCGTCAGCCGCGAAACCTTGCTCCGCAAAATGGCCCACGCCGAGAAGATGGATGCGGACTTCGTCCTTATCGACTGCCCCCCCTCGCTCGGGCTGCTGTCGCTCAACGCCCTGGTTTTTGCCACCGAGGTCATCGTCCCGCTGCAAGCTCAGTTTCTCGCGCTGCAAGGCATGGAAAAACTGTTCGACACTGTCGCCATGGTCCGGCAGGGCCTCAATCCCACCCTCCGCATCTCGGGCATCCTCTTCTGCCAGTTCGAAGCCGCCGCCAAACTCACCGCCGAAGTCACGGGCGAAGTCGAAAAATTCCTCGAACAAGCCAAAGGCACGAATCACCCCGTCGCAAACGCCATCATTTTCCAGACCCACATCCGCAGAAACATCAAACTCGCCGAAGCCCCCTCCTTCGGGCAATCCATCTTCCAATACGCCCAGACAAGTGCCGGCGCATCGGACTACACGCTGCTCGCGGCAGAAGTGATGGAAATGCGGGAGTGAGTGGAAGAAGGGTTCAAGGGTACAGGGTCCAAGGGTACAAGGGTAAGAAGGCTACCGCTCCCTTGAACCCTTGAACCCTTGAACCCCTCCCCCGGCCCCCTCACCCTCCCTGCAACTGCTCCAGGCACTCGTTCGTTCGATCCCACAGCGTATTCTCCTGAAACACGCTAGGCGCACCGGGCAGCAGCGCGTGCCGTTGCGTGTGATGCTGCCAATGTGCCTGCGCATGTTCCAGTGCATCGGTCGCCTTGTTTGCAAGCGCCGCATCCGCGCGACCGCCACGGTGCCACTGTGCATAGCGAACGAATCCGATAAACAGATTCACCACCGTCCCCGCGAAGCTGTTGTAGTACGCCAGTGAATTCGCCAGCGCCCGCACCTGTCCCTTGTTGGGTAATTCCGGTGCCGCCAGATCGAACAGATGCCGGATTCGATCCGCCCCCTTCATCGCCTCGCTCTTCTCGCGGCACGCTTCCTCCGCCTTGCCGCTGTCAACGACCTGTTGTGCCGACGACCACAGCGCCTCCACATCCAGCAGGTCATCCTTCACCCAGGGCGTGGTTGCTCCGTTATTCTGAGCCGCCGCGACGTAAAACAGCTTTCGAATGGTGGGTGCTGAGAGGAGAAGCAGTTCCGTGATCGCCGGCGTGGGCGGGGCGGACTCCGCCACGCCGAAAATCTCGCTCGTCCAGCCGGTGGCGATGTCCACCGCACTCGCAGCGGGATTCTTAAAAAGCTCCGCCAGCGCTTTGACGTTCGCGTCGATCCACTCCTCCCTCTGCACATACGGTCCGCCCCAGCCCCCGCCGCGCGACCAGCCCCACAGGCTCATCCGGCCCTGCAACTTCTCCGGCGGTATCTTTCCCTCCTGCGCCAGCCGCTCTAGAAATTTCTGCCACAGCGGCCCCTGATAGTTGGGAAACGCCCCCTTCCCCTCATACTCCCGCTCGCACTGGAATTCGATCCACTTCGGCCTCTCGTCCGCAAGCAGGCATGGGTTGAACACGGGCGGGTTCTCATCCTGTCGAAAATCGCCGCGCGTGAACTTGAACGAAAACGCCAGGCTCGCCGACACCGGAAGCCGGCTCGATATCTCCACATACGTCGCCGGATCATCATGCATGTTCGGCAATCCCGGAATCGCCGGATGCCACGCGCGGTGAACGTACACTTTGCCCAGCTCGGCAATCACGACATCATGCATCGCGCGGATGAAAGTCGTGAGCCGATCCTGTAGTGGAATCGGACGGCACAGCGGGCAATTGGACGCATGCAACGGCGAGCCCACCATGTGCGGCGTCGCCTCAGGGTAAACCTCGCCGGTGCGCATAATCAGTCCGGCGGCGGCAGGCCAGCGGTCAAAAAGCTCGCGAATCTGATCCTGCAGCGCGCTGAAGACCGCAGGTTTGGCAGGGCAAAGCCTTCCGCCCCACGCCCCTCCGCCCCCCAAATGATCCTCACAAAGATATGCCGCCGGATCGCGTTT
>CAVYBP010000006.1:0-775687 GCA_963766775.1 uncultured Phycisphaerales bacterium
TCAGAAAAGCCCTGCGCTCCAGGGAGCGAAAGTAAGAATCGCAGTCGTCGATATTTCTGCATGGCTTCGTTAATTGACTTCGTTGATCGCGTTCGTGTTCTGATTGATCAGCCCGCATTGGGCGCTATCGCTGTACTCGGGAGGTTCCCGACGACGACGATCATTCGATCCTTTCGACCGCGCTGGGATGCACGGTCACCGGCGTCGACGGAATCGAACACGAACCCGAATGGCTATATGCGATGCGCTTCGACGACCGACTCGTCGCGCGGCGTGTCGGGATCGTGATGGGCCTTCCGTGGCGTCTGGACCCCCCGGCGGTGCGTCTGCCGTGGGAGGTCGCGGACCTCGCAGTGGCCGAGCACTACGGCTGCGTCGAGCGCGACGAGGTGGGGTTTCTTCGCGGTTGGTGGGTACCCCTGACCCCAAGAAGCGAGACTCGACCTTTGTCACCCCGTATGACGACGATCTTTTAGCCGATGGTGACTGGCAGGCGCCGCACCGAGCGCAAAGAACGAAGGGCGCGCCCGTTCACCACGATCACGAGAGAAGGAGTACAGACCAGTGAGCGGTGTTCAACATGCCGCGCAAGTTGCGATCGCGGCACGGCTGAGCTCGCTGCTGCCTGCAGATGTCTTGGACCGCTTTGTTGGCCGGACACACACGCGGCGGTTTGAGGACAACCTCCTCTCGAGCTTCTCGGTCGAACAGGTTCGGAGCCTGCGAACCCAGCTTGACGGTGGTGAAGCTGGCGGAGATTGCGTCCGACTTCGTCGGGCAAGCGCCCGGCCCACGCTCCGTATTCCTCAGCCACGCTGGCCGCCAATGCATTCGGCGGCTGGCTGGGACACGAGACCGAGCTCACGATCGCCGGCCTGGCTGACTTCACCACGGGGATCTCGCTCGAGCACAAGCTCAAGATCGCCCACGGTGGAGGCGAAGCGAACCTAGATTGTGCGCTCAGCTCTCCGGAAGCGCTGGTCGGTATCGAGTCAAAGCTGACCGAGTACCTCGCGCCCCACGAGCCGGTGAGCTGGAGGATGCCGTATCAACACCCGGAAATGGCGCGGCTGTTAGACGACGGTTGGCGCAGCGTGTTCGAGGCGTCGTTGTCGCGTACCTGGCGCCCTGTGCATCTCGGCGTCGAGCAACTCGTCAAGCACGCCCTGGCGCTGAACTCTCACGCCAGCGGACGCGCCACCCACCTGGTCTACGTGTTCTGGGAACCGACCAACGGCAGCGAACACCCCGAGGTGCGGCAACACCGCACGGAAGTCGCGGAACTCGCCACGAAGGTGGCAGGTGCTCAGCCTTCGTTTCATCCGGTCACCTACGAGGAACTGTTCGCCGAGTGGACCGCGATCCGACCAGACGCCGACTGGCGGACCGAACACATCGCGCAACTGCGCGATCGATACAGCGCCATTCCGGTCTGAGCGGGCCGACTGCGGCCAACTACGCCCGACACCCCGCTCGGTCCGCGTTCGTAATAGCTTGACGTGATGGAACTTGCAGAATGGGTCGCGGCGTGGACCGCAATTGCCAAACACCCACCGTCCAACACCGAAGAGGCGACCGCCAAGATCGACGCGGTAGTCGAGCTCTGCCAGATGCCGGTCCGTCGTGACTGGACGCGTCCGAACATCGAGGATCACCTCTGGGCGGCAGGACCGTACCGACGGAGCGACCGCGGTAAGCCGAGTGGCCCCGAACGAACAATCGAAGATCAAATCCTAGGCGCAGCCACTGACGTCGCCGAAGGCCGGTCGTGTCTCGGTGGTCAGGTCATCGACGCAATCAACGCAATCCCGCTCACCCGCCGCCCCAAGGTCGAAGCTGACGTTCTCCTGCTCGTCGATCACGGAGACGCGGTCAGCAGTACCTCGCAGAAGTCAAAGGTGCCGCCAATAACCCGTGGTACGCGTCCGTCGAACTGCTGCGCCAGTTGCGCTTGTTCGCGTGCAAGCCACACCGTCGATTACTTCCACCGCAAAAACCGGAAGCTACCGCCGCGACTCCCGGCGACCGGGCTCGTCCTAGCGCCGGAGATCTACTACAAGAACAGCGACCGGCTGGCTTATACGTGGCGGCTGATCGACAGCGTCATCAGCCGCGTCGGGCTCGACATTCGCATGGCGGTCTGGGACGCAGGCGGCTCACAGATCACCGAGCTCAGGCGCACAACCGCATGAACCGTCAGCACACCGAGCCTCAGCTCGACCCGAGCGGCCCCGGTCTGCGCGGAAGCGTGTTCGCGGCGAAGGGCTCGTGCGTGTCGGCGCTTCCGCGGAAACGGTTCGTCGCCAACGGGCTCGCCCGCTTCAGCGCCGACTGATGGCGAATGCGATCGTCACGAGTGGCCTCGTCAGAGACGTGCGTCTCGCCGATTGCGGGGCGGCCACGACGGCGTGCACAATCGAGGCGATGCGTAAGCAACTCAGCGGACGATGGCTCCGGTCCGACCCACTCCGCCCGGGGGTGCGGCAGTTGGCGGGCATGGCTGCTCCACGCCTGAACCAGCAACGACCTCAGTGCGCTGCTGCTATCGGATGACCGACGCCGCTCAAGGAGGCGGCTAGCAGGGGTCGTGCCGCCATTCAAGCTCAGCTCTGGGGCCCACTTACGATCCTGGCGACCATTTCCTCCCACGCCTGGCGCGCCTCGCTGACTTCCTGCTGGAATGTATTGCTCTGTCCGAGTTGCTCGGCGTGATCAAGCGCCCGCTTCGACGACTGAAGAAGCCTGCCCGCGTCCTCGCCCGGCCGGAGCTTGGCGAGCAGTCCTAGATGGCCGTGCGCGGAGTTAAGGTATGTCCGGCTGAAGGGATGGCCCGCGATCGCACGTGCGAACCAGATGACTGCATTATCAAACTCCTCCTCACGCAACGCCAGTAAGCCCTCGCAATCGTCGCATGCCGCATGCACTCTGGTCGGAAACTCCGGGTCATCGGCAAACTCAGCCGCGTGCTCGCGTGCGTGCAGGAGCTCCGAGCGCGCGGTGTCGTGATTGCCATCGCGTTCGACCAGCGATAGCGCCACCCCCAAGTGAGCCCAGGCTCGCACGAGCCCGAGTGGCCAGAGCCGCTCATCTACTCGGCTTCCGACCACTTGGCGCGCTGCGACGCGCTCGGGTTGACTCTCGCCACTGTTGGGCGCGGCGGTTTCCAAGTTGCTATGGAGATCGGCGGCGGAATCTGCGGCCCGCCTAAAGAAATGATCTGATTCCGAAAAGACACGGCGACGGAGGTAGGCGAGTCCGAGCTCGACCCAGCCGACGATTGGTGGCGTATCGCTGAGTGTGGCCTCAACGACTCTCAGCTGCACACGGGCACTGCTGAACTCGCCGAGGGCGGCAAAGAGCTTGGCAATCCTGTACCTGTTGCGGACCTGCTCATTGACAGCACCGGTGTCATAGAGCAGCAACGCCTTACGGAAGTAGTCAAGCGCATCCCGCAGTCCCTCCTCCGAGCGTCCGCTGTGTGTCTCCAACACAAGTTCCCAGCTGGCAGATCCTAACCTCTCTATAGCGATGGATTGTCAGGTTCGTGGGTGAGCGCGTTCGTCCACGCACGCTGTGCGTTGGCGAAATCGCCGAGCAGTTGATGCACATCGCCGAGAAGAATCCATGCCATCACGCTCAGTGGATTGAGGGATGTGGCGCTCTCTGCCCGTTCAAGTGCCTCGCTCCGCAGAGTCGGCCATTCGTCCCTTGGGTCCGCTGCTTCTTTCCGGTGTTGGAGCTCGTTATCCCATGTCGGCGACACGCGACGGCGAGGATCGCCTGTAATTAGCTCACGGAGAGCGGTCAGGCGACTCATTGCGGCAAGGACCGTCTCACCGTACCGATCCTCGGGCGGTACCAAATCGTCCAGGTTCTCGGCGGGGATGCCTTCGAGGAACGTCGCCGTCACCGACGACGCCAGCACTTCCAACGGCCGCTCGATGACGGATGGGTCGCCAAGAGCTTTCCGCGCGTTGGTGCGAGCCTAAGGAGGATCGCCGCGTGTTCTAGAACATCGCTCCGAGGGCGAAGCGCCATGCCAGCCGGGGCGGCACGAGCGTGGTCTGCCATGGTGGTCAGACGCTGCCAGTACGCAGGCTGGCATGCCACCGCATAGTGATTCTCAGGCCAATCACGGAATGAGCCAGCCTTCATCGCCGGCAGCCCGGCCTCGCTTACGGCTAAAGCGATCAGGGCACAGGCCGAGAAGTCAGTAACTAGATCGTCGCGGTCGGGCGCATATTCTCGGATCATGCTCGCGGTCGACGCTTTCACGCAGCCGAGGAGGGCTTCGGCGTCGAGAGGATGGGGTTCGGGCTTGAGGAGGCTCCTCTCCGCCTCCGCGAGAGCTAGCGCGGATAGGGATAACGGCCGAGTCCGATCGGCTCTCCTCGCATGAGAGAGTTCCCATACTGCGACGTCGTATCGATGCCGCATAAGTGCCAGGCTTCCGACCCGAAGGCGAAGTTCACCGTCGCGCCGCGTAAGCCAGCGAGCCTGACGAAAGATGGTTCGGATCAGTCCCCGAGGCCCCCACTGGTGTGCAAGCAGGCGCATTAAGGACACCGTCAGAGAACGGTCGCTCGCGAGAGGTCAGCGCGTACCACTCGCCGAGCATTCCAAGCAGGCTGCGGCCAAGTCGGAGGCGACATCGAATCGCCGCGGGAACATACGAGAGCGCATCACGGCAAATGAAGCCGTCCGGACGGCCTTGCGTCCGCTCTTTTGCGCTCTCGGTCATGAGTGTCGCTACGGCCCGGTCGCTCGCCGGTGACCGATCCCTCAGCTCAAGGGCTCGAGCCATCGACGCGGACGCGCGAAGCTCGTAGATCTTGGCGCGGCCCGAGCGTCGGGCCTTGAGTTGCAGCATGCGTGTGCACAGATCCAGGACCGCTTCGAAGTCGCCGAGGATGTAGCTGATGTGAGCGAGCGCGAACAGAGGCTCCCAGCGGTGAGGCTCTCGCTGAACAGCTCGGCTGAACGATGTCTCTGCAGCGCGCAGATGGTAGTCAGCCTCTCTAGTGCGGCCAGCCTTCGCGACTGTAGAGCTCGTTGTACACGATTCCGAGGTTGTAATACGCGTGCGGAAAATCTTCGTCTTCGCTGAGAGCCGCGAGGAAGCAAACCTCCGCGTGGCGCAGATTGACTTTCCGGTCCTGCGGAGAACGCAGGCAAGCCCGCACGTAATCAAGCCCAGCCACGAAGTGGCGGCTCGCCTGCCACCGCACCTCTCGGCCCAATGCCAGGTCGGTGAAGATGCGTAGCGCAAGTTCCCGGATCGCGCCAGCAAGGGTTGGCTCAGGATCCGGAGGCTCCGAGTCCGAGCTGGGGCCGGCCCAGTAGGTCTGCACGACGACGTCGGGGAGACGGCCAGGTGCTGCCAGGCTTCGGGTGGGACCCACCAACTCAGGCCCCCAGTCCCCTCCTTTTCCGCAGTGATGATCAGTCGTCCGCCGTCATCATGCAGCGCACCCGAGATACGCGGCACCGACAGGAGTCTGTCGAACCCAACGACCAGGACGCGTGTTGGCAAGGTAACTGGCCCAATCTTGACCGTCGAGTCGGCGGCCACCGCGGCCCGCAGAGCGCTGGCTAAATCATCGACGGTGAGGGTGGCATCGAGAGAGCGCTTCGGCCTAGTCCGCTCGCGACTGCGCGTTGGTCAGTTATGACGTTGAAAAGGTCTCCCAGACGAGCCAGTTCGACTCGCAGAAGCTCGGACACAGAACCGCTTTGATCATCTTCCGCATGACCGCTCCGGTGGTCGTGAAACCTTCCGATGAGGATCCGGCTCTTCGCCTTCGAGCGAAGCTTGAGAACCGCTACGGTGATTAGAACCGCACCGGCTACTAGCAGGCACCACGTTGCGAACCCCCAATACTTCACGTCGCTGTCGAGGTCGCCCAATGCGGCGACGATGCAACACACCGCCGTGCCGGTCGAGATCGATGAGGATGTAGAAGCCCTCGCGGCCGAGACCGGATGTAACAAAACCGATCAGGCGCGCTCCGGCTAGGCCCGCTCGCAGAAGACCGAGCTGGATCCTGAGTGGCACCCGCGCCCAACGCCGTCCGGGCAGGTGGTTCTCGGTGCAAAGCCTGACCGCAAAAGCTGCATTGCGGATCGACGCGAGTCGGTCTGATTCTGTAGAGGAGGGGCTCGGAGCTCCAGGAGAAGCAGGTGGCATGCTGGTCAGTTGCCACCGCCGGGCGAGTCCGTCGAGCTCAAGCTGCTACGTCGTGCATTCGCTATGGCACCGTCTAGCGTCTGCTGCACTTCGCCTCGGCACCATCGAAGATCGATCAATCTTGAGCCCCTCTGGCTGTCGCAACGACTACATGCCGACCTTACTCCAATGGAGAGGGGTTCTCAACCAATAGCAGAGTCGCCGGGGGCGTCAACGCAGCCTGCCCATGTTTCGCTCGCCTTGGTCGCATAAGGGGGTGAGTCGACCTTCACTGCGAACTAGAGGCTGCTCCTGGACGCCGCGCAGGCGAGTTACCGAAGCAGAGCGCACCACCGGCGCCTTTTCGGGCGAGATAGAAGTGTTCACCGTACGTCCACGCAGAAAGCCCGCTGACGATCGGACTCTGGAGCCGAAAAGTGGCCACTTTCAGGAATCGAAAAGTGCGCCAGCGCGCCGGGTTGAAACCAGGCCGCTTGACGCTGGCGGCGGCTTCTTGCGGAGCCGAGCCCGGGGGGGGGGGGCGCTGCGAGATGCCGCCGAAGCGGAAACGTCTGGGTGAGCATCCGAACCGCGGTGCGCTCGAAAAGCTCGTCGGGCGGCTGGCCAGCTCCGTCCCAGGACGGCGGTAGCTTGTTGCGCGCCAGGACGGGCAACGCCCCGCATGCTCGCCTTGTCCACCCACGGCTTGGCGCGATCGACCGCCCTGAGCCGGGGTCCGCCCGCGCATCATCTGCTCACGACGCGCATGCCGGCCTGCGGCAGATCGCGCACGCCCCGATCAAGATGCGCGACTGAGGCATCAATGCGTAGCAACGCCTATGCACGGTCGCCGATCTGGATGCTGGCGCGTGGGCCCCGGTTTCGGGGAGGACCAGGGCTTTGGCCATCGCGGTCGGCACGATCGCTTCGATCGTCGTCGGCGCCTCGAAGCTCGCTTCTGGTTTGGCGACGAGGGGATCACGCGGGGTCTGCTTCGACGAGCGAGTGCTTGGCCCGCGGTTGGGATCGTCAGCCGCGGCACGTCGACCGTCACGAGGCGTTAGCTCCCGCCGGGGCGCCGACGATCGCATTGGTCTCGACCTACCGGCAGCGAGAAACGTCGCGTCAACTCCATCGAGCGCCAGCGAGATCCGGCGAGAGCGCAGCGGTTACCGACGCGCGCACCAAGCAGCGGCCCGGGTCGGTCGCCCACCGTGACCGACATCTGTCGCAACTACCGGAGTCATGCGAAGCTGATGCCGATGCTGGGATTTCGGCAAGGAACAGTGCTCTGGTTTGGCGGTGGCCCGCTGAACGGTGGGGACTTGGACCGGCCTTGAGGGGGTTGCCGGCGTGGGCGCGGGTCGCGGGGGTCATGTTCGGCGTGGGCTGGGGCGCGAACCAGTTCTCCTCGCTGCTGTTGGCCTATCGCCTTCATCGAGGCGTGACTGAGAGCACTGCTGATGCGCTGTTCGGGGTCTATGCGCTAGGGCTGATCCCGGCGCTGCTGGTGATCGGGCCGGTTTCTGACCTGCACGGCCGTCGCGGGATCGTGCGCGTCGCCGGCGCGCTGTCGGTCGTGGCGTCGCTCGCGCTCATCGCGGGCGAGCATTCGCTGGCCATGCTGTATCTGGGGCGCGTTTCTCGCCGGTGTGTGCAGCGGCGCTGCGTTCGCGGCCGGGACGGCATGGGTCAAGGAGCTATCGGCAGCGCCCTACGATCCGCTTGCCGGCGAGCAGGCCGGGGCCAGGCGCGCCGCGATTGCGCTGTCGGCCGGTTTCGGCCTCGGGCCGCTGGTGGCCGGACTGCTGGCTCAATGGGCCCCGCATCCACTGCTGACCGCCTACCTGCCACACCTCGCAGTCATGCTGACCGCGCTCGTCCTCGTCATCGGCGCTCCTGAGACGATTACCGAGCCGCGTCATCAGCTTCGTTGCGTGGCCTGCTGCGCGTGCCCACAGCGGCTCATATCCGCTTTCGACGAATCGTCGCGCCCAGCGCCCCGTGGGTGTTCGCAGCACCATCGATCGCCTTCGCCGTCCTGCCTGGACTGGTCGCGCATCGGACCGGTAGCTTCCAGGTCGGCTTTGCGGCGCTCATCGCCGGCCTGACGCTGGCGCTCGGGGTTCTCATCCAACCCCTCGCGCGCCGCCTGGATCAAACCGACGGTGTGCGTGGCACGCTCACCGGTCTGAGCGCCATCTGCGCCGGGACCGCGCTCGGGGCCGTGGCCGGCCACCAGCAGAGCTGGCCGCTGGTCATCCCCGCCGCCATCCTGCTCGGCTCTGGCTACGGACTATGTCTTGTCTCAGGCCTGCTGGAGATCCAGAGGCTCGCCACCGCCCAGGACCTCGCGTCCCTGACGGCCATCTACTACGCGCTGACCTATGTCGGCTTTGCTGCCCCGATCGTGCTCGCCGAACTCCAACGTCTGGCCAGCGTCCCGACACTGCTCCTGCTCACCGCCATGGTCCTGCTCCTCACCATCGAAGAGATCCACCGCGCCCAGGTCCGCTCGGGCGCCGAAAACCCGACGCGCGGCAGCCCTCAGACATGACCTCGCGAAACGGATCGCTGGGCGGCCCAGGCCGCGTGGTCTTGCACAGGTACGGCCGCGCCTGCCAGGCCGCGCCCGCCTGCCGCCCTGCATTTCAGTGATGCGCGAGTCGTCATCGCAGCACCGTACCCCGGGGCGCAGCGGTCGCAGGGATGGATCTGGGGGTGCCCGAGATGGGTCAGCGTCGTTAGCGCCGGGAGAGCGGCCCTTCCTCGGTGGGTGCTCGCCAGACGGGTGACGATCTACTCGGAGGTGGTCGAGGGGCGCTCAGGTCGGGGTCGCTGCGCAGCGAGTCTGGTGAGGGCGCTGAGCAGCCGGTCCACCGAGTCTTCTGCGTGGTGGTGTGCGGCGAGCGCCCGGAGGGCGGGTTCGTTGGTCGGGTAGGCGTCTCGTTGGCCGGGCGGGAGCGCGATGGGGAGATCGTCGACCGGCCGCACGACGGTGATCGCGGCCTGGAGGTACTCCCGGTCCGGTGCGCGCAGCGGGCGGTCGCGCAGCACCCCCGCGATGTCTCCGTGGCGGCGGATCATCGCTGCCGCGGTCACCGCGCCGACGCCCTTGAGCCCGGGAAGTCCGTCGGAGGGGTCGCCGCGCAGGATCGCGAAGTCGGCGTATCGACGGCCCGGGATCGCGTAGCGGCGCGTGATCTCGGTTTCGTCGATCACCGCCAGTCCTGACCGCTCCGGATACAGGACGCGCACGCGCGGATCCTCGACGAGCGCGAACAGATCCCGGTCACCGCTGGCGATCTCGATGGTCCCGGGGGCGAGTCTGGTCAGGGTGGCGATCACGTCCTCGGCCTCGTGATCGGCGACACCAACGACGTCGATCCCGATGTGCTCAAGCAGCTGGCCGATCACCGGAAGGTCGGCGACCAGCCCGGGTGGAACCGGCTCAGAGACCCGGTGGGCCTTGTAGTCCGCGATCAGGTCCACTCGCCACTGGGGCCGCCATGCCCAGTCCTCGGCGATCACCAGCCGCCGCGGCCGGCGGTCGGCGACCAGCCGCGCCAGCCTGTCCAAGAAACCGCCGACCGCGTTCCCGTCGGTCCCCGAAACGCGCGCGCGGGCCAGCGCGCCGTAGTAGGCGCGGAAGATCAGGCTCGACCCATCGATCAACAACCATTCGCAGGCCATCCCCGCGCGATTCTGCCGCAGCCGTCACGCCGGCCAGGCTCGCGCCATGCGACGTGCTCGGCAAATGGCAGACGGCGTGATCCAACAGGACGGACGCCTCGGATAGCAAGCACTTCATGGGCTAGCCACCGTCGGAGGCGCGGCAGGCATCCGAACCTAGAACGGCCGCGCGGACCCGGAGCCGGTGATCCGCGCCCGACCTGGCGGCGTAACAAGGTGTGCGATGTCGACGAAGC
Source organism: uncultured Phycisphaerales bacterium (assembly GCA_963766775.1). Taxonomy (GTDB): domain Bacteria; phylum Planctomycetota; class Phycisphaerae; order WQYP01; family WQYP01; genus CAVYBP01. The sequence goes on from CAVYBP010000006.1 coordinate 10,096, forward strand.
GCGAGGTCACGCCAGCACCAGTGGGTGCGCAACGCTCGCCGCTGGCCAGCGGTTCGGTTCGCGAGCATCTCCTCAGAGGAGCGGTCGGCCTGGCAGCTGGAGTGCTCGCGATCGTGCTGTTCGCCGTCGTGGGTCCCATCGCGCTTCTGCTCCTGCTCCTCACGGCGGTCGCCTGGCGAGGCTGCCCGACGTGCTGGACCGTCGGCTTGCTCGGCACGCTCGCCGATGACCGCGCCCGGCGCAGCTGTTCCCGTTGCTAACCGGTCGCTGCGCCAGCGACACGGATTCACCGAGTTACAGGGCGGGGCGGCAGTGTGCAGGATTGCGGCGCTCCGTCTGAGGTTCCCGCGCTTGCGGTGTGCTATCCGACCTTGTGGGCCCTGTCGATGTGCACACTGACACGTGCATGGTCGGTCGACGTCCAGTGCTCCTCGCGGCATCCTGAGATCGAGAGCCTGATCCGGTCCGGGAGACCCCGCTGGCCATCGGTCAGCCACAGCCCGGCCAGCTTCCCGGGGCGGCAGTGCGGATCATCGGAGCTCGTCACGAGCCCGGCGAGGACGAGTTGCTCGCGGCGGAGCCCCTCGAACACGCGCCGGCCCTCCCGCAGCTCGACCGTGATGTGCAGGCTCTGGGCTCCGGAGATCTCATCGATCGCGAGCACTCCTGATCCGGGCGCGGCGTGGCCACGCGTCCCGCCGTGGCGATTGGCGACCGGAGCCTCGTCCCAGATCACCGAGCCCGCTCCCCCCGTTTGCGTGCTGATGGTCGTGTGACCATCGGGACGGCCCCGCTGGGTAAAGCGGAAGCCCGACACCCACGCCGGGCCGTGCTTGACGCCGTGAAGATGGTGGTGATCGGTGCAGTTCTCCGGCAAGAAACAGGCCTTCCAGAACCCACCGCGCTCCGCGTCACCGTAGCGGTAGAGCAACATCGGATAGCACGCGTTCCCGCGCGAGCCCGGAACCTCGAGGCTGAACGGCCCCAACCAACACGGCTCGAGACTGGCGTCATCGGCTCCGGTCGGAGTCCCCTTGAGCGGCACCCATCCGTGCCCTGGCCAGCGCCACATGCCACGCAGCAGCCAGTGGTACTGACAGTGCCGATACTCGACGCATGTGCTGACCTCGGCGCCGGTGTTGTCCCACGTCACGTCGGTGTAGCTCAGGTCATAGAAGAACAGCGGACCGAAGTTCGTCGCCCACGAACCGAGCCACGCCCGAGCGCCCGCGGGCGCCTCTCGGGCCCTGCCGCTGCTTGGCGCTGCCACAAGCGCCGCCAACAGTGAAGCGGCCATCGCCAAGCACACCCACCGTCTGAGCTGCGTCCCGGTCACGCGCTCTCCTCAACGCCGTCGCCAACGGCTGGCGAGTCTACCGACGCCTGTGGCCGCGGGCAACGCTCGAGCGAGCCTGGCTCGGGAACGTCCCTCGCGTTGTGAGCGTCTCGGTCGGGCGGAGCTCGGTGCGCACGCGTCGATCGGTCTCGACGGTGCTACGCGGCCCCGTCGTTGAGTCTGTTCTGCAGTCCGGGCCAGACGACGGTCATGATGCCGTCCACCACGGTTGCGATTGACACGTCGGGGTTGCGGCGCCACCAGCGCGCGAGTTGCTCTGCGGCGCCGGAGACGATGTGTGCGGCGCCGACAGCCTCGTGTCTGGGGATGCGGGGGGCGGCGGCGATGAACAGCGCGGCGATCTGCTCGGCGGTCATGAAGCGCAGTTCTCCGGTTTGTTCGGCGAGCGGGCCTCCCGCGCCACCGGGCCCGTAGAGCAGCTCGAAGCGCTGCGGGCGCTCGCTGAAGTAGCTGAAGTAGGCGAGGAGTCCGGCTCGTAGCTGATCTTGTAGCTCGGGGCCGGCCAGGGCGACGGCCTCGAACACGCGTTGTTGCATCTCTTCGCGTGCGGTGCGGTGGCATTCGAGGTAGATCTCATCGATGGAGGCGAAGTGCTCGTAGAGGAGGGAGCGGGTGACGCCGTCGTGAGCAGCGACCAGCTCCATGGTCGCGCCGCTGTAGCCGACCTCGCTGAACACCGCTTCCGCGGCGGCGATCAGCTGCGCCCGCCGAGCCTCCTTGGACAGGCGGCGACGGGGGTGGGCGGACGCGGTGGCCATGCGCGGATGATGTTATCCGCTGCGTTCCTGGACTGACGTCGCCGTCAGTTCTACTGACGTTAGCGTCAGTTATGTGTTACGATCGCGGCATCTACAGGTTCTGTTCGAGGGAGACGGGCGGGAGATGAGACCACGGGTGATGGGCTGCCGGTTTGCGATCGGTCGCGCGGCTTGCGGCGTGTGCGCGTTGATTCTGTTGAGCGCGGTCTGGCTCGTTGCCGGCTCAGCCGTGGCTGCGGCGGCGACGGTGCAGAAGCAGGGTTACATCCCGATGGCCGACGGCACGCAGCTGGCGTACACGGTGGAGCTGCCCGCCGGCCACCGGCCGGTTTCCCGTGGCGCTGGCGTACGCCGGATACTGCGAGGGCAGCGACGCGCAGTGCAATGACGCGACGAACGCAAGCGCGCTGCTCGCCGCGGGCTACGCCGTGCTGGGAGTGAACATCCGCGGCACGGGCTGCTCCACGGGAACGTTCGATGCCTTCACTGCCCAGGAGTGGCGCGATGGTGCGGCGGCGATCGAGTGGGCCGCACGGCAGCCGTGGTCGACCGGACATATCGGCATGTTCGGCGATTCGTTTCCGGGAATCACGCAGCTCGGTGTCGCCGGGCTGCGGCCGCCACACCTGGACGCGATCGCTCCGTTTCAGGTGACCACCGATCTCTACCGCGACGTGGGCGACCCGGGAGGCATCACCAATACCGGTTTCGGCGCCTTCTGGGCGGGCGTCGACCAGCCTTTGGCCTCGTATGAAGGCGGCGTCGAGCGGACCGAGGAGAACGGCGACATGCGGTTGTGCCGAGGTCCACGGTGACCGATCTCGCGGAGGAGGGCTTCCACAACGTCGCCCTCGAGGGTCTCCAGCACCCGTACGACGACGCGTTCTGGCAGGCGCGTGAGCCCGGCGCCAACGCATCCAAGATCAACGTCCCGGTGTTCGGCTGCCTGACCTGGCAGGACGACGAGGTCTCAAGCCGCTCGTCCTCGTATCTGAGCGGAGCTCGATCCGGCGCGCACGTGGGTCGTTGCCAGCAACGGCTACCACGCACAGTGCGAGATCTCCGCTCCGCAGATCACCGACGAGCTGGTCGCGTTCTTCAACCGGTTTGTGAAGGGCCAGGCCAACGGGTTCGAGCACACCCCCCACATCCAGCTCTGGCACGAAGCGACCGCGAACAGCGCCGGCGACGACGTGCCCAGCTGGGTCACGACGTTCCCCTCCTACTCGTCGATTCCGGCCCGGCCGCTCGCGCTCTACTTCCGATCTGACGGCGCACTGTCCCTCAGCCCGCCGAAGAGCCAGGACTCACCGGACCGCTACGCGTATCCCGGCCCGGCCCTGGGCACCGAGAACGGCATCGTTTTCGGTCAGCACAACCTTCTGTGGAAGGGTGAGGAGCCGCCGGGCGCGTCCGTCGCGTACACGACGCCGCCGCTGACCCGCGACTCCGAGTTCTTCGGCTCGGGCTCGGCCAACATCTGGCTGAGCTCGACCGCACCCGACACCGATCTCCAGATCACGCTCACCGAGGTCCGCCCCGACGGGCAGGAGGTGTACGTCGCGCGCGGCTGGCTGCGCGCCTCCCACCGAGCCCTGGACCCGGCGCGCTCAACCGCGCTGGCGCCCTACCAGACCGACCAGCAGGCAGACGCCCGCCCGCTCGTGCCCGGAAGCCCCACCTACATGCGCGTCCAGCTTTGGCCGTTCGACTACGTCTTCCGCAAGGGATCGAGCATCCGCCTCTGGATCGACGCGCCCACCGGAGAGACCGGTGGCTGGTCCTTCGACTACACCAAGACCCCCGCGATCAACAGCATCTACGCGGACGCCCAGCATCCATCGGCGATCGTCCTCGGGCACCTGCCGGGCGGCCACGCGCAAGCGCCGCTGCCGACCTGCGACACGCTCCTCAACCAGCCCTGCCGTCGAAACCTGACTCCCGTCCCGTCCGGAACGATGACGATCCGGTAGTAGCCGTCGGTACGTGCAGGCGACCAAGCCAACCCGGCCTCTGCATCCGTGACTGAAAGGCAGGCTCGCCCGCGCGAGCTCACTCCTTGTTCGGCAGCAGCTCGAGCAGGCCGGAGAACAGCGGGGTGATGAGGCGCGAATGCGGATACACGCGGTAGGTGTTGTAGACCGCGCCGTCCTGCATTGCGAACACGCTCCATCCCGCGCTCACGGACACAGCCGAGACGAGGTCCGGTGCCCCGACGTCCCCGCGGGAGTCGCGCAGCCACTGCGGCGCCTCGCGGAGCAACCGTCCCATGTCGAACTCGTCTCGGACGCTGCTGGACATCTCCTCCCGGCGGAACGCGTAGCCGTAGTCGAATAGGAAGTCGTCGCCGTGCGCCGACACGTACGGCATCGTCCACCCCCGACGCCGCTTGTACGCGACGAGCTTGTCGAGCGGCGCGTGCGACATGCAGAGGAGGGTGACGTCGCGGTCATTCAGATGCATGACCACGCCGCCTCGGTAGCGAACCTGTACTCCTTATCGACGGGTACCCAGGGCAGCTCGCGGCGCTGCTCCTCGATGTGCTTGGCATGCTCTTCCAGTTCTCGCTCAGCGCCGAGCAGCTCCTTGCGCGCCGTCTGCCACTCCTGCTCCGTGGCGATCGGGTGGTTTCATCGACCGGACGACGTCGGCGATAGCTGGCGTAAGGGGCCATCGTTGCTGCGCCGTGTCCTCGCGCCGCGCGACGATCATCCCGGGGACCGACTCGGTAATCGCAACGTGATCATGCTGACTCCGACGCGCGTTCTCGCGATTGCCGGCAGCGTTCCGCGCGCCGCTGGTCCGGGCGCGTGGGATCGTCGTCGACTGGCCGCGCGCAGAGGTCAGGTTCGCCAAGGGCACGCGCACGGCGAGCTCGCTGATGAACGCGACCGGTAACACATATCAACGGCGCTTGACCCTGGTCACGCTGACCGGCCCGGGGGACGTGCAGCTAATGCTCGAGCTTGAGCGTGACGGCGTGGCGCGGGCCGTCGTCGAGGCGCTCGGTCACGCACTCGCGCCGGCTTGAAGTCGGCGTCGCCGACGTGAAGCGAAACCCTCCGTGGCCTGGCGGTGTGCTCTACGCACTCGCCGCCCGCGTGATGCGCGGCTCCTCTCGGCGGCATTGAGTGATCCACGCGTCAAGTTCCAACCAACGTGCGTAGAGCCATGCGATCAGCTCTTCGCGGCCGACGGGGATCTCGGCCGCCGGATAGCGCCAGAACCTCATCTTCACAGTTGTCCCGACGAGCCCACCCGCCCAGATGTCGGAGACATACTCGAACCCGTCGAGCCCAAAGTGGCCGAAGATCACGACGTCGGCGCCTCGGGCCTCGTCGAGTAGCTTCAGCGTGCCGCCGAGGCGCGGCGGCAGGAGATGATGGAGCTGGCTCGCGTACTCGGCGAGCGCTGGCTCGCGCTCGGCGATGATCTGCTGGGCGCGGGCGAGCTTCTCCGCGGTCCAGCGGGTGCCCTCTGGGTAGATCAGGAGTCCGTCGTGCCCGAGGTTGACGGTGAGCTGGTGCATCTTCTCGAGCTCGGCCGCGGTGTCGCCGGAGCCGCGCCGGACGAACAAGGTCGGCACCCAGCGTCCGCCGATGTCGATCGTCGGAAGCATCCTGAGCTCGCGCTTGATCACGAACCGGAAGCCGATCCCGTGCGCGGCGCCGATCACGACGTCGGGCAGCGTGTTGTCGATGATGCTCGCGTGCCGGGTCATCACGAGCACCGGACCGGGACCCGCCAGCTCCAGGCCCTCGGCCTCAAAGCGCAGCCGGAACAGCACCTTGACCGCGCCCAGGTGGCTGCCGAGCCAGCGGCGCTTGAGCCGGAAGACGCGCTCCCGCCGGATGTGCGAGTCACGCCCGCCGGAAGCGACACCGATCGCCACCAAGCCGATCAGCCCGTAGAGCTCTCCGAGCAGGAACCACCACAGCATCGCGGCAAGGCGCAGCGCCATCCACGGCTTGCGTCCCTTCACCCACAGCGCGAGGTCGGTGAGAACCGCACCGAGCACGAGCAGCGGCGAGAGCGCCGTGACGAGCACGAACATCACGAGGATCAGTGCAATCCCGCGTGCCCTGCGCGACCACCGCTCCGCCAGACTGCTGTCGTCCGGGATCAGTGGGCCGAGATTCTCACCGCGCTGTGATTCGGAGGGACGCACCTAGCGCCGACGGCGAGAAAGACAGATGTCGGTAGGTGGGATGCCAACGTGCCAGTTACACGCGCATGCGCGCGTGGCGGCCTCGAGGTCAGCCGCTCGCTCGTCTGAGCCGACGGGCACCTCACCGCCCCCCGTCAGCTCGCGGCATTGGCCGGCCAGCGAGAGGTCCTCTGCCACCGGCGTCGCGAGGTGCGCCTCGACCCAATCGGTGATCGTCGTGACGACGAGGCGGGTGTCGTCCCACATCGGCACGTGCCCGACGCGCGGCAGGACCCGGAACTCCGCGTTAGGGATCTCTCGCCGAAAGCGCGCAGAGCAGGTCGCGAGCGGGAGGATCCGGTCGAGCTCGGCCCAGGCGATGAGCGTCGGCGCAGCGACCTGGTCGAGGTCCTGGACGTGCGCGCGACCGGCGCGGAGACTCGCGAGGACGTCGTTGACGACGGTGCAGCCGAGCGGATCGAGACTCAGGTCGACGGCGTCCCGCTGGAGAGATCAGCTCACCGTGGCGCATGATGTCCCGCAGCGCGAGCTTGCGCGCGCCGGGCCGGCCGCATGATGCGCGGGATCTGCTTGCGCGAGAACGCGGATCATCCGCATCTGGCGCGCGAAGAAACGCGCGATCCGCTCCGGCTCGGGACTACCGAGCTCCCAGCCGCCGCCCGGCGAGAACGCGACGACGCTGCGCGCCCGGCCGCGCTTGGCAAGCTCGATCGCGAGTGATCCGCCCATCGAGTTACCGACGAAATGGGCGGTGCCGACGCCGAGCTCGTTGAGATGACGCTCGAGCGAATCGCCGGCGTCCGCGAGCTTCTCCAGGCCCATGCCGCTCGGGTACGCGGGTCCGCCCTTGTGCCCCGACAGCGTCGGCGCGATCACCTCGTAGCGCGCGACGAGATCCGCAAGCACCGGCTTCCAGTGGCGCCAGTGGCCGGTGAACCCGTGCAGGAGGACCACTGGCTCGCCCTCCCCGGCGCGGTACAGAGACGATGAGATCTCGGCCATTGGCGCGAATCCTAATGTGAATGCCCGTCGATGCGCGCGGGTCATCGTTGAACGTGGCCCGCCGCGGACTCACCTGCGCCTCGGGCGTGAGGGTGACGACGAGTCGGGCGTAGAGTCCGCCGCGTGCCCACGTTCGTCCTGCGTCTCATCGCTCCGCGCCCGAACTTCGCCCAGACCCTGACCGATGCCGAGCGGGAGATCATGAACAGCCACGCCGCCCACTGGCGTCCCGTACCTCGAGCGCGGCGACATGGTCGTGTTCGGACCGGTCCTCACCGACGATGGACTCGTACGGCCTCGCGGTTGTCGAGACCGACGACGAGCAGGCGTTGCTTGAGTTCGCCGCGCAGGATCCGGTCGTGACGACCGGAACGGCGGCATTCGAGTTCGGGCGGCTCGCTGCGGGTCACGTTCGCGAGCGCCGCCCGGGTCAGTAGTCGTTCTTGATGTTGAAGTAGGAACCGCGAATGGTGCCGGCCAGCTTTGACTTCTGCCGTGCGAACTTGAACCGCGAGGCGAGCTCCGCGGGGATGTCCATCCCTTCGGAGAGCTTGAACCCGACCGCCCGCTTGGTGGGGCCGTCGACGGTGTACATCACGTTGATCGACAAGCCGCTCTCGTAGAAGACGTAGGCGATTCGGATGTTCTCGACCTCGAAGGCCGTGGCCTCGAGCGGGCGAGACGAGATCACGATGTCGCGTTCGTCCTTGAGGATCCGGTGCACCCAATCGATGGTCGTCTGAGCGACGCTCGCAGGCTCCACCGTGAAGACGTGGTCGTACTTGTTCTTGAAGTAGCGGGCCTCGTGCGCACGCAGACCAGCGAGCGCGGGTGCGACGGGCGAAGACTCCAGACCCACGGTGGAGACGGTGTTGAAATCCACGGCGTTGGGCATGGCGCGCACTCTCCTGTCATCGGGGTTGGATGGTGTCGGTCTGCCGACTATGACCCCAAACCCAGACCCTAATGTGACATGGACCGGCTGCGCTTGCCAGCAGATTCGATCGCGAGCGGCCGAGGGCGCGGTCGGTCCGCCTGCATTCGCCAGTTGACAGGAAAGTGGAGGGACGGACTACGATCTCGCCGCTCTGAGCGCGGAGAGGAATGATCTAGGTGCGGCGGACGAATTACGGTGTCGGTCCTCGCGGTCGTCGCGCTCGCGGTCAGCGCGGTGGGAGCCGCGGCGCCTTCGGCGCACTCGCGCGCGATCCGCGATCGGCCCGGCGCATCTGGTTCGTCTGGCCGTGCTCTCCACGCGGGCTGACCTGGTCTCGGGAGGCGAGGCGCTGGTGCAGGTGTTCCTCCCGCCCGGCGCCCGGGCCGCCCAGACAAGGCTCGACGTCAACGGACGCGACGTCACGCGGGAGTTCGCGGTGCTCAGCGGCGGAGAAGTTCGAAGGTCTGGTGACCGGCCTGGCCAACGGGCCCAACGTGCTGACCGCTCGGCTTCCCGACGGTTACGGAGCGCACCTGACGATCACCAACCACCCGATCAGCGGCCCGATCATCAGCGGCCCGCAGCTCGAGCCGTGGGGCTGCGAGTCCGGGCGCGACCGACGCGGCCTGTGACAAGCCGGCCACGTACAGCTACGTACTACAAGTCGACCGACTCCACCAAGACCGGCCTGCAGCCCTACGATCCGGCGAACCCGCCCACCGACGTCGCCACGACGACGACGCAGACGGGGACGACCGTGCCGTTCATCGTCCGCGTCGAGACCGGCTACGAGGATCGCGATCAGTACCAGATCGCCGCGCTGTTCCAGCCGCGCAAGCCCTGGAGCGCGCTGGCGCCGCAACCCCAGTTCAACCACAAGCTGCTGATCACCCACGGGGTCTCGTGCGGGGTCGACTACCAGACCGGGACGGCACCGAGCGTGACCAGCTACAACCCGTCGCCGGTCTCCTCGCCGATCGTGCCGACCGCCGACAGCGGCCAGTACGCGCTCGGCGCCGGCTTTGCCGTGATGTCGACCGCGCTGGACTACAGCGGCCACAACTGCAACCTGCCGCTCCAGGCCGAGTCGCTGATCATGGCCAAGGAGCATCTGATCGACACCTACGGGACGCTCCGCTACACGATCGGGACCGGGTGCTCGGGCGGCTCGCTCGCGCAGCAGTGGATCGCCAACGCCTACCCCGGCATCTACCAGGGGATCCTGCCGACCTGCTCGTTCCCCGACGCGTGGGGAACGGCGACGCAGTTCCTCGACTACCACCTGATGCTGGCCTACTTCAACGACCCCTCGAAATGGGCGACCGGGGTCGTGTGGAGCCCGACCCAGATGGCCGACGCCGAGGGGCACATCTCGATCGTCAACTCCGAGGTCAGCGACAACGCCCAGTGGCACGTGGCGGTCCCGACCGACAACTGCGCCGGCGTCACCGACGCTCAGCGCTACAACGCGCAGACCAATCCCGGCGGCGTGCGCTGCGACATCCAGGACGCGGCGATCAACGTCTTCGGCCCCGATCCGCGGGCGGACTGGTCCGCGAGCGAGAAGAAGGCCGGCCATGGCTTCGCCGTGCCGCCGATCGACAACGTCGGCGTGGAGTACGGCCTCGGCGCGCTGCAGCAGGGCAAGATCACGCCCGCGCAGTTCGTCGACCTGAACGAGAAGATCGGCGGGGTGGACATCGACACCAACCCGACCGCGAGCCGCATCGCGACGCGTGGGGCTGCGCTGGCGAATGCGTACCGCAGCGGCATGATCAACGAGACCAACAACCTCGACCAGACCGCGATCATCGACTGCCGCGGCCCCGACCCCGGTGCCTTCCACGACGCCTACCGGGCGTTCGCGCTGCGCGCGCGCCTGGATCGCGAGCACGGCAACCACGCCAACCAGCTGATCTGGGAGGGCCCGGCGCTGATCATCGGCGACACCCAGTGCAACCTCACCAGCCTGATCGCGATGGATCGCTGGCTCGGCGCGGTCGAGAAGGACACGAGCTCCAAGACGCAGGCGCAGAAGATCGCCGACGACAAGCCCTCCGACCTCGGCGACGAGTGCTACGACGGAAACGGGAACAAGGTCTCCGACGGGCTCTGCCCGCCCGGTGTCGTGCCGATCTACGGAACGCCGCGCACCGTCGCCGGCGACGCGATCACAACCGACGCCAACAAGTGCCAGCTCAAGCCGCTGAGTCGCTCGGGCAACTACGGGCCGATTCCGTTCACCGACGCGCAGTGGGCGCAGCTGCAGTCGCTGTTCCCGAACGGAGTGTGTGACTTCAGCAAGCCGGGCGTGGACCAGCAGCCGACGATCCCGTGGATGACCTATCAAGACGCGCGCGGCCACGTGATCTATGGCGGCCGGCCGCTGGGGCCGGCCGCCGGCGTCGGTCCCGTTCGGTCCCAGCGCCGCCTGCACCCGCGCCCCGGGCTTCATCGCCGGCTCGTCTCTCGGCCCGGTCAGGCTGGGCATGACCCGCGGTCAGACCCGTCGCTTGTTCCCGAGCTTCTCCACCCGCCACCGCCGCTACATGGACTTCTTCTGCCCGACCGTCCACGGGATCCGCGTCGGCTACCCCTCACCCGCTCTGCTGCGGACGCTCTCGCCAGCGCAGCGGGCGCGCGTGCGCGGCCGCGCGATACTCGTCCTGACCGCCAACCCCAGCTACGCCCTGAAGGGCGTGCACCCCGGGGCCAAGCTGGCCGCCGTCGCGCGACGGCTGAAGGTCGGACGACGGTTCCGGATCGGCCTGAACTCCTGGTACCTCGCCCCCGCCGGACCGAGCCGCGGCGTGCTCAAGGTCCGTCACGGCCGAATCGAGGAGATCGGACTCGCCGACAAGCGGCTGACCACCAGCCGCGCCGCCTCCAGGCGCTTCCTGGCCAGATTCTCCTGACCGCGGATAGACGTGGGTGAAGCGGCAGGTCACCGAGCCGCCGCCGCACGCACGCACGCACGCACGCACGCACGCTGATGCAGCTACCGCATCGGCCTCATCTGCCGACACCGCTGCGCGGCGGCGAAGGCCAGTCGCCACGGCACCCGGTCACTCAGCTGCTGCGGGCCACAAACGCTGCGACGGCTTTGATCTCGGCGTCGCTGAGTTGCCCGGCGAACGCGGGCATCGAACCGCCTCCGTTGCGTACTTGGCTCTCGACCTGCGAGGAGGTCAGCGGAGCTTGGCCGAGGTTCGGCCCCAGCCCGCCCGTGGTGCCGGCAGCGGCGAGCGTGTGGCACGAGCCGCAGTTATTGACGAACACCTGCTTGCCATCAACCGCGGTGACGCCGTAGGGTGAAGCGCCGGATGCGCCGTTGGCTTGGTCGTGCGCCACGAGCGCCGGGCCAAACAGCAGCATCACGATGACGATGCCTGCCACCAACCAGGTCACCAGCGCGAAGACCCTGTCGACTCGCTGGAGCACGGTCACAAACTCGGGAACCCCTGGTGTTGCACGAACCACAGCGCGCTGAAGCACCAGGCCAGTACGAGAAGAGCAAACACGAGCCCACCGGCCACCGGTAGCGCCCATCCCGGCAGGCCCTTCGAGCGGACGATCGTCACCTTGGTGGCAAACGCGCCGTAGAACGCACAGCCGAACAGCGAATGGACGAGCACACGGGCATTCGTGGTCTGGAAGCCGAGCGACCACAGGCAGTGATATGCCACCGGCAACGAGATCAAGAACGCTGCCCGCCCGGACAGCCGATGAGCGGTCCCAAGCCACGACGGCGCCCGCCACGGCAGCTTTCCATAGACCCAGAGCGCGGTGAGGACTTGCGCGACCGAGAACGCCAAGGCCACGGTCGCCAGCCACACCTTCATCGCGATCGTCGACGACAGGCCCAGGGTGAAGACCAACTGCTGGCTCGGAGTGTGGACGCGCCCATACACACCCAGCGCGACCGCGAGCGCCGCACCGAGCCCCGCCGCCAGCAGTAGCCTCGGCGCGGCCGGCCGTGGGACGCTCGTCGCACTCACAGCGAGCGCGAGTCTATCTGTTGTGATGCCCGCGGCGCGCTCGCAGCAGTTCAGTGTTCAATTCGTCACAGATCAGCTCCACCGCGCGCTGGCCGCCGAATCGGTATTCGGTCGGGGTCAGGAACACCCGGCGGTTGCTCAGACTCATCGCCACGACCGGCCCGCCGTAGCCTCCGGGCACCTTACCGACGGCGAAGCCGGTGATCTCCGACCATGCATATGTCCTCGCCCGCCCGATGACCGGCACGCTCCTGATGCCCTCCGAGGACACGTGCACACCGGACCGCTCAGTGCAGAGCAGCAGGAGGACCGCAGTCAGCGTCAAGACGATCAGAGCCGCGGGAGAGTGGTGTTGATCGGCGACGACGGTCACCGCCCCCACCGCGACCATCGCACCGCCCAGCAGACGGATCGGCCACGGGCCTCTTCGGTACACCCGTACGCGCGTCGCCTCGGACGCGGGCTTGTCGCTGTCGGATGACATCGTCGGGGGTTCTCGTCACGTCGAAGTGTCCCACAGGGCTCAGTGCCCGAACCCGCAGGCGGTCGCGGCCTGCTTGAACGCGGGCGACGCCGCGTTGATCGTGTTCGGGATGGCGACCACGACCCCGCCGCGATCGATCACCTGCCTGTACCCGTTCGGGCTGGACGGCAGCGTGAACGTCGGATCGGGAAAGGCGCTCACGCCGTGCCGGCGCATGCACTGCGAGACGTGAAGCATCTGGCTCTTGGCGTGCGCGGTCGGGTGCGCTGAGCCGGGGCCGCCGCTGGCGGCGGCGCTGCTCGGGCCCGATGACCCGCACGCGACGAGCGCGACTGCACACGCGATCGCGGCGAGCGTGATCAAGGGGCCGTCGCTGGGACGGCTTCGGGGTTTGCTGATCCGCGCGCCATGCATGTCGTTGAGCGTTCGGTCGGCCGCCGGCCAGGGGTGAGTTCTAGAGCGAGACCGATAACAGCGACGTAACGCTGTTACGCCGGCGTTATGCGGAAGGCGCCCGATGCCGATCGCTTGGGGGGCTCTCGCTTCGGGTAGTCCGCCGTCTCGCCACTCTGTTCGGTCTGTCGGGAGAGGATTGGATGAGCCACGAGCGATGCAGAACCCATCGCCCAGGCCGCGGCCGCGCGGGTGGCACGGAAGCTCGCGCGGGTGATGGCGGTCCTCGTCGCCTCCGCGCTGGCGCTGACGCCTGCGGCCGCGACGGCCGACCAACGCGGGGCGCCAAACGTCGCATGTCCGTCGCGCATCACCGCGTCGTCCGGCACCACCCAACCACAGTCGGCGCCATCACAAGCGCTCTCGACGCCACGCCCATGGCACGGAAGGGGTCGCGTCCGTGTGATCTGTACGCGAAGGCCGGGACCCCGTGCGTGGCTGCGTTCAGCTCGACCCGGGCGCTGTTCGCCGGCTACGCGGGACCGCTGTATGAGGTCAAGCGTGCGTCGGACGGCACGACGCTGAACATCGGCGTGCTCGCCCGCGGCGGGTACGCGAACGCGGCAGCGCAGGACGCGTTCTGTGCCGGCACGAGCTGCGTCGTGGAGAAGATCTATGACCAGACCGCCCACCACAACGATCTGGTCCCGCAGGGGCCGACGACAGCGGTCTACAGCAACACGACCTACTCGCATGACCCCGTCTCCGCGAGCGCGCTGCCGATCCTCGCCGGCGGCCATCCGGTCTACGGCTTGAAGTTCCAGAGCGGCTCACCGCACGGGCCTGCCGTGCCCCACGGCCGCCACGTGCATCGAAAATCGCGGGGCGGCCTACAACAACGGTCACGTCCGGGCCAAGGGGGTCGCGGTCAACGGACAGGCCGAGAGCGTCTATGGCGTCTTCGGCGGCACCTACTCGGGAAGCGACTGCTGCTTTGACTTCGGCAACTCCGAGGTAGCCGGAACCGACAACGGCAACGGCACGATGGACGCGCTGAACTTCAGCCGGGACTGCTGGGACGCCTGCGGGCCCGGCGGGGGCCCGTGGGTTCAGGCCGACCTCGAGAACGGCATGTTCATGACCGGCACCACGACGCCGACGCCGGAGGCCCCCACCGCCTTCATCGGAGGGTCGTTCCAATCCGGCGACGGATGGTGCTGCGCCGCGACATCTCACAACCTCGCGATGCCCTACCCGTTCGTCACCGGCATGCTCGACAACCCCGGCGCCAGGACGTTCACGATCAAGGGCGCCAACGCCACCACCGGCGGACTCACGACGTTCTACGGCGGACCCACCCCTCCCGGCAAGGGATACTCGCCGATGCGCCAGGAAGGAGCCATCATCCTCGGCTCAGGCGGCGACCAGGGCACCACCGACGGCGAGTTCTTCGAGGGCGTGATGACCGATCGGCGTGCCTCCCACCGCCACCGAGGCCGCCGTGCAGGCCAACATCGTCGGGGTCGGCTACAAGCTGCGATAGCTCGCGATCCGGCGGGGCCGGCGCTGATGCGCTAGGCGCGCTGACCGCGCACATGGGTTCACCCCGCTTCGGGCGGCAGCCCGGCAGCGGAAGCGGCAGCGCAGCGGGGTGGGCCCCCCGGCGGGGATGAGTCCAGCGTCCAGGGATGTGAGCGTCTAGCCTGCCGGGATCGGGGTGGCGGTCGTCGGTCGGCGACATTGCGCTGATGATCGGCTGCTGCTGGAGAGGCTTCACCAGGAGAGAGGGGCTGCTCATGCGGCGGTTTGGAGTGGTGGGCGTGATGGTCGGCGTGTTCAGTTTGGCCGGTGCCGGCTCGGCGCTGGCCGCGCAGGTGAACTTGTGTGTGCCGGTGAGCGCAGGGCCGGTGACGTCGAGGTTGTCCGGATCGTCGTGGAACTTCGTTGGCGATCCTCACGGATTGACGGTCACACGGTAACGGGCTCGCGGGTCTCGTGATGGTCGCGGTTGTTGTTGGCGATGAGGATGCTGTGACGCTCGATCGCGATCACGAGCTTGGCGAGGTCGCGGTAGCCGATGATCCTGCGGAACTGCTGCTCGGCGACGAGCATCCCGGCGGCGGTCCAGCGCTTGCGCATGTCACCGTCCTGCCAGCGCTTGACGTTGCGCTGCGTGTACCGGACGATCTCGATCATCGACTCGCACGGGTTCGTCGAGCACAGCGTCTTTGAGAGCTGCCCATCGATCCCGAGCCGCATCAGCGTCAGCGTGTCGTGCATCCCTTCGCGGAGTGAGGCGGCGGCGTCGGGCCAGGTGCGGTCGAGGTCTGAGGCGAGCAGCTCGAGTCGCTCGTGCGCGAGGTGATGGTCGCTCAGCGCCCACGCGCCGCGGATCCGGACGAGGACCTTGGGCCGGTCTCGCTCGGGCAGCAGGTCGGTGACGTTGCGTTCTTTGTGGCGGTGGCAGCGATGCACGAGCGCGTGCTCGCCGAACACGTCCTTGATCGCCTTGCGCAGCGCCTTGCCGCCGTCGATCACGAACAGGATCCCCTGCTCAGGATCGAGGCCGCGGTCGACGAGGTCTGAGAGCAGCATCCCGACCAGCGTCGCGTTCTCCGTCGAGCCTTCCCACAGCCCGAGCGGGATCTTCACTCCCTCGGTCGAGATCCCGAGCGCGACGACGTGCGTGCGCTCAGCGATCTCGAGCCCGTCGAGCATCATCACCGCCAGGCGCGTGTCGTGCAGCCGGCGCGCCATCAGCTCTGAGAGCGCGGTGCGAGTCCGCTCGATGAACAGCTCTGACACCGTCGACTTGCCCGTCGAGCTCGCTTCCTGCTCGACGTCCTCGCCGACCGGCTCGCCGACGACCGCGAACTTGCGGGTCGAGACGCCGGCGAGCACCCGGTCCATCACCGCCCGGGTCAACGGGTCACGATCAGCGAAGTACTCGTAGCTGGCAACGGGCAGCTCGTGCTCGTCGTCGGCCGTCCGGATCCGCGGACGACTGACCGAGACGCGCCGGCCGCCGAGCGTCATCGACCCGTCCTCGTGGCCGTGACGCTTCGCCGTCCGGTCGGGGTTGTGCTTGTGCTTCGGGCCGACGACCTCGTCGACTTCGCGCTCCATCAACTGATGCACGACGCCCAGGCCGAGACCGACGCTCAGCGCGAGCAGTCCCTCCCTCGCTGCCCCGACGAGCTCGCCGAGCGCCTCCTGAATCTCCGCAGGCAGCGGCAACTCCGACGCCTGCGTGGTCGTGACGACCTGCGGTCCGGATACCTTCTTCATGGCGGTCCTCCTGTCCTGACGGACTTGGTTTGGCAACCACGAACGCTCCCAACAAGAGCGGACGAGGCGGGAGGACCGCCACTCAAAGTTCTACGAGGTTCCGGACAACCTCGTGACGTCGAATGGATCGGCCACGTCGTGTTCGACCGGCAACACGGCGGTGGCGTTGCCGGCCAGCGCGGTCGATCAGCACACCTTGCTCTCCATCCTGCCGCACATCTCATTCATTGCCAGCGGCGTGGCGGGCAAGCCAACGATCCGCCTGAGTGGACTGAACGTGCAGGTGGTGCCGGCGCTGGAAGCTTCTCATCGACCTTCACTTACTGTGAGACGCCCGGCTACTCCCCGACGGTCAGCGGGGGCTGGCTCAACATCGCCAGCGCCCGCAATACATCTGTCAGCGGCGGCTTCGAAAACCAGGCGTCCGGAGATGACGCGACGATCAGTGGATGTGACGAGTGTTCCGCGGGCGGCTATGGCGCATCGGTCACCAGCGGTATCGAAAATACGGCCAGCGGTCAGCAGGCGTCGGTGAGCGGCGGCGTACATAACACCGCCAGCGGTGAAGACGCGTCGGTCAGTGGTGGCACTGGCAACACAGCCAGCGGCAACGCCAGCTCGGTGAGCGGCGGCTACGCCAACACGGCCTCAGCAAACTACGCCTCCGTCAGTGGCGGGGAGTCAGGCTCCGCGGTCGGACCCGCGGCGTCGGTCAGCGGCGGCGACAGCAACATCGCTTCGGGCAACGACTCCTCGGTCAGCGGCGGGAGCAGCAGCAGTGCCTCAGGCGATCACGCTTCGGTCACAGGAGGAGACAACAACCTCGCAGCCGGTGTGTTCGCCTCGGTCGGCGGCGGGATTTTCAACGATGCCTCTGAGCAGTACGGCTCGATTCTCGGCGGCTGCTCGAATCTCACCGGCGCTGGCCCCAATCCGTACGCCAACAGCTGCACCACGTTCTCGACGCCCTTCGCCGACGCGGTCGCAGGAGGGAGAGGCAACAAGGCGAACGGAGCCAGCGGCTCGATCAGCGGCGGGCTCACCAACAGCGCGACTGGCAGCGCGACGTCGGTGGCCGGCGGCCACAACGAGGCGCTCACAGGACCCGCCAACGAGAGCGAGGTAGGAAACACCACGTTCGGTCCGTGACCGGGCTGAGCTAGCGGCGCTTCAGCGAGAAGCCGTCGAAATCGGCGATCGTGCCGGCAAAGCCCGTCGAGGTCGCCTCGATCCGCAGCCTGACGGTCTTGCCCGCGTAGGCGAGGACGTTGACTGACTTGGTCACCGGTCGCTTGCCCGAGCAGCCGTTGGCTCGGTTGCCCTGCAGAGCCGGTGGCGAGTACGTCTGCACCCGGTGGACCTGGCCGTGGGCGACGATGCTGACCGTCACCTGCGTCGGCTGCAGGTTGCCCCAGGTCCGGAACTTCAGCTTGCCGGGGGACCGCGGCACTTTCAGCTGCTGCTGGATGTAGCCGTCGGCCCCGCCGGGCGCGTCGATGAATGCGAACGGCCTGCTGCCCTGCGAGCGAGCGCACTTCTGCATCCAGGACCACGTCTCCCCGTTCGCAGTCGAGTTCAGCGCGCCGACCGCGATCCGCGGATAGCCGGCCCCATTCTGGCCCCGGGACACCACTTTCTTGGACCAGTGGGCCAATCCAGCGGTGAAGCTGCCGTTCGATACGACGTTGGGCGTGGTGGCGCCCGCGGCGGCCACCGGGAACGCCGCAGCGAGCACCGCGAACGCGAATCGCCGGCGCCTCTTCCAGCCGGCCCGAAGGGTCCTCGCTGTGGTCGCTTTCATCTCCACCGCCCCTTCCTCAAAGTCCTGTTCGAGTGCGTCGGTCAGCGCAAATCTACACCTCAGGTGCGTATAACAGTATGTCACCCAAGTTACTTGACAATACACCGGCAGATGACTAACGTGATCGGTCGTGAGCCCGCCTGCGAACAGAAGCCCGGCGTCCGTGGGGCAAGCCGTGTCCCACACAGCCTGGGCGCGGTCGTGGCGATGTTGCTCCCCGGCGTGGTCTGACTGACCTGAAGCTGTCACGAGCGAACGCCGAGAACCGGTGTCAACGGTATCGGTAGCCGTGCGAGGTCCAGACCAACAGACCAACGGAGTGACCTGTCATGCGTGAAAGGAACGCAATGCCCAGAATCATCGTCGAGGCAGTCCACGCCGACGGCGAGCCGCGCCGCTGGACCCTCAGCGAACGCATCATCGTCGACAACCTCACCACCGACCACTACGCCGACCACTTGATCGAACGGCTCAGCTGGGCGACCGCTGACGCTGAGGCCATCGAGTCGCAAACCTCGGATGTCGAGACAGGCCGACAGGATGGCGCCCGGCGGCGCCGGCTGCCGGGAGCATCGCGGACCGATAGGCGAGTGCGCTCCGCGTTCGGCTAGCGACCGAGCCTCGCTGGCGGGCGCGTCACCGCCAGCAGCGACGCTAGCCTCGGTTCATGAGCGCGCAGGCCCATGATCCGCCGCCGGAGGCAAAGAAGCTGCCGACCGGCCGGGTCGCGCGGACGGCCCGGGTCGGCGGGTTGGTGACGGGTCAGGGCGTGCGCTGGGCCGGGATGCGAGCCGCCAATCGGGTCCGGACGCCTGAGCGCGCCGCGGCCGCCGAGAACGAGCGGACCGCAGCCCTGGTGCACGAGCTCGTCGAGCAGCTTGGTCAGATGCGCGGCGCGGCGATGAAGATCGGTCAGATGATCTCCATGGTCGAGTTGGATGGCCTCGCCGAGGAGCAGCAGGACGAGTTGCAGCGCGAGCTCGCCACGCTCCGCGACGGCATCCCGCCGGTGCCCTTCGCGCGGCTGGAGAAGCTGCTGCGCAAGGAGCTCGGCGCGCCGCTCGCGAGTGTGTTCTCTGACTTCGACGAGCATGCGTTTGCCGCGGCCTCGATCGGCCAGGTCCATCGCGCGACGACCCTCGATGGTGAGCAGGTGGTCGCGAAGGTCCAGTATCCCGGGGTGGCGGAGGCGGTCGAGACCGACCTGCGCAACGCGATGATGTTGCTGCCGCTGGTCAAGCGGCTGGCCCCCGGACTGGACGCGAAGGCGCTGGCCACGGAGATGCGCGAGCGGATCGGGGAGGAGCTCGACTACGAGCTCGAGGCCCAGAACCAGCGCCGCATCGAGCGGCTGATGCGCGGTCATCCGTTCATCCGCGTGCCGCGCGTCTACACGGACCTTTCGACCCGGCGCGTTCTGGTGTCCGAATACATCGAGGGGGAGAGCTTCGAGGCGGTGCGCCGGGCCGACGAGGCGCAGCGCGACCGCTACGGGGAGATCGTGTTCCGGTTCTTCTTCGGTCTGCTGTACCGCGACCGGATCGCTCTCGGCGACCCGCATCCCGGCAACTACCTGCTGCGTCCCGACGGCCGGGTCTGCTTCCTGGACTTCGGATTGCTTCGCGACGTCGACGCCGGCCGTGTGGCCGCAGGAGCGAGCGATCGCGCTCGCGGTCCGCGAAAAGGACGCGACCGGTCTGAAAGCCGCTCTGGTCGCCGGCGGCTATCTGCCCGGCGGTCGGGCGGACTCGGTCGACGCCGACCTCGCCTTGAGGCTGATGCGACGGGCGATCAAGTGGTACGCCGTGCCGGGCGCAGCGTCGATTCTCGTCCGGCCACGAACGTCGAGGCCGCGATCGCGAGCGCTCGACAGCGAGCAGCGGGCCGCGATCAGGACGCAGGTCAACCAGTTCACCGTGCCGCCGGAATCAGTCCTGATCCGGCGAATGCACGGCATCGTCGCGATCGTGCTGCAGCAACTGCGCGCCGGCGCAGACTGGGGCGCGATCGCGGCCGAGTATCTGCACGGCGCCGAGCCCGCGACGCCGCTGGGGCAGGCCGAAGCCGATTTCCTCGCGCGCCGCGGTCGGTAGCCGAGGATCGCTCAAGGGACGGCCGGGCCGCCGCCCGAGTTCGATCCCAGCCGGTCTGACTCCCGGGGTCCCCGGTTGGGTTAGCATGGCTCCTGCTGGGCATTCGGGTATCGGGTTCAAGGGGGGCTAGGGATGCGGCGGCGGGCGATGGCGGTTGCCGGTCTGTTGGGGTTGGCTGGTGGGCGTGCAGGCGGCGCTCGCGGGCCCGGCGTTCGTCGGCGTCGGGCTGGACCGCGTACGTCGCCGACTTCGGCGGCAACACCGTGACGCAGATCAGCACGGCGACCAACACGACGGTCGGGGACCGCGATCCCGGTTGGCGGCGGCCCGCTCGGCGTGGCGATCACGCCCGACGGCAAGACCGCCTACGTCACCAACAACACGGACGCCGAACGGTGACGCCGATCAGCATCGCGACCAACACGCCGGGGACGGCGATCCCCGTCGGGAAGGCCCCCAGAGGGATCGCGATCACTCCGGACGGCAAGACCGCCTACGTCGCCAACAACGACGACAACACGGTGACGCCGATCACCATCGCCACGAACACGGCGGGAACGGCGATCCCGGTCGGCACGCACCCCGGCGACGTGGCGATCACTCCCGACGGCAAGACCGCCTACGTCGCCAACTACGCCGCCAACACGGTGACGCCGATCAGCACCGCGACGAACACGCCGGGGACGGCGATCCCCGTCGGCACGGGCCCGTTCGCGCTGGCGATCACTCCCGACGGCAAGACCGTCTACGTCGCGAACTTCAACGCCGACACGGTGACGCCGATCAACACCGCGACGAACACGCCGGGGACGGCGATCCCCGTCGGCGCCCAACCCGTTCGGGGTGGCGATCACCCCGGACGGCAAGACCGCCTACGTCGCCAACAACGGGCTCCAACACGGTGACGCCGATCAACACCGCGACCAACACCGCCGGGCACGGCGATCACCGTCGGCGCGGGTCCCGAAGGGATCGCCGTCACGCCGGACGGCAAGACCGTCTACGTCGCCAACGAGGTCGGCGACTCGGTGACGCCGATCAACACCGCCACCAACACGGCCGGGACGGCGATCCCCGCTCGGCACGCAGCCCACCGCGATTGCCATCACGCCCGATCAGGCGCCGAGCTGCGGCGTTCTCGGTGACCGCGGCGCCGGCCGGCCAGGCGTCGAGCTTCGACGGGTCGGCCTCCTCGAGCCCGGTCGGGTCGATCGCCGGCTACCGGTGGGACTTCGGGGACGGCCAGAGCGCGACGACCACGACCCCGGCCACCTCGCACGTCTACACCCAGCCGGGCACCTACACCGGCTCGGCTGACGGTCACCAACAGCGCCGGCACGTCGCTCGCGCAGGTGTTCACCGGCCAGACCGTCAGCAACCAGGGCGGACCGCAGGCCGCAACCACCCATGCCGTCACGGTGGCCAAGCCACCACACCGGCGGCGGCGGGTCGCAGCTGTCGAAACTGCGCATCTCACCGAGCAGCGTCTCGATCGCCGGGCGACTGGTCAACGGCGAGTGCGTCAAGTCCACCGCCAAGAACAAGCACAACAAACGCTGCCGGCGCGCGATCAATCTGCACGTCAGCTACAAGCTCACAGCCGCGGCGAACGTCACGTTCACGCTCAAGCGCCAGGACGCCGGCCGCAAGGTCAACGGCCGCTGCGTCAAGCCCACGAAGAACAACCGCAAGCACAAGCGCTGCACACGGCTGACCGCGCGTGTCAGGAAAGATCACCAAGACCGGGCCGCCGGGCCAACAGCTTCAACTTCAACGGCAAGATCGGCGGCCATAACCTCGGCCGCGGCAGCTACCAGCTCACCGCCACACCGAGCGGTGGCGGATCCAAGCAGGGCACGTTCCAGATCACGGGATGACGGCCGCGGAGTGGGCCACACGTTGACGCGGGCGTGCGGCCCACACTACGATCGCCCGATGGATGTTCGGAGTGCCGCCCCCCGCGGGCTGACTGCCGTCCTGATCGCGGCGGTCGTGCTCTGGTCGGCGGCGACGGCTTCCGGGGCGGCATTCAAGCGCGCGGTGCGTACCCGATCCCGGGGCCGCCGGTCGTCCTGGTCACGGGCTTGGACGACTCGACGCCCGGGATGAGCCCGGGCGGCAACTGCAACTCCGTCGGCAGCATGGCGGCGATGTGCTCAGCGCTCCAGAGGGCCGGGCACAAGGTCTACGTGGTCTCCTCGCGCAGCGGCTCCGGCGCGGTGATCGACAACCACGCCGCATTTGACGGCAACGCGCGCAGCCTCGCCCACTACCTCGCCACGGTGGTCAAGGCGCCGGCGCTGCTCGTCGGTCACAGCATGGGCGGGATCCTGTCGCGGATCGCCATCTCACGGTACGGCGCCGCGAGCGTCGGCCTGTTCACGATCGGCTCGCCGCACGACGGGAGCTTCGGCGCCGATCTCGTCGAGGGCGCGGCCGGACTGCCGTGCAGCGGCGTCATCTGCCTCGGGTCTGAATCCGCAGCCAAGCTGATCCTCTCGCACATGGGATCGGGCGCGGTGGCCGACCTGACCCAGTCAGCCAGAACGGCCGACAACGCGAACCTCTCGCCCCGGGAGTGCCGATGTGGACCTATGCCGGCACCGTGTGCAGTGCGCCCGATCCGTCGGGCTACTACTTCCCGAACGACGGAATCGTCGGCCGCTCGAGCGCCTTCGGCGTCAGCGCCAATCTCGGGTCGACCGCGCGCTACCAGGGCAACACGTTCCACCAGCAGACGCTCGAGACGGTCCTCAAGCTGATCTGCAGTCCGTTCTCCGGAACCGGCACCGAGCTGAACGATCCGGCGGTGATCAGCGACGTCGTCCACGCCGCGGCCTGCTCGGGCGCGGAGCTGCGGCGGCGCCGCGGACGGCGTCGGATGCCCGCGCGAAGAAGCACAAGCGCCCAAGCGCCCAAGCCCCGATTCACGTCCGGATCGTCGTCAAGCTGCTGTCCGCCCACTCCGAGACGGCGCCCCCCGGCACGACGGTCACCGTATCCCGGTCGACCAGCCTGATCGCCACCAGCGCGTTCAGCGCGAAATGCAACGGCAACCAGGTGCCCGCGCTCCCTGCCCTGTCGGGGATCTTTACGGCTTCGCGCCCGGCTCTCTGAACTGCAGCACCGTGACGATCACCGGCTCGGCGCCCGTGGAGCTCGGCGTTCTGTCCGATGAGCACAACGTGGTGGCGAGGATCGTTGGGCAGAAGAAGGTGCTGCACATCACCGTGTCGGCCAACGGCTCGATCAGCGCCACCGCGATCACCACTGCCGTGGCCGCACTGTGCACTCACCCGGGTCCGCCACGGGGCTCGCCGGGTGACGTTGACCGTGACGCTCAAGCGCGCGAGCAACACGACCCTCTCGGCGACCGTCGCCGGCCAGCGGTAAACGGGCAAGATCCCCCGTTCGCCTAGACAAGCAGGGACAGATCAGCGGCGGTGGTAGGGTCGTCGGCGTGCTGGGCCGACCTTCTCGGAAGACGCGCCAGGATCCTTAAAAGCCCATGGCCATCGGCGGTGGCGGTCGTGCTCGAGGCGGGCAAGCACGGGTTCAGCATGAGCTCCGGCAATGAGACCAGCTGGAACAACGAGGTCGCAGCGAAGGTCCGAATTCGCGTCGAGCCGGTCAATGAGCCGAGCTTCGAGTGGGAAGGCCGGCTTCGCTTCTGGGAGACCCAGACCCCGGTAGCCGACGATCGGATCTGGGTGCTCTTTGATCCCGAGGACCACGAGAAGCTGATGGTCGACTTCTCCGAACACGCCGGCGCCTTCGGTGGACACTTCTCCAAGGAGGCCAACGCTGATACGGCCGCCGGCCTGACGTGGGCGGTCCAGTCCACCCAGGACAGCCCGGTCCCCGCTCCGGGTCCCGACGTCGGCTGATTTCTCCAGGACGTGGCGAAGGCTCAGCAGCAGGCTGGGGGTGACCGCGAGAAGCTGGGCGAGTCCCTTCAGCAGCTGCTCGGCGGCCGGGCGACGATCATCGGGACCGCCGGTGGCTCCGCGGCGGCGCCCGACCCGCTCGACTCCGTGGCCGGGCTCGAGCGGCTCGCGGACCTGCGTGATCGCGGCGTGCTCACGCCCGAGGAGTTCGAGGTGCAGAAGCGACGGCTGCTGGGCGAGCCGCCGTCCTCGTAACCGAGACGGCAGCTCCCGTTTCGCTGTGGTGCCGCCGTTCGGTGCTACGCTGCGCGCCGCCGAAGAGATCTGCGGATTGACGGTAGAGGAGGAGTGCCATGGTGCGAACGTTCGCTGGAGGCGTCGTAGCGACGCTTGTCGCGTTGTGCTGATGGTGGCCCCCGCCGGGGCGCGGGTCGACTTCTCCGGGCCGGCGTTCAACATCCTGGCGCCCGGCGAGTTCGGCGGCGCTGCCGGCCAACCAGTACTCCACCGATCAGGGCGAGCTCTACAACGCGCTCACGCCGCTCGCAGGGCCACGTCACGACCGCCGACCTGAGCCGCTACTACCTGTCGGAGAAGTTCGGCGTCACCGGTCCGATCGTCCGGCGCGAGCAGACCGGCCGAGCCGGGGCTGCAGATCCTGCGCGACAAGCAACGACATCCCGCACATCTACGGCAAGACCCGCGCCGACGTGATGTTCGGCTCGGGATGGGTGGCGGCCGAGGATCGCGGGCTGCTGCTGCTCGAGGGCCTCGGCCCGGCCTACCTGGCCACGCTCGACGTGCCCGGGCATCAACCCGTTCGGCCTCGTCACCTCGGCCCGCTCGTTCACGCCGAGCCAGCAGACGATCCACTTCGTCGCCAAGCAGGAGAACGTGCTCCGGCGGGCCGGCGCGACAGGGCCGGCAGGTGCTGCGCGATCTCCAGAACTGGGTCGACGGCATCAACGCCTACGAGGCCTCGCCCGCCCAGGCCGGCCCGAAGCTGCCGCACGCCAAGCTGACCGACGCGATCGCGGGCTTCGCCTTCATCGGCTCGATCTTCGGCAACGGCGGCGGCAACGAGGTCGCCAACTCCGACTTCCTGGCCCGCCTCGAGCGCCGGCTCGGGCGCAAGGCCGGGACTGAAGGTGTTCCGCGACCTGCGCGAGGTCAACGATCCCGAGGCGCCGACGACGATCAGCAAGCCGTTCCCCTACGACGGCGTGCCCAACGGGCCCGACCCCGGGCGCGATGGTGATCGACCCCGGCTCGGAGAGCAGCTCCGCAGACCGCCGCGGCCACCGCGCACGCGGCCTCGCATCGCCTGGCCTCGAACTTCATCATCGCCGGCGCCAAGCACTCGGCCGACGGTCATCCGCTGGCCGTGATGGGCCCGCAGCTCGGCTACTACTACCCCGAGATCGTGATGCAGGGCGACCTCCACGGCGGCGGCATCGACGCGCGCGGGATCATCGCGCCGATCGCGCCGTACGTGTTCATCGGCCGCGGCCGCGACTTCGCCTGGAGCCTGACCAGCGCCGACTCCCAGAACGAGCAGCAGTTCCTCGAGCAGCTGTGCAACCCCGACGGGAGCACGCCCCACGCGCGCCTCCACGCACTACCTCTACAAGGGCCGCTGCCGGGCGATGCAGCTGTTCGACGCCGGCCTGCTCGGAGCCGGCGGCGGCCAGCCGGCGCGCGAGCTGAAGCTTCTACGAGACCGTCCACGGCCCGGTCAGCGGGACGGTCACGGTCCACGGCCGGCCGTACGCCGTCGCGCTCGACCGCTCGACGCGCGGCGACGAGCCCGATGGCGAGCTGGCCCTCAGCGCGCTCGACTCGAACGAGGTGCATTCCCCGCAGCAGTTCTTCCAGGCGGTCAACCACTTCGGGACGACGTTCAACTGGCCCTACATCGACAGCAAGCACATCGCCTACTTCTCCTCCGGGCCGGCTGCCGATCATGGCGCCGGGCACCGACCCGAGCCTGCCGGCGCTGGGAACCGGCAAGTACGACTGGCGCGGCTGGCTGCCGCTGAACCGCCACCCGCACATGATCGAGCCGCGCTCCGACATCCTCACCAACTGGAACAACAAGCCGGCGCCGGGCTGGGGAGCGGCCTCTGACAACTACGGCTACGGCGCGGTCCACCGCGTGCAGCTCTACCGCGGCTTCACCAAGGGGATGCATGAGAACAACGACGTCTCGATCATGAACCGCGCCGCGACCGAGGACCTGCGCGTGATCGAGGTCTGGCCGATCATCAGGCGCGTCCTCGACGGCGGACCGGCCCCGAGCAAGCTCGCGGCGCGGGCCGCTGCGCTGATCGACCGCTGGCGCAGCCAGGGCGCGAGCCGCATCGACCTGAACCTCGACGGGCGGATCGACGCGCCCGGGCGCCGCGGTCATGGACACCGCCTGGGACGGGATCGCCACGGCGGTCATGCGACCGGTGCTGGGCCCGCTGACCAGCAACCTCGCGCAGCATGCTCCGTTCAGCTCCACGCCGTCGTTCGATCCCGGCTGGTTCGGGTACGTGTCCAAGGACCTGCGCACCGAGCTGGGGATGAAGGTCCGCGGCCCGTACAGCCGCCGCTACTGCGGCAACGGCAGCCTCAAGGCGCTGCCGAGCCGTCGTTGTGGGCGGCGATCCAGGCCGCGGCGGTCAAGCTGTCAAGGCAGCCAGGGCCCGAACCCTTCGAGCTGGCACTCGAGCGCCACCGCCGAGCGGATCACGTTCATCCCGGGACTGATCCCGTTCACGATGCGCTGGACGAACCGCTCCACCTTCCAGCAGGTGATCGAGTTCACCGGCCACGCCGGGACCTGGTTGACCCCAACTCTGCAGTCCTCTGCGTCGGCCGTCCGCGTCGAGGGTGTGACCAAGCGCTTCGGCGCGACGGTCGCGCTCGCGGGGGTCGACCTCGAGGTGGCCGAGGGGACCGTGTTCGGGCTGCTCGGGCCGAACGGGGCCGGGAAGACCACGCTGGTTCGAGTGCTCGCGACCCTGCTGACGCCCGACGCGGGGCGCGCCGAGGTGTTCGGGCGCGACGTGGTGCACGAGGCCGCGGCGGTTCGCCAGCTGCTCGGTCTCACCGGACAGTTCGCCGCGGTCGACGAGATCCTCACCGGGCGGGAGAACCTGCAGATGTTCGGCCGGCTGTTCGACCTCTCGCCGGCCGAGGCGCGCCGGCGGACCGGCGAGCTGCTGGAGCGCTTCGAACTGGCCGACGCCGCCGACCGACCGGCACGCACGTACTCCGGAGGGATGCGCCGCCGGCTCGACCTCGCCTCGAGCCTGCTCACGCGTCCGCGGATCCTGTTTCTCGACGAGCCGACCACCGGGCTCGATCCGCGCAGCCGCAACGAGATCTGGGCGATCGTGCGCGAGCTCGTCCGCGAGGGGACGACGCTCCTGCTGACGACCCAGTACCTCGAGGAGGCCGACCAGCTCGCCGACCGGATCGCGGTGATCGATCACGGGCGGGTGATCGCCCAGGGCACAGGCAACGAGCTCAAGGATCAGGTCGGCGGGCAGATCCTCGAGGTCGAGCTGACCAGCGCCGCCACGTCGCGACGAGGCGCTGTCGGTGCTGGCCGGGTGGGCTGCGGCGACCCAGAGCCGGGCGAGCGGCTGGACCAGCTCACGCTTCCGGCGCCGCGCGATGGCCTGGAGCTGATCGAGGACGCCGCCTCGGCGCTGCGTCATGCGGGGATCGGCGTGAGCGACCTCGGGCTGCGCCGGCCGACGCTCGACGACGTGTTCCTGCAGCTCACCGGCGCGCCGCCGAGCGAGGACGGCGCCGGCCCGGAGGCGTCCGCAGGGCGGCGCCGGCCGCGTCCGCGACGCGCGCGCAGCGCCGCAGCCGACCGTCGCGCGAGGCGGTCGCTGCGCGTTGCACCGCCCCTCGCTGCAGCGGGCTGCGCTCGGCCGTCACCGACGCGCGCGTGGTCACCGGCCGCAACCTGCGCCACTTCATCCGCCAGCCGCAGCTGCTGATCTTCTCGACCATCCAGCCGATCATGTTCGTGCTGCTGTTCGCCTACGTGTTCGGCGGCGCGGTGCGCGGCTCGCTGCACGGCGTCAAGTACATCGACTTCCTGCTGCCCGGCATCTTCGTGCAGTCGGTGGCATTCCGCGCGACCCAGACCGCGGTCGGCCTCTCCGAGGACCTGGAGCGCGGGGTGGTGGATCGCTTCCGCTCGATGCCGATGACGCGATCGGCCGTGCTGATCGGGCGCACGGTGGCCGACCTCGTGCGCAACGTCCTGATCATCGGGCTGATGATCGTCGTGGGCTACCTGATCGGCTTTCGCTTCCACGCCGGGCTGCTGCAAGCGCTGGCCTCCGTGGCCATCGTCAGCGCCTTCGGCTTCGCGCTGAGCTGGATCTTCGCGTTCGTCGCGCTGACCGTGCGCGGCGCCGAGGCGGCCCAGTCGGCCGGCTTCGTCGTGATCTTCCCGCTGGTGTTCGCCAGCTCGGTGTTCGTGCCGGTCTCGAGCATGCCGCACTGGCTGCAGGCCTTCGCGAAGGTGAGCCCGGTGACGCTGACGGCGAACACCGCGCGCTCCTATGCGCTTCACGGCGGCGTGCCGAGCTCGCTTGGAGGAGCGGCGGCCTGGATCGCCGGACTGTTGGTCGTGTTCATCCCGCTGTGCGTGTGGCGATACCGGCGGATGAGCTGAACCCAGAAGCGGCGCACCGGCGGCTGGCAGCGGGCGGCTGCCGGTCTTGGCGCCGGGCGTACACTCCCTCTTCGATGGGGGCATGACCAGGATCGAGTCGGTGCCGCCGGGGTCGCGACGCGTTGCGAGGTGTCCGGGTTCGGTCCTGGCCGTCCTGGCCGTCCTGGCGGTCCTGGCCATCGCGACGATTGCCGGCGCCACCTCGCGGGCGTGGGCGACCGCTCCGACGGCCACGTTCGGCAAGGGGACCGTCGGTGGTGGCGCGGATCCAATCGGCTCTGACTAGAAGGTGCCGTAGAGGGCGTATTGAGGTTTGATGCGGGTATCGCCCGGAGCCGCGGTGCCCGGCGTGCCGCCGAGTTCTTCATTCTGCAGTTTTTCAAGCGTCGCTTTTTCTTCAACGAACAGCAGGCGGTCGCGCGTCGGTGCCTGATTGAGAAGACCGGCAAGGCGGGCAGCATAGATATCCATATTCCGGCCGGGCATGTCTTCCGTCTTGTTCTGCACGCCTTTTACGACAATCGTGACACGATATGGGCTCTGCGTGATCTCCGAAATGGTGAGCATGTCAGGAGCCATCCGATCGGTCATTTCTCGCAAATCACGGCTCTGCAGTCCGTGCTCATTGGACACAACTTTATCCATATCCGGCCGCATTTCCGCCCGGCTCTTTTCGCCACAGCCGACCACCGCCATCCCAAGGACCGCCGCCAAGCAACCGACAGCCAATCTGTTCACAATGCTCATGATTCCTCCGATTTGTTTTAAACGTGGAAATTTTCGCTCGTATGGTCACTAGATTACTGCCGAGGTGGAAGGTTAGTCAAAGGGATCGCACGGGCGGAAAGAATGGAGACCGCAATGCGTTGGAGCGCTCAAACGGCTACAATTGCTCGGATCATGAAACAAAAACCTGCCATTGGTGGAAAAAAGAAACCGTCCTCAAAAGAAGATGCAGCCGCCGCGAAGCCCCCGGTGGAGGTTATTCCCGAGGCCGTCGCTGTGGAAGCTGTGGACGTTGCCGTCGCGGAAGTCGCGGATGAAGAAGTCCTGCAGCAGATGCAATTCGACATCAAGCACGACTTGCAGAAGCGCGTCGATCTGTACCTGCGCGATCGTCTTCCCGATATGTCGCGCGCCATGCTGCAGAAAATGGTGAAAGCGGGCGGGGTGATGGTGAATGGCCGTGCGGCAAAAAGCTCGACATTATTGCGGGCGGGAGATGTGGTGAACGTGGCGTTGCCGAAAATTGTCCCGCTCGAATCCTTGCCGGAGAATATTCCGCTCGACATCGTGCACGAGGATGCGCAATTTATTGCCGTGAACAAGCAGGCCGGGCTGATCGTCCACCCTGCTCGCGGACACTGGAGCGGCACGCTGATTAACGCGATTCTCTGGCATGCCCAAGAAACCCAGGGAACCCTCTCCGTCGGTTCAGACCCCTGGCGCCCGGGCATTATTCACCGGCTCGACCGCGACACCACCGGCCTTATCCTTATCGCGAAAACCGATGAGGCCCATTGGCGCCTCGCCGGCCAGTTTGAACGCCGCACCATCAAGAAAACCTACCTCGCCCTCGTCCACGGCGAAATGGACCTCGACAGTGACCTCATCGACGCCCCCCTTGCCGTCCATCCTAAAATTCGCGAACGCTATGCCGTTCGCACCGACATCGGCAAACCGGCCCAGACGGTCTATGTCGTCAAGGAACGCTTCAAAGGCTATACCCTGCTCGAACTCCTCCCCAAGACCGGACGCACGCATCAGCTCCGCGTGCATTGTGCCCACGTCGGCCATCCGATCGTCGGCGACGTCGCTTACGGAGGCAAGGCGATCACGCTTCGCGATATCGAAGGCCAAAAATCCAAGACCGCCGGCAGCGCGAGTGAAGAGCCGCTGATCGAACGTCAGGCCCTGCACGCACATCGGCTTCAATTCGTCCATCCCACGCAGTTCACGCGCATGCACCTCGAGGCCGCGATGCCCCCGGACATGGTGCACATTTGCGAGCTTCTGCGGATTCATCGAAAACGGTGAGCGGAATTCGTTTTGTTCGCGACACGCGATTGTTACAATGCGGCCCGCACAAGCGCTTCGGGGACCGTGCGCTTTGATTCTTGGAGTGCCTGCTTTTCTCAATCGGCCGGAATGCCGGGAAAGCAGTGCTGGAGCCGCCCTTCGGTGAGTGAACCTGCGACATCAGCGGAGTTGATCCGTACGCCGCTTCAGTTGTATCGGCTGCCCGTGGACAAGGCGGGGCCGGCGGTGGCGTTTCTGCATGCGCGGTCGCAGGGCGTCATGGATTTGATCGCGCACTTCTGGGAGCGATTGGCGCAGACCCCCCCACTCCAGAGAAACGATCTTCACCTGATCGTCGCCGCCTCCAATGAATTGTCGAATGAACATATAGACATACAAAATTTAGACGGCAGGATTTCCGGCGCGATGCTGTACGTGCCCAAGGCGCATTGCGCGGATGTGCTGGC
This sequence comes from uncultured Phycisphaerales bacterium, assembly GCA_963766775.1. Lineage (GTDB taxonomy): Bacteria > Planctomycetota > Phycisphaerae > WQYP01 > WQYP01 > CAVYBP01. The sequence continues at coordinate 41,435 of CAVYBP010000006.1, forward strand.
ACTCGATCCGGTGACGGCGTCGGCCTTCTGTATGTACATCCGGCATCGAGGGGTTGCTGCGATAAGGTCCGATAATGGAAAGACGCATTCCGCTTCTACAGATACGGTTGAGCCCGCACCTGCGGAAAAGGATGGGGTATTAGATGATAATACCTTGTCAGTGCTTGATTTATCTTCTCAAGTGAAGGGGGTGGCACCGGCATCCGATTTGTCATCGATTGCGTCGGTGCCCGCTATCACCGCCGAGCAGATTCCCATCGATTTTATTACGGGGCCGTCGGAGACGATTGAATGGATGGTCCCAGTGCTTTTACCACTGGTGCATCGGAAGAGTCCCGCCCGGCGGCTGGTCAATTCCGTAATGCAACTGCCGGAAAACGTACCATGTGCAAGCGACAGTAATGTGCGACTCGCGAAAGAATCAGATGTGCCCACATTGAATCGTTGGCGAAAACAATATCGTGAGGAGCGGGGCATTTTGTTCAACGCGGATCTTGACGCATGGGTCGATGCGGGCCGCGTGTTCGTCTATGAACACGACAAGCAAGTCGTTGCGATTGCGAAGTTTGATCTGGAACTGCATCGGTTGATTGAGATCGGGGGGGTCTATACTTTTCCGGAGTTCCGCCAGCAAGGTTTCGGTGGGAAGATCGTGAGCGACTTGGCGTGTCGTATCCGGGAGGCAGGGAAAATTCCTACCTTGCAGGTGGATGAGTCGAATGCCCCCGCAATGAATCTCTATCATAGCGCAGGCTGGCTGCCCATGGGAAAATTATCCCGAGTCTGGCTCACCGGATAGGCAATGTTCCACGTGGAACTTGTTTGGATCAAAAACCAGTTGACCAAGGCGACCCATCTAGAGTAGAACGTTCCACGTGGAACCTCTCTCGAGAATGGAGTCTCTCTCATGACCACCAAAGACCGCCCCCGCCTTGGTCGTGGCCTCAAGTCGCTCATCTCTTCCCCCGTGATGATGCAACATCCTCAAGCCTCCTCCCAGCCAACCTCCTCCAGCGACGCTGACCTCAAAGATCGGCTGACCCAAGTCGAAATCACCTCCATCCAACCCAACCCCCATCAGCCCCGTGCGGCCATGGACCCCATCGCACTCCGCGAACTCGCCGCCTCCATCAAAGCCTCCGGCATCCTCCAACCCGTCATTCTCCGTCCTTCCTCCCCCATCGACGGCAAGCCCTCGTACCAACTCGTCGCCGGCCATCGCCGCACCGAAGCCGCCAAACTCGCGGGCCTCACCCACGTTCCCGCCATCATCCGCCAGGATTCCACCGATGAACGCCAAGCCGAATGGGCACTCGTCGAAAATATCCAACGCCAGGACCTCAACGCCATCGAACGCGCCAAGGCCTACCGCTCCTACGTCGATAAATTCCACTTCACCCACGCACAAGCCGCTGAACGTCTCGGTGAAGACCGCACCACCATCAGCAACTTCCTACGCCTCTTGGACCTCAACCCCGGCGTGCAAGACCTCGTCGGCCGAGGCATCCTCTCCGCAGGCCACGCCAAAGTCCTCGCTGGCGTGACCGATCCCGCCCAACAGGATGCCTACGCCAACCGCGTCGTCACCGACGGCCTGAGCGTTCGAAAACTCGAAGAGCTTATCACCGCCCCGCCGGCCGCGCTGGAGTCCGAAGAAGACACCACCACCGTCTCCGCCCATACCCGTACCCTCATCGCCAAAAGCCCCCATGTCGTTGAACTGGAACAAGACCTCTCCCGAAAACTCGGCACAAAACTCCGCATCTTCCCCAGCAAAAAGAAAAATACCGGAAAAATCATCATCCAATACTTCTCCCTTGATGAATTCGACCGAATTGTGGAAAAGTTTAGCTAGCTACATATCTATATTTAATATTACCCGACGTGCCTTCTGCCGCCGCGATTCCTTCTACCATTCCGCAACTTCGCCACGGACCTCCAATGCGTAAAACCCCACGCAAAACCATCATCCCTCCCAAAAAGCCGAGGAAGCACCCGGTTGCCCCACCCCCCCCCCCCGCACTCCCCGCCGCGACCTCCCGACGCCGCTCCAACAACGTCGAAGCCCTCCCCTCCACCGGCCCCGGCCATGCGTCCGCCGCGGGCCCCAAGTCCGGCGTCGTCATCGTCGGCTCCCTCAACATGGACCTCGTCGTCCGCACCGAAGTCATGCCCACCCCGGGCCAAACCGTCATGGGTCAGGACCTCCTCGAAACCCCCGGCGGCAAGGGTGCCAACCAGGCCACCGCCGCCGGCCGCCTCTGGAATAAACGCTCACCCGGTGCCAAACTCATCGGCCGCATCGGCGAAGATGTCTACGGCACCCACATGCTCGCCGCACTCGAAAAAGCAAAAGTGGACACCACCTCCGTCCTCAAAACCCGGGGCATCCCCACCGGCACCGCGCATGATCATCGTCGACCGCCACGGCGAAAACGCCATCGTCGTCGCTGACGGCGCCAATCGCCGCCTCTCCGCCACCGACCTCCTCGCCCAGCGAAAAACCATCGAAACCTCCACCGTCCTGATCGCACAACTCGAAATCCCCCACGACACCGTCGCCTGCGCCTTCGCCCTCGCCAAACGCTCCAACGTCCTGACCATCCTCGACCCCGCGCCCGCCCCTCCAGAAGGCCTTCCCGAATCACTCTACCATGTAGATATCTTGACCCCTAATCAGTCAGAAGCGCAGCTCCTCACCGGAATGCCCGTCCGCAACGTGGAGGAAGCCCGCCGCGCCGCCGAACGACTCCTCCTCCGGGGCACCCGCATCATCATTTTCAAAATGGGATCCCAGGGCGCCGTCATCGTCCAATACGATGGCCGCCACCAACCCCTCGCCCAACACATCACCGGCTTCCGCGTCCCCGTCGTCGACACCACCGCCGCCGGCGACGCCTTCACCGGCGCCCTCGCCGTCGGACTCGCCGAAGCCATGCCCCTCCCCCAGGCCGTCCGCTTCGCCAACGCCGCCGGCGCCCTGGCCTGCATGAAGTCCGGAGCCGCCGCCTCCATCCCCACCCGCGCCGAAGTAGAAGCCTTCATGAAGGAACGCCAATGAGTACGCCCCCCAAAATCCCCGCAACCGACGACCGCTCCCAGCGCGGCACCGACACCCTCGCCAAAATCCACTCCGACTGGGGCACCCCCAACGTCCTTTCCCAACTCGACGACATCGCCCCCGACTTCAAAAACCTCATCCGCGACTTTGCCTTCGGCGAAATCTATTCCCGCCCCGGCCTCGACCTCAAATCCCGCCAACTCGCCACCGTCGCCGCCCTCGCCGCCATGAACAACTCCCCCCTCGAACTCAAAGCCCACCTTCACGGCGCCCTCAAACTCGGCTGGACCCAAACCGAACTCGTCGAACTCCTCATGCAAATCTCCCTCTACGCCGGCTTCCCCGCCACCATCCACGGCCTGCTCATCGCCAAAGAAGTCTTCAGCGAGCAGCCACCGACCCGCCAACCATGACCTCAACAATGCGGCATCCCCCCGCCAAATTAGCCAAGCTCATTCATATTCTTCTGGCAAATTTCATTTTCATGATTATTCTATGCGAATTACGAATCATAAAGACATGAACAGGTGACGCATGCAACCGCTCAAGGTCCAGAACTCCTCGGGCGACATCGCGGAATTCTCTGTCGACCGCTTCGCGGGCACGATGGTGCGCATAGGGATCCTGCCCGCCGATGCCTTCGCCATCGCAAACTCCCTGGCGGCCGTTCTGAAACAAAAGTTCGCCGCCGTCGGCGATCCGGTCCCCACTTCCCTCTTGAGTCATCTCGCCGTCAATGCCCTTGAAACCGACCTGCGGCAAAGCGGTGTCCAGCAGTTGCTCAATGCCACCATTGAGCCTTTTCTCGCCGCAAACGCCGCACGCAATCTTCCCCAAGCCAGCCTCGTGCAGGGCACTGCCGCCCCCGTTGCACTGCGCGGTCCATCCCAGTACGGACTGGTTCCACTCCGGATGCTCTTCAATGGCATTCGAGAACTCGACAATGATTTTTCCGAATACGGGCAGGCCTTGATCGACTTCATCGGGGCTGCCGTGGAACAAGTCGTCGAAAAAAAAATCCCGCTGTTCGCGGATGCGGTAGGCAAGACACTTGGGCTGGAAGCGAATGCTCTGAAGCATTTCAAGCAGCGATTGCTTGCCGACATCCCCGGACAACCTCTCACGCGCACACAATGGCCCTCATTGAAAAATACGAAAAGCTCGTCGAGAAAAATTTCTTCGGCAAAGACGATCCCATTGATGAAGCGACCCAGAAAAAACTCATCACCTATCTCACTCAGGCATTGCGCACTCCCTACGGCTCATGGGACGTACCTGAAGGAATGGACTTCGTCAAAGTCGCAACGACCGAACGCCTGCAGCTCCTGTACAACCCACGCTCCACAGCCGACACGTCCGCATACCCCCTCTACTGTTCCGTCGCGACCGACGAAAGCGTCCTGTCAAATACCGGAAACGACGAGCCTCAGGCGATCAAGGTGAACTATCGCGGAAATATCGTCCCCGCTCTGATCGCACCCGACGATTCAGTGCCCTCCGCGACCGACGTGACCGCGGGCTGGATGAAGATTTTGGGCAAGGACTGGAAGGGCGCATTGACCGACGACCTCCCGCTCAAGCCGCCGGGTTATTGGGACGGCGTCCCCGTCGGTATCCGCGTCCATTACTACAACTGGTTCCTGATCGAGCCCGACAGCATTTCGTCCTCAAAGCTTTTCAAAGAAGGGCTGAAGAATCTGGAAAAAACGCTCGACGACCAGAAGAAGGAGTTGGCGGACAAAGCACAAAAAGCTGTCGACGATGCGCTCAAGAGGACCAACTACCCTGGAAGCAACCTGGCGGGACAACTCGCCGGAGAAATTGTGAAGTTCCTCGTGCCATGGCTCATCGACATGCTTTCCGACAACAAATTCCCCACAATCACGATCACCCACATTACCGTGCGCCCGACGTGGACGTGACACCGTTTTCTCAGGTGTCCATGACGACGAACAAAGCCATTCAACCGTTGATGAAGCCGCAGATCGACGCCACAGGCCGGATTACGGGATTCACCAAGGACTACGGTTTTATCAGCGACCAAGTTTATTACTCCGCCTGGTATGGTCCGTCGGCCCCCACTCACTCGCCATGGGGACTCAAGGAAGCCGTGGCAAAAGCCCCCGAAGGCAGTGCGGTCGTATGGAGGAAGCCGGTGAACGGTTTCGGAGTCTTCGTCCAACAGAACGAACCGAACTCCGCATTTTGGACCAAGGACGGCGTCTACGTGACATGCCTCCGCGCAGATGTCCACCTGGTGCCGAAGGACGATCCAAACTTCGGCGGCGGCGTTTAACGCATGATCGAAAAAATGCCGGTACGGATAATCCAAAGATTCATAGTTCCTTTTGAAAGTGGATACCCGTGAGATCGTGGCATTGATTTCCCGCCAATCTTGATCCCTTTTTGGGTCCCCTCTCTTGCGTTGCACAATGTGGACGTGAAATATATCCCTTATTCAAATCTCGCCGTCTCGATTCTCAGGTCTTTATTCGATGAAGCGGGGTTTACGCGGCGTCCGCCGGGCGATAAAGTGAAAGTTGGTTGACACGGTGACGCCCATTGACCATTGGTCCGCTACAACGCAGGTGAACCATGCCTACTATTCTGCAGAATCACTACGTGCTTGCTGTCCATAACGTGCGTGCGTCAGCTCGCTTTTACGTGGATGTTCTGGGGTTCTCGATCGTATCCGATATTGGCGGCTGGATCTTCGTCCAGAAGGACAACTGCATGATCATGCTTGGGGAGTGTCCAAATGATATGCACCCCAGTGAGCTCGGCTGCCATAACTACTTCGCCTATCTACGAGTCGATGACGTGGATACTTTCCACGCACAGATCAAGCTTGCCGGCATCAAATCTCTTGACGGCATTGCGGACAAGCCTTGGGGCATGCGAGAGTTCGGAATCAAAACGCCGGATGGTCATCGGATCAAGATCGGCCAAGTTATTAGCCAACCGGCTGCGGTATAATCAACCGTTGCTGTTGAACGGGCGTGGCGACGTGGAGTAAGTCGGATATTCTCAGGGTTGCGAGTCTTTGGTCCCCAGAGTTCCAGTCGAGAAACGCAGCGTTCCATTTCGCTGGAACCGTAGTGTTCGAGTGACAATGGACCGGTGAGTGCTACAAGATTAGCATGATGCGGACAACGCCGATTTCAAAGCAGCCCGCTACGAAAGTTCAACGGGTGTCTTGTCGCCCTGATTTTTTTTGGAGGAGCACTCAATGCACTATTCACGTCACCTCTTGGCCCTATCAGTCGTGGCCGCGATCCTCGCAACCGTCGGCATCGCGCGGGCGGCCACTGACCTGCCTAACCTCGCCTTGAAAAAAACCGCCACAGCGTCCGCGTCGCAAGACGGAAACCCGCCCGAAAACGCCGTCGATGGCAATGCGGATACCCGCTGGTGCAACGCCGGAGCGGCAACGGGCGCATGGTTGCAGATCGATCTCGAAAAGGCACAGCCACTCGGCGGCTGTGAAATCACCTGGGAACACGACGGCGCAGTCTATAAATATGTCGTCGAAGGCTCCGCTGATGGCAAGACCTGGACCCCACTCAACGATCAGCGCGGAACCACCGCCGCCACGCAGCAGCAAAAACTTGCCCTTGCCGGCGACCCCGTCCGCTATGTCCGAATCACCGTCACCGGCCTCGACGACGGCTCCTGGGCCAGCATCTGCGAACTCAAACTCTTCGACACCGAAAGCATGTCAAAGCTGACGCCCGACGAAGCAAAAACGTATCGTCCATCCGCACCGGAGGCCCCCACGACCGCCCCCGCTTCCGCCCCGGCGAAATAATTCAACGCTTGAAAGAGCTTAACCCAACCCTACTTGGACGCCGTGAGACGGAGCAAATAATCCGCGCAGGCGCGGTGAAGTTAAACTCGCCCGCCTTGGCCGGTTTTAACAGTTCCTTCTTCATGCGCCACGTGTCGATCGCCTCGACCGTGTAGTCCCGCTCGCCTGCAAGCTGCAACTTGGCCGATGCTTCTTTCAGCGCATAGATCAAATACACGCTCCCCGGCTTCGACAAAACAAAAACATTCGGATCAAGGCGCACCGGCGTCATCTCCGAAAACGGCAACGCCTCCATCATCTTCCGCAAAAATGCGATCCGTGGCGGACTCTCACCATGCAGCACCCCGCCCTTCGACCACCATAAAATATCGTGCGGATCAAGCAACGTTTCACCATGCCCGACATAGCCCCCGCAGATCGTGCCGATCCAGAATTGACGCACCATCTCCGCAGCCGTCAACTTCCCCCAGCTATTCGGAATGTTCCCCTCATAACGGCATTCATCGACCACAATCGGCTTCTGAAACTTCTCCCGCCATGCAATCACCTGCGTCAAGTCGCTTTTCTGAATGCTCGCATGCGTCACCCACGGCTTGGTGTGATCGTACATCTTTGACGCCTGGTGAATGCTGCGCGCTGCCGATCGAATGCATCCTCCTTTTGAAGGATCGAAAAAAACCGGTCAAAGTCCGCAACGGTTTTGTTCCCTCGCTGGCCCTTGCGCAGCGGCGGAATCATGAAGTCATACTCATTCGCCAGCGACCACCACACATTCCGATACGCCCCCAGCCGCGCGATCGCATACCGCAGATACCGATCATCGCTCGCGGAATCCATTTCCGAAAAACCCCACCGATCATACGGATGAAAAAGAATCAGATCCGCCTCAATGCCGAGCTTCTGAAGGTCTTTCACCCGCCGCTCGAGATGCTGCCAATTCGCCGGATCGAATTGCGTGAGATCGAACTTCCCGTCCGGCTTGCGCACGAAAGGATAGTTCACCGGGTCATTCGTGTTGTATGTGTACGACTTCGGAAAGATGCACATCCGCATCTTGTTGAACGGCGACGTGGCCAACGTCTTCAACGTCTGCTCTTCGAGATCATCCGGCTGATGCGTCCACGCATAGCACGTCGTCCCCACCTGAAAATACGGCGTGCCGTCGGCATACGCGAAATGAAACGTGTCATGCACCCGCACCGGCCCATGATTCGACCCGGTCGGTGCCGTCACATGGACCTGCCCGCTCTTCCCCTCCAGCTCCGCCGCGTTGCTGCTGGTGCGATAGGTCCAATCCCCATGCGTCGGCGGCGAAAATCGAATGCGATAAGTCCCCCCACCATCGTAAAAACCCGGAACCGTCAACGACTCGCGCCCGCTGCTGAATTGCGCCGACAACTTCACATCCACAAACGGATTCCCCCCCGTCGGCCCCGGCAGCGACACCTCAAACAAGTCCCACTGTTCCACTGTCGCCGGTGCCGCTGCCAGCACCCGGCCCGGCACCACCCCAGCGATCACACCGCACAAAATAAAAACAACCCGAAACCATTTCATCAACATACAAACCCTCCGCGCACGGGTTTCAAACTCGTTCAACCAATCTCCACCAGCAGGTCCCCCGCCGCTACCAGATTCCCCGGCTGCACATAAATTTTACCGACCTTCCCATCGCGCGGAGAATACACCGCCGTCTCCATCTTCATCGCCTCAATTGACAGCAGCTTCCCTCCCTTCTGAATCGACTGGCCAAGCGAAACGTTCACCGAAGTCACCTTGCCCGGCATCGGCGCGCCGACATGGCTCGCGTTCCCCGCGTCGGCCTTCGCGCGTTCCACTTTCGTCACCGCCACGCTTCCGGTCGGGAACCTTCACTTCTCGCGGTTGGCCGTTCAGCTCGAAGAAAACCGTCACCATCCCGTCCGCATCCGGATCCCCTGCCGTTAGAAACTTCACCATCAGCGTCTTGCCCGGCTCAATCTCAATCGGCACTTCCTGATACGCCTGCAACCCATAAAAGAACACCGGCGTCGGTATCACTGAAACGTCGCCATAAATCTTCCGGAAACGCTCGAACTCCAAAAACACCTGCGGATACATCAAATAACTCGCCAGATCCGTCTCCGTCACTTCCCGATGAACCTTCTCCGAAAGCTCCTCCCGCGTTTTTTCCAGATTCACCTTCGGCAGCGTCGCCCCCGGCCGCCCCTTCAGCGGTTTTTCCTTCCCCAACACAATCTTCTGCAGCTCCTTCGGGAACCCGCCCGTCGGCTGCCCAATATCGCCCCGGAAAAATTCAATCACGCTCTTGGGAAACGCCAGATGCACGATTCGGATCAAGCACATCCGCCGGCTTCAGATTATTAGTCACCATGAAGATCGCCATGTCGCCCACGATCTTCGACGACGGCGTCACCTTCACATGTCGCCAAACAACTGGTTCACATGCGCATACATGTCCGCAACTTCGTTCCATCGCGTCTCAAGCCCCAGCGACTTCGACTGCACCCGCAAGTTCGTGTATTGCCCGCCCGGCATTTCATGCTGATAAACGCTCGCCGTCGGCGCCAGCATCCCCTCCTCAAACGGCGAATAAAACCGCCGCACCGCCTTCCCAGTAATCACTGTACGCACTCAACGTCTCTTCGCTCAGCCCCGTATCCCGCGGCGTATTTCGCAACGCCGCCACCACCGCATTCATGTTCGGCTGGCTCGTCATCCCCGACATCGACGACACCGCGCAATCCACAATATTCACCCCCGCCTCCGCCGCCATCAGATACGCACCCGCCTGCATCCCCGCCGTGTCGTGCGTGTGAAAATGGATCGGCACTCCCACCTCCTCCCGCAGCGCCTTCACCAGCTTCCGCGCCGCCAGCGGCTTGAGCAGCCCCGCCATATCCTTGATCGCCAGAATGTGCGTCCCCATCCTCTCCAATTCTTTCGCCAGCTTCACATAATACTTCAGCGAATACTTGTCCCGCTTCGGATCGAGAATATCCCCCGTGTAACAGATCGCCGCCTCGCAAATCGCATCCGTCTCCAGCACCGCCTCCATCGCCACCTTCATGTTCTCCGTCCAGTTCAGACTGTCGAAGATGCGAAAGACATCCATCCCCTGCTGCCGCCGCCAGCTTCGCGAATTCCTTCACCACGTTGTCCGGATAATTCGTGTACCCCAGCGCATTGCTCGCGCGGAACAACATCTGAAACAGCACATTCGGCATCTCGCTTCCGCAGCTGCTCAGACGCTCCCACGGATCCTCGCTGCAGAAACCGCAACGTCGTATCAAACGTCGCCCCGCCCCACATCTCCAGCGAAAACAGTTCCGACAGATTCTGGCTGCATAAACGGCCGCCGCGCCAGCATGTCCACCGTGCGAACCCGCGTCGCCAGCAGACTCTGATGCGCATCCCGCATCGTCGTGTCCGTGATAAGCAGCTTCTTCTGCTTCAAAATCCACTGCGAAAATTTCTTCGCACCCAGTTCTTTCAACTTATCGCGTGAACCCGTCGGCAGGGCGGGGCGCGGATGACTCAGGAACCAGCAGGCCGCGGCGGCGTCATCACCGTGATATCCGGCTTCTTCTTCATCTCCGGACGACCATTCACAATCACATCGCCAATGTACGTCAGCAGCCGCGTCGCCCGATCCCGCCGCTGCGGAAACTTAAACAGCGCCGGCGTCGTATCAATGAAACGTCGTCGTCGTATGCCCCGACCGAAAATCCGGATGCGCCACCAGATTCTGCAAAAACGGAATGTTCGTCTTCACACCCGCGAATCCGAAACTCCGCCAACGCCCGCTGCGTCCGCGCAATCACCTCATCAAATGTGCTCCCAAAACAAGTCAGCTTCACCAGCAGCGAATCAAAGTACGGCGTGATCACCGCCCCCGCATACGCCGTGCCCCCATCCAGCCGCACCCCATACCCCGCCGGCGAACGATACGACGTAATCCGCCCATAATCCGGCGTGAAATTGTTCGCCGGATCCTCCGACGTGATCCGCGCACTGCAACGCCACCCCGCGAAACGTAATCTCACTCCTGCTGCGGCAAATTGATCGGCTCTTCATGCAGATCGTAGCCCATCGCCACCCGAATCTGCGACTTCACCAGATCCATCCCCGTGATCAATCTCCGTCACCGTGTGCTCAACCTGAATCCGCGGATTCACCTCAATAAAGAAAAACTCGTTCGTCTCCCCATCCACCAGAAATTCCACCGTCCCCGCATTCCGATAATTCACCTGCCGCCCAATCTTCAGCGCCGCTTCGCAAATGCTCCGCCGCACCTCCAGCGGCAAACTCACCGCCGGCGCAAGCTCCACCACCTTCTGATGCCGCCGCTGTACCGAGCAATCCCGCTCAAACAGATGCACCAGATTGCCATGCGAATCGCCCAGCAGTTGCACCTCAATATGCTTCGCCCGCTGGATGTACCGTTCCAGGAAAACCTCCCCCTTCCCAAACGCCGCGCCCGCCTCCCGCGATGCCTCCGCCAATTTTTCCTGCAGCTCCCCCATCTCCTTCACCACCCGCATCCCACGCCCGCCGCCCCCATGAGCCGCCTTGATGATCAGCGGAAACCCGATCCGCTTCGCCTCCCGCTGCACATCCTTCCACTCCAGTCAGCGACTCCTCCGTGCCCGGCACAATCGGCACGCCCGCCGCATCCGCGATCTTCCGCGCTGCCGTCTTATCCCCAAAACCCCGCAGCATCTCCGGCGTCGGCCCCACAAAAGTGATCCCCGCCTCCGCGCACGCCTCCGCAAACTCCGCATTCTCCGACAAGAAATCCATACCCCGGATGGATGTATTCCACCCCCACTTCCTTGGCGATCGCGATGATCGCCGGAATGTTCAGATAATTCTTCACCGGCGCATCCGGCACCGCCCACCTGATAACTCTCATCCGCCTTGAACCGGTGCAGCGAGTACCGATCCTCCCACGAATAAATCGCCACCGTCCGAAAGCCCAATTCCGTGGCCGCGCGCATCACCCGAATGGCAATTTCGCTGCGATTGGCGACAAGCAATTTCTTCATGGATCCCATCCCTGCGTGGTGTGAGCAAAGCGGCAAGAGGATACACCATCACACGCCGGAGTTCACCCATCAACACCCCCAATCAACGCCCATTCACGCGAAACGGACGCATAACCCCTTCGCACCGATTCCCCATTGTGGCACGGCGGCCCCCCGCCGTGATCGATCCACAGCCCTCGCATGGGCTGCGGATCGATGCAATGTGCGTAATAAACACACAACTTCTCTTTACACTTCACCCCTCCCCACACCAGAGTTCACGCTTCAGCGTGTCTCCCCCCCCCCAAAAAAAACCATAAACTACCGCCCTGCACTCGGATCACGCCGACCCACCGTGCGCCCGGCGCGTTCGCATCGCTCCCATCACTCGCCGCCGGCCGGTCCGAAGCCGCCGGACGTTCAGCCGCGCGGGCCGAGCCTCTGGCGCCGCTGCCGGACGCTCCACAGGCGCGGGAGCCGGCGCAGGCCGTTCAACCCGCGGCTCAATCGGGGCCGGCGCTGCTCGTTCAATCGGAGCCGCTGCCGGACGTTCCACAGGAACCGCCACCTGACGCGGCCGCTCCGCCGCACTGGGCACTGGACGCTCTGTTGGCACCGCCGGCTCGGGTCGCTGCACCGGCGCCGGACGAGCTACCGGGGCTGCACGCTCCACAGGTGCCGGCGCTGTCCGTTCTAAAGGCATCGGCCGAGCACGTTCCGCCGGCACCGGTTCAACCCGCTGCGGAGCCGCCTGTTCTCGAACCCTCTCTCCTGACGAAGGCTCCGCTTGCGGCCTGGCTTGCCCGGCCGGAATCGGCTTTTCAACCTGCGGTGCCCGCGCCGGTTCAACCGGACGGTACTTAATCGGCGCCGGTGCCGGGGGTGGCAAGGGACGCGCACCGGGTTGCTCCGTCCGTGCCGGTGAATTCTCACGCCCACGCGGATCAACCGCCGGCTGCGCCGTGCTCCGCAGGACGCTCCGCGCCACGCGAGTTTTTCGGCGGTGCCACACGCGGATCGCTCGGAGGCAGCGGCCGCCGCTCCCCCGCGCCCGCCCTCACATTACTCGGCTGAACCCCATGCGGACGCTCCGCTGAAAACTGCGGACGCGGTATCGGCCGATCCCGATCATGTTCCCACTGCCGCGCCCGACCATAATCCGGATGCCGCCAATCATCATTCCACCGCACATCCCGATCGATCCGTCGGCTGTGCCAATCCACACCAAGGTCCAGCCATACGCCCGCACCATATCCCTCCGAGAACGTCACACACTGCTCCGGCTCATAATCCCGCCTCACATACACCACATCAGGATCGTAATACGGCACATAAATCACGTTCGGCTGCGCGGGCAGCACTTCAACATAACCATTCTCCACGATCACCTGCTGCTGCTGCGTGCTCACCAATGTCTGCATTCCTGCGCCTCAACACGCAATCGCTGGATGGAATTCATCACATCCTGCGGCTGCGTCGCGAACGCCGCACCGAGCGTCGCCGTCCAACCCGGCTGGCTTGCGAGCATGTTCACCACCGACGGGTAATGCACCAGCGCCTTCACCGAAGGATCCCGCGCTTCGCCGTTGATGTCGTACTCCGAACGCGCCGTCGAGTATTGCAGCCATTGCGCCGCACTCCCGATGTCCTGCGGGTAAGTCGCCGCCGCAAGCACCTGCGATAACAGTGGATCGGGATAGAGCGCGATAGGCCCCAGCACCTGATCCAACTGCTGATTATTTAAAAGCGCCGGCTGCGCGGCCTGATAAACAGGTGCCGCCCCGGGCGCATATCCCTGGGGCGCCGCCGCATACCCAGACGGCGTATACCCCTGTGCCGGCGCATATTGCGGGGTAGGGGGGGGGGACTGTGCCGGGGTATAGACCTGTGGCGAGCCATAACCCTGCGGCGGATACGCCTGCGGAGCCGGCGTATACTGCGGCGCAGCCGAGTAAACCGGTACGGGTCTGTAGACCGGAGCGTCATACCGTCTGGACGCATATCCGTCATCGCGATACGTAGTGGCCGTGCAGCTAGTGCCTGCCGCGACAACTGCCGCCATAAGAATCGCGCCAATCGTTTTATTCATACCGTTCATAAACTGCCTCGCTTCCGTTGAGCCGTCCTTGGCTGAAACACTCTGCGGCGACCATTCTCCCCGCAAACCGCGTGGCTGTCGCATCATCGCTATAAAGACACGCGTCAACCGAGATCGCGAGTCCGCAACGGAATTCTCCGAACACGCCCCATCACCGTCCCTGGCCACCATTAACGGCCTCCTACGTCCCTTTTCATAAAATCCTTCATTTTACGGAACATTCGTGCGCAACCCCCCAAATTGTCTGACGATGGCCCTCTTGATTTCAATTTACAGAAAGAAAGTTGCACGCCCAAGAAACTTTACCCATCACTTCAGGATTGACGGGGACACTACTTGTCCCCTATACCGAGCCTTGTGGGCAAGACTTCATTTTTATGATTCCGGCGGCAGCCCGTACTTGCGGCCCAAACCGCGATTGCTTAGGGGGGGTCGCTGTCCCTCGCAGGAGTTTTACTATGTCTGAATGGTCCTCGGACGAACAACTCTTCTCCCTCATGAAGCAGACACTGTATACACCCGTCGTCGGCGACATTCTCGATGCCCTTGGCCATTTCCATTCCTTCCTCCCTCCCCCCATTCAGCCACTTCGCGAAAATATGATCCTCGCCGGCCGCGCCATGCCCGTGGTCATGTGCGACGTCTACGGCCACCAGAAAGAATCCTTCGGCAAACTCACCGAAGACGCTCGACCAGCTCGAGCCCGGCGAAATTTACCTCGCCTCCGGCGGTGAAATGCGCTGCGCGTACTGGGGCGAAATCCTCACTGCCACCGCCAAACAACGCGGCGCTCTTGGAGCCATCATCAACGGGTTCCACCGCGATACCCCCAAAGTGCTCGAACAGAACTGGCCCGTCTTCTCTCGTGGCCGCTTCGCCCAAGACTCCGGCGTCCGCACCAAAGTGATCGACTACCGCTGCCCCATTCAGGTGGGCGAAGCCTGGGTCCATGCCGGCGACCTTGTATTTGCCGACCTCGACGGCGTGGTCATCGTTCCAAAACACCTCGAGGTCGAAGTCATTGGCAAGGCGATGGAAAAAGCTCGCGGAGAAAAACTCGTCCGCAAGGAAATCGAGGCCGGTCTCTCCAGCACCGCGGCCTTTAAGAAATTCGGCATCCTCTAAACCGGCCACCGCTCTTAGGGATCCTCCATGCCCCGCTGCTTTAAAATTCACCCGCAGGACAACGTCGCGACGCTCCTGGATGATGTGCCCGCCGGCCCACTCGATGTGCTCAACGCCGGCGCGCCGCTGGTGATCGCCGCACTCGAAGAAATCAAGATCGGCCACAAGGTCGCGCTTGTGGACATCCCCTCGGGCAGCCACATCATCAAATTCGGAACCTCCATTGGCCACGCTTCGCAGCCGATCGCAATCGGTGCCTGGATTCACCTGCACAACTGCAAAAGCAACTTCGACGAACGCTCCTCCACCCTCGACAACGTCACCGGTGCCCCCACCGACACCTCTTATGTGTAAGGCTATACCCTGAAGATCAGCAGGTCTGCCTGTCCCTGAAGAAAAATTCCGCTTCCCAATGAACTTGACTGGAATGTCATCGACAACGCTTGCGTCAGCCACGACGTCTGAAGAACGTGACCCACAAGCGCCTTTTCGATAGAATGAATTCTGCGATCATTCTCTATCCCACTCAGCCCTTGCAAGGCTTCATGACCACGACCCCCACAATCTGGCCCGCCTTCCTCCGCCCCGACGGCAAAAAGGGGATCCGCAACATCACGCTCGTAATCTACACCGTTGAGTGCGCCCAGTTCGTCGCCCACGCCATCGCCCGCGATGAACCGGACGCCCATGTCATCGGCTTTCCCGGCTGCTACGACAATGCGTACGCCATCCGCCTCATGCTCGCGCTCGGCCGGCATCCCAACGTCGGCGCGGTTCTCGCCGTCGGCCTGGGCTGCGAATACACGCAGCCCGGAAAAGATTGCCGAAGTCGTGCGCGCCTCCGGCCGTCCCGCCGAATGGTTCTTCATCCAGGAAGCCGGCGGCACGCCAAAAGCATCGAAAAAGGCAAAGATCATCGTCCGCGCTTTCCGCGAACAACTCGACCGCGACACCCCCACGCACCACCATGTCGCTCGCCGATCTCGTCGTCGGCTGTGAATGCGGCGGCTCCGACGGCACCTCGGGCCTCGCCGGCAATCCTGTCGTCGGCGCATTCTTTGATCGCCTCGTGGATGCGGGGGGCACCGCCATCTTCGAGGAAATCGTCGAAATGATCGGCCTGAAGCAGGTCATCGCTGTCGCGCGCGCCTCGCCCGCCGCCCGCGAGCAAGTCGTCGCCGCCTACGACAAGGCCGTCCGCTACTGCCAGGACGTCCGCCAGTATTCCGTCTCCCCAGGTAACTTCGCCGGCGGCCTCACCACCATCGAAGAAAAATCCATGGGCGCCTTCGCCAAATCCGGCAGCCGCCCCATCCAGGGCGTCATCCGCGTCGCCCAGCAGCCGCCCGCTCCGGGCCTGTGGATCATGGACACCGTCCCCGATGAACACTTCATGCAGTTCGGCTACACCAACCCCAATGACACCGAAGGCATCATGGACCTCATCTCCGGCGGTTCCCACATCGTCATCTTCGTCACTGGCCGTGGCAGGTTATCGGCACCCCCGTCGCCCCTCTCATCAAGATCACCGGCAACTCCCAGACTTTCCGCCGGATGCAGGAAGACATGGATTTCGACGCAGGCCGCGTTCTTGCAGGCGAGCTGTCCCTGTCCCAAGCCGCTGCGGAACTCGAATCCCTCATCGTGCAGGTTGCCGCAGGCCAGCTCACCAAGCCCGAACGCCTCGGCCACCGCGAGTATTTTGTCGTGTACAAGCATCAGGACACGGTTCCATTGGAGATCGGATGTCGCGCGTAACTTCCTCTTCCCCCACTCCCTTCTCCACTGTGTTTTCTCTCGAAGGCGAAACAGCCCTCATCACCGGCGGCGGCTCTGGTCTCGGCCTTGGCATGGCCCGCTGCATGGCCCTGGCCGGCGCCAACGTCATCCTTGTTGGTCGCCGTGCCAACGTTCTCACGCAAGCCTCCGAAGAGCTCGCTTCCCACGGCGTCGACCCCGCCCGCGTCGCCCTCGAATCCTGCGATGTCACAAATTTCGCTTCCGCTAATGCCATGGTGGAGCGCCTCCAGAAAAGCACTCCCATCTCCATCCTGGTCAACAACGCAGGCATCCACCTCAAAAAGCCCGCCATTGAGACCACGCCCGAAGCCTTTCTTGAAGTCCTCAATACCCACGTCCTCGCCGCCCACAATCTTACCCGCGCCGTCCTGCCCGCCATGCTCGAACGCCGCCACGGCAACATCATTTTCACCGCCTCCATGGCTTCCCTCTTCGGAATCCCCCAGGTCATCGCCTACTCCGCTGCAAAGTCCGCCTTGATCGGTATGGTCCGCACGCTCTCCACTGAGGTCGCAAGTCACGGCGTCCGCGTTAACGCCATCGCCCCCGGCTGGATTGAATCGCCCATGCTCCGCAAAGCCCTCTCCGGCGATGAAAAACGGACCAACAAAATCCTCTCCCGCACGCCCATGAACGCCTTCGGCGACCCGACCGACGTCGGTTGGGCCGCCGTCTACCTTGCCTCCAAAGCGGCCCAATTCGTCACCGGCGTCGTCCTGCCCATCGACGGCGGCGCAAGCATCGGCTTCTGACGCACCACGTCTATCCCGCTGATCGTGCGGGATGCCTTTCAGCCGCCTTTACCCCGAGGACTCATGGCGCCTCCGCAGCCTATCCCGACCCTCTCCACGACGTGCCCGCGCACCCCACCATTACCTTCGCTGGTTCATCTGCTTCCTCCTCTTCCTCTCCACCACCATCAACTACATGGATCGCCAGATCCTCGGCATCCTCAAGTCCACCCTCAACGCCGACTTCCACTGGACCGAACGCGATTACGCCAACGTCGTCACCGCCTTCCAGTTCGCCTACGCCTTTGGCTATCTCTTTGCCGGCCGCATGATGGACCGCCTCGGCGTCAAATTCGGCCTCCCCCTCGTCGTTGCCCTCTGGTCACTTGCTGCCGCAGGTCACGGCTTGGTCGCCTTCATCTCCCCCGCCTCTAAAATGTCCCTCTGGTTCGTCACGCTCCCCACATCGGTCGCAGCCTTTTCCCTCCTCCGCCTCGCTCTTGGCCTCGTCGAAGGCGGCAACTTCCCCGCCGCCATCAAGGCCGTCACAGAGTGGTTCCCTATCCGCGAACGCGCTCTTGGCCACGGGCATCTTTAATGCCGGCACCACGTTCGGTGCCATCTTCTGCCCCCTGATCGTCCCTCCCATCAACCACGCCCTCGGCTGGCCCACCGCCTTCTACATCACCGGCGCCTTGGGCGCTGCCTGGATCCTTCTGTGGGTCCTCACCTACGACTCCCCCTCCAACCACCGCCGCCTCTCCCCAGTTGAACGCGCCTACATTGAATCCGACTTTGCCTCCTCATTTGACAACCAAAACGCTGCTCTTGCCAAACCAATCTCCGTCTACAGACTCCTCACATTCCGCGCCACTTGGGCCTACATTGCCGGCATGGTTTTCACCGCCCCAGTGTGGTGGTTCTATCTCTTTTGGATCCCCGACTTCCTCCAAAAACGCTTCGGACTCACTCCGGACAACGTCGGCTTCCCCGTCGGCGTCATCTATTTCCTCACCCTCTTCGGCTCTATCGGCGGTGGCTGGCTCCCCTCGCTGCTGCTCTCCCGCGGCTTTTCCCTCAACGCCTCGCGAAAAATCTCTCTGCTCATTCCCTGCCTTTGTGCGGTCCCCGTCGCCCTGGTGCCTCTCGCCAACAACCTCTGGCTCGCTGTCCTCTTCCTCGGCATCGCCGCCTCCGCCCACCAAGCTTGGGCAGCCAATCTTTACACCCTCGTCTCTGACACCATTCCCGCACGGTCCGTCAGTACTGCTGTCGGCATCGGCGGCCTCCTTGCCAGTCTCGCTGCCATGGCCGCCTCACAGGCCGTCGGCTTCATCCTCGACGCCACCCACTCCTATTACCTCCTCCTTACGGCCTGCTGCTTCGCCTACCTACTTGCCATTGCTGCCATCCAACTCTTCGTGCCCCACATCGAACCGGCCAGCCCCGCCTAAAACGACGGTGGCTCCCCATGGACCTACCTTTGTTGATTTTCCTCTAATCAACCGCGCGGATGTTGCCTCCAGTGTTGGATTAGTCAGGGTCGTGGGAGAAAATAACCGCACATTGCCGCCGGGGCGTCCTGGACACTCGACCCCCCCCAAATTATCGACCCCCCAAATTATCCATGCAAATCGACTCTCCCGACGATATACTTCGAGCGTGACACTTCTTCACGGGGCTTGAAAAATGTCCCCAACGCCCGCACCACCACCCCAGCGCCTCTTGAGCATTCGCGCGATCCTGCGGCGCCGGTTCCGCCGCCGGAATGGCCGGACTCGACGTCGTCACCGCTCAGCAGCGATGGGCTGAAGAAAACGGCCAGGCCCTCAAAACCCCCGGTGCCTACGAATGGTGGTGCTTCCATTCCATGACGCCCCAGGGCGACGGCATCTTCGTCGCCCTGTTCCACGGACTCCCCTTTGATCCCCATTATTTAACCCAGGGCTTCCGCCACCGCGCCAAGGGCCCCCTCGCGGACCTGCCTCCCGGCTTGTCCGCCGGCCATTATCCCGCCGCCTACTTCGCCGTATATCAGGGCGGAAAAAAAGTCGCGCAATTCCTGAACGTCTACCCCGCCGAAACCGACCCCACCGACTCTCCCGACATTCGCATCGGCCCCAACCGCATCACCCTCCGTCAGGACGGCTCCTTCGGCCTCATCGTCAAGGGTTACCCCTTCACCATCACCCGTGGCCAGCCCCGAAGCCGCAAAGATCAAGTCTTGTCCGGCCAGTTCACATTCACCCCAACATTCTCCTCCGTGCCGCACTCCCGATCGTTCCGTAAAGACAACGCCAACGGCGCAAAACATCATTGGATCCTCGCCGCGCCCCACGGCCAAATCGCCGGCACCGTCAGGCTCATCGACTCCGCCGAAAATGTCTCCACCCTCGACCTCCGCATCAACGCCGTCGGATACCACGACCATATCTACGGCCACGGCAGCCTCTCCGAAGGCATCCACAAACAAATGTGGGGCTATATCCAGGGCGACACCTGGACCGCCGCCTGGCACCAAACATTCTTCAAGGAAGGCCCAAACGACCACGCCGGCGGACTCCTCTTTTTTGAACAGGGAAAAAAGCCCGTCGTCGTCGAGGGACCCGCCTCCCGGCTCGAGCACATGCAGGTCGGACGCTGGCTCATGCGATATCCCGGCCGAATGACCATGCACGGCTCCGACGGCCATGGCCACCCCGTCGAGTTCATCCTCGCCCACGACCATGTCCTCGATACCTCCCCCTTCCACACACGCCTCAACGCTTCCGGAAAACTCACCATCCCCGGCCGCGGCTCCTATCAGGGACAGGGTGCCACCCACACCCTCCAGCTCCGCCGACTCCGCTGGCCCATCCTCTCCGACCTCACCCTCCTCGCCATCACCATGGTCCAACAAGACGACCCCCTCTGGCATGAGTAAACCCCGTCCCGCCCGCCCGCCTCCCGCCCCCTCACATCCCCATATCACTCTTATCCAGAATCGCCTCATACCCCACCCCCGGTGCCGCCTGCAAAATATTCTCCTTCCCCCCTTCAAGCCGATCCAGCGCAACGATCACCGTGGTCACGCGGCCCCCCGCATCCGTAATATTCTTGATCGCCTCAATCACCTGCCCCCCCGTAGTCACAATATCTTCCACTAGAACCACCTGATCCCCCGCCACAATCTTGCCCTCGATCGTCTTACTCGTTCCGTACTCTTTCTTCGCATTACGCACGATAAAAAACGGCACATTCGACGCAAGGCTCCCCGCCGCCGCAAGCGCAACCGCGCCAAGCTCCGGACCCGCGATCCGCGTCGTCCCCGCCGGAAGCCGCTTCGCAATCTCCCGTCCCATCGCCGCCAGAATATCCGGCTGCGTCTCAAACAAATATTTATCAAAATAAAACCGCGATTTTTTCCCCGAACGCAGCGTGAAATCCCCCTCAAGAAGAGCGACTTCCTTCACCCGTCTGGCCAATGCGCCGTGATCCATGTGCATGCTCCTAAAACAACAAGCGGAGTATTCTAACGACCCCCACCCCGAAGTAAAAAGATTCCAAGACGCGCCTGAAACGTTTACCACGCATCCCCAATGTGCTCTACCTTCCTCTGATTTGATGCCCGCCGCACGAACCGGGATGATAAAGACATGCCAAATGAAATCATGATTCACACCAGTCGCCTCGGGAAAGCATACGCGCTCTTCGCACGCCCCTGGGATCGCCTCATGTATCAACTGTTTCATTCGCGCCGCCATCTGCAAGAACAAAACTGGGTCCTGCGCGACATCAGCTTCGACGTGCGCCAACGCGAAACCGTCGGCATCATCGGCCGCAACGGATCCGGGAAATCAACCCTCCTCCAATTGATCTGCGGCACCCTGGCCGCATCCGAAGGCGAAGTCGAAACCCACGGCCGCATCGCCGCCCTCCTCGAACTCGGTGCGGGCTTCAACCCCGAATTCACCGGCCGCGAAAATGTCTATCTCAATGGCCGAATTTATGGCCTCTCGCACCCCCAGGTCACCCAACGCTTCGACCGCATCGCCGCTTTCGCCGACATCGGCGACTACATCGATCAACCCGTCAAAACTTACTCCAGCGGCATGTACGTTCGGCTCGCCTTCGCCGTCATCGCCCACGTCGATGCCGACATCCTCGTCATCGACGAGGCACTCTCCGTTGGCGACGCTTTCTTCCAACAAAAATGCATGCGCTTCCTCCGAACATTTCGTGAGACCGGAACCATCCTCTTCGTCAGCCACGACGCCGCCGCAGTCGTGAACCTCTGCGAACGGATGATCTGGCTCGAAGCCGGCCGAGTGAAACAAATCGGAGACGCCAAGACCGTCTGCGAGGCCTACCACGCCACGATTGTCCGCGACGCCGCGCCCGCCGCGCAGCCCGCCCTCACGATCAGCCCCGAAAGTTTCGGCGAAGGCGGCGCGATCATCACCGAAGTGCTCCTCCAAAATGAACTCGGCGAGAGGCTTTCTTCCGTCGTCGGCGGCGAACACATCACAATACACGTCCGCGCCCGAGCCGACATTCTCATCCACCGCCCCATCCTCGGATTCTTCGTAAAAGATCGCTTGGGACAAACCCTCTTCGGCGACAACACCTCCGCCATATCCCCCCGCCAAAGCGTCCAACCCGCCACCCCATGCGAGGCCGCATTCACTTTCAAAATGCCCATCCTCCTCCCCGGCGATTACACCATCGCCGCAGCCATCGCCGACGGCGACCAGCACCAGCACCGCATGTTGCACTGGATCCACGATGCAACCATGTTCACCTCCCGCGCAACCGGCCATCACCGCGGAATCGTCGGAATCGCAATGGACGCCGTCACATTTTCCGTCTCAAAATCCTGACCCGCCCTCGGCCGCCCCAAAACACACACCACAAAACTCATCCCCGTCCCAATCGGCATCCACCACGGCCACGCCAGCTTCACCGCATGACCAAAAATCAGCGGCGACCAATGTCCCATCACCCCTTCCTGCATCGCCCCAACCACCACCGCACCCGTCACCAACGCCGCGATTACACTCCCGGAATTCCCGCGCCGCGTCAGCAGCGCCGTCAAAAACACACCCAGCATTCCGCTCAACGCAAACGTCAGCACCCCCAACGCAAAATCCACCAGCGTCGTCTGCCGGTCATACACCCCCGCACATACGATCGCGAATCCGCACATTAAAGTCCCCACCCCCGCCACCACCCACTTCGACGCATGGCCCTCCGCCGCCCCCTCATATCCCAGCCGCCGCCGCAACGGAACCCACACGTCCGCCACCAGGCTCGACCCCAGCGCATTCATCGCCGAATCCAACGACCCCTGCGCCACCGCGAACAACCCCGCCATCGACAACCCCGCCAACCCCGTCGGCAACTCATGCATCAAAAACCACGGATACACCGACTTCCGATCCACCGCCACCTCATGCACCATCCCCATCACATCCGGCCGATCGTAAAACAAATAAAGCAGCAGCCCAATCCCCAAAAACAGCATCACCACCGCCATCCCAATAAACTGCGACGCGATCACCGACACCCCGCCCCGCGCCGCCGACTTGGAAATCAAAAACCGCTGCGCCAAATCCTGATCCGTTCCATAAGCCGCGATCATCAAAAGTGTATTCCCAAAAATCGCCGCCCAAAGCGTAAAAGGCTTCGCCGGATTCGCCGATAAATCCAATACCGCCAGCTTACTCCCTCCCCCATCCTTCACTTGCGACTCCTTCAGAACATGCACAATCTCCGTCATGCTCAAAGGAATTCGATGCAGCAAAATTCCAATCGTCACCACCGCCGTCCCCACGACAATCGCGAATTGAATCGTGTCCACCCACACCACCGCCCGCACCCCGCCAACCGTCGCATAAAAAGTCCCCACCGCCCCGATCAAACAGATCGCCACCACATACTCGCCAAACGTCGGCGTCTTCGCCCCGAACATCAACAGACACAACGGAATCGCCGCTAGAAACAACCGCGCCCCTGACGCCAGCATCCGCCCCACAATAAACGCGCAACTCACCGCCAGCTGCGCGCCCTCCCCAAACCGCTGCGCCAAAAATCCATAAATCGTCACCGTCCCCGCCGCATACAACCGTGGCACAAACAGAAACGTCACCGCGAACACCGCCGTGATCCCCCCCACATTCAATATCAAATACGTCAGGTTCCCCCCAAACGCCAAATCCGGAACCCCCACGAACGTCGCCGTCGACAGCATCGTCGCCACCAGCGACACCGCCACCGCCCACGTCGGCAACGACCGCCCCCCCAAAAAATACTCCTTCGCATCCCCACCTCCCCCCACCCGCTTCCGCCCCACCCACAACCCCACCACCGTCACCAACGCAAAATAAACCCCAACCACCCCCCAATCCAACAAACCAAATTGCCCCAACGTACCCATCATCGCCTCACCAACCGCCCCCCTTCACACAAAAAGAAACCCCAACGAGTTTAACCCCAAACTCACCAAGGCACGAAATGCCGGGCTCTCCACCGCACCCGCAAAACGTAACGCGGCCATCCCGCCCACAACCGGAGTTCACGCTTCAGCGTGTCTTCATTCATCGCAGGCAAATCACTCTCGCAAAACCGCACCCACCACCACCCACGCCCCATCCGCCCCACGCCCGAATCGAACCACCTCCAACCCCCGCGCCTCCCGCAACGACGCCTCAACCCGCACGCTCGCCCCCGTCCCTTCCGCAACCACATGCAGCCTCAATCCGCCTCCCTCCACCGGCACCTTCACCGCCACGTCCCGTTCCGCCCCACCATGCATCCGCAACTCCTCCTCCGCAACCACCGTCCCCGCCAGCAACAACTGCCGCAGCTGCGCCCCACCCGCCGCTGCTCGCGTCCGCCGCACCTCCGTCGCGAACAACGCCGTCATCGACACCACCGCCGCACCAATCAACACAAACATCACGATCACCGCCATCATCGCCATCCCCCTCTCGCCCGCCATCCGTCCCCCGTCCCGCCACACCTCCGTCGTAAGCATCCGCACCCCACCCACACACCCGCCTCGACCATTCAACAAAATCTTCATCGCCCACCCCCCATCATCACCTGACTCACAAAAGTCACCGTCTCCAACGGCACCTTCACCCCGCTAAAACGAGCCGTCACCAACGCCCCACGCACCTCCACCGCGCCCTCCGCAGGCATCTCCTCCCACCGCCGCACCAACTCGCGTTCACCCGTCTCCGTCCTGCTCCACACATTTCCCAATCGCCACCGCACCGTACCCTCCCCCTCGCTCAACATCAATTCTCCATCACGAAGTTCCATCGCCCTCGCCCCCCACACATCCCGCCGCAACATGCCAATCGCCGCATCCACTCGCAGCACGACCGCACCCCGCCGCTCCGAATCCACCTGCCCGCGATACGCCGCCTTGAACAGTGCGCTAATCACCACCATAAAAATCGCCAGCAACCCCACCATCGCAATCATCTCAATGATCGTAAACCCGCCCCGCCGCCTCCATACCATTGCCAAAGACGCTGATCCTCGAACAAAATTATTCATCGTCCACCTCCATTGCCGCCCGCCGCCGACGCATCCACCAGCCCGATAAGCCTCGCCTCTCGCGCGCCACCTTCGCCGTCACCCGCACCCACGCACGGCGCCACGGCGTCCGTCGCCAATTTCTCAACCCGCGCCCCCGTGGGTAACGCCTCCCCCGACTCCAGCGCCAACATCGCCGCTTCCGCCCCCCGCGCCGCGCGCGAATCTCTGCCAGCTCCTGCTCCCGCCGGCCCTGCTTCACCACCGATACCGTCATCACCATCAGTAAAAACAGCGCCAATACAATCCCCGCAATCGCATCCATGACCAGAAAGCCGCGCCGTGACCCCATTCCTGTTCCCGTCTCACTCATAAAAAACCTCGCTCACTACTGTCTATCGCCGCATTGATTAACGCCACCAGCGGCACAAACAGCGCGTAAACAAGCCCGCCGACAAAAAACCCCATCAAAAGCACCGCGAGAGGCTCCGCCGCCCCCCGCAAAAAAATGGCCAGCCGCGCAAATCGTTCCCGGTAATAACTTGCCAGAAAATCAAACATCTCCGGTGCCGCCACCTGCCCAATGGCTCCGCCGCCCCCAACTCGCGGCACCGACTGCAGAAATCCCGCCACCAGTTCCGGCATATCCGCCGCCCGCGCCGCCTCCGATGGCGTTCCACCCGCAACCATCCCGCTCAACCACCGCTCCACCCGTCGCCGCAACGGCTGCGGAAGCGCAAGCTGCAGCGACGCCTGCACCCCATCCACCAGCGGCAACCCCGCCCGCAACCCGTCCGCCAAAAACTCCAGCACCCCAGCCATCGCACGATCACGCACCAGCCGCCGCCACACCGGAACATGCCACGACAATCGACGCACGCTCAACCCCGGAAAAAATTCCTCCGTCCGCTTCGCACCACGCAGCCGCTGCCCCACACGCTGCATCGCCCGCGCCACGGCAACGATCACCAGCACGCCCACTCCCAGACTCACCGTCGGCAGAAACCATTCATTGTTCACAAACCCATCCGACATATTCATCAGCCACGATGTCGGCTCCGGAATAATCGTATGAAAATCCCTGAAAATGTCCCGATACTTCGGCACTATAAAAACATCGAGAAAAATCGCCAGGCCCCCCACACATATCACCATCAGCGGCAAATAGAATCGATAAAACGGCGTCGTTCCACTCTGAGCCATCGCGTGGTCCCGTTCCTCCCGCACCAGCAGACGTGTCAACGTCGGTTGCAACTGACCAATCCCCTCCGCCGCTTTCACCGCAGTCGCGATCTCCACCGGCACCTCCGGTACCGCCCGCGCCAAGGCCTCTCCGACCGCCGCCCCTCCCGACAATACCACCCGCAAATCCGCAAGCCGCCGTCGCGCGCCGCCTTCTTCACTTTCCTCCGCCGCCAACAAATACCGGTCCAGCGGAAAGTTCAGCCGCATCGCATTTTCCAGATATCCCACCACCACCATCGCTCGCCGCCGCCGATTCATCCGCACCGCGCGGCGAAGCGTATAAAAAACCAGCCCCAGAAGCGTCCCAAATGCCACCAACCCCGGCGGCCCCACGAAAAACGCAACGAATAAAAACGCGCGCCGCATGCCGCCCCCATCTTCATCCGATGATCCCTGGCTCAGCACCCACACCACCCCAAACACCAGCCCCGCCACCAGCGGCACCCACACAAAAAGCCACAGAATAATCTCCAGCACCAACCTCCGCCGCGCCGTGCGCTCCAAAGACGGTTTCGCATATTCCAATGTCTCTCGCTCGATCGACATCACTCTCCCCCACTCACGGACTGAATCAATTTCACCAACGGCAAGAACATCGCCAACACCGTCATCCCAATGAAAAATCCCGTGACCACCACCAACATTGGCGTAAGCACCGCAGGCAACAGTTGCAGCCTCCGCTCCGTCTGCTGCTCATACATCCGCGACAACGTCCCCATCGTCGCCGCCAAATCTCCCGACCGCCCCGCCAGCTCAAACGCCGCCGGAACAGTCGCGGGCAAAATATCCCGAGGCACATTTTTCAACGGCCGACCCGATGACATCGCTTCCACCAGCGCCTCCCGAATCACGCGCCACACGCCTCGAACCCGTCGCCTCCGACGCCAGCCCCATCGCCCGCGGCAGATCCAACCCTGCCTCCACGCCCAGGCGCACCGCATCGCACCAACGCGCCAACGCACTTGCTCGAAGCACCCCCCCAAGAAGCGGCAACCGCATTCCCACCCCGTCCGTCAACACCCCCGCCCTCCCCGTCATACGAAATAATAAAATCACCGCCACCACAATCCCACCCACCACCGCCACTCCACCCACCAACGACGGCAACGCTTCTCCCACCCATAACACCAACTCCGTCAGCGCCGGCAATGTGGTATGAAAATCCTTATAAATATCCCGCAATGACGGCAAAATGAAAATCGACACAAACAGCATCACAAACATCAACGCCATCAGCACCGCCACCGGATACGAAAACGTCCGCCACAACGTCCGCCGCAACCGCTGCATCATTTCCAAATGCCGCCCCAGATTAAATAGCATCGCCGGCAAGTTCGCCGACTGCACCCCCGCCTCCACCATCCGACCATACAACGCCGGAAACCGCGACGCATGATGCGCAAACGCATCCTTCAACGGCACACCCTTCTCCAACTCCCCCGCCACCGCATTCGCCGCCGACGCCAACCGCCCCGCCTTCAAATCCGCCGCGATCAATCGCAGCCCGCTCTCCACCGGCAACCCCGCCGACGTCAGATGCGCAAGCTGCTGATTAAAACTCAAAAAATCATCCAGCCCGAGCGCCCCACCCCGCCCGCCTCCCCCGCCCCTCCGCCGCGAACCCTCGCCCACATCCTTCACCGGAGCAACGGACAACACGCGCAGCTTCAGAGCCGCAAGCCGCGCCTGCGCATCCACCGCGCTCGTCGCCTCCAGCGTCCCGCGCATCGCCTCCCCTGACGGGCTTTGCGCCTCATACTGATACGGATCAACCGACGGACTGTTTGCCGCTTGTGTCACCACGATCCTCCTGCCAAGGGGTGTACGAGGTGGGGGGGGGGGGGAAGAGAATAAAATCCCTTTCCCTTATTCAGACGCAGTCAACCGCAAACTCTTTCACTCACCCAACACGCGGCGAACTTCCCCCAAATCCGTAATCCCCTCCGCCACCAGTCTTTCCGCCGCCATTCGCAAACTCAAATGACCCGCCTGATTCTTGAAAATCGTCCGCAACTCCTCCGCATCCGCACGCCGTAGCACTGCCGCCCGCGTACCCGCCTCCAACTCCCCAAACTCGCCCACCGGCACCCGCCCCCGATAACCCTCTCCCTCCCGCCGACGTACCAGCCGCTGCGTCAACACCCCAAACACCGTGCTCGTGATCTGATACGGCTCGATCCCCATCTCCAGCAACCGCGCCAACGCCGTCGCAGGCTCACCCGCATGAAGCGTCGCTATCAGCCGATGCCCCGACAACGCCGCCTGCACCGCCACCGATGCCGTCGCCGCATTCCGAATTTCCCCCAGCATCAGCACCTGCGGATCCTGCCGCAGAATCGACTGCAGCGCCCGGTCATACGTCATCTGCCCATGAGGCGTCACCTCAATCTGCGTAACGCCGCGAATGAGCCGTTCGATCGGATCCTCCAGCGCGATGATCGACAGCCCCGGATTCGTCGCCGCAATATATTCCAGCAACGCATAAATCGTCGTCGTCTTCCCCGACCCCGCCGGCCCCGTGACCAACAGCATCCCCGCATCCGTCCTCGCAAACCGCTTCAAACCCTCCAACGCCGCCGTCGGCAACGCCAAATTCTCCAACGACTTCGCCTCTGTCAAATCCGCCGGCAACCGCACCACCGCCCGCAGGCCATGCGCCACCGGCATGATCGCCAGCCGCAAATCCAAAGGCCGATCCGGCCCGCCCTCCACCACCGTATGAATCCGACCCTCCTGCGGAATATCCAGCCGATACGTCAGCAACTGAGCCAGCACCATCAACCGCAAAACCGCCTCCGCCCGACCTCCGCCGACAATGTCTCCACCCGCTCCAGCAATCCATCCACCCGCAACCGCACCTCCATCCCCGCCCCCGTCGGCTCCAAATGAATATCCGACGCGCCACTCCCCAACGCCCGCCGCAACAACCCATCCACCAACGGCCGCGCATCCGGCCCCACAAATGACATATCGGAAACCATCAATACATTCTTCCCACCCACCCCAAAAAACGCAAGACCAAACTACTCTCCACCCAACCCGGTCTGACAATTTTCCAATGCAGATTTAAAATCTGTCGCGTTACCTACTTTGCACGCATTGGAAGATCGTCCCCTCCCCCCCCCTCCCCCCAACTCGACAGATCAAAATCTATTTGTTTTAAAATTGACAGAAGGAAATCACAAAGTCACATCCACCTCTTGGTGCCTTGGTGGTTAAATCAAAGCTGCCCCCATGATACTTGCATGCCTTGCCGAAAAATTGCCCCACCACTCACCCCCGCTCATACTTCACACCCAAAAAAAACGACAACCCCAACGCAATGCACGCCGCAATCACCATCAACGACCGCACCCGCGGATTCATCGTCGCAGCCAATGGCCCCGGCAACGCCGCCACCGGCACCGGTGCCGCCGGCGTCAGACTCTCCGCCAACAACGTCTCCACGCTCCGATCCTTATACGGAGCCGCCGGATCGAAGAATCAGCACCTCCTGATCGCTCCGATTCAAATTAAGCTGCCGCGCCGCCAACCGCTCCATCAGCACCGGATCCTTGCTCGCCGCCTGCATGAATTCCTGCTGCAGCGCCACCTTCTGATCCAATAACGCCAGCGTCGCCTGAAGGTCATTGCGACTCCACCTGCGCCTCCTTCAGCTCCTTCCACGCCGGCGTCAAAATCACCGCCGACAGCAACACCAGCCCCACCAGCAAAATCGCCCACGAAATCGTGCCAATCGAAAAAACAAACGGAATCCAAATAAACGTCGGTGTGCGTGGGCGCATGAACACAACCTTCTAAAATAAAAACGCCGGCCCTTGCCGACCCACACATTATCGGCCATCCTCCCCAACCCGCTCAAGCGATTACGCGCAGGTTTTGCCAACCCCACCCTCTTCCACCAAAATCTCCCCAAATGCAGGGCCCGCACTTTGCACACGAGGCTGTCCATGTTACCCATCGTCCTCATCCACGGTTTCCCCTTCGACGCCTCCATGTGGCACGCCCAGGCCGAATTCCTCCGCGCTAAAGGCCATACCGTCCTCACCCCCAACCTCCCCGGCTTCGGCGGAACCCCTGCCCTGCCGCGCGACCGAACCTCCATGGAATCCTACGCCTCATTCATCCACGACCTCATCCAAAATGAAGCCGACGCCGGCGGGGGGGGCGGATGGGGCGCAAAGGCCATCGTCGCCGGATTCTCCATGGGCGGATACGTCCTCCTCGCATTGCTCCGCGATTTTCCAGACGCCGTCGCCGCAGCCATGCTCATCGACACCCGACCCGACGCCGACTCTCCCGACACCCGCGCCAACCGCATGAAATCCATCGCCGAAATCGAACTCAACGGCCCCGCCAAAGTCTTCGACGCCATGCTCCCAAAAATCCTCAGCAAAAAACCCGCCCCAGCCATCCGCGACCACGCCCGCGCGATCATGGACCGCCAAACCGACCACGTCGGCCTCGCCAATGCCCTCAACGCCATGGCGAAGCGTCGCGATCAGAGCGACCTTCTGCCGCTGCTAAAAATCCCCACCCTCGTCATCGTCGGCTCAGAAGACTCACTCACCCCACCCTCCGTCGCTCTCGCCATGCAATCCCACATGCCCCACGCCATGGTCGCCCAAATCGTCTCCGCCGGCCACCTCTCCCCCCTCGAACAACCCACCCCCATCAACACCACCCTCGAAACCTTCCTCACCACCATCCACTCCCCAACCCCCACATAACCCCCCCCCAAAGCCTCCCCCTTTGGTACCGCGCCCGTCAGGAAGCGCTTATCCCCCATTCCCCAAAATGGACCGCGCATCCATCACATACACACTCTCAACCAGAGCATAAAAACCTCACCAATCCAAAGTCCCCAACCAACTCCTCTTCAACCCCCGCACATCCTCATTCATCAAATACCCACTCTTGCTCGACCGCACCTTCAAAAACACCCCCTCCTGAATCATCCCCACCACCCCAAACCGCACCCCCGCTCCCTTAATCAGCCGCGCCACCGCATCAAAATGCTCCGCAGGCACCTCCAGCAGATACCGCGACGCCGACTCCGAAAACAACAACGTCGCGTCATCGTCCGCATCCTCCGCGCACGCCACCCCCGCCAGATCCACATTCGCCCCCAAATCACCCGCAAAAAGCATCTCCGCCAACGCCACCCCCAACCCGCCCTCCGACAGATCATGCGCGGAAACCACCAGCCCCCGCCCAATCAACTCCGCCACCGTCCGCGCCGTCAACGGCCCCATCCTCAAATCTACCTCCGGCACGCTGCTCCCCACAAACCCCTGCATCGCATAATAATGCGACCCGCCCAATTCGCGCTTCGTCAATCCCACCAGCACCAGATGATTCCCCGCCCGCTTCGCATCCATCGTGATGCACTTGCCCACATCCTCAATCACACTGATCCCACTAATCAACAGCGTATACGGAATCTGAATCCGCTCCCCCGCATCCGTAATAAACTCATTCGACAGCGAATCCTTCCCCGACACAAACGGCGTCCCATACGCCATCGCCCCGTCATAACAAGCCTGACACGCCTTCACCAGCGCTCCCAGATTCTGCGGATCGGTACACTTCGGCCAACAAAAATTATCCAGGATCGCCGTCCTCTCCGGATCGCCCCCCACGCACACAATATTCCGCATCGCCTCATCAATCCCATTCAACGCCATCTGATACGGATCAATATCCCCAAACCGCGGCTGGCACCCATTCCCCAGCACCACCGCTTTCTTCGAATTCAACACCGGCCGCACCACGCTCGCATCCCCCGGCCCATCATGCCCCGGACCCACCAGCGGCTTCACCGCCGTACCGCCCTGCACCTCATGATCATATTGCCGAATGATCCAATGCTTGCTCGCGATCGTTGGGCATCTTCAACAGCCCATGCAACACCGCCGCGAAATCCTTCGGCACCCCCACGTGCGGCTCCGTCCGCTCCGGTGCCGTCCACACCGCCTTCCGCGTCGGCTTCGGAATCCCATCATGAATAAACGCCATGTCCATCTGGCCCACCACATGCGACTCGCCCCCCGCTTCATACCGCAACGTCAATTTCCCCG
Organism: uncultured Phycisphaerales bacterium; assembly: GCA_963766775.1. Classification (GTDB taxonomy): domain Bacteria; phylum Planctomycetota; class Phycisphaerae; order WQYP01; family WQYP01; genus CAVYBP01. The sequence goes on from CAVYBP010000006.1 coordinate 73,934, forward strand.
ACCCGTCAAACACCCCAATATCCGTCCCCTCCACATCCTCCGCCGCGCACAACTCCAACAGCGTCCCCACCTTCTCCGCCGGCACCGCCAACACCATCCGCTCCTGTGCCTCACTGATCCAAATCTCCGGATAACTCAGCCCCTCATACTTCAAAGGCACCTTATGCAACTCCACCGTCGCCCCCGTCTGCTCCCCCATCTCTCCCATCGCACTCGACAACCCCCCCGCCCCACAATCCGTAATCGCCCGAAACAAAGGCCCCTCCCCAACATTTTGCGTTTTGAATTTTGCGTTTTGCGTTTCCGTCCCCCAATCCCTCACCTGCAAAATCACATCCAGCACCTTCTTCTCCGTGATCGCATTCCCAATCTGCACCGCATGCGAAAACTCATCCGCATGCGTGTTCGTCACCACATCTGAAGAAAACGTCGCCCCATGAATCCCATCCCGCCCCGTGCGTCCCCCAATCACCACAATATGATCCCCCGCCTGCGCCTTCCCCTTCTCCGCAAATTTCCGCGGCATCACTCCCACCGTCCCACAAAACACCAGCGGATTCCCCACATACCGCTGATCAAAAAACACCGCCCCGTTCACCGTCGGTATCCCCATCCGATTCCCATAATCCCGCACCCCCGCCACCACGCGCTGCGCCGTCCGACGCGGATGAATCACCCCGTTCGGCAACGACTCCGCCGCCGTCCCCGGATCGGCAAAACAAAAAATGTCCGTGTTCGCTATCGGCTTTGCCCCCAGACCCGTCCCCATCACATCCCGAATGCACCCACCAATCCCCGTCGCCGCCCCCCCATACGGCTCAATCGCCGACGGCCTGATTGTGCGTCTCCACCTTCATGCACACCGCCGTCTCTTCATCAAACGCAATCACCCCCGCATTATCCTTAAACACCGACAACGCCCACGCCCCGATCCAAATCCACCGTCGCCCGAAACACCGTCGACTTCACCAAATTATCGATAACAATAGGCACCCCCGCATCACCCCCACTCCCCTCCCCCAATTTTTGCGTTTTGAGTTTTGAGTTTTGCGTTTCAACAAACTCCACCCTCGCCTTCAAAGTCTTATGCACACAATGCTCACTCCACGTCTGCGCCAGCGTCTCCAGCTCCGCATCCGTCGGATCCCGACCCGCTTCCCGAAAATAATTCTGGATCGCCTGCATCTCCGCCAAATCCAAAAACAGATGCCCCTTCCGCGACAATTCCACCAACCCCTCCTCCGACAGCTCCCGCACCGCCACATGCGTCAACTTAAACACATACGGCTGCCCCTTCGGAAACTCCACCGGCGTAAACGCCTCAAAATACCCCGTCTCAATCGACTCATTCACCAGCAGCCGCTTCGCAATCACCCGCAGCAAATCGTCCGTCACATGCCCCAACAACGTATACTTCCGCCCCGTCCGCACCTGCACCAACGCCCCCTCCCCGCCACCGCTTTCCCCAGGGGTTTGCGTTGTGAGTTTTGAGTTTTGAGTGTCAGCACCCAGCAGGTCGCTGATCGCCATCTCACAAGACGCCGCCACCGGATCCATCACCCCCGCCTTCAAATGCACCTCAATAACCTTCGACCCCTCCCCCACATGGCTCGGCTCCGCCCCAATCCCAAAACTCTCCGTCACCGGATCCGTCAGAACCTCCCGCGCAATCCGCTCCAGCACCCCCTCCGTCAACAACTCCGCCGACCCCTGCAGCAAAAAAATCCGCGCACGCGCACCGCCGCCACCTCATTCACCCCCATCTGCCCGATCTCATTCAAAACCCCCGCCCCGACGGATCATCCCCAGAATGATTGGCACGTACTTCAATGCGATAAACCGGCATGTTTGGCTTTCACAAAACGAACGAAAGCGGCGGATTATACAGTACCCGCCCCCACCGGTCAGGTTTGCCCTCCATCCCTTACTTGAATCGACATTAAACCCACGCCCGCTGCCTCTGGCAGCGCGGGCACCGCGCCTCAACATCCACATCTCCCCACTTAAAAAAATCCCACTTTTCCCCCGACACTGTGAAACTATTCTTCCACAATCCACTTCCGTAATCCTGTCGTATTTTTTCTTCGTGGTCCTTGGTCCCTTCGTAACTTCGTGTTCACGCCCCCTTCGCCGCTCTCACCACATCGGCCAAACCTGACTCTCCAACCCCTCCCGCGTCTTCCCCTCCACCTTCCACAAAAACTCCAACCCCGTCTCCCTCTCCACCTCCCCCACACTCGTCAAAAACTGCTGCGGCAACTCCGTCCCCTTCACCCCCTGCGGCATCACCACACAAAACAACCGCACCCGACCCCCCTCATCCTCCAGCACAATCTTGTAAAACGCCGACGGAATCGCAATCCCGCTCCGCAGCGTATGCGTCACCCCGCCATTCATATCCCCAAACACCGGCCCATCCACCACCCAAATCTCCTCAAACCGCGCCGTGTACTCCAACTCATCCTTCTCCAACTTCTCCCACACCTCCCGGTTCAAATTCGGAGCCTGCGGACAAATATTCGAAAGAAAAAACGTCTCCTTCTGCGCCTCCGCTCCATAACAACGAGCAATCGCCGAATTCGGCGTCATATGCCCACGGTCATACCCGCCCCCGGTGTAATCATGATGCGTAACCTTCGCCTCCGTGCGCAAATCCGTCAGAAACTCCCCCTTCGGCCGCTCCAAAATAAACGGCGTCGCCATCCTTATCACCCGATACGCCGACCACAACGGATCCTTCCTCATCTCCGAATACCCCACCATATACGCCCTATTCCTCAACACCGTAAACTCACTCTCCGCCCGCCGCGACCGCGGTACTCCTCCAAAAATAATCCGATCATCACTCACCAAATCGACCGGCGCCGGCCCACTCGCAACCGTCGGCACCGCCCGCTCAACCTGCTGCTGACTCTCCCAAAATCGATACGCAAAATACCCCACCCCCACCGCCAACAGCACAATCACCACAAAAATAACCACCCCCGCCACCACTCCTGCCCCACCCACCCCCGCCGACGATCCAGATTTTCCCTGACGCATCGCTCACTCCCATTCCCCCGCGACTCTCCCACAAATCCCCCCATCATTCAACGCCCCTCTCCCCCAAAACGCCCGCTGCCGCAGCAGCGCGGGCACCACGCCTCAACACCAAACCTCCCACATAAAAAAACATCGCCATCCATCCGCATCCCTCGGCAGTTCCCTCCCCCTCCAATTGACAACCCACCCCAAGCGCTCAACAATCCCCCCATTCAAAAACCACCCCACCATTGGAGCCCCTATGCCCCTCGCACATCCCACCCGCACGCTAACCACACTACTCACCCTCGCCGCACTCACCGCCTGCAATCACCCTTCCAACACCGCCACCATGGCCCTCATCCCCGCCGTCTCTTCCCCCATCGCCGACGTCCCCATCCCCGCCGGATTCACCATGACCGGCGACTCCACCAGCAAGGTCGAATCCACTGGACTCCGCTTCGTCGATCACAAATACGCCGGCTCCGACGACTTCCTCCCCGTCGTCCGTTTCTACAAAGACCAGATGCCCACCAAAGGCTGGACCTTCGTCGACCAAAACCAACTCGTCCACAACGAAATCAGCCTCCACTTCACCAAAAATAGCGAAGACTGCATCATCACCGTCACCCCCGGCAGCTTCCACTCCCACATCCGAGTCCAAATCGACCCCACCGGCCGCAACACCCCCCACTAACCCCCCCCCCCACAATCTCCCTCTCCCCAACAAAAAAACAAACCTCAACACCCAACCCCCCAACCCGGCTTGCCTTTTCGCGGCCCCCCCCCAACCTCAAAACCATCACCCAAAAAAAATCCGTGTAAATCCGTGGCCATCCGTGGCCCATTTATCCCCCCTCGCTCAAGAAACCCGCGCCAAAGTTCATTCCCCCCTCCCAATCCGTTATCTTCCCTAAACACCACCCCTCACCAGGAGCCCACCCCCGCCGTGCCAACTTTCTTCCTCACCGCCGCCGAACACTCCGGTGACGCCCTCGGCGCCTCACTCATCGCCGCGCTCCGCCGACGTTTCCCCGACGCCCACTTCGTCGGCGTCGGCGGCGATCGCATGGCCGCCGCGGGGTGCCGGCTCCTCTCCAACCCCGTCACCCGTTCCGCCATGCTCCTCGGTGCCGTCCTCCAAATGCGCTACTGGTGGAAACTCCTCCGCGAAATCCGCCGCGAACTCCGCGCCCTCAAACCCGACGTCGTCGTCCCGATCGACTCCTCCGGAATCAACCTCCGCATCGCCGCCGTCGCCAAATCCGAAGGAATCCCCGTCTGCTATTACGTCGCCCCCCAGGTCTGGGCCTCCCGACCCTGGCGCATCAAAAAAATCGCCGCCGCCGTCAACACCCTCTGCTGCGTACTCCCCTTCGAGGAAAAATATTTCCGCGACCGACACGTCAACGCCGTCTACGTCGGACACCCCATGTTCGACCTCCCCGCCAATTCCCCCGACACCGACCCCGCACTCCTCGACCCGCCCCTCCCCGGTCGGTCACTCCCCACCCCCACCCCCGACCCCAACCATAAACCCGCCGCCCCCATCACCAAATTCCACATCGCCATCTTCCCCGGCAGCCGCCGCGCCGAAATCGCCGCGCACATGCCCCCCATGCTCGAAATCCTCTCCGAAATCAAAGGCCGTTTCCCCGGCGTCTCCTTCGTCGCCGCCGCGCCCTCCGAAGAACGCGCCTGGCAAATCCGCCATCACCTCCGCGCCGGAAATACCCCCGTCGATATCCGCGTCGGACACACCGACGCCATCATCCGATGGGCCGACCTCATCCTCACCAAGAGCGGCACCGCCACACTCGAAATCGCCCGCCACCACAAACCCATGGTCGTCATGTACTCGCTCTCCTGGTGGACCTGGAACCTCGTCGCCCGATTCATCATCAACACCCCCTACATGGCCCTCGTCAACGTCCTCGCCGGACGCGAACTCGTCCCCGAATTCATCCCCTTCTACGGCTCACCCCTCCCCATCGCCCGCAAATGTATCGACCTCCTCGCCAACCCCGACCTCCGCACCCGCATGTCCCAAGAACTCGCCACCCTCGTCGCCCCCCTCCAACCCCAACCCCACTCCCAAACCCCCCTCGCCGCCGACCGCGTCGCCACCGAAGTATCCAAATACATCCCCCCAAATTCCCCCCCTAAAAAACCCCAATAAACACCCCAACCCCAGCCCACTTCCCCCTCCCTCTTCTTCGCGTCTTCGTGCCTTCGCGTCAAATCTTCTCTTACTCCTAATCACTTGTCTAAAATAAACTTAAACACCATACCACAAAAAAGAACTAAACATATAGGAATTATATGCAATCACTTGACACGCACACAAAAATCTGCCACCATACCCCCACCAAACCCTACTGAAAGGCCCAACCATGCTCCGCAAACTCCTCCTCACCACCACCCTCGCCACCCTCCTCCTCACCCCCACCCTCCGCGCCGCCGACCTCACCCTCTACAACGCCTCCTACGACCCCACCCGCGAACTCTACCAGGACCTCAATAAATCCTTCACCAGCCAATACCAATCCTCCGACACCCTCACCTTCAAAACCTCCCACGCCGGCTCCGGCAAACAAGCCCGCTCCGTCCTCGACGGCGGCAAAGCCGACATCGTCACCCTCGCACTCTCACCCGACATCGACCTCCTCGCCGCCAAAGGACATCTCCTCCCCGAAAACTGGCAGTCCCGGCTCCCCTACAACAGCACCCCCTACACCAGCACCATCGTCTTCCTCGTCCGCAAGGGCAACCCCAAATCCATCAAGGACTGGAACGACCTCATCAAGCCCGACGTCGCCATCATCGTCCCCGACCCCAAAAGCTCCGGCGGCGCCCGTTGGGCCTACCTCGCCGCTTGGGGACAAGCCCTCAAAGCCAACAATAACGACCAATCCAAAGCCCGCGACTACGTCGCCGCCTTCTACAAGCACGTCCCCATCCTCGACTCCGGCTCCCGCGGCGCCACCATCACCTTCGCCCAACGCGACCAGGGCGACGTCCTCGTCGGCTGGGAGAACGAAGCCTTCCTCGCCCTAAAAGAATTCGGCTCCGACAAATTCGAAATCGTCACACCCTCCGTCTCCATCCTCGCCGAACCCCCCGTCGCGCTCATCGACAAAAACGCCCAACGCGACGGCGTCACCAAACCCGCCCAAGACTTCCTCAAATACCTCTATACCCCCGCCGCACAGGAAATCATCGCCAAAAACTTCTACCGCCCCCGCGACCCCGACATCGCCAAAAAATACGCCCACCAGTTCCCCACCCTCCAACTCTTCACCATCGACGAACTCTTCGGCGGCTGGAAAAAAGCCCAACCCACCCACTTCGCCGACCACGCCCTCTTCGACCAAATCTACCGCCAAAACCAACAATAACCCTCCCAATATCCCGCCCACCCCGCGCCCATCCACATCTGCCCCCGCACGGGCTTGCCACGTCGCGTCGTCTTCGCGATTAATCTCCCCGCGCCTTGACTCAACCCACGATCAACCTATCATTTAAAACCTGCTTTAAAATGTCGAGGGTTGAAAATGGTCCGCCTAAACAACATCCATCCCGTAACCGACTTCACCCGCAACACAAAAAAATACATACAACGACTTAAAAAAACCGGCAACCCCGAAGTCCTGACCGTGGATGGCGAGGCCCAGATCGTCATCCAAAGCACCGCCGCCTATCAAAAACTCATGGACGCCGCCGAACTCATGGAAAGCCTCGCAGGCATCCAGCGCGGTCTCGACCAGGCCGATCAAGGCGAAGTCCGACCCGCCCATGAATTCTTCCGTGAACTCGCCGCAAAACACGGCCTTAAACTGAAATGAAGTTCACCGTCGTCATCACCTCCGAAGCCCAACGCAATATCATCGACGGAGTTTCATCGCCAGGCCGAGGATAGCGAGAGGGAGCAGTGCGAGGCCGCTTGGTTCAGGAACAGAACTGATGCTGGGGATCAGCGCGGTGCCGGGCTGGATTTCGAAGTCGTCGATGCTGCGGGGTGCATTCACACTTCCGCTCGTATAGCTGGTAGCATTGGTTCGCAGGAGAAGGGTATCGGTTCCACCGGCACCGATGAGAGGCCCGATGACGGGGGCGTTCCCGAAGCCGTAGGCGACCGAGACAAGGCTACCCTCGCTAAAAAAGCCGCCGGTGGTGGGGGCGAGGTTTCCCTCATCGAGATAGAAAAGCGCTCGCTTGAATAGAGTTCGGATAGGAAAGTGCAAATTCGATGAGAGTTTGGGGGGCGCCGACGTTGCGGAGTTTGAAATAAAAATCGAGCCCGCTGGCGTTATTCCGGACTATTTTTTCATCGATGAACAGCACTGGAACAGGCGCGGAAGGCTCGCCGGTTTGCAGGCTGATGCTATCGATTTGGACGCTTTCGGAGGCGATGGTAGTACCCTGCAGCGAGGGATCGTCGATGGAAAGGACGGTGATGCCAAAAGCCGGCGTAGCGAGCGTGAACACGACAACTGCCGAAGCAAATCTCAGAAGCATGGTCTGTTCCCGATAATGAGTCAAGAGTTGTATCGCCTTATCACAAATCAGCAAAAACCGTAGAACCCCGCGGCCTTGCAAATGGGCTGGCTGTAATCGCAGCAACTGGGCGGCGGAATTTTATCGCCAGGCCGAGAATGCCCACAGGAAGCAGTGCGAGGGCGGTCGGTTCGGGAACGGAACTGCCGCTGGGGACCAACCCCGTTGCGGGCCGGATGTCGAAGTCGTCAAAGCTGCTGCGAGTTGCGTTGACGGTTCCACTTGTATAGGCGTCGGCGTTGGTCCGGAGGACGAGCGTGTCGGTTCCATCGGGGCCAATGACGGGACCAACGATAGCATTGGCATCACCAAAGCCGTAGCCGCCTCCCATGCTACTGAAGCCGGCACCGGTGGGGGCGAGGTTCCCCTCGTCCAAGTAGAATGCGCTTGCCTGAATGGAGTTGGGATACTGGAGGGAGAATTCCGTAAGTGTCTGGGTGTCGCTGACGTTACGGAGTTTGAAATAAAAATCGAACCCGCCGGCGTTGTTCCGGACTGATTTTTTCATCGACGAACAGCACGGGAACCGGAGGGGGAACGGGTTCTCCAGCGGCTTGCGTGTCGATGGTGAAAGTTTCTGAGGCGATGGTCGTACCCTGCAATGAGGGATCATCAAAAGAAATAGCGGTGATGCCGAAAGCAGGCGCACGCAAAGCGCGAGAATTGCGGCTGCTGAAGCAAGTCTTAGAAGCATGGTCTGTTCCCCATAATGAGTCAAGAATTGTCCCACCTTATCACGAATCCAAATCCCGTACGGGCGAAGCGATCCGCTGATTTTTAAGATGCGCTGGGCCGAATCCATACGTGCCTAGGGAGTTACCTCTACGAGAACAAAGCATCAAATTGTAAAAAGGAACCCCAATAAATGGCATCTAGCAGCAAGCGACTCTCGAGTGCCTCTGATAGCCTATATGTGGTCCAACGGTTGCGTCTCAGCGTTGGCCTTTTCATTCTGACTCCCAAGCAAAAAAGTATTCGGAAGATTTTTTCAAGGTATGCCATTGGCCGGTGTTCGATCTATCGTTTTATATACGATTGACCATGCGACGATGGCCTAATAGCGCGGTCATAGCAAGTGGGATTAGGAATAAAGATTGGGGCTCCGGAACAGGGGCCGTCGATTCGATTTGATACCTCGCAGTTCGATCTGGTCCACCAGTGTCATCACCCTCAACGTACGTCAAGGTTTGACTGGCGGGGAGCGAGACGTCGGAACTCCGAAAAACAAAATAACCGGCAAGCGATCCAAGAGGAGTGGAAATCGTAACATCCGATCCATTGCCACTGGACCGAAAAGCGCTCGTTGGGAGAACTTGCAACGATCCCTGTGCTTGAAACTGGTAAATGTCTAGGGCCGATCCTGCGAATCCGTCAACGACGAAGCTAGAATTTGGCTCTGTGCCACTTCCGACCGCGAAGTAATAGTCTAAAGTACCAGTATCTGCACGCTTTATAACCAAGGCATGTGCATCAGGAAAGCTGAATGAGGGTGTACCAGAGATGGGTGCAATAACTTTGTCTAAGATGGTCGAGCCACCGAAAGATTGGGCAGTCAAATCCGTCGTACCTAGGAAAATGAGCTGATCACCAGGCGCTACCACTACACCAAGCGCGGTTGAAGTGGACAACGCCTGTCCCGTCAGAATCAAAGCAGCACATGTCGGCAATCTCATTTTTCTAAATCCTTCCAGCTACAATCAAAGCCTGCGGTGTCAAGAAAAATAGATTCAAACTTGCAAAGGCGACCTCTCGACAAATGCCCCCTCATCCAAAGCAAACCTTATGCTCGCGTTCGGCTTAAACTAGATTTATGGACGTAATGAGTTGCACCAAAAGATCTTGCGAATCTTCCGCTCGTTTCGACCTGCGCGATGAGTGTCGATAAAACCGCACTCTCGACCGCTAATGTCGTAGCCAATTTAAGACAATTGCGGCAACCGCTTCCGACCGCACCAATCCATTGCCAATCGCAACCAACGAAGGACAACGACATTCACCCCCCATACACCTTATCCAAATCCACCGTCAACGTCCCATCCCCCTGCCTCACCGCCGCAACCCCCGCCAGCGCCTTCTTCGCCGGACCCCGCGTCACCTGCCCCAACAAATCAAACCTGCTCCCATGACACGGGCACTCAAACTGCAATTCCGCCTCCGCCCACTTCACCATGCACCCCTTATGCGTGCACTTCGGCCGCAGCGCCAACGCCGTCCCCGAATCATTCGTCACCACAATCCCATACCTCTCCATCAACGACTCATTCACCGTCCCCGCCGGATACTGTTCCGCCCGCCCAATATTCACCACCCCCGTCGTAACCACGGCCGCCTTCTTCTCCGCCGACGCGCACCCCCCCAGCCCACATGCCGCACACGCCCCCAGAAACCCAACCCCCGCCGAACCCACCAACACCTGCCGCCGCGTCACCTCAAATCCATCCATAACTCTCTCCATCAATCACGATCCACTCATAATCGCAGCGACCACTCGCCAACACTCACGCCGAAAGCGTCAACTCCCCATCCTTATCCTCCGCCTTCCGCACATGACTCGTATCCACCTCGATCACCCCATCCGCATCCAACCTCAACCCATACCGCGCCAACGGCTTCAAATTCGGCGGCGACTTCCGGGGCCCGCTCGTGTTCACTCCTGATAAATCAAACGTCGCCGCATGACACGGACACTTCACCGACTTCTGATCCGGCACATTCACCACCGCGCACCCTTTGTGCGTACACTTCGGCGACAACGCCAGCACCGTGCTCCCCGACCGCGTCAGCAAAATCGAATGACCAGGCACCGCCTTCGCCGCATTATCTACCAGCTCCGTCGCCTTCACCGTCTTCACCCACGCACTCGCCCCTTCCGCCGGTGCCGTCGTCGGCTCAGCGCTCGCCAACTTCCCCAACAACGGCATCGCCACCGCCGCCGCCGTCATCGCCGCCAACACCTCGCGCCGCGAGGCCCCCGCACCCGAACCCTCGCACGAGCAATTGCAACAGCCACTCATAAATCCGCTCCATAAAAAAAGACGCCGTCCAAAGTCTATCGTCTACTCTTCGCTTTGCCATTCGACATCCGATCCGCCCTCAAGTTTGTTCGAAAGCCGCGCCAACGTAAAAAGCAGATCGCTCAACCGGTTCAAATAAATCAACGCCTGCTCGCCCACCGATTCCTGCCGCATCAACGTCACCAGATGCCGCTCCGCGCGCCGGCACACCGTCCTCGCCACATGCAGCCGCGCCGCCGTCATGCTCCCACCCGGAAGCACAAACCGCCTCAACGCCGGAAGCTGCGCCGTCGCCGCATCAATCTCCCGTTCCAACCCCGCCACATGCTCCGCCGAAATCCGCTTCACCTTGCCCGCGTTCTTCGCATCCAACGGCGTCGCCAAATCCGAACCCAAATCAAACAACTGATGCTGCAACCTCACTAACAACGCCCCCAACCCCACATCATTGCACCCCGCAATCGCCACCCCCAGCACACTATTCAACTCATCCACCGTCCCATACGTCTCAATCCGCAAATGATCCTTCCCCACCCGTTCCCCATTAAAAAGCACCGTCTCCCCCCCATCCCCAAACTTCGTATAAATCTTCATGCACCCTCCATACCTTTGAACAGCATCATTTTAAACCTCCCCCAAACATTTCACCACAAATCGACACACAAACCGCGATCACCTGTTTCCCCAATCCGAACTTCCCGCTTCAGCATGTTTCACGGTTCAAAGCCCTGTTCAAGAAAACAAAACACAACCCTTCATCAACTAAATCCGCGCCCATGAATCCACGCCCGCTGCCGCAGCAGCGCGGGCCCCGTCCCTCAACACCCCATCTCGCGGCGGAAGCTGATGCGGTCCTGGAGCATCTCCTCGGCCTGAGGGTCCGACATCCCATAGCACTTTTGCACGAAGAGAATCTTGAGCATCAGCACGCAACAAATGTCCTGAACTGCCAATGGGTTCTTCTAAAAACCAGCATGCCCCGCGATTCGCAATCGATGCAAGAAGCTGTCCTTGCGTATTGAGCGTCCGAGTGGCCGGACGGGTGTCCGGCGACTTCTTTGATGTATGCAAGTGAGGAATCAACGGGTCTGGAAATGCAACGGGGGCCGCCGCTAGTGCCTCGATTCAGGCCATTTTTCGCGTGCCACGTGCCACGGATTTGTACTCAAACCCTTGCCTCAACCGGGACCTCTGGTACCCGCACATTGGACTGACATGGTCCCAGCGTCTTCCCCCATCGCGGCAAAGGTAATAGCCAAGGGTGACCAACGGGAGCCCCTGAGTCACCACCCAATCCCCCCCCCGAACCCCAACGGGGCGATCATGCTACATTTCAAACATCAAATAAACTACCTGCATCACCGTGACACTTTCCGCCGACGCAGCAGAACCACCGCCCCAGCACCCAACGCCGTCATGGACGCAGGTTCGGGAGCGGGCTGCGTTCCGAACACACCGGAGTCAGAAGTGAAGGTGGTCCCCGTTGGGGCATTGATAACCAGCACGCCGGTGTTCTCAAAATTGGTGAACGTGCCGAGTCCTCCGCTGGCGACGAGCGCCTCTCCCACGCCGACATCCGCCGCTGCGCCCGTTACGGTGATGCTCCCATTAAACGTGATTCGCGAGGCGCTGTTGTTTGAGAAGCTATTCGAGGACCAACCGGTTATCTGAGCGTTTCCCACCGTCGGTACATAATGATTCTGAGGACCCGTGGAAATGACTTCGTCAAAGTGCCCCCCACCGAAAGTGAGGATAGCCTCCAGGCTCCCCTGACTGTCGCCCGCGGCTGTTTGGATATCGAAGCTGCCGTCCACGGTATAAGTAACCGGAATGGTCGTGACGGTGGATGCCGTCGCACCGGAGATGTTGAAGTGCAAGGTATCACTGGCGACTGCTATGGCATTTGAGCTGCCACCGGCTTGGCCGCTGGATGGCGAATTGCGATCGAGATAAGTGCCGCCGGCCGAGACACCGATCACACCTTGCGCAAATTAGCCTTCGCCCCCGCGGTGGCACCGGCGGACTGAGCAGGGATGGGAATTTCGGGATGAGCGTTGAACGTTTCATTATCTGATGCGTTGGACGTGCTCGCGGTCGCTGTCCCCGCGGTGTCAGTGGGGCTTCCGCCGGCGTTTAGCGAGCTTCCACCATCCGAATTCGTACCCCCGGTGACCGCGCCGTATCCGGTTGCAGGAAGCGAGGCGTCATGCGACCCGGCGTTATATCCCGCCCGGGCAGATGTGTTCGACTCCGACACGCCCGATTCGGCGTAAGTGGTAACCTGATAAGCTGCGCGTGACGTGGTGTTGAATGCACCAAAGCCCACGGCAGCAATCACTGCGCTGCAGGCAACCCGGACCGTTGCGTTATGCACTGTCTTTTCTCCTATCCTCAAAAATTGGTTGCGATGATGTTTTCAAACATCAATCGCCGTGGCGATCTCATTTCCAAAAACGCAACCGAGCCGCAGCTAACTACTGGCATCTTTTGGGATCGGTTCACTCACTCCCCCAGCATGCGCATTACCGAGGGTCCATCCACTCTATCACGCGATTGCGTTGACGCAAATAAATAAATAAAACTATGTAAAAAATGGAGGCCTTCAAATAACCCACCCGCATGTTCCGAATTCTTTAAAAACGTCACTTCGGGTGGGTGCCGTCAAACACAAGCTCATTTGCCATCCCACCAAACCCCCACATCATCCTCCGCACGATGACCCTCTACTTCCCCTCCATCATCCTTCCCATTGAGCCCGACGCTATAAATCAAATATCCCGCATCGCGCTTCCGATAGACAAGGTCCCCACCCGTAAATAGATCCTTCGGCAACGATTTCAAATACGCGGGCACCACCGCGCCCGGCGCATCCGGATAAACCCCATGATCAATTCGATACGCCTCCACACCCATCGCCGCCGTATACACTTGATTTTCCGAATCCTGTCGGGAAGCCAGACGCAAACATTGATTTAACGTTCCTTCCGCATGAGTAAACAATTTTGCGATCCGTTTCGAGTAAGCTTCGCGAGTCTCTTTCTCGCCGCGTTCAAGGAACCATTTGAGACTCTTCACGAGGTTCTCCCGTTCCTCATCCATTCTCTGACTCATCGTTCCGCCGCCATCGTGAGTGTACTCGTATACAAACAGATTCCCCGGTGTTCCCGCTGCCTCCAACCGCTCGGAAAACTTCTTTGCCGCCATGCAACGCTTGACCACATCTTGCTCGTTCAGAATAGCAACGGCTTCGTCGTCGACCGCATTGATCTCCCGAAGGACGATATTCCAGTCAACCTCGTCAAGGTTTCCCGGCAACATTGAACGCTGTCCCGTCTTAGCTGCGAACACTGGTTCCAAGTCCAAAAAGGTTAGCAACTCCAGAACCGCCACCGCCTTTCCTCGCAAAATCAGCATGACGTTGTTCAAATCCGAAAATCGATTTCCCACGTCCACTTCCCTTGCGGCCATGATCGGCGACGTCAACTCCTGCCGCTGCGCCAGCCATTTCCCCGCCTCTTCCTGGGATGACGTCCGAATTGCCGCTAATGTCGCTTCGTTTACAATTCTCTGCGAAGACATCCTCATCAAGGCTCCCAATAAATCCGGCTCATCAGTCAGCAGCCGCATCATCCGCCCCACCGCGGCGATATCCTGACGCGCCCGTTCGCGTCATTCCTGGCCACCCGTTCCATCGCCCGGGCCGTTAAAGCCATCACGGAGATGCGGAACGTTCCCGGCTTAAATTGACTTGCAATGCTGGCATCACCCGACGACGGCCTCTCCCCACAAAGCCGCGCACGTCCAGACGCCTCCACCACCAGCGCCAACGCCGCCTCATTCGCCTTAAGCCACGCCGCCACATCCGGACATTCCTCCGCCTTCCATGGCCGCTTCACGGCATGCTTAAACAGTTCATCATCCATCTGATTCCATTTTTCCCCAGACTTCACACCCGCCGCATACTCCTTCCACATCTTCTCCACCCGCTTGAATAACGGCCCCGCATTATTCTCCGGCGTCACCCCCTTCGACATCTCCGCCCACAACGCCGCGTCGTAATCAATGGTCCCGTCCGCCAACACCGGCCCGTTAACCCGCGTCGTGTCATGTCCAATCTCCAGCACAAACCGCGGTGTCGCCGCCCACCCCGCGCTTGCACCGACCACCATTATCACGAGTACCGACAACCCGCTCTTCCGCATAAAATCCCCTTGAAATGAATGCCTCTATCCTAAGCGTTCCTTCACCCCAAAACCCGTATAATATCCCTCTATGCCACACACCCTCCTCTACGGCGGCACCTTTCGACCCCATCCACCACGGACACCTCATCACCTGCCAACGCGCCCGCGAACTCCTCAACGCCGACCGCGTCCTCTTCGTCCCCGCTCAAATATCCCCCCACAAACTCCACCAGCAAACCGCCCCCGCCGACCACCGCCTCGCCATGCTCCACCGCGCCATCGCCGACAACCTCCACTTCCTCGCCGACGGCCGCGAACTCGACCGCCAAGGCCCCAGCTACACATTCGACACCCTCGCCTCCCTACGCGGCCGAATTCCCCGACGACACCTTCACCCTCCTCATCGGAGCCGATCAAGTCGCAAAATTCCACACCTGGCATCGCGCTCGCGATTTAGTGGCGGGGACCGGTCATGGTCAGCACCAAAAGGGGGGGGTAGCCATCATGGCGAGGCGGGGATGGGACATGGACGGGGCATGGACGGTCGTCCAACAGCACCTTGGACCAGCCATCGCCGAGCAATTCCGTGCCTCAATCCTCGAAACCCCCCTCATCGACATCTCCGCAACCGACATCCGCCACCGCATTTCCAACAATTTGCCCATCGACTACCTAGTCCCTGCACCCGTCGCCGACTACATTCGCGAACACGGACTCTACAAACTCCCCGCCACCCCCTCCATTTCCCCCGTCCCGTAAAACCCCCATTCCCAGCACTGAAACCACAAAATTCGCACCCGCTGGGGCGGCCTCCCCATTCATCCGATGAAACCTCCCACGTGGCAATGATCCCGCCACACGGAGGTCCCTGCATGAAATGCCGCTGTCCCGCCTGCGGGCGGACAACCCTGTTGGAGTCACACCTGCTCGATTTTTTCACCCGATGCGACCGCTGCGGCATTTTGCTCCGCCCCGGCCTTAGCGCCTCCGCCCCGACCGGAGCCACCGCCGATTCTTCCGCCGGCCTCACCGCAAAAATCGTCCACGTCGGCCGCCTCCGCCAAGGACATGCCAATGTCAATGGACAACTAGCCGACCTGCTCTCCCGACCCGCCCCAGCCCTCCCCGAACTCCCGTGGCAACCCCCCGCGACACCACCCGCCGCCGCCCCACGCCCCCATCGCACCCTTTCCACACGCCGCGCCATGCTTCGTCAACATCACAACACCCTCGGATTCATCGGATGGTGCGGCAGCGCCCTCATCGCCATCCTCGCCATCGCCGGCCTCTCCCTCAAAGCCCGCTCGCTCCGCCATCCCCCCGCCCCCGCCCCCGATACCCTTCAGGCCAGATAATTGAGCACCGGCAATTTCGAGAGACTTCCGAGACGCGCCCGTGAGGAAGCGTTCTTTCGTCGCTCAATTAAAAGCGACCTTTCGCTCACTCCTAACACCACGCATAGAACCGCCCAAAGGATGAACTCGGCGAATCACTCTGCGTTCCTCCCTGCCTCCGCGATTATCTTGCTCTGGTACCCTCAACCCGCATTATGCACGAGCGAAGCTCCCGTCCCCGCAGGTTGGCGGTACCAGCCCGGATCAACATAAGAAGTAAGACCCTCACGAATTTTGACAACCGTAAACATGCCCCCCATCCCCACGCTGCCGAAGGGACCGTCGCCCCCCATCATGGGCACGGTGTTCTTGGGCCCCTCCATGTGCATCTCCTCCATCTGCCCCATCCCTTTGGAGCCCATCGCCATGTAGGAGGGGAGGAGCTTGCGGACGTTCTGCGAATTCCCACCCTGATCGACGCCGATCATATTGGGCAGGTCATGGCTCATGGCATTCATCGCATGGTGCGATTTGTGGCAATGGAAGGCCCAATCGCCCGGGTTCTCCGCGACAAATTGAATGTCCCGCGTCGCCCCCACCGGAACGTCCACCGTGTTCTCCGGCCAACGAGCCGTCGCCGGGATCGGCCCACCGTCGGTGCCCGTGACATAAAACATATGGCCGTGGAGGTGGATGGGATGATTGTCCATGGAGAGGTTGCCGATGCGGATACGAACGCGGTCGCCCCGCTTGACGATCAACTGTTCCGTCCCAGGCCAAATGCGGGAGTTGAACGTGAACATGTTGAAATCGGTCATCACCGCCGGGTTCGGCGTGAACGTCCCCGGCTCGACCGCCCACTCCATAAGCATGATCGCGAAGTCGCGATCGACCTGTTGCTCGGCAAGCGGATTCTTCGGATGAATGATGAAAAAGCCCATCATGCCGAGGGCCATCTGGACCATCTCATCATAGTGCGGATGGTACATGAGCGTGCCCTGCTGATTGCAGGTGAATTCGTACTTGTACGTTTCGCCCGGATTGATCGGTTTTTGCGTAAGGCCGGAGACGCCGTCCATGCCGTTGGGCAGCCGCATACCGTGCCAGTGGACGGAGGTCGGTTCAGGGAGTTTATTGGTCACGTAGATGCGGACACGGTCGCCTTCGACGACTTCGATGGTGGGCCCGGGGGTTTGGCCGTTGTAGCCCCAGCAGTTGACGATCATGCCGGGCGCGAACTCGCGTTTGACGGGTTCGGCAGTGAGGCGGAAGGTCTTGCAGCCGTCCTCCATGGTCCAAGGGAGCGTGGAACCGTTGGGCGTGATGACGGGCGTAAAGGATGTCGCGTCGGATCGGGTCGCCGGCGCGGGCGGGGCGTCGGGTTGTGTTTCCGGCGCGGCGGCACGGGCAAATCGCAGGCGGTGGAGGAGCGCGCTTCCGCTGGCGAAAAACGCGGAACTGCTGACGATCATCTTGCGGCGGGTCATCATGGCTTGTCTCCGTTCATATGCGTGGACTGGGTTGTCGGTGGCGATGGAAGACGCCCGCCGACGGCGCGTTCGAGGTCGGCGCGCGCGATCCAGTAATTTTTCGCGGTTTCAATCGACCCTCGCTCCGTGGCGACTTCATTTTCGCGCGCGATCAATAGATCGTACGTCCCTTTGAGCATCGCGTTGTAGTGCCGTTGCGTGAGTTCCACGATGCCGCGGCGCTGTGGGAGAAGCGTCCTTGTGTATCTCTCGGCCAGTGTGCGATTGGCGGCCAAACGCGCGTAGGTTTCGCGCACTTCCGCGCGGATGTCGAGGGTTTGCTGCAACAATTGGTCACGGGCCTGGCGATATTGGCCGCGGATTTTAGCGAGCCGTGCCTGGCCCTGGTCGAAGAGGGGAAGTTCCAGATCCAGCGTGGGGCCGGTGACGTTGGGACCGCCGGGGTTGTGTTCCGTATCGACCCCGAGTTTGAGTGCGGAGAAATAACGGAACTCCTCGGTAAGCCCGACGGACTTGGCGAGCGCGGCCACCCCTTGTCGCGACGCTGCGAGATCGAGCCGCTGGCGGAGCGCGGTTTCTTCCAAACTATCGAGGGACGGGTCTGCGGCCGGAAGGTCGGCGAGGTGCGGCTCCGCTTTCCAGCCGAGGGCGTTTTTATCCTCACCCAAGCCGAGCAGGCGATTGAGCTTCTCGCGAGCGACGGCAAGATCGAGGGTCGCTTGCGTGATCTCCAGTTCTGATTGCGCGGCGATCGATTCTTGAGTGGCGAGATCGAGGTCGTTGACGGTGCCTGCCGCATGTTGCCGGTCGGCAAGATCCGCAGCGTTGCGGGTCGCATCCGCCACCACTTCCAGGCGTCCGATCAACTGCTCTTCCGCCTGCACGGTGTAGAACGCGGCTTTCACGTCGGCGACCAGTTTCAGGACGACATCGGCGACGGTCGCCTTGGTTCGCTCCAGTTCCGCCGCGGCGACTTTTTTCCGCACCGGCAGGACGAGCAGCTCGAGAAAATCCTCGCTGACGGCATACTCCACGTCCGTCTGATGCGGGGCGCGATCCGGCAGCCGCCAACTCGCGGCGAATTCCGGATTCCGCAGCAGACCCGCCTGCACCAGGTCCGCCTGTGCAATGCCCACATTCTCAAAATTGGCCTGCAGCGACGGATTGTTCAGCAGTGCAATCTGCACGGCCCCATCAACACTAAGCTCATGCGACAGAAGTTCATGCACCGCCACCGATACGCGACGATCGCTCCCTGAACCCTCATTCCATTGCACATGATGCCCGGTCCGGTCATACACGGTCGCATCGACATCGCGGAACGCAGGCCTTGAATCCACCGCGCATCCCGTCAGCGTGAGCGCGGCAAATAAGAGAATGGACTTTTTCAACATGCGGATATCCCTCGCAAAAATCGTCGTGGGCACAGATGCAACTCTGCGGACAGCGTCGGATCGATGGGGAGGGATTTATAGAAGGAGGCGCAATGCAGGCGCAGCAGCGTTGTACCGCCCACAAAAGGCGTGAAGTCTTCGGCCACATAAGGCGCCGGAACCGGCAGGGGGGTGACGACCAAGAAAGCCAACGGAATCGCGACGTGCGCTGCCGCCACATACGGCTGCAAGTCCGGTGCGGGTACACCCATCACCGTGATGTTGGGCGAGCAGTGCTGACAGCAGGCCGGGGGTACGGGCGCGTTCTCGGACGTGGGGGCTTTGTCACACCCATGAGTGGCGGAACAGCACGTATGAGCTTGCGTCGAGCTGCTGAGTGCGGTCAGCGCCTCGGCGCAGCTGCAATGAAGGGCGGCAAAGAGAATTGCCGCAGTCGTCAAAAAAATCAGAAAGTTACGCCCGAGTGACCGCATGAATCGCCGCTCAACAGATGGAGGGATGCGATATCGTACCGTCCGCTGAAATGTTTATCACGGAAAAAAAATAAGCCAGTGGTCGCGTGGGAGTCGACCACTGGCTTTCGTGGGGAGAAGGAAGGAACTTGCGTCGAGCCGCCGAGGTGTGGGGAACTCGTCGGCTGACTATTGAATAATACGTGCGCCAAAAGCAGCGGGTCTATTTTTTTCTGTAAATTTAGGAAAGATTTCTACGGCTGAGCTTTTAAACCGAGTCCCGAAATAGCTGGGGCCTGGCTGCAAGGGTCCATTATCCGACTGCCACGGCGCGCTGTTCGTGTTCCACGCCATAACCCACTGGGTGTGCATTCATGGTGGCGATCCGCAAATCCCGCTGCGCCTCATTTAGCCGGAGCAGCAACGGAAGACGCCCTTGAACGCCCAGCTTCCGATAAATCGATTTAATATGCGAGTGCAGCGTGTGAGGCGACAGCCCGAGACGATCCGCCAATTGCTTCTCGCCATCTTCAGAGTTCAGGCCGCGGAGGACAATCCATTCCCGACCGGTCAGCCGATCAAAGGGGCCGCCCAATACTTCCGGATGATCAGCAGCGGCGAATAGGCACCGCAAGAGCTTCGATAGTTGGCCCGCGATCATCAGCAGGGTGTCTGCCACGCCCTCGGAAAGAGCCATCTGATCCGGACGCTGGTGGATGATCAGGCACATCCGGTGCGAGGCATCAATGGTTCGAGCGAAGACCATCGCTCGTGGGAACATGGCGAAACCATGAACTTCCAGTTCCGCAAAGCCGGCTTCCGAGTGTCCCGCACCATTGGCGAGCCGCAGCCCTGGAGTATTCGTCGGCGGACAAGTCTGCTGATGAATATCGAGGATATGCTGGCGGAAAAAAGGTGCCCCTTCGCCCGTCGCGACATGGCCGGACGAACTGAGAAGCACGATCTTGGGGTCAGCGCTACCGATCTGCTGGACGAGCGCGAGGCTTATCGGCTCCAGATCAAGAACGGTCGTAAGATAGCCCGCGATCTTTCCACAGAGGTCGAGGGATTGGGTGTAATCGGACAAAGTGGTGGAAATATCCATCAACTTTTCGACACGAGATTTGGACCAGTGTTCAGCATATACCATTGTCTTACCCACTTTAAAAAACGTTCCTAGTCGGCCATCCACGATGAGTCAACTAGATACAAATCGGCCGCCCGACGAAAGATCGCCACCCAAAGGGGAGATTTTTCGGACCTTTTTGACAACGATTGCAAATTGCATTTCTTAAAAAGGGGAGAGCCATACAGTTCGTGCAAATTGCAACCTAAATAGGGGAGGCGGTGCGAAGGGCCGAGCGACTTGGGAAGTGTGAAATGGATATTCTGGATAATGGATAAGGTGCCGATTGCAGGGACACTCACGAGAGAGTGGAATTTAGTTGCGGCTCTTCTCAAGTGTACGAGCGAGGGCCGCGAATCTTTCGCCTCTTTGCTCGTAGTTCGTGAACTGGCCCCAACTGGCGGACGCGGGAGAGAGGACTACGGCGGTGATGGCGGGGGAGGCGCTGGCCCATTGCAGAGCTAAAGGCAGAGCTTTCTCCAGCGTCTCGGCATAGGCGGTTGGATGGGCGGGGTCGAGGTTCCGCACGGCATGGCAGAGGGCTTCGCCGGTTTGTCCGATGCCGATGACGCCGGCGGTGCGTCGTGCTAATTGTTTTTCAAATTCGGAGAGGTCGATGTGCTTGTCGTAGCCGCCGACGAGGCAGATAGCGGCGCGTGGCTCGAAAGCAAGGAGTGCGGTGATAGAGGCGTCGGGGCTGGTGGCTTTGGAGTCGTTATAAAAACGGAGTTGGCGGCCATCGGGGAGCGGGAGGGTATGGACGAGCGCGAGGCGGTGGGAAAGGCCGGGGAATTGCTGGAGGGCGTGGAGCGCGGCTTCACGATTTATGGGCAGGGGGAGAGCATCGAGGACGGCAAGGGCGGCGGCGGCGTTGGATTGGTTGTGCTCGCCGGGGATAAGGAGCGGGACCGGCACCGCGCCGCGGGTAGTGAATTTACCGGTGCGGCCGCGGGCGGATGAGATCCATTGCGCCACGGCTTCCTGATCGTCATTGAACAGTGCGAGATCGTCGCCGCCCTGAAATTTCAGAATATTTTGCTTCGCGGCGGCATAGCCCGCCATCGTATTGTGCCGATCGAGATGATTGGGGTATAGGTTAGTCACCACCGCGATATTGGGAGACCAGCGGACGTGCGGCGTGTCCTCCAGCATGAAACTGGAAAGCTCCAGGATCACGATGTCGTGCGGACGAATGTGGGGGAGGTCGAGCAGCAGCGAACGGCCAATGTTCCCGCCAAGAAAGACGCGCGACGCGTTCGTGCCCGAAAGGCCCGCGCGAATCGCTTCGTAAATCAGCGTGGTGGTGGTGGATTTTCCGACGGAACCGGTGATGCCGATGGTAAAGGCGGGACATCGCTGCACGAAGAGATTCATCTCGGTAGTGGTGGGGACGCCTTTTTTGATCGCGGCCTGCACGACGTCGGATTTTTCCTTATCGACGGCGGGGTTGATGATGAGAAGATCGGCGGCGAGAAAATCGGCGAGCGGATGGCCGCCGAGTTTGAACGTGATGGGCAGCCCCTGCAGCGCTTTCAGGGAGTCCGCAAGTTCTTCCGCGGGCGAGGCATCATTGACGGTGACAATCGCCCCCTCCTGTACCAGCCATCGCGCCACGCCAACCCCTCCCCCAAAGCGGCCCAGGCCCATCACGAGCACTTTTTTCCCCGCCACCGGATCGGGCGGGAGGACGGCCCGAACGTGTTGAGAGACAGATGCCATGTCACGCACTCCATTGCCGGCGGGATCGCACGCAGTGGCGCCGCCGCGTATAAAATAGACGAATGAATGCCCCGCTACCACCTTCTGATTTCATCGCGCTCGCTTCCGTGGGAGTGGTTTGAATTCCGGGGAAAGCCGCGCCGTTTGACCCCGGTGCCGCCGTCGCGACTGAGTGCTCCCCGTTGCAAAGCTGGTGGGTAACGGTGGATCATCGGCCGGTGCCGTTCAAATTTTTTCGTCGCGGCAGTCGGCGGCCATTGTTGATTCTTCTGCACGGGATGGGGCTGACGATCGCATCATTTCGCGGCGTCAGCGGGTATCTGTTTCAAACGCATGATCTGGCTCTGGTGGATTATTCGTCGCTGAGCGGCGTCGCGGCGGAGAATGCGTGGCCTCACGGGGGGGTCGCGGTGAAGGTGATGACGGAGGCGGCGTGGCGTGTTGCCGACGCGATGGGTGCGGACGATATCAGTTTGGTGGGCAACAGCCTTGGCGGGGGGATGTGTCTGGTCGCCGCGCTGCAGAGGCCCGGGGATCGTCGGCTCACAAAGATTATCCTTTCGAATCCGGCGTGTTATCCGCAGACGTTGCCGCGGATGTATCGGCTGGCGCGGGTGCCGTTGTTGGGGGAACTGCTGATGACGATGACGCGGGGAGAGCGTTTGGTTTCGGGCGTCGAGCATATTGGATACGTCGACAAAAGCCGTTTCGATCCGGAACTTCGCCGCCGTTATCTCGAGACGATGTCGCAGCGAAAAAATCGATTTCGGCTGATGGATATGATTCGTCACCTTCCCGCGGACGGTCGCGATCTGACCCCGGCGGTGCATCTTTCGCGGCTGAAGGACATTCAGCAGCCCGTGCTGATCACCTGGGGCGAGCAGGATCGGCTGCTTACTGCCGGTTCCGGCGAACGGCTAACCCGCGACCTTGCCCACGGCATTTACGCCCCCTTCGCGGACCTTTCCCACATGCCGCACGAAGAAGCGCCGGACCGCATAGGTCTTTTGTGGTCGCGGTTTTTGAATGAAACGTGTTAGCGGTGCGGCTGCTGTGTCTTCAGAAGTTCAGCCAACTGTGCGGGCGTGATAATTGCGAGGTGGGGGGCGAGTTGTCGGAATAACGTCGCGGCAGGGGTTGTGTCAGTGGCGAGTTTGAGGATTCGCGTTTCCCAAGTCACGAGATATTTGGGCTGGGCTTCAATGACCAAATTTAACAGGTGGTCATCGTCTGGGTGCTGAGGCCACGTAAATACATTGGGTACAGCGGTGAATGTCGTTGCGACAAGGTTCACGTTGTCCAGGAATTGAGCGACGCGCTTGGAAGTGAGTTCGGAAAACTTGGCGGTCAGGGCGGGCCGAGTGAGTACATCGCGGATTTCGGCAAGCAGCTCGGGGCTCGTACAAAGCATGAGGCGATTGTCTTCGATTGCTTGCATTGTCGCGTATTGTCGCGCGGGCTGGATGGCGGCCTGCAAAAAGATCATGGTGTCGTAGACGACCCGCGGTGTACTCACTCGGATTTCGCTTTCTTTTCCCGCCGGTGCGATTCAAGTTCGTCACGAAGGAACTCGTCAAGCTCCTGCTCCTTCATGCCGCTTTCGGCCACCTGTTTTTGTACGGGAGCCATGATCTCCGCAATGGAGGGACGGGTGACAATCTGTTCAATGAGGTCGGATGCGACGGCGGAAAGATCCTGACCGCTATTGGCGGCTTGTTGCGCGAGCTTCGCCTGGGCTTTGTCGGATAGCCGCAGGGTCACGCGTGTTTCTGTCGTATGCACAATGGGAACCATGAGTCACCTCAGGGTCAATTATAGCAAAAGCCTTGCGTCACGCATGAGCCGAATTTGAGCCAAATTACGTGGAGGGCGAGTTCTGGCATTCGGCTTATCGCCTTGGTACCATCCGTTCCTGCGGTCTTCCCTTGATTGTCGCCTATGTTGCGGCAGTCGGCTCCTACCAAGGGGACGTTTCATGCAGGCTCGCTTTTCCATTCTTTCACTTTTTGCCGCGTCACTGGTCACGCTCGCTGGTTTTTCTGCGACGCCGGGCTTTGCGACGGAAGGTGTAGTTACTTCGTCCTCGCTTGAAATGATCACGCCTGTCGCTGCCGCCAATTCCGTTGAGACGCACGAGTTTCATTTGCGCAATGCCCGCATTCCGAGCCTGCAATCGTCGCGGCAGAATGTCACCGCGTGGCAGGTGGATCATGGATCGTGGAACGGGCAGACGCTCAACGGGCTTTCCGTCGTGCTGGTTCAATCCGTGTCGGAAGGCGGCATGCCCGCCCGGCTGACCAATTGTTATGTCTCGCACGAAGCGACACCCGCCCAGCGGACTGCGCTGGTGGATGCGTTCCTTGCGGATAATTCTCAGTCGCTTTCGCCGGAGGAACTCAGCGAGATGCGGATTGAACCCGCGGTCATTCGGCTGGAGATCGCGGGCCAAACCGTCATCCTGCATCTGGGCTTGATTGCCTGATGCAGTCGTCTCAGTGCTGTGTGGTTAACAACACGGAATCGACGTTTTGCGATTTCGCCCTCGAGAGGAACGAATCAAGCCTACAATATCCTCATCCATGATTCCGCAAACCTTTATTTGGAGATGCCGCATGAACCGCCGCCACCTGCTCTCATTGACCTTTGCCGCAGTGCTTGGTCTCGGAGGCTTCGCCCTCGCCGAGTCAGTCCCAGGGACGAACGCCGGTGCCACCACACAACCCGCGGTGGATGTCCACAACACCAAGTGCATCGTCTCCGGCGATGACGTCGGCAGCTCCAAGCTCACCGCCGTCTACGATGGGAAAATCTATCATTTCTGCTGCGGACTGCCCGGACACCTTCAAGAAAGACCCCGCCAAATACACCAAAGCCGTGGCCGATAACCCCGCCAAATACGGCATCAAGTAACGCTCATATTCTGCCCGCATCGCGGACAAAACACTCGCGCCATAAAACAACCGGGGCTTTCACATCGTGAAAGCCCCGGCTTCTTTGCTGCGTCGATTTTACAAAAGCAGAACGTTTAGAACTTCAACTGCAACTGCACGCGGAACATCAGATCCTGCGTGTTGGCAATAGCGCTGCTTGTCGAGCTCGTATAGGCGGCCATCGGCGTGTACGTCATGTCGCTCTGAATCTTGAGGTTGTGACCGTACACGTAGTAGTTCGCACCAGCCGAGTAGTATTCCGCATGATGTGAATGCGCCTTCGGTCATCAGCACGCCGCCACGACCGACCAGTTCCAGCTTGCGCGGAATGACGAAGTAGCCGACCTGCGCGTAATACCCGTGTTCAAAGAACGAGTTGCCCGGTGCGGGAAGTCGCCGTGCTGCGTTCCGCGTTGACCTGCTGGAAATAACCCGCAGCGAGGAGGGACGCGCCCATCCACTTGCCGGACCAATCCAGGGTGCCACGGTAGACGTTGCCGTTGAGCGTGTAATTGCTGAAGTTGCCGCCTGTGGTGATGCCATTGATGGTGGTGGTAGTCTGCGGCGATGGGAACCCGCGGCTGACGGCGGTTTGCGATTCATAACCGCCGGCACCGCCGAGGAGCCAGATAAACTGGCGGTTGTCGGCACGAAGGTCGGATTCATCCACAAAATCCGCGATCTTGCCTGAACCTGCGAACTGCGCCCGGGCGTAATAGGCCATGCGATTGTCAATGTTGGGGGTATTGCCGGTGGCCGTGTTGCTGATGGTGTCGTCGGACCGGAGCGTGTTCGAGTTGCCGCCGTCATTGATGGCGACTTCATACCCGAGTTGATCCTTGATCACGTCACCATAAAGGCTGACGCCCAGAGAACGCACCGGGTCAAACGGTGCCAGAACTTCCGGACGTTCCGCAAAGGTTCCCGTCGGGTCGGAGGTCAACTCCGCCTTGGCGAACGGCACTTTGTACGAACCGGCCTTGACCTTGAAGTTGTCGTTAAACCGATATCCGACAAAGGCATCGGTAACCTGGAAGAAACTTTGGGATGCGACGCCTGCCGTGGTCGCATTGCCGGTCAAAGGTCCGCCGTTGGAATAAAAGTCGCCTTCGAGTTTGTAGGTCACATCGGGAGAAAAGGCATTACCGGAAAAGCTGACCCGCGCCCGGCGAATGTCAATGCCGCTGGAATTGCCCGGGTCGTGCGTTTTGAGCGTTGTTCCATGCAGCGTCGTCGCGCTGTTATTCACGTTCGTATAGGCATATTCATACCGAACTTGCGCGTAACCGCCGATCACCAGCTTGAAGTTCTGGTCCGCAGTCTGGATGTAAAAGCCATCCTTGTAGCCCACCGAGGGTCCGTCGGCGAACTGGCCCCGGGACCGAGCGTCCGCCAAGGCATCCTGAACAATACTGCGAATCTGGCTGGTACGTTCCTCCGTGAGCCAGTTGCTGCTCTCTTTCTGTTCGAGTTCCGCCACCCGCGTCTTGAGCGCCTTGAGTTCCGTGGCGACTTCGTCACCTGAACCCGTTGTGTCCGCTGCAAAGGCAGTCGAACCGGCCACCAAAGTCAGCAGGGAAGCCACGGCGGCTGCCCGCTTCGACCAGTTGGCAATGTGCATGCTATGTCTCCAAAAAGGGTTTCCGAAAACGCCCAAAGCGACGCCTTGTGATCTGTTCACGCGGTTGCGTAAAGGGCACACAAAGTAACAACTCAGTATTAGGAAAGCGTTAGTTTTATATCAACGTCCAGCTAAGGTGTCGATACGAAATGGTGATCGTTCGACGTGAAACGCCCCCATCCCCGTTCTTTTGCTAGGCATTTCTTCGATCAGACGCATACAAATGGAGCAGTCTTCTGCATTTAATGCGTGCGAACGCCACTTAACCGCGCAACTTTGTCATGATTCTGCCGCAGTCGACTCCGCATCGCGACGAATCTTCCACTCCAAAATGCTCTTCGCCACCAGCGTCACCAGCCCCAGCATTGCCAGAACCGTCGAAAGCGCGAACGCCCCCGGTATCCCCAGCCCTCCAAAATTGCTGTACAGGTACTCGATCTCCCGGGGCAGCGTGTTGGTCTCGCCGGGCAGATTCTGCGTCACGACGCTGATTGCCCCGAATTCTCCCATCGCGCGGGCGTTGCACAGAATGATCCCGTACAACAACCCCCACTTGATGTTCGGCACCGTGATCCGCCAGAACGTCTGCCACCCCGTCGCCCCCAGCGAAATCGCCGCCTGTTCCTCCTGCGTCCCCTGCTCCTGCATCAGCGGAATCAACTCCCGAGCCACAAAAGGCACTGTCACGAATACCGTCACCAGCACCATCGCGGGCAACGCAAAGATGATCCGGATCGGCTGCCACCCAAGCGACACCCACTCCGCCGCCCAGGGCCACCCTCTCGCTGCAAAACCCACCCAGTGAATATGCGTCGGCACCGACGGATCCGCCAGCCACCACCCCGTCAAGCCCTGCTGCCCGAACAACAGCACGAAAATCAGTCCCGCGATCACTGGCGATACCGCGAACGGAATATCAATCACCGTCGTCAACAGCGACTTGCCCTTGAACGTGAACTTCGCGATCGCCCACGCCGCCGCCACGCCGAACACCGTATTCAACGGCACCGCAATCGCCGCCACGATCAGCGTCATCTTGATCGCGTGCAGCGAATTCTCATCCGTCAATGCCGCCTTATACGTGCCCCACCCCCCGCGAAACGCTTCGTAAAATACCGACAACAACGGCACGAACAGAAATAACCCCACAAACAAAATCGTAACTGTCACGCACACGCGCTTCATCCACCGGGCGGAGGTGGAACGCCCTTGGCGAGACCTTCCTCCCACGCCGACCTTCATCAAACTGGATGCTGCCGCGGACATACCTCTCCGTTTACGTTTTGACCCGCGTCGACCACCACTGCAGGCCGTTGATCGTGGCCAGCATGACAAATGACACCACCAGCATCACCACACCGAGCGTCGTCGCCCCGGCGTAATCATCGTTTTCCAGCTTCTTCATAATAAGATGCGCGGTGATCTGCGTTTTGCCGGGAATATTGCTCGAGATGAAAATGACCGAACCGTATTCGCCCACCGCCCGCGCAAATGCCAGTGAAAACCCCGTAAGCAACGCCGGCAGCAACGCCGGCAACACCACGCGGAAAAACGATTGCGAGTTCGATGCCCCCAGACTCGCCGCCGCCTCCTCCACCTCCGGATCCAATTCCTCCAATGCCGGTTGCAGCGTTCTCACCACGAACGGCACCCCAATGAAAACCAACGCAATCAAAATCCCCACCCGCGTATACGCAAAATTCAAATTGATCCACGACAGCGACTTGTCCGCCAACAACGCCCCGCGCCCCATAATCCCAAAAAGCCAATTGATCCCACCCGCCACATGCCCTCCAAGATTCCCAAGCCACCCATTGCTCGCATACAGTGTTGCCAGCGTGATCCCGCTCACCGCCGTCGGCAGCGCAAAGGGCAGGTCAATCAGCCCATCCACAAACCGCCGCCCCGGAAACGTGTACCGCACCAGCGACCACGCCACGATGAACCCGAAAAACGCATTGAACAACGCCGCCAGCAGCGCCGCCCCAAACGTCAGCTTCAGCGACGCCACGAGATCCGGATCCGTGATCGCATCCTTCATATCCGCCCACGACATCGTCGCCGACTTAAAGAACAGCCCGATCAACGGGATAATGACGATCAGCGAGACGTACACCATCGTGTACCCCATCGTCAGTCCAAACCCCGGCAAGATCGAACGTTTCCTGGATCGAGAGCCCATGCGTTCCTTCTTCGCAACCATTCCGCCATGATCGAGCAGAGTGCCACGGATGTCCACAGGCGGGGGGCAGGGAAGCGGGGGGGAATCCATGCGACAGCAAATTACCAATGACTAATTACCAATTTCCAGCCCCCCGAGTATACTTTCTCCCGTTGCCAACAATCTCACGCGAGCAAACGCATGAAACTTGAAGACGTTGTCGAACTCCACCAGCCCACACTCAGCAGCTTTGAGAGCATGTTCGTCCCCGCCATCCTCTCCGGCCTTGGCACCACCATCCGCCACCTCGGCAAGTCCATGGTCGGCGGCCACCGCACGCTCCAATACCCCGAAGAACGCCGCGAACAAATCCGACGTCTTCCACGGCGGCATGGACATCCAACGCTACCGCGGCGTCCACCGCCTCAACCGCGACGAACAGGGCCGCGTCAAATGCGTCGCCTGCTACATGTGCGCCACCGCCTGCCCCGCCCACTGCATCCACATCGTCGGCGAACAATCCCCCTGGTCCGACCGCGAAAAATACCCCGCCAAATTCGACATCGACGAACTCCGCTGCATCTACTGCGGCATGTGCGAAGAAGCCTGCCCCGTCGACGCCATCGAACTCACCTACGAATACGACATGGTCGGCCTCACCCGCTCCGAACTCATCTTCGACAAAGAAAAACTCCTCACCGTCTACGACCAAACCATCGGCAAAAAGCCGATGTGAGCGCTCCGGGGGGCCTGGGTAAGAAATTGACCTGCCCAACCCATTTGACTACAATGCGCAGCCGACTCGGAGATGCATGCACGTCATCACGCGCAAAACTCTAACCGATTTTGGACGGCATCATCCAGACGCGATCGCGCCCTTGAATACGTGGTACAAGGCGGCGCGAGCGGCCCATTGGACGAATATTCGAGAAGTGCGAATACTATTTCCTCATGCTGACGCGGTGATGGTCGGCAGCGGAAACACGGTTACGGTCTTCAACGTCGGGGGCAACAAGTATCGATTGGTTGCCGCGATTCATTACAATCGTCAGAAAGTATTTGTGCTTCGGATGATGACCCATCAGGAATACAGCCGAAATCTTTGGAAGGAATCGCTATGACCTTAGCCACCTCCCACAATCAATACGCAGAGTTGATTCAAGCGTTTCCCCCGCGACCGATCCACAATACTCGCGATTACAATGCCACGGTTGCCGTAATGAATAAATTCGCTATACGCGATGAGGATTCTCTGTCAGCCGATGAACAAGATTACCTCCACGCGCTTGCCACGTTTGTGGAACAATATGATGCCGACCATTTTCCGGACGTGGCGAAAACGTCTCCTTTGAAGAGACTTCAATATGTCATTGAGGAATCAGGGATGTCGGCCTCGGATTTGGGAAGGCTTCTTGGAAATCGCGGGCTGGGGAGCATCTTGCTCACGGGCAGGCGCGAATTGTCGAAAGCACACATTCGCACGCTCGCCGATCATTTCAAGCTAAATCCTGGGTACTTTTTATAGCGGGATAGATTACTCACCAATTCCCCTCTCAGCGCGTCGGCCTCCCCTTTCCCGCCAATTCCACAATCTCCACCGAATAAAACGCCACCTGCCATTATTCGCCCCCAGCGCACAAAGCTTGTCATCCGGCAATTTCCACACCGCATACCGCGACAGATCCTTGTAATCCGTCTTCCATTCCGTAATCAATTTATTATCCAGCGACGCCCGCACCCCATCCTTGTGAATGCCGATCGTTAACAGGTATTTGTGATTGTTGCTGATGGCGACGGGCGCGGTCGTCGGATTGTCCTTGTCGATTTTTCCGCCCACGCGCTCAAACCGCGCTTCCCCTTTCACATCCAGCGCTAGGCCAAACAATTTATTATGGCTTGTCAGCAGCACTGTGAGAGGACCCTGCCCTGCCGTGCGCAAACGTCACACGCAGGTCATATTCCTCCGGCATCGCATAAGGAATGCGAATGCATGCATAACGCCCGGACTCGCATTGCAACACATGATTGACTATTCCCCATTTCCCCTCGATGGCATCCTTCGCCGGATCGATCAGCGGCAAAAGTTCCATCGCAGACCCATCCACCGGTCCCATCAAATTCGCGGAAGCCGCCGCTCGTTCCGCCGCCACGATCGGCACAAGCCGAGCCTCAATTCGCGCCAGCGTGATCCCCGCAAGATCAGGTTCCGCGCGACGATACCACTCCCCGGCATGCCGTTGCACGTTCACGCGAATCGCCCCCGCGGCATTTTCGCCATAACCCCACCACGCATCCCCCAGCAACGCCTGCTTCAACCCGTCCGCCGGAGCAGCCAGGTCCTGCCGCGCAGCGCCCGCAATGTTTCATCCCCGCACGCCGCTAGATGCGGCAAACCGATTGACCATTGGCCTTTTCGCAATGCATAAAAAGATCCCACCGCAAGATGGGCCTCGGCATTCTCCGGATTGCGCTGAAGCGCCGCGAGCGATTTTTGTACCTTCGGATAATCACGGATAAGACCCCGCAACTCCGCAAGCCGAACCTGGATCGATGCAACGAATGACACCCTGCGAGTTTTGTCCGCCGCCCCTTCCGCAAGGTTTGTCAGTTGGCTGACCGTGTCGAACGCATCGGCAAGTGCCGCTTTGTCGGCGGTATCCAACGCAAGCCGGCTGATGACTTCGCTCGCCTCCGTTGTCGTGGCCGTGTAGTTGCTGCGGAACAGCGCCTGCTTCTGAAGATCAATCGCGTCGACCTGATAGAACCGACCAAGTTCCACCGCCGCCTTGAACGCCGTTTCCGGATCGCCCGCCACCGCCGCAAAATCGGTCGCCTCCATTAGCAGCACGTAGCGTGCGACGGAATCATCCTTGGTCCCCCCGGCTTCCGCCAAAAGCCGCTTCCCCACCGCCTGCCGATCCGCAACCGCAGTCTTCGCAAAATCATCCTTAAAAAGCGTGTAAATCATCAACCGCGCATGATCCTGCGCCACCGCATCCGGCACCGGCAGAAGCACCGGCGCAGTCGTCGGCATTGTTTGGCCAAAAACGAAACCCGACGCCAGCAATACCGCGTACACAACCGCAACAAACGATAAAATGGGGCACACAGAAATCACGGCCGTATCCTAACGAACCTCAAAGTGCCTCACAAAACAAATTTAAAACCACCCAGTTTGACCGGGGGCCTGACACTATTTTCGGGCAGTGCAAATAATGCGGAACTCCAAACAGGAGGCTTGCTTATAAGAATATCGTTTCGCCGGCATGAGGGCGAGTTTCAAAAATGATCGTTCAGTGGTCGATTTGTAAACATGCCTTTACCCCCTCCAACGCTCCCACGCCGCCCGGGCCACCGGGGTCATTTGGTCATAGGTTTGGGGGGAAACGTTTGCCTTTTCGATGATTATCGAGCCGCTGTGCTCGGTTGCGTCGAGACGTTTTGCCACGTGTTCGATATTCACATTTAATTCCCAGCGCCAGATCAATTCCGGCTGGCCCAAAAAATGGTCACGCCCCACCGCCAGCAACATTGGTGGTCCCGCCAAGTCCGCATCGCCGATGTCCGCTTCCTCCGCCATCTCCCGCCGAAGATGCGTGATCAACCCCTGCGCGTTCCTCTCCAACCCATTCGTCCCCAACAGATCCAACACACCACCAATCAAATGCGCCCGCCCACCATAAGCACTCGTCCGCACGGACCGAATTCCCAACAGCGCCCGTTCCCCGTACGTCAGCAAAACTGAATTCCCCAGCGCCGGCCTCATCGCCTTCGGCGCACGTGCCTCAAACCATCCCCGATCCCGCAGCACCGTCACCACAAACGTTTTGTAATCCGTCTCCCCCAGCGTCAATATGATCCGCCCAGCCTCATCCCGCGCCGCGCCCACCAACCACGTTATTGGCGAATTGAACAACGACCGCCCGCTTGCCTCCGCGTCCGCCAAATACCCCGCCCATCGCTCGTCGATATATGCCCGCGCCTCCTCCCGTACCGCCCCGCCCCCTCCCGTCTCCCACACGACATCCACCTCCTCAGCCCACGCCGGTCCCTCCACCAACACACACACCTCACCCATAAAAAACCTTTGCACGTTTACGCCTCGCCATTCACTCTCGCCTCAATCAACTCCGCCAAAATCGACCGATGGCATCGGCTCTCCCGTACGCATGCCGACGAGCACAACAGCGTTACCGTCTCCCCCGCCTTCACCCGCGCCGCCAGTTCCTCAATACGCATTTTCGCCTCCGGCCCCCGCATCTCCTGCAGGTATCGTCGCCGATAAATCTCCCACCCAATTTTTAACCCACCCTTCCCATATGCCGCCGCATGCAATTCCACGCTCGGCCCAAGTTCCGAATACCACACATCCCACGCCTCAAACTCCTTCCTCAACCCCCGCGGCCGATACCGGCAAACCAATACCCGAAACCCATCACCCTCCTCCTGCTCATCCTCCCATCGCTTCGTGCGTATCGGCATGTCGCCCTCCAATCCCTCCATTCGTCATACAACTATCTCTCAACTATTTTCAGCACGAAACTGCGGAAACTCCTTGTCCGACATCCCGCTCAAATTCGGCCAAACTCTTCCCCGCCAGAAAACGGCCCACGCGTCCACCGCATCAATAATGTCCCAAAGATATTGCGCGTCAGTTCGCATAAATAACTCGTTGCGTTCGCAAAACTTCGTCCCTAATGAGTCGTTTCAAACCAGACTTCTGCACCAGATCTACCCGCCTGCCCATCACCTCCGCGAGTTCTTCCTGACACCCCAGATACTCAATCAGCCCCAACCCATGCGCCGGCAGAAAATCGACCAGCAGGTCCACGTCGCTTTCCGCTCGAAAATCCGCCCGCAACGCCGATCCAAAAATCGATAGCTCCCTCACCCGGTACTTCCGGCAAATGGTCGCAATCCTTTCCAGCGGAAGATCCATTTGACCAATCACCATTTGCCACCTCGCACAAAAACTTTGCCCCTCATTATATCCTCTCCTACCCCAGCAAACTCTCCCCCGTCATCTCCACCGGCTTCTTCAACCCCATCATCGCCAACGCCGTTGGCGCAATATCCGCCAGCCGGCCCCCTTCCTTCAATCGCTTCCCTTTGAACCCCTCGCCCACCACGATCAACGGCACATCATAAGTCGTATGCGCTGTGTGCGGACAATTGTTCTCCGGATCCCACATCTGCTCACAATTCCCATGATCTGCCGTCACGATCAGCGCCCCGCCCTTCGCCAGCACCGCATCCACGATCTTCCCCACGCACGCATCCACCACCTCCACCGCCTTGATCGCCGCGGGCAATTTTCCCGTATGACCCACCATGTCCCCATTCGCAAAATTCACTACGTACACATCATGCGTCCCTGCCTCAATCTCCTTCAACACAATCCCCATCACCTCCGCTGCCGACATCTCCGGCTTCAAATCGTAGGTCTTCACTTCCTTCGGACTCTGCGCCATCCCCCGATCCTCCTGCTTGAACGGCGGCTCCCGGTAATCATTGAAAAAGAACGTCACGTGCGGAAACTTCTCCGTCTCCGCTGACCGAAACTGGCTCAACCCCAACTCCTCCAGATATGCCCCGAAAATTTCCGGCATCTTCGCGGGCTTATCAAACACCACATGCACCGGCAACCCCGCTTCGTACCCCGCCATCGTCGCAAAATATAAATTCTTCAACACCACCCCGCGCTTGAACCCCCCGTTCGGCTCCTTCGCCAACGCGGCATCGTCATACACAAACGCCTTCGTGATCTCCCGTGGCCGATCGCCCCGATAATTAAAAAATATCACCGCGTCATTATCCTGAATCTTCCCACCCGCCCCGATCACCGAAGGCGTCACGAATTCATCCCCGCCGCGCGACGCATCCGAAGCGTTCGCATAATAATGCTCCAACGCCTCCTTCGCCGTCGCATATCGCTCCCCCTTGTTCTCGGTCAACAATTCATAGGCCGTCTGCACGCGCTCCCACCGATTGTCCCGATCCATCGCATAAAACCGCCCCACCATCGTCGCAATCCGCCCCACTCCCAACTCCCGGCACTTCGCCTCGAGCGCCGGAATAAACCGTGTCGCCCCCGTCGGTGCCGTATCCCGCCCATCCGTAATCGCATGAATCAACACCTCGCCGCCACCACCCTCTTCTCCCTGTTTTGAGTTTTGAGTTTTTAGTTTTGAG
Organism: uncultured Phycisphaerales bacterium; assembly: GCA_963766775.1. Lineage (GTDB taxonomy): Bacteria > Planctomycetota > Phycisphaerae > WQYP01 > WQYP01 > CAVYBP01. Next base: position 109,129 of record CAVYBP010000006.1, read on the forward strand.
TTTCCAAACCCCTGTCTCGCCGCCATCTCCAAAATGGCATACGCATGCTCCTGATCCGAATGCACCCGCCCATCCGAGCAAAGCCCCAGCACATGCACCGTCGAATGATTCTTCTTCGCATGCGCAAACGCATCCACCAGCGTCTGATTCTGAAAAAACGACCCATCCCGAATCCGCCGCGTGATCCGCATCGTCTCCTGATCCACGATCCGCCCCGCCCCGATATTCTGATGCCCCACCTCCGAATTCCCCATCACCCCCACCGGCAACCCCACATCCTCCCCACTCGTCTTAATCAACACCCACGGATACTCCCGCATCAACCGATCCGCCACCGGATGCTTCGCCAACTTCACCGCATTATAAGCATCCATCTCCGGATGCGGATTCTCCCCCCACCCATCACGAACAATCAAAACGAACGGACGCTTGGCAAGTTTTTGGCTAGACGGCATCGTGAGGCTCCAATGTTCTTATGACCGCAAAGCGACGCATTGTAGCGGGACTAACGATGAGAATGCCAAACCACTCGAATTCTCTGGCTCAGAGAACGCGCAAGGAAGCGTTTGCACGCAACTTCAGAAAACCCTCGCACTCAGAAAAACGCTTCCGGGCCGCGTCTCGGAAATGTCACTCTTTGAACGTGCAACGACTTTTTCGATACGCAATGGAAAAGATCATCATAGATTCGTTGTTAAGCATAAATTTCAACTAACTCACATCGTCGCCGGGAATCCCACCCCTTGCTACAATGGCCCCTCCACGAACACGATTGTATTAACGGAGCCCCCATGCAACTCGCCAACCGCCTCAACGACATCGCCGAATCCATCACCCTCGCCGTCACCGCCAAGGCCAATGCCCTCAAAAAAGCCGGCGTCGACGTCGTCTCCTTCGGGGCCGGCGAGCCCGACTTCGACACCCCCGACTTCATCAAACAAGCCGCCATCAAAGCACTCCACGCCGGCAAAACCAAATACGAGCCCACCCCCGGCACCATCGAGGCCCGCAAAGCCATCGCCGACAAGCTCAAACGCGAGAACCAACTCGACTACTCACCCGAACAAATCATCATCTCCGTCGGCGGCAAGCACGCCCTCTACGTCGCCTTCATGGCCACCCTCAACCCCGGCGATGAAGTCATCATCCCCGCGCCTTACTGGGTCTCCTATCCCGAAATGGTCAAACTCGCCGGCGGCGTCCCCGTCATCATCAAAGGCGACCCCGAAAAACAATTTCCGCATCACCCCCCAACAACTCGAAGCTGCCATTACTCCCAAAACCCGCATGGTCATCATCAACTCCCCCTCCAACCCCGGCGGCCACACCTACTCCCCCGATGAACTCACCGCCCTCGCCAAAGCCATCGCCCCGCCACAAAAACATCTGGGTCTGCTCCGACGAAATCTACGAGCACCTCCTCTACGGCGGCCAGAAAACCATCTCCTGGGCCGCGCTCGACTGGCCAACATGGAAAGACCGCACCATCACCTGCAACTGCCTCTCCAAAACCTTCGCCATGACCGGCTGGCGCATCGGCTACACCGCCGGCCCCAAACCCCTCATCGACGCCATGAACAAACTCCAATCCCAAATGACCTCCAACATCACCAGCTTCTGCTTCCCCGCCATCGTCGAAGCCTACACCAACCCGCAATCCATGATCGAAGTCGAAAAAATGCGCATCGAATTCGAACGCCGCGGCGAACACATGTGGAAACGCCTCAACGCCATTCCCGGCGTCACGTGCGTCCGCCCCACCGGCGCCTTCTACTGCTTCCCCAGCATCGCAGCCCACCTCAACAAACCCCTCGGCGCAAAGAAAACCATCGCCGCCGAAGCCGTCGCCTTCTCCACCGCCGTCCTCGAAGAAGCCCACGTCGCCCTCGTCCCCGGCAACGACTTCGGCTTCCCCGACCACGTCCGCCTCTCCTTCGCCACCAGCATGGCCAACATCGACAAAGGCCTCGACCGCCTGGAAAAGTTCCTCAAAAGCGTCTGAAACTTTGCTTTGTTGCCTCTGCCGCGCGATTGCGTCCGTCACTGACAACTGCCTGAGGACTCTCATGCCTGTCCTATCCACTGCTCGAAATCAATTCCTGGATTTTGCAAAAGGCATGCTGATCCTCGTCGTTACCTGGGGTCACGTCATTCAATACGTCGGGTACAACAACGCCTCATTTTGGGACGACCCGATCTTCAAGGCGATTTACACATTTCACATGCCGCTCTTTATGGCCCTGAGCGGTTTTTTGTCTTTCAATTCAATCCAGCGGACATCTTTCAAAACTCTTGCGGCAAAACGGCTCGCCAATCTCATTCTGCCAATCCTCTCCTGGACAATCCTGTTCGATGTCGGGTTCGTTCTCGCGCACCACGCCACCGCGCCCATCCCATTTCTTCAGCAACTCGTAACGGACTTTATCGATGCCCTCTGGTTTTTATGGAGCCTTTACTGGTCCATTATCACGGTCGCAATCTTGCGAATGATTCGATTCGATACTATCGCCGGCTTTCTCACCGCTTCGGCGTTCTCCCTCGCCCTGCCCGAAACGCACAACCTCTGGATGTTTAAGTACGTCTTCCCATTCTTCTGCGTCGGCTACGAAGTCGCTCGAAGAAAAGACCTCCTGTCGCGGCTGAATACTCGTTGGACAATCGCTCTTGTTGGATGTGCCACTCTGATCTGGTTTTTCTGCTGGCGACGGTGGTCGGTGATCACTTACATCTATCTCTCCCGCATGACGGTGCATCGTTGGAACTTACCCAATATCTTCCTGAGAGACATTGCCGCCATCACTGGATCATTTGTCTTTCTTGCGTCGATCAGCGTGCTGTTCAAAGCCACACGATCACCATTTATTGCCCGCCTCGGCCGTGGATCGCTTTACATTTACATTTTGCAGATATATCTCATCCAACTCATCGGCCGTTATGAATATCCTTCTGTCGCGCGTGGCCGCGTCGTGGGTTTGGCAATCGCTCTGATCATTTCCGTCGCCTTGCTCCTCGTCGGTGAGATTGCCGAAAACATTCCCGGTGATCCGCCTTCTATTTTTTGGTCGTCTTACCTCGAACTCTCCAAACCCCAAAGTTCCTCCATCCACCGACCCGGTCCCACTCGTCAAAAACTAATAGCGCGGCACGGTCGGATCCACCAGCACCGAATACGCATCAATTCCCCCCGCCATCGAATGAACCTCCGCAAACCCATGCTTCCTCAAAATCGCGGTCCCATGGAGCGACCGCGCGCGATGGTGGCAATACACGACCACCCGCCGCGACTTGTACGCCGACAGTTCCTCCACCCGCGCCTCCAGTTCATGCAGCGGTATCCACGTCGCCCCCGCAATCCGCGTCTTATCCCATTCGTCCTGCCGCCGAACATCCACAAGCAACACGTCCCCACCCTGTTGCGCCGCGGCAACCTCTGTGGGGTGAACTTCCCAGGCGGGGTTTATCTCTCGCACGACCGACTCCGGTGAATAAATGCCAAGTGCTGTAGTATAGCGGCTGGAACGCCCCGTACCCTCCACGGTGACGCATGAACATCGACGCTCTACAAATCCCCGCCCACGCGCGTCTCGCCATCGAGACCCACGCCCTGCAAACCTACCCCGCTGAATGCTGCGGAATTCTCGTCGGACTCCACGGCCATGTGATCCTGCGCCGTGCCCGCAAAAAATATCGCCGAGCCCACCCGGCTCCACGACCGTTATCTGGTTGATCCGCTCACCATTCTTCAAACCGACAAAACCGCCCGCGAAGAAAACCTCGAAATCATCGGCTTTTATCATTCGCATCCCGATCACCCCCCAACCCCCAGCGCAACCGATCTGCAAACGGCATGGACCACCTACGTCTACCTCATCGTCCCAGTCTCATCGCAAGGCGTCGGCCCCATGCAAGCCTGGCATCTCATCGACGCACATCACATGACGCCCATCCACATTTCCAGCACACCAAACAACTTTTAGCGCCGCCGCAACGCGGCGCCCGACTAAGTTTTGACACCGTCCGTTCTATGGGAGATAGTACATGCAGATGGCGGGTGGGGAATCGATGCAATGGAGACAGTTGCTGTGAAAGTTTTCATGCTCGGGTGGGAATTTCCTCCGGCCGTCGCTGGCGGCTTGGGCGTTGCCTGCTATGGGCTCGCAAAAGCCCTCAACAGCAGCGGCGTCGACGTGCTCTTTGTCCTTCCCAAACCGTTGACCAAGGGAACCGCACACCAAATCCCCGGCGGAGGCGTCGTCCAAGAAATCAAAGACATCACCGCATCAGCCCCCCACTCCATCCACCAGACCACCGATGCCCCCCCCCCTCTGCCCCTCCTCCCCCCGCTGAACCCTCCGAGAAATCAGAAGCCGCACCCGACGAGCACCTGCCCCCCCCGCACGAAGCAGATGCCGACTCCGCCCCCGTTGAAAAATTACAGCGCGTCACCTTCCTCCCGATCGACGCCTGCCTCGAACCCTACATGACCGCGGCACAATATCAAAAGATGGTCGTCGAAGAATGCAGTCCTGGCCACCCTGTTACACGCTGGGAAAAACGGTTCGACGCCGCCGGAAACCAATGGGTCGAAGAGGCCACTCCGTCTCCCAACAATTCCGAAGAAACCCCGCAACCCAACCCTGGCCGCCGCCGCCGATCCTATCTCGACGAGCCCGGCAACGCGCAGGCCCCCCTCCTCGGGGAGCCCAATACCCGTTACGCCGGCGACCTCTTCGCCGAAACCGAACGTTACGCCCGGCTCGCCGCCGCCATCGCCAAGACCGAATCCTTCGACCTCATCCACGCCCACGACTGGATGACCTTCGAAGCCGCCATGGCCGTCGCCGCTGATACCGGAAAGCCCCTCGTCGTCCAAATCCACTCCACCGAAATCGACCGTGCCGGTGCCAATGCCAACGACCGCATCCTGGAAATCGAACGCGCCGGAATGAACGCCGCCACAAAAATCATCGCCGTCAGCTACAAAACCAAAACCCAACTCGTCGAACAATATGGCATCGATCCCCAAAAAATCGAAGTCGTCTACAACGCCGTCGAACCGCCCGCCCCAACCCTTCCACAACCAACGGCCATCCCCGCAAGAAACATCAAACCGTTCTCTTCCTCGGCCGAATGACCCAGCAAAAAGGCCCCGGCTATTTCCTCCAGGCCGCGAAAAAACTCCTCTCCGTCGAGCCCGACGTTCAGATTCGTCATGGCCGGCAAAGGCGACATGGTCGAAGAGCTCAAGGCCTGGCGGAAGAACTCGGCATCCACCGCCGCGTCGTCTTCACCGGCTTTCTCAAAAAAGCCGAAACCGAACGAGCCTTCCGCGCCGCCGACGTCTACGTCATGCCCAGCGTCAGCGAACCTTTCGGCATCGCACCTCTCGAAGCCTTCTCCCACGATGTGCCGGTCATCATCAGCAAACAAAGCGGCGTCGCCGAAGTCCTGCAACACGTCCTCAAAGTCGATTTCTGGGACACCGAAGATCTCGCCAACAAAATCCTCGCCGTCCTCCGCCATCCCCCCCTCGCCGCCACCCTGCGCCGCGAAGGCCACGAGGAAGTCCGCCAATTATCCTGGGACGATTCCGCCGAGCGCATCCTCGACCTCTACAACCGCCTCCTCGGAACCCCCACCACATAACTCAAAAAAAGCCAGCGAACCCTCCTCGCGCCCTGCAAAGTACAAAATAAATGTGGCACGGCGGCCCCCCGCCGTGATCTTTCCGCTGGCCTCGGATGGCCAGTGGAAAGATGCTCGCAAACTAAAAGCCTTCTTTCCCAACCCCTCACCCCACCCGATCACAACACCCCGTCCCTCTGCAATAATCGCACGAAAACCCATTCTTCACGCAATCCGATATCCGCTCCATCATCAACCGCGCGATTTTCTCATCCAACCCCAACGGCTGCGTCACATGAAACCGCACACCGCGCGTCCCCTCCCGCGAATGCTTCGCCGCCGCCTGCGCCGTCAAATTGGGAATATCCGTCGTCGAATGCCGCCCCGGCGATAGAAAATACGGATGCACCACCACCATCGTCGCACCCTGTGCCACACATTTGTCAAACGCCTGCTCTATCGTCGGCTCCGCCAACTCCATATGTGCAGGCTCCACAATCTCGCACCCCGACACCCGCTTAAACATCGCCGCCGCATCGATCAGCATCTCATTCGCCGCCGCCTTCTTCGACCCATGATCCACCACCACCAACCCAACCACTTCACCCGGAAAATCCAACATCCATCACCACATTAAAAATCAACCGAAACACGCACACCCCAAAAGAGTATACCCGCCCCCAAGCCCTTTTCTTCCCCTCCACGCCTCCACGTCCTGACGATTACCCCCACCAAAAAAAATCCTCCATTCTCACCCGACGAAACAACCCCCCCTGGGGGGGGGATCGCTGGCCGGAATGATGAGGAGGTGACCGTTGGGGGTTGCGTCGGTATAGTGCTGGGGCGTTTGTTGAAGGGTTGGGTATGTCGCTGCAGGTTTATCCGGAATTGTTGAAGTTGGCGCATTCGTTGGGCGATCCGCTCAAGGAATTTGTGATTCATGGGGAGGGGGATTGTTCGGCGCGGGTGGATGGGAAGAGTTTTTTGCTGAAGGTGTTGGGGAAGCATTTGCATGGGGCGCGGGAGGAGGATTTTGTTCCGTTGGCGTTTGAGCCGTTGTTGGAATTGGTGTCGAAGAAGCCGAACGCGAATGCGGCGGTGGTGGCGGACTGTTTGCGGTCGGCCTGTCCGCCGAAGTCTCCGACGCCGAGCAAGGAAGCGTTTTTTAATGCGGTGCTGCTGGATTTGCCGGGGGTGAAATTTATTGGTCACACGCATCCGACGTATGTAGCGGGGATCATGGCGTCGCCGAAGGCGGAGGCGTTTGCGGCGATGCGGTTATTTCCGCAGCATGTGCAGTTGTGTGGTCCGCGGAGTTTGTATGTGCCGTACATGGATCCGGGGTTGCCGCTGGCGGTGGAGTTGCGGTATCGGCTGGAGAATTACATGAATCAGTGGGGCGATCCGCCGTTGACGATTTTGCTGGGGAATCACGGGATGATCGCGATGGGGCCGACGAGTGAGGCGGTGTTGGCGGCGACGGGGATGATGCAGAAGGCGGCGCGGAGTTATGTGACTGCGCAGTCATGCGGGGGGCAATGACGTTGCCGGATGCGGATATTGAGCGGTTGATTGGGGGCGTGGCGGGGGGTGAGGGTGGGGAAATTCTGAATTCTGAAGACGGTAGACGGAATGGGGGCGAGCGTGGTGAATGAGTTATTGATTTACCATGAAGCCTTGTTGTCCGGTGGGTTGGTAGTGCGCATCGCCGAAGCCGAGGAGGGGGTAGAAGATAAAGGGGAGGAAGAACAGTCCCAACATGAATCCGGCACCTTTTCCGAAGTTTTGGGCGATGGCGATGATGAGGAGAATGGAAACAATGACATTGACGAACGGGATGAAAAACAGGATGAACCACCAGCCTGGTTTTCCGCCGATCTTGCAGAGGATGTAGACGTTATAGAACGGGACGATGGCGGCCCAGCCGGGCTGCCCCGCTTTGACAAACATTTTCCACCAGCCTGCGATCACGAAAACGATAACGGCCAAGTAAATGACGAGAAAGAAGCAGCCCATCGCGCCGATTGCCAAGCCTGCCGCGTGGGCGCGGTCAACATCTTCCTGCGCGAAGATGGATAGAAAGTGTGTCAAGAGAATCCCCTTGAAAGAAGCCATTGATTTCGGTGCATGTGTGTGAAGTGTATTTGGATTGAACGGTGGGCACAATGAGAAAATGACGGCAAAAAAATAGAGGCCGATCCTATTGGAGTGAGACGGCGTGGTGCGGGGATGGGTTGGTTATTACAATTCGACACGCGATGACTTTGGAGGAATTGCGGATGGTGGAACGGAAGTATATTGCGGTGGATTTGGGGGCGGAGTCGGGGCGGGTGATGTTGGGGGTGTTGTCGGAGTCGGGCATTGCGCTGACGGAGGTGCATCGGTTTCCGAATGTGCAGGTGGCGGCGTGGGGAATAGGTTGCACTGGGATATTTTGCGGTTGTGGCATGAGGTGCAGGTGGGGATTGCGAAGGTGGCGGCGGAACATGAGGTGGCGGGGATCGGGGTGGATACGTGGGGGGTTGATTTTGGGTTGCTGGATGGGAATGGGGAGTTGGTGGGGAATCCGGTCTGCTATCGGGATGCACGGACGGAGGGGATGGTGGATGCGGTGTTTGCGCGGCTGGGGAAAGAGAAAATCTACGGCATCACGGGCATTCAGACGATGGCGATTAATACGCTGTTTCAGTTGGCGAGTTTGTCGTTTGGTGGTTCGCCACAGTTGAAGGCGGCGAAGCGGGTGTTATTTTTGCCGGATTTGCTGACGTATTGGTTGAGCGGGGTGATGGGGACGGATTATACGATTGCGTCGACGGCACAGATGCTGGATGCGCGGTTGCGCGAGTGGTCGCCGGAGGTGTTGGCGGCGATTGGGATCAGCGGGGAGATGTTCGCGCCGATGAGTGTGCCGGGGGAGCGTGGTTCGATTCGTGGGACGGTGCTGGCAAGCGTGAACGAGAAGTTTGCTGCGGCGAAGGTGCCGGTGATCGCGGTGGGGGGACACGATACAGCGTCGGCCGTGGCGGCGGTGCCGGCGGAATCGGGGAAGGGGGACTGGCTTTATTTGTCGAGCGGGACGTGGTCGCTGCTCGGGGCGGAGGTGGATGAGCCGGTGTTGACGGAGAAGGCGGCGGGGTACAACGTGACGAATGAGGGAGGCGTTGGGGGGAACATTCGGCTGCTGAAGAATATCGCGGGGTTGTGGCTGCTGCAGGAATGCAAGCGGGCGTGGGCGCGGCAGGGGACGGATTATGACTATTCGACGCTGACGAAACTGGCGGACGATGCGCCGGCGTTGACGGCGATTTTGGATTTGGACGATCCGGCGTTCTCGACGCCCGGGGACATGCCGGAAAAAATTGCAGCCCATTGCAGGAGGACGGGGCAGAAAGCTCCGGCGACCCCGGGGGAGACGACGCGGGTGATTTTGGAGTCGCTGGCGGTGGGGTATGCGCGGGTGAAGCGGATCATGGAGGAGATCACGGGGCGGACGTTCAAGACGCTGCATATTGTGGGCGGAGGGAGTCAGAATCATTTGCTGAATCAAATGGCGGCGGACGCGACGGGGATGACGGTGCTGGCGGGGCCGGTGGAGGCGACGGCGTTGGGGAATATCATGACGCAGGCGATCACAACGGGGGCGTTGCCTTCGATAGCGGCGGGGCGGGCGTTGGTGGGGAGGTCGATTGGGGCGCGGGCATTTGTGCCGCGGGATACGGGGAAGTGGGAACGGCTGGGCCGGTCCCATTGATTGCGACGGGTGGCTTTTGTGACGGATTCAGTCGTGCGGACTGGCGGGGCCGCGGGTGAAACCCTGGGCGGTGTAGCCGGTGTGATTGACGGTTTGCATGAGGCGGGAGATGGGGACGATGTCGGAATCGAAAGTGACGTGAGCTTCGTTTCGGGCGAGATCGACGCTGGCGGAGGTGACGCCGGGGAGGGCGGCGAGGGCCTTTTGGACATGGCGTGCGCAGTTTTGGCAGGACATTCCCTGCACGTCGATGACGGCGACGTGCATTGTTGAGCCACTTTGGACCATGGGAGCCTCTCGTTTCCGGATTGTTTTGCCTTCTCCGTTGCCGAGAGGATGATAGGGTGGGGCAGGGTGGTGTTGCAAACTTTTTGCGATGATTACATGACGTGGAGCCAGGGCATCGCAATTTCCCCAAAACGATCTGATAGAGATATTTCCGAGACGCGCCCGTCAGGAAGCGTTTTCGCGTTTTTGCTCACTTTAATATGAAATGCGCGGTAAACGCTTCCTAACGGGCGCGTCTCGGAATCGTCTCATCGCGGGGTTAGGCGACTTCGAGGGTGAAGAGGGTGACGTCGTCGTTGAAAACGAGGTCGGAGAAGAGGAGGGATTCGAAGAGGCACTCGGCGAAGTTTCCGTTGAGGGAGCAACTGCGGACGATGTGGAGGAGGTCGTCGGTGGAGAGGAGGTCGCCGCTGGTGCGGACTGCTTCGAGAACGCCGTCGGTCATAAGCAACATGCGGTCGCCGGGCTGGAGGGTGGCTTTGAAAGCGTCGGGGTATTGGACGGCTTCGCCGGTGAAGAGGGGAAGCTGCGGCTCGAACGGGAGGTCTTCGATTTGGCCTTGGCGCATGAGGAGGGGAGAGGGGTGGCCGGCGGCGGTGAGGGTGACTTCGCGGGTGGCGATGTTGAACCAAACGACGAGCGCGGTGACGAAGCGGCCGAAGCGGACAGTGCCGCCAAGTTCGCGGTCGATGAGGGTAAGGAGGTTTCCGGGTCCGAAGGCGGTGGAGGCGTGGCGGAGGAAGGCAGCTTTGAGCATGGCGGAGCTGAGGGCGGCCGCAACGCCGTGGCCGGAGACGTCGCCGATCATGATGACGAAGTGGCCATCGGGGCGGAGCAGTGTATCGATAAAATCTCCGCCGACGTGGTGGAGCGGGTGATAGACGAATGCGGCGCGGAAGGTGGGATGGTTCTGGAGGTCCGGAGGCAGGAGATAGCGTTGTACGGCGCGGGCCTGGAGAAGTTCGTCCTCCATGCGTTCGGTTTCGCGGATGAGATGGTCGGCGAGGGCGTCATTCACATCAGCGGTGGTGTCGATTTCGTTCATGGTGTGACCTCTCCTCTTGAGATTCATCGGTCGGTTTGGGGAGGAACTTATTTCAGGGGAGTGGGGGCTGGGGGGCCGGGATAGGGGCTTTCATGGAAGGGGTTGCAACATCCATTGGGAGGCAGCGTTTATTGCCTACGGTGGATTGGCGGCTTGCTTGCAGGAAAATGCGTGCCCTTCGTGTGAAAGAGGGAGGAGCGCTCCCTGACGGTCGCGGTACTGAGTTTTCATTTTGGTGAGTAAGGTGCAGATGTCGGTGTACCCTCTTGTTTCGCGACCGTTGGTGCCGCGGGTTTCTGCTACTCCGCGACTGGCGGAGCGTGACAGGGAGCCGCTGTGGGTTATGCCGGCGGAAAGTTCGGGGCGTGGGTGGCTGGTGAGCATGATGTTGTTGACGATTCTCGGACTCTTTTCGTGGAGTTTGTCGTTTTACAATTCGGGAGGCGCGGGCGGGCACGGATCAGAACGGGTATTTGATGACGGCGCGGATGTTGGTGGGTGAGAAAAATATTTTCGCGCCGGAGCGGCCCGCGCCTGTTCCGGCCGCGGCGGGGGATAAACAACCGGGTGCTGTGCCTTCCGCGATTCAGAGCTGGCCGCTGTTTGATGGGATTCGCAATCGGTTGAGTTTCATTCCGGAATCGCCGTTTCAGTTTGTGGGCCGAATGTGCATTATCACGGAGCCATTCGGGCCGGCGGATTCGACGAAGGCGGCGGAGTATCGGGTGTATGCGAAGTATCCGTTTGGGTATTCGCTTCTGGCGGCGATCGGGTTGGTGCTTGGGGGTTTGAACGGCATTTATGTGGTCAATCCGGTGTGCACGGTGCTGGCGTGTTATTTCGCGTACTTTTTATTTCGGCAGGCGGTGTCGCCGTTCATGAGCTTGCTGGGGGTGATGTGGCTGGCGTGCAATCCGATTGTTCTGATGTATGCGGACGATTCAAATTCTCATGCGTCGACGTTGTTTTGCGTGTGCGTGGGGTTTTGGGGAGTGATTTCTTGGATGCGTACGGGGCGGAACTGGCGGGCTTGGGTGGGTGGTTTTGCGTTGGGATATGCGTGCACGATTCGGTACTCGGAGTTTTTGCTGGTGTTGCCGGTGATGTTTGCGGCGATGTTGAATGTGCGGTTGAACGGGCCGCGGGTGGGAAAGGTGGTTTTCATGTGGGGGGCGTTGGCGGCGGTGTGCGGGGAGGTTTATTTGGCGCAGTGGATTTGGTTTGGAATTTATGAACAGCTTGAGCGGCACTTTTTGATGGTGGAGATTTTTGCGGGCGTGATCGTGGTGGTTGCGAGCGTTTGGACCGTGGTGCTGCTGCGGCCGACGAGGAGATCGCTGATCGGCTCGCTTTCGCTGGTGTGCGCGTGGGCGATTCCGGTGGGTGTGCTGGCGGGCGTTTGCTGGGTCTGTTTTGGGGAGCCGTGGAAGACGGGATATGCGTATTGTCACGAGAGCACGGGGTTCGCGTGGAAATATTTTACCGGTGATCTCGGTCGCGGGATGCAGCGTCAGGGGAATTGGGAGACGCTGATCACGCAGTTGAACCACACGGGTCTGTTTGTGCTGTGGCCGCTGGCTCTGGCGGGGCTTTTTGCGATGGTGGGGTCGGCATGGCGGCTGGGCGGGGTGATCGCGTTGTGGGTGGTGCCATCGCTGTGCCTGTATATGCTGTATTACTGGGCGCCGTCGGGTGAGAACACGGTGGTGTATCTGCGGTTTTTCATGTCGATTTTGCCGGGGCTGATTTTTGCGGGGTTGTGGGTCTTGGAGCGGGGGCTGGCGGTGCTTCGAGGGGAACGGTGCGCGTCGTTGGTGGCGATTACATGTTTTGGAATGGCGGTGTGGATCGCGGCGGCGCTGTATTTTGAAAATGAGCCGCTGCAGATCGGTGCGAGGATTTTTGGGCAGGTTGCGACGGCGATGTGGCACCTGATGAGTGAGACGCGGGTGGGGTTCGGGGCGACGGCGCTGGTGATTCTTTTGCTGGCAGGGATTTGGTGGTTCGATCAGGATTATGCGGCTGAGAGAACGGGGATTGCGCTGGGGGCGGGTGTGTTGACGGCGATTGGGTGTGCGATGAATTTATATAACATTTTGCCGCAGGTGGAGCGGAATTTCAGCATGGGGGTGGGTCTGCGGATGACGGTGGATAATTTGCGGGAGCGGGTGCCGAAGGGATCGGTTCTTTTGCCGCGGATAAATCACTGAATCAAATTGATGCGGTGAACGATTGGAAGCTGATCAACGCGACACTGTTCAACAACGCCGCTTATGGCATCTCCAAGCTGCGGGTCGAACGCGGAGACAAGGACAACGGAGAGGACCCGGATCCGCTTCAACTGGACCGCTCGCGATTCTATATGCAATTGCTTGGAACGCAGAATGCACGTGGCGAATGGCGGCCGCGGAGTAATGAGGAATTGCTGAAGGAGGAATTCAAGATCATCGACAAGAATCTGGCGGAGGGCCGGCGGGTGATGTTCCTCAATGAGGAGGCCGCGCCGCGGACACCGATGGGCGGGGGCCAGATCGCGATTCCCAGCCGGGCGGGATATGTGATGAAGGCGAAACCGTTCAAGTGGGCAGCACCGTCGGAGGCTGTTTTGCCGGAGGTGGGGAATCCTTTGCGGCGAAAGGGGAAGCTCGCGGGAGGTTTGACGGCACAGCCGGTGGTGCCGCGGGATGAGATTTATCGTTTGTATGAGATTGTTAAAGCGCCGGTGGCGAAGAGCCGGCCGGCGGCTGCCACCACGCGTGCTTCTCGTTAACAATGATGGGTGGGTCATTGTGAACGGTTATTCGGGTTAATCCGGAGGCGGTGCGATTGCGCCATGCGATAATTCATTGCGCGGGCATGGCCAGTACAATGGGGCAGTCTTCTGCCGACCTATGGGATTGCATGTGAGCCGCATGGTTGATTCTGGATTTCATTCGTCGCCGGAGCTTGCGGTCATTCATGCGAATGAGTTCGGGGGGACGGCACGAGCGTCTCTGCTGGTGTGGGGGGTATGGATGGTGATGGTGGCGATCGCCGTTGTGGCGGTTCCGTTTCATTTCCCCCATGGGCCGTCGCGGGCTTATCTCAATATCGTGCTGCTGGCGGGGGCGGTAGTCGCGCTGACGGTCGCGGTGCGGCGCGTGCGTCATTACACGCGGAGTGCTGATGCTTTTTTTTCACTGGTGTTGTTGAATCCGCTGCTGTACACGCGGCACGCGGATTTGTTCAATAACACGCTGTTGGGGACTGCGATGCTCGGGCTGATGGCGGGCGCGATCATTGCGATGAGCGCGATAATTTTTTGCGGTACCTTGCGGTGATGGGGCTGGCGCTGGGGCTGATTTTCGTGTCGGATACGTTCATGATGATGCTGCCGACGCTGGTGGTGTGGTTCCTTGTGGCGGGCTATGGGTTGGTGCGCGGGGCGGATGTGGCTGCGAGGCGGCGTGGCGTTTTTATCATGGCGCTGGGGGAGGTGGGGCTGTTTGTGTTCGGGGTGGCGTGCATCGTGATTGAGCCGACGCGGTCGCCGGAGCCGGGAACACTGTTTTCGAGCATCATGGGCTTTGCGGATTTTCCATTATTGGTGGTGGCGATCGTGATGCTGGCGCTGGGATGGCGCACGGGACCGGGCGGCGAGAGAGGGACAACGCCGCCGTATTTCGCGGGGACGCTGGCGCTGCTGGTGGGGTTGTTGACGATGCTATTGAATAATTTTCAGTCGGGGACATTGGCGGGGCCGGGGACGGATCAGACGGTGCTGGTGTTTTGTCTGGTGTACGTGGTGTTTGCGCTGCATGGGCCGCGGCGGTTGCAGTGGGTGGTGCCGCCGATGTTATTTTTGGCGGCGGTGGCGTACACAGTGGTGCGGTGAGGGGGAGGATAAATGCGGTTTATTCGGATGCGTGCACGACGAGGTCATATCCTTTGACGCCGGGTTTTCGTTCCTGGCCGCCATCGTCTTTTCCGTCGGGGCCGACGCTGTAGAGGAGATAGCCGTCACCGTCGCGGCGGTAGTGGAAGGGGGCGTCGGCAAAGCCGTCGAGGGGAAGCGCGGGGAGAATTTTTGGGGAAAGGTCCTGCAAGATTGTGGGATACTGGCCGTGGTCTTCGTGGTAGATGCGCAATGCAAGCGCGACTTGTGCGAGTTGGCGATCCATGATGGCGGTTTCCGGAGGTTTGACGATGGAGTCGAACGAAATGAGAACTGCGACCAGCAGGTCACCAACGCTGAACCAACTCCTTCGGTCGACGGCCTCCTTCTCGATAGCTTCCGATGCCGCAATTCGCTCCTTGTAATTAGGTAGTTTATATGCGGCGACCAGTTCGTCGAAGTAATGATTGAAGGTGCGCAGCCATTGATTGTAATGCATCGGCACGACGCTACGGAAGATCAATGACAGGATTTGAGAACTGAGATCGCCCGTCTCGCGATTGAGACCGCCTTTGGATACACGGCAGGCCATATCGAGAGAGAAGAAACGCTCCCCCCGGTCGAGCGTGCGGCTGCCATCGGGGAATGTGGAAACGGCCAGAGCCTCCCGCAGGAGCGCTGTGGCATCGGCGGCTTGAAGAAAGTGTGGTTGCACAACCCCTTCCCGCAATGTTTGCCAACCATCATCTTCAATTGCGACCGCTGAAAGGTATTCCACAAGTGTCGAGCTTTGGGCAATGAGCCTGGAGAGCCGGAGAAGGTCGGTGACATCACGATGAAACGCTTCCACATTGCCATCTCCAACGGCGCGCATGGCGTCGGCGGCGAGGAGGTACTCGCAGCAGCCGCGGCAATTACTCGGCCACTGGATAAGGCCAACCTCCAACGACGCCGCTGCGAACACATCGGGCGCGTTCGTATTCCATGGGATGTAAAGGTGGTCCTTCATAAGTGCTGCATGGAGTTTGGACAACGTCATCCGTTGAGCACTGAGCCACGCGAGACGGTCAGGGAAATCACTGCTTTTCCATGGAGATTTTCGTATTTTTCCTTCCTCTTCATCGAGATATTTTTGGTGATCGACGGCGTTCTCTGGTTGGGACGCAGCGTGACGTGCGTTCAACCAGCTTTCATAACTTGTAAATAGCGGGGGCAATGGCTTGGAAGACATTCCGATTTGCGGCAGGACGTGTTCGCGCCAAGACTGCGAAAATTTTTCAGTGCCGGTGAGCTGGAGGAGGTCGGGCGCGGCGTTATTTTCCGGCGTGACGCCTTGGGAGGCTTCGGCGTTTTGCGCGGCGATGTAGTCGGGCATGCCTTCAGCGTTGAGGGGCACGGTGATGCGGGTGGTGTCGTAAGCAATGTTGATGTGTCGCCAGTATTGGACGAGGAGCATGTCGGCGGCGAGGAGGATAATGAAGAGGCTGGCGAGATAGATGCGGATGCGTTTCCATCGTTTGGTGGGCAGCCGTCGTTTTAACCAGCTCATGGTTTCTCCAATTTTTGTGTGGGGTTATATTTTTTTTGGCGCGGAGTTCACGCTTCAGCGTGTGGATTTGCGGTGAGATATTGCGGACACGATAAAGCGTGAACTCCGGACGTTTATCGAGCGGCAAGCAATTCCTGATATCCCGAGAGCAGTTGCTGTCGGGCGGCGACATCAGCCGGTGATATGTGGGACGGCTCGGCTTGGGATAATTGCCACACGGTGAGGGCGACGATGACACACGCGGCGAGCGCGCCGCAGGCGGAAAAGGTGGCCAGCACCCGATCACTGAATGTGAGATTTTCTTCGTCAGGCTCGTTTCGCAATATCGCCGCGAGGGGATTAGGCAAGGCTGCCGGATGTAGTCGCCGCAGTTCGTGTTCGAGCGATTCAAATTGCTCATCTTTCATCATGCACCTCCGCGCGTAATGTGCCAGCCATTTTTTCAAGTGCGCTGCGATAGCGTGATGCGACCGTTCCCATGGGTTCATTTAACGCGGTCGCGATTTGTTCAAAGGTCAATCCGGACCAGACTTTCAGCACGACCACGGCCCGCTGATCTTCGGGAAGTTGCGCCAGCGAGTGCTGCACCGATTCGCGTTTCTCAGTGCCGCCATCCTCCGTGAACCATAGCGGGCGGGTTTGCGTGGCGGTCGTTTCCCGTATGCGTCGGCGGCGTTCGGCTCGGCGCTGGTCGAGCGCGGCGGTGCGAATGCAGGTGTACAGCAATGCCACCGCGTCGCGGCTTTTCTCCCGGACACGCCAGAAGCGTAAGAATCCCTCTTGCACGGCATCCTCCGCAGCGGGAGAAGACGGGGCGATCTGGCGGGCGAATAGCAATGCCGCCGGGCCATGCCGTCGCACCCATGTGTGCCAACCATCGGGTTGCAGGTCCAAAATCGTCACCTCTTCCCCAACAGACGCCGCCGACGCGTCCATTTATGGGTGTCTGTTGGAAAAAGTGCAAAAATAAAATCAGCCGACGTTTGCCGGCTGGTTCAACCGCCCCTTCCCCATGTTCTTTGTGGTCCTTCGCCCTTGCGAGACTTCCTGTTTCGGGCGTCTTACGTCACCGATGCGGAAGCGTCCTGGGCGGGGGTGACCATGAGCGATTCGCCTCGGACGCCTTGGGCACCGGAGAGGACTTCGACGACGGTGTATTCGTCGAGGTTAAGGATGCTGATTTCGCCGTCGGATTTGCGGAGGATGAGGCGGTCGAGCCAGACTTTATTGCGTTTGTTGCGGGCGTACCAGCTACCGGAGTTTTGGCGTTCCTGGCGGACAACGGTGCCGGTGACGACGGAGGTGTAAGTGTCGGTGCGGCGTGGGATTTGTTCGGTGACGCGGACAACGGTGCCGGGGGCGAAGACGACGGTTTTTTGATCGGGGCTGAGGCCTGCGGAGAGTTCGGATTCATGCATGGGAGGCTCTTTGATAGTGAGGAGTGAGTTCTTGCGTGGGCGGAAAGACACGCTGATGCGTGAACTCCGTTTGCTAGCTTTTCAGCTTCGCCAAGTCGGCCACGATACTCATGATTCCGCGGCGTATCAAGCTGACGGCGATGGCGGCGATGAGGATCATGACGATCTTGTTGACGACGGCCATGGCGTTCCGGCCGACCATCGCGACGATGCGGTTGGAGTACCACATGGAGGCGAAAAGAATCAGCAAATTGAGCACGAGGGCGACGGAGACCATGGTGATGACCACGATTTGGCCATAGGGGTGCCGAGTTGCTCGTTGTACGGTTTGCTGTAGGTGTTCACGAGCAGGAGACTGGTGGTCATGGTGGCGGGGCCGACGATGAGGGGGACGGCAAGGGGGACGATGCCGACGGCTTCGTTGGGGTCGAGTGGCGCGGGTATCGACGGCAGGCTTGCCGGGGCTGAGGAGATCGAGGATGGCGAGAATGACGAGGAGGATGCCGCCCGCGATCTGGAAGTCGGCGAATTGGACGCCCAGGAAATTAAAGACAGCCTGCCCGAGAAAAATGAAGAATATCGCCCACGATGCCGGCCGACGACGGTCGCGCGGATGGCGATCGCTCGACGCTGCTGATCAGTGTAATGCGTGGTCAAGGCGACATAGACGGGCAATGTGCCGGCGGGGTCCAGCACGACGAACAGCGGCAGGAAGATGAGCAGAAAATCGTGGAGCGTTTTCATAGCCACTCGTGAGGGTACGGGTGTCGGGCTGTTACCGCGTGCATATACTATCAGGTAATGATGGACAGCGATCTGCCAGTCAACCCGCCCGATCCACCGCGTCCGCCAAGTGCGGACCCGGATGTCGCACCGCCCGATTCTGTGACACAAAAACGCCGCTTGCAACCGAGACCGGCGATAATCCCGCCGATCGCTGTGCCAACCCCTCCAACCCGCCCAGCCACTCCTGATCCATCCTCTGGTCGGCCGCAGGAACGTCGGGATTTCTTCTCCGACGCGATGTGCGAAGTTCTTTCGCCATTTGCGGGCATGATCGAGCGCAAGCTGCAACCGCTGCTTACCGCGATCGAAGCGATCCCGGATCAGGCGGAACGTCTCAGTAAGCTGAACGTTGGGTCAATGGCGCTTTATCAATTGCACGGGCGCATCAACAGCGCACTGCCCGGCCCGCCGATTTTGCGCTCTTCCGCCGCCCTGCCTCCCAGAATCGAGCGTTACCTGCGTCCACCGGGTGCGATGAAACCGGGCGAGTTTGAATCGGTCTGCTCCCGCTGCGGCAAATGTGTCGAGGCCTGCCCTGCCGAAGCAATCAAGCTCTGATCCGAACGGACTGGTGGCGGACGGATTCCCGTACATCGTCGCGGAAGATCAACCGTGCGTGGTGAGCGAAGACCTCGCGTGTATGAAAAGCTGCCCCACGGGGGCGCTGAAGCTGATTGACCGGCTCGACATCGACATGGGCACAGCCAAAGTCGACCACTCCCTTTGTTTGCGGGACCGCGGAGAGAACTGCACGCTCTGCGTGGATGTCTGTCCAGTGATGGATATGGATAACCCGGCCCGTTCCGCACTGGTGATTCATCCCATCAGCGGGAAAGTCATCGTGCACAAGAATGTTTGTATTGGCTGCGGGCTGTGCGAGAATCGGTGTCCGACGGAGCCACGGGCGATTACGGTAGTGCCTCGCGAGCCACGGAGCGACCCCATCATTGCATGAACCTTTGACGTTTGCCGCTCTTTTCCGACAATACACGGCTCAAGGTTGGATGCCCGCATGGCGTCCCGTCTGAATGTCACAATGCACGGAGGCTACATGAATATTTGCGTTATCGGCGGGGCGGGATACATCGGTTCCCACGCGGTCAAATTGCTCATCGAGAAAGGGCACGCGGTCACGTGCATCGACAATCTGACCAATGGGCATTGCGCGGCGGTGGATACCAAGGCGAGCTTTTATGCAACAGACCTTGCACTGACTTCGCAGATTACCGACATTTTTCAGAAAGAGAAAATTGAAGCGATCATGCATTTCGCGGCGTCGGCACAGGTGGGCGAGTCGGTTGCTGATCCTGCGCAAATATTATCGCAACAATGTATGCAACACAGTGAGCATGCTGGATGCAATGCACGCATGCGGTATTAAAAAGCTGGTTTTCTCTTCGACTTGCGCGACGTATGGGATTCCGAAACAAATGCCGATGACGGAAAGTTTGCCGCAGCATCCGATCAATCCGTACGGCGACTCCAAACTAATGGTGGAGCATATTTTGAAGGACACGGCAAAGGCGGAAGGTTTGGCGTTTGCGGCGCCGCGTTATTTTAATGTCGCGGGTTGGCGCCGGACGGTTCCATCGGCGAGGATCATCGTCCCGAAACTCACCTTATCCCGGTTCTTCTCAACGTCGTGCTTGGTAAAAAATCCCATGTCGATCTTTACGGCACGGATTATCCAACGAAGGATGGCACCTGCGTCCGCGATTACATTCATGTGTGGGATCTGGTCGAGGCTCATCTGGTGCTTCTGGAAAATTTGAAGTCCGGGCAGGGGTTGTTCTACAACCTTGGGGTCGGGCGGGGCTACTCGAACCGTGAGATTATCGATTCGGTGGAGCGAGTCACCGGTAGGAAAGTGCCGGTCAAGGAAGCGCCGCGCCGCGCCGGCGACCCGCCGGAACTTTATGCGGACCCCGCCAAGATCAAGAATGAACTGGGCTGGTCCGCGCGATTCACGAACCTGGATGACATTGTTAAAACGGCGTGGACCTGGTTCAGCAAGAATCCGAACGGATATAAATAAAGCAAAGGGGATGGGGCAAGGAGAGGCGGCAAAAAGGGGAGCTACTTTCCTCTCCCCCCAAGTTAAGTCTGATTTGAATTTATCCGACACATTATAGGCGTTGTGAATAAAGAGTGGCTGACGCTGCTCCTTGCGCCCAACTTTTCAGGATGGTCAGGGATTTTTAGGCGCAGAGCATGATAAAGTGGTTCCATAATCTAAAGATCGTGCATAAGTTGGCGCTGATCAGCATACTTTTCATGCTGCCCGACTCGATCATGCTTTATTTGTTCATCACGAGCATCACCGAGAACATTCATTTTGCGAAATTGGAGCAGGTCGGGAACGAATATCAGCGGCCGCTGGAACGATTGTTGGAACTCGTGCCGCAGCACCGGCTGATGGCGCGGCGGTCTTCGACTTCGCCCGAACTACTCGTGAAACAGTCGGAGATTGAAGCGGCCTTTTCAAACTTGAAGCAAGTGGATGCGCGTATCGGTCCGGCGCTGGATTTCACGGCGGAGGGTCTGGCCAAACGAAACCGCAAAGGCTGCGATGTCGACAATGTGCAAAGTGAATGGGAGACACTTCGGCATGATTTAGGAAGCATGAGCGCGGATACGTGCGATGCGCGTCATTTGCAATTGATCGCGGACATTCGTTCGATGATCGCTCATGCGGGTGATACGTCGAATCTGATTTTGGATCCTGAGTTGTACAGCTATTACCTCGTGGACGTGACGCTGATGGCGTTGCCTCAGACGCAGGATCGACTGACGCAGGTGATGGCGGATGGAGAGGATTTTCTGCATGCGTCGGGCGAGAGGGCGGACCGGGCCAAAACGACGCTCGCGATCGATCTGACGTTGTTGAAATCGGACGATCTGGATCGGATCACGAGCAGCACGCAGACGGCGTTGAGCAACGGCAATCCTTTGTTTGGGTACAGCACGAGCTTTCACACGCGCGTTCCGCCGATGCTGGAGCAATATGCGGGCGCGGCGAAGCATTTCAATGACCTGACGGACAAACTCCAAAGGGGCGGGCGAGGCAGCGTCAGCGCAGATGAATATCTCGCAGCGGGAGACGCGGCGCGGGATGCAAGCTTCAGGTTGTGGACGGTGGCGGATGAGGAACTCGATGGGCTTCTGCAGAATCGCATTGATTATTACGTTTATCGGCGGGCGCGAAGCCTGTTGGTGGCGGCAGGGCGCTTCTGGCTGCGATCACGCTGGTCACGTTTATCACCCGGAGCATCAGCGGGCCGTTGAAGAAACAGGCGGCGGCGTTGAAGGCGGCCAATGACGCCTTGTCGGACGCGCGGCTGCACCTCGAAGAGCGCGTGATGCAGAGCAATGCCGAACTTCAGCGAACCGAAGAAAAATATCGAAGCATTTTTGAAAATTCAGTGATGGGGATTTTTCAGACGGCTCCGGAAGGCAGATATCTGAGTGCGAACCGGTGCTGGCCAGCATTTACGGATATGACTCGCCCGAGGATCTTCGCTTCGGCGTGACGGATATCGGGCGGCTGCTGTACGTCGATCCATGTCGCCGCGGGGAATTCATGCGTTCGATCAAAGAGCATGGCTCGGTGACGGATTTCGAGTCGGAGATTTATCGCAAGGATGGGAACATCCTGTGGATCAGCGAGAACGCGCGAGAGGTTCGCGATGCGACGGGGCAGCTTCTGTATTACGAGGGGACGATTCAAGACATCACGCAACGGAAGCGAGCGGAGGCGGAGGAATCACGTGCGAAGCAGGAAGCGGAGGACGCGCGTGCGGCTGCTGAAGCGGCGCGCGCCGCCGCCGAGGCGGCGAATACGGCCAAGAGCGATTTTCTCGCCACGATGAGCCACGAAATCCGCACACCGCTCAACGGAGTCATCGGCATGGTCGATCTTTTGTCGACCACCCTGTTGACGCCCCAGCAAACTCGTTATGCGAAGGTGATTAAATCCTCTTCCGATGGCCTGCTCACGCTCATCAACCAGATCCTCGATTTTTCCAAGATCGAAGCCGGCAAGCTGGACCTCGACGCGCAGAACTTCGACCTGCATTTCGCGGTAGAGGAAGTGATTACGGTTCTGGCCCAGCGGGCGGCCGGCAAGGGCCTTGAGCTTGCGTGCAAGATTGATCCCTCGGTTCCCGCGCTGGTTCATGGCGACGGCGATCGTCTGCGCCAGGTGTTGATGAACCTGCTGAACAATGCGATCAAATTCACCAGTGCAGGGGAAGTCGTGGCGCGAGTAGCAACCGTGGATTCACTGCCGTCAGAGTCGAATGATTGCAGCGCCAAATCCGTCACGCTCCGCATTTCGGTGACCGATACGGGGATCGGAATCCGGCGCGAACGGCAGGATCGTTTATTCAAAAGTTTCTCGCAGGTGGACACCTCGATCACGCGCCAATTCGGCGGCACCGGCCTTGGGCTGGCGATTTCGAAACAGTTGGTTGAACTCATGGGCGGCACGATCGGCGTCGAGAGCGTGGCGGGTAAAGGATCGACATTCTGGTTCACCGTCACGCTACAGAAGCAGGAGCGCGTGCAGGAGACGCCCTTCAGCCTTCGCGGACACCGTGTACTGGTCGTGGATGATAATTTGACGCAATGCCGGCTTCTTCAAGAGCAGTTGAGCGCATGGGGGATTGAAGCGGCGTATGTGACGTCGGCCCCCGAGGGGATCGAGCGGCTACAAGCCGCATCCGAACGTGGCGAACCTTTTGGCAACGCGATTATTGATCTGAGCATGCCGGGGATGGATGGCTTGGCGATGGCGAAGGGGGTGCGCGCATCTGCCGCGCTGCGGGACATTCCGATGATCCTCATGAGCGGCACGGATGCGGCTACGGAGGCCCAGAACTGCGGCTTCGTCTCGTTCCTGAGCAAGCCGATTCGACAATCGCAATTGCACGATGCGGTGATGAAGGCGCTGATTCGTCCGAAATTTGCAGAAGGGGCGGGGTCAGCGGGCGTTGCGGCGGCCGCCCCGGTTGCAGTGCCGTCCGTGCCGCCGAAGTCCACGCGGATTCTTCTGGCGGAAGACATGGAAGTAAACCAGTTTGTGGTGACGGAAACGCTCGCGCGGGAGGGGTACACTTGCGACATCGTCAGCAATGGCCGGGAGGCGATCGCGGCGGTTTCAAAGAACCGCTACGACATTATTTTGATGGATTGCCAGATGCCGGAGATGAGCGGATTTGAAGCGACGGCAGCGATCCGCGCGTTGGAAAAGCAGAGCGGGGCCGGTGCCCGCGCGGCGATCATTGCGTTGACCGCCAACGCCGTCAAAGGCGACCGAGAGCGCTGTCTGGCAGCGGGAATGGACGACTACCTCACCAAGCCGATGAACCCGGGGAAGCTAATACAAACAGTCGAAGGTTATGCGAAGCGGGCGAAGGAGAATGCTTCTGTGGATTGCGCGGAGGAAGGCAAGCAGAAGCACCGCGTGGCCGTGGTATCCGCCATGCAACCGGTCGCGCCGAGCGATTGTGTTTTGGACTATCAGGACCTTCTGGCCCGTTGCGAAGGGGATGTGACGATGCTGCGGCGGCTGCTGGAAAAATTCGCGAACGGAGCCGGCAGACCTACGCACAGCTTCTTCATGGCTACAACACGGGTGATTTTACCGAGACGGCCCGGCTCGCCCATGCCATGAAAGGAACGGCATCGAATTTATCCGCGCTCAAAATCGCCGGCCTCGCAGGACAGCTCGAAGAACACGGCCGCACGGGCGAGCTGGCGAGCGCTGAGGCCATTGTCCTCCAGCTTGGCAAGGAGCTGGGACGCTTTCAGGAATTATTTCAAACATTGGCGGCGAATGGCAGCACCGGAATCACTCTGCCATTACCCTCTTCGCCCACACAACAGGCGTAAGAGTTTATCAGTCCTGCACCATGGAGATGTACATGCGAGTTCTGGTTGTTGACGACGACGAAATCACGTTGGAGATTATCAGCGGAATTCTGGAACGGCGGGGCCACCAGGTGGATACCGCGAGCGACGGGCAGGCGGCGTTGGAAATCCTGCGCCGGCGCGAGCATCGCGTGGTTGTTTCTGATTGGGAAATGCCCAATCTGAGCGGGCCGGACCTTTGTGCCGCCATTCGCGGCGGCGATTTTGGCGGATACATCTACACGATCCTACTGACCGGGCGAAAGACCACCGGCGATACCGTCACTGGTCTTAATGCGGGGGCGGACGATTTCATCACCAAGCCGGTCGATCCGGATCAGCTTGCGGCGCGCATGCGAATCGCCGAACGAATCTTGTCTTGCCAGACGCAGGACGTCACGATTTTCGCCTTGGCCAAACTTGCCGAATCTCGCGATCCGGAAACGGGCGCGCATCTGGAACGTGTTCGCAGCTATTGCCAGTTGCTCGCACAACAACTGGAGGCCAAGGCCGATGCGAATCATCGGCTCGAGCCGGGTTATGCCAATTTGATTTATCAGACAAGCCCGCTGCACGACATTGGAAAGGTGGGCATTCCGGATCATGTTCTGCTGAAGCCCGGACGTCTGAGCGATCATGAGTTTGACATCATGAAGACGCACACGACGCTGGGTGCGCGGACGCTGGAAGCCGCGTTGAAAGAACATCCGGAAGCAAGCTTTCTCCGCATGGCGCTCGACATCGCCCTGACACATCACGAACGCTGGGATGGCAGCGGTTATCCCAATGGATTGAAGGGTGAAGAGATTCCGCTGTGTGGGCGAGTGGTGGCGCTGGCGGATGTGTATGACGCGCTGACGAGCAAGCGCGTGTACAAAGGGGCGATGTCTCACGAGATTGCGAAGGCATTGATCGTGAAAGACGCGGGGACGCATTTTCGCCGGAGATTGTGGAAGCATTTCTGGCGACGGAAGCGGCCTTTATGGCCGTCCGTGAAAAATACAGGGACGCCGATCTGAGCATAGCGGCGGCTTAATGCACACCTGCGACAAATCAAAATAACATTCCCCGCCGCCATACGGGGTTCTCACAGAGAACACAGAGTGAGCGTTTTGGGGTGAATGAGTTTCTCCGTGCTCTCTGTGTTCTCTGTGAGACAGTTCCTATTGCATTTCGGGGTGGGTTTTGATGGATTCGGGATAGGACGCGCGCAAGGCTTTTTAATGATGCAAACAACTTACCCCTGAACAGGTTTTTGCCGATACAAATCCCGCGGGCGTTTCACCTGAAAAAGTCAAATGAGGCAAAATCTGATGCGGGCACCAGAACTGAAGTTTCGGGAACTCGGTACGTTTACAAAACCCCTCGCCGATAAAACAGCTTTTCTGTCGCAGGTAATCGACACCCAGCACGATGTCACGGGGGTACAACTCGATTCGCACACGGTCATGCAGATGATCGTGGAACGGACGCAAAATCTGACTCGTGCCGACGGCGCCGCGCTGGAACTGATTGAAGGCTCGCAAATGGTCTGCCGGGCGGGGAGCGGATCGGCAAGCGACCTCACTGGAGGATCGCGTCCCACGACAAAAAGCATGACGGCGCAATGCGCCTTAAACGGCAAGCTGTATCACTGCACGGATGCCCTGGTCGACCCTCACGTTGACCGCAGCGCCTGCCGTCGCCGGGGTGTGCGATCAATGGTTCTGGCACCGCTTACGTACGGCGGGAAAAACGCGGGCGTGCTTAAAATTGTCTCGTCCAAACCCAATGCCTTTACCGACGAAAGTATCTCCGGCCTTCAGTTGATGGCCGGCTTGCTCGGCGCAGCGTTGGATCATGCGGCGGAATTTGAGATTAAGAAGAACCTTCTTGATGAGCGAACCGTGGCGTTGACTGCCTTGCGAGAAAGCGAGCGCCGGTTCCGCACCGCATTCGACAATGCCGCCATCGGCAAAGCCCTGGTCGGCCTTGATGGCCGATGGATACAGGTCAATCGATCCCTGTCCCGGATTTTGGGTTATACCGAAACCGAACTGCTGGCCACCAACTTTCAATCGCTTACACATCCCGACGATCTTGAC
The DNA here is from genome assembly GCA_963766775.1 of uncultured Phycisphaerales bacterium. Lineage (GTDB taxonomy): Bacteria > Planctomycetota > Phycisphaerae > WQYP01 > WQYP01 > CAVYBP01. The sequence continues at coordinate 135,459 of CAVYBP010000006.1, forward strand.
GCAGATCTCAATCTGATTCGGCAACTCATTGCCGGCGAAATCGAAACCTATCAGATGACCAAGCGCTACATCCACAAGCTCGGCCACACTGTTTGGGCGCTGCTCAACGTATCGCTGGTACGCGACGAGGCGGAGAAGCCCCTGTATTTTATTTCCCAAATTCAGGATATGTCGCAACGGCACAGTATTGAAGAATCGCTCCGCCTGAGCGAAGAGGAGCATCGCGCGATCTTTGAGCTTGCGGGCGTGGGAAAAGTGCAAGTAGACCTTGCCACCGGCAAACTCCTTCGCGTGAACAAAAAATTCTGCGACATGCTGCGATATAGTCCCGAGGAAGCGCTGGGGCTCACCTTTGACCAGATCGCCGTGGCCGACGATCGTGCCGCGATTCGAGAAGTCGCGGATGCCATGATGGCGGGTAAGCTCACCGATCACACGCTGGAAAAACGTTATCAGCGGAAAAACGGGGAGGTTATCTGGGTAAGCATCAACGCGGCAATTATCCGCGATCCATCCGGCAAACCTTCGCGAGCAGTTGCGACGATTAACGAAATCACGCAGCGCAAGCATACGGAGTGGCTGGAATCAGACCGTCGCAAAGTGCTGGAGGCGGTGGTCCAGAATCGTCCGCTCCGTGAAACGTTGCTGCAACTTTCGCAAACGATGCAGCGGCAGGTGGCGGGTTCGGTGGCGACGCTGATGCTGATCGGCGAAGGAAATATTTCAATCGTCAATTCCGTGCTGCCCGTGCCTTTGCGGGAGGCGCTCGAATAAATCCGCGCTGCCGCTCTCTATAAAACTGGCGGCAGGCGCGTGGAGCGATTCGGACACCTGCGGCGTCACATTCATTGAGACGGATGCCATCTGGGAAAACGTGCGGCAAATCGCGGCGGACCTTTCATTGCGCGTCTGCTGGGCGGTTCCGATACAGGCCACGGACGGTTCGTCTCTCGGGCTCGTGATGGTTTTCGCGCCCGATGCTCGTCGGCCTATCGCGGGTGAAATGGAAGCGCTCGACAGCGTTGCAAAGCTCGCGACGCTCTGCATCGAGCATCACAACACCAACAACCAATTGGCCCATCTGGTGCATCATGATGCGCTTACCGGAACCGCCAACCGCCTGATGTTCGAAGACCGTCTCGATGAGGCTCTCTCCTTATCACGCACGACCGCAACGTCCGTGGGTTTGTGCATGCTGGATCTGGACAGGTTCAAAATCATCAATGATTCCTTCGGGCATCAGGTGGGAGATCATCTGCTTCAGTTGTTCGCGCACCGGGTGCGAACGTGTATCCGGGAAGAGGACACCCTGGCGCGGTTGGGCGGCGATGAGTTTGCGATTGTGCTCCCCAACCTGACAAATTCCGATGGGGCAGTGGTGGTCGCAAAACGAATCCTGAAAGCGCTCGAAGAACCGTTCTCACTGCCGGACTGCAGGCCGTTGCGCGTCACCACAAGCATAGGGATCGCCATTTCCTCGCCCCCTCCCCTCCAGACCCTGGATGCCGCGACCCTGCGCGAGGCGGCGGACGCGGCGCTTTACCGCGTCAAGGCGGAAAATCGCGATGGTTTCTCGTTCTGATACCGGTTAAGTCGCCCCCACGGTTTTGACATAATTGCCGTAGCCGACAATCACTGTGGATACCACCAGAAGGAACAAGCCCGTCGCAATCAATAACTGCGTCCGGCGGCTGGTACCACGCCATTCATGGAGAGCGATTCCCCACAACGTGCCAAAGATAATAATGCTGGCCATATGCAGCGTCCAACTGGAAAAATGGAATTTCCCCATCTTGGTTTCCCCCATCGAATAAAAGAAAAACTGCAGATACCACACCACGCCCGCCAGCGCTGACAACATGTAATTTCGAAGCAGAGGCAACCGTTCGCGTGCCGCCGAACCGCCTTCAGAAACAGGCCGCCCCAGGTATTCCCCGCCCGTACGGTTCCGCATGCTCAAAACGACGCACCATACAAAATTGGATAAAAATCCTCCCCAAAGCACCACGACCAAAACAGGTAATTTCTGCCAGATATCCAGTGCGTGCGCTTACCAGGCGCTCTGCCGCCACGTCCGCGATGGGCTGTCCCGCGGCAAATGCAAACGCTATCGTCGCGCTCATGATCCCGCAAAAAACAGCGACCGCCAGCCCCTTTAAGAAATTAAACTCACGCACCGACGCCCGCTTTTGTTCAGCCGACAATTCCCGTTCCTTGCTCATCCCCGCCATCCCGCTCACGAATATCCCCACCAGGCAAACAAAAATTCCTCCCAGCGTAATTTGTCCCCATCGCTCTCCCACGATCTTCCCGAACTCGCCTGTGAACAAGGGCGGAATCAATGTCCCAAATGCCGCGCAAAATCCCAACGCGATCGCATACCCGAGCACAGGCCCAGGTACCGCATCGTCAACCCAAACGTCAGGCCGCCAATGCCCCAGGTCAACCCGAAAAAAAATGTCCATCCCAGCACACGGGGCGACGCGTGGGTGATCACTCCCCAAAAATCCGGGACAAGCAGCCACGCGAATACCGGAGGCGCGATGATCCAACTCGCGATCCCTCCAACGAGCCAATAGGTCTCCCACGACCATCGTCGCACGCCCTTGTACGGCAGGTAAAAACTCGCTGCCGCCAGGCCGCCGATCCAATGAAAAATGACGCCAAGAAATGGATTTGGATTCACGAAAGCGCCTCCGCTCGATGCCTTTCCAACCGCAGCCTCATCAACAAATCTGCACCACCTGCATGTCGAGCAGACTACCCAATTTTTTAATCTTGTGGGCGATATGCCCGACGCCCACCGCACAATGGTGCGCGGGACCTTGCGCATTCCAGTCGTTTACAAATCTCCGCGCCCCGATTGAAAACCGGTACCGCGAATTAGTGTTGCCGATCTCCAGGATCGGCCCCGCCACCGATTCGCCGTGCGCCACCAGCAGCATCAGCCGCCCTTCCACCGTCTGCACCACGGAGAGCAAAGTGACCGGCCCCCTTCGCACCGACATCTCCACCGAGAGCCCGCGCCCCACCTTGCCGTGGTACACCTTCAAGGGCCGCACTTTGGTTTTACCCTCCGCGATACGAATATGCCCCGGCCCGTCATGCCCCATCAGGACCACATCATCCTTGAAATCCATCGCGTAATATTCCGTGAACGAACCCCCAACGCCGAACGAATCCATGATTTTCATCGCCTGTGCGTTCTTCATTTCCATACTCTCCCGCAACCGGAATGCCCCGCGCCGTCAGCAGCGAGTTTCCCAGGATGATGGAGCTGATCGCATCCTCATTCGCCGGATTTCCCACGCCCATGTAGTAGTACGCCATCGAGCCAAGTTGATGCTGTGCCGCCAGTGGATCCAGCGCCACCGACGTCCGCGCCGCCCGTTCCAGTTCCGCCTGCGAACAATCCGCCTGCACATCAAAATCGGAATGAAATTGCTCAACCCGCTCCACAATCTCCGGTGCCGACACGCCGTCGCGGAGTGCGGCCAACTCATCCACTTCCACGATTTCAATGTGGCCGCCGAAACGTCGCGCACCTGCTGGGTGAGGTCGGAATAAATATCCAGCATCCCGCCATAGTAATGCCCCATCACCCCCAGCCGATTGTGTTCCATCACATGCGCCACCCGCGCCGCCTCGATCCACGCTCCGATCTCATCCCAGCCTCGGCATCTCCCTCCAGCATCCCCGTCACCTGATGAAACGGAATCCGCGACCGATTGAAGACATTCGCAATCTCAGGCACCGGGCAGGCCGAGCAATACGCCAGCCATTCCCCCGTCATTTTTGTCCGGTCGCCCATCGTATTGAACTCCGCATAGTCTATCGCCGCCGTCGGCTGCAAATTCAAAATAATTACCGGCACCTTCGCCCGCCTCACTACCGGCAGTACCGTGCTCGACAACGCATACGTCGTCACATGCAAAAAAATGAGATCGACATCTTTCTCACGAAATGTATGCCCCGCCTCGACCGCCTTCTCGGGGGTGTCGATCAAGCCGAGGTTCACCACCTCCACGCCCGATCGTTCCCCGGCTAGTTTTTGTTCGACCCGCCCCAGATATCCCTTCAATCGGGCTTCCAATCCCGCGAACTGCGGCCAATACGTATCCAATCCGATTCCAAACAATCCGACTTTTAGTGATCGCATTGCAAACGCTCCGCCTCGACATGGGAAATTGAAAGCGCACTCTACACCCCTCCGTGAACTTTCCGCAATGTCAGCACAGTTTTTCATGTAATTTACTGCGAGCGAACCCTGTGCGCGGCCCGCCGAGTCGCGTACACTCCGGGCGATATTCGGAATCGAGATTATTCCATGAGCACAAGTTTTCAATCGCCTCCGGGGACGCGGGATTTTTATCCCGAAGCCATGGCGGTGCGGCGGTATATCGAGGATGTGTGGCGGCGCGTGTCGATTCGCCACGGGTTCGTCGAGGTCGATGGGCCTACGTTTGAATTTCTGGATTTGTATCGGGTGAAGAGCGGCGACGAGATCGTGTCGCAGCTCTTTCATTTTGAATCGCGCGGAGAGGACAAGACGCAGTTCGCGCTCCGGCCCGAGTTCACGCCGACGCTGGCGCGGATGGTCGCCGCGAAAGCCAATGCGCTGCCCCGTCCAATCAAATGGTTCAGTATCCCACGGTGCTATCGCGCGGAACGGCCACAAAAGGGGCGGCTGCGGGAATTTATTCAGTGGAACGTGGATATGCTCGGCGGAGAGACGCCGGAGGCGAAGCGGCAGTTCGATCTGGAAGTGGCAGCGCTCTGCCTGGATTGCCTGCGCGAGTTCGGCCTGACCCGCGAGGATGTGAAGCTGCTGTGGAACGATCGTGCAGTGGTGGAGCATTTGTTTTCGCTGGGCGGCGTGCCTGCGGAACGGTTTGCCTTTGCGTTTTATCTGCTGGACCGGGTGGCGAAGTTGTCAGGGGAACAGCGGGCGAAGTTGTATGGCGAAAATGGGGTGACGGAGAAGGAGCAGGCATTTTTTGAGAAGCTCGCGCAGGGGGAGAATCCTTTGCAGGCGGCGTTCTGGGAAGGACTTGGAGCCGGTGTCGGCGATTACGAGTCTTATTCAAAACGGGTCGCGGAAACGCAGGAGACTATTGAACGGACTCTTGGGGTGATGGGGCTTGCGGGTTTCGCGTCTTATGATGCGGCGATCGTGCGCGGATTGGCGTATTACACCGGGTTTGTTTTTGAAGTGAGCGATGCGCGCGGGCAGAATCGCGCGGTCGCGGGCGGGGGACGCTATGACAAATTGATCGAGATGTTCGGCGGGCCGAGCCTGCCGGCGGTGGGGTTCGGGATGGGCGATGTGGTGCTGGAGATTTTGTTGAAGGAACGCAACAAGCTTCCGGCGTCCCGCGCTGGCGAAGCCGGTGGTGTTCGTCGTCAATGCGCTCGGGGACGAAGCGGGAGCGGTGGAGACAAGTCGGCTGTTGGGGGCACTGCGGATGAGCGTTTGGAATGCGGATCGTACCGCCATTCAGCGCGCCGGATTGCATGCGGTGACGAGTTCAAAGGCGACGAAGAATATCGGGAAGCTGGTGGGGGAGGCATCGCAGAGCGGGGCGCGGTTTGCGGTGATCCTGGCGCCGGAGGAATGGGGCCGGGGCGTGGTGAAGTTGCGAGACCTGGTGACGCGGGAGGAACGGGAGCTTGCAGTCGGGGAGGTGGTGGAGGCGATGCATGGAGGAATAGCAAAGAAAGTAGACAGAGATTAGAGCACTTCTACCCAGATGTTCGCAGGAATTCCGAGACGCGCCCGTGAGGAAGCGTTCTTTTGACGCTCAATAAAAAAGCCATTTCGCTCACCGCTACACCTGGGGGAGAACCGCTCTAGTGCTCTGTCAACGCTCGATTTTAGGATTAGCAACTTCTGATCGAGCCTCATTTAAGGCGTTTTCGAAAACATTCCATCCTATTCTTAGGGTTGACAGAGCACTAGTTGGGTAGTGGCGACTGAGGGGCGAGAGGGGGAGAGAGGGGGGCGACGGGAGTGATAGTGATGATACAGTTGATTCGGGTTTCGGCGGTCTGACTGGGCTGTTTGTCCTTGAACACTTCGTCGTCGCCCGCGGCGCTGCGGAGTGTGACGGACCGCTCGGCCGATTTCTGGTCCAAGGTGTCAGCGGGCGCGGTTGCTGCCCCCGGCCTTCCTCCTCCGGCCCCCATCGGCCCTGCCGTTCCGAACCCATGAGAGCGGTCGGTGGGTTGCAGGTGAAACTGCCGGGTGAGTTGTTCGATGTCGGCACGGCGCAGGGCGACGTGGTACGAGACGGGAGTGGCGGGTGCCTTTTTTTCTTCAGCGGTAAGCATCTTCTGGGCGGCGGCAGCCGGTGAAGCCGGGGACGACGCAGCCGCGACGTTCGCTGCTTCGGCGGTGGCGGAAGGGAGCGCCTGACTTTGCTGAGGGTTGTTTTGCGCCACGCTATTCGATGCCGCGCGATCAGGTACCGGCGACTGGAGGTCGTATTGATTGCTATTGTTTGGGACAGCGGCGGAGCCCGTTGGGCTGGAGCCGGCAAGCTCAGAGGGGATGCCCGCGTTGCCGCGATCGCGATCACTGCGCAACGATAAAGATGCCGCGGCAGGGCCGGCCGCTTGAAGAGTTTCGAGAGTGTCGCGCAAGCGGCGTTCATCATCCGCATCTTGTGCAAAGAAGCTAAGCAGCACCGGCTGATCGGCGACGACATTGCGGGATTTTTGCAGCGAATCGGATGCAAGTGCGGCTGCGACGGAAGCGGGGACGGGGGGGGGGGAGGGGCGGTAATTGAATTTTGCGTCGCGGCGAGGACGCTTGAATTGGAGGATGTCGCGCCCTTCTGGTCAAGAACGCCTTCTGCCGGCGCGGCGGGGACGATGGGAGCGGAATTCACTTGCCGTGAAACTTTGTCCGAGAGAGGTTGTCCCGTGGGTTCAAGCAGCTGCCTGCCACGCCGGGTTGGCGGGATGGATCGCCTGGAGGATAAAGTAGGTGAAGCTGCCCAGGAAGAGGAAGACTGCCGCAGCGACGGCAGCGCGGGACTGCCACCACGGGCGGCGATGAGTGATTTGATCCACATTGTTCAGGAGGGTCGTCCGTTCCACTTGTTCGAGGATCCGGGCGGCAAGGTCGTCCGGGCGCGGGGTTTGGGGAGGTTCGCAACGCGGTGCTTGTCGCCGATCATGCCGATGACCTGCTCCGCAAGTTTGGCGTCGGTGTTCGCAAGGAAGACTTCGAGACGCGCGGCGTCGGCGGGCGGGAGTGTCCCGTCGATGTAAGCGGCGATGCGCGCCTCCAACTCTTCTCGTTCGCTATTCATGCGTTCACTTTCATGGCGTGCGGTCCTCCGCGATGGGCCGATGCGTGCATAACTCGCAGCGCGGCGCAGGCGCGGAACAATCGGCTCTTCACTGTACCGACCGGAATATCCAGAATCTCGCCTATTTGTTCGTAGTCGCATTCTTCAATGTCTCGCAGCACGATGATGGCGCACATCTGCGCATCGAGCGATAATAGTCGCTGCAACAACTCTTCGTGTTCCATGCGCACTTCGGCTTCAACGGCCGGGTCGGTTTCCGTCCGTTGCGCCAGTTGAAAGCGGAGTCCGGCCGCCTGGCCGTTGAGCGGAGAACCAGCGTCCCGGTCGGCGTCAATGCTGGCGGTTTTGCGATAGGCCGCGGCGCGGCGATGGCTGAGCGAGAGGTTGACCGCGATGCGGAACAGCCAGGTATACAGCGTGGATTTGCCTTCAAATTTGGACACATGCTGGATTGCTCGGACGAAGGTTTCCTGGACGAGGTCGGCAGCATCTTCGGGGTGGCCGACGATGCGGAGGATGGTCGTGAAGAGTCGGTCCTGATAGCGGTGGACGAGGTCTTCCATCGCCGACCAGTTTCCTCGTCGGAGCTGGCTGAGCGTGGCGAGGTCCTGACTGGGCAGCGGCGTGGCCGGCGCCAAGGGCGTCGAAGGCCGCTGCGCCGCGGCGGTATTGCCGGCGCGGGCGACGGAGTTTGAGCCAGATGCCAGTGGTTGTTCCACCGGTCGCCTTTCTTTGACGCAGGGGAAGCCACGGGGTTCCCGGAAATGTGACGTTCGAGAAAGCGTATTCTGGCAAGCGGCGGGATAAATGGGAAGCGCGGGTCGAATTATGAATGCTGAACGCTGAAAGAAAAGTGATTATGCACGAGTGGTTTCATCGAGCGTCGAAACAGGACGGCAAAGGCGGCGCTGCTCATCGATCGCGACTGGGGCGAGTAGCAGCGATCAGGGGTTGGTAGTGGTAAAACGCGGTGTGGCGTCCTTCGTCGTACCATTTAGTAATAAAATCCGGCTCGCGGTGAGTAGCGTCCTCGAAAGCGCGTAAGGCAGCTTCGGCGCGGGGTCGTTTTTAGTGCGGTCGCCGAGGATGAAGATGAGGGAAAAAGGGTCGGCAGGCCTCGCCAGGCGCACTGGATCAAGGTGGGCAAGTCCACCTGCGGAAGGGGCCGGTCGGCATAATAAAGCGTCGAGAGCCAGGGGCGATGGTTGGGGAGCGCGTAGATCGGATAGGGGCCGACAGCGCTCATCGCGTCTTCGGCGGGGTGGCGGGCGGGGTTTGTGTGGTTGCCGGGTGCGGCTCGGTAGACGGATTGGCCGGCGAAAACGAGGAGCCAGGAAGAGACGGCCAAGGCGGGCAGAGCAAGCGCGAATCGGCGTTGAAAGACGGCGCGCCGAAATAGATTCCCGCCGCGACCGCCGCGACGAAAAGGACGAGCGATAACGGCCGTGGCAAGCTGGAGAGAACCTCGGCCGTCGCGGGACCGCCGGCCCAATGGGGAAGCTCCGTTTTCATCCCCACCGACAGAACCCCAATGACACCGACCGCCGCCGGCACGATGAAAAACAAGGCCTGCGTCGCGAGCACGAGGACCGCGGGAAGCTCCAATTTCCTATTGGCCGGCAGTCGCCGAAATTCCTGCCACAGCGAGGCACACAAGAGGGCCCCGAATGGAAACAACTGCAGGGCGTAGCGGGCCTTCTTCTCCGATGGCACCGACAGCATCACCAGCCCCACCACCAGCACCAGCCAGAACAACCACCGCCCGTGACGCTCCTTTTCAGACGGTTGAGGCTCCGAGTTCGAGGGCATGAAAGGCATCACCAGGGCCGCGATCAACGTCGGCGTGAGCGGGGCAACCCAGAGGAACATCTGCAGATAGTAGTACCACGGATCGGTGAGGTCTGATTTGGATTGCGTCGCGTTCACGGAGTTGCCTGTGCCGAACTGGAAAAGTTCCGTGTACCAGACATGCCACGCCGTGGGCTGTTGTCCCGCGATAAGGCCGGGAATCCCCCCAATGACGAGGAGCCACGGAAGAAAAATGAGGATGCTGACGACCGCTGCGAGGAGGACGGCGAGCCATGCGGATCGGCGGCGATGGAAGAGAAGAAGCCAGATTCCGAGCGGGAGCATGACGGTTGCGACGGGCACGGGTCCTTTGGAGAGAATGGACAAGCCGGTGGCGATTCCCGCGAGAAGGGAGCAAGCGACGATGCGAGGGCCTTCCGTGGCTCGGGCGAGGAAAAACGCTCCGCAGGTGAGGAAGGTTGTCGCATAGATGTCATACGAAGCGAGATGCGCTTGCCGATTGAAAATCAACATCGCGGGCAAAAGCACGGCAGCGAGCAGCGCATACTTCCGTTCGGTATGCACGGGGTCAAGGCTATTTTTGAAAAACGTACAGCCCAGCCCGTAGGTGGCGAATGCCGTGAGCAATGCCATCAGCACTGAGGGGAACCGAAGGACCCAAAGCGAGTCTGATTGGATCAGCATCGCGAGACTTGCGGGTATCCAGACGGGGAGTGGAGGCTTTTCGAGGCGCCAACGCCGTCCAGCGTGGGCATCAACCAGTGATGATCTCGGATCGCCTCGCGAATGGGCACGAGGTTGAAGAGCTCCATCATGTCCACGGCATCGCCGGTGCCGAGAAAGACGAAGAGGAGCGGAAGCGTGACCAAGGCGATGATCGCCAAGGCGCTGACGTGCGGAAGCGTTCCATCGCCGGCGGTGGCGAAGGCCGTCATGAGACGGGGAGTGGGGGACGCGGGGCGCTTTCGCATGAGGATATCCAAGGAGTGTGAAGAGCGCCAGCTTACCGGCAAGTGACGGCTCGCCCAACTCCTTTACGGACCGCGAACGTCGTTTCAGATAAGTGCGAGAGATGTCAACGCGCCAAAGACGCCAAAGGGGATTGGAGATTAATTTTTTGCCGTAGGAGGGTTTGCTGGGGACTGGTGCGGGGTAGCCGGGGGGGGGGTTATTTGACGCGGTTGCGGAGGAGTTTTTGGATTTGGTCGACGCCGCGGCTATTGGGTCCTGCGCCATTGAGTGGCTTTCATCAGGAATTCGCAGAGCTCCTTCTCGATGGCTCCGCCGGGGTTGCTGTTGGCGTCGTCCGCAATCAATACTTCGTGTCGGGCGCCGACGGAGTTTGCGAGGGACATCACATCCTGGACGGGACTGTAGTTTTCTCCAGTGCGGGTGATGAAAAGCACGGGCTGCGTGTGAATGCTTTTGACGACGGCAAGGGGATCCAATTGGTTGAGGCGGTCACGGACCATGATTTCAAATGCAGTGGTGTAGAAGGCGCGAACCACTTGAGGGAGATACTGCCGTCGCCGAAGGGTCGCGAAAAAATCTGACTGGCACGTTCATCAAACGAGGTCCAGATGCCGTCCGCAACGACGGCCTTGATTGAGGAGTCGAGCGATGCGGCCTGGAGGGCGGCCATCGCGCCGATATCGTGGCCGACGACGCATACTTTGGTGGCATCAACGCTGGAGATTTCGCGGAGATATTTCACCCCGGCCAGAACGTCGAGGCGCTGCGCAGGCCGTACGTGACGACGGCCGTTTCACTGTCGCCCTGCCCCCGAGTGTCCAGCATGAGCACGGCAAAGCCGTCGTTGTGGAGTTGTCGCGAAAGGGACAGGTATTGATCCTGGGCAGCCCCCAGGCCGTGGCAAACGACGACGGCGGGCCATTTCTCCATCAGTGCGCCTTCCGGATCGAACGCGACTTCATCCGAGGTGAGCGGAGGAATGTACCAGCCGGCCAGGCGCTGATTGTCGATGGTCAACAGGCTGACGCGCTTGAAGTAAACGTTCATGGACTCCGGCGTGCTCGACGCGAGGACGCGGGCCGGATGAGTATTCGCGTAAACGACATAGAACAGGAACAAGGCGAGGAATACGGGCGTAAGGAGGAGGCGGGTCAGCAAACCGTCCAAGATGCGCCAACCGATGCTTCGCTTCACGACGACCATGTCGCCACCGGAGTTGAAATTTTTGGAATAGGAGAGCGGGCTGATGATGGGGAAGAAAGCGATTCGACGGAAGCCGCGGCCGATGGTTGCGAGCGCACGATAAAGGGGGGAAAAAACCTTCAGGGCTTCCATGAGGGGCGCGAACGGATTTTTTCGCGGAGGCCGCTTGGCTGCGCTGCGGCGAACCTTATCTGCCCAGCCCATGTCCCGGTCAATTTCTTCGTCGATTTCGTCATACTGCGTCATGGGCGTTTCACCGATAGGGGGCCGAGCCTCATCACCCCTATCGGCAGAATTGCGTGTTCAAATAACGGGCGCTTCCAGCTTGAGTTACTGCATGAACGCACGACCCATTATCGGCAACCGACCCCCAACCTTAGACGTGGCGGTGTGTCTAACGCTACGCGGCTTCAACCAATAAACGGCGTTCAATTTTTCGGAATTATCGAGCGGCCAGATGGCGAGATGCCGATAACGATGGCACGGCCGCCATTTCCACGCCGCTTTTACTCCCTACCCACGGGGGCAGCATGATCGTCGATTGTCATACCCATATCTGGCAAAGCCCGGAACAACTTGGCGATGGGGCGCTTGCGGAATTATCTCGGCCTACCGTCGTGGCGGGGCAGAAGATGCGGCTGCTACCGCAAGCGGATACGGCGAACCATCTGCTTGCCGCTGAGCCTGCCGACCGGACGTTTGTGTTGGGTTTTCGCAGCAAATACCTGAGCGCCCAGATCCCCAACGAGTACATTTCAGACTATTGCAGGGAACATGCCGATCGAATGATCGGATTCGCGGGAATTGATCCGACAGAAGATGATGCCGTCGATCAGGTGGTCCACGCAACGGCGGAGCTGCACCTGAAAGGTCTCTGTATCTGCCCGGCGGCACAGGACTTCCATCCTTCCGACACGCGCGCGATGGCCGTCTATGAAAAGGCCGCCGCGCTGCATCTGCCAATCGTGTTTTATCCAGGTACGCATCTCTCCCCCAAGACCAAGATGGAATACGCGCGCCCCCACTTGCTTGATGAGGTCGCGCGAGCATTCCCCAATCTGAAAATTGTCGTCTCGCACCTGGGATATCCGTGGGTCGATGAGATGCTCGTGCTGCTCGGGAAACATCATAATGTGTACTCTGACGTCGCGGGACTGCTCCGGCGGCCCTGGGTCACCTATGATGCGCTGGTTCGCGCAAATCAGTTCCAAGTCATCGATAAGCTCTTGTTCGGCAGCGACTTCCCGTTCACCACGGCAGGGGAGTGCATCGAAACGCTCTATACGATCAACCAGATTGCCATGGGCACCAATATGCCCACGATTCCGCGCGAGAGTCTCCGCGGCATTGTCGAGCGCAACGCGCTGAGCCTCTTGGGGATCAACTTGCCTTCGGCGCGAGTTTTGGCTTCACTTCCCAAGGAACGCCGCGTCCAACGCGCCGGATGACGCGGTATGGCGGTCTTATACGCAGCGCATGGGAACGGTTTGGAGTCCTATGACGGTCTTATGACGGTCTTATGACGGTCCTATGACGGTCTAAAAAGTGGCCACCCGTTCCTTTAGATGATACATTTCATGCATCCTGCGGTAGTTGGCCGGGGAATCGCCCACTTTTAAGGCAGTGGTACAAGGGTGCCCCCGCACTTGGTTTATTGCCCGTTCTAAGACATGCCGATCCTGCATTTCCTTTCCTTTGGATGGCAGGCGGCTTTCGGAGCAAAACAACTATGGCCTCATTGAGCGTTTTGAATATCCTGCGGACGATCAAGGAGCGGGGCACTGTTTCCCGCACGGACCTCCAGCAAACGACGGGGCTCTCGTGGGGAACAATCACAAACACAACCCGCGAGCTACTCAACCGCAACCTCATTCGCGAAGAGGGAGCGCTTTCAACGAAAGCGGGGCGGCGCCCAGTGCGTTTGGCGATCAATCCCTCCAATCACAGCCTGGTCGGAGTCGATATCGGACGGAAGATTGTTCGATGCATGATGTTGTCGCTGTCCGGGGAGTTGCTTTGGAAGGAAGAATTCACATACGAGACGGACGATGCGCCGGCCGATGTTCTGACGCGGGTTGCGGACCTAGTACAGAAGGCCATTGATATGCCGTTTGCAACGCCGCGGACCTGTCTGGGGATCGGCGTGTCGGCACCGGGGGCGATTGATGTGCTGAACGGGATCATGCGGTTTGCGCCCGGAATGCCGTCGTGGAACAATGCGCCGATTTGCCAAATACTGCAGGGACGCCTCGGGCCCCGGATTTACATCGAACATAGCCGCAATTGTCTGGCCATGGCGGAGCGATGGTTCGGGAAAGCCAGCCAGGCGGAAGATGTGCTGTGCGTGACTGTGGGCGGTGGCGTGGGGATGGGGATTTTGATTGAGGGGGAGGTTTTCCGGGGAAGCCAGCAGTTTGCGGGCGAATTCGGACACACGACGATCGATCCGGAAGGGCCTCTGTGCCGCTGCGGGGATCGAGGTTGCATTGAGGCGTATTGCTCGGTTCCGGCGGTACTGGAATACATTCGTTCGGTTCCGGATCAACAATCCGCCGCGCTGGCGTCGATTCTGGCGACGCGAGCCCCCACGGTGGCGGAACTGACTGGTTTTGCTCGCGATGGCGATCAGGCCGCGATCGGGGCGTTCGCGCGGGTCGGTAGTTATCTGGGCATCGGTCTGGCGAACCTGGTGGATCTGTTTAATCCGGACTTGATTGTGCTGGCGGGTTCCCTCATGGTGGCTCGCGAATTTTTCATGCCGAAATTGGATAGCGCGGTGCAAAAACATGCATGGAAGCATTCGACGCGTCAGATATTGGTTTCGCAGTTGGGAGAAAACGCGATCGGAATGGGGGCTTGCGGGATGGTACTGCAGTCGATTTTCAACCAGGACCCGTTGACGGTGTCAGAACTGGTCCAAACGTTGGATTGATAACGGTTGGACTGATAATAACTTGTACATTTTACGTCCTTTTGTTCGCGCTGGAATAAAGCGTTTCGGAGGATGGCGGCAGGAGAAAACGGTACTCATTTTGCTAAGCTTTAGGCGGATTGCTCGACCGCGACTGGTTGATCCACACAGCCATGTGATCAGCTTGTGGTTGAGGAATTCGATGTGGATGTTGAGAAGAAAAGGACCGAAGGGGAGATGCCTTGATCCATTGCACCAAGCGGTGCCGTTGGACGGTTCGTGCGTGCGATCCGCTGTGATTGATCGCGGAAAGAGAGGAGTGGCAGCAGGCGTAGCGATAGCAGATTCCAGGATGTGGAAGGCTAAAGGCGCGGCTGAATAGAAGGAAAAGAGCGACCCAAAATTTTTGAAAAATGATACCGGCTAGTCCGGTAATCAGAGAGGATGGTCAGTCTCAGACTGGCCATCTTCGTTTTTGCGGAAGTGGATTAGGAGGGACTGTGGTGAAATCACCACACGGAATTAGAGTTAGCGGCACTCATGTGGTCATGGTGCCACGTAAAAACGTCGCCCCGGGCGAAAATTTGACTCATTGTCCCATTCGTAAAGCGCCACGGAGACATAAATGTCGCGTTTTCTTCGCAATGGGAGCGGTTTAATAAAACAGAACTGCAGATTCGAGAAGAGAGCGAGGGATGGTTTTGGATTCGGCACGCCGCTTGTTAAGGCTTCCGTGGCTGTGTGGGGTTTTCCACTTATAAAATTCTTTTTAGGAGAAAGTATGTCGTACGTGAAAACAACTTTGGGAGTCGTGGGAGCGCTTGGCTTGTTTGCCATCGCCCAACAGGCTCAGGCCGTCACTTTGGCGGACCTTATTGCCAGCAAAGCGCCGGTCTCGTTCGGCAACGAGATCTACACCAAGTTCCAGTCGGGCGGAAATCTCTCGCCTTCAGATGTGACGGTGAACTTCACCAGCAGTGGTGTGCAGTTCACGGCCAACTGGAACACGCTGACCCCGGGCAATGATTCCTCGGTCATCAGCTACACCGTGACCGCTTCGCCCAGCTCGGGCCAGGTCTTCTCCGGTGCCAACCTGTTCTTCGGCGGTCAGGTCATCTCGAACAACGCCAAGGCCTCCGTCGGCGAAACGCTGACCGATCCCACCGCGAACAAAGACTACAGCATGTCGGTTATCTACAGCGGCAAGACTGCCACGAACAATAACCTTCGCGACTCGGTCATCATCAATCCGACCGCGACCAGCCTGAACATCGTGAAGTCGATCGACGTTGCGGCGAGCGGGCCCGATGCCTTTGCTTCGCTCAACTTCGTTGAGAACACGTACACGACCACGCCGGGCAACGGTGGCTCGCCGCCGCCGGTTCCGGAACCCATGACCCTCGCGCTGTTGCCCTTGGCACTCGCGGGCCTCGGTCTCCGGAAGAAGCTCGCTCGCTAAGCGAACTTGCTCTTTCGTCCGCTCTTTCCTGGGCGGTCCCATCCGAAACGGTGGGGCCGCCCTGTTTATGTTTGTAGCTTTCGATTTTGCGGACCCTGCCGCGGGACTCTTATCTTAGAGACCATTTCAAAAATACCCCCTAGAATCAGTCGTGGTCGCGACGATGCGGCCCGGGGGTAAACGTCATGGACCGACCGCTGGTATCGGAAGAACTATGGGAACTCATCGAACCGCTCCTTCCCAAACACAAAGCGAAGAATGGAACGCGCGGTCGGCCGCCGGTGGAAGACCGGGCCTGCCTGGCGGGCATTATTTTCGTTTTGCGCAGCGGAATTCCCTGGGAGATGCTTCCCGAGGAAATGAATTGCGGATCGGGGGTTACCTGCTGGCGACGAATGCGCCAATGGCAAAGGCATGGCGTGTGGAAGAAATTGTTCCATCTGGCCCTTGGCAAACTCGCCAGACAAGGCAAGATCGATTGGTCGAAAGTGCTGGTCGACAGCCAGAGCATTCGGGCGCTTTTTGGGGGCGCTGACCGGCAAAAACCCGACGGATCGAGCCAAAAAAGGCACCAAAAGGCATCTTCTCTCCGACGGTCGTGGGACTCCTCTGGCCCTTCGCATCACCGGCGCTCAGCGGCATGACTCCAAGGAACTTGCCGGGCTGCTGGACGAGATTCCTGCCCTGCCCGGACGTGGCCCAGGACATCCCCGGCACAAGCCTGACGCCGCTTATGGCGACCGGGCTTATGGCACGCCCGCTAACCGCCGGCAACTGCGTAAGCGGCGAATCCGGGACTTTCTCGCAGCCCGCGCATGGCCCATGGCAGTGGCCTGGGAAAAGTCCGTTGGCCCATCGAGCGATTGCTCGCACTGATCGGTCAGGCCCGCCATCTGAAACTCCGTTATGATCGCTTCGCAGCCGTGCATCGCGGATTCCATTACCTGCAAATGACTCGATTGTTGCTCATATGTTTTCCTAAGGTATTTTTGAAATAGCCTCTTAATGCTTTAAAGCGGAACTTTTGACGCGGAGACTTTTGTAAGCGTCGATTTGCCGCACTGCAGGCGGGGGAGAGGAGCGAGTCAGCCCATACGGTGGCCACAGGAAAATAGATTTAGAAGATCAGCCCTTTGCGGCACATCTTTTGATTAACAAAGTGCGCGAACGTGGGGTTCGTGAAAGTTTGTCTTTTTTTTTAGGAGTAGTTATGTTCTCAAAGCAAGTCATGCTCGCTGTGGGCGCCGTGGGAGCGGCCCTCTTCATGAGCGCCACCGCCAAAGCGGTCACCCTCGACCAACTCACCGGCTCCAATTTCGGCGCCCAGATCGTGGTCGGCAATGTGGTCTATTCCAACTTCTCGTACGGCGGCACGACGCCGGTGTCGAGCGTGGTCGTGAATTCGGACCCAACCGGTCTGCAGTTCACCACGAACACCGCCGGATGGAGCACCCCCAGCGGCAGCTCGATCATTTCCTATGACATCAACGTCACGGGTTCCTCGATCCAGACCGTCAACCTTGGCTTCACCGCCACCGCCACGGGCAACGCAGTCGCGTCCGTCGGCGAAACCGTGACCGATAAGGTTTCCAAGAAGGATTACAGCCTTCAGGTTTCCGCCAGCGGAAACTCCAAACTTCCCAGCAATAACACGGACAGCGTCACGCTGAACCCGACGTCGAACTCGCTGCACATCATCAAGTCGATTGATGTTGCTTCCACGGCGCGGGTCGGCGACGATCACGCTAGTGGACAACACCTACATTCAGAGCGGCGGCGGCAGCCCGCCACCGGTTCCGGAGCCCATGACACTCGCGCTTCTGCCTCTCGCAGTCGCCGGCCTGGGGCTTCGCAAGAAGTTTGCCCGATAATATCGGTATTGTGCGATCCGTATGGAGGCGGGCCGTCTGCGTGCAGGCGACCCGCTTCCTTTTTGGACTCGTCGGGCACGATGGGTTGACTATCCTGGCAAGGCCAAGCCGCCCATTTGAAGCGACAGACGAAAACGCTCTGGGCGAACTGGGAAGGCGCAAATGAGGCGAAGCTTCCGATAACACGGGAAAGAGGCTATCTTTAAGGCAATTTTAACCTTGCCGCCATTAGACAAGGGGGAAAATGGGGGTAGGTTTGAGCATGTCGACAACAAGTGGTGTTGTCGTGGAGAGAAAATAGGAGAGAGAGCCATGGTATTCAAGCATTTCCGCGCAAGCATCTTTATAGGCGCCGCAGCTTGACCGCGGCTTCCAGCGTCAAGGCCGATACGATCCAAAGTTTGGGATCGATCATTACCGCGGGGCAGCCGATCACCGTCGGCAACGCGACCTATTCCAATTTCGTGCTGACCGGCACGATCAGCCCCGCCAATCTGCAAGTGGACATGTCGAGCACCGCGACGGCTTCGTCCATTGTGTTCAGCGTTGCGAACGGGAGTTGGAAGACGGGCACTCCGGACGACTCCTCGCGCATTCTTTTTGACGTCAGCTTCGCCAAGCCGGTGACGTCGGTGGGCCTCGATTTTGTCGCGACCGGTCAGCAGAGCGCTGTCGCATCGGTGGGCGAGACCATCACCGACAGCATCAAGAATGTGGACTATTCAAACGGCGTTCTCACGGACGGAGCGGGCACTCGCCCCGACAACCTGTTCGACAGCGTCACTCTCGCGACGCCGGCGACCTCACTGCACATTCTGAAGTCGATCGATATCGCGGGCAGCGGGTCGGCCTCGATCACGTCGGTGGAGAACGTGTATAGCACGCCGGAGCCGGCAAGCTTGTCGATCCTCGCATTGGGCGTGGTGCCTTTCCTGCGTCGTCGGCGTGCGGTGTAAACCGAATTCATTTGAGATTGCTGATAACACTCTGCGGAAGGGCATTGAGCTTCTTCCGCAGAGTTTTTGTTTTTGCGGTTGGTCACAGGTCATTCACGGGTCTGCGAATCGTGCAGAGCCATGGCACTTGTTTATAATGCGGGGATGCGGGAAAACGATTTTCTTCGATGGATTCATGCTAATACGCCGTCGGCTGAGGGCGTGCCAGTCAACATCGGCGACGATATGGCAGCCGTGAGCATTGCGCCGTCGTTAGCGCTTCTGAAAACAGACCAGTGCCTGGATCAGGTTCACTTTGATCTTCGTCAACACACGGCTGTTCAGGCCGGGACGAAGGCGGTGAATCGCTGTCTTTCGGATTGCGCGGCGATGGCGTGCATTCCGGCGGCGATCATGATTTCGGTCGCGCTGCCCAAGGAAGGCCCGGGCAGCGGTGAAGCATTTGCGAAAGCGCTGTTCCTTGCATGCAGGGATGCCGCCGCGGTTTTCAATTGTCCGCTGGTCGGAGGGGACACGGCGGTGTGGGACCAGCGGCTCGCCATCACGGTGTCAGCCCTCGGTCGCATACCGGAAGGTCAGCGGCTTATCACGCGCTCGGGTGCAAGGGCGGGTGATACGCTTTTTGTTTCCGGCGCACTGGGCGGGTCCATTTTGGGCCGTCATCTTTCGTTTACGCCGCGCATGGCGCTGGCGCAAAAAATCGCTCATGCCGCCAAGGGTGGACTGCATGCGATGATGGATCTTTCGGATGGACTTGCGCAGGATCTTCCGCGGCTGTGTGAAGCGTCGGGCATGGGGGCTCGAGTGTATCCGGCTCGCTTGCCCTTGCATGAAGACGCATGGGCCGTCGCGGAAAACGATTCTTTGCCGGCGGGGGTTCATGCCCTGATTGATGGCGAGGATTATGAACTTCTATTCGCCATCGATCCGGGGGCGGTTCCGGAGATTGTGAATCTAACGGATGTCCCGCTGACGGCGATTGGAGAAGTGACGGCAGAGCGGGCGGTTGCACTGGTGGACGAGAATGGCCATGCTCATCCGTGGCCCCGAGCGGGGTGGGAACACGGGATTTGAAGGAGTTTTCGAGGTGTTTGAGGGGTGGTTCGCCTGTCAGCGAGTTTGTGAATTGCCTGTGGACAACTTATCAGGGCAGCTCGGCAAACAGTTGAGCCGCCGTTGTATCGTGACCGCGAATGGTTGTCGAAACATGGATTTGCACGGATTATCAGTCCGCGAACAGGTTCCACCGACAGGCTGACGACAGTTTCCACACTGCTGCCGGCCGTCTCTTATCTCGCGTAAACCCTTCTATGATTGAGCTTTCCAGCAAACGTTCCCTACTTCCGCACATACCCACAGGCTCTATTACGATGATGATTACCTTATAAAACCTTCTCTCAGGAAGGGGTCAGGAACGCAACGAGCTAAATCGATACGGGTCAATGTGGATAACGTGTCAACAAGCATCATGGATGGCCCAGGGGCTGGACTGCGGTTTTGATGCGGAAAATGGCTCCTCGCGAGCCGGTCTGGAATTGACGCAGCAGGCCGGCACGGAGGCGGGCGTCGAGTTCGGCGCGAGTGGTGGCGGACTCGGTGGCCACGGTAAGCGTCCCGCGGTTGAAGCCGACGAGGCGGGTGTGGTCCTTGAGATTGGCGGGGATGAGGGAAAGCCAGAGGTCGAGGACCTCATCGATTTTTTCAGCGGGTTTGGTGACGACCTTTTCAAACCAGGGGAGCAACACATCACCGAGGCGGGCGGTCTCGCGGGTTTCAGGGTTGCGCTTGTTGGTGAGGAGGGTTTGGAGGGAGAAGACCTTGAGGCGGTCGCCTTGCATCTCGAGATTGGCAATGGCGGGGTCGGCAGGCTTGGGCGGACGGACAGCGGCCCGCGCGGGCCTGGCGGTGGAAGTTATTTTTCGGGCACGGCGCATGGGGGAGACTCGCACTTACGTCAGGTGAGGTTCACCGGCATGACGACGTAAAGGAAACCGGGGCCGCTGCGGAGGAGGCCGGGTTTGTTGGGGGTTTTCATTTCAAAGGTAACGGTTTCCTGGTCCGCGACTTTGAGGGCGTCGAGGAGGTAGACGGGGTTGAAGCCGATCTCGATGGCGTCACCAGTGTATTCAACAGGGAGGTCGATTTTGGCTTCGCCCATTTCCGGGCGCGGGAGGAGATGGAGAGCGTGCCGTTGGCGAAGGCGAGGCGGACGCCTTTGGATTCTTCATTCGTAAGGAGCGCGGCGCGGCGAACGGCGGAGAAGAAGCGGTCGCGGTTGAGGCTCACCTTTTTGTCGGAGTCTTTCGGGATGACATCGCCGTAGGGGGGGAAGGTGCCTTCAACGAGCGCGGTGGACATGGTAGCGGTGATGCCGCCGGTCTCGGAGGAGATCTGGACGAAGAGTTTGTTTTCCTTGAATTGGAGCGAGACGGTCTGCTCAGGATCCGTGAGCAGCCGCTCGATGAGGTTGATGGCTTTGATGGGAACAACGGCGGAGACATCTTTGCCGCCCTCAGCGATGGTGTCGTCCTTGGTTTGTGCAAGGCGGTGGCCGTCGGTAGCGACGAGAGAGAGCTTTTTGCCTTTCTTCTCGAAAAGCACGCCGTTGATGGCGTAGCGGGTCATTTCGCGGGCGGCGGCGAAACGGGTGCGGTCGAGGAGGGTGCGAAGCGCGCCGGCGGTCAGGGAGAAGTCGGGGGAGCCTTCAAAGCTCGAGATCGGCGGATATTCGTCCGCGTTGTAGCCGAACACTTTGTAGTGGGCATCGGAGCCTTTGATGATGGTGCTGTCGGCGGAGGTGTCGAGGGTGAGCGTGTCGTCGGGGGAGTTGTTGACGATTTCGGAAAGCTTGCCGGCGGGAATGAGAGCGACGCCGGGGGCTGCGATATCGACCTGCGTGAGGGTGTACTGGAGGGCGATTTCCATATCAGTGGCGATGACGGTGAGCGTCTTGGCGGTGCCCCCGCTGGTGCTCGTGCCGGCGACGAGTTTAACGCAGGTAAGGACCGGCTTGGGCGTGCGGGAAAGAACGACGGAGGAGGCAAGTCCCAGGGCTTCCACGGCGCAGCGCGATTGATGAGAACTTTCATGATGGAATACCCTTTGAAGAAGTAGAACGGCGAGTCGCGCCGGCGATTTGCCGTTGGCGGAATAGTAATGGAATTTAGGAACGTCGCCAAGAGGCGCGGTGAGGCGGAAAATCTGTGGCACGGCGGCCCTCCGCCGTGATCTTTCCACCGGCCTCGGATGGCCGGTGGAAAGATGCTCGCAAATTAAAGCATCACTCGCTGCCGATGGCACATTGCATCGATCCACAGCCCGTGCGAGGGCTATGGATCGATCACGGCGGGGGGCCGCCGTGCCACATGGGGATCTCGCACCAAGCATAGGCAGGGCTAGGCGCTTACACCGTCACGGCATCGGTGCCGAGCTTGCGGATGCGGTCGTAGCGCTGATCGGTGAGCTTTTCGATGGGGATGCGTTTGAGCTCGCGGAGGGTCTTGTCGATGTAGCGTTCGACGTTGTCGGCGGCGGCGCGGGAGTTGCGGTGGGCGGCACCGAGGGGCTCTTCGATGATCTCATCAATAATGTTGAGTTCCTTGAGATATTTGCTGGTGAGCTTGAGAGCCTCGGCGGCTTCGGGGGCGTTGGTGCCGCCTTTCCAGAGGATGCCGCTGCAGCCTTCGGGGGAAATGACGGAGTACCAGGCGTACTGCATCATGGCGAGCCGATCGCCGACGCCAATGCCGAGCGCCCCGCCGGAGCCCCCTTCGCCGATGACGATACAGACGATGGGGGTTTTGAGGCGGGACATTTCGCGGAGGTTGACGGCGATCGCTTCGGCGACGCCGCGTTCTTCGGAGCCGATGCCGGGATAGGCGCCGGGGGTGTCGATGAACGTGACGACAGGCAGGCCGAATTTTTCGGCAAACTGCATTTTGGCGAGCGCCTTGCGGTAGCCTTCCGGGTGGGCGCAGCCGAAGTTGCAGGCGATTTTTTCCTTGGTGTCCCGGCCCTTGTGGTGGCCGACGACCATGACCTTGTGGCCTCCGATGCGGCCCATGCCGGTGACGATGGTTTTGTCGTCGCCAAAGGTGCGGTCGCCGTGGAGTTCGTCGAAATCCTTGACGATCATGTCGATGTAATCGCGCGTCTGGGGGCGTGCGGGATGGCGGGCGACTTGGACCGTTTCCCACGCGGAGAGGTTCTGGTAGGTCTTTTTGAGGAGGGCGGTGAGGCTTTGGCGGAGGTTGTGGATGTCGGTAGCGTAGTCCGTGCCTTTGGTTTCCTGGAGGTTGACCAAGTCGTTGATTTGGCGTTCGAGGGCGAGGATCGGTTTTTCAAATTCGAGAGGCATGACGGCGGGGGAGGATTTGGTTTCTTTGGCCATGGGGGCTCCGTGAAGTCGAACCGCAAGGGTTTCGTTGAGTCGATTAGTTGGATTTTAACCACCAAGGCACCAAGACACCAAGAGGTTGTCTCTGGGCGAAGAGACCTTCTGCAAATCGTCTCGGGGAAAAATGTATTTTGTATTTTGTGAATATTGATGGAAGTCACATTCCCAACCAGCGAAGACTCTTGGTGCCTTGTGGTTAAAAAACGTCGGTACCTCCCCTCAAGGTGTGGCCGGCGCTAATCGTGGCCGCCAGGTGGTGCCGGTGGGGGAGTCTTTGACTTCGACATGGAGCGTGGCGAGTTGGTTGCGGAGTTCGTCGGATTTTGGCCAGTCTTTGTTGGCGCGGGCCTGGGCACGGAGGGTCATGAGTGCTTCGATTTGAGAAGTAATTTCGATGTCGAGGGGGCGCAGGGCGGGAAGATGACGGCGAGGACGTGGTCGATTTTTTTGAGGGCGTGCAGGGCTGAGCAGCGACTGGGGGAAGGCGATCTTTTTTTGCTTGTTCAGGGGTGTCGCCCAGAGGAAGACGGCGGCGAGGGCGGCCGGAGATGTTCAGGTCGTCATCCATGGCGCGGGTGAAATCGTCGATCATTTTCTGGTCAGTGGGTTCGAGCGGATGGGTCGGGTCATTTTCGCCGGCGGCTTCGTCGATGGAGGCGACGGTCATTTGCAGTTTCTCGGCAAGGTCGCGCAGGGTGGTCGACGGCGCTGGCGGCTTCGTGGAGGCCTTTGAGGGAGAAGTCCATCGATTCGCGGTAGCGCGTGTTGATGAGGGCAAAGCGGATGGCGAGGGGGTCGTAGCCGCCGCCGGATTTATTGACGAGGTCGCGGATGGTGAAGAAATTGCCTTTGCTTTTCGACATCTTTTTGCCGTCGACCATGAGGTGGCGGGTGTGCATCCAGACGTTGGCAGAATGTTTTGCCGGTGGCGGCTTCGGATTGGGCGATCTCGCATTCGTGGTGGGGGAAGATGTTGTCCTCGCCGCCGGTGTGGATGTCGATGGAGGGGCCGAGCAGCGCGCGTGGCCATGGCGGAGCATTCGATATGCCAGCCGGGGTAGCCTTCGCCCCAGGGGGATGGCCAGCGCATGAGGTGGCGCGGGTCGGGCTTCCAGAGGAAGAAATCGGCGGGGTGTCTTTTTGGCGGCGTGCTCCGCTGGTGCGTCCGCCGGCACCGTGGGAGAGTTGTTCGAGCGAGTTGCCGGAGAGCTTTCCGTACGCGGGGAAGCTGCTGACGCTGTAATAGACGACGCCGTCGGTGCCGACGTAGGCGTGGTTATTTTTGATGAGGGTGCCGATCATGTCGATGAACGGTTGGATGAAGCGCGTGGGGCGGGGCATGAGTTTGTCTTTGTCCGAGTCGGGGGCGGCATCGCGCTCGAGCACGACGGCGACTTGCAGAGCCCGCGCGTCTTCCAGAAAGCGGTCGACAAAAAACTGTGCAACCTGGTACGGATCGTCCGGGTTCTCAAGGAGGCCCGCATCGACCTTGCCGGATTTTTTCGCTTCCTTCAGCTTCTCGCCGGCAATTTCCATTTTGTCGCGGCCGGTGGCGTCGGCGTGGGTGTCGTCGGTCATGTGGCCGACGTCGGTCATGTTCATGACCTGATGCACGTTGGCACCGCGAAATTCAAGGAAGCGGCGGAGCACGTCGGCGAAGAGGAAGGCGCGGAAGTTTCCGATGTGTGCGTAATCGTAGACGGTGGGGCCGCAGGTGTAGAGTTTGATCGTCGCACCGGCGAGCGGGTTCGCGGGATCGGCTCCCGGGGTGAGCGGTGCGAAGTCCTGCAATTCGTGGGCGAGGGTGTTGTAGAAGCGAGGCATGGGGTTCCTGAGAAAGAGAGCCGAAGCCGAAAGAATAAAAGTTAAAAGAGTAAAAGGAATACGGTTGGAATGTTCCCTTTACTCCTTTACTCTGTTTAACTTTTACTCTTTACATGACCACGCCGATGGTCAGCAGAATGTTCGCATAAATCCGCTGCTCGCCGGTGGCGATGGTGAGGGTAACATCCTTGCTGCCGGCGGCTTCATAGAAGGCGAACCGTTCGATCTTGGTGAGGTCGAGCGCGGCGTTGCGCGCTTCACGATTTTACGGAATTCGTCAAAGATCGGGGGATCGTTTTTCATCGCATAGGGACCGGTCCGCGCGGCTCCATCACTTCCGCCAACTCGATCGGCACGGTATTGGCGATGCCGCTCAAGACATCCGTGACGTTCATTTGTCCCGGCGCGAAATTGAGGAAGACGAGGTCGGCGTTGGGGCCGCGCTTGGTGTGGAAAGGGTAGTTGCCGTCGGCGATCAGGATCTTCGAGGAATGGCCCGCGCAGTCCGAGGGCGGCGAGGATTTGTGGGTGCAGGATGGAGGTTTTGAGCATGGCGAATCCTTCAGAGAAAAGAGCGTTGCGACAGATTACACAGAGATTCACCCACTTTTGAAAGCGCCGCGACACCGCGCAAGAAAAAAGGCTTCGTCCCGCAGGATGAAGCCTTTCTGAATCCGCGTGGAACAAGTGCTCAAACCATCAGAAGCCGCCATAGGTGAGTGCGGTGGTGCTCCCCGCGGCCTGCACGACCGGCGTGACCGGGTACAGCAGGTTCTGAACCGCGACGCCGATGGAGGCCAGTGGGTTCAGCGGCACGTAAACAATGTCATCCTGCTCCAGCAGCACGTTCGAGGTGGCATCGCCGCGCTGAATGATGTCCTTGAGGTTGATGACGGTGACGTGGCGCTGATCGGGGTCGGCAGAGGGCTTGATGACGTAGATGCGTTCGGGCCAGCCGAGGCGGGTCGGCTGGGCCTGGCCGAGAGCGCCGACCAGGGTATCGCGTCCGGTGTAGCGCTTCGGCCCGGAGTCGGTGGTCTCGCCGAAGACGTAGTACCACTGGCTCTTGTACTCGACATCGACATGGACTTTGACATCCTTGTAGAAGGTGCGAAGTTTCTCGGCCAAGAGGTTTTCGATCTCCTGCGATGACATCCCGGCGACGTACACGCGGTTGAGCAGGTCAAGGTTGAGCGTGCCGTCAGGAGCGACCTGCTGCTTCACATTGTTCACTTCCGGGGCGAGCGGGGCGTGAATGGTAAGGATATCGGGAGGCGAGACGGGATAGCGATCGGTGCTGACGGTTCGCTGATAGGACTTTTGGAAGTATTGGAGCTGAGCGCGTTCCTTTTGGGTCGGGGCACCACAGCCGGTGGCGACGGTCAGGAACATTGCCAGGACGCAGAGTGGAAGAAGACGGATCATGCTGCGCATAGAAATCCTCACTTGATTAGGGGGTCCCACAGTCAAGCGGCCCATTTTAGGGGAAGGGCCGCAAGGGTGCTACGCAAATAGGCCGGTGGGGGATGTTTTGGGACACTGAGGAGGCCGAAAAAATCAGCGATTTAATCCCGGTGGCTCAGGTCAGCATCGGGGTGGCCGATACACACAGCGGCAAGCCGGTGAGGTGGGAACGTGGACCAGCGTTCCCACCTCTCCCGGCTCCTGCCACGCTGAATCCATTAGCCAAAGCACGCATCTCCCCCAAGTTAACCGATGCCTTGCTCTGGCCGATAAACCGTTACGGTGGGAGTGAGAGCCGCCCTTTTTGAACTGTCAGGACGCCATCTTATGGACATCGCCACAATCATTGGATTTCTCCTGGCTGCCGGCGGCATCGTCTTCGCGATGTACCACGGCACGGAAGGCGAATTTTCCGCCTTCTTCTCGATGGAAGGCTTCATCCTCGTCATGGGCGGGGCGACGGGGCTGGCAATGATGTCGATGCCGATGCACGCCAGCAAATCGATGCCCGCTTACATCAAAAAGTGCATTTTTTACAAGGGCGTGGAGCCGCATCATCTGATCCAGCAGATTGTGGAACTGGCCGAGATCGCACGACGCGACGGCGTGCTCGCTCTCGAAAACTCGGTCAAAACCTCCGAAGACCCGTTCCTCAAAAAAGGCCTGCAGTTGGCCATCGACGGTGCCGACCCGGCCGTGATCGAACAGGTCATGAGCATTGAACTCGCCTCCGTCGAAGAACGGCACCACCACGGGCGCAAGATGTTTGAACTCATGGGAAAGTACGGCCCCGCGTTGGGACTCACCGCCACACTCGTCGGCCAGGTCTGTATGTTCAAAAACATGGCCGCGCCATCGACGCCCGGCGAACACGGCGGGGGCGATAATCAGGCGGCGAGCATCGCCCACTCCCTTCAGATCGCGCTGCTCGGAACACTCTACGGAACGATCTGGGCCAACGTCATCTGCGGGCCGCTTTACGACAAACTCACCATCCGCTCGAAGGAAGAACTGTTCAGCAAACAGATCATCATTCAGGGCATCCTCGCGATTCAGGCGGGCGATAATCCCCGCATTGTCGAAAGCAAACTTTTGAGCTTCCTCTCGCCGCACGATCGGGCACATATGCAGTCCGCGGCGGGCGGGAAAGAGAAATAAGGGTTCAAGGGTACAGGGTCCAAGGGGCTGAAAGACGTCCCGTACCAAAACCTTGAACCCCTGAACCCTGTAACCTTTTGAACCCCAGGATCGTCCCATGCAAAAAAAGCCAAAGCGCCTGAGCCCGCCGGCGAATCCGCTCCGATGTGGATCGTCAGCTTTGCCGACCTTGTCACGTTGATGATGAGCTTCTTCGTCGTGCTTTACGCATTGAAGCAGGGCGGGGAGAAGCAGCAGGTTCAGACGGCGGCGGCGATCAAGTCGGTTTTTGATCCGGCCTATGACCCGCCTGCGGATTCGCCTTCGGAATTCGACCAGGCCTATCGGCGTTTTCGGGGAAAGCCCGGGCCTCCGACGGATGCCCTCCCCGGCGAGGCCGCGAAGGTCTCAAAGGGGAAGGATGGAACGAATCCGGAAGTGGAAACGATTCGTGCCGGCAAGGATATCGTCACCGGCGCGAAGATCACGTTTGAGTTGGGCGAGAGCAAGCTGAGCGCGGATTCGCTGGCCGTCGTGCAATTGATCGCCGAGAAGGTGCGCGGGTTGAATAACGTGCTGATGATCAAGGGCAATGTGTCGGCTGATGAACTGGCCCTGCGGCCCGACGACCCCACCGGGATGGCGCTTTCGTACCAGCGGGCAATGGTCGTCGCGGACGCATTGGCAAAGCTGGGAATCGATCGCCGCGTGTTGCGCCCCGTGGCGTGCGGAGCTTTTGAACCCCTGAACGTCGGGGTCTACGATGCCGCCGGCCTGCGGCCCAACCGCCGCGTGGAAGTCTTCACGACCGATTACACCGCGAGCGATTATTTCCCGACCGCGACGGTCGCGCCCGCGACCCACCCCGCGGACGCGGCTGGAACCCCATCGAGTCCGTCAGCATCGCAACCCTGATCGGTATCTCCCTATTTTTAGCGAACCGACGGTGCCGGAGTTCACGCATCAGCACGTCTTCATCCTCCGCTGATGTCCCGCCCAACACGCTGAAGTGTGAACTCCGGCACCGTGCGCCAAAGTCTGCGAGGGGGACTCGCTGGTGCGCGAGCGGGTTTGTACAATGCCCCGCATGAACAACCGCCTCTTTTCGCCGATTGCTGTTTCAGTGCTCATCGCCTGCCTTTGCACCGGGTGCCAATCGGATATTCGCCCGATGCGACCGGTGAAGCGCATCTATGTGTGGGTTCCTGACGAAAACCCCACCACCATGACCGCGACAACCACCGCACCCGCAACCACCGAAGCTGCGATGACCCAGCCCGCAATGACCGAACCGGCTACAACGACCACCGCGCCCGCAACGCGCACTGCCGCCACGCAGGCAACGACCCGCCCCGGCAGGACGATCGTTCGGCTTTTTGATCCCAATCAGACCTCGCGATTTATCTACAAGGCGAACTACGACAACATCTGGCGTCAATCGCTCACGATGTTTTCGCACGCCGGCTTTCTGATGGACCGCCTCGACTATCGCCTTGGAGTCATGTCGACGCAGTCGCTGCCGAGTTCGCAGATTCTGGAGGTATGGCGACCGCAGCAGACGAATCCCAAGAATGCACTCGAAAACACGATGCACATGCAACAGCGCCGCGTGCGTCTGACGATCGCCCCTGTCCCCGCCAAACCCGATTTTTATGAGATCGCCATTCAGGTTTTGGTGGAACGCCAAGCGAACCCCTTCGAACAAATCGGCGGACCGATTTTCATCGAGGGCTCCGGCTTTGGCCGCGCCGACGTGGCCCTCCGCTCCGATTACGCCACCCCCAATGGGGACGAGTCGCCGATCTGGGTCGTCATCGGACACGATCCCGACCTGGAAAAAAAGCTGCTCCGCGCACTTTTCAACCGCATCTGATTCCTCCAACCTCGGTCACCCCCGCCCTTCACTCTTGCTCCCCAACTTAAAATCCCGCGAGAATTTTCCACTCCGCACAGCTTTTGCTGAGCAGGGCTATGGGGCACTCTCTTTTGGAGGTTCACACATGGCCAAACGTATCTTATTGCTCGAAGATCAGGATGTTACTCGCCGCAGTCTCGCGACGCTTCTGCAGGCGGAAGGGCATCACGTGCTCATCGCGCGCAACGCTCTGGAAGCACAAGCGCTGTGTGCCAGCGGACAGGAGCCCGATGTCGCGATTGTCGACATCCAGCTCCCAGGCCTGCAGGGCAATGAGTGGGCGCTCTACCTCAAGGAGATGAGCCCCGACACGCGCATCATCTTCGTGTCAGGGCGACCCGGGCTTGCGGGTCTTGATCGTTATGGCCCGGACGTGCATTTCCTTCACAAGCCGTTCCAGCCCGACGACTTACTGGCGTTAATCACGGATGGCTCGCCGACAGCCGCGCAATAGACCGGATTGTCGCCTCCGACACAATGGCCATCTCGCTGGGAATGGAGCGAAGCCTGCCTCGTTTCCAACGCTATAGTGCGGTCGAGTTGTTCCAAAGGCCGATAACAGATACAGTGGAGTCGATCTTAATCGAACCCACGGTCCGACCTTGGCGTGAAGGCAGGATGCCGAAGACAACGCCTGATGTGGGTTGAAGTAATCGCGGAGCGTCGATGGCTACCAACAAACGCAAGGATGCCGCTGCACTTTTTGAGCTGATCGACAAGAGCACGCTCAAAGTGCCCAAGCATGCAGGCTCGCTGAAAATTCCCGATTGGTGGTCCAGCAAGGCGAACCCCGCGACGGAGGCCTCCGCGAAGGTCGCCGGCGAGGAGGATCTCCGCCCGCTGAAACGAAGAGCGACGCACCTGCAACCGTCGCTCCCGCGCAGCCGCGGCTTTTTGAACCGCCGCCCGCCACCGCAAAGCCGTCCACTTCACCGAGCATTCGTCCGCCGGTAATCAACGGTGCGAACCCCTCTCCCCCCCTCCCCTCCTCCACCTCCCCCGCAGTCGCGCCGGCTCCGCCATCCCCCCTTTCGCCATCCGCCAAAACTTTCCCTGTCGCCGATTCCAAAACCGCCGTTGCATCGCCGCGCGAGGCGGTACCGCCCGCATCCGCTCAGGGCGCGGCACGTCCCGCCGCCGCGCGGATGTTCGCGCCGCAGACGATGGATCAGGGCAACCCCGCGCGAAGCCCATGGGCCGGCATGCAGAGACGACGCATGGCCCGGACGCCGCGCTGGGCGATCCTCGCGGGCATTGCGGCCTTCTTCATCGTGATCGTCCTCGTCGGCTGCCTCCTCTGGTTCCTCAAGGGCCGCTCCGGCTCCGCAACGACTGCCGGCACTTCCCAAACCTTCCAGCAGCAACCCTCCGGCGATGACGGCGCGACGCTCCTGCCGCCCCCCGCTCGATCCGGTTCCCCCCGTCCGGGTCTCCTCCCTCCTGCACAACCCTCGCCCCCTCCTCTAAGCGAAGACTCGCAAACGACTCCCAACGCCGACGAACCAGTCGAATCCGCGACCGTCCACGGCCCCAGTACGGTGGCACGAACCTCCGATCTCTTTTACGTGATGATCTCCAGCACGCCGACACCGAGCGTCGCGCAAAAAAATGCCGAATTCCTGGCGCATCACGGCATTGATGTATCCATTGAAATCGTCGCCGGCCCCGGTGGAAAAGGCCGCTGGTTCAAAATCATCTCCGTCAAGGGATTCCCCACCATGGTCGCCGCCGAGTCTTTCCGCAAACAGATCGTTCAGATCGGCCACCTCACGCCGGATTTCAAAAAGGGCAAAAAGGTCTGGGACGACGCCTTCATCACGCACGTGACGTCCATCGCCAAAAAATAAGGGATCACCATCCCAACCCATCTGCCGCATTTTTTGTGATCGCTATTCCCGTGAATACCCGCCTCGCGACCCGGCTCCCCAAACGCACATTTTTTTAACCTAAAACGTGGCTCGACCTCTTTCAAAAATTCCTGACAGGGGCATAATCATCGGTGAAGTCAGTTGATCCGGCGGGCGCTGCCGGAAAAGCAACGGTTCAGAGATAGCGACAAGCAGGAGGCTGGCAATGCTGTCCGTTCCCCCGGTGGAAGCTCTAAGCCGTCAGGCGTTCGACGATCGGTCTCTGCGTAAGGGAGCGCGGTATGCCGCCCAGGGGCGGGTTCTTAACACAAGCGTGACGATTCGGGGCGATGCGCTGGAGATTCACGGGCGGGTGGAGGGGAGCGAGCGCGAGCCGTACAGCGTCATTGTCCGCGTGAGGCCCGGCAAAAATAGGCCGACAACGGCGGGGACCTGCACATGTCCGGTGGGGCTTAATTGCAAACACGTGGTCGCCGTGATCGCGGCTGCCGCGCAGCAGACGCCCGAGGATGAGGCCCAACCCTTGGCGCGGATCGGTCCGGGCGGAAAGGTGCTGCCCGCGCAGCCGTTGTCACCCATGCTCGAGTCCTGGATCGAGGAATTGAAGCGGCCGCCTGTGGAAACTGTTGCGGCAAAACCTCCCGCCGGCACCCGGACGCTTTTGTATGTTTTGGGTCCGAGCCGCTATGGCGACCGAGAGCTGCACGTCCAACTGATGACGGCTCAGACTAAGAAGAACGGCCAATTCGGCAAGCCTTCGCGCTGCTCCGCCGTAACCTATCCACGAGAGATGTTCGCCAATCCCTCCTTCGCCCAAGATGTGTCCTTGTTAAAACTCCTATACAGCGAAAACGGGTCGCTGGAAAATGTCCCGTTGGCCGGAGCGGATGGTGCCGCGATCCTCCGAAAGCTGATCGATACCGGGCGCTGCTTCTGGATGAATGTGAATGAAAAGCCCCTGATATTAGGCGAAGTGCGTCCCGCAGTCCCGATCTGGCGAGAGTTGGAGGATGGAAGCCAGCAGGCGACCTTTGATATTTCGCCGCCCGCCGCGGCGATTCTGCCGTTATCACCCCTCTGGTACGTGGACCCCGTTTCCTCCACATGCGGTCCCCTGACAGTGGAAGGGGATCCCCGAATCGCGAAGCACTGGCTCAGGGCTCCCGTCGTCCCTCCGGGCGAGTCGGTCGCGGTGGCAAACCATGTTCAGAGCCTCTCGCTTCCCGCGCCTCGCGCGATGTTGGTGCGCAAGGTTCGCAATGTCTTGCCCACGCCGGTGCTGCGGTTGGAAAAAGTAACTTTGGAAAAGCCGATTCGTGTCTTTGAAGGGACTTCATGGCACACCCGGGATGTTTCTGCCATGGAGGTGGCGTGGGTCGAATTCGATTACGACGGAATCCGTGCCGCGGTGAACACGCGGGGAGATTTTGTATCGCGAAAGCGCGGCGACATCGTTGAACGTATTGATCGCTTGCTGGATCTCGAGGAATCGAAAGTGGCGGAAGCACAAGAGTCCGGGCTCATTCCCGTCCAAAGGCTTATCAGCGGCGCAGTTCCGCCCAAGCTGCAGGGAGCGTTCGCGCTACACGATGCGGGCGAGTGGACGCAGTGGGTGATGAACATGTTGCCCGGGGCCAAGCGCTACGGCTGGCATGCGGACATTGATCCCAGTTTTCGATATCGCCCCGTCGCTGTGGAGGAATGGTATTCCACGACCGAAGCGCAAGGTGCCGGATCGGATTGGTTTGAGTATGAACTCGGCATCATGGTTGAAGGGGAGCGGGTGAACCTGCTGCCGATGATGGGGAAAATCCTCGCGACCCTCAACGAGCCAGCCATGAAGAAGACACGGCGTGCGAACATGAACGTGCAGCTTCCGGATGGGCGTCTTATTTCATTGCCGACGGAACGCTTGCGCCGATCGCGGCGACGCTGGCGGAATTGTTTGACCCGGAGGCTTTGACCGACGGTCACCTCCGCGTCGGCAAGCTGCGCGCCGCGGAATTGATCGACCTCGATGACAACACCACCTGGCGCGGGCCGGACCAACTGCGGGAACTTGCAACCAAGCTGAAGGCATTTGAAGGGATCGCGAAAAAAGAGCCGCCCACGGGTTTGCAGGCAACGCTGCGGCCCTACCAGGAAGAAGGGGTAAGCTGGCTCCAGTTTCTGCGGGAGCACGATTTTGGGGGGATTCTCGCGGACGATATGGGGCTGGGAAAAACCGTGCAGGCGATTGCCCACATACTGGCGGAGAAAGAATCCGGGCGCGCGACCGGGCCAAGCCTGGTCATTGCCCCGACGAGCCTCATGGGAAATTGGCGAGCCGAAGCGGCGAAGTTCGCGCCGGGACTCAAAGTGCTGGTCCTCCATGGAGGCGGCCGAAAGGAGCGCTTTGAGGAGATTGCCACCCACGATCTCATCGTGACAACCTACGCGCTCCTGCCCCGGGATCGCGAGACGCTCGAAAAGCACGCCTTCCATCTCCTGATCCTCGACGAAGCGCAATACATCAAAAATCCGCGCACGCAATGGGCGGAAATTGTGCGGTCGCTCTCGGCAAAGCATCGCCTCTGCATGACCGGCACGCCGATGGAAAACCATCTCGGCGAGCTGTGGTCGCTTATGCATTTCCTCTCCCCCGGTTACCTCGGAAGCGAAAAGCAGTTCCGCCGCATCTACCGCGATCCCATCGAAAAGGGCGGCGACCAGGAACGCCGCTCCGCGCTTGCCAAACGAATTCGTCCCTTCATCATGCGGCGACGAAAGGAAGACGTCCTTACGGAACTCCCTCCCAAGACCGAAATCGTCCGCAACGTGGAACTCGACGGCAAGCAGCGCGACCTCTACGAAACCATCCGCCTCGCGATGCATGAGCGCGTCAGAGCCGAGGTCGAGAGCAAAGGCCTGTCGCGCTCCCATATCGTGATCCTCGACGCCTTGCTGAAATTGCGGCAGGTCTGCTGCGATCCCCGCCTGGTGAAGCTGGAGCGCGCACGGCAAGTGAAAGAATCCGCAAAACTCGATCTGTTGAAGGAGATGCTGCCCGAGTTGATCGGCGAGGGCCGGCGCGTGCTTCTTTTCAGCCAGTTCACCGGCATGTTAGATCTGATAGAGGATGCGGTGACCGCCCTGAAAATTCCCTTCGTCCGTCTCACTGGAGATACAACGGATCGGGATACGCCTGTCCAACGGTTCCAAAACGGAGAGGTGCCGCTGTTTCTCATCAGCCTCAAGGCCGGCGGGACGGGCCTCAACCTCACTGCCGCGGACACGGTGATTCATTACGATCCATGGTGGAACCCCGCCGTGGAACGGCAAGCGACGGACCGCGCGCACCGCATCGGGCAGGACAAGTCCGTATTCGTCTACAAGCTGGTCACAACGGGAACGGTGGAGGAAAAAATCCTCGCCATGCAGGAGCGAAAAAAAGAACTCGTTGCGGGGCTGCTCGGCGAGGGAGCACAGGAAAATCTGCAACTCAGCAAGCAGGACCTCGATCATCTGTTTGATCCGCTCGGGTAAGAGAGAGTTGGGAACGTCGCCATGATCCGCCCTGCAAAAGAATCCGACGTTGCCGCAATTCTCGGATTGATCCGCGAACTGGCCGATTACGAGCATCTCACCGACCAATGTATCGCCACCGAAGAATTGCTTCGCGAACATCTCTTCGGTACCGATCGCGCGGCCGAGGTGGTTGTGGCGGAAATCGATCAAACGGTGGTCGCATACGCCTTGTTCTTCAAAACATTTTCCACCTTTCTCGCCCGGCCGGGCATCTACCTCGAAGACATTTACGTTCAGCCGCGCCACCGCCACAAAGGAATCGGCAAAGCGATCCTGAAGCACCTGGCGCAACTGGCCGTGGCTCGAAATTATGGCCGCATCGAATGGTCAGTGCTGGACTGGAACGCGCCGTCGATTGCATTCTATAAATCATTGGGCGCAGAGCCGCTGGAAGACTGGACGATAATGCGCTGGACGGGTGCGGAGTTAGAAAGTTTTGGAAAGGGATAAACGTGGACGCACTATATTGTATATGTAAAGTAAATCCTTTTAGGATGTTTTAATGTCAGACTCTGTACTTGACTATATCTCTCCTGCCCCATCAAAACCGCGCCGGTTGCGAGCGTTGTCGTTCACGTTGTTGAGCGTTCCCTTCCTCGTTTTTTCATTTTCAGCGTTCATATACTCTGTTGAACTTTTAAAGGGAGATATGACTCCCACAAAGCTAACGGTTCCTTCCCAGGTTCTTGTCAATATTTTCATATTTTTTATATGTGCCGCTGCTGGTGGTGCAATGTTCAATCGTAGTGATCCACAACGAGCACGGATATCGAATTCACTCGAGCGGCCGCCCTATAGCCAGCTTGCGGTGATCAGTTTGTGGTTAGCTATAACCGGAATCATCACCGCTTTTTTTGTATGGCCTTGCCAGTACGTTTTCATGCGATTCAATTTTGATCATGGAGTGGTTGCCCTTCAGTTGGCGGAGAGATTGTGCCTCGCCATTTTTGCCCTAATTCCCTTAAGTGCTTTTTTTGTGGGGGTAGTGGACATCTGGCTAGCCTTTTTCCGCAAGCATCCACGTCGTGGATATAGGTGTTCGTTGGGCGTATATGTATCGCCTTGGGCTGGATCTTCGTCATGGGAGCATTAATTAATAACGAACATACATCGGTGTACAGACGGATTTTGGAACGTCGCCGCGATGTGGCGATCGCATCGCTGCTCGGTAACAATTTCTTTCAATATGCGGATCATTTTCAGGAATATCCGCCGAGTGTGGAAACATTTTTGCTTAAATATGAAGTTTCAGGACCATCGCAGCCAGTGCCGGGGCTACCGCCGCTACCCACCGGATTCGCGGAATGGTTGCCGATTGCTCGGGATTTTACTTATTTTGCCAGAGACTTGCCCGTTTCCCCAACTGTCCATAACCATGAGCTGATGATAATGGTGCGTCGCACTTTGACACCGGATGCTCGTGCATTGGAGCGGGATCCATCGACTTCGGTGCTTCAGTATGCGCATGAAGGATACGTGACGTTGTATGGCGACCATCATGTTGAAATCATCTATCCGCCCAAATGGGTAGCACGATTTGCTGCTCATAATGCCGCACGTGCAGCACTTTCACTCCCTGCTCAAAAGGATCCGTTTGCACCGTGATATCTTTATTTAATTAAGCGTCCGCTGTTTGATCCACTCGTGAAAAAACAAAGTCATCGGAATTACTGCATGATCCGCCCGGTAGAAGAATCCGACATCCCCCCGCGATCCTCGGGCTGATCCGCGAATTCGCTGAGTACGAGCATCTTCTCGATGCGCCTCACGGGTAACGCGCTCGTGGCAACCGCTCAAAAATAAGAAATTTTACTTCAATCGCTCGACGAATCGGCCCATCTTCTTCATGTCGCGCAGTACAGGTCCATGGCCGGCGCAGATAACCTTCGGCCCAAGTCGCCAGAGTTTTCGAATCGAGTTGCGGTTTTCAGCGGGGCTGACGGAAAAAGTTCGCGGGGGTTCGCGCACCAGCGTGAAGATGCCGGTTAAATAATCGTTGGTGTTGATGACGTCGCCGACAATGGCCACGCCATCGCTCTCACGAAAGAGAACGATTTGGCCGGCGGTATGGCCTGGCATGTGATGAACCGTGAAGCCGGCGACGTGGTCCCCATCGACAAGTCGCCTTCCGACCGGGCCGCGCGGTCCAGCCCACACGAGATTTCCAACCAACTCCCATGCGGGATTCTGCCGAACCAGCGGAGCGGACCCTTCCGCACTGTCCGCATCGCGCTCATGCACCGCCAGGGGGACATTCCAAGTCCGACAGATTTTGGCGGCACAGCCCTGATGATCCGGATGAGCATGCGTGAGCAGCATGCCCGTGACGTGCCGCCCTTTGAGTTGACGCTTCATCGCGGGCCACGACCAACGCGTGGATGCATCAATGACCACACCTTCGCCGTCGCCTTCGAGGTAGTAGGCGTTGAATGCGTTGGGCCAGAGGAATCGAAACTGCCGGACGCCCGGGGCAACTTCTTTCATGTCAATTCTCCTGCGGTCAGCTTGGGGAATCCTCTTATTGCACCGCTGCCGTCTGAGAAGCCGCGGGGAAACTTCGTTGCCTCCACTGACAATGTATCTGGCCCTCACCCCTCGAGTGCTTCCTCTTTTTTCTCCAGTAACCGATATCCCACGCCCCGAACCGTGTGAATCATCCACGCAAAATCACCAAGCTTCTTTCGCACGGCAGTGATGTGTACATCAATCGCCCGATCCGTGACGAACACATCGGTGCCCATGGCACGATCCATCAACTGGTCCCGGCTCAGCACGCGCCGCGCGACGAAAAAATGGCCGTCAATAATTTAAATTCCGTCGGCGTCAGGTTCACGCCGCGCCCTGAACGGTCACTTCGTGCTTGCTCTGATCGATAACGACCGGGCCGGCGGAGAGCAGCGACATCGCCGGCTCCGCCGATGCCTTGCGCCGCAACACGGCACCGACGCGCGCCACCAGCACCTTCATCGAGAACGGCTTGGTCACGTAGTCATCCGCGCCCATCGAAAGGCCGACGATGATGTCCGTCTCCTCCGTCTTCGCCGTGAGCATCAGAATCGGAATCCCTGCCGTTTCCGGATCGGCTTTAAGCGTCCGCGTCACATCCTGCCCCGAAAGGCCCGGCATCATGACGTCCAGAATAAGAAGGTCGGGTTTCTGCTTTCGCGCCATGTCGAGTCCCGTGCCCCCATCGTGCGCGGAGACGACCTCATAACCGTTGCGTTGTAGATTCATGCCGATGAGCTCGACCAGATCGCGTTCATCATCGACAACCAAAATTTTCTTTCGCCGCGCCATGGGGGAACCTCCGCGTGGAACGCCCGTCGGAAAACAATATGCCCGGGCATCTTAACATGGCGGTTGGTGCCTGTTCGCGTCAAGGTAAATCGGCGGAGGGTGCAAAACTTTCATCGAACCTTAGTAATTCCCTTGCGAATCACTGAGTAAAAAGGGGCGGCACGATGATTTGGCGCAAAAAACCGCTGCCGGCGAAGACGATTGTGTGACGCACGGATTACACGATCATCATCTGCCGGCAGCGGCACGCAAGTATTGTTTCAACCCGTTACGGGTTGTTGGTTGAGGAAGCCTTCTCCTTGGTCTGTGTCACGGTCCCATCGGGATGCTCGGTCACAGTTTTTTTCTCGGTGGAAGTCCCATTGTCGCTGCTGGTGGTTTTCGTCTGTGTTTCAACTGTGCGATCACAGCCGGTAAACGCCAACGGAGCCGTAAGGGTTAATGCCACCATCATCAAGATCGTCTTCATGAGAGATCTCCTGTCAAAATTAAATAATCGGTCGATCTACTCGTTAGTGAGTGGATCGTTAGTGAGTGGAAGTCTTCGAGCGTTCCGTGGAATAGCTTCCATCTGGATTCTGCACAGTGGTCTGCTCGGAAGTCGTGCGACCGCCCAGCAGATTGGGGTGGCTCGATTCGGAGTGGCTGACCTCGCGGGCGCAGCCCACATTGAGACACAGGGTAAGAACGGGAACCATTAAAAGCATCGCAAGCGTCTTCATCACAACTCCTCCACGAAGAGATTCAAATTTTCCCGGCTAGGAGAACATTCCGCAGCCATCGGCGACGTTTCACCGTCACGCAAAAGTATAAAACAAAGGTCATGCCAGTGAAGTATTTGACGTATTGCTGAGCTTCTCTGTCCTCTTCCCCGTGCTTTCCGGACAATCTGCCGCGCGAAGCCCATCGGGAAATGTCCGCGTTGCCAACCATTACCGGCCCTTCTACGATTCACCCTTCACATGGCTGGAGCCTGCCCGTGTTTTTTCGATTTTGGCGGTCGATTCGCCTCGGGTTTTTAATCCTCGTGTTTTTCGCCCTCACGTTATTTCTCGTGGCGACGACACCGTGGCGGCGCTGGTTTGGCTCGCCTCCAACCTACGCCGCGCTGCTCGCGGAAGGACGCCCCCTGATAGCCGCGATTTACCGGTTCCGCACGGAAAATAACCTGTGGCCCGAATACCTTGATGATCTCGTTCCCCGCTATCTCCCAAAGCCTCCCGCACCCATCTGGTACTACGTGACGACCCCCGACGGCCCCGCTCTCTCCACCCCCACCGGCGAACGCCGCACCCATGTCGGCTACGACTTCGACCCCATCCACCCCCACTGGCAAGTCTTCGGCGAAGTCGACAACCGCGTTCTACCCACCTCAGAAAACGACCCTCCCCCCCCCTCCCCCCTCTCTTCGCAGCAAAGTCTTGCAAACGAACTCCGCGAACTCGACCGCCGTATCGCGCATGAACCAATGCTGCTCGAACATTACCGCGCGAAAGCATCCGTCCTACGCGCAGCAGCACGAGACGATGAAGCCCGCGCGACGATTCACACCGCGGAAACCTCGCTCCCCCAAAACTTCTGGCCCTCACTCGCGTGGGCGGCGATGAACCCGTCCCGCGAATCGGTGAACGTCTTCGCCGCATGGGTCGCCGCCCATCCCAGCTTCACGCACCAATACTACCTCGCCATTCTCGAACAGCAGTCCCACGATGCTCCCGCCGCCCTTGCCGCAATCCAAAAAAGCCTCGACTATCCTATCGAAGTCGCCCCTGACGATCCCAACGTCCTCGCTTTTTACTTCTGGGATATGACCCGCTACGCGTTCGCCCAGCAAAACTTTCCGCTCGCCCTTCGACTCACGGACATCTGGCAAAATGCGAACACCGACCACCGCGCTGACGAAAAAAGTAATCTCCCCCTTCGCGCCGCCGCCCTTCTCGCCATCGGCGACGCAAAAGCAGCCGCCGCCCTCCTCGCCGCTTTCGACGCACAAAAACCGCCCTGCTGGGCAAAAATCTCCCCGAACTCCGCGACGCGATCGCCCGAAACGACCGCGCCTTCCACTACAACCCCGGCCCAACACCCCCGCCTTACGCCATCTTCGCTTTGCCCCCGTAATGCTCCCCTACAGAGGGATTTCCGAGACGCGACCGTCAGGGAGCGTTTGAAGGCGTTATAAAAAAGGACCCTCTTCATCTTCTGATGGAAATCACATCCTCACGCGGCAGCACGTTTGAAATCAACGTCACCTTCACCGGTTTTGAAGTCGCCACATTAAAACCTTCAAAACGCCGCAGCTCAAAAAAGTTAACCTTCGGTTCCCGCTCGTGCAGATACTGAAGCGTGGCCTCATCGACCACGATGAGATATTTGCTCTTGTCCGTCGGAACAGCGGCAGGCGCGAACGGAATGACTTTCAACATATCCTCCACCGAAACATTCGCCGGCGTCGGAAAAGCCATCCGCACACCACCTCCCGCATAAAAAACCAACGAAGGTTCCTGATAACCCGGAGCACGTTTTTTAAGAACGCCATGCGTTTGCGCCGGCGTCGTCGGCCCGACCGCCGCAAACTGAAAGTCCGGCTCCCCGTTGCGAATCTCCACCATCTGTGTCGCGACGCGCTTGCTCACCGCCAGCATCTTCATCTGCGGAACCACGAGCGTGTTGGCAAACAACAATGCCCCGCCCCACCCTAGCACCGTCACAAACGGCCAACTGGGTCGATTCCACGCAATCGTCCCCGCAACCCCCGCCGCGACAAACGCCGCCGCCAAAAGCACGCAGCCCCAAAACAAATCCGGCTCCACATACCGGCCCGCGCCAATCAACACCGCCACACCCATCCCGCACCAGATCGCCAGCACCATCCACCGCACACTCGCGAACCACGCCGCCGCCAGCACCTCCGTCAAACGATGCCAGCTTTGCACCAACGCATCCGCGCACAAAATCGAAATCCCGACATACGTCGGCAACGGATAATGCGGCAACTTCCCGCTCGCCAACTCCAGCAGCACCCACATCGGAACAACCCACGCCACCAAAAATTGGTACGGACGCGGATCAATCGCAATCGCCGTCTTCCCACGCATCCGCCGAACCGTGTGATACGCCGCCGGAATCAGCAGCACGCTCCATGGCCAAAAAGTAACCCACACCAACGCCAGATAAAATCCCGGCGGCTCATGGTACGAAGCCACCGCGTCATTCCCTCCCGCTGTCGCAAGGTCCGTGAAATCAATGTGCATCCACTGCAGCAACGGACCCGCCGACCTTTGCAGAAAATGAATGCCGACCATCCGTTTCAGCAAAATCGGTTCACGAATCCCCGCCGGAACCGCCCACGCGGCGATCAACAAAATTAGCAGTGGAATCCCCCACCCCGGCCGAAGATTGCGCCACCACTTCCAGTTGCCCCCCGTGATGCACCGGACCGCCGCCCCAGGCAAACCCGGCGTGAGCACCATCCCAATGAAGACCGCGCCAAAAGAATCGTCCACCCGCGCAGTTCGCTCATCGCAAACCTCGCCGTCCCCGCCAGAATAGCCGTCATCACCACGGCAATCCCAAGCGCGACACCCATGCGAGCCCGGGTCACATGCAAATGCGAACGCCACTGCCGAACCTGTACCGCCATCGCCCCCGTCGCAATCGAAAGCACGATCATCGGACATAAAACAAACAGCAGCGGTACGCCCTTCGTCAGCGCCCCACCCGCCAGCGCCACCCAAAAAATAAGAGCGAGCCCCCAGGGCATATGCCGCGGTGCGGCCACCGGGAGCGCGTCCAGAACGCCCGTCAACTTTTCGCCCCGGCCGTTGGAGCGGTCCACTAAATAATCAGCCCGCGGCAAAAGCGCCCGCGCGCTCGCCAGAGGTCGCCACCGGAATCGCCGCATCCCACGCCTGCCACGCGCACGCCATGCACACCACGATAAAAAACAGCATCGTCGCATCCGCCGTGGACAGCCGAGACTCCACCACGAACGCCGCACATGACCCCAGCACCATCGCGGCAATGAGCCCCGTCACCCTGCCAAAGCGCACGCCGACCATGACATACACGACCAGCAACGCCAAAGTGCTGCAAATCGCCGACGGCAACCGCGCGGTAAACTCATTCCACGTACCCGTCACCGCATGAACGCCATTCATCAGCCAATACAACAACGGCGGCTTGTCCGGACGCAGTTCCCCATTGAAATGCGGAATGAGAAAGTCGTGACGCTCCGCCATCTCCCGCGCCGCCGTCGCAAACCGCGGCTCGTCCCGATCGAAAAGCGGAATCTGCGCCAGCCCCGGCAGGAAAAAAAGCGCACAAAAAGAACCAGAAGAACCAAATCCTCGCGGCTCCACCAACGACGCTTATCCTGAATGGCTGGTTCGAGCACTCGTGTTGTCTCGCTGCGAAAGCTAGAATTCCCGATGAAAGACTCCGTACTATACGTCCTTGCCCGCGAAAGAAACAATGACCGCCATCAATGAAAAAAGCACTCCCCGGCCTTCTGTCGATTCACCCATCGCCGCACTGTGGCATGAAGCCGCCCCGCGCCATTTTGATCTCGCCGTGCCCTCCTGGGCAAAGGCAACGCTCGTCATCGTCGCAACTCTCGTCGCCCTTCACTGGCTCGACTTGCCCATCGCCCACTGGGCGCTTCTGAAGCACCCCATCCCCGATTTGGCCAACCCCAACGCGCAGCACAACGACATTGCGCGCGAACTCATGATGCTCGAACAGTGGGGACAGTGGGTCTGTTCCGTGCTCGTCATCGTCGCCGTCGCGATGATCGACAGAGCCGGACCCCGACGCGCGCTTTCCATCGCCATGGGTTGTCTCGTCACCGTCTTCGTCTGCTACGTCTTGAAAGACCTGATCGGGCGGTCGCGGCCACCCGTGGTCGGCGATGGCTCCTGGATCTGGGGCGGACCCGCGCAGGGATTTCGCAACGGCTCCCCCTGGGGCTCTTTCCCCAGCGCCCACACCACCGGCGCAGTTCGCACTCTCCGTCGGACTCTCCTGGTTCTATCCCCGCGCCCGCGGCCTCTTCATGGGCATCGCCGTCATCACCGCGATTCAGCGAGTCCTCCACGCGGCTCATTATGTCTCCGACGTCGTCGCCGGCATGGGTATCGCCGTCTTCTTCGCCCGCTGCACTCTCCACGCAAAACTCGCCGGACGCATCATCGCCATCATGCCCCCCCGCACCCGCGACTGGTTCCTGCGCGAGAATGGACAGGATTGAGTGCTGAGGAATGTGGGGGAGGTGACTTCGTCTCAATCCTCAGTCCTCACAAAATCTTCACCTTTCCGCTGGACTTTGCACAAACCTGAGGTAAATCGAAGGCAGGCAGGTAGCGGAGAGGCGACGGTTCGCACTGTGCAGGTCGCAACACGGGGTAGGAAATAAAGGACTATAAATGAAGATGACAGCGGTTGTTGCCGCCCTTGTGGCGGTTGCGCCCATGGGCCTGATTGCGCGCACGGTGCAGTATCCCACCATCGATCCGAATTACACGCAGGAGATTTATACCGGGCCGCTCGCCGGCGCTGCCCCCGGCATGGCGTGGACGGCCAGCAATAACCTCCTGACCCGCAATGGCTCCAACATTCTCGAATACAGCCCCACCCAAAACGCCACCCATCAGGGAACGTCCATCCACGGAGTCATTGCCATACACGCCGTCGCAGGACTGAGTTCGAGCGGCTACGGAATGACCACCGGCACCGATGGGTTTATCTACACCGTCACCGGCGGTGGACTCCAACGCTTCAACCCAAGCAATTGGGCCGCGCCGCACAGTCGCTCGGTGGAACCGTCGGCGGGCAGGGGTACGGCGTAAGCACCTTGCCCGACGGACGCATCGTCTATTCCGATGGAAACCCCAACAGCAACGTTTACATCTACAACCCCGCAATCGGGATTAACACCCTCATCTATTCAGCGCCCTTCCTCGTCGATGGAATTGTGACCGGCCCCACAGGAAACATCGCCCTCGCAGGCCAAAGCAATAGCAGCATTACCATTCTTTCCAACACCGGCACCTTGGTGAACTCATTCTCCACTCCGCATTTCCCCGACGGCCTCGCATTCAGCGAAACCGCATCCTCCGCAACTTTGTATAGCAACAACAACGACGGGACCATCTCCCGATACGTTCTCGGCGCCGGTTACCTCGGCACACCGGTCATTACGGACATCGCCAGCGGAAGCGGAGCCTACGGCGATCTCGCCTCCGTCGGACCCGATTGCGCGTTTTATGTCAGCCAAGTGGAGAACGGCAACTTCCACGGTGCCACCCCCGGCGTCGGTACCAACTGGGACAATGCCGTGACCAACGCCGAGCCCTCCATTATTCGAATTTCCGGTGCCCCGCTCCGGGACGGCACAACGGTGTGCGACTTCTATTCCCCGATCGAGGCCGCCGACACCCCCGAGCCCGCAACCTGCCTCTCGCTCGCAGGCGCTTTCGGTGCACTCGTCCTGCGCCGCCGCCATCGCTGATCGTCAATCGCGCCGCCACCGCTGCCGCCCCACGCCCGCCGCCTCGGGCGGCGCGGGCACCGCGCATTGCAACACAAACTAACCCTAAAGAAAGGCCGACTACTTCCCAGCCCCCGCCGGTTGTGTCGCAACTGCCCTCTCCAACAACCTAAACTCCACCTCCGCACCCGACTGTACCGTCAACCCGTCCGGCAGCATGAACCGAACCCGCCGGCGCGACGTGCCCACCGACACCAGATCGTCCGGATAAATATCCAGGTACGCGCGCACTCCCACGTTCGCCGCTGCATTCTGTTGTCCCACACCCCCCGCGAGTTGTTTACGCAACTGCTCAATCACCGGCG
Organism: uncultured Phycisphaerales bacterium; assembly: GCA_963766775.1. Lineage (GTDB taxonomy): Bacteria > Planctomycetota > Phycisphaerae > WQYP01 > WQYP01 > CAVYBP01. Next base: position 180,273 of record CAVYBP010000006.1, read on the forward strand.
ACGATCCCGCCACCGTCACGCGCAATGCCTTCGGCACCACCGTCACGTCATATCTGCCCAGCAACCCCGGCGGACCGCTCACCCACACCGGCACGTCCGGCACTGCCACCGTTTCCTGCTGATGCTTCGGCAACACCACCAGCACCTCCCCCTGCGCGGGCGTCACCGTGATCCGATCATCCCGACCCGATGCCGCCGCACCTGGATAATCCACTACATAACGCACCGCAACGGTTTGTTGCGCACCCGGCGGCAACGTCGTCAAATCCCGCGTAGGCACCGCGTTCACCGTGATCCGGTCCGCTCCCCCGATCTCCACCAGCGCCTCCGACGGAACGTTCACCGTCACCTGCTCCGGCGTCGCCGTGAACCGATCCACCGCGAAGGACGGACGAAAATCGACCGGCTTCGTCAACGGCTCGACATGGTCCACCTCCAGCCGAATCCGCGACGGCGTCGCTGCCGTCACCGTCACGCCGCGCTGCCGAAAGTAACGAAGGCTATTCAGCGCTGACACCGTATCCACGCGATTGTCCGTGCCGACCTTCAAAGGCTCCGCCGGCGGCACGTAATTCAGCGTCGAAAACTCCGCATCCTGCTGCAACAACCGATGCGACTTCCTGATCGATCCCATCGATCTGATTCTTCGGGCCCTCCAGCGTCACGTCCAGCGCGATCGCGGAGTGATAACGATTGTCCGTCGGGTCCAAAGCCCGAAGAACCAGATCCCCCTGCGGCGAAACCACCCGAAGCGTCAGCGGCACATGATCCTGCGTCGCCGTGAACTTCGCCTCCGCATACATCCAGATCAGGACGGTCAGCAAAATCGTCAGCGGCAATGATTTCAGCCTGTCAAAATGAGTGGGCGACATCCGCCATCTCCGCTGGGGGGTTTCCGTGAGGTGAGGTGGGGGTTCTTCATTGCGCTCTAAACCCGCTTGAGAACGCAGCCCGCAATTTCCTATATTCTGCCTTCCGCCTTCTGTCTACTGCCTTCTCCCCCAATCAGCTTTCCGTAACAAGAAGTTCCTCCTTCGGCGAACTGCTCTTGCGACCGCTCAGCGTCACCGTCGGCCGGCTCAACATTTCCACCAGCAGAGACTCCAGCCCCTCAATCGTCAGATTCCGAATCAGCCGCCCGTTCTCCGCGACCGAAACCGCACCCGTCTCCTCCGACACGATCACGACCACCGCGTCGGTTTCCTGCGAAAGGCCCAGCGCCGCACGGTGGCGCGCGCCAAGCTCCGGTGAAAGATCCCGCTCTCCGCCAGCGGAAACTGCACCCCCGCCGCCGCCAGCTTGCCGTTCCGCACCACCACCCCCATGTCATGCAGCATCGACCCCGGCCAAAAGATCGTGTTCAAAAGTTCCGGGGAGATCGTTGAGTTCATCATCGTCCCGTTCTCCGACAACCCGCCCAGCCCCACATCCCGTTCAATCGCGATCAACGCGCCGATTTGGTTCTTTGAACAATACATGCAACAGCGGCAAATCGCATCCACCGTCGGCCGCACCGGACTCCCCACCGTACGAAACAGCCGCGCCTCCCCCAGACGAATCAACGCCCGCCTCAATTCCGGTTGAAACACCACGACAATCGCGAACGTCGCGAAAAACAGCAACTGCGAATAAAGATACTCCACCCGCCGCAATTTTTCCCCGCCCAGCCGAATGGTCGCATACGCCACCACCAGAAAAAGCGCTGTTCCCTTAATAAGCCTCGCACCGCGCGTACCCCGCAGAAACTCAATGACGTAGTGCACGACCACGCCAATCAACAGCAACTCGAGCAGAACAATCCACCACGAGTAACTCGAAATCCGACTGATGTAACTTTCAAAAAATACTCGCATCGCCTTCTAGTATACGGTCCCCCTCCACTTCTAAAAGGATTTTTTCACAACCGTCCTCTTCAGCATTCGCATCCCGGAGTTCACGCTTCAGCGTGTCTTCAATCCGCTGCCACCCATTTCCCCCGCTTATTGTCCGCCGCCACGCTTTGCTTTACGCTATCCGATCCGAAACCAATCGGGCGAACGGCAGGCATAGGCCCGCCGTCGAGGAAGCGTGAACCCCTTTTTTGAGAGCCTCTATGAAGACACCTATTCGCGTCGCAGTCACCGGCCCCGCGGGCCAAATTGGTTATGCCTTGCTCTTCCGTATCGCCTCCGGCCAGATGTTCGGTCCCAACCAGCCCGTGATCCTGCAATTGCTCGAAGTACCCGTCGAAAAAGCCATGAAAGCTCTCGAAGGCGTCGCGATGGAACTCGATGACTGCGCCTTTCCCCTCCTCCAGCAGATGATCCTCACCAGCGACCCCGCCGTCGGCTTCAAGGATGCCAACTGGTGCTGCCTCGTCGGTGCCAAGCCCCGCGGCCCCGGCATGGAACGCGCCGACCTCCTCAAGGACAACGGAAAAATCTTCATCGAGCAGGGCAAAACCATCGACCGCGTCGCCGCTGACGACGTCCGCATCGCCGTCGTGGGCAACCCCGCCAACACCAACGCCATGATCGCCGCGAGCCAGGCCAAACGCCTCTCACCCGACCGCTTCACCGCCATGGTGCGCCTGGACGAAAACCGTGCCAAATCTCAACTCGCCAAAAAAGCCGGCGTCCCCCTCACCGCCGTCACCGACACCTACATCTTCGGCAACCACAGCCCCACCATGTTCCCCGCATTCCACCTCGCCAAAATCAACGGCCAACCCGCCACGCAGACCATCACCGACCAAACCTGGCTTCGGGGCGAATTCTGCGACGTCGTCGGTAAACGCGGCGCCGCCATCATCGCCGCGCGAGGCTCCAGCTCAGCCGCCAGCGCCGCCAACGCACTCGTCGATCACGTCCGCGACCTCATGACCCCCGGCACCGTCCACAGCGTTGCCGTCAAAAGCAACGGCGAATACGGCTTCGACCCCAATGTCTGGGCCGGAATGCCCGTCAAAACCACCACCCCCGGCTCCTTCGAAGTCATCAAAGGCCTCCCCCTCGATGACTTCGCCAAACAAAAAATCGCCGCCACCAACGCCGAACTCACCAGCGAACGCGACACTGTCAAAGACATGCTGTAATGAGGATATCGACTGGGTGCGATAAATAGTCGTCCGCCTCAGGGAGCCCTATGGTCGATTCACAACCGTTGAAGCCCCGGTATCGGCTCTACATCGACGAATCGGGCGATCATGCGCTCAACCCTTCCAATACGCCCGCACAACGTTATCTCGCATTGCTTGGAGTAGTATTTGAAAACAATGACTATTTGAAATTCGCCGATGCGCTGCTTGAGTTCAAACGCGGAATATTCGGACCCCGGCCTGATCGGCCCGTTTATTTGCACCGCTCCGACATCATCAATTGTAAGGGGCCGTTCGCCCGCCTTCGCGACCCCACGGTTCGCGATGCATTCGATAATGGACTGCTCCGCTTGGTTATCGACGCCCAATATGCATTGATTTGCGTCATTATTGATAAGAACCAGCAGCAGGACCGATATGCTTCGCTCGCATCTCCGTTCAGCTTCCACCCCTATCATTTTTGCCTTGCCGCGACGCTTTTTCGTTATGCACGTTGGTTGTTATCTCACAATTCGATTGGGGATGTGATGGCTGAATCGCGAGGTCGGGAGGAAGATATCCAGCTGAAAAACGCTTATAAAAACGTCTATGAAAGCGGAACGAATTCACTTTCCCACGATGCGTACCAGCGCGCCCTGACCACCAGAGAAATCAAGCTCCAACCCAAACTGCGCGTACATCTCAGGCCTTGAACTTGCCGACCTTCTTGCCCATCCCATGAAAATGGCTTGCCTGCATGCCAAAGGATTAACTCCAGAGCCTCTCGCTCCCTTCGCCGCGAAACTCCACCAGGCCGCTTCTTCAAAATTTCTCGTTGGACCTCAAGGGTCGCCAGAAAACTATGGCTGGATATGCTTTTGAAGCAAAAATGAAAAAGCCCCGTTTCCGGGGCTTTTTCACGCCAACCCTTCACGGGTTGTCCACCTGCGAGCAATCGCATTACCTTAATTATCGGGTTTTATTCCCTTAATTCAAGCCTTATTCTTTTATTCTCATGTGTTCTATTCGAGCTCACAGACCATGACCTTTGCACTCTTGTTAAAACTGCTCGGGATTATTATCCCCATCCTGCATATCGCCGGCATCACCCTCGCCGTCCACGCCATCCTCCTCACCCGCACTAGCCAGGCCGCCATCGCCTGGGCCCTCAGCCTCATCTTCTTCCCCTACGCCGCCATCCCCCTCTATCTTGTCTTCGGCCGCCAAAAATTCCACGGCTACGTCGAAGCCCGCCGCTCCGGTGATCGCCGCATCGACCATGTCGCCGAAAAAATCTGCGCTCAACTCAAACCCCACGAAGTCACTTTATCCGGCGAGGCCCAGCGATTTTCCGTCCTCGAAGAGTTAACCCTCATCCCCTGGACCTCCGGCAATTCCGGCAAGCTCCTCATCGACGGCGAAGCGACCTTCGACGCCCTCTTCGCCACCATCGACGCCGCAAAAACCTACCTCCTCATCCAGTTCTTCATCATCCGCGACGACCACCTCGGCCGTCGTCTCCAGGCCCGCCTCGTCCACAAGGCCCGCCAAGGCGTCAAAATCCACATGCTCTACGACGAGGTCGGATGCTTCTCCACCCCTAAGCACCACTTCCAAACCCTCCGTGACGGCGGCGTCGACGTCCACCCCTTCAACACCCGCCGCGGGTGGCGAAACCGCTTCCAAATCAACTTCCGAAACCACCGCAAAATCGTTCTCGCCGACGGAACCATCGCCTCTCTCGGAGGCCTCAACGTCGGCGATGAATACCTCGGGAAAAGTAAACGCTTTGGCCATTGGCGCGATACCCAAATCGAACTCCGCGGCCCTTGCGTTGCCGCCGTCGAACTCAGCTTCCTCCAGGACTGGCACTGGGCCACCGGACAAATGCTCGCCCTCCCATCCGTGCCCGCGCCAGTCATCCCCGCACCCGGTGCCACCGCCATCATCATCCCCACCGGTCCCGCCGACAAAATCGGCACATGCACCCTCATGCTCCTTGCTCTCATCTCCATGGCCAAGCACCGCCTCTGGATCACCAGCCCCTACTTCGTCCCCGATGAAACCGTCTACGACGCCCTCCAGCTCGCCGCCATCCGCGGCGTCGATGTCCGCATCATGCTCCCCTCCATGCCCGACCATTTAGCCGTCTACCTCGCCGCCTTCTCCTACCTCGAAAGCGCCGAGGCCGTCGGCGTGAAGTTCTACCGCTACAACTCTGGCTTCCTCCACCAAAAAGTCCTGCTCGTCGATGATGACCTCGCCGGCGTCGGCTCCGTCAACCTCGACAACCGCTCCATGCGCCTCAACTTTGAACTCACCGCACTCTTCGCCGACAAACAATTCGCCGCCCAGACCGCCGCCATGCTCGAAACCGATTTCTCACACTGCGAACGCGCCACGCCGGGCGATCTCAAAAAACGCGGCCTCCTTTTCCGTTTCGCCGTTCGCATCGCCCGCCTCTTCTCCCCCATTGAATAAGTTTCTGTAAACCTCTTTTTTTCCGCGCCCGAATCGCGCCCATGGCGCAGCCGTTGCTTTTCCGTTTTGCGGTTCTTTTTGAGGAGGATATCCATGAACCGTACTGCCATTCTCGTTGCTTTAACCGCTCTTAGCTTCACCGCCGCGGCATGCCAGAATCAGAATCCCCCATCCCCCGACTCCCACGGCGGCAGCGGTGCCTACGACAATATGAACACCGGTTCCGGCACTGCCCATGGTGGCACCACCACGGGTAATCTCGGCGGTCAAGATGGCTCCGCGGGCGGTGGCGGAAACGTCGGCAGCCGCTGACCTTGCCCCTTTATTCGCCGTCCTCTGCCGGACTGTAATAGTTCGGCGACTCGCGTGTGATCTGTATGTCGTGCGGATGGCTCTCGATCATGCTCGCCGCCGTCACCTTCACAAACCGCGCCTTCGTCCGAAGATCTTCCACCGTCGCAGCTCCGCAATATCCCATCCCCGCGCGCAATCCGCCCACCATCTGATACACAAAATCTCCCAGCGGTCCGCGATAATGCACCAACCCTTCCACCCCCTCGGGCACCAGCTTGCTCGATTCCTTCACCTTCGCCTGGCTGTACCGATCCGCTGAGCCCTGAATCATGGCTCCCATCGATCCCATCCCGCGATAACTCTTGAATCGTTTCCCCCGACGAATCACCAGTTCCCCCGGCGACTCGTCAAGCCCGGCGAACAAACTCCCCAGCATCACCGAACTCGCCCCCGCCGCCATCGCCTTGGTGATGTCGCCCGAATGCCGAATCCCACCATCCGCGATCACCGGTACCCCCGCCGGACCCGCGGTCCGCATCGCATTAAATATCGCCGTGATCTGCGGCACCCCAACACCCGATACAATCCGAGTCGTGCAGATCGACCCCGGACCGATCCCGACCTTCACCGCATCCGCGCCAGCATCAATCAAATCCTTCGCCCCCTCCGCCGTCGCCACATTCCCCGCGATCACCTGAATATCAAACTTCCGCTTGATCTCGCGCACCGAATCAATCACATTCGCCGAGTGCCCATGCGCGGTATCCACCACCACCACATCCACTCCTTTCTCAATTAACGCCGCCACCCGATCAAACTGCTTCACCCCCACCGCCGCCCCGACCCGCAACCGCCCGCGCATCCTTGCATGCCCGCGGAAACTGGTGCGTCTTGTCGATGTCCCGCATCGTGATCATTCCCACCAACCGCCGCCGATCGTCCACGAGCAGCAACTTTTCCACCCGCGCCGAATTCAAGATGTGCTCCGCCTGCTCCAGCGTGGTATCCACCGGTGCCGTCACCAGGTTTGCCTTGCTCATCAACTCCCGCACCGGCCGATTGTCGTTCCCCTCGTGAAACTTGAGATCACGCCGCGTTAAAATTCCCACCAGCTCCGATGTATTCACTCCGCCGTTGCCATGCAGCACGATCGGGATCCCGGAGATATTTTGCTCCCGCATGATCCGCCGCGCTTCCGCCACCGACCCCTCCGGCGAAAGCGTCACCGGATCAAAAATGATCCCGTTCTCCGAACGCTTCACCTTATCCACCTCCCGGCACTGGACCTCGATCGGCATATTTTTGTGAATGAAGCCGATCCCGCCCTCCTGTGCCAGCGCAATCGCCAGCGCGGATTCCGTCACCGTATCCATGGGGGCTGACAGCAATGGGATATTCAGTTCAATCGAGCGCGTGAGAAACGTGCGTACGTCCGCATCCGCGGGCACGAAGTCGGACCGTTGAGGCACCAGCAGCACGTCGTCAAACGTGATCGCTTCGCCGATTATTTTAGTTTGGGGATCAAACGAATGAAGGTGGTTTTCCATGTGACAATGATGCCGATGCTCAATCCCACTGTCAAGGCATCAAGGCCGTCAAGGCAACCGGCCCAATCATGCGCTGTTCTTGCTCGCGAAAAAACCAATCCCAGCGAACAGAGCGGAAATGACGACCAGGACGGCGCCGAAGATGAGAATGGACATCGTGTCCTTCGTGATCATTTCAACCCAGCTCGGGCTAAAGCCGCCGAAGAACGCGATGGCTACGACGGCGGTCACGATCATGATGAGGACCGAGGCAAGTGCCAGGCCGCCGAAGGCACCGGAGGACGGATCGGCGCGTTCGATAACGTCCGCGTAAGCCGTGCCGCTGGAGGTCGTCGTGGCCGCCATGTGTTCCAGGCCTGATGGGCCGGAGGCATCCGGCGCGGCGGCTTGTTCAAAAATCCCCGAGGCGCTGGCGATGCCAGAGTCGCCGGCCTTCGAATCCCCGCCGGGATAAATTTCATCGAGAAGCTCTGCACCGAGCGAGGTGTCATCCGATTCGCGAGTGAGGTCCAGCAGGCCGGAGCCGGAGCCGACGCCTTCGAGGGAAAGCTGATCGTCGATGGCGGATTGAATGCGGGTCTGGGCACCGGTATCGGACGACTTGATTTCGCCCGATTCAAACACATTTTTGCCCTGGCCGGTGACGACCGTGTCATCCTTGGCGTTGGTCGACGGCGTCCCGGTGTCGGCAAGGGAAATCACATCGCTGGCCATCGAGTCGCCGGCGAGCGCGATGCCGGAGTCGGAAAGGCCAATGCCACCGGCGGTGGAACCCGCGGAGCCGGCGGCGTGCCGCCCTTATCGGAGGCCATCTTGTCGACCTGATCGACCTTGAACATGATTTGAGCCCCGTCGCGGAACTCGCGCAGTTGTATTCTGCGCGACCAGTTCCTTGAGCTGCTCAGCGGTCACGCCCAGCTTTTGAGCGGCTTCATCGGTCTTGTAAAACATCTTGGCCATATTCGTTACTCCTCGGGACATGCAATGGAGGTTCACGGGCAGTTGTAACGCGCCCCTACGGGTAAGTCTAGGGCGCTTAGTTTTTCGGGCCAGCGGGACCGTCGGGGGCGTTCTCATCGGGTTTGGTGGTTTGATCGACCGTGGGCTGATTGGTTTGCGATTCCAGGTTCTGGCGCTGGCGTTGATTGGCGACGACTTTCTGGACATCGCGGGGCAGGAGGCCTTCATTGTCATAGTCTTCGAGGAAGCGGTCGTTCTTGAAGCTGCGGGCAGCCATCAGACGGAAGCGCGATGTGTCGGGGAGTGCTTTATAGACGCAGAGGGTGCCGGAATCGACGTCCATGAGGTAGACGCCAAAGGTTTGCGGCCCGAGTTGTGCGGGCATCATATAGATGCCGCGCGCGCCAAGCAGTTGGCCCGGCTGGGGCGTGGATTGAGCGAGAGCGGCACGGTCGAGGGAGATGTCGGGCGCATGGCCGACGATTTGGGAATAGAAGGTGGCGGCGGCGTTGGCGAGGAGTCCGAGTCCGACCAGCCAGAGTCCGACGGACCATTTGTATTTATACTGGACTGATGAGGCGCGTGCGGGAATGCTCATGTTTCATCCTGCCATAGAGTGGAAATCGCGGCCCGCGATGCCTGCCACAACATGCGAAAGGGCCGCATGTTGTATCGTAGCGGGACGGGACGGGACGCGGCAAGGGAAAATAATGTGTGGAGTGGCATCGATCCACAGCCTGTGCGAGGGCTGCGGATCGATCACGGCGGGGGGCTGGCGTGCCACATGGGGAGTTGCGTAGCGTATTGCAGGTGCTCATGGGGTGCTCAGGTGCTCATTTCAGGTGCTCATGGTTTTTTGGGGGGTGGCGGTGTTTGTAAGGGGTGGAGTGGGAAGAGGTTGTAATTATCTCAGGGAGTTGGTGCTCATTTTTGTGGGGGCATTTTTGAATTCAACGCCAATGGGGGCTCTATAGAAATGAAGATCGAACGGGAGAAGTTTGCGCAGGTGCGCAAATGTTTTTGTGGTTTGGCGGTGTTTGTAAGAGGTGAATTGGGTGGGGGTTGGAATTATCACAGGGGCGAGGTGCGGAATGTGCAAGATATTTTTTTTCTGGATGGGAGGGAGAATGGGGGGATTGGGAGTGGTGAATTCAGAGTGGTGAAGGGGGAGTGGGCACATGGTGGCCTCCTATAGAGGGGGAGTGCGCCCAGTTTGTGCGCACACGTGGATGTGAATTTTTTGTTAGGTGTTGTGGGGGCGGGGTTTGTGGGTGGGAATTATTTTGGAGGGGGGTATTTTTGGGGTGGGGGCTGTGCGCACAGGCCGATTTGGGCGGGGATGGGGAGTGGTTGTGAGTCGTTTCGGTTTGGGGTGTTTTGTGGGGGCACATGTGGCATGCTTCTCCCGCGAACTGGGCGGGAGAAGCATGGCACCGGGGCGGGGGTCTGGCCTAAGATAGGTAGTATTCATGAAGTGAGGGTGTGCGATGAAATTTGGGGCTTTGGTGATGGTGGTGTTTGTGCTGGGGTTGGTCTGGGCGGCATGCGCCACGCGGACGGCGGTCGTTGCTGATTCGACGGTGGAGTCTGGGGTGATGGTTAAAAATGCAAAAGGAGAGAGTATGAAGACGGCGATTTTTGCGGCGGGATGTTTCTGGGGCGTTCAGGAACGGTTCGACAAACTGCATGGCGTGGTCTCGACCAAGGCCGGCTATACGGGCGGGCATCTGGCGAATCCGACGTACGAGGATATCTGCACCCACGCCACCGGCCATGCGGAGGCGGTGGAGGTGACGTTTATCCCGACGCAGATCAGCTTCGCGGAATTGTTGGATGCGTTCTGGTCGATGCACGACCCGACGACGGTGGATCGGCAGGGTCCGGACGTGGGTTCAAATTATCGATCGGCGATCTTCTGCGTGGATGCGGAACAGGAGAAAATCGCGCGCGCGTCGATTGCGGAGGTGGAAGCATCGAAAGTATTTCGCGGTCGGATTGTGACGCAAATCGTGCCGGCGTCGAAGTTTTATGATGCGGAAGGGTATCACCAGCACTACTTTGAGAATAACGGTGGAGTGTGCCATAACGGGGTCGCGGTGGTGCATACGCAGTTGGCGTCGGAAGCGAAAAAAGAGCGCGAGATGGCAGTCGCGAAGTAAATTTTCGTCGCCAGGAGATGCTTTTTAATGAGCCCGGTTCCTTCAGAAAGTCGTCCGACATTGCCGCGGATCAGCATTGTTATTCCGAATTTCAATGGCGAAGCGTTCATTGAGCGCACGATCCAGAGCGTGCTGAGTCAGGACTATCCGGATTTCGAAGTGATTGTGATCGACGGAGGCAGCAAGGATCGGTCGGTGGAGATTATTCGGCGGTATGAATCGAAGCTGACGTATTGGGTGAGCGAAAAGGATTCGGGGCAGGCGCAGGCGATTAATAAGGGTTTTGCGCGGGCGACGGGGGAGATTGTGAACTGGCTGTGCAGCGATGACCGCCTGTTGCCGGGGGCGCTAGGGGAAGTGGGGCGGCGATTCGCGCGGGAGCCGGAGCTGGATGTACTGATCGGCGGCTGCAACATGTCGTATCTGACGGAACCTTCGCGGAGTGCTCCGGTGTGGACCGATCTGGATGCGATCAAGTTGGTGCCTTGCACGAATCCGATCAATCAGCCGAGTTGTTTTTATCGTCGCCGTTTGTTGCGACCCATGCCGCTGGATGAAAGTTACCACTACGCGATGGACACGGAACTGTGGTCCTACTTCAATGCGAGGGGCGTTCGCTGGGGAGGGACGGAGGTGGTGCTGAGCGAGTACCTGATGACGGGCGTGAATAAGACGATGACGGGGGGGAAGAAGATTATCCGGGAGTTGGATCGGCTGTATCGCGCTTACACGAAGGAATGGATTCCGATGTGCGTGGTGACGCGGTATTTGCTGCATCCGCTGGATAAAAGCAAGGTCGTTCACGCGGGGAGTTGGCGCGGGCACGTGGCGGGGTGGATGTATCATCTGGTGTGGCATTTCGGGGGGAAGGTGTATGGGTTTGATCGATTGTATGCGCAGCTGGGGTCGTATCGGTTTTTTGATCCGGCGGTGCGTGCTTCGGGGGTGTGATGGTTTTTTCGAGCTGGTTTGATGTGGGTGCTGAGGCGCGGTGCCCGCGCTGCTGAGGCAGCGGGCGTTGATTCAGGTGGCGGGGCATTGGGTTTGAATTAGAGTTTTTCGATGTGGACGGTGACGGTGAGGCCGAGGTATTCGGAGGTGGGGGTGGGGACGTAGGCACCAGAGACGGGCATGACGCCGCGGGGATGGTTGGAGAGTCCGCAGGCGATATGTTTGTGTGAGCAGCGTTCGCCGATGGTGGGATCGAAGGCGAGCCAGCCGTGCGGGGGGAGATAGACTTCGATCCATGCGTGGGTGGAAGCACGTCCGGCGGTGGAGGCGGGGCAATCGAGGTACCCGGAGGCGAAGCGAGCGGCCATGCCGAGACTGCGGCAGGCTTCCATCATGAGAGTGGCGATATCGCGGCAGGAGCCGGTGGTTTTTTCGAGTGTTTGTGCGGGGGACTGGGTTCCTTTTTCGGGTCGGCGGTTGTACTGGATTTTGTTATGGAGGGTTTTGTTGAGACGGTCGAGGAGGGGCTCGGCACCGGTTTTGTCGGCTTTGAGGAGTCGATGCTGGGCGAGGAAATTTCGGACGGCGGTGGTGTCGTCGCCGTAGGTCGTGGCGCGGTAAGCGGCGGCGACGGCGGATTCGAGGGGGTCGTAGACGACGGGGAAAGGGACGGGGTCGGTGGGCCGGGATATCTTGCGGGGGAAAGGGGCGTGGCGGAGGAGGATGATTTCGTTGTGGATGGAGAGTTCGTCGGCGGGTTCGAGAAAATCAACGAGGGCGACGGAGTTGCCGAAGACGTCGCGGGTCCAGGCGAGATCGTGGTCGGGGGTGATGTCGAGTTTGAGGGATTCGACGCGGACGTCGTGTCCTTCGCGCGGGCGCAGGACGAGGCGGTGCGTTCCGAAGGTGACGGGTTCGGAGTAGCGGTAGGTGGTGCGATGGGTAATGCGGAGTGATTGCATGAGTGGGTATCAGTCGGGGTCGAGGGAGAGTCCTTTTTTCTTGAGGTCTTTGAGGGTGAGGGGTTTGAACTTTTTGTCGTCGTGGGTGCAGGAGACGGTCATGGCCTGGCATAAGACGCGCCCGAAGATGGTGGCGACGGCGGCGTCGGCGGCGTCGCGTCCGGAGCCGATGCGGACGACGCCGTTGAGGGGGACGAGCTTGGTGGCGTCGAAGAGTACCCAGCGGTTGCCGATGTAGGCTTCGAAGAGGGCGTGGAAGTCGGCAGGTTGGAGGTCGTAGGCGTAGGCGGTGAAGTAGCGTGCCGGGATAGTGAGGCGCGGCAGAGTGCGATGCCAAGGTGCGCAAAATCGCGGCAGACGCCGGCACGTTGGATGACGGTGTCGTAGGCGGAGGTGGAGGCGTTGGTGGAGCCTCGGAGGTAATCGGTGTTGCGGTGGATCCATTCGGTGATGGCGACCACTTTATCGTAGGTGTTGTTGATTTTGCCGAATTTGTCCCAGGCGAGGCGGCCGAGTTGGTCGGATTGGCAGTAGCGGGAGGGGAAGAGGTAGGCGATGAGGGCGGGGTTCATTTTGCCGACGGGGACGGTGCTGAGATGTTCAGCGGTGACGAGGTGGTGGTCGACTTCGACGGTGGCCTGGTAGGTGATTTTGAGGTCTTTGGTTTTGCCGGTCTCGAGGCGGACGAAGCGGTTTTCGCCGGCGTTTGCGGTGAGTTCTTCGACTTTTACCCAGGGTTCGACGGAGAAGTGTTCATCGAGAATAATCTGGGAGGGGGTGCGGAGGGCGTGGACGTTGAGGATGAGTGTGCTGGGTTGGGCGATGGTGTAGGTGAGGGAGGAGGCGACGGCGAAGCGCATGGGGATCCGATCAAGGAGGGGTGTGATGGGTTGGAGTTAGCAAAAGGAGGGCCAGAGGGAATGACGAATGACGAAGGGCGAATGACGAATCAAATTTTAATGACGAATGAGGGAATGACGAATGCGCTGGCGCCGGGGGGGTCTCAGGTATTTTTACAGCCACCAGCGGAGGGTCCAGGCGAGGCGGTTGATGGTTCGTTGGGTCCAGTGGACTTGTTTGCAGCGGGCGAGGGTGATTCGTTCGGAGTGGGCGACTTCGAAGCGGCAGATGGTTTGCATGATGGCGGCGAGTTTGTGGGAGCGGATGACGGCGAGGAATTCGAGGTTGATGTAGAGGGAGCGCGGGTCGAGGTTGCAGGAGCCGACGACGGTGTAGAGGTTGTCGACGATCATGGTTTTGGAGTGGAGCATTTGCCGGCGTCGTTCGTAGATGCGAAAGCCGCGGCGGATGAGTTTGTCATAGAGGTAGGAGGTGGCGCGTTGGACGACGGGGACGTCGGACTGGCCGGGGACGACGACGCGGATGCGGACGCGTCTGCGGCGTGCGCGAGGAGTGCGCGGAGGACGGAGCCGGTGGGGATGAAATAGGCCATGGAGATGGTGACTTGAAATTGTGCGTGACGGAGTAGACGAGCGAAGACGCGTGCGGCGCGGGAGTATTTTCGGCCGGGGCCGGAGTCGAAGAATCGGATGGATTCGGGGGGGTCGGCGGGGTGGCGGGAGGTGCCGTTGAGGTGGAGAGCGCGGCGGTATTTGCGGGGGCGTTTGGAGACTTTTTCGCCGTGGGCTTGTTTCCAGGAGCGGTGGAAGGATTCGGCGAGGTCGGATTGCTGTGGGCCTTCGAGGCGGATGTGGACATCGCGCCAGCCGGAGGAGGTGGGTTTGGATTCAGCTTTTTGTTGTTCGAACGTTTTCGACGTTGTCGATGATGTTCATGCCGCCGAAGTAGCCGACGGTGTCGTCGACGACGAGGATTTTTCGGTGGTCGCGGCGATTGAGGATGGTGAGGGGCCGGAAGCGGCGGAAGTCCTTCGAGGAAGGAGTGGAATGCGTGGACTTTTACGCCGGCGTCGCGGAGTGCGTTGAAGAAGGCGCCGGGGGTGATGTTGGAGCCGATGGTGTCGTAGAGGAGTCGGACGTCGAGGCCCTGGCGGGCTTTTTGTTGGAGGGCGTCGGCGATTTTCTGACCGCCGTGGTCGTTGAAGAAGATGTAGGTTTCGAGCCAGACGCGATTTTTTGCGGCGAGGATGTCGCGGACCATGGCGTCGAGGAGCGGGGGTGATTCGACGAAGACGGTGAGGTGGTGGCCTGCGACATCGAGGGATTGGGGTGCTTCGGCTTTGGGCAGGGGCGCGGCGGTAAATTCCGATGCGGTGTCGGGTGGGTGGAGAGTTCGAGGATGTGGTTGAAGCGTATGCATGAGCTTTCCGCCATCATACGATAGGCGGGTTTTTGGGAAGGTACAGGGTGGGATGGGAAGGTTGGGAAATTGCGAAGGGGGTTAGTGGAGGATGGCGACGTAGAGTCCGATATGAGTGGCGGCGAGGGCATCGTTGGCGAAGACTTTGGATTCGAGGGTGATGCGGGCGCGGCGCTTGTGTTGGAGGGCTTGAAGAAATTCTTCGACATCGGGCGCGAGGGGGAGGCTTCCGGTGGCGGTGAGGGCGGTGTCGATGGGGCGGAGGAAATCGGTGGAGGATTTTTGGATGAGGAGGTGTGCGGGGATGTTGCGGTCTTTGAGGAGGAGGTAAAGGAGGGTGTAGCCGCTGAGGATGCTGAGGGCGGAGATGGAGCCGCCGAAGGCGGTGGCGGTGTGGTTGACGTTGGGGGCGAGGGGCGCGGTGAGGGTGACGGTGCGACCGTCCCAGAGGGTGAGGTCGACGTTCATGGCGCGCGTGAGGGGGAGGTCGGTGTGGAGTAGGGCGGTGATGTCGGCGAGCGATGCGGGTGGGTTCGGCATGGCTTATTTCGCAGCGGGGGTAGGATCAGCGGCACAATTGATGGCCATGGGCGCGGGGGCACCGGGCTTGTGGACGAAAGCGGGGACGAGGCAGATGAATTCGAGGGAGGTGTTGGCGGTGTTGCGGAATTGGTGGAGTTCGTTGGCGGGGACGAAGAGGACATCGCCGGATGTGATGGGTTGTTCCACGTCCGTTGCCGAAGGCGATGCCTTGGCCGGCGAGGATGAGGATTTCGTGTTCGTAGTCGTGTTGGTGTTTGGGGGTGGAGCCGCCGGGGGCGACTATGAATTTTCGCATGGCGAAGGTGGGGCAGCCGTCGTCGGGGCCGCAGAGGAGCTGCATCTGGACTTTTTCGGCACCCTGCATGGTGACGGTGTTGGCGGGGATTGTGTGGAGGGTTTTGAGGATCATGGAAGTATTAAAGCAGGAGCGGGTTTGCGGGACAAGGGATTTGAGGGGTGGTTGGAGAAGGGAGGAGGGAGAAAAACTGAGGTTGCTTGTTTGAAAAGATGTGAGATATGGATGTTGAGGGGTGGTGCCCGCGCTGCTGCGGCAGCGGGCGTTGATTTCATTGATGAAGCGTTGGGTTTTTGTTCTTCTCAAAGAGGCTTTAAGGGGTTGGTGGGGAGGGTGAGGTGAGTTGGGTGATGTGTACTTGGGTGCCGGGGGCGCGTCCGGGGAGTGTCCAGTGGGTGCGATTTGCGTGGGGGTAGAGGTCGAGGGTTTTTTGTAATGTGGAATCGTCGTGAGGTGTGATTGCGACAAGGAGTGTGGGCGTGGTGGGTGGTGGGAGAGGGTTGGATTGGCGGAGTTGTGGAAGGAGGTGGATGTACCAGAGGAATGTGCGCGGCAGGTCTTCGGGGGGGGCGATGAGGAGGACGGTTCCGGTGGGTGGGGAGGTGCGGGAGAAATGATCGGCGATTTGGCGGGCTGTTTGGTCTTCGGGACGGTCGTAGGGCCAGAGGAAGCCGATGGTGATGGTGGTTATGGCCACGCCGATGAGGAGGAGGAGGGCGAATGTTGTGGCGAGGCGGCGCGGGTTCCAGTGGTTTTTCACTTGTGGCAATAGGGAGATGCACCATGCGGTGCCGGTCGCGGCGAAGATGCAGATGGAGGGGGCGAATTGCTGGGAGACGCGAATTTTCCAGCCGTAGGGATATTGGTGGAAAAGGGCGGCGATGAAGGTGGTTGCGAAAGGGCTGGCGAGCAGTGCGAAGAGGGCGGGACGTCGCAGCAGGAGGCGGTAGGCACCGATGGCGGAGAGGATCATGGCGGGGATTGCGCAGATGCCGCCGGCGGGGTAGTCGAACATATTGCCGGTGTGGATGGTGATGAGCCAACGGAGGAAGGGGAGGATGGCGCGCGGCGGAAATGCGGGTTGCCAGAATGATTCCATGAAGGTTCGGGCTTCGTTGCTGAGGTGGGGCGCGGTGAAAAAGAGGAGGTATGTGGTGGCTGAGACGAGGGCGATCGCGAGCCAGTAGGGGGCGTGGAGGCGTAGGGGATAGCGATGGCGACGGGCAAGGGCTAGGAGGGAGCCGACGGGAATCACGCCGGCGATGATGAGGAGGGAGGCGAAGGAGAGTCCGGGCAGCAGGGCGGCTGCGAGGAGGAGTGGCCAGGCGGTCTTCCAGGGATTTTGCGAACGGATCGCGCGGTCGCTGAAGTAAAGAATCATGACGGTTGCGAGCAGATCGAAGGAGTAGGGTTTGAGTTGTACGCTCAGGCTGATGAGAGGCATGGAGCAGGCGGCGAGGGCGACAGCGAGGAGAGAGGTAGATCGGGGGAGAATTTTTGCCGCCCAGTGTGCGAAGAGGAGGAGGGCGATGACGCTTGCGAGAAAGGGGAGCATGCGTAGCGCGGTTTCGCCGCTGCCGCAGTAGGTCATCACGGCTTTTTCGAGGATTAGAAATAGTTTTGGCGCGACCTGATGGAAATCGAGGGGGGCGAGAATTTGATTCCAGTCACGCAGGTAGAGGTTGAGAGCGACGGCGGCTTCGTCGCTCCATAAGGGGAATCGGCAAGCGAGGCGCAGGAGCCTTGCGGCTATGCCGATGAGGAGGAGTGCGGCGAGGATTCGACCGGTCGGTTTCAGAGCTGCTCCCGGTACGAGGAACCGCCGACGGACGGGGATAAACGCCGGTGTTTTAACATCCGTGTTTATCGGCGTTCATCGGCGGGTTTTGCGTGTTCGGACGCTTGTTATTCGGGAGAGCCTTTGGCGTAGTCGTAGGTCCAGACGCGGCTGGCGAGGTCGTAGGTGAGGAGTTCGTCGGGTTTGAACCAGAGTGCGAGTTCAGCTTTGGCGGCGTCGGGAGAATCGGAGCCGTGGATGAGGTTGAAGGAGGAGGAGACGCCGTAGTCGCCGCGGATGGTGCCGGGCTCGGCTTTGAAGCCAAAGGTGGCGCCCATGAGTTTGCGGGAGATGTCGATGACGCCCTTGCCCTGGAGCGCGAGGACGACGACGGGGGAGGAGGTCATGAAGCGGATGAGGCCTTCGTAGAAGGGTTTGCCCTTGTGGGGGGCGTAGTGTTGGGCGGCGAGTTCTTCGGTGATCGTCATGAGTTTCATGCCGACGATTTGGAGGCCTTTTTCCTCGAATCGGGTGAGGATTTTGCCGACGAGGCTGCGTTGAATGGAGTCGGGTTTGAGAATGATGAGCGTGCGTTCCATGAGGATTCTCCGGGGAAAATGAATATCCAGAAGGAAAATGATACGGGAAAGGGGGGGGATTGTCAGTGGAGTTGTTGGTGTTGGGTGGGGGAATCTGGCAAACGGGGCTTTCGTTGCCTATGCACATTGCATCGATCCGCAGCCCGTGCGAGGGCTGCGGATCGATCACGGCGGGGGGCCGCCGTGCCACATTAAGGCTGTCGTGTCACATTAAGCCGGTGTGTCACATTCATGAGAGGGGTGCCGCGTTTCATTGCCGGAAGTGTTATGCGGGGAGGGGGGATTTTTCGGGGTGGAGGGTGGGTGCGAATTCGCGGGTTCGTTTGTCGATTTGGGGGGTCTCGGGGATTTCCTTGGTGTTGCCGGCGCCGAGGTCGGAGATTTTTCGGGCGGAGACGAGGACGCGGGACTCGAGGGTGCCGACGGTTTTGTTGTAGTGGTCGACGGCGGTGTCGAGAGACTTGCCGAGCTTGCACATGTTGTCGGCGAGGGTGGCGAGACGGTCGTAGATTTCGGTGCCGAGTTTGCGGATGGCTTCGGCGTTTTCGGAGATGGCTTGTTGGCGCCAGCCGTACTCGATGGATTTGAGGAGGGCGATGAGGGTGGTGGGGGTGGCGATGATGACGCGGTCGGTGATGCAATCTTCGAGGAGAGTGGCGTCGTGTTCGCAGGCGGCGTAGAGGAATGCTTCGCCGGGGAGGAAGAGGACGACGAATTCGGGCATGTTGGTGAATTGCTGCCAGTAGGATTTGCTGGCGAGGTCTTTGGCGCGGCGCGGATGAGGGTGGAATGGCGCTGGAGGTGGGCCTGGCGGGTGGCGTCGTCGGGAGCGGCGGAGGCGTCGAGGAATGCGCCGAGGACGGCTTTGCAGTCGATGACGACGCGGCGGTCGGCGGGGAGGTGGACGATCATGTCGGGCCGGAGCCTGTTGCCGTCGATGTCGGTGGTGGAGGTTTGTTCGGAGAAATCGCAGCGGTTGGACATGCCGGCGAGTTCGACGAGTTTTCGGAGCGCGATTTCGCCCCATTGTCCGCGGACGTTGGGGCGGGTGAGGGCGGAGACGAGCTGGGTGGTTTGGGTGGAGAGTGCGGATTGGGTAGCGGACATGACGCCGATTTGCTGGCGGAGTTCGGCGTAAGAGCCGGTGCGTTGGGTTTCCATTTCGGCGAGACGTTTTTGGTAGGAGCCGAGCATTTCTTCGAGGGGTTTGAGGAGCGTGCCGATCTGGGCTTTGCGTTCGTCGAGGGTTCCGGCGGCTTCGGTGGAGAGGGTTTTGAATTTGGCTTCGGCCATCTGGATGAAGGCGAGGTTGGATTTTTCGAGGGCGTCGCGGGAGACGGCAGCGAAGGATTGGGTGAGTTTTTCGTTGGCGTCGTCGAGGAGTTTGCGTTGGTCGCGGATGTTTTGGTCGGTGGCGGCGAGTTGTGCGGTGAGGGCGGCGGCGCGGGCGTGGGCGTCGGAGAGTTGCGTGCGGGCGAGGGCGAGTTCGGCGTCTTGTTTGGTGGAATGGAGGCGGTGGGTGTCGAGGTCGGCGGTGAGGGTGGCGGCGCGTTGTTCGGCGAGGGCGAGGGTGGTTTGAAGGGTGGTGAGGGTGGCTTTGGATTTGCGGTCGGTGTAGAGGTAGGCGAGGGTCGCGCCGAGGGCGGCGGTGAGGGGGGCGACGATGGCGGCGGTGAGAAAGTCCATGGGGTTAATGTAGCGAATGGGTGAGGCGAGGTAAATGCGTTTGGAGAGTCCAACAGTGGGGGAGAAGCATTTTGAATGTGGAAGGATGGGTGCGGGGGAACGAGGCTTAATGTATGGATCGCACATGCATCGATCCGCTGCCCATCGAGGGCAGCGGATCGATCACGGCGGGGGGCCGCCGTGCCACATTTTTGGGTGCCACATTTTTGGGTGCCACATTTCGGGTGCCACGTTTTTTGGGTGGCACGTTTTTGGGTGTCACATTTTTTTTGGGTTGCATGTTCAATGATGTGTGGCGACGAGCTGTTGTGTGCGCTGAGCGGTGGACGTTCGATCTATTTGCAATAGACTGTTGGGCATGGAGGATTGTTTATGAAAATGCGTACGTTTGGGCGGATTGGGTGGAAGGTTTCGGAGGTGAGTTTTGGGGCGTGGGCGGTGGGTGGGTCGTGGGGGGTGGTGGATGATGAGGAGTCGCTGGCGGCGATGCGGCGGGCGGTGGAGGTGGGGGTGAACTTTTTTGATACGGCGGATGTGTATGGGGATGGGCATAGTGAGCGGTTGATTCGGAAGCTGCGCGCGGAGATGAAGGTGCCGTTGTATGTGGCGACGAAGGCGGGACGGCGGTTGAATCCGCATGTGGCGGAGGGGTACAACGCGGCGAACTTGACGGGGTTTGTGGAGCGGAGTTTGGGGAATCTGGGGGTGGAGGCGCTGGATCTGGTGCAACTGCATTGCCCGCCGACGGAGGTGTACTATCGGCCGGAGACGTTTGCGGCGATGGATGGATTGGTGAAGGCGGGAAAGGTGAGGCATTATGGGGTGAGCGTGGAGAAGGTGGAGGAGGGGTTGAAGGCGATGGAGTTTTCGGGGGTGGAATCGGTGCAGATTATTTTCAATATGTTTCGGCAGCGGCCCGCGGAGCTTTTTTTGGAGGAGGCGAAGCGGCGCGGGGTGGCGACGATTATTCGGGTGCCGCTGGCGAGCGGGATGTTGACGGGGAAATTGACGGCGAAGTCGGCGTTCGCGGCGGACGATCATCGGAATTTTAATCGGCATGGGGAGCAGTTTGATGTGGGGGAGACGTTTTCGGGGGTGGATTATGACACGGGGCTGAAGGCGGTGGAGGAGTTGAAGCGGCTGGTGCCTGCGGGTGCGACGCTGGCGCAGCTGGCGTTGCGGTGGATCCTGATGTTTGAGGGGGTTTCGACGGTGATTCCGGGGGGGAAGAATGTGCGGCAGGTGGAGGATAATGCGGCGGCGAGTGGGCTGGCAGGGTTGACGGCGGAGCAGATGGGGAAGGTGCGGGAGATTTATGATCGGTATGTGCGTGCGGGGGTGCATCAGCGGTGGTGAGAAGACGGGGAGGCGGAAGCAAATCAAAAAAGCGGCGGATCGTTTGAACGATCCGCCGCTGGTGGGGGTTTCAGCAATTAAAAAACCTTAGAGCGTGGAGGCCTTGCGACGGCGAGTGAGCAGAGCACCCGCACCGAGAGCAAGAATGCCGAGGCTGGTGGGTTCCGGCGTCGCGGTGGTGCCGGCGACGAGTGATTCGGCGAAGGCGACGACGTTGGCACCGGCTGGGATTGAGACGCCGAGGTTATTCAGGACGGCATCGAGATCATTGAGGTCGATAGTGGGGGCACCGTCGAAGTTGCCGAGGTTCCATGAACTGGTTGTGACGCCGAGATTGTTAAGGACGATCTGGAGGTCGGCGACATCGACGGTGCCGTTGTCGTTGGCATCGCCCATGAAGCCGCGATGGATATCAATAAAGCCGTTGTCGTGGATGGTGTCGAGGGTGTAGACGATGTTGGGCGTCGCTGAGGTGGGCAAGACGACTGTGCTGGTGCTGCCGGTGAGGGTGCCGGAGTAGGAGAGTACTTTGTAGTAGCCGAGGGAGGTACTGCCGGTGGAGGTGAGGGAGTTGACGACGAGATTTCCGCCGTTGAGGATCACATTGCCGGTGACTGCGAGGAGGTCGCTGGTACCCGCCGGGGAGGCGAGATCGAAGGCGAGGGTGGTATTTGGATTGGTCGTGAGGCCGCCGATTTTGAGGGTTCCAATGGAGTTGGCGACTGCGCTGCCCGGGTTGATGGTGTGGGCGGCCGTACCGGCAATGAGCGAGCCGGTGATGATGCCGGTGCCCCCGAAGGTGCCACCGTTGAGGGTGACGTTTCCGGTGCCGGTAGCGGAACCGGCGGTGTTGGTGACGAAGAGGTTTCCGCTGGAGAGGGTGGTGCCTCCGGCGTAGGTGCTGGTTCCGCCGGAGAGGGTGAGGCTACCGGTGCCGATTTTGGTGAGGGTGACGTTGCCGGTGGTGTTTTTGATAATGCCGCTGAAGGTGACGGTGGCGCTCAGGCCGCCTGTGGTCAATGTGGAGGTTCCGGCTCCAGCGACATCGTCGATAGTGCCGGCTCCGGAGAGTGAACCGACGGTGGCGTTTTGACCATTGAGATCAAGGGTGGCACCGGTGGCGATAGAGAGGGCGGACAAGCCGCCGCCGAGTGTGCCGCCGGGGCCCATTTGGATTTTGCCGGTGGTGATGGTTGTGGGCCCGGTGTAGGTATTTGCTCCGGTGACAATTACGGTGCCGGTCCCGGAGCTGGTGAGTCCGCCGAAACTGTTGATACCGCTGAGGGCCAGGTTGCCGGAGCCGGAGGCATTCAAGACGCCGGCAAAAGAATTGTTGCCACCGAGGGTCACATTGCCGGAACCGGTGGTGGTGAGTCCACCCGCGCCGCCGATGTTTCCGGAAATGGTCATCGTGTCCGCGGCATTGGTGACGGTGAGGGTCGTGTTGGAGTTGAGAATGAGAGGCACATTGATGGAGTGGGTGCCGAGGGAATCGGTAATCGAGGCGTTGCTCGACCCGTTATCCAAGGTGATGTTGCCGCCCGAGCCGGGATTCAGGCTGTAGCTGTTCGCGTTGGTAAACTGAATGACGCCGACGGTCTTGTCGCCATCGAGGGTGACGGTGCGGGGGGCGGTGATGACGCTGCCGAATGTGGCGATGGCGCTGACGGTGTTTGGAATTCCACCGGTCCAACTGGTGGGACTGGTCCAGGAGCCGTTGTTATCAATGGCCCAGACGGCGGAAGTTAAGCCGCCGGTGATGGTGAGGATCAAATCGGTGCCCGAGTTGCTGAAGGCGTAGTTTGCGCCGGCGACTGGGTCGGCGATGCTGGGATTAGGATTGACGAATCCACCGCCGAAGTGGATGAGATTGTAGACGCCGTTGACGTCGAAGGGGGTGGTGGTGCCGGCCTGATAGAGGTCGAGGGCGGATGCGCCGCCATTGCTGATGCTGCCGGTGGGGAGGACGAGGAGGGAATTGGCGGAGCCGTCGATTTTGAAGTTGAAGTCGAGGGTGGTTCCGGTAGCCATGGTAAGGCCGCCGGAGAGGGTGAGGTTGGCGACGGAGGCACCATCGCCTGGCGCGATATGGCCCCCGGCGTTGACGGTGACGGCCTGGGAGACGGTGCCGTTACCGCCGAGGGTTCCGCCGCTGTTGACAACGACGGGAGCGGTACCGACGCCGAGGGGGCTGGTGGCGTTGTCGGCGTAGAGGGTACCGGCAAGGACATTGGTCGCGCCGCTGTAGGAGTTGCGCCGCTGAGACTGAGGGAGCCGGTGCCGGTCTTGTTGATGCCACCTCCGCCGAAGTCATTCAAAGGTTGGGCGATTCCGATATTGAAGCCACTGTCGTTAATGGTGACTGTGTTCTGGATTCCGATATTCAGAGTGGAGGTCGCAGTGTCGGTGTGGGCGGGGATGAAGTTTTTATTGTTGGCGGTCGCAACGATGTTTCCACCACCAATATTCCAGAAGGTGGTGGCGGTCCTGGTTCCTGTGACTGCAAAGGAGGAACCTCGCACCGTCGAATTGTCATTGGTGTTCAAGGTCACGTTACCACCGTGACTGTTGTCGGCAGTGGCGTTATCGGCACTATTGTTGAGGCTGAAGACGCCGGTTCCGGCATCAAGCATACCGTTGCCGTTGAGGGTAATGATGGAATTTGCAGCGTCCGAGGTGGTGTTCAGACCGCCAAGTTGAATACCGTTCCCACGGATGAAGGCATTCTCCTGAACCGTCAGGGTGACATTGGCTGTATTCGTCGAGCGACCGATCGCGATGGCATTGGAACTCGTGAGTGAACCGGTTCCCGCGAAGGTGACATTGCCGAGGGTAATGATGGTGGTGGCGCTGCCGGCATTGCTTGTACCGGTGAGGGTGAGGGAGTTGGTGGGGTTGCTTACGCCCAAACGATACTGGTTGCTATTTGAAACCATGGAGACGGGGCTGGCAAGGATAGCTGAGCTGTTAGTGCCCGCGACATCGATGAATTCCTTGGCGGTGCCGTTGTTGATGAGGATAGGGTTCGACAAGGTCACGCCGCCGGCGAGAAGTAGCTGTGATCCGGTGACATTGAGGGTGATGTTTCCAGTGCCGAATGCGTTATTGGTATTGGCTTGGAGGCTGGTGGCGGTGCCCGCGGCGATGGTTCCTCCGGTGTAGCTGTTGTTGCCGCCGAAGGCAAGGGTTCCGGTGCCGCCTTTGGAGACGGTGATATTTCCGACGGTGTTCTGAATGGTGGTGGTGGTGGAGACGCTTCCGCCGTTGAAGTTGAGGGTGGCGTTGCTGGAGGAGAGGTTATCAACAGTGCCGGTGCCGGTGAGGGTGGCAATGGCGACTGAGAGGCCGTTAAGGTCGAGTTTACCGGGGGTGGCGAGGTTGAAGTTTCCGGTGCTCAGGCCGGTGGTGGTGCCATAGCGCACGATGCCGTTGTTGATATTGGTGGTTCCGGAATAGGTATTGGCACCGGAAAGGGTTACGGTGCCGGTGCCATTCTGGGTAAGGTTTCCGGCTCCGGAAATAGTGTTGGAAATGATCATGTTAGACGAGGAGTTAAAGGTAATGATGCCGCTGTTGGATACCGGTCCGGGACCGAAGGAACCGGTCGCCGCGCCCGAGCCGATCTGGAGGTTGCCGCTGTTGATGGTGTTGCCGGCATAGGTGTTCGCGGTATTGGTGAGGACGAGAGTGCCAGCGCCGGACACCGACAAGTTTCCAGCGCCACCGATGGCACCTGAAACGGTGATTGTGTCGGTGGGGTTAGTCAGATTCACCACGGTGGACGAATTGAGCGTGATGGGAGCGGTGATGATTTGCGGACCGGCGAAATCATTGAGGGTCGCGTTCGATGATCCATTGTCCATGATGAGAGACCCGCCGGTACTTTGCACGACGGCGACGGTGTAGCCGAAGCCGCTGTTCATGTTCAAGCCGGTAACCGACCGATCGCCATCGAGAGTCACAGTTCGGCGTTGGGTGAGAACATTGGCAAGGATCGCGGTGGTGCCCGACGGGATCCCGCCGTTCCACTTGGATGCATCGCCCCAGCTTCCACTGACATCGGAGGCCCAGCCCACGCCGCCCGCACCACCGGACACGGTCAGCGTGATGTCGTGGGCGGTCGACCCGATTACATAGGTGACGCCGGGGGCACCGTTGGCAACGGTGAACGCATTGAAATTGGCGGGGACGGTGTTCACGGCGATCAGGTTGTAGGTTCCGTTGGTGAGGAAGGGGCTGGTTGTTCCTTCGGTGAAGACGTTGATGGTGCCAGCGCCGCCAATGGTGAGGGTGCCCGTGAGGTTAAGGAGGGAATTGGCGGAGGCGTTAAAGTTGAAGTCGAGGACGGATCCGCTGCTGAGGGTGAGGTTCCCCAAGCCTAAGGTGCCGACAGAGGCGTCGCCGGGTGCGACATGGGATCCCGTGCCGACCGTTGTATCGCCGAGGATAGTTCCGGTGCCCGCGAGTGTGGCGTTGGTGATGGAAACAGGGCCGGTGCCGGTGCCGGAGATGGTGGTGCTGGAGGAGGAGTTGCTGACGACGAGCTTGCCAGCCGTGACAGTGGTGCCGCCGGTGTAGCCGTTATTACCACTCAAGGTAAGCGTTCCGAGGCCGGTTTTGGCGACAGAGCCGGCGCTGGACAGGCGCCTGAGAGTGCGATGTTGGTGGGATTGCCAGAGCTGTCGGCCGCCTGGAAGGTGGTTGTGCCGCTGGTGAGGACCATGTTGGCAGGAGAGGACCAGGAAGCGGAAGCGCCAATGGTTCCACCCGTGGAGGTAAAGGTGTAGGTACCATTGCCGACGGCGATGCCGCTGGCTCCGATCATGGCGTTCGCGCCGCCACTGAGGGCGAATTTCGCGATGCTGGTGGTGTTGCCGCTAGCGTTGGTGAGTTGGATGCCAGCGACGGTGAGGTTACCACCGGAGAGATTATAGCTTCCGTCTGTGGCCACGGTGCTGACACCCAGGCCCAAGACCGAGTTCGCCGCCGTGACGTTGCCGGCGGACTGGAACATATTACTGAAGCGGGTGGCGGCACCGATGCCATTGTTACCCACGTTGAAGCTGCCGCTGATGGTGAGGTTACCACCTGCGACTTGAGATTCAGCGCCTGAGTCGCCAGTACCGATGAGGTAGGTAAGAGCGGTGACATTTCCACCGAGGATGTGGAGTCCGGTGCTGGCAGCGGTGCCGTTGGCACCCGAGCGGCTGAGGTTTACGTTGCCGAGCGACATATTGACGGCATTGGCTCCAATGGTGATGTTGCTGCCGTCATTCTTAATTGACAAGCCGCCCAGGGTCGCGTTCCCATTAAGAATCAAGTTCGCCGAACCCGGCCCGGGCCCGTTGGCGCTGGTAAGGGTCAGATTGCCGGCGACTGACAGGTTGCTGCTTGCGCCGGTGGTAACGGTTGTTTTTCCCTGTTTTAGCGAGCCTGTTCCGGCACCGCCGGTAATAGTCATAAAGCCGTTGACCATGAGGTTGGCATTGACATTCAAATTGAGCGCGTCGGAAGCGGTGCTGTCCGTGAGGCTGACAGTCAGGTTGCCGAGGGCATTGTTGAGCGGTGCGGAGAGGGTGATGGTGTTGGTACCGACGGCACCGGCACCACCGCCCGCCGGGTTGCCGGTATAGACGATGGCCGCATCATCGACGTTGGCATCTCCGCCCGGATAATTGAGAGTGTCCGCAGTACCGGAGGTGAGGGTCCATGCGCTGGTGTTGGTCCAGGTATTCGTTGATCCGCCGGGGGTAAAGACGTAGTTGTAGGTGCCGGCCAGGGTGGGGTCGGAAGCCGCAGCGCCGAGCATCGCGGCGCTTGCGAGCGCCGCGAGGACGAATTTGCGGGTGGCACGAATGGTGTGACTATCTATGGAATTCAATGGCATTTTCTTGGCCTCCTCAAAAATATTGGTCCGGCGGCAACTCGGCACTGCGGCGCGGGAGCAATCAGACAAAATTGGCTTAACGACACAGAGACATGAAAAATGATGACGACGATTTTGAAAATGTAGCCCGATGGCCAGCGACGCGATTCGACACGCTGTCACCACATCCTCGCTCCGCTGATATTTTTCTCGTTTTCACCGCGCCGGCGAACGGTCCATTTCGCTTAATTTGGTTTCAATATGAACTTACACGCACTTTATTATGGGTCAAGATATTTATTTATTTTGTGGGCTAGTTCTTTTGAGCGGCGTATTCCAAGTCCCAAACGACCGCGCCGAAGGTTCCGTTTGCCGTTCCAAACGCTGGCGTCGCCGCATACCCGCTCATGTCCGTGATCACTGTGGTCGCCAAGGTGTGAAATGTTCCATCCGGATTTCTACCCAAAGGCCTGGTGACGCCACCAGATACGGTCTGCACATGGCTGTCAATAAATACGATATTGAACTTCGAGTCAGCCGGGCGCACGGCACTGCCATGGGCGATGAAACTTTTGCCTTGAATTAGATCGGTTCCCATGATGGCATTGGGTGTGTAATCAGTGGCGTGAAAAAATTCCGTTTTGTATTTTGGATTGCCCGGGGTAATTGGCACGGCATGAATTTGAAAATTGTATCCAGTTCTTCCGCCTCCATCGGTTGCACGAGGTATTGAAAGCCAGCCACCATATTGCTGCGCCACCGCGGGATCGAACATGAAGGAATAATTTGTCTCGGAAGGGCAATAGTAGACCCGGGGATCCTTGATCGCGCCGCTCTGATAAAGCAATCCCAATCCAGTCGGCGCGGAAACATTCACCTCATAGGTGTAGGGAGTCTGAAAGTCGCTATCGAATTTTTCCATCGGCGGCAGCCAACCTGCCCACTCTGCTGAATACGTCACTGACCCTTGCGCCAACGCCCGCAAATGCGTTCCGCACGTTGTTAATTTTGCGCACTCCTTTGCCCTTCCGAGCGAAGGCAGCAAAATAGAGATCAGCAATGCGATGATCGCCACCACCACGAGAAGCTCAATGAGCGTGAAAGCTCGAATTGCCGGTCTTTGCATAGCTTGTCCTTTTTTGCGAGCCCGCGATACAGCGGTACAAATGAGGTGCGGGACAGCAGAGGACAAAATCCTGCCGGTGTCGCGGTGCGAAAGACAGTGGTGGGATTGCACCCGTGCCACCAAACCGCCAATGATCGAGAACGTCGAAGAAACCGTGAAATGTAGGGTCGGATGCCGGAGTAAAATCTCCGGGATATGTCATTTAGTAGGTTAACTCAGGAAACTTCGGGGGGCAAAGTCTCTTTTGCGCAAATATAGGCACATTTGCGCAGGAGCGTCGAAAACCCTCAAAGAGGGGGTATCGAGGGATCGGGCCATTTTTTCCGACGTAGGTCCAAGAGCTTGTTTTAAAGGTGCAGGATTATGGCGCCGGAGTTGCGCCGTCGCTCGCATCATCTTCGGGGACGACTCGGGCGACGCCGACGAGTTTGTCTTTTTCGTCGAGGCGGAGGAGGCGGACGCCTTGGGTGTTGCGGCCCATTTCGCGGAGTTCGCCGGTGACGCCGATGCGGACGACCTGGCCGCCCTTGGTGATCATCATGAGTTCGTCGCCGTCGCGGACGGGTTTGACGCCGACGACGGTGCCGTTGCGTTCGGTGGTTTTGATGTTGATGACGCCCTTGGCGCCGCGGCGGGTGAGGCGGTACTCCTCGACGGGGGTGCGTTTGCCGTAGCCGTTTTCGCAGGCGGTGAGGACGGTGACCTGGTTGTCGCCGGTTTCCTGGCCGTGGGGGATGATGACGAGGTCGACGATTTCGTCGCTTTTGGCGAGGTCGGCACCGCTGACGCCGGAGGCGGGGCGGCCCATGTCGCGGACGTCGGTTTCATCAAAGCGGATGGCCATGCCTTCGCTTGGTGGCGAGGAGGATCTGGTCATTGCCATTGGTGACGGCGACGCCGATGAGGCGGTCCTTGGCTTCAAGGCCGATGGCGATGATGCCTTTTTTCATGACGTTGCCGAAGGCTTTGAGGAGTGTTTTCTTCACGACGCCCTGGCAGGTGGCGAAGAAGAGGTGTTTGCCTTCGTCCTCGAAGTCGCGGACGGCGACGACCTCGGCGAGTTTTTCCTCGGGCAGCATCTGGAGGACGTTTGCGAGGGCGCGGCCCTTGGATTGTCGCGGGAGGCTGGGGATGTCGTAGACCTTCTGCCAGTAGACGCGGCCGAGGTTGGTGAAGAACATGAGGTAGTCTTTGGTGCTGGCGATGAAGAGGTGTTCGATGAAGTCGCCTTCCTTGGAGTCGGCGCCGATGACGCCGCGACCGCCGCGGCCCTGCTTGCGGTAGGTGTCGAGGGGCATGCGCTTGATGTAGCCCTCGTGGGAGATGGTGACGACGGCCTGCTCGTCGGCGATGAGGTCTTCGATGTCGATGTCGGTGGCGTCGTTGGTGATTCGCGTGCGGCGGTCGTCGCCGTACTTTTCCTTCATCTCGATGACGTCTTCGCGGATGATGTCGAGGACGAGCTTGTGGTCGGCGAGGATGGCTTCGTAGCCTTCGATTTCCTCGACGAGGCGGTTGTATTCTTCGGTGAGCTTGTCGATTTCGAGACCGACGAGGCGTTGGAGCTGCATGGTGAGGATGGCGTCGGCCTGGGCGCTGGAGAGGGTCATGCCGCCGTTGCGGCTGGTTTCTTCGTCGATGCGTTTTTTGAACGACTTTGGGGATGGCGGCTTTCCAGGTGAGTGCTTCGTCGATGGAGAACTTTTTCTTCATCAGGTTGGCTTTGGCGGTGGGGACGTCGGGCGAGATTTTGCGGTTGCGCAAGAGTTCGATGATGCCCATGATTTCGATTTTGCCGCTGCTGCTCTTGCCGGTCGCCGGTGATTTCTTCGGCGTGGATGTCGGCGAGGGCGAGGATGAGGCCTTCGAGAATGTGGGCGCGCTGGCGGGCTTTCTTGAGGCGGAATGCGGTGCGGCGGCGGATCACTTCGATGCGGTGATCGATGTAGAGCTGGATCATGTCTTTCAGGCCGAGCGTTCGGGGCTGGCGGTTGACCAGGGCGATGTTGATGATCGAGAAGGTGTCCTGCAGTTGGGAGTATTGGTAGAGCTGATTGATGACGATGTTGGGGTCCACATCGCGTTTGAGTTCGACGACGATGCGGACGAGGTTTTCGCGGTCGGATTCGTCGCGCACGTCGGAGATGTCTTTGATTTTTTCGTCCTTGACGCATTGGGCGATTTGTTCGACGAGGCTCTTTTTGTTTACCTGGTAGGGTATTTCGGTGATGACGATTTGTTCTTTGTTGCCGCGGAGTCCGCCCTCGATTTTGACTTCACCGCGGACGGTGATGCGGCCGCGGCCAGTGGTGTAGCCGTCGACGATTCCCTGTTTTCCGCAGATGATGCCGCCGGTGGGGAAGTCGGGCCCTTTGACGATTTTCATCAGGTCTTTGGGGGTGCATTCGGGCTCTTCGATGACTTTGACGATGGCGTCGCAGATTTCGCGGAGGTTGTGGGGCGGGAGGCTGGTGGCCATGCCGACGGCGATGCCTTGCGAGCCATTGACGAGGAGGTTGGGGAATTTGGAGGGGAGAACGGTGGGCTCGTGGCGAGTTTCGTCGTAGTTGGGGATGTAAGTCGACGGTGTCTTCCTTGATGTCCTCCATCAGTTCCATGGCGGGTGCGGCCATGCGGGCTTCGGTGTAACGCATGGCGGCAGGGGGGTCGCCGTCGAGTGAGCCGAAGTTGCCCTGGCCGTCGACGAGCTTGTAGCGCATGGCCCAGTCTTGAGCCATGCGGACCAGCGTCGGGTAGATGACGGCTTCGCCGTGGGGGTGGTAGTTACCGGAGGTATCGCCGGCGATCTTGGCGCACTTACGATGTTTGGAGCGCGGTCCGAGTTGGAGGTCGTTCATGGCGACGAGGATGCGGCGTTGCGAGGGTTTCAGGCCGTCGCGAACGTCGGGCAGTGCGCGGTCCATGATGGTGGACATGGCATAGGTGAGGTAGCTTTCCTGGAGTTCGTGTTCGATCTGAAGATCGGTGATGCGGGCGTCCTGGTTGGACATGAATCGTCCTTTTGTGGGTCGAAATGGGGTCATGAATTTTAACGTGGAGGAGATACGCGCGGCGGATAAATTGGGCGCGGCGGCAGTCCTCCGTGACGTCCTTTATTGTAAGGGAAATGAGGTTGCACTGCGAGCGACTGTGATGGGCGCGAAGTGATGAACAACACTTGGGAGTTTGGTTTATTTTAGGGGGGGTGTTTGCGAGAGTCCACTTTGGTTGGGAAGATGGGAATCGGCCACGGATGCACACGGATGAACACGGATTTTTTTGGTTTTATTTTTTGATTTATCCGTGTGCATCCGTGTGCATCCGTGGCTGGTTTATGTTTTGCGATATGGCTTAGCCGTACGCTTGCGTGGCATCGGCACTCGACCTTTTTGAATATAAACTGTGGCGGCTTTCGTCAGCAGGCCGGAACGGGTGTCGTGTTCAGCGATGGCGGCCCGGTCGATGGCGTCGAGAATCCTTTCGGGGATTGTAATGTTCACGCGGCGGGCGTGAATACGAAGGGCGGCTTGATCGATGGGAATGAGCGCCCAGACGCCGCCTTCGTAGTCGGAATTTTTCTGATGGGTTTCAATTGGCGCGGGCCGGGGAATGAGCCGACCTTCTTCGACGAGGCCCTCCAAGTGGAGTTCTATGGCTTCCTTTGCCATCGCAATTGCTTCATCCAACGTGCGACCGGCGCTAAAGCAGCCGGGAAGGTCGGGGACAGTCACGCCATAGTCGCTCTTTTTTTCTTTGTGGATGACGATGGGGTAGATCATGATTCACTCCCAGCCAGCTTGCTTGAAGATGCTCTTTACGGTTCCATGCGGAAGGTCACGTTTTGGATGCGGGACAGTGACAAGCCCGGGTTTCCGAGAATGTTTAAATTGATGGTGGCTTCCCTTCGTGCGGGAGAGGAACCAACCATCTTCGCGTAGTCGCTTAATGATTTCGCGGCTTCCCATGTGTGTATGATACACACGAGCTGTCACATGGCATAATCCGGCAATGAAAAAACTGGGGAATTTTGGAGCCCCCTTGGACCAACTGAGCACCCCCTCCGAGTGCTCAGTTGATCTGTGGGTCGCCGACGGCGGGGATGGTGATACTTTTTGTTTTGGTGGCGTAGGTGAAGGTGACGGTGCCGGTGGCGGTGCAGGTGCCGAGGGGCTGATAGATGAAGGCGGTGGTGGCGGGGGGGTTGACGGAGATGGTGGTTCCGGCCAATTCGCGTGCGGTGTTGAGGCTGATCTTCATGGTGCCGCCGGAGGCCATGGCTTGGGGGTAGGGGGCCGCGTCCCAGGTGGTTCCGTTGCTCATGAGGTAGACGGCGAAGCTGTTGCCTGCGGTGTTGACCTGGACTTTGGCATTGTTGCCGGTGGTCATGGCGAGTTGACGGGCGAAGCGGAAGAAGGCGAGGATTTCACGGGCGGCGCGGTCGGCCCGCTGGTTGGCCTCGAAGGTGGCGATGGTGTCCATGCCCATGACGTAGACGATGGAGAGGATCAGGATGACGATGATCATTTCGACGAGTGTAAAGCCGCGCGAACCGCGTCGGGCGGCGGGATGGGGCATCGGGATGGGTTCGCAGGCGCATGGTCGGATGCTTTCCGCTGGGGTGGTGATACATCACCTCTTTCTTCGGGATGGGGGCGAGGAGGGTTTAGCGGAAAGGGTCCTTGGATGATGAGATTTTCGATGATCATCCGTCCCAGCCCCGTTTCTCGGACCAAAGAGTCCGTGCTATGATGGATGCTTATGAGTGATGCATCACCGCGACTGATTACTGCTGAAGTGCCGCCGATGATTTCATTGGCATCACGGCCCGTTGTGGCGGAGGTTTCTCCCGCGGCCTCCGCGCGGCCGGCACCGTTGGTCGTGCGAATCTGGTCCGCGTTCGTGTGTCTTATCTGCTTCAGCATGTTGGGCGTGGGTCTTTATTTGACGCCGGACCCCAGTGGAAGCGGGACGCATCAGCAATTGGGCTTGCCTCCGTGTGGTTTTTATCATGCCACGGGCTATCCGTGTCCGACCTGCGGCTGCACGACGGCGGTGTCGCATTTTTCGCATGGACAGTGGATCGCTTCGTTCGTGACGCAGCCGTTTGGGTTTGCGGTGGGGCTGGTGGCGTTGGTCGCGGGGTCGTTGTGCGTGGTGGGACTGGTGACGGGGCGGTGGATCGGGCCGGACATGTTTACGCTGTCGTGGTATTGGCGGGTATGGGTGTATGGTGGCCTGGGTCTGTTGGTGGGGGCATGGGTGTACAAGATCATGATGGTGAAGCTTGGGTACGCTTGAACGTGCGCCGACAAGGTGCGGCGGCTACTCTTCCCCATGATGCGGCGTGCCGTTAGGATGACGGCGCTTCCACTAGGCTTCTGAGGGTTCCCATGCTGCAACGTTCCCGTTTTCCGATGGCTGTCACGCGCGGATTCATGCTGGCCGCACTGCTAGGATCTCCGCTGTTTCTTTCCGGCTGCTGGCTGTTTGCGGCAAGTGAACAAATGCGGGGCAAAACCATCGCCGCCCAATACACCGGCCTTGCGGATAAGTCCGTGGCTGTTGTGATCTACACCGATCAGGCGACGACGAACGAATTTCCTGCGGCACGGGAGGAAATCGCATCCTTTCTTGCCGCGCAAATGCGTGAACATCTACCCACCGCTCGTATGTTGGATTATCACGAAGTCATCAATTGGCAGGACGACACGCTGAATTGGTTCGCACTCTCTGAGAAGGAAATCGGGCAGCATTTTTCGGTTGACCGCGTAGTCTACATTGAACTTCTGGATTATTCCGTCTCGCCCAACCGTGGTTATGGCGACCTGCAGGGACACCTTCGCGCGAACTGCAAGGTATATGAAGTCGATACTAAAACCACCGGTCCGGAATGGAGCGATGTGGTGGACGTAAATTATCCCAAGACACGTCCCGTGGATGCCGGTCAAACGAGTCCGGACGGCATACGGTCGCACACGTTGCAGGATTTCGCGGAGGAAGTGGTCTCGCGGTTCTACCAGCATCAGCAGTTTACGAAGCCTCTGAAGGACGACCTTTGATGGATCGCCGCATTCCCATGTCCCGAGTTGTTCTTCCCTTGATGATAGTGGCCGCGCCGCTGGTCTTTTCGTCATGTGCGGCGCTGTATTTCCTTGGTGGAAAGGGGAGTCAGCCGGCGTTGTACACAATCCCGAAGGGGAAGCGGGTGTTGGTGTTTGTCGATGCGCCTGCGTCTGTGACGTTGCCGCCGGACTGCGCGAAATTGCTGGGGGAGAAGATCAGCGACCATCTGTACAAATATAAAGCGACGGACACGCTGGTGGCGCAAGCGCGGCTCACGTCGCTGCGCAACGATCCGACGTTCGCGAAAATGGGCATCGCGGATGTGGCTCGCGAGGCGGATGCGGATATTGTGATTTATGTGAACATTGTGGCATTCAACCTTGCGAGTTCGACGGATAGCTCTGTGACGCAGGCGGATGCGCAGGTTCTCGTCAAAACTGTGGATCGGGATGGCAAGCGGCTTTATCCGACCGCGGACGCGGCGGGAGCTCCGGCGGAGGCCCATCTCGATCCGACGTTGGTCGAAGGGCGGACGCAGGCGATGCTGGTCGATGAAGTGAACGCTCGGCTGGCTGTTCACGTGGGGCGGATGTTCCACAAGTATGATCTTGAGGATGCGGAGATGACGAAGTAATCGCGGTGGCGGGTGGGGGCGGGGGTTACTTGCCGGTCCATGTCCATGTCGCGGGGCTGCCGGCGGGGATGGTGCCGTCGGCGTTGTCGAATTCGAGCTTCACGCGAAAAAGGTCCAGATCCAGAACAGGATCGACGGCGACGACGAGAGCTTCTCGCGGCTTTTCTTCGACGCGCAAGGTGACCTTGTCTCCGACGTGAATCTTGCCAAAGAGCTGTTTTGGCGGAAAAAAGAACGCACTGAGGCGGTTGGTCTGCACGACGATGACGAGGGGGTTCTCGTCGGTTTCCTCGCCGGGTTGTTTGTTGACGCGAAGGATGCGGCCATCGATGGGGCTGAGAATGGTCATATGATCGAGCGTGATCTGTTCGCGTTTGAGATCGGTCCGCGATTCGCGCTGCTTTTCCTGCGCGATTTCCAACGCCAGTTTCGCCTGGTCGAGGGCGAGATTTTTTTGGAGTATCTCTGACTGGTTGCTGGAGGAGTTACTTTTGACGCGGTCGTATTCATTTTGTGAAAACTTGACCTGGGCTTCGGCATATCGAATTTCGACAGTGCTTTCCGCTTTTTGTTTTGCGAGTTCGACCGCGGCAAGTTGAACGCCGTCGTCGAGCTTGGCGAGCGTATCGCCTTTTTTGATGGTTTGGCCTTCCTTGACGTTAATTTGCGCGAGTTGGCCTTTCATGCCGGCGGGGACTTCCACGCTGGCGACGGGCTTGGTCTGGCCGTAGAGGATCGATTCACCGTTGGGGCCTGTGGAAAAAGTGCCGGAGGTGCCGGTGGTTTCACCATGAAGAGTGCCGGCGATGCAGGTAAAAAGAAGGGCGGCGACAAGGTTGATACGTTTCATGAGAGTTCTCCATCACCGGAATTGTCAGGGGGCCGCCGTATGAAAATGGACAGCCGGGGAACGGACTACCGGGCATTTGAATTATATTTCTCATAGAGGACAGCAGAGCACGTTATTCTCCATCATCGGCGAAGTTGCAGGAAACGCTCCGGAGATTCGGCTTGGCCCGTGCGGTGGCTGACGATGAGTGCTTCCATGGCGGCGGAGACTTCTTCGAGGCGGTGGCGCCATCCGCGATGGGGGGACGGTGGAAGGGCGAAATGGCGGAGAAATTCACGGAGCGTGGCGAGGGCACCGGCACCGGTATCGGCGCTGGAGGGTGGGATTGATGCGTTGGGCTCTTCGTTGATGGCGGCGTCGATCACTTTTCCGTCGGCATCGCGGAAGTCGTAGGCGTTGGCTTCGAGTTTGACGGTGCCGCCCTGGCCGAGGAGGAGCAGATCGCGCCGGCCGGGGGGAGGGATGCGGTCACTGATCATGAGGCTGGCGGTACCATCGTCGGGAAAGCGGAGCGTGAGGGAGGCGGCACCGGAGATGTCGGAGAAGGTGTCGTCGGAGCCGACGGTACCGCGGATCGCGGCGTAGACCGAAGTAGGCAGCGCGATCAAATCGATCAGGGTGGCGAGCGCATCCCACGCCAGCACGCTGAGCGATCGAATCGTCAATTCAGGCGGTGGCGGACGCAAGGATTTGGTGCCTGGGCTTTGCGCAAGAGAAGCGGATTTGGCGAGGGCGTGGTTCATTCCCATCCAAGTGGCGGCGGCGAATTTGATCGGGCGCACGAACTCGTCCGCCTGCGTGCAACGGCGATACGCGGGAGAATCCGTGAATCGCGGCCAGATGTAGAGGAGATGGGATTGGGGGGCGAGGACGGCAGAGAGCGCGTGTGCTTCCGCAAGGTTTTCGACGGGCGGGCCGAGCGTGATGAGACCGATGCCCTGTGTCGCGCAAGAGACGAGAAAATCAATCGAGACATCCGAAGGGCGGTCGAGGAGAATGACCTGCGGAGCGCCCTCTTTTAAGAGCAGCCGCAGATCATCGAAGGTGGGGACGTCGAGTGTTTCAAAAAAATCAGCGGCGTCTTTGGCGAGGGCCTGCGTCCGGTGGGCGGCACCGACAAGAACGATTTCGCCAGCGGCTGCGAGCGTCTCAACAGCTTCCAGCCATTCGCGCTGGATGGGATCGATTCCGAGGATAGCGAGACGAATAGGCATAAAATTCAACGGTTAAATCGGAGGAACTGACCAAGGGCTCTGCTGCGCACCATGAAGCACTGCGAGAATGTCAATTTGGTCGGGCTTAATGTAATAAATGATGCGGTATGAACCTTCAAGAACCTCGCGAATTTGTGGAAGATTAGTTTCCGGAACCATGCGCCCGCCGAGAGGAAATTCCGTAATTTGCTGACTGCGATGAGTAAGTCGATCCACGGTGCGTTGCGCGTATTTTGGTGAATCCGCTGAAATAAAAGCGTGAATCGCCGCGAGATGACCAAGCGCCGTATCCGTCCAATAAGCTTTCACTGCGGGAGCCCAAACCGTTTGCGCACATCTTCGACTGAGGTGAGTTTGCCTTCCCTGCTGTCCGAGAGTCCAGCCTCAATGGACTGCCGCACGTAAATTTCGTGCATCAGGTCATCCCAAGTGGAGTTTTTTGGCAGAGTATCGATGAGTCGTTTAGCTTCCTCGCGAATATCGGTGGTAGGCATATCGCGTCCTTTTCCATAGCAGGTTGTTACTTGGGACATTATACACTCAATCGGGGGAATGCCCTGTCAATGTACTCGCTGACCGGCCTTTGCGCCGGTGTCGGGGGCGAGGACGAACACTTCGGTTCCGCCGGGGCCGGCGGCGCAGATCATTCCTTCGCTGGTGCCGAATTTGCCCATGGTGCGGGGGGCGAGGTTGGCGCAGAAGATGACGAGGCGGCCGATGAGGCGCTCGGGGGTGTATGCTTTTTTGATTCCGGCGAGGATGGTGCGTTGGCCCAGATGGCCGACGTCGAGGGTGAGCTTCATGAGCTTGTCGGATTTTTCGACAGGCTCGGCGGTGAGCACTTTTGCGACGCGCAGGTCGACGGCGACGAAGGCGTCGATGTTGATCGTCGGGGCGAGCGGTTCCTCCTCGGGGTGGCCGGGCACTGCCGACTTCGCGACCGGCGAGGCGGCGGATGCGTCCGTCACGGGAGTCAGTGAAGGCTTTGGGGCAAGGGATTCTTTCGATTCTTCAATCATGGCATCAAGCGCTTTCGTATCGAGACGTTGGATGAGATGTTCAAACGGATTGATCGTGTGCGGTTCCATTGCGTCCTGAATGTGCTCCCATCGGAGCGCGGGAATCGCGAGGCATTTTTCAACCTTGGCGGCAAAGTCCGGCAGGATCGGCTTCAGATAGATGGTCAAAATGCGGCCGGCTTCAAGGGCGGCGGTCAGGACGCCGCGAGCTGCTTCCACATCGGTCTTGACCAGCTTCCAGGGGGCTTGATCTTCGACATATTTATTCGCCTTGTCCGCGAGTGTGCAGATAGTGCGGGTGACGGTGGCGAAGTTGCGAGAATCGTATGCCTCCGCGATTGCGTCGGCGGCACCGCGGATTTCGCGCAGCACGGGAATGGCGTCCATCGCGGATATGCCGATCTTGCCGTCAAGGAGCCGCGATACCA
Source organism: uncultured Phycisphaerales bacterium (assembly GCA_963766775.1). GTDB lineage: Bacteria > Planctomycetota > Phycisphaerae > WQYP01 > WQYP01 > CAVYBP01. The sequence goes on from CAVYBP010000006.1 coordinate 218,418, forward strand.
TCGGCGCACAGCGGCTCACGAGATTCGCGAGCTTGTTCACCAACTCGCCATTGATGCGGCCCGAGAAATCTTCAAACGACAGGTCGAGGTCTTCCGGGGTCGGCCCCAGCTTGGTTGCGAAGTAATAGCGGAGGTATTGCGGATCAAGGTGTTTGGCGTAGACGCCAGCATTGATAAATGTGCCTCGGGATTTTGACATCTTCTCGCCATTGACGGTGAGAAAGCCGTGGATGGCCAGTTTGGTCGGGACCCGCAGGCCGGCGGCATGCAGCATTGTTGGCCAAAAGAGCGCGTGAAAATAGGTGATGTCTTTGCCGATGAAGTGGAAAATTTCGATGTCGGGCGAGTTCCAGAAGTCGAGGGCACCCTGCGCGGATTCTTCGATTTTATTGCCAAGGCTGGCGAGATAGCCGATGGGGGCATCGAACCAGTTGTAAAAATATTTTCCGGTCTCGCCGGGAATGGCGAAACCGAAGAAGCGTTCATCGCGGGAAATGTCCCAATCGCGGAGCGGCTCATCGAACCATTCCTTGAGCTTGTTGGCGACCGAGGGATCGACGAAACCGGTGTCATACAGTTTCAGGAGGAAATCGCGCGCACGGCTCGAGGCGCATATAAATGTGCTCGCTTTTTTGGAGCACGGGCGTGGCGCCGGAGAATTCGGAGCGCGGATTAAGCAGATCGGTGGGGGAGTAAGTTTTGCCACAGACTTCGCAGCCGTCGCCGTATTGATCGGATGATTTGCAGTTGGGGCAGGTGCCGCGGATGAAACGGTCGGCGAGGAACGTTTTTTCAACGGGATCGTAGAACTGTTCGACTGTTTTGCGGGTGGTGAAACCGGCGGCCTTGACCTTTTCGTAAATAAGGGTGGAAAGCTCGCGATTGAGGGGTGCGTCGGTCGTTCCGTAGTGATCGAAGGCGACGTTGAAGAGTGCGAAGTCGGCTTTGTGCTGCTGGTTCATTTGCGCGATGAAAGCCTCTGGTTCGAGGCCGCGTTTTTTTGCGTTGACCATGATGGGCGTGCCGTGGGCGTCATCGCCGCAGACATAGAGGGCGGTGTTTCCGACCAGCCGTTGGAATCGGACCCAGATATCGGTTTGGATGTATTCGACGAGATGGCCGATGTGGATCGAGCCGTTGGCGTAAGGGAGCGCGGAGGTGACGAGGAGGTTGCGTTTTGGGGAAGGCATGAGCGCTCCATTGACGGGAAAATCAGAGCCGCGATCATAGTGTTCATTGAAGGCGGGTGGAAGTATGCGGCAGCTTGTGTTTCGGGTTCAGCGGTGTGGAGCGGGCGTGCTGCTCGCGCTCGCCGCCAGCGCGCGCGGCGGAGATATTCAATCTCGCGTTCTTTCGCTCGACGACAATCCGAACACCTCGCCTCCCGCTGAAACGCCGTCCTACGCCAGCGGTAACTGGCTGGGTGTTCGCCCGGCGCTCGATAAAAAAGGCATCACTATCGCCGGACTTGTCGATCTGGACACCACCAAGGTTCTCCGCGGCGGTGCGGATACCGACAGGACGGCGATCCGTTACCTCCTGGACCTTAATGTCACCCTCGACATGGAGAAGTTTCTCGGGTGGCGCGGCGGGACGCTGTTCTTTGATTTTCAAAGTCATGACGGCCCCAACGCGAGCCCGGGCATTGCAGGGGACGTGCAAGGTTTTGACAATATGGACGCGCCACATTTCGTCCAGATTTATCAATTGTGGTATCAGCAAAAACTGGCGGGCGACGCGATTCGCGTGAAGGCGGGGAAGATTAACTCCAACGCGGACTTTTCGGTCGTCGACCACGGATCGGAATTCCTAAGCAGCGCCGCCGCCTATAGCCCGACGATTTTCACCATGATCACGTTCCCGGACCCCGCCCCGGGGGCGGATATGTTCTTTCAACCCAACGATTGGTTGTATGCGGGCGTCGGGGCGTTTTATAGCAATCGCGGGCAGCGATTTCTTGACCTGACCGGGCATCCGCAGTTTGTGGAGCGCACCAACGGCGGGACGCTGGTTATTGCCGAAATCGGCTCTCGATGGAAGCTGCCTTTTCACGGCCAATCGCTGCCGGGACATGCGGGCGTCGGTGGGTGGTTTCACACCGGCGAGTTCCCGCGCATCAGCAACCCGGCCGTACGCGCCCATGGCAGTGGCGGCCCTTATGTATTCGCCGACCAAAGCCTGTGGACGCGCAATGCCGCGAAAGATCATGTCGCACAGGATATCGGAGTATTTTTCATTGGCGGATATGCGGACGCGCGAACCAGTCCGATCGATCAGCAACTCTGTGGGGGTGTTGCGGCGACGGGGTTCATTCCGTCGCGGCCTAACGATGTCATCGGTTCGCTCGTCAGTTGGGCTCATCTTCCGTCTCAGCCTTTGCTCAACCATCACGAGGAAATCGAGTTCGAGGCATTTTACAAGGCGCAAATTTTTCCGTGGTTCTCGCTGAAGCCTGATTTTCAATATATCGTGAACCCGAGCGGGCGATTCTCTGATGCCGCCGTGTTCACCGTGCGCGCGGAAGTGGATTTTTAAGATGTGCCAAAACGATGCCGTTTCCGGCACACAGAAACTTAGTCCATCGATTCGCCTGTGGCCAACAGTGCTGATGATCATTGGCGGCGTGACGGCGTTCGGTGCGTTCGCGGCCGACCTTCTCTGCAAAGGGCTGATTTATCGTTGGGGTGATTCGATTCGGTACTATTTTCATGAGCATGCAACGCAGGCGGGGGTGCTCGTTTGTTCCGGAATTTCCGCGCTGGGTGAATTCGCTTTTCTTCTTCCGTATGGCGTTGCGGTTGGAGCATTCCTGCTTTATCGGCGCGAGCGGTACGTGACGGTCCTTTGGTCCGTTGCGCTGCTGGGTTCTGCCGTGCTCAATGAAACGCTCAAACATCTATTTAAAATTCCGCGTCCGGAGCAATATACTTTTTATGCGTTTCCTGCTGCTTCTGAAGCGGGCTACAGCTTTCCGAGCGGCCACACGATGGGGGTTGCGATTGTTGCCGGCGCGACCGTGATGTTCGCCTCGCACGTGGGTTTGATTTCACGAAATCAATTTCGCCTCGCTGCCGTCGGCGCGATATTTATGTCGCTGCTCGTGGCATTCTCGCTGCTTTACATTGGTGTTCATACGCTTATTGATGTTCTGGCGGCGCTTGCCGCCTCCACCGCGTGGCTGGGTGTTATCCGATTCGTCTTACTTCGCAAAAAAGCATTAAATGAGCCACGGATGCACACGGATTCACACGGAGAATAGAAATTAAATCCGTGTTGATCCGTGTGCATCCGTGGCTTATTTACGTCTCGTTTTCAACGACCGATCGCTGCGCCAATCTCTGATTTCGCTGCGATCACGGCAGCTTCCACCGCTTTTTCCCAGTGCATTCCCGCATATTTTTTATCCTTGTGCGCGTAAATGATGCCGCGCGACGAATTGATGATCGCTCCGGTGCCATCGGGCTTAAAAGCTTTTGCGACATCGGCGGCCGAGCCTCCTTGCGCCGTATCCAGGCACCAGGAACAGCGTGTGCGGCAACAATTCGCGCAACGTCAGAAGCTGCTGCGGATTCGTCGCGCCCACCACCGCGCCGACCGAAGAATATCCGCGATTTCCAATCAAAGGCTCACCCCACTTGGCCACGAGCTTGCCTACATGTTGATACAACGGCGACCCATCCTGAAGCAGCATGTCCTGAATCTCCGCCGCGCCGGGGTTGCTCGTCCGTACCAGCACAAAGAGCCCCTTATCGAATTCCTTCGCCACCTGAATGAACGGCCCCACTGAATCATGTCCCATGTAGGGATTCACGGTTACCGCGTCAGGCCCAACGGCATCGTCCATCGAAGTGAACGACGGATCCGCCAGCGTCGCCGCGGCATATCGTTCGGAGGTATTCCCGATGTCGGCGCGTTTCGCATCATTGATCACAATCAATCCATGCGCGGCGGCTTCCTGCACGACCGCGGTGAACGCTTCAATTCCGTACGCATAATATTGCTCGAAAAATGCGGAGTTAATTTTGACGGCCGGCACATGGGCGCGACAACTTTCAATAGCCGGGTGCAGAATTCCAAAATTGCATCGACCGCCGCTTCAACATCCTCGTGATCGTTCAGGTCGCGGTGCGCGGTGATCGCGGTCGGCAGATTCTCATACACCGGGTCGAGCCCCACCACGAGGGGTGTTTTTTTCTCATCAATCGCTGCCAACAACCGATCCGCGAAATTATCCACCGCCACGGCGATCTCCATTTTGTAAATCCCAATTTCATTTCAAATTTCGGCAGTCTTCACGACCGCCGCAATTCTACGTCTGCATCGCAACTTCGCAACGGCACGCTAAAGCGTGAACTCCGGGCGGTTAGATTGAATTCCCTCTATTATGCTTATTGGCGACTATGATCTCATGCCGCGAGGAACTACGAGGAAACATACATGCTCCCTATTCATCGTGTCGCGTGCTCGGCTATCATTTTTATGGTTACCACGGTTGCTGCGCGCGGAGAAAGTCCAGCCACTCAACCGTCCGTACCCGTCATGACTGCCAGCCCTTTTGAACTCGATCAGGTGCGGTTGCTGGACGGTCCGTTTAAGCGGCGCAAGAATTGGATAAAACGTATCTCCTCTCGCTGGACGCGGATCGGCTGCTTCATGCTTTTCGGCTCAACGTGGGGTTGCCTTCCTCCGCAAAACCCTATGGCGGTTGGGAGGCACCGACCTGTGAACTTCGCGGGCATTTTGTGGGGCATTACCTCTCCGCGTGTGCCCTGATGTATCGCAGTACGAATGACCCGGCGTTCAAAGCTCGCACGGACACTCTCGTCGCGGAACTTGCCAAGTGTCAGGATGCCGCCCTGAAATCAGGATTCCACGCGGGCTACCTTTCCGCATTTCCCGAATCGCTTTTTGATCGCGTCGATGCACAGCAAAAAGTCTGGGCCCCGTGGTACACGATGCACAAAATCATGGCGGGCTTGCTTGACGTGCATCTTCACACCGGTAATGCCCAGGCGCTTGCGGTCCTCACACAGTTGGCCGACTGGGTGAAGTTCCGGGTGGATCGCCTCACTCCGGAACAGATGCAGGGGTCGCTGAAAAACGAGCAGGGCGGGATGACGGAGGTGCTAGCCAATCTCGCCGGGGTGACGCACAACCCGGAGTACCTGCGCATCGCTGTTGCGTTCAACCACCATGCGGTGATCGATCCGCTTGCCCGTGGCGAAGACAAGCTGAACCGCCTGCATGCGAACACGCAGATTCCCAAAATCATCGGTGCGGCGCGGGAATATGAACTTACCGGCAACACGCAGTTCCGGGACATCGCGACGTTCTTCTGGACGAACGTCGCCACGAAACGGTCCTACGTTTTTGGCGGCCACAGTGACAATGAACACTTCTTTCCCGTCACCGATTTTGAAAAGCATCTCACGTTCGCCACCGCTGAAACCTGCAACACCTACAACATGCTCAAGCTCACCCGCCACCTGTTCGAGTGGCAACCCTCCGTGCCGCTGATGGACTTCTATGAACGTGCTCTCTACAACCAAATCCTTGCCTCGCAGGATGATCAGGGGATGATGATTTATTTTCTCTCCACGCAGCCGGGGCATTTCAAAACGTATATGACGCCCGAGAATTCTTTCTGGTGCTGCAGCGGGACCGGCGTGGAAAATCATGCGAAATATGGCGACACGATTTATTTCCATGATGCCGATTCGCTGTACGTGAATTTGTTTATTCCGTCGGAACTGACGTGGAAGGAAAAAGGCGTGACCGTGCGGCAGGAGACGAATTTTCCTGAAGAGGAGACGACGCGCCTCACGATTCACTGTGCGCAGCCGACGATGTTGGCGCTGAAAATTCGCTATCCATCATGGGAGCGCGCGGAGATGACACTTGATGTCAATGGAGCGGCCGCGGCTGTCGATGGCGGGGCGGGTTCTTACGTGACGCTGCGACGTGAATGGAAGGATGGGGACACGGTGCGCATTACCCTGCCGCTCGAACTGCATGTTGAAAAGCTTCCGAACAGCAGCAAAGAAGTTGCCATCATGGACGGGCCGATTGTTCTGGCGGGTGATTTGGGGCCGGATGGACTTGAGACGGCCTATGCAAAGGATCAGAACGATCTGCGAAAAATTCCCGACCCGGCCGTACCGGCGTTCCTCGGTGACTCCAACGAGATCGTGAGCCACCTCGTCCCCGTACCCGGCAAACCGTTGACGTTCAGTACGAACGCTCTTGCTCCCACGGCCGATGTGACACTGATGCCGCTGTACAAGATCAACCATCGCCGCTACACGATCTACTGGAAAACCAACGCAAGCGCGGCGACCACGATCCCGGCGACCGCAGCTCCCCAATAAATCGGGGACGCTTATCGCTTCGTCAAGACTCGCTTTTCATAACCGCGCACCTCTTCCAGCCACTTCATCCCCGTCGGCACATTCTGCTGTTCGCAGTAATAGTCCCACACGGCCCCGAACGGCAATGTCTTCGCCTCCTCCAACATCGCCAAGCGCCCCGTGAAATCGCCCGACGTTTCGAGCTCCTTCAACTTCGCCATCGGCTCAAGAGCGCGATCAATAGCGCCTTTGACATGCAGCGCGTTCCGATGACCCACGCGGCGATGCGATTGATGCTCGCATCAAAAAAGTCGAGCCCGATATGCACGCGCTTCAAAAATCCGCCTCGCACCACTTCCTCCGCCACCCCGCGCAGATCGTCCGACAGCACCACCACATGATCCGAATCCCACCGCACGCCGCGGCTCACATGCAGCAGAATCTCATCCAGATTTGCCAGCACTGACGAAATTTTGTCCGCCACGCTCTCCGTCGGGTGGTAATGACCCGCATCCAGGCAGACGAGCTTTTTGTTCGCCACCGCATAGCCGAGATAAAATTCGTGCGAGCCCACGGTGTAGCTTTCCAATCCAAGCCCGAACAGTTTTCCTTCCACGGCATCGAGATGATGGCGCGGGTCCAGGGGCTTGGCGAAGATCTCATCCAACGACCGCTTCAGCGTGAGCCGTGGGGTCAGGCGGTCCACCGGGGTGTCCTTGTAGCCGTCGGGAATCCAGACGTTCGTGACGCAGGGGGTGCCGAGTTGCTTGCCGAAATATTCGCCGATGGTTCGGCATGCGATTCCGTGCCGCACCCAAAACTTGCGAGTCTCTTCCTTCGGGGATGCCAGCGTGAAGCCGTCGGCCGCCATCGGATGTGAGAAGAAACTTGGATTAAAATCGAGCCCCAGCCCCTGCTCTTTTGCCCACGCCGCCCATCGCGAGAAATGCTCGGGCAGCAATTCATCGCGCTCCACTCGTTTGCCCGAGGTCTCCGCGTAAATCGCGTGGAGGTTCAACCGATGCTTGCCCGGGATCAGGCGGAGCACTGCTCCAAATCGGCACGCAGCTCGTCCGCCGTCCGCGCCTTGCCGGGATAATTCCCCGTCGCCTGAATCCCTCCCCCGGTGAGGCCGGCACTTGTTTCAAAGCCGCCGACGTCATCTCCCTGCCAGCAATGCAATGACACGGGAACGCTCTTGAGCGTTTTCATTGCCTCCGCGACATCGACGCCCACTGCGGCATATTGTTCGCGCGCCAAGTCGTATGCCCGTTCAATCGCACTGCTCATACCTGATTCCTTCCGCTGAAAATTGACTGATTTCCCGGGCGTGCCCGTTTTTCCGTGGCGCTGGCTCAACCGCTGAAACTACATGGGATTCAGAGACGCGCCCGTGAGGAAGCGTTCGGCGTTCCTCGCTGAGGGTCAAACGCTTCCTCACGGGCGCGTCTCGGAATTTTTCGCAGTCAGCAGGCACGAGAAAGCACTCCCCGGAAAAACGGGCACGCCTGATTTCCCCATCGCGCGTACCTCTGTGGAAGCGACACGGGGAATGGGATATTATCTCAACCGGCGACTTTTTCCGAGCCGGGCGATTCCGAGCTGCAATTCCGAGCCGCGACCGTCAGGGAGTGGTTTGTTCTGGGGTGTCGTTTTCGCGAGCGACGGAAAACCGCTTCCTTACGGGCGCGGCTCGGTGCAGACGCGGCTCGTTGCGATAATTCAAAACTCCTAACAGGCGGAGCAGCACTCATGGCGGATAAGAACTCGTTTCGTTACGTCAACTATCTCTGGAACCCCGCGGAGCTTCCGGCTGATCCGGTCGGCCAGTTGATCTACCGCTCCAATATCCTGGGCCGCGATCAACGCATCACGAACACCGGCGGGGGCAACACTTCCGCTAAAATTACCGAGGCCGATCCACTCACCGGAAAGACCACCGAAGTCATGTGGGTCAAAGGCTCCGGCGGCGACCTTCGCACCTCCAAAAAGGAAAACTTCGCCTCCCTCTATATGGAAAAGCTCGTCTCCCTTCAGCCGACCTACCTCGCCCACCCCAAGCGCGGCGTGAAGACGGAAATCGAAGATCAGCAGGTCAACAATTACCGCCATTGCACCTTCAATCTCAATCCCGCGGTTTCGTCGATCGACACGCCGCTCCACGCCTTTATCCCGGCGAAGCAGATCGATCACACGCACCCGAACGCGGTCATCGCCATCGCCGCCACGGCCGCAGCAAAGAGTTGGTCAAGGAAATCCTCGGCGACGAGATGGGGTGGGTGCCCTGGATGCGTCCGGGCTTTGAGCTTGGCCTGCTCATGCAGGAAGAAGTGAAAAAGAATCCGAAGCTCAAGGGCCTCCTGATGTCGCAGCATGGCCTTATCAACTGGGACAACGACGGGAAGGCCTGTTATGAACTCACGCTCACGCTGATTGAAAAAGCGTCGCAGTATATCGAAGCCCGCGACAAGGGCGATAAGACTTTCGGGGGGCAAAAGTACCAGCCGCTCGATCCGGCCAAACGGGACGATATCCTCGTGGAAATTCTCCCCGCGCTCCGGGGCCAAGTCAGCCAGAAAAACCGCATGATCGGGACCATTCAGTCGGACCCAACTCGTCCTCCGCTTCGTCAACTCCAACGACGCCCCGCGCCTTGCCGAACTTGGCACGTCGTGTCCGGACCATTTTCTCCGCACCAAGATCAAGCCGCTCTACGTCGCATGGGATCCCCAAAAAGAGGATGCCGCCGCGCTCAAATCGAAGCTCACCGCCGGCCTTGCGAAGTACCGCACCGATTACGCCGCTTACTACAACGCCTGCAAGCGTCCTGATTCGCCCGCCATGCGCGACCCCAACCCGACCGTCATTCTCATCCCCGGCATCGGCATGATTGCGTGGGGCAAGAACAAGAGCGAGTCGCGTGTCACCGCTGAATTTTACAACTGTGCCATTGAAGTGATGCGCGGCGCGGAAGCGATGGATGAATACATCGCGCTTCCCCCGCAGGAAGCGTTTGATATTGAATACTGGACTCTTGAAGAAGCGAAACTTCGCCGCATGCCCGCGGAGAAGGAGCTGGCGCGCCGCGTGGTCGTCGTCATCGGTGCCGGCAATGGCATCGGCAAGTCGGTCGCGCATCGCATCGCGAAGGAAGGCGCTCACATCGTTTCCGCGGACATGGCCGCCGAAGCCGCCAACGGCACCGCCGACGAACTCACCAAAATCTACGGCCAGGGCATCGGCGTCGCAGGCACGGGCATCTCCGGCTGCGGACCCGCCATCGGTGCCGCCGTCGATATCACCAAGCGCCCCTCCATCCGCGAACTGTATCGCCAGGCGATCCTCGCCTACGGCGGCATCGACCACCTCGTCGTCACCGCCGGCGTCTTCATTGCGCCCGACAAAACCGGCCGCGTCACGGATGAGCAATGGCAACTGACTTTCGACGTCAACGTCACGCGGCTCGTACAACGTCGTCGAAGAATCCAAGGCGCTCTTTGCCGCCCAGGCGCTTCCCGCGTGCTCGATCGTGCTGACGACGTCGGTGAACGCGGTCGTGTCGAAGAAAGGCTCCGTCGCCTACGACTGCTCGAAGGCGGCCGCGAATCATCTCGTCCGCGAGATGGCGATGAAGTGCGCCCCAAACGTCCGCGTCAACGCCATCGCACCCGCCACCGTTGTCGAAGGCTCCACGATGTTCCCGCGCGACCGCGTCATCGCCTCGCTGACCAAGTACAACATCCCGTTTGAAGAGAGCGGCACTACCGAGGAACTCCGTTCGAAGCTCGCCAACTTCTACGCCGAACGCACGCTGACCCGCTCGCCGATCACCCCGGCGGATCAGGCCGAGGCGGCGTACTTCCTGCTCTCCTCCGCCTCCAGCAAAACCACCGGGCAAGTCATCAACATCGACGGTGGCTTGCACGAGGCGTTTCAACGCTGAGTGGCCTCTCCCACAGTTCGCAAAAACGCAGCGAGGCATGGACAAGTGATCCGTGCCTCGTTGGCTTTTGCGCTACAGAATGGCGTGAAACCGCCGATGGGCGCGGATAAACGCCGATGTTTTTTATCGCGTTTATCTGCGGTTCCCCTTGATATTCACGAGAGCACCCCGCGGAAGCGCGGCGCTGTGGCGAACAAGAACAACCATGGTTATTCATGCCAGCACCGCGCTACCGCGCTCACCTTCATACACATCTTCTGTACCGCGCCCGTGAGCGACTGTGTCGGAAGTCAAGCGTTTTTGACAGTTTGGTCGAGCCATGGGGAGTTGTTCCTAAGCATGGTGTTGAGGGTGGTGAGAAGTTCGCATGACCGCGACGATCATGACTTTGAAGGGTTTGCCATGGTCGGTCAGACGCTGGGCAAAGAGCTTGAGCGGGCGGTTGCAGTTTTTGGCGGAGAGCGCCGCCATATAGAGCACGTCTCGTACGCAGGCGCGGCCGCCGAAGATGAAGGACTTTCCGACATGATTGCCGGATTTATTATCCCAGGGCGCTACGCCCGCCAGAGCCGCGATCTGCTGGCGGTTGAGGGTGCCGAGTTCGGGCAGGTGGGCCAAAAGCTCGGCGGAAGTCTGCGGTCCCACGCCCGGGGTGCTTTGAAGGATCTCATCCTTGGCCTTGAGGCCGTCGTCGGATTGAATCTGATCGCTGATCAACTGTTCAATGGCGTGGATCTGCGCGTCGAGCATTTTGAGCACCTTGTCGATGCTCTTTTTCACCGGCTTGATCCGGCAGAGATTGCTGCGGTTTTGTTCCTGCGTCCGCAGGCCAATGAGCTGCCGCCGGCGCGTGACCAGTTCATCGAGGGCACACGCTTCGGGGGTTTGACTGGGCCGGGCCTTGGGCTGGACCACCTGGGCGAAGCGCGCCAGGACCGCCGCGTCGATGGCATCGGTCTTGGCCAGAATGCCCATGCCTTTGGCAAAGTCCCGCACCTGCCTGGGATTGGCCACCACCACCTTGTGGCCGGCACCGATCAACTCGGCGGCCAAAGGACGCTCGTATCCGCCAGAAGCCTCCATCACGATCAGCGCCGGACCCTGCCGGCCAAAATACGCAACGGCCTGGGCAATCCCTTCCGCATCATTGCCCACACGCAAAGGCCTGGACGCGGGCAGCACCTCCAGATCCAAATGATCCTTGGCCACATCCACCCCGCCAAAGCAGACGGCGGCGGGCAAAACAGAACTCTGGACTTCCTGAGAAACCGACATGGAAACCTCCCGATCTTGCACATGCGGGCTCACCGGCGCCGTGGCAGACCGGCGTTGGCCCAAGCGACTGTTCGGGTTCATTCCACGGACGGCGGCGGGGATCACGCTTACGGACGGCCTCGGGGCCTTGGAAGCTACGATCTCCCGCCGCCGGCCGCCGCGTGCTCGCGTCTCCCCCCCACGCGAGCACGCGGCGGCCTTGCCCATTGGAACCTTTTTCCTGTCCTTTGGAAAGATACAAGGAAGCGTTTTTCGCACGATAATCAAGTGGGAAGCCCCGTCAGCACGAACACCCACCCCCCGTTTTAAGCCGTTAATACGTTGTATATAAAAGTGAGCGCCGCCGTGGGATGCTCGAAATTTTTCGCGATACTTGCGGTGACTCGACCCGCTGCTGAGGCCATTCAAAAATCTTCAGAATTAGCGGGTGACCTATGGAATTCCGAAATATGTGCAATAGGAACCAAAAAGAGCGGCATAATTAGCGACATCGACAAAGATGTCGACCTATATCTCGAAGCAATTAAAATGCTGTGGAAACTTGGCTGCAAACCTATCGCATGAAAGTGCATTAAACTTTGCCATCGGTTTTGCAATTTACCGGCCTATGGGCCTTTCGGACTCACGTATTTTATTTGCGGCATCCTGAATTTGTCGTTGTTCATACTTTATATCTTCGTCAGTCATTGGGAGATTATGATCGCTTCTCCATTTCAACCGTTCGTCGTCACTTTGAAATGCCGGTGATGGCGAAGAATACGAGCGATTTTCATAGCTGCTTCCACCAGCCTCCGGTCCATAAGCGATCCATCGAAATATGGCCCAACCCGCCCAGCAGACCAATAGAACAATCACACAGGCAGCTATCAAGCCAATCGCAACTCGGTCGGCGCGAGGATTATTTGGTTCGATGCCAGTTGAGAGATCCATTCCATTATGCCCATTATTTGAACTGGTGGGCAATGATTCGTTTAGATCCCTTTGTATGTTCGGTGCCTGAAAAAAATCCGCCGCGGCCCGCTTAATTACCTTCCGCCAACCTGCCGCTTGCGTTGGCAGCGTTGGGACTTCGCCGGCATACGCACACGTGGGACAAACGTCGATCTGCCCCGCCAAGTCGCTCGAACTTTCGAGCTTTGTCCTGCACCGCAAACATTGGTAGACAATCGGTTTCGCCGGTACTATGTGAGTCGCAAGGCAAACCGGGCAACAATCTTCCAACCCAGATTTAGTTGATGAACTCTTCAATGGAGCTGAACATTTTGGGCAAGAATAGGTGATCTTCATCCGCAGGCCTCAGTGAAATATCTCTCAGATAATATAGCAACTTCTCATTCCCTTAACTTCCCTAAAGAATCTTACCCGCAAAATCCCGGTTTCCTTTTCCCCCACCCATGCCCCGCTTCATACTGTCGCCCCGCGCAGCAACGTCCTTTCACTAAACACCGGCCCCAACAACTGCATCCCAATCGGCAACCCCGCGCTGGATATCCCGCATGGCAAACTCAACCCCGGTATCCCAGCAATATAGCACGTCACCGGAAAATGCAACGGGGACGCAGCTAGTTTTCCGCTCGCCGCGATCTTCAACGGCGGGTCTGGCAATATTTTCGGCGGAACACCGCGGTGTGCGATGCCTTGCGGGCAGGGGGGGCACCCAGGGGGCTACGTCTACAAGACGAACGCTGCATAGGATACAGCCGGAGTTCACGCTTCAGCGTGTTTAGCAAAGACACGCTGAAGCGTGAACTCCGGGTTTTTGGTGGATTCCTTACGTCGGTTCCTTACTCCAGCATCATCAGCGCTGACGACATTTCTCCCGCGGCGTGTTCATCTCCCACTCGTTTTGCTGTCGCGATGCCGCGCTGATAAAAGGCTTTGGCTTCCTCGGGTTCGCCTTTTTGCTCGCATGTGCGTCCCGCCATGAAATAGGCCGCCACATAATCCGCGTTTTGCCCAATCAATTCGTTAAACGCGGCCAGGGCTTTGTCGTGCTCCCCCTGCTTCATGTATTCCATCGCTACGCCGTAGCGAAGAAATGTGTCTTCGGGATACCGCCTGCAAAAGCTCCAACAACTGATCAAGCCGCGGCATGGTCGCTCCTCTCAAAACAAAACAAATTCCGCTCGCCGACATCTTTTGTGTTTCTGGTAAATTGATTAAACCACAGAGGGCACGGAGAACACAGAGCTTTTGGTCGGATTAAACTGCACCCATTTATCCTTGTCCGTCTCTGTGTTCTCTGTGCCTCTGTGATTTAATTTTGTCCGGAACTCTTATACATCTCCCGCAACTTTGCCGCGATCTCTCGATGGACGGTTGCTGGGGCAATCACTACGCACTCGGTGCCATAGGCGGTCAAATAAAACTCACTTCGTCCCGCTTTCAACTCGGCCTTCATTTTCGCCATCTCCTCCGCAGGCGGCTTTTTCGTGTGCCCCACCCGTCGGCGGAGCAACTCCGTCAAATCATAAGCGCCTGCCACCACGCGTCCCGCGAGTTCTTGCGGGGTTCCGATTTCGACAATGCCGGTTTCATCCACGATAGAGTCCAACCCCGCCACCGCCGCGCGCCACCCGGGCAACACCAGCACATTCAAATCCGTTTTTCCGGCCGCGAGTTCTCCCAAGGGTAACTTCCCCGCCGTATCCATCCATTTTTTCAATGCCTCGCTGGTTCTCTTCGCCCGCGCCGACTCCACCGCCCCGGTTACAACCATGCCGTTCTTCATCGGTGTGGCCAACATCGCGAGCGTCTGCTGCACAATACCCTGCCCTCGTTTCGACACGGTCGCGACCAGCATGCCATCCTTAATGGCGAGTCCGCGTTCAGCTCCCTCCGCCCGTTCGCCTGCTGCCGCCAATGCGGTGCGCAAAATTTCCTTCAAACACGCCGTCGAATCCGCCTCGGGGTCGCCGCTCTTTTTCAGCAAGGCGGTCACATCATACAACCGGTCGGTGGCCGCCTTGCCAAGCTCCGCATTGGTCGTGACTTCCACCACATTCTCGCCGACCCCATAATTCAAGCCGGTTTCCCGCGTCGCCACTACGCGGAGGACGCTTTTCAGCACGGCCTCGTAAGGCACATCCTTCAGCCGCAAAAAAACCGGGGATTCCCGCGTGATCCCCGCTGCCCGGAGCGCTGTCCAATTCACGACCAGATTCGTCCCGGTCTTCTCGCGCAATTCCGCGACCACCTTGTCCAGCGGTTCGCCCTTCCACTCCACCGTCATCTCTTCATCGAGTGCTTTGTCCACCGTTTTGCCGACCACCTCATCGCCGACGGTGCCTCGGCACGCGCATACAATCAATAATGCTCCCCAAAAAAAGCAACCGCCTTTGTGCAATTCTGCGCGGCTTCACACCTTTTCCTCCCCGCTGGTATTCATCAACTCGCGCAAGCCCGCGCGCCATTCGACATACCGATACGGCAACCCAAACTGCTCATGAATAGCCCGCAACCGCGCATGATATTTTTCATACAGCTCATTTTGCCACGACTGCGCATTCTCATCACAAAAATAAATCCGGCAGCCCAAAGGCCGCGCTTCGCGGGCCGTGCATAATCCCTCCACCTGATAGGGACACCCCTCCTGCCGCTCCAACGAAAAGAACTGCCCCAATGACACCGACCGCTCCCCACTGACAACCCCTTCACCTTGTCGCCCTGTCTCACTCCCCCCTTGTCCGCGAACTCCCGCCACCCCCGCAAAATGCACAAGCTCCGCCTCGGTCACATACAGCCGATGGCCATACGCCTCAAACTTACAACAGCGTCCGGAGGCGACACAGACCGGCTTTCGCGCCGCGATGTCCGCCTCCACCTCCGCGAACACACGCGCCACGGTCGCCACCACGGCGTTCGTCTGTTCGCTCATGTGGATTTGATTCGTCATTCGTCATTTGAACTTCATCATTCCCTCAGTGCGGGCTTTCCGGATGCTGCCGGCACTTTTCGATATGCTCGATTTCGTACTTTGGCGCATCCGCATCACACATTCCGGGGCAGCGAGCGTCTGTGCGCTCCCAGGCGTTCGGGGCTTTCAGGTTGTCATCCCAGAAGGGCCAGGTGCGGCACTGCATGGGCCGGACCGGATAAATCCCGCACCCGGACTTGCCTTTCGCATCGCGCGTCAAGAACGTGCAGTCGTAGTTGTACGTTTCGGTGAGGGAGTAGCGGTTGCCGATGCGTCGTACATGGCGCTTGGTAAAATCATTTACGGGCAGTTTCAGGTATGCGGCAATACGCTCCATGTCGGAAATGGTGAGCCAGACGTAACCGGGCTGGCCGCTGCAACAATTTCCGCACTGGGTGCAGTCAAACTGCAGGCCCTTCGCGTACCACACATCCTTATCCACCACCGGCGCGGGGCCGCTCAAAGGCAAAGGCACCGAACGGGGTTTTGTCTGACCCATGACGATCCACCGAAAACGAAAAGGGCTAGTCTAGCAGGCCTGTCCGAACCACCAAAAGGCAGCGAGCGGCAGGGGCATGCTTTGGCAAATGCAGGGGCGGACCGAAGACACGCTGAAAGCGTGAACTCCGGATGCTGTTATTTGACGTGCTATTTGACGAAGGGGCCCCAGACAAGGCGTTGGCCGCCGGTGGTGCTGATGAAGGGGAGATTGGTATTGGGGCGGGTGGGTGTGGTGGCGTTGGCGGCATAGATGGTTTCGAGGTGCTGATCGATGAAGAGCATGTTGGCTTTAGCCGAGTGGCGATTGGAGATTCCGCTGTTGCTGTCGTTGGGGCTGTTGGTGCTGCTGTCGAAGAGGAAGGGTGTGGCGGCGGGTTCAGAGATGAGTGCAAGTTTAATGAATTTCGTGATGCCCTCGCCACCGAAGGATGTGGAACCGTTAAGAACGGCGTTCATGGAATAATGGAAGGAATTTAAACCCTGAGTCGCGCCGGAGCCGGAGTTCTTTTTGCTGGCGAGTTGGGTTTGGCAGTACCAGATATAAGAGTTTTGATAGCCGCCGGCGTCGGCCTGAAGTTTGATGGGGTAGACATGGCCGGTGTCAGGATCGGTCACGGTTGTGCCGACCCGAGCGGTCACACCGGCATAGATGTAAGAGTATTTTGGCGCGTGGGCGTAGGGAGGGAGTGCGTTGTACCAGGCACCCTCATCAGTCACGCCGGCGACGGAGCCGGACGCGCCCTCCGCCGGGATATAGGTATTGTAATCATTGAGATAATAGCCAATCGCCATACCCCACTGGCGGAGGCCGCTGGCACAATGAACCATGCGGGCCTGCTCCCGAGCCTTCCCCAGCGAGGGCAGCAAGATGGAAATGAGGACGGCGATGATGGCGACAACGATGAGGAGTTCAATCAGTGTAAAGCCGCGACCTCTTTGGGGAGCACCCTTCATGCATCATTCCAAACGTGCACATGTGCGGATGACAATTATTCGGCGGCAATGATATCGTCTTTTGCATCGACGGCAATTGCTTCCAGATAATCTTTTACAGTTGAATAAGTGCGGGGCAAAAAAAGAGACCGCCGTCTTTCGGCGGCGGTTCAAAGCCTACGTCAGAGACGTAGGAGTGGCTTGTTCTTGTTAAAGATTACGCTTCTAATATCGGCAAGTCAACGATGGTTATTGGAAAAATAATAGGGATTCCCAATGCCTATTACACGGGTATATATCGACGGATTCAACTTATACCATGGAATTATCCGACCTCACCGATTGCATTGGCTCGATTTACACCAATTTTCGATGCGACTCAATCTTGGGTTGCCCGTCGAACGCGTTATTTATTGCACAGCAATGGTTTCAAGCACTTCGTCCGACCCTCAAAAGTCGCAGCGTCAAGACGCCTACCATCGTGCGCTCGCGATTGCTTGCCCATCCGTGGAGATTGTGAAGGGCCAATTTACTCGGCAAAAGAAGCTTCAGGCCATAGCGGGGTGCATGCAATCTCCGACCTGTGCCATAAGCGTCATCGTCCGCAATGAAAAAGGTTCAGACGTTAACCTCGCGTTGCGCCTGCTGCATGACGCTCACATGGGCAGATTTGAACGTGCCATCGTTATTTCCGGGGATTCCGATCTGGTCGAGCCCATTCGTATCATTGTGCGTGAAATTGGAAAAGCTGTTTGGGTAAGAAATCCAAGAGATGTCGAATCTCGTGAGTTGGAGGGCGTAGCCACTGACTATTCGAGAATTCGACCGTCCGTACTGGCCGCCGCGCAATTGGCTAATCCGGTTACAGATGGGGTAAAAAAGTACCACAAGCCTGCCGAATGGTGCGCGCCCAACCCGACGCTTACGAAGGCAGATGTAATCGCGATGCCGTGTACGCTTGTGGGATGTACCAAAATCGTGAAAACCTGCCGATTTGTAATTTAAATTTTAGGTGTCCGTCTGATTCTTTAGGTGAGGATTTTTTGAATAACGGCGAGGTCCAACTCGGGAAGTTGCACACGAGCACACGATTCAAATGATCGATAGGATGCCAATTCAGTTGTGCATTATGCATTGACACGGTTCTTTGTATTGCACGGGCTTTTTCCAGCCTGTAGACTGCTCGCAAGACCATGGCAAATCATGGTTTTGGGAGGGTATCGCCAACCGCTGGTATCGCCGCGAGACGACGGTTCCAGCGCTTCGCGCCACCCCCGCCCCGGTTGTCGACATGTGCCGTTGGCGGCTTATGTCGGCGAACTGTTTTGTAATTTTCGCTGTCACGGGTGAGTGGATGGATTCTGAACAATTGGTTACGCATTGCGAATCGGTGATCGGTTATCGGTTCACCAATCATGCGCTGTTGAAGGAAGCGTTGACGCATGCGTCGATTGCGGACGATCGGCGATTGTCGAATGAGCGGTTGGAATTCCTGGGGGATTCGGTACTGGGACTGGTGGTGTGCCATCGCGTGTATGAGATGTTCCCGGATTATCTGGAGGGGGATCTGACGAAGTTGAAATCGGCGGTGGTGAGCCGGAACACGTGTGCGGCGGTGTCGAATGCGATTGGTCTGGCGGAGCTGATCTTTGTGGGGAAGGGGATGTCGGGGCGGGCGGGTGCGGGGATTGAGGGTGGGGGCAGGCCGAGTTCGCTGGCGGCGGGGGTTTTGGAGAGCATCATCGCGGCGATTTATATTGATGGGGGATTTGAGGCGGCGCGGGCGTTTATTTTGCGGCAGATGGACCCGTTTATCGATCAGTTCGCGGCAACGACGCATCAGCAGAATTACAAGAGCTTGTTGCAGCAGCATGCGCAGAAGATATTGAACTCGACGCCGATGTATGAACTGCTGGATGAGAAGGGGCCGGACCACTCGAAATGTTTCGAGGTGCGGGTGGTGATCGGGTCGCGGGCATTTGGGAGTGCGTGGGGCGCGGCGAAGAAGCCGGCGGAGCAGAAGGCGGCGCAGATTGCGTTGGAGGAGCTGGGGGTGTTGGCGCGGGAGGAGCCGTTGCCTTCGGTGGTTGCTGAGCAAGACGTGGTCGAGGGGCAGGTGGGAGCGGAGGGGGAGGAGGAGATTTGATGGCAGCGGCGGGTGCGCCGATTGGCGTTTTTGATTCGGGGTTGGGTGGGTTGACGGTGGCGAAAGCGATTCGGCAGATGTTGCCAAAGGAGTCGATTGCGTACTTTGGGGACACGGCTCGGCTGCCGTATGGGACGAAGAGCCCGGCGACGGTGTATCGGTTCACGCGGCAGTGTTTGCGGTTTTTGATGGGGATGCATCCGAAGCTGCTGGTGGTGGCGTGCAATACGGCGTCGGCGTTGGCGCTGGAGAAATTGCAGGACGATTTTGATGTGCCGGTGATTGGGGTGCTGGAGCCGGGGTCTCGGGCGGCGGTGCAGGTAGCGACAAAGAGCGGAACGGGGGGCGTCGGATTGGGTTGATCGCGACGGAGGCGACGATCGCGAGCAATGCGTATGCGACGGCGATACGGGGGCTGGATCCGAGCGTGCAGGTGATCGGGCGGGCGTGTCCGCTGCTGGTGCCGATGATTGAAGAAGGGCGGGAGCCGACGGACCTTTTGGTGGGTCTGGTGCTGCGGGAATATTTGCAGCCGTTTTTGGAGTTGGACGTGTCGGCGTTGATTTTGGGGTGCACGCATTATCCGATTTTTGCGCCGGCGATTCAGGAGACGGTCGGCGAGGGTGTCGCCTTGATCGATTCGGCGCGGCAGACGGCACTGGTGGTGCGGGACCGGCTCGATACAATGGAGTCGCGTTCCAATAGTCCCCATGACGGCAGGCTGATCTGCTACGTTACGGATCAAGGCCAGCGATTTGAGCGACTGGCGTCGCGTTTTTTGGGCGAGGCAATTGGGCAGCCGGTGTGGGTGACGCCGGAGATGCTGGAGTTGGCGGAGTCTTGAGTGGCGACGTAAGCACGAAGTTACGAAGGGACCAAGGACCACGAAGAAAAACACGAGGGCGCGACGGGAAAACGGAAGTATTGAAGCGTCCGATGCATTTGAATCAAAAATCTTGTTAGAAAACATGAAATTGCGGGATAATCACACGACGACGGAAATTGGATACGGATGGATGTGGATTTTTTTGGGTTGAAAGTTGGGATGGCGGCATGGTGAATGGTTTGCGAGGATTTTGGGTTGGGGTGTTGGGGATGATGCTGCTTGGGGTGGCGGGATGCGGTTCGGGTGATCATGCTCCGCGGCGGGATTTTGATGAATTGATTCCGCGGTTGATGGGTTCGATGAAAAATCGGTCGCCGGTGGATGCGGCGGCGAATTTGTTTAATGTGACGAATCCGGATGAGCGTCGCGATGCGATTGCGTATTTGCAGACGAAGCCGTGGGGCCATCAAGAGCCTTATATGAAGGCGTACAAGATTTTGACGACGGATCCGTCTGCGATGGTGCGGGCGCAGGCGATGCGGGCGCTGGGGACGTCGCATGATGCGTCGGCGGTGCCTTATTTGGTGGATGGGGCGACGGGCAAGACGGGGCTCAGCGATACGGAGCCTGAAGTGCGGCGCGATGCGGCGCTGGGATTGGCGACGACGTTCGGGCCGGCGGCGGTGCAACCGCTGGCGGATCGGGTGCGGGGCGATGCGGACGATCAGGTGCGTATCAACGCGGTGCGAGCGTTGGCAAGGGCATCGACGCCCACGTCGATTCGGGTGCTGATCGATGCGCTGGATGATAAGAACGCGGCGGTGGTTTATTACGCACGCGATTCGCTGATGGCGATCACGGGGCAGAATTTCGCGTTTGACGGCAAGGCGTGGCTGAACTGGTATCGGCAGACGTTTGAGCCTCCGGCGAAGCCGACCGGGCAAGGATAAAATCCGCACGGAGATTGCGTATGCCGAAAGCGTTGGCGGTGGTACTTTCATCGGGCGGGCTGCATAGCCTGGTCACGGTGGCGCTGGCGAGCCGGGAATACCGCGTCGTGATGGTGCATATTCAAGATGGTCGGGCGACGGCGAAGCACGCGGCGGCGGCATTTGAGAAGCAGGTCGCGCATTTCAAGCCCATCAAATCGATGACGTTGGATGCGTCGTACCTGCGGCAGATGAGTCTGAGTTCTGATCCGCATTCGAATTTGATCCCGATGCGCGAGGTGCAATTTTTGTCGATGGGGACGGGGATCGCCAAGCAACTGCGGGCATCGACGGTGTTGTGGGGGATTCAGTACGAACAAAAGCAGGGCGATGCGCCTGCGCGGAATATGGAATTGGTGCAGGTGTTTGGTCAATTGCTGGAGCTGGTGAGTCCGGAGGTTCCGGTGGCGATCAAGACGCCGTTGATGGGGCTGGACGATCACCAGGTCATTGAGCTGGGGTTTCAGATTGCAGTGCCTTTTGGGGCGAGTTGGACATGTCAGATGCCGCTGGAGAATCCGTGCATGAGTTGTCCGGCGTGTGCGCGGCGGATACGGGCGTTCCGCGCGGCGCAGCTGGCGGATCCTTTGATGACGAAAACGAAGTGATTTTTTGGGCGAATTTTTTTGAAGGGAGCAGGCAATGAGCAGCGTGAGAGTGCTTGTTGGGACGCGGAAGGGGGCGTTTATTTTGACCTCGGATGGGAAGCGGGAGCGGTGGGAGGTGAGTGGGCCGTACTTTGGGGGTTGGGAAATTTATCATTTGAAGGGTTCGCCGGTGGACCCGAATCGGCTGTATGCGTCGCAATCCAGCGGGTGGTTCGGGCAGCAGATGCAGCGGTCCAATGACGGCGGCAAGACGTGGGAGGCGGTGGGCAACAAGTTCGCTTATGAGGGAGAGGTGGGCACGCATCAATGGTACGACGGCAAGCCGCACCCGTGGGAGTTCAAGCGGGTCTGGCATCTGGAACCGTCGCTGACGGATCCGGAGACAGTCTATGCGGGCGTTGAGGATGCAGCGTTGTTCCGGTCGGGCGACGGGGGGCAGACGTGGCAGGAACTGTCGGGGCTGCGCGGCCATGGGTCGGGTTCGCGCTGGCAGCCGGGCGCGGGGGGCATGTGCCTGCATACGATTTTGCTCGATCCGAGCGATCCCAAGCGGATGTTTGTGGCGATCTCGGCGGCGGGGGCGTTTCGGACGGATGACGGCGGGAAGACGTGGCGGCCGATCAATCGCGGGCTGAGGTCGGAATACATTCCCGATCCAGCCGCCGAGGTTGGCCATTGCGTGCATCGCATTGCGCAGCATGGGTCGCGGCCGAATGTGCTTTTCATGCAGAAGCATTGGGACGTGATGCGCAGCGACGATGCGGGGGATTCGTGGCATGAGGTGAGCGGGAATTTGCCGACGGATTTTGGCTTTGTGATTGATGTTCACGCGCACGAGCCGGAGACGGTGTATGTGGTGCCGATCAAGAGCGATTCGGAGCACTATCCGCCGGAGGGAAAGCTGCGGGTCTATCGGAGCCGCAAGGGGGGGAACGAGTGGGAGGCGTTGACGAAAGGGTTGCCGCAACAGGATTGTTATGTGAATGTGCTGCGGGATGCGATGGCGATTGATTCGCTCGATTCGTGCGGGGTGTATTTCGGGACGACGGGCGGGCAGGTGTATGCGTCGGCGGATTCGGGCGACAACTGGGTGTCGATTGTGCGTGATCTTCCGCCGGTGGTATCGGTGGAGGTTCAGACATTGCGATGATCCGTGTGATATTGCCGCAGCATCTGCGGACGCTGGCGAAGCTCGGTGCGGGGGAGGTTCCGGTGGAGGTGGAGGGTTCGGTGACGCAGCGGTCGGTGGTGGATGCGTTGGAAGCGCGTTATCCGATGTTGCGGGGGACGATTCGGGATCAGGGGACGGGAGAGCGGCGTGCGTTTGTGCGGTTTTTCGCGTGCGAGCAGGATTTGTCGCATGAGGCGGCGGACGCGCCGTTGCCGGAAGCGGTGGCGTCAGGTCGGGAGCCGTTTTGGATTGTGGGGGCGATCGCGGGGGGGTGATGGCGGTGAGGGGCGGGCCAGTTATTTGCCGCAGTAATCGATGACGCGGGCGATTTCGCTGCGGAGTTCCTGGCGGGCGACAATCTTGTCAACGAAGCCTTTTTCGCGGAGGAACTCGGAGGTCTGGAAGCCTTGGGGGAGTTCGGCGCGGATGGTGCTGGCGATGACGCGCGGGCCTGCGAAGCCGATCATGGCTTTGGGCTCGGCGAAGATGACGTCGCCGAGCATGGCGAAGGAGGCGGTGGTGCCGCCGTAGGTGGGGTCGGCGAGCACGGAGATAAAGAGTCCGCCGACTTCGTCGAAGCGGGCAAGAGCGGCGGAGGTTTTCGCCATTTGCATGAGGGAGATGGTGGATTCCTGCATGCGGGCACCGCCGGAGCAGCAGATGACGAGGAGGGGAAGATTTTCGCGGGTGGCGCGTTCGATGGCGCGGGTGAGCTTTTCGCCGACGACGGCACCCATGGAACCGGCCATGAAGGCGAAATCCATCACGGCGACGATCATGGGGCGGCCTTTGATGAAGGCCCGGCCGGCGCGGAGGCCGTCTTTGGTGCCGGTCTTGGCTTGTTCGTCGACGAGTCGTTTTGCGTATGATTTTTTATCGGTGAATTTGAGGATATCGCGGGGGGCGGCGTCGGCATCCATTTCTTCAAAGGAGCCGGGATCGACGAGCATGTCGATTCGGGCGGCGGCACCGACGCGGAAATGGTAGCGGCAGTCAGGGCAGGTGTGCTGCTGCTCTTCCATGGTCTTGCGATAGATCATGGCGGCGCATTCGGGGCACTTGAGCCAGAGGCCTTCGGGTACGTCCACGTTTCTACGGGGGGTTGCGACCTGCTCCCACTTGGAGGCTGGGAGATTTTGCAACTGGGCCATAGGTTTTCCATCCTGTTTTGAGGATCCTCAATCCCGCAGGTACTTCGCGGGATGAGGACTTGATTACGTCCCACTGACCTTCCTGCGGACCGGGTGTCCTAGAGAAGGCGACGTCTTTGACCGAAACGGCGGCGAATTGAGACCACGAGGGGTGCAATTCACGGACGACTTTCGGGACAAGCCATAGCGTCATCCTCAGCAGCGTCATCCTCAGCTATTGGGGGTTCACGATACCCAAACAATCGGGACGGGTCAATTGCCCGCAGGGCGTCGGAAAAGCTGCTGGATAGCGTGATGAGGCTGTCCGTTCGATTATTATCGGCAGAAGGGCTTTTTCAACGTGAATTTATGAGGAATTCGTGAGGGTATTCGCAGAAGCGTTTAAGAGGTAGCGAGGCTGATCTTTCGGGCTCAGGTTTAGTCGGGTAGGATGGGGTGATTCGAGTCATTTAGGAGTTGCGGATGAAACTGTTTTTCGCAGGTGCAGCGATTGGGGTAGGGGCTCTCTCGATGTTGGCTTGTCACAATCAGCCGGTGCGGCGCGTGGAGATACCGAGCGCGACGGAGCCGAGTGCGTATCAGCCGCAAGCGTATCCCAAGCCGCTGCCGCCGCCGGGATATGATCCGAGCATGCAGCCGCCTCCCCCCCCCGCCCCTCCTGCCGCTCCTTCGGCACCGGGCCGGTGAGAGACGTGTGCGGAAGCGTTTCTCGGGCGTGTCGTGAAAAGGCAAAAGAACGCTTCCTGACGGGCGCGTCTCGGAAATATCTCCCTCCGATCGTTTTTAGAGAATGTGATGGTGCGCGTGAGATGGTTGTTGAATGATTTGCAGAAACGGAACACTTTCGCGGAGAAATTCATGTTGAAAAGAGTGTATGGGTTGGGTGCCTTGTTGCCACTGGCGTTGGCGATGAGCGCGTGTACGGATCCGATACCGGCATATCAGGATCCGCTTCCGGACTATCCGCAGGTGCATGTGGAGGCGTATCTCCTGCAGAACCTGATACGGGTGCAGGCACCGATCGTGAGCCGGGTTGGGGCAGGTCAGTTGCGCGTGGACATTCCGATTCGGAACCTTGCGGACCGGGACTTGCCGATTGATTTTGTTTATTACTTTTATGATGCGCGGGGGGTGCTGATTGCGCCGCCGAGCAGCCGACAGTTTGTGTCGATTCCGCGGAAGGGAATCTCGCAGATTGAGTTCACGAGTTTGTCTGCGGCGGCGGATTTCAGGGTGGAGATTCGGTACGCGAAATAAGCGGGCGCAGTGCAATGTTTTTTAGCGGTCGCCCTTGGGCGACCTTTTTTCGTATTTTTTGAGTGCGTGCGCGGGTGATGTATGAAGGGTCGCCCCGGGGGCGACCGCTAAAAGGGGGGGGTGGGAAGGTTGTGTTTTTTGCGCCAGACTTCTTCGGCTTCGGGGAGGCGGATGTAAAGGGGGAGGAGGGCGTGGGGGGGGGTGAATTGGCCGGTGAGGGCGAGCGGGTAGCCGAGTCGGTGAACGACTTCGGCGCGGCCGGGCCAGAGGGTGCGGTCGAGTTCAACGACCGTGGGGTGGTTTTGGGAGAAGAGTGCGGCGCGATGGTAGTCAACGCCTTCGCCTAAAATCGCGATGGGGGCATCAGCGGCGAGGGAGAGGGTTTCGGCGAGGAAGGTTTCGGGGTTGATGAGCGCGGCGTCGGCAATGCGGTGGAGGGTGCCGTTCGGAGTTCGCTGGTAGCGGGCGGAGAAGACCTGGTTGCGTTTGGCGTCGAGGATGGGGAGTGCGTAGGCGAAGTGGGGGGGAGTGTTGTGTGCGATGACGTCGAGGGTGGGGACGCCGACGATTTTGCAGCGTTCGCCGATGGCGTGGGCGAGGGCGCGTGCGATGGCGACGGCGATGCGGAGGCCGGTGAAGCTGCCGGGGCCGAGGGAGAGGTAGATGTGATCGATATGGCGGGGCTTCCAGCCTTGGGCTTGTGTGAGGGCTTGGATCGCGGGCATGAGTTCGGTGGCGTGACGGTTGCCTTCGGAGAGTTGTTGGGCGGCGAGAAGAGCGGGCCCATGGGCGACGGCGACGGAGCCTTGGCGGCCGCTGGTGTCGATGGCGACGATGCGCGGGAGAGAGGAAGGAGCAGCGGGTGGGCTCATCGGGGTCCGTTCGGGGAGGTAATGGGTTGAGGTTGCTATAGACGTTCTGGAGGAAGGAAGATCACTTTTATGTGACGTACCGTGGGAAAAGCAAAAAACGCGCATAAATTGCTGCAATTCGTTTGTATTCGCCTCGGGCGTTTGCCATAGTAACTAAGTCGTAAGTAAAAGTAACCCCGGCGGAGAACCGCTGAGGGAGAGAGAGAACACCCCTGGCTGGCGTTGCCAACAGGGGATTTTTTTTGCGCACGCATGGGTGGTCATCCAACGAGGCGAAAGATAGACTCGTTTTCTGGATCGGCATTGGAGCACAATGTGGGCGTGCGATTTCTCATCGGACGGGCGGGCACAGGCAAAAGCGCGGCATGCGCAGCGGAGATTCGCGCGGAAATGACCTGCGCGATCCCCTGGGGGGCGCTCTTGTGGATCACGCCGGAGCAGGCGACGTTCACCGCGGAACGCATGCTGTTCGCGGGGGTAGGGGCGTTTCGTGCGCAAGTGGTCAGTTTTCGGCGGCTCGCGGCGTTGATTGGACGCGCGGTCGGATTTATTGAGAGTGACCGCGTGAAGCCGCTGGGCGATCTGGCGCGAATCGTGTTGCTCGAGGAAACCGTCCGCGGCGTGCGCGAAAAATTGCAGGTCTTCGCGGGCGTCGCGGATCGACCGGGCTTTGTCAAAAAGTTGGATGCGACACTTCGCGAGCTGCGGCAGCATGGACATTCCGGGGTATCGATGCGCCTCTCGCCCAGGCACCTGACCTGGATCCCCTGACGGCACGGAAGTTTTCCGATTTGGCTGTCGTGCTGGATGCGTGGACGGGCGTCATTGAGGGCGGTGCCTCCGGCGAGGTGTGGGATCTCGAGAAAATCATGCACCATGCGGCACTTCGCGCCGGTGAAGCTCCGCTGATAACCGGAGGGTCAAACGGCGAGGGAGGCAAGGCTCGCATATGGGTGGATGGATTCTCCGCAATGTCCGCCCTGGAAATTCGATTGCTCATGGCGCTGGCGGAGCACACGGCTGGAGTGACCGTGACATTGCTTGCCGATCCGGACAGCAGGGCGATCCGCGACTTGCCTCGCCGCCCGAGGAGATGGGGCTGTTCGCGCGTACCGAGCGGTTGTATTGCCGATTGATCGACGCATGCGGGAAGCACAAGGTGCGGGTGGAGGGGACCATGGCCTTGCGGGTGCGGCACCGGTTTGCCACCGCGTCGCTGCAGCGCGTGGAGTCTTCATTGTTCGGCGATGATTCTCACGCGGGAGACAGCCGTGTGGAAACGGCGGAGAAAACGGAGCGCACGGGAAGTGTGGAAATTTGGGAATGCAGCGATCCCGAAACCGAGGTCCGGGTGGCGGCCCAGGCGATTCGGGAGTGGGTGGTTCGAGGCGATGGGATAGAACAACATCCGCTCCGCTATCGTGACATTGGATTGATGGTGCCGGATCTCGAGGGGACTCACGACGCGATCAGCCGAATTTTCGCCGAGCATCAAATTCCTCATTTCATCGACCAAAGGCGAAGCATCGCGCACCACCCTCTCGTGGAACTGCTGCGGAGTGCCGTCGCCATTGAAATGAGCCGCTGGGATCAGGACGAAGTCCTGTTGTACCTGAAGACCGGGCTCGCGGGGATTGACGAAGGGGACGTGGCGGTCGTGGAAAATTATGTGATTGGCCACGGCATCACGCGAATTCCCTGGTCGGGAGAATGGCGATGGGTCGCCCCAAACCAGAAGGATGAGGATGCCGGCATACCGGTGCGCGAGGACGCCCGCGTGTTGCTCGCGCACGTCAATGCGCTCGCGAAAAAGTCTGGGGAGATTGGTCAACCGCACAGGCCGGCGGTCCCGAACCTGTCGCGTGGCTGCAGGCGCTCCTGAAGGGCCTCGGCGTGGAACAGTCGATCCAACAATGGATCGACGTCGCTCATAAAAACGGTGACGCGGAACTGGCGCAGGTCCACGAGCAGGTCTGGCGGCAGGTGCAGGAACTTCTCACCATGCTCGCCTCTCTTTTAAAAGGGCGGCCTCGCACGCTTGCGGAGTTTTGCGCATTCTCGACGCGGCGCTCGAGACGCTCACCCTCGGGTTGATTCCTCCCACGGTGGATCAAGTGTTGGTGAGTTCGGTGACGCGCTCCCGCGTCCCGGCGCATGCGCGTTTGTATTTTGATCGGCGCGGTGGAGGGCCAATTTCCCAAAGTCGCCGAGGAGGATCCGATTCTCTCCGACGGCCAGCGAGATTTCTTCAATCAACACGCAGCGGGTCCCGATCGGCGAGGGTTCTGAGCGCCAACTCATGGAGATGCCATTTTTCGATTACACCGCCCTGACGCGAGCGAGTGAGCGGTTGGTCGTCAGCTACCCGGTCGCGGATCGCCGGGGCCGCGCTGTCGGCCGCAGCCGCTATGTGCAGCGACTCCGCGATCTGCTGGGCGATGCGATTATCTCGCGAAAATTTGATGCCGGAAGCCGAACGGCGATCGATCGAATCGGGACCGTCGATGATCTTCTCGCGGGGGCCGTGACGTGGACCCGTGAGGCGATTCGCCGCCGCCAGGAAACGTTGGAAGCCGCGCCGGTCAATGACGCGATGGCGGGTGTTTATGAGTGGCTGATGGGAACCGCCGATGTCGATCTGGTGACCGCACGGGAGCGCGTCTGGCTCGCCGTGGGCGAAAAGGCTCCGCCCCGATTGGCGCACGAAATGGCGCAGCGGTTTTATCCCCCCGGTCGCGACCTGCGAATGAGCGTCAGCCAACTCGAAAAATTCGCCGCTTGCCCGCTTCAATACTTCATGCACTACACCCTCGGCCTGCGGCCACGCGCAATGATGGAGATGGACACGCTGAATCTTGGCGTGTTGTATCACCGCATTCTCGAGAAGGTCTATTTGAAGATCATGGAGGGGAAAGCGGGAACGCTTGGAGGCTGGCCCGAGTGTGATGTGCGCACGCTGCGACAGACCCTGGAGGCGGAGGTGGATGCCGCCAGCGCGGAACTCCATCAGGAGCTGGCGGAACGGACGCCCGCGTATGAGAAAATGCGGCGCGCACCAAACGAGTGCTCGGAATCCTGCTGGAAGGCCAGCGGCGGCGAGCATGTGCGGGCGATCTGCGGCCCATCGGCGTGGAGGTGACGTTTGGCGATAGGGGGGGAAGGCCAAGCGATGCCGACAAGAAGGCGGGCAGTGGGGAAGGGCGATTGGTGAATTTGCCCGTGCTGAAAATTGAGACGTCCAATGAACATGTCGTGGAGTTGAACGGCAAGATTGATCGGGTGGATGCGGCGGGGCGAAAAGTGGCGGTGATTGATTACAAGAGCGCGAGCAAGAAGAGCTTGGAAATGTATCTGGTGTATTGGGGGCTTGCCCTGCAATTGCCGGTGTATGCGCTGGTGATGGAATCGCTTGGGGCGGGGGGCGGAGGGGGCGGGCGGGAGGCGATCGCGGCTTTGTATGTGCCGTTGGGCATGAAGCGAGAGAGTGTCAAGCGGCTCGCTGACGCGGCCGATCCCGAGAGCGATGCGTTTTATCAGACGCGGAAACCGCCGGCGTCGTCGATGCCGAAGGTGCCGCGCATTTGGATCGAGCCGTCGGCCCCCACGAGGATGCGGGAGGCAAGAGCGACTGGTTCGACATCGGCTTCAACGCGGACGGTGCCATCCCCAAGCGAGGCGACATGATCGCCCATGACGATTTTAAGACCATGCTCGCGTACGTCCGCCACAAGATCGGCCGAATGGTCGACGACCTCATGCGCGGAGAGATCGCGCCTGTTCCCTATCGCGACAAGCAGCAGGTGCCTTGCACTGAGTGCGACTTTGCGAGCCTGTGTCCCTTCGATCGGGTGAACGGAACCTACCGCGATGTACCCAAAATGAAACGCGACGATGCGCTGATGCGCATGCGCGAGACAATCGATAGCGGGGCGTAGTACCCCCCCCCCCCTTGCCTGAAAAAGGCGATGACTTTGTCGCTCAGTCGCTCAGATCCCTTCCCCGCCCGTCGCCTCCTCAGCGGCTCCGACTCCGAGTTGCCGAAGATTCTTCACTGCCGCGGAAGCATCGGACTCATCGATCACCACGAGCCGTTTTCCCAGCGATTGCTGCAGTGCCGCGTCCGGCGCGGCATCGCTTACGACGATCACGATGAGCCCCTGCTCCGTCGCCGCCCGCAGTATCGCGGTGAGGGTCGCCATGGCCCCCACGTCAGCCGCGTCGAGTCGGATAATTGTGCGAGCTTCCTCAAAAAGAGCGCGCTCGATGGCGTCCGCGACAACCCGGCGCACCAGACCACCGCCCCGCGCTGGCCGAGACGGATTTCTTTTTCTTCCTGCGTGACGCGGCCGCGATTGGCGGCATCGATTGTTTTTCCGCGGCCGACGATCATGCCTGCGCCCACGGTCGTGTTCGTCAGGCGGTCGATGATGATGAAGCCCCCTGTCGCGGAATTCGCCGGGTAGGGATCGAAGACCAGCGGCGTGGAAAGTGTGAGCGTGACGCGACCAACTTCGTTCAGATTGAGCCTGCCTGCGGGTTTTTCTTCCAGCGTGTTGACGTCCACTGCGTAGGTGAGTTCCGTCATAGCCCCGGTGACGACGCGCGTGGTCTGCTTGAACCAATAGCTTTTCCCGGCGCGAATGGTTGTTCGTTCATCCAGACGATCATGGCGTCAATATTGGCCGCAACCTCCGGCGCGGCGGCCCGGCTCGACGGCGGCGTGAACGAGCATGTCGCCGCGCGAGATGTCGATCTCATCTTCCAGCGTCAGCGTGATGCTCATCGGCGCGAATGCTTCGGCGATCTCGCCTTCAAAGGTCACGATCGATTTCACGCGGCTGGTTTTTCCGGAGGGAAGGACTTTGACAAGGTCGCCTTTGCGCACAATTCCGGACGCGATGGTGCCGGCGAAACCACGGAAATTCAGATTCGGACGGAGGACGAGTTGAACGGGAAAGCGGAGGTCGGAGAGGTTGCGGTCGCCGGCGATGGAAACGGTTTCAAGATGCTGCAGCAGCGTCGGCCCGGTGTACCAGGGCATGTTTTTGGAAGGCTCAACGACGTTGTCGCCGACGAGGGCGGACATGGGCATGAAGACAATGTCGCGGATGCCCAGCGGTGCGACGAAGGCTTCGTACTCTTTGCGAATCTCTTCAAACCGTTCCCGTGAAAAGCCGACAATATCCATTTTATTGATTGCGATGACGAGGTGTTTAATGCCCAGCAGCGAGCAAATGAACGAGTGTCGCTTGGTCTGCACCTGCACACCGTGGCGAGCGTCGACAAGGATAATGGCAAGTTGGCACGTCGAGGCTCCCGTCGCCATGTTGCGCGTGTACTGCTCGTGGCCGGGCGTGTCGGCAATAATGAACTTGCGTTTGTCGGTGGAGAAGTAGCGGTAAGCGACGTCAATGGTGATGCCTTGTTCGCGCTCGGCGCGGAGGCCGTCGGTGAGGAGGGCGAGGTCGATCTGTCCTTCGCCGGTGGTGCCATGCTTGACGGAGTCTTTTTTGACGGCGGCGAGTTGGTCTTCGTAGATGCCCTTTGTGTCGTGGAGCAGGCGACCGATGAGGGTGGATTTCCCGTCGTCGACGGAGCCGCAGGTGAGGAAGCGCAGCAATTCTTTACGCTGGTGGCGGTCGAGGTAGTCGTGGATGGATTCGTTGTGGGGTGCGAGGGTCATCAGGTTGTCTCGTGATAAAACGTTAAACGTTACCAAGTGGATCTATCCTTCGGATCGACAAGCCTTACCGGCAAGTCTTTGAAGTCTGCGAGGTTGTACGTCATTAATCCCCATAATCCGAAGGTTTTTACGATCGCCGCGAGTCGCACATCATAAGCGCGAAGTCCGGTGATGCCGTGCGCATTCACAAGATTCCGCCATTCTGAAAACAGTTGATCGGGGTCCGTCAGCGGAGTGAAGACGCGCAAAAAGCGTCCAACATACTGATCAACCTTCACCGTGGACATGCCCATTCCATTTTTGTGTGGCGGGCGTGTGGCGACTACCCAAAATTCATGAAGCGATTGATTAGCGATGAACAACTGTTTCCCATTTTTTCGACAACCGGCAATGGCCGAATGAGTGGTTTTGTAATCAACATCCTTTGCATTGGCCAGGCGAACAAGAATGTTGGTATCAAGCAGGATCATTCGCCGTCCTGCCGCGTATAAATACCTTCGCGCGAATCATCCACATGTGGCACGGAAACAGCATCCTTGGCGATTTCGGCCATAATGCGTTCAAATTCCTCATCGCTCACCGGAGGTGCCGCAGCGATAGGGCTGTTTTCCATCAACATCACAGTGACTCGACGGTCTCCCACCATTTGCGTGATTTTCTCCGCAATCTCCCGTGCCGATCCTTCGACGATTCGTCCTGTGACCATAGAGACCTCGCTTTCGCCCAGCATTGTAGCGGAACCTGCATTCATTCCGTCTCTCAAAAATACCCCTCCCGCTTCTTTTGCTCCATCGAGCCGGCCTCGTCGTAGTCGATGACGCGGCCCTGCCGTTCGGAGTTTTTCGCGACCAGCATTTCCTCGATGATTTCCGGCAGGGTGGTCGCCGGTGATTCGACGGCACCGGTGAGGGGATAGCAGCCCAGCGTCCGGAATCGCACCAGCTTCTTCATCGGAACTTCGCCGGGATGGAGCCGCATGCGCTCATCGTCCACCATGATGAGCACGCCGTTGCGTTCCACCACGGGCCGAACCGCCGCGAAATAAAGCGGAATAATCGGAATATTTTCCAGATAGATGTACTGCCACACATCCAGCTCGGTCCAGTTGGACAACGGAAAGACCCGGATCGATTCGCCGGGATTCACCTTGCCGTTGTAAAGGTTCCAAAGTTCCGGGCGTTGATTTTTCGGGTCCCCATTTATGGTTTTTGTCGCGAGTGGAATAGACCCGTTCCTTCGCGCGGATTTTTCCTCATCGCGCGCGCCCCGCCAAACGCCGCATCGTAGCCGCCCTTGTCGAGCGCCTGACGCAGGGCGGCGGTTTTCATGATGTCGGTATATTTGTTGGAGCCGTGATCGAACGGGTTGATTCCATCGCGAATGCCGTCCTGATTGGTATGGACAAGCAGATTAAAATTATTCTCTTTGCAGAACTGGTCGCGGAAACGGGTCATCTCGCGAAATTTCCAGGTCGTGTCGATGTGCAACAGCGGAAATGGAAGCCTGCCTGGCGAGAAAGCTTTTTGGGCGAGCCGCACCATCACCGACGAGTCTTTGCCGATGGAGTAAAGCATCACCGGGTTGGCGGACTCCGCGACGACTTCACGAATGATGTGAATCGACTCCGCCTCAAGCTGCTTTAAATGCGTCAAGTTGTAACGTGCCCCGGGCGCAGGCTCAGGGCTGGGCGAAGAAGAGACGCCGGGCGGTGTGACGACAGACATGGAATAGGCCCCTTGTGGCGAAAGTTCTTGAGCATAGGGGGTCGAAAACTGCATTGCAAGGTCAATGTCTATCGTGGCGATAGGAGAATTCCTCGCTTACAATGGCCCGCCATTGGCGTCCTCATTTCAGCGCCTGGCCTTGTCGAAATTCATAAACGGAAAGAGGAGATTTCATGAATGCTTGCCGCCGGTTTTTTTTCGCGACCCTCGTAACGACCCTGTTGGCCACGGTCGGGGGTTCGTCCCTCTCCGCAGCCATCGACGTCACCGCGCCTTCCATCCCCACCACCGTCCCAGCCACAAGAATAAAGCTGCCTCTTCCTCCGACCGATCGTCCCAATCCTCGCCCCAATGCCCGCACCGGGCTGCCCGACAGCGGCTGGATGAAACGCCACGACGCACTCGTCGCCCTCGCCAAAAAAGGCAACATCGACCTCTATTTCGAAGGCGATTCCATCACCGACCAGTGGACCAACGGCAAAAAGTTCGGCAAGCTCGTCTGGGACAAGGAATTCCTCGGCTGGAAGCCCGGCAACTTCGGCATCTCCGGGGACCGCACCGAACATGTCCTCTACCGCCTAGAAAACGGCGAACTTGACGGCGTCACCCCCAAGGCCGTCGTCCTCATGATCGGCACCAATAACTCGGCCGATTACACCTCCGAAGAAATCGCCGCCGGTGTCAAAGCCATCGTCAAGGAATTCCGTGACAAGGAACCGCAGGCGAAAATTCTTTTGCTCGCAATCTTCCCCCGAGGCGACGTTTCCAAGGACAACCCGCCCGACAAAAAACGCAAAGCCAATGAAGGCGCGAACAAAATCATCGCCACCTTCGACGATGGTGAGCATGTGAAATTCCTGAACATCAATGACAAATTCCCCACGCCCGGCACGCCCGAGTTCAAGGCGATCATGCCCGATCTTCTGCACCCGAACGCCAAGGGCTACCAAATCTGGGCCGACGCAATTAAGCCGACGCTCACCGAATGGCTCGGCGCACCGGCAGCGACGGAACCGGCAATGACGGCCCCGGCAGAGACCAAGCCAAGCATGCCTTAAGAGCTACTGGGAAGTAAGGATCCGAGCCGCGCCTGTAAGAAAGCGGTCGTTGCAACCCGCGAAAACCGCTTTCTCACGGGCGCGGCTCGGAAAACATCCACTTCTCAAGCATTCCACCCCGTAAACGAAACCACTAAAGGATTGAAATCCCACCTTAAAATAGCCGATAACATCCGCATGGACTTTTCCGCTTCCGCACTTCTCTCCGGTATGTTTGTCAGCGCCCTGGGTGCCGGCATCTTCCTCTACGGCAAAAAGCCGCCAAGTTCATCCCCCTCGCCGCCGGTGGCGCGATGTCCATCTACCCGCTTTTCATCTACTCGCCTGCCATCCTGTGGTCGATCACCGCGGTCCTTTGCGTCCTGCTTTACATCTTCCGCGATCAGGGTTGAACGACCGCCCTTCGTGGTTGTGTTGCGGGGACCGTTGTCGCCGGCGTTTCCACCGTCACAAGTCCCCATCCCTCCGGCCCTCCTTCCTCCTTCGCCCAACTCCGCACCCACGTCTCCGCCCCCTCATCATTATTGCTGACACTGATATTCATCCGCACATCCCTGCGCCCGCCAAACAACAAACCTCGCGGCAACGCAACCACCACCGTGTAACCCTCCGTCCGCGCATCAACAATCGCACTTACCCCCGTCTTTTCCGGCAACCGCTCCAATGCCGTCTGCCCTCCCCCCCCCCGCCCACCCCCGGTCCCCACGCCACCATTCGTCCACAGCTCGGCCCCCTTCGGCCCAAACGGCAATACCCAAATCCGCTTCACCCCACCCTTCCCATCCGCCCATGCCACGCTCACCGCATCACTCGCCAGCCCGCCCCATTTCCAATCCAACCCCATCTTCGGCCAATAACTCTTCACCCCATCCTCCACCCTCACCCGCACATAGACCTTCTCCGCATCCGCAATCATCTCCCATTCCGGACTCCGCTCCTGCAAGGCATCCCCGCGCTGCACATCCCACGCAAACATCCCCCCCCCTCTCCCCCCTGCACCGCATCCGCCCAACCCACATCGCCCTGCATATCCACTCGACCCACCAGCGGCACTACCGCGCGCGGCACCACCGCCACGCGCCGCTTCAACACGATCTCCTTAATGCCGCCCCCCCCACCCCCCCCGCCCGGCTCCCCCTCTTCCCCCCGCCCTGCCCCATCCCGTGGATCGGCCCAGCGCACCACAAACTCCACCTGCGCCGGAACCGCATCCGTAACCTTGCCTCCCCACATCAACCGCATCGGCCAACGCTCCTTCGCCCCCGGCTCCAGATGGCGAATCTGATGCGGGATATCCATCTCCCAGCGCGCATCAAAATTTTCCACAAACGCATTCGCATTCTCCCGCTCGGTCGCCGTCGCCAGATTCCGCGCACTCGCCAATCGCACCTGCACATCCAAAGGCACACTCAACGGATTCCCCACCACCATCGTCAACCCTGTCGCCCCCGGCTCCGTGCTGGCCGCTACTGGATTCCCCGTGGCCGACCCCGCGGAAAAATCCACCACGCCCTCCACACCCAACGCCTCGTTAGGCAGCGCCGCGATCACATCCATCACTTGCCGCTCAGGCTCCGTGACCACATCATCCCCGACAATCGCCCCTGCTTCCCCCGCATCACTATTCCCCCCCCCCCTCCCACTCCAAGCTTCACGATCACCGGATGAACCCCGCCCTCGGCATCATCCAATTTCAGCAGAGTAAAATGTCGAATTGCCACCGAAGCATCCTGCTCGATCCGTGCCGCCGTCGCCCCGACGACGGTGTAACGAATCCCATCCCGCGTCGGTTCTTTCGAGTACGCCCGCGCATCACCGGCCCAGACCCCCGCCACCCGCGGCCCCTCACTGATCGCGCCGCTGCCCTCCACGCTCACAATCGGCCGCCGATTGAAATCCACCAGCATACGATGCACCCGATCCCAATTCCCGCCTCCCGCTTCCGCGCCGCCCTGCATCCGCCAGAGCGGACGATGCACCAGCACGACCACCCATTTCGTCTTCGCTCGCCCTGCCTCCGTCTCCGCAAACGTCTTGTTCAAATCCCCCTTCAGCCAGCCCAACTGTTCCTCACTGAAGGCGTTGCCCTCTCCCCCCACTAAACCCTCCTCACTATCCAGCACTACCACATGCGTACTTCCCCCCCCCGCCGCCCCCTCCCACATTCACACTATAATACAGCGGCCCAAACCACTTTTTGTACGCTTCTTCGCATGACCGATCCCCACTCTCCCGCGTCCCGCTTATCACGTCCGTCCCGCCCGCGCAGGGATACCAAGGCATTTTCAACATCCCCATCGCCGCGCGAACCGCCTGTGCCTCCTCTCCGTAACGCTGCCTACTCCGCGTCATCCCCGGCACAAGCCCGCCCACCGTGAACACTGCCGCCGGCCGCAGCAAATTCGTCTCCCTCACCGCCTCCGCAAGATACCTCCCGCTTGCCCCATTCACCGGCGAAAGATCGCCAAAAATCACCAGCGAATCGCCCGTCGCGCCCGAGCTTCCCTTATTCTCAAACGTAGCCCCCGCCGTTCCGGGATTGACGCCTTCCCCCGTCCCAGCGCACACAATCCGTGCCCACCCCAAGGCCGCCCAGAGGCAAATCAACGCCGTGCTCTCTCGTTTCCTGCCATCCCGTATCGTCATGCTCAAGTACCTCCACCACCCTATCGTAGCCATCACGCAATATTCCCGACATCAACGCGACATGGCAAAAATAGACACCTGCTGCGACTTAAAATATCCAAAAGAACATTTAAAAAGAATCCGTGGACAAATCCGTTGACGCCGCGGAGACACACAATTATGTTTGTGATGGAAGTCATATCTCCTTTCGTGCCTCTCTGCGAACGTATTTATTTTGCAACTGGATTTAAGCGGCTGCCGTCGCCATCTACGTCTAACCACTTCGCCATAATGATTTGCCCTTCCGCATTTACATGACGAGCAATAGATAGGTCTTAATCAGATCGGGTTTCGTGTGAAGCCCCTGTTTTAGGATAAGGTGTCTAGAGGAGCGCAGTGCAATGAAACGAGTTCTTTTCACAATGGCTGCATTATTGTTGTCTGCCGGTATGGCAAACGCCGATCCCGTAAAACTCTTTGATGGCAAGACCCTCAAAGGATGGGTTCAGGTGCCCGCCAATTCCTGGACGGTGAAAGCCGGTGCCATGGCCAGCACCGGTGCCGGACGCGGTGAAATTTACACCACGACCACGTACTCCAATTACCGCCTGCTGTTTTCGGTGAGACATGTCGCCGGCGGCCATTACGCATCCGCTTTGATCTTCGGAATTAATCCGCCCCCGTTGAAAGATGCCCTCTCCGCCCTCCAGTTTGGGCTGCCCAACGGCTATCACTGGGATTACCGCTCGGGCCACAACAACTTTGGGACTGCCTTCTTTAAGGTCGTGAAGAATCCGGGATTCTCCAAGACCGAATGGAGCCGCGTTGAAATTCTCGTCAATGCCGCCGCGGGCACTGCCCGGATGGCTGTCGCGCAGCCCGTCCAGACCAAGGCTGTCGAAGTCCTCGATTTCAAAGATCCTACCGCTGGCCGGAAGAGCCCGATCGCATTCCAAATTCACCAGAGTGGAACTTTCGATGAATACAAGGATGTGTCCGTGACGGTGAATCCTCAGCCCGCGGTATTGGTTACTATCACGCATCCGCAGTGAGATCAGCCACTTTTTCAGAACTTCTTTCATTGCAGGGCGAGCCACTCGGCTCGCCCTTTTTTTATGGACACGAAATGTTTGGCGAACTGGATAACGTAAATCCAGCATACCTCCAGGATTGCGGGCACGGAGCATAGTAACTGCATTCACTATCGTAGCTTTCATCAGTTCGTTGAGACACCTATTCATGCGGCTGGCGCTGCCCGAGGCGCTATGCAAACATTTTAAAGGATTGACCTTTTTTTGATAGAAAATCCATTGACGCACCGAAGATGCGAAACTATGCTTGCCAAAAGAAGACATTTCCTATTCCGTTCCTCATTAACGTTTCCGAAATTTTTCGTCAGTCCTTTCTCATTTTTACGTCGCCAATCCCGGCACCTTTAACGACCCGTCGCATCAGTTCTCGTCGTGCGAAATCTCTAATTAGACTCTCTTATTCAGATTTGGGTTTCGTGTGAAACCCCTGTTTTAGGACAAGTATCCAACAGGAGCACAGTGCAATGAAACGAGTTCTTTTCACAATGGCGGCTTTGTTACTGTCCACTGGCCTCGCAAAGGCCGACCCAGTCAATCTCTTTGACGGCAAGACGCTCAAAGGTTGGGTTCAGGTCCCCGCCAACTCTTGGACGGTGAAAGACGCCTCCATGGCTAGCACCGGTGCTGGTCGGGGCGAAATCTACACTACTACCACCTACTCGCACTACCGTCTCCTCTTCTCCGTGCGACATCTCGCTGGCGGGCACTATGCGTCCGCCCTCATCTTTGGTCAGAACCCGCCTCCGACGCGCGATGCCCTGGCTGCCCTTCAGTTCGGGCTTCCCAACGGTTATCACTGGGATTACCGCACGGGTCACAACGACTCGGGAAATGCCTTCTTCACCGTCGTCCACAACCCCTTCTTCTCCAAAACCGAGTGGAGCCGCGTTGAAATCCTCGTCGATGCCGCCACCGGCACCGCTCGCATGGCCGTCGCCCAGCCTCTCCAGACGAAGGCGGTTGAAGTGTTGGATTTCAAGGATCCCACCGCTGGCCGTACCGGCCCCATCGCTTTCCAAATTCACCAGTCCGGAACGTTTGACGAATACAAAGACATTCGCGTCACCGTCAACCCCCAGACCCCGGGACTGCTGACCATCACCAACCCTCAGTGAGACGGGCCATTTTGATTGTTGGACATTGCTGTGCGGGGCGAGCCATTAGGCTCGCCCTTTTTTTATCAAAAAAATTTGGTTGGCGAAATGGATAAAGGTGAATGCGTCAGATACGACGGCGATTACTTGCCACGGCTCGCTTTTGTTTTCGCCTATATGCGAAAGCGACCCATTTGAGAGAATGGGTAAACTTTTCGCCCTTACTTCCGCGTCATGGAAGATAATAAACGTCATGGAGGTCAATTTTTTGTCAAATAAGGGTTGACGAAATTAAACCCCTAAATTATGGTTTGATAGGCGACTTATCTCGCTTCAATTTCGAGGTTTTCCTGTCTCGTTTGCACCTGTCTTTGTTTGCAGTTGATCTAAAAATCTGGCTTGGCGGTTCGGAAATTCGCAAGTGGATGGCATAGGCTCGACGCTCCAATCGCGCCGCGTTTTCTTCCGTCCTCATCTTCTCCGAATTATCCAAAATCATCCGTAGGCTCACTTCCCGGATGCAGCTTGTGTTGCGTCCGAGTCCGGCATTACGCACTTCTCTGACGGAGGTTCTCCATGGCATTGCTCAACAGGAAACGAAGGTCCAAGGTTTCTTCCCTCTATCTTCAAGCGCTCGAACAACGCACCCTCTTCTCCTTCGGATTCGTCGCCAATGCCGGCGGCGGATACACCATCGATACCGGCGGCGGGACCGTCTTCGTCATCGACAAAAACGCCAATATCACCTCCACAAAACATAACGGCATCGAACTGATGGACACCACCAAAACCGCGCACTGGGAATCCGGCCTCGGCGGCAAGCTTAGCATCAACGAAAACGCCGCCAACGGCACGATCGTCGTCACCGACGATGGCACCGCCGTCAACGGCGTCATCCAATACTACATCGCCAAAAAAGGCTCCCCCAACATTTACCTCGACACCTACACCTCCAAGTGGCCCGGTGAAAGCCGCTTCTATTTCCCCTTCAACACCACCGTCCTCACCAGCGGCAACAATGCCAACAATCCCTCCAATTACGCCGCGGGTAATAAGAACCTCGAATCCGCTGATACCGTCGTCAACACCACTACCGGTTTCACCTACTCCAAATTCTACGGCAATTCCCGCATGATCGATCCCGGCTCCTACCGCTTCGGCCTTACCGGCAAAGGCATCGGCGCCTTCTTCGACATCAGCTCCCATGAAAAACAATCCGGAGGCCCTTTCTTCAGCGACATCCAGGGCATTACCTACTATATGTGGTCTGACCACGCCCAACTCGAGCCTGTCCCCGCCACCTATCGTGCCGGCCTTCAGGGTGCCTACTCCATCGCCATTACCAACGGTGGTTCGCCCGGCGGAATCGACTACTCCTGGTACAGCACCCTCGGCCTCAAGGGTTATGTCGGCGCCTCCGGCCGCGGTAGCATCTCCGGCACCGCCACCACTCACGCCGCAGGCATCAACACCGTTGTCGCTCTTGCCAACAACAACGGTCAATATTGGGCCACAGCCCACGGCGGCACTTACTCCATCACCGGCGTCCTCCCCGGCACGTACACCGCGACGATCTACCAGGGAGAACTTGCCGTCGGCACCCAGACCGTCAGCGTCTCCGCCGGCCGCAACACCACCGCCAACATGATCGATGTCAAAACCCAGCCCAATGCCATCTGGACCGTCGGCACATGGGACGGCACACCGCTCGAATTCATGAACGGTCCCAAGTTCCGCACCATGCACCCCTCCGATAGCCGCATGACGCCTTGGAAGCCTGTGACCTTCACGGTCGGCAGCTCCGCCACCAATACCTTCCCCGCCGCCCAGTGGAAGGACATCGGGAATATCCCGACCATCAAGTTCAATCTCTCCGCTGCGCAAGCCGCCGAGAGCCTGACGCTCCGTATCGGCAGCACCGACACCTTCGCCGGTGGCCGCGACTTCATTGATGTCAACGGCGGCAAGTGGAGCAGCAGACTCCCGGGGTCTGGGCCTGAACCCGATGCCCGCACCCTCGTCCACGGCACTTACCGTGGCTATAACTTCACGTGGGACTACACCATCCCTGCCGGCGTCTTGACCGCCGGAACCAACACCATCAGCCTCAATGTCGATGCAGGCACGAGCAGCGGCGGTTACCTTAGCCCCTCGATCGCTTATGACGCCATCGATCTCGTCGTCACCAGCAGCCTCACGTCCAATTCCATCGGAACGTAAGTTCAAAGCTCGCGCGGATCGTGGCAAGTTCGATACTTGCCACGATCCCGCATTTTTGGTTCTCACGTTGCATGTCCCGATCTGCCATCCAGCGGGCTTGCCACGTCGCGCCCCAAATCACTCGCATCGGGACATCGAACAATCACCCATAACAATCACCCATGATGTTTTGTTTTACGGAGTTCACATGAAAAATCATTATTTCGGCACGACTTTGTCACTCGCCTTCTGCGCGGCAATTGGTTTCTCCTCCCACACCCCGTCACTCTCCGCCGCCACGACGCTTCATACCGTCGGCGACTCCACCGTCGCGCTCTGGCCCGCCAACTACTACCCGAAAACCGGCTGGGGCCAAGACCTTCATTACTTCTTCGATGCCAGTAAAGTCGTCATCATGGATCAGGGGATCTCGGGCTCCAGTTCCAAAAGTTACTACGACAATAATTGGGCGTCAGTTAAAAAAACCATCAAGGCCGGCGACTATGTCACGATCCAGTTCGGCATCAACGACGCCGCCGGTGATGTCCCCCGCCACACCGATCCTTTCACCACCTTTGAAGATTATGAAACCAAGTTCGTGAATGAAACGAAGGCGCTCGGCGCCCATCCGATCCTCGTCGCCACCGTCAACCGCAACAGTTGGACCAGCAGCGGTACGATCTATCCCGCCTATCACAACTACCCCATTGCCACCCGCCAACTCGCGCCAAAACTCGGCGTGCCTCTCATTGACATGGACAAAATGGAGGGCGACCTCCGCACCTCTCTCGGCGAAGCCTACTCGCTTGCTTACCTCTCCATGATCTTCCCCGCCGGCGAATGGTCCGCCAATTACCCCAATGGCTCCAACGACAGCGTCCACTTTCAGGAATCGGGTGCCATCGAACTCGACAACCTCTTCATTGAAGGAATCAAGGCCAGTTCCGACACCAACGTTCGCAAACTGATCCCCGCATTACTACCTGAATACCGCGTTGAAATTCGTGTCAATGATGCCACCCTTGGAATGACTACCCGCACCCAATACGCCCCCGCGGGAATCACATTTACACTGCTCGCTGTTCCCGACACCGGCCATAGCTTCGTCTCGTGGACCGGTGATGTGAACAGCACCAACGCACTCACGCAGTTTAAAATGATCGCCGCCTCAAAATCCATCGTGGGTCACTTCAAATAATTCCCGCGACGGCAATCCCCACTATCGCGTCGGCCAGGCAAACCCTGGCCGACGCTTTTTGCTCAATTTGCGATGGTGTAATCGACGAGCGTCGTCGTCGCATCGACCGTCATGCTGCGAGTGTGCGTCACACCGAAAAGAGAAAAGGGCCGCGATTAAAAATCGCGGCCCTTCTTGTGTCCAAAACCTTTTACTTCGTGCTTCTTAAAAGCCGGTGACGGTCTTTAGGAAGTTGAAGAATTGCGTTTTCCGCGTGCTGTCGATCTTCCAGTCAGCGGGGATGCTCTGGAACCCGTTGGCGAACGATTCGCCGGACATACGGTAATCAAAATAGCCCCATGAGCCATGGTTAATGACGGCCTGCTCCATGTTGTTGGTGGAGGAGGTGAAATTGTAATGGTCGTCTTCGTTGAAAACGATCGGCTTGGGGTGGTTGCCGTTGATGGACCGAATCTTCTGCACGTCCGAACCAATGGTGGTGGGAGAGGACACGCCATTGCCGTGGACGAGAACGAAATCCGAAGCGGACGGCACGCTGTTGTTCTGCGGCACGCCCTGGCTGAAGCTGGTGCTCACCAGAAGGCGGTGGCCGCCAACGCTGATATTCTTCGCCCGCGTGATCAACTGTGAGACGTTATTCGGCTGGAGAATGGTGTTCGTGTAATGCTGATCGCATTCGTTATTGATCTCGAGCAGCACATTCGTATATCCGTGGCTCAGCACCCACTTGGTTACGTTATCCACGCCGGCCTCGACCGCCGCGGTGCCATTGACCCGGTGATCCTGGCCCTGATAGTAGCAGCCGAGGATAACGACCATGCCCAATTGATCCGCACGGTCCAGAATTTTCGTGAGGCGAGCCATGTAGGCGGTCACGAGGGAGCCATTGCTTGCGATGCCGGTATTAATCCACGTCTGCGCACCGTGTGAGAAACCCTGTGGCGAGCCGCCCTGAAGGTTGACCGTAACCGCCAGCAGCCCGTGTGCATGCCAGTCGCTCATTGCGGCCACGAACTCGTTGGTGTTGCGGTTCGGATCCCACTTGTGCGTATCGGGATAGGCCCACATGTGAACGGTGGACGGATTGGAATCGTCAAAGATTCCATTGACCATGCGGGAGTTCATCAGCAATCCTTCGATGCGATGCCCGTTCCACGTGCGGCCCTTGTAGGTGGGGACGCCGTTGATGAGGAAGTCTTCGCCGCTGATCGAGACTTTCGTAGCCCCGGCGGCATGGACCGCAGCGCCGCTGCACATGACGGCGGCCGCTGCCAAAGCGCACAGGGCCTTGCTGACGGCTTGCTTTAATACAAATCGTTTCATCCTACATTCCTCCAGAAATTAGAGTGACAAAATTACCGTTGGACGTTTATCCAACAGATTCAAATTTTGAAAAACAACAAACAAACTGAACGTGATGTGTACTGCTGCCCGGCGTATGAAGTCCGCGCAATAGCGGACGTATACATTGTTTCTACCATATAAACGTTTCATGTCAACCCGTTACATTTATTTCATGCTTGTAAAATGCTTGTTAAAGAGAAAGGGCTGCGGAGAGAACTCCACAGCCCTGCTATTCAGGTTTCAGATGGCAAGATGGGCGGTTTAGCCTTCGAGGCCGCCCTTGTACTTCTTGCCGGGTTTGGTGGGAT
Source organism: uncultured Phycisphaerales bacterium (assembly GCA_963766775.1). GTDB lineage: Bacteria > Planctomycetota > Phycisphaerae > WQYP01 > WQYP01 > CAVYBP01. The sequence goes on from CAVYBP010000006.1 coordinate 262,677, forward strand.
CGTCGGTCGGCTCGGTCGTGCTCAGGTCGCCGCCGGCACCCCATTGGGCGCGTTTGAGGGAGAGGCCGATCTTGCGGTCGTCGATATCGACGCGGAGGATCTTGACCTCGACTTCGTCGCCGATCTTGACGACGTCGGTTGGGTTCTCGACCTTGTCATCGGAGAGCTCGCTGACGTGCAGGAGACCTTCGAGGCCGGGTTCGAGTTCGACGAAGACGCCGAAGTTGGTGATCTTGGTGACCTTGCCCTTGACGATCATGCCGGGCTGGTAGTTGGTGGGGATGGCGTGGAGCCACGGGTCTTCGGTCATCTGCTTGAGGCCGAGCGCGACGCGGTTCTTTTCCTGATCGACGGAGAGGACGACGCATTGAATCTCGTCGCCCTTCTTGAGGAGCTCGCTGGGGTGAGCGACCTTTTTGGTCCAGGAGAGATCGCTGACGTGGAGAAGGCCGTCGATGCCTTCTTCGATTTCGACAAAGGCGCCGTAGTTGGTGAGGTTGCGGACCTTGCCGGTGATGACGGTTCCGGGGGGATATTTCTCGGCGAGCAGGGTCCAGGGATTGGCTTCGGTCTGCTTCATGCCGAGGCTGATTTCCTGCTTGGTCTTGTTGACGTCGAGGACGACCACTTCGATCTCCTCGCCGACGGAGACCATTTCGGAGGGGTGATTGATGCGTTTGGTCCAGCTCATTTCGGAGATGTGGACGAGTCCTTCGACGCCTTCTTCGAGCTTCACGAAAGCACCATAGGACATGATGTTCGTGACGGTGCCCTTGACGCGGGTGGCGACGGGGTACTTCTCTTCGGCATGTTCCCACGGCGAGGCTTGTTTTTGCTTAAGGCCGAGGGCAATCTTTTCTTTTTCCTTGTCGACGTTGAGGACCATGACCTCGATCTCCTGATCGAGTTTGACCATGTCGCTTGGGTGGTTGATGCGTCCCCAGGACATGTCCGTGATGTGGAGGAGGCCATCGACGCCGCCGAGATCGACAAACGCGCCGAAGTCGGCGATGTTCTTGACGGTGCCCTTGCGGGTCTGGCCGATGACGATTTCGCCGAAGAGTTTTTGTTTGGCTTCGCCGCGTTGTTTTTCGAGGAGCTTGCGGCGAGAGATGACGATGTTGCGTCGTTCGAGATCGATCTTGAGGATTTCGGCATCGATGGTGCGGCCGATGTATTCGCCGATGTCGGCGGGACGGCGGATGTCGACCTGGGAGGCGGGGAGGAAGACGGGGACGCCGATGTCGACGAGGAGTCCGCCCTTGATTTTGCGGGTGACCTTTCCGGAGACGGGGTCGCCTTCTTTTTTGCTTTGAATAATGTTGTTCCAGCCGGTGATTCGGTCGGCTTTGCGTTTGGAGATGACGACGAGGCCGTTGTCGGATTCGACCTGTTCGAGGAGGACGGTAATTTCATCGCCGACTTCGACGTCGTGTTGTTCTTCGGGGTCCCATTCGCGTTGGAGGGAGAGAACGCCTTCGGACTTAAGGCCGATTTCGACGACGACGTCGTCGCCGTGGATATTGACGATTTTACCTTTGAGGATAGTGCCATTGGCAAAGGAGGAGCCGGTGGAGTCGAGGAGTGCGCCGATGGCTTCGGGATCGTATTGATCCTTGAATTCGAGTTCGATAGCTCCGAGTGAGGAGGCATCGTCCATGCCGAGGTCGCGGAGGAGAGCAATGTTGACCATGAGAAAAAGAACCTTTCTGTTTCGCGTGCAGACTTTTCCGCCGCCGACGGAACATCCGAGGCGACCGAAGGAAACCGCGCTGACGCATAGCGGGTGTACCGCGGGCGGAGGCGCGTTGTCTCCTGGAACCCGAGGTGGGAGGGGAGATTGTAACAGGGGAGGGTTCAAGGGTACAGGGTTCAAGGGTACAAGGGTTTAGGAGTTTTCCGGCGGGAATGCGGGAGTTGAATAGGGGAGTGGAAATGGAGGAGTTGGTATTGTATTGTGCGACACATGGAGTGGCGATGCACACTTTCGGAATTGGCGGGGATGGCGGGGGTGACGGGGTCGGCGATTGGGTTTTATAAGAAGGCGGGGTTGTTGCCGGGGTCGTTGGGGAAGGGGTGCGGGAAGAATTATGGGAAGGCACATGTGGAGCGGCTGCGGAAGATTGGGGAGTATCGGCGGCTGGGGTATTCACTGGCGGCGATGCGGGCGATTTTTGAGGGGAAGGTGGATGAGTTGCCGGTGGAGCGGGAGCTGCGGGCGGTGGGGGTGCAGGACGGGGTGGACGAGAAGAAATTGGAGCGAGCGGAAGCACGGGACCCCCATTTCGCTGATCCGAACAATACCCTAACTAATGTAACAAAGGTGTTTGGGCGGGTCAAGTTGTATGAGGGGTTGGAGCTGCATTATGAGGTGGGGAGGTATGAGGTGTTTCCGGGGGATTTGGAGCCGTTGAGGGAGGCGATGCGGGCGATTTTGTGTGTGGGGATGGAGGACGGTAAACACGAAGGGCAGAAGGGCCAAAAACCGTAGGAACTGCGTAGGGATCTGGTTTATGGGATGGTGGATATCCTCTGACGCCAAGAGGATGCACAGGCGATGCGGTTGTATGATGAGTGAATGAACGGATGATACGAGGAGACGGTTCTTGCGGTATCACTACAACACACTGGACGATTATCTAATCTCGCAACCATTGCATATTGACGGGCTTCTTGATGATGGTGGCTTCGAAAATTTTTGCGTAAAGGGCCGAGAACTAGATGCGACGATTCTCTTCGCCGATATCTCCTCGTTCTCATCACGAACTCAAGAACTGACGGCCACTGAGACGCTGATTTTTGTGAATCATTTTTTCGCGTGGATTACTGCAGAGGCGATTGGTCATTCTGGAGTTATCGTCGATAAATATATCGGCGATGCAATCATGCTTGTTTTTTCAAAAGAGTTTGGGTCCGAAGATCCGTTTATTGACGCAATCTTAGCCGCACGGCGAATGGCGGAGCATGACGTTTTTAGCTTTTGTCCGCATGTTGGAATTGCAAGCGGGCCGGTCACCGCTGGGTTCGTCGGTACACCAATTCGATATAATTGTTCGGTGTTTGGGGCCGCTGTAACGCTGGCAGCGCGGTGTGCTGGTGTCAACCCAACCGGGCGCGGGGAAGGCCCCACGAAGGATTTTTTCTCTGCTTCGTTTGCTTTTCCTGCGGTGGAGTGGGGTACCCGCGATCTTCATGACGTTTTCAAGCCTGCGCCAGTTTAGTAATCCGGACGGCACAACTACTGAGAAGCCGCACAGTTTTGAACTACTATCAGCGTGGAAAGAGACGCTTAAAAACCTGGGAGAAATTGAAGTCAGCGCAATAATGCGCAGATCATTCAATATCCCGACCCAATCGGTAGAAGATCGTGCGCGTGAATCGGCTTCAGGCTTGGCTAGGATAGGCAGGTACTTTCCACGTGGAGTCTAGAGCATCGATTGAACCCACTAGCTCCCTTTGTTCGCTGTTGGGAGTACGGGCATTAGGTGGTGGTGCGAAGGAAGACGTTTGCGGGAGTCGACGGTTTTGGTTAGGTGGGCGTAGTGTTTACTGTGGGATTCAGGAGCTTTATTGACGGTCGAGTAAGCCGAGCGATTGTACTCCGTGACCAAAAGATTCCAGAGATTAGTTTGCTGATTAATGCACACGCGAAATTGGAAATAATTCGGGCACACGCAAGCGTAGGTCTATTTCGCGTGGCCGCTCCCGATAAAAAGCTGGACAGTCGATTCAAACAATGGCTGATACTTCAAGAGTTTTGAAGCGACCGAATCAAATACTTTTAGATGGTGAGTTATCTTTTTCCATCCTTCAGCACTTTTTCCTCTTTCGGCCTCGGAAGATTGCTGCATATTTCCATAAAACTCTGCAGCCTCACCTAACATAGTTTTGAAAGTGCGGCGGAGGCCACGGGCGCCATAAACATTGAAGCGAGAAATGGCGTCCTCGGAGAGGCGTATCAAATCGAGCAGCACTTTTCGTAACGTAGATGCGATGTCGCTCTGTTCTAGGAATTTACGGAGGTCAGCCAAAGACTCGCGTATCGTTTTGATATCATCGGGGCGCAGTGGTTCTTCTTGGCTGATCATGGTCGCACATACTTCCAAGAGAGACTTCTCGGCCTCCGTCAGGCCACGGTATGTAGCGTTTAATTGCATGGGGTAAAAACACTGTGGAACCGTGGCTAGGCCACTGAGAAGTACATTACGTTGCTGTTCATTGGTTGTTGCGTCGACTAAGTCTCGTTTGAACTCAAGGTAGACGGTTTCGATTTCACCTAGAGCCGTAAAACAACTCCTTACCTTTTCATCTTGCGAGGCCATCGGTAAACCGAAAGTCTTCGGGAAAACTTCCGCAAATGTTTGACCCGAAGGTGGGGCGGTTAAAAGAGCTAACAGCCGGCCTGCGGAATTTTGATATTTCGGTTCGGGAAAAGTCATGGCGATAATTTCCAATGGTACTAAGACATAAAGCTCCATCATCCGATGTCCACTGATGACGGTCAATTAGACGAGAATAGCAGGCAAGAAGCCGCCTACGTCATGCGGCGGAGGGTTGTTGGAATTCGATGGTGGTACGGAGGGAGACGTTGAAGGCTTCGAGGAGTTTGGTGAGGTGGTCGAGGGGGATGTCGTTGGATTCGTTGTGGTTGTGGCGGGGATTTGGGATTTTGGGATGGCGAGTTTGTCGGCGAGTTGGCGTTGGGAGGGATTTGGTTTTGGGTGAGTTGTTTGACGCATTGTGGGTTGGTCAACATTTGGCTGCGGGGGCGTTGAGCCGCCTTGCCAACGCGCCCGCCCGAGGCAGGCGGCTAAACGATTTGGTGAGCGCTGGGGTGGTTTTTTGGGAGTTGGAGGGTGGGGCGCGGTAAAGTGCCGTGGGGATTGCAATCGCTGGGCTTTGGTGGGGGGTGAGGGGTTGGTGGTGTTGAGGGAAGAATGCGTCGCGTTGCGACGCCGCTACACGACGATGCGGGCGGATGGCCGGGTTACGCGGCGGAGGGTTGTTGGAATTCGATGGTGGTGTGGAGGGAGATGTTGAGGGTTTTGAGGAGTTGGTGAGGCGGTTGAGGGTGGGATGCCGTTGTATTCGTTGCGGTTGTTGCGGGGGATTTGGGATTTGGGGACGGCGAGTTTTTTTCGCGCGTTGTTGCTTCGCGAGGCGTGAGGGAATACGTCCCGTTGGGACGACGCTACACACGGGGGGTGGGTGGCGGGCGGGATGTTTTGGGCGTCTGGTTGGGTGTGTGGAGTGTATTGTGTTGGCCTTCTCCAAAGGAGGGCGGGTTTGGCGTATAGTGCGGGGATGGCGCGATCGGATGTTGGACAGGTTCTTGGGGAGTTGATAGGGGGGGGAGGTGCGTTGCCGCGGCCGTTTGTGGGGGATGGTGGTGAGGCGGCGGGGATTCGGGTGCGGACGGCGCCGGGGCGGTTGGATGTGATGGGGGCGATGGGGGCGGTGGCGGGTGGGACGGTGGCGCAGATGGCGTTGCCGGCGCGGGTGGCGGTGGGGGTTCAGAGGTGGGAGCGGCGGGCGATTGTGGTTTATAGCGATGCGATGGAGGCGGCGGGGAAGGAGGGAGGGGGGGGCGAGGTGACGATTGGGTTGGAGGGAATTGAGCGTGGGGAGGTGTTGATGTCGGGTGGGGCGTGGGGCGGGCTGATCGTGGGGCTGTGGCGGGCGTTGATGGAGGCGGGGGTGGCGCTCCCGCGGGGGTGGGGGTTCGGATACAGAGTGCGATTCCGGTGGGGGCTGGGCAGGGGAGTTCGACGGCGTTGTTGACGGCGTTGGCATTGGGGATCACGGATGTGTGTGGGGTGCGGATGGAGGCGGCGGCGATGGCGGAGGTGGTGGGCCGTGCGGAGTCGTTGAGTGGGGCAGTCGGGGGAGCGGGGGACAGGGGACAGGTGATTGATGCGTTGACGTGTTTGTTGGCGGAGGCGGGGACGATGTTGCGGTTTTCGGCGCAGCCGCATCGGCTGGTGGGACCTGTGCCGATACCGGCGGACTTGCGGGTGTTGGCGCTGGATACGGGCGGTGCGGGGGCCGGGGGGGGGGGGGGGTAGCGGAGACGTTGGAGGAGTTGCGGGTAGCGGGCGCGATGGGGGTGCGGATTATAGACACGATTTATCGGGATTTGGGGCAGTCGCATACGCCGTTGCATGGGTATTTGGCGAATACGAGTCCGCTGTTGTATCGGCAGTATTTTCGCACGCTGTTGCCGAAGCGGTTGCGGGGGAGCGATTTTTTGAGGACGTACGGGCCGTTGGCGGAGGGGGCGGGAGTGTTGGATGAGGCGGGCGCGGCGAAATTTTACCGGGTGCGGACGGCGGTGGATCATTTGATCGCGGAGCACGAGCATGCGGAGCAGTTTTTGCAGGCGATGGAGGAGCTGGCGGACATGCCGGGGTGGGGCGATCAGGAGGAGGAGGCGGAACGGCAGCGGACGTTGCAGCGGGCGGGTCGGTTGGCGTTGGCGAGTCATCACAGTTACCGGTTGCGGCTGGAGTTGTCGTGCCGGGAGGCGGATTGGCTGGTGGATCGGTTGATGGAGTCGGGACCGGAGCGGGGGATTTATGGGGCGCGGATCACGGGGTGCGGAGGCGGGGGGACGGTGATGGCGTTGGTGGATCGGGGTCAGACGGCGACGGATGCGATTTTGGAGGTGATGCGGTTGTACTCGCAGGCGATGGGATTGACGCTGGGGGTGACGGAGGCCGGCGGCGGGGGGGCGGGGTGATGCGCGTGGTTTGTATTTAGAAATTGGTAGGAATTGGTGAGGGTGTATGGTGACGCGTGGTGAGATAGTGGTGGAGGAGATGGGGTGGACGGGGGCGCAGCAGGGCGATTGAGCATGTGGGGGGGGATTTGTTGGTGTCGGCGGCGGCGGGGTCGGGGAAGACGGCGGTGCTGGCGGAGCGTTGTGCGCGGCTGGTGTGCGACGGGGTGGATGGGGGAGGGTGGGGGGGTGTGGGGTGGAGGGGTTGCTGGTGCTGACGTTTACGGAGGCGGCGGCGAATGAGATGCGGGAGCGGATTGCGGGGCGATTCGGGAGAAGTTGAAGGGGGCGGGGAATGCGGGCGTGGAACGGGCGCGGTGGCTGCAGCGGCAGGCGGCGATGGTGGAGCGGGCGAGCGATTTCGACGTTGCATGCGTTTTGTGCGCGGGTGTTGCGGCAGCATTTTTCTGAGGCGGGGATCGATCCGGCGTTTGAGCTGATGGATGAGGATGAGGCGCGGCTGATTCGGGAGGAGGTGTTGGACGAGGTGTTGGGGCGGTGGCATGCGGCTGGATGCGGAGACGGGGGAGGTGCGGGCGTTTGGGGATTTTTTTGAGGCGTATGCGCAGGGGAGTGACGGGAATTGCCGGGAGATGGTGTTGCGGGTGCATCAGATGCTGGCGAGCACGGATGATCCGGCGGGAGTATGTGAGGGGCGCGGCGAGGTGTACGGCGAGGGCGGGCGGGGAGACGCTGGAGCGGTATGTTCGGAAGGTGATCGCGGGGCAGTTGCGGGTTGCTGGAGTTGACGGCGCGGCGGGCGTGCGGAGGAGGCGGCGGATGCGGGTGACGGGAGACGATGATATTGCGGCGGAGTTGAAGAAGGTGGCGGAGTTGATCGGGTGGGCGGAGCGGGGAGTTGGAGCGGAGGGGCGCGGAGGCGTTGGGGGGGATGCAGGAGGCGTTGGTTTACAAGTGGCCGAGCGTGCAGGGCGATGAAGGATGTGGCGGATTTTGATGCGTTGAAGAAGCGGACGTGGGAGGCGAGTGAAGAAGTCGATGGAAGGAGTTTTGCAAGGAGTTGGCGGCGTCGGATGTGGGGTTGATGGGCGGGATTTGGGGCGGTTGGCGGGGCCGCTGGAGATGTTGCTGGCGTTGGTGGAGGATTTTGTGGAAGAGTTTATACGGCGGCGAAGCGTGGGCAGAATCGGTTGGATTTTTCGGATCTGGAGCGGCTGACGCTGGAGCTTTTGAGCGAGGAGGGGAGTCTGGCGGCGGGCGGAGTTGCGGCAGCGGTATTATCATGTGCTGGTGGATGAATTTCAGGATATCAATCCGCTGCAGGCGGCGTTGCTGGAGGCGGTGCGGTCGCCGGAGCGGTTTGAGGGGCGGGGGAATTTGTTTGTGGTGGGGGATGTGAAGCAGTCGATTTATGGGTTTCGGTCTGGCGGAGCCGGAGTTGTTTTTGCGGCGGGAGCGGAATGCGCGGGAGTCGGCGGCGGCGGGCGGTGGGGGTTATGTGGGGTTGCCGCACAATTTTCGGTCGCAGGCGAAATTGCTGGCGGTGATGAATGGGATTTTTGAGCGAGTGATGACGGTGGAGGTGGCGGGGGTGGAGTATGGGGAGGGGCATGCGGTTGGAGGGGGCGGGTTTGAAACTCGAAACGTGAAATGTGAAACGCAGAGTGGTGGCGCGGTGGGCGGAGGGGTTGTATTGGATGGTGGGCCGGTGGAGGTGCATGTGGTGGTGATGGATCGGGAGGAGGAGGAGGAGGGGTGGGGGAGCGGGGAGGATGTGGGGACGGAAGATGAGATTGGGGAGGAGAGTTTGTCGGCGGTGGAGGAGGAGGCGCGGGTGGTGGCGGGGCGGATTGTGGAGTTGATGGAGGAGAGGCGTGGGGTGAGGTAGAAGGATGGGACGGTGCGGGGGTTGGAGTATCGGGACATCGCGATTTTGCTGCGGTCGATGAAGAACAAGGCGATGATTTTTGCGCGGGCGTTGGCGCGGCAGGGGATTCCGATGCATGCGGATTTGTCGACGGGGTATTTTGATACGACGGAGGTGCGGGACACGCTGGCGTTGTTGCAGGTGCTGGATAATCCGCAGCAGGACATTCCGCTGGCGACGGCGATGCTGGGGCCGTATGGGAGGTTTTCGCATGATGATCTGGCGAGGGTGCGGTTGGCGTTTGACCGGAAGAGCGTGGCGTTTGCGGATGGGGCGGCGTCGTTACGTGGCGGGGGGGATGGTGCGTTCGGGTGTTGGGGATGGCGGGGCGGATGTGCCTGCGTTTGAATGCGGGGCTGGCGGAGAGGTTGGGGGAGTTTTTTGGGAAGCTGGGGCGGTGGCGGGAGTGGTTGCGGACGCGGCCGTTGCATGAGGGGTTGGCGGAGATTTATGGGGAGTCGAAGATTATTGCCGTATTTAGCGGGGCTGGAGGCGGGTGGGCAGCGGGTGGCGAATCTGCAGGCGTTGCATCAGCGGGCGTTGAGGTTTGGGGGTTTAGCAAGCAGGGTCTGCACCGGTTTTTGCGGTTTATTGAGAAGTTGCGGGACCAGGAGGGGGATTTCGGGGAGGCGCCGGTGTTGTCGGAGGCGTCGAATGTGGTGCGGATCATGTCGGTGCATAAATCGAAGGGGCTGGAGTTTCCGGTGGTGATTGTGTCGGGGCTGGGGGGGTGTTGAATATGCGGGATGCGGGGCCGGTGCTGGTGCATCGGGATTTGGGGATTGGGCTGCAGGTGGTGGATGTGGAGAGGAATGTTTTGTATCCGTCGGCGGCATCGGCGTGCATTTGGATGCGACGAAGCGGTCGGCGCGGGCGGAGGAGTTGCGGCTGTTGTATGTGGCGTTGACGCGGGCGCGGGATCATTTGATCCTGACGGGGCATGTGAAGAAGGAAGAGGCGTTGACGGCGGCGCGGGCGGAGTGGCGGGGGCATGAGGGGCCGTTGCCGGAGGATATGTTGTTGAGGGGGCGGACGTTTTTTGATTGGTTGTTGCCGGCGCTGGGGTGCGGGGCGTTGGTGACGCAGTGGGGCGAGGCGGGGGCGGGAGGGGAGGAGGAGCGCAGGTGGTGGTGAAGGTGCATCATCCGCGCGGGGCGGGAGAGAAGGGGGTTGGGGCGGGTGCTGGAGGGGAAGATGAAGTGCTGCGGCGATTGAAGGCGGGTGAGGCGCTTGCGGATTCGATGGGTGCGGACGGGGTGGGAGTGGAGGAGGTGATTGGGCGTGTGATGGGGGTGTATCCGTTTGAGGCGATGGCGCGGCAGCCGGCGGTGCAGACGGTGTCGGAATTGAAATCGCGGGTGGAGGAGGATGGGGGGAAGGGGTGCCGCTGGTTTCGTTGGCGCGGCGTGGGGGAAAGGATCTGACGAGGAGCGCGGGGAGTGAGGAGGCAAAGATGCGAGGGATCGCGACGCATCGGATTCTGGAGCTTTTGGATTTTGTGCGATGTTCGACGGGAGGGGAGATCGTGGAGCAGATTGCGCGGCTGGTGGAGAATAAGAGGGTGCCGGCGGAGGAAGCGGCGGCGGCGGATGTGGCGGGGATTACGTGGTTTTTGACGGAGAGCGAGGCTGGGGGTCGGGTGATTGAGGCGGCGAGGCGGCGGGCGGGGGGCGAGGCGGGGGTTCATGTTCGGAGGGAGATTGCGTTTACGTGGTCGGCACCGGTGACGGAGGCGGAGCGGCAGGGCGATGCGGCGGATTGGCCGACGATTCGTGGGACGATTGATTTGTTGGTTGTGGATGCGGTGGGGAAGCGTGCGGAGATTATTGATTACAAGACGGATTCGGTGGGGACGTGGGAGGGGAATTTGCCGTCGTATGAGCGGCAGATGGGGTATTACCTGCGGGCGGCGTCGGATATTTTGGGGTTTGGGGTGGAGCGGGCGGCGGTGGTGTTTTTGGCGGCGCGGCGGAGTTGTGAGGTGAGGGGACGCGACGTGGCAAGCCCGTTCGAGGGCACATAGGGCTGTCGGTCCCAACCGCTGTTAAGCGAGGAGGTGGGTGATGGCGTGGATGAGGAGGTAGGCGAGGGCGGCGATGAAGGCGGAGCAGGGGATGGTGAGGACCCAGGCCATGACGATGCGTTGGCCCCAGATCCAGCGGACGGCGCGGATGCGTTTGCGTGGTGCCGACGCCGAGGATGGAGCCGGTGATGGCGTGGGTGGTGGAGATGGGGATGCCGCACTGAAGGTGGAGCCGATGATGGTGGTGGCGGCGGCGGTTTCGGCGCAGAAGCCGCCGACGGGTTGAAGGCGGGTGATGCCGGAGCCCATGGTTTTGACGATGCGCCAGCCGCCGAACATGGTGCCCAGGGCGATGGCGGCGTGGCAGGTGAGGATGATCCACCAGGCGATGGTGTGGTCGTGGCCGAAGAGGTTGAGGAATTGAGCCAGTGAGTGGGGGTCGGGCACGGTCCAGTGTGTATTGCAGTCCGACGGCGGCGAGGAGCATGACGATGATGCCCATGGTTTTTTGGGCGTCGTTGCCGCCGTGGCCGAGGGAGTAGATGCCGGCGGAGAGGAGTTGGAGCCGGCGGAAGAGGTCATCGACGCTGGAGGGGGTGGAGTAGCGGAAGATCCAGGAGACGACGATCATGTTGAACATGCCGAGGATGAAACCGACGAGGGGCGAGAGGAAGAGGAAGAGGATGACCGGGATCCAGCCGGTCCAGAGGATGACGCCGAATGCCGGCCTTGGCGATGGCGGCGCCGGCGATGCCGGCGATGAGGGCATGGGAGGAGCAGGTGGGGAGCGCCAGGAGCCAGGTGATGATGTTCCAGATGATGGCGCCGAGGAGTCCGCCGAAGACGACGTAGACGTCGACCTGATCTGTTGATCGACGAGCTTTCGGCGATGGTACCGGCGACCTTGGTGCCGAAGAGGAAGGCGGCGATGAAGTTGAAGAATGCGGCCCAGATGACGGCCTGGCTGGGGGAGAGGACGCGGGTGGAGACGACGGTGGCGATGGAGTTGGCGGCGTCGTGGAATCCGTTGAGGAAATCGAAGACGAGGGCGATGCCGATGATGATGACAGATGAGGGTGAGGCTGTAGGCGGGAGCGGCAGCGGCGTTGCGGAGGGGGTGGTCGCGGCGAGGAGATGGGGTTGGAACGTGAGATGGACATGGTGTGCAAGATTGGGCGACCTTCAATGGGCATGGCGTGTCACCGATGGGGCTGGTTGTCAGCCGTTTTTCAGAATGATGCGTTCGATGACGTTGGTGGCGTCTTCGCAGCCGTCGATGGCGGTTTCGATGAACTGGAAGAATTCCTTCCACTTGATGACGTGGAGGGGGTCGGTGCCGCCTTCAAAGAGTTTGGAGATGGCGGCGAGGTGGTTGTCGTCGCCGACGTTTTCCAGGCGGTGGACTTCGATGATTTTGGCCTGAAGGTCGGTGAGCTTGCGGGTTTTGCGGAGGAGTTTGACGGCTTCGGCGAGAGCGATGGTGGCCTGGACGAGGATTTCGGTCTGCTTGACGAAGGCGGGCTCGACGGTTTTGACGTGGTAGGAGGCGAGGCGTTTGGCGAGGGCGTTGATGTTGTCGACGATGGAGTCGAGTTCGCCGACGAGGGCGTGGATGTCTTCGCGGTCGAAGGGGGTGATGAAGGTGCGGTCGAGGCGGTCGAGGGCCTGGTGGGCGAGTTGGTCGGCGTCGTGTTCTTCCTGGCGGATGCGGGGGATTTCGTCCATGGCGTTGGGGAAGTTGGCGGCGAGGGTTCGTAGGTGTCCGGCGCAGGAGACGGCGTGAGTGGCGAGACCTTCGAAGAGGTCGTAGAAGACGGTGTCTTTGGGGAGGAGGTTGAACATATTTTCTCTTCGGTGCGAGAATGCGGGTGATTATGTGGGTTGTGTGAAGGGTGTGCAACCGGTGCGGAGGAGAGAGCGGATCAGGTCGTGATCGTGTTGGATCAGGCTGTTGGGGAGAGGGGGGTAGGGGGGGATGGAGTTGAAGGGGTTGGGGAGGTTTTTGCGGCGCGTGAGGAGGTGGAGGGTTGAGCCGTTGGTAAGGAGGGTGGTGTCGAATTGTTGCGCGATGTGGCGGAGGGTTTTTTCGGTGTAGAAGGAGATGTGTTGGCCGTGTTCGGGGCTGAAGTACCACCAGTCGTCGGGAGAGGTGAACTTTTTTGGGGGTTGGAGTTCGGTGGAGAAGAGGATGGAGTCGGAGAGCCGGAACATGTCGGCGATGTCTTTGAGGGGGTCGGGTAAATGTTCGAAGACTTCAAAGGCGGTGAGGAGTTCGAGGGAGGCGGGGGTTTCGGCGGCGGGGTTGAGTTCAAAGTAGGGCGCGAAGATATTGGGGCTGAAGGGATCGGTGCGGAAGAAGTTGAAGCCTTTGTCGCGCATGAGGCGGACGAAGAGTCCGCAGCCGCCGCCATAATCGACGAAGCGGCGGGTGGGGGTGAAGGAGGCGTTGAGAATGATCTGGGTGACGTTGGCCATGTAGAGGTTGCGTTGAACGTAGCCGACGTCGAGAGCGGCGATGGGGGTGGGATAGGCTTCCGGGAGCCAATAGGGGTCTTCGGTCTGGATGAAGCCGGTGTCGCGGCATTGGTAGTAGGCGACGTTGTAGCGGTTGAGGAGTTTGGCGGTGAAGAGGTGGTCGGTGGGGCCCTGGGTGATTCGGCTTTTGGGGAGAGTGGTGGGATGGGGAGGGGATGGGGGCATGAGGACCTTGGAGTTGGGAATGGGCTTGGACGAGCGCATTGTATCGGACGGGCAGTGGGATTGTGGGTGCTAAAGATTATTTTTGCTGATGCGGCCTCGGACGAATTCGGCGCGGGCGGCTTTTCGGGCGTCGCCGTCGAGCGACTTTCCAACGTGGCGCTGGAGGTGGGCCGGCTGGGTGTGGAGGAACAGGGAGTTGATGGCGGCGAGGTCCAGGCCGGTGACGCGTTTCATGACGACGCCGAGGCGAAGGTGGGAGAGGAAGAAGAGTGTTTCTTCGCTGGTAGAGGAGTCGTGCGTGTTTGAGGACGCCGATGGCTCGGCCGATTTTGTCATCAAGGGCGAGGGGGCGTTCGTTTTCGAGGACTTGCCGGGCGGAGACTTCGGCCATGATGATGCGGGGGATGATGGTGTCGTTGAACTCGTTGAGGATTTCCTGTTCGGAGCGGCCGAGGGTGGTCTGGTTGGAGATTTGGTAGAAGTCGCCGATGGCTTCGGTGCCTTCGCCGTAGAGACCGCGGACGGCGAGGTGCATGTCTTTGGCGGCGCGGAATATTTTTTCAATGTCGCCGGTCATTTTGAGGGCGGGGAGATGGAGCATGACGGAGACGCGGAGGCCGGTGCCGAGGTTGGTGGGGCAGGCGGTGAGGAAACCGAAGCGTTGTGAGAAGGCGAAATCGAGATGTTCCTGGAGTGCGTCGTCGAGGCGGTCGGCTTCGGTCCATGCTTCTTTGAGCTGGAGGCCGGAGCGGAGGACCTGGACGCGGAGGTGGTCTTCTTCGTTGACCATGACGCTGACGGCTTCATCGTTGGAGATGGCGACGCCGCGGGAGCCTTCGCCAGCGGCGTGTTGTTTGGAGATGAGGTGTCGTTCGACGAGCATCTGGCGGTCGATTTCGTCGGTTTTTTCCATATCGACGTAGAAGGCGGGTCGGCTTTGGGGGAGGCCGAGGAGGCGTTCGCGGCAGAGTTTGTGGAGTTCGGTGCGTTGGAGGCGGTTGGCTTTGGACATGAAGGGGTAGCTGGAGACGTTGCGGGCAAGGCGGACGCGGGAGGAGACGACGATTTCGTGCTGGGGTCCGGTGCCGGCGAGCCATTCGCCGGATTGGTTGGTGAGGTCGGTGAGTTTCATGATTCTAGGCCTCTTCGAGGGTTTTGATTTGGTCGCGGAGTTGGGCGGCGCGTTCGTAGCTTTCGTCTTCGACGGCGCGAGCGAGTTCTTTGCGGAGTTTGGCGAGTTGAGCCTGGCGGAGTTTGACGGGGTCTTCTTTTCGGACTTTTCGCGGGGGCGTGGACGGTTTTGCCGGTGTGGTGGTTGCCGCCTTGTTGGGCGCGTTCAACGACGCCGCCGAGCTGGTTGACGAAGAGTTCGTAGTCTTTGGGGCAGCCGAGGAGGCCGGTGTCTTTGAATTCCTGCCAGGTCATGCCGCAGTCGTTGCAGCGGAGTGGTCTGGGCATCGCCGAGTTGGGCGTGGGATTTGAGGAATTGGTTGAGGAGTTCGTTGACGGGTACGTGGGATTGTTGGACGTAGCCGGCTTCCTGGCGCAGGTGTCGCAGAGGTGGATGTCGTGGGGCTTGCCGCCGCTGATTTCAGTGAGGTGGACGGTCGCGGGTTTGTTGCATCGTTCGCAGGGATGCATGGCTCGCCTTTCCGTTCGGTGGAAGAAACGCAAACACAGGAGCCGGGGGGGTTCGGCTGATGGATCAATGGTAGGGGTAAGTGTGGGGTGATTCAAGAATTAGTGGCGGTGGAGGGGAATTGGCGGGTGTGGCGCGGGAGGAGGGGGTTGCGTGTTTTTGCGCCACATTGCATCGATCCACAGCCCATTGAGGGCTGTGGATCGATCACGGCGGGGGGCCGCCGTGCCACATTGGGGCCGCCGTGCCACATGGGAGCCGCTGTGCCACATTGGGGCGTGGGGGTTTTTGGGAGGTGATTTTGTTTGCGGGTTTGATTTGCTGCGCGGATAACGCACAATTCGGGGGATGGCAGCTATTTTTACAACGTTTCGTCGTGGGGTGCTTTTGGGGCGGGTGGTGCGGGGGTGCGGGTGCGTTGGCGGGGGGTGACGGCGTGGCTGCATTGGGTGGTGTTGCTGCTGGCGGTGTTTTCGGTATGCACGTATCGGTTTGATCTTTGGATTGATCTTCGGGATTTGGGGCGGGTGGTGGGCGGTTTCGTAGAGATTGTGTGGGCGGTGACGGTGCTGCTGATTCCGTTGTGCGCGGGGCCGCGGTTCGGGGGAGTGGTTGGGCCGCGTTGGATGAACAGGGGGTTTTCGGGTCGGCTGGCGGTGGCTCTGCTGTGGCCCACGTATTTTATGATTGGGTGTTTGCTGGCGAACACTGTGTATTGGTTCAGGTTGGTGTGGCGGGGCACTTATGAGTTTTCGGTTCCGGTGACGTTGCTGATCGCGATTGTGTTGAGTGCGTGGGCCTTGTTGACGCGGGAATGGGTGAGGACGTCGGCGCGGTTGCCTCATGTGGAAGCGGTGTCGCGTTGGGTTCAGTGGAGGGCGGCCTTGGTGGCGTTGCCGAGTGCGGCGTTTGGGTGGTGGGTGTTTTTGGTTCTGACGTATGGGCATCCGCCGACGGGGCCGGTGGATGTGGCGGTGGTTTTGGGGAATCGGGTGCTGGGGGATGGGACGGCGTCGGTGGTGCTGGAGGAGCGGACGCTGGCGGCGATACGATTGTTTCGGAAGGGTCTCGCGAGGCATTTGCTGTTGTCGGGGACGATTTCGCCGGCGTTGAAGGCGGGGCTTCCGATGCGGAATGAAGCGCTGGCGATGCGGGGCGTTTGCCTTGCGAATGGGCTTGTGGAAACGGATTTTTCGCTGGATCCGTGGGGTGTGAACACGTGCGCGACGGCGGCGAATACGAAGGCGTTCATGGAATCGCGCGGGTATACGTCGGTGGTTGCGTGCTCGTCGAATTATCACCTTTTGCGGACGGCACGGAGCTTTCGGGAGGTGGGGATCACGGCTTATACGGTGGCCGCGGAGCCGACGGTTTGGACTTGTGCCGACCCGCGCGAGACGATTCGCGACATGATCGGCGTGGTGGTCTATACGCTGGACCGGAATTACCGAGCATCGAAGGGGACTGTGATGGAATTGGCCCACCCGCGCGTTGTCGTAAGGAAGTCCACGAACACGCTGGAGCTTTTTGATGGGGCGACGCTGGTGAAAACGTATCCGTGCATCACGGGAGGCAACGCGGGTGACAAGGAGACGGAAGGTGATCGTCGGACGCCGGTGGGGAACTTTCATATTGTGTACAAGAATCCGCAGTCGAAATTTCATCTGTCGATGGGGTTGGATTACCCGAACCGGGAGGATGCGGCGCGGGGGCTGGCGTCGAAGCTGATTTCGCGGGAGCAATATGAGGGGATTCTGGCGGCTTTGGATTCGGATTTGTCGCTGGAGGAGAATCAGAAGAAGCTGTGGTATACGCCGCTGGGCGGGGAGATTTTTTTACATGGTCATGCGGAGGGGCGGACGGGGACGGCGGGGTGCATTGCGCTGGCGAATGCGGATATTGATGAGTTGTATGGGATTTTAAGGGTGGGGACGGGAGTGGAGATACGGCCGTGAAGGGCGCTGCCTATGGCGCATTGATTCAACCGCCGCTGGAAGGTTGTGGCACGTGTCCCCCGAAACCACCCAGCATACTGCGACGAAAACCCAGCGCGGTGGTGAATTGATACCATGCGGTGCGGAAACGGTTCGGCTGGCGCACGGTGATGGGCCTCGCCTGGCGATCGCCGTCAATTTGCAGCAATTGAATCTCGATGCCGGCCTGCTGCCAGCGTAGGAGGGTATGGGATAAATCAGTTGCCGGCTCTGTCGCGCTGCCGGTGATGACCACGGCACGGGAGATTCCACGATCCAACAGAACTCTGGCGGATGGAAAGTCGGTGGGGAACGTGATCCAGCGATTATCAATCATTCCGGGCATCGGGGTACGATCGCCGGTGCGTCGCCGCGAATCGAGCAGAAATGCAGGCGGTGCGTCGGGAGGCGGAGGCGTATGTATCAGTTCTTCCGCGCCGAGCCAGAGGGCCCGCATCAGCGGCCAAAGGTTGAGCGACGCGCGATAGCTGACTGCGGGGGAATCGACATCGGCAATGGGGGGTTCCGCTGCATCTGGCGCTCCGTTGAACAGAGGCACGGGTCGGTATCCTTTGTGGAGGAGGGCGATCGCGGCGCTGACGCTGGCGTCACCGGGCAGGTCGATGACAACGGCGGTCCCGCCTGTCAGGGTAATGCCGTCAAGTTCGAGGGCGGGAAGTCGAGCGCCGGTAGCTTCATGCGTCCAGCGTCGTGGTATTTGAGCGAACAGGACCGGTTTTACCCAATCAGACCATTGGCCGCCGAGGGGTGCCCAGAGGTCGAAAAGCTTTTCACGTGTCATCCTTGGCTCCTTCGCGGTCGATGAGTACCGCCACATCCATTGCCGCATAATCAACCACGGGGCCGGACGAGAGGCGTCCGTAGATGCCGACGGGTTCGCCTTCCACGACGTAGACACCGAGGCATGCGTTCATTGGTCCAGCGGGCGTGTCGAGCGGTGTTGCATTGAAGCGTTCCTGAAGAACCCACGCTCGGGGGGACCACCAGAGACTGCGAGCCAAACGGCGCACGGTGCCGGGGTCGGCTTTGTCCGGAAAGATGACTTCGTCACCGTTGTTGCTGTACTTGCCTTTGAGAATCCAGTGATCGCTGTTACGCCATTGGGTGCCATGGACGGACCGGGTGACGGGAAGGAGTTCTCGCCACGTGTCCATGGGGGTGCGCAGTCGATCCCAGACGAGCGGGAAGCCTTTACTCTCGGTAAGGATGGCGGCGGGAGGATTGGTCACGGGCGTTTTTCCGCCGACGAAATAGTGTTGCCATCCGGTAGGGCGGGGGCGGTTGGTGAGCCATTCCGCCTGATAGAAGCGGAGGACAGCATCAATCGCGGTGTCGGCGTGGTTTTGATGCAGGTAAGCGTGGCCGCCTCGCCAGGTGAGTTGGCGAATGTCCGCGATTTCTGCGTCGCAGCCTGCGTCGCGGAGCAGCTTCGCCATGAACATGATGAGCTGCCGATCTTCCATGTAGCCGGGGGCGGCAATGAGTGCGACGCGGCCCTCATGGGTCTTTGCAGCGATACTGCGTGCCCATGTCATACCGGGGTTGCCGGCGGGTTCGAGATTGTCTGGAAGGTGAGCAGCGAGGAGGCGCGGAAGATTCCACGCTTCGGTGTAACCACCGGGGACGTCGCTATTGACCTCTGAGATCTTCCAGCCATTGCGCGTGGGATGAAAGTCGAAGCGCATGATCCGACCGGCGGAGGGCGTAAGTCCATGATGGGGCCAGCGAGCGAGCGCTTTTTGAAGGGGACGGGGAAATGCGAGCGTGGGCCAGAGTTCTGAGCGATGCAGGAGTTTGTCTTCTGCAGCGGAGGTTTCTGCGGCGAGCTTGCGCGAGCCGCTTAAGCGTGTTCCATGCGGAGTGGCTCAGACGCAGCGCGAACGGTGCGATCGTACCGCGGTCTCCGACCTGGGGATCCCATTTGCAATGATCGAGCATCATGCTGCGGCGAATTTGTGCGAACGCGTCCGGGCTGACGGACTTCGTCGTGCGGAGAAGGGGGATAATGGTGCCCGCGGCAACCGTGGTCATTACCACCTCCCCAGAAATAGAACCCAGAGGGTTCCGAGCATCAGGACAAGCGCGGCGGGGAGATAGCCAATTGCGGCCAAGCTTTGGTATATGCCGGGGCGCGGCAGAACTTCCATTGCAATATGATCGTCAGCATGGTGAGTGCCATTACCGGCCACCCGTCGGCTAAGAAGGAGTGGATTGTGTCATCGGTGGACACCCAGTTCCCGGCGGCGGCGTGCCCGAGTATTAAACCGTTAGAGAGCAGCATCGCCGAGAGTCGAAGCCCACTGCTCAAATCGCGTTCGACGGTCACCGCTTCGGCGATGCGGGTGAGGGATTGGAGCAGAGCCCAGAGCAGCAGCCAAACCAGGAGCGCAAGGGCGGCGGGGCCGAGGGTTGTCCAGATCGTGGGACCTTCGCCAATGTTGCTGCCGGCGAAGAGGAAGGTGCTGCCGAGAATCGCACCGATGGTGACGTCAACCGCGGCGGGATTTTTCCGCTCGAGCGCATCATCGCGCCAACTGATGCCGAGAATAGCCATTCCATTCAAAACAAAGAATGTGCAAGCAATGCCAACCGTGAAGAAGAGAGCAATATATCCATCATCACCATGAACAACCGGCGCTGCGAGTTTCATCAAGACCGTGAGCAGAATCGCGCCTGAAACGAAAAATGTGCCAATGATGGCCATTTTTCCCCACCATGGGCGCATCGTCTTTACGTTCAGCAACGGAAGGGCAATCCTCCAGAGGGCGATCATCGTGAGTATTCCCGCGACCAAGAAAACCATGACTTCATCATCAGACATTCCATCACTCCCATCGGGCGGCAGCCGCGCGATCGAATTTATGCGATAAGTAAGTAGCGAAAAAACAGTTGCAATACCGCAGCCGAAAAACTTTGCGTTTCGATTTTCGCGTGTGTCTCTTTAAGATACCACGATGGCACGAGAACCGTTTGATCCGATGAAGAGGCGCTGCGATGCGGGTGGCGAAGGGGGAGAAGGCGGGGGCGTTTCATCCTGATGCGCCGCCGTTGGGTGTGGATCAGGAGCGGGTGTTGATTGAGGCGTTGGCGGAGGCGGCGGCGGAGGAGTTGATGGGGTTGCCGTGTGGGACGGCGACGAAGCCGTTGTCGGTGGGGGCGGTGAATGCGTTGGTGAATCAGGTTTTGGCGGGGACGTTGCCGGAGACGTTTTTTATTGCGGGGGAGGTGTCGAATTTTCGGGTGTACGATCGGGGTCATGCGTTTTTTACGTTGAAGGAGGCGGGGGCGGAGTTGCCCTGCGTATTGTGGAAGGATGGGTTGGGGCGGCTGAAGTTTCGGCCGAAGGATGGGATGGCGGTGATCGCGCGTGGGGCGGTGAAGTTGTATGAGCCGCAGGGGAAGTTGCAGTTGTATGTGGAAACATTGTTGCCGCAGGGGACGGGGGGGTTGGAACTGGCGTTTCGGCAACTGTGTGAGAAGTTGAGGGCGGAGGGGTTGTTTGAGCTGGGGCGGAAGCGTGCGATACCGAAGTTGCCGCAGCGGGTGGTGATTATCACGAGCAGGACGGGGGATGTTTTACATGATGTGCTGACGACGGCGCATCGGCGGTTTCCGGGTCTGCATGTGATGCTGTTTCCGGTGCGCGTGCAGGGTGAGCAGGCGGCGGGGGAGATTGTGCGGGCGATTGAGTTGGTGAATGAGCATCAGGGGAAAACTCAAAACTCAAAACTCAAAACGCAAAACTCTGGATCGGGCGGCGCGAATGGGATGGAAGAGATGGGGGTGATTGATTTGATTTTGTTGGTGCGTGGGGGGGGATCGTTGGAGGATTTGTGGGCGTTTAATGAGGAGGCGGTGGCGCGGGCGATTTGTGGGTCGTTGATTCCGATTGCGACGGGGATTGGGCATGAGCCGGACACGACGATCGCGGATTTGGTGGGCGATTTGCGGGGGCCGACGCCGACGGGGGTGGCGGAATTGACGATTCCGGATGTGCGGGCGCTGGTGGGGGAATTGGAATCGAAGAGTGCGATGCTGACGCGGGATATGAGGCGGTTGGTGGAGTATTCGCGGTCGGGGGTGGAGCGTTCGAGCGTGGCGTTGAATGCAGTGCTTGGCGAGGCGATCAGGAATCGCGCGAGCCGGATTGAGATGTTGCGGCGGCAGGTGGAGCGGACGGAGCCGCGGCACGCGATTGCACAGGGATGGCGGCGGGTAGAAGAGGCGCAGCGGAATTTATTGGGCGCGGTGAGCGAAGGGACGCGGCGGAAGGGGGAGGTATTGAATCGGCTGGGCCATCGGCTCGAGTGTTCGTCGCCGCGGACGCGAATGGAGCGGCATCGGGACCGGGTGGAGCATTTGTGCGGGCGGTTGAGGGCGGCGTTGGCGGGGCGTGTGAATAAGGCGAGCGAGATGCTGGGGGGTTTGGCGACGCAGCTACGGGTGGTTTCGCCGCAGTCGGTTTTGGATCGGGGCTTTTCGATTACGACGACGAAGGGTGGGGCGATTGTGCGGTCGGTGGCGGAGGTGGCGAAAGGGGATATTCTTACGACGCGGGTTGCGGATGGTGTGATTGAGTCGACGGTGGGTAAGCCGAAGCAGGCGGCGTTGTTTTGAGATGTGGTTGGCTGGATGTGGTTGGCTGCGAGATGAGAACTTTTTTGATGGAATGAATGCGGGCGCGACGCCCGCGTGACTTGAATTGGAGACGGCATGAAGGCACAGACGTTTGAGGAAGCGGTGGCGCAACTGGAGCAGATCGTTGCGGCGATTGAGTCGGGACAGGTGGGGCTGGAGGATTCGCTGGCGAAGTACGAGCAGGGAATGGCGCTGGTTAAAAAGTGCCGGGGAATTTTGGAAGGGGCGGAGAAGAGGATCGAGCAGTTGACGCAGACGGCGAACGGTCTGAGCGCGGTGCCGCTGGATCCAAAGCAGATTATTGGGCAGCAGGAGTGAATGGGAGGAGGAGCAGGGGCGGGTCAGGGACAGAATTGCTGGATCGCGTCGTGGAGGGTGTGGAAGTTGACCGGCTTGGTCAGGTGGAGGAGGAATCCGGAATCGAGGCTGCGTTGGGCATCGACCGCGGAGCCGAGACCGCTGAGCGCGATGGCGGGAAGGGGGCGGATGATGTTGATCTTTTTGAGCAGATCGATTCCGGATTCACCGGATACGGCGATGTCGCTGAGCAGGAAATCGAATTCGTTGCTTGTGGCGAGGGCGACGGCGGTCGCGACGGTGGAGGCGGTGGTGACGGTGTGGCCCTCGCGTTCGAGGAGCCGGGCGATGATGGTTCGGGAATCGTCATGGTCTTCAACGAAGAGGATGCGGAGGGCGCGTTTCGCGGGGAGGGCGGCGGGGTCGGTGCGTGGTTGTTCGGTTTGCGAGCCGTGGCTCACGTCGCGAATGTTGGATTCGATATCGACGGCGAGCGTTCCCTGGGCCTTGCGGACGAGTTCGAGGAGTTCGTCGACGAGGCGCGCTTCGACCTCGGCGTTTCGCCGAATGATCTCCATGTCGCGGCGAAAATCCTCGGGCAGGCGGACATCGCTTTTCAGGACGCTGGCGAGAGTGAGGATGGGGGTGAGGGGGGAACGGAGCTCGTGGCTGAGAAGGTTGATGAAGCGATCTTTGGTGCGGTTGGCGGTTTCGGCGTCGTCTTTGGCGGCGTGGAGTTCGCGTTTGCTGCGGTCGCGCTCGATGGCCACGGCGGCGAGTTGGGCGGCGGTTTCGAGAATGGGAAAGTCCGCCGCATCAACAGTTCGCGGCTCCCGATGATAGATTGCAAAGGTTCCCAGCACATGACCGCCGCGGGCACGAATCGGCTCGGACATGCACGATCCCAGGCCAAACGTGGCGGCGATCTGCTTCCACTTGCTCCAGGAGGGATCGTTTTGAATGTCGGCGGTGACAACGCGCTTGCCGGTGAAGGCGGCTGTTCCGCAGGTTCCCTGCCCGGGCCCAATCTCAAATCCTTCGACAGTGTGGTTGTATTCTTCGGGGAGGTGGGGTGCCATTTGCACGTGGAGCCGCTTGCCGTCGTCGCGGACGGTCATAATGGCGCAGAGGCTGCCGGGGAGCAGCCCTTCAATCATGATGGCGAGTGCGTGGAGAGTGGGGTCGAGTTCCATTCCGGTGGCGATGCTTTGAAGGATGGTTCCTTCAGCGGCGAGGAGCGCCTGGGTGCGTCGGCGTTCGGTGATATCGTGGGCGACGCCGGAGATGCTGAGGACGTGGCCGTGGTCGTTAAAAGTGTGAGCGCCGCTGGAGGCGATCCAGCGGACGGTGCCATCGGGCCAGATGACGCGAAATTCGACGGTGAAGACGGAACGATTGGCGCGGGCGTCGAGGATCACGCGGGAGAGCATTTCCGTATCGTCGGGGTGGATGCGCTTGAGGCAGGATTCCACGGAGCCATCGAATTCTCCGGGGGTCATTCCCCACATACTTTCGAGGAAGCCGGACCAGTAAAGGCGTTCGAGGAGGAGGTCCCATTCCCAGACGCCCATGCGCGCGCAGTCGATGGCGTGCTGGAGTTTGCGTTGGCTGACTTTGGCTTCGTCCTGGGCTTTTTTGAGTTCGGTGATATCACGGAAGCTGTAGAGGATGCGGTTGGTGGTTCCTCCGTCGAGGATACGCGAGACGGAGAGAAGGACGGGGAATCGTTCACCGTTTTTGCGATTAAGGACGAGTTCAAAATCGAGTGCGCGGCCGCGCATGGCGGTTTCGAGTGCGGCGGCGATGACGGCGTATTGTTCCGCGGGCCAGAAGGGGTAGGGGGGTTTGGCGCCGATGAGTTCTTCGCGCGTGAATCCGCTCAATTTGCAAAAGGCGGGGTTGACCTCGCGGATTCCTTTCCAGTCGGTCTCGACGATGGCATCGTGCATGGCGGCCATGACGGCCTGGAAGAGGGAGCGTTCGGATGCGAGCGGGGCGGCGAGCACTTTTTCGAGCCGCCGCCGGAGCTTGAAGATAATGGCCGCACCGACGGTGAATGAAGCGATACAGACGGTGAGACGGATAACGCCATCGCCCGAAGTTTCAAAGCGGTTGGTGTACCAATAAAATAAAAGCGTGGCGGCAAGACCGAGCACGAGATTGACGATGACGAGGGGGGCCGGCTCGGTCAGCGTCAGCGCCATGACGACCGACATAAAGACCAGGCCGGGGTTGGGAACGTTGAGGCCCATTTTGGGCAGGGAGATCATGAGGAACGTGAGAAGGACGAGCGCAAAGGGGCCGATGATGCGGCGCAGCACGGGAGACGGAGAGGATGTAAAAGATTCTCGCATCAGTTTAGGACGTCTCGTGAAAAGATAGGATAGGAACTATCTCTTAAACGTCTAAAAGATGCAACGAATGCAGTTATCTCTCCGGATTGGAATATTTCACACATGCGATTTAGACATTTAAGCGCGAGTCTGCGCCAAACGTTGTGAAATGGCTTGTTTCAGGTGGTGGACGACCGCTTCGATCTCCATGGGCGTCAGATGATTGTGAAAAGGAAGGGCAATGGTGCGGTCGGCGACATACTCAGTGAGTGGGAAATCTCCCTTTTTGAAGCCGTGTTCCTTCATGTAAAAGGGTTGAAGGTGAATGGGGGGGAAATAATTAGAGCACCCAATGTGATGCGTGCGAAGATAGGTAAGCATGGCGTCGCGGTCGGATCCGCTGAATTCACCGGTGAGGCGAACGACGAAAACGAACCAGCTCATGACGGTGTGCTCGTCGATGGTGGGCAGAATGATGTGGGATTCGTCGAGCAGTTCGCGAATGTAATTATGTGCGACACGCTGGCGGGCCTCGACGATTTCGTCAAGGCGGGTCATTTGGACCACACCGACAGCCGCTTGAATGTCGCTGAGGCGATAGTTGTAGCCGAGGCGCGCGTGCGCAAGCCAACTGCCCCCGGGATCGCGTCCCTGATTGCGAAGGCTGCGGCACATGTCGGCGAGCTTGCGGTCGTTGGTGACGATCATTCCGCCTTCGCCCGTGGTGATCTGCTTGTTGGGATAAAAGCCAAAAACACCGCAGCGTCCGAAGGTGCCGACTTTTCGTTGCTTATGGCTGCTGCCCAGGCCTTCGCAAGAATCTTCAACGAGGGGGATTTCGTGGCGAGCGGCGAGTTGGGTGAGTTCGTGCATGCCGGCGGGGTTGCCGAAGGCTTCGACGCCGAGGATGGCTTTGGTTTTTGCGGTGATGGCTTTTTCAGCCTTGGCGACATCCATGTTGAGCGAGGAACTTTCGATATCGACGAACACGGGGGTGGCACCGACCATCTTGATGACATTACTGGAGGCGATGAAGGAGAACGGTGAGGTGATGACCTCGTCGCCGGGGCCAATGCCCAGGGCGAGGAGACAACAGTGGAGGCCCGCGGTGCCGGAGCTGACGGCGATGGCATGATCGACGCCGAGATATTTTTGGAAAGCGGCTTCAAATTCGGGGACTTTGGGTCCCAGGGAGAGATGACGCGTGCGCATGACCTCGACGACGGCCTGGACCTCGGCTTCGGTGATGTCGGGGCTGGAGAGGGGAATTTGAATATCGTTCATGAATGGCCGCGCTCGTTAGACGTGGGGATGGTGTGCGATTCATGGGCGGATTCTATCGCTTTGTGGGTGCGGATGCATCGGCGGAACTTGACTTGGGGACGAATTGGTTTATACTTAAACTAATTGGCGGTGGGTGGGGGGGAGAAGTTTTCCGGAGAGGTCTGATGGCTTTAAGTCTTCTCATTCTTCCCGATCCAAAAGATGCGGCGGGGATGGTGTGGATTCAGCTTGTGCGGACGCATGCAAAAATAGTGCGGCGACTCGAGCAGGTGTTGGATGGGCATTCACTCACGCTGCCGCAGTTCGATGTTCTGGCGACGCTCTCGATGGGCGAGAATATCACGCAGCAGGAATTGGCGGAACGACTGTTGGTGACCAAGGGAAATGTGTGCGGCGTTTTGGATCGGATGGAAAAGAACAGTTGGGTGGAGCGGCGCGAGGATTCAAGCGATCGGCGGAGCAATCGGCTTTTTCTGACGGGGAAGGGCCGGCGATTGCTGGGAAAGGTGATGCCGGAGCACTTTGCGTTGTTGTCTCAGGCCACAGGCGAACTTGCCATCGGACAATTGCAGCAGCTTTATCAATGGTTGGACGTGATTGAACGATCGCTGGACAAGATTCCGGCAGAGGGCGGCACCCGTTGATTCTGATTTTGATACACGACGTCTTGTGACGTCGTCGGCACTTACAGCACTTCCACTCACACTTACAAGGAGTTCACATGAAACGTTCCATGCTTTCGATTTTGGCGGCGGTGGTCGCGGCGACGGGTCTTTCCGCGTTCGGGGCGAGCTATGACATCGACCCGGTGCATACCGCGCTGATTTACCGGATCAAGCACTTGCAGTCGTCGTATTCGTATGGCCGTTTTGATAAGCCGGCGGGGACATTTACGTATGATGCCGCCGCGCCGGAGCAGTCGTCATTTGAGTTGACGGTCAATGTCTCGGACATCGACACGGGCAACGCGCGAGCGCGATGGGCACCTCAAGAGTCCGGATTTTTTTAATGCCAAGCAATTTCCCACGATCACGTTCAAGAGCACGTCGGTGAAGAAGACGGCGGACGACAAGCTCGAGGTGACGGGTGATTTAACGATGCACGGCGTGACGAAATCGATCGTGGTTCCGCTGGCGGTCGTCGGGTCGGGCAAGGGAATGGGGGGAGAGACTGCGCACGGGATTTGAGGGTGTCGTGGAGTTCAAGCGGTCGGACTTCGGCATCAGCGGATTGCTGCAGGCGGTGGGCGACGATGTGCGTCTGATTGTTTCAGTGGAAGGGATTCAGAAGTAAGCGGCCATGATCTTCTTACAAATGAACTGAAGCGCTCCGCCGGAGAACGCGGAGCGCGGCTGCTGCTTGATTGGAGGATCGCATGTTTACGGGACAGGATGTGCTGCAATTGATGCTGTTGCCGTTAGTGTTTGCGATCGCGGCGATGGCGTTCGCGTGGCGGCGCAAATCATCAGGTGGTGCGCCGCGGGGTGAAGAGGTGAAGATGGGGAATGGGAGCGGGGGGTGGGCGATGACGCTGGCGATTGGGGGCGCGGTGCTGGCGGCGGGATCGGCGCAGTTCAGGCCAAAGGGATTGCCGCGCGAGGCGATGGATTGGTTGGTATTGTTGCCGCTGGTGGGGCTTGCTGCGGGCTGGGTGGCGGATGGGGTTCCGGCGTGGGCGGCGACGGGGCTGATTTTGGTTGTGGGTGCCGTTGAGACATGGCTGATCGCGATGCATCTCGCTGCTGGGACTGCTTCGCTGGCGGCGATTCTTTTGCTCGGGGCCACGCCGGGCGTGGTGTACGGCGTGATGCAATTGCTGGTGAAAAAGCGTTCGGGGCCGGGCATTGTGACGATGCTTTTGCTGATCGCCGGGGCGACGGTGATCGTGGAGTCCGCGGGGACATATATTCAATTTGGGCAGTACACGGTGGCGCTGGCGGCGGCGATGACCGGGGTTCTTTTCGGGCGCGTGGTGTTCGGAGGCCCGGAAGTGTCGCGTGGGAGTTTAGGCGCGTTCCTACTGATCTGGACGGCGATGCTGACGTTTGGTTATCTGTGGGCGGATGTTCCAGCGTGGCGGACGGGGCTGCTGGCGGTGGCACCACTGGGGGCATGGGTCGCGGAAATTCCGCGTGGGCTGCGGCCGTTGCCTCGTGCGTTGCTTCGGTTGGCGGCAGTGGGAGTGCCGTTGGCGGTGGCGGGGATTCCGGCGGCGATTGAATTGGCAAAGTTGCTTCGCAGTCAAACGGGCGTGGACGGATAAACGGTTATAAAAATTTCCCGCTCCTCTCATCCCACATCGATTCGCAGCCCATCATAGCCCACCCGGACCTGGGGTGGCAGCATCGCCTCAATGTCCGCGTGTTTCACATCATGAGAGAGGTGCGTGAAGAATGTCCGTTTTGGTCGCAGGTCCGCGACGACGGCCAAAGCCTGCTCAAACGATAAATGGGTGGGATGGGGGCGGGGTCTTAGGGCATCAATGATGAGGACGTCCAGATCTTGCAGAAGTGCGCGGCTGTCTGGGGGAATCTCATTGCAATCGGTGCAGTATGCAAAGTTGCCGATCCGGAAGCCGAGAACGCGGAACCGTCCGTGCACCAGCGGTATCGGTGTCCAGATTTTTCCACAGACGTCGAATGGCTCCCGCCCTTCTCCGCCGATTTCACGCGGCAAAAGTTCGGGCCGATACAGCGCGTCGGTCGTCCGTTCGGTGGGTTTGAACGCATACGCAAATGCACCTCGCAGCGCGTCGAGTGTTTCCTTTGTCGCATACATTGGCAGCGGAGCACTCATGAGGGTGTTGTATCGCCGCACGTCATCGAGGCCGAAAATATGATCGGCGTGGGCATGCGTGTAGATGACGGCGTCGATCCGGTCCAATCCGTTGCGCACGGCCTGGAGCCGTAGTTCGGGCGTGGTGTCCACGAGGATGTGATGTCCGCCGTAGTGGACGGCAATGGAGGGGCGGGTTCGCTGATCGCGAGGATCAGCGCTCGTACAGACGGGACAATGACACCCGATCATGGGGACGCCGGCGGAGGTACCGGAGCCGAGCATCGTGACGGAGAGGGATTGTGAAGCATGTTCGTTCATTTTGTAACTGTAGCCCGTTCCACGACATGGCGTCAAAGCGATAGGGTCGGCGATTTCACAAGTCCGAGGGGTGGCAATAGTGGGCAAAGCTCGAGCTTCACTGGATTGGTGGTCTCTCCGCCAATGCAACAAACTTTCCGCTGGCACGTTTGTCTAAGGAAGGTCGAGTCGAAACCGTGTGGTTTTGGGCGGCGGCTGAAACATTTTCGCGCCTTTAAGGCACGAGGGAGTCTTTTATGAAAACCTGGTCTATCGTTCTGGCGGTGATGGCGGCGTTCGTATTGAGCCTGAGCATTGCACAAGCTGCGGAAAAGGTCGCGCCGCTGAAGGGCACGATCACGAAGATCGATGGAGTGAATGTCACGCTGAAGGCGAAGGATGGGACTGAAACGACGTTCGCAACGAATGATTCGACGGTTGTGAAGATCAAGGGCGAGACGAAGGCCGTGTCCGACCTGGCCGTCGGCAAAAAGGCCACCGTTATTCTTGATGCCGACGGCAAAATCGCCACGGCCATCACGAGCGGCAAAGCTCCGGCAACCGCCCCGGCTGCGACCAATCCATAACCCCAAACAGATTTGAAGCGCCAATGCAAAGAGGCCCGTGACGCAAGTCGCGGGCCTCTTCCTTTTGTTTTTCAACGTTGTACTTCGGTGTTGCTCACCCTCCGTGGAGCAACTTCGTGATGTCCTCGCCGGCTTTCCATTTCTGATAGATCGCGATCGAATGCTCGATCACCGGATAGGCATAATCCACAGGCAGCACATCGTCCACGACGACTTTTTTGTGCTCCAGTGATTTGTAATCTTCGAAAAACCGCTTCAACACCGCCAACTTGTGCGGCGGCAGCTGATGCACATCGTGATAGGAATTGAACTCCGGGTCATTCACGTGCACGGCGATGATCTTGTGATCGAGCTCGTCCTGATCCTTCATCGTCATTAAGCCGATGGCGCGGGCGGCCACGAGCGTTAATGGATAGACCGGCTCGGCACCGAGGACCAGCACGTCGAGGGGGTCGCCGTCGTCGGCAAGGGTCTGAGGGATGAAGCCGTAGTTGGCGGGATAATAGACAGCGGAATGGAGGACGCGATCGAGTTTGAGGAGTCCGGTCTTTTTATCGAGTTCGTACTTATTGGAAGAGCCGAGGGGGATTTCGATGATGGCATTGAATTGTGCGGGAAGGAGTCCGTCGGAAGGATCGACATCATGCCATGGGGAAAGGGCTCCATCGCGCTTGAATTCAGAAAATTGCTGCACCAGGGGACTCCTTTGGAGGGTCGAGAGTTTCCGAGCGACAGTAGACTCTGAACCTTGCGGTGAATCAAGGTGTTTATGTTGCAAACGGCAAGGAGGGGAGCCGGCGAGTCGCTGCGTGGGCGGCGGCGGGGCGGTTTCGCTCCGTGGAGGGAGCCGGTATAACCACCGCGAGATCACACCGTCCGAGGGCGTTCATGTCTCTTCGTGTCACCACTGTCGGCGATGGCGCCATGGCCACCGTTTGCTCACAGATCATCGCAGGCAAAGCATCGCCAGGCGCAGCGGTGGAAGTCGTCATCTGGGGCCGCGACGGGGCACGGCTGAGCGTGATGGAGGCGGAGCGGGAAAATAAACGGTATCTCCCGGGAATGAAGCTGGCGGCTAATGTCCGGTTCGACGCCGATCCGAGGGGTGCCTTCGCAGGCGCGAGCCTGATCCTTTGTGCGGTGCCCACGCAATATATGCGTGCCGCTCTTGGCCAATTGAAGGCTCATATTCCAGCGGGTGTGCCGATTTTAAGCGTGGCGAAGGGGATTGAGATCGAGACGCTGCGGAGGCCGTCGGAGATTATTTTGGATGTGTTGGGGGAGCGGCCGGTGGCGGCGTTGTCGGGTCCGAACATTGCGGGGGAGCTTGCGCGGAAGCTGCCGGCCACGATGGTGGTCGCGGCTGAAAGCAGCGTCGCTGGGTCCACCGCGGCGGGACTGGCGAGCGGGCGGGGGGCGGATGAAACACTCGCCCGGCAGGTTCAGGAACTCTTTACCACGAGCTTTCTGCGGGTTTACCGGAATGATGATTTGTTGGGAGTGGAACTGGCAGGGGCGTTGAAGAACGTGATCGCCATTGCGGCGGGGATTCTGGATGGCATGCGCGCGGGCAATAACGCGAAGGCCGCTCTGCTGACGCGGGGGTTGGTGGAGATTACGCGCCTTGGGGTCATCCTGGGCGCACAGGCGGAAACCTTTGCCGGGCTCGCGGGCTTGGGGGACCTCGTGACGACCTGTTTTAGTCCGGAGGGGCGTAATCGGACGTTTGGGGAGCGGATCGGGAGGGGTGAGTCACTGGAGAGGGTCCTAGAATCGATGGTGGGGGTGGTGGAGGGGATGCCGACGTGCAAAAGTGTCGTAGCGATTGCGAGACGGTGGGGCGTCGAAATGCCCATATGCGAGGGTCTTCACGCGGTTTTGTTTGAGGGCCGGGATCCGCAAAGCCAGCTTGCGGACTTGATGTCGCGGGAGTTAAAACGCGAAGGTTGAGTTAATAACGCGGTTGAGTACAGTTGGGGGAGGGTAAGTAAAGTTGCGGGTGAGGTACTGCGGTTTTGCGAACCATAAAAGGCGTCAATCCGGGCAGGACAGCCCGGCGTAACTGTCCTTGGCGGGCGAACGGCTCGGCTGGCACACGGCGTGACCAGCGTCCACGCGCCTCATTTTATTTTTCTTGTGGGGAGTCTTCATGATGTTTCGTGATTCGAAAACCTCTATCCGTCGTGCTTCGGCCCGTGTCGTACGTGCTTCCAAAAGCCGCAAGCTCATGGACGCGCTCGAGTCACGGCTGCTGCTGTCAGACACCGTGATCGGCAATGTGGAATCTGCGGACGCAGGCACGATTACCGGCTGGGCCTATGACTCGCAGGCACCGAACACGGCGGTGCAGATTATTTTTCAGTTGGATGGAACCAATTACAGCCCCATCAGCGCGAACGTCAATCGGCCGGACCTGACCAATCTGCCTAACAACACCAACAATGACCTGAATCACGGATTCAGCTCCAGCACACCGACAAATCTCGCGGGCACGCACACGCTCAACGTGATCGCGATCAATCCCGACACGAACGAGCAAACCGTTCTGGGAACAAAGACGTTCACCAACCATGCCCCGACGGGCGCGATTCAATCCAGCAGCAACACCTCGATCTCGGGCTATGCCTATGACCCGGATGTGGCAAGCACATCGATCGAAGTCCTTCTGGAAATTGACGGGAATATCGTGGCGAATCAGACCGCCAACATCAGCCAGCCGGCGTTGACTTCGACGATCGGTTCGCCCAATCATGGCTTTAACATGTTGTTCTCGGCGCTTTCGCCGGGGACGCACAGCATCCAGGTCTTCGGGGTCGATCCGCAGACGGGCGTGAGCACGTTGATCAATTCGCCTTCCGCTCCGGGCAGCGCGAAGCTTGCTTTTAATGTGCAGCCGACCATCGCGGTGACGGGGGCTGTCATTGCGCCGGCGATCACGGTGGATGTGCAGGATTCCGGGGGTACTCTGGTCAGCGCTGATACGTCGGTGGTGACGCTTTCCATTGCGAGCGGTCCGGCAGGCGGCGTCTTGGGCGGGACCGCGACCGCGACTGCGAGCGGTGGCGAGGCGACCTTCAACAACATTACGTTTTCCAAAGCGGGCACCTATACGCTGGTCGCAACGGATGGGTTGCTTACGAGCGCTACGTCCACTTCATTTACGATCACCGCGCCGGTAGTGGCACCAGCCCCGGACCCCAAGAGCGTGAAGTTGCTCGTCAAGGCTCAGCCGAAGAAGGGCACGGCTGAGGCGGCGTTGGCGCCGTTCACGGTCGATGTTCTCAACGCCAAAGGGAAATTGGTGCTGACGGATGAATCGGCGGTCAAGTTGACGATTTTGTCAGGGCCTGCGGGCGGGACGATTGTCGGAACCTCGACGGTCGCGGCGGTGAACGGCATCGCGACGTTTGGCGGCTTATCGCTGACACCGGGCGGGAAATATGTGTTGCTGGCGACGGATGCATCCCTGGTAGCGGGCAAGAGCAAGCCGATCGTCGTGGCACCATTGCCGCCCGTGGCGTTGCACTTTGTAACCCAGCCGATCACGGTGGCTGCGAATGGCGCGATGGCAACGCCGGTGACGATCTCGCTGGTGAACAAACATGGCGCGGTCGTGACGTCGGCGCATTCGACGGTGAAGGTCGCTCTGGTTTCGGGTCCGGTGGGAGCCAAGTTGAAGGGGAATAGTGCGAGCGTGAAGGGCGGAATCGCGACGTTCTCGAAACTTCGCCTGAGCTTGGCGGGGACCTATGTGTTGAGCTTTAGCGACGGGCGCTGACAGGACTGGTTTCCTCATCGTTCGTCGTGACGTGAGCGGAGCCAGCATTAGAATTGGTAAGAGTGCCATGCCTTTATCGCGTTTCGCGATAAAGGCATGGCTTTTTTCTGCGCATTGCGATCCTATGGATGAAGGGGGGGGGGCACGTTTTCGGGAACATATAATTGGGGGGGTCAGGTGGTTTTTACGAGGCGGAAGGCTTGGCGGGCGGCGTCGAGGGTGGCGTCGATGTCGCCTTCGGTGTGGGCGGCTGGAGATGAACCAGGATTCGAATTGGCTGGGGGGGAGCATGACTCCGCCGTCGAGCATGGCGCGGAAGAATCGGGCGTAGGCGGGGGTGTCGCATTGGAGTGCGTCGGAGTAGTTTTGGATGATGTGGCGTGTCCCGGCGGGGGAGGCGACGGTTTGAGTTACGGAGAGGAAGAAGGGGGTGATCATGGAGCCGACGCGTTGGACGGAGATTGCGACTCCGGCCTCGGTGGCGGCGTCGATGAGGCCGGTTTCGAGGCGTGCGCCGAGGGCTTCCAACTGGGTGTAGAGGGCGGGCTCTTCGAGGAGTGAGAGGGTGGCGATGCCGGCGGCCATGGTGAGGGGGTTGCCGCTCATGGTGCCGGCTTGATAGATGGGGCCGGCGGGGGAGATGAGGTTCATGAGTTCGGGCTTGCCGCCGTAGGCACCGACGGGGAGGCCTCCGCCGATGATTTTTCCGAGGCAGGTGAGGTCGGGCCGTGACGGAGTAGAGGGATTGGGCACCGCCGAGGGCGACGCGGAAACCGGTCATGACTTCGTCGAAGAGGAGGAGGGCGCCGTACTTGTCGCAGAGGTCGCGGAGGCCTTCGAGGTAGCCGGGGAGAGGGGGGACGACGCCGATGTTACCGCAGATGGGTTCGACGGCGAAGAGGGCGATTTTGTCGCCGATTTTTTCGAAGAGAGCAGCGGCGGCGTTGAGGTCGTTGTAGGGGACGGTGGCGGTGTTGTGGGTGGTGGATTCGGGGATGCCGGGGCTGGCTGGGGTGGCCGTGGGTGGCGGCACCGGAGCCGGCGTCGACGAGCATGGAGTCGACATGGCCGTGGTAGCCGCCGTTGCATTTGACGATGACGTCGCGTTTGGTGGCGCCGCGTGCGAGCCGGAGGGCGGACATGACGGCTTCGGTGCCGGAGTTGACGAATCGGGTCATGGGGAGGTGGGGCATGGCGTGAGCGATGGCGGTGGCGAGCTTGGTTTCGGACTCGCTACAGCAGCCGTAGCTGGAGCCTTTGTCGATTTGTTTGGCGACGGCGGCGCGGACGGCGGGTGGGCAGTGGCCGGCGATGAGTGGGCCGTAGGACATGACGTAGTCGATGTAGGAATTGCCATCGACATCGGTGAGGCGAGCGCCTTTGGCTTCCTTGATGAAGACGGGGGTGGCTCCGACGGCTTTAAAGGAGCGGACGGGCGAGGAGACTCCGCCGGGCATGTGGGTGAGTGCGTCGGCGAAGAGCTTTTCGGACTTGGCGTAGCGGGACTTGGGTTTGGGGATTTTGGCCATGGAGGATAAGTGTACGCGAAAGGTGTGGGCGGGCAATAGGGGGGCGGGGAATGCTGAATGCTGAATGATGAAAGGGGTAGGGAGTTGGGGGGGCTGGGCAACCTTGAGCGGGCCATCGGTTGAGGAGTTTTGAAAATAGATTCGATTTAAAAAAATAGTTAGCTTTCACACAAGAGTTGTGATATTGTCTTTTTACACGTCTGCCCGAAGTTGCGCATCTGTAGTTATCTCAGATTTTTTTGGAATGGAGAAATCATGCGTAAACGTGGATTCACCCTGATTGAGTTGCTGGTGGTGGTCGC
The DNA here is from genome assembly GCA_963766775.1 of uncultured Phycisphaerales bacterium. Lineage (GTDB taxonomy): Bacteria > Planctomycetota > Phycisphaerae > WQYP01 > WQYP01 > CAVYBP01. Next base: position 297,522 of record CAVYBP010000006.1, read on the forward strand.
GATTATTGCGTTGCTGATCGCCATTCTTCTTCCGTCGTTAGGTCGGGCGCGGTGTGCGCGAAGCAGGCGGCTTGCTCGGCGAATCTCAAAGGGTGGGGCACTGCAATCAATGCGTATGCGGCGGAGTGGGACAACACGATCATGGCGTCGGCGGTGATTTCAAATCTCTATTTGCCGAACAATATTTATACCGGGGCATCGACCAAGAATGAGGTTCAGATTACTTCGCTGAATCCTTACCTCGGATACTGTGCGGACACGACCAACAAGAAAGCTGCGCGGGGTCGCAATTTGCCCTGGGTCGGATACGGCGGCGTACATGGATTATGACAATAGTGGGTGGGTGACAAATGGGAACCGGTTCACGACGAGCTATGCGTATTTTGGCGCGGTGGATCAGTGGCCATCAACAAATAAAGAAACCGCAGTGCAGCCGGATGATTTGCCCAAGGCGAAGTTGGTCGATTCAAAAGTGATCATGAATGATCAAGTATGGTATCACACGGGTCGTGCGGTATGGTTTTATAACCACGGCTTGAATGGTTCAGCGGGCAGTCCGAATCAAACCCAACTTGCAGCGAGTGGGACAAACGAGTTGTATACGGACGGACATGTAGAGTGGCTGCCTCTGTCGTCGTCGGATTTGGCGAAGATGGTGGCGCGGACCTATACGCGTGTGGTGTATCAGACGGCTGGGAAGAATTATCCGTTCTTTTATTGAGCGGAGCGGGGGGAGGGAATTATGAATTCAGAATTATGAAGTAAGTAAAAAGGAACATCGTCTCTTTGGAGGCGGTGTTTTTTTTTAGGTTTTTTTTTAGATGGCTTCGCTGCCTTGGACGCCGTCGGAGATTCGGATGGTGTTTTCGAGGGGGAGGATGAACATTTTGCCGTCGCCGACTTGGCCTTTACCGTTGGGGCCGGAACGTGCGCCGCCGATGATGGCGTTGACGGTGGGGGTGACGAAGTCGTCGTTGACGGCGATGTCGAGCCGGACTTTTCGGATGAGGTTGACCTGCATGGGCTGTCCGCGGAAGTATTCGGTGTGGCCTTTTTGGCGGCCGTAGCCTTGGACGTCGGAGACGGTGAGGCGGAAGACTTCGACTTCGGTGAGTGATTGTTTGACGGCTTCGAGGCGGTGGGGTTGGATGATGGCGATGATCCACTTCATGGGGAGGGCTCCTTGGGGCGGTTGGTTTTGTGCACGGGTTGGGTGCGTTTGGAGTGAGGGCATTCTATTTGTGAGTGGGGGTGGTGGCTAGGGGTTGGGTGGTTTTTTTGATGTGGGTTGGGGGTTGCCTGCGCGAAATGGGGGCCGTGTTGGGGGAGAGGGTGGTGGGCCTGCGCTTACGATACGGGCTCTCGTTGGGTTGATTCTTTTTGAGGGGCGTTGGCGGCGCGGAGGTCGATGTCGGGTTCGGGGGTGGTGGGGGGTTGGCGTTTGAGGGTGGGGGTGCCGCGGCTTTCGACGAGTTGGGTGCCGGGGATGGCGACGGCGGGTTCGGGCATGAGTTCGAGCATCCAGCCTTGTTCGCCGTGGATGGCGGCGTCGAGTCCTTCGATTTCGTCGTTGCGGTGGAGTCGGAATCCGAGGGTTTTGTCGATGAGAAGGACGAGGACGAGGGTTCCGATGGCGGAGAAGGCGGCGGCAGAGGAGGCGGCGATGAGTTGTTTGAGGAGTTGAGGGAGGCCGCCGTCGGCACCTTGGGGGTTGAAGGCGAGTGAGCAGAAGAGACCGGTGAGGAGAGCGCCGAGGAAACCGCCTACGCCGTGGACGCCGAAGGCATCGAGGGAGTCGTCGTATCCGAGGCTGCCTTTGAGAAGGACCGCGGCGTAGCAGACGAGACCGGCGGCGGCGCCGATGACGAGGGCGGCCCAGGGCGGGACGAATCCGCTTGCGGGGGTGATGGCGACGAGTCCGGCGACAAGACCGGAGGCGAAACCGAGGGAGGTGGGGCGTCCGTGCTTGAGCCATTCGGCGATGAGCCATGCGAGTCCGCCGGCGGCGGCGGCGACCTGGGTGGTGGTGAAGGCGAGGGCGGCGGAGCCGTTGGCGGCACCGGCGGAGCCTCCGTTGAATCCGAACCAGCCGAACCAGAGGAGGCCCGCGCCGAGGAGGGTGAGGGTGAGGGAGTTGGGTTGAAGGACATGCTGGGGGTAGCCAAGGCGTTTGCCGAGGTAGATGCGCGATGACGAGTGCGGAGACACCGGCGGCGACGTGGACGACGGTTCCTCCGGCGAAGTCGATTGCGCCGACGCCGCCGGGGGAGGTCCCGAGCCAGCCGCCGGGCGCCCAGACCCAGTGGGCGAGTGGGTTGTAGACGATGAGGGACCAGAGGAGGGTGAAGAGGGCGTAGGCGCTGAATTTGACGCGTTCGGCGAAGGCGCCGGCGATGAGGGCGGGGGTGATGATGGCGAACATGCCCTGGAACATGATGAAGACGAGTTCGGGGATGCGGGTGCCGTTGTGGACGAGGTCGGGGGTGACGCCGGCGAGGAAGAGGAGGTGAGGGTCCCAGCCGATGATGTGTCCGCGGGATTGGCCGAAGGCCATGGCGTAACCAATGACGACCCATTCGACGCCGACGATTCCGAGTGCGGCCAGGGAGTGCATCATCGTGCCAAGGACGTTTTTACGGCGGACCATGCCGGCGTAGAAGAGGGCGAGTCCGGGGACCATGAGCATGACGAGCGCGGAGCTGATGAGCATCCATGCGGTATCGCCAGGGTCAGAGGTGCCTCGGAAGGCGGAGGAGACTGGGGAGTCGGTGGCGGTTGCGCGAAGGCTATTTTTGTGGAGAGGGTGAGGAAGAGGATTGCTGCGAGTGCGGCAGGCGCGGTGCGTCTGCAGCCCCACGGTGTGGGTTGAGTCATATTCGTTTCCTTTGCGTTCCGATTGAGACTGCTAGCCCCGCCAAGAGCTAGGCAGTCTTGTGATGTGGTGCATGATAATTATGCAAATAAAATAAATAAAGCGGGATGGGGACGTTTTGCCTATTTTTGGGACTTTTGGTGTGTGGGTGGGTCTTTTGGTGGTTATTTTATAGGCTGGCACATGAGGCATGGGTCTGCGGACTGCGCAGACCCGTGGCACCTGCCCCCAGCTTGGCCCTTCGATAAGATTGTTAGGCGTTAAATTGAAGTTCGACGGGGGTGTTTCCGGTCATGGCGCTGGCGGATTCAGGATCGGTGAGGACGAAGCCGAAGCGGCTGTAAAAGGCTCGCCAGTCGGGGCACCAGGGCGGGGATTTCGGCGCGGACGGAGAGGGCGTTGAAGCGGCGGGCCTCGTCGAGGACGGCTTTCATGAGTTTGAAGCCGACGCCGTGGCCGCGGAAGGCAGGGAGGATGGCGAAGTGTTCCACGTGGAGGGCACCGCCGTCGCGGGCTTCACCGCCGTAGGCGAGAGCGGCGCATCCGGCGAGGGTGCCATCGACTTCTGCGACGAGGATGGAGCCTTGAAGACCGGCGTAGGTGGAGAGGCGATTGAAGATGGGGACGAGGGTGAAGGTGTCGGGGGTCAGGGCGGCGATTTCTTCGGGGGCGAGTTTTCGGATGAGGACGGGCATGGGGCACCTCCGGTTGATTGTATACGCGAGAATGTGGGAAGCTTCCACGGGCCGGGCGATGGCGCTATACTCTGCTCATGATCGTTCTTATCGATAATTATGATTCGTTCACGTACAACCTTGTGCAGCGCATTGGGGAGTTGGATCCGGGGCGTCCGATGCGGGTGCTGCGGAATGACAAGACGTCGATCGCGGAGATCGAGGCGTTGCATCCGACGCACGTGATTATTTCGCCGGGGCCGTGCAGTCCGAAGGAGGCGGGGATTTCGAATGAGGTGCTGCTGCATTTTGGGCCGAAGGTTCCGACGTTTGGGGTGTGCCTTGGGCACCAGTGCATTGGGCATTCGTGGGGCGGGGTGGTGGAGCGGAACTGGCGATTGATGCATGGGAAGACGTCGCCGATTTATCATAACAATGAGGGGGTTTTCGCGGGGTTGCCGAATCCGTTTGATGCGACGCGGTATCACAGTCTGGTGATACGTGTGGGGACGGTGCCTGCGGATTTTGAGGTGACTGCGTGGACGGCGGAGGAGGAGATCATGGGGATACGGCACAAGCGTTGGCCGCTGCATGGGGTGCAGTTTCATCCGGAGAGTTTTTTGACGCTGGAGGGGCCGCGGTTGTTGGGGAATTTTTTGAAGATGTGAGGGGCGGGAACGTGGTATATTTTGAGCGAGGTAATTGTGACTGTTCGCATGCACGAGCAACATTGGACGGAGACCGAGCTTATTGCGATGCCGAAGGATGGCTATGAGCGCGAGGTGGTTAAGGGGGAGTTAGTTGTTGTTCCAGCAGGATTCGAGCATGGAATAGTCATTACGAGGATTGCGGGGCAACTGAGCATGTATGTGGATTCGGAAGAGTTAGGCGCGGTGTTGGGTAGCCAGACGGGTTGCCGTATGAAGAGCGGGGATGTTTTCAGTCCGGACGTTTCATTTGTGACGAATCGGGAAATCGTAGAGCAGAAAAAGCATGGAAAGGCTTTTTTTCAGGCGCTTCAGATTTGGTGGTTGAGGTGTTGTCTCGGGGCAATCGCGCAAGCGTGACGAAGGAAAAGATTGCGCAGTATTTTGAGAACGGGGCGCGGCTAGCGTGGATCGTGCAGCCGAAGTCACGCACGGTTCAGGTTTACACGAATGGAAAGTTGGCGGAGAAGGTTTTGACGGCGGAGGAGAAGTTGGACGGCGAAGACGTGGTTCCGGGATTTTCGCTGCCGATTGTGAGTATATTTTCTGCCTGATTTAGGAAAGAAGGAGTCGCTCGTGGCCAAATTTTTGTCGGGATTTCGAATACCGGTGCTGTTGTTATCGATCGTGATGTTTGGGGTATCCGCAGCGATGCTGTTTTTGGGACATGTGTTCTGGCCGTGGGGCTGGGCGATTGGAATAGTGAGTTTTTTCTTTTGCTTTAAGTCGGATTCGGAAAAGAAGGGGTATCGGTTTTAGCGTTAATTGAGGTGGCAGATGTTTGAGATGGATCATGTGGCGGTGCCGACGGAGGATGTGGGGGGGACGGCGAAGTTTTATGTGGAGAATTTTGGGGCGGAGATTTTGTATGCGGATGAGACGTGGGCGTTTTTGCGGATAGGGCAGGGGAAGTTGGCGCTGGTGAGGCCGGAGCAGCATCCGGCGCATGTGGCGTTGCGGGTGGATTTGGCGTCGTTGGAGGCGGCGGCGAAGAAGGCGGGGAAGGAGATTGATACGCATCGGGATGGGACGCGGGGGATTTATGTGGATGATCCGGCGGGGAATGTGCTGGAGCTGATTTATTATCCGGTGGGGGGGACGCATTATGATTCGCGGGGCGTGGGAGGGGGGGCGGGGGCGTGAACGTAGAACGTAGAAGGTAGCAAGGGTTTGCAAGATTATTGTTTAGGGGCGGTTATTTTTTTTGGGTGAGGCGTTGGGCTTTGCGGAGGGCGATGGCTTCGCCGGCGGCGGCGGCGCTGCGGAGTTCTAGGGCGACTCGGATGAGCACGACGATGGCCCAGATGACGATGGCGAGCAGTCCGCCGATGAGGGGGAACTGCGCAGAAAAAAAGGATCATGACCTGGGGGACGGCGAGGTTGAAGAAGTTGACGGCGATGAGGACGAGGCAGAGGACGGGCACGAGCCATGCGAGGTTGAGGCATTGTGCTGCGAGGCCGTCACTGGGGATGCGGGCGGCAAGTTTTTGGAGATAGAAGCCGATGAGCATGGCCTCGCTCCCATAGGCGAGGAGGAGGACGATGGTGAGCCATTTGAGGGAGCCGGCTTTTGTGCCGGCGGCGAGGATGAGGAGAACGATCCAGAGGAGGAGGATGACAAGAGCGGCACCGCGAGCGGGCGCGGCGGTGGCGAATACGGTGGCACCGATGCCTTCTTCGGTTGCGGTGGCCCACCAGATGCCGAGGGCGGCGATGGCGGCGGCGATGAGATGGGTGAGGTTGCCGATGGCGGGTTGACCGCTCCAGCCGATGACGATGGCTCCCACTTGCAGGACGATGGCCAAGGCGAAGAGGAGGAGGCCGTTGGAGAGGGTGGTGACCCAGTCATTGTCGGCGAATTGGAGGAGGTCGGTGGCGGCGAGGTCGAGAGGGGCGGCGCAGTCGGGGCAGCGTCCGCCGCGGGGTTTGCCGAAGATTTCAAAGCCGCAGTGGGGGCAGATGCGTTCGGGCTCGATGCGTGCGGGGCGTGCGGCGGGGGCGGTTTCCGGAGCGGGGGTAAGGTCGGCGGGGGCAGGGTCGGCGGGTTTGGGCTCTTCGCGCGGGAGGAAATCGTATTCGGAACCTGAGTCGTTTTGGTCGGCCATTGGGATGTACTCCATGGACGGGCGGTGATGAGGGAACTTTATTCCGGGAGGTGCGTGTGGGGAAGTGTTGCGGGCGTGATTTTGTTGGGTTGGGGTGTGATGCGCGGTTTCGGATGTTGGAGCACAGTGCCCCCACCGCATGAGGCAGCGGGCATCGTATAAATTCAACGGATGATCGTTGCGACGGGATGGGGCGGTCATTATTGTTGTGCGCATGGCTGGAAAACTGCTGAAAGAGATTCATAAGGTGAAGCCGTTTGAGAGCGTGCAGCAGGAATTATTTTTGAATTTGATTCGGACGGCGGATCATTTGATGCGGGGGTTTGAGGAGTTGTTGAAGCCGCGGATGTTATCGCCGACGCAATATAATATTTTGCGGATTTTGCGGGGCGCGGGGGAGGCGGGGTTGGCGTGCAAAGATATCGGGGAGCATTTGATCACGCGGGATCCGGATATCACACGGCTGCTGGATCGGCTGGAATCGCGGAAGTTGATTACTCGTCAGCGGGGTTTGAAGGATCGGCGGGTGGTGTCGACGCGGATCACGGGGGAAGGGCTTCGGCTTTTGCGGGAATTGGATAAGCCGGTGCTGGAGTTGCACCGGCGGCAGCTTTCGCATGTGGCGGAGATGAAGGTGGCGCAGCTGATTGATCAGTTGGAGGAGATTCGGAAGGCGGAGTAGATCAGGAGGTTGAGCGGATGGCCCAATGGCTGAATTGGTAGACGAATGCGATGAGGGCGGGGACGCGGATCCAGCCGAGCCAGAGGATGGCGGCGATCCAGACCTGGCCATCGCGGAGGAAGAGGGCGGTGTTTCCGTGGAAGCCGTTGTGGTATTTCAATAAAAGCTGTTGCATGAGCCGGCCGGCGATGACGGACATGAGGCACATGACGATGGCACCGACGGCGGGGCCGGTCCAGAGGATGGCGGTGCTTCCGGGCAGCCAGGCGACGGGGGTCCAGGTGAGGAAGTCGTGGTTCGGCATTTCGCAGGTTGGGACAAGCAGGAAGTCGCTGATGAACCAGCACAAACTGAGGTGTGCGTAGGCCAACAAAACGAGGGTGACGGAGGAGGGGATGGAGTCCCATCGGAGCCCGGCGCGGGGCGGGGCGTATTCTAAAACCAGGGTCATGAAAGCCTCACGGGTGCCTGGGTTGGCGGGCGCGATTTGGGTGCGCGTTGTGAGAGCGGCTGCACTGAACGGAAGCGCTGGGTGCGGCCGCACGTGTACAGGAGGGTTATCGGTGATTCATGGGGGGGGATTCAGTTGGAGGGTGGCCGGGGGGAAAGGCGGGAGGCTTGGGACATTCGTTCTTTTGTCTGTTCAAGAGGGGTTATCCCGGGTAAACCCGGGGCTATATGGGGTCATAGGTTGCCGCAGATGTTTACTTGGAGGCCGAGTTCCTGCATGGCGGCGGCTTTTGCGGCGAGGCCTTTGAGGGCGGCGTTTTTGGAGGGGGCGTAGACGATCTGGATGTGGTTGCTTTTGTGTTTGGCCATCATTTGGTCGCGGGAGATGCCGGGGAGGACGGCGTGCATGATGGGCCATTGGCTGGTGGTGAGATTCCAGCGGTCCTGGGTTTCGGCCTGGGGGAGTTGGACGGCTTGGCCGATGCCGGTGTCGAATTTAAGGCGGCCGGCTTCGATGAAGATGCGGCTCCAGACGATCCATCCGGGCTTGCTGATGCCTTTCATGGTGCCTCCGCCGAGGCGGAAGTACATGGGAGGCTGGCGTTCGGAGGTGACGCCGGCCCAGCCGTCGATGAGGTGGGTGGGAGGGACGGCGCCGGAGATTTCGAAGACCCAGACGTAGTCGTCGATGGGGCCTTTGCCGTCGGCGTATTTTCCTTCGCCGGTGTAGTGGCGGCCCCAGCGGAGGTCGTGGAGGGTGTTGTCGGGCGGGTAGCCGAGCTTTTTCCAGAGTTGGTAGGTGATGAGGCCGTCGAGTCCGGCGCATTCATCGACTTCGTTGAAATGGGGGAGGGCTTGGCCTTTGTAGAGTTCGCGGCCGTCTTCGGAGAAGGCGGGCGGGCGATCGGAGCAGTTGAGGGTGCCTTCGACGAGGTCGGATGCGGGGGTGAGGTCTTTGAGGCCTTGCTGGTATTGGATGCCGATGGCGGAGCAGCCGAATTCGTCGGCGATGCGGACGCGCGGCGATGTACATTTTGCATTGGTGGAGGATTTGGGGTTCGGTGAGGTCGGTTTGTTCGTGCGGTGCCGAGGTTGAATTTGCACGCCTTTGGCGAGATACCAATTGTAGACTTTGTGGGCGTCGGCGTCGGAGACGGTTTGCATTTTGGCGTAGAGGGCGGATTGGCTGAGGCGTTCTTTGTAGACGCCGGTGGGGTGGAGGAGTTCGTCGGGGATGATGGCGTTGAACATTCCCATGCAGCCTTCGTCGAAGACGCCGAGGATGGCTTTGTTTTTTTTGAGGTTGCGGGCGAATTTCTGGCCGAGCGGCGATGGCGGCGGGAGCAGTGTTTGGGAGCGGGGACTTTGCGAGAGGGTATGACGTGTTTTAGGTCTTGCTTGACGGCGGACGGGCCTTTGTCGAGCCATGCCCTGGAGGCCGTTGAGGAATTTTTCGTCGGTGAAATCGTCGGACCAGAGGGAGGCGTATGGTGACGCCGGCTTTGGTGAGCGAGCCGTTGAGGTTGAGCATGCCGACGAGACCGGGCCATTGGCCGGACCAGTTGGCGAGGGTGAGGATGGGGCCTTTGTGGGTGGTGAGGCCGGCGAGGACGTGGTGGGAGTATTGCCAGACGGCTTCGGCGACGACGAGTGGGGCGTTTTCGGGGATGGATCTGGAAGACTTCCATGCCGTACTTTTGGGAGTCGATGAAGCAGTGGCCGTTGCGGTCGGTGGGGTGGGCGCGTTTGACGGTGGCACCGATTTTTTTGAATGCGGCGGTGATGAGTTGTTCCATTGCGAGTTGTGCGGGCTGGCATTTTTGGTTGGCGGAGAGGCGGAGGTCGCCGGAGGCGATGAGGTAGACGGTTTTAGTTTTGGTTTTAGTTTTTGTTTTGGCCATCCGTGGGGTCCTTTTTAGTGTTGTGGAAGGCGTATGGTAATCGATTTTTTGAAATGTTTGACGGCGATTGGTGCGGGTTGCAACCTAAGCCCAACGGGCGTATTGGCATATTTTTTGCATAAAAGAACGTCGATACATTCGTAACCTTCCGAGTGGACGGCGGTTGCGGGCGGAAAAATAATTTTTCGCTATTTTTGGCGAGGTTTTGCGGTTGAGGTGGTGGAAGCAAGTCAGTTTGGCGGCGGACAGATCGGCGGAATTATCGACTGTTTGACGTAAGCTGTTCCCCTGCCGCAGCTTCAGAACAGAAAAATTAAAAATAAAAAACTGGCCACGCCCCGCGTTTCAAAAAGACAGGCAAACGCGGGGCGTTTTTTTATTTTGCCGAGGGGGGGGGGCGAATATTGGCTTATGTGAAAGTGAGTGTGCCAAGGTGCGCGCGCGCGACGGCCATTTTCCGAAGATGGGTAATTTGAGAGTGGAAAAGGGGGTGGCGGGGGATTGGGGGATGGGGTGGTTCAGGCGTAGCGGTCGACGTGTTGGTAGCGTGGGGCGGGGTCGCTCATTTGGATGAGGTCGTCGGCGGTGCGTTGGTAGGTTCGGAGGAGTGCGGCACCGGCGTCGACTTCGGTGTGTGCTTGGGACATGCCGATGATGCCGTTGAGGAGAGAGTCGGCGGGAGAGGAGGGGGAGGCGGAGGCGACGATTTGGGCGGCGCTTTGGTCGAGGCGGGCGAAGCCGTTGGAGAGGAGTTGCTGGGCGCTGCCGAGGATGGAGGGGATTGATTCCATGGAGGAGATGTACGATTGATTTGGGAGAGGTGCCAGAAATGGTGATTATGAGACGTGGGTGAGGATTCGGTAGTGTGCTCATTTGAACCGGGGGGGGTTGGGACGGGGGAGTTTAAAGTACTTCTTGGGGCGGCATAGCTGCAACCAAAGACGACGTAAACACGAAGTTACGAAGGGACCAAGGACCACGAAGAAAACATGACGGCATGACGAAAAGACGGAGTTATTGAAGAGCCGGATGCAGTTGAATCAAAAAATGTTGTTAGGAAAACATGAAATGGCGGGATAGTAATACGGACCGCCCGCAGCTTCATCGACGAAGGCGGTGCAGGCATACATTGTCAGTTGAATTAGGCGAAGAAGCCGGTTCTCTGCGTGGGTAATACTGACGGCATGACAACCGGCAATCGGGAATCCACACCGGCCAAAGACAAGGATTGGGCAACCAGCTCCACTACCGCCTTCAATTCTAAAGTAGGAACGCAGAATAAATCATGCTGCTTTCATACCAAGCGCGTCATTTTAATCGAACATAAACCCCATTTTATCACGGCGGTCGTTGACGCGGCCAATGCCGCGGCGGAATGCATCGGCCAAGTCATCGATATCTCGAAACAGGATGTTGGCCAGCACCGTGCGTTTGGATGGCCCCAGAGCCGCTCGATCAAATTCAGGCAGGACGGTTGACGCCCTTGCAAGACCGTGAAAGATACCGATATGCCATTCGATCGGTATCAGATTCCGGTGGCCTACGCGATGATGGATCTCATCGCCGCGCTCCCTCGTGCCGGATTCACCGTTCACGGAGTATTCATGTTGTTGGATGGCGTTCAACAGCATCTATGCTCGCCTCGGGCCGCGCGTGAGACTCCGTACCGATCCGGTAACCTTGGCGATATTGACTGCGCCGGCCGCTCACGTCCCGCAAATGCCGCGTGTAACTGTGCCCCAAGAGAAAGACCAGATCGCGGCCGCTGTTGCTGCCTTTGCCCCGACACTGAAAGATGCACTGATTCGCCACCGGTCAACCAAGTTCTTCGTTGTCAGGACACCAAGCTGGCAGCAAAATCGAATTCGACGTGATGCTTTTGGGCAGCGGCTGAACGGCGTGTTGAAGGTAAGCCGGACCACCCGAGATGATTACCCGGTTTGGAGCCCGATCGATCCCGCTGCCTACGCCGACTATCTGGCGGGAAACAATGCCCGAGCAAACGAATTGACCACTCAGATTGTCGACATCCTTTACACTGTCAGAAACAACACGTTCCACGGCGGCAAGATGCCGAGCGACGCCAACGATCGCGGGGTTATCGAGAAAGCGTACCCAATCCTTTACATGATCGTTCGCAGCTTCATGTCGTAATCAGGGCGATCCGCTGATGCCGTCGCCAACTCCACCGCTCGCTGTTCGTTCGGGCGCAAACAACTGGCTGGCGCCACAGTTGGGATTTGTGGCTGAGGATTTTGGCTTTGTTGTGGTTGGGGTGGGCGGGTAGAGTGTCGGAGCCCCGATTTTATAGGGGTTAGAAAGTAGTTTTCATGCCGATCAAAATACTGTGCATTGGGGACATTGTGGGGAAGCCGGGGCGGCTGGTGGTGGCGGAGCTTTTGCCGCGGGTGATACAGGAGCGTGGGATTGATTTTGTGGTGGCGAACGCGGAGAACGCGGCGGGGGGATCGGGGCTGTCGGTGCCGATTTTTGAGAAGATACTTCGGACGGGTGTGGATGTGTGCACGATGGGTGATCACACGTTTCGGAAGCGGGAGGTGTTGGGGATATTGGAATCGAGCGAGCGGCTGATTCGGCCGGCGAATTTTCCGCCGGCGGCACCGATGGTGGGGAAGGGGCTGACGTTCGCGACGAGCCGCTCGGGGGTGAGGATCGCGGTGCTGAATGTGATGGGGCGGCTGCATATGAATCCGCAGATGGATGATCCGTTTCGGGCGGTGGATGCACTGCTGGCGAAAGTGCCGGCGGAGGTGAAGGTTCGGGTTCTGGATTTTCATGCGGAAGTGAGCAGCGAGAAGGTGGCGATGGGGTGGTATGTGGCGGGGCGGGTGTCGATTTGTTTCGGGACGCATACGCATACTCCGACGGCGGACGCGCGGGTTCTTTCGGGCGAGGGTGTGGGAGGCGGGACGGCGTTTGTGTCGGATCTGGGGATGTGCGGGCCTTATGATTCGATTCTGGGGCGGCGGAAGGATCGGGTGCTGAAGCACATGACGACGGGGATGCCGCATTTTTTTGAGGTGGCGACGGGCGATCCGCGGATGTGTGGGATTGTGGCGACGGTGGATGAGTTGGGGGGACATGCGTTGGGGATTGAGCGGGTGGATGTGAAGGGGACGGAGCAGGCGGGGGCGTATGATCAGGATGATGGGAAGGGGGGTGGGGGGGAGGCGTAGGGGGAGGGGGAAGTCCGGTTCGAGAAGTCCCTTGCCAGAAGTTTTTTTGTATGGGGTAGAGGGGGTTTTGGTTGTTAGAATGGCTGAGGAAGTTGAAAGGTGGTTGTTATGCGAATTTCGGTTGAGAAGCCTGAGCTTGAGAAGTTTATTGCTGATGCGATCAAGGCTGGTTCTTTCGCGACGCCGACAGAGGTCATTGAGGCGGGGCTTGCGCGGTTGATGCTTGATCCGCCGCCTGAAGCACTGTCGGCGGAAGATGAGAGCGCACTGGACGAGGCTGAGGCTCAGTTGGAGCGGGGAGAAGGCGAGATTGGACGACGGTGTCTGCGGAACTTCGACAGAAATATTTGAATTCCAAGTGAGCCATGCCGGAAGAGTATCGCATTGAGATCGTTCCGCGGGCAGTGTCGGATTTGCGGGCGATCTTTGATTTTATCGAGCGGGATTCGCCTCGACATGCGCTGAAGATGGTTGGCAAACTGCATAGCTCGATCGAAACGCTAAGGGGCCTCCCATACCGGCATGCATTGATCCGTGGTTCACGGAAGGCGCGTGCGAACGTGAGGTCGATGATCGTTTATCCGTACGTCGTCGATTATCGAGTGAACGAATCTCGTGAGATGGTGTCCGTGCTGCGTGTTCGTCATGGGGCAAGGCAGAATCACGGATGATGTTGTTCATTGTTTATTGATATCAGGAAGACGAGTGCGCATGGGAACGATTTCCGCGAAACCAATGACGGCCAAAGAGGTGATGGACAATTACTTTCTTGAGATGCGGGCGAAGTTGTTGGAGATTGCGGCGACGTTGGATCGGGTGGATCGGGCGGCGGGGGCGGAGGAGGTGCGGGGGGATGCGCGGATGGGGTTTATTCGGGAGGCGTTGAAGGTGTTGGAGAGTGGGGAGGTGGGGCGGGCGGAGCGGATTCAGCGGTTGTATTCGAAGGGGTGAGGGGACGTGGCGTCGATCTTTGATCGACGGCTAAACTTTGGGAGGTTTGTGGTGGTTGTGGCGTACCATTTGATTTTTGGGGCGTATGGGTTTTGGTTGCCTAATGATCCGCGCGGGTCGTGGTCGGAATTTGTGTGGGCGTGGGAATTGCGGCGATTTGGGGAGGCAACGAAGGTAGGGGTTCGGCGGTCGGTAGCGGGTCGGCCGCATGATTATGTGTTGCGTCAGGAGGCGAAAGGGTCGTTGGCCTATGCGCCTGTGAAATTTGAGGGTGAGCAGGCGGTGAGCATTGGGAGGGGATTTGCGCGGGCGGCGGCGGGAGAGCGGGTATCGTGTGTATGCGTGTTCGATTTTGCCGGAGCATGTGCATCTTGTCGTTGGGCGGCATCATTATGATGTGGAGCAAGTGGTTCGCGTGATGAAACAATCGGCGACGGAGGAGTTGACGAAGGATCGGCGGCATCCGCTGGCGGTTTATCGGGATAGGGAGGGGAAGTTGCCCATGCCGTGGGCGAGGAAATGTTGGCATGTGTTTTTGGAGGATGACGCGGATGTGGCGCGGGCGGTGACGTATGTGGAAAGGCATCCGATGAAGGAGGGGTTGCGCGGCAGCGGTGGAATTGTGTGGTTCCGTGGGGAGGCGTCGATCTTCGATCGACGGCTAAACGGGCGATTGGTCGGCGGGACGGTTTATGATAGCGGCGGTTCGAGGAACTGCCTTTGAGGAGTGGTGATGTTTATTATTGATCCGCATTGTCATATGGTTTCGCGGACGACGGCGGATTATGAGACGATGGCGATTGCGGGGGTGGTGGCGGTTTCGGAGCCGGCGTTTTGGGCGGGGTATGATCGGTCGCCGGCGGGGTTTTTGGATTACTATCGGCAGTTGACGGAGACGGAGCCGAAGCGTGCGGCGGGGTTTGGGATACAGCATTATTCGTGGATTTGTTTGAATCCGAAGGAGGCGGAGGATTTGGGGAAGGCGCGGGAGGTGCTGGCGGAGATTCCGAAGTTTTTATCACGGCCGACGGTGCTGGGGGTGGGGGAGATCGGGCTGAACAAGAATACGCCGAACGAGGCGAAGGTGTTTCAGCAGCATGTGCAGTTGGCGATCGATACGTTTCAGCGCGGACGGAATCGGGGGGGACGGCGTGCGAGGTGGGGAAGCATCATTTGATTTTGATTCACACGCCGCATCTGGAGGATAAGTTGAAGGGGACGCGGATGATTTTGGAGATGCTGAAGGATTTTGGAGCGGCGCTGGATCCGGGGCGGATTTTGATCGATCACGTGGAGGAGCACACGATCAAGCTGGTGAAGGATGCGGGGTATTGGGCGGGGATGACGATTTATCCGGTGAGCAAGTGCACGCCGCAGCGGGCGGTGGACATGATGGAGATGCATGGGGCGGAGCAGTTGTGCGTGAATGCGGCGGCGGACTGGGGGGTGAGCGATCCGCTGCAGACGCATCGGACGATGCTGGAGGCGCGGCGGCGGGGGCATTCGATGGAGACGTTGATGGGGGTTTTTTATAATAATCCGGCGGAGTTTTTTGGGCAGAATCCGCGGTTTCGGTTGAGGGAGTTGGAGGTGCGGGAGGTGGGATAGGGGGGCGGGGGGGGACGACGTGAATTAGCCACTAATGAACACGAATGAACACTAATTTTTTTTGTGGGGGGTTATTGGGCGGCGACGAGGGGTGGTGGGGTGGTGGGGGCGGTTTTGCCGAGGATGACTTGGCGGGGGCCGGGGAAGGTGTTGGTGTGGTTGTTGGCTTCCATGAGGCCGGTGGGGAGGAAGAAGAAGAGGACGACGGCGAGGGTGCAGGCGGCGGCGGTGAATTTGATGGGGAGGGCGGTGCGGACGACGAAGGGGTAGAGGGATTCGCGGAGGTACATGGCGGCGATGATTTTGAGGTAATAGGCGGCGGCGATGGCGGCGTTGATGACGACGATGATGGCGAGGGTGGTGTGGTCGGTGGAGAGGGCGGCCTGGATGAGGTAGAGCTTGCCGAGAAAGCCGACGGTGAGGGGCATGCCGATGAGGGAGAAGAGGCAGAGGGCGAAGATGAGTGCGGCGGCGGGGTGTTCCTTGGCGGCGCCGGCGAGATCGTCGAGGTCTTCGGCGGCGTCGGCTTTGCCCTGGAGGTAGATGAGGACGGCGAAGGCCCCGAGGTTCATGATGGCGTAGCTGGCGAGGTAGAAGAGGGTGGCGTCGACGCCATCGACGCCGCCGCTAAGGGAGGGCCTGGCGACGAGGCCGACGAGCATGTAACCGGAGTGGGCGATGGAGGAGTAGGCGAAGATGCGTTTGATGTTGCGTTGGAGGAGGGCGAGGACGTTGCCGACGGTCATGGTGAGGACGGAGAGGACGGTGAGGACGGACATGATAGCGGTGCCGTACTGGCCGGTGTAGTTGAAGTCGACGAGGGTGAGGGTGGAGATGATGGCGATCATTCCGGCGGCTTTGGGGGCGTAAGGCGAGGTAGGCGGTGACGGGGGTTGCGGAGCCCTGGTAGACGTCGGGGGTATAGAAGTGGAAGGGGACGGCGGCGATTTTGTAGCAGACGCCGACGATGACCATGAGGATGCCGATGAGGGCGAGGGGGGTGAGTTCATGGGTGAGGAAGAAGGCGTGGATGTCGGTGAAGCGGGTGGAGCCGGTGGCACCGTAGATGTAGGAGAATCCGAAGAGGAAGATGGCGGCGGCGAGTGCCCCGAGGAAGAAGTATTTGATGCCGGCTTCCTGGGCGACGATTTGGGAGCGGCCGGTGGCGACGAGGATGTAGGTGGGGATGGAGACGAGTTCGAGAGCGATGAAGAGCCAGACGAGGTCGTTGACCTTGCCGATCATGGAGACGCCGGCGAGGGAGAAGAGGAGCATTCCGAAGAATTCACCGCGGTAGTTGGAATCGGGGATGGAGGGGTCGGCCTTGGCGGGCATGTTCCAGGAAGCGAGGACGGAGAGGAACCCGATGACGCAGGAGAGGATGGTGATGTAGTTGGGGCTGAAGTAGGGTGCGTGGGGGAAGGCGTTGGGGGGGTAGTTTTGGCCATTGACGATGGCGACGACGAGTGCGGCGAGGAGGGCGAGTGCGGCGAGGGTTTGGGTGAACTTGCGGCGTGCAGTCGCTTTTGGAGAGGCCGAGAAGGGTGACGATGCAGGCCATCGCGAGGATGATGATTTCGGGGAAGAGGTAGTTGATGGAGAGTTCCATGGGAATCCTTAGAGCTTGGATACGACCTTAAAACCACAGAGAGCACAGAGGACGACGGCTTAAATTACGCACCAATGAGTACAGATTGTTGTTAGCGGGCGTTGGCGACGATGGGGGTGGCGAGGGGGGCGGCGACGACGTGTTCGGGGGTGGCGGTGTCGGTGCGGAGGGCGTCGGCGACCTGGTCCACGGAGGGTTGGAGGGAGTTGATGATGGTTTGGGGGTAGACGCCCATGTAGATGATGACGGCGGCGACGGGGACAAGGACGGCCCATTCGCGGAGGGAGAGGTCGGAGGGGGGTTGGTGGCCTTTGCCGGTGCCGGTGTCTTCTTCGTGGTGGGCGGTGTCGTGGGCGGGTTCTTTGAGGGGGCCGAAGACGACGCGGCCGGCCCAGTAGAGGAGGTAGACGGCACCGAGGATGACGCCGGTGGCGGCGGGGATGGCGTATGCGGGGCCGAGGTTGCCGTAGATGGGTTGACCGGCGACGGAGTGGCCGGAGACGAAGGTGCCGAGGAGGACGAGGAACTCGCTGACGAAGCCGTTAAGGCCGGGGAGTGCGACGGAGGAGAAGACGAAGAAGATGGCGAAGAAGCCGAGGGCGGGCATGCGTCGGACGAGGCCGCCGATCTGGTTCATGTCGCGGGTGTGGTAGCGTTCATAGATCATGCCGACGACGAGGAAGAGTGCGCCGGTGGAGAGGCCGTGGTTGAGCATGTAGAGGACGGAGCCGGTGATGCCTTCCTTGGTGAGGGCGAACATGCCGAGGACGCAGAAGGCGAGGTGGGAGACGGAGGAGTAGGCGATGAGTTTTTTCATATCGCCCTGTGCCCAGGAGACGAGGGCACCGTAGATGATACCGATGATGCAGATGACGGCGATGGCGGGGGCGAAGAAGTGGGTGGCTTCGGGGAGGACGGGGATGGCGAAGCGGAGCATGCCGTAGGTGCCGAGCTTGAGGAGAACGCCGGCGAGGATGACGGAGCCGGCGGTGGGGGCTTCGGTGTGTGCGAGGGGGAGCCAGGTGTGGACGGGGAAGAGGGGTACTTTGACGGCGAAGCCGGCCATGAGTCCGAGGAAGAGGACGTATTGGAGATGCGTGGGGATGTGGGGCGAGTAGCGGTAGAGGTCGGAGAGGGCGAAGGAGAGGACGTGGCTATTCTCCCAGTTGAGGTAGCTGATGTAGAGGAGGGAAGCGAGGGTGAAGACGGAGCCGGCGAAGGTGAAGAGGAAGAATTTTCCGGCGGCCTTGCGGCGTTCGGAGCCGCCCCAGATGCCGATGATGAAGAACATGGGGATGAGGGTGAATTCAAAGAAGAGGTAGAAGACGAGGAGGTCTTTGGCGGCGAAGACGCCGAGCATGCCGGCGTGGAGGGCGAGCATCCAGGCGTAGAACTCGGGCTGGCGTTCCTTGATGTAGTTGTAGCTGGCGAGGATGGCGATGGGGGTGAGGAAGGCGGTGAGGACGATGAGCCAGAGGCTGATGGTGTCGATGCCCATGAGGAACTTGACGCCGAAGCGGGGGATCCAGACGTACTCAAAGTTGTAGTGCCACTTGCTGTCGGTGCCCTGGGCGAGGTGGGGGAAGTTGGCGACGATGTAGACGACGACGGCGAGGGGGATGAGGGAGAGGATGAAGGCGATGGCGCAGGCGGCCCTGGGGTTGTGTTTTGGGGTGGCGAAAAGGGTGATGAGCGCCCCGACGATGGGGAGGAGGATGAGGATGGGGATAAGGTTGGACTGATCCATAGTGTCCGGTTCCAATCTTTTTTAGAGGCTGTTTCGGTTGGAGGGAAACAGCGGGCGTTTTTCGTATTGCGAGGCACATTCCGGGGATGCCATCGCGGGCATTTCAAAAGGTTAGTGCGAAACAGGTACATGACACCCAGGATGACGGCGGCGAGGCCGGCGATCATGCCGACGGCATAGCGTTGGAGAACGCCGCGCTGGGTAGGTTTGAGCGAGTAGCCGACGATCTGGGGGACGAAGCCGACGAAGAAGACGAGGCCGTCGATGACGAAGCGGTCGATGCCCGAGAGGAGGTGGGCGAGGATCCAGAGGGGCTTGAGGAGGAAGACCCTGTAGATGTCGTCGATGTACCATTTGTTGTAGAGGAAGGTGACGAGGGGGTTGAGGTTGGCGCCGACGATGGCGGCGGCGTGGCGGTTGAGTTTGAAGAAGTAGAAGGCGACGGCGATGCCGGCGAGGGGGAGGATGAAGCCGAGGGTGAGGAGGACCGTTTCGCTGACGCGTTCAGCGGGTTCGGCAGCTTCGACACCGGTGTGGATTGATGCGGCGTGGGCACCCATGGAAGCACCCATGTCGCCGGATTCGGCGACGGCGGTGATGGGGCTGAGTGCAGGGTTGAGGAAGTGGTGGAACCAGTCGCCGGTGCCTTTGAAGCCGAGGTAGCCGGCGCCGATGGCCCCGATGCAGAGGATCAGGAGGGGAATCCACATGAGTGGTGAGCCGTCGTTGGGGTGTGTGTGCGTGGTGCGTCGTGGCCGTGGGAGGCTTCTTCGTGGCCTTGTGTGGCGTGGACGGTATCGACGGCGTGGGCGGAGGATGTCTCGGAAGTTCTTCGTGGGCGTGAGCAGTGTGGGCGTGGGCATCGGCGAGGGCGAAGGGGGAGGGCTCGTGGTGGCCGGCGGTGGCGGGGAGTTCGAGTGGGCCGAGGAATACTTTGAAGTAGAGGCGGAAGGTGTAGAAGGCGGTCATGAAGGCGACGAGGAGGCCGAGGATGCCGAGATAGAAGCCGGGGCCTTCGGGCGCGTTGATGGCGTGGCTGATGATTTCGTCCTTGGAGAAGAAGCCGGCGAAGGCCGGGGACGCCGGCGAGAGCGAGGCAGCCGATGAGCATGCGAGATGTTGGTGATGGGCATGACTCTGCGGACGCCGGACATTTTGCGGATGTCGAGTTCGCCACCCATGGCGTGCATGACGGAGCCCGCGGAGAGGAAGAGGAGTGCTTTGAAGAAGGCGTGGGTGAAGACGTGGAAGACGGCGGAGGTGGAGGCGACGGACACCGAGGCCCAGGAACATGTAGCCGAGCTGCGAGAGGGTGGAGTAGGCCCAGATGTGTTTGAGGTCGTATTGGCAGAGTGGCGATGGAGGCAGCGAGGAAGGCGGTGAAGCCGCCGATGCCGGCGACGACGTTGAGGGCGGTGTGGTTGGTGGGGTCCATGAGGAAGAGGGGCATGGTTCGGGCGATGAGGTAGATGCCGGCGGTGACCATGGTGGCGGCGTGGATGAGTGCGGAGACGGGGGTGGGGCCTTCCATGGCGTCGGGGAGCCAGACGTGGAGGGGGAACTGGGCGGACTTGCCGAAGGCACCGAGCATGATGCAGAAGGGGATGTATTTGAGCATGGGGCCGAAGGTGGCGAGGAATTGGGTGTCGTGCGAGTTTGGCGAAGACGGTGGTGAATTCGACGCTGCCGAAGTAGGTGTAGATGAGGAAGACGCCGATGGCGAGGCCGAAGTCGCCGATGCGGTTGGTGATGAAGGCTTTTTTGGCGGCGGCGACTGCGGAGGGGCGAGGGTAGTAGTAGCCGATGAGGAGGTAGGAGGCGAGTCCGACGCCTTCCCAGCCGAGGTAGAGGAGGATGAAGTTATTGCCCATGACGAGGAAGGTCATGAAGAAGACGAAGATGGAGAGGTAGGCGAAGAATCGCCAGTAGCCGTAGTCACCTTTCATGTAGCCGGCGGCGTAGATGAAGATGAGGAGGCCGATGCCGGTGATGAAGGAGAGGTAGAGGGCGGTGAGCTGGTCGATGGTGATGGCGACGGGGACGTGGAAGTTGCTGACGGAGAACCAGTCGAAGAGGGGTACGTTGGTGAGTTGTTTGGCGACGTCGATGGAGCCATTGCTGATGCCGACGAGGAGGGTGAGGGCGATGGCGGTGGAGCCGAGCATGGCGAGGATGGCGGGGATGTGGGCGAGGCCCTTGAGTTTGGTGCCGAGGAGAGCGATGAGGATACATGCCGCGAGCGGGAGCGCGGGGATGAGCCAGGGGTAGTGGGAGGCGAAATCGAGCACGGGGGACTCCGGGAGATTGGTAATTAGTAATTAGTTAACTGGTAATTGGGTTGTCGGTAACCGGCTGTGCCAATTACCAATTACGAATTACCAATTACCACACCTTTATCCTTGCATTTCGGACCATTCGTCGGCGTTCAGAGTTTGGCGGCGGCGGAAGAGGAGTACGACGAGGCCGAGGGCGAGGGAGGCTTCGGCGGCGGCGATTGTGAGGAGGAAGATGACGAAGCTTTGGCCGGAGGGGTTGAGGTGGAATCTGGAGAAGGCGATGAGGTTGATGGCGACGCCCTGGAACATGATTTCGGTGCAGAGGAACATCATGATCATGTTGCGTCGGGCGAGGAAGCCGACGATGCCGATGGCGAAGAGGATTGCGCCGAGGGCGAGGTAGTGGTAGAGTTCGATTTGGCTCATTTGTCACCGGTTCGTGAGAGGCATTTGAACCGCGAAGGTGCGAAGACGCGAAGGGGATTTTGGGGTGTTATTGGGTTCATTTTTTGTCTTTTCTTCGTGCCTTCGTGTCTTTGGGTTTATGGTTTCTGTTTTGCGTTGTGGCGTTATTCGATTGGGATTTGGCCGGTGCCGAGGAGGACGGGGCCGTCGGAGGTTGTGTTTTTTCGGGCGATGACGACGGCACCGACGAGGGCGATGGTGAGGAGGATGCCGGCGAGTTCGAGGGAGAGGGCGTATTGGGAGTAGAGGTTGGCGCCGAGGACCTGGACGTTGGAGGGCGGGGCTTGGGCGGGTTCGGTGGTGGAGAGGGTGGCGTTGTCGGGGTTTCCGATTTCGAGGCTGGCGGCCATGAGGGGTTCGGGGATGAGGGCCTGCTGGGCGATGGTGTGGTTGTTGGTGGGGAAGAGGACCTGGAGGATGGTACCGATGAGGAGGAATGCGACGAGGACGCTGACGAAGGGTTCCGCGGCGCGGCGGTCGTATTCGGGGGCGGTGACGGCTCCGCCGGTGGAGCCCTGGCTGGCGAGCATGATGACGAAGACGTAGGTGACGAGGATGGCACCGGCGTAGATGATGACGAGGACGATTGCCATAAACTCAGCGAGGAGCAGGACAAAGATGCCCGCGCCGGCGAGGGTGACGAGGACGAAGTAGAGGGCGGCGTAGACGGGGCGGGGTTGGCAGACGACGCCGACGGCACCGGCGATCATGATGAATGCGAAGAGGTAGAAGTAGACAGGTGGGGCGGAACCGCCGCCGGTGGGATTTCCGCTGGCGACGGTGCGGACGAGGTAGAGGAAGAAGCCAGCGAGAGCCATGGCGGAGAGGAGTCCTCCGAGGCGAGCGAGGGGGGCCTTTTCGCGCGGGAGCATCAGATAGAGTCCGATGGCACCGAGAGCGGTGGCAGCCAAGAGGGCGTAATCCATGAGGCGCGTGTCCTTCCAGCCGGGGTCCTTATGAGTGGCGAATTATCAGGCAAACGGGGACAAATGCAAGTGGGGGCGGGGGGGGCGAGGGCATCGGGCGTGCCCGTTTTTCCGGGGCGATGGCTCAACCGCTGAAATACATAGGATTCAGAGACGCGCCGATGAGGAAGCGTTTGGCGTTTCTCGCTGAGGGTCAAAACGCTTCCTCACGGGCGCGTCTCTGAATTTTTCGCAGTCAGCAGGCACAAGAAGCACTCTCCGGAAAAACGGGCACGCCCAGGGCATCGGGGCGCGGGCTTGGGGGCGTTCGGGGGTTGTTGCGGTGAGGGGTGGTTAGATTTTTACCACGAAGGCACCAAGAGATTGGGTGTGGGTGTTGATTCCTTCTGCTTGGGGGTTCTTTTTAATATTGGTTTTCTGGGGGCTTTAGCGAAATAATGCATCCGGCGTGCGGAGACTTTTGGTGCCTTTGTGGTAAAGGGGGAATGGGCGTACGGGGGGACTTTTGTGGTGGGATGGTGGGGGTATTGTTGGGGCGCCTACGTGCGCGGGGGAGAATCGATTATTCTTTGCCGCTTCGTTTGGGGTTTTGACTGCTTATTAAGGATGGAAACGGATATGGCGTTGAATATTAAACCGAAGGATGCGGCGGAGCTGGATTTGGTGTCGCTGGGCGAGTGCATGATTCGGCTGTCGCCTCCGGGTCATGGTCGGATTGAGTTTGCCAATACGCTGGAGGTGTGGGTTGGCGGTGGGGAATATAATGTGGCGTATGCGTTGTCGCGGCTGGGGCTGCGGACGGGGTGGACGAATCGGATCGTGGATAATCCGCTGGGGCATTTGGTGTTGAACCATGCGCGGAGCGTGGGGGTGGATGTGCGGCATGTGGCGGTGGCGAAGTATGACGGGGTGGGGACGGCGGATCGGATGGGGTTGAACTTTACGGAAGTGGGGACCGGGGTGCGTGCGAGCGTGACGATGTATGACCGGGGTCATTCGGCGGCGATGCACATGAAGCCGACGGATGTGGATTTTGATGCGTTGTTTGGGAAGCGCGGGGTGCGGTGGCTGCATACGGGGGGAATTTTCACAGCACTGTCGGAGACGACGGCGGCGACGGTGAAGGAAGCGCTTATCAAGGCGAAGAGCAACGGGACGATCACGAGCTATGACTTGAATTTTCGGTCGAAGCTGTGGAGTTCGCAGAAGGCGCAGGAGGTGACGAAGGATTTGATTCAGTATGTGGATTGCTTGATTGGGAATGAAGAGGATTTCCAGAAGGTGCTGGGGTTCGAGGTGGAAGGGGTGGATGAAGAGAACCTGGGGCGCTGGATACGTCGGCTTATAAGAGGATGGTGGAGAAGGTGGTGGCGAAGTATCCGAACATTCGCGTGGTGGGTACGACGCTGCGGGAAGTGAAGTCGGGGCTGATTAATAATTGGTCGGCGATTTTGTGGCATGATGGGAAGTTCCATGAGTCGCGCGAGTTCAAGGATTTGGAGATTGAGGATCGCGTGGGCGGCGGGGATGGGTTTGCGTCGGGGTTTGCGTATGGATTTTTGACGGGGATGAGCCCGGAGGATTGCGTGAATCTGGGTGCGGCGCATGGGGCGTTGTTGCAGACGACGCGTGGGGATACGAGTCAGATAACGAAAGAGGAGTTGATGCATGTGTATAAGGGTGGGAGTGCGCGGATAAAGCGGTAAGGGTTGAAAGTCAGCGGTTTTCAGTATTGTTGACTTTAGGGTTATAGGACTCGCGTTTAGCAGATGGCGGGTTGACGAGGAAAGTTCGTGCATTTCCACATATCCGAAGTATGCTAGGAAGCCTCACCTCAGCAGTGGGTTGGAGAAGGCACCTTAGCGGAGTTTCGGTAATGGGTCATGTGTTAATGAATGCGCGCGGTCGTCGTGGGCGGTATGCGCGGGCGGTGGTTGAGGTGCTGGAGAAGCGGACGATGCTGTCCGGGGCGTCGCTTCAGACGGTGTATTCGTTCAGCGGCGGGGCGGGGATTGGGCCGAACAGTGGGGTGGTGGTCGATGTGGCGGGGGATTTATATGGAATGGACAATGGGGGAATCCATGGCCAGGGATCGCTTTGGGAGGTGGAGGCTGGTGGGACGTTTCATACGCTTGCATCATTTGATGGGGGAAGTTGGGTCGCCGTGCCTGGGCAGTTGACTGATTCCAGTTTGAACACCGCTGGGAGTCCCATAGCGTATCTTAATTATAGCGGGCCGGGCGGGATTGTGACGAGCGACCTTTTGCAGTTGCGCGGAACGCTAGCGAAGTCGGTTGTCGATGGCCAAGGAGATACTTTTCGCGTTGGTGTCTTGAATTTATTTTCCCCCGTCGCAGGTATCGGCGTTTACAAGGACTACCCCCCGAACCCGGCATCGCCATTGTCGATACCAACGATGATCCAGCTGGGCAATACCACGCTCACAAATTGCGTCGGTGGATTAATAGTGGATGGGCATGACAATGTGTATGGGGTAATTTCCAGTGGTGGGGTGAATGGTTTTGGCGGGGTATTTGAAATTCCGGCGGGACAAACGAGCGCGGTGATGGTGGCGTCGTTTGATGGGACAAACGGGGCGGGCAGCAATCGGGCGTGAGTATGGATGCGGACGGAAATTTGTACGGCGTGACGTCTGCGGGCGGTTCGTTTCATAGTGGGAATGTGTATGAGATCGCAGCGGGAAGCGGGGTGGTGACGAACGTCGTATCGTTCCAAGGAACCAATGGCATTGCGCCAAAAGGCGAGTTGGCAATTGATGGCCATGGGAATCTTTTCGGGGTAACGGCCAGTGAGGGAAGTGCGGGCGATGGAACGGTGTTTGAGGTGAGCGCGGGTAATCATGCGCTCACGACACTGGCGGCATTTAATGGGGCAAATGGCGCAACTCCGCTCGCAGGCCTGACAATGGACTCCGCGGGGAATTTGTATGGGACGACATTTGGAGGGGGTGCTTCTTCGGAAGGGACGCTATTTAAAATGACGGCGGCAACGGTGCCACAGGACCCCAAGCTGTCGTTTGGGTCCATGCCTCCGAGGGTCATTGCGGGACAGGCTGTAGCGCCGATCAAAGTGGATGTGGATGGGGTCACCGGGCAGATCGATATGACGAGTTCGGCGAATGTCACGCTGAACATATTGTCGGGCGATGGAATTACGGTAGTGAAAACGGAGACGGTGGCAGCGCGGAATGGGGTGGCGACATTCCCGGACATTTCGCTATCGGTTGCGGGGTCCTATACATTACAGGCGACGAGCGGATCGTTGCCGATGGCTTCGAAAACCTTAGTTATAGGGTCGGGGGCTGCGACGCAGTTGGTGTTTCTTAGTCCGACGACGGATATCGCTCCAGGGGGCGCTCTGGGGCTGGTGAAGGTCGCCGTGGAGGATGCGTTCGGAAATATAGTGACGAACGATCAATCCTGGATTTCGTTGACTATCGTCCCACCTACGGTGGTGCTCGTTCAGAGTATTACGGCTGTCAGTGGCGGGAGTAACACTTTCAGTGGTAGCACTACCCTAACCATTAAGCCGAATAGCACCCTGAACGTCACGACCACCACGATCCTTAGCGGTGGTACCTTGACCTTTGGCGGTGGTACCGGGACGCTTAATGACCCTCCGATCTTGTTGCCAATCACTACCCAAGCTGTGAATGGTGTGGCGACTTTTGATGAGTCCAGCTTTACATCCGCGGGCTCGTTTAAACTCTATGTGTCGGACTTGACTCTTCAAGCAATGGAGCCAATCACTATCAAGTCGGCGGCTACGCATTTGGTATTCAGTTGGCAGCCGAGGAGTAATCCGGTCGGGGGGACGGTAGTGTGCAATGTCTTGCTGGAAGATGACCATGGGAACCTGGTGACTAATGACTCTTCGACGGTGACCGTGGCGCTGAGCGGTGCGGGTGGGGGATCTTTGCAAGGCACGGTGAGCGTTCCGGTGGTTGGCGGGCTGGCATCATTTAATGGGCTCTCGGTGGATCAAGCCGGAAACTATAAACTGGTCGCAACGGATGGGACGCTGACGGCGGCCACATCGTCGGCGTTCACGATAACTCCGACTGCGACGCATCTTGCGTTTCTTGCGGGACCGACGAGCGGGATGCCGGGCGTGACACTCGCTCCGGTTTCTGTAGCGGTCGAGGATACCAGCGGAACTATAGTGACGAACTACATGGGTTCAATCGAATTGTTCGCGGAATGTCTCACGAGTTCATTTTCAAGTTGCCAAACGTTACAGGGAACAACAACCGTTGACGTGCAGAATGGGATTGCGACGTTTTCTAATGTTTCGCTTGGCGTGGAGGGCACGTACGCTTTCCAAGCCGCTTTGACGGGCGCGTTATAGGCGCGACGTTGGACAATGTGACCATTGGGTCGGTGGCCCCGCCGCGGCTGGTCTTCAGCGGTGAGGCATTTGGGACTTTGCGTGCGGGGCAGCCGATTGATGTGATCGGCGTGAATATCTGGGACTCATCCTCGCAGGTAGAGGTGAATAATGGATCGAATATTACCTTGAACGTGCTGAATTCGTCGGGGGCGGTTGTGCAGACGCTTACAGAGGCTGCGCAATATGGAACGGCGGATTTTTCGGGTCTCACCATTCCGACCGCGGGGACGTACACGATTACGGCCAGCGGGCGGCATGACAGCAGCGACTCCTTTTAGCATCAGGGTGGCGGAACCCGGTGTCGCATCCAAAGTTGCTTTTTTAACTCAACCCGGGAATGCGGATGCTGGAGGGAGTCTGGGAACGGTGAGCGTGGCGGTGGAGGATGCATTTGGGACTGTCATTACGGGTGATGAATCTTCGTCGATAACACTTGCTGTCCGGGATTCCATCTTGTTGCAACCTTCGGTGCGGTCTGCGGATACCACGATAAACTTGGGTAATGGGGGACCCATTCTTGTTACACCTATTGTTGGAGGGATTATTGAGAGTCTTCCGACTCTCAATGGTACCGTTACCGTGCCGGTGAAGGATGGCGTGGCGACGTTTACGGACTTATCCGTAAATGGTTCGGGAACGCTTTATCTCATGGCGAGTGATGGGTCGCTCAGCAGTGGATATAGCGGAGCATTTACGGTGGGAGCCGCCGTTGGAGCGCCTTCGCCGGTAACACCGCCGGTAACGCCGGTGACGTCCGGACCGCCTGCGTTGCCCGCGTTGACGGTGGTCGGGAAAATTTCCGGAGCAGGGTCGGCCGACGGGATGGTGATGGATGAAAAGGGTAATTTGTTTGGAGTGGTGGAACTTGGCGGGTCGGGCGGAAACGGGGCGATTGTTGAAATTGTTGCGGGTAGCGGGGTGGTGAGCACGCTCGCATCACTCAGCGGTGGCGACGGATCGCAGCCCGTGAGTGGGCTGATGATCGATGCCAAGGGGAATTTGTATGGTACCACGTCGGTCGGCGGGTCTGCGGGAAATGGGACGATTTACATGCTGGCCAAGGGGAGCGGAAGCATCACGACATTGGCGAGCTTTAGTGCAAAGGATGGGAAGAACCCGGTCGGCCCGCTGGTGATGGATCGAGCGGGGAATCTGTTCGGGACGATGGCGAGCGGCGGGGCGAATGATATGGGGACCGTGTTTGAGTTGGGCAAGCGAAACCACCGTGTGCAACTGCTGTCGACGTTCGATGGAACGAACGGCGCGAATCCGATATTTGGCCTTACGCTGGACGCGCGAGGCAATCTTTATGGCGTTGCGGAAGGGTCCGAGACCGGAAAAATTCCCGCGACGGTGTTTGAAGTGTTGAAGGGTAATCATTCGTTGAAAACATTGGCGACGTTGGGCGTGGCAACTTCCCCGATAGGCACGCTGGTGACGGACTCCAAAGGAGATATGTTCGGCGTTTTGAACGCCGGCGGGACGAACCACACCGGCGCGGTATTTGAACTTGCGAAAGGGAGCAGCAGCGCGGCGATTATCGCGTCGTTTAGTGCCGACACGGGTCTGCCGTTGGGCGGGTTGCTGATGGACAAGGGGGGGAATTTGTTTGGCACGTACTCACTCGATACGGCGGCACCTGGTTCTGGCGGGCTTTTTGAGATTGTCGCGGGGAGCGGAACCATCACGCGATTGGCAGCATCTGATGGGAACGTGGCAGGCAGTACTCCGCAGGGTACCCTGATGATGGATAAAAATGGGACGCTGTACGGGGCCGCGTATTCACCACTTCCGGAGAATACGACGACCGTGTTTAGCTTTACACCGACGGCAACGATTTCCACGGCTGGGGAGTTGGTGATTCAGCATGAGCCTTCGAGGGGTAAGGATGATTTGGTCAGTGTGAAAGCGGCGGTGGTGGATGCGAGTGGGAACGTGATTACGGGCGGGACATTCAGTGTGACTTTGAGCGTGGCGTCAGGGCCGGCGGGTGCGGGAATTTTTACGCCGATGACGGTGCAGACGGTGGACGGCGTTGCGGATTTTGAGGATGTTGCGCTGCCCACGGTCGCGGGGACCTATAATTTGCAAGTGGCGGAGGGGAATCTGGCACCGGTTGTCACACGCGCGATCGTGGTGAAAGCAGCGGGGAAGGGGAAGCATCGCTGAGGTCCTGGCGGCGGCGGCGTTGCAGGAAGGGGGATGATACCGGACCGCTGTCGGATTATGGGTCTAAACAGCTATGAATGCAGAACTTGGAGAAAAAAGTTCGTGCATTTTTAAATACTCGCTATATGTTTGCAATGCCTCACCTCAGCATTGGCGAGAGAGAAGCGTGTGGTAGCGGAGTGCGGGTTATGGGTAAGGTTGCGGTTCATACGCGGCGGCGGCGTGCGGGGTATGTGCGGGCGATGGTGGAGGTCCTGGAACGGCGGGTGCTGTTGTCGGGGACGGTGGCGGGGGGGTTGGTGGGTGGGGCGGTGGGGGGGGCGGTTTTTTCGCAAGCTGTGGGATTCGTGACGTCGTCTACTGCGTCGACGCTGTCGTTTGAAGCGCTGCCGGCGGCGGGGACGCTGGGTTCGGCGGTCGGTCCTATCAAGGTGGATGTCGATACGCGAACGGGTCAAGTGGATACGACGAGCAAGGCATCGGTCACGCTGAGCATTAGTTCCAATGGGCATGTCATCAAGACGCTGGTGGTCAAGGGCAAGAATGGGGTGGCGACTTTTTCGAATGTTTCGTTTCCGGGGGGAGGGACGTATACGCTTCTGGCGACGAGCAGTTCGATAACGTCGGCGTCGAAGAATCTGATCGTCGGACCGGGAGCCGCGACGCATCTGGTGTTTCTCGCACAGCCTGCCGATGCGCTCACGGGCGAGTCTCTTGGGACTGTGCGGGTGGCGGTGGAAGACAGCTTTGGAAATGTGGTGACGACGAATCAGTCGTCGGTGACGTTATCGCTCAATTTGCCGGATGCAGCAGGGGTGCAGTCTCCGGACGGGCAGTTCGGGACGGGAAGTATTGTGCCGATTCCATCGCTTCAGGGGAAGGTTACGGTGGCAGCGCGGAATGGCGTGGCGGCGTTTAGCGATTTGTCGATCAATGTGGTGGGAAGTTATACGCTCAATGCGCAGGATGGAACCCTGACGTCCGGCACTTCGGCTTCCGTGATGATTAAATCGTCGGCGACGCATCTGGTCATTCTCCAGCAACCCAACAGTGGACATGCGGGCCTTCAACCGGGGTTGGGTTCGGTTACGGTGGCTCTGGAAGATAAGGCGGGCAATATCGTGACGGGCGATTCGTCGATCGTCACGGTGACACTCGGTGACTCCTCGGGTGCGACGCCTGGGAGTGGTGCTTCGTCGGACAATCCGGGGGTGCCCGCGTTGCAGGGGACGACGGCTGTTCAGGCGGAAAATGGGGTGGCGACGTTCACGGATTTAGCGGTGCTGGATGCGGGCACGTTTACGGTGGTGGCGTCAGATGGAACGATGACGCCAGCGGTTTCGACTGTCCTCACGATAACGCCGGCACCGACGCATCTGGTGTTTTTGGATCATCCCACGACGGGGAATCCGGGCACAGCGTTGGATTCGATCAGCGTCGCGGTGGAAGATGACTTGGGCAATGTGGTGACGGATTATGTTTTGCCGATTGTTCTTGATGGGGAGTCGCTGACGGATCCGTCGAGTACCTCGTCGGTTCTGGCGGGGACCACGGAGGCGGCGCCGGTGAATGGCATTGCGACATTCTCGAATGTATCGCTGCTGTCGGAAGGGACGTATGTGCTGCATGCGACGGGGGATCAGTCGTTGGCGGAGGCGTCGTTGTACAACGTGACGATCGGGTCGGTTCCGCCGCCGGAGTTGGCGTTCGGGTCGTTGCCTGCGGGACCCTTGCCGGTGGGCGAGTCGGTGGGGCCGTTTGAAGTGAGCATTGAGGATGGATCGGGGGAGGTGGAGACGTTGAATCAAGCGAATGTGACGTTGACCGTCAGGGGGCCGTCGGGAGATGTGGTGCAGACGTTTACCGTTGCAGCGCAGGATGGGACGGCGGATTTTAGCGGGATGACATTTCCGGCGGCGGGTGATTATTCGCTTGAGGCGAGCGGCGCGGGCATGACTTCGGGCTCGACCAGTGTTGATGTGGCGGCGGCGGGAGTCGCATCACAGGTTGTTTTCTTGAACCAGCCGGGGGATACGGTGTCCGATGCGACCCTGGGAACAATCAGCGTTGCGGTGGAGGATGCGTTCGGGAATATCGTGACGGGTGATTCTTCGATAACGATTTCGCTGACGACAGTTCCTGGTTCGGCACCGATTCGCAACGTTCAGCCACGGTCACGCCGTTCGGGGGCGGCAGTATTGTCGTGGATGCGCTTGTCGACCGACGGCGTATTGAATGGCACGTTCACGATGGCGACAACGAATGGGGTCGCGACCTTCAGCGACCTCTCGGTGAGCGGCGCGGGATCGGATTTTTTGACGGCAAGCGTAGATGGGCTTCCGAGTTCGTCGAGCGCGGTGTTTGCGGTGGCGGCACCGGTCGGGGCACCGCGACGACCAAGTTTGTTGCCTTCGCCGCAGGTGGTGGGGAATTTCAGTGGATCGACGGGCGATGCGCCTCTCGGGGGGCTGGTGGCGGATGCACAGGGGAATCTGTTTGGTGAGACGGCGACGGGTGGCACGAATGGTAATGGGACGATTTTTGAAATTGTCGCGGGGAGCGGCACGATCCAGACGATTGCGTCGTTCGATGGAGCGCACGGCCAGACGCCGGGCGGTGGATTGCTGATCGATGGCCAGGGAAATTTGTACGGGACGACGCTGGCGGGCGGCGGGGAGGCGGAGGGTACGATTTTCATGCTTGGGCAGGGGAGCGGCAGCATCACGACGCTGGCGAGTTTTAACGCGACGGCTGGGGAGGCACCGCTGGGGCCGCTGGTGATGGATCGGAAGGGCAATCTTTTTGGGATGACGTCGCAGGGCGGCGCCACAGTACGGGAACGGTGTTTGAACTGGCGAAGGGCGGTCATTGCATTCAGGCGCTGGCATGGTTCAGCGCGGCGAGCACGACGGAACCGGCTGCGGGCGTGACGCTGGACGGGCACGGGAATCTCTTTGGAATGACGGCGTTGATGGTGGGCGGAACAACGCAGGGGTCGGTGTTTGAGCTGATGAAGGGCAAGCATGTGCTGAAAGCGGTGGCGTCCGTGGGGTCGGCGGTGGGGACATGGTCGTGGGGTGCGATGGTGATCGATGGGAAGGGGAATCTTTTCGGGTCGGTCGACAGCGGCGGGGCCAACGGAAATGGCGGCGTGTTTGAGATTGCAAAGGGCAGCACGAAGGCGGCGTTGGTGGCTTCGTTCGATGGAAGTGATGGAATTCCGGAGGGCGGGCTGGTGATGGACAAGTCGGGGAACTTGTTCGGGACGTTCTCAGACAATGGCAGCGATGTGGGCTTTGGGGGTGTGTTTGAGGTGGTTGCCGGGAGCGGGAAGATTTCGCTGATCGCGGCGTGTGACGGGGATGTTACCGGGAGCCACGCGGTGGGGACGTTGGCGATGGATAAGAACGGAACGCTGTATGGGACCACGTATCTGCGCGGGGCGAATGATGCGGGAACAGTGTTCAGCGTTGTGCCACCGGTGACGGTACCGGCAGGGGCGAAGCTGGTGATCCTGCAGCAGCCGAGCGGGAATGGTCAAGGTGGAGTGAACGTGAAGGTTGCAGTGGCGGATGGGAAGGGGAAGGTGGTGACGGGCGGCACGTTCAGCATCACCTTGCAGGGGGCAGGCGGGTCTGTGGGGGCGGGCCTTATTATGCCGGTGACGGTGCAGACGGTGAATGGGGTGGCGGAGTTTGATGGGGTTTCGCTGCCGACGGTTGCGGGGACGTATAAGTTAGAGGTTGTGGAGGGGAATCTGGTGCCTGTGGTGATGCGCGGGGTGGTGGTGGCAGGGGCGGCGAAGGGGAAGCATCGCTGAGGGGCGAGGTCGAGTATTTCATGCCGCGCGGATGGGGAATATGCAGCGGATGGTGGTGCCTTTGTTTACTTCGGAGTGGAGTTCCACGTGTCCGCCCATGGCGGCTACGGCGTGTTTGACGATGGCGAGTCCGAGTCCGGTGCCGCGGTCGGCACCGCCGCGGGAGCGGTTGACGGTGTAGAAGCGTTCGAAGACTCGTTCCTGGTCTTCGGGTGGGATTCCGCAGCCGCTGTCTTCGACTTCCAGGACGAATTTTTGGGAATTGAGCGGCTGGTGCGGGGTTTCGGGATAGTGCCGTCGGGGGTGGGGATGGATTCATCCGATGAGCGTGCGGATGGTGACGGTTCCGGTGGTGGTGAATTTGATGGCGTTGTCGACGAGGTTTTTGAGGGTGAGCATGAGGAGTCGTTCGTCGCCGCGGAAGGTTTTGGCGTCGTCGCCGAGTTCGATGCGGAGCGCGACGTGTTTTTCAGCGGCGCTGGTGGCGTAGAGGCCGCTGATCATTTCGCAGACCCGTTCGAGGTCGATGCGGTCCAGTGCGGACGACGGCGCGGGCGTCTTCGGTTCGGGAGAGGTCGAGGAGGTCCTGCACCATCATCTGGAGGCGGAGGGCGTGGTTGTTGATGATGTCGATGCAGCGGCGGGTGGTGTCGGGATCGTCGTTGCCGGCGTCTTTGATGGTTTCGACGGCGGCGCGGATGGAGGCGAGGGGGGTGCGGAGTTCGTGGCTGGCGTTGGCGACGAAGTCGGTTTTCATCTGGAGGGTGCGGGCGACATCGGTGACATCGCGCATGAGGAGGAGGGTGCCGCGGTAGTGCGGGCCGTTATAAATGGTGGCGGCGGTGGCCTGGCAGTGGACGGTGCGGCCGGGGATTTGGAGGGCGATTTGTGCGGAGACGGGCTGGCTGGCGGAAAAAGCGTTGCGATAGAGGGTCATCGAGGTCGGGGTGGTGGATGACGGATTCGATATGTTTGCCGAGGAGCTGTTCGGTGGAGCGGTCGAGGACGCGAGCGGCGGCGGGATTGGCGAGGCGGATGATGTCCATGTTGTCGGTGGCGATGGCGATCTCGTTGCTTTGGTCGATGACGGCGAGGAGGGAGAGGAGGTGGTCTTTGTCCTGTTGTGCGCGGCCGGTGCGGTTCTCGAGGGCTTCGGCGACGCCGTTGGCGGAGCGTGCGAGTTCGCCGCCGATGCCGGGGAGGTAGGGATCGGTGCGGCGTGAAAAATTGCCTTGAGCGAGATTGGAGAGAAGATGCAGGACGCCGGTGACGGCGGAGCGTTGAACGCGATAGGCGTTGAAAAGAGCGGCGAGAGAGGCGGCGAGAGCGATGCAGAGGAGGATGAGGGACGCGATGAGCATGAGGGTAGTTTATGGGAAAATGAGGCCGGGGGTGAGCGGGGAAAATCTTTCAGTTAAGCGGGCGGCGTTGGGGGAACGGTGGGTGAGGCGGGAGGTGGTGGGACTTGCCCCGGGGTCGGGCTTGTTTGCGCGGGAGGGGAAGGATCTTTTGCGGGAGCGTCTGGCCGCCAAATGACGGCGGAAAGATTGTCTTCGTGATCGCGCTCGATGACGACATCGGCCTGGGACTTGCTGGCTTCGGCGATCCGTGCATTGGGGAGGTCGATGCGTTTGACCCAGTCTTTCGCCTGTTCCACGGTTTTGCCGCCCGCGATATGGCGCTCCATGAGGCTGGCCATGATCTTTGGAGCGGGGCCGTCCACGTAGACGCGGAGGTCGAAAATATCCGCGACTCCGAGGAAGGGTCCGCGATTTACCAGGAGATAATTCCCCTCGACGATGACGAGGTTCGCGGACAAATGGATGCGGAATTTGTCGGGGACGACATCGTGGGTGAAACGTGAATAGCCCGGCCAATTCATTTGGTCGGGCCGCCCCACCAGCAGCTTGAGATGTTGTCGAAAGCTGCGGATGTCCATGGTGTCGGGTTGTCCCTTGACCAGGGCGAGGGGAATCTGCGATCCGTCGGGGAGGGTACGGAAATTTTTGGAGAGGTAGTCGTTGGGGTAATGAAATCCATCCATGGGCAAGGCAATGGCGTGTGCCTTTTTGTGGAACAATCCGCGCTCGACCATCCAGTGAATCTGTTCGGCAAGGACGGATTTGCCGGCCCCGGGCGGTCCAGCGATGGCCACGAGGAGCCGCCGGGGCTGCGCGTCGAGCCAGATATCCTGCAGCTTTCCGAGAAACGGACGCCAGTGGTCGACCCATTCATTCGCATGAACGCGCGTACGCACTAACTGGTCGTTGACTTCCAGGTCCAACGGCTTGTTCAAAAACCACGGATACGGGTCAATCTGGTCGAGAGGCACGTGCGTGACCTTTATGAATGGAATAGTCGCAGTAGACCAGAAATTTCGGCGTCTGACAATGGAGGAACGTAGGCATGGAGCGTGCGAGGGGGTGGATTATTTTATGTACGCTTCTTCGTTGGCAAAAACATGCTAAAGCGTGAACTCCGGGGCTGTTGTGAATTCCATGTTGCCATGTTGGCCATTGTGTTTAATTGGGGTTGATCCGTTAGACTGTGTTGGAAAGGTGTGTGTTGATGCCTCCATTATCGTCCACGTCGGCTTCGCCTGAGTTTTTCGACCTTACGATCATCGGCGGCGGGCCGGTGGGGCTTTTTGCGTCTTTTTATGCCGGGCTGCGGCAGATGAAGACCAAGATTATCGATTCGCTTGATGAGCTGGGCGGTCAGTTAACCACGCTGTATCCGGAAAAACTGATCTTTGACGTGGCGGGTTTTTCGCAGGTTCTCGCGCGCGATCTTGCGCGGAACCTGATCGAGCAGGCGATGCGCGGCAAGCCGACGGTCTGCCTGGGGGAAATTGTCAGCACGCTCGAACCGATCAGCGAGATTCCGGAGCATGCCGCGTCGGGGGCGGTGGCGGCACCGGCGTATCGGATCACGTCGGACAAAGGGGTGCATTACACTCGCACGCTATTATCGCGGCGGGTGCGGGGGCGTTCTCGCCGAAGAAGATCATGCTGCCCGAGGCGGCGGCGCTGGAGGGGCACAGCGTGTTTTATTCGGTGCGGGAGAAGTCGCTCTTTGCGGGGAAGAATCTGTTGATCATCGGCGGTGGCGATTCCGCGATCGATTGGGCGCTTAATCTGCAGGATACGGCGGGGGCGATCACGCTGATCCATCGCCGCAATCAGTTTCGTGCGCATGAGGATTCGGTTCGCAAGCTGCAGGCGTCGCGGACGCAGATTCTGACGTTCTTTGAACTGGAAGGGCTGGTGGCGGCGGATGGGGCGCTGACGGGGGCGGTGATGCAGAACAACCAGACGAAGGAGACGCGGACGCTGCGCGGTGGATGCGGTGCTGGTGCAGATCGGGTTCAATTCGTCGCTGGGGCCGATCAAGAATTGGCCGTTGAAGATTGAGCGGGGGTCGATTCTGGTGAATCAGCATATGGAGACGGCGTTGCCGGGGGTCTTCGCGGCGGGGGATGTGGCGACTTATGACGGGAAGCTGAAACTGATTGCGACGGGATTTGGGGAGGCGGCGACGGCGGTGAATTATGCGAAGACGCGGATCGATCCGAGGGCGAAGGCGTTTCCGGGGCATTCTTCGGAGATGACGCCGCAGCATCAGAGCATGGTGACGCTGGGGGAGTGAGGGCAAAAATTGCGGAAACGGGGCGGTGGTCGTCGCTTCGTATAGGTGTGAAAAAGCTGCCTTGCCTTTAGGTGTACTCAAGTGTCTGGAGGAGGAGGAAATCTGTATTTTTGCGGTGGCGGTATTCGCGAAGGGTAAAAATGCTGGCTATTTGCGCTTCAAAAAGCCGATCAAACTCGCTAGGCTAACGACCTTTATGAGACTTTCGACGCTGCATAAATTCTTTTGCATCTCAGCGGGGCTGCTCGCGTCGGGGTCGCTTGCGCTGCTTTCGGGTTGCAAAGGGAACACGAGCGCGGCGGCGGCGATGGAGCGGACGGTGGCTCCGCCGCCGGTAGTGATGGCATATCCGGTGGGGACGAGTGCGCTGGTGGATCCGCTTTCGGGCGGGAGTTGGACGAATGCGCGGTGGCTGCCCCTGTTGCCGCCGGTGAATACGGAACGGACGACCGCGCCGGTTTCCGCAGCGACGCTTTACGATGCGACTTCGCTGTATGTCGCATTCATCAGCAATAAACCCGCGGGCAATGTGGCGATGGATACGGTTTCGGTCTATCTCGATAGTTCATCTGGGGGCACCGGGGCGGACATGCTGCAGGTCACGATCAATAAAGAAGGCGTCACGACGTGTTCGTGGATTCGGGATGCCGAGCCTCCGGTGAAGGCGCGGGATGATGGTTCGCCGGATGCGTTTCACCCGGTGAGCAAGATTCCGAATCTCGGGGTTGCGGGGCTGCGGGTGAAGACGGGGGAATCGGTACAGAACGGGGTGGCGGTGTGGACAGCGGTGGTGGCGATTCCGTTGAAAAGCCTTCCGACGCCGTTGCGGACGATGCCCGTTCCGGGGTCGCACTGGAAGTTGAATCTGCTGCGAACGACGGTTCTTGGGGATACGGGTTCGGGGTCGGAGCAGTTGCAGGCGAATCTCTCGCCGATATATGTGGCGAGCCAGGCGGTTTCGCCTTATCGGATGGCGGAATTGGATTTGGTTTCGGTGCAGGTGAGCGTGTTGCCGGTGCGTTCGGGAAAGCATTCCTGAAGGCGAGTGGCCGCGGCACATAGGGCGATCGCATTTCCCCAAAATGATCGAATAGAGATATTTCCGAGACGTGCCCGTGAGGTAGCGTTTTACCGTGCATGTCGTATTAAAATGGGCGAAAGGCAAAAAACGCTTCCTTATGGGCGCGTCTCGGAATGCCCGTTATATGTGCGGGTGAAATGTTTTGGGAGGGCGTTTGATGGAGGGTCGGTCGCCCCGTTGGGGCTTGACGGGGTGTTTTGGTTTTTTGTCCAGGGGTTCCCGTTGGTCACCGCTGGCTATTGTCGCGAGCCCCGTTGGGGCGGGGTTTTTGTGGGGGATTTTTTGGTTGTGAGGAGAGCAGGTGATTGTTGAGGGGTTAAACGCTTCCTTATGGGCGCGTCTCGGAATCTATATCGTATTCCGCGCATTCTCATTCCAAGCGTCACTGGAAAAGCGGTAGTCTCATTAAGCGAGAAAATCGCGATTGGCGATTTTCTGGTTTTTCCAGTCGGCGTGTGGGTCCTTATCGTGCTAGAATTGGCCGATGAGGAGTGATGATGGCCACATGGCGCGATGACAAAATCCTCGAGCTGGCGAATCAGCTGACCTACTCGAATGCCGAGAAACGGCGCGAGCAGTTGGATGCAGCCATTGCGCTTGCCAGTTCTCTCGACTCCGGCAAATCGTACCCGTGGGACTTCGTTCATTTTCGGATCACGGGTTTTCAGGCGGTGAAGCATTCGGATCATTCGGTGGCGGGCAAAGTGCTGCGGGCGGACTTGTCGACGCTGATCGAATTTCTTTCGGATACGTTGTCGATCAAAGTATCGGATGCGGTGGAGGCGGGGTCGGACGACGGTGTGCTGACGCTGGAAGAGGTATCGAAGAAGTTCACGGTTTCGTCGAAGACGATTCAGCGTTGGCGCAAGCAGGGGTTGATCGCGCTGCGGTATGTCTATCCGGATGGGCGTCGTCGTCTGGGTTTTTTGGATACGGCGGTGGCGCAATTTGCGGGGGCGAATAAAGAGCGCGTGGAACGGTCGGCGACGTTCAAGCAGCTTTCGGATGAGGAAAAGTCGCGGATCATTCAGATGGCGCGGCGGCTTGCGGGGCATCCGGGGGCGTCGATCAAGGAAATTTCCAGGCGGGTGGGCCGGAAGTTGAATCGCAGCCCAGAAACGGTTCGATACACGATCCGGCGGCACGATCATGAGCATCCGGAAGCGCCGGTCTTTTCGGGGGAGGGGGACACGCTTCATTCGGCTGATCGCGCGGCGATCATGCACTCTTTTAATGAGGGCCTTTCCGTCGAGCATATCGCGGAGCGGTATCGGCGCACGCGGGCGAGCATCGCGCGGATTGTCAATCAGGGTCGTGCGGCAAAGGTCAAAAGCACGCCGATTGAATGCACGGCGAACCCGCTCTTCGATCATCCGGACGCGGAGACGATCATTCTGACGTTGCTGCCGGCGGAAGCGCTGGCAGATGCACAGGCATCGGTGGCCGCCGGGACGAATCCGACGGCCACGGACGTTTACATGGGCGCACGCCGCAGGACCTGCCGGCGTTTCTGCAGGACATTTTTCGCCAGCCGGTGATCCCGCGCGAGTTGGAAACCGATGCGTTTCGCCGCATGAATTTTCTTAAATACAAGGCGGGGAAGCTGCAAGCGGGTCTTGATGCGAACAATCCTTCGCCGGAGGATTTGGCGTTGATTGAATCGCTGATGATGCAGGCGAACGAGCTGAAGAATTTGCTCGTGCAGAGTCATTTGCGTGTGGCGGTACACGTTGCGCGAAAGCACCAGCGTCCGGATCGTCCGCTGATCGAGCTTTTTTCCGATGCGACGGTGTGGTTGATGCGTGCGGTGGACAAGTTTGATTTCGCGCGTGGCACGCGATTCACGACTTATGCCAGTTATGCCATCATGAAAAATTTCGCGCGGGATCGTGCCGAGCAATTGACCAAGCGTGACAGTCATGTGCTTACGGGACAGGAAGAATTGCTCAATGCGGTGGGGGCACGCGAGACTCAAACGGCAGGCGATGGCATTGATGCCGCGGCGCTTTATAAGGATCTGCTGGTGGTGATTGATGAACTGCCGGCCCGGGAGCGAGAACTGGTGACGCGTCATTATGGTCTTGACGAAAAGCAGGAGCCGCTGAGCCTTTCGCAGATTGGCAATAAGATGGGGATTACGAAAGCGCGCGTGCGACAGTTGGAAGTTCGTGCTCTTCGCAAATTGCGCCAGCTTCTCGAAACGCGACGTGAGAATTTGCATAATGCGACGATGAAGGGTTGATGTGGGTGCGGGGGATTTGCTCTTGTCGAAGAAATAAATGAGCCACGGATGCACACGGATGAACACGGATTTTTAATTTGTTGAATTATCCGTGTTTATCCGTGTGCATCCGTGGCTCATTTACGTTTTTCGATTTAGGGTCGGGGGCTTCCTGGGAGGGGTTGTTCGCCTTCTCGGGGTTCGAGCAGCCATTTGTTGTCTTTTACTGTTTGCAGGATTCGTCGATATGCGAGGCTTAGGCTTGCGTCGATTTGTGCCTGGAGTTCCTCATCCGTGGGTGCGTCGAATGGGGAGTCGAGTTTGGTGTCGATGTGAAAGCCGGCGTCATTGGCGTATGCGGTGAACCATTTGTTTTCGCCGACGATTCGCATGGGGGCGGCGCTCTTTTCAAGATGTTCGCCAAGCCCGCTGAGAAAGCGTTCTTGATCCGCGGACAGTTTTGAATCGGCCTTGAATAGCTTCTGATACATGCGTTTGGCACGCGCCTCGTCCTCGGCGGCGATCATTGTGAGGATGCGGTCGATGTCGTCTTCGAGTTCGTAGGGGTAAAACTCGAAGGCTGCCTCGAGGTCGAATTTTTCCGGTCCGCTTGCCGTGCGCCAGGCGGCAATAAACTGCTCCGCGGACGGCTCAATTGCGAGCCAGCGCAGCTTGGAATCAATGAACGCTCCTGTTGGCGTTTGCCATTCCTTGATCCAGGGCGTTTCTCTGACGAGTGAATAGTTCATTGAAATATCGATTGCATCGCGACACGGCGATTAAAATCGCCGGCTAACCTGCGGCAATCTTCCCTACACTAGGCGACGGATTTATCTCGCTCGATCTTGGCGTAGGCGTTGTGATTGTGGATCGATTCGAAGTTTTCGCTTTCGATGGAGTACCAAGTGATGCGGTCTTCCTTGTTCATTGCGACGGCCAAATCGCGAATGATGTCTTCGACGAATTTGGGATTGTCGAAGGCTTGCTCGGTGACGAATTTTTCATCGGGGCGTTTCAAGACCGCATACACGGGCGCGCTGGCGGCGCCCTCCATGATCTTGACGAGGTCTTCGATCCAGAGCATTCCCTTGGTGCGGACCCTGGCGGTGATTTCGCAGCGTTGGTTGTGCGCGCCGTATTGGGAGATTTCCTTGGAGCACGGGCAGAGGCTGGTGGCCGGCGCGCGGACACCCATGATGAAATCGTCGATTCCGTTGCTGGCGCCTTCAAAGGTGCAGACATAATCCATGAGGCCTTTGGCACCGGTGACGGGGGCGGATTTTTCGATGAAATAGGGGAAGGTCAGTTCGATATGGGCGTCCTTGGCGTCGAGCTTCGTTTTCATTTCCTGCAGGATGGGAATGATCTGCTCGGGCGTGATGGCGCGGTGGTGATGGTTGAGTATCTCGAGAAAGCGGGACATGTGCGTGCCTTTTTTATGCTTTGGCAGCGACACGTAGAGGTTGATGAGGGCGACGGTGTGTTGCTCGCCGCCGCAGGCTTGGCGGAGCGTGATCGGATAATGGACGCCTTTGACGCCGACTTTGTCGATGGCGACGTTGCGAACGTCGGAGCTGCCTTGCACGTCGGCCATTGTGGGACCGGGCTTTGGGGGTGACGGGATTGGTTTTGCGGATGCGATGGTCTTGGTCATGGTTGCACTTTGTTCAGATCAATCCTTAACGAGGAACGGGGAACGATTACTTTTTGTACATCTGCTCGGGGGTTTTCAATGGCTGAGCGACGGTCTTTAATTCTAGGCTGCCGGTCGGGCCGGCGACGACTTCTCGATAAAAGCAAGATTCAAAGCCATTGTGGCAGGCGGGGCCTTTTTGACGCACCTTGACGATAACGGCGTCCTGGTCGCAATCGATGGCGACGCTGACGACTTCCTGCGTGTTACCGGATTCTTCTCCCTTGACCCAGAATTTTTGCCGGGAGCGGGACCAGTAAGTCGCCTTGCGGGTGGTGAGGGTTTTTTCGAGGGCGGCCGGGTTCATGAAGGCGACCATGAGGACCTGGTGAGTGTCGGCATCGACGGTGACGGCGGTGATGAGGCCGGCGGAGTCGAGTTTGAGGTGGAGGGTGCTGCCAAGTTCCTGTTCTGCGGATGCGGCCATTGGGAGACTCCTGAGTATTGCAAGTGGATGCGGGAGGATTAGTTTAGTGGATAGGGGGCGTCGCTGCGAGGGTTTGGAAGCGTTTGAGGGTGCGAATCGGTGGCAGGGTGGAAATGCCTGCGTTACAATCCCGCCGATGATCACCCCTCGAATTTTGCTGCGGTCTCTTTTGCTTCGGGCCACGCTTGCCGCGCTGGGCGCCGGAATGGTGACGGGCTGCGTGGAGCGGAAAATCACGATTGGCAGCGATCCGGACAATGCGATCGTGACGCTCAATGATGAAGAAATCGGCCGTACCCCGGTGAGTGTGCCCTTCGTGTGGTATGGCGATTACGATGTGGTGCTTCGGCTGGAGAAAAACGTCGGGACGCCGCAAAAACCGGAGATTCGCCGCTATTATCTTCACACGCACAAGCGGACAAAGACGCCGGTGTTTCAGATCGTGGGAATCGACTTGATCGCGGAAGTGTTGCCGATCACGTTTACGGACGAGCAAATCTGGGCGTTTCCGATTCCGCAGGTTCAGGAACCGGCGGACGATGCGTTGATCGAGCGCGCCCGCGACTTGAAAACGCAGCTTAACGCGCCTGAACCGCTGCGAAACAAGAAGAAAAAACCCACCACGGCCCCCGCCTCCCACTGAATGTGTGTCTGAATATAAGTCTTTTATAACGCATGGTTTAAGTTTATAATTGCGCCTTGAACGTGGGGCATTTTTTCATTCTGCGCCTCATGCCGGGTACAATAGGGCTTCATTGAGGATCGCGTTTCTGGAGCGCCGCGCGGCGCATCGCCTATGTGGTTTCGTAAAGCCAGTGCCCGCCGCCAGGCGATCCGCGAAGATGTCGCTGAAGTGGAACGCCTCGTTCCGGCGCGTCCCCGCAATGCGGGCCACATCGTTCTTATTGCCACGGCGTTTCTAGTGGTGGCCATTGCCATTCAATTCTGGCCGGGCGATCCTCTTCCGTATCACGCGGGGGAGCGTGCGCCGACGGACCTTCGCTCTCCGGTCACGTTCACTATCACGGACGATGCGCAAACCGCACTGCTCAAGCAGGCCCGCCGCGAGACAGCTCCGGCCGTTCTGGTGGGGGATGCGGGTGCCTTTGACCGCATCTACGGCCAGCTTAATGATTTGAAATATGATGTCGACAACGCGCGCACGCTTCGCGATGTTCCCGCGACGGTGAAGCAGCGGTTTCCGGGCCTGACGGAAGAATCGCTCCGGCTGATCCAGATGGTCAACGCGAATGTGTATGAAACGCATTTGCGCACGCTGGTCTATCGGGTGTTGCCGTACGTGCCGTTTGTGAGGAGCACGGAATATCCGGCGGTCGCGGAAAGGCGGAGCGATCGCGTGGCCTTGACGCTGTCGCCAAAGCTTTCGGAGTACATGGCGGAGCGTCCTGTGGGGGATGTGATCGCGCTTGGCGGGACAAACCCGGTCCAACAGAAAGAGATTCGAAAAATCGTCGCCGATAATTTGCCGGAAGGGCTCACGGAGACGATCGCCTCATATTTCTTTGGCCTGCAGGAACCGACGTACAAGTACGACAGCAAGCTCACGGCGCAGCTGGCCGACGAGACGGCAGCGGCGATGAAACCGTTTGGTCGCAGGATTCAGGAAAATCAGATCATCGTGTCGCGCGGCGAGATCATCACCGCGGAGCAGATCGAAACGCTGCAAAATGCCCAGAGGAATCTGGACTCAATGATCTCCCTATCGAACCGGTTCGCGCCGTGGCTGGCGGCGATCGGGCGGGCGATGATCGTGGTCATTCTGACGGTGGCGGGCGCGTTGTACGTGGTGCGAATGAGCAGCGTGGCTCGCACGGTGCGGCGCGGGTGGGCGGTCTGCATTCTTCTGCTGGCGGCGCTGCTCACGGCACGGGTGGCCGTCGCGTATGTCCCGTGGTGGGCGGCTTACCCGACGGGGATGGCACCGACGCTTCTCACGGCGATCATTCTGGTGATTGCCTACGACCAGCGATTCGCCCTTGGTATGGCGGCGCTTCACGGGCTGCTGGTCACGATCACGTTGCGTCAGAGCATTGATTTTTATGTGCCCATGCTCAGCGGCGCGGCGGTGTTTTGTTTTGCGCTGAAGGAAATTCGGACGCGCGGCCGCTTGATCGAAATCGGATTCGTCTCTTCGGTGGCGATGTTCACCACGATCTGGGCGCTCGGGCTGTCGCGCATGATCGGGTATGTCTGGAGCCCGTGGATCGTGGCGACGGATCCACGCGCGATTGGGATGGAAAGTTTAAGCGCGTCGCTGGCGGGGGTGGGCGTGGCGATGTTTGCACTGGCTGTCTTGCCGTCGATTGAGCGTATTTTCCGCATCACGACGGCGATGACGCTGCTGGAACTTTGCGATGCGAACAAGCCGCTATTGCGGCGTCTTTCGCAGGAGGCGGCAGGCACGTTTAATCACTCGCTGACCGTCGGCATCATGGCGGAGGCGGCGGGGAACGCCATCGGGGCAAATGGTCTGCTGTGCCGCGTCGGGGCGTACTACCACGATGTGGGGAAGTTGAGCAAACCTCAGTATTTCATCGAGAATCAAAGGACCGGTGCTCCCAATCGGCACGACAAACTTTCGCCCGCGATGAGCCTGCTGATTATTGTTGGACACGTCAAGGATGGCATTGAACTGGCTCGCGAGTACGTGCTCCCGCTGGTCGTGCATCAATTCATCGGGCAGCATCATGGCACGACGCTGGTGGAGTATTTCTTTCACGCGGCGAAGAAGAAACAGGAA
This sequence comes from uncultured Phycisphaerales bacterium, assembly GCA_963766775.1. Taxonomy (GTDB): domain Bacteria; phylum Planctomycetota; class Phycisphaerae; order WQYP01; family WQYP01; genus CAVYBP01. The sequence continues at coordinate 341,922 of CAVYBP010000006.1, forward strand.
CGTGAGGGGGACGATGGGCCGGAGATTTCCGAATCGGAATTCCGCTATCCGGGCCCCAAGCCGCAGACGCCGGAAACGGCGATCGTGATGATCTGCGATGCGTGCGAGTCCGTGGTGCGATCGATCGACGAGCCGACGCCGGGCCGTATTGAGTCCGCGGTCCATAACATGATTATCAAGCGGCTCATGGATGGCCAATTCGCGGAGTGCGATCTCACGTTGCGTGATCTCTCGGTGATCGAAGGACACGCTGATTCGTACCCTCGCGGGTATTCATCATGGCCGGGTCGCTTATCCGAGCAAGACTCTCGCGCTGTCTCAACCCGCATGAGTATTCAACTGACCATCACCCATCGCACACGGGCGAGGCTCGACACGCGCTGGCTGCGACGCCATCTGATCCGCGCGTTGCGCTGCTGAAGATCAAGGATGCGGTCTGGTCGATCACCATCGTCAACGATGCGGAAATGATTACGCTGCATGATCGGACGATGCGGATTCCGACGACGACGGATGTGCTCACGTTCGATTTGCGCGACGCGGCTGCTTCGGATGTGGAGGGCTGTGCCGTTGAACTTGATACGGTTCTTTGTCGCGATGAAGCCATCCGACGCGCGACGGACCACCGCCACGGGCCACTGCAAGAATTGCTACTTTATGCGATTCACAGCCTGCTGCATGTGCAAGGCTACGACGATCGCCGCAAGGCCGACGCGGCCCGAATGCATCGACGCGAAGATGCCCTTCTGATAGCCTTGGGCGTGGGCGCGGTGTATGCGCCGCCGATGGTTGAGAAACGTAAATGAGTGCGGTACCCAAGGTCTGAAGTTCATGCGTTAGCGTGTTTTTTGTGCGAAAATATAAGGGAGGATTGAAGACGCGCTGAAGCGTGAACTCCGAGTTGTTTAAAGCCGTGCGGTCAAACTGGACATGTGTTCGTGAGTTTTACCATTCTTTTTTGGATATTCTGGGCGAGCCTGTTCTCGTCGCTTTTTTTCTCGACGCTTTCTTATGCGCTGCGCAGTTTTTCGCGCGTTCGTCTGGAGGAATATCTCCATGCCCGCCGTCGCCCCGCCGCGCTCGATGCCATTCTTTCCTCGCGCTATGACCTTGCCCTCACCGCTTCGGTTCTGCGGCTCATCGCCAATGTGACAGTGATTCTCTCCGTGGGATGGTATTTTCTTTTGCGTTATCTGGATTCGCCGCACCCGTTCAAGGTGTTTGGCCTGACGATCATCATCACGGTCCCGGCGTTGCTGATTTTTTCCGTGGCAATTCCGCAGGCGTGGGCGAAGTATGCGGGAGAACATCTGCTGGCGCTGACGTGGCCGCTGGTTCGGCTGGCGCACTTTGCGATATGGCCTGTGGTGCGGGTGCTGAATATTTTCGATGAGATTGTGCGCCGTCTCGCCGGCGTGTCGCTCGATGATGATGCGGATACGGACGTCGATGCGGTCGGGCAGGAGATTCTTTCGGTCGTCGCGGAAGGGACGGCAGAGGGGACGGTCGATGAGGACCAGAAAAAAATGATCGAGGGGGTGATCAGTTTCCGTGATCTGCAGGTGGGGCAGATCATGACGCCGCGGACCGAGATGGTGGCGGTCGATGTGAACGCGCCGATCCCCGAGGTTCGCGACAAAATCCTTAAGGAAGGGCTCTCTCGCGTTCCGGTATTTGAAGGGACGCTCGATAACGTCGTCGGCATTTTGTATGCCAAGGATTTGCTCGCATTCCTCGATACCGCCAACGTCGGCAGTGCGGTGCACCCGCCCAAGGTGCAGATCGAACTCCGGAAACTCATGCGGCCTCCGCTCTTTGTTCCCCGCACCAAGCCGTTGCGCGATCTTCTTCGCGAGTTCCGCATCGGGCAGGTTCACATTGCTGTTGTTCTTGATGAATATGGCGGCACTTCCGGGCTTGTCACGACCGAGGACATCCTCGAAGAAATCGTGGGCGATATTGCCGACGAATATGAACGGCCCGCGACCGAGGCGATCAAGCAAGTGGATGGCCACACCGTGGAGGTCGATGCCGGGATGAAAATTTCGGAACTCAACCGCGCCCTCTCGTTGAACTTTCCCGAGAACTCCGACTTTCAAACCATCGGCGGCTTTGTGATTTCGACGCTCGGCGTTATCCCGGCGAAAGGTGAGCGTCTCGAGCACGAAGGCGTCGCGATCACGATCCTGGATTCGGAGCCGCGCCGCGTGAAAAAAATTCGCCTCGAACTTCCCACATCGTCGGAACTCGAACCTACATCCGTTGATGCAACCCCCATATGATAAACCCTCAACACCCAACGCCCGTTGCCTCGGGCGACGAGGGCACGGTGCACTATGCAAAAACGGCCGCGCAAATTTACCCGCCCCGCCCTTCTTGCGGCCATTCCCATCAAAAATGAACTCGTCAAAGAAACTGTCCGCACCGAAAAATCCCTTCGCCTCACCGCCCCTCTCAAACCCACCGCGCTCAGCCGCCTCTTCAAATCTCCTAACGCCCCCGCCTCCACGAAATCTTTCGACCTCGACCGTCGCGGCATGTACGTCTGGGACCACCTCGACGGCAGCCGCACCATCAGTGATCTCATCGCGGCCTTTGCGGTCGATCATGGTATTACCGCCGCCGAATCCGAAACGGCGATTTTGGAGTTTCTTCACATGCTCACACGTCGGAATCTCATCGCACTGATCGCTCCGGATCAGGCAATCGAATTGACCTGAACATCCCCTTTTCGCTTTTTTACCTCCCCGCTTCCCCTACAATGCCGTCATGCCCACGCCGATCCAAAAACAAATTCGGCTCCCCGTCACCAAAGCCATGGCCATTGCGCTCAAATCCCTTCGCGCCCGTTTCGTGCGATCGCTGCTCACGCTTATCACCATTGCGATGGCCATTGCGCTGGTCACCAATATCGCCCTCACCCGCACCCTCGAACCTGCCGTACAAACCACCGCCGGCAGTTCTTCCGCGACACGGTCTGGCTTTTGTCCCTCTCGCTCCTCGTCTGTGCCGTCGGCATTTCCAATGCCATGCTGATGAGCGTGATGGAGCGTTTCCGCGAAATCGGCACCATGAAATGCCTCGGGGCCCTCGATTCCTTCATCCTGAAACTCTTCTTCTTTGAATCCCTCTTTCTTGGCCTTACCGGCTCCCTCGCCGGCGTCATCGTCGGCCTCACGCTTACGCTTCTGCAACTCCTCCTCAAGCACGGCACCATCCTGTGGAACCCGCACGCCACCGCCAACACTCTCCTCATCGCCCTCTCCGCGACCGCATTAGGCGTCCTCATCACCGCAGCCGCCGCCGCATACCCCTCCTGGAAGGCCGCCCGCATGAACCCCATCGAAGCCATGCGAATCGACGTGTAAGCTATCATGACAATCCCAACCCTGGCCCCGATACCTTAACCCCTCGTGCCTCATGACCTCACTCGCCGCCAATCCGCTCCTTCAGCCCCCGCGCGAAGAAATCGTCCGCACCATCGACGTCACCAAAGAATACAAAATGGGCGACGAAATCCTCCACGTCCTCAAAGGCATCACCCTCACCATCTACAAAGGCGAGTACATCTCCATCATGGGCCCCTCCGGCTCCGGCAAGTCCACCCTCTTCAACGCGATCGGCGGCCTCGACAAACCGACCACCGGCAAAGTCTTCATCGACGAAGTCGACATCGCCCAGCTCGACGCCCTGGAACTCGCCTGGCTGCGCTCCCGCAAGATCGGGTACATTTTTCAGACGTTCAATCTCATCCCCGTGATGACTGCTCTTGAAAATGTCGCCCTCCCGATGATCTTCGCCGGCATGTCGAACGCAGACGCCAACGAGAAATCCGCCGGCATCCTCAAACGGGTCGAACTCGGCCATCGCCTCTTCAACAAGCCTTCGCAACTCTCCGGCGGCCAGCAGCAGCGCGTCGCCATCGCCCGCGCCTTCGCCAACGACCCCGCCATCATTCTCGCCGACGAACCCACCGGCAACCTCGACCTCCACACCGGCAAGGCGATCATCGACCTCCTCCGCCAGATGAATCAGGAACGCCGGACCACCATCATCTCCGCCACCCACGACTTCAAAATGCTCGACGTCTCCGACCGCATCATCTGGATTCGTGACGGCGCCATCGACCGCATCGAAAACCGCGAAGACGTGAAAATCAATACCGGCGAGATTCATTAAATGGTGCCTGTTGCCTATCCCTCACCCCTCCCGCTATCGTATTTGCATACAACCCGCGCCCATAGCTCAATTGGATAGAGCATCCGCCTTCTAAGCGGACGGTTGTGGGTTCGAACCCCGCTGGGCGCAGTAGCTTTTTCTCCTGTCAATTAAAGTATTTGCGAAGGATTTTCGTGATGGGAATCCGGCTGGGACTTGCGCGTGGAGTGTTTCTGGAATTTGGAAAATCTTCTTGGCACGGATGGATTTGGAGTGTTGAAATGATTCGGAATGGGTTTGTGATGCAGGTGAAGGGGGGGTTTGAGGGGGAGTATCAGCGGCGGCATGATGCGATTTGGCCGGAGCTGGCGGCGGCGTTGAGGGCGGCGGGGGTTTCGGATTATTCGATTTTTTTGGATGAGCGGACGGGGGCGCTTTTTGCGGTGCAGAAGTTGACGGAGGGGAATACGGCGGCGGGGTTGGCGGAGCAGGCGATTGTGAAGAAGTGGTGGGCGTATATGGCGGACATTATGGAGGTGAATGCGGATTGTTCGCCGGTGGTGAGGGGGCTGCGGGAGGTGTTTTATCAGGAGTGAGGGGTGGGTGCTCGGAACCCAGGGATTGCGGTCCCGGGGCTAGTTTGGGGATTGCGGGGTTTTTTCGGCGGATGACGGATTGGTAGAACTGGGTTTGGTTGTTGGTGAAGGCGACCATGATTCCGCCTTGGGGTTCCCAGCCGTCGCGGAGTTGTTTGTTGACAGCGGTTTCGAGGAGGTAGAGGGATTGGTTCATGAGGATGTGGTATTCCATGTGGGCGTCGGCGCGGGCTTCGCCGGGGGCGGAGCCTTGGCCACTGTGGGCGGAACCGGAGGGCGAGTTGGCGTTGACGGTGATGGTTCCGGCGGAGCTGCGGCCGCTGGCGAGTGCCTGTGCGGCGGCGACGCTCATGCCGGCGCGGGTGGAGGCGGCGGCGTTCGGGGCGGGTTGGGTTTCATCGTCATCGACGAGGGCGATTGCGTCGGCGTCGTCGTCGGCGATGGGCTTGATGGCGCTGACGAGGATGTTGCGTTTGCAGGCTTCGAGTTCGGCGTCGGCTTGAGAGGCCGCTGTAAGGACGACTTCGACGTCGTTTCCGGAATCTTTGTCCGCTCCGACAATGCCGAATCGCATAGAGAGTCCTTTGGTCAGAGTTTTACGAGGCGTGGGATAGCACGCGGGAGAGATGGGATAGTTTCACTATACAAGGGTGGGTGGATGGTGGGAAGAAAAATATGCCGTTGTGCGTTGATGGGGTGGGAGCGTTTATTTTTTTACCACCAAGGCACCAAGAGTGCCCGCTATTTTGGGGGGTTGATTTTGCGATGAGATATGTAAATGTTTTTTATAAAATTTTGGTTGATGGAAGGGGGTATCGAATGGGTTCAATCTCTTGGTGCCTTGGTGGTTTAATTGGGATTATGCGGACTAAGAATGGGTGGTCGGAGCGAGGGGGCTTTGGAGGTTATTTGGTGGGGGTGGTGATTTGGATGGGGGTGGTGGCGCGGTCCTGGCGGGCGAGTTGGCCGCAGGCGGCGGCGATTTCTCGGCCGCGGGATTTTCGGATGTGGGCGTTGATGGTGGCGGCGCGGAGGATGTTCTGGAAGGAGAACATGGTTTGGCCGGTGGGGCGTTTGAAGGGGAGTTCGGGGACTTCGTTGTAGTAGATGAGGTTGACGTTGGCGCGGAGTCGTTTGGCGACGGTAGCGAGTTGGCGGGCGTGCTCGGGGAGGGTGTTGATGCCGCCCGCGGGTCCGTCGAGCATGATGTATTCGAGGGTAACTTCGCGGCCGGTTTTTTCAAAGTAGTATTTGCCGGCGTCGATGATTTGTTCGATGGAGATTTTTTCAGCCCAGGGGATGATTTGCTGCCGGAGCTCGTCGTTGGGGGCGTGCAGTGAGATGGCGAGCGTGACGGGGAGTTCGAGGTCGGCGAGTTTTTTCATCTGGGTGGGGAGGCCGACGGTGGAGACGGTGATTTTTCGGCCGCTGATGTGGAAGGCCCAGGGCGCCATGAGGACTCTGACGGCGGCGACGGTGACGTTGAAGTTGGCGAGCGGTTCGCCCATGCCCATGAAGACGATGTTGGAGAGGCGGTGGCCGCCACCTTCGGCAGGGAGATTGTGGGTGAGGCGAAGGGCCTGTTCGACGACCTGGCCCGCGGTGAGGTTGGATTTGAGGCCTTCGAGTCCGCTGGCGCAGAAGGCACATTTGACGGGGCATCCGACCTGGGTGGAGAGGCATGCGGTGCGGCGGTGGGTGACGGTGGTGTTGCCGTAATCATCGCATTGGTCGTCGTCGGAGGGGATCATGACGCATTCGGTGAGGCCTCCGGGCTCGGTGGAGTCCGGGGCGGCGGGCCATTGGAGGAGGAGTTTTTGGGTGCCGTCAGAGCTGGTGAGGCTGCGGACGATGGTGCTGGTGAAGATAACGAAGCGTTCAGCGAGGAGGGCGCGGTCGGCTTTGGAGAGGTTGGTCATTTGGTCAAAGGAGGCCGCGCGTTTTGGAAGATCCACTCGTGGATTTGTTGGGTGCGGAACTTGGGGAGGCCGAGGTCGGCGAGTTGTTCGGCGAGTTCGTCGGGTGTGAAGTTGAGGATGTGGTCTTGTTTGTGAGTCATAAGGGTTAGTATAGTGGAGTAAATGGGGTGGAATTGCGAGCGTCGGTTGAAGGTCGTCGGTTGAGGTCGGAAGATCAATAGGGGGAATTTTTGAGAAAGTTTTCCCCACGGCTTGACATGGGGGGAGGAGTTGCTATTATTAGGGCATAGTCGTGGTTGAGGGGCGTGGGCCAAAAACCTTCCAGTAAGAGTTTTTAGTAACCAAGCCTCAAAAGCCGATGACTGTTAACGCGAAAGAAATTGCTGAGAAGCGATTTCTGCTCTTTGAAAATTTGGGGGCGCCAGGTATCGACCGGACAGTAGTGGTCCCAACGGCGTGCAGACCTGTCATTCAAGTCTTTAAACTGTATGGCAAAACTTAAATGCTACTGAGAACTACAAGTTCCCAGTCGGTGGCGCAAGCCTCCGTCTCGCCGCCTAATTAAATAGGCAGCCGATTCCTCTAAGAAGTCTGCGTCTTGGAACGAATCGTCAATCAGCAGAATGCTCTCACAACAGGGTTCCTTGGTTGTGGGCTAAGACGCAGGAGGAGCTGGTGTTTTCCGAAGCAAGGTCATCTGCGTCGGAGATCATGAGATAAACTGTGACCTACGCACGTAGAAGTTGGCATCAACCTGCCACGGGACGAGGGTTCGACTCCCTCCGCCTCCACTTCGCTCGGGTTATAAGGACTCGGGTGGAAGATTGAAATTTGTTAAAAACGCCGGTTGGCTTAGGCCGCCGGTTTACGACTCCCCCCCCCCATAGGGCGAGAGCTCCCTCCCAGGGCCTCTCGCCCTTACTATTTTTGCGTTGGTTTTTGCGCGTGGTGGCGGGCGGTGATTGGTAGGATTTGCTCATATAGATTATGAGCGTTGTTCTACCGCCCATGGAGTAGTGAGCGAATTCTTTTTTGATCGAGCGGCAAAGAACGCTTCCTCACGGGCGCGTCTCGGAATTCTCGCTGTATCGGGGTAGAACCACTCTAAACGCGAGAGGGATTTCTGTTGCGGATTTGCGCGTGGATTTTTCCGGTGGTGCTGCTTGCGGCGGTGCTGTTTTCTCTCGTGAGAGCGCGGCCGGTGGTGGTTGGGGAGGGGTTTCTTGCGGCGCTGGATGGGTCGCATACGCGGATGAGGGGGGCGATTTTGTTGGTGGATTATTCGCCGGATGAGGTGGGGGTTGAGCGGGCGGCGGGGCAGATTACGGAGCGGGGGGATGGGGCGGCGGATGATTATGGCGTTCATGGGCCTTCGGATGCGTCGCAGCATTGGGTGAAGACGGCGGATGCGACTTTTTCGTGGAGACGGCTGGTGGGGGGCATGGGGTTACGGGGGGCGATTCGGGAGGCGGTGCCGCGGCTGTCGCTCGCGATTGCCCATGGGGCGTTGGATGATGGGGAGACGGATCGGGCGGTGAAGAGCGCTTTGGTCGCCATTGATGGCATGAGTGATGAAGCTCTTTTTTTGGCGTGGGTGAATGCGGATCGGGGGGTACTGGCGCAGATGGCGGGACGCCGGGAGGCGGTGCGGGAGTCGTTGCTGTTGCTGGCGATGTCTGATCCGGGGCCGATTCTTACTTTTAATGTGAACGGGCATCCTGTGTATATCGTGCCGGAGGAAAGCACGAAGGAGGTGGCGTGGTGTCGGTTGGAAAGTTTTGATGCGGGCGGAGGGCTGATGTGGGAGGGGGTGCTTCGGGTTGCGGGGAGGCCGAAGGCGGAGCGTGTGCGGACGGTGGCGGTGATGATGGCGGCGGAGGCGTTGGGGGTGGGCAAATTTTTGTTGGGCGAGCATCGATGAGATGGCCGTTGAGGCCATCTCATCGATCACGGTTGAGGGCAACCGTGCCACATTTTGGGGGCACCACATGGGGTCATTGCGTGATGCTTAATTGGGCGAGGAGGGTGCGGGTGGCGGGGCCGGTGGGGGTGAGGGTGAGGATGCGTTCGGTTTCGGTTTCCCCGGCGTCGATGGAGATTTCCAGGCGGTCGGGGGGGAGGAGGTGGGCGATGCGTTGTGCCCATTCGATGACGGCGATGCCGCCCGAGGAGAGGAGTTCTTCAAAACCGACGGCGGCGAAATCGTCTTCGGAGGTGATGCGGTAGGCGTCCATGTGGAAGACGGGTTTGGGGCCGGAATAGATATTCAAGAGAACGTAGGTCGGGGAGGAGACGAGGGTGGGATCATCAACGGCGGCACCGAGCGCGATTCCGCGGGTGAGGTGGGTTTTGCCTGCGCCGAGGTTTCCGTTGAGCGCGATGCAGGTGTTGGGCGGTGCGAGTTGACCGAGGCGGCGGCCGAAATCGAGAGTTTGTGCGACGCTGGTGGTGGTGAGTTCCATGCGGGATCGCTTATCTGTTGGTGGAGGAAGGGGCGCTTGTCGGGGAAGAGGATTGGGCGGCGGCGTTGGCGGAGGGTTGGAGGAGTGACTGGTAGGATGCGTAGGCCTGATCGGGCGTTTGGAAATCGCCATGCTGGAGGCGGGTGATGGTGGTTTGGCAGGCGAGGACGAGGGCATCGCGGAGGGAGCGCATGAGTGCGAGTTGTTTGGGGGACATGTCGCCGCCGGTGTCGGGGAAAGTGGATGCGACGACTTTCCATTGTTCGGGCGTGGAGGCTTGTCGTTTGAGGGTGACGCCGCTGAGTTCGGTTTCGGCGTCTGGATTGAGGGCGGCTTTTTTTTCGGCGACGACCGCGGTATCGCCGGTGATGGTGATTTCGGCGACCTTCACGCGGGCGAGGGCCTGATCAATGCTTTTTTCGACGGAGAGGTCGAACGGTTTTCGTCCGGCGGGTCCGAAGCGGGTTTCCATCGCGTGCATGAGGCGGAGCGGGGCCAGACTTGTGCGAGGCTGACGTCGAAGAGATCAGCCGCGGCGGGGTCGTCGAAGAGCAGGCAGGATTTGAGCGTCTGGATGTCGCCGGCGCGGAGGGAGGAATAGACAGTGAGGAGAGCGGCACGAGGCGAGGAGAGGTCGGGGGCCTGGTGCGGCGGCTCGGACGGCAACGATTGGCCGCGGGCGGTGGTGATGATCGCCATCAGGAAAAGGCTCGTGTGGCAGGATTTCATGGCACGCCCTCTTTGGAATCTGTCGCATTCCGACGGGTGGAATGATACCAAACCGTGGGTGGGAGAGGGGATTCCGGAATTGTTGGCGGTGGAGGAGGCTTCTATAATCGAACCTCAGGCATCGCATTCGCGGTAGTGGGCCGCGGATGTGGGGCCGTTTTTAGGGATCGATTTTATGACCAGTCCCAACATGCTTCCGGAACGGAATTTTGCGAATGATGGCCCGCCCAGCTCACTGGGGATGGGGCGGGTGATTCCGAATGGGCAGATGTTGTTTTGGTCGTGCCTCGTGGGGGCGGTCGGGGGGCTGCTGGCGATTGTGTATTATTATTTGCTGCAGGGGTCGCTGGGGTTGGTGTGGAAGATGGCGGCGGGACATTCGTGGCTGTCGCTTCCGACGGGGCCCGGGTTTTATCCGTGGATTATGGTGGTGACGACGTTGGGGGGACTGGGGGTGGGGCTGGTGCTGAAGTTTCTGGGGACGCCGGGGGAGATCGCGGCGGTGGTGAACAATATTCATATGGAGCGAGGGCGGATCGATCCGCGGCAGACGCCGTCGATGATTGCGGCGTCGCTGGTGTCGATCGCGGCGGGGGGGTCAGCAGGGCCGGAGGCACCGCTGGTGCAGATTCTGGGATCGTTTGGGTCTTGGGTGGGCGACAAGTTGAAGCTGCGGGGGATCTTGTTCGGACGCTGACTTTTTGCGGGATGGGGACGGCACTGGGTGCGTTTTTTGGGGCACCGCTGGGCGGGGCGATTTTCGCTTTGGAGATTCCGCATCGGCGCGGGCTGGAGTATTTTGAGGCGCTGATTCCGACGATTCTCGCGGCGATTATTGGGTTCTTTGTGTTTCGATCGGTGACGGGGTACGAGGCGGCGATCTATCCGTTTCCCGCGATTCAGGATGTGAACCTGCTGATGATCGCCTCGGGGGTGGTTTTTGGTTTGGTCGGCGGGGCGGTGGGGACGATTTTCATTTTGTTCTTTGGCGCGATGGAGAAGATTCTGCATCCGCTGGCGAAACATAAAGTTGTTTTGGCGACGTGCGGCGGGTTCGTGCTGGGGCTTGTGGCACAGTTCGCGCCGCTGACGCTTTTTTGGAGCGAGTTCCAGATACATTCGCTTCTTGGTGCCGGACCGTCGCTGGTGAAAATTCACGGGCTGCATGTGGCGGTGATGACGCTGCTGGGTTTGGCGATTTTGAAGATGTTTACGATTGGGGTGACGCTGCATTCGGGGTTCCGGGGCGGGTTTATTTTTCCGTTGTTTTTTATTGGGGCTGCGGTGGGGCTTGCGATCACGCTGGTTTTCCCCGGGTTGCCGGCACCGATTGTGATTTTGTCGACGATGGCGGCGGTGAATGTGGCGGTGACGAAGACGCCGATATCGACGACGGTGATCTTGAGCACGTTGTCGGGGACGCCGTACACGCCGGCGCTGCTGGCGGCTTGTTTTGCGAGCTTTTTGCTGACGACGCGGATTTCGTTGATTCGGACGCAACGGGCGCGGCAGCCGCTGATGTCTGCGGACCTGGGGCAAGAGGGAATGATCATCGCGCCAGCTCACTGAGGGACAAACGCTATTCGCCGCGATATTTCACATCCACTTTGATGCCTTCTTTGCCGAGGTTTTGCGCGAGTGGGGAGAGGAGGTTGATCATCGCGGTGCGTCCTGATTCGGCGGCTTCTTTTTTGAGGAATGGCTTGTTGGCTTCGATGATGACTTTGGGTTTGAGTTCAGCGATGGCGTCTTCACGGGTGGTGTATTTGTCCCATCGGAGCCAGCCGCCGCGGAGATCGAGGGTTTGAATTTTGGCGGGGTCGATGCCGACCATTTCGGTGTCGATTTTTGGTGGGGGCATGATGACGGTCATGGTTTTGGTGGGGTCGTCGTAGAGGAAATCGGCGGTGCCCATTTTTTCGAGGTCGATGAAATATTGAACGTGGGCACCTTTGACGGCAACGCGGGCGACGTTGGTGCCCCAGTAGATTCCCCAGGTGGTGTCGCCTTCCTGGCGCGTGACGTCGGCATCGACGGTGGCGTTGAGGACGAGCAGCTTTGCTTCCTTGTGCATGTCCTGGACGCTGGAAAAGACGACTTCGTGGATGGTCATTCGGGGGCGCATGGCGTCGGCGGCGAATTGGGTCATTGCGCTGCCGATGCGGCCGGGGGCGTCGATCGCGGCGCGGTTCCACATGATGAAGACGTAGGCGAGAGGGATGCCGACGATGAGCATGAGGATCATGAAGGACATGGCGACGGCCCAGGAGGCGGTGGATTTTGCGCGGGTGCGGCGGCTAGGCGTGTCTGAATGTTGTTATTGGGTTCGGTCATCCGATCCTCACGGAACTATTTTCACTGTGCATCACTCTACCAAAATAGGCGTGCGGGGGTATCACACTTTCAGTGGCGTGTTGGGACGGCTTTAGGGCGCACAGGTGAGGTTGAGCGTTCGAGCCCCGGGCTTCCGCCGCGGAGCTACTTGTTGTCATTTGGTTTTCATGGAGCGGGCGCCGATGTCTTTGCGGTATTGCATGCCGTTGAAGTGGATTTTGGAGATGGCGAGGTGGGCTTTGGTGCGGGCGTCTTCGATGGAGTCGCCGAGGGCGGTGACGGTGAGGACGCGTCCGCCGCTGGTGACGAGTTTGCCGTTCTTCATGGTGGTGCCGCCGTGGAAGATGAGCACGTCGGGGGTTTTTGCGGCTTCGTCCAGACCGGTGATTTCCACGCCTTTGGTCACTTGATCGTCGGGCTTCCAGCCATAACCTTCGCTGGCGACGACGACGCTGACGGCGGTGCGGGGATCCCAGGTGAGTGTGGCTTGATCGAGTTTTTGATCGACGGTGGCGAGCATGATTTCGACGAGGTCGCTTTGGAGGCGGACCATGAGTGCCTGGCATTCGGGATCGCCGAAGCGGGCGTTGAATTCGAGGACCTTGGGGCCGCCGGCGGTGAGCATAAGGCCGGTGTAGAGGATTCCGCGGAAGTCGATTTCGTTGCGTTTGAGAGAGTCCATGAGTGGGACGATGACTTCGCGCTGGACCTTGTCGACGATGGTATCGGTGAGGAGCGGCGCGGGGGAGTAGGCACCCATGCCGCCGGTGTTGGGGCCGGTGTCATTTTCGCCGATGCGTTTGTGGTCTTGTGCGCCTTCCATGAGGTAGGCGTTGACGCCGTCGACGAACGCGAGGAGCGAGATTTCCGCACCCTCGAGGCGTTCTTCGATGACGACGGTGCTGCCCGCGTCGCCGAATATTTTTTTCTCCATCATGTTTCGCACGGCATCAAGGGCTTCGACGGGGTCGGAGCAGATGATGACGCCTTTGCCTTTGGCGAGGCCGGAGGCTTTGACGACGAGCGGTTCGGTGCGGGTTTCGATGAAAGCGATGGCGGACTTGAGGCTGGTGAAGGTGCGGCCTTCGCCGGTGGGGATGCTTGCGTCGCGCATCATTTTTTTGGAGAAGGATTTGTCGGCTTCGAGCTGTGCGCCGGCGCGGGTAGGTCCGAAGGCGCGGATGTTTTTTTCCGCGAGGGCATCGACGAGGCCGAGCGCGAGCGGGTCTTCGGGGCCGACGACGACGAGGTCGGCTTTGATGTCGATCGCTGCCTGGACGAGGCCGGCGATGTCATCAGATTTGATGGGCAATAGCTCGCCCAGGCTGGTCATGCCGGGGTTTCCGGGGGCGATGAACAGGCGTTTGCAGAGGGGGGATTGCTTCATTTTCCACGCGAGGGCGTGTTCGCGGCCACCGGAGCCGACCAGAAGGATGTTCATTAGGAGATTCCGCCGTTTGAATTCGTGAGAGACGAGGGCCGCCGGCGATTGCATGCGGCGGGGTAAAGAGTGGGGATTGTAACGGGTTTTTGGTTGGGATTCTTGTGAATTTTCTGGTGGGGGTTGGCGGATGCGGCCGCACTGATTTTTCACTACCGAGGCGCGGAGAGAGTAAGATGCGTTGCATAAGGGGGGGCGTCCTTGAGCCCTCCCTTACGGTCGCGGTACCGGAGTCTTTGTTCTTGTTGGGAGGTTATGTCAGGTGGTGACGGGGATGAGGACGTGGACGGTGGTGCCGTTGTTGGTGGAGGAGTCGGCCCAGATGTGTCCGCCCATGTCCATGATGACGCTGTGGACGAGGGTAAGGCCCAGGCCGGGGTTATTGCGGTTGCCGCCGCCCTGCACGCCTTTTTTGGTGAAGAAGGGGTCGAAGATTTGGGGGAGGTCGTCGGGGTCGATGCCGACGCCGGTGTCGGCAAATTGGAGCATGATCTGGTCGCCCTGGCTTTGAGTGCGGAGCGTGATGCGTTTTTCGGTGCCGATGCATTGGGCGGATTGGTCGGCGATGGCGTCCTCGGCGTTGTGGAGGAGATGCTGGAGCGCCTGGCCGAAACGGAGGCGGGGGACGGCGGTGATGCGGCGGGCCTGAAGGTCGAGTTCGAGGGCGATACCTTTTTGATTCAGCGTGGGCTCGACGGCATCCGCGAAACGGAGAATCTCTTCGGTGAGGTCACAGAGATCGCCGGAGGCGGCGCATTCGGAACCGGCTTCGCCCGAGCAGGCGAGCAGGCTTTGGGTGATATAGCTGATGCGGCTGCAGGCCTCGGCCGACATGCGGAGGGCCTTGAGCATGGCGCCGGGGTCTTCGGTGGCGAGGGCGAATTCGACCATGGTGCCCATGCCGCAGGCGATGTTGTTGAAATGATGCGCGACGCCGGCGGCGAGGGTACCCACCGAAGCCATGTGGCGGGTGCGGGAGAGGTTGGCTTCGAGTTCCTTGCGGCTGGAGATGTCGCGCATCCAGGCCATGATGCCGCTGAGATTGCCGTGGGGGTCGATGACGCAACTGAGGGTGACGCCGACATGGATGGGATTTTTTCCACCCTGGGGGACGATGGACATTTCATAGAGATTGACGGAGCGTTGTTGGATGGTGCGTTGGAACGCACGGCTGGCAATGGGGCGGTGTTCGTTGGGGATCAGGGTGTCGAAGGGGCGACCAAGAGCTTCGGCTTCGCTGCGGCCAAACATTCGGACGGCAGTGTGATTCCAGGACAGGATGCGTCCAGTGGCGTCGAGCGCAACGACGGGGATGCCGGCGTTGAGGACGGCGGCGTGGTAAAAATCTGCTTCAATGGGATGGGAATGACTGGAACCGATTTGTTGACTTACTTCCCCCACCCCCCCCGCCCCCCCCACCCCTTCACCGATAGCCCTGCTTTGATCTTTTCCTACCGCCCCCTGTTGACTCGATGGGTTGAATGGTTGGGCGGGGTCGGGCGGCAGATTCTCTCGTTGCTGTGCGGAGGGATTGCCGCAACAGGCTTCGGGAGTTTGGAACGGCCCATGGGGAATCGGGCCGTCCGCCAAGGGATGAAACGCCGTCATACCTCCGCCTTTCGAGCACGGGCATGGGCGAAAAAATATTTCGCCGCACGCGGATGCTTCAAATAAGACGCACGGTAGTTTTCAAACTCAATCGAAAATTTAGCCGCATCTTATTATTTCAGTGTATCGAATAAGGCGGGGGCGTTCAATTACTATTTGCATTAAACGCTATGGAGTTCACGCTTTACGCGCAGTTTTGCGGAACAAGCAGCATGGGGCGTAAGTGAAGACACGCTGAAGCGTGAACTCCGGCTCTATCAACAATCCGGGTCTCTAGTGGAAGGAGCACAGCGATTATAGGGCTTTGTTGATGGCGGCGACGATCTGTTCGTGGGTTTCGAGCGGGCGGGCGATCATGACCCAGGTGGAGTCGAAATCATTGGTGGCGGCGGTGGCGAAGCCGATCGTGCCCATCGAAAAGAGCCGGAGAAGAACAGGCTCGTACAACTGCGTTCGCTGAATCTTGCGCACGTTGCGCCTGGAACATTCGGACGTTGATCACGCCCTTGATGGTGACGACCCGCTGATTGGTCAGCATATAGATGTGGCTGGTCCAGACGAGTAGCGCCCATACGAGCCGGCCGAGGCAGATGACGACGGTGAGGAGCGCGATGGTGTGGGCGGAGAGGCTCGTGTAGGAGGCGTACTGCAGGACGCGAACGGCGAGGATTCCGAGGAGCATGGTGGTCAGAATAAAACGGAAGCTGGTGAACAGGATGAACCAGAGCGAGGGTTTGGTGAGGAGCAGGACGATCTCGTCGCCGTGGAGGATTTGTTCGGGAAGGACGGCGGCGATCAATTCGCGCGACGGGGCGGGCGGATTCTTCGGTGCGGTGATGCGGGGGGAGGAGCATGCGGGCATTATACATTTGGGTGGGGTTTCAGGAACTGGCGGGGGGTGGGGGGTGCGAGTGGGGGAGACGTAAATGAGCCACCAATGAACACGAAGAACACGAATGGGAGGCTATCTGGGATTGGGGGTGAAGATGTGTTTGTGGAGGATGTTGATGTCGGGGAGGTTGCGGTAGTAGCCGTTGTAGTCGAGGCCGTAGCCGACGACGAATTCATCGGGGATTTCAAAGCCGAGGTAGTCGGCCTGGGCGAGGGGGGGAGTGGGGAGCTTTTTTTTCAGCAGGACGCAGGTTTTGACTTCGTCGGCACCTTGTTCATTGAGGAGGGCATCCACGGAGCGAAGGGTTCGGCCGGAGTCGAGGATGTCGTCGATGACGAGGACGTGTTTGCCGGCGACGTTGAAGGTGTTGGGGTAAAGGACGCTGGTGCCTTGGTTGGTGGTGGCCCGGCCCGGGTAGCTGGAGACGGCAATCACGTCGATTCGCATGCGGACCGGGAGGTGACGGACGAGGTCGGCGACAAAAATAATGGAGCCGGTGAGGAGAGGCATGAGAGTGAACTCGCGGTCGGCGTAGTCGGCGGCGATCTGTTGGGCGAGTTGATACACGCGAGCCTGAATGGCGTACCGGTCAATAAGGATGTTTTGGATGTCGTCCTGCATTAATGCGGTTTCCAGTGTTGGGATGTCGCTTTTCAGTGGATGATCTCGATTTTTTGGATGGTTGAGGTTGCACAATTCACGGGGATTATACCGTTGGCTTGCAGTCTGCAACGTGATATCCCCTGGGGAGGGCTGGGGATTTTGGTCGTGCTTCCTGAAAGCATCAATTTTTCCGCCATTTTTCACTTTTTTTATGCAACTATTTTTGATTCAAGACTGGCACAGGTCTCGCAATAGGTACATGCGTTACCGGATAAAAGCTGTTGGCGGTGGAAAGGTACTCCGCTGTCCGCCAGGAGGCCTTAGGGCTTCCTGAAATGTTCGCCGGGTGGGTCAGACCTTGCGAAATGCTTTCGGGATTTGGCGGACGTGCGTTCTTCCCAGGCGGCATGTTTGCCTTCCCGCCGGTGATGGTTTTTCGCGAACAGATGCGTCGGCTTTTTGAAGGAAGGCTCCTCAATGATTTGCACCCAATCCATTGCTCCGTTGGCGGTCGATGCGGCGGATGTTTCCCAGTTGTGGGAGAGTTTCTTTGTCTCGCGGGATGAAGGGATCCGAAACAAATTGCTGGTCCATTATCTTCCATTGGCGCGGGGCATCGCGCGGCATGTTCATGCGGGCCTGCCCGCGGGGTCGGATTTTGACGATATCAGCCAGGCGGCGGCATTAGGGATGCGGGATGCGATCGGCACGTTTGATCCCTCGCATGGGATTAAGTTTGAGCATTACTGCGGGCGGCGGGTTCGGGGCGCGGCACTCGATTTTCTCCGCTCCCTGGATTCGGCGCCGCGGATGCTTCGATCGCGGCTTCATCGGGTACATGAGATGGCGGCGCAAATGCAGATGCAGACCGGCGCGGTCCCTTCAGACGAACATCTTTCGGAGGCATTGAACATGCCGCTTGCAGAGTTACAAACCACTCGTCATCAGAATACTCCGCACACCCGCGTCCGCATGAACGCGGACGATGATTCGTCGAAAGGCGGAGTGAATCTCGAATCGCTTGCCGACGAAAATGCGATCGATCCCGAGCAGCAGGCACAAAGGAACGACCTGCGTGAATTTCTGGCCAAGGGGCTCGGCCGCGTCGAGCGCATGGTGGTCATGCTTTATTACTACGACAGCATGAGCTTTCGCGAGATTGGGCAGACGCTGGATCTTTGTGAATCGCGGGTGTCGCAGATTCATCAGAGTGTTCTGGTGCGCCTGCGTGAGCGCGGAGCCCGCATGGGATAATCGAAATCGGACCATGGATCGGCGGGTATTTCCTCTACCGACGCCGAACTACAATGAGACGCCGGCTTATACAGCGGCGTTTTGTTGTTTTTGCGGAGCGGTCATGGCGGAGCAGACGCTGCTTGAAGAAGCGGAGCGGCAGTTTCGGGCGGCGGTGGCGCTTGCGCCGGAGTCGGCGGAGGCGATGCAGATGCTCGCGGGGGCGGCACGGGATGCGGGGCTTCATGCGGTCGGGAGGGAACTTGTCGCCAGAGTTTTGGCCTTGGACCCGACTTTTGCTGCCGCCTACAACACGTTGGGGCTCTTGCAGCGGGATGAAGGCGAGTATCCGGAGGCACTGCAGTCGTTTCAACAGGCGATTGCTTTGGGGTTGGGAACGGCTGAGGTGCATTCCAATCTTGCGGATACGTTTCGGCGGGCGGGAGAATTGGGAAAAGCACTGGAGCATAGTCTGCAGGCGGTGTTGTTGGACGGCGGGCGGGCGGACTCGCATTTCACGCTGGGCAATACGCTGTATCAGATGGGGCGATTTGAGGATGCGATGCGTTCGTTTCAGGACGCACTGGCACTTGATCCCTGCCATGCGGGGGCGCATCGCAATGTGGGCGTTTCGCATTTTCTGCGGGGGAATTTTTTGCAGGGGTATGAACATTATGAATGGCGATGGCGGATCACCGGGTTTCGCGGATATTTGGAGGACCGGCGCGGCCCCGATGGAATGGCGAGCCGCTCGGAGGCCGAACGCTTCTGCTTCATGCGGAACAGGGGCTTGGAGATACGCTGCAATTCGTTCGGTACGTGAGGATGATCGAAAAGCAGGAAGGCCGGATTATTTTACAAGTGCAGCCGGCGCTGCAGCCTCTTCTTCAGACGTTGAGCGGGGTGGATCAGATCATTGCTCGCGGCGAGGCGATTCCGGTTTTTGATGTTCATTGTCCGTTGTTGTCGTTGCCGCGGGCCTTTCGCACGACACTGGAGACGATTCCGCAGACGGGGCCGTATGTGGAGGCTGATCGGGGATTGGTGGGAAAGTGGATGGAGCGAGTGGCGGGCGATGGCGGATGGCTTCGGGTGGGAATTGCGTGGGCGGGAAATCCGAAACATACGGGAGATCGATATCGTTCTATTCCGCTGGCCCAACTGGCAGTGCTTTTTGGGTTGGAGGGTGTGCGTTTTTATAGCCTGCAAAAAACGATGGAGGGGCGTGCCGAGGCGGGTGCGGGGCATGCACGTTTGCTCGATTACACGAGCGAATGGGAAGATTTCGCCGAGACGGCGGCGTTTGTTTCCACGCTTGATCTGGTCATTTCAGTGGATACGGCGGTGGCGCATCTTGCCGGGCGCTGGGGAAGCCGACCTGGACGTTGCTTCCTTTTGCGCCGGATTGGCGATGGTTGTTGGATCGACGCGATACGCCGTGGTATCCGACGATGCGGTTGTTTCGGCAGGAGCGGCTGGGGGATTGGGAAAGCGTTGTCTCCGATGTGAAAGGCGAACTGGAGCGGATGCGCCAGTCATGAGCGTGCCTTAATATTCCTTGTTCATCTTTGCCTCGAGCGTTTTTATTTTGTCGGCGACGCCTGCGGGGAGGCTCTTTAATTCGTCGTCGGTATTGACGGGGCCTTCATAGAGGACAGTGCCGGTCTTCACGTCCTTCACGACCGCCGATTTCCCCTGGTTGGTGAGGGTCAACGTGATTTCATGTTCCGCATCCGCGCGCGTGGCGTGCATTCCGAAGGCGGGAGGTGAGGCAGTTCCGTTGAGTCCGCGGAGGGTGACGCGAGGCGAACCGGCGACGAGGTTCTTGACTGCGTCGGCATATTGTGCGGGGACTTTGGTTTTGTCATCGTCCGTCGTGTAGGGGCCGTGATAGTGTTCGGTGTTGTTGGTGTCCTTGATGATGAGGACGGACTGGCCGTCGGGGTCGGTGGTGAGGGTGATTTCATTTTGGCCATCAATGAGGGTGCGGGTGACGGCACCGTTGGGACTGGTGGCAATGGTTTTGCGGATGCCGCGCTGCCAGCCCGCGCTTCCGTCGATGGGGACTTCGATCATTCCCTGGGGGTTGCCGGGAAAGCGGAAGAGGTCCTGTGGGTCCAGCACGGGGAGTTCTTTTTCGGCAAGCTTTACGTTGACGACCTGGCGGTCACCGTTGCGGATGATGGTTAAGGCGATGCTCTCGCCGGGTTGCCTGGCGCGCACGAGCGCGGCGAACTGTGGGCCATTGACGAGCCATTGATCGTCCAGCTTTTCGAGGATGTCGTGGGCTCGAAGGCCTGCGTTGGCGGCAGGGGAATCTTTGATCACCAGTTCGATCACGAGCCCCATTCCGCGGTGCAATTTAAGTTGCTCCTGCAATGTGCTGGTGACGGGGGAGGTCGCTACGCCGAGGAATGCGGCTTTTTCCATTTGCGGAGCGGAGGGGTTCACCGGCCCGGTGAAAATTAAGCCGCCGCCGGAGGAGGTGAGGACGGGATTATCCACGAATATCAGCGAGTTTTCGGGGTTTTGTTCGGATGCGGCGTTGGCGAGGGCACGGGCGATTTGGGCCTGCACGTCGGCCAACATGTGGCGATGCAAGGATTGCATGCGCTGTGCGTTCATCGGTGCGCCGCCGTTGAGGGCGGCCAAATGTGCCTGCATCTCGGCGACGACGGCTTGATTGGAGGCCTCCGCGGTTTTTGCCCCGGCGAGCAACGGCCCCGCAAGCAACCCGGAAAGGAGCGCCGACATTGAGACAATCTTCCGCATATAAAACTCCGCTGAACAATCCGCTTGAGTTAGGAAATCTCAGTATGGCTGTATCCGGACATAGCCCACTTTTTCCACCGGCTCGGTGACGCTGTACGTTGCTTTTTCATTGGGATCGAACCAGTGGGTTTGGCGCAAGGTCTGTTGACGGACGACTCGCACGGGGGTGTTGTCCTGGAGGGTGGTGGTGCCGCCGTCGAGGTCGCGGGAGAGTTCCGTTTGATCCATCACGGAAGCACTGACGTTGGAGATATTCGGGTCATGAGTGGTGGCCATAGGTCCGGGAAATGGACCGCCGGATTGCGCGGGATGGGAGATGGATTGCATGGTGATAACCACGGCGAGACATGCCGCCAACGCGGATGCGACGCCGGCCCAGATTTTTAATGTTCGCATCTCCCTGTCGGCAGCTTTACGTGCCTGTTCAAATGACAAGGACGCTGGCGCTGCGCCAAGGGGCTCCGAGGCGATGTGCGCACGGAAGGCGGCGGCGGCGCGGCCGCGCTGACCGTCCAATGCTTGCGCCAGATGCCCGCTGACCGCCTGTTCGATCCGGTCCGGATGGGTGGGTGGCATCGTGGTCATGTCGGTTCTCCTTTCATTTCCGCCCGCCCCGGCGTTGCTGTCTCAAGTTCGGCGATGTCCGCGAGTTTTTCTCTCAGTTGTCCGCGCCCGGCTCAGCCGCATATCCACAGCAGCGGAGGAAAGCTCGAGCAACTCCGCGATCTCCTTCGCGGACCGACCGTCGTAATAGCGCAACATCACGGCGGTCCGCGTTGTCTCGTCGAGGCTGTTGAGGGCCATTTGAACCTGCGCGTCGCGCTCGCGAATTTCGCTGCGAACGGCCGGCCCGGCCGTATCACTTGCCAGATCGGGAAAGTCCGCAACGGTCGGCTTTTGCTTCCGCCGGAGATCGAGGGCGGCATTGCGGACGATCTGCATCAGCCAACCGCCGAACCTGCCCATATCCTGCAAGCGGGCGAGTTCTGTCCAGGCCCGGAGGAAGGCTTCCTGAACGGCATCGCCGGCGCGGTCGGCGTCGCGCAGCACGGCAAAGGCGACCGCGAGCGCCGCTTTTTCGTAGCGCTCGATCAGCATCGCAAATGCGTCAGCATCTTTGTGCCGCGCAGGGAGACAAGTTCCTGCAGCTGGTCAGCCAAACGGCATCCTCCAATGCTCTATCATGTATGACGCCGCTCCTCGTCGTTTCTAACAGTCGGAGTTCACGCTTTTAGCGTGTCTTCGGTCGTCTCCCACACATTTGCTCCCCAAGACACGCTAAAGCGTGAACTCCGGGGCACGCCCGCACACTCCACACTCCGGGCACATCATCTTGTTTGCAACGAGGGTGGCCGGATAACACAATACCCTCATGGGTAAAGATTCCGCAGACGTGATCATCATAGGCGCTGGCGCTGCCGGACTTGGGGCGGCGAATGTGTTGGCGGGCGCGGGGAAGGATGTGCTGATTCTGGAGGGGCGGTCGCGGCTCGGGGGCCGCATTCACACGATGCACGATCCCGGGTGGCCGCTGCCGATTGAGCGAGGGGCGGAGTTCATTCATGGCAAGCCGAAGGAAACGCTGGAGATTCTCAAGGCGGGCGACTGCTCGCTTTATGATGTGACGGACGAACACTGGCTGTACCGTCATGGCCGCTTGCAGAAGAAGGACGACTTTTTTGAACAAGTGGAGCGCGTGCTGGGCGTGGTCAATAAGGTCCGCGGCGGGGATATGACTTTTGACCAGGCGGTCGCGAAGTTTGGCTCGCGGTTTTCAACTGAGGCCAGGCGGGCGGCAAAAAGTTATGTGGAGGGGTTCGATGCGGCGGACAGCGGGTTGGTCAGTTGCCGCTGGCTGGCGGATGTGCAGAAAGACTCCGATGCCATCGACGGGGATCGGCTATTTCGCATTCATTCGGGGTATGACCGCATCATCAACATTCTGCGGACCGGCATAGATGATGCCCGGCATCGGGTGGAACTTTCCACGCTGGTGCGGCGGGTTCATTGGTCGAAGGAAGGCGCGACAATTGAAGCCGTCAATGGGCACGGGGATGTTCCGACCTTTGCGCCCGTCATGTGATCATCACCGTGCCGATCGGGGTTCTGCAGCTTGGGCCTCGCGAGGAGGGGCATATTGCGTTCGATCCGGAGTTGCCGGCGGCGAAGCGCGATGCGATTCATTTCATGAAGATGGGGGCGGTGGTCAAAGCGGTGCTGCGGTTTCGTGATGCGTTCTGGGAAAAGTCGATTCCGGATTTGGATTTTTTCCATGCGCCGGAGGAGCCATTTCCTACCTGGTGGACGACGCTTCCCGCGCGAACATCGGTGCTGACCGCATGGGCGGGCGGGCCTCATGCGGCGGCGTTATCGGGCAAAACGTCGGACTCGATACTCACGGTGGCGATCCGATCGTTGAGCAAGATGCTTCATGTTTCGCGGCGCAAGATCGCAGAGCAGTTGCTCGCCTCCCATAGTTGCAATTGGCAGACGGAGCCACTGAGCCGGGGTGCTTACAGCTATGCGGGGGTGAATGGCGCACATGCCCCCAAGGCGCTCGCCGCGCCGGTGGGCGGGACACTGTTCTTTGCCGGGGAGGCAACACACAAGGGCATGTCCGGCACCGTGGCGGCGGCAATCGCGTCGGGACATCGCGCGGCGCGACAGATTCGACGCGAGCGCTGACCGAGATCCACTTTTACTGGACGTTACAGTCCCCGGCTCCACATGTTGACCTGTCTTTAACCCAGACCCTCAATAAAGGGGAGCGCAGATGAAAGGCAAAATTTTGCTCCTCCCGTATTTCTATTGGACAGTCATGGTGACTGTAACGTTTCTGCGTAGAGAGGCATATTTCACCATGGTCCGACCCACGACGCTTGCCGTTGAATCACTGGAAAACAGGCTGAACTTATCAGCGATGGGCGGATATTTTTCTGTGGACGGGAGAGGACCTATAAACTCCGCCCCCGGGACCAGTTCCGACGCGATTCGTCATTTTAACGTCGGCAAATTTAACTCCGTCACTCCGATGTCACTCACAGCGCCCGTGAATTCTATGGCTCTTGCCGGCTCAGCAAACTCACATGCTGTCGCAAAGATCGGCCAGGTCCAACAGCACGCGATCCCCGCCGGATTGAAAAAAACGCCTGCCTCGCGAACGTCATCCGGCTCCCATGGCCCCACCCATAATCTTCCGCCATCCCCTGTCAAAAGCAAACCAAAGAAGAACGGGCCTGCGAAGCCCGTCATCGCGAGCACACCCAGCACTCCACCTTCAACCCCAGCGCCTACCGTTCAAGTTTCAGCGCCGACCCCTGTTCCACCCGTGGTTCCAACTCCCGCGCCAACGACAACCACTCCCACTCCGTCAACGCCGGCGACTCCTCCTCCCGAGCAATTCACAGTCAGCGGCCTTACGCAGGTGACTTCCACCGGACAGAACGTCGGTTTCTCCGTGGGTAATGTGGTTGTCCTTTCAGCCGCCCACCCCACCGCGGCGGCAATCTCACTTTCGACGAAACTCATCAGCACCACCACGATCGATGCCAATACCGTCATCGAAGTGTGGCAGACGCAAAACCAAGAAGCCATCATTTCCGCCACGCTGACGACCCAGGGTGAAGACCGCCTGATGAATGTGCAGGTCACCGCCGGCGCAGGATGGAAGATCCAAAGTGCGGAACTTGGCGCTCCTTACATCTACTCCCCCGTCAGCAACGATCTGCGAATCTACAATCCCTTTGCGGGAGGATTCGTTCAGAACTGGTCCGCGACCACATCGGGTCAGGGGAATGCGGCCGCGTGGCCGAATATGGGCTATAGCCCCCTCGCGGACTTTTATAACAGCAGCACCACCGAGGGTGTCGGTTTCACGGCATTCGACGGTGGACTCAAACAGCGAACCATCTTCTGGGCGATGTGGCCTGGCGAAATCCACCCGTACGTCCGGTGGGATTGCGATATTGCACCCGGGCAATCTTCCACGACGACCTTGCAGGAACATCATGGCTTCAACATGCCGGCCAATGAATTTCAGTTTTATCGCGCCAATTTTCTCGTTCCATTCATGAACAGCCAGGGAGTGACTGAAGCCACGAGCACCCTGAAAGGCGTTTTAGCGGACACCGGTTGGCCCAGTGGGGGCAATTCCGCCACCGGAGCGAAGGCTGCCTTGGCATTAGGCGCGTAGCGGTTATCTGCAATACTCTCCGCCGGATGGTGGAGCCTATTTTGAACCCAACCCCGAAACGCTTTCCTGGTTCCCCACGCTCAGACAAGCCAGCACACTCCCAGGCCTGAATAATCTGGGCGTGCTCATTAATCCTTTTATGCGATCCCGCGCCACCCCTTCCACCACTGACCCCACCAGCTCCACTTGGTATCCCGGCGGCGGCGGTACGGAGTCCCTCGCGGACCCGCAGGTCCGGACGTTCCTGACACGTCTTAAAAACGATCTTGCCTCCAGCGGCGTCACCTTTGCTTATTGGGATACGGGGAGCGCGCCAATCTCGGCGAAGAAACCCAATGGTTCAATCTTTTGAAAGACTGGAAACAGGCCGGAATCTCTATCGCATGTGAAAGTTCCTGCGATATCGCAAGCTATATCACCGGCACTAATTTCATTTTTCACTATCAGGATCAGGGAGACTACAGCCTGATGCAGGCAGTTACGCCCAGCGCCAAGATCATTGTTCTCGATCAGCGAAGCACAGCCAACCCTGATGGGACGTACTGGTGGGACAAGGCTATCAACAAAGGGTTTGTGCCGGTGCTCGACGAAGGCCAGTTAACAACATGGTCCCGAAGAAACGTACACTGACGCTATCCGGCTCGCACCATCGTGCAACTACAGCATCTCAACCGCACATAGAACGGGGATTCCAAGACGCGACCGTCGGGAGCGCCGAATAAAGTGGGACAAGCGTGTGCTTATCCGCTGCGCATGAAGTAATCGCTCTAAACAGTTTTAAACTTCCAACAAAATCCGCATGGGGTCTTCGAGGGCTTCCTTCACCTTGACGAGGAAGGTGACCGATTGTTTGCCGTCGACGAGGCGGTGATCGTAGGTGAGCGCGACGTACATCATGGGGCGGATGGCGATGACGTCTTTGCCGCCCTCGGTGATGACCATGGCCCGTTTTTCGATTTTGTGCATGCCGAGAATGCCGGATTGCGGGGGGTTGAGGATCGGGGTGGAGAGGAGCGATCCGAAGACGCCGCCGTTGGTGATGGTGAAGGTGCCGCCGGTCATGTCATCGACGGTGATTTTTCCGTCGCGAGCCTTGATGGCGAGGCGTTTGATTTCCGATTCGATCTTGGCCATGGAGAGGTCCTGGGCGTTGCGCACGACAGGGACCATCAGGCCGCGTTCGGTGGAGACGGCAATGCCGAGGTGGGTCGATTTTCGCTTGATCAACGTGTTGCCATCAAGGGACCAGTTGACCTGGGGAACCGTGCTGAAGGGCGTAAATGACGGCCTTCGCGAAGAAGGACATGAAGCCCAGACCGATGCCGTGGAGCTTCTCAAAAGACTCTTTGTATTTCTCCCGGAGCGCCAGGACAGCGGTCATATCGATTTCGTTAAAGGTGGTCAGCGACGCCGTGTTGTGCTGGGCATCCACCAGGCGACGGGCGATGGTCTGCCGAAGCTTGGACATCTCCTCGCGCTCTTCGCCTTCGGCAAGGGGGCGAGGAGGGCGTTTCGATTTTGTTGGGGCGGTTGGGAACAGAAGTGGTGCCCGTCGTCGTGAGGAACCCGCCGGGTGCTTGTTGTTTTTGCGAGAGAGCGGCGGCGTTGGCGTCGGAGGCGTGGATCGGCGAATTGCCGCCTTGCTTTTCCAGGTACGCGAGAACATCTTCCTTGGTGAGCCGGCCTCCGGGGCCCGTGGCGGGGATCTGTGCGTTTTGCAGTTTATTTTCGACGACCAGCGTGCGGACGGCGGGGCTCAGATCATCGAGAGCGGCTTTCTTCAGGTCAAAAACAGCGGATGACGCAGGCGCGGAAGAGACGGATTTCGATTCCGGCGCGGGAGGCTTTGCTGCAGCGGCGAGGCCTTTCCCGCGAGATCGATTTTGGCGATCACGTCTCCGATGGCGACCGTCGCTCCCTTCGCTGAAATAATCTTGAGCGTGCCCGCCTTGCTTGCCGGAAGTTCGACCGTGGCCTTGTCCGTTTCGAGTTCGGCGACGACGTCATCGGGGCCAACAAGATCGCCGTCCGCTTTGATCCACTTGGCGATGGTGGCTTCGCTGACGGATTCGCCAAGGGCGGGAACCTGAAGGTCGAACAGTTCAGATGGCATGATTGAAGAGTCCTTAATTGTTCAGCGTCGGCGAAGGGTCGCCCAGAGGCAACCAGTGAAAACGGGTTACTTGCCGTCTTTGCTGACGGCGACTTCGACGTTGGTCGTGGTGGTGCCGTTGAGGCTCCGGTCCGCTTTGGTCGTCTCCAGGGGGCGGGCGTCGCGGACTTCCTTCGGGGTCAGCGTGCTGCCCAATGCGCCCGAGACGATGTCTTTTTGCTCGCGGACATGCTGGTCGTGACTGCCGGCGGCGGGGCTTGCTGACGGCTTGCGGCCGATGTAATACAGCTTTTTCATGCCGACCCAGTGGTAATGCAGCTTGGCCCCGATGAACGGATAGACGCCGTTGTTCCGCGGCTCTTCCTGAACCCAGGCAATTTCGACATCGCGCGGGATAGCGCTTGCTGATCTCCGTCAGCCGCTCCGCGTTGAACGGATAAATTTGTTCCAGACGGATGATCGCGATGTCGGTAATGTTCTGCTTCCGCCGTTCATCGAGCAGCTCATAATAAATTTTGCCGGAGCACATCAGCACGCGCCGCACCTTGCTGCTTGTCGATGATTGTCGATCTCATCGATCCAATCCTGGAAACCCGCGGCAGAGACGAATTCGTCCAGCGTGCTGACGCTGAGCGGATTGCGGAACATGCTCTTGGGGCTCATCACGATCAGCGGACGCCGATAGGGCCGATGCACCTGGCGGCGGAGGAGGTGGAAATATTGCGCCGGCGTCGTCGGATAGCAGACCTGCATGTTGTCCTCGGCGCACAACTGAAGGAAGCGTTCGAGGCGGGCGTGGGAGTGTTCCGGGCCCTGGCCTTCGTACCCGTGGGGGAGGAGCATGACGAGGCCGTTGTACTTGCCCCACTTCGATTCGCTGGAGCTGATGAACTGATCGATCATGGGTTGGCACATGTTGACGAAGTCGCCGAACTGGGCCTCCCAGATGAACAAGCGCGTGCGGGTCGGCGCTGGCGAAGCCGTATTCAAAGCCAACGCACGGCGAACTCACTCAGCATGCGAATTGACGACCATGAATCGCGGCACTTGTCTCCGGCGACACTCGGCGAGCGGGACGTAGGGGCGGCCGGTTTGATTGTCGAACCAGACCGCGTTGCGGTGGCTGAATGTGCCGCGGGAGACGTCCTGCCCGGTCAGACGGATCCAGGTGCCTTCGTTAAGCAGTGATCCGAGGGCCAGCATTTCGCCGCAGCCCCAATCGATGCCGGTTTCCTCAGTGACATTCTTGAGCCGCTTTTCCATCATGCGCTGCACGGTTTTGTGGATGTTGAATCCTTCCGGGACGCGCGTCGCGAGCGGCCGTGATTTTTTTGAGCGTGTCTTTATCGACGCCGGTGTTGGCACCCCACTCGTTGCCCTTCGGGACTTTGAGAAAGTTCATCCACGGCCCGTGGATGGGTGGCGGCGTCTCCGACGGCTTGAATGTCTCGGCATATTCTATTGCTGCGGTCCAGCCGCTCGCGGAGGGCGGCGGTCATCGTGTCGAGTTCCTGCTGCGTGATGTCGCCGGACTCAAGAAGTCGTTTGGCATAGAGTTGTCGGACGGTCGGATGTGTCGCGATTTCTCGCGCCATCACGGGCTGCGTCACGGAGGCGTCATCCATTTCGTTGTGCCCGCGACGGCGATAGCAGACCAGATCGATGATCACGTCCGCCTTGAACTGCTGGCGGAATGCCATCGCCAGACGTGCCGCCTGAACGACCGCTTCGGGATCGTCGCCGTTGACGTGGAAGACCGGTGCCTGAATGGCCTTGGCGATGTCGGTGGGATAGCGGGTGAAGCGGCCATCGCTGGGATTGGTCGTGAAGCCGACCTGGTTGTTGATGATGATGTGGATCGTGCCGCCGGTGCGGTAGGCTTCGAGTTCAGAGAGGAAGAGCGTTTCGGAGACGATGCCCTGTCCGGTGAAGGAGGCATCGCCGTGCATGAGGACGGGGATGGTGCGGTCGCGGTTGATATCGCCCTTGCGGTTCTGCTTGGCGCGGACGAAGCCTTCGATGATGGGGTTGATGAGTTCGAGGTGGCTGGGGTTGCTGGCGAGTGAAAGGTGCACTTTTTTGCCGCTCTTGGCGGTGAAATCGTGTGCATAGCCGAGGTGGTATTTGACGTCGCCGTCGCCAGCGATTTTTGTGGAGGGGCGGCCGCGCGACTTCGCTGAGGATCATTTCATAGGGCTTGCGGAGAATGTGGGTCAGCACATTCAAGCGACCGCGGTGGGCCATGCCGATCGCCATTTCATCCATGCCGAGTTCAGCGCCCTTTTCGATCAGGGCGTCCATCAATGGAATCAGGGCATCGCCGCCTTCATTGCTGAAACGCTTGACCGTGGTGTGTTTGATCTGCAGGAACAGCTCAAAATCTTCCGCAGCGATCAGGCGCTGCATGATCTGCTTGCGCGTTCGCGGTCGAGCGCGGGCTTGTTGAGCGAGGGTTCCATCTGCTCCAGCAGCCACGCACGCTGCTCCGAATCGCGGATGTCCATGAACTCCACGGCAAAGGTGCCACAGTAGGTTTCCTTCAGCTGCCGCACGATTTCGCGCACCGGTGGCCCGCAACCCGCCGCGGAACCCGGAGGCGGTGACGACGCGGTCCATGTCGGATTCGTCGATGTTGAATTCGGAGAGCTCGAGCAGCGGATGATGGTTCATGTTGTGGCCGAGGGGGTCGAGATTGGCGACGAGGTGGCCCATTTCGCGGTAGGAGTGGACGAGATCGGCGATCTGCATGAAACTGGCCCGGGGCCTTTTTGCAGTTCCGCAGCGTCCTGAGGCGGCATCTCCGGCGATGTCCCCGACAGTCCGGATGCCGGCGATCTGGCCATGCCAGGCGCAACACCCGCCAACTCAAAACCAGCGAAGAAATACGCCCATTGCGGATCAACCGAATTCCGATCCTTCTTAAACGCCTCATATTGGCGCTCGATGAATTCCACATTGCCCGCGTTGATGGCGTCGATCGGCACGTTTGCCGCTCCCCGTCCCGTTGAATTCTGTATGTCCACGACCGAAGTCTCCAAAAGTGTCACTGACCGCCCGATGCCAAAGCACGGGCCGCAGGCTGAAACCTTTGCCTGCATGGGCGGCATTGCCACGCGCCGCACCCATCTTTATCGGTGCGACGGCGATGCGGACTCGATAACGAGCCTTTTTGCCGCGAACAGTATCCTACGCCTCTCGATTGTTCATTACCAGAAGCGGCGGGGAGACGCCCCTCATGATCATCATAAAACAGCGGCAAACTATTTATTCATAAGGACGTATAGCTCATCGTGTGCACAAAAAAAGATGTGCCCGATCATCCGCGATCATCATAGATTATTGAGGCGGTGGCCTATACGCCTGATGAGCGGCATCAGGCAGGAACCCCCATGGTGTCGGCGGAAAATGCTTCTGCATCGCTGCGCCTCATGAATTCCCCGCCCCTCACACCACCTCCGCCATCTCCGGAATCATCAACCACTTCCCCAACGCCTCCGTCGTATGCCGGCTCAAAAATTGCCGAAACGTCTCATCCCCGTCCAGCCGATTCCCCATGTACGCATCCGCAATCCCCTTGATCGACTTCTGAATATACTCCGCAGGCACCTTCTTCAACGTCAACGTCGCGAACTTCGGATCCGCGCCCAACGCACCTCCCAACAGCACATTGTAAGCCTCCGTCCCGCGAACCCCGCGGAAATTGCACACCACCCCCATCAACCCGATATCCGCAATCTGATACTGCCGCACGAATTCGGGCAACCCGTCACCGACACAAATGATCGGCGAATCAATCTCGCACTCCTCCTCCAAAAACTTCAATATCCGCTGCGCCCGATCCTTCGTCTCCACAATCGCCAAATTGCAAAACTGCGTCCCCGTGCACGAAATCAAACTCGTCCGCCACAACGGCGCATGCGGCGCCAATCCCCCCTCCGTCAACGCCTTCACCAACCCCTCCAACTTCTCCGTCGGAATGTTCGCCAAAATAATATTCTGCTTGTTCGACAGCCGAATCTGCGCCTTCCCGGCCGCCGCAAACTTCTCCGCCAGTCGCCGCCACGAACGCCATCTGCTCCGCCGTCATCCGCCCCCGCTCGATCGGAATTCCCACATAATTCAGTCCCGCCTGCTTCTGCGGCCCACTCCCCATGTGATCCGTGTGCGGCGCATGCGTGGGCCCAACAATCGAATCATCATGCTCCAACGCAAACCCGATCTTCTCCTCCAGCGTATCCCTGAATTTCTGCCAACCCCAATCCGCCACCAAAAACTTCATCCGCGCCCGCGTCCGCTTCTCCCGATACCCATGATCCCTGAAAATGTGCGCCACCCCCGCGCCACCGCCGGCGCCTGCTCCTCCCGAATAAACACCCGCAACGATTGCGCAATGTACGGCGCCGTCGATAGCCCGCCGCCCACCATCAACCCAAACCCACGCTCCTCCGCGCCGCTCTGCGGATTCTTCCGCACCACCCCAAACATCCCAATATCATTGATCTGCGGCTGATGGCAATGCAAATGGCAACCCCGCCATCGCCGTCTTGAACTTCCGCGGAAAATTCTGAAAACTCCTTGTTCCCCTCCAAAAACATCTCGATTCACCGCGTCTCCACCGCGCCCGTCGGATCCATGATCTCCGCCGCCAGCAACCCCGCCATCGGGCATCCCACCACATTCCGCGGCGTGTCCCCGCACGCAAACTTCGACACCAGCCCCACCTTCTCCAGCCGAGGCAAAATATCCGCGAACGACTCAATCGTCAGCCAATGCAACTGAATGCACTGCCGCGTCGTGATATCCCCAAACCCGCGCCCGAATACTGCGTCGACAGCGCCGCGATCTCCTGCAACTGCGCCGGCGTCAGAAACCCATTCGGAATCCGTATCCGCAGCATGAAATACCCGTTGTTCGGAAGCTGCTGATAAATCCCATACCAACGCATCCGAACAAAATCCTCCTCCGGAATCGCCGCCTGCCGTGCCGCCGAAACCAATTCCCCCTCCGTCCCGCCCGACTTAAGAAACGCGTCCGCCAGCGTCGCATCCAGCGGCGCAACCTCCGCCTTCCCGTATCGAAAAATATCGTCCCACACATCCACCCCATCCTTGGCCAGCTTCAGTGCTTCGACTTTGTTTATTTTTTTACCGTCCGGGGTGGTGACGGTCCCTGTTTCCGCTGCCATGAGTGATCGCTCCGTTGAATTCCTATCAGCCCGCTAGATGCGGCTATCCCCACACAGTAAAGGAAATGGCGTATAAAATACAACCTGTTTTCCCAAAATCATACTTAACCTATAGGAAATTCGCGTCCGCCCCCTTTTCTTCGCCACCGAACTGCGGTCCCCCCTGCGGCTATTTTGGGAAGAGGGGGGGAATGGGTAATTTTGAACCAAAACGCATCTAAATACATAAGTGCGAAAATTTCGCAGCCTCGCCCACTCCTCGGGCATCCCTGCTCTCCTCGCCCTCCCCTAAAAACGCCTTAAAATACCCGCAAATACGGACGGGCCCAGCTACCCGTTTGCACCCCAGCAAACCCACAAGTTATTGCTCACTCGCCCGCCCCACTTAACCGATGTAAGGGAGGTCGAGTCCTCGGAACGTTTTTGCCCCGGGCCGACACCGAGAAGGAAGAAATATGGCTCGCAACAAAGACGTGCTCACCACCGGCGAAGTCGCCCGTATCTGCAAAGTCGCCCCTCGAACCGTCACTAAGTGGTTCGACTCCGGCCAGTTACGCGGATACAAAATCCCCGGCTCCAAGGACCGCCGCATCCCCGTCTCGCAACTCGTCCGATTCATGCGCCAAAACAGCATGCCCCTCGACGGCATGATGCACTTCACCAAAACCCGCGTCCTCATCGTCGACGACGAAGTCGAAATCGTCGAAATGCTCCGCGACCTCCTCTCACAGCAAACCAACTACGACGTCCACATCGCACACAACGGCTTCCAGGCCGGCGTCGAGGCCGAACGCATCAAGCCCCACGTCATCCTCCTCGACATCAACCTCGGCGACGTTAACGGCCGCGAAGTCTGCAAAACCGTCCGCGCCAACCCCGAACTCCAAATGACCAAAGTCCTCGCCATGAGCGGCCACCTCACCGACGACGAAGGCCTCGCACTCACCCAATCCGGCTTCGACGGCTTCCTCAAAAAACCCTTCACCATGCAAAGCGTCATCCAATCCATCGAAGACGCCGTCGCCGTCGTCTATTAACCCCACACCCCACCCACAACCTCCCGTACCGCGACCGTCAGGGAGCGAACCTCCCGCATTCCACCAAACGGCACGCGCCTCCCTTTAACCCTATAGCCCCGGATACACCCCATCTAACCGCTCGCCTTCTCCCCAATCGTCCAATACATAAACATAAACCTCCCCGTACCGCGACCGTCAAGGAGCGCTCCCCTCCCGTTCTATCAAACAGCACGCGCCTTCCCTTAAAATCCCCCTCTGAGTTGCTCCCCAATTTTCCCCCGAAAAAAATCCCCCCCACGTCGTCCTATACCCAGTGGCAACCAACGAAGGCCCGATGCACATCACGCCCGCACAACTCGCTGAATACTTCGAAGCCTACGCCCCCGGCCTGGCGCTCTACGCCCGCCACTGCGCCAGCCCCTCACTCGCCGACGACCTCGTGCAGGAAGCCTTCGTCCGACTCGCAGCCCAGCGGGAACCCCCCGCAAATCCACGAGCATGGCTCCTCGTGACCGTCCGCAACGCCGCCATCGACGCCCACAAAAGCGCCAAACGCCGCACCGCCCGAGAGGTTCAATCCCATGTATCCGCATCCTTCCAATCCACCGCACCGCAAGCCTCATGGCTCGACGCCATCGACGTCCAAACCGCACTCACCGAACTTCCCGCGCACCGGCGCGAAATCCTCATCCTCCGCATCTGGACCGGAGCCAACTTTCAGGAAATCGCCGACCTGACCCGCACGTCCCTGAGCACCGTGTACGGTCACTACCAAACCGCTCTCGACACCCTTCGTAAAAAATGGGGAGCACCATGCAAATAGAAAAACCAACTCTCACGCCCGAACAATCCGAGATCGAGCGAGCCCTCGCCGCCCTCATGCCCGCCGCGCCGGCCATCGACCGCGACGCCCTCATGTTCGCCGCCGGAAAAGCCGCCGCACGCGCCGAAATACAACGCCCCACACTCTGGCCCTGGCAACTCGCCGCCTGCCTCGGATTCGCCTGCGCCCTTTTCCTCGCCATCCCCACCCGCCCCGCGCCGCCTCAATCCCCCGCAATGGTTGCCACCGCGCCCACCCATCCCCTCCTCCACGAACCCGTCGCCGAAAACCCCGACCCACAAAATAACTCCACTCTGTTTGCCCTCGCCTCCGTCGCCTTCTTCCCCAACAACGCCCCGACGGGTTCCCCATGGTCCTACCACAACCTCCGCAACGCCGTCCTCACCCGCGGACTCGACGCCATTCCCCCCGTCCCCAACGGCAGTGCCGAAGGCAACGCCGTGATTCGCACCCCCGACACCCGCTTCCTCTTCCTCCAACACACGTTATTCCTACAAGGAGGTCCTTCATGACTTTCACCCCATCCCTCTCCACTTCACAACGCTCGTGGCCCAAACGCTTATCCGTGCTCGCCCTTACCTATGCCGCATTCTCTGCCTCCGTCGGCCACGCCCAATCCACGCTCCCCTCTAAGGTCCACTCCATCACCGTGGTCTTCCCTGATTCTCCCTCCGGCCAACCCACCACGGTCCAATCCCCGCACGTGACCTCCATCACCCTCCACCCCATGGCACCCGCCCAGCCCGCACTCCGATTCCAACTGCTCCCCCCCGAACAGGACATCGAGGAAGGCAACGCCGCCCCACGCTACCTCAGCGCCCTCACCCTCCTTCCCAAACCCACCGATCAGGAAGATACATTCTCGAAACTTTCCGCAACGCCGCCGCAAAGGATTCCACCCATCAAATCGATCACCTCCTCGAGGCCCCGCTCGCCCAATTCGACGACAAAGCCGCTCAGGAACAAGTCGACGCTGCCGCCGGTGCCCTCCAGATGGCCGCGACCGCCGCACGCACTTCCTCCGTCAATTGGGAAACCAGCCTGCGCCGCCAGGGCATCTACGCCATGTTTCCCGCCCTCAATCCCCTCCGCAGGCTCGCCAACTTCCTCACCCTCTCCATCCGCATCGATATCAAAAACCACCGCTGGATCGACGCACGCGACAAACTCCAGACCGGCTTCGCACTCGCACGCCATCTCGGTCAGGGCGATACCCTCGTCGAATCCCTCGTCGGCGTGGGCATTGCCGCCCGCATGGAATCCTGCCTCGAAGACTGGATTAGCCAACCCGGCGCTCCCAACCTCTTCTGGCCTGTCGTCGATATGCCCTCCCCCTTTAACGACCTCCACCATCCGCTCGCCATGGAACGCGCCAACATCTACTTTC
Source organism: uncultured Phycisphaerales bacterium (assembly GCA_963766775.1). Taxonomy (GTDB): domain Bacteria; phylum Planctomycetota; class Phycisphaerae; order WQYP01; family WQYP01; genus CAVYBP01. Next base: position 377,409 of record CAVYBP010000006.1, read on the forward strand.
AAATGCCCAGCTTCCGCGACTTCGCCGCAGGCCGTTACTCCGTCGATGGCTGGTACCGCCTCATCAGCGATGGCACCTCCCTCAGCGGCGGAGCACACGCCGAAACCAAAGGCGCCATCGTCCGCGGCTTGGGAATTCTCGCCGCCATCGCCGATTACCCCCAGGCCAAACAAGCCCTCATCGCACAAGGCGCAACCCCCGCTGACGTGGACAGCCGCCCCGTCGCCGACGTCCTCGAGGAATTCTTCGTCCTCCGCTTTACCACTGCCTCCGATGAAACCTTCAAATGGATGGGACTGCCTCCCGACAAGGTCACCTTGGCACTCTCCTCTGAAGACCAGGCCCTCGCTGTTCTTACGCAACAGCCCACCAGCTTTGCCGACATGACCGCTCGCAGTCTCATCCCCGCATTGCGCCAGGCCCGCGCAGGACCATCCGCCTCGACCGCCGCTTCGACATGCTCCGCATCGCCGAAGCACTCCGCGCCTACGCCGCCGAAAAAGCCGCTTTCCCTGATTCCCTCGACGCACTCTCCCTCCCCCTCCCCGCCGCCGACCCCCTCACCGGCAAGCCCTTCCTCTACCAACACGACAACACCACCGCCACCCTCTCCACGCCCCCCACCCCCGACAACGCCCCCATCGAACAATGGCACCTCACCCTCCACCCATAACCCCCACATATAGCCCCGGGTTCACCCGGGATAACCCCCCCTCACCATCAACGCCTACATCCAAAAGTGAACTCTCTCACCCCCAAAGGAGACCCCCCATGCTACCCCGCCGCCACCTCCTCCCCCTGCTCGCCGCCGCCCTCCTCGCCACCCCCCTCACCGCCCAAACCCCCGCCCCCCCCCCCGCCCCTTCCCCCATCACCCCCTACCTCGACAACCAAACCGTCCTCGCCGCCCGCCTCGACATCTCCAAAATCGACACCGGCGCCATCGAAGCCTTCATCAATCAACTCCTCGCCGACTCGCACATACCCCTCCCCGCCGACGCCAATCAGGGCATCGCCATGGCCCGCTTCGCCGCCGACGCCATGCTCGCCCGCTTCAAAGCCCTCGGCGGCGATCGCATCTACCTCCTCATCGCCTTCCCCGACGCCTGGCCCGCCAATCAACCCTTCGCCTTCCTCATCCCCGTCAACCCATCCTCCGCCGACGGCATGACCGCACTCATTAACAGCCTCCCCCTCGGCCGACCCGCTCCATCCACCGGCAACGACTGGCTCACCATCGCCCCCCTCAACGACCACCTCCTCTACGTCGGCTCCCCCGTCCCTCTCAAACGCCTGCAATCCCTCCACCCGCAGCCCCGCCCCGACCTCGAGTCACCCCTCTCCGACAGCACCAGCGCTTTCGCCCTCGCCCTCACCCCCACCCCCGATATCCGCCGCGTCGTCGCTGAAATGATGCCCCGGCTCCCCGACGAAATCGGCGGACAATCCACCGCCGCCCTCGCCGCCAACCTCGTCAACGTCACCCTCCACATCGACCTTCCCCCCAAACCGCAAATCACCCTCGCCGCCCACACCGGCCCCTCTGTCGAAGCCGCCCAGACCCTCGCCGACCTCGCCGACCGCTGCATCACCACCGCCCGCCAAAGCCCCGACTTCAAACGCTCCGTCGCCCCCGGCGGAGAACTCGCCGACCACGCCGCCGAAGTCAACGCCCTCCTCGACGCCCTCAAGCCCACCAAAAACCTCTCCGCCGGAGGCCAGATCAACGCCAACGTCTCCGTCCAACTCGCCTCCGCCCAAATCCAAACCGCCATCACCCTCCTCATGCCCGACGTCACCCGGGCGAAAACAACACGCCGCACTGTCGAATCGATGAGCAATCTTCGCCAGATCGCCCTTGCCTGCATCCTCTACAGCAGCGACAAAAACAAGGCATGGCCCACAACCCTCAACGACCTCAAACCCTACCTCCACAACGACCAACTCCTCACCAACCCCAACGATCCCCAACACCGCCCCTACATCCTCGAACCCTGGACCGCCGACGAAATCAAACAAATAATGAAATCCTCCACCCCCGCCCCCATCGCCTACGAAGCCGACGACAACTCCCACGGCCACGTCAACGTCGCCTACTCCGACGGCCACGTCGACAACCTCCCCTCCCGCGAAACCCTCACCACCCAACTCGCCAAATCCCACGCCGCCGTAAAAAAATAACCCTCGCGCCCTACATCATCACATGTGCCCCCGCACGGGCTTGCCACGTCGCGTCCTCCCCAAAAACATTGGCAACCCCCCCATAAAAGAGTACAACCTGTGCAAGCCTCAAATCGGAGCTTGGCATGCACAACCCCGCCCTTCTCAAATCCCTCGCCGCCGCCACTGCCGCCGCCCTCCTCAGCGCCTGCTGCAATTGCCTCAAGCCCCCCGCGCTCGACCCCCGCCCTCTCCCCTCGCCCATCTCCCTCGACGCCCAACTCCAGGCACTCAACGCCCGCGCAGCTTGCTCCCCCGGCTCCGCGCTGAAGCCGACTCCGGCGGTGTCGAAGTCTGGTCGCTCCAAAACGGAAAACCCCACCACGATTCCGGCGACGGAACACTCCTCCTCCAGCAAAATTACGCCGACCACTCCGCCAGCGTCTACCTCGCCGCCAAAGCCCTCGGCCAAAACGTATTCGCCCTCGGCAAAAATGACAAAGTCCGCTGGCTTATCCAATACGGCTCAAAACCCCGCGCCACCGTCTCCCCCGTCACCGGCCGCCTCGACCTCTCCGACCTCACCGTTGGCACCGAAACCGGTGCCGACCTCCTCCGCGCCGATCTCATCCCCGAACTCCTCGCCATCACCGAAATCGTCCCCGCCGCCGACGAACGAATCGTCATGCGCGTCGATGACCTCCGCGGCGTCAACGACCTGCTCATCGAACGCCTTCCCCCTCCCGACGCCGCCGGTGCCGGTACCGCCCAAGCCGTCATCGAGCGCGAAATCGTCGTTGATCGCCGCTCCGGCGAGGTCCGTGAAGTCGATCTCTTCGGACCCGACGGCATGCTTCTCGTTCACGCCATGCTCGACAACTACACCCCCGTCACCTTGCCCATTCCCGAGGCGGGATCGGGGCATGATCGGGTCATGACCGGGGGGGAACCGGGCGGGGGGGAGGAGGGCAACGGCGTGGTCGGGGTGGGACAGGGAAGGGGAGGGAGCCTAAGTATGCTAAGGGGAGGGGGTCTAAGTATGCCCCACCGAATCATTATCGACGGCCCCGCCGCCCATTTCCGCGTCGGACTCACCCTCGCCACCATCACTATCCCCGCCAAACTCCCCCCCATGGCCTTCGACACGCCCGACTGGGAAGCCGAGGGAATCGTCCCCATCGAAACCCCCTGACCCGTCCCCTGACCTTAGTTTTCACGAAGTATCGCCAAGTTTTCAGGTAGACATCATTGGATAAAAAGGTGAAAGTGGCCCCATGATCCCGTATTGACGGCGCATTTCAGTGGATTGCCGTTCACACATTTTGAGCGCGGAGCGACGAATTATGATCAAATTAATGCAGTTTTTCATGGGCGTCCTGTTGCTGATGGCCGGTTTGTTGGTGACCGCCTGCAAGCCCTCCGACGATGCCGCCCCCGCTACAAAACCTGATGCAACCGCCGCCGGCACGGGCGAAAAAACCAAGGTCGCGATCATCGTCTCCACCTTGAACAACCCCTGGTTCGTCGTCCTCTCCGACGCCGCCAAAGGCCGCGCCGTCGAACTCGGCTACGACGTCACTATTTTTGATTCCCAGAACGACCCCGGCAAAGAAGCCGCCCATTTTGAAAACGCCCTCGCAGGCGGATACAAGGCAATCCTCTTCAACCCCACCGACGCCGATGGTTCCATCGCCAACGTCCGCAAGGCAAAAGCCGCCGGCGTCCCGGTCTTCTGCATGGACCGTGAAATCAACGCCTCCGACGCCGCCACCTCCCAGATTCTCTCCGACAGCTTCTCCGGATGCGTCGCCCTCGGCCAATACTTCGTCAAACAGGTCGGCGAGCAGGGCTCCTATGTCGAACTGCTCGGACTCGTCGGCGACAATAACACATGGAATCGCTCCAAAGGTTTCCACAGCGTCGTCGATCGCTACGCCGGCCTGAAGATGGTCGCGCAACAAAGCGCCAATTTTGACCGGGCAAAGGCCCTGGAAGTCCTGGAACCAATCCTCCAGGCGCATCCCGACATCAACGCCGTATTCTGCGGCAACGATGCAATGGCAATGGGTGCCTATCAGGCCCTCCTCGCGGCAGGCAAGGCCGACAAGGTCAAGGTCTTCGGGTTCGACGGCGCCGACGACGTGGTCAAGCTCATCGCCGAGGGCAAAATCGTCGCCACCGGGATGCAGTTCCCCAAGCTCATCGCCAAAACCGCCGCCGAGGACGCCGACAAGTACATCAAAGGCGAACGCACCTTCCCGCAAAAAGTGCCCGTGACCGTCGAACTCGTCACGAAGGACACCGTGGGCAAGTTCAGCGACTACGGCCACAAGTCTGACGCGAAGTAGGATGCCCGGGATGCACAGCTCGCGGCGGACAAGCATGATGGCGTGGGGCGGCGTGGTTGTCGGCGCGGCAATCCTGTTTTGGTTCGTGCCGCCCTTTCATGTCTTGCGCCTGAAGGCCAGCCGCGAGCAAACCGCGGCTGCGGAATTTCACCCCTCCGCATTCGTCGAAAAGTTATGGACCGGGCCGTTGATGACCGCATCGGAACATGCCACCGACGCGCCAACGCTGCTGGCTGCAATTGAACATGATGCGAAGGGGCGCACGACAAATATGGCCGCGCCGCCGAGTTGGGCAGTTCTTACTTTTATTTCATCAAAGGCGAGGGCCGCATCATTGCCATTGATAAGGACGGCATTTCACTCGCCGTTCGCGCACATGCGACGACCCCGGAAGTGGTGCTCCAAACCGGCATCCTCTTCGGCAATGCGATTCGCGACGGCACCGGCGTCGTGAACGTCAGCGACTTCCCCAACTCCCAGGACTTCAACGCCATCTCTTCCGAAATCAACCGCCGCGTGGAAGAACGAATTCTCCCCGGCCTGCGCAGCACCGCGGCAGTGGGGAAAACCGTGCAATTCACCGGCTGTGCGGAAATCACTGACGAATCCACCGATCTGCATCCCCTCCATCTCGTTCCCCTTGCGGCGGCGGTGCGATGACTTCCAATGCCGATGTCATTCTCGAAGCGCGCGGGATCACGAAATCGTTCCCCGGCGTCAAGGCATTGGAGAATGTCGATCTGGTCCTGCGCCGCGGCCGCCTCACCGCGCTCCTGGGCGAAAACGGAGCCGGCAAATCGACGCTGATGAACATCATCGCCGGCGTCTTCCCCGCCGATGAAGGCCGGATTGTCCTGGACGGGCGCGAGGTCCATTTCACCGGCCCACGCGACGCACAAAACCACGGCATCGCCATGATCTTCCAGGAACTCAACCTGGTCCCCTATCTCACCGTCGCGGAAAATATCTTCCTCGGGCGCGAACCCCTCAATCGCCTGGGCCTCATCGACCGCGCGACCATGAACCGCAACGCCGCCGCCATTCTCGCCAGGCTCGATCTCGCCGTTTCTCCCACCGCCACCGTCGCAAGCCTCCGCGTCGGGCAACAACAAGTCGTCGAAATCGCCAAGGCGCTCGCCGGCGATGCCCGCATCATCATCATGGACGAACCCACCTCCGCCCTGACTGAACACGAAATCGAGGCCCTCTTCCGCATCATCATCGCCCTCAAACAAAAGGGCGTCGCAATCGCCTACATCACCCACAAATTCGAGGAATTGACCCGCATCGGCGACGACGCCGTCGTCATGCGCGACGGACGACTCATCACCACCGCCCGCCTCAAGGACCTCGGCCACGAAGAAATAGTCTCCATGATGGTTGGCCGCAACATCAAGGAACTCTATCAGCGAACCCCCGCAAAAGTTGGCGACGAAGCCCTCCGGGTCGAACGCCTTTCGCTCAAGCATCCCGAGCGCCGGGGTGATTTCTTATTGCGCGACATCGACCTCACCTTGCATCGCGGAGAGGTGCTCGGCATTTTCGGATTGATGGGCGCGGGCCGAACCGAATTGCTCGAAACAATCTTCGGCCTGCACGCTCGCGACTGCTCCGGCGAAGTGTACATCGAAGGAAAACGTGCGATGATCGGCTCGCCACGCGAGGCAATCGCCCTCGGCGTGGCGCTCGCCCCCGAGGATCGTAAAAAAGAGGGCCTCGTGCTCGACATGACCGTCGCCGAGAACACAAGTCTGGCAAGCCTTTCGCGCATCGCAAGGCTCGGTTTTTTGAAGGGGAGCGACGAGTTGCACCACGTCGGCCAGGCCATCGACCGCTTCCGCGTCAAAACACCCTCCCTGCAATCGCCGATTTTTTGCCTCAGCGGCGGAAACCAGCAAAAGGTCATTCTCGCCAAGTGGATCGCCACGCGCCCGAAAATTCTCCTCCTCGACGAGCCTACCCGCGGAATCGATATCAACGCCAAGCGCGAAATTTACGGCTTGATCAATGAATTGAAACAGACCGGCCTCGCCGTCGTCATGGTCTCATCGGAACTGCCCGAGATCATGGCCGTCGCGGATCGAATCCTCGTGATGTGCGAAGGACGCAAGACCGCCGAATTGTCCCGCGCCGAGGCGACGGAAGAGTCCATCATGAGCGCCGCTTTGCCCAAAAAACATTCCGACGCACGGATACCCGCATGATCACCTTGAACAAAAGCACACTGTCCCGCCTGCAGCCCTTGATCGCGCTCGTCGCGATGATTGTCGCGATCTCGCTCCTGTCCAGGGGATTCCTGACCGCGGAAAACGGCTGGAACATTCTGCGACAGATCGCCGTCAACCTCTGCCTTTCGATCGGCATGACCATCATCATTCTGACCGCCGGGATCGATCTTTCGGTAGGGGCCGTGCTTGCACTTTCAGGCGTGGTGGCGGCGGGCCTATTGAAGCACGGCCTCGCACTTCCCTACTTCGACGTGCTGCTCCAATTCACGGTGTTTGGGTCAGTGCTGGCAGGAATCGTGGTCGGGCTGGCATCGGGGCATTCAATGGCATCGCGATCACGCGCTTCGATTTGCCGCCGTTTATCGCGACGCTCGGGATGTTCAGCATCGCGCACGGGCTCACGATGCTCTGGACCGGCGGTTTCCCAATCACCAATCTCGGCGCGGGGTTCGGATACATGGGGACGGGGCGAGCCCTCGGTGTGCCGATGCCCGTTTGGATTTCCGGCGTGCTCGTGGTCATGTTCATGGTCATCACTCGCAAGACAAAATTCGGCCGCTATATTTTCGCCGTCGGTGGCAATGGGCGCGCGGCAAAACTCAGCGGCCTCAGCGTCAACGCGACGAAAATGTGGGTCTACACCCTCGGCGGCGGACTCGCGGGCATCGCCGGTCTGCTCAACACCGCGCGACTTGATGGCGCGGACCCCAACGCCGGACTCGGTTACGAACTCGATTCAATCGCTGCCGTCGTCATCGGCGGCACGTCCCTCTCCGGCGGTCGCGGGTCTATCGGTGGAACAGTGCTGGGCTGTCTGATTATCGGGGTACTCAATAACGGTCTCGCCGTAATGGACGTCCCACCTTTCTGGCAACAAGTCGTGAAGGGCTTCGTTATTCTCGTCGCGGTTGCCATCGACAAAATGGGCGGCCGGCGCAGGTAACGCTGGCGTTGAATAGCGAGAAGACGTAAATGTGCCACGGATGCACACGGATGAACACGGATTTGGCGAAAGTTGAAACGAGCATGTTAAAAATGAATGAGCCTTTCAATCGTTGTTTTTTGGTCGTTGCGGTACTCACGGCGGGCACGTCAATCGCTCGCGCGGACACGCTTACCCCTGCTGACCTTCTCTGCGATTTCCGCACCCATCCGCTGGGAATCGACTCCTCCTCCCCGCAGTTGAATTGGGTCGTGCAATCCGCCGATCCAACCGCCCACGGACTCGGCCAGAGCGCCTATCAAATCCTTGCGGCCTCTTCCCCCGAGTTACTGGCAAAGGACCAAGGCGACCTCTGGGACTCCGGAAAAGTTTCCGCCACCACCACCAAGGATGTCCACTACGCCGGCAAACCCCTCCATTCCGATCAAACCGTCTGGTGGAAGCTGCACATCTGGGACAACCAGGACCAACCCTCCGCATGGAGCGCCCCCGCACAATGGACCATGGGCGTCCTCAACCCCGGCGATTGGCAAGCCCAATGGATCACCGCGCCTGCCAGCATGAGCGGCGACGGCAATAGCACCTTTTTACTCCGCTCCGAATTCCCCGCCAAATCACCCATCAAACATGCCACCCTCAACATCTGCGGACTCGGACAATATGAAGCATCCCTCAACGGCACAAAAATCACCTCCGACGTCCTCACCCCCGGCTGGACCAAATACAACAAGACTTGCTTCTACGATACCTACGACATCACCCCGCTCATTCATCAAGGCCCCAATGCCATCGGCGTCCTGCTCGGCAACGGCATGTACCGCGTCGCCAAGGGCCGTTATACAAAATTCCAGGGCTCCTTCGGCCCGCTTCAGGCGATCGCGCGCATCCGCATGGAATACGACGACGGCTCCGTCGCCATCGTCGGCACCGACGACCATTGGCATGCCGGCGTCAGCCCCATGACCTTCTCCAGCGTCTACGGCGGCGAAGACTGGGACGCCCGTCTCGAACAAAAAGGTTGGGACGCCCCGGCATTTGATGAATCAAAATGGCTCCCCGCCACGATTTCCTCCGGCCCCGGCGGAACGCTGCGCGGCGTGTCCCGCGCGGCACCCGCGATCCGCGCCTTCGAGATCCACAAGCCCGTCGCTCACCATGAAACCAAGCCCAACGTCACCATCTACGATCTCGGCCAGGAATCCGCTCACATGACCCGCTTCACCGCCCACGGCCCGGCCGGTTCGGTCATTCGCATCACTCCCAGCGAACTCCTCAAGCCCGACGGAACACTTTTCGCCAACAACTACAACGGCAAGGCATGGAGCCAATACACCCTCGCAGGCACCGGCCCGGAAACCTACACCTCCAAATTCTATTACATGGGCGATCGCTACCTGCAGGTGACATGCACACCGCCGACCGAAGGAGGCGACGCACCCCAAATTGATTCCATTGAAGGCCTCTCCGTCCACTCCTCCATCACCACCGCCGGCGAATTCTCCTGCTCCAACGACCTCTTCAATCGTATCTACGCCATGATCCACTCCGCCGAACTTACCAACATGATGAGCGTCATCACTGACTGCCCGCACCGCGAGCGGCTCGGTTGGCTCGAACAGGACCACCTCCACGGGCCTTCGTTCTGGTACACCTACGACATGCGTCCGCTCGTCACCAAAGTCATCGGCGATATGGCCGACTGCCAACTCGATAACGGCCTCATCCCCACCAGCGTCCCCGAGTACCCCGTCTTCCCGGCCAAGTGGCGCGACGCCATCGAGTGGGGCAGCACCGGCGTTCTCATGCCCTGGCATCAGTATCAATTCACCGGCGATCTCGGCCCGCTCCGCCACGACTATCCCATGATGAAACGCTACGTCGATCATCTCACCACCCAGGCCAAAGATGGCATCGCCACGTCCGGCCTCGGCGATTGGTCCGGAAAGCACTCCAGCACCGACACGCCTCTGCAATTGATCTCCACCGCCCTCTACTATGAGGACACGATGGCCCTCGCCCACGCTGCCGTGCTTCTCGAAAATCCGACCGACGCCGCAGTCTACGAAAAGCAGGCCGACACCATCCGCACCGCCTTCAAAAGTTTCTACCATGCCGACACGCACCAGTTCGGCACGGGTTCCCAGGGCGGCAATGCGATGGCCCTCGCGCTCGATCTGGTCGAGCCCGGCGACCGCGCCGCCGTCGTCGCGAATATCATCGCCGACATTGAAAAACATAAATACGCCATGATGGTCGGCGAGATTTGCCTGCCCTATCTCCAGCGCGCCCTCGCCTCCGCAGGCCGCTCCGATGTCCTCTACGGAATGAACAACCAGACCGACGTCCCCGGCTTTGGATATCAATTAAAAATGGGCGCGACCGCCTTATGCGAAACGTGGGACGCCGGACGAGACAATTCCCAAAGCCAGTTCATGCTTGGCCACATCACCGAATGGTTCTATCACGACCTCGTCGGCATCCAACTCGATCCCCAATCACCCGGCTTCGTACACTTCGTCATTCATCCCGCCATCGTCGGCGACCTTACCGCGGTGAAGGGCCATTACCATTCCGTCCGTGGCGAAATCGTCAGCGAATGGAAACGTGACGGGCAGCGTTTCACTCTCCACACCGTGATTCCACTGGGCACCACCGCGACGCTCAAGTTACCCGCCACGGAAAAACCAGCCGCCGACATCCCCGGCCTGAAGTTCGTGGAATTGACCGGCGGCATCGCCGTCTACGAAGCCGCCTCCGGCGATTACACAGTCGAAACCACCCTTCCCTGACCCCGATCGTGCCCGGCTTGAGGAGACCACCATGCCCCCCGTAACGTGGGCGTCCTGCCTGCCATCCAAATACATCACCACCGCGCTCCTCACCGCCGTGCTCGCCTGTCTCACCGCGCGCGTAAACGCCGCAACCCCCGACGTCCCCCGTTGGCAGCCCCACGACTTTTCCTTCACCGCCAAAACTGACTCCCCCAATCCCTTTCAAGTCCCCTTTTCTGCCGACGTCACCGGCCCCGACGGTAAAAAATTCACCACCCTCGGCTTCTACGACGGCGAAAACACCTGGAAAATCCGCATCTCGCCCACCGCATTGGGCAATTGGTCCCTCGTCACCCACAGCCCCGTCCCCGAATTAAACGATCAGCACGCCTCATTCGTCTGCATCGCGAACCCTTCCCCGCAGATCCATGGCCCTCTCCGCATCGACCCCGAACATCCCCAGCAATTCATCTTCGAGGACGGCACCCACACCTTTCCGATGGGCTACGAATGCGACTGGCTCTGGGCTCTCGACACCAATGACACTGATCTCAAAACGATCAACCCCTTCCTCGATCGCCTCACCGGACTCGGATTCAATTTGATCATCCTCAATGCCTACGCGCAGGACACCAGTTGGCGCAAGGGCCGCACCGGCGAAGATGACTTCGGCCCTCCGCCGCTCTACGCCTGGGAAGGCACCAACGATAAACCCGATCAGACTCGCTTCAACCTCGCCTACTGGCAGCACTACGACCGCGTCATCGAAGCCCTCCATCGCCGCGGCATCGTCGCGCACATTCTCATGAAGGTCTACAACAAGCAGGTCAAATGGCCTGTGACCGGCTCGCCCGAAGATGACCTCTATTTCCGCTGGCTCATCGCCCGCTACGCCGCATATCCCAACGTCACGTGGGACCTTTCAAAAGAGGCCCAGTACGAAAAAAGCGTGGATTACAAAATTGGACGATTCAACTTCATTCGCGCCAACGATCCCTACCACCGGCTCCTCACCATCCATGATGACAAAGCCGCCTACGATCGCGGTGCCTATGACAATGCGGTCGATTACCGCTCCGACCAGCAGCACACCAAATGGCGAGAAACTATGCTCGCCCATCTTCAAAAACATGCCTGGCCCGTCATCAATACCGAGTTCGGCTACGAGCACGGCCCAAAAGGCCTGAAGGACAAAACCTACTCCGTCGCACAAGGCCCCGAAGAAGTCTGCCGCCGCGCATGGGAACTCTGCACCGCCGGCGGCTTCGTCGTCTATTACTACACCTACACCGCATGGGACGTCATCCGCCTCCAGGACAACCCCCCCGGTTACGCCTACTTCAAAAACCTCTCCGACTTTTTCAATCACACCCACTATTGGCAAATGAAACCGACCGAAGGACTCGTCAGCGAAGGCTCCTGCCTTGCCGATCCAGGCCACGAATACATCGTCTTCCTCAACGCCCCCGCCCCCTTCACCCTCAAAATCGAAGGCGCATCCGTTCCGCTCCACGCCGAGTGGTATCACCCTTTCACCGCCGAAAAAATTGATGCCGGAACGCTCGAACAACGGCACCGCCTCGCTCACGCCCCCACCTCAATGGAGCAAAGTCCCCATCGCCCTGCACGTCGGCACCGGGCGTTGAGCATTGGCGAAATTGCTGCTGAATGATTTCACCCTGACCTACGACGAAGTGAAACCGCCGATGAACGCGGATAAACGCCGATGATTTTGTAATCTCTTGGACTCTGAGGCATCGGCGTTTATCCGCGTTCATCGGCGGTTTCCCGGTTCTTCGGAAACCTCGGCGAAATGAAAGGAGACTGGCGTGATCAAGCAACGTCAACTGATTCTGCCTCTGGCGATGATGTTGTCACTACTCGGCCTGCGCCGCCTCCGCCGACACCGGGATTTTCTATCACCACGACATTCCTCCCGTTGAATTCGCCGTCACCGAACTCCGCCTCGCAATAAAAGCCAGCGGTGAAACCCCCACCTCCGCAGACCTCAACCAATTTCCCCAGGCCCCACCGCAAGTACGCATCGCCATCGCCAGCGATCCAAAAGAATCCCATCAACTCGCCGAAACCCTCCACTGCCCCGACCTAAAAAAAGACGCACCCCCACAATCCTACGCCATCCGAAAACTCTCCAGCGGCCCACAAACCACCTACCTCATCCTCGCCCTGATTCCTCCGGCGCCATGTACGGCGCCCTCGATCTTGCCGAAGCCATCCGCCTCAACACCCTTTCCACCCTCCAGGATTCCGATCACGCCCCCTACATCGCCAAGCGCGGAATCAAATTCAACATCCCTCTCGACGCCCGCACCCCCAGCTACTCCGACGCCGGCGATTCCGCACAGCAAAACATCCCCGAAATGTGGAGCCTCGATTTCTGGCACGAATTCCTCGATGAAATGGCCCGACAACGCCTCAATACCCTCACCCTTTGGAACCTTCACCCATTCCCCTCCATGGTTAAAGTCCCCGAGTATCCCGACGTCGCCCTTGCCGACGTCATGCGCACCACGCTTCCCTTCGACACCACCTACGCTCTCACGGGTCACGACATGGTCCGCCCCGCACAACTCGAACATCTCGAAACCCTCAAAAAAATGACCATCGAAGAAAAAATGAAATTCTGGCAGGACGTGATGGAGTACGCCCACGACCGCGGCATCGCTGTCTACCTGTACACATGGAACGTCTTCACCTGGGGTGCCGAAGGCAAGTACGGAATCACCAACGACCAGAAAAATCCGATCACCGTCGACTACTTCCGAAAAAGCGTCCGCCAGACCCTCCTCACCTATCCCCTCCTCGCAGGCATCGGCGTCACGCCCGGCGAAAACATGCAGAACCTCACCGGCGAAGCCTCCAAGGAACGCTGGCTTATCAACACCTACGCCGCAGCCATCGACGATGTCAAAAAAATCCAGCCCGACCGCTCCATCCTCCTCATCCATCGCCTCAACCAGACCAGCGTCAAAACCGTCGCCGCCGCCTGGAAAGACTACGACCGCCGCCCCTTCGACCTGGAATACAAATATTCCGTCGCCCACATGTACTCCTCCCCCGCGCCGCTCTTCGCCAAACACGACCTCGCCGCACCTTCCCCCGAACATGCACGTCTGGTTCACCGCGCGCAACGACGACATCTACAACTTTCGCTGGGGCGATCCCGATTACGCCCGCGCCTACATCCAAAATCTCCCCGGCTCCAACGAACTCGCACGGCCTTCTCATCGGCTCCGACGGCTTCATCTGGGGACGCGAATTCACCAGCACCGAACCCGAATCTCCCCGCGCAACTATTCATCAAAAAACAATGGTTCAGCCTCATGCATGTGGGGCCGTTTAAGTTACGAGCCCGACGTTCCGAAACTCGCTGTTTGAACACACTCTGGACGTTCGATTCCCGGAAGCCGCCGCCCGGAAAACTTTTCGCCGCCTCCGCCGTCGCATCCAAAATCATCCCGCAGGTCACTCGCTTTTTCTGGTCCGGCAACGACCTCGCCTGGTTCCCCGAAGCCTGCATCAGCCACCCCAATCACCGCGGCTTCTACACGGTAAAAGATTTCATCAACGGCACCTCCATGCCCGGCGCCGGCGTCCTGAACATCCGCGACTACTGCAAAGGCCCCGCCGCCGCCAAACCTCCCGCAGGCATCTCTCCCCCGGAAGTCGCCGCCGCACTGCACCAATTCGCCGCCCAAACCCTCGCATTGCTCGCCCAACTCCCCGCACACCCCGCCGACAAGGAATTGCGCCTCACCCTCGGCGACTTCAAAGCGATGGCCTACCTCGGCAACTATTACGCCGAAAAAATCCTCGGCGCCACCGACCTCGCCCTGTACGACGCAGCGCACGATCCGCAACGCCAGGCCTCCGCCATCGGGCATCTCCAGGCCGCCCTCGACGCCTGGAAACAATACGCCGGCGTCGCCACCACCCAATACCGCCCACAAATGCTCACCCGCATCGGCACCGTCGACCTCCTCGCCCTCACCGCAAAAGTCGAACAAGACATCCAAATCGCCAAAACCTGGAAAACCCCTTCCACCCCCAAATAACGAAAAGGCATTCCGGATGCCGCGATCAAAATCGATCGCGGCATCCCGGACTGCCTGCATTTCATGGGAAAAAGTTGCCGCTTACGCGGGTACCGTGATGGTACTCCCGTTCACCGTCACCGAACCATCGGAATTAGCGCCGCCGAACAGACGACCATCGACCACCGAGCCGTTGTTCACTGTGATCGTCACGGCGGCGAGAATATTACCTTTGAAGATCGTCGTCGTGTTCAAGGTCGCGGAACTTCCCACCTGCCAGAAGATATTTCCCGCCTTCGCACCGCCGGCCAAAATCACATGAGCATTCGGCGCAGTCGTGAGCGTCGATCCCATCTTAAAGATAAAGATCGCGTTGGGATCTCCCTGCGCGTCGAGCGTCACATCATTGCCCGGCCCCACCCCTTGGATGAGCACCGAAGTCGAGTTCGTGTAAAGTCCCGGCGTGAACGTAAGCCCGCCCATATTCGCCGGCAATACCCCGGAAGCCGTGGAACGGCTCACCGCGTCGTTATACGCATGCAGCAAATCAGACTGCGCCGTCCTTACCGCCTGATCATCGATATGAATGCTTCCATTAATCTCCGACGGCGGAATCCCTTGTGCCGAACCCGGATTCAACCCCACATCGCCATTGATTTGAATCGATCCGGTTCCGCTGATCGCGGCGGTCGCCATCACCGCGAACGTGCCGGCTGATGCAAGATTGATCGGCGCTTGTGCCAACTGGGTTCCAGTAGTGAATGTCCATACTTTGTCGCTCGCGAGCACGCGTTGCCCGCAAGATCCTTGCGCCGTTCGATCCGCCTGTGATCGTTGCCGTGAACGTCGTGTTGGGGGCAAGATTGCTCGACGGTGTGAACGTCGCGATCTTGCTCTGCGCGTCATAGTTCACGATTCCCGTCAACGGTGCCCCGCCCGGGCCCGTCACGGCAAAGTTTGCCGGGATCGTCAGGGGGTCCATCGATTCACTAAATGTGGCCGCCACCGTTTTGTTGATCACCACGTTCGTCTGAAGATTGGTCGGGCTCGTCGAAACCACCGTCGGTGCCGTCGTGTCCGCCGTCGATCCCGTCGTGAACGTCGAAACGGAACTGCTCGCGAGCGCGTTGCCCGCCACGTCTTTCGCGCCGCTGCTGATGGTGAAGGTGTAAACGGTGTTCGAAGCGAGGGCAGTGTTGGGCGTAAAGGTCACGGTCGTGCCGACATAGGCCACCGTCCCCGGCACGGCAACCGCGCCCGGTGCCGTCACCGTCACGCTTGCGGTGGTGATGGTGAGCGGGTCCATCGGCTCGCTGAAAATCGCCGTGATTTTCTTGTTCAATGCGATCCCCGAGGCACTATTCGCCGGATCCGTGGAAAGCACGGTGGGCAAGGTCGTGTCCGATGTCACGCCGGTGGTAAACGTTGAGACAAAGGTGTGCGCGAGTGAATTCCCCGCGACGTCTTTGACCCCGGTCGTGATGGTGAGGGTGTAAACGGTATTCGCCGCCAGCGGTGCCGTCGGCGCGAACGTCGCTATCGTGCCGGCATAAGCAACAACGCCCGCGACGGCAATGCCGCCCGGCGCGCTCAGCCGGACATTCGTGCTCGTGATGGTGAGCGGGTCCATTGCCTCGCTAAATGTCGCCGTGATTTTTCTGTTAAGAGCCGCGCCCGTGGAACCATCAATTGGCCCCGTGGAACTCACCGTTGGAGCCGTCGAATCAGTCGTCGTCGTATTCACTTCAAAACCCTTGGCATGAGTGCGCGCTCTCCGCACAAAAGTCGCGGACACAATGTTCCGCAACGTGTCCCGCCCGCGCCCGCCATCCAACATCTCTCTCCCGTCAAACACCGACCGGTTGCCCGTCTGACCCGCCACTCCAAGCTGCAAAAGATCGTCCCCGGTACCCAATGCGATCCCAACAGTTTTCTTGAACTCCGTCGGAGCACCTAGCGTCGTGTGCTGCGATTCAATCTGAACCACGTCCGCACCGCTGCCCGTATCCACCGCCACCGCACCATTAAAGGTCGAATCATCGATCCTCAGCAAATCCGCCCCGCCTTTCGTCACGATTCTCGTGTTGCGCTGCACGACCACCGCGCACAGCGCGATGGTCTGGTCGCCTCCTCCATCCTTAATCCCGAGATTCTTGCCGATCGTGGTCTGCGCAATGCTCGTGTTGGTGGGCACGAGTGATTTATTTACCAGCGAAAGGTTTGCCCCGACCGTCACATTATTGATGGCCACCGTGTCCGCGCCGCTGCCCGTATCAATGGCAACATTCCCTGCCAGGGTCGCATTCAGCAGCGTCACGCTGTCCGCTCCGCCGCCCATCCGAATGACCGCACCCCGCGTGATGCCGCTCAAGATCACCGGAACATTCTGTCCATTGATGGATGAACCCGTGCCTCCGGAAATGCTCACCTGTCCCGCGATTAGTCCGGTCTGATCCAGAACAACGGTGTTTGCCGCCGCGTCACCGCGGATGGTGAGTGTTCCGTGCACGACCGACACCAGCACATTTCCCGAGAGAAGCGCCCGGGTCTCAAGAGCTTCAAAATACAAAAAGCCCGGACCCTTCGCCCGTTGCTTGCCCTGCACTGCAAAAATGTCTCGTGTCAGACGTCGTGCGCGTTTCATCAAGAACTCCGTGTAAAAAAGAGGCAGCAGCCGGATTCAACGGCGGCTCAGAAAAATGGTGATATGGATTTCGCACTCAGGGTGCTGAACCTTCTAAGATTTGCTCGTCAATGGCATTCCGCCGGAACTCCATCTAAAATGATGAGTTCCAAATTCGTCATTTCCTTTTAGACAATGCTGCGGGATAACGCAATGTCACTTAATAACGTGTAAATTGGTCGATGTGGTTGAGTTGACCTAACGTGAATAGTGGAGGACCATCCTCCCAATAACCCCTCTTACGCCCCCGCCACTCAAGAAAGGCCCGCCATGAAACGACTCCGCAATGGACGCACATTTCTTGCATTTACCCCTTCTTATGTTTTTCTCGTATTTCTTGTTTTTCTCGCCGGTTGCTGCGCACACACTGACAAAGCCGTCACCCTCCTGCACGCCCGCTCTCGATGTTCTCTCTCAATTCACCGCCCCCGACGTTCCCGCCATGGGCTCCGCTGAAACGCCCATCGATCCGCCCAAGTGGGCCATCTCCCCGCCCGACACGACCCTCCCCGGCAAGGGCCTTGCCCAGCATCCCTTCCTCGCCGTCGGCGAAGGCTGCAATAAAATATTCCTCGTCAACCAGGGCAAAGTCGTCTGGACCTACTCCACCGGCAAGGGCGGCGAGTACGACGATATCTGGATGCTCTCCAACGGAAACATCCTCTTCTCCCGTATGGGCTACGCCGAAGAAGTCACCCCGCAGAAAAAAGTCGTCTGGCACATGGATGCCCCCGAAGGCACCGAAATCCACACCCTCCAACCCATCGGCCTCGACAGAATTCTCCTCATCAAAAACGCCCTCCCTCCCAAGCTCATGATCATCAACATCAAAACCGGTACCGTCGAAGTTGAGCACGCGCTCCCCGCGATCAGCCTCACCGATCAGGTCCATCGCCAGTTCCGCCGCGTCCGCATGACCGCCGCCGGAACCTACCTCGCGTCATTCCTCTCCATGGAAAAAGTCGTCGAATACGACAGAAACTTCAACGAAATTTGGTCTTACAAAACCCCGTCCCCCTGGGCCGCCGTTCGCCTGCACAATGGCAACACGCTCATTTCCGACAGCAAAACCCGCATCACCCGCGAGGTCAATCCCAAAGGCGAAACCGTCTGGGAATTCCAACTCCCCTTCCAATCCCCCGACGGCACCCTCCTCCCCGACTCCCAAACCTGCGTCCGCCTCAACAACGGCAACACCGTCTTCTGCTCCCGGGGCAACAACGGCAAGGCCTGCCAATTCCTCGAAGTCACCCCCGACAAAAAAGTCGTCTGGGCACTCAAAGACTGGACCAACCTCGGCCCTGTCACCGCCGTCCAAATCCTCGACGACCCCGGCATCCCAGAAAACCCCGGCGATCTTCAACGATAATCACTCGCGCACTCAATACTCAAAAATCAACGACGTGACGACTCCCCAATCCAGTTGCTCGCGTCCACCCTTGTCCAATGGAAACGTATACCCCAACCCTATTTTCGGCATGAATCGACCCATGTGCTCAAACTCCATCCGGAACCCCACCGTGCCCAGCAGTGCCGTGTTCCCGCGTCCCGCATGATTCATGCCCGTTTCACCATTCACCTCCAATATCGGTAGGGTCGCCACGACCAGCGGGAGAGTCAGTTGCCCTTTTGTGATTTCATAACCCGTCACCACATTGTATTCGAGGTTCGATTCGCCCCTTGCTTCTGAGCCCACCACGGTCGAAACGCCCACCCCGGTCTGCACCGATAAATGCTCCCCCACGCGCAGCAAATTAAACAACTTCGGCACAATCTCCGTGTCCTTGCTCACCTTCGTATGCGTCGGCGGCGCGGCCTCCAGGCCCACGACCCAGGTGTCATCAAAAACTCCATCCGCCGAAACATACTGAATCAGCGGGTATCGCGCTGCGACCTCCAGGTTGGTAAATCCTTCCTCGCGCTGCCCGACAAACCCACCCCCGCTTTCAGCGCTGCCGGTCCGGTCCGCTGCGTATCCGCCCGCAACTTCCAGCGTCAGCACCCCGATCGAATATTCAATCTCCGTTTTAATTGAATCCAATTGACGATGTTTCTTTTCCGCGTGGAAGTAGTCGAGGCGAATCTCATTATCGATATCGCCTTCATCCGACCGCAGCGGTTCCGGAAACCAATACGTTCCATAACTCGAACGATGATCGAGCAGATCGAGAAATCCATATCGATCCGATGGTAACGGAGCCGGAGACGAGGATGGCGAAAGCGTTAACACGGGCGGTTGCAGGGGCACGTAGGGCGCGGCCACCTCCGGACCGGCCCCAAAAACCGAACCCTCAACGCGCAGAAATAAGCTCAAAAAGAGTGTCGCGATACTGCAAGAACGCCGTGGCATGTGTCCCCTTCATCGGATCAATGAATACCGTGAAGGGAGGCACTATATTGAGACTTAGTCTCAATATCAATCTCGTGAAGCCATAAAAAACGATCCTTTGCAGCTTTTCCCCCCTCATGGGGCGGTTTCCATTAGTAGGATCCAAGGTTCAGCCGTCGGTTTGGGGATGGACATTTGCTGTTTCGGTGTCAAGGGTTCCGCAATCGCCTGAGAGACACCCGTGCGGGGATTGAGCCAACGAGCCGAATAGTGTCCCTCCAAGGCCTGAGCAAACGTGATCTCCTTCCCGTCCAAAGAATAGACGACCACCGTATGCGTCGCTTGGTCACTCAGGCACCACGTCGTCGTGGCATTGGCCACTACGCCGTCGCGCGGTAGCAAGTTCATCAAAGTGGAGCCGAGTTGTTTCTGAACCATCGCATCAAACGGAATCAAATCCGAATTCCGCTGCCCATGCCCTCCCGTCGGATTACGATTCAAACATTCCGCCCCGCCCGCAAACAGGATCGGCGCCGGCCCCACTCCGCCATTCCACGCCACGATCGCCTTATCCGGGAACCGGTCATGGTACTCACGCACCTGCCGGTAAAGCTGCTGCGGCGTCGTGGCGGGCGGAAAGTCGTTTGTTCCGCCAAACGCTTTCCCAATCATCTCACGAAACGCATGATTCGTCCCGCCCGGCGGTGCCCACAATGAACCGTCCGGCCGATATTGCCAATACCGCAGATCGACCACCGAAATCTGTTTCGACCGCACCGGATCGGCAAGGATCGCATCCGTAATGTCTTTGCTTGTCGCCAGCTCAATCCGCACATGGTGGCCCGACTGCTGTTCCCATTCCGCCAACGTATCCAGAAAAAATTCCTGGAACGCCAGCGGTCCCGGAAACTGATACGCCACCCCAAACACCACATTCGGCGAATCGCCAATCTGATTCAGCACATGAAAAATGTAATCATGGTGCAGCTTCCGCCGCCGGGGATCGTCCACGTTATAAAACTGATTCGCGTAATGCACCCGAACGCTCGGCTCCGTTTTCTGATATCCGGGCTCCAGCGGGGGTGGCTCCATCAGCCCCGTCTGATTGATATTGTTCGCCGGCCGCCATGGCGAATCGATCCAGTGTGCCCCCCATTCCAGCAAGTTATGCGTGTTATAAAAACTGTGAAACATCACGATGCCATGCTGGTGGCAAAGCTCCACAAATGTTCGAGTCCGGTCAAAATACCAGGTGTTGTAGCGCGTCAGGTCGTAACGCGAAAGACCATCCCACGCCGCGACGTTCGACCCCTCGCCCAAACCCGCCGCGTACTGCCCGCTCCGCGCCCACGGCAACTCGCAGAACGGAGCCCACACATTCCCATCCTCGCGCCGATTGACCGAATGCTCATCACGCCGCCGGTCGTACCACAGACCCGGACCGGATTGATAGAACGGCGTCCCCTCCGCTTCCATGCGTGCGGCCAGCGCGGGAAGATTTTCAGTGAGGCCGGGCCCATCACGGCCGGGGACAAACCGCGTAATGTCCACTCCCTCATTCAGCGCGACCGCCGGATTCGCCTCGCCTTTCCACCATGCATCATTCACCGCGCCGCCCCACAGCGCTCGCTTGCCGATCACAAAGTGGCCATTGACGATTTCAAGACCGGGAACGGCAGGCGCGGTCGAAGGCTCAGTCGCCTGCCCCGCGAGAACGAACTCCGTCGGCGCGGGTCCCGCAGGCATAACGTCGGGAGCTTTGGCCGTGTTCGGGACATACAGAGGCTTGCCCGATTCAATCAAAATGTTCGGCGCGCCCTCCGGCCCCTGCATCTGAAACTCTTTCGCCCGGCAGTTCGATACCACGGAGTTCACCGCAGTCCACCCGCCGCCCTGAGCGCGAGTCATATCCTTCGTAAGGCGAATGCCCGCGCCATCAATGCGCACATTTTCATACAGCACCCCCGACGCCCAGCTTTCAAACGATCCGCTCGCACCCAGCGCCCGCGTTGCCGAGCAATCAAAAAACACGTTCGGGCCCGCAGCGCACAGACCCACCGCGAAATCATTCATCCCCATTTCCGCCGTGCAACGCTCCACAAGAACCTGCTGCCCCTCGACAAGAAAACTCTGCCTGCGATAGCCCCCCGGCTCAGAAATCGGCTCCTCGCTGGCGCAGCCGTCCACCGTAATGCGGCGGGCATGCGGACCCACGCGCACCGCCGAGCCGGCAAAATGCCGCGCCGTCACGTTGCGAACCCACCCGTCCTTGACCGTGTGTACCGCAACCGCGATCCACGCATGTTCTTCATCGCACGCATTGCCCTTGTCGAACGCGCTGTCGAGCAGCAGCTCTTCAACGCCAATGCGCACGGGCGTCGCGGCTGTGAGGGCCACCGTGCCTCCGCCGTAACGCGATTCCAGCGCCGTTGTGATCGGTGCGTCCAGCGTGATCTCGTGATGATCGCCATCGATGGCAGTGATCGTTCGGTCCCATATCAGGTTCCGCGAGCCGGGCGTCCAGTCGATTCGAATAGCCGCAAACGTGCCCGGCAAGCCCTTCATCCCAAGCGCGGCGATCCATTCCGCGGGGCTGGGCCGCGTAAGCGTGATCGAGTCGCCAACATTGAAGCCGGAGGTTGATTCGAGCGTAAAACTACGGCTGCCCGCAGGCACGATATCGCCGACGACCCGTACCGGAGACATTGCGGCGGTGGGGGGGTGAGATGGGGGTGCCGGGGGGTAAGGAGGGAATGGAGGATCGCCCATTTCAATAAGCGTGCGGCGAGAATGCCCCGTGGCGAGGAGCGTCGTGCCGTGATTCTCCGCGCCGCGCAAAACGACACCCGTCGCTGCCATCTGCAACTGTCCCTCGATATGAAACGTCCCGGGCGCAAGAAGAACCGCCCCGCGAAAACCATTCGCCTGAACGGGAAGCGATGCCGCGCGATCCAGTGCCCCCTGGAGCAGAACGGTATCGTCCCCCCCCGTCGGATGAACCATGAGAACCGCAGGTACCGTTGGCGGCGCGGACCCATCCCCTGCAAATCCCACACAGGAAAAATCAATGCCCAACGCCGGCGCGGTCGTCGGCGGCGCATCCGCTATCGCTGATGCGGTCCCGCTCGTAAACAGAACAAAACACAACCCCGCAATAGTTCGTATAGTATTCATGCCGAAAGAATAACGGCGCAAGCGAGCATGGAGCAAGTTGAATGACTGTGTACATACTTCGTGGAAGGGAGTGCGCCTTACAACAAAACGCCCGTCGCCTCTGGCGACGCGGGCACCGCGCAGTAACTCCGCAACGTCCCACCTTCACCACCCGCGCGGAGTTCACGCTTCAGCGTGTCTTTATCCTACAAAGCCATACAAAGAATCAAACCCAGTCCATCGCAACACCAAACCGGAGGATAAAATGCGCCACCTAAACCCCTCTCTACCCAGCCAAATCGCATCACTCACCCTCCTTGCCTCCTCCCTCGCCCTCGCCGCCCCTCCGCCATCCCCCCCCGCGCCCACCACCGCGCCCACCACCCCCCACTCCCTCGTCGGCGAACGAATCCCCTCCGAAGACCCCGCCATCAAAGATTTCCACAGCCTCGGCGTCATCAACGGCCAAGCCAACCTCTTCCGCAGCGCATCCCCCGTCCGAGACATCGTCAAAAAAGGCGCTGCACCCGTCGACGCCGCCGCCATCGCTGAAGCCGACGCGCGAATGAAACGCCTCGCCTCCCTGGGCATCCGCACCATCATCGATCTCGAGACCCCCGACCCCGCCTCCATCAAAACCAACTCCGCCTCCCAGGTCGCCGCCAAGCTCCAATGGCTCTCCCTCGAACGCGACGCCGCCGCCCGCGCCGGCATCACCCTCCTCTACCACCCCATCGAAAACAAAGGCGAAAACTCCATCAAAACCATGTCCGACGCGGACGTCCAAAAACTCCTCGATAACGTCACGGACGATATCTTCTCCCACGCCAAATCCGGCGGCGTACTCTTCCACTGCTCCGCCGGCCACGATCGCACCGGCATCACCACCGCCTACATCCGCATCAAATATCAACACTGGCCCGTCGATGAAGCCATCGCCGAAATGCGCCGACTCGGTCACAACTGGCCCAAATATTCCAACAACGGCGGCCTCTCCTCCTGGGACGAAGACCACCTCCGCGCCATCGCCCAAACCCTACCCCCGAACCCCTAAACTTAAAACGCAAGACCCAAGACCCAAGACCCAAGACTCAAGACTCAAGACCCAAGACTCAAGACCCAAGACTCAAGACTCAAGACCCAAGACTCAAGACTCAAGACCCAAGACTCAAGACTCAAGACTCAAGACTACTCCGGCCTATTCTCCATATCGCTCAAATACGCCAGCGTCCTATCCAAATGATTCTTCAAATGCCGCACCCGCAGCAATGACTTCACTCGCGTCAGCAGCTCCAGCTTATTGATCGGCTTCGTCAGAAAATCATCCGTCCCGCATTCCACCCCGCGCTCGATATCCCCCAGCTCATTCAATGCCGTCACCATCAAAATCGGAATCTCCCGCGTCTTCGGCGATGCCTTCAAACGCCGGCATACCTCAAACCCCGACATCCGCGGCATCATAATATCCAGCAATATCAAATCCGGATTCACCTTCGGCACCTTCTCCAACGCATCCACTCCATCCACCGCCACATGCACCGTGCAGTTCAACGTCTCGAGGTACGCCTGCATCAACTCCACATTCTGCGGATTGTCATCCACCACCAAAATTGAACTCGTAGGCAAATGCGTATCGTGGCTCGAAGGCGTCACCGCCGGCGTCGACTGTGTCATCGAAATCTCCTAAGTTGACCCCCAGACTATAACACGGAAAAACCCACAACCTGAAACACAATCCCCCCCACGCCGCCGGAGTTCACACGCCCCCCCGGAGTTCACGCTTCAGCGTGTCTTAAAAAAAAGAACCATAAAATCACAACCGCAGACACGCTGAAGCGTGAACTCCACCACTGACGCCGCGTGCGCCGACCCGCAAAAAAGAAAGACCCGCGCCGAACACCTTCGACACGGGTCACCAATCCAAGTCCCCACCCCTTCCGACGCCGAAAAGCCTATGCAGGCATGTCGCCCATCCGGAAGTAATCCATCAGCATCCGCCGATTCTGCAATCGAGCCTGCTTGCCCTTTGCATACCGCGAATTGCCGATACCGATTTTGTGGGAGCGAACTTTCGCGCCAGAAATACGACGATGTGGCATGGTAACTCTCCATTCCTAAAAGGGGTTGGTGAGAATAGTCCATTCCTCGTCCGACCCCTCATAACTACAATTCCACAGACCAGATTGCAACACAATTTTCTAAAAATGCGCGATAATATCCGTCACCCCCCAGAAATCGCCAAAATCCCACACCTTTGAACTGCGGATTTCTCATTTACTTGACGCAGTTCCAACACAAGGCGGATACTACCCACAGCGACCCGACGGCCGCTGCGACTCTACTCATAAAGGACTGACTATGGCCATTGCGAAACGAAAGTTGAAATCCTGCGGCGCTCTCCTCGCATCCGCGCTTTTGTCTTTGGCCGCCATCAGCGCCGTTCGTGCCGACGAGCCCGCCGTCCTGACCCAGGTTCCCGCGGACGCCAACGCCGTGCTCGTCATCAACAACATAAAAAACCTTAGCACAAAATTGTCCAACGCCATTACCCGCCTCAACATGCCGATCCCCCTGCCACCCGACCTTGCCGGCTTTATGCTCCGCAACATCGGCGTCACCGACGGCTTCGATCAAAACAGCTCCGCCGCCATGGTCATGCTCAAGCCCGCCACCCAAGGGGAATCCGCCCTCGCAGGCCCGCCGCGCATCATCATTCTTCTCCCCACCACCGACTCCAAAGCCATGCTAGCAAACCTTTCCCCCACCGCCCCTGACGCCGCCGGAATCTCCGAAGTCACCCTCCCAGGCGATGCCGCCGACAAAGGCTTCGTCGCCAACGTCGACAAATGGGTCGCCCTCGCACAGGACCGCGATGCCCTCACCGCATACCTCGCCCACAAAGGCTCCATCAACAAAACCCTCCCCGCCACCACCCTCAAAACTTTCTCTGACAACGACGTCGTCGTCTGGGCCAATGTCGCCACCCTCGGCACCGGACTCGACAAATTCATTGAGGACAAGCAGCAGGAATTCACCGGCATGCTCGACCTCGCAAACCTCAATAAAAACCAGGATGCGACTGCCGGCGCAATCCAAAAAGAATTGGTCAACCTCTATTTCTCCGCCGCCAAACAATATCTGAAAGACGCCACCAACGGCATGTTCACCCTCCGCCTCACCGACGCCGGCGCAACCCTCGGTATGGTCAGCGCCTTCAAACCCGAAAGCTCCTTCGGCAAGTTCGTCGCCTCCCAAAAACCCGCCGGGCCACTCAACTTCCAGGGCCTTCCCGACGGCGATTTTCTCATGGCTGCCTCCTTCCAGGACAACGGCCAGGCCATGGCCGACCTAATCAACACCGTCGGCAAGCAAGTCCTCTCCAACGAAACCATTGCACAAGACCCAAAAATCGCCTCCTACAAGGAACTACTCGAAAAATATCGCCAGATGGCCACTATCATCACCGGTGGCCGCATGGTCCTCCTCCAACCTCTCGCCACCGGGAAAAACGGCATCTTCAACGGCTCTGTGTTGATCGACACCACCGACCCCGCCAAGTACCAACAACTCGCCATCGACGCATTGAAAAATCCGTTTGCACAGCAGGCACAGCAGGCCATGAATCCCGATATGAAGCAGACCACCACCGTCACCGAAGACGCCGTCACCATCAAAGATGTCAAACTTGCCAAAATTCACATGCAATTCTCCCTCCGTGAAGAAACCCCCGATCACCCCCTCAATCCCGCATCCAAGCAGGGCTTGATGATGGTTCAAAAAATGTACGGCTCCGACGGCATGACCGCCTATACGGGCATTGTTGGGAAGCGCGTCCTCGTCATCTACGGCTCCGACGGCCCAACCATGGAAGCCGCTGTCACCGCCGCACAAACCGATACCGACGCCCTAAGCTCCAACGCCACCATCACCGCGGTGAAAGATCAGATCGTTCCCAATCCCATCGTCATCGCCTACCTCCCCGTCGCCAAATTCGTCGAGTTGGCCCAAACCATGCTCAAGCCCGCAGCGACCGAAGCCGCCCCCCCCGCCGCCCCCGCGCAAAACGTCGCTGCCGTCCTCTTCAGCGCCGGCGTCACTGGCACCACCGTCACCGCCGAATACCACGTCCCCATCGCGGCCATCACCAGCACCATCGAAGCCGTCACCAAACTAAAACAATCCATGCAGGGCGGCGAAACCCCCCCCATGCAACCCTGACGATAGCTGAGCGTGGCCAATAGCCCTGCGTGGAAACGCAAGGCCGAGGGAACTCTCGCCCGCAGAACAAACTCCCGAGTATTCATCGCGGCCTTGCGTTTCCACGCAAGGCCTATTTTTGATCATTCCCCTGCGTCGCCGCCGCCCCCTTATACGCCTCAACCGCCGCCCCTTCCTCATTCAAATCCTTCACCAATGCCATATCCGGAATCGCCTTCAATCCCGCGATCAGCGTCTTCGCATTCACAATCGCCCCCTCCGTGCTCGTATGCGTATGATCCGCCGGAAACAACTTCGCCACCTCCGTCTCCCCCATCTTTTCATACACGTCCGCCGTGATTGCCCCATGTTCAATCAGCGACACTTTCTCCGCATCCGCCACCTGCTTATCCCACTCCGAAACCTTCCCCATCGCCCGCTCGACCTTTCCATCCTTCCATACATTCCGTATCGTCGCCGTCGAAACAATCGGCGTCGCCCCCTTCCGCTTCGCATCCTGAATAAACGTCCGCAGATACCACCCAAACGAATGCACCGTCTCCTTCGTCCCATCCTTCTTCGTCACCTCCGCCGTCTCGTCCCCAACCCCCGGCACATCCCCGCGCCCCGTTGAACTGTTCGGCCCGCCTCCATCATTATGCCCAAACTCAATAATCACAAAATCCCCCGGCTTCAACGCCTCCACAATCTGCTTCCACTTCCCCTCACTATAAAAAGTCCGAAACGACCGCCCCCCAACCGCCCGGTTAATCACGTTAATCTTTGAACTGTCAAAAAAATCAACCAGCACCGCGCCCCAGCCCCGATGCGCAGGATCCCCCGGTGCCGCCGTCGAATCCCCCGCAATCACCAGCGTCGGCAACGCCGGGTTCGCCTTCGCAAAATCCGTCGGACTCCACGCCCCCTTGTCATCCCGCGGCGAATGCGCCGTCACCCGCGCCCCGGCATTCCGCCCCGCACGCGCCGGCCGCGACGCCGGCTGACTCGTCGTCGTCGCCACCGGATCAAAATTCCCCGGCTCATTCTGCCCCAACGCCCCAACCGCCAGCCCCAACACCCCCGCAACACTCACGCCCAAAACCACCCTCTGCCAAAAAATCCCCATCAAAAACCTCCATAATAAATAAACTTCAAAATCTCCAACGCCTCCCCCCCTCCCATCTTGCAAACCCTAGCCATTCCCCTTCGTGGTCCTTCACCCCCTTCACCCCTTCGTGTTTCCGTCCGTCACATCCACCTAAGCCCGCCGAAAAATCCCCTTCAAATTCGCCATCGTCCCCCCCACATCCTCCGACCGCATCAACGTTTCCCCAATCAGCAGCGTCCGAACCCCCGCCGCCGCCATCCGCTGCACATCCGACCGATCCTTAATCCCGCTCTCCGACACCAGAATCTGCTTATCCTCCACAAACTCCGCCAGCCGCACCGTATTCGACAGATCCGTCGTAAACGTCCGCAGATCCCGATTATTAATCCCCAGCAGAGAATACGACCGCAGCGGAAAGCCAATCGTCGACCGCACCCGCAGCAAGCTATCCATCTCGTGCACCTCAATCAGCGCCGTCAGATGTAGCTCCGCCGCCAGAATCTGCAAATCGATCATCAGCGAATCCGTCAAAATCTCCGCGATCAACAGAATCGCATCCGCCCCCGCCGCCCTCGCCTCCCAAATCTGGTACGGATCAATAATGAAATCCTTCCGCAACACCGGCAGAGGCACCTCTTTCTTGATCGCCGCGATATACTCCAGCTTCCCATGAAAATACTGCTCGTCCGTCAGCACCGACAACGCATCCGCCCCCGCCGCATAATACTTCTTCGCGATCGCCACCGGATCGAAATCCGCCTTCATCATCCCTGCCGACGGCGACGATTTCTTCACTTCCGCAATAATGTTCACCAGCCCGTCCGGCTCCTTCGTCAACGCCGCAAAAAAATTACGCGGAACCTCCATCCCCCCGCACCGCTCCCGCAGCACCGACTCCGGCACCCCAACCTTCGCCGCCGCCACCTCCCGCTTTTTTGTTTCAACGATTTGCTGCAAGATATCAGCCGGATTCGGAATCGACATCGTTCTCTCTTCTGAGGGGTCTCGTTGCCTGCCAAAGAAATTATCTGGTGGACCAGCCAAGCACTCTGGCTGATCGTTAGCATCCTCTTGCTCGTGCATCTCAACGTATTCGCACCCAAATCCCTCGCGAATGCTCCCGCAAGGCGAAGCAATCTCTCCCTCCTCACCGTCGCGGGAGTTGTCCTATTATATATCGGCTTACTCGCCACCACCCAAGTCGCCCTCACCCTTTTTTACCAACCACCCACCATCCTGGCCCCGGGTGGAAACCCGCGGCCCTCACGCCCTCCCACCCCGCACGCCTCCTCCACCACCTCCCCGATCTCCCCCACAACCTCAAGACTCACCCCTCAAGACCCCCACCCCCTCCCCCCAACCTCCGCTCCCTCCACCACCACACAGCCATCCCCCCCCCCACAGAAGACCCCCACGTCGAAATGATCCTGCAACTCGCCGACGCCTTCACCAAAGCCGTCCCCTCCGGATTAATTCTTTTCCTCTGCTCCCGCCTCGTCCTCGGTGGAATCGACGGCTGGGGACTCAGCCTCCGCAAATTGCCCAAAGGCATCGGTTACGGCCTCCTGGGCCTGCTCGTCGTTTACCCCACCCTGATCGTCGTCAATGTGCTCGTTTCGCTCGCCCTCGAATACTTCAAACACAAGGAGCCCGACACCCATCCAACCCTGCAACTGCTCGCCCAACACGACATCCCCCTGTATGAGCGAGTCGTCTTCGCATCGGTCGCCGGTATCGCCGCTCCCATCTTGGAAGAAATTTTCTTCCGCGGCCTCCTCCAAACCGTCTTCATGGAACGCGGCTGGGGAATAAGCCCCCACGAAAACACCGGCACCGCCTACCGCCCCTCCGTCTCCCATCGCTGGCTCGCCATCACCGCCGCCAGCGCCATCTTCGCCGGCATCCACTTAATGCCCGACAGCTTCCTCGTCCTCTTCACCCTCGCAATGGCCCTCGGCTACCTC
This sequence comes from uncultured Phycisphaerales bacterium, assembly GCA_963766775.1. Lineage (GTDB taxonomy): Bacteria > Planctomycetota > Phycisphaerae > WQYP01 > WQYP01 > CAVYBP01. The sequence goes on from CAVYBP010000006.1 coordinate 407,348, forward strand.
TACGAACGCACCAACAACCTCTGGGCCTGCATCACCCTCCACGCCGCCTTCAACTGCCTCAACATCTACCTCTACACCCGCAGCTAACTCCACCCTTGGTACCGCGCCCGTCAGGAAGCGCCCCGGCACGTTCCCCACAAACACAAACGCGCCCCACACAGCCCCCCGTCCCCTTTCATCATTCAGAATTCATCATTCCCACCATCCCCTTCCCCAACCCTCTCCCCCCGCTAATCTACTCAAAATTCTTCCCCCCTCGCACTTCAGCCCCCTCCGCGAATTCAACGCCCTCCTCGAGCAACTCGAAGACGAAGCCGACTTCCGCACCATCGAAGCTTCCAAAAAACGCAACGCCGGAAAACCCCTCATCCCTCACGCCCAAATAATGCGCAACCTCGGCCTCACCCCACGCCCCAAAAAATGAAACCCTGACACCGCTCCCCCCTCAATTGTCCACTCGCGTAGCCCCGTCTCCCGTTACAACTCCTACCACAGTTACACAATACAGCCTAAAGCCACCATTGCCCATTTTGAGCTTTGCCCCCACAATACCAACGTTCAAGAACGATTCTCTCGGCGATCGCGATAGGTGGTTAATGACAAAATCTACGAAGCGTGAAAGTGCCCCGAAGACCGTCGATTTCGAGTGTAAGGTCTTTAAACAAGGGAAGCATCAGCTAATTTTGTTTCTTGCTAAAGCTAAGCAGCTTTACAGCGTTGTTTCAGCGAACCAGTTACAGCCGGACAAAGATCAAGGATATCAGCGTGTCGTATCACCATCACGCAAGAGGAAAATTGGGGCCTTTATTGACGCTGGCAACCCCCTGCCGTTGAGCGTCCTCATATCGTTTGACCATGCGAAGCTTAGCGCGGATCACACGATTCTGCACGTTCCTAATCGTCCCGATTCCGGTTGGGTGATTGACGGGCAACATAGGCTCGCAGGGGCACACGAGGCGAAAGCTGACATTATTCTTCCCGTAGTTGCTTTCAATGGTTTAGATATCAAGGAACAGGTAAGCCAGTTCGTAACGATCAACAGAGAGCAGGTAGGGGTTCCTACGTCGCTTTATTACGAGTTGCTGTCCCGCCTACCTAACACCCTTACGGAGAAACAGTTGCTCGAAGAGCGGGCGACGGACCTTGCAAAACAATTGCGACGTGACGCGGAATCACCATTCTTCAATCGGATAGTGTTGAAACCAAACCCGACCCTCGGGCAAATATCTACTACGAATTTCGTGCGAAAAATTGCACCTTACCTAAAACGTGATGGAGGATGCCTATTCATTTACACGGACGACGAACGCAAGCGATTATTAAGCAATTATTACAACGCTATTCGCGCAACGCACCCGAAGGAATTTGACAAGCGAGATTCGGTCTTTTTCAAAACCGTGGGATTTGGAGCCATGATAAATGCACTCCCGACCGTGCTTCAGCTTTCCATTCATCTATTGGGTGGCCTAGCAGTTGACGATATGACAAAACTTTTTTCTAATATTACTGAATGGGATCCCGTATCATGGAGAGAACTCGGAACTGGCAGCGCTGCCGAAAAGCGTGCCGGCGATGACTTGTTAACGCTCCTTTACCAGTTACGGGAGGGCCAGCCCCAGTCGTCAGGAATAAGAATGTAATCGACGAGTAGGGTTTGCATGCCTGCTTCAGACAAGTTTATTCAGAAAACAAAAAAATTGCGTGAGCGATCTTGGAAAGAGCTTCGCGCCCTTTGGATGCGGCACCAAGACGCGGCCTCACACCCCGGCGAGGCACCTGTTGACGAAATCAACGAGATGCTTTCGCTCAAACAGGCCGTAATCGCAGCGAAGGATCAACATCCGGTGGATTTAGAAGAGCCAATAGAGGGGCTCCGATCCTATGTGCTAAAGTTGGGTTTCTTTTACTGCCAAAAGGCGGCGCACAACCTCACATCAGCCCGCCTAAGTAGCAACTGCAAATATGGATGTGCTTCGCTTTACCAAGCCTACGAAACGGCTTTCTTCGCTTGCAAGGGCGTCTGTGCTTTGCTCGGTGTAATAGACGTAACATATTTTGGCACAAAGACATTTTACATTGTCGATACCTGCGCAGAGCGCGTCAAGGGATCATCGAGTGTTTTGGGATACGAACATTACACGAGAGTCGTAAATACTGAGCGTATTTCGATCAATCATAAGGAATCATGGGCCATCTTAAAGCGGCTGCTTAGAGCGGTTTTATTGAAGATGTAGCGTATCCGCAGTTTAGAAAGAAGCCTCGGCAGTCGTCCACGGTCACTTTCTTCAGGGCGTTGCCCACCGCGTCCACGATCGATTCGAATGTCCTGGCCTCCGCCGCCCGCACCAGGGCTTTGGTCTTGCTCCACATGTTTTCGATGGGATTGAAGTCCGGGGAATACGGAGGCAGGAACAACACCTTGACCTGTTGCGCCTCGATCAACGCCGTGATCCGCGTCATCTTATGGACCGCGAGATTGTCCATCACCACCACATCGCCGGGCGCAAGCGTCGGCAGCAGCACCTGTTCCACATACGCCTCGAACACACAGGCATCGGTGCCGGTGTTGAAGACCGCGGGAGCACAGCGCCCGCCAGTCGGATCGCCGAGATGATCGTGCTGGTCAGCCAATGGCCGTGCGGCACGCGGGCCACCAGGCGCTGGTTGCGCAGGGACCGCCCGCGCAGGCGGGTCATGTTCGTCTGGACCCCTGATTCGTCGAGGAAGACGAGCTTTTCCGGCGGGATTCCCGCGAACTGCTCGTGCCAGCAGGCCCGCTTGCAGGCAACATCCGGACGCTCCTGCTCGGCGGCTTTGAGGGACTTTTTTTAAAAGACATGCGGAGCTGCGTCACCCAGTTGTGCATCGTGGAAACGGCCATGGGCCGATCCATCCGGGCGCACAATTCCGCGAGCGTCGAATCGGGCTTCTCCGCGAGAAGTTGCAGAAGGCGTTCCTTCCTCTGGGCAGTGAAAAATCCGACAGGGCCGCACAGATGCGTCTGGGGCTTCAGCGTTCCACGCTGCTTGAACTGCTGACGCACCCGCCGCACCGCCGCCACACAGTAGCCAAACGCCTCGCTGATCTGCGCTGTCGTTTTGCCTTGAGCGTAGAACGCCACAATGCGCTTTCTCACCGGAACCGGTATCGCTTCCATGCCAATATCTCCTTGGCTTGATACACTAACATATTCGTATTCGTGGCGCTAGATCATGAATGAAACCGCTCTAGCAAGCTGGATTTCGAGCGTCCATTCAGCACGCCTCCAGTTCTTGATATATTGTGCGAGATGGACGATGAAGATTTTGCGCTCCAGCGCAACAAATTTCAGTATCGAGTGAGTTATTGGCCATTCGATGAGTTGCGGGGCTCAAAGGTCCCGAGCCGATTTGGCCAGTTTGAATCCGCCGTTGACCTTGAAGCGTCCTTAGCCACATGCGATGGCCAACAATTTTCGTTCAGCCTAGCAGAAGCAGTCCTGGCAGTGGCTAACGACCTTATTGCAGACCTTGCTCAGCACGTAAAGACGTACGGACCCGAGCTTGAGCTTTTTCAACGGTGGCTTAACAAACCGCCGGTTTGAAGATCAGCTAAACAACGCGGCACCATTTAAATTCACATATTCAAAATTTTGCGGAATAGTGGTGAGCGACGTATTCGGTTTTGGTTTATACACTGGCCGCATTCGATCGCGATATTTTAGCGTTCCTGCGTGTGCCGCCTTGACCCTCGCTTTTGCAATCCGTATATAAGTACCGCATTTGTCTGCCCCCGCACCCCTCCGTCCACAGATCAGCGCGGCTGCCACAGTGGTCCCGACACCAACGAACGGGTCAACCACGAGATCCCCGGCGTCCGTGAAGGCCAAAATCAACCGCTCCACAAGCTCAACCGGAAATTGACAAGGATGTTCGGTTTTTTCAATGTGGTGCCCTTTCACATTCGGAAACACCCATACGTCACCCGGATTTTTACCTCTTGGATTGCCAGAGTACATACCCTTCTTCGGCCCTCTCCAAGCCTTTTTTCCGGGATACTTCTGCGGGACACGAAGCTCGTCGAAATTAAACCTGTAGGTATCTCCTTTTGTGAACCACAGAATTGTTTCATGCCTTCCGGAAAAGCGATTTTGACAATGGAACCCATGTTCAAAGTGCCAAATAATTCGGTTCCGTAAGTAAAGCTGATTTTGATCCACATGCTTTGCGAAACAAGGATATAGAAGCATGTCGATCGGTATTATTTGTCCATGTCCGTTTACATAATGACCCACCTGCCAACAAACGCTGCCCCCCGGTCGCACTATCCGCACAGCTTCGTCAATTACTTCACTCTGGAACTTTACGTAGTCTGCAACAGAGGCCTTATCTTCATAGCTTTTGCCAATATTGTAGGGTGGCGACGTTACAACCAACTGCGCGGATGAGTCAGGAATAGCCCGCATAAACGGCAGGCAGCCCCCTGTATGAAGCGTAGCCAAATTGTTAACGTCGAATTTCGAGTGAATGGTGAGAGCGTTGGTCATTTTCGCTACACTACCCCTTTCCTGAAGAAAGATCTACAACTGCAGCACATTCTCCAACTCGGCAGACCAGCATCGTACCGTTGCCTAGTGTAGTGTCCCTAATGCTTCTTTACAGTTCAGCGATTGGCAATTTGCAGGATTTCGCTGGTTTGCACCGTAAAGTTATTTCGCGGACACTACACTAGGTACCCGCGGGAACCGCCAGCCTTTGCGTGCGATTCTGACTCGCAAACTCGGCATTAGGTTCACGCGATTGATTCCGGCCCTGAACAGAGTTCGCGCGAAATTCTATTTGACACTCGCATGATGTTAGGTTATTGTACGGTATCAGAAGTGGGTTGCGGGGGCGCTATCATGCCAACCAAATGTATCTATCTCGTTCACCTGGCCAATGTGACCAACCCAACCCTCACCTTGGGGGTGGTACCGCAAATGAGCATCCCGAAAGAGTGCATGTAACGCCAAGCACTTATAAAAAATTGAATTTCGCGCACCTGTGCAAGACAGCCGTACCACCCCCGCCCCCTGGCTCCAAAAACCTATCCCCACGTCCCGCGCACCCACCGCTCCGCCATAACCCACTCCCCCCACCGGTCCCCCATGACCCCTTTCTCCCTCCCACCAACCCCTCCAACCCCGCGTCACGCCCGCAAAACCCAATGAGGTCAATCCAGACCCCTCTATTAAACACAAACCCCTCGGCCACCACAGACCCCTCACAAAAAGCCCGCAATGCTCCAACCGTTTTTCATCCTTCAGATTTCAGCGTTTTCCCTCCCCGCTCAATTCAAAAATGCCCCCAAAATTTGCGCATCTCGACTTCCGCGCTTTAACGACAAGCACTTACGTCATTTTCCAATTCTGCGCACCTGCGCAACCCACCTGCGCACCTCATCCTCCCAATTACCAATTACCAATTACCATTCCCCCCCATCTTAACGATATGCCACCCGCGCCACACCTTGGCACACTCCCATGGCACACCCCTCGACCCCTCCGCACCACCCCTCTACAATGCCCCCTTTCCACCATTGCCACGAGAATCCCATGCTCCCCATCGACCAGCAAATGCAACTCCTCCTCCGCGGCACCGATCACGTCTACTCCGCCGACGAACTCAAAAAACGCCTCGAACACGCCGGAAAAGACCAGCGGGGGGGCGACAACTCCGCATCAAGCTCGGCATGGACCCCACCGCCCCCGACCTCCACCTCGGCCACGCCGTCGTCCTCCGCAAAATGCGCCAGTTCCAGGACCTCGGCCACAAGGCCGTCCTCATCATCGGCGACGCCACCGCCATGATCGGCGACCCCACCGGCAAAAAGAAAACCCGCCCCGTCCTCTCCCCCGAGCAAGTCGAACAAAACGCCGAAACCTACTTCGCCCAGGCCGGCAAAATCCTCGACATGGCCCCCGATAAAGTCGAAGTCCGCTACAACTCCGAATGGCTCCACACCATGTCCTTCGTCGATGCCCTCAAACTCTGCCAGAAAATGACCGTCGCCCGCATGCTCGAACGCGACACCTTCCAGGAACGCTACAAAGCCGGCGAACGCCATCTACATCCACGAATTCATGTACCCCCTCATGCAGGGCTGGGACTCCGTCATGATCAAGGCCGACGTCGAACTCGGCGGCACCGACCAAACCTTCAACAACCTCGTCGGCCGCGACCTCCAGGAATCCGAAGGCCAACCCCCGCAAATCGTCATGATCATGCCCATCCTCGTCGGCACCGACGGCATCGCAAAAAATGTCCAAGTCCCTCGGCAACTACATCGGCGTCGCCGACTCCCCCACCGAACAGTTCGGCAAAGCCATGTCCATCCCCGACGAACTCATGGCCAACTGGTTCCGCATGACCACCCCGCTCCCCGAGGACCACATCCGCTCCCTCATCGACCCCGCCCAGACCCACCCCCGCGCAGCCAAGGAAATCCTCGGCAAAGCCATCGTCGAACAATACCATTCCCCCGCCGACGCCGAAAAAGCCGCCGAAGATTTCCGCACAAAATTCACCCTCGGAGAAGTCCTCGCCGACACGGAAGTGAAAACCGTCCCCGCCACATCCTTAAAGATGGCAAGATCGGCATTCTCAGCTTGATCAAAGAAGTCGGATTCGCGGCGTCAGGCAATGAAGCTCGCCGCCTTGTCGAAGGCGGCGGCGTGACCTTTGCCGGTCGAAGGCATGAACGATGTCAAAGCCCAGGTCGGCATCATCGGCGGTGAAATTCTCCAGGTCGGCAAACGCAGAGTCTGCAAAATCCAAATCGCCTGAAACGACTGCGCCGTTTTAATAAGGTCTTTCCAATGCCCGCTCAAATCATCGACGGCAAATCTCTGTCCGCCGCGATCCGCGAAAGGTCGCCAACGAAGTCGCCGCTATTAAAGCCAACAGCAACGCCGTCCGCCTCATCGCAATCCTCGTCGGCGACAATGCCGCCGCGCTGGTCTACGCGGAAAATCAGAAAAAGATGTGCGACCAGGTCGGCATCGATTACGAACTCCAAACCCTACCCGCATCGACCGCTCAAACTGACCTCCACGCGGCGATCCATGGGCTCAATGCCGACCCCGCCGTCACCGGCATCTTCCTCCACTCTCCCCTCCCTGCCGCCCTCAACCTGCAGCACGCCCAATACCAAATCGACATCCTCAAAGACGTCGAAGGCGTCAACCCCGCCAACATCGGTCACGTCGTCTACGGCCACACCATCATCGCCCCCTGCACCGCCCTCGCCGTCGTCGAACTGATCGACTCCACCGGCGTCCCACTGGAAGGCGCGGACGTCACCGTCGTCGGCGCGACGCCGCATCGTCGGCCGCCCTCTCTCCTTCTCGCTCACCGAACGCAACGCCACCGTCACCCTCTGCCACATCCACACCAGCGACACCGCCGCCGCCTGCCGCCGCGCCGACATCGTCGTCGTCGCCGTCGGCAAGCCAAACTTGCTGCGAGCCGACCACATCAAACCCGGTGCCGTCGTCATCGACGTCGGCATCAACCGCGTCCGAGTCACCGACGCCTTCGGCAAGGTCACCGAAAAAACCGTCGGCGACGTCGACTTCGAAGAAGTCGCCAAAGTCGCCTCCTGCATCACCCCCGTCCCCGGCGGCGTCGGCCCCATGACCGTCGCCATGCTCCTCCGAAACACCCTCCGCGCCGCCAAACTCGTCTACGGAATCGATAAGCCGTTCGCCGGGAAATAATGGGGGGTCGCGTGAAAACTTCACCACAAATCTCCCCAGTTCTCGCTCTCGATCAGATCCACTTTTCACGCGATGACCGCCCCATCCTCACCGACATCTCCTGGTCCGTCCAACCCAAACAAATCGCCGCCGTACTCGGTGCCAACGGCTGCGGCAAATCCACCCTCCTCCGCCTCGCCTGCGCCTACCTCTGGCCGCAGAAAGGCACCGTCACACTCTTCGGAAAAACCCTCGGCGAAGCCGCCGTCGCGCCCCTCCGCGCACGAATGGGAATCGTCGAACCCACCACCGTCTACCCCTTCGACGACGAAATGACCACCCTCGATGTCGCCGTCTCCGGCTACTTTTCCGCCCTCACCATCGGCTACGTCCACCCCACGCAAACCCAATGGGACCACGCCCGCCACCTCCTTGAACAGGTCGGACTTGGCTCTCAAGCGGCCCAACTCTATTTCACGCTCTCCACCGGCCAACGCATGCGCGCCCTCATCGCCCGTGCCCTCGTCCGCAAACCCGAACTGCTCATCCTCGACGAACCCACTGCCGGCCTGGACCTCCCCGCGCGCGAAGCCGTTCTCGCCACTCTCGCTCGCCTCCATCAACAATCCGATAGCCCAGCCATCATCACCGTCACCCACCACCTCGAAGAACTCCTCCCCGACACACAGAACATTCTGCTCCTCTCTACCATCGGCACCACCATCGCCACCGGCTCCCCCGAAAGCGTCCTTACCAATGACAACCTCTCGCAAGCCTACGGCGTCCCTATCCATGTGAAACACCAAAATGGCCGCTACCACGCCCACGTCGATCCGCAGGCATGGGCCGAACTGCTTTAACCCACGCGGCTCGCAAACCGCCTGTGCTCTCCTATAATGATTCAAAATCGAAACCACCCGCAAGGAACGAATCAATCATGTCCACACCCACCTCCACTGTTGAAAAACTGATCATCATCGGCTCCGGCCCCTCCGGCTGGACCGCCGCAATTTATGCCGCCCGCGCCAGCCTCCAACCCCTCGTCCTCGCAGGCGACGGACTGAACCGCGACCGTATGCCCGGCGGCCAACTGATGTGGACCTCCGAGGTCGAAAACTTCCCCGGATTCGCCCACGGCATCGACGGCCAAAAAATGATGGGAACACTCCAGCAACAAGCCGAACGCTTCGGCACGCGCACCAAAAACCACTTCGTCACCCGCGTCGATTTCTCCACCCGCCCCTTCAAAATATGGCACATCAACGAGCTTTCCGGCGACGATGAACAGCTCACCCTCGCCCACACCGTCATCATTTCCACCGGTGCCAGCGCAAATTATCTCGGACTTCCTTCGAACGCAAGTTTGAAAACATGGGCGTCTCCGCCTGCGCCGTCTGCGATGGCGCGCTGCCGCGATTTCGCGATCAACCCCTCGTCGTCGTCGGCGGCGGCGACTCCGCCCTCGAAGAGGCCAGCTACCTCACCAAATTCGCCAGCCGCGTCCACGTCGTCCATCGCCGCGACAGCTTCCGCGCCTCCAAAGTCATGGCAACCCGCGCACTCGCCAATCCCAAAATCGTTCCAGTTTGGAACAGCGTCGTTGAAGAAATCTTCGGCACCGATGACAAGGGCGTCACCGGCGTCCGCGTAAAAAATATCGCCAACAACCAAGCCGCGACCATTGAAGCCGCCGGCATGTTCGCCGCCATCGGCCACACGCCGAACACCAAATTTCTCGCCGGCCAAATCGAATTGAACGACAAAGGCTACGTTGTTTTGAAAGATGGGTTCCGCGCCCTGACCAGCATCGAAGGCGTCTTCGCCGCCGGTGATTGCGCCGATTCCGTCTACCGCCAGGCCATCACCGCGGCAGGCATGGGATGCAAAGCCGCCCTCGATGCCGAACGCTGGCTCGCCGAACAAGGTATCCACTAACCGCCATTCAAACTCGCGTAAACCGCCATTTCCCCCGACCGAACACCACCGTCGTATACACCGCGCGATAATTCAAATCCATGAAAATGCAAATCCACACCGCGATCAAACCCCACGCCGCATGACCGTTCCTATTAAACACCAGCATCAGAATCAACAGTAAAACCAGCCGCAGCACCATCCCCGTCATCGTCGCAAGCATCGGCGCAATCGTATCGCCCGCCCCCTTCAACGCCGCCGCCCGCGTGATCGCAATCGCAAACCCCGGCTGCGCCAGCCCCGCGAGAATTAGCGGAATGGTCCCCGTCTGAACCACCGCCGCTGAATCGACCATCAATCCCAGCAGATACGCGCGGGATCACAATCATCGGAACCGCCGCCAGCGACATCGTCACAAACGCGATCTGATTGGAAAGATCCGCCGCTCGCTGCGCATCCGCCAATTTTTTCGCGCCAAGATACTGCCCAACCAAAGCCGAACACGCGATGCCAAAACCAAACCCCGGAAGAAACGCAAACGATTCGATCCGCAGCACCGCCGAGTGAGCCCCCATCGTCGCGCCGATAACCCCGACCGCACTATCCGTCGGGCTGATCACCAGCACCACGATGAGCACCTGCCCCGACCACAAGAGCATTCCTTCCAGCCACGACGGCAAACCGATTCGCAGCACGCGCCGCAAAAGATGCGGCACAATTTTGAAATGCCGCCGCCGCAGCCGCAATCCCGCCCCGCCGGAAACAAGAAACCCAAACGTCACCATCCCCGCCGCCATGAACGATAAAAGCGTCCCGATCGCATTCCCGCGAATCCCCATCGCCGGCAGACCGAACCATCCGAACGTCAGCGCCGGCGAAGCAATCGCATTGATCGCAAAGATCGAAATCGTGACGATCATTGGCCGCACCGTGTCGCCCGCGCCGCGCAGACATGCCATCCCGATCTGCCCCGCACATTGAAGGCAAACCGTCAGCGACATGATCCGCAGGTAGTCAATGCCATACTCCGCGGCAAGACCGCGCAGATTAAACAGATGCGCGATCGGCCCCGGGATGCTGAAAAACACAAAGGCGACGAGTATCCCCACCAGCATCGCCGTACTGCAGACGCTCCCGGCCACGCGAGTCGCCAGGCGAGGCCGCCGCGCGCGAATTGATCGCGCCACGATCGCCGTCGCGCCCACGCCCAACGCGGAAGTCATGAGGCCGGAAAACCACTGAAGATAAGTCATCGTGCCGACCGCGGCAGATGCAGCGGCATGCGCATCGGAATTCGGTCCCGTATGCCCCGCGACGATCGTATCCGTAAAGCCGACACCCGCCGAAAACAATTGCTCGATAATCGTCGGCAGCGCAAGCGCCAGAATCGTCCCAATCGTGACCGGCAGGTCCGCGCACGTTCGCAGCCGCTCTGAATGTCCCCGACCTTGTGCCGAAGGTTCAAGCCCCCCGCCGTCCGGAGCGATTTCCTGCTCTGCCAAAGTTTCAGTAGGTTTCGGTTTCACCGCGGAGCGCACGAATAATCCTTTCGCCAACCACTCATCTTAGGCGGACACCAAAAGATGGCAATACAGCGTCGTCTTCTGAATGTCATCGGAACGAACATAATCGGAGTTCACGCTTCAGCGTGTCTTCGTTAGACCTCTCTACTTCGCCTCGTAAAACATGCTAAAGCGTGAACTCCGGACCACCTGTTTTGAATGTCGATATCCTTTGCTTACTTGCCGCGACTATCGGCTCCGATACAATACTCGTCGTGCGGGCGTAGCTCAGTGGTAGAGCGGCACGTTCCCAACGTGCATGTCGAGGGTTCGATCCCCTTCGCCCGCTTCTTTGTTCGGCCCGGTGTCTGATGATGCCGGGCCGTCTCTTTTGGTGGACAGAAATCCAATAAATCTTAATTTCATGTGATGACCCCATGGCCGTATTTATGTCGCCATGCACAACTTACGCCCTGCCCGTCAGTTGATGCGAATTATTTTTCAAACGTCGTATGGAACTGACCGGTTCAATACTCTATACTCCGCACGAAGTTGAAGTGCGTTTTTACTCAAACGTGGTTTTACTCCGCGGTAAGGATCCAACGATGATGTCAAAAGTAACGAAAGAGTTCGGACCGCCGAACCGTGCGAAGCGTTTGTCGTGGTACGGATTTGCGGTTCTGCCTGTGGTGGCGTTTTTAATAATGGCGGGTCCGTCCGGCTGCAGTGCGCCGCCACCCTCACCCCAGGCACCACCGCCCGCCGCCGTTACGGTGGCGCATCCCGTGGAAAAAGAAGTGATTGAGTGGGACGTTTACACGGGGCATCTTGAGGCACCGGAATCCGCCAATGTCGCGGCCCGGGTCAGCGGACTGGTCACCGAGGCCTCTTTTGCTGAGGGATCCATCGTCAAAAAAGGCGATTTGCTCTTCGTCATCGATGATCGTTCCTTCAAGGCGGACCTTGATGAGAAACTTGCCGATCAACAGCGGGTCGAAGCGCAATGGGCGCTTACCAAACTGAATTATAATCGTCTGGCTCCCTTGCTGAACAAGGCGTCGACGCAACAGGAAGTCGACGAAGCGAAGGCGGCCGTCGATCAAGCCGCTGCTGCCATCGCCAGCGCGAAGGCCGCGGTGGAAACATCCCGGTTGAATCTGGAATGGTGCAGGGTGCTGTCACCCATTGACGGGCGCGTCAGCGACAAACTCGTGACGGTCGGCAATCTCGTCAATGGCGGCGCGGGGCAGGCGACATTGCTGACGACGATTCAATCCGTCACTCCGATGTATTGCTACGTGGATATTGATGAAAATTCCGTGTTGAAGTATCAAAAGCTGACGGTGGAGGGAAAGCTGACCAGCGCCCGCGGCGGAAAGGTGCCGTGCTATGTCGAACTTGGAAATGAAACCGGATTTCCGCATGAGGGATTCATCGATTTCGTGGACAACCACATCGACTCCGCGACGGGCACTCAGCGCGTCCGCGGTGTGCTGGAGAATAAAGCGGGACTGCTGACCCCGGGATCGTTTGCCCGATTTCGAATTCCCGGAAGCGGCCGCTACCGCGCACTACTTCGTGCCCGACATCGCGATCGGCACCGATCAGGACCAACGGAACGTGCTGGTCGTGGACAAAGACGACAAGGTCGAGCCACGCGGCGTGAAACTGGGAGCGCTTTTCGGCACATTGCGATCGGTCGTCTCGGGGCTCAAGCCGGAGGATCGGGTCATCATCAATGGCCAGATGCACGCACGGCCGGGCGCCGTCGTCGCTCCGAAAGAGGAGCCCATCAAGGTGGATGAAGCGGCATTTTCCGATCCCGGGTCCGCCGTCGCCGAGGAGATGTCCGCGGTCGACGCGACCCCGCGAGCCGTGGCAATGGCTGAAACCCCCGTGACCAAACACTCGACGCAACCCATGGATGGGAACAGACCATGAGATTCGCTCATTTTTTCATCGAGCGGCCGGTCTTCGCCATCGTGCTCTCGATCGTGACAATTATCGTCGGGATGATCGCGATCTTCACGCTGCCGATCGCGCAATATCCCGAGATCGCCCCGCCAACAGTAACGGTGACCGCGAACTATCCCGGCGCCAACGCCAAGACGGTCGCCGAAACGGTGGCGACGCCGATTGAGGAACAGATCAACGGCGTCGAAGGCATGCTGTACATGTCGAGCCAAAGCACAAACGACGGCGGCATGCACCTGACCGTGACGTTTAAGCTGGGCACAAATCTCGATATCGCCCAGGTGCAGGTGCAGAATCGCGTGGCGATTGCTCAGCCGGTGTTGCCATCGGATGTGCAGCGTGGCGGAATCGTGGTGAAGAAAGCATCGCCGGACATCACGCTGGCGGTGGCGATTTATTCTCCGGACGGCAGCCGCGATCCGTTGTACCTGAGCAACTATGCAACGCTTCAGATCAAGGATGAGTTGGCGCGATTGCCGGGCGTGGGGGATATTTTCATCTTTGGCGCGCGCGATTATTCGATGCGGTTGTGGTTGAATCCCGAGAAGCTGGCGTCGCGGAATATCACCGCAGGCGATTTTGTCGATGCGGTCAAAGAGCAGAACGTGCAGGTCGCCGCCGGCATCATTGGCGGGGCCCCGCTCCCGCCCGGGACGGCTCAATTTCAATACACCGTGAACACGCAGGGGCGGCTGGTCGATCCGAAGCAGTTTGGCGAAATCATCATAAAAACGGGTAAAGATGGAAGCCTGACGCGGGTGAAAGATGTCGCGCGGATTGAACTCGGCGCTGCCGATTACAGCACCACGACGCATTTCAACGGACTGCCTGCCGTCGGCATGCCGGTCTTTCAGTTGCCCGGGTCCAATTCCATCGCCACGGCGAACGCAATTTATGTGAAGATGGAGGAACTGAAAAAGAGCTTTCCCAAGGGGGTTTCGTATTCGATTCCGTATGACACCACGATCTTCGTTCGCGACAGCATCAAAGATGTGGTGAGAACGCTGTTTGAGGCGATTGGCCTCGTGGCGATTGTCGTTCTGGTATTCCTGCAAAGCTGGCGAGCTTCGATTGTGCCGCTGTTGGCGATTCCGGTGTCGCTCATCGGCACGTTTGCGGTCATGTCCGTTTTCAAATTTTCGCTGAACAATCTGTCGCTCTTCGGACTGGTCCTCGCGATCGGCATCGTGGTCGATGACGCGATTGTGGTGGTGGAAAATGTCGATCGCTGGATCGAGCATGGCCTCTCTCCGCGCGATGCCTCGTACAAGGCGATGGAGGAAGTCACGCCGGCGATCATTGCCATCGCATTCGGTCTGACGGCTGTCTTCGTCCCGGTCGCTTTCATCAGCGGAATCACCGGGCAATTTTATCGCCAGTTCGCACTGACCATTTCGTTCTCGACGCTGCTTTCGGCGTTCAATTCGTTGACGCTCAGCCCCGCGCTTGCGGCTCTCATTCTCAAACCCAAAGGCGAACGCCAAGACTGGCTGACGCGCATCATCAACTTCCTGTTCGGTTGGCTGTTTCGCCTTTTCAATTTCATGCTTCGCAAGATCAATGCAGCCTACGTCGGAACGCTCAAGTATGTCGTGCGTTTGTCGATTGTCGTGCTGGTCGTGTACGGCGGTTTGATCGTCCTTACCTATGTCTTGTTCAAGTCGGTCCCAATCGGCTTCATTCCGCAGCAGGATCAGGGCTACCTCATCGCGGCGGTGCAGTTGCCGGATGCGGCATCAGTGGATCGAACCGACGCGGTGCTGGGTCGCATGGCGCAGATCGCGGCGCAGACGCCGGGCGTTCACGACACATTTGGAGTGACCGGGTTCAACCTTTTGACGGGAACGAACCAGACGAACGCGGGGATCATGTTTCTGCCGTTGAATTCATCTGCGTCGCGCGCGGCAAGCCGGCTCAGGGCGCTAATGCGCTTGCCGGCTATCTGATGGGTGCGTTCGGTCAGATTCAGGAGGGGTTCGCGCTGGTATTGTCGCCCCCGCCGGTTCGTGGAATCGGACAGGCCGGCGGATTCAAGATGCAGGTGGAGGATCGGACCGGCCAGGCGACCCCGCAGCAACTGGAAGCCGCCACCGGCGCACTCGTGGCGGACGCACGCAAGGATCCGCGTCTTACCTCACTCTTCAGTTCTTTCCGCGCCAACGTCCCGCAGCTCTACGCAAACGTGGACCGCACCAAGGCCAAGAAAGAGCATGTCGCGGTCACGGATATCTTTCAGACGCTGCAGGTATATCTCGGCAGCTTTTACATCAATGATTTCAACTACCTTGGCAGAACGTTTCGCGTCATTGCCCAGGCGGACGCACCGTATCGCGCGAAAGCCTCCTCTGTCGCGCAGCTCAAGACGCGCAACAGTGCCGGCGCGATGGTGCCGCTGGGTACCGTCATGGAGCTGAAGGACATCACCGACGCCGATCGCATCAATCGTTACAACCTGTATCCGTCCGCCGAGATCAACGGTGCGGGCGTGCCCGGCATCAGCAGCGGCCAGGCGCTGGAGATCATGGCGAATCTTGCCCAGAAGGACCTGCCCGCCGGATTTACGTACGAATGGACGGAGCTGGCCTATCAGGAAGAAAAGGCCGGAAACACCGCTCTGCTCATTTTTCCGTTGTGCGTTCTGTTCGTCTTCCTGACTCACTCTGCGGAGTACGAAAGTTTCGCGCTTTCCGGGGCGATCATTTTGATCGTGCCGATGTGCTTGTTATGCGGTATCGCGGGGGTTTATTTCAGCCACCGGGATGACAACATCTTCACGCAGATAGGATTCGTGGTGCTGGCGGGCATGAGCGTGAAAAACGCGGTGTTGATTGTGGAATTCGCGAAACAGCAGCAGGAAAACAATCCGAAACTGCGCGCTGCCGCGGCTGCCATTGAAGCGGCACGGCTGCGTCTGCGGCCCATTTTGATGACGAGCTTTGCCTTCATCTTTGGCGTGCTGCCCCTGTTGATCGCCACCGGTGCCGGGGCGGAGATGCGCCAGGCGCTCGGAACGGTCGTGTTCTATGGCATGATCGGCGTCACGTTCTTCGGGCTGTTCCTCACGCCGGTCTTTTATACGGTCCTCCGAAAAATTGTCGGAGACAAGCCGATCATTCATCCCGGCGGAAAACTCAAGACGGAACCGCACGGAAATTGATGGAAGTCGCCGCGTTCTTTCTCACGGGTTGTGCATTTCATGGGTCGACCTAAAAAATTCACTCGAGACGAGGTGCTCAAAAGCGCGATCCCGGTGTTCTGGAATCGGGGCTACGCCGACACGAGCCTGCACGATCTGGAGGAGGCGACCGGCGTCAATAAATCAGGGCTCTACTCGGAATTCAAAAGCAAGGAAGACCTTTTCCTGGCGAGCCTTCGTTACTATGTCGAACACCTCGGAGCGAAGGCGATCTTGTCCGCGGAGCCCTTGGGGTGGAACAACATCGAGCATCTCGCGAAGGTCATGCTGGAATGCCGCGGCGGCCGGAACGGTTGCTTTGGAATTAATTCGATGCGTGAAACCGCGATTCTCCCCGCTGAAGCGCACAAAATTCTGTCGGAAAGCAAGGCCCGCCTGAAGCAATTGCTCGAAACAAATATTCGGGCGGAACGGACCCGGCTCGATCCAGGCATGATCGCCGGGATCGTCGCGACCTTCTTCTCCGGCCTTTCGGTGGAACAGAATTTGAAAACGGAGCGAGTGTCGTCCACGCAAAAAATTGATGACTTGATGACCCTACTTCGCTCATTATGATGTCGTCGCCATGAAAGGTGCCATGCGAATTGTTATCACCAATCCCGATGGCATCGGCGACGCGGTGCTGCGGCTCCCGCTGTTTGAGGAACTTCAGCGGGCGGGTCACGATCTCTTGCTCATTTGCCGCGGCCACGCCCTGCCGCTGTTTGCGCGTCTCGCCGGCAACCCCACAATTATTCCTCTCGTAGAAAATCCCTACGAGTTCACGCGCAGCGGAAGAGTCGATTTTTCGCCTGTCATGCTGGAGTCAGTCCGTGAGTTTTCTCCCGACTTGCTCATGTTCGGAGCCTATCAGTGGACGATCTTGGAAGAGCAATTGGCGCACATGCTCCCAAGCGTTCACATCCTGTGCATGAACGGCTATCGGTTCGAGCACGAGAAAAACCAGGGCGTCCCGCTGCGCGATGGGACGGCGGTTCAAGTCGTCGAAGTGGGCGAGTATTGGCATGAAACCTTGAAGAATCGCGCACTCTGCGAAGCAATTCTCGGCCATGAGGTGTCGTTAAGCGATCCCTTTATCACCGTCACCCCCACTGATATTGAATGCGGGCGGAGTTGTTTGTCGCAGGTATTCGGCACCGACTCACCTCCGAAACAGTTCTGGTTTGGCTGCATGGGAACCACCGGCGATTATTACGGCGATCTGAAGGACTGGGGGTCCGAAAATTGGGCGACGATGCTTCGACATCTGGTTCTGGAAAAGCGGCAGGCGGTTCTTCTGGTGGGCAGCGCGGCGGAGCGCGAATCGCTCGAAAGAGTTCGCACGCAAAGCGGCCTCCTTGAAAACATCCGCGTCGTTACGGGTGATGTGAGCACGCCGGAGGATCTGTCGCAGTTGTTGGGATTGACATGGCTTTCACAGGCTTATATAGGAAGAGATACAGGCCCGATGCATATTGCCGCAGCGGTGAAGAAGCCGGTGGTCGCGGTGTTCGGCGCGGGCATGTGGCCTCGGTTTACGCCGATGGCGACGCCGTCATTCGCGATGGCCGTCGATCTGCCGTGCGCGCCCTGCCGCTGGAATTGTCATCAGCCCGAATCGTGGTGCGTGAAGCGCGTCCCGGTGGCATCGGTGATGGAAGCGGTGGATACGATAGCGTCCGGCAGCGCGGCGCTGCGTGAGGCTCGGTTGATCGCACCTTCGCCGGAACTGCGCGAGGCCGCCGGACAATACCGTATAACAAGCCGACCGGTCCACGAGAACACGACCGCGGCAGAAGGAAAAACTTTGTCAGAAGCTGCGAGCCATCTTGAAAGTGGTCCCTCAACGGTAATCTCGGAGCTGCCGGAGTTGCTGCTGAATGAAATACGGAACTTGCGCACGGAGCTTGGAGAGTTGCGCAAACAGATGACCGGACAATGCGCGGAACAAAGCGGCGGGTGAAGGTACGGAAAAAGGTTCAGGAGCTGAACTTCGCGTGGCGCAGTTGCAACGAGATTTGGCCGCCATGATGCAGGCCGCAATCGAGCGTGAGAAGGACTTCGGCCGGCGCGAGAGCGGGTGGAGTCGCCAGGCTGCTCGATGCCGCCACGCAGTTGCACACCGTGAAGTCGGACGCGGTGCAACTGCGCGACAAACTGGTGGAGACGGAGACGCTGAATCGAAGCCTGATGGCGCAAGCGGTAAAAATCGAAGGCGACCGGGCCATCCTCGCTTCGCGACTTGCGGATGTGGAGGCACGGGTAAAGGAATTGGCAGGAGCGCGCTCGCGGCGGCTGTTGCTGAAATTCGGGCTCGTCAGCCGGTGCCAATGGGAAAAGTGAAGAAAAGTAGTGCGGTCGAATTTTTCTATCATGAACCGTATCGTTTTTGAGATGCTCGATTGAATTATTTAATTGACGTAAATCCGCCGACCAGGTTTTCGTCCTTGGAAACCGTGGGAGGCTATCGCGGGAGTTGGGGCGCAAGCGATGCTTATTTAAATGACGAGCATTCGCGGATCCATGCCGAAACGGAATCACTGCCGGGACCGCCGCATCTCCATGACACTGAAAAACTCTACGAGATGGCGTTTCATAGCGGCGCTGTCATTCTCGAGATTGGCACGAATGAAGGCCGTAGCGCAACCGTGGCATTGCGGGTGCGCTTGCGGGCCTAGCCATGTCCGCTCAAGCTCGTTTGCCGCAATTTTACGGAATCGATAGGAACCCCGCGGCCATCATTCGCGCGCGTGAAACGCTGAATACGCAAGAACTTTCCGCGTTTGCCCTGATGTTCCCCGGTACTCTGTCGCAATTTCGACGCGCAATTCCCATTTCGCCGACAATGGTATGCATCAACGGAACCCATGATTATGCCGTCGTCTGGGCCTACCTTCAGAACTTGACCGAGATGGTCGCCCCGGGCATTCCGGTCCTTTGCTGCGATTACGCCGTGTCGGGCGTCGCCCGGGCGGTCAATGAATGGCGGGCCTCCGGTCACTACAAGGCCGCGGGGAAATTTGGCGATTCTGCACTACTGGTGGCGACCGACTGCTGTGGCCGCGGAGAGCGCGGTGAAATCAAAAGACCGATGGCATTGCCACAGAAAACTTTCGACGAAGTGCGGCAATCACTTCTGAATGAGCCTCTCCATGCGGAGGGCGCGTCCGCCTGTGAGGTCTTGACCCAACGTGTGGCGGAAGCCACCGCGCCGCGCGACTTGCCGCACTTCACGCGCATCAGGTTTCAGATACCTACATCGCCCGCGGATGGCCCTATGAAAAACAGGAAACAAAAAAACTTCCTGCGAGTCTTCCCGACGGAAGGCCATGGCCGAAGATATCCATCGTCACGCCAAGCTACAACTACGGGCGGTTTATAGAAGAGACTATTCTTTCGGTCCTGAACCAGGATTACCCGAACCTCGAATATATCGTGATGGATGGCGGTTCAACTGACGAAACGGTTACGGTCATGGACCGCTATCGTCAATCGCTGACAGTCGCCGTGAGCGAGCCGGACAAGGGACAAAGCAACGCCATCAACAAAGGTTTCGCCAGAGCGACCGGCGATATTTTCACGTGGATAAATGCGGATGACATGCTCGCGCCCGGCGCATTGCACGCGATGGCGATGGCCTTCTGGCACTCCGGCGCGGACGTCGTTGCGGGCATCTGCGAACAGTATCGCGACGGCCGATTGATCGAAAGCCACATGACCTGCTGTCCCAACGGTCCGCTCCCCCTCGACGAGCTTCTGGACCTCGAGGGAAGCTGGATGACAGGCCAGTTTTTCATGCAGCCGGAGGTGATGTTCACGCGGGCGATCTGGGAGAAGGCCGGCGGAAGCGTCAATGAAAATCTTTTCTATTCGATGGATTACGAGATGTGGCTGCGGTTCGCGCTCGCGGGGGCGCGGTTGCATGTCATTGGACGCTCCATCTGTCGCTTCCGCCATCATGACGAACAGAAAACGGCCCTCCCTGAAAAATTCATCCCGGAACTTATGCGGGTGCGCGATACGTTCGCCGCGGAGAATAAGATCGTTCCGGCGAATCAACGGTTGTCCGGAAATCCACGCCATCAATTGCGGATCGCGTCAGTGAACGATTTCGGCTTCAAGTATGGAGCGGGCATCGGTCAAAGAAGACTCATGACCGCTCTCGCCGCTGCGGGCCATGATGTCTACAGCTTTGCCACGGCGGACGCCGGCACGTCAGAGGAGGTCGCCAGCGTTAAAAAAATACTGGATGAGGTGCGTGCTGTTTCACCGGATGTGGTGCTCATTGGCAACGTGCATGGTGCGCGCTTGCCGCCGGAGATTATCGCCGCATGCACCCGCCATTGGCCAACCGGAGTCGTGCTTCATGATTTGTGGGCGCTCACGGGTCGGTGTGCCTACAACGGAGCCTGCAAAAAATATCTTACCGGTTGTGACGAAACATGTCCGACTGCACGGGAGTATCCGCCGCTTGCGCCCGAAGCGATTTTTCCAAGCTGGCAGGCTAAATACGCAATTTACCAAAGCTCACAGCCTCCCCTGCTATTGGCCAACAGCGAATGGACCGCCACATTCGCCCGGGATGCGCTCGCCGCCAGAGCCCATGGCGGCCGACCGAAACCGCGACTTCGCCCGTGTTCCCTGTCCGGTTTGGCGTGGAATTGGATATCTTTCACCCCCTGCCCAAGCAATTTTGCCGTCGGGAGCTGGACCTTCCTCTCGATCGATTCCTTATTCTTGCGTCCGCATCGTCGCTGGAAGATGCACGCAAAGGAATCAAGCTCCTCGTGGATGCCGTGCGGCACCTTTCGTTGCCGGATGTGACCGTCGTCTGCCTGGGCCGGCCAAATGATGCATTGCAGGCGGCATTCCCCGGCCTTCGATCGCTCGGTTATATCGAGGATCCGAGACGATTGGCGATGGTCTATTCTGCCGTTGATTTATTCGTTGGCCCCAGCCGTGAGGAAGCGTTTGGGCAGGTCTTTACTGAAGCGGCCGCGTGTGGAACGCCGAGCATCGGATTCCCGGTGGGCGGTATTCCCGAAGCGATCGCCGACGGGGTCACCGGATATGTGGCGGCAATGCCCTCGGCGGAGGCCCTCGCAACGGCGATTTATGAACTCTATCATCAACCCGAGCGGCGCCGCACCATGGCCGCATGGGCCAGAATTTTCGCCGAGAACGAATGGTCGCCGCAAAGCGCCTATCACGCGCTTCATGTCGCCTTGAGAAAAAGCGGGATCGCGGCCAGTTTGAATTTCCCGCACAAGGTTCGTTTCGTACCGCATCCCCCGACACTGCCCGCGCCCATCAATCTTGCTCTCCACGGCGGCGAGTGGCAGTCGATCTCCGGGTTCGAGGCATGGGAAGGACCCTATCCGGAGCAGGGACTTCCACGGTGCCGCTGGCTTGTCGGACCGGTGAGCCGCTTCCGGGTATCACCCGAGCGCTCGGGTGTGCATCAACTGAAAATTGCTTGTACGACCTTTCATCCCAATGCGATCCTGCGGGTGATTTTCAAGGGTAAGGTAATCAAAGATGTGGCCGTCCCGGTATTTGTTCGCGGACATGCCCCATGCGAATTTACATGTGACCTTCATGTGGACGAAAATGCGGGACCTGTGGAGTTGATCCATTGGCCCTGGTCCGTTGAAGATTCCGCACGCGGATCCAGCATCCTCCTATTCGAGATGAAGGTGATTGGTCCGAATCGCGATGAATTGTCGAACGTGGATCTCGCTGTTTCGTCCGAAAATCCCTCGCACCGAAAGTAACGCCGCGCTCGGATGCGTCGATCCAATGGGAGCATTGAGGGACACATGAATTCCAACGCCATTTCGCCGCGAATTTCCGTCGTCACCCCCAGCTTCCAGCATGCCGCGTTTCTGGAAGCAACCATTGACAGCGTCCTCTCGCAAAATTATCCGAACTTGGAATTCATCATCATCGACGGCGGCTCCACCGACGGCACTGTCGATATCATCAAAAAATATGCCGCGCACCTCACGTTCTGGTCTAGCGAGCCTGACCGCGGACAATACGATGCCATCAATAAAGGCTTTAAGCACGCCACCGGCGACATCCTGTGCTGGCTCAACAGCGACGATCTGTTTTTTCCCTGGACCCTTCGCACCGTCGCCAGCATCTTTACGCAATTGGACGAAGTGGACTGGATTTCCACACTTCAACCGGGGTTCTGGGATCACAACGGATTTTGTCTGGGCTTCCAAAATATCCCCGGCTTTTCACGCGAAGCATTTTTTGATGGGTGTTATACGCAAGCCACCGGACGCTTCTTGTCGTACATTCAGCAGGAATCAACATTCTGGCGGCGGCGGCTTTGGGAACGAGCGGGCAGTTCGGTGCGGCCTCATTTTTCACTCGCCGCTGATTTTGATCTGTGGGGGCGCTTTTATGCCCATGCGAATCTCTACGGCGTATGTTCTCCGCTGGCGGGCTTCCGTCTGAGTGCCGCCCAACGGAGCACCCAAACGGCGGAGTATCAGCGAGAGGCATTCGCGTCGCTCATGGAGTGCCGACGCTCCATGAAAGGACTGCCGGATCTTCCGGGCCGGCCTTTTCACGGCAAGCGCATTCTGCGCCAAAGCCGCGACAACCCCCAGGGGCATTGGGCGATAGAGGATCACACCTTCATGTAATATCCCCGCGGCGCGGCGTGCGATGGGATGGGCGGCAATGGTCGTGTGCTGCGAATGCGGTTACGATTCGAGCGCAATAATGCAATATTGACACAAAAGCACGGGCCTTTCCGATCATGCTGACCGATCTTTTTCGCTATCGCTCCTACATTTTTCAGAACGCCGTGCGCGACATTCGTCACCGCTACGCCGGAACCGGGCTGGGATTATTCTGGCATATCATTGCGCCATTTATGCAGATTTTCATCTATTGGATCGTGTTCTCGCACATCATGCCCGTGCCTGCCGGAAAAGACGGTGCGCAGTATTACATTGTGATTTATCTTTGTTGCGGTGTATTACCCTGGGTGTCATTTTCTGAAGCGATTTCGCGGGGGACGGCATCTTTTCAGGAAAATGCATCGTATCTGAAGCGCCTGCCGATCCCCGGTCATATTTTTGTGGCGACGGCGGCGGTGACGGCAACGATGCAGTTGGGAATCAGCCTCGTGATTCTTATCGCTTTTTCGCTGTCGCTCGGGCTCCACGCGGCATGGACATGGACACTGTTGCCGCTCATTTGTTTAATGCTGCAGATCGTCGCATTCGGAATCGGTCTCATATTGGGAACGTTGAACGTATTCTTCCGCGACGTGGCGCAATTCCTTATTGTGTTTTTAATGATATGGATGTGGTCCACGCCAATTGTTTACATGGAAAGCATCCTCGGACGGCACGTACAGCGATGTCTTCCGCTGAATCCGGCGTATCCGTTCTTTCGTGCAATTCACAACGTCTTTCTCGATGGGACGCTGCCGCCGGTATGGGTATGGCCGGCGATGGTGGGTTGGATCGTGCTGTTTGTCACGCTGGGGTTGCTGATGTTTCGCGGCTTGCAGTCCGAAGTGCGCGACGTGCTCTAACGACCATCGGCGGTTGGCGTTGACTCTAACATTGCCACGGAAAATCCCACTTTCGCACCGTCGCCTCGCAGGATTCCACCGCCACGCACGCAACATAGGGGTCGCTCAGATCGATGTCGTGCAACAGCCAACGAGTTTCACCTGCGAAGTCCTGCCGCGATACGTGGAACGATTCCGCCACCGCATCCACCGGCACATCAAAACTATGAAGCCCCGCCGAGATTCCCTGCCCCATCGCTTTAAGAACCGCTTCCTTCCTGCACCAGCATCTAAAAAAAGCTCGAGGCCGATCGACCGCTGATGCCGTCGCAATTGCCGCATATTCACCCGTCGTAAAAAATCGCCGCGCCAAATCTTCGTGCGCCATGTCGGTGCGAATGCGCTCAATGTCCGCGCCGATCTCATGATCGAGCGTCATCGCCAACATCACTTGCCCGGCTGTGTGCGAAAGATTGAATCGTACGCGGCTGTTCAAATCTTGCTCGAGATACGGTTTGCCAAAAGGGCCAGTGCCAAATGCGAGCATTGTCGGATCGGTATCCAATAGGAGGCCAAGTATCTGGCGAAGAGCACCGCGCGAAATAACCGCCTCATCCCGTTTCGCGGGAATTCTCAGGCGGCCAATGCGTTCTCGTTCTTCATCCGAAATCAGCGAATGAAAGTACGCAAGCCTTTCCGCCGAAATCGATGTCGGCACAAGCCACACGTCGAGGCACGCGGGCGACAACGCAAACCCCTGCGGCATCTTGTCGCCAAATTCGATCATGTGCGAACCTCGACGGAGCCGCTCCGCAGCGACTACCGAAAGCCGCCGCATTCCCTCATCCAGCGAAACCGTCGGCTGATACCCAAGGTCGCGTCTGGCGGCGGTAAGATCGAACCAGTGTGCCGTGGAAAGCTGCCGCGCGACAAATCGCGTCAGCAGCGGCTCCGCCTTCAGCCGCAGCAATTTGTGCGACAAGCTCCATCGCCCCGCCCGCCGCATAGGCGATGCGCGCCGGAATATTCGGGATCACCGGATCAAGCCCCGCCGCCGCAAGAATGCGACGGATCAAATCCGCCATCGCAATCGGTTCGCCATTGCTGATGAAATATGCCTTACCCGCACACGCCGAACCGATGGCCAGCCGATCACCCGCCAGCACATGCGCCGTGCGCCGCGTTATCAATGTACGTCGAATCCACCAGATTTTTCTTCTTGCCGATCATCGAAAGCCGCCCCGAGCGTGCCCGCGCCAAAATCCGCGGCACCAGATGCGGATCGCCCGGCCCCCAGATCAAATGCGGCCGCAGCGCCACCGTCGCCAATTCCGCCGAGTTCGCCGCCAGCACCAGCCGCTCCGCAATCGCCTTTGTCTTCGGATAATGCGCCAGATATCGCTTCGGATAAGGCGCCGCCTCCGTGATGTTGCTCTCATCCGCCCCGTTGAACACCACGCTCGGCGAACTCGTAAAGATCAATCGTCGCCACCCCGCGCCCCGGCAAGCCGCAATCACATTCTGAGTCCCAATCACATTCGGCGCATGAAAATCCTTGTACGTCCCCCATACCCCCGGCTTCGCCGCCACATGAAAAACCACATCCATCCCCTTTGCCGCTTCAGCAACGGCCGCCGCATCCAGAAGATCACCGCAAAACATTTCCGCCCCCGCCGCCGCAAGAGCCGGATATTGCCCGCGCTGAAACGTGCGAACCGCGTGACCTTGCGCGCAGAAGCTGCTTGACGAGCGCCATCCCCAAAAAACCACCGCCGCCGGTCACGAGGCACTTCATCTCAGTTTCCTTTGCGCCCAGAGCGCGAGTTGCTCACGATTAATTTTGGCATTATGCCGAATATCCACCGGGAAATCGCGGATGAAACAGAAAAGTCGCGGACGATGCGCGTGTGTTCATGCCGCTGTGCCAGCGACAGCAATTCCTGCCGCAACCGCTCGACCCGCACTCGCTTCCCGTCGGCGGTGCGTTCAATGCACATCACCGGCTCCATGTTTCCGCCGCGCTCAACACCCACCAGCGCCGACCGCGCCACCTGCGGATGCGTATTGAAAACGCCCTCAAACGGTGTACTAAACAGATCGCCCCCCCCTGCCTCCCCTCGCATCCGCACACGCTGCGACTTGCGGCCACAAAACCAAAGCCGCCCCGCCTCATCAAAATATCCCACATCCCCCATCCGATGATAAAACCCTCCCGCCTCCTCCTCAATCTTCGCGCGCCTGCGTCGCCTCCGGCCGATTAAAATATTCCCGCGTCACCACCGATCCCTGCACCACAATTTCGCCGATGCGTCCCGCCGGCAGCACAAGATCGTCCGCCCACCTCGCAATCGGCAAATCCGTAATCTCAATAATCCGTACCCGCATATTCTCCACGGGCCGCCCCACGCAAACCCCTTCGCCGCCATCCGTCCGCGCCGCTGTCTCTTGCAAAATCTCCGCGCTGCCAATCGAAGTCACCGGCAGCGCCTCCGTCGCACCATAAGGCGTAAAAATCTGCGCCCCAGAAGAAAGCATCGTGGAAAACCGCTCCAGCACCGCACTCGGCACCGGCGCCCCCGCCGAGATCACCCGCTTCAAAGACGGAAGGCTCACACGATTCGCCACCCCATACCGCCCCACGCGATCGATCAACGCCGGCGACCCAAACATATTCGTGATCCCGAAGCTGCCGAATCGGATCAATAATATTCCGCGGCTCCACAAAACCGGGCCGCGTGAAATCCATATCCGGAATCACCGTCGTCATGCCCAGCGCCGGCCCAAAAAGTCCAAATAACGGAAACGTCGCCAGATCCATCTCGCCCGCGCTCAATGCCATACGTCTCCCGCAGCGCACGAATCTGTGCATCAAAATTAGCGTGCGTATACACGACCCCCTTCGCCGGCCCGGTGCTACCCGAAGTGAACAGGATCGCCGCCGTGCCTTCGCCGTTATCGCAATTGCCATCGATCGCCGCGCCTTGCGGCGCAAGCCCTTCAACCCGCGTCAGCGATATCCCGCCGAACCTCCCCGTCGTGATATTTACACGGTTCGTCTTCTTCGCCCACCCCAGCACCCGGCGAAGCAAATGCACCAGCGGAATGCCAATAAACGCCGACGGCTCCGCCTGCGAAACACATCGGCCAAAATTCCTCAACCCAATCCCCGGATCGATCAACACCGGCACCGCGCCCATCTTGAACAACGCAAACGTGATCGCAAAAAACTCAATCCCCGGCCGCACGCACAACGCCACCCGCGTCCCCAGCCGCAATCCCCAACTGCGCCAAGCCCACCCGCAATCGCATCACTT
Organism: uncultured Phycisphaerales bacterium; assembly: GCA_963766775.1. GTDB lineage: Bacteria > Planctomycetota > Phycisphaerae > WQYP01 > WQYP01 > CAVYBP01. The sequence continues at coordinate 434,481 of CAVYBP010000006.1, forward strand.
CTCCTTCAAGCTGCTCGTAGTTGCAGTGCGCGTAACTTCAACTAAACCCCGTGCATCCCGCCGCGGATCGGCCAACATCGCATCCGTCGTCGGCTGCTCCTGCGCCATCGCCGTCAGGTGCGATGCAATGTTGACCGATCGCGTCGTCATCGTCACCGACGCCTCGACCGGATGCTTGCGCAAAAAACTCTCCACCAACCCCACAATCTCCGACGCCCGCATCTTCCAGCACATAATGCCCCGCATCCGCAAACCGATGCACCTCCGCATCCGGAAACAATCCACCCACCGATTCAGAAAATGAACATCGAAACACAAAATCCTTCATCCCCCAGCAAATCAGCATCGGAATCTTCCGAAACCCGGCAAGGCTCTTCTCGGTATTCGCCACCACATCAAACGCCCGATCGCCCGCCTGCAGCGGAATATCCTGAATAAACCGATGCACCGCCAGACGATTGTGCCACGAGTCATACGGCGCCACATACCCGCGCGCACCTCCTCCGACATCGGCTTCATCACGCAATCCTTCACCGCCCCTCGGAAAACGCATTGAATCCCCGCACCAGCAGCGCCCCCAGAAACGGCGTTCGCGCCAGCTTCAATTGCCACGGCATTTTCTTCGTCGGCGGAAGCGTGAACGCCCCGGTGTTCAACACGACAATTCTCGCAATCCTCTCCGGATGCCGCGCCGCATACGCCATCCCGATCATGCCGCCCCAATCATGCACCATCAGCGTCAATCGGCTTTATGCAGATGCAGCGAATCCACCAACGCTTCCAAATCCGCCACGCGCCGGCTCAGCGTGAACTCATACCGCGACTCCTCCGGCTTATCCGAAAGTCCCATCCCGATATGGTCCGGCACAATCGTCCGATATCGCCCGCGCAGTGCCGCAATCAGCTGCCGATAGAAAAACGACCACGTCGGATTCCCATGCACCATCAACACCGGCTCCGCTCGCGCGGCCCTTCATCAATGTAATGAAGCCGAATCCCCGCCCCCCAAGATCGAGATGATGGCCGGCAAACGGATAATCAGGAAAATCGCTCGCCATCGCATCGTCACCATTCCCATCCCAGCATCATGCAGTTAAGCCCGCTGCCGATGCCCAGAAAACCCACCCGATCGCCCGCCTTCAGAAATTGCCGCTGCTCCGCCAGCGCCGCCGTCAGAGGCAGCGACACCGTCCCGATATTCCCCAGATAAGGAAACGTCGAGAAATCCTTGTCCGCGGAAATCCCCAGTTCCTGCAAAATGGTATTCCGATGTCCCTGCCCCACCTGATGGCAAATCACCTTTTCAATCCCGCTCCGGCGCCGCAGCCCAGCGTCTGCAGAAAACTCCTTCCACGTGCGCAGGCCCAGCTCCACGCCATATTTCAACACCGAGACCGAATCGGTCGTCATGAATTGCGAGATGCTGTTCGGCGTCGCCGGGTCGGCCGCGATTCCCCACCGGCAAAGCATGTGATGCTCCGGAGCCGACTGCGTCGCCGCCCCGATCAACCGCCGCCGCTTTTCCCTCGACACGGACGCATGCGTGAGAATCACCGCCACCGCTCCGGACCCGCCCGTCAGCGTCGCCAGCGATTGCGTGAACGTCTGCATCGTCGGCAGATCGAGCATCTTGCGAATCATGATGTCATTGATCTCCCGGGCCGATTCGCACGAGACCACCATCCCCGCCGTGATCTGCCCCAGCTCGATGCGGTTGGCGATGTCGATGATCCCATTGAGCACGCCGAGGCAGGCGTTGGAAATATCGTAGACAAACGCATCGGGCGCAATGCCCAAGTCCGCCGCCACCGCACAGGCGGTCGCCGGCTCAAAATTCTCCCGGCAGACGCCCGCATAAATCAGCGCCTGAATATCCTTCGCCTGCACTTCCGATTTCGCCAGCGCCTTCTTCGCCGCCGCCGCGGCACCATCCGAAAGCGCGTGATCCTCGTTCCACCACCGGCGTTCCGTGATGCCCGTCAGCGCCTCCAACTGCCCCGGCGCGATCCGCAGCGCCTCATACAGCGGCGCGAGCCGCGCCTCCAACTCGGCCGAAGTCACGACCACCGGCGCCAACTCGTAGCCGAACGATTCAAGATGGACATGCTGGTAGTTCATCATCCGCGCTCCGGAGGAAAACTCCATCGTAATGGCAAAGTCCTTCATCTGGTAGATCACCCGGCCGTCCACGATCAGAAACCCATCCGCCCGCACGAGGTGCCGGGCATCATCGATCTCCGTGATCACCGCCTCGACGGTCACTTCTCGGTCCGTCGGCACAATCTGGCCGCGGTAAATCCACGAATGCTTTTCGCCCGCGCGTCATCGTCTGGAATTGCACCGTCGACCGTTGTCATCCGCCCCATCGCCGATACGCCGACCACCTTCAACAACTGCAAAAACGATTCCAACCCCAGCGACCCCGGCCACACCGGATCCTCGAAAAAGTGCGCCTTGAAGAACCACGCCTCCGTATTCACCCGGGTCGTCCCGCGAATGAACCCCAGCCCTTCGGCCCGCCCGCCGGCATCAAACAGATCGACCCGATCCACCATCCGCATCTGCGCGATCGGGAAACGGCGAGCTTTCCGGATACATCAAAATGCTTCGCCGCGCGCGACTCCCCGGGGTCGGCTGATACACGCGCCGCATCGCGAATGCCGACCTGATTGGCCAGCGCCTCCTTGCGAGAAGAACCCGAAATAGGTATTCCCCTTGTAAACTTCGCCCGCGTCGCAGCGAACCGCCATATCGAAATGCTGAATGATCATCCCGCCGGAGTTCGACACATTGGTGATCTTGATCGGTGGTGGTGAGCGTGCCGATCGTCGCGGTGCACCGGGCGAAGTTGCGTCGCGCTGCCGCCGAGGTTGCGGAACTCGCATATCGACCTCGCTCGCCAGCGCCGAACCCAGATAGGCCGCCAGCCACCCGCAGGGCTGCAACGCGATTTCGAGCAGCACCGCGAACGGCATTTCGCCACGCCCATCCTGCTGATTCGCGCGGAAATACCAGGCATCGGCCGGCACATCGTATTCCGCCTCGATCACTGCCGCCCGCCGCCAACTTCCACGGCTCGCATTTTTCGATCGAGCGTGATGCGATCCAAAAACTGATACGGCGGCCCGGGCAACCGCGCAATTTTTCGCTGCTCGCCCGGATCAAACATCCGATACCGCTCCCCAAACGCCTCCGACGGATTCCCCACCGCAAACGCCGTGATGCGCTCCGCATCGAACAGTCGCCTGCTGACCTTGTCAGCGTTGTCGCTTCCGCATTCCTCGCCTCCCACAGCCGCTCCACTTTTTCGCGCGTCAACCCCTCAGCCGCACCGACATATTCACCATCTGCACAATCGCCTTCCCATCGGCATACATCAGCGCATCCGCGATCACATAGGGCGTCCCGTCCTCCTGATAGCCGATCTCCTTCAGCGTCACTTCGTACTGCACCTTCTTCGTCGCGCCGTCACCTGGCCCCGGCACTTCAACTGGCTCGCGACCCCGGCCATCGGCTCATAGGCCACCGCGCCCTGCTTCGCCCACCCATCCCATCCGCACAGATAAATCCGCAGCGTGTGCAGGCAACATTCATACATCAGCGTGCCGGGCATGACGCGGTCATCCACAAAATGGCAGGTCAAAAACCAATCGTCCGGATGAATGTCCGCCTCGCCGGTGATCTGTCCGAGCCCGTAGCGTCCTGCGGTCGGATCCAGCAGAAACACGCGATGCACGAGTGTCATCCGCCCGCTCGGAAGTCCGATCGGTTGTGTGAGAGGCAAATTCGGCGAACGCGGTCCCGAAAGCACGCGGCCAGATCGCCGCGACGGAGCGAATCGACCTGTGCGTCGCTGTACGATTCTACGGTCATCGGGACAAGATCGTGCCATTCGGGCACGTTTGCCTGGGAGCGGTCGTTTGTCGATGGAGGTCAGCACGATTCCCTGCCCGGCCGCCAGCTCTGCTTCGGTGAAGAAACCGGCGCAGCCGTTGGTCATCGTTAAGAACAGTTCGCCATCCACGGTTGCGTCAAAATGGAACCGGAAGAGATAGCGTCTCGCCCTGCCGAAAGAAATGATCGATCACGATGTCATACACAATCGTCTTGCCCGGCCTGGGGCAGCGGCGAATGGAACGTCACGACCGCATCGAGCAACCGATAAACCGCTCGGCCCTTCGTGATCGAATCAATGCCGAGATACCCGGAGAGAAAAAGATCCGCCTGCCCCGCTTCGACGGCGATGCAGGTGGGAATGCGTCCCGCGTCGAGATACCACGCGCCCGCGTGAACATCATGCTCGGTGACCACGCGCCCGCCGGTCATGGAGTTCGCTTCGCCTTCGATCGACACAATGCGGTCCACGAGCATGAGCGGCTCATCGGGCAGGCGTACGCGAGTGGGATAGGCATCCACGTGGGCGAATGCGGGCCCCAGCACTTTGCCGAGCGATCCGATGGCAAATTCGATGCACATGTCGCGGCCCAGCGCCACATCCTGCACGGGCGGTGGCCAGTCCGTTGAAGTTGCTGTGGGATTTCCCGCGAGGGCCATCTGGAACGAGATGACCTCGTGCATGGCATGGACGCTGTTCTGGGAAATGCGGAGGAATGATTCCTGTGCGCGTGCGTGGGCCACGTGCGTGGCGGCCATTTGTGCCATCAGGGGTTGCATCGCATCGGGGAGCATTTCCGGAGGAGGAAGTTTGGATGGGCGGGTTGCTTCCACGGGGCGATGGATGGGGGGGAGGGGGTGGGGGGAAGCGGCACTTTGAACGGCTCGCCACCGGGCATCACGGCAATCGTGCGCGATGCGGGAGGCTCTTCCTGCACTGGTTCTCCATACAAAAGCTGCAAATTCACCGGCACCCCTTCGCTGGCAAGGTGGGCGAGGGTTCGCAGCAGGAGTGCCGTATTGTTTTGTGCGGGCACGCAGATTGAGCGGGCGAGATGGGGTTTGTCGGTGAGAATCTGATCGATCATTCGCGTACAGGATGCGCCGGGGCCCATTTCCACGAACAGGCGTATTCCGTCGGCGTAGGCGCGCTGGATCACCTTTGTAAAATCGAACGGGGCGATGGCCTGGCGTACGATGGAATCCGCCGCTGATTCGCGTGTGACCTCGTAGGACTCGCCCCGGGACCCGCTGTAGAAGCGCACATTTTTGGGCGGCGTTACGTCGAAAAGATGCAATTGGCGGTAGGCATCCTCGACGGATTTGGCGACCTCGCAATGCACGGTTGTGACACCTTCGACGGGATGGAATGTGCAGGCGAGATGGGCGACGAGTTGGTTTACTGCATGTCGTTGGCCGCCGATGACGCATTCGTTGAATGTGTTGACGATGAGTAGGTAGACGCGGGACCGACGGTGTAGCGCCTGTTGCACGGTTTCGCTGGAGCGGTCGACGACGCCGACGATCCAGTCGACGGGTTCATTATGGGGGAGTTTCCAGGCGGCGCGAGCGGCGTTGCAGGGGCCGGCCAAATCACTGGTGAAGAGGGTGGAATGGTGCATGCGGGCGAGCATTTGGTCGCGGGTGGCGGGGGGCCAGGCGCGGGTGGCGAATAGTGCGGTGGATTCACCGAGGCTGTAGCCGATGGCGGCGTCCGGCGCGACGCCGAAGCCGGCGAGCAGGTCGTGGGTGAATGTGCCCAGTGAGACCTGGGCGAAGATTGCGTCGCGATGGGAGAGGTTTTTTGTGCCGTTGGGGTTCCAGAATTGTCCCATGGCGAACTGGGAGAGGAGGTGTTCGTTTTCGGTGTCCTGGTGCTGGAGTATGGAGGGGAATTGGGCTGCGAGTTCCTGAGCCATGCCGGGAAATTGGTTTCCGGCGCCGGGGAAGACGAAGGCGATTTTGCCGTTGGCGCGAGGGGGTGGGGGGAGTAGAAGAGGCCGTCGGAGGCGATGGGTGTGGCGGATTGGACGGCGGCGCGGGCCTGGGGCAATAGTTTTTGGAGGTGGGCGATGCTGTTGGGGAGGAAGCTGATCGTGAGGTTCCGGGTGAACCCGGGGCTATATGTGGTGTGGAACCAGGTGTGGGCAAATGGGTGGAGGGAAGTGGATTTTGTGGCGGCGAGGGATTTTTCGAGGCGGTCGAGGGTGGCGAGGAGTTCGGTGGGGTTGGTGCCGGTGGCAAGGAGGAGGGATTCTTTTGGGGGGAGGAGGGGCGGGGTGGGGCGGGTGGGATTGTCGGGTTGTTGGAGGATGGCGTGGATGCAGTTGCCGTCGGTGCTGAGGGAGGTGACGCGGGCTTGTCGTGGGCCGTGGATGCGGTTGCGGAGCCAATGGCGGGGGGGGTTGGAACGGAATTTTGGGAGGGTGTGGTGGTATAGGGAGAGTGCGGTCTTGATGGTGGAGGCGATGCCGGCGGCGGCACCGGCGTGGCCGACGTCTCGGGCGGCGCTGGGGAGGGTGCGGGGCGCGGTGGGGGGGTTGTGGGAGGCGAAAAGGGTGCGGGAGAGTGCGGTGCGGTGGGAATTGGGGCCGTTGGCGGCTCCGAGTGCGGTTATTAGGGCGTAAATGCGGTTTCCGTCGCGGAGGGCGTCGTCTTTTCGCTTCAAAATGAGCGCTCCGGCGCCTTCTCCGAGGGGGGTCATGCCCCGATCATGCCCTATCCCCGCCTCGTGATTACCAGATCCCGCCCGGGGGTCGGCGGCGAAATCGACAGCGCCGGCGAGCGCGATTCGGAGTTCGCCGCGCTGGAGTGCGCGGACGGCGACGTCGATGGCACGGAGGCTGGAGGATTCTTCACTGGAGAGGGTAAAGGCGGGTCCGCCGATGTGGAATGCGCGGGCGATTCGGCTGGCGACGATTCCGCCGAGGGCACCCATGGTGCGGTTGGCGTTGAGGGCGGGTCCGGCGGCGTCGCGGAGTTGGGCGGTCCAGGCGGCGAGTTCGGCGTCCGAGAGGTTGAGGTGGAGTCGGCGGGCCCAGTCGCGGGCTTTGTCGCTGGAGGGTCCAGCGGAAGTGGAAGTTGGTGGTGTTGAGGTCGAGTCCGATGCCGATGAAGACGCCGGTGTCGAGTCGTTCGTGGGTCATGTCGCCGAGGCCAGCGTCGTCGAAGGCGTCGGCGGCGACCTGGAGCATGAGGAGTTGCTGGGGGAGCATGTCGGCGAGTTCAGCGGGTGGGATGCGGAAACGGCCGAGGGGGATTCGGACTTCGTCGATGAAGTAGCCTTTGGCGTGTTGTGCGGATTCGAGGCCCCACCAGCGGGTGGGGGTGGTTGGGGGTGTGGTGTCGGTGGAGAAGAGGTGGTGTTTGAAGGCGGTGAGGTTTTTCCAGGGGCCGAAGTGGGCGGACATGCCGATGATGGCGATGGGGGGGGCGTGGGGTTTGAGTCTTGAGTCTTGAGTCTTGGGGCTTGGGGCTTGGGGTTTGGGGCTTGAGGGGGGGTGGGGTTGGGGGTCCCAGTGTTGGAGGAGGGCGTGGGCGTTGATTCCGCCGAAGCCGAAGCCGCTGATGGCGGCGCGGCGTGGGTGGTTTTTGGGGCGGGGCCAGGGTTGGGGTTCGCGGAGGATTCTGAAGGGGGAGTTGGGGAGTTGGAGGGTGTCGGGTGGTGAGGAGAAGTTTGCGGTGGGGGGAAGGGTTTGGTCGCGCATGGCGAGGAGGATTTTGATGAGGCCAGCGGCACCGGCGGCGGTGAGGAGGTGGCCGACGTTGCTTTTGACGGAGCCGATGATGCAGGGTTTAGGGGGGTGTTCGAGGGCGGGGTCTTCGGTAGGTGAGGTTATCCCGGGTGAACCCGGGGCTATATGATGGAGTTGTTGGAGGCTGTTGAATTCGACGGCGTCGCCGATGGGGGTACCGGTGCCGTGGCATTCGATGAGGTCGATGGTTTGGGGGCTCCATTGGGCTTGATGGTAAGCGGCGTGCATGGCGCGGAGTTGGCCGTCGGAGTTGGGTTGCATGAGGTTTCCGGCGATGTCGTTGGAGAGCCCGACGGCGGCGATGGTGGCGTAGATGTGGTCGCCGTCGCGGAGTGCGTCGTCGAGTCGTTTGAGTGTGAGGATACCGGCGCCTTCGCCGACGACGAGCCCGTCGGCGGCGGCGTCGAAGGGTGCGCAGCGGCCGGAGGGAGAGAGGGCGTGGAGTTGAGAGAAGCCCATCTGGGTGTAGAGGCAGTCGGGCCGTGAGACGCCTCCGGTGAGCATGAGGTCGGCGCGTCCTGCTTGGAGTTCATCGGCGGCGAGTTTGAGTGCGTAGAGGGAGGAGGCGCAGGCGGCGTCGAGGGTGAAGGTTCCGCCGCCGAGGCCGAGGGCTTTGGCGAGGATACCGGCGGGGAGTCCGGCGACGAAGCGGTTGAGAGGATCGGTGGGAGTGGAGGGTGTGGGGTGTTGGCCGAGGATTTTTTGGTCGAAGAGCGGGGCGAAGAGTTCGTCGGTGAGGGCGGAGGATTTGTCGGTGGGGAGTGCGATGTTACCGATGATGATGCCGACTTTTTGGAGATCGATGGCGGCGGTTTTGGTGTCGCGCCAAGCGGCGCGTCCTGCGCGGAGTAGGAGATGGAACATGGGGTCGAGGCGGTTGAGGAGGCCGGGGTCGATGGCGAGGCCTTCGGGGTCGCAGCGCCAGTCGTCGATGAAGCAGCCGCGGGTGGAGTAGACTTTGTCGGGAGCGAGATGAGGGGCGTAGGCGTCGGCGGGGGGGAGTGGCCAGCGGTTTGGGGGGACTTCGCGGGAGAGGGAGTGGGCGGCGAGGATGTGGGTCCAGAAGTGCTCGATGGTGGGGGAGCTGGGGAAGACGGCTCCGAGGCCGACGATGGCGATTTGGGGGTGAGGGGTCAAGGGGGGCTCCGGGGGGGTTTGAGGGATTTAGTTTATGGGTAACGGATTGGCGGGGGATTATCAACTGTGATTGAGAATTGGTTGGGGGCTGCACTTGTGGAAGGCGGGGGGGCTTCTGCTGGGGTATGGAATTTTTTAACCACTAAGGCACCAAGAGGGTGAGTTTTTGTGAGGGTACCTGGGGGTTGGGGTTCATGGTAGAGTGGGAAATGCGGGGGGGATCGTGCTTCCGGGCGGCGCGTCTCGGAGTGTGTGGGTGAGAAGGTTGGGGTGCCACATGGCTTGACCGAATAATTTGCGCGTGTGAGGATGCGTCCCGCGTACAAAGCGTTCCGGGGATATCAGGTCATGACAACGCCACAACCGCCACTGCTGCCTACGTCCACGGTGGGGCAAAATATTTTCAGCTCTGATGTTGATGAAGTATTGGTGGACCATGCGGCCAGACTGTGGGACTCTGCCACGGATAACGCCGACCGGATCGCGGGCCGAGTCCAATTGATCGCAGGCGGCATCGTGGGCATTCTGAGCGTGAACCTGCTTTCATTTTCCTGGCTATACGACGTACCTTCCCGCGCGATGTTATCGCCGGTGTGGACCATTATCATTCACGTGCTAATTACTGTCTCCGTTGGATTCATGCTCTGGGCGATATTCAGGCTTTATTATAAGCCCAAAAGGAATAAAGGAATGTCGGCGGACTTAATGGAGATTCAAATTGCCGATGAGCCAAAGCCGACAAATACTCGGGTGTTTGAATGCACATATCGAGCGTATCTGGACCTTAAGGAGCGGAATGCGAAGGAAGGATCCCGGCTGAATGCGGCGGAGGAGGCCCTTGCAAAGGGTATTGCTTTCGCAGTGGTTGGGGGTATGATTTTTCTGTGGGCAAGCCTTCCAGCGAAGCTCCATCCCAAGGAGTCAACCGATGACAATCCAAGTCGATCAGCCGTTGCAGCTCAACCATAAGACGAATCAGGAGATTGGTTCGGCGGGACTGTTGGAACGGTTAGCGAAGGAAACCCAAGCTACCAACGACCGCATCGCTAAATTGTCAGAGGGCCGTAAAGATACTGCTCTTCAAAAATTGGGACGCTGGGTTTTTGGCGGCAAGTGACGCATTGCAACGCATTGAAGAACGGGGTCCGCGATTGCGGGCCTCTTTTTTTTAGCTGCCTTTGAGTTTGTAATTGCCCGTTCAAACGAGGCGATGGCTTTTCGGTTGGGTTCCGCTACCATCGAGGTAAATCAATTCTTCAGCGGAGAATAAATATGCGTCAGATGATGAGGGGTTTTGTTCTGGTTGCGGTATTGGCAGCGATAGGGGGGTGTCAGATGGCGAATCATCAGGCTGCGGCGTCGCGGCCTGCAATACCTTCCGCAAACCCCTTCGTCGGGTATTGGCGTGCGAACGAAATCCACGGAAAATCCATCGTAAGCACCAATTCTTTTCAACTGGATATTGTTGGCGATGGTACGGCCATTCTCATTGCAACACAGCCGGGCATATTTATTCAACCCCCGCCGCCCGACGAATTACGCACTCTTCATTGGGAGGCCATTGGTTCCGGCATTCGGATTATCGATCTTGACCGGAAATTCGATGGCCGTCTCGAAGGCGACAGCACGCTGGTAATCACTGGACCGAATTTTTATGTTCGGATGAATCGTTCGTCGTAAATTTTGATGCGCGCTTTTTGCAAAGTCGGTTTGTATATAGTTGCGAAGTGAAATGAATTGCGGCGTTTGCGGTTTGGGGGTCATGTGAACCGCGAGGGGCGGTTATTTGGGGGTGTTGGGGTTTAGGTTGGGGATGATCGGTCGCCCCGTTGGGGCTTGGGGGAGTATTTTGGGGCTTTTGTCCAGGGGTTCCCGTTGGTCACCTCTGGCTATTTTTGTGGGCTCCGTTGGGGCTTTTTTTGTTGGGGGTTTTATGTTTTATGGGTGGGGTTTCTGAGGTTTTATTTTAGGGGGTATTTGATGCGTTGTGGGGAGTGGATGATTGGGGAGGGGTTTAACGCTTCCTTATGGGCGCGTCTCGGAGTGCTGGTGGTGGGTGGGGGTGAGATGGTTTGGGGTGTACATGGGGTGATTTTGCCGCGAAAAGGCAAGCCGGTTTGAGCGGTTTTTTTGTTCTTCTTGGATAGGTGGTGAGGGGGGTTTATGTGGTTCGCGGCATCGATGGAATGGCCGTTGAGGCCATTTCATCGATCACGGTCGGGGGCGACCGTGCCACATTTTTTTTTGGGGGGGGGGTGGTACATTTTTTAGGTGGGGCCATATTGGGGGGGACGCGACGTGGCAAGCCCGTTGGAGCGGGCAGGTCGAGATTGGGGGTGGGGTGATTGGAGGGGGGGGTGCGTTTTTAGGGGAGGGTGTTGGTGGTGAAGGCGGATTTTAGGGTGGGGTCCATGACGCATTCGTAGGCGGTGATGGTGGCGATGGGGGAGCCGGTGGGGGTGAGGAAGGCGATGGCGGCTTCGGCGGAGTGTTCGCCGGCGTGGGTGATGGAGATTTGGATGCGGGTTCCGGTGGTGGGGAATGATTTTTGGTGTTGGCGGTAGGAGGCGATGCTGGTGGGGAGGGAGCCGACGGCGTGGGTTTCGAAGCACCAGAGGATCATGAGTTGGAATGCGGCGTCGATGGCGAGTGGGTCGGTGAGCCAGGTGGAGCGGAGAGGATTTTTCATCCAGGCGGTAGGGGCGGGCGCGGCGAGGGCGTGGCCGATGATACCTTCGGGGGAGAGGCCCTGGACGGAGGTGATGGCGTGGAGGTCTGGGCCGTGGAAGAGGCGGCCATCGGTGTAGAGGGAGTCGGGTGCGGAACAGGGTTGGTCGGCGAGAGGGGCGGTGATGGGAGGCGCGTCGGCGAGGCGGGTGGCGAGGAGGATGGTGGCGCGTGCGTGGAGGGTGGTGCCGCTGCGGAGTTCGACGAGTACGTGTTCGATGCCGTGGAGGGAGACGGGGGGAGCGGCGAGGAGTCGGAGGTGGATGGCGTCTTTTTTGGAGAGAGTGACGCCTTTGAAGATACGGAGGTCGTCGAAGCCGTGGAAGAGGAGGCCGGGGTTTTCGTGGATGGCGGCGTGTGCGAGCCATTCGATGATGATGGCGGCGGGGAGTACGGCTTTGCCTTTGAGGACGTGGGAGCGGAGGAAGGGGTGGGAGTGGAGGGAGAGTTCTCGCTCGAAGGCGAGGGTGGGGGTCGCGGGGGAATTGGGGGCGGTGAGGTGGGTGGGTGGGGTTATCCCGGGTGAAACTGGGGTGGTGAGGTGGGTGGGAGGGGTTATCCCGGGTGAACCCGGGGCACTATGGTGGCCTAAGATGACGATTTCGACGGGGCCTCCGGCGGGGGTGGACATTTCGCGGACGAGGTAGTCGGCACCGGCCTGGAGAGGGATGAGTCCGACGCCTTCGTTTTCGAAGATTCGGCGGAGTTGTGGGGTGACCATTCCGCCTTCCCAGGGACCCCAGTTCATGCTGAGGACGCGGCAGGCGGGTCGTTGGTGAGCTTCTTGTTGGGCGAGTTTGTTGAGGACTTCGTTGGCGGCGGCGTAGGCGACCTGTCCTTTGCGGCCGAAGCGTCCGGTGGAGGATGAGAAAGCGACGATGACTTTGAGTTGGTCGTCGCGGACGGCGTGGAGGAGTGCGTTGAAACCGCCGACTTTGGTGGAGAATACTTCGTCGAATTGTTGAGCGGTTTTTTGTTCGATGAGGCGGTCTTGCAGGACGCCGGCACCGTGGATGATACCGGTGATGGGGCCGAGGGCGTCGCGGGCTTCGTGGATGGCGGCGGCGACGGCGGCGGTATCGCGGACGTCGAGAGAGCGGTAGAGGACGGTGGCGCCGGCGGATTGGATTTGTTGGAGGTTGTGGAGGATTTCGCGGTTGCCGAGGAGGCGGCGGTATTGTTCTTCGATGGTGCGTGGGGTTGTGCCGAGGGTGTGTGCAGCGAGGGCTTTTTTGATTTGGCCTTCATCGGTGAGGGTGGCGAGCCATGCGGGGTCGGGGGTGGGGAGCGGGCTGCGTCCGAGGAGGAGGAGTTTGCAGCGGTAGGCTTTGGCGAGGGCAAGGGAAACGGCGGCGGTGACACCGCGTGCGCCGCCGGTGACGACGACGACATCGTCAGCGGTGAGAGAGGATTGACCGACTTCGCCGTTGAGGGGTTTACGGACGAGGCGGGTTTCGCAGCGGCCGTGGGAGGAGATACCGACTTCGGAGGGTCCTTTGAGGAGGAGTTCTTCGGCGATTTGTTGAGCGATGGCGGGGAGGTCGTGGGAGAGGTCCAGAGAGAGATCCAGAGATTTGCAGGCGACTTCGGGCCATTCGTGGGAAGCGGTTTTGACAAGGCCGGCGAGGCCACCGGTGAGGGGGTTTTTGGGGGTATGGCCGTTGAGGGCGAAGCAGCCATCCATGGAGGAAGCGCTGGCGAGGAAAGCGGCGTGGGATTTGCCGGCGTTGCGGAGTGCGGGTGCGGCGCGTTGGACGAGTTGGAAAGCGTGTTGGATGAATTCGTTGGAAGGATGCGGGGGCGCGACGATGAGGAGGCCGAAGAGGGGGGTGGTGGGGGGGGGGCGGGGGCGTCGAGGGGGACGAGGATGGGGTTGAGGTTGTGTGGGGGGTTGCGGAGTGCTTTGCAGATTTGGGGGGAGAGGTCGGTGCCGTCGTCGGTGATCCAGAGGGTGGCGGCGGCGGGGAGGTGGAGGGTGGGGCGGGTGGTGGAGGTGAGGGGGACGACGGTGAGGAGTTGGCGGTCGAGGGGGGGGGGAATTCTGAATTTTGAATTATGAATGATGAAGGGGGCGGGGTGGGGGTGTCTTGGGTGGGGGGGGAGGGGGCGCGACGTGGCAAGCCCGTTGGAGCGGGTATTCCGAGATCGGGGGTGGGATGGTTGGTGGTGGGGGTTGGTTCTGGGGTGGAGAGGAAGGTGGTGATTTGGCGGAGGGTTTGGAGTTGGGCGAGGTGTTCGGGTTTAACGATGGGGGCGGAGGGAAGGCGGGTTTGGAGGGCGGAGAGGATTTCGACGCGTTTGATGGAATCGATGCCGAGGTCGGTGTCGAGGGTCATGTCGAGTTCGAGCATTTCGACGGGGTAGCCGGTTTTTTCGGCGATGACTTGGAGGAGGGTGGATTGGAATTCTGAATTTTGAATGATGAATGATGAAGGGGGAGGGGAGGGGCGCGACGTGGCAAGCCCGTTGGATCGGCAATGTCGAGATCGGGGGTGGGATGGTTGGTGGTGGGGTGGTTGGGGGTTGGTTCTGGGGTGGAGAGGAAGGTGGTGATTTGGCGGAGGGTTTGGAGTTGGGCGAGGTGTTCGGGTTTGACGATGGGGGCGTGTGGGAGCCGGGTTTGGAGTGCGGAGAGGATTTCGACGCGTTTGATGGAGTCGATGCCGAGGTCGGTGTCGAGGGTCATGTCGAGTTCGAGCATTTCGACGGGGTAGCCGGTTTTTTCGGCGATGACTTGGAGGAGGGTGGATTGGAATTCTGAATTTTGAATGATGAATGATGAAGGGGGAGGGGAGGGGGGGGTTTGGTTGGGGACGCGACGTGGCAAGCCCGTTGGAGCGGGCATGTCGAGATCGGGGGTGGGTTGGGTGGGGGTTGGGGTGGGGGTTTTTGTGGGGGTTTTTGTGGGGGGGTGTCCGTTGGTTGTGGGGAGGGAGGTTTTTTGGGGTTTTAGTTGGGGTTGGGTTGGAATTGGGGTTGGGAGTGGGGTGGGGGTTGGGGGGGTGAGGCCGCAGGTGGTGGTGAGGAGGTGGATTTGTTGTTGGAGGAGTTGGTGGAGGGATTGTTGGGCGGCTTCCTGGCCGTGGAGGTATTGTTGGTGGAGTTGGGCGGTTTGTTCGTGCATTTTTTGGAGGAGGAGGATGCTTTGTTGGGTGGTTTGGAGGGCGTGTGCGAGGGCGGGGGAGGTGGGTGCCGAGTGGGTGGGTGCGGGGGTTGTGGAGGGGTTGGGGTTCACGGATGTGGGCCTTTTTTGTTGGGGGTTGGTGGTGAGGGTTTCGGCTTTTGGGGTTGGGGGTCGTGTGGGTTTTGGTTTTACGTAATTGGCGCCGGTGAGGCGCATGGTCATTGCGGGTTTTTTGGCGGTCGGGGGACCGATGCGTGCCGCGAAGGTGGCATCCCATTTGGTGAGGTCGATGGGGTGTCCGGAGGCGGCGAGTTGTGCGAGCAGGCACGCGAGGTCGAAGATGCCGGGGCGTTTTCCGGAGGAGGCATCGAGAGCGACGGCGACGTGTTCGCGTTCGCCAAGGATGGCCTTGACGAGGCCGGATAGTTTACCACTTGGGCCGACTTCGATAAACGTGCGGATGCCGGAGGCGTAGATTTGTTCGATTTGGGAGACGAATTCGACGGGGTGAGCGAGTTGAGCGGCGAGGAGTGCGGCGGCGTCGGCGGGGTCGGCGGGGTAGAGGGAGGCGGTGGTATTGGCGAAGACGGGGATGTGGCCGGGGTGGATTTGGATTTTTTGGAGAGCGGCGGCTAGGGGGATTTGGGCGTCGGCGACGAGGGGGCTGTGGAATGCGGCGGAGACGGCAAGGCGTTTGTGTTTGAGGTTGAGGGAGGTGAGGGTTTGAGCGGCGCGGTCGATTTCGGCGGTGGTGCCGGAGAGGACGGTTTGGGTGGGGGCGTTTTTGTTGGCGAGGGTGAGATGGAGGTTGTGGGCGTGGAGGATTTTTTGGAGTTCGGGCGCGGAGGCGGTGACGGCGAGCATGGCGCCGGCGTTGTGCGCGGCGTCGGCCATGGCTCGGCCGCGGAGGGCGGCGAGGGCGTGGAGGGAAGGTTCGTCAATTCGGCCGGCGGCGCAGAGCGCGACGAGTTCGCCGAAGCTGTGGCCGGCGGCGGCGTGGGGTTGGATGGAGAAATGCTGGAGGATGCGCCAGGCGCCGAGGCTGACGGCACCGATGGCGGGTTGTGCGGTGGCGGTGTGGGAGAGGGTGGATTCGTGTTGGGCGCGGGCGGCGTCGGTGAAGACGGGGATGGGGTAGATGCGGTCGGAGAGGCGATCGGAGTGGGGTTGGGAGAAGGTTGAGGTGAAGGCGTGGTCGGCGGCTTCGAGGGAGAGGAGGAGGTGGGGGAATTGGCAGGCGAGGTCGCGGAGCATTCCGACGTATTGTGAGCCTTGGCCGGGGAAGAGGAGTGCGAGTTGGCCGGGGGAGGTGGAGGAGAAGTAGATGCCGTCGGGGGTGTTCCATGAGGGGCGAGTGGGATTTTGTTGGAGTGTGCGGAGGGCGTTTTGGATGAGCTTTGGGATGGGGGAGAGGGTGGGGTGTTTTTGTGCGACGATGAGGAGGCGGAAGGGGGCGTCGGGTCGGAATGCGGCGCGGAGGCGAGCGGCGTCGGCGCGGGTTTGGGCCCACGTGGACGCGGGGGATTGTGTGTCGAGGGATTGGAGGGCGTGGAGGAGTTGGTCATGGGAGTTGGCGGAGAAGGGGAGGATTTGGACGGAGTCGTCCCAGTCGATTTGTTTTTTTGTGGGGAGGTGTTCTTCGAGGAGGCAGTGGAAGTTGCTGCCGCCGAAGCCGAAGGCGCTGACGCCGGCGCGTCGCGGGTGGTCGGGGCGTGGGAGCCAGGGGCGTTTTTCGGTGTTGACGTAGAGTGCGGAGTTACCCGGCTCGATGGTGTCGAGGGGTTGATCGACTTTGATGGTGGGTGGGAGGACTTTGTGGTCGAGTGCGAGAGCGGCTTTGATGAGGCCTGCGATACCGGCGGCGGCCTTGGTGTGTCCGACCATGGATTTGACGGAGCCGAGCGCGCACCAGGTCGCCGTCGGGATTGGGCGTCGCGGAAGACCTGATTGATGGCGTGCGGCTTCGACGGCATCGCCGACCTTGGTGCCGGTGCCGTGGGCTTCGACGAGTTCGATGGTGTCGGGTGAGACGCCGGCCTGGTGGTATGCGGAGAGGAGGCATTTGATTTGGCCTTGTGGCGCTGGGTGCGTAGACGGCGTTGCCTTTGCCGTCGCTGGAGGAGCCGATGCTGCGGATGACGGCGCGGATGTGAGTCGCCGTCGCGGAGGGCGTCAGTCGAGTCGTTTGAGGATGACGACGCCGAGGCCCTCGCCGAGGATGGTGCCGTCAGCCGGTGGCGCTGAAAGGGCGGGCGTTTCCGGTGGGCGAGAGAGCGGGCGTTTTGCTGAAGCACATGTACATGAAGATGTCGTTGAAGGTATCGATCGCCGCCGGTGATGGCCATGTCGGAGCGACCGGCGTAGAGCTCCATGGCGGCCATGTGCAGGGCGCCGAGCGAGCTGGCGCAGGCGGCATCGACGACGCAGTTAGTGCCGCCGAGATCGAAGCGGTTGGCGATGCGCCCCGCGGCGACGTTTCCGAGGAGTCCGGGGAAGGAGTTTTCCTGCCAGGGGACGTAGGAGTCGGAGATTCGCTGGACGACGTCGTCGGCGACAGTTTTGTCGACGCCGGCGTCGTGCGAGGGCTTTGCGCCAGATGGGGTGGCCGAGGCGAGCGCCGAGCGGGATGACCAGTTCGAGGGCACCGGTGACGCCGAGGATGACGCTGGTTTGATCGCGGTTGAAGGGTCGGCCGTCGGTGGCGTCTTTCGCCGGTGGAGTATCCGGCGTCGCGGAGGGCTTGCTGGGCGACGACCATGCCGAGGAGCTGGGTGGTGTCGGTGGCTTCGACGTTGTTGGGGGTGATGCCGAATTCGAGCGGGTTGAAGTCGATGGGCTCGAGGAACGCGCCGCGTCTGGCGTAGGTCATGTCGGGGGCGGCGGGGTCGCCGTTGAAATGGTTGGCGGGGTTCCAGTGGGTGTCGGGGATGTCGGTGACGGCATCGACGCCGCCCTTGATGTTGGCCCAGAAGGCTTCGGTGGAGTCGGCCTTGGGGAAGAGGCAGCCCATGCCGATGATCGCGAGCGGGACGGGGGAGAATTGCGATGTATTTTTGTCGGGGGTAGTCAATGCAGTTGATCCTCAAATTGAGCGGATGGGGAGCGGGGCGATGCGGGTCAGATCCGGGTCGAGGCGTACGCCCTGGTTTCGGAGGGTGTTGATGCGGGTGGTGACGGCGGCGCCGTAGAGGAGATTGAGGGCGACGGTGGCGACGCGGCGGTTGGCGGGTTCTTCGAGGAAGGAGTCTTTGGTCCATTCATTGAAAGCCCCCATGGCGGGTCCGCACCAGATCTGGTAATCGACCTGCCGCGACGGCGTCGCCGGCGTTGGCCCAGCGGGAGGAGAGTCCGAGGTACCAGCGGAAGACGAGGGCCATTTTGTGTTTGGGGTCGCGTGTCGGCGCGTTCGACATGGGAGGGGTCGAGCTCGATGAAGAAGTCGCGGGTCTTGTGCCAGATGTCGTCGAGTGAGTCGCGGAAGATCGTTTTTTCGATGGACTCGCGTTCGGGTGCGGGGATTTCGTCAAGGCTGGGGTATGCGCGATAGAGTTCGAAGAGTTTGGCGGCGCGCATGGGAAACATGGTGCCGCGCTTGATGACCTGGAGTTTGACGCCCATTTCGAACATGTCCGCCGCGGGGGCCATGATGACGTCGGCTTGCTGGGTTTGCGCGAGCAGTTGGCGGACTTTGTCGCTGCTGCCGGACTCGATGCAGGCCTGGTTGACGGAGCCGGTGACGATGTAGGCAGCGCCCATGGCGAAAGCAGCCGCGGCGGAGGCGGGGGTTCCGATACCGCCACCGAGTCCGACGCGGAGTGGCATGGGGTAGTGGAATTGTTGCTGCAGTCGGTCGCGGAGGGCGAGCATGGTGGGGAGGAGGGTGAGGGCGGGGCGGTTGTCGGTGTGGCCGGCGGAATCGGCTTCGGCGGTGATGTCCTGGGCCATGGGGATTTGTGCGGCGAGGTCGGCCTGTGGTCTTGGTGATGCTGTCCGGCGGCGACGAGTTCGGCGAGCATTTTTGGAGGGGGCGGGCTGAACCATTTGGTGGCGACTTCCGGGCGGGAGACTTTTGCGATGATGCGGTTTGGGCGGCGATGACTCCGTCCGTCGATCGCGATGGATGCCGTGGACGCGATAGAGGACGGCGGGGAGTGTGAGGTCGAGGTAAGGCGGCGGCTTCCACAAGGCGGATGCCGCGCTGGAGATAGAGTTCGACGACGGCCAGTTCGTGGGCGGGCTCGTTGGGGCTGTGGATAAGGTTGAAGCAATAGGGGAGGTCGGCGAGGGAGGCGGCGAGGCGGTCGATGGCGTTCTGGATTTGTGAGAGCGGAGACCGGCGGCGCCGAATGATGCCGAGGCATCCGGCGCTGCGCGGCGGCGATCGACTAGGTCGGTGGAGGCGATTCCGTTGGCCATCGCGCCGAGCCATGTAGGGGAATTGGATGTCGTGGTCGGCGCAGAAGGAGGGGTCGCCGAGTTGGGAGATTCGGAGGGCGGGGGCGAGTGCGACGATGGGGGCGGCGTCGAGCGGTGGGAACTCGGTGCCGAAGGTTGCGATGCCACCTTGAGCGAAGGCGATGGCGTCGTCGTGCTTGAGGAGGTAGAGGGGCTGCTGGAGATCGAGGAGTGCTTTTCGTTGAGCGGCGGGGTCGGTGATGGGGTGGGCGTGTGGAGCGGCCCACCAGCCAAGCGCGGCGGGCGCGGGCAGTGGGATCGTACCGGTCCACGGGGCGATTTCGGCAGAACTGTTCACGGAATCGAAGCTCTTTTTGAGGCCGCAGTTATGGTTATTTTCGCGGGATGGGGGGGGGAAGTCAACGGAGGGAGGGGGTTGGGCGGTGAAAGTTAGGGTGGCGGTTGATTGGGGAGGAGGAGATGGAACCATGATGGGGAGGATGGCGGGGTGGGTTTGGATGTGAGAGAGGTTGTGATGTTTTTTGTTGTCGCGGTGTGGGTGGGAGGTTGTGACGCGACGTGGCAAGCCCGTTCGGGGGCACAATAGGGGGATTCGGGTGGGGGTTTATTGTAGGGGAGCAATGGCGATTTTTGGGTGAAGCAAGTCGTCGTCGCGTTCGAGGGCGCTAAAAGGGGTTTGAAGTGGGAGGTTATTTGTTTGCGGCGGGGTTGGGGAAGGTGTCGGTGTTTTCGGCGGGGTTGTGGGGGTGGAGGCAGGAGAAGTCTTTTTCGATGGCGATGGCGAGGGGGGTGGTGGTGGCGTTGGGTTGTTCGGCGTAGAGGCCTTCGGTGGTGCTGGCGGCCCAGGTTTTTGCTTCAAGGCGGGGGAGGGTGATGGTGATGAGGGTGCCGTCGGAGGTGTGGTGTAGATGGGCGGAGATGTGGGGGGTGTTGGCGAGTTCGAGGCGGCAGGTGAGGGCGTGTTGGGGGAGAATTGGGTGGTGGCGATGAGGGGGGTTTCGGTGAGGAGTTGATCGGTTTCGGAGCGGGAGAGGCGGAGGCGGATGGAATTGGCGTGGAGGCGGAATTTCATGAGGGACTCCTGTATGGATATTTGAGAGTGGTTGTTGTGATGAGAACGGGTGAATGAGCCACGGATGGAGATGGGTTCATCGGTGGGAAGCCGATGTCACGTGGGTGAGGTGCTTTTGAGCAGGGTGGCGTTTGCGGTGGCGAGGGCGGTGGGGTCGTTGACGTTGAGGAGTTCGTGGGCGAGGGAGGGGTGGATGGGGAAGCGGGCGATGCGGGTCGTCGAGGAGGCGTTGGAGTGAGGTGCCTGAGGCGGCGATGGATTTGAGTGCGGGTGCGCAGGCGGGAGTGTAGACGGCGAAGACGGGTTCGCGCAGGGTCGGCCGTCGCGGGTGGTGGTGGCGAGGGTTGCGACAGCTCCGGCGGCTTCGGCTTGTTGGTGGAAATTCCAGAGGGCGAGGATGCTTTGTGGGCGGATGAGGGGGATGTCGCAGCCGAGGACGAGTGCGGCGGATTGAGAGGCGTCGAGGAGTGCGAGGATACCGGCGACGGGGCCGATGGGTTGTGAGGATGCGTCGTTGAGGAATTCGACGGGGAGGTCGGCGGGCCAGTTGAGGATGTGGGTGCGTCCGACGAGGTAGAGTTGTTCGGCGGCTTGTGAGGCGGCGCGTGCGACGTGTGCGGCCATGGGGATTCCGGCGAGGGTGGCGGCGGCTTTGTCGAAGCCCATGCGGGTGGAGCGTCCGCCGACGAGGATACCGGCGGCGGGAGCGCGGGGGTGCATGTGGAAGGTGTGTGTGGGAATGGAGTCGCGGTTTTGCATTTTGAAATGGTAGCGTGGAATTGGGGGAGGTGGGGATTTTTTTGAGAGGGGGGGTTATTGATGGGCGGTGAAAGAGTTGACGAAGGCACGAAGGTACGAAGAAGACGGGGGGGTTATTGTGTGGGGGCGCGAGAGTCGGGGGATGGTTTGTTTTTGGGAGGTTGTGGCGGGGTGAGTTTTTCTAGGGGGAGCGGCGGGCCCAGCGGAGTTTGGCGGAGCGGGAGCGGGGGTTTTCGAGGATGGCGGCGGGGGTGGCGATGATGGGTTCTGGGGAGATTTCGGAGAAGATTTTTGTGCGGAGGTTGTCGCGGAAGGACTGTTTGACGCGGCGGTCTTCGCCGGAGTGGAAGGAGATGATGGCGGCGATTCCGTTGGGGGCGAGGCAGGAGGGGAGGAGACGGAGGAGGTTGTCGAGGTTGGCGAGTTCGCGGTTGACGAGGATGCGGAGGGCCTGGAAGGTTCGTGCGGCGGGGTGGAGTTTGGCGCCGGCGGCGCGGAGGAGTGTGAAGTCTCGGGCTTCGCAGATGATGGCCATGAGTTGCTGGGTGGTGGTGATGGGTAGGTCTTTTCGGTATTGGACGATAAGGCGGGCAATTTTGGGGGCGTCGGTTTCGTCGCCGAGGGTGAGGAATGCGTCGGCGAGTTCTAGTTCGGAGAGGCGGTGGATGAGATCGGCGGCGGTTTTTCCGCGGGTGGGGTCCATGCGCATGTCGAGAGGTCCGGGTTTTTTGTAGGAGAAGCCGCGGGCGGGGTCGTCGATCTGGGTGGAGGCGACGCCGATGTCGGCGAGGATGGCGTCGACGTGGGGGATATTTTCAGCGGCGAGGACGGAGGCGATGGCGGCGAAGTTGTTGTGGTGAAGCGAGAAGTTGCGGGCGATTTTTTGGAGGTGGATTTGGGCGAGGGCGAGGTTGGCGGGGTCGAAGTCGATGGCGATGAGTTTTCCGGAGGGTCCGAGGCGGCGGAGGATTTCACCGGAGTGTCCGCCGAGGCCGAGGGTGCAGTCGAGGATGGTTTGGCCCGGGCGTGGGTTGAGGACGCGGAGGAGTTCGGGGAGGAGGACGGGGATGTGTCGGGGGTCGCGTTTTTTCATGGTGGCTTTTTAACACGAAGATGCGAAGAGGCGAAACGAAGCGGAAATAATTTGAAATAGGGAAGGCATGGATGTTGAGGCGCGGTGCTCACGCTGCTGCGGCAGCGGGCGTCGATTCAGTGGGTGAACGGGTATGCCCATCGCCACATCCGAGGTGTCAGATATATTGGTATTTCGTTGACCGGGATAGTAGGGGAGGGGTACAAGGGAATATGCAGCGAGCTTACTGGATGTGAATCAGGCGAGCGGGCCGACCTCTAGCGGGGCTGGTTCAGCGGAGTGCGATATATGCGAGAGGCGCTGGTTGAGGACATTCAGGATTATGCGTTAAACATTGTCGACACGGTGCGCGAGCCGTTGTTGATCATGGATACAACGCTGCGGGTGCGGTCGGCAAATCGGGCGTTCTATCAGACGTTTCATGTTTCACCGGAAGAGACGGTGAATCGGCTGATTTATGAATTGGGGAATGGACAGTGGGATATTCCGGCGCTGCGGACACTGCTGGAGGACATCGTTCCCAAGAGTTCGGTTTTTAATGATTTTGAACTGGAGCACACGTTTCCGGTCATCGGGCGGCGGGTGATGCTGCTTAATGCGCGGAAGTTGCAGGCAGGGCGGCACGGGGAATTGCTAGTATTGGCGATGGAGGATGTGACTGCGCGGAAGCGGGCGGAGGAGGAGCTGCTGAAGGCGGGGGCGCTGCAGCGTGCGATTTTCAAAGCGCGAATTTTTCAAGCATCGCGACGGACGAGAAGGGGGTCATCCAGATTTTCAACGTGGGGGCGGAACGGATGCTGGGATACATGGCGGCGGAGGTGATGAACAAGATCACGCCGGCGGACATTTCTGATCCGCAGGAAGTGATTTCGCGTGCGAAGGCGTTGAGCGCGGAGCTGGGGACGACGATCACGCCGGGGTTTGAGGCGCTGGTGTTCAAGGCGTCGCGCGGGATCGAGGACATTTATGAGCTTACGTACATTCGAAAAGATGGCAGCCGTTTTCCGGCGATCGTGTCGGTGACGGCGCTGCGGGATGCGCAGGGGGGAATCATCGGGTACCTGCTGATCGGGACTGACAACACGGCACGCAAGCAGGTGGAGGCGGAGCGGATGCAACTGGACCAGCGGGTGCGCGACCAGCAGTTTTATACGCGGTCGCTGATTGAATCGAACATTGATGCGCTGATCACGACCGATCCGCGCGGCATTATCACGGACGTCAACAAGCAGATGGAAGCGCTGACGGGGTGTACGCGCGATGAGCTGATCGGGGCTCCGTTCAAGGATTACTTTACGAATCCGGAGCGGGCGGAGGCGGGGATCAAGCTGGTGCTGGGCGAGGGGAAGGTGACGGATTACGAGCTTACAGCGCGAGCGCGGGACGGGAAGGAGACGGTGGTTTCGTACAACGCGACGACGTTCCATGACCGCGATCGGAAACTGCGCGGCGTGTTTGCGGCGGCGCGGGATGTTACGGAGCGTAAGCGTTATGAGCGGTCGTTGCAGCAGGCGAACCGGGCGAAGAGCGTGTTCCTGGCGAACATGTCGCATGAGATCCGGACGCCGATGAATGCGATTCTCGGGTTTTCGCAGTTGATGCTGCGTGACCAGGAACTCACGCCGCGGCAATACCAGTACCTGGGGACGATCAGCCGGAGCGGGGAGCATCTGCTGGCGTTGATCAATGACATCCTTGAGATGTCGAAGATTGAGGCGGGGCGGACGACGTTGAATTTGTCGACGTTCGATCTGCCGGCGCTGCTGAAGGATCTGGAGATGATGTTTCGGGTGAGGACGGACGAGAAGAAGCTGTTGTTCTCGATGGAGATGCTGGGGGACGTGCCGCACTATATCGTGGCGGACATCAATAAGCTGCGGCAGGTGTTCATTAACGTGTTGGGGAACGCGGTAAAGTTTACGCAGCACGGGGCGGTAGTGTTGCGGGTGCGAGTGGATCGGGAGGGCAGTGCAGGGCCGACCTTGCGGGTGGAGATTGAGGACACAGGGCCGGGCATTTCGATGGACGACCAGGACAAATTGTTTCGATATTTCGAGCAGACGAAGACGGGGCAGCAGACGGGGACCGGGACCGGGCTGGGTCTGGCGATCAGCCAGGAATTTGTCCGACTGATGGGAGGGGCGATCACGGTGACGAGCCAGGTGGACAAGGGGAGCGTGTTCACGATCCAACTTCCGCTGAAAGAAGGAGCAGCGGAGGCCGTGCAGACAAAGGACAAGGCGCGCGCAGGTCCTGCGGCTGCGAGCGGGTGATGCATCCTGCCGCGGTGCTTATCGCCGATGACATTGAGGACAACCGGCAACTGCTGGCACAACTGCTGGAGCCGGTGGGTTTTGAGCTTAAGATTGTCGTCAACGGGGCGGAGGCGGTGGAGGCATTTGAGAGCTGGAAGCCGCATCTGATCCTGATGGATTTCCGCATGCCGGTGATGGACGGGCACGAAGCGATGCGGCGGATTCGCACGATGCCGGGGGGTAAGGATGTGAAGATGATAGCGGTGACGGCGAGTGCACTGGATGAGAATCGACAGGAGTTGATGGCGATCGGGGCGGATGATTTCATCAGCAAACCGTTCCGCGAGGTGGAGTTGTTTAAGAAGATTCAACAGCAACTCGGGGTGGAATATGTTTACGCCGAGGATGTTCCGGGATTGGAGGAAGGGGCGGAGTTGACAAAGGAGTCGCTTGCGGGGTGGCCAGCGGAAGTGATTGGATCGCTGCGCGAATCGGTCGTGACGGCTGATCTGGACCAGTTGCTGGCGAAGATCGGGGAGGTGGAGGCGCGGGATCCGGTCGTGGCCGCGGGTCTTCGGCGGTTGGCGGAAGGGTTTCAGTATCAGAAACTGTTGGATTTATTGAGCGATGGAGCTGTCCTTGAAGCCTGAGAAAATCACAAGTGATCCACATCAGATGTCGAGCATCCTGGTGGTGGACGATACGCCGGCCAATCTCCAGGTGCTGACCGGGATGCTGAAGGACCATCGTTACAAGGTGCGGCCAGTGCCGAGCGGGAAGCTGGCACTGCAGGCGGCGCAGCGCGACCCGCCGGATCTGATTCTGCTGGACATCAACATGCCGGAGATGAACGGCTACGAGGTATGCGAAAGGCTCAAGGCGGATGAGTGGTTAAAGGGGATTCCGGTCATTTTTATCAGCGCGCTGGCGGAGCCGTTGGACAAGGTGAGGGCGTTTAATCTCGGGGGCGTCGACTACATCACGAAACCGTTTCAGATGGAGGAATTGCACGCGCGCGTGGCGACGCATATCAAGCTTCGGCGGCTGCAAGTGGATATGGAGGAGACGAACGCACGCCTGGAAAACGCCAACGGGCGGATGTCGCAGGCACTCAAGGCCGCAGCGAAAATTCAGAAGACGTTTCTGCCGTGCGCATCGCCAAAGATGCCGGGCCTGGAGCTGGCATGGGCGTATCAGCCGTGCGATGAGCTGGGAGGGGATGGGCTGAATATTATTTTCCTGGGATCGGGACGGGTGGGGTTGTATGTGCTGGACGTGAGCGGACATGGCGTGGCGGCGGCGTTGTTGTCGGTGACATTAAGCCGGTTGATGTCGCCCCCCTCAGAACCAGCATCTATCCTGATTCGGAATAGGACGGGAGCGGATCAGTACGAGATCACGCCCCCCAGGGAAGTTGCGGATGAACTGAATCGGCTGTTCCGGTTCGACAAGGCGAAGGAGCAATTTGCGACGTTGCTCTACGGCGTGCTGGATGTGGCGACGGGCGAGTTTCGGTATGTGTCGGCGGGCCATCCGGGTGCGGTGCATCTGCCGGCGGGTGCACCGCCGGTGATCCTCGAGAGCGCTGGATTTCCAATCGGACTTGCCGAGGAGGCGTATGAGGAACGGCGGGTGCGGCTGGCGGCGCGGGATCGATTGTATCTTTATACAGACGGGCTTACGGACTCGCGAAATGCGAGTGATAAAACGTTTGGGGAAACACAGTTTTTGAAGGCAATCGAACGGGACCGGGACCAGAACCTGGGGAAGGGTATTACGGCGCTGCTGGCAGAGGTGACGCGCTGGCATGGGGAGAAGGAAAGCCAGGATGACATTTCGATAATCGGGGTAGAAGTGGAGTCCGCCGGGGGGGCGAAGCTGGGAGGAGAATTGGTTCCGGCGGCGTCGTAAGAGCAGAACAGGCGCGGCGAGCGATTTGGAAGCCCGACGCGGACGCCCGGAAGGCGCCATTTCATGCCGATGGAACGGCGGCACTCCGTTCGTCCAAGCGGCTACCCCAAAAAAGATAGCCACACTCTGGTGAACCCTTTTGTTTTTCGTTTTGGGATTTCGTGTTAAGGTTGGGGGGTGTTGATTGCTTTTCATAAGCCGTATGGGGTGGTGTCGCAGTTTACGGCGGATGGGTCGGGGCGTGGGACGTTGGCGGGGTTTGGGTTTCCGGCGGGGGTGTATCCGTTGGGGCGGTTGGATGGGGATAGCGAGGGGTTGTTGCTGTTGAGTGATGAGGGCGCGTTGAATGCGCGGTTGTTGTTGCCGGCGCATGCGGCATGGTCGGGTGTATTGGTCGCAGGTGGAGCGAGTGCCGGCGCGGGAGGCGTTGGAAGAGTTGGAGCGAGGGGTGGTGATAGAGGGACGTCGGACGTTGCCGTGCAAGGCGGGGGTGTTGGAGCCGCAGCCGGTGGTGGCGGAGCGTGATCCGCCGATACGGTTTCGGAAGAGGGTGGCGACGTGCTGGATTTCGCTAGAGCTGGTGGAGGGGAAGAATCGGCAGGTGCGTCGGATGACGGCGGCGGTGGGTCATCCGACGTTGCGCTTGATACGGGTGAGGATTGGGGGGTTTGAGTTGGGAGGGTTGGAGGCGGGGAAGTGGCGGGTGCTGGATGCGGGGGAGCGGAGGGCTGTGTTTGGGGGGGCGTGAGAATGCAGAATGTAGAATTCAGAATTCAGAAAATCGGGGTTGGACCGCCGATTTCGCGTGGGGTTTATCGGCGGCGGTCGCGGAAGCGGTTGCCTCGGAAGGCGGGGCGTGCATTGGGGCGTGCGCCGGGTTGTTCGGGGCCGCCGTGGAGGAGAGATTTTAGTTTGGGGCCGCGGACTCCGATTTTTTCGGGGCCTCGGACTTTGCGTTTGCCGAGGGTCATGGTGATGAGCTTGCAGGCGATCTGGGTGAGGTCGAGTTGCTCTTCGAGGTTGGAGAGCATGGCGATGGCATCGTCGGAGACTTCCTGCTGGCAGATTTTGCGAATGAGTTTGACGTCTTCCTTGCGGTGGATGTCTTCAGCGGAGGGGATTTCGCGGTGGATGAAGGAGGCTTTGATGGCGCTTTGGAGGCGTTTGAGGGCGCGATATTCAAAGGGGTTGACGAGGGTGATGGCCTTGCCTTTTTGGCCCGCGCGGCCGGTGCGGCCGATGCGGTGGACGTAGCCTTGCTGGTCGAAGGGCATGTGGTAGTTGAAGACGTGTGTGACGCCGGTGACGTCGAGGCCGCGAGCGGCGACGTCGGTGGCGACGAGCATTTCGAGTTTTCCGTCTTTGAAAGCGCGGATGATGTCCTGCCGCTTTCCCTGTTCGATGTCGCCGTGGAGGGCGCGGGCCTGACAGCCGCGAGCGATGAGGACTTCGCAGAGTTCATCGGTTTCGCGGCGGGTGCGGCAGAAAAGGATGGACTTGTGGGGCTCTTCGGCATCGATGATGCGGACGACGGCGTCGAGTCGTTCGGCTTCCTCGATGATGTAGAACGATTGCTCCACGTCGGTGTTGGTGGCGTCCTGCTGGACGAGGTTGATGGTGACGGGTTGCTTGAGGATGTCCTGGGCGAGTTTGCGGATGGGGGCGGGCATAGTGGCGGAGAAGAGGAGTGTCTGGCGTTCTTTGGGGAGGAATTCGAAGATGGCTTTGATGTCGTCCATGAAGCCCATGTCGAGCATTTCGTCGGCTTCGTCGAGGATGACGGTGGAGGGCGTGAAATTTCGCATGCGGCCGGATTTGAGATGGTCGAGGAGTCGGCCGGGGGTTGCGACGATGATTTGGCAGCCACGGTGGATGAGTTCGAGCTGGCGGCTACCGGACTGGCCGCCATAGACGGCGACGGAGCGGACCTTGGCGATTTTGCCGAGGCGGAAGAGTTCGTCGCTGACTTGTCCGGCGAGTTCACGGGTGGGGGTGATGACGAGGATTTCGACGCCTGCCGTTGAATTTGAGGCGAGCTCATGGCGGGGAGTCCGAAGGCGGCGGTTTTTCCGGTGCCGGTGCGGGCCTGTGCGATGAGGTCTTTTCCGGCGAGGACGACGGGGATGGCGGCGGCCTGGATGGGGGTTGGGGTTTTGTAACCGGCGGCGACGACGCCGGCCTGGATGGTGTCGCTGAGGCCGAAGGAGTCGAATCCGGGCTCGATGGCGGGCGGTGTGGCGGGGGTGTCGGTGTTGATTTCTTTTTTCATGCGCGTGGTCTCCAAGTGGTGGCGGAGACGGAGCAACCGCACCGGCGGATTGAATTCAAGGGGGGATTGTACTGGTTTTGGGGGGATTTTGCGCGGAGTGGGCATAAAAGCGTGGGAAGAAAAATGGGGGAGTTTGGCGGAAGCGGGGGTTGTTTTCGTGCGGTGGGGAATTTTTTAACCACGGAGGCACCAAGAGGTTGAGTTTTGGGGAGTGTTCCGGCGTGGAAGTCGGTTTGAAGACTCGCTGGGAAATTTGGTGGAGCGGAATTGAGGAGAAGGGGGGAATTTTTGCGGGTTGAGGGGGGTTATTTCGATAGGATGTGTGTGGAGGGGGGGGATTTTTAGATTTGTGGTGTTGGGTGTGAATGGTTGGGCGTTGTTGGATGTATTATTTGGGGTGAGAGTACATTGGGGCGATGGTATCGCCGGATTTTTTGAGTAGCGTTCTGGATGGGTGGTTATGAAGGATGCTTCGATGGGTTCTGGTGATTCGGTGACGCCGGCGGGTTTGTATTGGAACCGTCGGACGTTGATGAAGGCGGGGATTTTGGCGGCGAGCACGGTTGCGACGGGTGCGCTTTATCGGCAGTTGAATGCGCCTTCGGTGCGGAAGGTGAAGACGGCGAAGCTGGAGAATCTTGCGGTATCGACGGCTCCGGAGAGTTCGGGGTTTCATGTCAATGAGCCGATGACGTCGCTGCAGGATGTGACGCACTACAACAATTTTTACGAGTTCTCGACGGATAAGGACGGGGTGGCGGATGCGGCGGCGAAGTTCACGACGGGGGGGTGGAAGGTGGCGGTGGACGGGCTGGTGAGCAAGCCGAAGACGTTTGATCTGGATGATTTGTTGAAGATCGCGCCGCCGGAGGAGCGGGTGTATCGGATGCGGTGCGTGGAGGCGTGGTCGATGGTGATTCCGTGGGCGGGGTATTCGCTGTCGAAGCTGCTGGAGCGGGTGGAGCCGCTGGGCGAGCGCGAAGTATGTGGCGTTTGAGACGCTGCTGGATCCGTCGCGGATGCCGGGGCAGAAGTCGAGGGGTGCTGCGATGGCCGTATGTGGAGGGGTTGCGGATGGATGAGGCGATGCATCCGCTGGCGATTCTGGCGTCGGGATTGTACGGGCGGACGCTTCCGCCGCAGGATGGGGCGCCGATACGGCTGGTGACGCCGTGGAAATATGGGTTCAAGGGGATCAAGTCGATCGTGAAGATTTCGCTGGTGGAGAAGCAGCCGCCGACGACGTGGAATCTGCAGTGCGCCGGACGAGTATGGTTTTTATGCGAACGTGAATCCGCAGGTGGATCATCCGCGGTGGAGCCAGGCGACGGAGCAGCGGATTGGGGAGTCGGGGCGGCGGGCGACGTTGCTGTTCAATGGGTATGGGGAGCAGGTGGCGCGGATGTATGCGGGGATGGATTTGCGGAAGAATTTTTGATGGCGGCGGGTGGGAGGGATTTTGTTTTTTTTGGGGTTGTGATGGTAGATACGCGGTTTGCGAAGTTGGTGGTGTGGGTGAATGCGTTGGTTCCGGCGGGGCTGCTGGTGTACGACGCATCGCAGCATCGGTTGGGGGCGGATCCGGTGAATTTTGCGATACGGACGACGGGGATGCTGACGCTGGTGTTTATTGGTCTGACGTTGCTGGTGACGCCGCTGCGGAAATTGAGCGGGCTTCAGTGGTTGTTTCATTTTCGGCGGATACTGGGGCTGTATGCGTTTTTTTATAGCGTTTCGCACTTTTTGATTTTTTTCGTGCTGGATCAGTCGTTGAATGTTTCGACGACCTTTTCGGAGATGATTCAGCGGAAGTATTTGTTGGTGGGTTCGGCGGGTGTGCTGATGATGGTGCCTCTGGCGGTGACATCGACGCAGGGGATGATTCGGCGGATGGGGGCGAAGCGGTGGAAGGCGCTGCATCGGCTGGTGTATCTGGTGGCGATCGCGGGGGCGCTGCATTATTACATGCTGGTGAAGGCGGACATTCGCAAGCCGGTGGCGTTTGCGATGACGTTTGCGATTTTGCTGGGGTATCGGGTGGTGGCGTATTTTGTGGAGAGGCGGCGGGTGGGGAAGGTGGTGGATAGTGGGAAGAAGCCGTGGAGCGGGATGCTTCGGGTGGCGAGTATCACGCAGGAGACGGCGGATGTAAGGACGTTTCGGCTGGTGCCGCCGGAAGGGGGTGCGTTGCCTTTTGAGTATCAGCCGGGGCAATATTTGACGCTGTCGTTGTTGATTGATGGGAAGCAGGTGAAGCGGTCGTATACGATCGCGTCGACGCCGAGCCGGGGGGAAGTTGTGAAGTGACGATCAAGCGGAGCGGCGTGGGGGTGTCGTCGGCGTATATGCATGATCGGGTGCGGGAGGGTGATTTGATTTCGATCAGCGCCGGCGGGGCGGTTTGTGTTCACGGGCGAGGGTGCGAAGGAAGTGGTGATGTTGGCGGGCGGGGTGGGGATCACGCCGTTGATGTCGATGATCCGGTTTTTGACGGACCGGGGGTGGCCGGGGAAGATTCATTTGATATACAGCAACAAGACGGAGGGGGACATTATTTTTCGGCGGGAGCTGGAGGAGTTGGCGGGGCGGTTTGCGAATTTGAATGTGGTGATGACGTTGACGCGGGCGGAGAAGAGTTGGACGGGGGCGATGGGCCGAATCGAGGCGGCGCTGTTGAGGCGGCTATTGCCGGAGATTTCGAGGCTTCCGGTGTATTTGTGCGGGCCGAATGAAATGCTGCATGCGACGCGGGAGACGCTGCGGGGGCTTGGGGTTGCGGAGGGGAATATTCATACGGAGTCGTTTGGGATTCCCCGGGCGGCGATGTCGGCGGGTTCGGCGAGCGCAGTGACTTTTAATGTGACGTTTTCAAAGAGTGGCCGTATGTCGCCGATAGCTTCGGATCAGGTGATTTTGGAAGTGGCGGAGGATTTGGGGATCGGGGCGGATTTTGAGTGTCGGGCGGGGATTTGCGGGACTTGCAAATGCAGGATGCTGTCGGGGGCGGTGGTGATGGAGACGCAGGATGCGTTGGATGAGGGTGATCGGGAGAATGGGATGATTTTGTTGTGTCAGGCGCGGGCGACGGAGGATGTGGTGGTGGAGCTTTGAGGCGGGGGGATTTTTAACCACAGAGGACACGGAGGACACAGAGGCGACGTGGGGGGTGTTGCCAGCGGCGCCTACGCTGGAGGGGGAGAGGGGGGGCGGGCGTGTTGGAAGAAGGTGATTTCTTGTTGGCGTTGAAGGGTGGCGAGGTCGGTGTCGTGGGTTGGAAATGCGGCGATGTCCCAGTAGCGGGCGTTGTTTCGGCCGGAGACGGCTTGGTGCAAGTCTTGCAGTTCTTCTTCGCGGGTCAAATTGGTTCGGAGGAAGAAATCGCCGGTGTTTTCCCAGAAGAGGAGATCGTGGTAACCCGCGGCGCGGAGGGCTCGGAAGAGTTGGGCACCGTCGGCAAGTGGTCCGGCGAAAAAGTGGGGGTCGTATTCAAAAAACAAGATGGGTTGGAGTTTTTGCACGGTTTTAATGTTTTGCTGGAGGATGTGGGAATCCCAGCCGTCGGTATCGATCTTCCATAATCGTGCGTTGGAGAAGCGCGGGTGGCGGGTGAGGATGGTGTCAAGATTTCGCATTTCCGTGGGCGGGGCGTCGGGTGTGGGGTGGAGAATTCCGGTGCCTCTTTCGATGATGATCTTGCGCTGATGGAAGGGGTATCGCCGCCGACGAAGGAGGGTTCGACTTCGACATCGGAGAATTGCCGGAGGTTTTTGTGGAGGAGTTCGAGATAGTCGTCGCATCCTTCGACGCAGAGGATGGGGCAGGGGACGGCACTGCGGAGGGTCGCGACGGTATCGCCGACGTTGGCACCGATGTCGAGGATGGAGAGGTCAGGATATTTGGCGGCGACGGTTTTGGCGAGGCGGGCGATGTTGGTGCCGTAGTGTGGGAGCGAATGCTTGATGCCCGGGAGTTGGGAGTGTGGGGGCAGGAGGAGGGGGTAACCGTCGAGTTGGAATGGGATGGGTGGGTGGGTCATGTGGGTGCGGGCCTTCGTCGAAAGTTTGTGGGAGTATAGTCGATGGGTGCCGCGACGTGGCAAGCCGTTCGATTGCACAAATGGGGGGCGGGCAGGGGTCGGGTATTGGGTGGGCTATCTGTGGGGCGCGGGGTTGCCTTATGATGCGGGGACACGTTTGTTTTAGGAATGTTGTTGATGTCTGAGGTTGCGGTGAGTCCCATTATCGATGTTCGGTCGCTGAGCAAGCGGTTCAAGCTGTATACGTCGCCGTGGGCGCGGCTGAAGGAGTGGTCGACGCTGAACCGGTTGGAGAGGCATGAGGATTTTTGGGCGCTGCGGGACATTTCGTTCACGGTGAACCGGGGCGAGTGCATGGGGATTATTGGGCCAAACGGGTCGGGGAAATCGACGTTGTTGAAGCTGCTGACGGGGACGCTGTTTCCGACGTCGGGGAAGTTTTCCATACAGGGGCGGGTGTTGAGCTTGCTGGAATTGGGGACGGGGTTGAATGTGCTGTTGACGGGGCGGCAGAACGTGGTGCATTGCGCGGACCTGCTGGCGTTTCCGCCGGGGTATGCGCTGGAGAAGATGGAGCGGATCGAGGCGTTCGCGGAGCTGGGCGAGTTTTTCGATCGGCCGGTGAAGCTGTATTCGAGTGGGATGTTTGTGCGGCTGGCGTTTTCGATGTTCATGTGCTTCGAGCCGGAGGTGCTGATCATTGATGAGGCGCTGAGCGTGGGGGATGTTTTTTTTCAGCAGAAATGTTTTCGGCAGTTGCGGCACATCATGGATGGGGGGACGACGCTGCTGTTTGTGTCGCATGACACGGGTGCGATTCGGACGCTGTGCGATCGGGTGTTGGTGTTGCGGCATGGTCATAATGAATTTCTTGGTGAGCCGGACGAGGGCGTGACGCGATATTACTCGCTGATGGGGAAGGAACTCGCGTCGCCGCAGGAGCGTGCCGGGAAATCACAGCCGGGAACGGCGAGTCCGGCGGCGGCGCATCAGCATCCGAGTGCGCGCGAACATTTGAAGGCGGCGGAAGAGGCGATCATTGCGCACAATGTTCTTCCCCTTGCCCGGAGCCGGCATGGTGAAGGGGGTTTTGAGATCGCGGCGGCGACGGTGGAGACGGTGGATGGGAAGCCGACGTGGACGGTGGAGATGATGGATTCGATTCGGTTGCGCCTGCTGTTGAAGGCGCGGCGAGATGTCGCGCATCCGCAGGTGGGGTTTCAGTTGTACGATCGGACGGGGACGCTGATTTTTGCGGGCGGGTCGGGGCAACTGGGTCGGAACCTTTCGCCGCTGCACGCAGGCGAGGATCGGATCGTGGATTTTGTGCTGACGTGCTCGATTCAGGCGGGGGCGTATACGTTGTTGTTCGCGGGAGGGGAGCCTGTTGCGGGGAGTCCGGATCTGGGGGTTTGGCACGATTGCCACGAGCATCTTGGGCCTCTGGTGGTGACGTGGAACACTCAGGATGTGGCACCGTTTTATGGCGTCGCGAATCTTCCGCTGATGATGCAAACGGAAGAAGAATAGAGGGGGCTTGCGCGAGGGGAGTCGGAGGCTCGCGCGGATATTGCTTTCCCCGGGGGCCTGTTGTATACCCCACCCTCATGCACCTCAGGAAGACCGTCAAACTCACCAGTTGGCCCGATCCGCTCGTTCAGGAACGGCTGGAGGATATGGGGTTCTTTTTTGATCAGGCGTTTCGGTCGTGGATTCGATTTTGTGATGAGCGCGAGGTGCAGCCATTGAATGAGTGGCTGAAGCGGCATCATTTGTCGCATGAGGTGTTGCAGGCGAAGGGGCGGGGTGAGTTGAAGAAGCATCCGAGGTTGTCGAGCGAGCTGGTGTTGAAGAACGGGGGATCGGCAACGCGGTGTGCGCTGTGTGCAGCGAAGGGGGTTTCGTGCCGGCAGTGGATTGAGGGGGATGATACGGATTCGACGGATTATCCGGATGCGGCGCGGTTTTATTTGTGCGGTGCGTGCGTGCAGGCTCGGATGCAGCCGCATCCGCGGTTGTATGCGCCGGCGGATGAGCAGCTTTAAGGGCGTTGGGTGAAGAGTCTTGTTTTGAAAAGATGCACGATATAGGTGTTGAGGCGCGGTGCCCGCGCTGCCAGAGGCAGCGGGCGTGGGGGGGGGGGGAGGGTCAGGGGAAGGCGGGGCTGTCTTTTTCTTCTTTTTTGGGTGGTGGGAACACGGCGGCGACGTGTGCGGAGCTGGCGTCGCCGGTGCCGGCCTGGGCGGTTTGGCGGACGGTGGAGAGGCCCATGGAGACGGCTTCTTTGAGTGAGTCGGCGGCTTCGACGTTGCCGGGTGCGGTGACGTTGACGTCGTTGGCGGCGACGCGGTTGCCGGTGACGTCGGGAGATTCATCGACGCGGACGCGGGCGATGCTGCCGCGGCCTGCGGAGAAGGAATCTTCGACGGCGAAGGCGCGGGCTAGGCGTATTGCCGGGGGCGATGGCCACGGAGGGGGTCGAGTTCGCGTTGGGCATGGACCAAGCGTGCCAACCGTAGCCAAGTGATGCCGCCACGGCGAGTCCGGCGGCGATGGAGAGAGGTTTTACCCAGCGGCGGAAAATGGAAATTTCATGACCGCCGACGGTTTCGGTTTCCAGACGATGGGCTAATTTCTGGTCGAATTCATCCCAATTGATGAGGGGGATGCGGTTGCCCCAGTCATCCAAGACGTCCTGCACTTCGCGGTGTTCTTTGTAGAGTTCGCGGGTGGCGGGGTCGATGACGAGGCGCTGCTCGAGCGATTTGCGGTTGGGGCCATCGAGGCATCCATCGACGTATTGGCTGAGCAGGTAGTCGAGATGTTGGGTGTCGGTTTTCATTGTCGTTTCCAATCGCTGGGGGCCATCTCTTACAAAAACGTTCCCAAGCTTTTCCGCAGTTGCTTTCGGGCCATGAAGACGTGCCATTTGATGGCTTCGACGGAGCAGTTGAGCACGTCGGCGACATCTTTTTGGGGCATCTTCTCGATGGCGAACATCACGAGTGCCAGCCGCTGTTTTTCGGGCAGTTCGCTGATGGCCCGCTGAATCGCCGTGCCCAGTTCGGCGGAGGTCAGGGGGCGTTCGGGGGCATCCATGGGGCGGCCCGCCAAGGTGGCCCGCAGATCTTCGCCTTCATCGCCGTCGCCGCTGGTCTGTTCCAGCGAGAGCGCCTGTCGGCGTCCGCGGGAACGGCGAAAATTCAGTGCCAGGTTCGTCACGATTCGCATCAGCCAGGGGCCAAAGCGTTCGGACTGTTGGAGCTGGTCCAGGCTGCGGTAGGCTTTCACCAAGGCGTCTTGGACGAGCTCGGCAGCGTCGTGTGTATTGCCGAGGAGCCGGAGCGCGACGGCGGCACATTGACGCTGATACTGCTGAGCCAGCTTGCCGAAGGCGGCACGATCACCGGTTTTCGCGGCGAGGACCAGAGAAAGCTCTTGAGCGGCTTGAACAGCTTGCTCCTGAGCGGCTCGGGCGTCGTTGGGCATTCGCTGGTTCATATACATAGACCCTGCATCGGGTGGGCGGTTAGCAAACAACCCTGGGAAAAAGGCATTTCCGCGATCCGCCCTTTTAGGGGGTAGCACGGGGGGTGCCGCGGTACAGCGGACCGGGAATTATAGGGCCTTCCGGGGGAAACTACATTGTACCGGGAAGTAAGCGCCGTTCCGAGCGCGGACACGCAATACTCTTTCGGCTTTTTGCGGCAGTTTGATTCGGCGGTTTAGTTAGAGAAGGCCGGTGGCGAGCTCAGCAATGAAGGTTTTGGCGGCTTCGCATTGCTGGGCGATGGTGCCGGTGGCGACGCTGGTGAGGCGGCGGATGAGGGCGCTGCCGACGATGGCGCCGTCGGCGACCTGGGAGACTTCGCGGACCTGGTCGGGGGTGGAGATGCCGAATCCGACGCAGATGGGGACGCTGGTGACTTTGCGGAGTTCGGCGACGTTGGGGGCGAGGTCGGCGGGGAGAGCTTTGCGTTCGCCGGTGATGCCGGAGACGGAGAGGTAGTAGACGAACCCGTCGCAGAGGCGCGCGATCTCGGCGCGGCGGGCGGCGGGTGAGGTGGGCGCGACGAGGAGGGCGGAGAGAAGGCCGGCGTTGCGGACGGCTTCGACGATGGCGGGTGCTTCTTCGAGTGGGACGTCGGGAAGGACGAGGCCGTCGATGCCGTGTGCGTGGCAGGATTTCGCGAACTCGAGGGTGCCGCGTTTGAAGATGATGGAGAAGCTGACCATGGCGAGGATGGGGATGGTGACGCCGAGTGCGCGAGCTTCGGCGACGGAGGCGAGGCATTGATCGACGGTGATGCCGTTGGCGAGGGCGTGGGTGTAGGAGGCGGAGATGACGGGGCCGTCGGCGACGGGGTCGGAGAATGGGATGCCGAGTTCGACGACGCCTGCGCCGCCTTGCTGTGCGGCGAGGAGGAGGGGCGGGGTGGCTTTGAGGGAGGGGTAGCCGGCGGTGAGGAAGGGGCAGAGGAGTTTGCGGTGTTCTTTGCGGCGAGGTTGAAGGTTTGGGTGAGGCGGTTCATGGCGTGGGTTTCCTTTTGGAGGTGGAGTGCGTCACGTTACTCGACGTGGGGGAGGTTGGGCAAGAAGGGTTATGTGCGGAGTGTTGGCGTGTGGGAAAATTGTGGCACGGTGGCCCTCCGCCGTGATCTTTCCGCTGGCCTCGAAGGCCGGTGGAAAGATGATCGAATAAGGGGAGTTTGTCTTTTCCTTATCCAGCCACATTGCATCGATCCACAGCCCGTTGAGGGCTGTGGATCGATCACGGTCGAGGGCGACCGTGCCACATTTATTTTCCCTTTCCACATTTTGTCGTCGCTTGTCTGGGCTAATAAAAAAGCCCGCGGGTCCGTGGGTGGACGCGCGGGCTTTGGTGTGGGGTAAATTTTTGCCGGGCGTTATCGCACGACGGTGGTGTTGTTGTAGCCGACCATGGCGAGGAAGCGGTTGGCGTTGAGGATGGGGACGGTGGAGCGCTTGGCTTCTGCGATGGTGTCGTCGTAGGCCTGTTGTTTCTTGGCGCGTTCGTCGGCGACGCTTCCGGGGGTGCCCTGGTCGTCGGTGACCATGAGGGGTGCCGAGGGCGCGTGCCGGCGACGAGGAAGTCGGTTTGCGTGGTGATCTTGTCATCAAGCACGCCGCCCCAGGCTTTCATGAGCCGGACGAGGCGGTCGCGTTCGGCGGCGGTGGCGAGGCCATCGCCATCGAGATCGAAGTCGCCGACGACGACGAAGTGGAACTGGCGATTTTTGTCATGCTGATAGACGGGGTTGGCGATGAGGTCGCCGGATTGGACGGCCTGGCCTTTGGTGGTGGTGGTGACGTGGCAGAGCGATTCGCTTTCGCCGACTTCGACGACTTCGATGCTGCCCTTGCCGGCGGCATCTTCATCGGTGTCGAAGCGGACACCGCTCTGGGGGTCGTAGACGGCGAAGGTGAGGCCCGGGGTGACGTGGTCGCGGCGGCCGAGGTTGATGTAGACATCGCCACTGCCGGTGGCGGCGCGGACGATGGTGCCCGCGGGCTCGCGGCCGACGTTGGTCTTGCTGCTGGGGCGGAGCTTCTCGATTTCATCATTCAGGACGCCGATGCGCTGATCTTTCTGGGTGAGTTGTTCCTTCATCTGCTCGACGAGGAGGACCTTCTCGCGGCGGTCGGCTTCGGCCTGCTCCTTGGCGGCGGTGAGGTTTTTCTCAGCGTCTTCGATGGCCTTCTGCTTGTCAGCAGAGGCGGCGGCGGAGTCTGTCGTGGCCGCAGCCAACTGGGTCTTGAACTGCTCGGCGGACGTGTTCGCGGACGCGGCGGCGGTGTCGTAGTTTTTCTTGTCGGCGTCGACCTGGCTTTGGAGAGAGGTCAGATTGGCCTGGAGGGCCTCGGCATTTTTCTTTTCAGCGGCGAGTTGTGAGCCGAGGTTGTTGACGGCGTCGAGGAGGGTGCCGTTGGCAATGCCGGCGCGGGCAAGTGCTGTGGCGGCGGTGCCGTTGGGGGCGACGATTTCCGGGACGGGGGCGTCGGTGCCGATGGTTTTCTTGAGGCTGGAGAGTTGTTGTTCAGCAACGCCGAGGGCGGTGAGGTTGGGGGATCCGGGCGGACGTTGGCTCAAGAGGGCCTGGACGGTTGCCTGATCGCGGGCGGAATAGACCGCATCGTAATTTTTCTTGGCGGTAGCCGCATCATCTTGAGCGTGGGCGGCATTCAGATAGAACATGACCGCGAGGACCGTGGAAACGACCCAAAGCGACGCCAGCAGGATGTAACCGTAAGGAGGAGCACTCCGCGCACGTACCACAGCCATCGTGAAACCTCCAAGAGAATTGTTCGGCCGCCATCAACCGCAGAGGGGAGCCGGTCGGGATCGACCGGTGAATAAGAGAGAATATCGCAGCCTTGCGGGTTGGGGTCAAGGGGAAAGGGGGGCCGGACTTGTAGGTTTGGGCATTAGGGTGCATTCGGATGGATGCGGGTATCGAGGCGTGCAGGGGTTGGCGTATTAGTTTAAGACCCAACTATTAGGCTGCAGCTCGAAGAATTCGAGCAAATTCCTCTGGCTCAGACCACCGCGCAGATTCGAGAAAGCGACCCTAAAAGGTTAAAGTCTTCTTCGGTCCAAACATCCGATGTATCGTCAAATAACGAGACGAACTCCGTTGGGGAAGTAATATTTTTTAAATTCGATAGGTCATACCAAGAACTCAAAACGTGTTCGGCAACGCCTCTTGCTGCTGAACGGCTACCTGTAGCCAATACATACACCAACGAGGTTCGGGCATCGGTACGGGCTCGTAAATGCGGACTCCAAGGCCTACCAGATCTACCCGATAGCTGCGGATTTTTTTCAAATGGAATCTGCTCCATTAGTAGAAAATCTTCCACCTCTGCGACTACCGATTCTACCGCTCGATTTCTAAATGAAAGCCATAGATCTGACACGCGTATTGCGGCTTGTGCGACACGTGTAGATGCCTCAGCAAACGCTGTTTCGCTTTGGTACCGACACACGAGCGCTCCACGAAAAAACTCAACGTTTAATGTCGTCGAGATATCAGCGATCATGGCGACTTTGCCGTGGAGTTCTTTTAGGTGAGAGTGTTTGCCCTCTTAGCCAACGCGTCGTTTCGCCCATATCGGAGATCGTGCCACCAACTCCGGTCACGTTGCGTTTGACGTACAGGTAAATGGAATCCCCATCGGGGTAAAGATAAGGCGTCCTAATTTTTGTTAGGTTTCCGTCTTGAGTACAGACAAATAACCGGCTCAAAGAGTGAGCGAGTGTTTCACAGGGCGTATGGATTGCCATAGTCATCAGAACAATTCCTCTTGTAGCTCTGGCACGGCATGCAAGTGACCTTCATGCTTGATCTTAGATTCTGCGCAGAACTGAGTCCACACGACTGATGGTAAATTTGCCTCGGCAGTAATATCTGGAGGCACATAAGCCACCTTGTCGCGATAGGCTTCAGTCCAACGATGCTTATGTTTTTCGCCAACCATTTGACCAGTATCGGCATTTCGATGGTCTTTTCCCATGTCCAACGCGTAGATTCGGCCGTCGGCTTTTGAAATTATCGCAAAGGTTAGTGTTTTGATGGCGCGGTTGTAGCTGGCACGAATAAAGATTGGATATCCCGCATCCGACTGAATTTCTGCGCGAAACTCCACAGAAGTCGAATGGTCTTCGTCTTCATCCCACTCAATATCACCAGCGATCTTTTTTGATTCATCATCCAAGATCGCCTCAAATTCTGGTTGGGTCAGCGGCATAAATCAAAATATACGCTCAACACCAAAAACATGCACG
This sequence comes from uncultured Phycisphaerales bacterium, assembly GCA_963766775.1. Lineage (GTDB taxonomy): Bacteria > Planctomycetota > Phycisphaerae > WQYP01 > WQYP01 > CAVYBP01. Next base: position 474,736 of record CAVYBP010000006.1, read on the forward strand.
CACGACTTTTGGGTAGCCCAAGTTATTCACGATATTTTTGTTAAATTTGATATAAAAGCATATTTTACAGTTAATTACAATCGAATCTGTCCGTATTTCAGGATATTGAGTGATTGGGATCAGTGGAGAGGGGGGCAACGAGTCTTTTGGCGGCGGCGCGTTGGGTGCGTTGGGTGGTGAGGTCCATGAGGTGTTGTTGGGTGCCGCGGTCGGGTTCGTTTTCTTTGGGGTGGCGTTGGGTCCAGGAGCCGTCGGGGGCGAGGTCCCAGGCCTGGCGGTTGTCGGCGAGCATGATGTCGAGGATTTCGCGGAGGCGGGCTTGCATGGCGGGGTCGTCGATGGGGACGGCGGCTTCGACGCGGTGGGAGAGGTTGCGGGACATCCAGTCGGCGGAGCCCATGTAGTATTCGCTCGTGGCCGTCGTTGTGGAAGTAGAAGATGCGGGAGTGTTCGAGGAAGCGGCCGATGACGGAGAGGACGCGGATGTTTTCGGAGAGGCCGGGGACGCCGGGGCGGAGGCAGCAGAATCCGCGGACGATGAGGTCGATCTGGACGCCGGCCTGGGAGGCTTTGTAGAGGGCGTTGATGATGTCGAGTGTCTTCGAGGGCGTTCATTTTGGCGATGATGCGGCCGGGCTTTCCGGCGCGGGCGTTGTCGGCTTCGCGGTCGATCATGGCGAGGAAGCGGGTGCGCATGGTGAGGGGCGCGACAAGGAGTTTGCGGTAGTCGCGTTTGAGGGAGCGGCCGGTGAGGAAGGCGAAGAGGTCGACGACGTCGTTGCAGATGTCTTCGCGGCAGGTGAAGAGGCCGAGGTCGGTGTAGAGCTGCGCGGTTTTGGAGTTGTAGTTGCCGGTGGCGACGTGGACGTAGCAGCGGAGTGCCGCCGCCGATGGTGCCGGTGCGGTCTTCTTCGCGGCGGACGACGAGGGCGGTTTTGGTGTGGGTTTTAAGGCCGAGGACGCCGTAGACGACGTGGGCGCCGGCTTCTTCGAGGGTTTGGGCCCATTGGATGTTGCGTTCTTCGTCGAAGCGGGCCTTGAGTTCGACGAGGACGGCGACTTGTTTGCCGGCCTCGGCGGCGCGGGCGAGGGCGGTCGACGAAGGGCGAGTCGCCGCTGGTGCGGTAGAGCGTCATTTTGATGGCGACGACTTTGGGGTCTTTGACGGCGGTGAGGATGAAGCGTTCGACGCTGGTGTCGAAGGATTCGTAGGGGTGATGCACGAGCACGTCGCCCTGGCGGATGATGGCGAACATGTCGGCTTCGGGGTCGGCGAGGGCGGTGGCGATGTCGGGTTTCCAGACGGGGGCGAGCAGGTCGGGGCGGTTGACGGTGATGGCGATGGCCATGAGGTCGGCTTTGCCGAGGGGTTCGGGGAGTTCGTAGATGGCGTCTTCGCCGACTTCGAGGCCTTCCATGAGGTATTGGCGCATTTCGGCGGACATGTTGTTGGTGATCTGGACGCGGACGGTGTCGGCGAAGCGGCGGCGCGGAGTTCTTCCTGGACGACTTCGAGGAGATCTTCGGGGTCTTCGATTTCGGGTTCGACTTCGGCGTTGCGGGTGACGCGGAAGTGTTGGTGCTCGACGATTTCCATGCCGGGGAAGAGGGCGTCGAGGCGGGCTTCGATGAGGCTTTCGATGGGGGTGAAGATGTAGTGTTCGCGGCCGTCGATGTTGTTCGCTGGAAGGTGAGCCAGCGGGAGAGGAGTTGCGGGACTTTGATGCGGGCGAAGAGATGTTCGCCGCCTGCAGGCGGTGGCGCCGGGTGGGCGGACGAGGACGCCGATGGAGAGGGATTGGTTGGAGATGAAGGGGAAGGGATGGCCGGGATCGACGGCGAGGGGGGTGAGGATGGGGAAGATTTGGGAGCGGAAATAGTCGTCGGCTTTGGCGCGTTGTTCGGGGGTGAGTTCGACGTAGTCGCGGAGGAAGATATTTTCGCCTTCGAGGGCGGGGCGGAGGTCGTTGGTCCAGAGATGGACGACTTGGCGGGTGAGGGCGTGGATGCGTTCGCGGATGGCTTCGAATTGCTGGTCGGGGGTGAGGCCGTCGTGGGAGCGTTCGGCGGATTTTTTGGCGATTTTGCGTTGGAGGAGGCCGATGCGTTTCATGAAGAATTCGTCGGAGTTGCTGGAGTAGATGGCGAGGAATTTGACGCGTTCGAGGAGCGGCGTACGGGGGTCCATGGCTTCGTGGAGGACGCGGTGGTTGAAGTCGAGCCAGGAGAGGTCGCGGTTGAAGAAGGGGGTGGTGTTGGTGGGAAGGGGGGCACCGGTGCGGAGGACGGGCGGGGAGGGGGTGGCGTCGTTGCTGGGGGGTGGGGGGGGCATCGGGGGGATTGCTCCGGGGTTAGGGTTTGTGCTGGAGGTGTAGTATCGCCGGTGGTGGGGGTGAGGCAATCGGGTGAGGAACGTTTAGGACGGGATAGTCAAAGGTTTAACGGGGTCTTAACGAAGGGAACCGCCGATGGACGCGGAGTAAACGCAGATAAATTTCCGTTTTAAAAATCGGCGTTTATCCGCGTTCAGTCGGCGGTTCCTTTTTGGCATGTGGATTTTTAATTCCCCATTTTTGCTTCCACAATGGTGAGGCATTCGTCGAGGGATTGGGCGATGTAGGCGGCGTCGTCTTTGGTGAGGCACATGGCGGGTTTGATGCGGATGACGTTTCCGTAGAGGCCGCCTTTGCCGAGGAGGAGTTGGCGTTCGCGGGCGAGTTCGAGGAGTTCGAGGGTTTCGGAGTTGGCGGGTTCTTTGGTGTTGCGGTCGCGGACGAGTTCGATGCCGAGCATGAGGCCCAGGCCGCGGACTTCGCCGATGAGGGGGTGTTTGTGCATGAGGTCGGTGAGGAGTCTTTGAGGTAGGAGCCGACGACGAGTGCGTTGTTTTGGATGTGGTCTTCGTCGAGGGTTTCGAGGGTGGCGAGTCCCTGTGCCATGGACGAGGGGATTTCCGCCGAAGGTGTTGAGGTGGACGCGGTTCTTGGTGGCCTTGGCGATGTCGGGGCGGGTGGTCATGGCGGCAAGGGGCCAGCCGTTGCCGATGCCTTTGGCCATGGTGACCATGTCGGGGGTGACGCCCCAGTTTTCGAAGCCCCAGAAGTGGTGGCCGGTGCGACCGAAGCCGGTTTGGACTTCGTCGGCGATGCAGATGCCGCCGTATTTGCGGACGATGTCATATGACGATTTTGAAGTATTCGGGGGGCGGGACGACCGCGCCGCCGACGCCTTGGATGGGTTCACCGATGAAGGCGGCGATTTGTCCGCTGGTTTCGTATTTGATGAGTGTCTTCGGTGTCGCGGGCGCATTTGAGGTTGCAGGAGGGGTAGGTGAGGCCGAAGGGGCAGCGGTAGCAGTAGCCGGGGGTGGCGAATTTATTGTTGGTGGTGGTGTTGGATTTGAATTTCCAGGTGGAGTGGGAGGTGACGCCCATGGTGGCGGAGGTGCCGCCGTGGTAGCCGTTGCGGAGCGAGATGACGTCGGCGTTGCCGGTGAATTCGCGGGCGGTGAGGAGTGCCATTTCGTTGGCTTCGGCAGCCGGAGTTGGTGAAGTAGGTTTGCTTGAGTTCGGAGCCTGCGGGGAAGTGCTCGGCGAGTTTTTTGGCGAATTGGCCGATGGTGGGGTGGAAGTAGATGGTGGTGGTGTGGGTGAGTGTTTCGAGTTGTTCGTGGACTTTTTCGGTGATTTTGGGGTGGCAGTGGCCGACGCTGATGGTGACGATGCCGCCGAAGCCGTCGAGGTATTGTTTGCCGGTTTCGTCCCAGACGTACTGCATTTTTCCTTCGACGATCATGAGAGGGTCTTTGTAGAGGTGGAAGAGGGCGGGGTTGAGGTATTCGTGGCGGAGGGCGATGGTGTCGGCCTTGGAGGGGCCGGCGTAGGGGCGGGGTTTGTGCGGGGAGACGGGGAGGGAGATTTTTCGTGGGGCGGAGGTGGGCGGGTTGGCGGCGGGGTGGATGGTGGTCATGGGTGGCTCCTCAGGTCCGAAGGAAGGAGAATGCTTACGGAGGCGAACGTTGAAGCCCCGGGCTTCCGCTGCGGAGCTACTCTGGCGTGGTTACTCTGACACGGAGTTGAACCGTTTTCAGGGTACAACCTTCCGTGGTCTTTTCAACTCCAATGAGGGTTCAGCGGGCGTCATTTTTTGTATAGTGCCTTTATTTGGGTGATCGGTAAACAGGCCTCTCGAATTCGGAGCGAAAATGATTTCCACGGACGTCTCGCAAGGGCTCGACACGGTTCCGTATCTTTCGGGTGGGCAGTGGAAGATATCGGGGGGGACGCGGTATGGGGAGGTGTTTAATCCGTCGACGGGGAAGGCGATTGCGACGGGTGGCATTTGCGCCGGCGGGGGAGGTGAATGCGGTGATTGAGGCGGCGCATCTGGCACTTCCGGCGTGGGCGGAGACGCCGGTGGTGGAGCGGGTGCGGGTGCTGTTTAAGTTTCGAGAATTGATTCTGAAGCATTTTGAGGAGCTGGCGGGGACGGTGACGCGGGAGCATGGGAAGACGGCGGTGGAGGCGCGGGCGTCGGTGCAGCGGGGCGTGGAGGTTGTGGAGTTTGCGTGCGGGGTACCGTCGCTGATCATGGGGCAGTCGTTGCAGAATATTGCGCGGAATGTGGATTGCGAGACGGTGCGGCATCCGGTGGGGGTGTGCGCGGGGATCACGCCGTTTAATTTTCCGGCGATGGTGCCGTTGTGGATGTTTCCGATCGCGATTGCGTGTGGGAATACGTTTATTTTGAAGCCCTCGGAGAAGGTGCCTTTGTCGGCGAATTTTCTGGGGCGGTTGTTGGTGGAGGCGGGGATTCCGGAGGGGGTTTTTAATATTGTGCATGGGGATAAGGAGGCGGTCGATGCGCTGCTGGGTCATCCGCTGGTGCGGGCGGTGTCGTTCGTGGGATCAACGCCGGTGGCCAGACATATTTACGAAACGGGGACGAAAAACGGCAAGCGGGTGCAGGCGGCGGGGGGCGCGAAGAATCATTTGATCATCATGCCGGATGCGGATTTGGATCAGGCGGTGGCGGCGTTGCAGGCGAGTGCGTTTGGGTGCGCGGGGGAGCGGTGCATGGCGGGGTCGGTGGCGCTGGCGGTCGGGGGGGAGAAGCATGGCGATACACTGCTGGAAAAGCTGGTGGAGAAGGCGGGGAAGATGAAGGTGGGGCCGACGGATGAGGGGCAGGAGGTGGACATGGGGCCGGTGATTTCAAGGGAGCATTTGCAGCGGGTGAGGTCATATTTGGATATAGCGACGGCGGAGGGTGCGACGCTGGCGCTGGATGGGCGGCAGAGAGTGCAGGAGTCGGACGGGTTTTTGCTGGCACCGTCGATAGTGGATCAGGTGAAGCCGCATATGCGGTTGGCGCAGGAGGAGGTGTTTGGTCCGGTGCTTTCGGTGGTGCGAGTGAAGAATCTGGAGGAGGCGCTGGCGATTGGGAATGCGTCGCCGTATGGGAATGGTGCGTCGATTTTCACGCGGGACGGGTATGCGGCGCGGCAATTCAAGCAGCACTTTAATGCGGGGATGATCGGCATCAACATTGGCGTGCCGGCGCCGATGGCATGGTTTCCGTTTACGGGATGGAATCATTCTTTTTTTGGGGACCTGCATATTCAGGGGACGGAGTCGGTGCAGTTTTATACGCAGCAGAAGATGACGATGACGCGGTGGTTTCAGGGCGGGGCGGATTCGCATGCGGATCCGGTGTGGCGGAGTAAATAATTTTTTACTTATCGCGGCTGGCGGTCGTTACAATCATGTTTTAATGAGGTGGGTTTATGGTAATGACAATCGATGTTCCGGATGCTGCGGGAGAGGTGTTGCGCGACGCATTTGGAAATACGTTTAGCTTGGCTGCTTTGGAAGCGATCGCAAGCGAAGGGTATCGCTCGGGCAAACTCAGTCGTTATGAGGTGCAAAAAATTCTGGGTTTTGACAATCGGTGGGAAACGGATGAATGGCTGGGGGCGCGTGGTCTGCATGGGGATTATTCGGTTGCCGATCTTGAGGCGGATCGCCGCACTCTGGAAGATATTTTGGGGTCAGTGAAACAGTGACTCTGATTGTCTCCGACAACTCTCCGCTTAATCTGCTGGTCCGTCTCGGCGTTGCTGAAATACTTCAGAAACTTTTCGCACAAGTTTTTATTCCGCCCGAAGTCGCGAAAGAAATGCGTCATCCCAAAGCACCCGATTTGGTGCGTGCATTTATCGCTTCGCCTCCTCCTTGGTTAATCATTCGAGCACCCAGTATGCCCCTGCTCCTTCCCGATCTCGACCCTGGCGAATCCGCCGCCATCAGCCTGGCCGTCGAACTCCATGCGACGTTAATGGTCGATGAACGCGACGGACGTAAAGCCGCGATTGCTCACGGCCTGAAAATTATTGGAGCGATCGGCATTCTTGAACGGGCGGCCAACGAAGGCGTCATCCATGATTTGAAAAAGATTTACGATCAAATCCGATTGATGAGATTCCATATAGGTGATGCGGTCCTTGACGATTCACTATCCCGGCATGGCGCATTCAAAAAGCACTGAATGCGGTCCAGAGGGATTGGGGGTTGGGGGGGCGGGGGGTGGTGAGGAGGCGGCAGGTGTGGGGGGAGTTTTGGTGGTGGTAGATTTGGTGGATTTCGGTGAAGCATTCTTGGGTGGAGGGGAGAGGATAGAGGGATCTTGTTCGGTGGCGAGGATGAGGAGTGGGCGGGGGGTGATGAGGCCGGCGAGGTCGGAGAGGTCGAAGTAGTGGAGGATGTTGGGGAGGTAATGGGCGGCGGGGTGGGGAGCGGCGGCGAGGGATGAGGCGTAGGCGGCGATGCCGTGGGTGATGACGGCGGCGATGCGGGGGTCGAAGGCGGCGGCGTAGTAGGGGACGGCGGCGGCATGTGGGCTGCCGAGGAGGGAGATGCGGGCGGGGTCGAGTTGGGGGAAGTTTTCGGTGAGGAGGTCGATGGCGCGGGAGATGTCGCAGACGTGTTCGCCGATCATGGTGCGGCCGAGGAGGAGTGCGACGAGGGCGGGGTGGTGGGGAGTGGCGTGAGGGTCTGGGCTGCGGCGTTCGCCGGTGGAGCGGAGGTCGATGAGGAGGGAGGCGTGGCCGTGGCGGAGGGCGTGGTGGGGGAAGTCGTTGGTGGTGTTGAGGCAGATGAAGGTGGGGAGGGGTCCGGGGGTGTCGGTGGGCAGGAGTAGGGTGCAGGGGACGTCGACGCGGGGTTCGCTGGTGAAGAGGAAGCGGATGGCGCGGTGGGGGTGCGGGGTGGGGAGGGTGGTGTCGGAGAGGATGCGGAGGTTGGGGGGGACGCGCGGGCATGAGGCCGAGGAGTTGCTTGAAGGAGCGTCGGACGGCGGATTGCCATTCGGGGAAGTAGGCGTCGGGGTCGAAACGGAGGATTCGGGGGGCGCGGTCGAGGAGGTGGGTGTGGAGGGTTTCGGGGGCGAGGTCGGGCATGGTGGGCTCCGGGGAGGGGGTTAACCGCGAAAAGGCAAGCCGGGTCGGGGGCACATGAGGATGGTTGCGGGTGAGGAGGTGGGGATTGTAACGTGAAGAGGGGTTTGGGGGAGCGGTGGATGCCTTGTTTTGGACAAAGGAAGGGGGGTGTTGTAATGTTTGGTGGTTCGATGGTTCTTGTGGATGTCTGAGCAAATTCCGGCGATGGCGTCGGCGGCTTTTTAGAAGAGGGATGCAATGGTTAAAAGGTTGATGGGTGTTGGCGCGGTGGTGGGGTTGATGGTGGTGAGTGCGGGGTGTGAGGTTCGGGAGCGGGGGTATGTGGCACGTCCTCGTCGGGAGGTGGTGGTAGTGGAGGAGCGGCCAGTTCCGCGTCCGGTATATGTAGAGTCGCCCCCCCCGCGTATTTATGTGCAGGAGCCGCCGCCGCGGGTGCCGATTATTATTCAGGAGGCACCGCGGCAGGAGGAGCAGGTGGTGGTGATAAGGAATGCACCTCCGGCGGCGTATGTGGAAGCGCGGAGTCGTCCGGCCTGGGCGGGATTTCATATGGTTGCCGGGGTATTGGGTTTTGCGTCGAACGGGTCGGGATACGTCGGCGTGGGTGTGGGTGTCGGGTCGATGGGAAAGGCCACCGCATCCGGGTGCGGTGTGGGTGCCGCATCGTTGGGAGGCGCGTGGGCCGGAGTTTCGTTTTTCGGTGGGGTACTGGCGGTGAGGGGAGGTGGGTATTGGCGTTTGCACATGTGGCATGCTTCTGCCGCGAATTGCGCGGCAGAGGCATGCAGTTGGGGTTTGTTGTGTTTGAGCGCGCACAGTGTATGTGGTGACGCGACGTGGCAAGCCCGTTCGGGGACACCTTGAGGATATTGGGGGGCTCCTGATGGTCGCGGTTGGGGGGCGGTTTCACTATACTTTGCGGGCTTGTTTGGGGGACGGGGTATTTTTTTTGGGGTTTATTTTTTTTGGAGTTGGTTTATGGCAGGGAATGCGGTGATTGGGCAGTCGGGTGGTCCTACGGCGGTGATTAATCAGTCGTTGGTGGGGGCGATTGAGGGGTTGATGGGGGCGCAGAAGGCGGGGAAGATTGGGAAGATTCTGGGGGCGAAGCATGGGGTGCGCGGGATTATTCAGGATGAGTTTTTGGGGTTGGATGGATTGAGCAGGGATCTGTTGGAGCGGGTGGCGCAGACGCCGTCGTCGGCGTTGGGGTCGACGCGGGACAAGCCGGATGAGGAGTACTGCAAGAAGATTTTCGAGTCGTTCAAGAAAAATAATGTGGAGTATTTTTTCTATATCGGGGGGAATGATTCGGCGGATACGGCGCGGATCACGGCGGAGATGGCGAAGGCGGGCGGGGTGAATTTGAATGTGTATCACATTCCGAAGACGATCGATAATGATTTGCGGACGACGGATCATTGTCCGGGATATGGGTCGGCGGGGAAGTTCGTGGCGTTGGCGCACATGGGGGATGATGCGGATAACCGTTCGTTGAAGGGGATCAAGATCAATATCATCATGGGACGGGATGCGGGGTGGCTGACGGCGGCGTCGGTGTTGGCGAGAAGTGACGAGACGGACGGGCCGCATTTGATTTATGTGCCGGAGGTGGATTTTAACGAGGATAAGTTTATCGGCGATGTGGATCGAGTGTTTACGAAGCTGGGGCGATGCGTGATCGCGGTGTCGGAGGGGGTACGTTACAAGGCGGACGATAAGAAGTCGCTGCTGGCGGAGAAGATCATGGAGGGCGGTGAGGTGGATGCGCATGGGAATCGGCAGTTGTCGGGTTCGGGCGCGTTGGCGGATTATTTGTCGACGCTGGTGAAGGAGAAGCTGGGGAAGGTGATGGAGGGGCGTGGGAAGTCGGCGAAGCTGCGGGTGCGCGGGGATACGTTTGGGTATTTGCAGCGGTCGTTTCCGACGATTATTTCGGAGTCGGATGCGTATGAAGCGCGGGAGTGCGGGCGGCGCGCGGTGGAGTATGCGTTGACGGCACCGGGTGGTTTGAATTCGGGCTCGGTGGCGATGAAGCGGACGAGCGAGTCGCCGTACCAGATTGATTTCTTCGCGACGGCGTTGAGCAGTGTGGCGCGGCAGACGAAGCATTTGCCGGTGGAGTGGGTGGTGAATGGGAATGATCTGTCGGCGGAGTATGTGAAGTATGCGACGCCGCTGGTGGGGGCATTGCCGAAGGCGGGGAAGTTGTTTTGAATGTGATTGGGAATTGTGAGTTGTGAAATGAGAAGGCATAAGGCATAAGGCAGAATACGATTTTTTGAGGCGTTATGGGTTTGAAGCCGCGGGTATTGAGCGTTTTGATGCCGGTGTTTAATGAGGCGCGGACGCTGCGTACGATTGTGGGGCGTGTGCTGGGGAGCCCGGTGTCGATACCGATCGAAGTTGATATGCGTGGATGATTGCAGCACGGACGGGTCGTGGGAGATTTTGGAGTCACTGGCGGCGGGGGATGGTCAGATCAAGGTGTTTCGGCAGGAGGTGAACCAGGGGAAGGGCGCGGCGATCCAGATGGCGATACGGCAGATGACGGGTGATATCGCGCTGATTCAGGATGCGGATCTGGAATATGATCCGCGGGATTATCCGGCGCTGATCGCGCCGATTCTGGAGAATCGGGCGGATGCGGTGTTCGGGTCGCGGTTTTCGTCAGCGGGGCAGCGGAAGGTTTTGTTGTTCTGGCATTCGGTGGCTAATCGGCTGTTGACGCTGATCACGAATATGCTGAATGATGTGAATTTGACGGATATGGAGACGTGTTACAAGGCGATTCGGGCGGATATTTTGCGGCAGATTCCGTTGAAGTCGAAGCGGTTTGGGATTGAGCCGGAACTGACGACGCGGATTGCGCAGTGGAATATCAGGCTGTATGAGGTGCCGATCAGTTATCACGGGAGGAGCCTGGCGGAGGGGAAGAAGATTCGGTTTAAGGATGCGATCTCGGCGCTCTGGTGCTTATTCAAGTATCGATTTATTGATACGCGGTTCACGACGCATGACGGTTTTTACATTTTGCAATCGGTGCGTCGGGCGAAAGGATTTAACCGGTGGATGCTGTCGCAGTTTCGGCCGTATATAGGGGATCGGGTGCTGGAGGCGGGGTGCGGGATCGGGAATTTCACGGAGCAGTTACTGGATCGGAAACGGCTGTTGTGTGCGGATTATGATGCATTTTATGTGGAGATGATCGAGCGCCGGTTTGGGCATCTGGAGAATGTGAAGGTGATGCGGACGGACCTGACGTTGCCGGAGGAGTATGCGGAGATCACGAGCGAGAAGATTGACACGATTATATGCTTGAACGTGGTGGAGCATATTGAGGCAGATGAGAAGGTATTGGCGAACTATTGGAATGCGTTGGCACCGGGCGGGCACGCGGTGATTCTGGTGCCGGCGCAGCCGTGGTTGTTTAGTGCGTGTGATAAGGCGTTGGGTCATTTTCGGCGGTACACGACGGGGGAGTTGAGGAAGAAGATGTCGGATGCGGGTTTTGAGGTGGTGAGCGTGCGGCAGTTTAATCGGCTGGGGGTGCTGGGGTGGTTTGTGAATAAGGTGCTGGGTCGCGCGGATTTGAGTCCTCGGCAGATGCGGTTGTATGAATGTATGTTGGTGCCGGCGAAGGTGATGGACTTTTTGCGGCTGGGGCCGGGGTTGAGCGTGATCGCGGTAGGCCGGAAGGCGGCGAAGGTGCCGGTGGGTGAAGCGGTTGCGGGCAGGGCGATGGCGGCGGGTGTTTCGTGAGGATGTGATTGAGAAGATGTGATGAGGAGTAAGGGCTTGTTTGAAAAGATGCAAGGGAGGGGTGTTGAGCGCGGACCGCGCTGCCTGAGGCAGCGGGCGTCGATTTGATGGATGAATCGGTGTGTTTTTATTTTTTTCAAACGGGCTCTCAGATGACGTTATTTTTCGGGATGTTGCCACTGGTTGCGTTTGTGGTGTGGGCTGGGGTGATGCGGCGGTGGCGCGGGTTGGGGGATGCGGGGGTGCCGGCGTTGCGGCAGGTGATGTTGACGGTGGCAGGGATGTGGGCGGTGTGGCTGGTGTTGGGGACGGAGTTGTTGAGCGTGTTCAGCGGGATCACGCGCCCGATGTTGATCGTGTGGTGGTTGATACCGATTGTGGCGGGGGGATGGATTCTTTTGCGGCGGGGACGTGGGGAGGTTGAGCGTGCGGTGGGGGTGAAGTGGACGGTGTGGGAGGGGGTGTTGATGGGGGTGTTGGTTTTGATTGTGGCAGGGTGCGGGATTACGGCGATTTTGTCGCCTCCGATGAATTACGATTCGTTGACGTATCATTTGCCGCGGATGGTGATGTGGGCGCAGCATGGGAACGTGGCGCATTATTCGACAAATAATTTGCGGCAACTGATGATGTCTCCGTACACGGAGTTCGTGGGTCTGCATTTGATGGTGCTGACGGGGAATGATTTACTGGAGACGATGATTCAGTGGTTTGCGTATGTGCTGGCGCTGGGGGCGGTTTCGTTGATGGCGCGGCAACTGGGGGCAGGGCGGGCGGGTCAGATTTTGTCGGCGATTATTGCGGCGACGATACCGGCGATGTTTCTGGAGGCATCGAACTCGAAGAATGATGTGGTTGAAGCGATGTGGGTGGCGATCGCGGCGTACTGGGCGTTGACGTTTTTGGATCGTGCGCGGGGCGTAATGCCGCGGATGGTGTTGTTGGGGGTGGCGATAGGGGCGGCGGTGCTGACGAAGGGGACGGGGGCATTTTTCACGGGGCCGGCGGCGATGGTGGCGGCGGTGTCGCTGTTTCGGCAGGAGCGGATGAAGGCAGTGATGCCGTTGGTGGTGATGGGGGTGGTGGCGTTGGCGATGAATGCGGGGCATTTTGGGCGGAATTATCGGCAGTTTGGAAAGATCGCGGGGCCGGAGAAGAAGCAGGAGGGTGGGTATGAACTGGTGAATGGGATTAAGACGCCGCCGGCGATTGCGTCGAATGTGTTGCGGAATTTGGCGATCGAGGTGGGGACACCGTGGCCGGCGGTGAATGATTGGATGGATAATGGGATTAATCGGGTGCATGAGTGGCTGGGGATTGATCCGCATGATGAGCGGCTGACGTTCAGAACAAGTCCGTATACGGGTGTTGCGTATCATCCGCGGGAGGAGGATCGGTCCGGCTCGCCGGCGCATGTGGCGTTGGCGTTATTGACGGTGCCGGTGGGTTTGGTGATTTTTCGGAAGCTACGATTTGGGCGGGTGGTGTTGGTGTATGGGCTGGGGGTGGGGACGTTTGTGATATTTTGCATGATGCTGCGGTGGCAGGAGTGGAACACGCGGCTGATTTTTCCGTCGTTGTGCCTGCTGGCGCCGGCGATGGGCGCGGTGTGGACGGCGGGTGAGGTGATGTGGGTTTCGCCGGTGATGGTGTTGGGGCTGTTGGTGGGATTTTGGCCGACGGTGCATGGGAACTATCGTCCGTTGTGGGGCGAGGGGAATGTGTTCAGGACGTCGCGGCTACAGATGCGTTTTCGGTGGATGCCGAATGACATTCCGGCATTTGAGCAGGCGGTGAAAGCGATTGCATTGAAGCATCCGAAGCTGATTGGATTGGTGACGGATGACAACTCGCCGGATTATGTGTTGATGCGGCTGCTGCTGGATCAGGTGAAGCCGGCACCGGCGTTTGAATACATCAATCCGTATTGGACGATGAAGGGCTCGGTGGCGCATGCGCCGGATGTGATTATCGGGAAGTCTGATTCACGGGTGGTTGTGGATCCGTGCACGGGCCGGACGTTTGTTGCGGTGCTGGGGAATTCATGGTTCACAACGATGATGCCTGGAAGTCCGGATTCGGTGGTGACGTTTCCATTTGACGGGTTTGGGAAGGTGTCGGGTTTGAATCCAGTGGAAGGGCCGTATCCGCAGTGGGATTTGCCGGAGGTTCGATGGGGGATTTTTCCGGAGACGCGGCTGGAGGTTCCGTCTAAGGGTGTGGGGAAGTGGGAGTTGTATATGGAAGTGCGGCGGAATGATAATACGGGGCAAACGTTGGAGATATTGTTGAATGGGGAGTCGTTGACGCGGTTTGCATTTAGTGGAGCGTTTCGGTTTGAGCCGATTCAGGTTGCACTACCGCTGCGGGAGGGGAAGAATGAGGTGGTGATACGTTATGGGAGTGGGGATAATAAGGATGCGTGGCCGGAGGGGCGGGGTGCATTGTTTCGGATGTTGCAGGTGCGGAAGGTGAGGGGGGCGGGTGGGCATTCTTGAGGGGAGGGTCGCCCGAGGGCGACCGCTAAAAGGGGTGTTTTTTTGTGGAGGAATTTGTATGGGTATGGGAATGAGTGGTGAGGGGCGGGGGTTGTCGCGTGGGGAGTTTTTGTGGGGGGTTGGGGCTGCTGCGGCGGGGGTTTTGGCGGCGGCATCTTCGGTGCGGGGGCAGGAGACGCGGGCGGGGGAGGGTGCGCCGGCGACGAGGGGTGGGCGGGTTTATGATTTGCGGGAATTTGTGAAGTGGGTGGTGGAGGAGTTTGAGCCGTCGGTGCGGGTGGCGGGTGGCGCGGGGAGTTATGCGCGGACGCCGGGGGGGACGTCGATTGAGTTGTATGGGATTTCGGACATGGCGTGCATCTTGTATACGCTGGGGTTGCTGCATCCGACGGAGAAGGAGCGGTCGGAGTGGGCGGCAGGGTTTCAGACATTTCAGGTAGCGGGGACGGGGATGCTGGTGGAGAAGGCGAATCCGACGCATCCGCCGCTGCATAACACGGCGTTCGCGTTGGCGGCAATGGAGTTGCTGGAGCTGCGTCCGGAGTTGCCGGTGCGGATGGGGGCGGAGCATCAGCATCCGCGGGAGTTTTTGAATGCGCTGGATTGGAAGAAGCGGGTGTATCCGGATAGTCATAAAGGCGCGGGGATGGGAGCGATATTCGCGCTGGTGCCGGAGCTGGGGACGCCGGCATGGTTTGCCGAATATTTCGCGGCTTGTGATGAATTGTTCGATCCGAATAATGGGTTGATGGGAAAGGAGAAGCCGAAGGGTGGGGATTCAGATCAGGTGGGCGGGACGTTTCATTACAGCTTTTTGTACAACGCGTTCAATCGGCGGATGCCGTATCCGGAGCGGCGGATTGATGCGGTGCTGGGGCTGCAAGGGGCGGACGGCTATTGGGACAAGACGAATCGGACGTGGCTGACGCTGGATGCGGTGTATTTGTTGACGCGGACGGTGCGGTTTACGCCGTATCGGGTGGCGGATGTGGAGAAGATGGTGCGTGGGTTGATGGATATTTTGATGGATGATTTGTATAGCGTGGCGGGGCGGAAGAAGGTGTATACGGGGCGGCTGGCGGTGCATTCGTTGACGTGTGCGATCAGCATTGCGGCGGAGGCGCAGCAGTTTTTGGGGGCGGAGGTGGTGGTGACGGAGCGGCCGTTGAGGTTGGTGTTGGATCGGCGGCCGTTTATTTGAGAGGGGGTGGGGGGAGTTTATTTTGAGGCGTATGGTTGCGCAAAAAAAGGGTCGCCCGAGGGCGACCGCTAAAAGGGGAATTTTTTTGCGGGGGGGTGGGGGGGGAGGAGGGGTTAGCCGTTGGTGAGTTCTTCTTCGACGGCGTGCATTTCGGCGGTTTCGGTTTTGCTGCGGATGACGGCCCAGGTGAGGGCGATGAGGCAGATGGCGACGACGAGCCAGCGGATCCATGTTGGGGGGGCGTTGTCGAGGAGTTGGTGGAGCATGGGGAGGTCGAGGCCGCGGACTTTGTCACGGAGGACGCCGTCGAAGGGCATGACGAGGGGGATGACGAGAAGGGCGACCATGTTCATGACTTTGATGAGCGGGATTGAGGGCGGGGCCGGCGGTGTCTTTGAGCGGGTCGCCGACGGTATCGCCGGTGACGGAGGCTTTGTGGCTTTCGCAGCCTTTGCCGAGTGTTACGGCGCGGGGTCGCGTGGTTCATCTTCGACCATTTTCTTGGCGTTGTCCCATGCGCCGCCGGCGTTGGCCATGAAGACGGCGAGGAGCTGTCCGGAGAGGATGGCACCGGCGAGGAATCCGGCGAGGGCGAAGGTACCGAGGGCGAATCCGACGAGGATGGGGGCGAGGATGGCGAGGAAACCGGGGCCGATGAGTTCGCGTTGCGCGGTGGCGGTGCAGATGTTGACGACGCGGCCGTAGTCGGGTTTTTTGGTGCCGGCCCAGATTTCCTTGTCGCGGAACTGGACGCGGCATTCCTTGACGATGAGGAATGCGGCGCGGCCGACGGCGCGGATGGTCATGGAGGAGAAGAGCAGGGGGACTGAGCCGCCGATGAGGAGGCCGATGAAGACACGGGGGTTGGCGAGGTTGAGCATTCCGGCGACGACGTTGTAGACATCTTCGGTGATCTTAGCGTGTTCGCTGCCGGTGGCCGATGACGGTGATGAAGCTGGCGAAGAGTGAGACGGCGGCGATGACGGCGGAGCCGATGGCGATGCCCTTGGTGACGGCCTTGGTGGTGTTCCCGACGGCGTCGAGGTCGGCGAGGATCTGGCGCGCGTTTTTGTATTCGGCTTCGCCCATGGCGGCGCGGTCGTAGCCCATTTCGCCGATGCCGTTGGCGTTGTCGGCGACGGGTCCGAAGACGTCCATGGAGATGGTGTTGCCGGTGAGGGTGAGCATGCCGATGCCGGACATGGCGACGCCATAAGCGACGAAGAGAGGGGATGGTGCCGTTGAAGACGAGGACGGAGGCGAAGATGGCGCCGGCGATGATGATGACGGCCCAGACGGCGGATTCGTATCCGACGGCGAGGCCTTGGATGATGTTGGTGGCGTGGCCGGTGCCGCAGGCTTTGACGAGGGATTTGACGGGGGAGTACTCGGTGCCGGTGAAGTATTCGGTGCAGAGGTTGAGGACGAGTGCGAGGATGATGCCGACGAGGCAGGCCCAGGCGGGCCGCATGTCGAGGGTGGCGGCGAGGTCGTGTGGCCGAGGGTAGCGCAGCCGGGGAGGTGGCGTGCAAAGTCATTGAGCGGGTTGGTGACGTTGAAGCGGAGGTAGAAGAAACCGAGGACGAGGAAGCCGATGGCGGAGAGGAACGAGCCCAGACGGAAGCCGAAGTTGATCGACTTCATCGCTTCATCGACGCTGCCCTTGTCGCCGGCGCGGACGGGGAAGGTGGAGATCATGTCGGAGCAGCACGCCGATGGCGCGGACGAGGATGGGGAAGATAACGCCCTTGTGGCCGAAGGCAGGCGTAGCCGAGGATCATCGCGGCGACGATGGTGACTTCGTAGGACTCGAAGATGTCGGCGGCCATGCCGGCGCAGTCGCCGACGTTATCGCCGACGTTGTCGGCGATGGTGGCGGCATTGCGCGGGTCGTCTTCGGGGATGTCTTTTTCGACTTTGCCGACGAGGTCGGCGCCGACGTCCGCGGCCTTGGTGTAGATGCCGCCGCCGACGCGCATGAAGAGCGCCAGCAGCGTTCCGCCGAAGCCGAAGCCGAGCAGCGCTTCATGGGCCATGTTCACCGTAAGTACATGAAGATGAGCGTTCCGCCGAGCAGGCCCAGGCCATCGGTCAAGCATTCCGGTGATGGTGCCGGTGCGGTAGCCGAGCTGCAGGGCTTTGCCGAAGCCTTTGGGAGCGGCAGCGGCTACGGCGAGGTTGCCCTGGGTGGCCATTCGCATGCCGATGGTGCCGACGAGGAGGGAGAAGATGGAGCCCATGAGGAAAGCGACGGCGCGGCCGACGGGGACATGCCATCCGGCGGGGGAGTTTCGGTCGGCGGTGAAGAGGAGGATGAGGGTGATGATGAGGATGAGCGGGAAGAGTGCGGCACGTTGCCGGGAGAGGTAGGCGATGGCGCCTTCGCGGATGGCCTGGGCGACGTCCTGCATTTTTTTGGTGCCTTTATCAGCGGCTTTGACCTGGTTGCTGAGGAAGGCGGCGTAGAGCAGGCCGAGGATGGAAATGCCGAGGACGACGAAGAGTGCGATGCGTTCGATGCTGGTGAAGGTAGGGTCGGAGAGGAAGCCGAAGGGGGTGAAGGAGCCGGTGTCGGGACCGGCGTGGACGGAGCCGCCGAGGTCGATGCGAGGGTTCATGTCAGGGCCGCTCTGTGCGCGGGCGGGCCGAAGGCAGATGAAGCCGAGGCAGAGGAGGAGTCCGAAGGTGATGAGCATGATGAGATGAGGGTGGCGACGGGTCGCACGATTTTGGAGCGATGGGCGGAGACTGGGGATCATCACGAGTTCCTCCTTGGGGTTGGAACAGGGTAGCCACGGTCGATATTACGTTTTTACGTTTTCAGATGTGAAGTGGTTGGGGGGTTTGGGGACATGCGGATTCACCTGCATTTTTTCGGAGCCGTGGATTGACGGCGTGGGGGTACCATCGCCGGGTGGGGCTGGAATGTCAATGGGAAATGGGGGAGGGTTGTGGATGAGGTGAGGGAAGGTTGTGCTGTTCGAGAGGTCGTGAATTTTACCACCAAGGCACCAAGAGTCTTGGGTGGGTGGGGGATTTTTTTGGTTCAAGAGGAGTTGAAATACATTTTGTTTTTTGAGGGTATGGGTGGAGGGGCAGTGCAATCAGGCTCAGCTTCTTGGTGCCTTCGTGGTTAAATTTTGGATCGTGCTTCAGGAGGTGGACCGATCGGTCTGAGTGGGATTGCGGGGCGGGGGGGGTTAGTTGAGTTCGAGTTGGCGGAGTTGGTCGCGGAGGCGGGCGGCTTGTTCGTAGTTTTCGGAGTCGAGTGCTTTTTGGAGTTCGCGACGGATGCGGAGCGAGCTGACTTGACGGTCGGTTTCGCGGGTCTTTTTGCGTTGTGGGATTTTGCCGACGTGGTCGGTGGCACCTTCCTGGGCACGTTTGAGGAGGGGGATGAGTTTGGATTCGTAGAGGGTGTAGTCGTGGGAGCAGCCCATGAGTCCGGATTGTTTGAAGGTGGCCCAGGTGAGTCCGCAGATGGGGCATCCGGCGGGTTCGGGGGGGTGTGCGGCTTTGTCGCGGGTGACGGTGAGGCTGCCGGCGGAGGCGGGGGGCGCGGGGATGATGGCGGTGTCGGCGGCGGGGTTGGGGGCGTCGATTTTTTTGGTGTGGGAGGGCGAGGGGAGGTTTGCGGCGATGACCTGGGGGAGGGTTTCGGAGCCGGGGGCGATGAGGCCGGCTTCAGCGGCGTGGCCGAGGCAGAGGTGGATTTCGACGGCGCGTTTGGCGCCGATGGGATCGGTGATGATTTCGGTGAGATGGATGACGGCGGGCTTGGAGCACTTCTGGCATTTCATGGATATCTTCCCCTCGGAATTGTGCGATGTGCAGTATACCGAGGTGATGCGGGGGGTATGCAAGGGTGTGTGGAGGTAATCCGTTTTAGGGGGGGCTGTGTAAGACGACGTAAACAGGAAGAAGGGGCACGAAAAAAACACGACACGACGGGGGGTTTGGTTATTTTGGCTTATGGGAATGCACGCGTTCATGGAAATATTTTGGGAGGGGTGACAAACTCAAATTCTTAATTTGTGTTCAGTAGTGTTCATTTGTGGCTAATTTACATCTTCCTCCCGCATACTCACTGCGCAATTTTGTTTTTCCCTGCATGCGACGTTAAATTGGGCCGACCCCAAGAGTTGCCGCCGCTTTATTGAGAACTCCACATGACCAAAAATAAAAACGCCTGGCTTTTCGCTTACTCCAACTGGGACATTGTTCCCGTCCTCGCGGGCGTCGGCCATCTCGCCTATTTGTGCCTGCTCTTCTACGCCTTTGGTCGCGTGCCCTGGTGGGCCTGGTGTGTGATGGGCCTTGTCTGGAGCGTCTCGATCTCCTGGAACATCAACGGCATCTCCCACAATTTTCTCCACAACCCCTACTTCAAATCCGACCTCCTCAACAAAGCTGTTCTCTATTTTGGAATCGATCACCATCGGCTTTTCCCAAACCTTCTACGACACCGTCCATCGACGCCATCACATGGGGAATTCCGACCGCCCGGATGATGAAGGGAAGGTCATCGACTGGCTCTCCATCTACCGCCACGGGCACGAAGGTGAGGCGGAGAACATTTTCTCCTACGTCTTTCTTTCCTACTTCCGCGACGACCCCAAGGAAATTTTTCGCGAGATCAAACGCCGAAGTTTTGCCGACGCATGGTTCGGCGTCTTCGAGATCGGCTGCTTCCTCGCCTTTTACGTCGCGGGATTTTTTATCAGTTGGAAGTTCATGCTCTGCTATCTGCCCTTCTATTACTTCGGGCATTGCCTGTCGTATTTGAACGGTTATTTCCTGCATTACGGCGGCAACCCGGACGTGCCGATCGCGTGGGGCGTCAGCAGCTACGAGCGTGTGTACAACTGGTTGTGGTTTAACAATGGCTACCACGCGGAGCATCATTTCCGCCCGCGGATGCACTGGACAAAGATGCGTGAATTTCATTTGCAGATCGCGGAAAAGCAGAAGGAGGCGGGAGTGCATGTGATCGGCCCGCCTCACGCGCTCGGTTTTCTGGAGGCGAACCAGCCTCCGCGCGAGTTGACGAAAATGAATACAAAAGAGTGGGAGGCCGTCGTGGGAAAGACGGGAGACGGGGTGCCGGCGCGGACGGTGGGCATCGAGGGGTAGCGCATTGGGCTCCACCGAGTCAGGCCATGAGATCGGCGGCTTCGTCGGGAAGGTCCAGGCCGTAGCGTTTCATTTTTTTGTAGAGCGTGGTGCGGTTGATGTCGAGTTGCTCGGCGGTGATCTGTCGATTCCAGTTGTTGGCTTTCAGGGCGGCGAGGAGGATGGCTTTTTCCGGAGCCTCCAGTGCCAGATGCAGCGGGGTCGGTTTCCAGGGAATGTTCGCGGCGGCGGGGGCTCCCCAATTCTCGGCGGATCGAGTGGGTGAGAGTGCGGTCGGCGATTGCACCGCGTCGAGTAATTGCTGCGGCAGGTCATCGGGGGTAATCAGCGGACGCTTGGTGAGAACCACGGCTCGCTCGATGGCGTTTTCCAATTCGCGCACGTTGCCCGGCCAGGTGTAGCGGCGCATCAGGTCCATGGCGTCAGGCGTGAAGCCGGCGACCTTTCGGCCCATCTCCTGCGTAATTTTTTTCAAGAACGCTTCCGACAGCAGTGGAATATCGCCCAGACGCTGCCGCAAAGAAGGCAGCAGAATGTTGACCACGTTGATGCGGTAGTAGAGATCCTGACGGAAGAGATTTTCGGCGACGAGTTTGGCGAGGTCCTGGTTGCTTGCGAGGATCACGCGGGTATCGACGCTGATGGTTTCGTTGCTGCCGACGGGTTCAAATTTTCGTTCCTGCAGGACGCGGAGGAGTTTGACTTGAAACGCGGGCGAGGCGGAGTTGATCTCGTCGAGGAAGATTGTGCCGCCGTCGGCGGCGAGGAAGCGTCCGGGTTTGTCGATAGGTCGCGCCGGTGAAGGAGCCTTTGACGTGGCCAAAGAGTTCGGATTCGAGAAGCGTTTCGGGAATGGAGCCGCAGGAGACTTCGACGAATGCTTTGCCGCGCGCGGGGAGCGGTGGTGGATGGCGCGAGCGATCAGCGACTTGCCCGTGCCGGATTCACCGGTCATCAGCACGGTCGTGCGGGAGTCGGCGACGGCTTCGACAAGGTCGAAGATTTTGAGCATTTTGTAGTCGTGGCCGACGATGTTATCGAGGCCGTAGCGGAGGCCGAGCTGCTGTTTGAGAAGATAATTTTCGGAGAGGAGGGTTTGCTGTTTGAGGGCTTTCTGGATGGTGACGCGGATTTCGTCGTCGATGATCGGTTTGGTGAGGTATTCGAATGCGCCCATTTTTACGGCTTCGACGGCGTTCTCGATGGTGCCGTAGCCGGTGATGACGAGGACGACGACATCGGGGTAGTGATTTTTGATGGTGCGCAGAAGCTCCAGCCCGTTCGTGCGGGGCATGTTGACGTCGGTGATGACGAGGTTGTAGCGATGGGCGGCGAGGAGTTCGATCGCGTGTGCGCCGTCGGGGGCGGTATCCACCGCATATCCCTCGAGCTTTAAAAACTCCGAGAGGGAATCAATGATCAATGTGTCATCATCCACCAGCAGCAGGCGCGGCACCACCGGCGGACTTGGCTTGAGCAGTGTAGCGGACGTATTTACGGCTGCGGTCATGCACCATCCAATGGGTGAGGAAGCGGAGTTGTCAGCGGCAGGATGATTGTGGCGATGCAGCCGGTCCACGGCGACGGACGATTCTCCAGCGTGAGTTCGCCCCGAAGGGAGGCGATCAGCTCGCGCGAAATCGCAAGCCCAAGACCGTGGCCGGCGCCTTTCGGCTTGCTCGTGACGAACGGGGTAAATAGCTGCGGTAGAATCTCCGGCGCGACACCGGGGCCGGAGTCCTCGGTGGTGATGATCAGCGACGACTCGGCGCGGAACGGAACTGCATGGTGATGCGTACCGTGCTGTTATCCGGGCTCGCTTCCACCGCATTTTTCAGGACGTTTGAAAGGACCTGGGCGACGCGAAGATCATAGTGCGGAGCCACTTCAACCGGGAGCAGATTCTTCACCGCCAGCGTCACGTGTCGTTGTTCAGCCTGTGCGGTAGCGGTGCGCGTGGTGCGCCCGATCAGGTCGGCGAGCGGAATGAGCGTGGGCCGCGTGAGGATGTCGTTCGTCTGGCGGCCGATGTCCATGAGGTCGCGGAGGACTTCCACCATTCGTTGAAGGCCGAATTGTGCGTCCGCGAGGTGACGATCGACATCCGAATAGTCGCCGGTCTTGGCTTTTCGCTGCGCGAGCGAGACAAATCGAAGGACGGCATCGAGCGGATTGTTCAGTTCATGGGCGACCTTGGCGGCGAGTTTGGAAACGCCGGGTGCGCTGCGTGATTCGACGGGGGCTGGAGTAAAACGTTGATGAGTTTGGGCGGACGGTAACATGCGACCCTTCGTTGAGAAAATCCGACAATGGAATTGTCGTGTGGAGCCCAGACAACATCGGCCATTCGCATGTGGCAGCAAAACAACAAATGTGAGGTTTTTGGAGGTACCGATAAAAAGTGCCGCGCTGAGTAGGATTGGCGCGGGAGGCGGGGAAAAATGATGCGGAGAGTCGACGCCGGGGGCACTCACATTCTCGCTCTGTGTCTTGTGGTTTTAAAAGTCTGCATTACTTGCTGGTGCGAGCGCCTAGAGCGGTTTCATTCATGATCTAGCGCCACGAATACGAATATGTTAGTGTATCAAGCCAAGGAGATATTGGCATGGAAGCGATACCGGTTCCGGTGAGAAAGCGCATTGTGGCGTTCTACGCTCAAGGCAAAACGACAGCGCAGATCAGCGAGGCGTTTGGCTACTGTGTGGCGGCGGTGCGGCGGGTGCGTCAGCAGTTCAAGCAGCGTGGAACGCTGAAGCCCCAGACGCATCTGTGCGGCCCTGTCGGATTTTTCACTGCCCAGAGGAAGGAACGCCTTCTGCAACTTCTCGCGGAGAAGCCCGATTCGACGCTCGCGGAATTGTGTGCCCGGATGGATCGGCCCATGGCCGTTTCCACGATGCACAACTGGGTGACGCAGCTCCGCATGTCTTTTAAAAAAAGTCCCTCAAAGCCGCCGAGCAGGAGCGTCCGGATGTTGCCTGCAAGCGGGCCTGCTGGCACGAGCAGTTCGCGGGAATCCCGCCGGAAAAGCTCGTCTTCCTCGACGAATCAGGGGTCCAGACGAACATGACCCGCCTGCGCGGGCGGTCCCTGCGCAACCAGCGCCTGGTGGCCCGCGTGCCGCACGGCCATTGGCTGACCAGCACGATCATCTCGGCGATCCGACTGGCGGGCGCTGTGCTCCCGCGGTCTTCAACACCGGCACCGATGCCTGTGTGTTCGAGGCGTATGTGGAACAGGTGCTGCTGCCGACGCTTGCGCCCGGCGATGTGGTGGTGATGGACAATCTCGCGGTCCATAAGATGACGCGGATCACGGCGTTGATCGAGGCGCAACAGGTCAAGGTGTTGTTCCTGCCTCCGTATTCCCCGGACTTCAATCCCATCGAAAACATGTGGAGCAAGACCAAAGCCCTGGTGCGGGCGGCGGAGGCCAGGACATTCGAATCGATCGTGGACGCGGTGGGCAACGCCCTGAAGAAAGTGACCGTGGACGACTGCCGAGGCTTCTTTCTAAACTGCGGATACGCTACATCTTCAATAAAACCGCTCTAGGGCGTGGTTGTAGATGAGGATTAGAGCGAGGGAGAGGGCGGAGAGGATGGCGACGGCGGGGATGGCGTGGCCGAGGTTGTCGTACTCGTAGTCGGCGTAGATGAGGATGGGCAAGGTTTCGTGGCCGGGCTGCCAGGTGTAGACCATGAGGGTTGCGCCGAACTCTCCGATGGCGCGGGCGAAGGCCAGGACGGCTCCGGCAAAGACGCCGTGCATGGCCATTGGCAAGCTTACGCGGAAGAAAACGTGCGGGCCGGTGGCACCGCATAATCGGGCGGCGTCTTCCAGATCACGATCCACGCCGTCGAACGCGGCACGAGCGGGGATGTAAAAGAGCGGCAGGGCAACGATTACGGCGGCGAGCACCGCGCCCTCGAAGCGCATCAGGATCGAGTAGGCGAACCAATGATACAGCCATGTGCCGACGATTCCGCGGCGGCCCAGGACCATCAGGATAAAGTATCCGACCACGGTTGGGGGCAACACGAGTGGCAACATCATGAGGCCTTCGATCAGGAATTGTCCGCGGAACTTGAACCGTGACATGGCGAAAGCCAGCGGGACGGCAATCACCGCGGTGAGCAGGGTGGCGACTGTTCCGATCGCTAATGACAGAAGAGCGGCATCCCAAAGTGATGCGCTCATTATGGGTTGCCTCTTGTGGCTGCTGTTGGGGTGGGTTGGCCGGGGATGATGAAGCCGTGGGTGATGAAGATTTTTTGGGCGTCGGCGGTTGCGAGGAAATTGAGGAATTGTTGGGCGGTCTTTTTGTGTTGGCTGGCGGAAAGGAGGGCGGCGGGATAGTCGATGGGGGCGTGGTCCTGCGTGTTGGCGGTGGCGGCCACGCGGACTTGGTTGCCGGCTTGTTTCGCATCGGTTCGGTACACGATGCCGGCATCGACTTCGCCGTGTTCGACGTAGACGAGCACCTGGCGGACGTTGGCACCGTAGACGAGGCGATCGGTGAGGGGGTCGAGCAATTTCAGGTGTTTGAGAACCTGAATGGCATAGTCGCCGGCGGGGACGGTTTTTGGTTCGCCGAGGGCGATTCGCTTGTATGTGGGTTGAAGGAGAGCGGGGAAATCGCTGGGGAGAATTTTGGAATCGGCAGGCACAATGATGACGAGTTCGTTGGTCGCGAGCACGCGGCGGGTTGCGGGCTCAATGAGTTTGGCGGCATCGAGGTCGTTCATCTGCTTTTGGGCGGCGGAGATAAAGATATCGGTGTCGGAGCCGCTTTTGATTTGGGCGACCATCGCGCCAGAGGAGCCGTAGCTGAATTGCACGGAGTTGCCGGTGTGGGCTTTGAAGGCGGTGGCGGCTTCGTCGAGAGATTCCTTCATGCTGATGGCGGCGGCGATGTGGATTTCGTCGGCGAAGGCGGGGGTGGCGGCGACGACGACGCAGAAGCAAACCAGCATTTGCAGCACGCGCTTCATCGGCATTTTTGCTCCTTGGGAGGGTGGGGGCGTTGCGAACCGTTGTATACAGGGGGATATAGCGAGTCAAGCGAGGGGGGGGAGTGGTAATTGGTAAATAGTCATTGGTAATTGGCGATTTTTGAGGGCGGTGGGTGGGGTGAGGGGAGGGAGGGGGTGTCGGGGGGGGAGGTGGTCATTTGGTTTGCGCAGGTGCGCAAATGGGAAAGTGGTGTAAGTGGTTGGGGATGTGGGGGTTGGTTCGAGGTGCGCAAAATGCTCATTTTATTTTTTAATTCGGGGGCGAGTGTTGGGGAGGGTCTTGGGTCTTGAGTCTTGAGGAGTGTGGGGACGGAATGATGAATTCTGAATGGTGAAGGGGGGAGTGGGTGCATGGTGGCCTCCTATAGAGGGGCGGTGCGCCCAGTTTGTGCGCACAGGATCGTGGGGTGGAAGATGCAAGTGGTTGTCTGGATGGGGGTTGGGTTTTTTGGAGGGAGGGGAAATTTGTGGTGGGAGGGGTTGTGCTGTGCGCACAGGCGGTTAAAGGAATTGGTGGTTGGGCTTCTCGGCTTTTAGAAGTGTTTGGGGATATGCGGGTGGGCAATTTTTTTTTGGGGTGGGGCGAACGTTGGGAAGTCGCGGGGGCGGAAATTTTACGCGGTCGCCTGTGGCTCAGCGAGTGAAAACAAAAAGATGTTGAGCCTGTTTCTGCTTCGCTATCTACCTGATGCTCGAATCCGCTGCTTAATTAAACCATGCAGTTTTTGAAAATCATCCGGCTGATTCGGCAGGTCTAATCGGAGCAGACCACGAACGACAGCCATTGATTTTTCGCGCCCATTTATAAGATGGTTTTTATTGTCATGCACTTTAAAACACGCTGATGCTGTGGAATTCCAGATTGGTTTTCCTTTCAAAGTCGATTTCCAATTGCCGCTGTCGTACGAAACCCGCCTACGATTATCTGTGGCGATGTCTAACAATTCGTAGAATCGGTTCTTCAGTGAAGTCGGCGTGGTTTTGATTCCAAAAGTTTTCTTCTGCTGTGCAAATTCTGCTCTTGTTGTCAGGATCGACAATGTGGCCTTTTCGTCCCGACATTGATTCGGGTTGCTAAAGCATTCGATCCATTTCTCTTTCAAGGTCTCTCGCACTTCGATTATTACTAGGTTTGCGATATCCATATATAATTGTCGATTTGCCGCGGATTCAATCGACAATACGATCTCGCCAGACGACGCGGTGACATACTCGCTTTGAAGGAGGTATTTCGGGTCTAAGAAATAACTTTCCAATTCTCGAAGACGCCAGATTAGTAAATTATATGTTTCCTTGTTCGGAAAATTCGCCCAGCTTTCGTCAACGGCGGCCTGCGATCGATGGTCCCGATCTATCAAAAAATAATAATCGGGGTGATGCGGATGCAATGCTTCTGCAGCACTTGTGATATGAACGCTCGGTCCAAGGGGCATAACTCGGACATTGGTGTCGTCGAGTAGGATCGAAAGGACTTGCGGATCAATTGCTTCTTGATCCGCCCCTTCGACAAAAAGTGTGTGCCGAGAGGACAGCCTTATACTTTCTGGACTGACCCCCTTTTTTATTAAGATCACTGACCTTCTCCCATGTTGTTCGTTAAAAGGATCCGGTGATTTTCGGGAACAGAGCTGAACATGTCTTCAGAATGAGTGGCTATTATGTACTGGTTATGGGGTGCGAGTTTCTGAAGGTGTCGGATAAAGCCTCGATGCCATTCAACGTTCAGATGCAATTCTGGTTCATCGACTATAACTACTCCGGGCTTACTGCGAGTGTGCCTCCAAATCATGAAGAGTGTTGAAATGATTTCTTTCTGACCTGAACTCAATCCGTCGAACGTGAACGAATTTCCGTTACCATACGGACGAACTCGAAACTCAATTGTGTTATCCCTGGACGGACGGAGTTTTTCGATTCTGCCGCCCGCATATTCATCCATCAATGAGTTCAGCTGTTCCAAAATCTCGGTAGCCTCAGTGTCATCAAGGTCTTCAAATAAGGATGCCTTACTCATCATGGATCGAAGTATTTCCAGCTTGAAGGCGTGAATCGGTTGCTCCCGGCCGGGATACCTGCCTGCGTACCTAGCCCGGTGAAACTCGTCACTACGGTCGACCATCATGCTTAGCTCAGGATTGCCCTCCTGCACTTTCCGGTAACTATGGAAATACATAAACGGTGGGAAAAGGATTGGTTCCGTGCTCAGTCCTGCTAACGAACCAAAAAAACGTAAAATAGCTTCGTCATTGGGGAATCGTATTAGCTTCCTGTAGTAATCTTGTACCGCCTGCCCGCCCTTCACACTAACGGCACCACGCTTAGTCATCTCTACTGATACATGTGCGCTCTCATTGGGCAGTTGAATCACGGCGCTTACGGATGCTTCCTTGGTCCCCGCCCTTATGAGAAGATCAGGGAGGTTGACCGGAAGGTCTGCCATTCTGCTCCTATTCATGTCTGACCCGTTCAACGCAGCGAGGATGACAAAAGCAGACGCTTCTAAGACCGAAGTTTTACCCAAGCCGTTTCGGCTTCCCATTAAAAAAGCGTCCGGCTCGTCTGATAACCGCGGTGATGGAAAATCGATTTTGAGCTCATCGATCGCCTTGAAGTTGCGAATTTCCAGCTTGCTCAGCCGAAATGACTTCAGGGTTCCGAGTCCCGCGTCTTTGACGCTGCTTTTTTTGGCCATAACTGTATCCAATTTTGCTGTAAAAAGTCGTGACACCGAATGCATTTACTGTATCGGCGACTAATATAAATCACCATTAAAGCCCAGAAAAAAAAGAGTCAAACAAACTGAGAGGGGTGATTTGCCTCGCGGGCATGAGATTGCCTCTTAGAGGTAATGGACTTCGTGGATCGGGATGACACATGACGCGTAGGACCAGAGGCATGCATCGAATCCGAGCGTGTCTTCATGGAATTTTACGCGTAGAAGGCTGCATAGCTTGAGGTCACCTGCACCGAAGCGCTGAGGACTGAGTTTCATCACATGTTTCTCCGTAGCTGTCGAACAAACCGGTGCGGTTGGAAATATCCCTTCTGGTCGACGAATGCGAAATCTTTTTCCGTTGAACGAAGACTTTATTTGCCGCCTGGGTCACGAAGGGCGACGGCTCCTTCTTCGGTTTCCAGATGACGTGGACGTCTTTGGCGTGTTCGTGGGCGTGTTGGGGTTTGGGTTGCATGATGGCATTATGGTGACGGAGGGTGCGGAGGGCAATGGATGTGGGAGGGGCGGTCGGGGCGGGCCTTCTTGATCGGGCGTGAGGGGCCGCGCTTTCCAGGCGGGGCTATGTGGTGAGGGGGCTGTTATTTTGCGTTTGTGGGGTGGGTGGCGGCTTGGAAGGTGGGGGTGGCTTGGTCGATGGCGTGTTCGATTTGGAGTTGTACGTCGCGGTAGGCGGTGAGGATTGCTTGGCCATGGGGGGTGAGTTTGGCTCCGCCTCCGCGGGGGCCTCCGGCGGCGGTTTTTACGAGGGGTTGTCCCCAGGAGCGGTTCATGGTGTCGATGAGGAGCCAGGCGCGGCGGTAGGCGTAGTGGAGGCGGCGGGCGGCTTCTGAGAGGGAGCCTGCGGCTTCGATTTGTTCGAGGAGATCGGCGCCGGCGTCGGATAGTGCGGGGGCGGATTGGCCGTCGAGTTGCACCCAGACGCGAGCTCGGAGTCGAGGTTCGGGTGGTTTTTCTTTCGGCGGTGCGGGTTCTTTGCGGCGTTTGGGGAGGCGTTTGGGAGGCATTATTCGTCCGTGGAAATGATGACTTCGGTGGCTTTGATGACGGCGACGGCGGGTGAGCCTTTGCGGAGTTTCAGTTTTTTGACGGAAGAGGCGCTGATGAGCGAGACGATCCGGTGGCCGCCGCCGATGTCGATGACGACTTCAGCCATGACGGCGCCGCCTCGGACGGAGAGGACCTTTCCGGGGAACTGGTTGCGGGCGCTGAGCATCGTGGGCTCCTTTTGGAGAGGGAGTATTGCATATTCAAAAGTGCATCATACTCAAGTGGAGGGGTTTGGAGGGGTTCTATGCGGGGGTGGGCGGGAGTGACGGCTTTGTTTTTATCGAGGGGTAAAAGAACGCTTCCTTGTATCTTTCCAAAGGACAGGAAAAAGGTTCCAATGGGCAAGGCCGCCGCGTGCTCGCGTGGGGGGGAGACGCGAGCACGCGGCGGCCGGCGGCGGGAGATCGTAGCTTCCAAGGCCCCGAGGCCGTCCGTAAGCGTGATCCCCGCCGCCGTCCGTGGAATGAACCCGAACAGTCGCTTGGGCCAACGCCGGTCTGCCACGGCGCCGGTGAGCCCGCATGTGCAAGATCGGGAGGTTTCCATGTCGGTTTCTCAGGAAGTCCAGAGTTCTGTTTTGCCCGCCGCCGTCTGCTTTGGCGGGGTGGATGTGGCCAAGGATCATTTGGATCCTGGAGGTGCTGCCCGCGTCCAGGCCTTTGCGTGTGGGCAATGATGCGGAAGGGATTGCCCAGGCCGTTGCGTATTTTGGCCGGCAGGGTCCGGCGCTGATCGTGATGGAGGCTTCTGGCGGATACGAGCGTCCTTTGGCCGCCGAGTTGATCGGTGCCGGCCACAAGGTGGTGGTGGCCAATCCCAGGCAGGTGCGGGACTTTGCCAAAGGCATGGGCATTCTGGCCAAGACCGATGCCATCGACGCGGCGGTCCTGGCGCTTCGCCCAGGTGGTCCAGCCCAAGGCCCGGCCCAGTCAAACCCCCGAAGCGTGTGCCCTCGATGAACTGGTCACGCGCCGGCGGCAGCTCATTGGCCTGCGGACGCAGGAACAAAACCGCAGCAATCTCTGCCGGATCAAGCCGGTGAAAAAGAGCATCGACAAGGTGCTCAAAATGCTCGACGCGCAGATCCACGCCATTGAACAGTTGATCAGCGATCAGATTCAATCCGACGACGGCCTCAAGGCCAAGGATGAGATCCTTCAAAGCACCCCGGGCGTGGGACCGCAGACTTCCGCCGAGCTTTTGGCCCACCTGCCCGAACTCGGCACCCTCAACCGCCAGCAGATCGCGGCTCTGGCGGGCGTACGCCCTGGGATAATAAATCCGGCAATCATGTCGGAAAGTCCTTCATCTTCGGCGGCCGCGCCTGCGTACGAGACGTGCTCTATATGGCGGCGCTCTCCGCCAAAAACTGCAACCGCCCGCTCAAGCTCTTTGCCCAGCGTCTGACCGACCATGGCAAACCCTTCAAAGTCATGATCGTCGCGGTCATGCACAAACTTCTCACCACCCTCAACACCATGCTTAGGAACAACTCCCCATGGCTCGACCAAACTGTCAAAAACGCTTGACTTCCGACACAGTCGCTTATGGGCGGCGTCTCGGAGGGGTGTCTCGGAGGGGGCGTCTCGGGATTTGTGATTGTTTGGGGGTGGGAGTGCTCTGGACCGGGGGGCCTCCTATTTGCTACCCTGTGGGATTCTGAAAATGTCACAGGACGGCCTATGCCTCGCAAAACTGCTATCGCACCTACGTTTGTTGACCAGCCGACCGGGATTCAATCGGTTGCGTTTGTGTCGCTGGGGTGTCCGAAGAACCTTGTGGATTCTGAACGGATGCTGGGGCTTCTGGCGGAGGATGGGATTGCCATCACGGCGGACCATGATGAGGCGGACGCGATCATTATCAATACGTGCGGGTTTTTGGAGGCGTCGAAGACGGAGTCGATTGATGTTATTCGGGAGGCGATTGAGGCGAAGGTCGCCGCGGAGTCGGGTGGCCGACGGAAGCGGGTGATTGTGGCGGGGTGTTTGGTGCAGCGGCACAAGGTGCAGTTGTTGAATGAAGTGCCGGGGGTCGATGCGCTGGTGGGGGTGTTCGACCGCGAGAACATTGTGAAGGCGGTGCGAGGGAATCAATTTGAACATCTGCCGGAAGCGGGCAAGGACATGGGGGAGTATCACGCGGTCACGAGTTTCATTACGAAGCCGGGGAAGGCGGATATTGGCAAGGGGTATCTGGAGTCGGATCGGGCGCGGCTGCGGTTGACGCCTCGTCATTATGCCTACCTTCGGGTGTCGGAAGGGTGCAATCAGGGATGCACGTTCTGCACGATTCCGTCGATTCGGGGCCGGATGCGATCGAAGCCGTTGAACGACATTTTGAGTGAGGCGGAAGAGTTGATTGCGGATGGTGCGGTGGAATTGAATCTGATTGGGCAGGACACGACGAGTTACGGGGAAGATATTGGCTTTAATGCGGGTGGCGAGGGACTTAGCGGAATGTTGCGGTCGCTGGATAGGCTGGTGGGGAAAAAAGCGCCGGGGGCGTGGTTGCGGCTCATGTATGCGTATCCGAGTTGTTTTACGGATGAGATGATTAGGACGCTGGCGGATTGCCGGCATGTGGTGAAGTACATTGATATGCCGTTGCAGCATATCAATGATCAGATTTTGCAGACGATGCGGCGGAAGGTGACTCGGGGGCAGATTGAAACGTTGCTGGGAAAATTGCGCAAGTGGGTCCCTGGGATTGCGCTTCGGACGACGTTTATTTCGGGCTTTCCGGGGGAGACGGAAGAGCAGCACCGCGAACTTTTGAAGTTTGTCAGCGACTTTGGGTTTGAGAATGTGGGGGTGTTTGAGTTTTCCGCTGAGCCGGGCACTCCGGCGGGACGGCTGCACGATTCGGCGCGGCAATTGCGCCGGAAGTGGCGACGCGCCGGAAGGAAGAGATCATGCTGGCGCAGCAAAAGCTGGTGTTTCAGAAGAACGCGGCGATGGTGGGGCAGACGATCAAGGTGTTGATTGATGAGACTGACTCGCGCAAGAAAACCGCGATCGCGCGGCACACGGGGCAGGCTCCGGATATTGACGGCCGGGTCTATTTGAAAAAGTGCAGTGCGGGTCCGGGCGAAATTATTAGCGTCGTCATTAGTGATTTCAATGGGTACGATCTTGTGGGAATGCCGGTGGAAGGGGCGAGGAGCGATGTGGTGCGGGCGGTGAAGAAGGCGAGTGGTTTTAGCTTGCCGGTGGTGGGGATGGTGAACAGCAGCGTTGAGACGAAGTCGAAGGGGCGTTAGCTCGCGGCGGGTCAAACGCTTCCTGACGGGCGCGTCTCGGAATTTTTCGCAGTCAGCAGGCCCAAGAAAGGACACCCCCGGAAAAACGGGCACGCCTAGGGGGGATGTGATTCATCGCGTCCATTGCGGTTTAGGGAGGCGGTGTTGATAATCGCGGGCGTTGGCGTGGGGTTTCTTCCTTGGTGGGTTTCGCGTGTATCGTCACATTCCCAATCTCATCACGATTTGCCGGCTATTGCTGACGGTTGTGTTCTTCATGCTGTTGAACGTGCATGACGCGGGCACTTTTTCGCGGCAAATGTGGATTGCGTTCGGGTGCTTCGTGGTTGCGGGGGTGACGGATATTCTGGACGGATATCTTGCGAGGGCGTGGAAGGCGGAGTCGGCGTTCGGGCGGGTGGTGGATCCATTCGTGGATAAGATATTGATCTGTGGGGCGTTCATCTTTTTTTCGTCGAACGATTTTCTGAACGTTGCCGTGGTGAAGGATGCATATGCGACGGGGGTTCATCCGTGGATGGCGGTGGTGCTGATTGCGCGGGAGTTTTTGATCACGTCGATCAGGGGGCTGGCGGAATCGCGCGGCATTGATTTCCGCGCGGACTGGGCGGGGAAAATTAAAATGATCACGCAATCGGTTGCGGTCGGCGCGGTGATTGTCGATCTTGCCATCGGCGGGAATGTTCCATGGGTGCGGGTCACACGAGATATCGCGATCTGGACCACGATCATCGTCACTGTTCTGTCGGCGACCACGTATGTCCTTCGCGCTCGGCCGCGTATTGGTTGATTAAAGGAGTGAAGAGGGTCAATGGAGTGAATAGGTGAATGGGCACGCATGGTCCCAATTACTCACTACCAATGACCCACCCATCATGGGCCACAAATCGAATCAACTTCTCGCGGACCGTATCGCCGCGCTTCCGCGTCCGGCTAACACTGCTCCGCGCTGGATCGTCACGGGGGGCGGGGTTGGATTCCTCAGGCCGGCACCGGGGTCCTGGGGAACGGTCGTCCCGGCGATACTCTTTCTTCTGCTGTTGCTTGAAAACGTGGCCGATCCGATGCGCTCGATGCTTCTGCTGGGGTTCGGTTTGATCGCATCGGTGCTGCTGGTGATGTATGGCAAGTGGGCGGCCGCCTATTTTCGCGAGCCTGATCCGGGTTCCGTGATCCTTGATGAGTATGCAGGGTTCGCGGTCACGATCGCGTTCATGCCGATGCCGGCGTGGTGCGCGACGCACGGCACAACGGGGCTTTTTGCGTTCACGGCGGGGCTTTATATTTTGTTTCGACTGACGGACACATTAAAGCTGCCGCCGGCGAATTATCTGGAGCGGCTGCCGTGGGGCTGGGGAATTTTATGCGATGATCTTGCCGCGGGCGTGCAGGCGAATGTGATTGCGCAGTTGGTGATTCGCCTTGGTCATTTTTAATTTCGCGTCATTCGATTAACCTTCCCCGCGAAGACACTCCCCCTTAGCAGGACTTGTGTTCATGAGCATTATTCAGATCATCATTCTCGCCATCGTTCAAGGCCTGGCTGAGCTTTTGCCGGTGTCGAGTTCCGCTCACGTCGTCGTCGTCTCGAAGTTGATGGGCCTCGACCCTGCCGCGCCGGCGATGACTTTCCTGATCGTCATGCTGCACACCGGGACGATGTTGGCGGTCATCGCGTATTTTTGGAGGGCGTGGAAGAAAACGTTCTTTGCCTCAGCCGCCATCTTTAAAAAACAGGCGATCTACCTGATTTTCGCCACGCTGCTCACTGGAATCATCGGCGGCGGCTTAACCTTTGGGATCGAACATCTCGCCAACAAACTGGGCTATGTGGCGAAGGACGAGGCGGGCCATTTGAAAAAAGCGGAAATAGAAATGCTGTTCGGCAATCTGGAACTGGTGTCGGTCGCGCTCGCCGCCGCCGGCATTCTCATCATCGCCGCCGGACTTTCAAAAAAATCGAACGGCTCTCGCGAAGTGGGGATGAAAGAGGCAGGCTGGATGGGCGGCGGTGCAGGGCCTGTGCTTGCCATTTCGCGGTTTTTCAAGGTCGGGTGCCACGATCTCGACGGGATTGCTGTTGGGATCGCTGAAATCGCGAGTGGAGGAATTCTCCTTTGCGCTCGCGGTGCTCATCACCCCCGTGGCCATCGCGCGGGAAACGTGGCGTTTGGTGAAACATAATTCCAATGCCGCGGGCTCCGCACCGGTTGATTTTGCACCGCTGTTCGGTCCCGGGTTTCTCGGCTTGGTCTTTGCTTTTTTTGCCGGACTGGTGGCATTGAAGGTGCTTTCGCGTGTTCTTGAAAAAGGCCGCTGGCACCTTTTCGGCTTCTACTGCATCTGCTTCGCGGTTGTCACCTTTGCTTTGTATATCAAGGGCTTTTGAGTCGTCGCGGTGTTCAAACTTCGGTTTCCACCGGCTTCGGCTTCCGCAGGTGCAGCCCGTACCATGCGATCACCAATACCACCAAGAGCGCCACGATTCCCGCATCCAGCGGCTTGCGATACGCTAAAATAGTTTCCCACTTGCTGTCCAGATACCAGCCAAGGGCGAGCAGCGCTTCATTCCACATCGTTGCGCCGATCAGCGTGTAGAAGGCGAATTTGAGCAGGTTCATCTTTGCAATGCCCGCCGGGATGGACACGAAGTGCCGCACGACCGGAACAAAGCGGCAGATGAAAACGGTGATGCCGCCCCACGCTTGAACCAGTTTGTCGTGATATCGAGATGGTGCTCGTTGAGGAGGAACCACTTGCCGACCTTGAGGACAAGCGGTTTGCCGCCCACATAACCCATCCAATAGCTAATCAGCGATCCGATCAAGCTGCCGAGGCTCGTGGCGAGAATCGCGGCTTCCCAGGAATATGTCCCTTGCCGCACGGCCATTCCCAGCGGGGGCATTACGACTTCGCTGGGCACCGGCGCGATCATGCTCTCCAAAGCCATGAGAACCCCCGCGCCAAATAGGCCGCCCGTATGGATTCCCCAGTCGGCCCAGGTCCGAATCATTTCCGTAAGCATAACTGCCCTCAACGCCGCGAATGAATACCGCTGTTACAGATGCGACGTGAGAAATATAACCACCAGGGGCCGCAGACACGAAAGCGCAAGTACGGCATTGTTTTTTTAAGACAGGCTTTGGCGTTTCGGGAATGATCTCCTAAGATTGTCGAGTCTGGAGATTGCCGTTATGTCTGATGATCGCCATTTCTCGTCCGCAGCCGTGCGCCATGCGCTGGGGGTTGCTGTTGTGTTGTCGGCGGGATTGCTCGCGGGATGTCCGCGGGTGGAGAATCACGCGACGACGCTTCCGTCGCAGATGGGTGAGACTGTGCCCGCATTTGGAGCGGAGCCGGTCGCGGGCGGTATTTTTGTCACGCTTGGGTCGTATACGCCATTGTCGGGTGCGGCACTGGCGCGAGCGTTGAGCGATGGCGCGGCTATTCGCGCGGCGGTGACGGCGGATGTCTCGCCCGCCACGGCACCGGCGTCTCAACCGGCCGTCAGCGTCCCGCCAAGTACTGAAGCGCCGCCGCTGGCCGTGAAGTATTACCTCCAGGGCCGCGAAAAATTTCTGGACGGCGCGAACACCGAGGCGATGGAGTTTCTCGAAAAAGCATTGCAACTCGATCCTAACGCTTTCACGGTGCTGCGCCTGATGGGGCGAGTTTGCTTTGCGTCATCACAATTGGCCCGCGGTTCCTTGTACTTGCAGCGGGCGCAGCAGGCGCATCCCACCGATGTTGAGGTGAATTACCTTCTGGGCCGGTATTGGCTGGAGCGGAAAGACAGTGACCGCGCGATTTATTATCTGATGCAGGCCGACGATTCGCCGGAACGATCGATCGGCTCAGCCCAGACGCCGATGGTGTCCTTTTATCTCGCCCGTTCATTTCAGTCGGCGGGTTTTCACAAGGCCGCGGCGGCACAGTATGGTCGATTTTTAGCGCTCACCTCGGTGCCGATGCCTGGCTATCGCTACGACCGCGAGCTGAACTATTTGATTGACGAGCCGTGGGCGACGCATCTGGCAATGGCTGAAAACGATGTGCTCATCGGGGATTTCGCGGCGGCGCTGCCGGAGTATCGGATCGCCGCCCGCGAGAATGGGGGCGAAGTTTTCATCGCATCGCGATTGGTCAATGCCGCGGTCCATCTCGGAAATTCGGATGAAGCCCGAGCGGCGGCACTGAACGCGGCTGCGACCACGAAAGGGTCCGACGACTCCCTGCAACTTCTCGCGTGGGTCTATCGCGCGCAGCATCGCGAAAATCAACTGGTGGCGGATCTCAACACCCGAATGGGAACCACCGATGCGGACGACACCACCTCAACGCTCACGCTAGCATCCACGCTGGACTACATGGGCCGCAAGGAGGATGCGTTCAAGACTCTTGCTGCCTATTTGTCTCATCATCCCGGCAATCTCAATGTGCTCACGCGGTTGTTAAAGCGCGTCGATTCTCCGGAGACTTTTGCACAGGGGCTCCATGCCTCGGCGAAGGCCATCGCCAGCGACCCGCTGTCGTATGCCCAGGTCGTGAAGCTTTTCCTCCCCACCACGGAGTTGCCGCACGTCGGAGTTTATGGATCGGTCGTCGCTCCGTCCGGAAGCACTGCGCTTCCGCCGGAAGTGGCACCCATCGAGCGCTACCTGGCGGCGTTGACTGAACAGTCTCAGCATGCCGAGCCGACGGTGATCGACGCGACATTCGCTGAATCGGTGAAGCGGAATCCAGACTTTCTTCCCGCGCGAGGCCTACGTCACGTGGCTGTTGTCGCAGGAAAAATTCGCCAGGGCATCCGCGCTGATCCAGGAGGCCATCGACAAGAAACAAGATGGCCCCAAAACATGGCAACTGCTCGTCGAGGCGGAAGCAGCCCAGGAGCGGCTCTCGCACGCCTTGCAACTTTCACAGGAGGCCCGCGCGAAGTATCCCACCGATCCGGACACGCGGCTGCAACTCGCTCTGATCTACCGCGTCCGTGGCCAAACCGCCGAAGCCGACGCAGAGTTGAATCATCTGATCGACGAATTTCCAAAGTTCGAGCCCGGCTACAAAGCGCTGATCGCGGGCCTGATTTCCAGTGGCCGCACGGGAGGTTCGCTGGATGGGGGCCTGGGCGGCATCGTGACCGTCCTGGCGCGGATGAATCGCGAACTGCCGGACTCCAAGTACGCACAAGTCACCAGCGCCACGATCTACGCGCGCGCCGGCCGCCTTGAAGAATCGGAGGCGATGCTTCGCCGCCTTTTGACGGAACATCCCGATGACCCCGACATTCTCGTCCCGCTCGCCCA
The DNA here is from genome assembly GCA_963766775.1 of uncultured Phycisphaerales bacterium. Classification (GTDB taxonomy): domain Bacteria; phylum Planctomycetota; class Phycisphaerae; order WQYP01; family WQYP01; genus CAVYBP01. The sequence goes on from CAVYBP010000006.1 coordinate 512,152, forward strand.
GGTGAGACAACTGCTCGGCCATACCGATGACGCGATTGCGCTGCTCGCCGATGCCCTGAAGAATCACCCGCAGGTCCGGATCGCGGAAGAGTTGGTCAGCCTGTACAAAGAACAGGGGAAGGAAGGGAGCGCTGTCGAACTCACGATGCGGCTGGTCAAAGAAAATCCGCAAAGTGAAGCGTATGCGGTTCTGCAGGCGTCCATTCCGACCGCGAACAGAAAGTATGATGATGCGATCGCGATCATGACCGCCGCCGCCGAGCGGTTTCCTCGGTCGCAGGAGATCACGCTCGCCCTGGCGCGTTTGCAGGATTCGGCCAATAAGCCGACGGACGCAATTAAAACGATGCAGGCATTTCTGAAAGCCAACGGAGAAACACCGGAACGGCTGTACGCCCTCTCCCATTTTTATTCCGCCGCCGAGAACGATGACGCCGCCGTCGCCGCCCTGCAGCGAATACTCAGCCTGATGCCCGACCATACGGGCGCGAACAATGACCTCGGCTATTTCTGGACGGACGAGGGAATTCATCTTGGCGAGGCGGAGCGCATGATTAAGAAGGCCGTGGACAACGAACCGAACAATTCCGCCTATTTGGATTCGCTGGGGTGGCTTTATTACAAGCAGGGGAAGTTTAACGACGCGATCTCGCTGTTGGAAAAGTCGATTGCGGAGCCCAACGGAATGATCGCCGACGTGGTTCAACATCTGGGCGATGCGTTGTACCGCGCGGGGCGGAAGCCCGAGGCATTCGAGCGCTGGACACAGGCCGCCTCGCTTCTCGAAGGCGATGGGGAACCGTTGTCGAAGTCGCGATTGAAGTTGAAGGACTATCTGGACCATCTCAAGACCGCGATGCGAACGGGCACCACGCCGGTGGTCTCGCCAATCGCGACCGAAGCGAAGCCACAATCCGCCGGCCCCACGAGCGTGCCGACGACCGGGCCGAGTTGAAGGCGATCCACGCGCCTCACGCGACGCACGCCGTCACTGTATGCGCCGGTGAATGTAATTATTTTCGATCTGACACGTATTCACGCGGAGCGGACGATGGCAGGACATTCACACTGGAAGAACATCAAGCGGAAGAAGGCGGTCGTTGACGCGCGTCGCGGGCAGGCGTGGTCGAAGGTTGCCCGCCTGATCATGATTGCCGCCAAGAGAGGCTCGAATCCGGATGACAACATTGGGCTGCGCTTCGCGATGGACAAGGCGCGAGCCGTGAACATGCCGAACAACACGATTGAAAAAGCCGTCAAAAAAGGGGCAGGGGAATTGGAGGGGCAGGATTTTGTGCAGGTGAATTATGAGGGTTACGGACCCGGGGGCGTCGCGATTCTCGTCGATGGCCTGACCGACAATCGCAACCGCACTGCGGGCGAAATCCGCGTGATCTTTGATAAGAACGGCGGCGCGATCGGGGGCCGCCAATTCTGTCGGCTGGATGTTCGCCAAAAAAGGGATCATCAACATTGAGAAGAACAAGGTCAGCGAAGATCAATTGATGGAACTGGCGCTGGATGCGGGCGCTGAGGATGTGCAAACGTCCGAGGAAGGTTTTGAGGTGACGACGACCGTTGCGGAATTTGAGAAAGTGCGCAAGGCGCTGGTTGCCGCGAAAATGGAATTGGCGCAGGCGGATATTGTCATGATCCCGTCGCAGACGGTGGCGGTTTCCGGCGAGCAGGCGGAGAAGCTGCACAAGATCGTCGATCTTCTCGAAGCGAACAACGATGTCCAGAACGTCTACACCAACGCGGACGTGCAGGATCCGATCGCCACGAAGTAACTGGTCGTTCAAATCCGCAACACTTCCACCGCTGCGCCGGCATTGATGGCTTCCGCATTCGCCTTTCGCAGCACGAACCCGTCCGCGCCGCTCAATCCCAAGACGTCCGCACTCCCACGCCAAGGTATCGGCTCCCCCACCACCGCCGCCCCCCGCTGCCTCAACCTGCAAGGCAAAAGAAAATCCCGATCCCCGTTGGCCTCCATCGTCTGGCCTGCCTCCCCCTGAATCCATCGCGACCCAGCGGCACCTCCGCCCAGCAAATCTAAAATCTCGCGCACAAAAATCTGAAACGTTACAAATGCCGACACCGGATTCCCCGGCAAGCCCGTGACATACTTTCGCTCTCCGCCCCCCCCCACCCCCCTCACCCCCCCCACCCCCCCCACCCCCCCCCCGGTCGCGCGCACGCCCCACTACCCCCGACCGTTCCAAAAACAAACGGCTTCCCCGGCTTCATCCGCACCTTCTCCACATGAATCTCCACGCCCAATTCCTTCAATAAGGCGGGCACCAGATCGCGCGTTCCCATTGACATCCCTCCCGTCACCACCAACAGATCCGCCTCCCTCAACCCCGTTTCCAATCGTGAACGCAACTCCTCACGCACGTCGGGACAAGATCCAAGATTCATTGACTCGCCGTTGCATTCCTTCACCAGCGCCAGCAACATCGCCTGATTGGAATTATGAATTTGCCCCGGCCCCAAGGGTTGCCCCGCCGCGACTAACTCATCACCCGTGCTAAGCACCGCGACTCGGGGTTTTCGCCAGACGGTCAGCTCCGCCGCCCCCGCAGACACCGCCCCCCCGATCGCCGCCGCATTCAGCACCGTGCCCGCCGCCAATGCAACCGAACCCACCCGCCCGTGCGCACCGCGCCGCTGCACACCGTTCTCCGCCCTCACCTCCCGCAGCACCGTTACAAATGCAGGCCCATCATCGCTCGGTCGCTCAGTCCGACTATGCTCGACCATCAACACCGCGTCCGCCCCCGCCGGAAATACCGCCCCCGTGTTGATCGCCACACACTGCCCCTGATTGAACGCGCCGTCCCAGCCTCCCACCCCGCCCGCATCGCGCTTTCCCACAATTTGCAGTTGCGCACCGATCCGCGCATCCACGCTCCGCACCGCAAACCCATCCAGCAGCGCCCGATCAAATGGCGGACTATCACTCGCCCACAGCACCGGCTCTGCAAGAACGTGCGCATGTCCCATGCCCACCGCGACTTTGATAATGCCTAGTTTCCCCACCTCCCGATGAATGACCGCCAGCGTTTCTTCAATCGTCGCAAACATACAGGCTTCACCTTTGTCTTGACATCATCGAACGATCTGGTACGGTCAGGCGTCCCACATGCCCATCTCAGGCATTGCCACCATTGTAAGCCCAAGCCGGAAGCGAAAGATCAACTATGAGCGAGAATGAGACCACACCCGCCAATTCCATCGAAGGGCCCGGCAAGGGGCAGGCGTTCTTCGATCGCGGCAAGGCCGTCGCCGCCACCGGCAATTACGACTACGCCATCGATATGTACATCGAAGGCCTCAATCGCGAACCGTTCAACGTAGACGAGCACAAGAATCTCCGCGACACCGGGCTTCGCCGCAAGGTCTCGGGAGGAAAACCCGCCGGCGGACTCCTCGGGCCCAAGCTGCCCTACAAAGGAAAGACGCCCAAGGAAGCCATGCTCAATGCCGAGTTTCTCCTGGCTAAAGACGTCGGCAACGTCCCCGCCATGCTCACGATCTTCCGCAACGCCGTCGCGGGCGGATGGAAGCCGGTCGCCCTCTGGATCGGCCAACTCCTTGTTGAAGCCAACCGCACCAACAAAACGCCGAAGTTTGAAATCTTCACCGAACTCGCGGATGTCTATACCAAGCTCAAGGAATACAAGCTCGCCCTCGAAATGCTGCAACAAGCTATCCGGATGAAGCCCACCGACATGGACCTCGACGCGCAGGCCAAAGACATCGCCGCGATGGATACGCTCGAAAAGGGCCGCTATGACCAGGGTGAATCCTTCACCGGCTCCATTAAGAACAAGGACCAGACCAAGCAGCTTCTCGAAGAGGAAAACCTCAACCGCACCCAAGAATACCGCACAAAAATGATGCTGCAAGCGAAGGCGGATTATGAAAAAAATCCGAAGGAAGTGCAGGTCATCGCGAAGTATGCTAGGTCCCTCATCGAGATGGACGACGAACAACACGAAGTCATCGCTATCGAGATGCTTACCAAAGCCTATGCTGAAACACAGATCTACCGCTTCAAAGTTGACGTCGGCAATATTCGGATCAAACAGCTCAAACGTAATATCCGCATACTAAACGAAGCATTTTTAGCCGATCCCAAGGACCCGCATCTTAAAGAACAACTTCTGCATGCCCGCAAAGAAAAACTTGCCTTTGAACTCACAGAATTCGCCGAACGTGCCGAACATTTCCCCACCGACCTACAGGTCCGCTTCGACTACGGAGTCCGTCTCTGGGAGTCCGGCAAATATGATGACGCCATCGTTGCCTTCCAGTTGGCCCAGAATAATCCGAAGCACCGCGTCGAAGCGCTTCACTTGCTCGGCCGCTCCTTCATGGCCCAACACATGATCCCGGAAGCCTCGATACTCTGAAAAAATCGATCGATGAATACGAACTTGCCAACAGTGGCGATAAAATGTCCAAAGACCTCCACTACTGGTACGGCCGCGCATTGGAAGAAAACGGCAACAAATCCGAAGCCGTGGACATCTACTCCAAGCTTATCCGCTGGGAGATCGGCTACCGCGACGCACGCACCCGCCTCAACAACCTCCGCGGCGCGGCACCGGCGGCGGGTACGTAAACCCCAGTGAATCACCCATCATCTCTACCGAAATCCAGCGTCTAACCCGGCCGGGTCAGGCGTTTCACCTGCAATGCGCACGTCGTTGCGATCTGTTGAAAATCGTCATCAAACGTGACGATCGTGGCTTCATGGCGGATGGCGAGCGCGGCAATCAAAAGGTCCAGAGAAGCGATATTGAGGCCGCTTTTTCGACACCCTTGTCCCAGTTCGGTTGCTAACGTCCACAAATCAGGCGGCGTCGGTAACACCGGAAATGTCTCAAATTCCCGGATCAGCAACTTCGCTTCCATCGGGGTCGCGTGACGTAGAACTTCAAATACAATCGGCTCCGCCAGATGTGCGGCGGGGTGAAGGATGTATGGAGCGATAAATAGCTTCAGCGCTTGAGGCGAACGCGCCCGCGTGAAATCAATCCAGAGGCTGGTATCGATCAGGGTCGGCTTCACTTTTTCCACTTGCCTGCTCGATGTTTCCCGGTAGCTCGATCAGCCGCCTGCGCCGACTCGAAGCCTGCAAGTTCCACGCCCCAAGCCCCGGAAATAAACTTTCGGCTCATGGCCTCGCGCCGCTTCAGCATCAAAGCATCGATAACCATCTTGCGAACCGCCGGCCCTTTTTTCGATTCGCCGGTAAATGAACAGATTTCATCGAGTTCGGAGGCCGAAATTTCCACAGTCACTTTCATACTTACATCATCGGGTTTTCACACCTTCAGGTCAAGGTTTTCGTAATTTCGTAAGGCTTGCGTTTATTGTTCATTTGCGATCCGCACCATCACGACCCCGTGACTTGGCACCGTGGCCGTGAATTCATCCTTCGCCTGGGGCAAATCTTTCTGCCGCCACAGGTCGCGTACGCTCTGCTTTCCGCTGATTTTTAAGTCCGACCACTTCACCGTCACCGGCCCGGCCGCATCGCCAAGATTAAATAAGCCCACCGCTTGCGAGCCATCCTCCAGCGTCTTTGCCCATACCTGCGTCCGAGCAAAGGTCTGCGGCTCGGAGCGAGCGCGGGTGATCGTCACCTTGTCATCACTCTGCGAGACGATCACCGCCTGATGGCCCGATGCATCCTGATTGATCGCCAGCACCTCGTCATTCGTCAGCAGGCCGAGGGTGAAATCATCCAGCCGCGTCATATCGCAGCCGATCAACAGCGGGGACGAGAGCAGGCACCACAAGCTGATGTGCGTGTATTGCTCATCGTGCGTGAGCTTGGTGGGATGCAACTTCGGACCCCATCCGACATAGCCGACCACTAGGATGTCCGGATCGTTCCAATGCCCGCTGCGGGCGAACGGTGCCCACTTCGCCTGTGAGAAGCCATTCGCGGTCATGGCGTACCAACTGTCGCGAATGTCTCCGGTGGTGCGCCAACAATTGGCGAGCTGTGAGAGGTCCGCCGCCGCTTCAAACGGGGTGGTGTTTGAAAGGCTGTAAACCATGTCACGACCACCGATGCGCAACACGTCGGCCATCTCCTTTGTTTCCGGCACGCGGTTGGGAAACCAGTCGTACTTCACATAATCAAAACCCCACTCGGCCCACTGCTTCGCATCGTTGCCGGCGAAGGAGTACTTCCCGATCGTGTACCGCCCGGTCCCGAAGTTTGCCTTCTCGGTCGCAGGTGGCGCTTCCCACGTCCCTTCCGGATTCTCCGCCGATCCGCCGATATGTTTTGCGTAGGATGTCATCCACGGTGTCGAGTAAATGCCGACCTTCAAGCCCATCGCGTGGACCTGATCGCAAAGCCCTTTCATATCGGGGAATTTTTCGTTGGGTTGAATCGCGTTCAACGGCCCGCCGCGGTTACCCTGCCAGGTGTCATCGATATTGATGTACGTCCACCCGTGGCGCACCAGCCCCTTGTCGACCATCGCCTTCGCCGCCGCGAGCACCTTTTCCTGATCGACAACGCCTGCCCAACTGTTCCAACTGTTCCACCCCATGGGCGGGGTGAGAGCGAGTGTATCACCAACGACAATTTTGAATTTCTCGCTTGTTTCCCCGACGGCGTTCTTCGCATGCAGCGTGACGACATGCTCACCGTGCGCATCCTCGTTCAACGTGCCGGTGATTCGACCCGTCGCGGCATCAAGGCTCAATCCGGTGGGCAAACCGTCCGCACTAAAAGTGATCGGATCCTGTCCGGTGGCCGGCACGGTGAATAAAAAGGGATTTCCGGGTCGAACGCCGAATATTTTTGCCCCGTTGATTTGGGGGGTCATCGCCGGTGCATGATCCATCGTCGCCGTCTCCGTCGTTGGGTTCGCCGCGTTCACGCGTTGACCGAACCCGGCAATGCCGACCGCCAGGGTCGCTCCAAAACAAACGCGGGCCGCGGCATTGCACAAATAAATCGCCATATCATCTCCTCGGATTTGCCACTGATAGGAACTACGTTATTCGCGACGGATAGGATAATTGAGAAGTTTCCCTTGCACATCCTTAATATGGTGGTATTTTTGTGGAGCGTAAAAAATAGGGACGGGGGAAGGTGAGAAAATAGGGTAGAGAGAGAGGATGTCTTCCTCTCTGGTGGAAAACTTCCTGACAATTTGAAGTGTCGAACTTCGGGGCATCCGCTTTGAGTTCTTCGGTCGCTTTTGGCCGTGGTTCGTTCGACGACGGTAGTGAACAGCGCTTCGCCGCCTGTGTGCGGTGATGCGCGGGAAATATTGTGCCCATGGCCAATGGCCTCTGACCGCTTACGGAGAAATGCATGCACGGTGTTAGTAAAAACAGCCTGAAGTCCCGCCGGTTTTTTAGCCTCATTGCCGCCACCGCGATTGCGGCAGCCATTTCCCCGGACATAAAGGCCGCTATTCTTACCTTCGACCCCGCAGGCGCAGCGCCGCTGCTCCCGTCGATGCCAGTGGAACATGGGATGCCGGCACTGCCTCGAACTGGAGCAACTCCAGCGATCCCTCCGGCCAAAGCCCCAATTCCCCCGCAGATGTGGCGTGGCCAAATACCGGAACCGACACCGCGATTTTCGGGAACGGCGGTGGGAGCGCGGGGACGACCACCAATTACGTCGTCACGGTAGCCGCGGGAGGCGTCAAGACCGGCGCGATCACTTTCGGAGCGCTCGCTGTCGGAGCGACTATTCCGAGTACCCATGGCACGGACTATCAGATCGTCGGCGCACCATCACTTTGAGCCAGCCAAACACGGTCATTACGGTCAACAACGTCAGCAGTCAAAATCTGATCAACATACCGGACGCCGAAATTTCCTCGCAATTGACCGGCAACAGCAATGTCTCAATTACCGGGGCAGGAACGCTGACGATTGGAAATATTACCGCCGGTGCCGCGAACAACTACGTGGGGATCACGACTATTTCCACCTCCGTTTCGGTGGGAAATGTCAACAGCAGCAACGTCCGAAGCGCGACCACGGTCGCCACGCCATTTGGCGCCCTGAACAACTCTGTCGTCCTCTCCGGAGGGAACATTACCAACAATGCCACCGGAGGCACTCAAGCGTTTCAGTATGCGTTTACGATCACGGCCAACACCAACAACATCATTTTCGGCAGCAAGGTTTCGCAGACGAGTATCGGCGACACAACCAGCGTTCCCGGGAATCCCTTCGGAAGCGTTGGGGGTAGTGGCACCCTGACCTTCAATGCCGGTGGCGGCGGTACGTCCAACATCAAGGCAAATTTTTCTACCTTCTCGGGCACCTTTAATCTTGTCGGCGGCGGAAATGTTCGTGCGTATACCAATGGCGGAGCTTTCACCGGAAGCGTCGGCATGGCCTTCGATATTGAGAGTTCCCCCTCCGTCATCACGACCCTGAGCCCACAAACCAATAGCGGTGCTGGAAATACTTACAACCTCGGATCATTGACCAGCGTCACCGCGAACCCAATCCTTAATGGAGGGACTTCCGGTACCGCAACCTATTCCGTTGGTGCCTTGGGAACCAACACCACCTACGCCGGCGTGATCGGTGCCGGCGCTACTTTGAATGCGGCGCTCACCAAGGTCGGCGGCGGATCGCTCACTCTCACTAACAACCTGGCCTATACCGGCGCGACTACCGTCACCGGCGGCACGCTTTTGGTGGATGGAACGATTAGCGCGAGCACGGCTACCGTTGGCGTGAGCGGCACTCTTGGCGGCGTGGGTACCTTTACTCAAATGGTCAACGATAATGGCACCATTAACCCGGCGCAACGGGGCCCGGTAGTATTGGACAACTGACTCTTAATGGCGGAATCACTTTCGGAGCCAACGCGACGGATGCCGTTGATTTTAATACCGGGGGCAGCGATCTGTTGGCGGTCGTGGGCAACATTGTGCTGGGTAGTAATGACACGCTGGCGATCAATTCATTGGATGGCACCAGTTCCGGTATTTACACGATCGCGACTTACAGCGGCACGGAGTCGGGTACTTTTGCGAACATTCCGAGCAATGTCGTCGTCAACTATGGTACGGGTTCCAACAGTGCGATTACGATTACCGTGACGCCGGAGCCCGCGTCGATGGCGATCCTTGGGCTGGGCGTTTTTGGACTGCTCAACCGTCGGCGTAGAGCGATGTAACTCCTCTCCCAGATCGTTTAATGAATAATGTTTTAATCCCCGGGCATGAGAATGTCGCGGGGGTTTTTCATTATGGCGAAACAATACGGATTGCGGACATTATCCGGGCTCTTTTCTGCGGACTAACCGTGGGGTTGACGCTGTGTCTTATGAAGCGATACTGCTGGATGGGAAGTAAAGGCATTATAAGGAGTTGGTCATGGTTGGGGTTATTTCAAAACTGAAGGTTATGGCGATTGCTGCGGGTGTGGTGGCGGGTGTTGGATTGATGGCTCAGCCGGTGCAGGCGGAGAGTCGGGTCAGCGTGGGGATCGGTTTTGGCGGCGGATCGTATCCCGTCCCCGCCTATCAACCGGCCTATTGTCCCCCGACCGTTACCTATGCGTTACCACCTACCGCCTACTACACGCCCGCGCCGACGTACTATTATGCCCAGCCTGCCCCGACGGTCGTTTATGCTCCGGCACCGGTGTATTATTCCGCACCTGCGTATTATGCCGCGCCCCGTTATTACAGCCCGTTTTCGTTTGACCTCGGATTTCGGTTTGGCGGGCGTCGGCACTGGTAAAAAACCACAGGCGGGAACGCCCGTGGGGCATTCACATCATTAGTTGTTGGAACCGCGCGGGGGACGGTGTTGCGGGGGTAGGCGCGGAGGACGCCGATGAGGACGCCTTGGATGCGGATGTCTTTGTCGACGTAAATGGGGGCCATGGTGGCGTTGGCGGGCTGAAGCCGGACGCGACCGCGTTCCTTGAAGAAACGTTTGAGGGTGGCCTGATTCTCGTCGAGGAGGGCGACCACGATTTCGCCGTCGCGTGCCTGCTCGCGGCGTTCGATGATGACGTAGTCGCCATCGGCGATGTGGTCATCGATCATGGAGTTGCCCTTAACGCGGAGGACGTAGGTGCCGTGGCGGGTGTTGAAGAGGTTTTCGAGTTCGAGGGTTTCGCGGTTTTCGATGGCTTCGATGGGATGGCCTGCGGCGATGGTGCCGACGATGGGGTAGCTGGTGGGCTTGGACTCGTCAGGCAGCTTCACCGTCGGCGAGACCTCCAAAGAGCGAGCCCTGTTGCGGGCACGGAGAATCAGGGCCTTCTTTTCCAGGGCCTCGACGTGTTCGAAGATGGTGACCTTTGAGACGTCGAGTTGGTCGGCCAGTTCCTGCATTGTCGGGGAGTAGCCGTTGCGTACTCGGAAGTCCCGGATCGCGATGAGGATTTTGAGTTGCTTGGGGGTGGGTGTCATTGCAAGTCTCCATTGTTTGAGCGGTCGTGGGGAGATTGTTGGGCGTTTGTGTTTCGTCGGCAAGTGGTGATTCGGGCTGGTCTTCCGCGAAGAGCCGCATCGTGCCGATGTCGGGTGATGCGGTGGTCAATCGGGCGAGGAGCCGTCCCGCGGGGGACTGACGGAATTCGGCGACGGGCTCAAGTTCGCTTGAGCCTTGGAAATTGGACGGGAACGGGTAGTTGGCCGGCACAATTTCGTTTGTGGGGCAATCGCTTAGGGCGGATTGCGGGGCGTTCGCTTCGAGAGGGTGGGGGGTTGGTTGCGAACGGTTATCCCGGGTAAACCCGGGGCTATATGGGGTCCTTTCATGGGTTGCGGTTTCTGGAGCGAACTCCGGGGCTAATTGGGGGGGACCGTTGCGTCCCTGGATGAACCACTGGGGCCAGGTTGCAGCCTGTCCGCAGGCTTGGCAGGGCTCCAGAGCGGCGGGGTGGGTGTCGATCCGGTAGAACCTTGAGGGGTGCCGGGCGATCATCCAGCTTTTGGCGTCCCAGAGGACCCAGCCAGCGAGCCTGCGAAGGATTGCCCCGAGGGTTCGGGGCGGAAAGAGCCTGCGGGGATCGGAGAGGTCAATCCTGCGGACCTGCCAATCGACGACGTATCCGCCTCCGGGGCCGAAGCTGCAGAGCGGCAGGAGGGAGGCGGTGGAAGCGTAGGATTCACAGGCGGCGAGAGGGCGAGAGAAGCGATTCATGGGTTCCTTTCTGGCCGTGCCGCCGAGCCAGTTTGGCGGGTTACGGTGTTGAAGGGATTGCTTCGGCAGCGCAAAAGGGACATCCTTCGCGTTTTGAGAAGCCGTCAGGGCCATTGGAGGCGGTGACGATGACGCTTTTATATTCGGGCGGTCTCCTGTGGAAACTTGAAGCTTTCCGTAAGGCCTCTGTTTGGTAGTATATAGGTGGTTTTTTGGAAGTGCAAGTAAAAGTTTACCAGTACCCGAACAAATTTTTGTGGGAGGGATGTAAAGGAGGGTGGGTATGGGAGTTGGGAGGGTGGCGTGACGGTTTGTGTGGATGGCGGGGTGTTGCGGTGCGTTTTGGGTGACGGCGATGAGGTTTGGCGAAGCCCCCAATTGTGGGCGTACGGAGTTGAGGCCTTTGAAAAACCGGCACGCAATTTGATCCTATGCTCATCGCTCCCCGGCGACCGTCGCGGGCGCTGAATCTTCAGGCAAGGATGCTCTATGCAACGCAACAATGCCCATCCCACGTTCACTGATCTCACCGTCGCCGAACTCGGCGGCCCCAAGGCCACCGCATTTTTTGATGTTTGTTCGCGGCAGATCCCTTTCGAGCGCCTGGCCGAATCGGTCGCCGACATCTTCTCGGAAGATCGTCCCAAGGGCGGAGCACCCCACTGGCCGGTTCTCACCATGCTCAAGGTGATCTTCGTGCAAAAATGTTTCGCCCTCTCCGATCCCATGACCGAGGAGATGCTCAAGGACCGCATCAGCTTCCGCCGGTTCGTGGGCCTTTCCTTTGACGACAAAACGCCCGATCACAGCACCATCAGCACCTTTCGCAAACGCTTGCGCGACCAGCGGCCACGGTGCCACCTTGTTCGACAAGGGCCTGGAGATACTGCGGGAACGCGGGCTGATTCTCCAGCAGGGAACGCTCATCGACGCAACGATTCTCGAGGCCCCATTGGGCGGCAAGCGGGAGGACGGCTCCTCGACCACCGACCCCTGCGCCAGCAAGACCTGCAAGAGCGACCGGGTCTATCACGGCTACCGCGCCCACGTGGCCACCGACAAAAACGGCATCATCACCGACTTTATTTATGACACCGCCAAGACCAGCGAGCACGAGCATTTCGACACGCTGGCCGCGAAGGAGACCCAGGTGGTGTACGCCGACAGCGGTTGCCGGAGCAAGGCCCGGGTCGAGGGATTGCAGAAGCGCGGCGTGGTGGCGGCGATGTGCCACCGCAGGGTGCGTGGCCAGAAGGAATTGCGGCCCGAGCAAAGGCGGCTGAATCGTTTGATCGCACCGGTCCGGGGTTTTGTGGAGCATCCGTTCGCCTGGATCAAGGGGCGGCTGAACCAGCGCCGGGTCCGCTATCGCGGCCTGGCACGCAACGCCCTGGACTTTTCCCTGCTGGCGATGGCCGGCAACTTTTGCAGGAGTTTCACGCTTTGTCCCGCGACCCGCATTATTCCACTGCCGTGAGGGGGAGGATTCCCTGCGCACGCCGGGCAAGAAAGGCGGCGGGACGCGGAATTTGGGAAGAAAATGACCGGTCGAATGCTGCATTGAAACGATTTGGCCTTGATCACGAGTTCTGGCTAGGGTTAATCAAAGAGTCCAGTTGGGAGAATTGTCATAAGAACTGGTAAAACGGTACGCCCATGAGAGAATTTTTAGCTTGTGCTGAGCACAGTGAGACAATTGCATGCTTTATTTTCTGGCCGACGTGAATTGGATGGATTGCTTACCCGTGAGTGGGTTGGCTCTCCTTTTTTTTTTATTATTGTAATTCTTTTACGTATAAGGCCTTTTCCAGAGAGGCCTTATATTGCTTGTCTCGGTTCAACCGAAACTATCCGCGATTCATATGTCAAAAGAAAGTTCGAGGCAATGGTCGCCCATGGCTTCAGACCTATAGGATTAGTGCGAGACTCTCATTACCACGTTCTTCGGAAATAGCTTTTCTGCTTTCGCAGGATGATCTCTGCATTGCGGTGACCGAAGGAGGGAGATTATTTGGTGCCGTTTTGCGTCGAACGTCACTTTACACGCAGCTTTCAGACGAACGATATTTAGTAACGTCAGACAATTCTGAGGAAGGCGTCGATATTTCCGATTTATTGTTAAACGATTGGGTTAAGGCGGCCAGTATCGACACACTGCTTGCACTCCATCGGGAGCGGCTCGAAAAATTTGGCCAAGCGCAACCATGGCCGAATGATGCCTCAATAGACACCATCAATAATCTATTTCAGAAGAAGGCGGAACAGATGGTGAAGCTAAATCGGGCGTATTGGACAGATGGCAATGGGACGCTCTTGCGGCTTACCTGGCGTGGAGCATTTTTGGCCACACGAAAAGGTTTATATCGAAGTTTTTGCTCCCTGTTTGGGCTTCGGCCGCGAATGTGACTTGGCATAACATAGTCGATGGCGAAGTGATGACGTACGGGTACGACACAGGCATCGCGATGAGTGCGCCGTCGGAGATCGCCGCAGTTGGAGCGACAGCAGAGACTTCCCTGAAAACCCTCCAATTCGGAGCCCGGGTTATGCATATTTTGGATCACGAGGCACCAGGCCTATCCGATGCGTTGAAGAGGCTTTCACTCGAACGTCGGCGTCGGATCATAGGCAATGCGTGCAACTTGGTGGGTACGACCCTTGTCGATCTTGAACCTGATATTCGTAATCTGCTGAAGACGATTGCTGCCGAAAATAGCCTGACGGTGGCGGCTATCTGGAACGGTTTCGGAGGGACGTCGTGGAGTGATGCCGCAACTGCTATCTACGAAGTCACCAAGGCCCGAGGTGATGCATCGGAAATCATCGCTTTTGTTCGTGCAGAGGTGGAGTCTGCGTGATAGGGAAAAAAGCGGTCAAGGTGGCCATTGAGAGCGGTTCAACCCCAGGTGTAGCAGTGAGCGAAACGTCTTTTTTATCGAGCGGTGAAAGAACGCTTCCTTATGGGCGCGTCTCGGAATTCCCGCTGCATCGGGGGTAGGAGTGATTTAAGGGCCGGTCTGAAAGTGAGGATGCGGAGCTACAGTCCGGGGGGGGTGAGGGGGGTGAGTGCGTGTAGAATGGGGGGATGATGGCTTTTTTTGTTTATGGGTTGGTGGTGATTTTGGGGTTGGGGGGGGTTGCGCTGAATGTGCTGAGCTTGCCGGGGAATTGGGTGATGATGGTGGGGGTGGCGGTGTTGTCGTGGGGGACGGGGTGGCGCGGCCGCCGTTGTGGGTGTTGGGGGGGATGGTGGTGGTGCTGTTGGGTGGAGAATTGGTGGATTTGATGGGGAGCGTGGTGGGGGCGAAGAAGTTTGGGGCGAGCCGAGGGGCGACATGGGCGGCGATTGGCGGGGCGGTTGTGGGGGCGATAGTGGGGATGCCGGTGTGGATTATTGGGAATATCCTGGGAGCGATCGTGGGGGCGTTTGTGGGGGCGTGGTCGGTGGAATTGATGAAGCGGCGGGGGATGAAGGCGGCGACGTGGGCGGCGATAGGGGCGGCGCTGGGGCGGACGATGGGGATCGGGACGAAGCTGGGGTGCGGGTTGGCGGTGTGGGCGGCACTGGTATGGTGGGGATGGCCTTGAAGCTATTTTAATTTGTGGGGAAAAAGTTTGCAGTATCGGGGCGGGAGAGGCGTTAGTTATTTTAAGGACGTGCGTATTGAGGGGGTCCTGCGCGGCAGTAGATAGTCTTTTTTAGCCGGTTTAGTTGTATTGGGCATGGCTTATTTAGGACTGATCGTGTATAAAGAGGAACTCGGTTAATTTATAAAGGAATTATTATGAAGACAGCAGTTGTTAAGAATGGTCAACGCGCAAGCGGGTTGCCGGAGAATGCACTGGCGAAGCAGGCGTTGGAGAATATTGCGAAGATTGATAAGGAAGTGCAACAGAAGAAGATGGAGCAGCTTGACGGGTTAAAATCCGCGAAGGCCGCGATTCTGGAGCGGATGAATGAGTTGACTCATCAGTTGGAGCAGATCAACAAGGCGATTGGTGTCGTGACGGGGAATCCGACGGAAACGAAGGAGCGGCGTCCACGGCGGAGTTGGGATGGGGAGCGTGATCGCGTGGGGCGGTGGCTGGAGGGACGGAGGTCGCAGAAGTTTGCGGCAGGGGATCTGATTCGGGAGTTTCCGGAATTGGACGGGCAGGTGATGAGTATCTTCCTGAAGCCGTTGATTGAATCGGGGAAGGTGAAAACCGATACGACGGAAGGGATTCGCCGGACGAAGTATTATGTTGCGGATGGGTCGTAGAGACTGAGTCTGTTTAAACATTGTGATTGATGAACTGCGCTATGTGGATGGCGCGGTTTTCTTTTTTGCGGGGGGGGGGAGGAGGGGGGCGTTTTTGTGTTTAGGTTTGGGGTGGGGGGGGGGAGGGGTTGTTGCCGCGAAAAGGCAAGCCGGATCGGGGGTGGATTTTGGCATGGGGTCGCGGGGGGATTGGGGGGAGGCGTTTTCAGTATTGATATGGGGGGGGTGGGGGTGGGGGGATGGTGAATGAGTGGGGGGGAGTTGTTTACACGTTTAACTTTGGGGGGGATGCGACCGATAGTTCGCAGAGATTACGTGAGGTAGGCGAACTTGGCGATCGTAATGAAAAGCTTGGCGAGTGCGTTCCCGGGCCGCGGCCGCATTATCGGGCCGGGGGAGGCGGCGATGATTGCGATCCTGGTGATCGCGACGTCGCTTTCGACGTGGTGGGCGAGCGGGTCGGAACGTTCGATGCTGCGGGAGAACCAGCGGAATGAGTTGAAAGGGCTGTCGGCGACGCTTCATGATGCGATTGGGCCGCTGCTGGTTCACGACGATGTGGCGTCGCTGCGGCGTTTGATAGTGCATGTGAAGGATGCGTTCAAGCTCGCGGAGTGCCGTGTCACGATGCCAGACGGACGGGTGATTGCGGACAGCAGCCCCGGGAAGATCAAAGTGCCGACGCTTCCGGCGCAGTGGGCGAACGGCCCGCTGGATGCGGAGATGCCGGTGGGGAGCGGGGATGCGGCGGTGGCGCAGTTTCCAGTGATCGTTCCGGGCCGGGGGACGGTGATTGTGTATTTGTTGGCGAATATGAGCTATCCGACGTGGGCGCGTTCGGATATGCAGGCGGGGCTTGCGGTCATTGGCGCGGCGGGGATGGGCATGATGATGCTGCTGTATCGGAAAACGAGGAGCCGGGTCGCGGTTCTGGGGATGATCAGCGATGCGGTGGTTCTGTCGGGGGAATCGAATGACAGTCCGGAGTTCCTGCGGCTGGACGAACGGTTCGGCGCGAGGCGGTGTCGTGGAACGGTCTGATAGATCGGCAGGAGAAGCTGCGGTCGGCGGTGATTGAGAAGCGGACTCGGGAATTACTGGGGTCTGAAGCGAGCGTTTCACCGGAACTCGAGGCGGCGTGCGATGGGCTGTCGGACGGAATGGCGATCGTGGGGGCGAATGGAACCGCTCGATATGTGAACGGTGCGGGGTGTGCGTTTCTGGGAGCGAACCGGGAGATTCTTCTTCGCACGTCGGTGGCATCGCATGTGCGGGATCTTCGGTTGAAGACGGCGATAGAACAAGCCGTCTCGGGGACGGATCGGCAGCGGCGGCAATTGGAAATAGAAAACAAGGACGGGGATGCGGGGACGGTGCTGCGTTTTGACATTCGGCCGATGCGGTGCGGCGGGGCGGAGGAAGTGCTGCTGACGATACATGATGTGACGCAGCAGCGGATCGCGGATTCGTCGCGTAATTCGTTCGTGGCGCATATCACGCATGAACTGCGGACGCCGTTGACGACGATTGGGCTGTATCTGGATACCGCGGCGAATGAAGGCGAAAAAGATCCGGTGATGCGCGCGAAGTGCCTGAACATTATCACGCAGGAATCGAAGCGGTTGGAACGCATTGTGAGCGAGATGTTGTCGGTCTCGGAGATTGAAGCGGGGTCGATGCGGCTGCATCTGGACGATCTTCGCCTGGATGCGCTGTTTGAAGGGTTCCGCAACGAGTTGGAGGCACCGGCCCAGAGCAAGAATATTCAGATGACGTTCGATATGCCTCCGAAGTATCCGGTGATCCGCGCGGATCGCGAGCGTATTTCGCTGGTGATTCATAATCTGTTGGGGAACGCGATCAAGTACACGCCGACGGGCGGGACGGTGAAGGTCGCGCTCAAGATTGAAGTGGCGCAAATTCGGTTGGAAGTGACGGATTCGGGGATCGGGATCGATTTGAAGGAACAGGAACAGGTGTTCGACCGGTTCTATCGGTCGAAGGAACCGCGTGTCGGCAAGATCATCGGCACGGGGCTGGGGCTGACGTTGGCGCGAGAAATCGCGCGGCTTCATGGCGGGGATGTCACGGTGCAATCGCAGCTGAATAAGGGCTCGACGTTCATCCTGGTGCTGCCGCTGAATGGCGAACGGAGTTAAGGCCGATGCGAGTTGAAGAACAGACCCAGGGCGCGGTGACCATTCTTAAGACGATTGGCCCGCTGACGGGCGAAGAGGCGAAGGTGCTGGTGGCGCGGCTGATCGAGATACGGCAGCGCACGATGGGGCGGTACGTGCTGGATGCATCCGATCTTTCGTTTGCGGACAGCGTGGGTTTGGAAACATTGCTGGAAGCGAGCGAGCAACTGGTGCGCTGTGGCCGGACTTTGAAGATTTGCAGTGCCAATGAAACATTGAAGGAAGTGATTGACCTGACGGGCTTGTGTGAATCGTTTGAACATTATGACGACGTGAACTCGGCAGTTCGGAGCTTTTTGTGATTGCGACCGCCCCACGCCCGCGCCTTGGCCAAATCCTGCTGGATCAGGGTCTGATCGTGCGCGAGCAACTGGATGTCGCGCTGGAGAAACAGCGCACGACGGGACGGATGCTGGGTGAAGTGTTGGTGGAGTCGGGCATTATTACGGCGGCGATTCTTGCGAGCACGCTGGCGGCGTGTGCGGGGATTCGGGTGTGCCACCTGCGGCATGGGCTGATTGATCCGCAGTTGCTGAAACTGATCGGCGATGATGAAGCGGATCGGCTGGTGGCGATTCCGATGTTTAAGGTGCGGGACACGCTGACGGTGGCGATGGCGGAGCCGCAGTCATTGCCAACGATCGATCGGCTGCGTCAATTGACGAACTGCAAGATTCGTCCGGTGTTTGCGCATGCGACGAATATCCGAGAGTTCATCACGAAATATCGCGGCGGGAACGTGAACGTGGATGAGTTTCTCACGTCGTTGGTGAATTCGGATGTGGAGGTGGTGGATCGGGAGGCGGTGGATGAGGGGCCGGTGTCGGATCTCGATCGGATGGTGTCGGGGAGCCCGATCGTGAACCTCGTGAATCTGATGTTGCTGTCGGCGGTGCGCGACAAGGCGAGCGACATTCATATAGAACCGGAGAAGAAAGGGACGCGGATTCGTTATCGGATTGACGGGGCGCTGCGGGATTTGATGAAGCCACCGACGGGGATGCATGCGGCGATTGTGTCGCGCATCAAGGTGATCGGGAAGATGGATATCGCGGAGAAACGGTTGCCGCAGGAGGGGCGGGTGCGGATTGTCGCGGAGGGTCGGGACATTGATTTACGGGTGTCGAGCATGCCGACGTTGTTGGGAGAGAAGCTGGTACTTCGCGTGCTGGATAAGGCGAATCTTCGGATCAATTTGGCGGACCTTGGGATTCGGGAGGAGATGCTGGAGGCATTCAAGCGGATGCTTCATAAGTCGAGCGGGCTGGTGCTGGTGACGGGGCCGACGGGTTCTGGAAAGACGACGACACTTTATTCAGCGCTCGATCTGCTTCGAGATCCGGAGCTGAATCTTCTGACGGTAGAGGATCCGGTGGAGTATCAGCTTGATCTGGTGAATCAGATTCAGGTGAATCATGCGATTGGGATGACGTTTGCGAAGGCATTGCGTTCGATTTTGCGTCAGGATCCGGATGTGATCATGGTGGGTGAAATCCGGGACGAGGAGACGGCACGGGTGTCGGTGCAGGCGGCGCTGACGGGGCACCTTGTGCTTGCGACCTTGCATACGAACGATGCGCCGAGCACGATCGCGCGGCTGGTGGATATGGGGATCGAGCCGTACCTTCTTTCGGCGCGCTGAATGGAATCGTGGCACAGCGGCTGGTGCGGACGGTCTGCACGGCGTGCGTGAACAAGTATTATCCGAGCGCGCAGGAGCTGCGGGATGCGAACCTGCATGACATGGTGGGGCGCGCGTTTCAAAAAGGGGCGGGTTGCGCAATGTCACGACACTGGTTTCCGGGGGCGCGCGGGTATTTATGAGGTGATGGAGATCACGGGGGAGATTCGGCGGCTGGTGCATCGCGGGGCTGCGACGCATGAATTTCGGTCGTATATGGAAACGGCGGCGATGTCGAGCCTGCGTCAGGAGGGCGTGAAGCTGGCGGTTCAGGGTCGCACGACGCTGGATGAAGTGTTCATGAGCACGCAGCAGGATGAAGAGGAAGCCACGCCGAAGAAAATTGCGGCAGCGCCGATCGCGGAGGTGCTGCAGTGAAATTGCGATATCGGGCCTTTGATAGTTCGGGGCAATCGAGCGCGGCGGTGATGGAAGCTGCGAGCGCGGAGGACGCGCTGGATGCGCTGCGTCAGCAGGGGCTTTTTCCGATGGAGATTTTGGAATGCGAGGAATCGCGTGGGGGCACGGGTGCTCGCCGGGGATTCAGCGGAGGGCACGGCGGGAAACTGAAGAGTCTGACGAATTTTGCGAGGCATCTGCAGATTTTAGTGTCGAGCGGAACGGCGCTGACCGAGGCGCTGCAAATTGTTGAACGCCAGATGGAGACGCCGGGCTGGAAAATTGTCGTGGGTCAATTGCGTGCGAAGGTGGAGGGGGGCGCACCACTTTCGTCGGCGATGGCGGACCGTCCCGATTATTTTGATGCGGTCTGCCGGAGCCTGGTGGCGGCCGGAGAGGCGAGCGGGGAACTGGCAAAAATGCTGGACCGTCTGGCGACGCTGACGCGCCGGCAGGTGAAACTTCGCAGCACGGTGATCGGCGCGATGGTGTATCCGTGCCTGCTGTGTGCGGTTGGGGTCGGGGTGCTGATTACGCTGTTTGTGTTTGTGCTGCCCCGGTTCAGCGATTTGTTTAAAACATTGGATGTGCCGCTTCCGCCGACGACTTCGTTTCTTATCCACCTGGGGCGATGGATGACGTCGTATTGGTGGACCGTTGTGGCGGGGGCGATTTTGGTCGCATTGGGTGTGCGTGGATGGCTGCGATCGGATGCGGGCTCGCGAACGATGCAGCGGTTTTTGCTGTCGATTCCGAAATTTGGAATTTTGCTGAAAAATCTGGCGACGGCGCGTCTGGCCCGAATGCTGGGCGTGCTGCTGGAGAGTTCGGTTCCGTTGCTGGATTCGCTGCAACTGGTCAAAGCGGCTGCGGGAAATATCTGTTATCAGGAATTAATCGGCCGCGCGGAAGAGGCGGTTACACGGGGGGAGGCCATGAGCAGCGTCTTCGCTGGGTCGCCGCTGGTGAGTCCGTCTGTTGCGGAGGCGATTCGGAATGGGGAGCACACGGGCAAGCTGTCCATGCTGCTGCTGCATGTGGCTGAATTTTTGGATGAAGAAAACGAGATTGTGCTTCGGGCACTGACGAGCATTATTGAGCCGATTATTTTGATCGTGATGGGGGCGTTTGTGGGCTTTATCGCGGTGAGCATGTTTCTGCCGCTGTTTGATCTGGTGGGGATGGCGCAGGGCGGAGGGCACCACGGATGAGATTGCTTATGCCGCGGGTTGAAACATCGATAGGGATTGACGTCGGCAGCCGCTGTGTGAAGGTAGCGCAGGCGAGTGTGCGGGGCGGAAAAATCATTCGCCGAAGGTTGGCTTCGATGGACATGCCGGGCAATGAAGGCCTAACGCCGGCGGTCGCGGAGAAGGTGGCCGGACTTTTGGCGCGACAAGGTTTCACGGGGCAGGACGTTGTGCTGGGCGTTCCGCCGCATCTGCTGCGGATGGAAGCGGTGGAGTTACCGAAGGTCGGGGGCGGCGCGGCGCATCAGCTTGCGGAGATGGAAATCAGCCGGGTGACGCGGTTGAAAAACAAAACATTTGAGCACGGCTTGTGGGAGCTTCCGTCTCCTTCCCGAGGCGGTTCCGCGGTGCATGTGATGACGGTGGCGCTTCCGCACGCGGACGCGGACAAACTGTGCCAACCGTTCCTTGACGCGGGGCTGGAAGTGGCCGCTCTTTATCCGCAGGTGAGCGCGATTGCATCACTGGTTCGGCAACTGCTGCCTGCGGACGATCAGCTTCAGACGATTATCGACATCGGGGGAGAAGGAACTCGCCTGATCATCCTGCAGCGTGACAACGTGCTGTTTCACCGGGCGATTCCGGGGGTCGGATTGACGCCTCTGGAGCAGACCCTGCGATCCGAGCTTGGCGTTCCGCAGGAAGTGGCGAGTCATATTCTGCGGAACGTGGGGACGGACACGCGAAGTGCGGAGGGTCTTGCTCCGGCGGCATCGCGCATCGGCAGGATTTTCGCGAGCATGGTGGAAGCGATCGCGTCGGAACTGCAACTGACGCAAAATTACATTACGCACCGCTATCAACAGCAGACCGCGACGACGTTATTGCTGATCGGCGGCGGCGCGGGGGTGCCGGGGTTCGCGGAGATGCTCAGCGCAGCGACGGGGCGGGAGGCACTGGTGCTGATACCGGGCCTTTTTGATGCAGCAGGAATCGCGGGCACGGATGCTGATGCGCGATCGCCGACCTACCTTGCGGCATTGGCGTGTGCTCTGTACGGCACGGAGGAGCGGTCATGAGCACGATTAATTTGCTTCCTCTGCACTATCAGCTTCGACGCCGCCACGGGAAAATTGTGCGTCGTTGGGCAGGCGTTTCGGTGCTGTATGCGGCAGTGCTGGTCGTGACTGCATTCATCGTTCATGGGGTGTACAACATCGGCGATGCCGCGCTGCCGGCAGAGATTGAGCAACTGCAAGCGCAGGCCGCACAGATTGGGAAAGTCCACCAGGCCACGCTGGCGCAGCTTGCGAAGGTGGATGCCGACATTGAACTGCGTGACATTGTGGATACGCCGCCGGACTTCGCGGTGCTGCTTACGCTCTATCCAAGAGCTGTGCGGACGATGCGATACTTACGTCGCTGAAATGGGAGATGGTTCCGTCCGCGCAGGCACCGGCTTCAGCCGGGCCGAATGCCACTGCGGGAAAGGCGGCCATCGATCCGATGTCCGGGCCGATGCATGTGAAGCTGGAGATGAGCGGCCTTGCTCAGACGCAACCGGGCGTGGGGATCGTGGTGCAGCGTCTACAAAATACGGGGCTTTTTGACGAGGTGCGTCTGACGAAGACGAGCCGCGAAGGTTTTCTCGCTGCCGATGCACTGGCATTTCAGCTCACATGCGACATTGAGTCGGGCACCGGTGCAAGGAGCGAGCCATGATGAGCAGCGCACAATTGAAGATGGTGCATGTGTATGGCGTGGCGTCGCTCATTGTGTTGAGTCTTGCGGCATGGTTTTTCGCGATCCAGCCGAGTCTGAATTCGCGAGCGGTTTATCATGAAGTGGTGGCGCAGCGGGAACGGGCGCGGGAGGCGCTGCGGGATGCGGAAGCGCAGGCACAGGAAGCAATGCTTCGTCTGACGGCCCTTCAGGAGTCTCTGAAGAGTCGCCCGCTGGTGCTTGGCGGGCAGGATGATTTGAGTAAAAAACTGCAGCAAATCACGGATTTGAGCACGAAGGTCGGGCTTCAGCTCAGCAGCATTGAGGCCGGCAAATCAGACAATTACAGCCGACACGGCACGGTAGCGATTCAAATGACGGCTCGCTGCACGCTGGTGTCGCTGTGGACATTTTTCCGTGACCTTCGTCGTGAGATGCCGGATATGACCGTTCGATCCATTGATCTCGCGGGAAGGTATATCAACAAGGACAGCATGCCGGGCCTGACCATGGCGCTGGTTTGGCATACGGCACCGACGCGCCAAGTGGCGCTTCGCTGACATTGAGGATTTGAGATGCCGATCACTAAACAACAGCGTGTGTACTTTGGCGTGCTCGCGGTCGCCATCGCGGCCTGGGCGACGGACCGGTTCGTTTTGAAGGGCGGAGCGACGGCTCCGCTCGGGGCACAGGCCTCCTCGTTGCTCATCGTGCATGACTCTTCGTTGGTGCCTGCGCCGGTTCCGGCGGCACATGTCAACACGGCGACGCTGGGTGAACGCCTGGAGCATTTTGCATCCGAGTCCGGCGCATTCGAGTCCGGCGCGGGATGTGTTCTCACCTCCGGATTCGTGGCTACCGTTGGAGAAACCGGTCGTTTCCGCCGAGGTGGCGCAAGGGCCAAGCGTGGAAGAGTTTCGGCACGCGCACAAACTGACCGCGGTGGTGCGTGCCGGGCGCAACAGCCAGATTTTCATGGGGGAGCAGATAGTTCATCTGGGGCAGTCGGTGGATGGCTTTCGGCTGGTGAACGTGACGGAAAGTACGGCGACATTTTCGGCGGCGGCGGGCAGCCCCGTAACGTTGGAACTGGAGAGCGCGTCGGATCACGGGTCCGGCATGGCTGGGACGCATCAGAATGCGGATGGGATGCCATTAAAGCCGATGACGGCACAGGATGTGATTAAGTGATACCGGTCAAAGGCCGATAGTAAGGGTGTAAACCTGCCGGATGCGAGTGAAAGCCGTCGGGGCCGTATTGGAAGTCGAAACGGAGGCGTTATGACTTGCTTGGTAAAAGATTCTGTTCGTCGCACGGCGCGGCGCGGATTTAGTTTGATTGAATTGGTGGTGGTGGTGGTGATCATCGGCATTCTGGCCGCGATCGCGATCCCGCGTTTAAGCCGCGGAACGGCAGGCGCGGGTGATGCCGCCCTGTCGGGCGATCTTTCGGTGCTTCGGACGGCGATTGACAATTACGCGGCGGAACACGGGGGCTCATTCCCGACTGCCGCCAACTTCCCCAACGCAATGATGCAGTATACGGATGCCTCGGGGACCATATCCGCGACGCCAACGACCACCTGCATCTATGGCCCCTATCTTCGCACGTTGCCGCCGCTTCCCGTAGGAGCACGCAAGGGCGGCATGACTGTCGCGGCCGCGGATGGTGTCGGAGTCGGCTGGCTTTATACCGCCGGAACCGGCGCGATTGTTGCCAACACGACGACCGAAGCGGATGCCACGGGTAAGTTGTACAACACCTACTGACACGGGAACCCCGACCTGTCCCGACTGCGACCTTCAGCACGATGGGCAACGCAATGCACTATTCCACTGTCCATTGCTCAGAGCGGTGTAAGGGATTCAGTCTTCTTGAACTCGTCATTGTAATCGCCATCGTGGGCATACTGTCAGCGATGGCGATTCCGCGTTATGCAAACGCCACGAATAACTACCGGGTTGCCGCCATTGCGCGCCGCATGGCCGCTGACATTGCCATGACGCGGAACCGTGCACGGGCGCTCTCCACCAGCGCGGCGATCACGTTCTCCGTCGGCACGAACTCCTATCAAATTCCAGGGATGCTCGGGGTCGGCCATACCTCATCACCTTACACCGTCAGCCTCGCCAATGGTTCATATCCCGGAACGCTCATTTCGGCCACATTTGGCGGTTCCGCCACGCTTACCTTTAACGGGTATGGGATTCCCGCTTCCGCCGGCACTATTCAAATTACCAGCGGCAGCGCAAAGGCGACCATCACCGTAGATGCGGACTCCGGAAAGACAACCATCCAATGAACACCGGTTTCACACGCTCGCGCCAACGTGCCTTCACACTGATTGAAGTGGTGCTCGCGTCGGCAATTACCGCCATACTCCTGCTTGCGGTGCAGTCCGTGATTATCCTGGCGGCGCATGCGGTGCCGGGATCGCAGTCGAAATTGACAACCCTCACCGGTGCCGTCGAAACGCTCGCCGAACTCGACGCGGACCTTGCCTTTGCGACCAACATCACATCGCGATCCGCCACGGCCATCACTTTTCAAGTCGCCGACCGAACCGGCAATGGCACTCCGGAAACCATCACCTGGTCGTGGGATGGAACTCTCGGCGGCACTCTTTATCGCACGTTTAATTCCAACCCCGCCGTCGCCATGGCATCCAATGTGCAGGCATTTTCCCTGACCTACGATACGCGCATGACGTTGGGCCCGTCTTCTCCTTCGACCAGTGCCGAAACGCTGCTCGCCAGTAATACGCTCGTCACAGGGGTCGGTGCTCCGCCCACGAATTCTCTTTCCATCGATAAACAACATTTTTGGGGCGAATACATCTCCCCAGCACTTCCTTCCAATGCCGCTTCATGGTCGATCACGCGCGTCCAATTGATGATGTCCGGCAATGGAGGAGCGGGATCGCCGACCCTTCAATTGCAGCAAACCAACTCAACCAATATCCCCAACGGCACGATCCTCGATCAGGCACCCATCAACTTCGCCTCCATTCCTGCGACATTCAGCTATACCCAATTCACATTTACCAAAGCGACCAACCTTCCACCGGCGAGTGGCATCGCGATACTCATTAACAATGCCGCCGGCTCCAACGCCGCCGGGGCGGTTGAATCCCAAAATACATCGCCCGGTGTTGTTGCCAATATTCTCAACACGGTAAACACCGGCAGTTCGTGGACACAAACTCCCACCAACGCAAATCTTCTTTACTATGTCTACGGCACCATTACCTCGCCCGGCACCCCGCCCACGCTGTACTCCCTCACCGGCGTGCGCGGCACTTCGTTATTCCGCTGATCTTCAGGCAACCGCGCATACCACCATTCGCATTCTCAATGAACCGCAGGTGTCCGGCCCATGATCCGTCCACGATTCACATTTCCCGCCCGCCCTGCCTTCACGATGATCGAAGCGACGATCTCCGTCGCCATCCTCGGCATCCTTCTCGTCGTGGCTTTGCAGGTCGTTGGTGCCTCCACTCGCAACCAGTTTCACACCGCCCAGCGCCCACCGCTGCCGCTCTCGCACAAGGCTTCATCAACGATATTATTCAGCTCCCGTACCAGGATCCCGTATCCCCCGGGGGCATTGGCCTGGAAGCCGGCGAATACAGCACCTCCAAGGCGAATTACGATGATGTCGATGATTTTAATAACTGGTCCGAATCGCCGCCGCAGGATCGCACCGGCACGCCGATGACCGATCTTGCCGGATGGACGCGCTCCGTCACGGTCAGTTGGGTGAGTCCGACCAACATTAACCAAACGTCCAACAGTGAAACCGGACTGAAGTGCATCACCGTCACCGTCTCAAAAGGCGGCACCGTTCTCGCCACGCGATCCGCTTTGCGGGGGCAGTATCCATGAGAATGCACGGTACATCAGCGCCCCCCCCCCCCTCGCATTCACGGCGGCAACGCGGCAGCATCTACGTCGCAATTCTGGGTCTCTCGCTCCTCGCCGCCGCCATCGGCATCGGCGGCATTGCCGTTACGCGCGTTCAGTCGCGCAACAACGATCTGCGAAACGACATTCAGGAAGCTCGCGCTTACGCCCAAACCGCGATCGAACTCGGCCGCACGTGGATCGCTCTCGATCCCTCTTGGCGCAACGATTACACCAACGGAAATTGGGTGGCCAATCAATCCTTCAGCAACGGTTCCTTCACCCTTAATGTGGTCAATCCCAACGGTCCGCTTAACAACGCGGACACCGACCCGATCATTCTCACGGGCACTGGCACCAAGGGTATTGCGGTGCAGCAGATTCAGGTGACGCTCAATCCCGTCGTCCTCGCCGTGAGCAGTTTGAACACTGCCATTACCGCCGGCTCCATCAATTTTCAGAATGCCACGGTCATCGGAGGGGGATCGACCGCGGCGTCTCTCAGCACCGTGATTGCCGCAAACGCAAGCGTCTACCCCAGGGTGACTGCCGCCGGCCTGGTGACGGGGGGCTCGTTCAACAGCGGCTCCACCCAAAATACCGCCGCCCCCACGATGCCGGACTCGCACGTCTTTGACTATTACATCGCCAAAGGAACGGCAATTAGCTACGCCTCCATTCCCACTGCCGGGGCTAACGCCATGATCGACCAGACCCTCCTCAGCCCCGGCAGCAACCCCATTACCGGTGCGACCAATGCGAATGGGATTTACGTGATCGACTGCCAAAACAATAATCTCATCATCCAAAACTCACATTGTCGGTACCATCGTCCTCCTCAACCCCGGACCGAATTCCACCATCCGCAACTCCATCAACTGGCAACCCGCTGTTACAAACTACCCGTGCCTTCTGGTTAAAGGGAACATCGCCATCACGTGCGCCAACACTGCGGTGAATGAAGCGCCCGGTGCCAATTTCAACCCTTCCGGGATCTCCCTACCCCTATCCAGGGGGAACCACCAACGCAACGACCAAAGATTCTTACCCGTCTTTAATCAACGGATTCGTCTATGTTTCCGGCAATCTCACGACGGCAACTTCCCCCACCTTCGATAGCATCCTCATTGGCGGGACGCTTATTACCAGCAATACGCTGACATTGACCTTTAGCCCGCTTTTTTATGGCTCCCCGCCCCCCGGCTTTTATTCTCTTCAAATGAAACCGGCCACATCGTCATGGATGCAGGTAGTCCATTAGCAGATTACACCACTCCAGCGAATGATCGTCCTCTTTTGGCAATGACCCTCGTTTTTTGACCGATGATGGATGGTTGGACTTCTATCAAAGGACGTTGCACAGCCGACGAAAACACATGAACAAACCGCTCCGCATTTTGGTCGCTGACGACGAATCGCATATTGCGTACATTCTTTGTTTCAAGCTGCAGCAGGCGGGCATGGAAACGCTGTCCGCATGCGACGGGGTGGAAGCGCTCGAGATTGCGACCGCTGAGATTCCTGACCTCATCATCTCGGATTATCAAATGCCGGAAATGAACGGCGTCGAGATGTGCAAGGCGCTGGCGGCCAATCCGGCGACGGCGCGTATTCCTATCATCCTTCTCACCGCGCGGGGACATCGAATTCCAGCCTCGGAGTTAATGAATACCTCTCTCCGTACGCTTCTCGCCAAACCGTTCAGTTTCCGTGAGATCATTGAGCGTATTACCGAGATTTTTCCCAACGCGGGTATTGTCATGAAGATTCCGTCGGTAGTTCCGTAGGAGTGCCGACGCATGACAACCGCCCCGGAATGCATGCGCTCCTCGCCACACGTCCCGCTTCTCCTATTGACAACTTCGAGGCTCGCTGCAAACAACTTCGGTTGTTCGCGTGGGAGTATGACGCGCCGGAGTGCTGTGCAGGGGCGCGACATTTCCCGCATCTCTGCAAGGGTTATTCACCACGGAGCGCTTTTTGAGTCTCCTTGGTGGGGCTGCCGCTCGTATGGTGACATTGCCGGAGGCGGTGCCGGAAGAAATTTCTCCCGGGCTTTGGGTTATTCCGATTCTCCTTCGCCGCCGCAATCGCGTCTGTGGGATTTGTCTGGTGGGAGGGTTCGATCCAATCGTCTGTGAGAGTACGCTGTTGCCGGAAATTTGTGCGGAAACGGGGCTGTCGCTGTGCGAAACAAAGGAAGCTCTTGGCCCTTATCTTCGGGATATGCGGCTTTGCGTGACCGACCTTGCGGACACGCTTACGTGGATGCATGGCGATCTTCGCGCGGCCAGCGCCACCCGTGGCACGATGAATGAGTTTTCCAGCAATCTTTCACAGGCGTATGAGCAGGTGAATTTTGTTTTCCGACTCGCGCACTATCTGAACGTCGTGCAGGATCCGCTCCAGTTGATTCATCTTTTATTGTCACAGGTTTGTGAGATACTTCCGTTCTCCTGGGTGGCGGTTCGTTTCCTGGCGCACCGGACTTTTATTCCGGAACTTGCGCGGGATTACTTTTGCATGGCCAGACGCCGCACGCACGTGAAATCGATCACGGCTCGCTTGAGCTTTTGAATGGGTGGACGGACCAGGAATGGACGAAAATTCTCACACCTGCGGAGAGTCCCCTCGCCGCGATCTGCGGCTCCGAAGTGCTTGCCGACCCGATCTACCATGATGAGCGCGTCATTGGGGTGCTTATGGTAGGCAACAAAACCGGCAATGATCCGAATCTGGCCTCGACGGACGTTCAACTACTCGACGCGATCGCGCACTTCTTCGGAGTGTTCCACGAAAATATCGCACGATTTACCGAGCAGCGAAATCTCTTTTTCGGATCGCTGCATGCGCTCACGAGCGCCATTGACGCAAAGGATCACTATACGCGCGGGCACTCCGATCGGGTGGGTCTGCTGGCATCTCAAATGGCCCGTTCGATGGGCATGCCTGAAAAGGCTATTGAGCAGTACCGCATTGCCGGTCTCGTCCACGACATCGGCAAGATCGGCGTCCCGGAGGCGGTCCTGAGGAAAGCGGGGCCGCTGACGGAGGAGGAGTTCGCGGAGATCAAAAAACATCCCCTGATGGGTTTTGAGATACTCAAGGGGATTGTTCCGCTGGAGCCGATCCTGCCCGGTGTGCTCCATCACCACGAGCGTTGGGACGGGGAAGGTTACCCCAGGCGTTTAGCGGGGGCGGATATTCCGGTGATTGCGCGGGTGCTCGGTCTTGCCGACACGTTTGATGCGATGAGTTCGCATCGGGCGTACCGGTCGTCGCGTCCGCGGGATGTGGTGTTTGCGGAGATTCGGAATAATGCGGGCGCAGTTTGATCCGGCTCTTGTCGAGCGCTTTCTGGCTTTGGATTTTACGGAATTTGACAGCCTGCTGGCGCGGGTGCAGCCGCATGAATGGACCGGCCATCGTAACTTACTTTAATGCGATGCTTTCAGAAGCTGGGGGACTAGGATTCGAACCTAGACAAACAGAGTCAGAGTCTGTTGTGCTACCGTTACACCATCCCCCAGTGATTTGGATGGCCCGAACATATTACCGCATGGGCGGAAGTGGTTCAATTGCTCCCGTTGCAACTTTGCCGCGGGGGACTAAATCGTTCCCGGCTTCCGCCTCGCCGCGAAAAAAGTTTTCAGAAGGGCAGCCGCTTCCTTCGTGAAAATTCCCGACACCACCTCCACGCGATGATTCAGCCGTGAATCGTTGCACAACGTAAACAGTGAATCGATGGCTCCCGCCTTTGGATCGCGGCAACCATAAACCACTCGCGCCAACCGAGCCTGCACCATTGCCCCCGCGCACATGGGGCAGGGTTCGAGCGTGACATAGAGCGTGCAATCGAGCAGTCGCCATTGTCCGAGGGCTTTTCCGGCTTCGCGCATTGCGACGATTTCCGCATGTGCGGAGGGATCGGCATCCATTTCGCGCCGATTCCATCCTTGGCCAACCACCCGCGGCGTTCCGCCATCCCCCTCATGCACCACAATCGCCCCGACCGGAACCTCCCCGTCAGCCCCCGCCGCCGCCGCGAGCGTTAGCGCTTTCCGCATCCACAACTCATGATCCAGAGCAGCCACAGCATCCTCTTTCAACAACCTATCGGCGTCCATCCGCGTCCATCGGCGGTTCCCTCGTCGTCCCATCTCCAGCCGCAGCCCTAATTAAATCATCTCATCCAACAAAAAACCCCTCGACACATCGAGGGGTTTTCTGATCCGCATATACCCCCAACGGGATTCGAACCCGTGTTACCGCCGTGAGAAGGCGGCGTCCTGGGCCGCTAGACGATGGGGGCGGAATTCTCGATTTACAACCGAGCCACACAATCTAGGAAAAGAGGGCAAGTCTGTCAAACCGGGCTTCTCTGAGTTTCTCGGCGGGCGTAACCGTTTTTCCGGGGTGCCGGCTCAACCGTGAAAATACATGGGATTCAGAGAAACGCGCCAGTGAGAAAGCGTTCGGCGTTCCTCGCTGCGGGTCAAACGCTTCCTGATGGGCGCGTCTCGGAATTTTTCGCAGTGAGCAGGCACAAGAAAGCACTCCCAGAAAAACGGGCACGTCCAGGGTTGGGGGTTGGCGCGGCGGGAGTATTCCTTTGACAGGTTGGGGGGAGCATCTATAATCGGCCTCATTGTCGGATGAGAGCGGTTTGTGCCGTTGTTGTGCGATGATGTGGCGTGGATGTTGAGCGCGGCGGAGGATCTGCCCCGAAGAGAGTTCGGGCCGCGAGCTGCACCTGTCTTGATGGCGTCCCATCTGCTTGAAAAGCGTGTCAGATTTTGAGGAGGCTTTATGCTCCAGCGTTCGACCTGGTCGGGTGTGCTTCTTTCCGCGGCCGTGGTTTCGGCGGCCTATTTGAGTGGCCCGGGATCGGCGTTGGCGCAGGAAGCGGCGGCATCCGCTCCGGCAGCGGCGACGGCAGCGGCTCCTGCGGCGACTGAGGCGGCGGCGACGGCACCGATGGCGGCTTCCGCTGCGGCGCCGACTGGGCCCCTGAAGTCGCTCGCGGATGACTATCTGCACTACTCACTGGTGAACAACGTCGAACTGGCCAAGGCGAATGGGCAGGCGATCATCAATGCCAATCCGGCACCGAAGGATATGCTGGCGGCGTTTGAGGATGCGGCGAATGGACGGAATCCGCGCGACATCATGCAGCGGAATCAGCAGCGTCCTGAGCTGCGCGATGTTTCATCGGATTTGCTCAACCGGCTGGAAGAGGGATACCGCGCGGTGTCGCGCGATCCGGCACGCATTCGCACGGATATTGAACAACTGGATAACGGGCCTCGGGCGTATGACAACGCGCGGGAACATCTGACGGCGGCGGGGCAGTTCGCGGCACCGTTGTTTATTGAATATTTGCAGAACACGGGGAAGGCGAATCTGCATCCGTACATTGTGCGGGTGATGGGGGAGATCGGGCGTCCGCTGGCGGTGCCGCTGGTGGAGCAATTGCAGACGAGTGATGAAGGGGTGCGGGTATCGCTCGTGAAGGTGATCGGGCAGATCGGGTATCCGCAGGCGTTGCCGACGTTGCGGATGATTCAGGCGGATTCGGGGACGAACGGGGAATTGAAGTCGGCGGTGGATCAGGCAATTTCGGCGATTGATAAGTCGGGGACGGCTGCGAGTGCGGCACCGGCATCGCTGTTTTTGAAGTCGGCGACGAACTATTACGACAAAAAGCCGTCGTATCAGCCGCTGCTGGGGGATGAGAAGACGAATCCGGTGTGGGTATTTGATAAAGGGCTGAACAACGTGACGCCGCTGGCGGTTCCGACGCCGGTGTGGACGGATGTGATGTCGTTGCGGAATTCGGAAGCGGCGTTGAAGCTGGATTCGAATAATTCGGCGGCGATTTCGTTGTGGCTGGCGGCGGATTTGCGGCGTGAGATTGAGATGCCGCAGGCGCGACGGATCCGACGCACGATGCGAGCAAGCCGGAGGGCGCGTTTTATGCCCGCGCATTTGGGCCGGTGTATGTGAATCCGGTGTTGAGCCGTGCGCTGGACGCGGATGATGTGGCGTTGGCGTTGCGGGCGATTGATGCGTTGGAAGCGACGGGGGGCATTTCGGGATTGGTGTCGGCGTCGAATGGCGCACCGCTGGTGCGGGCGTTGACGTATCAGGATAAGACGGTGCGGTTCCGCGCGGCGTTTGCGTTGGCGCGGGCGAATCCGTCGATGCCGTTCCCGTCGTCGTTCCGGGTTGTGCCGACCTTGGCGGAGGCGATTGGCGGGAAGGAACCGCCGGTGGCGTTGATTGTGTCGCCGGACGCGGATCGGCGGAATAAGCTGGCGGATGGTCTGCGGAACAGCGCGACGCCGTACACGGTGTTCACGGCGACGACGTTGGCCGAAGCATTGGAAAAGTCGAAGTCGGCTTCCACGGTGAATGTGCTGGTTCTGGCGGCAGGTCCGGACGCGGGGACGATTGAGACGTTGGGTCATAGCGATCATCGCATCGGCAGCGCGTCGGTGGTGATTCTCGCGCCGGCGGCACAGGTTCAGCCCTGGAGCGGCGACAAGAGCAGCTATAAGACGATTGATGAGAACTCGAATGCCGATGCGGTTCAGGCCGCGATCACGCAGGTGAGCACGGCGCTGGGGACGGGCGGCGGCAGCGCTGCGGGTTCACCGGAGTACGTGAAGACGGCGGTGGAGTTGCTGCAGATGCTGGCGGCGGATCACAAGTCGATTTACAACGTGGCCGATGCAGTGCCGGCGTTGAGCAACGCGATCAAGGGGAGCGATGCGACAGTGGTGACGGCGGCGGCGAATGTGCTGGGCGAATTGAACAGCGCGGATGCGCAGCGGTCGCTGGCGTCGGCGGCGTTGGCGTCGGATGCAAATGCGGCATGCGGGCACCGCTGCTGACGGCGGTGGCGGAGTCGGCGAAGCATACGGGCAATGCGTTGGATTCTTCGTCGGTGAATAGTCTGATCAAGATCGTGCAGACGGAGACGGATCCGGCGGTTCGGACTGCGGCGGCGACGGCGTTGGGGGCGCTGAATGTGCCGAGCAATCAGGCGAGTGGGTTGATTTTGCAGCAGACTGCGAAGTAGTTTCGCGATCGGTACGTGCGACGGAAACACGAAGGTGTGAAGTTGCGAAGGACACGAAGAGGGCTCGCCGAGTGGTGGGCCTTTTTTTTGTGCGGGGGGGGGGGGGGAGGGATTGTGGGAGGGGAGTTGGGTTTTTTTGATGAGAGTTAAAAATGTTGAGGTGCGGTGCCCGCATTGCCTGTGGGCGATGGGCGTTTTGGCGGCACTTTTTAACTGAGAGGCGAAAATGAAAAACCGCACTGGGGGCGCGGTTTTTTTATTTGGGAAGTAAGGATTGCTGCCGGACTTAGCCGTTGATGGTGTCGACCTGGACGGCGAGATATTTTTGGCGGTGGCCGACGCGGCGGTGGAAGCCCTTGCGGCGGGTGAAGCGTTCGACGTAGATTTTGTCGGCTGCGACTTTGCCGAGGATGGTGGCGGTGACGGTGGCACCGGCGACGACGGGTGGTCCGATCTTGACGCCGGCATCGCCGGAGACGAGGAGGACCTTGTCGAAGGTGATGGTGGTTTGACCGTCGGCGAGATCGCGGAGGTCGACTTCAAAGCGATCGCCCGGCTCGACTTTGAGTCTGAGTGCCGCTGTCTTCGATAATTGCGTAAGCCATGTGCCTGTCTCCAAATCATGCGCAACCGGGCGGGTGGCCCGGAGGAAAGTCCCACAGTATGGAGGATTGCCGGATTGTTTGCAAGGGTTTTGAGGAGTTGTACGAAATGTGGGGGTCGGGGCAGTTTATGCGGAGGGTTTTGGCGAGAAAACACACTGAAAGTGTGATACTCGGGGCGGAAAATAGGGTCGCGGGGTGGGAAATGGGGGGGTGGAGAACTTTTGTTCTATCGAAATTCGCAATGATCCGTCATATTAGTGGACCAGCATATCTGTAATAACAAAGTGCCGTGGAATTCGGCAGGTGATGAGAAGGAGATTTCATGCGGACTTTTCCGCGATGGGCGGCGGTGGCGGTGATGTTGGCGTTTTCGCCGGTATTGCGGGCGGCGGACGCGGAGCCGACGGATTTGGCGGTGACCGTTCGTGATGGTGCGAGCCAAGCGACGCTGGCCGGGGTGAAGGTCGATCTTCGCGCGGGCCGCAGCAGCATAAGTTCCTACACCAGCGCGGACGGGATCGCGCATCTGCATAACGATGGGACAAATACGGCAGGCTGGTTGCGTATCAGCGCGTCTTCGGAAGGGTACTGCCCGGTGTATTGGATGCTGAACGAGCAGGCGACCGGGGGTAAAACGCCTGCGACGCTCGATCTGGTGATAGAAAAGGCCGTGGGGATCAGCGGAGTGGTCGTGGATCAGGACGGAAAGCCGCTGGTCGGCGCAAAGCTGATGGTGACAGTGAGCAAGCATTATGCGGATGCGCGGGAACGTCTGTCGGCGAGTTGGATCTCCGCGACGTCGGACGCGGACGGGAAGTGGAGCGTTCCGGGCGTGCCGGAGACGTTTGATAGGGTGGAACTGGGGGCGTATCACCGGGAATGCCTGGGTACCGAGACGTCGATTCAACCGAAGCCTTTTGCGGATATTGCGGGGTTAAAGAATGGGACGGCGGCGCTGAAATTGACACGCGGCGTGCCGGTGCGGCTGGTGGTGCAGGGAGCGGAGGGGCAGCCGGTGCGAAATGTGCGCGTGGCGTATGGGGTCGACCGAAACAGCTCCAATGCCTATCCCGAAGAGAAGGTGGACGCCCAGGGAACGCTGACTTTGGGAATCGTGCCCGGGACGGCCACATTTCTGACGATCACGGCGAAGGGGCGGTCTCCGGAGTTGCTGCGGCCAACGATCGGCGCGACGGAGCAGACCATTCCGGTGACGCTCGCGGCAGGGCATGCGCTGGTGGGGACGGTTCTTGATGGGGGTGGCGATCCGGTGGTGGGCGCGCAAGTATCGGTGGACACCTGGCGGGGGGTGCAGACGCTGCACCCGCGACTCAAAACCGATGGCGATGGAAAGTTCACCTGGCCGGATGCGCCGGCGGATGAGGTGGTGATCAGCGTCTACAGCAGCAGCGGGCAAAAGGACAACATTCG
Source organism: uncultured Phycisphaerales bacterium (assembly GCA_963766775.1). Lineage (GTDB taxonomy): Bacteria > Planctomycetota > Phycisphaerae > WQYP01 > WQYP01 > CAVYBP01. The sequence continues at coordinate 547,804 of CAVYBP010000006.1, forward strand.
GGTGAAGGCGGGGCAGGAGAATGTGATTAAGTTGCCGGCACCAACGACGTTCAAGGGGACGGTGGTGGATGCCGCGACGGGGCAACCGGTGACGGAGTACAAGGTGATGGCGGGGATACGATGGGACTTGCGGCAGCCCATGTATTGGGAAAACCCCGGCAATATAGGAACCGAGGTCGCACCCGACGGCGGGACGTTTGAGGCGACACTGACGCAGAATTATCCATGGCGCTCGTTTCGAGTGACGGCTGATGGATACCTTCACTCGGACTCGACGCCGTTTCAAATGGAGGGAAAGGAAGTTTCGTTCACCTTCAAAATGGAGAAGGGAAAATCGCTGACTGGCGCGGTGATGGGAGTGGACGGGAAGGCTCTTGCGGGCGCAACGGTCGTGCTGGTCACGCCGGGTTCAGAGGTCCAGATCCAGAATGGGATTATTGCGGACTCGCAAGTGCAAGGCGCGACGTCCGTAACGACGGGGGCGGATGGCACTTTCACTTTGCCGCCGCAGAGGGATGACTATCTGCTGACGGTTGTGTCCGATGCGGGCTATGCGCAGGTGAGCAGGGCGGAGTTTGAGAAGCAGACCTCGATACCTCTAAAGCCGTGGGGGAAAGTGGAGGGAACGGCACGCAGGGGGACGAAGGCGGACGCGGCGCGCAAATCGGCGGCTGGGCAAGTGCAAATTTCCAATCGGATAAGCCGCGTGTGAGTTGGAGTTTCAGCGCAGCGCGCGGATCGGGACGGAAAATTCAGCATGAATCGGGTGCTGGCCGGGCCCCTCTCGCTGGGCCGTCGGTTGGACTTGGGCAACAATTCATCGACGGAGACGGCAAACGTCTCGACGAAGATCGTTCCGGGGGAGACGACGAAGGTGATGATCGGCGGCGTGGGACGGCCGGTTGTGGGTCACATGATGGTTCCGGCGGATGTGGCGGCGAAGGGATTTGCCTTTTCCGATGCGATGGTTCAGCCCACGATGGGGACCGGCGGACGCATGGGCTCGCAGTTTGTGGTGGAGCCGGACGGGAGCTTCCGTGTCGATGATGTGGCGGAAGGAAGTTACACCGTGCATGTGACGGTGACGGATTTGTCGACGCCAAACAACTGGAGGCGCGGCAATCCGATTGGCTCGATCACGGGCAGTTTCACAATGCCCGCGGTGGCGGGTGGCGTGAGCGATGAGCCGTTGGATGTCGGCACGTTGACGATGGCGCAGGTAGCGGCGGTGGGGTCGCAGGCACCGGATTTTTCCGTGACGGCGCTGGACGGGTCGGCCTGGAAATTGAGCGAACAGAAGGGAAAGTACGTTCTGCTGGAGTTCTGGTCCGCGACGTACTCGCCGGGGACGGCGGTTCAGCCGAAGCTGGCGGAGGTGTGGAACGCCTTTGGGAAGGATGCTCGCTTTACGATGATCGGGTTGAGCATGGGGGATCAGGATGGCGCGGCCACGAAGAAGTTTGTCGAAGGGCACGACATTCATTGGCCGGTGGCGGCACTGGGACGTGATCGACGACCGCTGCTGGTGGAGTATCCGATGCAGGGATTTCCGATGTTCTGGCTGATCGGGCCGGACGGAATGGTGGTGGGGCAGAATGTGAAAGCGGATCAGTTGGAAACGTTGGTGGGGAATTTTTTGAAGGCTCCGAAGTGATACCGGGGGAAAAGTTTTGATTGTTTTGCGATGGGATGCGCGGTGCCCGCATCGCCTGAGGCGACGGGCGTCCGGGCAGGGCGCCGGGCGGGGGTGAGTTTGTTTTAGAGGTCAATGCGGTAGCGGCATTTTTGGCGGTCGCCCTGGGAGTAGAGGGGGTTGTCTTTGGGGACGGGGACGATGTTGACATATTTTCCGCCGAGGCGTTCGACGGTGCGTCGCGAGGGGAGGTTGTCGGGGTTGCAGGTGATCCAAAGGACTTTGTGGCCATGGGCGCGGGCGACGGGGAGTACGAGGCGGCAGGCGCGTTCGGCGTAACGGTGGCCGCGCGCGGGAGGGAGGACGTGATACCCGATATGGCCGAGGTAGAGGTCGAGGTTGTGGGAGTGGCCGATGCGGAGGGAAATGGAGCCCGCGATGACGGTTTCGGGGAGCGTGGAACGAGGATAGAGAGGCGGAACGGGACGGATTCGCATCCAGAAGGTGTAGCCGGGGGAGATGCCGCGCGAGGGGTCAGGGGCGGTTCTGCCTTGGGGATTGTGGGTGAGGAAAGTTTGCAGGGTGTCCGCGGTGGTTTGGGCCTGAACGGGCATTTCCTTTTGGGTGCTGGGGTGGTGGCAGGCGGCGAGGACCTCGGGGAAGTGGACGCTTGCGGGCTCGATGAGTTCAAGCTCGTGATCCACGAGGGTGACAACGCGCGCGACATCCAGGAAATCGAAGACGGGGGGCTTCATGGGTGCAGTTTAATCGAGGGGTTGGGATTGCGTCAGTAGATCGTTGAGTTTGGCATGCCGGCACCCCGCACGGGAAGGTTCGCTTCTCCATCACTTCGTGTTTACGCCGCATTCCTCTACAATGCGGAGCTTCCCCAAACCCGGCGCAAGGAGCCACCCCATGAATTTGCCCTACCTCACCGCGTCTCTCCCCGGCATTGGCGGCCAAATCAAACAGCACCTCGAAGACTTCCGCGTCGAGGAAATCCCGGCCTACAAACCCAATGGCGTCGGCACGCACTGTTACCTCCGCGTCGAAAAACGCGGGTTCTCCACCATGGCCGCCGCCGACATCCTCGCCAAAGCCTTCGGCCGAAAAAACATGGACATCGGATACGCGGGCCTCAAGGACAAACAAGCGATCACCTCCCAATGGTTCTCCGTCGAGCACCTCGACACCGCTCGCGCCAAGGCTGCCGAACTCCCCACCGGCATGAAAATCCTCGAAATCACCCGACACAACAACAAAATCAAACGCGGCCACCTCGAAGGCAACCGCTTCACCATCAAGATCCGAAACCCCGAGTGGTCCCGTGCCGGCGCATCCCTCGAACAGCCGGCCAAAAAAGCCGAAGCCATCCTCCGCTCCCTCGAAGAAACCGGCGTCCCCAACTTCTTCGGCCCACAACGCTTCGGCATGCGAAAGGACAACCATCTCCTCGGACTCGCCCTCATCACCAACGACGCCAAAGCATTCACCGACCGCTTCCTCGGCGACCCGGACGAATCCGTCGACCACGGCGGAGTCCTCGCCGCCCGCCAATCCTTCAAAAAAGGCAACTACCAAAACGCACTCCACCAATGGCCCGGCCATCTCCGCGACGAACGCGCCGCGCTCTCCGCGATGGTCAAAGGCAAAGGCAACCCCAAACGCGCCATTTTCGCCGTCCACATCGAACTCAAACGACTCCTCGTCTCCGCGCTCCAGTCCTACCTCTTCAACAAAGTCCTCGAACGACGACTCCCCAAAATGTCCATCGTTCTCCCGGGCGACTACTGCGCGAAACATGATAACGGCGCCGCGTTCCTCGTCGATTCCGACCCCGACGCCGCCGCCAAGGAACAACCCCGCGCCGACGCTCATGAAATCTCACCCACCGGCCCGCTCTTCGGCTACCGCATGTCGAAACCGGGCTCCCTCGTTGGAATCATGGAAGAAGAAGTCCTCAAGGAATTCAATCTCACTCCGGAATCCTTCAGCGGCTCCATGGGTGCCCCCGGCGGTCGCCGACCCATGCGGCTCTTCCCCACCCACATGTCCCTCGCCTCCGGCGACGACAAACACGGCCCCTTCCTCGAACTCGCCTTCACCCTCCCCTCGGGCAGCTACGCCACCGTCCTCCTCGGCGAAGTCATGAAAACCGACATCACCATCGATTAAGTCGTTTTTGGTATAATGTTGCTGTCTCAAAGGAGATCACTATGGTCGCGGCAACAGGAAAATTTGATGGTAAACAGGTCGTCTTCGATAAGACTCCCACCGGTATCCCCACGGACGCTTCCGTCCATGTGATTTTTGTTGAAGAAGGCAAATCGTTCGCACTTGAAGCGCTCGCCTCCTTGGCAATCAAAGGCGGCCTGCCACCAGACTACGCCGCACAACATCACCATTATCAGTACGGTGTTCCCAAAAGATGATTGCAACGTTCGTCGACACCCTCGTTCGACCACTACTTTGAACAAGCCGGCTTCCGCGCCATCCTCCGCGAAGACCCACCCAGCAATTAGTAGGTTTTTCCGCACCCGCTACCTGCCCTTCGCCTCCAAGCGCTTTCACTTGCTCAAACGCTCGCCAAGCCTTACGTTCTTGATTACTTTACTGCGATGCTATTGCCTTGAACCCACAGTGCCCTGAACCCTAACCCCTGAAACTTTTCAAGCGAGCCACAAATGCCCATCACCCACGAAGAAGCCTTCACCAAAGTCAAAGACGTCCTCACCACCGCCCTCGCGGTCGATGATGAGGAAGTGACCCCCGAAGCACGCCTCAGCGAGGACCTCGGCGCGGAATCCATTGACTACCTCGACATCAGCTTCCAGCTCGAAAAGACCTTCGGCATCAAGATTCCCAAGGGCGAGCTCTTCCCTGAAAACATCTTCACCAACCCCGAGTTCGTCCAGAACGGCAAGATGACGCCGAAAGGCATCGCGGAACTCAAGACGCGGATGCCCTTCGCGGACCTCTCGAAATTTGAACTCGACCCCGACATCAACAAATTCCGCGACATCTTTACGGTGGATGCGCTGGTGCGGTATGTGTTGTTGAAGGTAAATGGGTAAGAGACGAGGGTACAAGGGTACAGGGTACATGGGTCCAAGGGTAAGAGGACGAGGATCGTCCGTTGACTCAGGTTTCTCAGCCTTTCAAACCCTTGAACCCTTGGACCCGTACCCTTGTACCCCGGGTGACCATGCGTTGGATTTGGATTGACAAGTTCGAGAAGTTTGAAGTGAACGTCGCGGCAGTGGCCGTGAAGAACGTGTCGCTGGCCGAGGAGCATCTGCACGATCACTTCCCGGGCTTCCCCGTGATGCCCGCGTCGTTGATGATCGAGGGGATGGCGCAGACGGCGGGCATTCTCGTGGGGGCGGCGCGGAACTTTCAGGAAAAAGTCATCCTCGCCAAGATCAACCGCGCCACATTCACCCGCCTCGTGCGGCCGGGCGAACAACTCATCTACTCCGCCAAAATCACCAACGTCAACGAAACCGGAGCCAGCATTGAGGGAGTCATCACCTCCCGCACCACCGTCGGCGGCCAACCCGTCGAGTTGCCCACCGGCACCGTAGACATGATGTTCTCGCACATCGACAACAATATGGCGGGCACGAAGTTTCCGGAATTCAATTTCGTATTCAACTCGCAGTTTATGGATCTGTTTGAAACCTACCGTCGCGAGTTGGAGATTCCCCTGCCCGCCGTCCCATAACCCAACCTGCCATATCGGTGCCGCCTCTTTTCTCTTCCGCCGCGATTCCTCAGCGCATCCGGTGGCGTGCTTTTTGCATTGTCATCACTGTCCAATGTTGCGGAGCATTTTGGATCCCTTTTCGCCAAGCCGACGGCAACCTCGGCGCGCAGGGGGGTGGGCGTGTGTCCTTATCCTCATTATTCACACGATCCTGCGGTTTTCTTCTGGGCAATGTGCCTTCTGGTATGCGAGCCGGCAGACCGGGTTATGGGAACGTGATTTACCAACCTTGTAGTGAGAACAGCATGGATACCCCTGAAATCCGCAAATACCTCCATGACTTAAGCAACGCTCTAAACGCTGCCAAGATCAATGCTTATCTTCTGCGCCGCATGCATGGCGAACTGTTGGACAAGGAAACCGTGGACGGTCTCGACGCCTCGCTCCTCGACGCCGAAAAACTCGTGGGGGAGTTCCATCACCGCGTGCATTCTGAAATGGCGGAAGAAAAAGGCGCATTCCTAGTCATTTTGTCGTATGCTTCCCTCAACGTATATGCCAGCCTGACACAGCTCGGCGGCGGCGAGGGATGAGTATTATGATTTTTCTCAGCGGTGGTAAATGCCGTCACGCGACAAATAATCATGGTACGAGTCTTGCCTTGGGTCATCCGCAATGCAGCACTAATAGTAAACTCGTGCTGAGGCCCGTTAGCGATTGATTCCCGTTCATCCTCATGAAGGAAGGCCAAAAGATATGTCCATTTCAAATGGCTACAAAGTACTCGTCGTGGAGGATGACGCCAGCGAACGCCACGGCCTCCAACGACTCCTCTCCGACGCCGGCTACCAGGTCTCCACCGCTGACTCTGCCGACAAGGCGATGAGTTATCTGGATGAGGCCGTCGATTTCGTTCTCACCGATCTGCAGATGGGCGATGTCTCCGGCATGGACCTCCTCCGCCATTGGAAGCTCAAGCAGCCGGAAACCATGTTCCTCATGATCACCGGCCACGCCAGCACCACCTCCGCGATCGAGGCGATCCGCGCTCGGCGCCTACGACTACATGACCAAGCCACTGGACGTCAACAAGCTGATCGTCACGCTGCAGAACATGGTGCGGCAGCGCGAAGAGTCCCGCAAAGTCCGCGAACTGCAAAACCGCCTCGATGAAAAATTCTCCCTCTCCAACATCATCGGCCGCAGCCCGCAGATGCAGCGCGTGTTCGAACTCATCCGCCGTTCCGCCCAGGCCTTTTCCACCGTGCTCATCCTCGGCGAGTCGGGCACGGGTAAGGAACTCGTCGCGCAGGCGATTCACCAGAATTCGCCCCGCCGCGACGGCCCGTTCGTCGCTGTCAATTGCGCCGCGATGCCCGCGACGCTGGTGGAATCTGAACTCTTCGGCCACGAAAAAGGCGCCTTCACCGGTGCCACCGACCGCCGCATGGGACGCTTTGAACTCGCCAGCGGGGGCACGCTTTTCATCGACGAAATCGGCGAATTTGAAGTCGCGCCTCCAGGTCAAACTCCTCCGCGTTATGGAGAACCGCGTCATCACTCCCGTCGGCGGCAACAAGGACATTAAGGTCGATACCCGCGTTCTCGCCGCCACCAGCCGCGACATCCGGGACATGATGGCCAAGGGAACATTCCGCGAGGATTTGTACTACCGCCTCAACGTCATCACCATCGAACTTCCCCCGCTCCGGCAGCGCCTCGACGACATCCCACTCCTCGTCCGCCGCTTTATGGAACGCGTCAACGAACAGAACGGCACCAAGATCACCAGCATTGCGCCGACCGTCATCGACGCCATGCAAAATTACAACTGGCCGGGCAACGTCCGCGAACTGCTTAACATCATCGAACGCATGATGGTGCTCGCCGACAAGCCGACGCTCGAGGCCGACGATCTTCCGGCCTTCATCAGGCAAGGCCCCAGCGCTCGCGTGATTGTCGCGCCGGGTGCCCCTGCGGTTGCCGTGAACGTGCAGCCCGCCCCATCCACCACCGTCCCCGCCTCGCCGGCTGCCGTGGGCTCGAATCTCGACCAGGCGCTCGCCACGATGACCCTCGCCGATTTGGAAGAGCGCGCCATCGCCGCGGCCCTTGGCCGCTTCAATAACAATCGCACCCGCGCCGCCCGCGCCCTCGGCATCAGCGTCCGCACCTTGCAACGAAAACTCGGCGAAAAAACGCCCAGGACAACCCCGACCCCGACGCCGCCTCCCTGGAAGGAGCGGACGATCAACCCCAGGCAAATGTCGACCCCGCCGCCCCCGACTCCCTCGTCGGCAGCGGCAGTGCCTGAGAGTACAAACGATTAAAATGTGGCACGGTGATCCCAATGTGGCACAGCAATTCAATGTGGCACGGCCGCCCCCGGCCGTGATCCTTCGTCGGGCCTCAATGGCCCGATGAAGGATGCTCGCGAAAAGAACCAACTCTGCCTATACTCACCCATCGCTCATTTATTCTCCGTGGTACAACCCATGGACCGCCCCCCTTCAAGTCCCACCGCACTTTACCGTCGAACACTTCCCCACATGGACGGCAGCGGCCAGCCGCTCTTCATAACTTTCACGAGTCACAAACGCTGGGTCCTTCCCGCAACGATTCGCGACGATATTCTCGAACACTGTCTTTACGATCACGACCGACGCATGCACCTTCGTTGTGCCATCGTCATGCCCGATCACGTGCATCTCATTCTTCGATTGCGTCGCGACCCTACGGATGTTCAGTATGCGACTCCGTGAAATACTTCAGAGTTTGAAGGGCGGCTTCCGCCCATACGGTCAACAGACTTCTTCGGCGCAGGGCCCCGTTTGGCAGGATGAATGGTTTGATCACGTGATTCGATCGGACGAGAGTCTCGCGGAAAAAGTTCAGTACATCGCGGAAAATCCAGTGCGCAAGGGGATTGCAACATCACCCAGAGAGTATCCGTGGTTCTGGGCCGACCCAGGACCGAGTAATTACACGCCCAAAAAAATGTGGCACGGCCGCCCTCGGCCGTGATCCTTCGTCTGGCCTCAATGGCCGGACGAAGGATGCTCGTAAAAGAACCCGCGCCCCCAATGCTTTCGCCATCGCTCATCAGCCCATTGAGGGCTGACGAGCGATCACGGCCGGGGGCGGCCGTGCCACATCCACCGCGTTCATGATTCTGAACCAACCCGAGACCGACCAATTACACGCAAAAAATTGTGGCACGGCTGCCCGCAGCCGTGATCGTTCGTCGGGCCTCAATGGCCCGATGAAGGATGCTCGCCAAAGAACCCGCGCCCCAATGCCTCCGCCATCGCTCATCAGCCCATCGAGGGCTGACGAGCGATCACGGCCGAGGGCGGCCGTGCCACATCTGCCACATTTTCTCACTTGCCCCGCGTATAATTTTCTCATGCCCACCTACCTCACCGATGATGCCATCTGTCTCCGCGTGACCGACTTTTCCGAAACGTCCCAGGTCGTCGGCCTCTTCACACGCCGCCACGGCTTGTTGCCTCTCATCGCCAAAGGCTCTAAACGCCAGTCCAAAAAAAACACTATGTCCGGCCCGCTCGATCTGCTCACCTCCGGCGAAGTCGTCTTCATCCCCGCCAAAGCCGCGGTCGTCCCAGGCGCGGGCGAACTCGGAACACTCGCCGGCTGGGATCTCATCGATCACCGCACGCAGCTTCGCGCCGATCTCCCCGGCCTTAATGCCGCGATGCTCGCCGCGGAGATCACCACCATGCTCGTCCACCCGCACGACCCGCACGAAGAGCTCTTCGACGAACTCGAAGCCACCCTGCAACTCCTGGGCACTCCGCAACGCACCCCGCGCGATCGTCGCCTTCCTCAAGTCCGCCCTCGCCTCCGCCGGATACGCCGCACAGTTCGCCACTTGCCTCGTCTGCGGAAAACCCGCCGCCCCGGACGCCTCCGTCCGCTTCAGCACCCGCGCCGGCGGCATCGTCTGCGGCCCTTCCTCGGAAAAAACCTGCACCATCGACGGCCCCACCATCACCCTCCCCGCCCGCATCGCCATCGCCCTCGACCGCCTCCCCTCACCCACCGCCCTCCTCGCCACCGCCCCGGACCGCCCCGCCGACCCCGCTGCCCTCCTCACCGCCGCACAACTCCTCCTCACCCACGTCGAATCCATCACCAACAAACCCGTCCGCACCCGCTACCTGCTCGACAGCATCTTCGGCATACGCACAGTCGCCATGTAAGGACGGTCACGCGTGACCGTCCTTACACAAACCAATAGCATCATTTCACCGCCTGGATTTCCTCCAGCGTCATCGGCTTTCCGCCTTCGGGCAGCGTCACCCGCTGCGCCTCTTCCACAACATTCGCCAATTCCTCCGGCGGCAATGTCACGGGCATCAGCGTGCTTGTCGTCTTCGCGGCTCCAGCGTGCGTCTTCACAGTCAGCGTCCGCCCAAACTCCGCTTCGGGTTGCTCGGTCGTCATCAGCGACCATCGCCAATGGTATCCCTCCACCGCCGCATCGGCCCGCAATAGATGCTCCTGGTAAGGCGTGTTCTTGCTGTTGATGATTTCAACTCCTGCATCCTTGCCGAGATTCAAATCGTCAGTGGGATTCTTTGTGTCATAGCATGCCCAGCACAGCAAAATGGCTTTGCTATTGATCGGAATGGCGTACCGTGTCGCACACGCCACGGTTCCGGCCATTGACACATTCACGCCGGCAAACTCGACGTGACTCACTTTATAATCCGCAGGTGGATGAAATACGAAAGTCTCTGCCGGAATCGCCACATTCGGCTCGATCACGTCGAACAGCAGGCAGGGTATCTCCTTTCCGGACGGTGACGTCCTATACATCGCACACCTCAATGGCAGCCCGTTCATCGGGTTCAGCGCCACTTCCACGCGGACGGACATTCCGGGTGCCGTCTGGCGGCTTTCATAAATGTCCGCTTTCACGCCATTGACCGTTTCCACCCGCACTTTCGAGAGCCCCGTCTGCTGCGGCATCAACAGCATTTGCATCTCCTGCAACCACTGCTCGGTATCCAATTTTGCATCAACTGGCCGCTCATTCGCAATGACCACGATCTTTTTCGTTTCATCAATTGTGATCCGTCCCTCCGGCGAAATAATTTCGTCCGTGCTGGCCGTCTCGTTGCCGCGGTGTCCGTTAAAGCGTGCATGGTTGGGCCGCTCCGCCCATATTTCCATGGGTTGGCCCGGTCCCCCCTGCTCATAAATCATTCCTTTCATGTGGAGCGACTTAAGGGCCAACATGCGTTGTGGGAGATCATCGATCCCGTACGCCACGCGCGGCTCTCCCACGAAAAAATGCCATGCCGCGATCCCCACCACCACACTTGCCGCGATTCCAATTGCACCCTTCATCACAAACCTCCAGAGCTGATAGTCCTTCTCACCATGAGGCGTCATCGCATCCACACGGATGCGCGCCATGACACGTTCGCTAAAGTTTGCATCAACCGGCAGCCGCTCGTTCAGCGCTTTCAACCGCCGGTCCAAATCCTCTTGCGTAATTTTTTCTTTCATTGCTACATCTCCCGGCTGATTGCGAGCGCAATCGTTCGTAAGCCCGAGACAATTGCTTCGTCACCGTTCCCACCGGACGCCCTAACATCTCCGCAATCTCCGTCACCTCACGGCCATTAAAAAACCGCGCCATGACCACGACCCGCTCCTGTTCCGGCAACTCCGCAACCATCGACAACAAATCCATCGCCTCCGCCCTCTCCTCCGACGCCACCTCCGTCAGGGCCGCGATGCTTCGCCTTCCCTTTGCCATCCGCAAGGCCCGATGCCGCGCAATCGTTAATACCCATCCCGCGAATGCACGCCGATCCTTCAATGTACCCAACCCACGATATGCTTCCACGAATACATCCTGCGCCGCATCGCACGCCAGATGATGATCGTGCAGCACCGCCCAACATGCCGCGCGCACCGACCGCTCATGCCGTTCAATCAGCGTCCCAAAGGCATCTGGGTTTCCCGCAAGCGCCTGCGTCACCAGGGCGTCATCTGCCATGAGAGGTTCGTCCAAGGCCTTCGCTTTCTCAAGTAACAGTCTCACACTTCAGGAGAGTCCCCGACCTCATCGTTTGCGACATCAATCTCGCAAAAAGCGTAAAGGCCGCCCCTCTTCAGGGCGGCCTTCACAAAGTTCACCACGCCAACGTTGCTTTCTGTCAGGCAGAAAGTTCCGCCAAAAGACGGTCTACCGTCCCATTAATCCGATTCGGCGTCTCATACGTGCCCGCCGCTATCGAATCGCGTGCCGCCTGGACCTTCTCACTGCGAATGTCCGGCAAATTCTTGATCTCACTCAGGTAGCGTGCCGAATCACTGATTTCCACAGTATCCGACGCGCTGCGGCTCACATCCTGCGAGCCCTGAGTATCACTGACCGCCTTGCTTCCTTGCAGGCGCATGATCGGGGAGTTGGACCCAATCGGGGAAATGCTCATATGCAATCCTCTCACGCTGCCCATAAACATGAGGATCCCAGTTCTGCGAACAACTTTCGGTCCGTCCAAAGACCTGCAGAACTTTCGTCCTGCCCTATATATCGTGTTGTCAAGGGCGCGAACATGAGCAAATTGCAACTTCCTATAAAAAATCGTTACCCTCTGTTGCCACATGGGATAAGGGTTTATTTACGCAAATACGTCAAACCTTTTGCCATGTCCAAATAATGCAGTTGGCCTGTGGTTGTGACCTCCCTCTTCCTCCCCTAAAACGGGGTTTATTTTCGGACCGTTCCCCGCCCCTTTTTCTTCCGTGCACGCCATTCGCCGCTTTCGCCCGCATTTGCTACACTCCATCCCATACCGGTTTATGGAGCACTTCATGACCTCCCCCGCGCCCAGCACGCCGCCTTCCCCCACCCCTTCCGAGAAGCCCACGCCCCCGTCCGCCCGTCCGCGCGGCACTTTTCTTGCCACCGTCAAGGAGAATCGACGCCTCTGCACCGATCACTACCGGTTGGTCCTCAGCCTCTCCCGCTTCCCCGCCAGCGTTCCCGGCCAGTTTATCGAAATCGATTGCACGGACCCTCACATCTTCGCCGACCACGACGCCGGCCCGAGAGCGTTCACCTGGCCCCGCGAAAAAACCGAGCCCGGCTTTGCCTCACCCATCTCCGCCGATCCTGACTTCAACGCACCACTTCCTTATCTACGCAGGCCCTTCTCGATCGCTCGCCATCGCTTCTGGGTCGATGGCTATGCCGAAATCGATATCCTCCACCGCGTCGTCGGCAAGGGAACCCTCCAACTCGCACAGCTCCGTCCGGGCCAAAAAATCTCCATCCTCGGCCCCCTCGGCAAGGGCTTCCACATCCCCGCATCACTTGAACATGCCTGTCTTGTCGGCGGCGGCGTTGGCATCCCCCCGATGTTCTACCTCGCCGAGACCCTTGCTCGCGAAATGGTCCAAAGCGCCACCGCTTTCGTCGGAGCACAACGCCACGACCTCCTCCCCGTGACCTTCATCACCGATACTCCCCCCAGCCTCCAGGGCGATCCCATTCCCAACGTCGAGGAGTTCAGCGAGTTCGGCTACCCCACCGTCATCACCACCGACGACGGCTCCCTCGGCATGAAAGGCTACGTCACCGACGCCCTCCGCAAATTCCTTCAGGAACGCCAGGAACGCGTCGGCCATCTCAAGAACCTCATCGTCTACTGCTGCGGCCCCACACCCATGATGAAAGCCACCGCTCGCGTCGCCGCCGCATTCAACGTCCCCTGCCAAGTCTCCCTCGAACAACCCATGGCCTGCGGCATGGGCACCTGCCAGTCCTGCATCATCCGCCACAAACCCCACGCACCCCCGCCCGGCGCACCCGAAGTCGAATGGAAATACAAACTCACCTGCACCGACGGCCCCGTCTTCGACGCCCGCGACATCCTCTGGTAACGCGGGCATCCTTGGCCCATCGGGGAACGGTGAGGGGATGAAGTTCAATCGCTGATGTCAGAGAGCAAGCTCACACTCGCAATCTGTCCGAAAGTCACGATCACCCGTTTCCGATTGACCCGAACGCCCAGATCACGCGACTCCACAAGATAAAGGTCCTTCGTCGCGCGCGAGTCATTGGAATCATGCACATCCGCATCGGTGAGGATGAGATACGTCGATCCCACGCGGTCCAGCGTGCCGAGATAAATTAGCGGGCCTTGGGTATCCAGCACCACGACCTGACCCACAAAATCAGCGAGAGGCTGAACTGGAGAGAAACCGTCACTCACGCATGCACTCCTGAATACGCTTGAGGATGTATCGCCGCAGGATTATAGTTCGCGCAGCGGTCATTTTGGTAACTGACCGCCCACGTCGCCCTTTGCGGAAGAAGGAATGATTATGCAACCCATCCCGGCAACCTCCTCCCGGCGGCGTCGATCGCAAATCTCTCTCCTTGCGGCCGCCCTCGCCTTGACCACCGCCGCCGCCCTCCAAACATTGACCTGGGCGAAACCACCACCGCGCCCGCGCCGCTCCCCGCCAATCACGCCGCCGCTCTCGAAGCCTTCCGACAGGCACGCGACCTCTACAGCCAGGAAAATTATCCCGAAGCTAACACCCAAAATAACCGAGCTCTCCAACTTGAGCCCGGCCTCCGCGATGCCATCCTCCTTCGCAAAGTCCTCCAGGGAAAACTCGGTGACTCCACCACCACGCCCGTCAAAAACAACGGAGAGCCCGCCACCGGCGGACCCGCTCCCAAAGTAAAAGTCCTCACCAGCCAGCAAATCTCCATGATCCGCCTCCAGGAACTCTCCGACACGGATACCCAGATTCGCGGCCGCGTCTCACGCAAAGCCCTCGACACTTTCTGGAACACTTACATCAAGGCCCAGCCCGGCTCCGATCTCTCCCAAGCCGCCTACAACGCATTCGTCAGCCCCAACAATTTCGCCGGCCAGGTCCGCGCCATCAAAAGCGCAAGCTCACCCCAGTTTTCCGAAAATCTCGAAATCACCAGCGATCCCCTCAACATGGCCGGCTTCCGCACCATGGTGCAACCCTACGTCCTCCAGAACTGCGCCACCGCCGCCTGCCATGGCGGAGATAAAGCGGGGAATTTTCACCTCCTCCGACCCGGCGGTGCACCCAACGACGCCGTCATCTACACCGACTTCTATATCATGTCCCGCTACGTCACCAAAGACGGCGGCAAAATCATCAACCGCGATGAGCCCGAAAAAAGTCTCCTCCTCCAATACGGACTCCCCAAGGCCGCAGCGCAGTTCACTCACCCCGGAACGGCCGACGTGCGGCCACGCTTCGGCGACTCCAATGTCCCCGAATATCGCGCCATGGTCGACTGGGTAAAATCCCTCGCGTACCCCCAACCCAACTACGGCATTATCTACGAAATCCCCGGCAACACCCCCGCGACCACGCCCGTCCCCCCCCCCCCCCCGGCCCCCGCCCCCGCCCCCACCACCAAGCCCGCCAACCCCCGCACCACCACGCCCCGCTCCCGCTAACCCCACCGCGCACCGCCACATTCTCCCCCCCGGAGTTCACGCTTCAGCGTGTCTTCAAAAAAACGCACCCAGAACGCCAAAAAACACCAAAAGACCCACCTCATTCACCCCTTGTCCCACCCGCCCCAACTCCCTATTCTCTACCCCATTCCGGAGACCAAGCCCCCCATGAACAACCACGACCTCATCGCCCGTCACGAGGCCGCTCTCACCCTCAACTACGGCAAGATGCCCATCGCACTCGTCCGCGGCCAGGGCTCACTCCTCTGGGACGCCGACGGTAAACAATACATCGACCTCTTCGCGGGTTTCGGCGGGACCATCCTCGGACACGCACACCCCGCGCTCATCTCCGCACTCACCACCCAGGCCCACGCACTCTGGGCCGTCGGAAATCAATTCCACACCGAACCCCAAATCCACCTCGCGGAACAAATCCAATCCCACGCCTTCCCCGGCCGCGCCTTCTTCTGCCACTCCGGTGCCGAAGCCAACGAAGCCGCGCTAAAACTCGCTCGACTCGTCTCCCCTCATCCCGGCCGCTACAAAATCATCTCCATGCTCAAAGGCTTCCATGGCCGAACCATGGCGCACTCTCCGCAACCCCAACTCCCGATTACCAAAAAGGCTTCCACCCCCTCGTCCCCGGCTTCATCCATGTCCCCTTCAACGACCTCCCCGCCCTCGAACAAGCCATCGATCCCGAAACCTGCGCCATCATCGTTGAACCCATCCAGGGCGAAGGCGGAATGAATATCCCCGCTGACAATTACCTCGCCGGAGTCCGCGACCTCTGCGACCGCCATCACCTCACCCTCATCTTCGACGAAGTCTGGACCGGCTGCGGACGCACCGGCAAATACTTCGCCCATCAACACGCTGGCATCACACCCGATATCCTTACCCTCGGTAAAGCCATCGGCGGCGGAATCCCCGTCGGCTGCATGTTCGCCCGACCCGAACTGGCCGCACACCTGAAGCCCGGCACCCACGGCTGCACCCTGGGCGGAAACCCTATCTGCTCCGCCGTCGCCGCCGCTGTCTTTGAAACCCTCCACAAAGACCAACTCCCCGCCGCCGCCGCACGCCTCGGCCAAATCGCCATCGACCGAATCCGCAACTTCAAAAACGCCTCCACTCTCATCAAAGACATCCGCGGCAAGGGTCTCATGCTCGGCATCGAACTCTCCATCCCCGACGCCGCCCCCATCGTAAAAAATGCCCTCGCACTCGGACTCATCATCAACGCCACCCAAAAAAACGTCCTCCGACTCTGCCCCGCCCTCACCATCCTCGAACCCACCCTCCACCAAGCCCTCGACCTCCTCAACCAATCCCTCACCCCCTAAAATCCAAAACCCCACGCCCCCGTCAACCCCGACCAACGCCCGCTGCCTCAGCAGCGCGGGCTCCGCACCTCAACATCCATCGCGCATCCTTCAAATGCTGACGCAAAAAGAACACAGGCGGCTTTGGGGCCGCCTGTGAACTTTGGACCGGAGCTCTCACTTCTTTGAGGCCTCCGCGTGGCGAAATCGCAGCCAAACAGCACTGCGGCCTCGCCACGCTAGATTCGCGGCGTCAGTTGCCTTCTTCGGAATTACTTTCGAGCATCTGACGCAGATAGTTGTTCTCGCGGCGAGTCGCTTCGAGATCGAACACGAGATATTTGACGCTCAGGCGAAGCCAATCGAGCGACTCCTGAAGCGAATTAATGCTTTTACGAAGCTGGTGGTGGCGATCCTGGGTTTCCTTGGCAAGGTCTTCCAGCTTTCCGCGTTCAGATGCGGGCAGGGTGGAAATTTCGCCCATCAATTCCGCCAGCTTGGTTTGGAAAGTCGTTTCATCCATGGCCCGCTCCTAATTAGTTGGGGTCTTCGCGATGTCGAAAAAGTTCATCGAGAAGACTCTTCTAGCCCTTCTCTACAAAGCCAATGCCATCCCGTGAAATGTTCCACGGATTGAGCGGACGAGGGTGAAATATGCCATCCACGAGCGCCAAAGGCATTCTTTATTGCCCCCGCTCCTTTTTGAGGGTGGGGGGGTCATGCGGGGTATCCGGCCTGTTGCCCAAATACCTCACCGGTGCGTCGAAAAGCATCACTTGGGTTGTCATGTCTCCCGGCCAAATAGCCGATGTCGTTTTTGCGCGTCGGTAAAAAAAACTTCGTCGCTCGTCGCTCCGTGCCGCGCTCGCCGATATCCTTATTTACGATGGCACCTCTCCAAGTCATTCTCCTGCTTCTATTGATCCGCGCACTGGCGATCTTGAACTCCACTGAGGGCGGAGGGGCTGTCGGGAATTTGTTTGTGAACAGGCCAGGGGGGTGGGCGGGAGGGGGGGGGTCTCGCCGACGTTTGTGATGTTGTCGTTTTTTGCGAGCCATCTTTTTCTGGTGATGATTGTGACGCAGCGTGTGCGCCGTGCCGTGCGGTTGCTTCATCTGCCTTCCACGAATGGTACGGCGGTCTCGGTTCGCATGGATCATCTGTTCACGATGGCGCGGTGGGGGACGCTTGCGGTGACCGCGACGCATCTTTATCTGTTGCAGGTTCCGGCGGTTGTTCAAGGGTGGCTGGCGACGACGGTGCTCTTTAAGCACATTCCGCTGCTTGCTGAGGCGATCTACATCGCGCCGGCGTTTCTTGCATGGCTGGGCTTTTGGACGGCGAGTTATCGCATGGAGCTGGCGGTTCGCGAGCGGTCGTTCCCGTATCGGCTTGCGATGGGGATGCCGACGCACGAGATGCCGCCGCTTTCGAGATACCTGTCGATGCAGGTGCGGCATAATTTTTATCTGGTGCTTCTCGTGGGGCTTTCCAGTTTGATTGAGGATATTGGGGAAAGGCTGGATCCGTACGTTCCGCATGCATCGGATGTTGGGACGCCGGTGGCGATATTGGTGGTGCTTGCGTTGGTGCCGTGGCTGATTACGCGTGTGTGGAGCACGGTGCCGTTGAAGGGGCCGTTGCGGAATCGACTGGACCGGTTGGCAGCGCATTACCATTTGCGGTTTCAGAACATCCTGATATGGAAGACGCACAATCAGGTGACGAATGCGGCGATTTTGGGATGGGTACCATTTTCGCGGTATTTTTTGATGACGGACGCGCTTCTGGAGACACTGACGGATCAGCAGATTGAGGCGGTGTTCGCGCACGAGGTGGGGCATGGGGTGCATAAGCATATCCTGTGGTACCTCGTAGCAATGATCGGCGCGTGGGCGCTCTGCTTTGGGCTGGGCAGCCTTGGCCAGTTCTACCTTCCAACCCCCGTGACGGCGTATCTCGCGAATCTGATGGGCCATTCCAGCGCTGCGGCGATCGTGTGCGGGATGACTCTCATGGTTCTCTTCCTGACCTTCGGGTTCTCGTTTTTTTCGCATCGGTTTGAGCATCAGGCGGATTGGTTTGCGGCGCGGCATATGGGAAAGTTCGCGGAGAGACATCCGGGCAGCGAACCGATTTCCGCGATTGCGCTGGCACGTGAAGGGGATGCACTTCCTCAGACGCTGGCTGAAGTTTCGGGGGTCGAGAAGATTACTTTGGACCAATACATCGCGGGCAGTTATCCGAATGCGAGCAGCAGCTTGCCTCGCACGGTCGCTTCGTCGGCCGCTCCGTTGCCGTTGAATATTCCTCCGACGGCGGCGGGGACGGAGGTGTTTATTTCGTCGTTGGATACGATTATGGAACTGTCGCATCGTTCGCGGAATCGGCGCGGGTGGATGCATCCGAGTATTAATAATCGTGTGTCACTGTTGAGAAAGCTGGCGACGAATGCGGATGCGGCACTGGCTTTTAATCGGCGGATGTTGACGACGCGGCTGATCATCACGCTGCTCCTCGTGAGCGGCATTGCGAGTCTTTATATTGCGAACAAGCTGCCATCGCCGCCGAAGTCAGTGCCGAGCGATCCGCTTCCTCTTTCGCCTGACAACTCTGGAAAGACGTTCATTATTTAGGTCAGAAGTTATTTCGTTCGTTTGACCTTGGTCATTGCGGCTTGTAAATCGCTCCAGACTTTGCGGCGATTTTCTTCGGTGTAGGCTCGGAGGAGGAAGCTGGGGTGATAGGTGGGCATGACGGGGATTCCGCGGTAGGAGAGCCAGGTTCCGCGGATTTTCATGACGCCCTCGGTGGTGCCGGTGACGTATTTCAGGGCGGGGGCGCCGAGGGTGACGATGGCGCGGGGGCGGATGATTTCGATTTGCCGATGGAGGATGGGGAGGCCACGGGCGGCTTCTTCGGGGGTGGGCGGGCGGTCCTTGAGGCGTCCGGTGGTTTCGTCGGGGTCGGCGCAGCGGAGTTTGACGACGTTGGCGATGTAGACACCGCCGGTGGGTTCGCCGCGTTTGAGTCCCATGGCGGCGATCATCTTGTCGAGGAGTTGTCCGCTACGGCCGACGAAGGGGCGGCCGGTGCGGTCTTCTTCGATTCCGGGTCCTTCGCCGATGAAGAGGATTTCGGCATCGGGGTCGCCTTCGCCGAAGACGAGCTTGGTGGCGATTTCGTTGATGTAGGGTTGTGAAGCGGCTTCGAGTTCAGCTTGGAGGCGTTCGAGCGCTTTTCTTTTTCGCGGCGGGTGAGCGGGGGAAGATCGTTGATGTTTCCCGGCGGTGGGGGGGGCATCTCGATTTGCAGTTTGCGTTTGGGCATGGCGTCCTGCATGGGGGTGGGGTTTTCGCCGCGGACGGCAAATGTGGTGGTGGAGGGGGGATGGGCTTGTGGGCTTGTGCCCTGACGTGAGGGCATGACGGCTTGAGGAAGAGGGCCGTCCAAGCCTTCAAGGCCGGCTACAAGGCCACAAGCCTTCGAGCCCGTTGCTGCGAGCCGAAGCGGGACGTCCGCGACACCGAAGGCGGCGTCGGTCTCGAGCCATTGGCGAACGAGTCTTTGGACATCTGCCACGGCAACTCCTCAACGGGTGCCATCGAGCCCCGCCCGCGTGTGGGTCAATGCACTCAGCCCTGCTTCAGGCGGCGGCGCGGGTCGAGTTCGATGGGGCCGAACTGTTGTTCATAGCGCTGGACGGCCTGGGAGAGAGCGAGCGCGAGGCGTTTGGCGGCGAAGTAGTTCATGGCGACGCGGGTGTTGACTTCCATGACCATGACTTCGGGGCGTTCGCTGCTGGGGGTCATGACGGTGAAGTCGAGGAGGAGTTCTTCGGCGTTTGGGCCGCCGAGGAGGCGGACCATGTTGCTGTAGACGGTGTTGACTTTGTCTTCGCGGACCTGGACCTGCATCTGCTGGCCTTGCTGTCCGGGTTGGGCGGCGGGTTCGGTCATGGCTGCTCCATTGTGGTTAGTGGCAAGAGTAAGTGTCAGTGAAAGGGCCGGTCAGGATATACGAATGGGGGAGGAAAGTCATGCGTTGGCGGTGGAGGGGGGTGCGGGGGGGTAATTGGTAAATAGTAATTGGTAATTGGCGGTTTCTGAGGGCGGTGGGTCGGGTGAGGGGAGGGAGGGGGGGGCCGGGGGGGAAGGTGCTCATTTGGTTGCGCAGTGTCGCCGAATGGGAATTGGGTGTAAGTGGTTGGGGATGTGGGGGTTGGTTCGAGGTGCGCAAGATGCTCATTTTATTTTTTAATTCGGAGGCGAGGGGTAGGAATGCTGAATGTTGAATTCTGAATGGTGAAGGGGGGAGCGGGTGCATGATGGCCTCCTATAGAGGGGGGGTGCGCCGGTTTGTTGCGCACACGCGGATGTGAATTTTTGGTAAGGGGTTCGGGGGTAAGAGGTTGGGTGTGGGGAGGATTTTTGGGAGGGGGGGTTTGGGGGTGGGGGGCTGTGCGCACAGGCATGTATGACGACTTTCTGAACCACGACGGGTGCGACGGCATGACGGTTTGAGGGCAATGTCGCATGGAGGTGTTGCGCCCGGCGCGATTGTTGGATTTTGAGAAAATGCGTGCAAAAGTGGACGGCATCGATAAAGCGGGTGTTGAGGTCGTTTTATCGATCACGGCCGAGGGCGGCCGTGCCACATTTCATTTGTGGATTAAACGATGGGTTCGGGGAGGTCCGGCTGTGCTTTGAGGAAAGGATTGCGTTTCGCAAGTCCTCCAGCTCCGCCTGAGTGTTCCATCTTTGCGCCTGTGGTCAGGAGCATGGGGCTGGCGATGGCGAGGGTGCTGTAGGCGCCGGTGAAGACGCCGATGAGCATGGCGAAGGAGAAGCCGCGGATGCCTTCACCGCCCCAGATGTACATGATGAGAACGACGATGAAGACGGTGAAGGTGGTCCAGATGGTACGGCCGAAGCATTGGTTGATGGCGTCGTTGACGAGTTGGGCGGTGAGGGGCGACTGGTTTCTGCCGCGGAGTTCGCGGACGCGGTCGAAGATGACGATGGTGTCGTTGACGGAGTAACCGATGACGGTGAGGTAGGCGGCGATCATGGTGAGGTTGATCTTGAAATCGCTGATGAGGAGCCAGTTGCCGTGGGATCCGAAGAAATAGCGGTAGGCGATTCCGGAGAGGACGGTGGCGGCGAGGGCGACGACGGCGTCATGAACGAGTGAGAGGATCGCGCCGATGCCATAACGGATGCCGCCGAAGCGCACCCATACGTAGGCGACAATGAGGATCAGCGACAAGATGATGGCGGTGAGTGCCTGCATTTTGGCCTGGCTGGCGACGACGGCGTCGAAGCTGGTGACGCCGCGGAAGAGGCTTTCGGTGGCGAGGGCGGCCTGGACGATTTTCCATTCCGGGGCGGCGACGATGGCGGCCCAGTGGTCTTTGGTGCTCTCGGTGTAACGTTCGTTAGGATCGACGGCAACGAGCACGGCGCGCGTGAGCGGACGTTTGTCATCCTCGCTTGCGGGCACGGATGCGGTGGTCGTGCCCTGGGTGGCGGCACCCGGCGCATCGGGCACGGCCTCGAGGGGGAGAATTTTGAATTCGCGGGCGGACACGTTTGCGAGAGCGGGATCGGAGCCTTGCTCCGCGCTCTTGATGCGGTCCACGAGTTTTTCCGCTTTTTGCGGCGGATTGATGTTATTGAGGACGATCGCGACGCCGTTGGCGAAATCGGTCAGGTCACGGTTGGGCATTCCCTGCACGCCGACGTCGGCGAATACCTGATCGAGCGTTCCTCTGGTGATGGGCGCGATGATTTTGCGTTGATTGATGAGGTCGTTGATTTGTCTTGATTCGACCTCGATGCCGTCGATGCGGACCTTGGGCGTCAGGTCGAGCACATCGCCGAGTTCCTTGGCGAGCGCGCTCAGGAACTGGTCTTTTCCGGGCACGCCGGCGATGGTGGTCTGGAGTTCAAAGCGGTGTTCTTCGGGTTTGCCCACGCCGTATACGCGGGCGTCGGCAACATCCTGAAGGCCGGGGATATTGGCGACGTGTTTGACGCGGGCGCGGACCTGTTCGAGGGAGAGGTCGGCACCGGGTTTCAATTGGAAGGTGACCTGCGTGCCGCCGCGGAATTCGATGTCGTATTTGTCCTCGCCGCGGGCGACGAAGGCGACGAGTCCGGCGACGGTGATGGCGGCGGAGATACCCCAGAAGATGTAACGTTTGCCGATCCAGTCGATGTTGGTGACTGTGATGACCCGCATGAAGGGCCAGTGGCCGTTGCGAAGCCAGGTGAAGGTAAAAATTTCACGGAGGTATTCGCTGATGGAGTGATCGTCGATAGCGCGGATGACGCCCCACTTGATCGCAGCCATCATGAGGGTGCGGGTGGCGAAGAGTGCGGTGAACATGTGGATGATAAGGCCGATGAGGAGCGTGATGCCGAAGCCTTTGACTTCCTCGCTGCCGACGTAAATGAGGACGATGCTGGTGAGGCTGGTGGTGAGGTTGGCGTCAAAGATGGTCCAGAAGACCTTGTCGTAGCCCTGTTTGACGGCCATCCAGAGGCTGGCTCCTTTGTGGAGTTCTTCGCGGATGCGCTCGTTGATGAGGACGTTGGCGTCGACGGCCATGCCGAGGGTGAGGACGAGTCCGGCGATTCCGGGGAGGGTGAAGGTGCCGCCGAGGAGGGCCATAGTGCCGAGGACGAGGAGGAGATTGACCATCAGGGCGAGGTTGGCGAACACGCCGGTGATGGTGTAGTAGAGCATCATGAAAGCGACGACGGCGATCATGGCGTAGACGGCGGAGTGGAGCCCGGCGCTGATGTTGTCGGCACCGAGGTCGGGGGTGATTTCGACGACGGAGATGGGCTCGCGCTGGAGGGTAGCGGGGAGGGAGCCGGAGTCCATGATTTGTTTGAGTCCGTCGGCTTCCTTCTTGATCATTTCGTTGGTGCGGCTGCCACTGGCGACGCCGAATGTGATCACGCCGGAGTCTTCGATACGAGCGTTGATGTTCGGCGCGGTGAAAGCCTTGTCATCCAGAAGGATGCCCATGGGTTGGTGCATGTTGTCTTTGGTGAGTTCGCCCAGGTAGCCTGCACCGACGCTGTCCATATCAAATGGCAGTTTGATGCCGTCGGTATCACTGTAGACTTCGCGGGCACGGATGCTCCATTCGCGGGAGCGCATGGCGAGATCGTGGGTGAGCGTGTGAGCGACATCATCGTACATGAGGATGTACTTCTGGCCGCCCCAGTCCGCGGTGATGTAGGTGGGGGATTTTGGATCGGATCGAAAGTTGTCGATGGCGTCCGGTTCGATCTGAAACCACTGCGCCTTAGTTCCATTCACGGCGATGGGTGCCTGCGGCCCTTTGGCCTGGAGACTATCCATGGCATCTTGTAATGCTTGTGGGCTGAGGTCTTTTGGTGCGACGGTGATGCGGAAATCGAGGACGCCGGCGGCGGTCACGAGGCGTTGGAGTTCGGTCGCGTCGTTGGAGCCTCCGCCCAATTCGGCAAGGGCGGCGTGAGCGTTGATGACGCGGCTGATTTGGGCGGCCTGCGTGGGATACTTGGAGGGGAGGGCGGCCAATTCCGTTTTGGCCACGGTGTTTTTGGGGTCGTTTGCGGCGTTGAGGAGATTGAGCAGCTTGGGCATGTCGACGTTGGTGGCGTCGAGTTCAGCGGTGGCGGCGTCGTAGTCGGCCTGGGCGCTGGTGAGGGCGGCGAGAACGGAGGTGGGGGGTGCCTTGGCGGGATCGTATTTTTTCTCTTCCGCGGTGGCGGCGACCAGGGCGTCATGCGCGGCGGCCAGTTTGACGAGGATTTCGTTCCGCTTAGTTCCGGGGGCGGCGAGTTTGTTGATTTCGTTGATGCGGTCCTGGCCGGTGCGTGAGAGTGCGGCTTGAATCTCGGATTGTTTGAGCGAGGTGGCGCAGGGCGTCTTGCGCTTCGGTGAGTTGTTTTTGAGCGGCGCGGGTGTTGGCATCGGCGAGCGGCATCTGGATTTGGATGCGTTTGCCGCCGATGACGCGCCAGATGAGATTTTTTTGGCCGTAGGGGTCGACGCGTTTTTTGAGCACGGCGACGACGCGCTCGGCGAGATCGGTGGTGTCGCCTTTGGCTTTGGAGAGGTCCAGTTCGTAGAGGAGTGAGGTGCCTCCGGCGAGATCAATGCCGAGGCGCAGGGGGTTGATTGAGACGATCCATGCGGCAAAGAGGATCGCGCCAAAGATGATGGCGAAGCGCCATGTGAGTGAGCTTTTCATGTGTGTGTGTTGAGAAGCGGGAAGCCGGGCGCAAGGGGGGGGAAAGTGGGGGAGGGGTTTCTTGATTCTTGCGGCCAGGTTCCTGTTTCCCTCCTCCTTACTTGGCTTTTTCGTCGCGGTCGAGGACCTGCTGGATCGAGGTTTTTTTGTAGACGGCTTTGACGTTGGCGGATTCGTCGATTTTGAGGACTACGTCTTCATCGTCGATGGAGACGACGCGAGCGACGAGGCCGCCGATGGTCATGACTTTGTCGCCCTTTTTCATGGAAGAAAGGAGCAGTTTGCGTGATTTTTCAGTTTTGCGCTGGCCTCGGAACATGAAGAGGTACATGACGAGGAAGATGCCGCCGATCATGAGGATGGTGGGGAGACCGTTGGTGGGGGACTTTTCGATGGGAGCGGCACCCTGTGTGGTGGCGATGGCGGTGCCGTTGGCGGCCGTGGTGGCAGGTGCCTGTGCGGCAGGCAGGTCGGCGGTGAGGGCAGGAGCGGTGGCGGGGATTCCGACATCGGTGGCGGTGGCGGTGGTGGGTTTCAGGGCTGCCAGGGGCATCATGACCAGATGGTCGCGCATTCTTATCCTCTCGAGAAAACTGTTGCATCAGCCGGGCGTTTCGGGGACCCGGGAGGGGTTCACGCGCGCCAGGCCCACACGTTTGGTAAATTCATGTGAGACCGGTCATTGTCGCTTCTGGCCCATTGAAAGTCCAGTTGCCGCAACACTGTTGCAACCGCAGCCATGGCAAGAACACGCGATGGAAAATTCGCTCGAGATGCAATGGCTCCGAGACGTGCCTGTAAGCGTTCTTGTGAGTGCGAATGGTGGCTAAGAATTCTTTCGGTGAAAGAACGCTTCCTTATGGGCGCGTCTCGGAATGCGAAAATGCGATACAATTCCCCGCGTTTCATTGGCTCATGAAAGTAGATT
This sequence comes from uncultured Phycisphaerales bacterium, assembly GCA_963766775.1. GTDB lineage: Bacteria > Planctomycetota > Phycisphaerae > WQYP01 > WQYP01 > CAVYBP01. The sequence continues at coordinate 573,154 of CAVYBP010000006.1, forward strand.
CGATGCCTCCTTCCCCTCCACCCATTAGCGCAGGAATTTTCTTTCACAATCCATCATCGCGATGCAAAGACGCAGGCTCGACTGGGCAGGGTAACGACCCGGCACGGAACATTTGAGACGCCGGCATTCATGGCGGTGGGAACCCGAGGCTCCATCAAGGGGGTCACGCCGGAACAGGCCCGTGCCGCCGGCTGCCAGATCATCCTAGGCAACACTTATCATCTGCTGCTTCGACCCGGTCCGGAGACCGTCGCGGCACTGGGCGGCTTGCAGACGTTTTCGGCATGGCATGGGCCGATGTTGACGGATTCGGGGGGTTTTCAGGTATTTTCGCTGTCGGGGTTGCGGGATTTTGACAAGGATGGGGTGACGTTTAAGTCGCATATTGATGGGGCGATGGTGCGTCTGACGCCGGAGGAGTCGATGCGGGTGCAGCACCATTTGGGGGCGGACATTATTATGGCGTTTGATGATTGTCCGCCTGCGGATTGTGGGGCGGAACGGTTGGCGGAGGCGATGGATCGGACGCATCGGTGGGCGGAGATTTGCAGCGGACGCATGAGCGGTTGAATAAGGAGGGGATTGGGGGCGGGCGGCAGGCGTTGTTTGGGATTGTGCAGGGGGGGACGGACCTGGAGGCTCGGGCGAGATCGGCGCGGGTGTTGGCAGGGCTGGATTTGCCGGGGTATGCGCTGGGAGGTCTGGCGGTGGGCGAGGGGCATGAGCGGATGGTGGAGACGATTGAGGCGACGGCACCGCTGCTGCCGGAGTTAAAGCCGCGGTACTTGATGGGCGTGGGGTATGCGAAGGACATTCTGGAGGCGGTGAAGCGCGGGGTGGACATGTTTGATTGTGTGTTGCCGACGCGGAATGGGAGGAACGGGTTGGCGTTCACGTATGGGGGGACGATGCGGATGCGGAACGCGAAGTACGGGAAGGATGCGGGGCCGTTGGAGGAGGGGTGTGATTGTTATTGTTGCCGGACGTTTTCGCGCGGGTATTTGAGGCATTTGTTTAATGTGGAGGAGATGCTGGGGCCGACGTTGGTGTCGATACACAATTTGCGGTTTTTTCAGAGGTGGATGGGGGAGATAAGGGAGGCGGTGAGGGGGGGGCGGGTGGATACGCTTATTGCACCGATAGATGAACTCGTTGTTGAAGCCTAATTGTTGCATGGGAACTATCCCACACTTGCTCCCATTCCGGGAACATGGCATACTTTTGGATGAATTGCATGAGGATTATTTCCCGCAAAACATTGAGAGAATTTTGGGAGCGGCGTCAATACGCTGATGCCGAACAGCCTTTGAAGGCTTGGTTTCAGGAGGCATCAAAGGCGGACTGGCCCAGTCCAGCGGCAATTAAGGCAGCGCACGGTAATGCCAGCATCGTGGCAAACCACCGCGTGGTGTTCAATATTGGCGGGAATAAGTATCGCCTGGTCGTGAAAGTGAACTATCCCTATCGTGTCATGTATATCCGCTTTATCGGGACGCACCGAGAGTACGATCAAATAGATGCCAAGGAGATATAACGATGAATATAAAACCGATTAAAAACGAGCGTGACTATCAAAAAGCATTGCAGGAAATAGATGGATTGATGGATGCGCGGCTGAATACCAGCGAGGGGGATCGTCTTGATGTGCTGGTAACCCTGGCAAGTGCGTGGGAAGAGAAGCATCATGCAATTGAATCGCCAGATCCGGTGCAGGCAATTGAGTTTGCAATGGAGCAACAAGGGCTAAGTCGACGAGATCTTGAGGCTTATATCGGGAGTCGTGCGCGAGTGGCGGAAGTGCTGAACCATAAGAGAAGGCTCACGTTGCCCATGATTCGAAAATTGCATCAGGGGCTTGGAATTCCGGCAGAGGTGCTTATTCAGGAGGGGGCGTCTAGAAAATGGAGAGCATGAAGTCGTTGTCGTGTAAACCCGCTGCCATCCGTTGGCTCGCGCAGTGGATTTGGATAGGATGATGGCAACTGGAGTAAAACCCGCGGCATCACAACAACATTAAGCGGCTCTCTGGAAAATTCGTTGGCGTGTCGAGATATCGCTTAGGAGACTGGCGGGTGTTGTATCGGGTCGACAATGAGAATCTGCAGATGCGCAGTACTGGTGATTGCTCACCGGCGAGAAGTTTATGACTGACCGTCGGGGGGGCGCGGAGATGAGGGTGGGGGGTTAGAGTAGTGGTTAATTCCCACAGGTTAGCGAATAAGCAGAGGACGATAATGACGACATCCGGTGTCCCGACTCTAGTCTCCCCCCCCCTCTCCCACGCTTCTTTCCGTGGCTGACATGATGATTGCTCCGCCGAAGCCGGTGTTTCATGCGTTGTCGATTCTGATTCCGGTTTATAACGAGGAGCGTTACCTTGCGGCGGTGCTGAAGCGGGTGGTGGAGCAGCCGATTCCGGGGGGGCTGTCGCGAGAAATTATCATGGTGAATGATGCGTCGAAGGATAAGACGTGGGAGATCATGCAGCAGATTCCTGCGCTGTTTGCGGATCGCGGGGACATCACGTTCAAGATCCATAACAAGACGGTTAATGAGGGAAAAGGTGCGGCGCTGCGGGATGCGTGGGCGATGGCGACGGGGGATTTGTTGATCGTGCAGGATGCAGATTTTGAGTATGACCCTGCGGATTATCCCAAGCTCCTGCAGCCGATTCTGGATGGAAAGGCGGACGCGGTGTTCGGCTCGCGTTTCATCGGGGAGCCTCACCGGGTGATGTACTTCTGGCATCAGATGGCGAACAACATCCTGACGATGCTGTCCAACATGCTGACGAATTTGAACCTGACGGACATGGAAGTGTGCTACAAGGTGTTCACGCGGGAGGTGTACACGAAGATCACGATCAAAAGCCCGCGATTCGGTGTTGAGCCGGAACTGACGGCGAAGATGGCGCGGATGCGCATTGGCGAAGGGGGGCGGCGAAGAAGGACGGAAGGTGCGGGTGTATGAGACGGGGGTTGCGTATGCGGGGCGGACGTATGAGGAGGGCAAGAAGATCGGGTGGAAGGATGCAGTGTCGGCGATTTTGCAGATTGTTCGGTTCCGGTTTAGCGATTGAGAGTTGTCCGGGGATTTTTAAGTGATTGAGGCGGAGCTTTTTGGGATTTGAGTAATCGGTGTTGACCGTCGATAATCTTGGCGGATCATTTCTCTCAGAGGAACTTATGGCAGGCTCTTCAGGCTCTATGCGACCGATGCGGCATCTCGTCACGGGCGGGGGCGGTTTTCTTGGGTCCCATCTGACGGATGCGTTGCTGGCTCAGGGCCACCATGTGACGGCGATTGATTCGTTTATCACGGGGTCTCGGGAAAACATCGCGCATTTAGCAGGCCATGGGCGATACCATTTTATTGAGCACGACCTGACGACGGGCCTGCCGCGACAGGTGAGCGAAGGGGATGTGGATCGAATTTGGCATCTGGCTTCGCCGGCGTCTCCGGTCGGGTACGTAAAACATCAGATTCAGACGCTGAAGGTGAATGCGTCGACGACGATGGATCTGCTGGAGCTTGCGGAGGGGAAAAAGGCGAGAATCTTTGTCGCGTCGACGTCGGAATGTTATGGCGATCCGCTAGAGCATCCGCAGAGGGAAACGTATTGGGGCCATGTGAATTCGGTGGGGATGCGCTCGATGTACGATGAGGCGAAGCGGTTCATGGAAGCGGCGACGATGGGGTATCATCGTGAGCGCGGCGTGGATACGCGGATTGTGCGAATTTTTAATACGTATGGGCCTCGGCTTGCGGTGGATGATGGGCGGGTGGTGGTGGCGTTCATCACGCAATGTTTGCGGAATGAGCCGCTGACGGTGCAGGGCGAGGGAACGCAGACGCGCTCGCTGTGTTATGTTGAGGATGAAATCAGGGGGTTTCTGGCATTGATGGAGTCGGACTACCACCTGCCGGTCAACATCGGCAATCCGGACGAGGTGACGATGCTGGAGCTTGCGAGAGAGATTCGCGAACTGTGCGGCAGCAAGAGCGAGATTGTGCATACGGAACTTCCGCCGGACGATCCGAGGCAGCGTTGTCCGGACATTACGCTGGCGAAAAAGCTATTGAAGTGGGAGCCGGTGATTGTTCGGCGGGATGGGCTGAAGCGGACGATTGAATTCTATCGCAAGAAACTTTCCCTTTAATCGATAGTCATCTCATGCCAGTTACTTCAACGTCTGATGCGCAACGACCGTCCGAGGAAGTGGAGAGCGTACCGTCATCGCGTGGGCTGATGGCGGTGATTTTGTGCATGTTGTATTTGTTGGTTCGGGGCCAGGGGTTGATGGCGTTGCCGATATTTGGGGATGAGGCGATTTATCTGCGATGGGCGCAGTTGGTGAGGGGTGGGCATGTGTGGGTGAGCCTGGTGGATCCGAAGCCGCCACTGCATTTTTGGCTGCTGGCGGTGGTGATTGATTGGTGTGGGGATCCATTATTGGCGGCGCGGGGGTTGAGGTGTTTGCGGGGGTTCTGAGTGTTCCGGCACTTTTGTGGGTTTGTGATGAGATCGGGATGCTGACGCGGGTGCGGGATGCGTCCTTTGACCGTCGCCTCCCCCCCCTCCCCCCCCCCATTCACCCCTCTACCGAGCGGGCGGGTGGTTGGGATTCTGGCGGCAGTGTTGATGATATTTTGTCCGTTTGTTGCGTTTTATCAGCGGCTTGCGACGGCGGATGCGCTGTTTGTGCTGGAGATGCTGGTCGCAGTCTGGTTGGGGTTGCGCCGGGCGGCAGGGTGGCAGGCGGCGTCCGGGCGTGGCCGACGGCGATTGGGCTGGGGGTAATCCTGGGTGGGGCGATGATGACGCGGCAAGGGTTGAGTTATACGTTGTGGGGGATTCCGATTGCGGCGGTGGCGTTGCATGTGCGTGGGGGAATCGCGTGGAAAATCATGGGGCGGGTGGTGGTTCAGGGGGTGATTGCCGGGGGAATCGCGGTGTTGCTGTGGGTGCCGTTTCTGGGGGCGGAACTGGATCGTTACACGGCGGATGCACGGGCGGAGACGCCGGCGGGGGAAGTGGCGACTTCGTGGACGGTGATGAAGCATCGGATTTTGTATCAGGATCAATTTACCGCGAGCGGGAGGTCACGGGTTGAGGTGGCAGCGCACAATGCCGCGGTTACGTTTTTGCCGCCGTTGTCGTGGGACTGTTGGACGTTGGAGGTGCCGGAGAGGGGGTGGCTATTTTATTACCTGACGTGGCCGGTGTATCTGGCGAGTGTGGGGGGCGTGGTGTGGCTGATGATTCGGGGGGAGTGGCGGATCGTGGGGTTGTTGCTGGTGTGGGTAGGGTTGATGCTGGGGCCGGTGGTGGTGCTGGGGAATGTGGTGTATTCGCGTTATGTGTTGGCGGGGGCGGTTCCGTTGTTGATACCGGCGGGGTATTTGGTCGCGGATATTTTGGCGATGCTGATGAGGGTGAGGGGCTGGCCCGTGTGGAGATGGGTGGCGGGGGGCGCGATGCTGGTGGGATTGATGATTTTGCCGATGCGGCAGATTGGGTTGCAGGGAACGAGTTGGTGGCGGCAAACGCTGACGAAGGCGGATCGGGAACAGTATGTCACTGGGTGGACAGCGGGCTCGGCGACGCGGAAGGCGATCCACTTTCTGGAGGGTTACGCGCTGGGGGACCCGGTGGTGATCATTACGGACAATGGCTGGGGGCTTCCGGCGGATGGGGTGTGGGCGTATCTGTCGGCGGTGCGGAATATCCATGTGTATTACACGAGCGAGGCGGGTACGTTGCCGATTTTGCAGGCCGCTTCATCGGTGGTGCCGGATGTGTTCATGCTGCGTAAAAACAAGTGGCTTTATACGGCGGCGGAACCAGTTCGATTGCCGCCGAATGCGTCTGTTTTGTATCTGACGGGTAATCACCAGGGGGATGACGGGGTTCTGACGGAAACTTTGCGCCGGTTGAATCCGAACCTGAAGCTGGCGGCGTCGTTCTATGGTATAGATCATGGACCGGAGCATGTGGATTTGTTTGAGTTGAAGTGATGGTCATGCGGGCATGGTGCCCCAGGGGAATGCAGGCAGGATGTCCGCGCTGACGTGAGGATGTGATGATTGAACGTGCAGGGTATCGGAGTGGTTGGGGGGTGGTGGGGTGCCTGTGTGCGGGCATTGTGGCGGGAATGGTGCCAAGCGGGTGCCGTCGGACGGAGGATTCTCCGACGGTTCGCGTCCGCCGAACGCGACACGTCCGGTGATGCCGGACGTTGCGGAGGGAACGACGCCGATTCCGACTGATATTGAGGCGATTCCTGATCTTGGGAGTTCGACCGCCCAAAAAATGCGGGATGGCGAGATTTGGCAGAAATTCCCGAGCGGGTTGCTGATCTTTGAAGTTCGGCGGGGCAATGGGCGGCGTCCGCAGTTGGGCGAGACGGTTCACGTGACGTATGTGGGGACGTTCCCGGACGGGAAGGTGTTTGATAAGGCGACGAAGGACAATCCATTTACCTTCCGGCTGGGCACGAAGAATATCATTAAAGGGTGGAACCTGGGGCTGTCGACGATGCAGGTCGGGGGGAAGCGGCGTATCTGGCTGCCGGCGAATCTCGCGTATGGGGAGAGGGGGAGCGGTGCGACGATTCCAGCGAACATGCCGCTGATTTTTGAGATCGAGTTGCTGGACATCAGCGGCGAGGCGGTGGAGTTGCCGGCGGCGGCGACACAGGCGGGGCCGAGCGTTCCGCTGGTGAAGCCGTTGGGGCCGGCGGCACCGGGCGTGGCTCCGGGGAAGTAATGTGTATTTTTAATTTTTAATTTTTTCTAATTTTTAATTTGGGTGCGGTGGGAACGCTTCCTGACGGGCGCGTCTCGGAGCGTTTTTTTGCAGCGCGTTTTGCATGGAAGGGAAGGGGGGGGGGAGGGGTTATCCGCGGAGATCGCATTCGTCGAGGAGGTAGAAATCCTCTTCTCCGAGGACGGTTGCGGCGAGGCTGGGGTTGTCGACGTGGACGACGATGGAGGGTCGGATTTTTTCGCTGGTGATGAGGGCGTAGCAGTAGTGGATGTCGATTTCGGCGCCGAGGAGGGCCTTGCTGATTTTGGCGAGTCCGTCGCCTCCGGGTGGCATTTCGACGGCGACGAGGTCGCAGATGGTGAAGCGGTAATTGGACTCGACGAGTTCTTTCGCGGCGGCGTCGGTGTCGTTGAAGACGAAGCGGACGATGGCGCAATCGAAACCTTGGATGACGGCGAGGGCGAGGATGTGGACTTTTGTGGAGTCGAAGGTGGAGAGCAGTTGCGACGAGGGCGCCGATGCGGTTTTCGGTGAAGACGGAAACCTGGCGGACGCTGGGCACATCGCGGCCACGGTCGACTTTGGTCTTTTCGCGGATGGTCGCCATGGGGGCACCTTATCAGATAAGTGGGGATTTGGGGAGTGGGGGGGGAAGGGAGAGATGATGGAGGCTTCACTGGGTGAGCATCTTTCCACTGGCCATCCGGGGCCAGCGGAAAGATCACGGCGGAGGGCCGCCGTGCCACATTGTTTGTTTCGTCACGTAAAAAGCGTCGTGTACCCAAAGCGTTAGGGCCTCCCTTGCGTTGCGTGGTGTGGCTATTAAACTGGCGTTGGGTGGAGGCGTGTTAAAAGAGGAGCGGCGATGCAGCGTGAGGAGTCGGATGGGATTGTGATCGTGTGCGACTTTTGCCGCCGCGATTGGGATGGGCAGGAGCCGATGATTGAGGGGCATCATGGGTCGATCTTGTGTTTGGAGTGTTTGAAGCGGGCGTTGGATGGGTTGAAGGATGGCGGGGAGAAATATACATGTACATTGTGTTTGCGGTTTAACATTCCGCCGACAGTGCCGCGATGGAGCAATCCGGAGAGTACCGCAGAGCCGGCGGCGGTGGCGTGTCAGGAATGTTTGTATCAGGCGGCAAAGACGTTCAGCCGGAACGAGGACAATACGTTTCAGTGGGATTCGAGCCGTTATCCACCTTTACAGAAGGCGTGAGCTATGTTGACTCGTCAGGAAATCCAGGCGCATGTGAAGGATCACCTGCAGTATGTGCTGATCCCGAAGGGGTTGCCGCTGGGGTATGTGCTGCGGATAGCGTTTGTGGATGCGATCATCATGGTGATCGGGCTGGGGGTATGGCTGACGCCGGTGGCGGCGGGGTTTTATCCGGGTGCGTTTGATACGACGGTGCATATTGCGCTGGGGGCGTTGATTACGACGCTGGCGTTTTTTCGGGTGACGTTGGCGCATCGGTCGGCGTGGATTGAGATCGTGCTGGTGCCGTTGGGGCTGCTGGTGATGCGGGTTCCGCATGTGATGCATCTGGAAGGGAGTCCAAAGTACAATATGGGGCATGTGGGGGCGGGGATTGCGATTGTGGTGTTGGCGATCATTAGTGGGTTGATGACGTTTGTTGGAGAGCGGAGGATGCGGGAATAGGGTGGGGTTGAGACTTTTATAGAAATTGACCGTGAAAAATTAACGCGAAGGCACGGGTCTGCGAACTTTGCAGACCCGTGGCACTTTGCATTTGTTTGAACGGCGGGCAGGATGTCCGCGTTACGCTTTGGCCATGCGGCGGAGGACGGTGTGGAGGATGCCGCCGTTGCGGTAGTAGTCGACTTCGACGGGGGTGTCGATGCGGCAGGTGGTGGGGAATTGGATTATTTTGCCGTCTTTTTTGGTGGCGGTGACGAGGATGTCCTGGCGGGGTTTGACGTTGTCGTCGACGGCGATGTCGAAGGTTTCCGTGCCGTCGAGGCCGAGGGATTGTGCGGTTTCGCCGTTTTTGAAGGTGAGTGGGAGGACGCCCATGCCGACGAGGTTGCTGCGGTGGATGCGTTCAAAGCTGATGGCGATGACTGCTTTGGCGCCGAGTAGGAATGTGCCTTTGGCGGCCCAATCGCGGGAACTGCCCATGCCGTAGTCTTTTCCGGCGAGGACGATGAGGGGGGTATTGGCGGCGTGGTATTGGACGCTGGCGTCGTAGATGCTTTTGACTTTGTCGTCGGTGTAATCGGTGGTCCAGCCGCCTTCGGTTCCGGGTGCGAGTTTATTTTTGACGCGGGTGTTGGCGAAGGTTCCGCGGGTCATGACGCGATAGTCTCCGCGGCGTGATCCGTAGCTGTTGAACATGCTGACGGGGACGCCCTTGGAGATGAGGAACTTTCCGGCGGGAGAATCTTTTTTGATGGAGCCGGCGGGGGAGATGTGGTCGGTGGTGACGGAGTCGCCGAGGAAGGCGAGGGCTCGCGCCGGTGATGGTTTTGATGGGGGCGGGTTCGGGGCTCATGCCGACGAAGAACGGGGGTTCCTGGACGTAGGTGGAGTTTTCGTCCCAATCGAAGAGTTCGCCCTTGCTGGTGTGGATGGCGCGCCATTCGTTGGAGCCTTTGAAGACGTCGGCGTATTGGGTGACGTATTGTTCGCGGGTGACGCAGGTGTTGACGGTGTCGTCAATTTCCTGCTGGGTGGGCCAGATGTCTTTGAGGTAGACGGGCTGACCATTTTTCCCGGTGCCGAGGGGATCTTTGTCGAGGTCGATGTCAACGGTGCCGGCTATGGCGTATGCGACGACAAGGGGGGGTGAGGCGAGGTAGTTGGCTTTGACATCGGGGTTGATGCGGCCTTCAAAGTTGCGGTTGCCGGAGAGGACGGAGGCGACGACGAGATCGTTGTCGGTGATGGACTTTGAGATTTCATCGGGGAGCGGGCCGGAGTTGCCGATGCAGGTGGTGCATCCGAATCCGACGAGGTTGAAGCCGAGGGCGTTGAGGTCGTCGATGAGGTTGGCTTTTTTGTAGTATTCCATGACGACGGTGGAGCCGGGTGCGAGGGAGGTTTTGACCCAGGGCTTGCGGGTGAGTCCGAGCGCGTGGGCTTTTTTGGCGACGAGTCCGGCACCGATCATGACGGAGGGGTTGCTGGTGTTGGTGCAACTGGTGATGGCGGCGACGACGACGGCCCCGTGCTTGAGTTTGAAGGTTTTTCCGTCGTAGGTGGTTTCGACGCCTTCAAAGCCGGGGTCGTCGGCGAGGGCGGTGGCAGTGCCGCCGACGGTTTCGGTTTCAGCGAGGGCGGCGGCGGCGGGGACTTTCTTTCCGAAGATTTTGCCGAGGCCTTTTTCCCAGGAGGGCTTCATGTCGGAGAGGCTCACGCGATCCTGGGGGCGGCGCGGACCGGCGAGGGAGGGTTCGACTCTGGACATGTCCAATTCGACGACTTTTGTGTATTCGATGTTGTGGGAATCATCGCGCCAGAGTCCCTGGGTTTTGCAGTAGAGTTCGATGGTTTGGCAGAGTTTTTCGTCGCGGCCGGTGACGCGTAGGTATTTCATGGTTTGTTCATCGACGGGGAAGAACCCGCAGGTGGCGCCATATTCGGGGGCCATATTGGCGATGGTGGCGCGGTTTGCGAGGGGCATGTCGGCGAGGCCCGGGCCGAAGAATTCGACGAATTTTTCGACGACGCCGAGTTCGCGGAGGATCTGGGTGACGGTGAGGACGAGGTCGGTGGCGGTGACGCCTTCCTTGAGTTTGCCGACGAGCTTGAAGCCGATGACTTCGGGGAGGAGCATGTCGATGGGCTGTCCGAGCATGACGGCTTCGGCTTCGATGCCGCCGACGCCCCAGCCGAGGACGCCGAGGCCGTTGATCATGGTGGTGTGGGAGTCGGTTCCGACGAGGGAGTCGGGGAAGAGGACGCCGTCTTTTTCCCAGACGACTTTGGCGAGGTATTCGAGATTTACCTGATGGACGATTCCGGTGGAGGGTGGGACGACGCGGAAGTTGTTGAAGGCGCTTTGGCCCCATTTGAGGAATTGGTAGCGTTCGGTGTTGCGCTCGAAGTCGTGCTTGTTGTTGATGGTGAGGGATTGGTCTGAGCCGAAGGCGTCGACCTGGACGGAGTGGTCGATGACGAGGTCGCAGGGGACGAGGGGATTGACGTCAGCGGGGTTGCCGCCCATGCGTTTCATGGCCGCGCGCATGGCGGCGAGATCGACGACAGCGGGGACGCCGGTGAAATCTTGCAGGACGACGCGGCCGGGCATGAAGGGGATTTCGAAATTTTCGGGAGCGGTTGCGGTGTATTGGGCGATGGCTTTGACGTCGGCTTCGGTGACGGCGTGTCCATCGACATTGCGGAGGCAGGATTCGAGGAGGACTTTGATGGAGTATGGGAGGCGGTCGATGTTGGTGCCGCCCCAGAGGGGTTTGAGGGCGTCGAGGCGGTAGATGGTTTTGGTTCCGAGGGGGGTTCCGATGGTGGCGCGGGCGTTGAAGGGGTTGGTGTTGGGAAGGCTCATTGCGGCTCCTTATTCAATGGCGTCGGGGGCGAGAGTAAGCCCCGTATTCTACAAAAAACGGATGGGATTGCGATATCGCGAGATTTGTTGCGAGATGGGTGGAGGAAAGCGGTTTTAGGGGAGCGTTGCAATTAGACCTTGGCACGCTACACTCCTCTCACCCATCCGGGAGACAGGAGCATCACACCTTATTATGTCAAAGCCCATTGAAAGGATCTGCATCGTAGGGGGTGCCGGCCATGTGGGGCTGCCGTTGGCGATAGTGCTGGCGGACCGGGGTTTTTGCATAGATATTTTGGATACGAACGAGAAGGCGCTGGCGACGATTCGGGCGGGGAAAATGCCGTTTCTTGAGGTGGGAGCGGAAGAACGGCTGGCGAAAGTGCTTCCGTCGGGGCGGCTGAAGGGCACGACGGATTCAGCGGTGGTGCGGAACGCGGATGTGGTGATCTGCGTGATCGGGACGCCGGTGGATGAGTATCTGAATCCCGAGACGTTTTTGTTTTATAAAGTCATTAACGAGATGCGGCCTTACTTTCGGGACGGGCAGACGCTGATTTTGCGTTCGACGATTTATCCCGGGTTGTCGTCGCGGATCAATCAGTTGTTTCGGGAGAGCGGTCCGGATGTGCATGTCGCATGTTGTCCGGAGCGGGTGGCGCAGGGGCAGAGTCTGCATGAACTGTGCGACTTGCCGCAGATTATTTCGGGATTTGATTCTGAAGCGGTGGAGGCGGCACGAACTGTTTTCGGAAGCGTCGCGCAGGAACTCATTGAGGTAACGCCTCCGGAAGCGGAACTGGCGAAATTGATGTGCAACTGCTACCGCTATATTGCGTTTGCCATTGCGAATCAGTTTCACATGATCGCGAGCGATGCGGGCGTTGATTTCGCGAAGGTTCATCACGCGGCGACGTTTCATAATCCGCGGTCAAAAGACATGCCGCGCCCGGGTCTGGCGGCGGGGCCGTGCTTGTTCAAGGATACGATGCAGCTTGCGGCCTTCGCGAACAATAATTTTTTCCTCGGCCATGCGGCGATGCTTATCAATGAAGGGCAGCCGCAATATATGGTTCGGTCGTTGCGGAAGAAAATTGATCTGGCGAATGCGCGGGTCGCGATCCTGGGGATGACGTTTAAGGCGGATTGCGATGACATTCGGGACTCGCTGAGTTTCAAGCTGAAAAAACTCCTGAGCCTGGAGGCGCGGGAAGTGATCATGCATGATCCGTACCTTACGGGGCCGGGCTATTACGAGCTTGATGAGGCGATCGGGATGGCAGACGCGATTGTCGTGGGCGTGCCGCACCGGCCTTATCGGGGGCTGAAAATTCCGACGGGGAAGGTCGTTGAAGATGTCTGGAATTGCCTTGCGCGATAAAGTGTTGAGCATGCGCGATTCCCAGAAAGGAATTCCGGAATGAAAATTTTGGTGACGGGTTCGGCCGGTTTTATCAACGGCTATCTGGTGCAGGAATTACTCGATGAGGGCCATGACGTGGTGGGCATCGATAATTATTCCAAATATGGGAAGGTCGAAAAAAGTTACGATCGGCATCCGAGGTACACGTTCGTGGAGGGGGATGTCAAGAATGTGGATCTGCTGAAGGAACTTATTACGGACTGCGATCAACTGGTTGCGTCGGCGGCTCGGATCGGGGGGATATCATACTTTCACGAGTATGCGTATGACCTGCTGGCGGACAATGAGCGGATGACGGCGAGCCATTTTGATGCGGCGATCTGGGCGTTCAAGCAGAAGAAATTGCAGAAGATCAATGTGATGAGTTCGTCGATGGTGTTTGAGAACGCGACGCTGTTCCCGACGCCGGAGGATCACCTTTTTCAGGCCCCGCCGCCGTCATCGACGTATGGTTTTCAGAAACTGGCGTGCGAGTATTTTGCCGCGGGGCACACGAGCAGTATGGGTTGCCCTTCACGATTATTCGGCCGTTTAATTGCGTGGGCATTGGTGAATCGCGAGCGCTTGGGGGGCGGCAGATTCCGTCGGGGAACGTATCGCTGGCGATGTCGCATGTGGTTCCGGACCTGGTGCAGAAGATTCTGAAGGGGCAGGATCCGCTGCATATTCTGGGCGCGGGGAACCAGGTGCGGCATTACACGTATGGTGGCGATCTGGCGAAGGGCATCCGGACGTGCATGGAGCACCCGGCGGCGATGAATGATGATTTTAATATTTCAACGCCGGCGGCGACGTCCGTGCTGGAATTGGCGGAACTGATGTGGCGAAAAATTCATGGCGCGGGCCGGCCGTTCCGGTTCGTTTCGGATGACCCGTACAAATATGATGTGCAGCATCGTTCGCCGAATGTATCGAAGGCTCGAAAAGTGCTCGGTTATGAAGCGAAGACTTTGCTGGACCAGATGCTGGATGAAGTGATTCCGTGGATTCAGAGCGCGGTCACGAACGGTCAAATTTAACGGTGACCTTCACTGGGAACCGGACGGAACACGCATGATCGTGACGGAAGAAGAAGTTCAGCGGATCTATCGCCGAAGATTCGGCGAGGCTGAAAAAAAGGCGAAGGCCGATGTCTGGAAAGTCATCGTGCAGTCGTTCTTCCAGCGGTGGGTTCGCGCGGGGGATGTGGTGGTCGATCTGGGCTGCGGGTACGGCGAGTTTTTGAATTTTTTGCGGTGCGGGCGGCGGATCGGGGTGGATCTCAATCCAGACAGCCAAACGCATCTGGATGCGGGGATCGAGTTTCATCAGAAGAGCGTGTGCGATCTTTCTTTTCTTGCGGACAACTCGGTTGATTTTGTTTTCACGAGCAACTTGATGGAGCATCTGCCGGGGAAGCGGGAAGTGGAGCAGATGTCGCGGGAGGCGTTGCGTGTGCTGAGGCCGGGGGGGCACTTCGTGATGATGGGGCCGAACCTTCGGTTGCTGCCGGGGTCGTACTGGGATTTTTGGGATCATGTGGTTCCGATCACGGATCGGTCGCTGGTGGAGTGTCTGGAGAATGTGAACTTTGACATTGTGGATTGTTTTCCGCGGTTTTTGCCGTATACGACGCGCTCTTCGTTGCCGCAGTCGAGTTGGCTGGTGCGGTTGTTTCTGGCGATGCCGTGGGCGTGGCGAATTCTGGGCAAGCAATTTTTGATTCGTGCGCGGAAGCCCGCGTTGCCGGTGGTCTCGGTCGTGCTGCCGGTCTATAACGAATCGCAGAACATCGTGCCGTGTTTGAACAAGCTGGAGTCGGCGTTACGGGATGAGCCTCACGAGATTCTGGTGTGTTATGACTTTGAGGGCGATACGACTTTGCCAGCGATAGCGTCGATGCCGGAGCGGCCGGCCTCGGTGCGACTGGTGAAGAACGATTTGGGTCGCGGGGTGGCGTTTGCGCTGCAGGCGGGGTTCGATGCGGCGCGGGGCGATGTGGTGGTTTCGACGATGGCGGACTTGTCCGATCCGCCGGAGGTGATCCCGGCGATGGCGGCGAAAATACGCGCGGGGGCGGATGTCGTGAGCGGGTCGCGTTATATGAAGGGCGGCTCGCAGCAGGGCGGGCCGCTGTTGAAACGAACTCTTTCGCGTATCGCGGGGGTTTCTCTTTGGCATGTGGCGGGGGTGGGTACGCACGACGCGACGACTAATTTCCGGGCGTACTCGGCGAAGTTTTTATCCAATCATCCGATCGAGAGTACCGCCGGATTTGAAGTGGCGTTGGAATTAACGACGAAGGCGCAGCGGGACGGCGCACGAGTGGATGAAGTGCCATCGTCGTGGCATGACCGGACGGCGGGGGAGAGCCGCTTTAATCTGAAGAAATGGCTGCCGAAGTATTTGTATTGGTATGGCCGTGCGATATGGCAGCCTGCGGTGATCTGGGGGACGCTGGTGGCGATGCTGGCGGCGTGGCTGGTGATTATTCATAGATATGCGGCGCGATGGCCTTTTTGGGATGAGCTTAGTTATTTGAGCCGCACGGTGGGCGCGGAGCCGATCACGTGGGAATTGTTGTGGACGGACCATAACGGGCATCGAATTCTGATACCGAAGCTGGTCTATTTTGGGTTCATGAAGGCGTCGGGCTATCAGTCGATTGGGATCATGTACTTCAGCGTGATATTGCTGACGTTTGGCATTGGGTGCGTGCTGATGTCGGTGCGGCGCACACGGGGGCGGATGATCTGGATAGACGCGTCGTTAATTCTGGCGGCGCTTGCGTTCAGTCAGTATGAGAATCTGCTGTGGGCGTTCCAGCTTCCGTTCACGATGGCCGCGACGTTGGTTCTGCTAGCGATCGCGGCGGCGGTGGGAACGCGGCATAACAGGGATCAAAGGATCCTTTTTTTGATGGGGGGAATTGGAGCGATCCTGCCTTATTTCGGCGGGCAGGGGATGGGGATGGCACCGGGCATTTTTGTCTGGCTTCTGGCGGTGGGGGTGATTTATCTGGTTCGGGGCAAGACGAGAGAGGAACGGGTGTTCGCGGCGACCAGCCTTGGATGCGGCATTGCGGCGGCGGCGGCGTGGTGCGTTGCGATTCATGGGCTTCCTCCGTCGCCGGCACCCAGGCGTTGTTGCATGCGTTTCACTCGTGGAGCACGTTCAAGATTTTTTTAGTTCATTTTTATGCGTCAACGGTCGAATTTTTCTCGACGCCGTTTCTGCCGGAGTCGCTGAGTGATGGGGTGCCGGCGCTGTATCAAGGCTGGATATGGGGCCCGGTGGGGATGGGGTTGCTGGTCTCGGCGGGAGTGATATTGGTGGTTGCGTGGCTTCGACGACCGAGGGAAAGGCTTCGGATCTCGGCGATCACGGCGTGCGTGGTGTCTTTTGTTATTTTGACATTGCTGGTGTATCTGTCGCGTGGGATTTATGGGGCGGGGGCGACGCGGTGCCGCGTTATTCGACGGTGGCGATGCCGCTGATTGTGATGGCGCTGGTCACGTATCTGCTTTATGCGCCGAAGATTTTGCGGATGATTGTTCCGGTGGCGATCGGGGCGGCGACGCTGGTTCTGCTGGGCGGGCAGTATGGCAATGTCGAAAAGCTACGTGCGTTTTCCAACATGGAGCGGGATGGGTATCGCGCGTTCAGCGAGGAAATCCGGCGGCCGGGCGGGACGACGATTGAGGAATTGTGCGCTCATTTCAGCGGGCCGCTGTTTGGGCCGGGGGATGTGCGTTCGCTTCCCGAGTTTATTGGTCTGATGGCGGCACACGAGGTGGGACCGTTTCGCGGGACGCATATTATTCCGGGTCATATTACGGAATGGCGGGCGTCGCCTTTGAATTTACATGCGAGCGATCCGCAGTACGGCGTGAACTGGGATGGGACTCGTGCGACTAAAAGCGCGGAGGCTTTTGGGGTTCTGACATTGGCGACGGACAAGCCGCTGGCGCTTTCCGCGATTCGTCTGACATTTCGCGTGAAGCCTTCGAGCCTGCATCAGGTGGACGTGGAGCTTGCGTGGAATCAGGCGGCGGGCGATCCATTGCATTTTAATCACGAGGTTCGATGGATTTGCGCCTCATGATGTTCCTGTTGAAACGATCGTTGTGCACATATTCTCGACAGTGGATCGGTTCAGGGTTCTGCTGGGCGCGGGGCTTACGGAGTGGGAATTGATTAAGGCGGAACGGCTGGAACCGGCTGCCACGGTGGCATCGACCTCCCGGTAATGAGAGGCGGCAGATGGTGAGCATTGCCCCGAATCGTCTGCGTGTCTGGTTTGTTCACGATTGGCTTACGGGGTTTCGGGGCGGGGAGAAGGTGTTGCTGGAGCTGGTGCGGCTGTTTCCGAACTCGCGGATTGCGACGCTGGTTCATGTGCCGGGGACGACGGATCCGGAGCTGGATGCGCGGGTGGCGCGGACGAGTTTTTTGCAGCGAATACCGAATATTGCGACGGGGTATCGGAATTATTTGCCGTTGTTTCCGCGGGCGGTGGGTTCGTTGAAGCTGGATGGGGATTGTGATTTTGTGTTCAGCGTGTCCCATGCGGTGGCGAAGGGGGTTGGGGTGCCTGCGGGGAAGCGGCATGTGTGTTATTGCAATACGCCGATGCGGTATATCTGGGGGATGGAGGATCAGTATTTGTCGCGGTGGTCGCCGAAGCGGTTGGCGCTTGCGGCGGTGATTCCGTCGTTGCGGCGTTTTGATAAGCGAAATGAGCAGGTGACGGAGTTTATTGCGAATTCACACACGGTTGCGGAGCGGATCAGGCGGATTTATCAGCGGGATGCGGAGGTGGTGCATCCGGGGGTGGATGAGGCGTATTTTGTGCCGTCGGGGAGGGAAAGAGGGGATTTTTATCTGGTGGTATCGGCGTTGGTTCCTTACAAGCGGGTGGATTTGGCGGTACGGGCTTTTGTGGAGATGCCGTCGCGGCAGTTGATAGTGATTGGAGGGGGGCCGGAGGAGGGGAGGCTGCGCGGGCTTGCGAAGGGGGCGGCGAATATTCAGTTTTTGGGGCGGCAGCCGGATGGGGTGGTTTTGGAGCATTATCAGAGGGCGAAGGGATTTTTGTTTCCGGGGGAGGAGGATTTTGGGTTGACGCCGGTGGAGGCTCAGGCGTGCGGGACGCCCGTGATTGCATATCGTGCGGGTGGGGCGACGGAGACGGTGGTTGCAACGGATGAACGGGTTCGCGGGACGGGGGTTTTCTTTGGGGAGCAGACAACGGGTGCGCTGGCGGCGGCGATTCTGCAATTGGAGGCGCTTCCAGCGTTTGACGCGGAGACTCTTCGGAGGAATGCGCTGCGGTTTACCTGGGGGGGGTTTCGGGTGGGGATAGAGCGTTGTGTTGCGAGGATGCTGGAGGGTGGGTGAGGGGGGTGATTTAGGCATGCCAGTATGACAACGGGCATCTTTCCGCTGGCCATCCGAGGCCAGTGGAAAGATCACGGCGGGGGGCCGCCGTGCCACAATGTTGCCGTGCCCATTTTTTCTGTTACTCGGTTGGGGTAAACCCGAGCTCTATGGGGCTGTGCGGAGGTGGGGGGGGTTCGCTATACTTTTTGGTTATGAGTGCGAAGAAAAAAGTTGTGGTGGCGATGTCGGGAGGGGTGGATTCTTCGGTGGCGGCGGCGTTGTTGCAGCGGGAGGGGTATGACTGCGTTGGGGTGTTCATGCGGCTGGGGAATGATCCGGGGGATTTGACGGATGGGGATTTGGAGGAGATTGCGTGTTCGCCGGAGAAGAGGGCAGCGGCATGAGGCGGATATCAAGAGTCAGGTGGCAGGCAAGGCTCCGCAAGGCGCATCATCAGGGGTGTTGTTCGTCGTCGGATGCGGCGGATGCGCGGTATGTGGCGGGGCTTGTTGGATATTCCCTTTTATGCGTTGAATTTTCAGCATGATTTTGGGGGGATCATTGATTATTTTGTGCGGGAATATAACCGGGGCGGACGCCGAATCCGTGCGTGCGGTGCAATGAGTATTTGAAGTTTGGGAAGTTGTCGCGGTATGCGAAGGCGATTGGGGCGGATTATGTGGCGACGGGGCATTATGCGCGGATGGCGGTTATGTGGGTGGGGAGACGCATCTGCTGCGGGGGAGGGATGCGAAGAAGGATCAGTCGTATGTGTTTTTTGGGGTGCCGCGGGAGGAGCTTGGGCGGATGTTGTTGCCGATTGGGGAGATGGAAAAATCGGAGGTGCGGCGGTTGGCGGAGGAGTCTGGGGTTGCCGGTGTTTGATAAGCCGGACTCGCAGGAGATTTGTTTTGTGCCGGACAATGATTATGCGCGGCTGGTGGAGAAGAAGACGCCGGAGCTTGTGCGGGCGGGGGCGTTTGTTGATCCGGAGGGCAAACCGCTTGGGGAACATCCGGGGCACCAGCATTTTACGATTGGTCAGCGGCGGGGGATTGGGATCGCGTTTGGGCATCCAATTTATGTGACGGGGATTGATGCGGCGACGAATACGGTGACGCTGGGGGAGAAGGAGGATTTGATGCATCGATCGCTGGTAGCGCGGGAGGTGAACTGGCTGGTGGGTGATCCGGCAGGTCCGGTGGAACCGATACGGTGCCGGGCGAAGATTCGGTACAGGTCGGAGCCGACGGCGGCGATGGCGATGATGACGGGGGTGGATGAGTTGACGGTGCGGTTTGATGAGCCGGTGTCGGCGATCACGCCGGGGCAGGCGGTGGTTTGTTATGACGCGGATAGCGATCGTCTTTTGGGGGGCGGGTGGATCGATGTGGTGAGTGAGTAAACGATCATCCGGCGATACTCGACGCTCCCTGACGGTCGCGTCTCGGAATGCCTGCTGGATGTGCGGTTGAATCAAAATGCTTTATTTATTTAGGGACGGGGATGTTGTTGGGGCGGGATGGCGATCGCGCGGGGAGAGAAGATCGGTGGTGATGACGGAGGCGGAGATGATGAGGGCGAGGAGAAGGAGGATGGCGACGAGGCGGGGTTTCAGGGGATGGCTGAAGGGTTTGGGCGGGGTAGGTGTGGTCATGGGGGTTCCGGATCAGGCGTCGGGCCAGGGGTAATTTTCGATGACGGCGGATTCGTTGGCGATACGGACGAAGAGTTCGTGGTCAGCGGGGGAGAATTCGACGTTGCGGCGGGCCATTGCGATGGCGGCGATCTGTTCAACTTTTTCAAAGTCGGCGCGGGCCATTCCTTTGTCGGTAAGCCACGCGAAAGAGGGGACGAAGCGCGGGGGACGCGGGGTGACGATGTGGGATGCGAATCCGACGACGGAGCCGGTGGAGAGGTAAGTGCCGATGCCGAGCTTGGCGTGATCGGCGATGACGGAACCGAGGAACTGTTTGCCGGTGGGTTCTTCGATGCCGTTGAGGGGCATTCGGACCTGGCCGTAGGTATTTTTGAGATTGCTGGTGGTAGTTCCGGCACCGAGGTTGGCCCATTCGCCGACGATGGTTTGACCGAGGAATCCGATGTGTTGTTTGCTGGCGTTTCCGAGGAAGAGCGAGTGGGCGACTTCGCCGCCGACGCGGGAGCCGGGTCCGAAGGAGGAGTTTTCGCGGATGTCGGCACCGGTGCGGATGATGCAGTGGGAACCGATGGCGACGGGGCCGGTGATGACGGCGTTGGCGCGGATTTCGGTGTTTGGGCCGACGATGATGGGGCCGTTTTGGGCGTCGAGGACGGCCCCGGGCCAGATTTTGACGCCGGTGGCGAGGTGGATGTTGTGCGGGTCAAGGAGGTGGACGCCGGGGTGGAGGGTGGCGTGGTTGGCGGCGCCGAGGGTTGCGAAGTCTTCATAGATGGCGGCATGTTGATGGTCGAGGAGGTCCCAAGGGCGATCGATCATGGTGGCGGATGCGGGGCGTCGATGAATTTTTGGGAGGAGCGCTTCGAGTGTGCGCGGGTCGTGGAGCGTGGAAAAATCGATCGTGGCGGCGAGGTCCGGGCCGAGGTGCATCCAGAGGATGGTGGCGTGGGCGATGTCGACGGAATCGGGGGGCGGTTCTGACCATGGGGTTGCGGCGAGGAGGAGGAGGCGGGCGTTGATGAGGATGATGCCGTCTTTGGTGGTGATGGCGGGGTTGACAGGGATGTTGACGCGCGGGCGGACGACGTCGGCGACGCTATCGCGGACGAAGAGGCCCTGGACGGGGCGGCCAATGTTTTTCTGGAGCCGTTCGAGGATGGTGAGAGTTCCGACGCGAAGTTCGCAGGCGGCGCGGGCGTAGCGTGAGGGGGAAGAGGCGGTCGACCTGGGAGTCTTCGAAAACATAGAGCGGCGGCATGGGCGTTTTCCGAAGGGCGGGGATAGGGTTCGGTCACGATGGGAGCAGTGTAACGTGGAGTGGGTTGGATGTGGAGGCTGGGAAATTTCCGGGCATCGGATGGGTAAATTTGCCACGGATGCACACGGATTAACACGGATAAAAGATGAGGGGAAAATGGGGATTTATTTTTTGTTGATGGTGAAGGTGTGGATGCCGGCTTCGGTGGCGGCGATGTGTTGGTCCCAGCGACTGGCGAGGGCGGTGATGGTGAGGGTGTAGATGTGGTCGGCGTGGGTGAGGAGGTATTGGCGGGAGCGGAGTTTGAGTGAGCCTTTGGTGAAGGTGCCGCCGAAGGTGATGGCGTCGAGGGTGCCAATGGTGAGGGGGGCGGATTTTTCGGTGACTTGGTAGTTGGCGATTTCGTGGGCGAGGTGGTCTTGTTGTGCGGGGCCGTCGATGGAGGAGCCGGGTGCGATGGTGATGGTGAGTGCGGCGGCATAGTCGCCGGTGGTGTCGGTGTCGGTGGTGGGGGCCGCGGCGGCGAGCAGGATGTGTGCGGAATTGCGGGGCTGGGGCTTCCAGTCTTTGGGGAGTTGGATGGAGATATTATTTTTCTGGATCGGTGTGGGATCGAGAAGGTCGTCGGCGCGGAGGGCTTTGGCGGCGGCGAGGAGGAGGGAGGCGGCGAGGAGGCATTTGAGTAAGTGGGGGAGCATGGGGTTCTTTCGAGTGATGGCGATGGTAGGGATCATCGGCACGGGGGAGTGGGTACGCAAGTGGATATTGGGTAGACAGGTGCGGAGGGGGAGGGTTAGGGAAGTGGGAGGTGGGGCCGTGCGTTTTCACGCGGGGTTATAGTGTGGGGAAGCGGGCGCATAAAAAAAGCCTCCACATGGGTGCCGTGACGAGGTGAGGTTTCGAACCCTGAATAAACAGGGCGGGTCGCGCGAAGAGACGTTTCGGAACTTCCACTACTAGGCCGCACTCAGCCATCACGAGGATGGGAATACAGGGAGGCTTGCCCGTCAGTCCGTCTCTTGGGGCCCTTACTAATGCTCATCGGTCCGAAGCCACAGTGACCTCGTTACACGAACACTGCAGAGGCAAGAGTATTAGTAGCATTTGCGGCGGGGGGAAGCAAATGAAATGTGGGGGGATCAGAATTTAACGCGAAGATTCGGAAGGCGGCGAAGGTGCCAAGAAAATGGATAAAAGTTGGGGTTGTTTTTTTGGCGGGGACTTTTTGAAATGTTTTTTTTAGTTGCCGGGCTGGGCGGGAGGGGGTTGCATTTTTTTTAATTGGGCGGTTGCGTCGTCGAGGCGTTTTTGGATGGATTGGTTGGCTTGTTCGAGTTCGGTGATTCGTTTTTCGTCGGGGGATTGGGGGGTGGGCGAGGCGGTGGGTTGTTGCGGGGCGGGTGGGGATGCGAGGAGTTGTTGGGCGAGGGGGCGGAGGTCGGCGGGGAGAGTATCGAGTTGTGCAGGGTCGATAATGTAGATTTTTTCGCCCACGGTGATGGTGTTGTGGGTGATACCGGCGGCGTCGGTTTCCTGGGAGAGGATGAGTGTTTGTCCTTTGGCGACGACTTCGCGGATGGATTTGGCGGCGAAGTCGGGGCTGTTGAGGTTGATGTGGTAGCCGGGACCGACCTGGGCGGCAGTGCCGTTGGGAAGGACATAGTTGAGCGGTTTGAGGTCGTCAGGTTGTAGGGCGGTTTTTCGAGCGCTGAGTGAGAAGCTGGGGAGGTTGCCGCCGGAGATGCGGCATGTTCGCGGGGCGTGGCACGGGTTGAATTGAGGCGGTGAGGAAGTCGCCATCGCGGCAGTATTTGATGATGCTGGCGGGCGGGGTAGCGGCGGGGGGGGTGGCGGCGGAGAGGCGGGCGGGCGGGGTATTGGCGGCGCGGGCGAGATCGAGCTGGGAGGTTAAGAGGGCGCCGTTGATTTCGATGAGGAGGTCGTCAGGGAGGAGGCCGGCGCGTTCGGCGGGAGAGTCGTGCATGACTGCGAGGACGATGAGTCCCTGGTCGGGTTTGAGTTTCATGAGTTTGGCGAAAGCCGGGGGGATGTTTTCGACGGCGAGGCCGAACCAGTATTGCGGCGCGGGCTGGGTGGTTGTGGAATCGGCAGTGCGGGTCGCGGCGTTGGCGGGCGCGTCAGCGGCGAGGGAGACGGTGGCGCTCGATGCCGACAGGATGCCTGCGATGAGAAGAGTGCATGCGTAGCGCATCGGCATCCTCAATAGAATTTCATCGGCAAGGTGTTGACGGGGATGACGACGGCGTTGCCTGTGCCGTCGGGTTGGATGACGACGGAGCGGCGTCGGCCTGTGATGAAGGGCGCGTGGGCGGCGTCCTGATTCGGCTCTGCTGGGAAGAACGGCTGATCGACGTTTCGCAGGGTCGCCATGGGGACGTTGACGTGGATGGGGTTGGGATAGTTGAGGGTTTCGCCGGGGAGTTGGGTGGGGAGGATTTCGTTGGCGGCGAGGTTGGAGGGGACGTCGGCCGCGTGGCGGTGATCGACGACGTAGAAGGTGACGACCGCGGAGACGGCGGCGATGAGGAGGGCGGCGGCGATTGCGCGGCCGGACGAGGGGAGTAAGCGGAGACGGTTGCGCGGGGTTGATTCGGGCATGCGGCGGAGGTGGCGATCCAGTCATGGGCGGTCTTTTTTTCGACCTGGCGTTCGAGGAAACGGATAGAGAGGTTGCGCCAGTTGTGCGGCTCGCGATCGAGGGCGAGAAGGAGTTCGCGACGATCGCTTTCGGGGAGTTCAGCATCGACAAGGAGATCGAGCCGCAAATCGAGGGGGAGTGGATCGGCGAGTTTTTCGGGCATGATTTATTCCTCCGGGTATTGCTGCAGGAGAATGTCGCGAAGTTTTTGTCGGGCGCGGAAGAGTCGCATCTGGACGACGCCGGCGGTGACACCGAGGCGGCGGCCGATTTCATGGTAGCTGCAGTCATCCACGTGTTTGAGGAGCAGCATTTCGAGTTCCTTGACGGAGAGCTTGGTCATGGCGATACGCAGTTGAGCGTGGCGTTCAGATGAGAGGACAGCGGCGAGTGGATCGGCACCGGATCGCTCGGCTCGGGTGCCTTCGGAGAGGCCGTGTCGGGCGGTGTAGGAATCAGCGGCCTCCTTGATTCTTTTGCGGCGCGGCCGAGGGTACGGCGATGCATGAGCGCGGCGCGGACGGTGAGGCGATAGAGCCAGGCCTTGGCGTTGGCGGCCGTGCGAAGTGTTTCCCAGTTTCGCATGGCTCCGATAGCGACATCCTGCATGACGTCGTCGGCACCTTCAAATCCGCGGAGGCGGGCGATGGCGACGGCGCGGAGCCAGGAGCCGTGCATTCGCATGGCCTCGTGCGGGTCAGCCGGCAGGGGGAAGGAATCGCCGTCAGGAGCGTGGCCGGACGGCGGATTGTCGGGGCTCCTGATCTGCAACGGTCACCTGCGTCAGTCTTTGGGTACGTTGCCGTGGGGAGGCGGGGCTTTCGCGGGATTCAGGGCATGGGCTTCGGGATCGTGTTTGAGGTCAACGCCGGCGATTTTGGCTTCGTGCCGCCAATGGAGGCGGAGGGCGAGGTAGATCACCATGAGGATGTTGCCAATGAAGATGAGAATACGAAAGAGGGTGACTTCGCGAACAATTTCGACGATTTCGAGGGGCAGGAATCCGGCGGTGGAGATGATGGTGAGCCATTCGGCCCAGGCCTTGTCGAAGAAAAGTCCGAGGCCTTCAATGAGGTAAAGACCGGCATAGATGAGTGTGCCGGCATAGAAATAAAAGAGGGTTCGGCGGCTGATGCCGAGGGTTTTTTCAAGGAGTCGGTGAATGTATTCGTTGTTTTCGTCGATGCGGAGGTCGTTGATGAAATCGCGGAGGGTGTCGTGGAGGTTGCGGTCGAGGTGGATCATGTGGAGGAGGTAGATGCCCACAATGATGAGTGCTGCGGCCTTGACGAATTTATCAATCGCAATGAGCCGCACGAGGAACAGCGAGTGGCCGGCGCGCTCGTCGAGGGGTTTGGCCTCGGGCGTGGGGGGGGGGGAGCAGTCGTGATGGGCGGAAGTGGGGTCATTGGGTGGTCCAGCCCGCGGCCCAATTGTCTGGGTTCCGGATGACGCGGCGGTAAAGAGTATCACGTTCGACGGGAACGAAGCCGGCCTCGACGATGAGGCGGCGGATGCTTTCGACGGTTTGCTCCTGATGCTTGTTGCCCGCGCCGCCTTCGCGTTTGGTGATGTCGTACCAGACGACGGTGCCATCCAGATCATCGACGCCCCAATTGAGGCTGACCTGGGAGAGCTTCATGCTTTGCATGATCCAGAATGCTTTGACGTGATCGAAGTTGTTGAGCATGAGCCGGCTGATGGCGAGCATTTTGAGGTCTTCGAGGCCGGTGTTGCCGGGGAGATGGCCGAGTTCGCTGCCTTCGGGGATGAAGGAAAGAGGGATGATGGTTTGGAATCCGGGGGCCTGGTCCTGTAGTTCGCGGAGTGCGAGGAGGTGTCGGATGCGTTCTTCGCGAGTTTCGACGTGGCCATAGAGGATGGTGGCGTTGGTTTTGATGCCCAGCTCGTGGGCGGTGCGGTGGACTTCCATCCAGCCGTCGGCGCGGAGTTTTCCCTTGAAGACTTCATCGTGGACGCGGTCGTCGAAGACTTCCGCGCCGCCGCCGGGCATGGAGCCAAGGCCGGCTTCCTTGAGGGCGATGAGGACTTCGCGGGTGGAGAGTTTGCTGATTTTGGTGAAGTGGTTGATTTCGATGGCGGTGAAGGCTTTGAGGTGGAGGTTTGGGGTAGCGGCTGCGCAGGCCGCGGAGCATTTCGAGGTACCAGTCGAAGGGGAGCCAGGGGTGAAGTCCGCCGACGATGTGGACTTCGGTGGCACCGGCGGCGGCGGCTTCGCCTGCGATGCGGAAGACGTCGTCGTGGGAGAATTCGTAGGCACCGGATTCGCCCCGCTTGCGGTGGAATTCGCAGAATTTGCAGGAGAGGGCGCAGATGTTGGAGTAATTGATGTGGCGGTTGATGTTGTAGTAGGCGAGGTTTCCGTGTTTTTGCCGGCGGATGAAATTGGCTAGTTCGCCCAGGGAGAAGATGTCGCGGGTGTTCCAAAGGGCCATGCCGTCGTCGAAGGTGAGGCGGTGGTTGTTGAGGAGTTTATCGGCGATGAGGCGGAGGGCAGGGTCGGCAAATGTGGCGATGTCGATGGGCGCAACGTGGGAGTCTTCGATCAACATCGAAGGGGGTTCGCGAGTCGTGGTGGTATCCAGGGCGGCGGTCATTCCGATCTCTTTCAACATTCGGTCGCATTCTCCGGGCCCGTCATTCTATCACCGGGAATCATTACATGGCGAACGTGGAGGAAAAAAGCGAAGGGGGGAATGAAGACACGCTGAAGCGTGAACTCCGGCGTGGGCGGGGTGTTTGGGCGGGGGTGGGGGGGGGGGGGGATTAGTCGGTGGCTAGGCGGACCATGGCGAGCCATTCGCGGACGAAGGGTTCCATGGCGTCGATGAATGGGGGGGGGACCTCGGTGCCGACGCGGGTGGGGTCTCCGGTGGGGAGGATGGCCCGGATGGGGACGCCGGACAGACGGGCCAACTCGCGGAGATTGGTTTCGACGAGAATATCGCGATGCCCCTCCGGCGGTACGCGATTCACCACGAGGCCGACGACGGCCAGACTTTTTTGGCGGATCGCCTGCACGGTGAGGAGGGTTCGGTTGAGGGTACCCAGCTCTGCATCGGTGACGACGAGGACCGGGAGTCGCAGCGCGGCAGCCATGTCGGCGACCATGAAATCATGGTGGTCGAGCGGGACGAACCAACCGCCGGCACCTTCGACGAGGAGGACGTCGCAATTTTCCTGCCACCAGTCGAGGGAGGCGGAGATTCGTTTCCAATCGGTGGGGCGTTGCTCGATCTCGGAGGCGATGTGGGGGGAGAGCGGGGCGCCGAATCGAATGGGGGAGATGTATCGGAGTATGGCGTCGTCGAGCGGTTCGAGTCCGGCGGCGCGGCCGATGACGGTGGCATCGGGAGAGGCGAAATCATCGTCGGTGAGTGGGAGGCGAGGATCGTTGCCGCGGTCGGAATGTTTGGGGCAACCGGACGCGACGGGCTTGCAGGCACCGACACGGACGTGGAGGCGATGCAGGGCGCCGGCGAGCGCGGCGGTGACGGTGGTTTTTCCGATGTCGGTACCAGTGCCGGTGATAAACAGGCCGGGTCCTGGAACGGTCGGAGCGAGGTGCGTGGGTGGGCGGGATGGGATTCGGGATAGGTGGGCAATCGTGTCATAAGGGTGCCTCGCGTCCTCTTTGTCTGCCACGATTTGGTCAATCCATGTCAATGACTCTAACACGCCGTCGCACAAGCGGCGAAGGTTTTCTTCGCGAATCGCGAGCGGGGGCATGATGACGATGACATCGCCGAGGGGCCGCATCATCAAACCAAGAGAGCGCATTCGCGTGCAAAGTGCTCCGCCAACGCGCCGGTGATAAGGAAAGGCGGCACCGGTGCGATGGTCAAAGAGTTCAACGGCACCGATGAGCCCGCATTGCCGCGCGTCGCGGACGAACTTTTGCGAAAGGGCGGCTTTCAGCATTTTAGTGAGGATGGGCTGGAGGGTTGTGACGTGTGGGAGGAGGTTATTTTTTTCAAACAGATTAAGCGAGGCTTCGGCGACGGCGCAGGCGAGAGGATTACCGGTGAAGGTGTGGCCGTGGAAGAATGTTTTTCCTTCTCGGGGATCGGCATAGAAGGCGTCGAAGATTTTTTGGGTGGTCATGGTGACGCCGAGGGGCATATAGCCGGCGGTGAGGCCTTTGGAGAGGCACAAGAAATCGGGCGTGACGGCTTCATGCTCGCAGGCGAACATTGTTGCCGGTGCGTCCGAATGCGGTCATGACTTCGTCGGCAATGAGGAGGGTGTTGTGTTGTGTGCAGAGGTTTCGGATTGCGGCGAGGGAGCCTGGGGGGAACATTCGCATTCCGCCGGCGGCCTGGATCAGCGGCTCGACAATCACGGCGGCGTATTCGTTTTGTTTGAGCAGGGATTCCAGATTAGACATTAAGCCGTTCAAATTTGTTGCGGCGTTCCAGGGGACAAAATCGACGGGAAAGCAGAGTCCGCGAAAGGTGGAGTGGAATGCGTCGATGCCGCCGACGCTGAGCGCACCGATGGTGTCGCCGTGGTAGGCGTTTTCAAAAGCGATGAATTTTTTCCGGGGTTTGGCATCCGGGTCGATGTTCCGCCAGTATTGGTAAGCCATTTTGCAGGCGACTTCGACGGCGGTGCTGCCGTTGTCGGAATAAAACAGCTTTTGGAGTGCGAGACTGGCGTGCTGAGCAAGTTCGATGAGGCGTTTTGCGAGGGTAATCGCGGGGACGTTTCCGAGGCCGAGGAGGGTGGAATGGGCGATTTTTCCCAGTTGGTTTTTGATGGCTGCGTCCAACTCCGGGACGCAGTGTCCGTGAACGTTGCACCAGATGGAACTGGTGCCGTCAATATATCGGCGGCCTTCGGTATCGATGAGGAATTCGCGCTTCGCCGCGTTCGATGATGAGGATGTCTTTGTTTTCGCACCAGGCTTTCATGGGGGTGAAGGGGTGCCAGAGGTAGTGGCGGTCCCATTCGATGAGAATGGCGGTGGAGGGGTGGGAGGTTGGGGTTGGGGGTTCCATCGTGTTTATCCCCGGTTTTTCGTGCGGGTGGGGGGTTTGGGTTGCACGGATGGATGTTTCTCCCGTGAACTGCACGGGAAAAAGCATGTCACCCGTGGTGGACGGTTGAATATTTTGAGAGCCGGTTATTCCGGTTCTTTCTCAGGGGCGAATGGGTTTTTGGGGATGTAATGGAGGCGCTGGGCGACATTGTCCAGGCGGGTCCAGTTGGTGAGCATCATTCGACCGTAGATCTGCTTGGCGCACGGAGAAAATTGGTTCGAGCGGCGGCGAAAGCCTCGGGGGAGACGGGTTTGAAGCCGTCGAGCGCGATGACAAACACCTTGAGCGTGGAGTCGACATTCACGGTGGTGGTTTTGTGTGCGTCGGCGGTTTGCGTCGTTGCGGGTTGGGTGGCGGCCGACGCGCGGGCGAGATCGAAGGCGGCGTTGAGGAGACCGGGGATGCGGCGGACGTCGGGACGATCATCGCCGAGGCGCGTGAGTTCGGGCAGCACGATGGTTTCGAGGTTCTGCTTTTTCGCGAAGGCTGAGAGGTCGGCTCTGGCGGCGGCGGCGGCGAGGGCTTTGGCGGCGGCCTGATGGTGCTCGTAAGCGGCTATCTTTTGGAGATCTCGACCACTTGGCTGCGGACTTCGTCGAGGGAGGGGGCGTCGTGGGATTTCTCGGCAGCGGTTACGCGGAAGATATACAAATTGCCGGCGTTGTCGGTGAGCACCGGGCCGTCGGTTCCGATCTGTAAGAACAGTCTTGGAAAGGTATCTTTTGGGAGTTCCAATTCGCGCACGTGAGTGGCCACATCGGCGAAGGGATAGTGGGCGGAGGGCGTTTCATAATAGGATTCGCCGATGCCTTCGAGTTTCGCGAGATCGGCGTGTCCCTGCCACGCGCCGATCTGGACATATTCCGGGGCGTAACCGTCGAATTCCTTGCTCTGTTTCAGGTCTTGCGCCAGCGCCTTGTAATCGACCCATTTGTCCTGTGGCAATGGTTCGCGGAATCCGCCTTCATCCGGTTTGGCGTTATTCCAGGGCTGCTTGGCGGTTTCGAGGACGCGGTCGGTGATACGTTTGAGGAATTTGTCCACGCGGGCGGCGACTTGATCCTTGACAAGCTGGTCGCGGACATCGTCAAAGGATTTTGTGCCGCCGACGGTGAAGGTGGAAGACTGGGTCTTAAATTCGGAGGGATGAGCGGCGTAATATTTGTAGGCTTCCTGAAAGTCCTCGCGCGTGGGTTGAAAGCGGGAGGCGACGGATGCGTGATCGAACTTGAGGTATTCGACCTTGATGCGATCGGGATATTTGTAGCCGAAGGGATAGGTGTGGGAATCAATGAGCGGGGGAAGGGCATCGGTTCCCGGTTGGGTGGCGACGATGTCTTTATAGAGATCGAATT
Organism: uncultured Phycisphaerales bacterium; assembly: GCA_963766775.1. GTDB lineage: Bacteria > Planctomycetota > Phycisphaerae > WQYP01 > WQYP01 > CAVYBP01. The sequence continues at coordinate 603,231 of CAVYBP010000006.1, forward strand.
GTTTTTTGATTTGCTCCTCGGTGGGTTGGGGCTGTTTGCTCCAACCGTCGGTGCCGTCGATTTGGACATATTTCATTCGGACGGTACTGAGTTCTTCGTTGGCGAGGTATTCGATTTCGGGGGCAGGTGTTTGGGCACCGACGGCGGCAAGGATGGCTTCCTTCCAGACCATGATCGCGTGTGCGACGCAGCCTCGGAGGTCCTGCTGGGAAAGGCCCGCGTCGTTGAGACGCGAGGCGAGTTCATCGGCGGGCAGGTTGGTGGCGGCGACGGCGTCACGGATTTCGGCATCGGCGGCGACGATGCCGGATTGGGATGCCTCGCGGACGAGGAGGAACCAGTGCGTGCCGCGGTCGGTTTCATTTTCTTCACGGACGAGGGAGAGGGCCTGGGGGACGACCTGGAAGGAGCGAAGGAGCGACAGCTCGCGCATGGCCTGGGTGACTTCGGCGAAGGTGACCTTTTTGCCATTGAGGCGTCCGACCTCGCCGGTGCCGGGGTCCTGCATATTTTTCATGAAGGTGGGGAGGGTGAAGGTGAGCATAAGAAAGGCGCCGAGGACGGCGAGGATCCCTTTCCCATAATTTTTCATGAGGTTTTTCACGTGAGGGCGCTCCGCTCGTTAAAAATTGAGAATCGCAAGAATAAGGGATAAAGGGGCGGAGGCCAAATGTTTGGGCTGTTTCGTGCTTCGAGCTTTGAACGCCCATCCAATGCATCAGCCGCCGAATTTGAACCCCTCTCCTCTTCCCGCTACACTCCCCCCTGCAAACTCATTGGAGAAAATCGTATGCCCGCCCCCTTCAAAGCCAGCCTCATCACCCCCGAGGCCATCGTCCTCGAAACGACCGTCACCAGCACCAGGTCCCCGCCTATGACGGCCTCGTCGGAATCCTCCACCACCGCGCCCCGCTCCTTGCCAAGCTCGGCACCGGTGTCCTCCGCCTCGATACCACCGCAGGAGTCCAGCAATTCATCGTCATCGGCGGCTACGCGCAAATGAAGGGCGACGAACTGACCATTCTCACGACTGAAGCCATCCCCGCTGCTCAGGTCACCGCCCAACTTCTCGCTGCCGAACAGGTGAAGTTGGAAGCCATCCAGGGGATCGACACCGAAGCTATGGAAAAGCGACAAACCGTCGAGTCCCGCATCTACGCGATGCGCAGCCTCGTCGCCTGATTGAACAGCCATCACATCTGGAGTTCACGTTTTAGCAGGCCTTTGATATGCCGTGTGTCTTTTAAGACACCGTGAACTCCGGGGAGGTGAAGGAAGTAGGGAGGGCCGGTACGTTCGCCTCCGCCCCCGCATAGAGTGCCCGATATCCCTCCACCATTGCCGACGGCGCAAAATGTTCGTACACATCGGCCCGCGCCCGGTCCGTCAACGGCCAGCGCAACGTCGCATCGGCCATAAACTCCTCCAGCCGTGACGCAATCGCCCGCGGCTTCACGGCCTTCGCCAGCAATCCGTTATGCCCCTGCTGGATCAACTCGCTCACACATTCCACCGGCGTCCCGATCACCGGCACTCCCGCGGCCATCGCCGCCAGAATGCTTCCCGTCGGTATGGATCCATCCGGGGTCACCAGCATTAAATCCGCCACCCGCAGCAACTCCCCCCAGGTCCGCTCTGCCGGCGCGATCACCAGCATGTCATCGGTCGGCAATGCCCCCGCAAACCGGTTCAACCCCTCATCCACCCCCCATCCACCACCCCGGCGTGGATCATCCCGCACAATCACCCGTGTCCGCAAAAAAATCTGCTGCAAAATCGCCCCGGCCCACAAACCATAATCATGCCTCGCGTTCCGCCCCTCGCCGCCCAACAAAATAATCGGCCCATCCTCCGCCGCGATTCCCAAACTCTCCTTCACTGCCCCCGGGCTTTCATTCGCACCGGCCGATCCGTTTGCCATCCGAACGCCGGGCCGAATCCGAATCACCCGGTCCCCCGACAATCCATGCTTCAACAACGTCCGCACAATCGAGGAGGAACTCCCCACCCACCGCCAGCGCGAGTCCGCAGGGCCGCCGCGGCCGTCGACGATCCGCAACAACCGAAATGCCCCCTCCCGCGGCGCCTCCGAAAAAGTCGCCATCCGCCCCCCGGAAAACCCCGACACTGCCGTCGCCACGATTCCGCACACGCCCCCGCCTGCCCCCCTTCCTCCTGCCCCTGCCCACGCATGCACGTGCGTTGGCCCAAACTCAGCAATCATGCGCCTCACGCCCCGCCACCCGCTCGGGTCGCCCCAACCCATCGATCGCTCCCACCCCACGTCTCCCTCGATCCCCACCGTTGCGAGAAGAGTCTTCGTGCCCCAATGCCCTATCCCCACCACGTGGTGCATAACCCCCTCTCCCCCAAGGCGCACCACCACCTGCGCAACATTTCCAGGCCATCCACCGATATCGTGGAATCTACAAGATGCAAAATCCTCAATCCCATAAGTCGGGAATTATACCCCCACCCTCCTCACACCGCCCGCCCACTGCCTCCCCCGGCTGTCCCGCCCTTGCCTCCTTTGCATCCCCCTCACCTCGAAAACCGCCCCCCAAACAAAACGCCCCGCTGCTCCCGCCGAAATTCCTTCGCCATCGCCAAAAGCACCCGGACCTTATCTACGTTCCCCTCTTCGTCATACATGAGCGGAGTCACGCGCGCCAAACCTCCATTCGGCTGGGCCCGCACAATCCACGGCGGCACCACAATGCACCGATGCGTTGACAGCGTCTCCAAAAAATCAATATCAGTTACCGCGCACTGCATACTACCCTTCGCCATCGCCTTGAGGTCATTCAACGACAACTCGTTCACTTGCGTAATAAATCGCATGCGGCTCCCTCTGGTAGGTCCCCTCCACGGAACCTTTGGAAATCGCCCCTTGTGCCACGCACAACGGTATTTCCACTCCAGACTGCAGAACGGCGAAACAGAGTCCGCAAAGCTATTAAGCTCTTTAGGCTTTTTAAGCGGACCTTGTTCCCACGCCGCGCAACTTCCGGCACATTGATTTTATTGAGCGGGATGCATCCCTGCGGGGGCCGCACCTCCCATTCCGCTCACCATTCAATATAAATCATGGTTAAGAATAGGCAAATCTTTCCTTCATTTTTACCACATGCTCGGGAATTTTATCACCCCTCAGACACGCAGTTTTTGCCGATCACGAAAATGCTTTCCTCTCATCGCAACGACAGATTCGACGTTGCCGCCCTCTTCGCGTCTTCACTTTTTCCAACTTTTCTCCTCCTCCATCGAGTCTCGGCTTTGATAAGATGTCTCCATGGCCCTGCCCCGCCGGAACCATTTTCGCCGCCTCGTGTCCCACCTGCTTCGCTGGACGCTCGCCACCGCGGCCGTGGTTTTTGCGACCCGACTTTTCTGGGGGTGGGAAGCCGCCGCCCGGTTGGGTTCGGTGCGCCACCAATTTGCCCTCGCGAATGCCCCGCTCGATGCCCCGGAAAAAAGCTTGCCGCTTCCGGACGATCAAAATGCCGCCCTGGTCCTCACGCAGGCCATTCAATCGCTCAAGGTGGAGGGTTTTGAACCGCGCTCGCGACTCGACGGTCGCGTGTTTCCCTTTTGGAGGGGGTTCTGGCCGCAGATGGACACGGCGCGGATGCGATCCCTGCTGGCAGCGAATGCAGAGGCCCTCGCTCTCATTAATAAGGCTGTCAGCCTTCCCGAAGCCCGCTGGCCTGAAACTCCGCCGACGATAGGCGACGGCTTTTATCAATCGGCGGCCTTTGCGGGGAACTTTCAGTTACGCGCCTTGCTCGGTGCCGCCGCCGAAGTCGCCCATAACGACCATGAAGACGCCCTCGCATTCGTCTTTCTTCGACGACTGCTGCTGGTCGCGTTTTCTGGACGATGGCCCGGACCTATCCAGCCGCGAGGCCGCCGCCAGCATGAATACCCGAGGCCGGATCGCCGTCGAACGCTGGAATCCACGACCCCAGCGCGATGCCCGGTCCGCCGCTCTTGAATTTCTGCGTGCCCTCATTCGGACAGCGCACCTCGACCCGCATCGCAAAAAGTTTTGACTCGGAGACATTCTCCTATGAGCGGCGAACCATGGAGGCGATGCCAAACCTGCAGGGGTGGTGGCTGCGACCGCTGGCTGTCGACGCATTCGCCCGGCGGTTGGCCCTCCAAATGCAACTCATACCCGCCGCCCGGGCGACGAATTGGCAGCAAATACTCTCGGTCCATATGCCCGCGCCGACCAGACCCACCAACCTCAACCTGATCGTCATGGCACTCTCCGAGCCCCGCCTCGAGATATCCGAAGTGATGCGAATTTATTTCCGCTCGCTATCCGATCTCCGCGCCATGAGCATTCTCCTTGCGGCCGACCTGTACCAGTCCGATATGGGAGCCTTCCCGTCTCACTTGCAGCAACTCATCCCGGCCTATCTACCGGCCCGCCTGTCGATCCTTTCGAAGGTGCCGGCCAACCCATGCATTATCGTCTGGACTCGGCGGGCCTCACGGTCTGGAGCGTGGGGGAAAACGGCATTGATGACAGCGCCGCCCCCCTCACCCTCGCCCCCGCCACCCCCGGCTTTGGACGCCGCTATAGCCAGCCCGACATCGTCTATGGGGAAAACTCGCGCACCCTCCTCCGCGCCGCCATGACGCCCTGACCCCCCCCCAACCCCCGCCCCGCCCTAACCATGCCGTAGCCATGCCCCGACCCTGCCCCGACCATGCCCCGACCCCGCCTCCAAAACACCTCATCGCACCATCGCCCACACCGCGATTGACACATACCCGCACACCCAAAACACCCCGCCCACAATCACGCACCCCGCGAGTGCCTGCACCCCCAAAAAAATCAAACTTAACAGAATGTTCAACAGCACCCGCGGCCGCCCCGCCCGCGCCAACAACACCAATGTTGGATAGTACGCCACTGCCACCATCGACCCCGCCAACAGTCCCATGAAAACCCGCAGCATGACCCTCCATGGTCCCATCGCCCACGCCCATTCATCCGAAATCAGCATCCATGAAATCACAAACAATCCCCCCAGCAGCACCAGGACGGCGCACAGCCCGGAAGCGTAATACGCGATTCGCTCCGCTCGCCGCCGCGCCAGGGAACTGCCGGCCCCGCTGTAAAAAAACAACTTCCGATACGACCATGCAAACGTATGCAATGCCAAATAAAGCGCCAGCCCCAGCGGAATCACGAAAAATAATCGATCGGTCCAGACCCGCAACGGCAACGACAAGAGGGGATTCCCGTCCGTGACCGTCGCGAACAGTGTTTCCATAGAGGGACTCAGCCACTCCTCCAGATGGGTTCCGCGCAACAAAAAACAAAACACCATCAGCCCGGTTCCGATGATGGTGGCCAGAGCCATCGACTCCTGATGAAATCGTTTCGCCGCCCCCGCAGGCACTCGCCGCCGCGTTTCATGCGCAAGGCGTGCCGGTCGGAACATCACCAGCCCCACGGTCTGCAAATAGGCCTTGATGCCCCCGCGCGTGCCGAAATATCCAGGGAATCCGCGACGACGCCACCCCCGCGATCGCCGTCCCGCACTCCGGACATCGCCCCGACGTATTGCCGTGCAAATCGTATTCGCACGCCGGGCAATGGCGAGTTTCGCCGATACCGACATCATGTCCATCCATGGCATCAGTCTACGAACCGCCTCTCCGCGTTCCAAGCGTTATTTCAAAACGCATCTATCGCTCGGAGGAATGGTGAAATTCTGAACCACGACGAACACAACGGCACGACGGGCAATGTCTCATGGAGGTGTTGCGGTACTTTGAACTTCAAGGTACGATGGCCTAGAAGTTCAAGGTGAAGGTTGGGATTATGCGGAACGATAAAGAACTCATGGGGGCTTCCACGTCGCTCCTTTTGCTGGGATTGTTGAACGAAGAGCCTTCGTATGGTTACGAGCTTGTGCAGCGGCTTGGTTCGCAGTCGGAGAATTTATTTGAGTGGCAGGAGGGGACGGTGTATCCGGTGCTGCATCGGTTGAAGAAGGAGGGGCTGGTGCGGGATCAGTGGCAGGATGCGGATGCGGCGGCGACGGGGCGGCGAAGGAAGTATTACTACATTACGGCGAAGGGACGCGGGGCGTTGGTGGAGCAGGTGGCGAAGTGGAACGCGGTTCATGCGCTGGTGGGACGTGTGACGAAGGCGGGGCGGGTGGATGGTGTGCAGGGTTTTGTTTGATGGATCGTTTGTGAAAGGAATTTTTATGATGGATCCTTCCACGCCACTGTCGCCGGAGATTGTTGCGAAGATTGATGCGCTGGCGAAGCAGATTTCGGTGGCGGAGCATTTGGATGCGGAGATTCAGGCGGAGCTGCGCGGGCATGTTGAGGATAAGGTGCGTGGGTATTTGAGTGGGGAGGTGCGGGTGTCGGAGGGGGATGCGATGATTTTGGCGAAGGCACATTTTGGGGATGCGCAGGTGGTGAAGGCGATGTTTCAGGGGGTGCATCGAGTTGAGCATGCGACGTCGTTGGGGCGAAAGTTGGTTGCGGCATTCGTTGCGACACAAATCGTGAGTGCAGTGCTTGCGGTTGTGGATGTCCTTTTCAGGAAGCTTTTTGGTTACCACATCGCGGTACTCCAAGGCGCACACGCGATATATCCGCAGGCCCCGTATCATTCGGCTACGGCAGGCATCCTGGTGCTGGAAGCTGCGCTGCTCTGGGCGATATTTTTCTATTGGCGCTGGCGCCAGTCCCGCGGGCGACGTATGTGGTTCGAAAGATGGAATCCGGTTGCGTTGGCGGCGGTTGTCCTTGGGGTCGTGGTCGGTCTGCTGAGTCTCGATTGGGGAATTCACCAATCTTCCTGGTATATCAGTTACCAACTAATGCCAACGCTCACCTACAAAATGGTTGTGATAAGCTGGGTTTGGGAATGTGTTTCTCGCGGCACACAAGCGGCACTTTGGATTTGGTGGTGCGACGGCGCGCCGCGAACTCGAAGGACTTTGCTGTATGCAATGGTGTGTTGGATTGCGGCAACACGGCTGCTTGGCGCGTGCTTCGTGACCGTCGCTATTTGTGCAGAGCGTCGCGAGATATCTTGGTATATCATCAGCGGCTTCATTCCCGCGCTGTTGTCATCCATGTCATTGAATATGAAGGTCGAGGCACTGGTGGGAGTGTTGGCGTTGGTTCTTTATATGGAGGTAACGCGACGGCGGAGTGCGGTGATGGTGGCATGAAAAGGCGGAGAGAGTGATTGTGTGTTTTTCAAGGAGTGGCTGGCGCGATGGGTGGGAATTTTTTGAGAAAATGCGTGCGAAATAGTGAGGGGTTTTTTGTAGAGGTGGTGGCCTTTTGTAAGTGAGGTGGAGGTGTGCTCCCTGACGGTCGCGGTACTAAAGGTGGTGGGCGTGGCGAGGTGGTGGTGCGTGGCGAGGGGTGGGCGTCGCGTTGCGATGCCGCTGCGCTTTTTGGGAGGTGTGAGAGGTTCGCGCGTTTGAGGCCTTGCAGCATGGCTGCGACTGTTTCTACCCCGGTCACTGGATGCGATCCTCCATCCATCGACCGATTTCGAGACGTTTTCGGAGCATGGCTTCGACTTCGGCATCCGACGCGTTGGGGTTTTGCATTCGGATGCCCATGCGGGAGGTTTCGCAGGCGAATGCGAAGAGTTCGGGGCCGGCGATGAGTTTTTGTTCGAGTGGCATTCGGCGGCGCGCCTGGACTTTTTCGGCGTAGATGGAGTTGATTAATTCGTCGGTGGGTTCCATGTGGGGCATTCTAGCAGAGGGGTGGGGGAGGTGAGAATGGGGGGCATCGATACAGCGGCCGTTGAGGCGGCTGTATCGATCACGGCCGAGGGCGGCCGTGCCACATTTGCGTGGCACATTTGTGGCCGTGCCACATTTGGGTGGCACATTTGGGTGAATACCGCATTTGGTTGGGGTCGGATGGAGGGGGTTTACTCGCGGGGGATGGTGGGGCGGCCGGGGCGGGGGTGCCAGGTGAAGTGGGTGTGGCGGATTTCGCGGACGGTGTAGATGGATTTGCGTTGGGATTCGAAGTAGACGCGGGAGATGAGTTCGGCGAGGAGGCCGGTGGAGAAGAAGACGAGGGACATCATGAAGAGCATGGCGGCGGTGAGGATGAGGAGGGGGTGCTCGGTGGCGATGTGGATGCCCATGATTTTGCGGACGATGAGGAAGGCTCCGAGGAGGAAGGAGATGGCGAGCGAGCCGAGGCCGATTTTTCCGAAGAGGTGGATGGGGCGGGTGAGGTAGGAGTTGAGGAATTTGATGGTGAGGAGGTCGAGCATGACGCGGAAGGTTCGGCCGATGCCGTAGTTTGAGGGGCGGTAGGGGGCGTCGATGTTTTTGATGGGGACTTCGGCGATTTTGGCACCGGCCATGTGGGCGAGGGCGGGGATGAAGCGGTGGTTGTCGCCGTAGAGTGTGATGTGGTCGAGGAGGTCGCGGCGGTAGGCTTTGAAGGTGGTGCCGAAGTCGTGGATATCGACGCGGGAGATTTTTCGGATGAGGAGGTTGGCGAGTTTGGAGGGGATGCGTCGGAGGAAGAGGCCGTCGACGCGTTTTCGCGCCAACCGGAGACGACGTCGTAGCCTTCGTCGATTTTGGCGATGAATTTGGGGAGTTCGTCGGGGTCGTGCTGGAGGTCGCCGTCCATGGCGATGACGATTTCGCCTCGGGCGTGGTCGAAACCGGCGGCAAGAGCGGGGGTTTGGCCGAAGTTGCGGCGGAGGTTGATGACGAAGACGTGGGGGTCTGTGGCGGCGAGTGCGGAGAGGCGGGAGTAGGTGTCGTCTTTGGAGCCATCGTTGATGTAGATGATTTCGTAGGGTTTGGTGTTGTTTTGGCTGAGGGCGGCGAGGTTTCGGGTGAGGGCGTCGTGGAGTTGCTGGATGGAGTCGGCTTCGTTGTACATGGGGACGACCATGGAGAAGTAGGGGAGAGGGGTGGCTTCGTGCCATTCGGTGGGGGGAGGGAGGGGTGGAGGGATTGGAGGGTGGACAGGGTCATGGGGGCTCCGCGCGGGTTGGTGGTGAAGGCCGGTATTGTAACAATAAGGTCGCTGAAGTGGCCATTTGGCAGGGCGAGTTACCGAATGAACCGCAGCGAAATCTTACGCTTTGCGGCTAGAATGTCTGAAGTTTAAGAGGTGCAAATGGAAGCAAGAAGTGGAGGTATCGATGAGGCTGACGCGGCGCAGTACTGCGGCAAAGTGATTCTTCTGGGTATCACATACGTGGACCACAACGGCAAACCGCTTGACCAAAAACAGTGGTCAGGACGCATCGCTCGCGTATCGAATGCGGAGGGGATCGTCATTGACCTTGATGACTCTGATGCACCGTGCTCGTTACCTCCCGATTTGAAATTCTTGAAACCGGCCAAACCTGGGGAGTACCGTTTGCGTTCCACGAGGAGTGTGATTACGGATCCGGATTTTCTGACTACATGGACTTGCAAGAAGCCGGCTCCGACTGATCCACGTTTTTCCGCTGATCCGGCACCGCCTTGTTGGACGCCGGACTGGACCTTGTAAACCGAGATGCGACAATTGGGTCAACCGGGAAAATGAGAACGCACAAATAGCGAGAAACGTGAAATTGGCGGAGTTGCTGGCAGCGGCTGCGGATGGCAGTGTTCCGGCAGTGAAATTTATGCGGGCGCCGATTGCGGTGGGCTGATTCGTGATCGGATAGCCTTGCGTGGAAATGCAAGGCCGAGCGGGATGTACGGGAGGCGTCGCACAAGCGTCAGACGAAGGCCTTGCGTTTCCACGCAAGGCTATGGGGTTTTCGTGCGCGTTCCGGCGTTGATAGAATGCTGGACGATCGAGCGCGACATGAGACATGCTTCTGGCTCCGAGGTTGGGCCAGAAGCACCCGGCATATATTGGAGATAACGATGAAACGATTTCAGGCGATTTTGGTAATCGCAGTATTTGTTACGTTGGTTCCGTTCCTTGCATCTTGTGGAGTCTCGCATGAGGACGGAACAGGGGTAGCCGGCTTTTCACATGTGCAGGTGATTACTTATGCGAGTGGTCTTACGGGTTTTTTCGATACGACGAGCGGCATGCTCTATATTTATGATAGTTCGTTGGAGAAGTGCGTGTTCATTCGCAAGATAAATAAACTTGGGGATGCGATGCAGCATTTGCGTGATCCGAAGGTCGGTGGTTGATTATGCGGGTTGGGGGGTGGCGGTGGGGGGGTGGGGGGTTGGAGGATGGAGGTGCCGCATTCGGGGCAGTTGGGGGAGGTGAGGAGGTAGAGGAGGTAGCCGCAGGTGGGGCAGCGGGGTTCTTCGATTCGGATGTCGATTTTGAGTTGGCAGGAGGCGCAGGCGTCGCCGTTGAGTTTTAGTTTTTGTTTGGTGGCGCAGCGGGGGCAGAAGAGGGCGATGTCGAGGAGCGGGGCGAGGGAGCCGCCGACGAGTTTGTTTTGGGTGCGGCGGTTGAGGAGGGCAAGGACGCCGAGGGAGAGGATCCCGCAGGCGGCGACGATGCCGGAACCGGCGGCGATGCGTGCGAGAAGATCGCTGTCGTCGGGATCGTATGCGGTGAGGATATTGAGCGCGATGACGCAGATGGTGGAGGCGGCGAGGGTGCCTGCGCGGACGAGCATTTGCATGCCGGGAAGGGTCACGAGGCGGGCGTTGTTGTCGATGCCGATGAGGGCGGCGAGGGCGGTGGCGGCGGCGATGATCCGGTGGAAGGTGTTTTTGTCATCATTCAGGTCGTTCCATAGTTCCGCGAAGGCGACCCAGAAGAGGACGATCGCCGCGACGACTCCCAGCCAGCGGAGAAAGTAGCGGTCTTTTTGGCCGGCGTTGACGAGGCAGAGGAGCGCCGAGGAATCCGGCGGTGCCGAGGGCGGCTGCGGTCTCGGCATTTTTTTCGGTGAACTGGTTGTCGATGTGCAGCCATTGGGGGATCACGAGGAGGCCGAAGGTGAGGATGCCGACGCAAATGCCGACTGGCGCGGCGATCCGAAAATGAGGCATGGGGATGAGGAAGAAAAGGAGGGCGGCGGGGAGGAGGCAAATGTTCCAGGCGAAGAGGGTGATGGCGAAGGCTTCGCTGTGGCCGTGAACCCAGATGAGTACGAGCGTGATGAAGAAGGCGAAGAGGGTCCAGATAAGGCCGGCGAAACCGCCGAGGCGTTTGGACTCTTTGTCGATGGCGAAGGAGAAGGGGAGCATGATGGCGACGGCGAAGGCGGTGGTGATGGCGGTGGCGATGACGCGCCAAAGGGCGTCTCCGCTCGAGGAGGTGACGACGGCGGTGACGCCGGCGAGGGCGGCGAGGGCGAGGCAGACGAGCATGATTCGGAGGAGGATGCGGCGGAGTTCCATGGGAGGGCCTCGGGATTGTTGGGGTCTTTTTTGAGGGGGGTAGTTTTGTGATTTTGTGAGCGCGTAAAAAGGGTCGCCCGAGGGCGACCGCTAAAAGGGGGTTGTTTTTTTGCGAGGTTAGGGGATTTGGCGTTCGGCGCGGGTGGCGGCGGCTTCGGATTGTTGGGCGAGTTTTTCGAGGGGGCCCTGGGGTGATTCGTATTCGCGGCCGCTGATGAGGTGGTACGTGATGCCGCCGAGGAGGCCGCCGAGGATGGGGGCGAGCCAAAAGAGCCAGAGTTGCGGGATGGCCCAATCACCGCCGAAGAGGGCGGTGGCGGTGGAGCGGGCGGGGTTGACGGAGAGGTTGGTGATGGGGATTCCGACGAGGTGGATGAGGGTGAGGCCGAGGCCGATGGCGATGGGGGCGAAGCCTTGCGGGGCGCGGCGATCGGTGGAGCCCATGATGATCATGAGGAACATGAAGGTGAGGATGGCTTCGGCGACGAAGCAGGCGAGGAGGGAATAGTTGCCGGGGGAGTGGTCGCCGTAGCCGTTGGAGGCACCGAGGAGTGCGTGTTGGCCGAGGTTGGCGATGGAGGAGAGGGGGTCGCTCTTTCCGGAGGCGATGATGTAGAGACCGGCCGCGCCGAGGAGGCCGCCGAGAACCTGGCTGACGATGTAGGGGAGAAGGTCTTTGGCGGGGAAGCGTCGGCCCGCGCAGAGGCCGATGGAGACGGCGGGGTTCAGATGGCAGCCGGAGATATGTCCGACGGCATAGGCCATGGTGAGGACGGAGAGTCCGACGGCGAATGAGACGCCGATGAATCCGACGCCGAGCGCGGGGAACGCGGCGGCGGTGACGGCAGTGCCGATGCCGGCGAAGACGAGCCAGAATGTGCCGACGAATTCAGCGATGCAGCGTGTGGCTAATGGGGGAGAGGACATGGAGGCTCCGATCGTGAGGGTGTTTGAGGACGGACGACTTCTGTTCGACGGATTTTAATATAACGATGGGGTGGGTGCGAGGTGTTGGAGGACGGTTTGAATGAGCCACGGATGCACACGGATGGACACGGTTTTTTTTCTTATGGCGTTGTGGTGATCTTGTAGACGACGGGCAGGGTGGGGCGAGGGCGGGCGGGGGCGGTGGTGGGTTCTGTCGTTGGGCTGGTGGTCGGCTCGGTGGTTGCGGGGGTGGGGGGGGGGGCGGGTCGATGGTGAGGGCGGTGTCGGTTTGGGACCAGGTGGGGGAGGAGGGGTCGGGGTGGCCGAGGAGTTCGATGTGGGTGATGGGGGCGTCGAGGCGGTTGGCGGATTTGCCGAGGGAGGTGATTTTTAGCGGGGACGTGGGGGTGCCCAGGACGATGGCGTAGAGGGTGTTGTCGCGGGTGGTGAAGCGGATGTCGGCGGCGGAGAATCTGGTGCCTTCGTTGAAGCCTTGGGCGCGGATGGCTTTGGCGGCGGTGAGGGAGGGGCCTTCGCCGAAGACTTTCCATGGGCGCGTGCCGAAGATGGCTTCTTTGTTGATGTCCATCCAGGAGGCGATGCCTTCGACGATGGCGTGCTCGTCAGGGTCGATGGTGCCGTCGCCACGGACGGGGATGTTGAGGAGCAGGTTGCCGTTTTTGCTGACGATGTCGGCAAGGTTTTGGAGGATGGTGATGGTGGACTTGTATTTGTGTTTTTCAAAGAGGGAGCGTTGGTAGTGCCAGTCGCCGATGCAGGTGTCGGTCTGCCAGACGATGGGTTCAATTTTGGAACTTTGTCCGCGTTCGATGTCCCAGACCATGCATTGTTTTTGTTCGGAGGTGAGGATTTTGTTGGTGAGGACGGCTTCGAGGTTGCCGTTGTGGAGTTTCATGTTGCTGTTGTAGAAATGGGCGGTGATTTTGAGGCCGGCGTCGGTGACGGGGTAGAGGGGGAGGGCGGTGTCGTCGAAGTAGACGAGGTCGGGGGAGTATTTGTTGATGAGATCGATGGTGCGGTTGTAGAACTTGTCGCAGTAGGCGACGTCGGGAGTGCTGCTGCCTTTGGCGGGGTCCCAGTTCCAGTCGAGTTTTGCGCCGGGGATGTGGTTTTGGGCGTAGAGGTCCTGGGGGTCGAAGCCGTCCCACCAGGTACCCTTGCCGTCGGCTTTGGTGAGTTTTCCGTCGTAGGGGACGTTGGCGAACTCGCCTTTTTTGTCGGAGCCTTGTGCGACTTCGTACCAGGACCATGCGTGTGCGGCGTGGATGGAGACGCCGAAGCGGAGCCCGTGGTCGCGCGCGGCTTTGGCCCAGCCGCCGATGAGGTCTTTTTTGGGGCCCATGTTGACGGAGTTCCAGGGCTGGTACTTGCTGTCGTAATTGTCGAAGTTGTCGTGGTGGTTGGCGAGGGCGACGAAGTATTGTGCGCCGGCGCGTTTGTAGAGGTCCATGAGTGCTTCGGGGTCCCAGTTTTCGGCGTGCCATTCGTGGATGACGTCTTTGAAGCCGAACTTGGAGGGTGGGCCGTAGTGGGCGACGTGGAAGAGATTCTGAGATTTGCCTTCCATGTACATATTGCGGGCGTACCAGTCGCCGTCTTCGGGTTCGCACTGGGGGCCCCAGTGAGCCCAGATGCCGAACTTGGCGTCTTTGAACCATTCGGGGGCCTGGTATTGTTTGAGGGAGTCCCAGGTGGGTTGGAATTTTCCGGCGGCCATGGGTTCGGTGTTGGCGCTGATTGGGGAGGGGAAGGTGGGGAGGTCGGTGGCGCGGAGAGTGGAGGGGAGGGCGGCGATGGTGAGGGCGAGGAGGGTGTTGCGGAGCATGTGGGGGGCCTTTCGGGAAGGGATTTTAGTTGGGCGGGCTGCGTGGGACGTGTGTGGGATCGCTTTATTTGCCTGCGGCTTCTTTATTGGTGAGCGTAAGGATCATGCTGATGCGCATCTGATCTTCGGGGGCTAAGGCGCTCGACAATGCGCCAGATCAGGTTTTGGCGTTCGGAGTGTTTCATTTCCTTAAACTGCGGGGCCAATACGATGACCCGATAAAGTTTGGTGGTCGGAATTGGCTCGGCTTTCACGGTGGCCTTGATACCGTTGGCTTTGAGCGTATCGACCAACGATGTTTTGAGGATATTGAGGAAGCTTGGGGGGCTTTTTAGACCAGCCATTTTTTTATTTCCTTAATTTGATCTAAAAAATTTCTGGCATCATCAATATCAGCGCTTTGCGGAGAGTAGCGGGCGAAGATGGACCACTCAGCGCAAATGGATTTTAGCGATTGGGTGAGGCGATTGGAATTTTGTTGCTCGAAAGCTGAAAGTTTCTGCAAGATGGTGGGTAGTTTGGCCAAAATTTCGTCAAGAGCATGCGAGCGATAGCAAAGCGACCAGAGGCGGCGGTCTTCGGGTGAGCGGCCTTCCGGCGAGCCGGTATTTTGGAGCCATGGGTACTGGATGAGTAGTTGGGCCTTTAAGAGGCATTCGACAACGAATCCTCCGAGATAGATCGCGCCATTTGCGCGTTCATTTTTTCCAGTGTTTCGCAGGGCCTCGGCATCGTTGAATCGTCGCTCAGCGACGGTTCGGAGTTGGCTAGGGCGCAGGTTTATTTTATCGAAAATCGTTGGCATTGGATGAATTGTAACGTGCACAATTGTGGCGACAATCGCGAATAAAAAGAGGTGCCGAAATGATAGACCCGAGCACCGGGGTCGGGGTTACAGATGGCGATGCGGGGAAGTTTTTTGAGTTTTTTTATTGTGTCCACATAAGTCATAAGTCATGCTTCTGGCCCCGAGGTTGGACCAGAAGCATGCCACCGGACGTGGCAACGGCTTCGTGGTGTGTTATGGGATTCCAGGCGGTGGAGGGCTATTGATCGTGGCAATCAGTGTTCAAAACGCTCGTCCCGAGGACTACACCTTTGCCCGTGCCGCGCATCATCTGGCATACCGCGAGGTGGTCGTGTCTCAGTTTGGGGGTTGGGACGACGCGCTGCAAGATCAATTTTTTGAGGCGAAGTGGCGGGACGGGAATGTCGACATTTTATTGAGCGACGGGCAACCCTGCGGTTTTGTCGTGGTTGCCGATGGAGGCGACCACTTGCGGATAATGGAAATCGTGATTCACCCGGACTGGCAACGGCGCGGCATCGGCACCGGTTTCCTTCAGTCGGTTCTCGGGCGCACGGCAGAGCGGCAGGTTCCAGTGCGGCTGCGCGTGTTGGAAAAGAATCTCGCCATTGAGTTGTACAAGAGACTGGGCTTTGTCGAGCAGGGGCGATCTGCCACCCACTTCGAGTTTGAATGGACCGTTTAGATTAATTGCGAAACTGGCTGGTGCGCGATTGAATTACCGGTGCGCGCGGGAGCGGCGCGTACCGATCAGAGTTCAAGGGAATTGCGCTATTTTGCGTTGATGGGGGGCGCATCGGAGCTGGGGAGTGGTGGGAGTTCGCCGTCGCGGGTGGGGTCGTAGCCGAGGGTTCCGACGGCGCGGAATTCGGCGGCGCGGCGGGTGGCTTCGGTGCGTTGGGCGTCGGTGGCGTTGGGGGGGAGGACGGGGGCGGGTGTGGCGGCGGGTTCTTTTGCGGCGCGTTGGGGATCGCGGGTGGGTTCAGGGAGGGGCAGTGGGGTGGGGGGGTTATTGAGGTCGATCATTTCGAGGCCGGCGAGGAGGAAGGCACCGGTGCCGTAGAGGCCGGTGTCGGTGCTGGTGGAGGGGACGGGTTGGTCGCCGGTTTTTTGGACGTAGCCGAGGAGGTTGTTGGGGAGGATGGCGGTGTTGAGTGCGGCCCAGCCTTTTTTGATGACGGGTTCAAATGCGGCGCGGTCGAGGATGTTGTGGTTGACGCCCCAGGCGAGTGCGAAGGTGTAGAAGCCGGTGCAGGAGGATTCGGGGCCTTTGATGTCGTCGGGGTCGAGGAGGGAGGTGGACCAGAATCCGTCGGGCTGCTGGATGGAGGCGATTTTGGCGGCCATCTCTTTGAAGAGGGTGATGTATTTGTCGCGCGTGGGGTAGTTGTCGGGCATGGTGTCGAGGACGCGCGCGAGGCCGGCGATGACCCATCCGTTGCCGCGGCCCCAGAATATTTTTTTGCCGTTCTTGGAGGTTCGCGTGAGGAAGCGTTCATCGCGGAAGTAGAGGTGTTCGGTTTTGTCGTAGAGGCGGTCGTACTGTCGCCACCATTGGGTGTCCATGGCGTCGATGTATTTCGGGTCGCCGGTGATGGCGGACATGCGGGCGAAGACGGGCGGGGCCATGAAGAGCGAGTCGCACCACCACCAGGTGAGGCGCGACGGCGGCGGGGTTTGCGTGAGATACGGAAGGGTGTAGTCGAGGCGTTGCTTGAGCGGCATGATCATGCCGGGTTGGCCGCGGCGGGCGTAGAGTTCGAGGTAGGTGGCGCCGATGCATTGGTCGTCGGCGTTGATCAGTTCGTGCGGCGTGGTGCCGTGGCAGGCGAAGTTGTTGCGGGTGGCGATGTCGAGGATGAACTTGGAGTAGTCGGGTTTTTGCGAGGTGCGTGCGAGGGCGGCTACGGAGAGGTAGAAGGTGCCGCCGATCCAGTTGATGGTGGGGCCGTTGATGGACATGGCGGCATTGAGGGGGACGGGGTCTTTGCGGAGAAGGTCGATCTGTGCGTCGGCGATGCGTTCAAGGGTAGGGAGGGTGTCGTAGGGGTGGCGGCGTTGGGAGAGTGGGGGTAAGACAGGGCAAGGCCGACGAGCAGAGTCGCACAAATCATCAGGACCTTCAGTTTTGCGGTTTTGTGTTTTGCGTTTTGCGTTTTCAAACATCGTTCGTTCCTTAGCGGTGCGATTTTTTACCACAGAGTCGCAGAGGTGCGGAGAGCCCAAAGAGTTGGATGTCGGGAGGACGGTTATTCCGGTTGTAGGGGCTTCGCGGGGATGGAGAATTTGTATTCGGTGAGTTGGTGGTAGGTCTCGCCGGGACGGAGGATGGTGCTGGGGAATTCGGGGTGGTTGGGGGAGTCGGAGAAGTGTTGTGTTTCGAGGGCAAAGGCGCGATAGGGAGAGTAGAGGATTCCGTTTTTGCCGGGGAGACCCGCCAGGTTGCGGCCATTGGTGAAGTGGACGGCAGGCTCGGTGGTGAAGCATTCGAGGAGGCGACCGGAGGCAGGGTCGTAGATTTCGACGGCCTTGGTGAATTTGCCGTCGGGGTTGTTGAGCACGAGGGTTTGATCGTAGCCGGGGGGAGTGCCCTGGAGTGCGCTGAGGTCGCGTCCGATGCGTTTGGGCTTCCTGAAGTCGAAGGGGGTGTTTTCGACGGAGGCGATCTGTCCGGTGGGGACGAGTGCCGCGTTCATGGGAAGGTAGCTGGCGGCGTTGAAGCGAGCGACGTAGTTGAGGACATCATTTTTTTGCGCCGTCAAGATTGAAGTAGGCGTGCTGACTGAAATTGACGGGGGTGGCTTGGTCGGTGGTGGCGAGGAATTGAACTTTGAGCACGTCGTCGTTGGTAAGGGTGTAGATGACGGTGACGTTGAGGTTACCGGGGAAGCCTTCAGCACCATCGGGATCGAGGATCGTGAAGCGGACGGCGGGGCCGTCGGGGGTCATGCCCATGTCGCCTTTCCAGTTGCGTTTGCCGAGGCCTTTGAATCCGCCGTGGAGGCAGTTGGGGCCTTGGTTGGCGGAGACGAAATAGTGTTGATTGTCGAGGGTGAAGGAGGCGTTGCCGATGCGGTTGGCGAATCGTCCGACGACGCAGCACATGGAAGGGACGGTCAGTTCGTACTGGTTGACGGTGTCGTAGCCGAGCACGACATCGCCGAGATGGCCGGTTTTGTCGGGCACGAAGAGATTGGTGAGTGCAGCGCCGTAGGAGATGAAGCGTGCGGAGGAGCCTTTTGAGTTGGTGAGGATAAATTTTTCGACGGGCTGGCCGTCGGAGGTTTTGCCGATGCATTGTTGGGCGAGGGGAGTGGGGGCGGCGGCGAGAGGCATGGAGTTGGAGGATTTTTGCGAGAGGTTTGTGCATGCGGCGAGGGCGAGGGCGGTGGTGAGGAGGGTCAGGGGGAGAATGGGTTTCATGATGGGGCTCCTGTTTTATGGATGAAAGAGAAAGCCCAGGGATTGCAATCGCTGGGCTTGGGGTGATTCGACAGATTATGGCATTGTGGGGACGGCTTTTGATTTGAAGATGATGCTGTGGAGGAGGGTGCCGAGAATTGCGCTGGCAAGGATAGCGATGATGGGTGTCCAGAGGAGCGGAGGGAGGAGGCGGGCGTGATCGAGGCTTTTGAAAATGTCGCCGCTGAAAACGGAGGCGATGTATTCGGGAAAGGAAAACGGTCCGGGCGGCACGGGAAGGGAGGGCGGCATTGTGAGCGTGGTTGCGGGGACGGTGGAGGCGAGGGGCGCGGCGAGGGAGAGGCTGTGATTTTGGAGGAGGTAGGAGAGCGGCGTGCCAATGACGAAGCCGAGGACGGCAAAGATGAAGGCCGTAACGACGCGCGGCATGGGGCGCGTTTCCAGTTGAAGATCATCGACGCGCTCGAAGCGAGGGGCGAGCAGATGGAAGATAACAATGGCGAGGCTGTAGACGCTTCCAGCGATGATGAACATAACGACGTAGGAACCGGTGACTTCGCGGATGACGCCGGAAACGGACTGCATGATGATGCTGCCGAGGGCACCCGCAAGACCGCCCAGGCCGGTGACGGAAGAGACGGCGCGCTTGGGGAACATGTCGGAGGTGGTCGTGAAGATGTTGGCGGAGAAGCCCTGGTGGGCGGCGGCGGCGACGCCGATAAGGGTCGCGGCGATCCATAGGCCGGTGTTGTTGATCGGGACGTAGGGGGCCGCGATGACGGGAAGTATGCAGAGTGCACAGAGAGCCATGGTGATTTTGCGCGCGAAGTTGGGAGTGAATCCACGTTTGATGAGGTTGGAGGAGAGCCAGCCCCCGGCGATGGAGCCGCCGTCGGCGAGGATGTAAATGTAGATGAGTGGACCCGCGACGCCTTTCAGTTTGACGTGAAAAGTGTCCGCGAAGAAGGTGCCGGCCCAAAAGAGATAGAACCACCAGATCGGGTCGGTGAAGAATTTCCCCGCCATGAAGGCCCACGTTTGGCGATGGGGGAGTATGTGCCGCCATTTGACGGGCGGGACGCGGACGTCGGACATCGCCGTGGCGCTGTCGGCATTGATGATGGCGCGTTCGGCATCATTGACGCGGGGATGGTGGGTGGGAGTGCGATAGATGGTCAGCCACAGGATGATCCAAACGGTGGCGAGGATGGGGGTGACGAGGAAAGCAGCGCGCCAACCGAAGAGCGGGACGAGGGTAAGGGCGATGATGGGTGCGAGGATCGCGCCGAGGTTGGAGCCGGAGTTGAAGATGCCGGTGGCGGTGGCGCGTTGTTTTTGGGAGAACCATTCCGCAGTGGTTTTGATGGCAGCCGGAAAGTTTCCGGCTTCGCCGAGTCCGAGGAAGAAGCGTGCGACACCGAATTGGAACGGCGTGCCGGTGAAGACAGTGCCGAGGGCGGCGAGGGTCCATGTGGCGAGTGCGATGGCATAGCCGAGGCGAGTCCCGATCTTGTCGATGAGGTTGCCCATGATGATGAAGCCAATGGCGTAGGCGAGGGAGAAGGCGGCGTTGATGAGGCCATATTGGTAGGGACGCCAGCCGATGATTTTTTCAAGATCGGGGGCCATGGCATTCAGGATGGAGCGGTCGATGTAGGCGAGCGTCGTGGCGTAGAAGAGGAGGCCGCAGATGACCCAGCGGAAGTTGGTGGGTTTGGCGGCGGCTTGTGAGAGGGATGGGGTGGACATTCTCGTTTTCCTTTTGCCGTTTTGCGGGGTGTTTTATTGACACACGGGGCTTTCTTTTTCGGCGGACCAACGCTTCCTTACGGTCGCGTCTCGGAGGTTTCTCTCTCTGCATGGGTTAGCGTCCGAGCCAGCCGCCGTCGACGGGGAGGATGATGCCGTGGAGATAGTTGGCCGCGGGGCTGCAGAGAAATACGAGAGCGCCGGCGAGGTCGGTCGGTTCGCCCCAGCGGGCGGCGGGGATTCGCGAGAGGATGGCGGCGTTGCGGGTTTCGTCGGCGCGGAGGGCGGCGGTGTTGTCGGTGGAGATGTAGCCGGGGGCGATGGCGTTGACGTTGACGCCTTTGCTTGCCCACTCGTTGGCGAGGGCTTTGGTGAGCGAGGCGATGCCGCCTTTGCTGGCGGCATATCCGGGGACGGTGATGCCGCCCTGGAAGGAGAGGAGCGAGGCGGTGAAGACGATTTTTCCGGAGCCGCGGGCGATCATCTCTTTGCCGATTTCGCGGGCGAGGATGAACTGCGAGTTGAGGTTCACTTCGATGACTTTGTCCCAGTATTCGTCGGGATGCTCGGCAGCGGGTTTGCGGAGGATGGTGCCGGCGTTGTTGACGAGGATGTCGATCTTTGGGTGGTCGGTTTTGACTTGTTTGATGAAGGCGTAAAGGGCATCTCGGTGGGAGAAGTCGCAGGCGTAGCCGGTGAATTTTCGGCCTCGGGCGGTGATGGCTTTTTCAACTTCCGAGCCATGGGGCTCGAGGGAGGCGGAGACGGCGAGGATGTCAGCACCGGCTTCGGCGAGGGCGACGGCCATGGCCATGCCGATGCCGCGCTTGGCGCCGGTGACGAGAGCGGTTTTTCCGTCGAGTTTGAATTGGTTCAGGATCATGATACCTCAGGGGTAATAAATGACGAATAACGAAGGACGAATGACGAATCAAATTTGAATGACGAATGATTGACTGACTAAAACCAAAATTGTGTGCCCGGGGTATTCCTCCATTGGTCATTCGAGCATTGGGATTTGTTTCGTCATTCGTCATTCGTCATTCGTCATTTAAGATCGGAGATCTTCAGGTGGTCCATGTCGTCGAAGGTTTGGTTTTCGCCGCCCATGCCCCAGCAGAAGGTGTAGCGGGTGGTGCCGGCGCCGGAGTGGATCGACCAACTGGGAGAGATGGCGACCTGTTTGTCCGCCATGACGAGATGCCGCGTTTCGTCCGCGGGACCCATGAAGTGGAAGACGCGGGCGTCGGCAGGGAGATTGAAGTAGAGGTAAACTTCGGAGCGGCGCATGTGGGTGTGGGCGGGCATGGTGTTCCAGATGCTGCCGACGTCGAGTTGGGTGAAGCCCATGACGAGTTGGCAGGACTTGATGCCGTCGGGGTGGATGTATTTATAGATGGTGCGTTTGTTGGCGGTGGCTTCGGTGCCGAGCTTGACGGCGGTGGCTTGCGATTTTTTGGCGAGGGTAATGGGGTACGTCATGTGGGCGGGGTAGCTGAGGAGGTAGAACTGCGCGGGGGTGGCGGGAGAGGGGTTTGCCGAGGTGAAGAGAAGTTCTTTGCTGCCGCGGCCGACGTAGAGACAGTCGAGGTTTTCCAATTCATAGGCGACGCCGTCGACGGTGACGGAGCCTTTTTCGCCGACGTTGAGGATGCCAAGCTCGCGGCGTTCGAGGAAGTAGGCGGCGCGGAGCTGGTCGGCGGTGCCGAGGGTAAGGGCCGTGGAGGTGGGGACGGCGGAGCCGACGATGGTGCGATCGACGTCACAATAGACGAGGGAGATTTCGTTGGGTGTGAACAGGGAGTCGATCAGAAAGGTGTCCCGCAGTTCGGCGGTGGTCATGCGGGCGTAGCGGGTGGGGTCGGCCATGAGGTAGGTTTTCATCGCGGGCATTCCTGAGGAGAAATGGTGTCGGCGCTGGAAGGGTAACGCGGCTGCGGGCCCATTATTGGGCTCGCGGTGAATAATAATCGGAAGGGGGTGGGGTGCAAGGCGGTGGGAGGCCAGGAGAGGAGATCATTCGCGTATCTCGCGTATCGCATTGCCAGAGCCTTTTGCGATGGTGAAATTCGGAGTTCACGCTTCAGCGTGTCTGGCCGTTCACTTTCCGGCTGATCGCAAAAACACGCTGAAGCGTGAACTCCGGGGAGACTTCGAGCGTTCGGTCATGTCGGTGAGTTCACGAAGCCATTGCATGGCGTCGGGCTGGAGCTGATCGGACCGCACGCGCCAGCCCCAGTTTCCTTTCGCGGTTCCCGGAGTATTCATGCGAGCGCTGCTTGATAGATTCAGCACATCCTGAAGCGGTGCGATGGCGACGGCTGCGACGGACTGCCATGCGGCCCGCATGAGCAGTCGCGATGGATTTTTCTCTGGATCGTTGAGCTGCATGTGCACGCGGGATTTTGTGCGACGCGATAATTTGCGGTACCAGCCGGCGGTGGTGTCGTTGTCGTGCGTGCCGGTGTAGGCGACGGTGTTGCGGGAGTAATTGTGCGGGAGATGCGGGTTGTCGGGGCCGCCGTCGAAGGCGAAGTGGAGGACGCGCATGCCGGGGAGGGCACATTTTTCTCGCAGGGCGATGACGTCGGGGGTGATGAGGCCGAGGTCTTCGGCGATCATGGGCAGCGTTCCGAGGGCTTTGCGCAGCGCGCTGAAGAATTCTTCGCCGGGGCCTTTGACCCATTTGCCGGGGGTGGCGTCGGCGGCGTCGGCGGGGACTTCCCAAGCGGCGGCGAAACCGCGGAAGTGGTCGATGCGGACGATGTCGCATTGCCGCAGCACCGAACGCATCCGGGCGATCCACCATGCGTAGCCTTCGCGCTTCATCGCACGCCAATCATACAGAGGATTTCCCCACAGTTGACCGGTGCGGCTGAAGGCGTCGGGTGGAACGCCGGCAATGACTTTTGGCCAATGGTGGCGGTCGAGCTTGAACAGGTGCGGATGCGTCCAGACGTCGGCGGACTCGGCGGAGACGAAGATGGGCAGGTCGCCGACGAGGCGGATTCCGTGGGCGTTGGCGTAGCGTTTCAGTGCGGTGATTTGGCGGGCGAAGAGGAATTGCGTGAAGGACTCGCGTTCGATGGCGTCGGCGAGTTGGCGGCGGGCGGCGTCCAGGGCGCGGGGGCTGCGGCGCATGAGTTCGCGGGGCCAGCGTTGCCAGGACTCGCCGCCCTGGGTGTCTCGGATGGCAACGAAGAGGGCGTAATCGTTTAACCATGCGGACTGTTGCTGAAGGAATTGTTTGAATGGGCGGCGAAGCGCGGGGGCCAAGCCCGCGCGGAAATTGAGCCAGGCTTTTTCGAGCAGGCGCTGCTTGAATGTGCGGACGCGTGGGAAATCGACGCATGAGGTGTTGAAACGCCCCCCGGCCAAATCTTCAGCCCCGACAAGGCCGTCGTTTAACAAATCGTCCGGGCTGATGACGAGGCCATTGCCGGCGAAGGCGGAGTAAGACTGGTAGGGCGAGTCGCCTTCGCCGGGGGGCGTGAGGGGGAGCATCTGCCAGCACGTCTGTCTGGCTTGGCACAGCAGATCGACAAAGTGACGCGCCTCGGGTCCAAGGTCGCCAATGCCGTAGGAGCCCGGGAGGCTCGTCAGGTGGAGCAGAATTCCACTGCCGCGATGGGCTAATAGAGGGATGGAACGCCGGTTTGTCATGCGGGGCCTTATGATAAATGAGCCGGTTGTGAAATGCTTCGCAAACTTGGTACCCGTTTTGCGAAACACAGCACGACTGGTCTTTATTGAAAAGAGGGTTTTCATGCGTATCTGGCCAGGTCGGCCTTATCCACTCGGAGCCACATGGGACGGCACGGGCGTCAACTTCGCAATATTCGCCGAGCATGCGAGCAAAGTGGAGCTTTGTCTTTTTAAGTCCCACGAGGACGACAAGGATTCGGAACGAATTGCCCTGCCCGAACAAACCGACATGGTGTGGCATGGCTTTCTTCCTGATGTGGAGCCGGGCCAACTTTACGGATATCGCGTGCACGGTCCGTATGACCCGGTGAATGGGCATCGGTTCAATCCGAACAAAATTGTGCTGGACCCTTATGCGAAGGCGATCGGGCGGGACGTGAAGTGGTCCGATTCGCTGTTCGGTTATAAGGTCGGCGATCCGCGCGGGGATTTGTCGTTTGATGAGCGGGACAATGCGAATGTTTGTCCGCTTGCCGCCGTGCTGGATACCGCGTTCACGTGGGGGGACGACCGCCCGCCCCGGACGCCATGGCATAAGACATTGATCTACGAGGCGCATGTGCGCGGGCTGACGATGCGGCATCCGGAGATTCCGGACGACCGGCGTGGAACCTACGCGGCCCTTGCGTCGGAGCCGGTCATCAGTCATTTACTGAGCCTGGGGGTGACGGCAGTCGAATTGTTGCCGGTGCATTATCATTTGAACGACCGTCACCTGGTGGAGAAGGGGCTGACGAATTATTGGGGCTATAACACGCTGGGTTATTTTGCGCCGCACGTGGCGTATGCGTCCAAGCAGTCACCGCGAAAGAGTGTGCATGAATTCAAGGCGATGGTGCGGGCCCTTCATGCCGCGGGCATCGAGGTGATTCTCGATGTGGTGTACAACCACACGGCAGAGGGAAGCGAGCTGGGGCCAACGCTGTCGTTCCGCGGGGTAGATAACGCCGCTTATTATCGACTTGCGCCGGACAAGCGATATTACATGGATTTCACGGGTTGTGGCAATACGTTGAATATGATTCAGCCTCGCGTGTTGCAATACATTATGGATTCGCTGCGGTATTGGATTCTTGAGATGCACGTCGATGGGTTTCGGTTTGATCTGGCCTCGACGTTGCGCGCGAACTCAATGATGTGAATCGTCTCGGGGCATTTTTTGACATTATTCACCAGGACCCGGTGATTTCGCAGGTAAAATTGATTGCGGAGCCCTGGGATGTTGGGCCCGGCGGTTATCAGGTGGGGAATTTTCCGGTGCTCTGGACGGAGTGGAACGGGATGTACCGGGACAGTATCCGCCGCTTCTGGAAGGGCGATGGAGGCCTCGTGTCCGAGTTGGCAACGCGGCTTGCGGGCTCGAGCGATTTATATCAGGGGGATGGGCGGAAGCCTTACGCAAGTTTGAACTTTATCACGGCTCATGATGGGTTTACGTTGGAGGACTTGGTCAGCTACGATCAGAAGCATAACGACGCCAACGGAGAGGGGGGCCGGGACGGTGCAAATGACAACCACTCGTGGAATTGCGGGGCGGAAGGGCCCACCGAAGATGCGAACATTCTCGAACTTCGTGAGCGGCAGAAACGAAATTTGATTGCCACACTGCTATTTTCGGAGGGGGTCGCGATGATTGTCGCGGGGGATGAATTAGGGCACACGCAGAAGGGCAATAACAATGTGTATTGCCAGGACAACGAGCTGACGTGGCTCAATTGGAATCTGGATGAGCGAAAGACAAAGTTTCTTGAGTTCGTTCGGACATGCACGAGGATCTGGCGAGAGCAGCCGGTATTCCAACGGCGTAAGTTTTTTCTCGGGCGCGCGATTCGCGGTTCGGAGATAAAGGATATTTCGTGGTTTGAACCGTCGGGGAATGAGATGTCGGATCAGGCGTGGGATGATGGCGGAGTGAAGTGTCTCGGCGTTCGGTTCGCGGGGGATTTGATGAATGAGGTCAATGAGCGTGGAGATCCGATTGTCGGGGACACGTTGATGTTATTGATTAACGCGCACTGGGAGGAGATTGAGTTTACGTTGCCGGGGACGAGCGCCGGGCAATTGTGGCAGAGTGTTATCGACACGCACCTGCCGGAGGAAGAGGTGCCGCGAGTCTTTGAAGCGAGGCAGGTGTATTCGCTGTTTGGTCGCACGCTGGCGCTGTTGCGGACTGTTGCGCCGGCGGATGCAGGGAAGGAAGTCTCGCCGTCGCAGATTGATGTATTGCGTAAAGAAGCGCAGCGGTCCGATGCAGCCCAATTCGCAGGAACCGCCTCGAATTTCGTAGCGTGTATGAGTCAGCATAATCCCCCGGGAACCGGACAAATGTCGCTTGAAACGTCGGAACTTCTGGAGCAGTTGGTTTCACTTACGCTCGAGCGGCTCTGCGCCGGCCGCGACCGGAATCCACTTATCGTTTGCAGTTCCATAAGGGATTTACGTTCAAGGATGCGGCCGTGATCGTGCCTTATCTGAGCGAACTGGGTATTTCGCATGTCTATGCCTCTCCTTATTTGAAGGCGACGGCTGGAAGCACGCACGGGTACGATGTCATCGATCACAATAAGCTGAATCCAGAACTAGGTACGGATGCGGAGTATGAAGCATTCTTGCGAACGCTGGAGGAGCATGGCCTTTCGCACATTTTGGATACCGTGCCCAATCATGCGGGCGTCGCGACCAACGACAATGCGTGGTGGAATGATCTGTTGTTGCATGGCCCGGCGTCAGCGTATGCGGGATATTTTGATATCGCGTGGCGCGGCTCGCCGAGGCTGGAGTTGCATAATAAATTGCTCGTGCCGGTGCTTGGCGGGGCGTATGGCGAGGTGTTGGAGCGGGGGGAGTTGAAGATCAGTTTTGACGAGCAACAAGGGGGCTTCCACGTTCATTATTTCGAGCGACGTTTTCCGGTGAACGTGGAAGGAATCGCAGCAATTCTCACTTTGCCGACGGATGCCGGGGGCGAAGGCATCGGGGAATTACGCGACATTCTCGCCATGGCCGGGCGGATACCGCCAATGGACGATTGCGATCCTATCCATCAAGAGGAACGGCGGCGTCAAACTATTCACATTCATGGCCGGCTTGCCGACGTTACGCATCGCTCTGCCAACATTCGGAAACATATCGAGGACGCTGTTCAAACCATCAATGGCCGAATCGGCGATCCGCGATCCTTCGATCATCTGGATGTGATCCTTAGTAAGCAAGCCTATCGCTTGACGTACTGGCGAAACGCCTCCGACGAGATCAACTACCGCCGTTTCTTCGATATCAATGACCTGGCGGCACTCAGTATGGAGCGCGAGGACGTTTTTCTTGCGACGCATGAATTGCTGCTGAAACTGCTGGCGGAAAATAAAATCGCGGGGGTGCGCGTCGATCATCCGGACGGGCTTTTTGATCCAGCGCAGTATTTTGAACGGCTTCAGTTTTATTATGTGCTGCGCTCTGCCCGCGCGATCGCCTTGTCCGACTCGCGGCTTGCGGCGATTGATTGGGCAGTCATCGAGCCGCAATTACAGCAAAAGATTGCACGACATCTGGCAGAGCGACGGGCGACGGGAATGCCGCAGCCGCTTTATGTGGCCATTGAAAAAATCCTTGCCGTGAATGAAGAACTTCCCGCCGGGTGGGCCATCGACGGCACCAGTGGTTATGACTTTCTAATCCACTTAAATGGACTTTTTGTTGATCCCGCCGGACGAGAGCAGCTTACCCGCACCTACAGTGAATTCATCGGCAACACGGTTCCCTTCAGCGAGCATGTGTATCAAGATAAACGGCTGGTTTTAAAACATGCGCTTTCCAGCGAATTACAGATGCTTACGCAACAGGCCGACCGCCTTGCGCAAAAGTATCGTCGCGGACGGGATTTTACGCTGCGCTCACTGCGTCACGGCCTGCGAGAACTGGTCGCCTGCTTCCCCGTATACCGCACTTACATCACGGGTCGTGGCGTGTCTGAAGCTGACCAGCAATGCCTCCACGCGGCGCTTGAAAAGGCGGTCGAGCGCAATCCTCAAACGAATCGTGCCGTCGTTGATTTTTTGTGCGATCTCATTCTGCAACAATCGCCGGACACCTCTACCGAAGAATACCGCGCCGACCAGCTTCGCTTCGCGGGAAAATTTCAGCAGCTCACCGCGCCCGTCACGGCCAAAGGCATCGAAGACACCGCCTTCTATCGATATCACCGCCTCATTTCCCTGAATGAAGTGGGGGGCGATCCGGATCATTTCGGGACGACTGCGGAATCTCTTCACAACTATTTTTCCGAGCGTCAGTCACGCTGGCCTCACGCGCTCTCGCCCCTCTCGACGCACGATACAAAACGCAGCGAGGACGTGCGTGCGAGACTCCACGCGCTTTCTGAAATTCCGAACGAATGGCAAGAGCATGTCCTTCGCTGGCGGGAGGCCAATGTGGCCGTGCGGCCGCCGTCGATGGATGCAAATGACGAATATCTGTTGTATCAAACGCTACTGGGGGCGTGGCCGCTGGAAGGTGCTCCGGATGAGGAGTTTGTGCGGCGAATCCAGGCGTACATGGTCAAAGCGCTGCGCAAATCAAAGATGCATACAAGTTGGACCGATCCGAACAATGCGTATGAATCCGCAATCAAAAAATTTGTCGCGGCGGTCGTGATGACCCCGGAATTTCTGCGAGCCTTTCTGCCTTTTGAAAATCGTGTGAGCCAACTCGGGTTGTTCACGTCGCTGTCGCAGACGCTCCTGCGCCTTGCGGCACCGGGAGCCCCCGATACTTATCAGGGCACGGAACTTTGGGATTTTAGTCTCGTGGATCCCGACAATCGACGGCCAGTGGATTACGGCCATCGTCAGGCAATGCTTGCGCAGCTTCAGGAGAAAGTTCGTGGAGCCGATCGGTTCTCGCTGTTGGAAGAACTGTTGCGGAACAGGAACGATGGCGGGATCAAATTGTTTGTGACGTGGCGCGGGTTGTTGGCGCGGCGGGATAATCCGGGGCTGTTTTCTCGAGGAAGTTATGTGCCGCTCGCTGCGGAGGGGCCGCGTGCCGGGCATGTGTTCGCGTTGTTGCGGCGCAATGCGGGGATGAGCGCCCTTGTTCTTGTCCCTCGGCTGCTCGCGGAGGTGATGAAGGAAAACGAGATTCCCGTGGGTGCTGTTTGGAAGGATACGGTGGTGCGAATGCCTTCTGATATCGCGGGCGTGACGATGGAGAATGTATTTACGGGGGAATCCATGAGCGTCGAACCTGGTGCGGCGTTGGCATTGAGTTCCATCCTGGGACGGTTTCCTGTGGGGCTTTATGTTTCGCGGCCGGGTCTTCTTTCGAGCTCGCCATCCAGGTGATACGCGGCGCTGATAGCGCAAGGTGAGTGAACGCCTGGGGGAAATTTCCCAGTGCTTCGCCTTTCATGCCTGTTTCCTCGGCGTATAAAC
This sequence comes from uncultured Phycisphaerales bacterium, assembly GCA_963766775.1. GTDB lineage: Bacteria > Planctomycetota > Phycisphaerae > WQYP01 > WQYP01 > CAVYBP01. The sequence continues at coordinate 632,475 of CAVYBP010000006.1, forward strand.
CGAGATGGTTGGCGTAGCCGAGCATTTTTTCAAAGATAAGGCGGGACTGGTCAAGGCGTTTTCGTTCAGTCCGTCCCGCATGGGTGAGCGCCTCGACAAGCCAGAACGTACACATATTGAACGTCCCTTCTCCTCCCGCGAGTCCGTCATAAAAATTTTCCGTGTTGTAACGATAGACGAGACTGTTCGACAAAAGCCCGCCCTCAGCCGGGTCTTTGCAGATGGCGTCGAGCGTGCTCAACATGCGAGGATCGTTGGGAGCCATGAAGAACACCAGTGGCATCACGAGCGTTGACGCATCCAACGCCTCCGAACCGTAATGCTGCACAAACGCTTTCAGTTTGTCGTTCCACCCGTGCCGCATGATGTCCATGTAAATCTCGTCGCGCACGCGCTCCCACCGCTGGCGATCAGCGGGAAATGAGCGTTGCTCGGCCACGCGAAGGGCGCGATCGATGGCGACCCAGCACATGACTTTCGAGTACACAAAATGCTGCCGCCCACCGCGAGTTTCCCAGATGCCCTCATCCGCAAGCCGCCAGTTCTTGCACACCCACTCCACAAGGGCGCTGAGTTGCTCCCAAAGATCCCACGAGATCGGCGCACCGTATTTGTTGAATAGATAAACACTGTCCATGAGTTCGCCGTAGATATCCAACTGCACCTGCATCGATGCGCCATTGCCGATGCGGACAGGCTTGCATCCTTTGTACCCTTCCAGATGATCCAGCGTCACCTCCGTAAGTTCCTGCTCGCCGTGAAGACCGTACATGATCTGCAAACCGCCATCCGGCTTTCGCTCATGACAGCGTTTCTCCAACCACCCCATATACGCGCTTGCCTCCTCCGTAAAACCAAGCCGCAGAAGCGCGAACAAGGAGAACGAGGAATCCCGAATCCACGTGTAGCGATAATCCCAGTTCCGCGGCCCGGGGATCGCCTCAGGAAGACTGCACGTCGGTGCCGCGACCACGGCTCCCGTCGGCTCAAACGTCAAGAGCTTCAGCGCAAGCGCCGAGCGATGGACCATCTCCCGCCACCGCCCCTTGTACGTGCATTTCACCAGCCATTTGTGCCAGTAATCAACGGTCCGCTCCATGAGCACCTGTTCCTGCTCCTCCGTCATCACAGGCCCGCTGGTGCTTGCGTCATCGTCGAGCATGCGAAGCGAAAAGGTTGCCTTCTCGCCCTGCCGCAACAGCAGCTCTGACTCCGCCGCGCCTTTTTCCGTAACCGTCAACGGCATCCGCGTGGCAAGTTCAATGGTCAATGACTTGGACGCAAACACCGCTCCAATATTGGTCAGCGTCACATCATGAGCATCCCGCGCATAATTGAACGCGGGCAAACACACCATTTTCATCGGGATCGAACCGCGAATCGCTTCCACTCGCCGCACCAGTTGGCGAAACCCCACGGTGCCGCGCTTCACGCCCAGGACCATGTAATCAACCACCTCGACGACGCCCTCCGGCATCAGGAATCGAGTGACGAGCACATTCGTGTCAGGCCAATAAACCTGCTTGCACGTAACCTGATCGTTGGTGGGCGAGATGCGGAAATGCCCCGCCTTCTTCTCGTCAAGAATTCCGCCGAACACGCTGGGCGAATCAAAGTGCGGCAGGCAGAGCCAATCAATGGATCCATTCCGCCCCACCAGTGCGGCCGTCTGCATGTTTCCAATCAGTCCATAATCTTCAATCGGCAAATACGCCATCTGCACTCCGCGTTCAACGCCAACCTCAAATCATGCGCACGCATCCACACCATACGCTACGCACTCGAACCCTGTCAGGTTGTGAATATCCGCAAGATCGTGCCGCGATCCTGTATATTTTTGCAACTCCGAAGAAAAAACGGGCGGCCCCAACCGCTCCAAAGCATTCGGCAAATCCTGGCCTTCACCGGTCAAATTGAAATAGACGCGCACTGCGACTTTTTCCTAGCCCACGGACAAGTTCCAGGAGCGGACCCTCCCGGTCGTTCGGCCACAGGCGGCTGGATCGATGCTCAAAATCCCGCAGGCCCGCCCATTCCCGCCGCGCTTTGAGCAAATCCGAATAAAGAGTTCGCATCCCCGCGTGAACGCTGCCTTCCGGCCACGACCAAGTGAGGCGGGCGGAGGCAAAGGTGGCCTCCGCATCGGGCACCGGAATTTCATCCGGATTGTCGACGAAATCAGCGAACTCGCGTTTCCTCCCCTCACGCACCGCTTGAATCAGTTCCGGCCCGCAAAAAGAGCAGAAGAATGGAAATGGGTTCCGCTCGGCATATTCCTCGCCCATGAAGAGAAGCGGAACATACGGCGAGAACAGGAGCAGGCACGCGGCGAGGCGAGCCTTTGCAGGGTTGTCCAACAACACGGCCAGACGATCGCCTTTCCGCGATTGCCCACCTGATCGTGATTTTGCAGGCAGACGACAAAGTGATCCCCGGAAATGCCCTCCGGCTTCGCGCCATGCTTTCGGTCGCGGTGTTTACTGTAATCGCCCGCATAGAGGAAAGGTTCGACCATGACTTTCGCAAGTTGCTCGCGCTGGCCGTAGTCGCGGTAATATCCGCGAGTTTCACCCGTCAGCGAAGAGTGGACGGCATGATGAAAATCATCGCTCCACTGTGCGTCCAACCCATGGCCGCCGACATGAGCACCCCGCACCACGCGCGGATCGTTCAAATCGCTCTCAGCCACGATCTGAATTTCGCGCCGGTCTCGCCTGAAACTTCCTCGCCAACCTCCGCAATCGCCCGCAAAATATGCCTCGCTCCAAGATCGTAAATCGCATGCACCGCATCCAGACGCAGGCCGTCAAAATGAAACTCACGCAGCCACATCCGCGCATTGTCGAGAACATAATCTCGCACGGCATCGCATCCCGCGCCGTCAAAGTTCACCGCGCGTCCCCACGGCGTGTGGTAGCAGGCATTAAAATATGGGCCAAATTCATCCAGATAACTGTGCTCAGGTCCGAAGTGGTTGTAAACAACGTCCAGAAAAATCGCCAACCCCGCGCCGTGTGCCGCATCCACCAGCCTTTGCAATCCCCGCGGCCCGCCATAACTGTGTTGGGCCGCGAACGGAAAAACACCGTCGTAGCCCCAATTCCGCCGCCCAGGAAACTGCCCCACCGGCATTAATTCAATCGCCGTCACGCCCAGTTCCTTCAGACTCGCGAGGCGCGGGATGATCGCCTCGAAAGTTCCTTCCTCCGTAAATGTTCCCACATGCAGCTCGTAAAAGACCAACGCTTCACGCGGCACCCCTTTCCACCCGGCATCAGTCCAGTGGAACCGCTCCGGAAAAATCGCCGCCGACGGCCCGTCGGATCCCTCGGGCTGCCACAGTGAACACGGATCCGCTCGCTGTTTTTCTCCCTCAAGAATGAACCTGTACCGTGCTCCTTCCTCAACATCGGGAACCATGGCTGAAAAAACACCCCGCTCGTCCCGCCTCATCTCCACTCGAGGTCCCGCCCCCAAAATCGCAAGTTCCATACGCTCAACTTTGGGAGCCCAAACCCGCCATTCCACGCCCTCCGATGTTCTCACCGCACCAAACCGTCGCATGCCGTCTCTCCACAATCCGTAGTGCCATCCAACCTTCGTCCCGGACCACCACTCCGGACCGGCACTACGTGCAAACCGCGCACCCAACATCCACCGCGATACATAGGCGCCTCCGACCTCTCAACAAAAAAGCAGATGAAATCGTCACAACGATTTCATCTGCTTCATCTACACCGTTTTTTATCGAAGGCGCTACTCACCGCAGCGACTTATCTTTTCCTCTTCACGCGCACTGCCGCGGCAATCTCAGTCAGATCAACATTAATGTTCCCGGAAGCGTCGTTATAGCCATCGACCGCGAAGTAGTATTTTGTTCCCGCCTTCGCGGTGAATGATGTGGCGCTCGTGAGTACAAAATAGGACGCATCGTCATTGCTCGCGACAAGAGCCAACTTGGAAACGACCGAGCCTTTATACACGCCCAGCAGCGTATCAAAGCTGCTTCCGGTCGTATCGACGGAAACCTTCCCACTCGCCGGGGCGGTCCATGTGAACCATACGGAAGCGCCCCCGGCTTCTTCGCGATGGTCGGCTCCTTGAATTCCTTCGTCGCTCCAACGTTCGTGCCCGTCACGTTCGACACGATGCCGGCGATGGGGATCGCATTGGCAAAATTGTCGTTGACGGCAAGGTTCGCCGCGACTTGAACCACCGTCGTCGCCGTCACCGATGCGCCGATGGTATCGGTGGCGACCGCATAATAGGTGTAACTGCCCGGAGAAAACCCGGCTGTTGACGTCTCGAGCGACCAGTTCGATCCGCCATCGCTGACGCCAACGCCGACAAGCGTGTCACTGGTCGGCTGAAGACCGCCGATGCCATTGGTTTCACGATAGAAGACCACGCTGCCCACCGTGCCCCCGTTTTCACCGACATTGCTTGCGGTAAGAGTAAGGATTCCACCAGCGTTGATCGAAGTCGGGCTCGCCGTCAGAGCCCCGATAAACGGTGTCGGCGGCGGGGGTGGAGCGATGGTCGCACCGCTGAGATCTCTCACCACGAGATTGACAATCGGCGTTCCGCGACCGGTCGTTAAATCGTAGCCGGGACCCGCCGCGAAACCATTGTTGCCGGTGAGTATGTCATTGAAATCGGCGCTGGGAAGCGAATACAGCGCGGGAAGAGTTTCGGTCGGTCCATCCAGCGTTGCCTTGCCGCTCAAGACGCGGCCCTGATTGGTGATCGCCATGACGCCCGCCCACATCGGCGCGGACAAACTCGTCCCGCCGATGACCATCCACGGCGAGTGCGGCGAATCGAAGGAATCGTAAACAGCAACGCCCGACGCCGGGTCCGCGTCAAATGCAACGTCAGGGACTGTTCGCTTCGTGCTCGACTGGGTGACGATGCCGCTCTGGTACGCGGGCTGCGATTCATATTTGCTGATCCCGCCTCCCCCGCCGCCAAAGCTGCCGCTCGAGTTTCCAAAGCCCCACGCCCCTTCAGAAGTGTACGTCCCGTCCGGCTGGGTGGTAAGCGTCGTCCCGCCAATGCCCACGACATTCGGAGACGCCGCCGGGTAATTCACGGCCTTGACGTTGCCCCCGTTCCCAAACGCCCCGGAGTCGCCCGCTGAAGCGATGAATGTGACATTGGTATGGCCGGCGGGCGTTGTATAGAGCGAATTATCCGTGAGATTGGACGGACTTTCCTGACCGCCAAAGCTCATCGACACGACGGAAACGCCCGTGAAATTTTTGGCCTCATCGATTGCGGTATTAAGGTCTGAGAATGACGACGAGTTCGCCTCCACCAAAACAATGTTCGCCCCAGGCGCTACCGAGTGCGCCCACTCGACATCGAGCGATGTTTCGACGGCCCATGAAAAGCCCGGGCCTGATGGATCCGTTCCCGGCAAAGTGGTTCCACCGTTTTGATTAACAACCGTTAATGTGGTGTCAGGCAGGCCGAACTGCAGATCGAATGCATGGAGGTCTGCGCCGATCGTGGGATCCTTGAACGCATCAACAATCGCAATAGTCTGCCCCGTGCCGTCACCAACGACCGACCCCCCGCTGCTGGCGAACGAGACCTGATCGATCTGATACGCCTTGCGTATCTCTGCCGGTGTAAAACCCGCCGGACCTGAAAGGGCGGATCGTCCGACCACATAGTGCGGCTTGGCGAACGGCGCGACGGAAGCACGCGCATTCAAAATTGCCGAGTGCGACAACAGCACCCGCGTTTCCAACGCTTCGATGAATCCTGAAGCACGACCGCGATTCTCACGCCTCCATGCAACCCGAGCCCCCGTACTGATTATTCCCGCGCGCCAATTGTGTTGTGCCATACTCGTGTCCACCCAAAAAGCGACCTAAAAATTGCGAGAGGCGAGCCAGCCGACTTGCACAGGCTGACCCTATTATTAAAGAACGGTGTTGTATCTTATAGAGTAACCTTCAAAATTCAAAACCGCACGTCCCAAAATTCACGCCTTCGCAACTGCGTTGCCGCCGATATCGCCGCATTACCCTCAACGTCGAGTTTCCATCCTTATTTCCCCCCGCTATACTCATAAACTCGACCGAATTAAGCCCCAACGCACCCTTTATCTCCGTTGTGCCCCCCGTTGTGCCCTAAGGAGCAGCCATGCCCGCTACCCCCCCCTCACCTACCACTTCCACCCGCCCCATGACCATGACCGAAAAGATCATGGCCAAGCACTCCGGCAAATCACACGTCGTCCCGGGCGAAAATATCTGGGTCGATGTCGACGTCCTCATGACCCACGATGTCTGCGGGCCGGGCACCATCGGCATCTTTCACAAGGAATTCGGCCGCAACGCCAAGGTCTGGGACAAGAACAAGGTCGTCATCATCCCCGACCACTACATCTTCACCGCCGACGAAAAATGCCATCGCAACATCCAGATCCTCCGCGATTTCGTCAAAGAACAGGACCTCCCCTTCTATTACGATCCGGAATTCGTCTCCATGAACCCCGGCAAGCCCAATCCCTACCTCGATCCCGACAAAAACCAACTACAAGGGCGTCTGCCATAAGGCTCTTCCCGAAGAAGGCCACATCCGCCCCGGCGAAATCATGCTCGGCACCGACAGTCATACCTGTACCGCCGGCGCGTTTGGAATGTTCGCCACCGGCGTCGGCAATTCCGATGCCGCCTTCACCCTCGGCACCGGCAAGACCTGGCTCAAAGTGCCCCCCACGATGAAGTTCACTTTCCACGGCCAGATTCCCCCCTACCTCACCGCCAAGGACCTCATCCTCGCCGTCATCGGCGACATCTCCGTCTCCGGCGCGACCTACAAAACCATGTACTTCGCCGGCGAAGGCATCGCCTCCCTCACCCTCGAAGACCGCATGACCCTTACCAACATGGCCATCGAAGCCGGTGGCAAGAACGGCGTCTGCGATGTGGATGAAAAAACCCTCCAATATGTCCGCGCCCGCTCGCGCATCAAAAAATGGGAAGTCTTCCGCGACGATCCAGGCGCTGCAGTACTGTCTATGAAAACGAGTACGACCTGTCGCTACATGGAGCCCATGGTCGCCAAGCCGCACTAGCCCCGACAACAAAGACACCGCCCACAACTGCCGCGACGACGCAACTCGACCAGGCCTACATCGGCTCCTGCACCGGCGGAAAAATCACCGACATGATCTTCGCCGCCAACATCCTTAAAGGTAATACCGTCAAAATCCCCACCTTCGTCGTGCCCGGCTCCACCGAAGTCCATTCCGACATGAAAAAGCTGAACCTCCGCGGCGTGCCCAAAGGGCCCGAACGAAAAGTCGATCGAAGACATCCTCCGCGATGCCGGCTGCAGCATGGGTGCCAGCGGATGCTCCGCCTGTCTCGGCGGCCCGCCCGACACCTTCGGCCGTCTGAACAAATCCGAAATCTGCATCAGCACCACCAACCGCAACTTCCCCGGCCGCATGGGCTCGATGAGCAGCAGCGTCTTCCTCGCCAGCCCCCTCACCGTCGCCGCCTCCGCCCTCACCGGCCACATCACCGACCCCCGCGAATACATCAACGCCCCCATCGAAACCGGCATGGCCGGCGTGCTGTAAAAAGTCTACTTGCTGGAGTTCCAAATGGTCACAACAGCTTGGCGAGATCGTATCGCAGTGGACCAGACCATCCATCACGGCGAGCCAGTCGTCCGCGGCACCCGCGTCGCAGTCAGTGTCATCATTGGCAGTTTCGCCGACGGCGATTCGGTCGAACAGATACTTATTAGTTACCCTCAATTAACCCGTGAAGATATCCACGCATCCCTGCAATATGCCGCGGAAGCCGTCAGTCACATCGATTTTGTTCCGCTCGCTGGTGCGCCGTGATCGCCATCAAACTCGACGAGGATTTGCCCCACGATTTAGTGGACGCGGGTGCCATGCTTCTGGCCCAATCTCGGGGCCAGAAGCATGCCTCATGTGCCTCCCTCAACACATTGCAAAAACCCATGCCTACATTCACCCAAGCCACATTAACCGACCGCGACACCATCGCCGCCTTGATGCACGATTTTTACGTGAGCCAGTCGCTCACTCTCACCCCCCTCGTCCTTGCCTCCATGGATCAACTCCTCGTCACTCCCGCCCTGGGCCTGATCTGCTTGATTCACGACAACTCGGAAATCGCCGGCTACTTCGTTCTCACCTACGGCTACAGCCTCGAACGCGCCGGCCGCACCGCGTTGCTCGATGAACTCTATATCCTCCCCGCGCACCGCAACCGCAATCACGGAACCGCGGCCCTCCACTTTGCGATTACCTGTGCCAAGTCACAGGCCTGCGCAGCGTTGCATCTCGAAGTCGATCAAAAAAACGCCGCCGCTCACAGCCTCTACAGTCGCGTCGGCTTCATCACGCACGACCGCCATTACCTCACACTTGCACTTTAAATATCTTCGCGCAGCCCACGCAAAACTCACGACACAAAAAAGCCCAGGGATCCAATCCCTGGGCTTCTCGAAATACCTTCTGTGGCGAACGCTCACTTCACCGACACCAACTCCACATCAAACACCAGCACCTCATTGGGCCCAATATCCGGGCTCGGCGAATTCTCGCCGTACGCCAGTTTCGACGGGATATACAGCGTCCACTTATCCCCCTCCTTCATCAACTGAAGCGCCTCAGTCCATCCCGGAATCACCTGATTCACCGGAAACGTCACCGGCTCGCCATGGGATTCATCAAACACCTTCCCCGTGATCAGCGTGCCCTTGTAATTCACCGACACCGTATCTGTCGCCTTCGGCATCTTTCCTTTGCCCGACGAATTCACTTTGTATTGCAGCCCGGACGCGGTCGTTACAACTCCCGGTTTTTTAGCATTGTCCGCAAGAAAGGCCACCCCCGCCTTGGCACTCTCCGCACCTGACCGCGCCGCCTGCGCCTGCAACTTTCCTTGCAGAATCTCGACGACCGCATGAATTTCCTCATCCGTCATCTGCAACTTTGCGCCGCTCGCCGCATCCTGAACGCCCGCCGCAAGCGCCTTGCCGTCCACCTCCACACCCTTCAAATGCCCGCCAATCTGCGTCCCCACCGCATACCCAATCTTTTCCGCATCGGTCTTAAACGCCGAAGCGGGTGCCGTTGCAGGGCGCTGGTCGGCCCCTCCGCAAACCCCGCCGACGCAAATCCCGCCACACTCAACACCGCCGCCATCACAAAAAGTTTCATCAATCCATCCATTTTAAAAAAGCCAAGAATTCCGCCATGGTATCGCGCACTGACGCAGCGCCTCCAACCAATCCAACGATAAATCCAAAATCCAGCGGCATCCTGGCGTTACGGCCTCACTCCACCGTCACGCTCTTCGCCAGATTCCGCGGCTTGTCCACATTACACCCCCGCGCCACCGCCGCATGATACGCCAGCAACTGCAATGGAATCACCGTCAACAACGGCTGCAGCGGCTCAATCGTCTCCGGGATCGTGAACACATGATCCGCCACCGTATGAATATGCTCATCCCCTTCGCTCGCCACCGCGATAATCTTCCCGCCCCGCGCCTTCACTTCCTGAATGTTCCCCAGAATCTTCTCATACTGCGTCCCGCGCGGCGCAATAAACACCACCGGCATCCCCTCATTAATCAACGCAATCGGCCCATGCTTCATTTCCGCCGCCGGCAGCCCCTCCGCATGAATGTAGCTGATCTCCTTCAACTTCAACGCCCCCTCCAACGCCACCGGATAGTTGTAACCGCGGCCCAGAAACAGCCAGTTGTCCCGATTCACGTACATCTCCGTCACCCGTTTGATCTCCTCCGTCTGCTCCAGCACACGCCGCACCTGCTCCGGAATCTTGCTCAACCCGTTCAGGAACTCATTCAGCACCTGCTGGCTCATATATTTCCGACGCGCAATGAACAACGCCACCAGCGTCTCCACCACCACCTGCCCGCAAAACGCCTTCGTGCTTGCCACCCCAATCTCCGGCCCAACATGCAAATAAACGCCCGCATCAGTCTCCCGCGCAATCGTCGAACCCACAGTGTTAATGATCCCCAGCGACAGCGCCCCGCGCTCCTTCGCTTCGCGCAACGCCGCCAGCGTGTCTGCCGTCTCGCCTGACTGGCTCATCGCGATAACAATCGTCCCATCCTCAATAATCGGATTCCGATATCGAAACTCCGACGCATACTCCACCTCCGTCGGAATCTTCGCCAAATCCTCCATCAGATATTCCCCCACCAACCCCGCATGCCAGGCCGTGCCGCACCCCGTAATGATCACGCGCCGCGCCCGCACCAACTCCCGTGCATACGTCGAAAGCCCCCCAAGAACCACGCGCCCCTCCTGAAGATCGATCCGCCCGCGCAGGCAATTCTCAATTGCCGTCGGCTGCTCCATGATTTCCTTCAGCATGAAATGCTGATAGTCCCCCAACTCCATCTGCTCCAACTTAAATTCCGCTTCCTTAATCTCCGGCGTCACCGGCACATCATCGATCGTCATCGTCTTGAAGCCGCCCGGTTTAATCACCGCCATCTCATTGTCGTTCAGATAAACGACCTGCGTCGTATGCTCGACAATCGCCGCCGCATCCGAAGCAACAATAAACTCCCCGTTCCCCACGCCCACGATCAGCGGACTCCCGCGCCGCGCCACCACCAGCGTGTCCGGCTCGTCCGCCGCCATCACCGCAATCCCATACGTCCCGCGCGATTCATGCAACGCCGCCTGAACCGCTTTCGCCAACGCGACTTCCCGTTCCATTATTGTCGCCCGGCTTATAAAAATGCGCAATCAGCACCGCCAGCACTTCCGTATCCGTTTGGCTCGAGAACGTATGCCCCTTCTCCTGCAAAAAAAGTTTCAACGTCGAATAGTTTTCAATGATCCCATTGTGCACCAGCGCAATTTTCTGGTGATCGTCCAGGTGCGGATGTGCGTTCACTTCCGTCGGTGCCCCATGCGTCGCCCACCGGGTATGAGCCATCCCAATATGCCCCGCCGGCAACTGCGTCCCTGCACTCTCCAGCGAACTTTCCAACACGCTAATCCGCCCCACCGTTCGCCGAACATGCAGCCCGTTGTGCCCAATACAAATCCCCGCCGAGTCATATCCCCGATACTCCAGCCGCTTGAGCCCCTCGAGCAGCAGCGACTGAGCATTTTTCTTCCCAACGTAAGCAACGATTCCGCACATAATCAAACCTCAAAATCTTCAATGAATGACCGCGCAGTAGTGTACCAGACAATCCTCAATATCGGATGTTGCACCTTCTCTTCTCTATTCAGGATTGAATGACAGCCGCTTACGGACGAATGGCTTACTATGAATGTGAAAGGGAAACTTCCCCGTATCTTTGAAAGATTGGGCGTCCCGCATATTTACCTTCGGCCCCGCACCTCTCACCCCGCCCGACCACGAACCCACTGCCGCCCCAGAAGCATCACCATCCCCACCACAAACAATCCCGGCATCGTCGGCTCCGGCACCGGCGTCTGTCCCGAACCCGGTCCCGTCGGGCCCGACCCCGGCCCCGGCGGCTGCTGCGATGACCCGCTCACAAATTCAAAATCCAGATTATCAATTACCGGGCCGCAGTACACCGTCGATGCCGTTGCACTCTGCACCAGTCCCGTCGGCATCAGCGCGGCCATCGTGAGCGTCGAACTGCTCGACGTCGCAGTGAAATTTAAAACTTCCTGCACGTACCCCATGTTCGTCTTCGTCCGCGTCCCCGCCGTCCCGGTAAACTGCGTCGGCGAAAGCGACGTGTTCGTCATGCTCACCTGAAGAATTTTAGTGGAACCCCCTTCATTCGTCAGAGTCTCCGGATTGACCGCAAAATCAAACGTCAACGAATAATGACTCCCGGGAGCCAGCCCATTCACTGTCTGGCTGATCGTCCCCAGACCAGCAGTCCCAATGAGATCGACGCTGTAGCCCCCATGCGAAGATTGCCAATAGGCCGTCGGCACTACATCGATGCTTGCGCCCCCAATGCTCCATCCCGACAAGGCATTCGCATGGATACTGCTCGACGCATGAATCAGACCATCGGGATACAGGAGTCCGGGGGTGGCGGCGAGCTGTCCTGCGGTGACTTCAAGATCGCCATTGGTGAGCAGGGAAGAGGCGTACGCAACGGGTGCGCCGCTATCGCGGCACAAAGCGCCATTCCGCCAAGGATCGCCGTCACCATCTTCATCGCTGTGGCTCCTGTGTGTGGCTCATGTTCCTGCCGTCCAGACATGGATACCGGCTAGCGGCAACTCAGCCATGCTTACTATGACGAAAGGACCGCAGGAAGCAAGACTTTTCCCACCGATTCGCAGCACAAGCTGCATTTCCACATCAGCAGGGCCATTTTCCTCAATCCGCCAACTCTTCCATATGAGTACGCAATATCTCTGCCAACCCCTCACGGTCCAACTCATTTCGCGCCACCGCAATCGCGACAAGATACATGAGCTTGCTCGTGAGGATTGTTTCCCAACCGTTCTGTGCGAGAAACCGTTCCGCCGCAACCAATGCCGTCCGCTTATTTCCGTCCATGAAACCCTGCGTCGTCGCAAACCCAAACATATAATCCGCAGCCAAATCAGCCAGATCTGCGTCCGTCTCATACTGTGCGGTAAACTGGGCACGCGCCATGACGGAACGCACCGTATTTTCGTCTATGAATCCGTCCTGCCCCCCATACAAGCGAAGCTGATCGCGGTGCAGCAACAGCAACTCCTCCCATTCTAAAAATGCCACGTTCTCCACAATACGTCTCCGATGATGCAAAAACTAAAACGCCCGGCCACCGTGCCGGGCGCTGGAAAAAGTAAAAGGCACTTGCTTATTTGGCCAGTCGAGCGAGTGCTTCGCCATATTTTTCATTGATTCTTTTCAGCGACTCCTCCAGCGTCTCGCGCTTCTTCCCCGCCTTTGGCAAAATCTTCTTCTTCGTTGTCTTGGATGTCGCACTCATCGCATTCTCCATCAACTAAACCCATCAACACCCAAAGTATACGAATCCCACTCCACCCAATCAAATTTTCCCACGACTAAGCGAACATCATCAGCGCATGACACTTTCTGTGGCTTGGCCATATTTCATGGCAAGGAGTTCACGCTTTAGCGTGTTTTTGCAGGACAACGGACGTCAACAAAATCACCAAAGCCATGCTGAAGCATGAACTCCGGGTCACTCCACCGAAAGTCCTTCCAAAGCCATAAAAAATACCGATTGCAATGCCTCCGCCCCCGGCTGAACTTTCGCCCATGCAAAAGCTTCCCGAAGCTGCGAATCCGTAAGTTGCGTAATGCGCGTGTGACAGCGAATCGAGCGCTGCCGCAATCGCCCCATAATAGAGCACCGTCGCCGGCATGCCGCGCAGCGGATCGCCGTTCACCTCCCGGAAATGGCGGCCAAAATGCTTGATCGCCGTCAAAATCTCAACCGACGGACTGATAAATGTCAGTTGCCGCTCGAACGATTCCGCGCCCCGTCGGCCACGCACCAGCGCTTCCAGACGAGACGCCTCCCCACCGGGAACCCGGCCAAGGTCGGGAAGAAGCGGTGCCGCCAATTGATGGCGAAGAATCTCCGCCGACTCGCCGGCGCTCCAATCCGGCATGCGTCCAAGGTCCAACAGTTGGGCAAGTTGCTTGGGCGTGAGATTCTGAAATCGCCTGGCGTCCATGACCGGTATGTCCTGGTTAAACATTCAGGCCAGCGGCTCGAGCGGCGGGTCAAACGGAGACGTCCCCAACGCCTTGCGTAGCGCTGCAATCTCTTCCTCTATCGCCTCATCGGAAGGTTCATACTCCGCGACGGCCGCCCGGAGCAACCGCGCATACATGCGCTTCGCCGTCACCAACAGATTCGCCGCCTGCGAGGGCGACTGAAGCGTCAACTCCTCAGCAAGCGACTGATAAGACGACGGCTGCGCATCATGGAATATCTCCGCCAAAATTCGCTTTTCAAATACCGTCCAGACGTCCAATCGATCCGTCTCCGCACATTCTCGCCGCATCCCCTCCACCACCTGATGCACAAGCGCCGCGCCCACTCCGATTCCAGAAACGCCGGCGGCGTCGGAAAGGCCCCATCCGCTTCCTCAACATTCTCCTCCAGCGGCCTTGCGCCCCGAAATGCCTCCGCACGCTGACGGCTGATCAAAAAATTATTCAAACTCGTCAAAAGAAACGTACGAAGCTTTCCGCGATTCTCATCAGCATGACGAAACAGTTGCTGCTCAAGCACCTTGTCCGCAATGAACAACTGTATCAGATCGTTGGCCGCATCCGCGCAACCTGTCGAACCGTACACAAATAAGATCAAAGTGCGGCTCGTAACGCTCCAGCAGCACGACCAACGCCTCCCGCCGTACCTGCTCATCCGACCCATGCCCCGCGCTGCGGACCAACGACCAATGAGTGCTCGGGAATGGATGATACGCAAACGTCATGCGCGTGAATGTACCCGCGCCACCCATTTCCGCAATAGGAATTAACGCACCCCCCAACAAATCACCTCTCACCACCCCATCAACAATCCTCCATTCAAAATTCACGCATTCAAAATTCACCCATCCGGAGTTCAAGCATCCGGAGTTCACGCTTCAGCGTGTCTTCAATAACCCCACTCTTTTATCCCACAAAAAAACGAAGCAAAACTAGTGAGGCCAAGTCACTTGAAATTGCGGATCACGCCGCCCCATTTTCAGCGCCGTCGCAACGCTACGACGTATATACCTCACCCCCAAATTCATCCGTCACAGCCCACTAATACATGCCGCCACCCACTATATAAACGTTCATAAAATCCCCCAAAAAAAGGCGTGCTCCTTTTCCCGAGGAATGCTTTCTTGTGCCTGCGCACTGCGAAAAATTCCGAGACGCGCCCGTGAGGAAGCGTTTGACCCTCAGCTAAGAACGCCGAACGCTCCCTCACAGGCCCGTCTCTCAATCGCATATATTTTCAGCGGTTGAGCCGGTGCCCCGGAAAAAATGGGCACGCCTCCAAAAACCGACAGGGAATCTTCAGCCTGACCTTCTCCCAACCAGGTTGAAGAACTCCCCATCCGCTTGACCCGACGAAAGTTCAATCCGTCATCCGCTGCCCTCTTGTCTATGTATACGCAACCACTGCTTACATTCTGCGCGATACGACAACTGCGCAAAAAAACCGGCGGCTGATGAGCCGCCGGCTTCAAAAATCCTAAAACCAAAGCGTTTACTTAATCGTCACCGTCGCCGTCGCCAGCGCCGTCTCCTTGTCCACGCTGTCCACGATCGAGGTATCCACCGAATAGGTGCCCTTGCGCCCATACAAATGAAGGCCAAGAACCATATAGTGCCCCGCGGACGTCCGGATCACCAGGCCCGTCGAATGGCTGCCATCACCCCAATTGATCGTCGTACGGAACCAATTCGCCGTCGAAAGCGTGTCCGCCGTGAACGTCGCCACCGTCCCTAAAACAATTCGGCCAGTCAAAGGCTGCAGCACCAAATGTTGCGATGCGATCACCGGCACTTCGGAAATCGTCGCGGTCGCCGTCGCTGTCGTGGTTGCCGTCCCATCCGTAATAACCACCGAAACATTGTACGTTCCGATCGCCGCATACGACTTGCTCGCGCCGCTCGGAAGTTCGACGTAATACTGATTAGCCCCAAGCGAAACGATCTGCCCGACCGCTCGTCCCATCACCCCAATGGATCGTCGCACTATAATTGCTCAACGGCCCCGAAAACTGCGCGACAACGACATTTGCCACGCCGCTGACATTCGCCGCCAATGCCTGCCCACGCTGCGCCTGCAGATTAACGCCTTGAGAAACCAACGAGACCGTCGGAGCGGTGATCGTGGCCTGACCATTGACCGACACCGCATCACCCGAAGCCGCGATAATGGTCACCTTCGTCTTATAGGTTCCCACGGTCGCATAGGTCGTGCTACCACTAATGGTGTAAACGCCGGATGGATCGTTCGCCAGCGTCCCCGTTTGTGTCGTGCCATTGCCGAAGTCGATGGTGTAGGCAAAGCTCCCCGCATCCGCCGACGTAAAGACCGCCACCGGTCCCAAGAAGGCTTGGCCCGCGCCGGATGAAATATCCGGCGACGTCGCCATCACCGGCGGACTAAAGGTCGCAAGACTCACATCGGCCAGATTGTACGCGCTCCCGCTGTTGTAGCTCACCCACACGTCCGTCGTGCTGATCGCAAGACCGTTGCGAACGCCGCCCGAATTGCTCGGAGGAGTCATACGCGTGAAATCACCGCTCACAGTGTCGAGATAATCAATCGAATCCAGCGTCGTGAACCACAAACGACCCGCATTATCCAACGCGAGCGTGCCCGGCTCAATGAGCCCCTCACCGGCCTGTTTGGGCACCGCATACTCCGTCACCGACAGCTTACTCCCGGTAAGCGTCGCATGCCCGATTTCTTCCGTGATCGCCGGACGCTGCGACGCCGAATTGCCATCCGCGCCAAGTCCATACCAAATGGAATTATCCGCAGCGACGGCAATGCTCGTGATCCCGCCATTGGGTTGCGGAATGTTATACATCGTCAAGCTGATCGCGCCGCTGCTGTTAGCGGTGCCGTGCCCAAGGAAACCCATCCCCTGCGTGATCGGATTATCGCCGCCGATCGTGCCGAACCACACCGACCCGTCCGACGCCGGCGCAATCGTAAACGACTGCGTATTCGTGATCGGAATCTGTTGGAAGCTAAAATTCCCGCTCAAATCCATACGGCCAATATCCGACGTGTACGTCTGATTCGGATCGTTCGCCGACGCCCCGGGCGTCGTGAACCAAATCGAGCCATCCTTGGCCACCGTAATCTGCTGCGGCGCATCATTCGGATTTGCCGGCGTAAATTGATTTAAAATATTCCCGCTGGTATCAAGCTCCTGCAGCGGACCACCGCTGCTGGCGACGTAGATGTGACCATTCACCGGATCAAACGCGATCGAATCCGGAGACTGGCCCGTAATAAACACGCTGGTCGTCAGTGTGCCGTCAATGTTCTTGTGGATCTTCTCAACCTGCCCCAGGTTATCCGGCACCCATAGGTTACCCGCATTATCCACCACCGGCGGGATATCCTGAACAATCTCGTTCACTTGATACGAGGTAATCGCCGAAAGCAGCGTCCGCGTCTCAAGCATTTCGAGACGAGCGGCAATGGATAAACCGCTTCCGCGACGGGCTCGCGTGCTGCTCGGATAATGATCGATCCTCATGAAGAACTCCTCCAAAGAAAAAAAATGATGGCAATCGTAGGGGCTTTTGTTGTGAATAGCCGCAGCGCAACGCACCACGTCATAACAGGAGCAAGACCTGTCACTTGATCGCTATAGGCCGCCGCCGAACAGCAAAAAGATATAAAAGAGCATGCTCCAGTTTTAGACGAAGGCAACTAAATAGTCGCCATTTTCGCAACCGATCACGTTCTTATCGGCGCAGCACGCCGCCCAGCGAAACAAGACTGCTTCACTCTAACCGGGCATATCAGCCGTTTTCCATATAAACGGCACATGTAACGGCATGAATCACAACGAAACCGCACGCAAATCAAACTGCTCCCTTTTTCAGGGCACACCACGCCACGAGGGTGCCCCGGCTCTGCGCGGTTCGCAGACCCGCGAAGCCTCATGTGCAAACCTATCCAATAACTCTAAACCCTCACCACCTATCGATAGACGTATCGATAGCATGGACGGAACTTCAAAGTAACCTCACCGTGAATTCTTCCGCGTCGCATCAGGCCGGCAAAGCGTCACAATCTCCTGCACCAGCGACGTCACATTCTCCAACGTGCCACTCGTCGCAGCCTGCCGAAGATGCTCCGCACGCGTCGAAAAATCGAGCAGCCCGCATGCGTGAGCCCCATTCCGTAGCCCTGCCGCGATCCCCGCAACGCTCGCGATCTCACCCCGCAGAAAAGCACTTTCCATCGCCTCCACACGCACATGAATCTGCGTCAGAAACTCATGCACCTGCTGAATCGCCGCTCCACCATTCTCACCAGGAATCGGCGCCGGCGGAGAAATCGCGAGCGGCATGATGATGTCCCCATCCACCGTCCCCACGTTTCCAATCGGCGGACCAAACGCAATCGAGCCTTTGCCCTGAATACGCGCCGGCTGGTCCACATTGTCTGAGTCCAGAAGACGATCCGTCAGATCCTTGCCAATACAGATGATCGATTTTTCCACACCGCTTCCCGTTCCCTCCTCATGGCTGAAACGAGACCACGCAATCACCCGCTCCTTGCCATCCTGTGTGCGAAGCGTCATGGGAATATCATTCGCAATAGCTTGAAACGGCTGCATCGCGGAGATGAACTTGGGAACCTGCGCAAAGAGCCGTCCCGGAAACAGAACGCTCCAGAAATTTCTGCCAAATAACTCCGCTTCCCCATAGCCGGTCACCCGGGCCACTTCCGGGTTGCAGTGAAGCACCGTGCCGTCCAGCGTCAGATGCACCACAAGCACCGGCAGATGCCGATACAGCTCCGCCAACAGCTCCGCCGACGGACGAGCCGGCGAGGTCGACTGCGATGGTAAGTTGGACTGGGGGTTCTCCACGGCTCTCCCTCTTTTTTCATGGGTCCCTGAGAAACAAAGTATGACCTCAAAAAGCCCTACCGGCAAGAGATAAATTTGTTGCAAACTCTTTTATAGCAAGTATTTAGTTATCGGCCTGAACGCCGGTCTGATAACCGTCAGCAACCCCGGACCGATGACTTTTGCGCTAGCAACGCGCGTAAATATTCTCCTCCCTCACACTCTTTTCTTTACCTCGCGCCCCGAAACTGGATTAATACCCTTGAGGAGCGAAAAGGAGCAACCATGACTATGCTAGAGACAAACCACGCCCCTGCCATTCCCATACAGGATGATCTTGTGAATACCGCGGCACCCGCTGAGTCGGAAACCTCCCGTGCGAAAGTCGCCGAAGGCCGCCCTGCGCACTTACCCCCCGCAGTCCAGATCGCCGACCTCGACTTGTTTTATGGAAAACATCAGGCACTCCATCGAATCAATCTCGAGATTCCCGAAAAGCAGGTAACCGCATTTATCGGGCCGTCCGGCTGTGGCAAATCCACCCTCCTCCGCTGCGTCAATCGCATGAACGACCTCGTCGACACCTGCACCATCACCGGTTCCATCAAAATCCATGGCCGCGAGATCTACGCGCCCGCGCCTCGACGTCATCGGCCTGCGAAAACGCATCGGTATGGTCTTCCAAAAACCCAATCCCTTCCCCAAATCAATCTTTGAAAACGTGATCTACTCGTTCGCGCATCGATGGCATTAAAAAGCGGGCCATCCTCGACGAGACCGTCGAACGATCTCTCATCTCCGCCGGCTTGTGGGACGAAGTAAAAGACCGCCTCCACAGTTCCGCCCTCGCCCTCTCCGGCGGCCAACAACAACGCCTCTGCATCGCCCGCGCCATCGCCGCCGAGCCCGAAGTCCTCCTCATGGACGAACCCTGCTCCGCCCTCGACCCCATCGCCACCAACAAAATCGAACAACTCATGGAAACCCTCCGTCAAGCAAGTCACCATCGTCATCGTCACCCACAACATGCACCAGGCCGCCCGCGTCGCCGACGTCACCGCCTTTTTCTATCTCGGAAAACTAATCGAGCACGGCCCCACCCAAAAAATCTTCTCCAACCCCACCAACAAACAAACCGAAGACTACGTCACCGGACGCTTCGGTTGACGAGGAAACGGCCACCCCGTGTACTGAGAAATCCAACGGTAATCCTGCCGCGGCAGTCCCTCTTTGGCCGTATTGCTCTGAATGTATGCAATAGTCCGCCGAATATCCCCCGGCGTATACAGATACACCGAATACGGCCGATTCGCCCACACCGGATGATCAACACTTGTGCCCGCGAGCGGGCTTGCCACGTCGCGGCTCGCAACGGCGAAACGCTCCCAAATGGTCTCATACCGATCCCGATGCTGACGAATACAAAGATGCGCATGATTCGACAAAACCGCAAAAGACCAGGCAGTGTAACGAAATCGCTTAACCGTATTCTCGAACGCCGCCGCAATGGCATCACGAATCTCTGAACTGAACCACAACGGCGGATGCTCAAGCAGCGGCGTCGCCTGTTCATAGAACGCCCGAAGAATCGCCCGTGTGGGCTGCTCTTTTTTTCGACCCGGATGCAGCGGACCAAGCTCTCCAAATTTTGATTGGCGCAAAATCGTCGATCCGCTCCCTCGTGGGTCGTTCGCAAGCCAAAACCCATAACTGGAAAAGATGAGATGGTGAGCAACGACAGTCTGCGAATAGGTCCGGAACATCATTTTATTCTGTGCGGAAAAACGCCAAGTGGCAAATTTCAAATCCGATAGTTCAGCTTTCAACATGAGTCCTCGATCAACTCCCCCCCCAGAGCGAATAAAAACGTTGCCCATGCGACAGGGAGTGTCGTCCGAGGGCTCAATTCATGTAAGCGGTTAGCGACGGGGAGTATCAAGCAGTTGGCGGATGCGGGTGGCGAGCCAACGCATGTCAAGCTCGTGCCCTCCCAGTATGTTTTTCTTCCGCCCATGTTTATTCACGAGGTAAAGCACCGCAAAGCGTTCCTTGTCCTGTTCTAAATGCAGCAGCTTTAACATTCTATTTGAACGGGTGGAGACTGCTCGGATGCCGTCTCCCGGCATGTTCAGCTCAGTTTTTCCGAGCAATCCCTTGGTTGTACAAGTAAATGAACTCGGTTGTGGCCCACGCTCTCTGATTACAAGAACAACTTTTCTTAGCCGATAGTGAAGTCCAAGGAAGATGCAGATGATGGCGGAAAGGAGGAGCAGCCCTGCAATCCCTGCGAAGAAAGGCGCAGCGGGCGGCCGATGCCTGGGCGGCGAGAATATGAAATCTACGGTTATCTGTCCGAAAATGAGAATGTTGATGCACATTGTAAACATGTAAATTAGTAGAAAATTCCGCTTCTGAAAGATTCCGGAAAAGGGAATGTAAAACGAATGCAGGTTTCCCTCATGGTGCATCGTGATTTTTGACTCTGCCGGCTTTGACAACACGTCGCGTTCGATTTCGGGAATGGAGGAAACATCGGAGAAGGAAATACTTGGAATGTGTGCATTCGTAAAGGCGCGAAGATCGTAAGCAACTTTTTCGAGAAGTTTCGGAGGATAGTTCACAATCAGAACGGTACGCGTCCCGTTAAAATGTTCTACAAGCAATCTGGGGGTGCGATAGCCAATCCGAGCCAGAAAAGGAGGCGGTATATCCAGTTCAAATCTGGCGATCGTTGCAAGAGGAATTTCTATCAGTGGCTTTCCTGGAAGGGATGGAGGAATGATGAGACGATCCGATTTGATGGTGATACTTGCGGAATTGGTCGCAAGTTGTTGAACGATTCCCTGAAGCAGGGGCATGAGAGATACGCCAAGAAACAGCAGAAGTTTTCCCCACAAAACGCCTCGCCAACCAAAGACACTGAGCAAATAAAACGAGATAATGATGCTTGTGATTGCGACAACAAAGTAAACGAAAGCAAGCGCCATTATCTGAGGATTTCGTTTTCTTCGAGGAAGAATGAATTTTGTTCCGTCTTCCAGCGCAATCGCAAAATGGGTGAGGTTCGTATTGACTTGAGCTGCTGACATTGTTCACCAATTCTCCAAGTCGCCCACCAACTCCTCAATCAAATCCTTCATCGTCACCAACCCGATCGCCCGCCCCTGGCGATCTACAACAATGGCAGCGGTTTGGCGGGCGCGTTGCATGAGGGTGATGGCGCTCCGGACGGATTGTTCGCCTATCAGGGTGACCATGGGTTGCAGACGAGCCAGAATGTTGAAGGAGAAGGGAGGCGACGCATTAGCTCCACTGGATACACTAGGAGGTTGAAACGTCAGCGCATCCAACACATCCACAATCCCCAACACTTCCGTCGTCGACCTCCCCAACACCGGCAACCGCGAAACATTGTACCGGCGCACCAATGCACGAAACCCCTCAAGGGATATCCCCGCCGGAACGCCCACCACACGATTCCACGGAATCATCACATCCCGCACACTGATGCGCCCAAGCCGAAGCGCCCTTTGAACCAAATCCTGCTGATTCCCCGACAGCGCACCCGTCGCCGCCGATTCCTGGAAAAGCGCGACAATTTCCGAACGCGGGCCGAGCGCGCTAGCGGAAGGTTTCGGCGAGCGAACGATCTTCATGCTCACGTAGCTCAGCGCGTTGACGATCGGAAGCAGGGGAATCCACGTAATCACTTTGAAGCTCCACCGAAGCAGAGGCACCAGCCGATACGTCCACCGGTCCGTATGTGTATGGAAAAGATCTTTCGGAACGATGTCCGCTAGCAGCAGGATCATGGGCGTGACAAAGGCTATCGAAATAAGCGCCTGCGCAAGTTCGGAAAACCCTTTCAAAGAAAGAATCGCCGTGACCGCAGCCGAGAACGCAAAGCCCGTGACGTTTTGAAGAATCAACAGCCCTTCAATTGCATAGGTCGGTTGCTTGAGCCAGTGGTTTAACGTGAGCGCGCTCGGTTCTTTTTTCACCGTCCGAAGGCGAAGCCGCACTTTCGAAAGCGAATACACCCCGATCTCCGCACCCGAGTAAATCGCCGCGGCCAGGAGAGAAATAAGGGCCAGCGCGTACCAACTATACAGCTCAACCGAAGCCGTCAGCGGCTCGGTGGATGGTGCCGTCTCCGCGGCGGCGAGAATGTGGATCGCGTCAATCATTGGCTCGATTGCCCCCCATTCAACGCCCCGGCCGGTTTCCCATTCGCAACCAGTTTCAAACGCACTCGGTCCACCCGGCGGCCACGCATCGATTCCACTCTCATCACCAGATGCGCCAGACGCACCTCGTCCCCTTCACGTGGAAGCCGTTTAAGCAGTGCCGCAAACAGACCCGCGACCGTCGTCGTATGGGTCGTTTCAAATTTTCGCCCCGAACGCATCCATCCAATCGGTCATCGAAAGATCGCCCGGCACCAGATATTCGTCAGCCCCGATTTTTTGAACCGCATGCGCGGGGGCATCGTGTGGTTCGTGAATCTCACCCACCATTTGTTCGACGACATCCTCCAACGCAACCACGCCCACCACGCCCCCGAATTCATCCACAACCACCGCTAGCTGCGTTTTCGTCTGACGAAAGTGCAAAATCAGCCGATCCAGCGTCTGCTGCTCCGGAACGAAACGCACCGGCTGAAGAAGTTTTCGAACATCCAGACGCTTTGTTTCAGAAGCGCTGGAAGAGGAGGAGAGCTCTTCCAGGAGAACCGTTTTTGCGTAAACCAGGCCCAGAATATTGTCGATCTGCCCATCGAAAACAGGAATTTTCCCGAGGTGCGTTTCTCGAAACAACGCCACCAATTTCTCCGGCGGCTCCTTCACGTTGTACGCAATGACATCCACCCGCGGAGTCATCACGTCTCGCACCTTCAGATCCGCAATCCGAACGACTTCCTGAAGCAGCTCATTCTCCGACACATCAATCACGCCCTGCTGCTCCGACATTTCAAGCAGTTCCCGTAGTTCTTCCGTCGAGAACGCCGCTTCATCCCGACGCGGACCCACCAGCCGATGCACCGGCCGCATGATCGCGACATCCACCACCCGGCTCACCGGCCACAGCACCCGCACCAGCGTCGTCACCGGCAACGCGATCAGCGGTGCGATCCGCGTGTTGTTCAACGATCCGATCACTTTCGGAAATACATCCGCCACATACGTCACCATCAGCGGCGGGACCACCACCAACGCACCAACAATAATCCGGCCCCACCAATTACGATCCGCCGCAAACAACGCCGAAAGCCGCGACAACAACAACGTCGAGATCACGAACACCATGATATTGCACGTCATATTCCCCATCAGCAGGCTGGTGAGAAGCGCCCGCGGATCGTCCAGCAGATTCGCCGCCAATACTTCCAGACGGTTCTTCGATTTTTTCATCCGCGCCGTTCATGCCGCGACAGCGAAAAAAGTACCGTCTCCGCCCCCGAAAAAATCCCCGATACGCCCAACAGGATAAGCAGCAACACAAAGTAAAAGAGGTTCTGAAAAACAAACGCCATGCGAGGGATTGTATATGCGTCCGGGGCACGTTGGTATATTTGCCACTTCAGAATCGTGGCTTGCAATTCAGAAATGCCTCATGTCGCAGAGGAAAGCATCCCGCTTAAATATTCATGGCCAATCCCACTCAACCTTGACATTGGACGGACTTGGCCCTCCAAAGATACCGCCAATTCGAACCCACCCCTTTTTGTGCTCGCCGTCCGCAGTTGTAACCTCGATCCAGAAGATATATTGCATTGAGGTTCTTCTGAATAGAAATGGTGAGGGTGACCAATTATTGCTCTTGATGCAAAGCACTTCCAAATTACTTTGTGCGGCCCATCGCTTCACTTCGTCTGACGCTTCGCTTCGTTGAGTAGAGCGCGCCCAAACGCTGATCGCGAAAACCAGCGCGCCCATAAGTAAAGCAACCAGTGTCAATTCTCCCATCGGACTTTGAACTCCTTGTGAAATCCAATATGAAGGATACTCTTTAATCGGCAAATGTAAAAAAGATCGAACACGACTCGATATGAAAGGGGTAAGGTCTATGCGGGAGATCGTGCGCAGAGTGGTTCTTGTCGCGGCTTTGTGGGCGGGGATCGCGGCGAACGCGGGATGTGGTGGAACGCCAGGGCATTTGGCCGGCGGCGACTTTAACCCGGCGGTGACGACGCGCGATCCCGCCCTGCTTGTTTCACTTCTTGCCAGCACCACCACGCCCGAAGAGTCGCGAAAAAGTGCCGACCGATTATTGGTCGAACAAAAAGGCAAGGCCGACCCCGCGCTTGGCCGTGCTGGAACAGATGTTTTATGCGCCGGGCCATTCCGACACCATGCGAATCTATGCCATCGATCAACTCGTCGATGCCGATCCCGCCCGTGCAAGCGAGGCACTGGGATCCTATTTGCCCAAAATGGAAAATGCGGTCCTCGCCCATGCCTGCACGATCTGCCCACCCCTGGGTGATGAGCGTTTGGAAGAAACCCTCATCCGCTCGTTGGACCGCGACGTCGCCAATCCTCAGCGCCACCCCGGCCCAATTGCGCAGCGCGGCCCGAATGGGATGCAATTGAAAAACTGTCCGACCACCCCGCTATCGAAGCGTTCTACCGCGTCATCAAGGAAAGCCGCGATCAGTCCGCCCGTATCGCCGCCCTCGATCTGTTAGCCGTCATCCAGGAGCGGCCCGCGTTGATCAAGCGCCTGCGAAAAATGCCCCCCCAGGATAACTGGTTGCGCAACGTACACTGGTGGATCGCCGCATTTGGCGTCCCTCCCGTGGCAGAGAACGAGTCCCTATGGATCGACTATCTGCATCGTCCCGCACAGGCGGCCCTCGTGGCGCGGGCGATGGAACGCCACCAGCGCCTGCGCGAACAACCCGATTACCTTTTCGCCCCCCGCTTTGTCGCCGTCCTCGCCTACGCTGACGAACCCTCGATCCGCATGTCCCGCGAAGCCCTCCTCGCCGATCTGCGCACCCGGCTTGCCGCCCTCCCCCACGCGCCACGGACCCCCATGTACGCCGGTGCCGAAGACGACATCGACGAAACCCTCCCCGCCAACGATAAAAAACTCTCCCGCGCCGACCTCCTCGCCATTCGCATCCTCCTCCGTCAACTCGCCGACCCCGCCCTCATCGCCGAACTCCATCGCCAGGGCCTCGACGATTTTTCCGACACCACCACCGAGCACGGCGGCCTTCTCACTTTGCACAACGTCGACTCCCCACTCCTGACCCCTACCCCCTACCCCCCGATGTTCGCCGAAAACGATCTCGAATATGTAACCAGCGACCAGTTGATCCAGGAAACCGCCCTCGGCCTCGCCCAGTATCATTTTCATTTTCAACAAATTCACAATGCCGAACGCGCCGGACCCGGCGCGGGCGATTTGCAATACATCCGCCACGCACGATGCAACGCCGTCGTGATAACCAGCATCGATACACATTCCATGGATGTGGATTATTACACCCCCGGTGGAGCCGTGGTGGATTTGGGCGTCTATGGCGGACGGTGACCCATCACCTGCGACGACAGGCGGGATCGGGGCATGGACGGGGTGGGATCGGGACATGATCGGGGGTTATTCGGGGGTCTTTTGGGGTCTTTCGAGGAGGTTTTTAGGCAGGACTTGCTTCATTGGCAGCGGGACGGGCGATGCGGCGTTCCACCGCATAGTTCCAGAGTTTGCCTTTAAGCGTCTGGCATGCACGAAAAACGCGGCTTTTCACCGTCCCCTCCTGCACCCCCAGCACTGCGGCCGCTTCCTTGTACGGCAATTCCCCGATCACCACCATGACAAACGCCTCCCGATACAACTCCGGCAGCAGCAACATCGCGTCACGAATGTCATCGTCCACCATCACATCCAAAATGGAGATAAAACGGGCGGGGTCGATGGCGAACTCAACCCGTTCAGGCTGTGCGAACACATCGTGAGGCAGTTGCTCGTGCGTACCCCCGCGGGCCTGGGTGTGCCGGGAGGAATCAATGTTGACGGAGCGGAGAATGGTGAGCAGCCATGCCTTGCAGTTGCTGCCGAGGCGGTACTGATCAATCGAGCGGAACGCGCGGAGGTAGGTTTCCTGCACGAGGTCTTCGGCACGGGCTTCGTCACCGACGAGTCGCCGCGCGACCGAGTAGACGAGGTCCATCAGCGGCAGAGCTTCAATCTCGAGCATGCGGCGTTTTTCTTCCGGCGATGGGTCGGAACGGCTGGCGGGAGGAAGAGGATTGGCAAACTCGGCGGTCATGTCGCATCCGATTTATGGGCAGCTGCGGCAATGAAGGCCGCGTCGATCCACCTCTTATGAACAAAGATAGCACGGTCGAGCGATTCGGAATACATGCCAAAAAGATTTTGCACAGAAAATCATTCTGCGCTGGGCAAGCTCGGCCCATGTCTTTCCCCCCCGGGGCATCCGGCGGTTGGCCGTGGCGGAGGCTGGAAGTAGGATGCGTTTTAGCTCAAGCGTTATAAAGGTTTTTTAATATGGTTGTCCGGAATCTGTGTGCGGGCTTGTTGATTGGGCTTTTGGCGCATGGGGTTGCTGCGCGGCAGATATTATCGCGGGGCCGATGGTCGGGCATGTGACTGATCGGAGTGCTCGCATATGGATGCAGTTATCCATCGCGAAGCAGGTGACCATTGAGTGTTACGATGAGGGCGATTCGCAGGCGTCTGCGGTGAGTTTGGATGTGGAGGGACCCCTGCCGTTCGTATGCGATCTTCCATTGAATAATCTGGAGCCGAACAAGTCGTATCGGATCGTGGTGAAGTTGAATGGACAGGTAGTGCATCCGCCGGGGCCGGAGGTGGTGGTTCGGACCGCACCGGCACCGGGGGAGGAGGCGGCGTTCAGCGTGGGGTTTGGAAGCGGGGCGAATTTTTCCTCCGCGAACACGCTGCCGGCCGCGACCGGTGAGCGTACGACATCGCCGGTGTTCAAGATCATTAATGAGGTGAAGCCTCGAGCGTTTTTATTTTTGGGGAATTCGGGAATGTTGCCCGAGAAGTTGGATGATTTCCCAGCGACGCGGCGGAAGGCGTTTCGATGGATATGCGATGCCGATTTCCGGATTCGATGCGAGCCGGTGATGCAGCAGCTTTTCAGAACAACGGCATGTTACGGGATTTGGGGCGAGCGCGATTTTGGCGCAATAGGCGGGAATAAGGACTGGGTCTATGCGAAGGAATCACAGGCGGCGTTTCAGCGATACTGGGCAAATCCGGACTGGGGCACCCCGCAGAATCCGGGCTGCTATTGCGCATTTACAATGGGCGACGTCGATTTTTTTCTGTTGGACGATCGGATGTTTCGCGATTCTGAGGCGGGCGATGGCAGCGGTCGAAAGTCGATGGTGGGGGAATCACAGTTGGCGTGGTTAAAGAAAGGCCTTGCCGAAAGTCGGGCGACGTTTAAAGTGATTGGGAGCGCGGGGGATTTGTTGGCAGATTACGCGGGTGCGGGAGGAAATAGCTGGAGGAACTATCAGCCCGAGCAGGGCGATTTTTTGCGCTGGGCGTTTGAGAATCATATCTCGGGGCTGTTATTTGTGAGCGGTGGCGGCGGACGCCCCTGGGGAGAACTAACAGCCATCGCACGCAATAAAGCGGACGGGAAGACTTATCCGCTGGTGGAGTTGACGAGCGGATTGCTCGCGGGAAAAGAGTCAGGGGTGGTCGCGCCGAATGCCGACCGGTCGGGCAGTGCGGTGACCGAGAATAATTTTGGCACGTTGGATTTTGGCGGAGTGCGCGAGCATCGATTTGTAACGTTGCGGCTGCGGGATGAGAGCGGAAAGATTCGCATTGAACAAACCGTGTTCGCGAGCCAGTTGCGGCAGTAACGCGGCGTTACGCTCCTTTCACCGCCTGGATGAAGTCACGCATTTTGATCGCATCTTTAATGCCGGGCTGATTGGGAACTTCCACACCCGAGGAAATATCGACGGCATACGGCTGGGCGATGCGAATCGCATCGGCAACATTGTTGGGCGTGAGTCCGCCCGCAAGGATGAGCGGAGGGAGGCCGTCGAGTTCGCCGTCGTCTCGAGCTTCGGCGACCCAGTTCCAATTGAAGGACTGGCCAGTGCCACCAAGTTTTTCCGAGGCGGTGTCGAGAAGGACAGCGGCCGGCGTGAAGGGAAGGGATTTAAGCACGACAGAGAGCAAACGGAGCGATTCTCGCGCAGGAACGTGATAGATGAACCACGCATTTTCAAAATAAGGCGATGCTGGCCCAAGGCGGGAAAACGCATCGACTAGCTGGGCAACCGTGCCGTAGTGTTGGATGTACGAGCAGGCATCGAGAGCGGTGCGCATGGCCTGTAGGTCGTCCGTCGTCTTTGCCACGAGGTCGGTGTCGCCCATAAGGCCGATCCATCGCGAAGATCCCTGTGCAGTTGCGCGAATGAGATTAACGGCGGTGTGAAACCCGATCTTGCGCGGCCCTTTAAAGAAATTGAGGCCAAGGAAGTCGCTGCCGAGTTCCGCAGCAAGGGCGGCATCTTCGGGGCGGGTGATACCGCAAATTTTTACGCGGGTGATGGGCATGACTAAATTTTAGCGGGTGATTTCGATCTGGCTAGGCGACGTGGCGGTGTCGAAGTTTTTAAGTTTTTATTGTATTCAAAGGACGTACTGGCTAATCTGCTTTCATGAGCAAAGACGCAGTAATCACGGAGCTATTTTCCTTGCCGCTCTCCGAGCAGCGTGAGATTTTTGCAATTTTGGGCACGCGGTTGAGCGAGGCAGATCTGTCGTTTTCAGAGGACCAGAAGCGGGAGTTAGACGCCCGCCTCGACCGCTTTGATCGGGAGGGCTCCCGGGGTGAGCCTTGGGAACAAGTCTTTGCTGAGATAAAGAGCAAATTGCATGCGTCACCTGATCATTGAACCCGAGGCCAAAAGCGATATTCTTCGGGCGGCCGAATATTACGAGAGTGCTCGTGAAGGGTTGGGTAGAGAGTTTCTCAACGAGCTTGGGCTGCTGATTTTCCGCATTATCGAGAATCCTCTTCAGTACCCGCTCTACATCCGGGAAACTCGGAAAACACGCCTCTCGCGGTTTCCCTATTTGGTGCTGTACCGATTAAACGAACCACAGATCTATTTAATGGCAGTGATGGATGGGCGGCGTGATCCGAAGTCCGTTGTGCACCGCATTCGCTAAGGCTGGCTCGGCAGCCCGGCGGGGATGTATCGTGGGTCATGTCAATGCGGGCTGAGGGGGCTCGGCGGCGAGGCTATTCACTCGAGCGCGGTATTCTTCCACTGTGAGAGACAGCCACACGATGAAGCCTTCGATGTCCTGGAGGGGTTTGGCAATGTAGGCATCGGCCCCGGAGGCGTTGAGGAAGCGGTCGGCGTCGCCGGTCATGCAGTGGGCGGTGAGGAGGACGACCGGCGGCGGGGGCATGGTGGCGAGCTTTTTGATTTGGCGGGTGAGTTCCAGGCCATCGACGGGTTCGCCGTGGAGGGTGGAATTGGTGAGCGTGATGTCCATAAGGATGAGATCGATGGAGGAGGAGCGCACGATGTCGAGGATGGCGTTGCCGTTTTCCTCAAAGATGCCGTCGATGCAGCCGCTGAGCTTGAAGATGTTGGCCAGCACCAACTTGTTGCCGGGGTCATCTTCGACGGCTAGAACTCGGTAGCGTTGCATGATTGTCCTTCCTGAGGCGAGGGGTGGAACGGCCCTGAAAAGCTCTGTCATCGTGGTAACGATGGCGTGTAACGGACGGTTCCCGGTTATTGATTTTAGGCGAAGGTTTGGAGTTTGGTGCGGTTGAGCAGAATTATTTTTTAGCGAACGGGGGGGGCCTGTGCCCGATGCGGTGGGCCTCGAATGGCAGAGGCGGTCGATGTTCAACCCTCGAAAGTCCGTTTAAGATTCCCGACCGTGCCTGTCCGGGGCGACTTGCCTCTTTTGCGTGGGTGGAGAATCTATGAAACGACTATTGATGGCGATGTTGGGCTTGTGCGTGCTCGCGGGATGCGCGACCCGCAAAGAAGCACCTGCAATGGAATCATCCATCGGGGGGCGGCGAGAAATTCTACTGACGCATGGGTGGAAGTTTGTTCAGGCCGATCCGCTGTTGGGGGAGAAGACGGATCTGAATGATGCGGGCTGGCAGGCCGTGACCGTGCCCCATACATGGAATAATCTGGATGGGGAGGACGGAGGTTTTGAGGGGGCGGCGAATTATGTGCGAATGGGATGCTGGTATCGCAGACATCTGAACGTGACGCCGGACATGGCCGGAAAAACGCTGGTGCTGCGATTTGAAGCGGCGAACCGGCGAACGGATCTGTTCGTGAATGGCACCAAGATCGGAAAGCATGTCGGGGGCTTTGCGGCGTTTGCGTTTGATATTACCAAGGCCGCGCGGACGGGCGATAACGTGATCGCGGTCCGCGTGAGCAACGAATACGATGACGACTCCGCGCCGTTAAGCGCGGATTTCACGTTCTTCGGGGGTATCTATCGGCCAGTGGAGTTGATGGTGCTCGATCCGGTGCATATCTCGCCGTTGGACAATGGGTCCAGCGGCGTGGCGATCCGCACGCCGGATATTAGCGACGCTTCCGCGACGGTGAAGGTGCGGACATGGGTGCGGAACGCGGGTGCGGAAACAACGAACGTGCGAGTGGTCACGCGCATCGTGGATGCGGATGGCAAACAGGTTGCGACATCTGATGAGGCTGCCGCGCCGAGAGCGGATCAAACGGTGCCCGTTGAAGCGACACTCAGGATCGCACAGCCGCATCGATGGAACGGCCGAAAGGATCCTTATCTTTATCAGGTGACGGCGGATGTTGTGCGCGATGGGGCCGTGATCGATGAAGTCACGCAGCCCCTGGGCATTCGCACGTTTTCGATCGACAAGGAGAGAGGGTTCATTCTGAACGGCCAGCCGTATCACCTGCATGGCGTGAACCGGCACCAGGATCGACCCGACAAAGGGTGGGCGATTTCAAACGCGGACCACGATGAGGATATGGCGCTGATTAAGGAGATGGGTTGTACGGCGATTCGGTTGGCGCACTATCAGCATGCGGACTATTTTTATCAATTGTGCGATCGCACGGGGATTGTGGTGTGGGCGGAGGTGCCGATCGTAAATGCCGTGACGCCGGGAAAGGCCTTTGCATTGAATGCCAAGCAGCAATTGACGGAGTTGATTCGGCAGAACATCAACCATCCGGCGATTTGTTTTTGGAGCTTGGAAAATGAGGTTTCGTCTATACGGGGCGATCCGGTGCCGTTGTTCAAGGAGATGAATGACCTTGCGCACAAGGAGGACCCATCGCGGCTGACGACGATGGCGTTTGCGGTGGCCAACAGCTATCCACGCGAGTGGCCGGGGATCACCGACACGTTCGGGAAGAACCGTTATTTCGGCTGGTACAACGGGACGCTGGCGGACTTTCCGAAATTTTTGAAGACGCAGGGGTCGCTTGCGATCAGCGAATACGGAGCCGGTGCGAGCGTTTACTTTCATTCGGAACATCCGGTGCGGATGGATCATTCAGAAGAATATGAGTGTGTGTTTCACGAAACGTATTGGCCGGCGATCCACGAGCGCCCGAGCGTGTGGGGCTCGTTTGTGTGGAACATGTTTGATTTCTCGGCCGACGCCAGAAAGGAAGGTGACCATGCGGGCCGGAACAACAAAGGCCTGGTGACGTATGACCGCAAGACACGGAAAGATGCTTTTTACTATTACAAGGCGAACTGGTCGGCGGAGCCGGTGATCCATATCACTAGTAAACGGTTCAGCGTTCGGGGACAGCAGGAAATTGCGGTGAAGGTCTACTCGAATCTTGAGGAGGTGGAGTTGTTCGTGAACGGGGCGAGCGCGGGAAAAAAGACCGGCGAGTATTGTGTTTTTAAGTGGGAGAATGTGTCACTGAAGGAAGGGGAAAATCGTGTCACGGCCCGGGGCGTGCGCGAAGGGAAAATGAGTGAGGATACATGCGAGTGGACGTATCGACCCGGCGCACCGGCGACTGTTTTTGTGGCACAGGACGAGATGATGCGCGCGGAAATTCAGAAGGGCTCGTCCGGCACAGGTTGAAGGCCGTGGGGATAGCTGTCCAAAAGGTGCCGTGAGGTTTGTGCGAGCGAGAGCACCTTCCCGCGATGCCATCGCCGGCTTTTTGACGGCAGTGGATTTAGTCGATTCGCACTTCTTTGCCGGCGGCTGCGGAACGATAGACGCCGTCGAGCATTTTCTGCACGGCGAGGCCGGCTTCACCAGGGGCGAGCAGCGGTTTGTTGTACAAGCACGCATCCACCCAGTTGCGCAACTTGTATTTGAAGAGCGTGTCGAATGAGCCGTCGCCGGTGAAGGCTGGCGTGGAATTCGTCATGTGTCCGGCGCGATCGGTGAAGACCGCGACGGGGTCCCAGGTGCAGCCGCCTTTTTCGCCCATCAGGGTGAAGTTCCAGACATCTTTTTCGATGTGCGCGACGAACGAGGCCTCGATCTGCATGATCGCGCCGTTGTCGAAGCGGATTTGGCCGATGGCGAGGTCTTCGACGGTGTAGGTCTTGTGGTCCCAGTTGGGCCACTGGGAGGCGACAGTGGACGGCTTGTTGCCAAGATAGGTCCACGTGTTTCCGGATGCGGCGATCGGCTTAGGCGAGCCCATGACGTAGTGCGCCATCTCGATCACGTGCACGCCGATATCGATCATGGGTCCGCCGCCTTGTAGATCTTTTTGTCCAAAGACGCCCCAGTTGGGGATGCCGCGGCGGCGGAGCGCCTCGCATTTGACGAACATCACCTTGCCGAACTCGCCTTCTTCGCGCGCCTGGGCGAGGAAGCGGGTGCTGGGGTGGAAACGATATTGGAATCCGACGGCCAATTTTTTCTTGTGCTTGTGCGCGGCGTCGATCATTTTTTGGCATTCTTTGGGCGTCATCGCCATCGGTTTTTCCGTGGTGGCGTGGCAGCCGGCGTTGAGTGAGTCGATGATCGCGGGGGCGTGGACACCGTTGGGTGTGCAGACATCAACGGCATCGGGCTTGACGGCGCGGAGCATCTCTTTCCAGTCTTTGAAAAGTCGGGTGATGTTGTGTTTCTCGCGAGCCCAGTCGAGACGTTCGGGACGGGTGTCGACGGCGGCGACGACTTCGACATCGGGGAAGGTGTTAAAGGTGCGAAGATGGAGGTCGGAGATTCCGCCACAGCCGATGAGGGCGACGCGGAGTTTTTTTCCGGTGTGTGGGTTGCGGGATTCGGTGGCGAAGGATTGGGTGGAGACGGCGGTGGGCATGAGCGGCCTTTCGGGAAGATGGGTATTGGGACAATTGTGGGGGGGGAAGAGGGGACGGTCAACGATTAAAGAGCAGGGGGGTGTTGTACCGAAGTAGAATTGTCACCCCATAGCCGAAGTAGAAGTGTCACTGCCGTCGCCGGGGTATACCGGCGGGATGGATACACTTTTTATGTCGTCAAAGGAACGTGTACGGCTGGAAGCAATGAGCCGGGTGAAGCGTGGCGAGTGGACGGTGGTGGAGGCGGCGGAGTGGATGGCCGTCTCGCTGCGTCAGGCGCGGCGGGTATGGAAGCGGTTTAAGGCTCGCGGCGATGGCGGGCTGACTCACCGTCTGCGTGGGCGGGTGAGCAACCATCGGCTGCCCGAGGCACTGCGGGACAAGATCGTGTGTCGGCACCAGTTACTTTACCGGGACTTTGGTCCGACGCTGGCCTGCGAGAAGCTTGCCGAGGAAGGCCTTGTGGTGAGCCCCGACACGCTGACGGGGATTCTCAAGGAGCGGCACCTGTGGAAGCCGATGCGTCGCCGCTCCAGGCATCGCCAGCGGCGGGAACGCCGGAAGAACTTCGGGGCGATGATTCAGATGGACGGCTCGCATCACGACTGGTTTGAGGGACGCAATAAAGACGGCCCGTATCGTGTGCTGATGGTGATGGTGGACGATGCGACGGGCAAGACTTACGCCCGGTTTTACTCAGCCGAGACGACCGAGGCGGCCTTCGATGTCCTGGGTCGGTGGGTAAAGGCGCATGGGGTTCGCGCAGCGTGTATGTGGATCGCCACGGGATTTACCGGGATCAGGAGCATCCGGAGAAGCCCACGCAGTTTGGTCGGGCGATGAAGGAGTTGAACGTGGAATTGATTCAGGCAAGGAGTCCGCAGGCCAAGGGGCGTGTGGAGAGAAAGCACCGGGTGTTCCAGGATCGGCTGGTCAAGGAACTCCGGCTGCGTGGCATCTCGGACATGGAGCAGGCCAACGCGCTTCTGGACAAGACGCTGTTGCCGGAGTTGAACCGGCGTTTTTCCGTGAAGGCGGTCCGGGAGGCAAATGTACATCGGAAGGCACCCCAGGGGATCGCGGAGATTCTGTGCGTGCAAGAGGAGCGAGTGGTGGGTCAGGACTGGTGTGTCCGGTGGAGGAACCGGTGGCTGCAGATCGAAGCACAAGGGGATGCGGTGGGCCTTGCGGGCAGGAAGGTGACGGTCCGGCAGTTAGGCGATGGAACGCTGCGGATCGAACGCGGCGGGCAACGCTTGAGTTGCCGGGAACTGGCAAGCCGCCCCACGCCGGCGGTGAAAACTCGACCCATGCCAATGCAGGTCAACAATCGGAGATATCGGCCCGGCCCGGACCATCCGTTCAACCGAGAGGCCAGGGCCATCCAAGCGTCGCGGGCAAGGGCCGCCGCGGCCTCCTCCCCCACCCCCCCCGCCCCGGCCGCGGCGGCCCTTGCCCGCGTGAGATCAGCATGAACAGGTGACAATTCTACTTCCGTTAAGAGGGTGACAGTTCTACTTCTTTACAACAGATTAAAGAGCAGGGGGGTGTTGTTGCGCGGTGCCCGCGCCGCTGGTGGCGGCGGGCGTGGTGGATTGGTCGAGATCAGTCGGTGTCAGGTGTCAGGTGTGGGCAAGGATGCGGAGGGGGGAGGCGGCCGGTTTTGTGGGCCGAGGTTCGGGGGGCAGGGAGACGAGGTTGCCCGCGGTGATGTCGAGCATCCGCTGGAGGCTCACGCGAGCCCAGTATTTGGTGTACGGATCGACCGTGATTTGATTGACGACTTTGCCTTCCACGAGATTGTCGAGCATCCACAGCAGGTGCGGCGGGTCGATGCGGTACATCGTGGTGCAGAGGCACTGGCACTCGGAGAGGATCATGATGTGCTTGTCGGGATGCTGTTTGGCGAGGCGGTTGACCATGTGGACTTCCGTGCCGACGGCCCAGACCGAACCGGCGGGCGCGGCGGAGATGGTTTTTCCGATCAGGTCCGTGGAGCCGGCAATATCCGCCTTGACGACCACTTCGTGGCGGCACTCGGGGTGGACGATGACTTTCACGGTGGGATGTTTGGCGCGGACCTGATCGATGTGCTCCGGGCGGAACAGTTGATGCACCGAGCAATGGCCTTTCCAAAGGATGAAGGTCGCGGCACGAAGTTCCTCTTCGCTCAGGCCGCCGCTAGGTTGCTTGTAGTCCCACACGACCATGGAGTCGAGCGGGAAACCCATGTGATGGGCGGTGTTGCGGCCGAGGTGTTGGTCGGGAAAAAAGATGATCTTGGTGGAGGCGAGGGAACTGAGGGCTGAAGACTGAGGAGTGAGCGTGGGATTTCCTTGATGGAGAGCCCATTGGAGTATTTTTTCGCAATTGCTGCTGGTGCAGACCGCGCCGCCGTGTTCGCCGACAAAGGATTTGAGGGAGGCGGCGGAGTTCATGTACGTGATGGGGACGAGAGTGAAATGATCGATCGGGGCGCAAGCGTCGTGGATGATGTTCCAGGCGTCTTCGACATCGTCCAGTTGCGCCATGTCGGCCATGGAGCAGCCGGCACCCATGTCCGGGAGCAGGACCTTTTGGGAATCGCTGGTGAGGATGTCGGCGGATTCGGCCATGAAGTGAACGCCGCAGAAGATGACGTATTCGGCATTCGTGAGTTTGGCGGCTTCGCGGGAGAGTTGAAACGAGTCGCCGACGACATCGGCGAAACGGATGACGTTGTCCTGCTGATAGTGATGCCCGAGGATGACGAGGCGTTCGCCGAGTTGGGCCTTTCGTTGAGCGATGCGCTCGACCAAGGCGTCAGCGGAGAGTTGCGTGTAGCTATGGGGGATGGGCTGCTGCCAATTCATGAAGGCTCCTTTTGTGGCACTGATTATAGCGGGTTTAGCATGTCATCGGCAGGCTGCGCCTAGGGCGAAAAGCATTTTCAGGAATACGAAGGCACGAAGGGTCATAGCGGCTCGTTTTGAGAGGTGTTGACTGGATGCAACACTTATTCAAAAGGAGGCCAGGATGGCCAGTTCAATTGCGGAACACTTCGCGGAGTTGCCCGATCCTCGTGGTGCCAAAGGCAAACGTCATGCGCTCATGGTCATTCTCACCATCGCGATCATGGCGGTCATCTGCGGCAATGATGATTTCGAAGGCATGGAGGAGTTCGGGCTTTCCAAGCGCCCTTGGCTGGCGGGCTTTCTCGATCTGGCCCACGGCATTCCCACCGCCGACACCTTTCGCCGGGTCTTTGCCCGGCTCGATCCCGAGGCCTTTGAACGCTGCTTCATGGGCTGGATGCGCGGGCTCGTTGGCTCGCTGGGCGGCAAGTTGATTGCGATCGACGGCAAGACTCTCCGCAGAAGTTTTCAGAATGCCTGGGATCCGCATTCCGCGGTGCACATGGTTTCAGCCTTTGTCCAGGCCAATTCGCTGGTGTTCGCCCAGATGGCGGTGGACGACAAAAGCAACGAGATCACCGCGATTCCCAGACTTTTGGAACTTCTCGACCTGCACGGCGCAACGGTGAGCATCGACGCGATGGGCTGCCAGAGGAACATCGCCGGAAAGATCAAAGAGGGCGGCGGGGAGTACGTCCTGGCATTGAAAGGCAATCAGGGAATCCTGGAGGCCAAGGTTCAGACGCTTTTCGAGGAGGCGGTCCATCAGGGCTTCAAGGGATTGATCCACGAAGTGCATGAGGAGACCGATGCCGGCCACGGGAGGATCAAGAAGCGAACGCTTTGGATCACGCCGGAGGTGGAGCACCTGGGAGAGGCAGCGCGAGGCTTTGCGGGCTTAAGCGGAGTGGCGATGGTGGAATCGGAGCGGGAGATTCTCGGGGACCGCAGCACGAAGGAGCGAAGGTATTATCTGTTCTCGCATCAAGACGTGACGGCGGAGCGGATGGCCGAATTCGTGCGCGGGCACTGGTCGGTGGAGAACAATCTGCATTGGATGCTGGATGTGCAATTCAACGAAGATCAGAGCCGGGTGAGGACCGGCCACTCAGCCGAGAACCTCTCGCGGGTCAGACGTGCGGCACTCAATCTCCTGAAGCAGGAAAAGACCTGCCGGAAAGGCATCGCCATTAAACGTCTCAAAGCCGGATGGGACACGAATTATCTGTTGAAGGTTTTACAAATGTAAAATGCGGTCGCCCTGAGGCTGCGCCGGCGAGGCCAAAGAACGGTTTGACGGGGGTGTGCGCGGGGCATGATAATTAGGGTTTGTCTTTCTTTGATGGGCGTTGATATGGTTCGGTATGATTGGACGATTGCGGAGATTCGGGGGGTTTATGGGCAGGCGTTTCCGGATTTGATTTTTCAGGCGCAGGGGGTGCATCGGGAGTATTTTTCGGCGAGTGAGGTGCAGCGTTCGACGTTGCTGTCAGTGAAGACGGGCGGGTGTCCGGAGAATTGTGCGTATTGTCCGCAGTCGGCGCATTATGACACGGGGGTGGAGCGGCACAGTGTGTTGCCGACGGAGTATGTGGTGGAGAAGGCGAAGCAGGCGAAGGCGGAGGGCTCGACGCGATTTTGCATGGGGGCGGCGTGGCGGGAGGTGAAGGATGGGAAGGAATTTGATTCGGTGCTGGAGCTGGTGCGGAGCGTTCATGGGCTGGGGATGGAGGTGTGCTGCACGCTGGGGATGTTGAGCGAGTCGCAGGCGGAACGGCTCAAGGAGGCGGGGTGTTATGCGTACAATCACAATTTGGATACGTCGCCGGAATTTTATGGAAAGATTATTTCGACGCGGACGTATCAGGATCGGCTGGAGACTTTGAAACGTGTGCGGGAAGCCGGGATCACGGTGTGTTGCGGGGGGATTATCGGGATGGGGGAAAGTGTGAATGATCGGTTGGGGTTATTGATGCAGTTGGCGACGCAGAATCCGCATCCGGAATCGGTGCCGATCAATGCGCTGCAGCGGGTGGAGGGTACTCCACTGGCGGAGCAGGAGAAGGTGGATGGGATTGAGTTTGTGCGGATGATCGCGACGGCGCGGATATTGATGCCGCGGTCGTATGTGAGGTTGTCGGCAGGGCGGGTGGAGATGTCGGATGAGGCGCAGGCGTTGTGTTTTGTGGCGGGTGCGAATTCGATTTTTGCGGGGGATAAGTTGCTGACGCAGAAGAATCCCGGGGAGGATCGGGATCGGGTATTGATGGAGAAGTTGGGGATGCGGTTTGTGCAGGGGAATGGGGAACGGGTGGGGGGGTCGCATTTGATGGTGACGGTGTGAGGGTAGGGGGGGCTGAAATCACGGAGAAGATAGAGTTCACGGAGACGACGTAAATTAGCCACAAATAAACACGAAGACACGAATGGGGAGGGGGTATAGGATGGATGTTGTCGAGGTGGGGGATTCGCTTTTAGATGGGTGGGAATGAGGGTTTAAAATGAAGCGACGCGAACTTTTGGGGGTTCGCGTCGCTTTGGTTTTGTGGAAGTTGGAGGGTTGGGTTAGCGGGCGGTGGTGCCGCTGTGTTCAAAGATGGCGTTGAGGTCGGTGCTTCCGACGAGTTCAAAGTTGTTTTGGTTGAGGCGGTAGACGAGGGTTTTGCCGGTCGATTTGTCGATGATGATGAGCATTTCCTCGGTGCCCTGGGCCTGGCCGGAGGTGATGAGGGTGAGTCCGGACTCGTTGTCCATCATGTTGGCCTGGGCGGGGCGTGGCGGGGTAGCGAGGAGGATGACGCCGAGGACGATGGCGGTAAGGGTGAGGGTGGCCATGAGGATGGAAGAATTGTTTTTCATTTGAGACTCCCGCACCTGGAGGTGC
Source organism: uncultured Phycisphaerales bacterium (assembly GCA_963766775.1). Taxonomy (GTDB): domain Bacteria; phylum Planctomycetota; class Phycisphaerae; order WQYP01; family WQYP01; genus CAVYBP01. The sequence continues at coordinate 672,129 of CAVYBP010000006.1, forward strand.
AAGACGGGTGAGTGTTCAGAAGGTCAAGACGCGAATGGTGGTTGAGTTATTTGATGCGGGCGAGGTCAGCGGTGACATTGCGGCCAGCGGCGAGGGTGATTTTGCGATCGATGGTGCTGGTGCGGATGGCGACGAGTCGGCCGGTGCCGGGCTCGAGGACGTAGAGGACGGTATCACCGGCGCTGTAGCCTGCGACAGCGATGTACGATTTTGCGCCGCCGATCTGTGCGTAGGCGGTTTTTTCGCCGCCGATGCGAGAATAAACGCCGATGCCCAGAAGGACATTCAGCACGACGAGTCCGATGACGATCCACCTTGCCATGGGGCGACCTCCGCTAGAAGAACCGGGATATGGGAAGCACCGCGCCGTGGCGCGGGCAATTATGGTTGTTCATCAATGCTGTTGGTGCGTCGGGCGTTTTTGAAGGCCATCAGGAGAATGGCGACGACGATGACGGCGGTGATGATCCAGGTGACGGCGTTGGAGGCGGGTTCGACGCGAGGGGTGTCGGAGTCGATTTTGGAGGCGGCGATTTGGGCGAGGGAGGTGAGAAGTGGGTGCATGGGGGGCCTCGGGAAATGGTGAACGCCGTGAACAGGGGCGATCATAAGGTTCGGCGTGGGCAAGTCAAGAAAGAGCTGTTGATCACCACGGCGTCTTGACCAGGCACGGTGAGCCGTGAGCTGCGAGCCGTGAGCATTTATTGGTACTCCGTTTTCCATTATCATTCCGCTTCGGATAATCCCCTCCCCTCCCCCCCCGCGAATTTGAAAGGCTTACATGTCGCTTCTTGTCACAGGTTCCATCGGCATTGATTATGTCACGACTCCCGCAGGCAGCGCCGATCACGTGGTGGGCGGGTCGGCGGTTTATTTCGCATGGGCGGCAGCCGCGTTTACGGAGGTTCGCCTCGTTGCGGTCGTCGGTGAGGATTTCCCGAAGGAGTTTGAATATGCTTTCGCCAATCCGCAGATCGACATCTCGGGGCTGGAACGCCGGGTGGGGTCGAAAACGTTCCGGTGGAAAGGGACGTACGATCCGACAATGAATGAGGCGACGACGCTCGAGGTCGATCTGAACGTGCTTATTGAAGCTCCGCCGAAATTGCCCGCGAAGTTTGCTGATTCCAAAGTTGTTTTTCTCGCGGCGACGCATCCGAACCTGCAACTGGATCTGCTCGGGCAGGTGAAATCGCCGCGGCTGTCGATTGCCGACACGCGAGATCTGTGGATCAAGCAGTTCCACGCGGAATCGATGCAGGCGTTTAAGCAATTTGACGGCATCGTACTTAATGACCTCGAAGCCCGGCTCCTGACGAAGAAACTGAACCTCGTGGAAGCGCTGCGGGACCTGCAAAAGCTGGTCAAATTGAGCGGGCCGAGAATTGTTCTGTTGAAGAAAGGGGAGCACGGCTGCATCGCGGCGATTGGTGACGACATCTTTTCGCTGCCGGCATTTCCCACGCCGAAGGTTGTGGATCCGACGGGTGCGGGCGATTCATTCGCGGGCGGGCTGTTGGGATATCTGGCGTCCAAGGATACGTATGATTTGCACACGCTGAAAAACGCGATCGCCGCGGGGACCGTCATGGCGTCCTTTACGATCGAAGATTTCTCGCTCAATCGGATCAGCAAGGTCACGAAGGATGAAGTCACGAAGCGGCTCGGCGAGTACAGGAAGATGCTGACCCTTTGAGGGTTGCGTTTATTGTGGCTGGTCCGGGGGAGTTGCGGGTTGGGTTTCCGCGTCGTCGGGGAACTGCAAATAGGGCCGCAGTTGTTCGAGCGTTTTAGTGCCAAGACCGGGGATGTGGGAGAGGTCTTCCGGAGTGTGGAAGACGATCCCCTCCGGGGTGAGCGGTTTGCGGCGTTCGCGGTAGTCGATGATCTTCGCGGCGAGCTTGTCGCCGAGGTGGGGGATACGGGTGAGTTCAAGCGCTGTGGCCGTGTTGGGATCGGTGCGGGTGGGGAGGGTGATTCGCTCACCGCGAACGATGACTGCGGGGTCGTTGAGGAGGAACGGGCGGCGGGTGTATTGGATCGTGAGAAACAGCAGGAGCAGGAAGAGCATGCAGCCGAGGCCCATGCGTTGAGGACGGGACCAGCCCCATTCGTCCGGGGTGTCTTGCGCGTCAGGCGGGATTGAGGAATCGGGATCGGGTGGAACGGTCATGGTTTACCGTGGCATGGGTTATTGTGGCTTGATTGGGCCGTCCGGTTGCGTCGGTGCGCTGGATGCGGCGGCGGGAGGGGGAGGTGTTGCCGGCGTTGTCTGGCGGAAACTCAATACGGCGCGGCGAAGCGACGACCAGGTTTTGAGCGATTGCTTCGGCGATAGATCGGCATTCGCGAGCCCGCCATGCAGGATCGACACGCCTTTGACGTTCGCATCCGTCAAGTCATGCCAGCAGATGGCCTCGACGTAGGGCTTGGACAGCGCGATATCCGTGACGGCTTCCATCCATTTGGCCTGCAAGGCTTCCGTCCAGGGCTTGCGCCATGTTCCGGCGGCACCGCCTTCGACGGGGGCGCTGGGAACCTGCAGCGCACTGATCATCACCGGCTTGCCCAGAGCGGCGAACCGATCGAGCAGGCAGGAAATTTGAAACAGATCGCGCTGCCAACATCCATCGCGCGGGATGCCGAAGCGAAGTTGTACGCCGAACACGTCGAATTGAACGCCTGACTGCACGATCATCTCGGCATACAGCAGCGGGGGAATCGAGCGTTGATTTGCCGCGTAATACTCGCCCCACGGCTGCGTCAACTCGATCATCGTGCGGGCCTTGGGGTTTATTTTTTTGACCAGTCCCACCGTCATGCGCGTGAGGTCCATCAACTGGTCGAAAGTGAACGAAAACTGGGCGTTGACGTGCAGTCCGCACAAAACATTCCACAGGGCGACATGCTGGCCATAGCGATTCACGACGCGATCGATGTGCTCGTAAAGCAGGTCGCGCACCGTTTCGTAGTCATGCTCCCAGATGTAGAGCCATTCGGGAATCGCAGGTTCTGCGAAATAGACGAGCGGCCCCGCGACCACGGGCACCCGCGCTCGCCGCAGGAATTCCACCCATTCATCCATCGCCGCCCAGGCGAAGACCTGTTCCTGCGGCTCAATGGTCTTCCACCACATCGGCAGTCGCACGAAGTCGGCGTTGGGCAGCATGAGGCGGCGATAAGCCTCGGTGGCGATGGTGTGGTCGATGCGAACACCAAATGCGCCGCGCGGAAAATTGCGCGTCGAGATTCGCCGCTGCAGGAGCAGATCGGCATGCGTCATTGCCGCCTGTTCTGAAATCGGGAGCACCGTCTCCAGGCATTTGTCGGCGAAGGCGCTCGCCTTCACGGGATCTTCCTGATGGGTGATCGCCTCGAGCAGCAAGTCGCGGGCGACCAGCGATTTCTCATTGACCGAAGCTGCCTCGGCGACGTCGAAGAGTCCCCACTCCTCGCGTTTCTGCATCAGCCGCATCACGCGCCCGCGGGCGAATTCGAGGGAGAGAATATAGGGTTCGTCGCGTTCGGGAAGGCGCGTCGTCTCCATCATGATGGTGCCGAAGCTTTTCATCTCCCACGACATGGTGAGCGCGGCCGGACCGGCAGCGCCGCTTTCGGCAGACGATTTCGCCGTTGGCGTAGGAAAACTCTCCGCGAATCGGAACGCTGTCCGAACCCACGAGGTAGGCGGTGGAGAGGTCGAGGTCGGCCGCGGCGGGAGGAAGGGCCGACCCTTCTTTAAAAACGCGAAATCGCAACATGAAAGGCGCTCGAAAACGAGTTGCGGGGATTATAGGGGTGGGGGGTTCGAGGGTACAGGGAGCGACCCAAGTGCCCCGGATTTACCCGAATACCCGACCACCACCGTCCCGTTATGTGGTGGGAACGCCTTGGATCTTCAATGTCACAGCGTGCTCGCTCGGCGGCTTCTGGGGCAACGTCACCGACAACCCCCGATCATCCTGACTCCACTCCACCCGCCCCTCATAGCCGAGCAGCGAAACCGCCGTGACCTTCGCACCCGCCACTTGCGGCGATCCGGTTGCGAGGCTTTTGACCAATGCCTTCCGCGACTCTGGCCACGCCATGACGAACGCATAGAGCGTGTCGCCTTTCGTCGTGAAGCGGACATCCTCGGGCGTGTACGGGCGGGAGGCCTGCTCGCGGCCCGACATCTTGGTTGGGCCTTCGCCGAAAATTTTCCATGGGCGTGTGGCGAAGATGCCTTCGCCGTTGACGTCCATCCACGCGGTCAGGCCTTCGAGAAAGGCGACTTCGAGTTCGTCAATGGAGCCGTCGCCGCGCAGGGGAATGTTGAGCATGAGGTTGCCATTTTTGCTGACGACGTCGGCGAGAATGCCGACGACCTGGGCGACGGTCTTGTAACCTTTGCGTTCGTAAAGCGGGCGGCTGTAGTGCCAACTTCCGATGCAGGTGTCGATCTGCCAGGGATGCGGGGAGGAGTCCGCCGGCGACGCCGCGCTCGATATCCTCGACGAACGCGCCGACATGGTTGGGTTTGATATGTTTGCCATTGACGACGACATCGACCTTGCCGCCGTGGTTCGCGGCACTGGCGTTGTAGTAGTGCGACACGAGATCAAGCCCCGCCTGGCCCAGGGGCAACTCATTGGTGTCGAAGTAGACGAGGTCGGGCTGGTACTTGTCCACGAGGTCTTTGCAGCGAATGTACCAGTTGTTGATGAAGGGATGCGTGGGTAGCGGGTCCGCGCCGGGCATATCGTTATTTTGCATGCCAGTCGTGCACGGCTGCGGCACCGGTGATGCCGTCCGGGATGACGAAGTTGCGGCCCATGTAGAGGTCCTGCGGGTCCAGGCCCTCCCACCACGTGCCTTTGCCATCCTCTTTTGTGAGCGTGTAGCCATCATAGCGCACGCCGGCGAGCGGCCCTTCGCCGTCGTAACCGTAGGCGGTTTGCAGCCAGCGCCAGCCGTGCGAGGAGTGGTTGCTGACCCCAAAGCGCAGTCCCTGGCGCGCGGGCGACTTTTTGCCAGTCGCCGACGATGTCGCGTTTCGCGCCGACCTGACGGAGTTCCAGCCGTGGTGGGTTGAGTCGTAGGCGTCGAAGTTGTCATGGTGATTGGCGAGTGCCATGAAATATTTCGCGCCCGCTCGCTTGTAGAGCGCGATCAATCTCTCCGGCTCCCACTTTTCAGCGCTCCAGAGATTGTCGATCTCCATGAAGCCGAACTTGGTGGGGTGGCCATACGTCTTGAGGTGATGGTTGTATTGTGGGTGCCCCTGAAGATACATGTTTCGCGCGTACCAGTCGCCCTGTTCAGGAACGCATTGCGCGGTCCAGTGCGCCCAGATGCCGAATTTGGCATCGCGGAACCAGTCGGGATATTTGTAATTCGCGGCGAGGGATTCCCACGTCGCCTTAAATGGGCCGGGAGCGGAGTTGTCGTCCGGAGTTTTTTGTGCGAACTCGCCGGGCAACCTGAGTTGGGATGTCATACCCGCCAGCACTCCGCCCGCCGCCACACCGAGTGCCTGTCGCCTCGTGAGTTTCATAGAGCCTCCACTGGTTCAAGAGCGCTGTTATTGCTTCGGAACGATTTTGAGGGCGATCGCGTGATTGTTGGCACCCTCGCCCGGGATGGTGAGCGAGACGCCGTTGTCGTCGCGGGTGAATGGGACATTGTCATGCGCGCCCAGCAATTGAATGCTGCCAATCTCGCGCTTGTAGTAAGGCGAATTCGCCGCGAGCGATTTAATGGTCAGCTTTCCGCCTTCCGGCCAGCCCATGGCGATGGCATAGAGGGCGTCGCCCTTGGCGGTGAATCGGATGTCCTTGGCCGTGTGGTCGGGGCCGATGCCGCGCTTGGGCGTGGTGGTGTCCTTCACCGTCGCATCATTCAGAACGGAAGGCCCTTCTCCGAAGACAGTCCAGGGTCGCGTGCTGTAGATGCACTCGCTGTTGGTGTCCATCCACTTGGTCATTTCATCGAGGAAGGCGATGGCCTTGTCATCGATTTGACCATTGCCCGGCAGCGGGATGTTGAGCAGGAACGTGCCGTTCTTGCTGACCACATCGACCAGTAAATTAATCATTGAGCGCGCATTGCGATAACCGGTTTTGTAGCGATTCACATCGTAATGCCACGCGCCGATGCAGAGATCCTTCTGCCAGGGCATCCTCAACTGGTCCGCCGTCATGTCGCGTTCGAGATCGGTCACGACCGCTTTTTGCTGCGCCAGCGACAGACCTTTTGAAGTGATGACGCCCTGGATGGTTCCGTTGTTCCACTGCCGGCTCGCGTTGAAATAGTGCGCCGCAATGTTCAGCCCCGCATCGCCGAGTGGGAGCTGGGAATCATCAAAATAAAGCAGCTCGGGATGATATTTATCCAGCAGATCTTTGACGCGGTTGTACCACTTTGTGATGTATGCCTGGTCGGGCGGCGCACCGATCGCATGGTTCTGCGCATAAAGATCCTGTGGGTCCAAACCTTCCCACCAGGTCCCCTTCCCGTCCGCCTTGGTCAGCTTGCCATCATAGGGCACCCCCGCCAAAGGCCCGGTTTTATCGCTGCCTTGCGCCACCTCGTACCAACTCCACGCCCGCGCGGAGTGAACACTCACCCCGAATGGCAAGCCAGCCTCGCGCGCCAGCTTCGCCCATGTCCCGACAATGTCCTTCTTCGGCCCGACGTTCACGGTATTCCACGGCTGATACTTGGAATCGTACATGTCCGTGTTGTCGTGGTGGTTCGCCATCGAAACGAAAAATTTCGCACCGGCGCGCTTGTATCGCTGGATCAGCATCGCGGGATCCCATTGATCGGCTTTCCATTCGTTGATGACATCCTTGAAGCCGAACTTGGAAGGCGGTCCATAATGCTCGACATGATATTTATTTTGCGGGTGACCCTGAACGTACATGCGCTGCGCGTACCAATCGCCCTGCCCGGGCTGGCACTGCGGGCCCCAATGCGCCCAGATGCCGAACTTCGCATCGCGGTACCAGTCCGGCAGTTGATAGTTCTGCTCGAGCGATTCCCACGTCGGCTTGAACGGCCCATCCGCGATATCAAACGCGGGCATCGTCTGCCCGCGCGCCGGGGTAGCCGCCATTCCGCCGCCAAGCCCGCCAAAACCCCGCCCGCCACTACACCCATCGCCTGCCGCCGCGTGAAATCCATAAATCCTCCGTTATCCAAAACAACGAAATGTCGTCAACCACGGAATGCACAAAAAGCGGAAAAGGAGCCCAGAAACCCGGAGTTCACGCTTCAGCGTGTCTTCATTTTTGCACTTATTATTTGTCCCGCAAAAACCCGCTAAGCGTGAACTCCGTGCTAAAAAATGTCCGCCGTGCGACCGATTTGATAATTCCCGTGGGGCGATGTCTGCTCGCCATGCAGGTAGCCTAACGCGCACTGCGATGTTTGGCGATTCCGCCACAATCTGGCCACCACATGCTGCGGTGATATTCTTTACTCGGCCATTTCCGCTCGTTACAGTCCGGACATGCCCGACTACCTCACCATCCTGCCGTCATTCTTTGCGCGAAGAGATGCCGATGGCAAGGGAATTATCCTCACGAAAAAATTCGTCTCGGGCGTGACGGAATACTGCAAGCGGTGGAAGGGTCCCGTGCAGGTGGTCATTGAGGAAGGGGCGAGCGGGGACGATCTGGACCAGGTCGCAGTGCGGCCGGACGAGTTGCCTTTTGAACTTCATCTCGCGTCCTACGAGCCGGCGAGCTTTCGACCATTTGCGGAGCGAAGCGCTGTTGTTCTGATGGCGGCACATTATCGTCAAACGGCCTTGGTCGAACTCTGCGCACAGATGGGAGTACCCGCCGTCTATACGACGGAATACACGCTTCGCACGAGGCTGCAAATCGGAAGCATGGAAAAGGTCAATCCGATCGTGCGGGCGCACCGCATCCTTTGGCAATGGCAGGAGGAACGCCGCCAGCGCCGCGCCATCGGACTGGCCGCCGGGATTCAATGCAATGGAACGCCTACCTATGACTCCTATCACGCCATTAGCCGCGATCCGCTGTTGTATTTTGACAGCCGGGTGACCGCAGCCATGCTGGCATCGCAGGATGCCGTTGAGTCGCGAGTTGAGACGATGAAAAAGAGCGGCGTGATGCGGTTGGCCTTTTCCGGTCGCCTTATTCCGATGAAAGGGGCCGATCATCTTGTCCGCGTCGCGATCGAACTGCGGCGACTCGGAGCGCAGCTTCCACCTCACCATCTGTGGCGGCGGCTCGCTCGAAGCTGAGATGCGCCAACAAGTCGCCGCCAACAACCTCGGCGAGCTTGTCCTTTTCCGCAACACCCTCGACTTTGCAACCGAACTGATGCCCTTCATCCGCGAGCGTGTCGACCTTTTCGTCTGCTGCCATCGGCAAGGCGATCCGTCGTGTACCTACCTAGAGACAATGGCCTGCGGAGTTCCCATCGCCGGATACGCCAACGAAGCATTCCGAGGCCTCGTCGAAAAAAGCGGTACCGGCTGGACCGTTCCCCTCAATCGCCCCGAGTTACTCGCCCAACAAATCGCCTGCCTATGCAACCAGGCAGATGAACTAAAAGCACACAGCCTGCGAGCATTAGCCTTCGCAAGCGAACACACGTTTGAACAAACGTTTGCGGCGCGAGTAAAGCATCTGCAAAAGTTGGCGCGGGGCCGTTAATGGCGATTCCATCTCACACTATTAGCAATACTCACGCTTTGTGTGGTTTCAACGCTTTGTGTGGTTTCAAATGGATGCGTGTCGGGTTCCATTCCGGGGGGTGGGACTCGAACCCACGACCAAGGGATTATGAGAGTTCGCATATATGCGAATGTTGGACTTATACGCCCTTTTCGCTCTTTTGTCGCCAAGGTTTTGAAATTTATCGGGTAAGGCATCGGGTGCGGTTGGGAGCATGGGGAGTAGCGGATTCTATCGTGCCTACAGAATGAAATCCCTATTGGCATCATGCTCGCCTTGGGGGACTTCAATGGGATGGCGTTGGCGGTTCGCTGGGGGCGTTGCTGGCGGCAAGATGAACTTGAGGGGCGTCCGATGGGAACGGTTCGCTGGCGGATTATTCTGGCAGGCATATTGGCAAGGGGCAGAATCCCAACGCTCCCAACGCCCCCAACCGTTAATGCGCATTCGGACGGCGAAGACGATGACGCTCCATTCTGACGACCTTCACTACCATCCGTTCTAATCCGCTAATCCCTTCCCCCGTGGCTATTACTTAATAACGCTCTTAACAACGCTCTTATATATAATAGAAATAATTAAAGGAATTGTATTTACATTTGAGCAAAAAGACGATATACTAATAAGCGAACCTATAACATATCATTGATATAGGTTGGGGCGGAGTGGGCGTGTCAACGTATTCAATCCAAACCACAACAACCGAATAAGATAGCAATGCCGATGCCGGTACTTCTCTTCGGAACTTACTGGCAACAGTCCCCCGATTATTGCGGCGTTGAAGTAAACATTCAACAAAAGCCGATAGTAGGATATGAACGATATTTTCCGAGAATGTAATCAGAGAAAATGTCAGGGACGTGTTGGAACCAAGTCCCCTTGAAGGGTTGTCTGTTTGATTTCTGTTATATCAATATAACGTGATCCAAAACAACTTATGCTCAATCAAACGAGCAACCCGGGGGCGAAAGATGATCCAACCATCTTTCGCCCCTTTCGCATTCTACGATGCGGAAGCAACTCCATGAGCATAGGGCGAAAGCGTGGTTGCCATGAGCAACGAAACCAACCAACTCGACGGCGTGGATGCCGTTGAAGTCCCAAGCGAAATCAAAACCAACAAAATGCTGGCTGCCGCATTATGGTATGCGGTCAGGGGCTGGCGAGTGTTTCCATTGCGAACGGGCGATAAGACGCCCATCCATAGCGGCGGATTTCATAACGCTACATGCGACGAAACCATTATCCGAAACTGGTGGGCATCGTATCCCAATGCCAATGTCGGCATTGCTACTGGTGCGGAAAACAGACTGCTGGTGCTCGATAACGACGCCTACAAGGGCGGTCAAGATACCCTTGACGCCTTGACCGCCGAACATGGCGACTTGCCGCAAACGGTGGAAGTCAAAACTGGCGGCGGCGGAAGTCAGTATTATTTTTCCTATCCATCGGACGGCGTGAAGTATAGGAATAAATCCTACTCCAAAAAACTCTGGCCGTTCGTTGGGTTGGATGTTCGTGGCGATGGCGGATATGTCGTTGCTCCCCCTTCCATCCATCCAAGCGGGCGTGCGTATGTATTTGAAGCATCATCGCAACCCAATAACGTCCCCTTGGCGGATGCTCCCCAATGGTTGCTGGCGTTGATTTCTGGCGATATTGCCGCCAATACCCAAGATGCGGACGCGGACGCCGACGCCTTAAACGGCGTCTGTGATACCTTGCCAAGCATCCCCAAGGCAACTATTGAAGTCCCCAAAAACGATAAGGACCGTTATCGGCGGCATCTTCAAAAGCGGGCGGCGGAATATCTGAAAACATCAGAAGCGGCGGTGCAGGGTCAAGGGGGCGATGCCCATACTTTCCATGTTGCGGGGCATATTCTATCCCTTGAATGCGGTGGCGAACGGCTGAGCGTGGGGGAAGTCATATCGGCAATGGGGGAATGGAACGGGCGATGCTCGCCCCCTTGGGATGTTGCTGGGCTGACGAGTAAGGTGACATCCGCCGCAAGCAATGGGACGGCGAGGGGCGTCAAGGCATGTAAGGCATGTGGTGCGGAAAAACTTGACGGATGGGGCGATGGGGTCGTGGGCGCGAACGCAACTTCAAATGCGAAAATATACTCGCCATCCAACGTTGGCAACGGTCAGTTATTTTCGGATACCTATCGAAATGAACTTATGTATGTATCTGAATGGAAACGATGGTTGCGATGGGATGGGAAACGATGGGAAGCGGTGACGGCGGAAGTCATCCGCCGCCATGCTCATCGGTTGGTGATGGAAGTCATGCCGACAATCGCCAAGGGAATTACGTCGGATGATGATCGGGCGAAGTATTTCAAGCATATCGCCCTATCCCATCAAACATTCCAACTCGATGCCATGCTTAAGGAAGCAACGGCGTATATCAATGTGAAGGCGTCAATTCTGGATGCCAACGCCATGCTATTTAATTTGCAGAATGGAACGCTTGACTGTCAGACAGGCGAAGTCCGCCCCCACCGGCGTGATGATTTCATAACCAAGGTTTCGCCATGCTCGTTTGATCCAACGGCAACCGCCCTAACGTGGGGGAAGTTTTTGAAGCGGATACTGACCGACGATGAAATCATTTCGTATCTCCAAACGGCGGTGGGCTATTCGCTGACTGGTTCGGTGCGAGAAGAATGCTTGTTTGTTCTATGGGGAAGCGGGGCTAATGGGAAATCAACATTCATCGAAACCATGCTCTACTGTCTGGGCGACTATGGGCAAGCAATGTCCCCAAGCGTTTTGCTGGCGGATAATCGGCAAGGCGGCAACTCGGATGACGTTGCGAGACTTCAAGGCGTTCGATGCGCGACCACCGTTGAAACTCGCAAGGGCGGATCATTCAATGAAGAAAAGGTCAAGGCATTGACTGGCGGCGACCGCATTCCAGCGTGCCGCAAGTATGAGCATCCTTTCGAGTTTGACCCAACGCATAAAATCTGGTTGGCGACAAACTATAAACCCAACGTGGCGGCGGCGGATGATGGCATCTGGCGTCGAATGCGGCTGGTTCCATTTACGGCGGCAATTTCCGACGCTGAAAAGGATATGACCTTGAAGGGAAAGGGCGGCAAACTGGCGGCGGAAGCGGATGGCATCATGGCGTGGATGATCCAAGGGTTGAAGCGATGGATTTCAAACGGATTGCCCATTCCCAATGCCGTGAAATCCGCAACGGCAGATTATCGCGAAGAGTCCGACATCTTCGGACAATTCCTATCTTCGGAATGCGTCATGGAAGTTGATGCGACCGCGAAATCATCGGACTTGTTCAATGCCTATAAACGCTGGGCGGATGATAATGGAATGTCTCATCCCATGACCGCGATGAGCATGGCGAAATGCTTGAAAGAACGTGGCTATCAGCAGGGTCATACTCGCAAGGGCAATTTATGGAAGGGTATTGGCATCGCTGGCGATATCGTGTCAGACAACGCCACCGACAACGTCGCATCCGATGATCGGGCGTTTTGAGAATTCATCATCGGCTCATCGGTGAAGGCGTGAAGGGTGTGAAGGGTTTTGTAGTAAACTATTTTTAAAGATTTCTATAGGGACTTTTGGTAAAAACCCTTCACGACCCTTCACCGACCCCCAAGCCTTCACCGATTTCAGCATCCGCGTGGCTGATATTGAAATCCGTCATCGCTGGGGAGCGTGTTCAATGTTTGAACCGTTGTGAATTTGACGATGTATATAGTACCAATGGATGGAAGGAAAAAAGAATGAAGATTTGGAATAAAAGAGAGATTGCGGAGAATTGGTTGCTTCAGTATCTGGCGGACCACGCTGGAACGGCATACGCTTCCGACGCTCTTGCCGCGGCATTAGCCATCGGCATAACTAAGCCAACGCTGATAAACGCTCGCCAATCGTTAGCCCTTGACGTGAGCCGTAAAGGCTTTGGCAAAGGCGGGCGATGGTACTGGAAACTAAACGAGCAGCGACTTTCGGAACGGCAATCCGTTTCGGGTACTCGCATTCCCTCAGATAACTGTGGCAATGATTAAGGAATTGAGAAATGAGCATTTTTGAAAGTATTAAGAATAGTTTGACGAGCAAGAAACAAACGTCGCAAGAAACCTACGTCGCGATAATCGGTAGAGCGGATAAACCCCTGGACGGTGATGCGGAGCGTTTGGAACAATTGCTAAAGGAATTGAATATCAGCGTGGAGCAAAGCGAAAAGGATGCTGGCGTTATCGCGGAAGTTAAACGCCTACAATTATTGGCTGATAGCGTCTCCGTTGAACATAAGGCGGAGCGTGAAGCGGAGAAGGTTGCAAGGGCTTACGGTGCCGAGATGCAACGCATTATCGCGGAGAAGCAAGCGGAGTATGAACGCCTAACGCTTGTACACGGGCGGGCGTCGGGGAGAGTATCGTCGGCAACGGAAGCGGTTATGAACATTGATAAACTTTACAAAGCAAATAAGTCCCTATTCGCAACCGACCCTAACATTGTATATAGGCAATGGGAAAAGAGTTTGACGGATAAGGGCTAATAAGACAACGCGTAGGATTTCATATTCCCTATGCGTTCGTAGTTCCCTAATTTGGGAATGGCGACGGTTGGATTGTTTCCGCCGTCGCCATTTCTTTTAGCATGGGGGCGGAGCATAGGGGGATAAGAATCATTAAACGGACAGAAAAGCAAATATCGTTGCAAGTTTTTTACTCGGTCGATATTGATTTTCGCCAAAAACCCAAGAAATATAGGCATCTTAAAGTCATAGACATTGAATTGGCTCTATATTGGCTATCTCTCGTTTTCATGTCATGGCGATAGATAGGGCTACAGTCGTTTCGGGGCGCAATAAGCAACAATAGGCGACAGGTGCGGGGGGGGTACTCCTTTTAGATTGCCGCTGGCGTCGATCCTGGGGCGTCGGTGGCGGTAGGGGCGATGGGTAGGATCACGGTGCAGTCGGACGCCTTAAAATGGAAAGGGCAACGGTTTGACCCCTGCCTTTCGCTTCGCATGAATAGTATGAGCATCGCCATAGGTCAAGGTTGGCGTGGTCGAGTTGATGACTTCCAACTATGCCGCGTCCGCCAACTTCAATGCCGCCATGAAGATGTCTTGAAGTTGAGTCCGCATGATGCCGATGGCATGGTCAAGCATTTCCCAACGGCGTCCGCAATACGCCTTGTTCTGACCATGCTCAATATGGGCGAGCATCATTTCCGAAACTTCAAGTCCCCCTATCGCTTTCGCCATTGTCGCGGATGTTTTCCGAAGCGTTTTGAAACCGCCCTTGACGCCGCTACGCCGTTGTATCCAACGCCATGATTGTGATATGGCGTCCCTACGTTCGGTTTCGGTTTCTTCAATCAACGGCGTTTTTGTCCGCGTCAATAACGCCAACTCCCCATCCTTCTCCATGACCGCCCTCAATGCCATCGCCGTCTCATCCCATAGTTTCCAACGTCCGTAGACGCTCGTTTTCTGGCGGAAGCGTTCAATATACATGCTCCCATCTTCCGCCGTCTTAACCTCCCAACGCTTCAAGGTTGCCAACTCCATTGGACCAAACGAGCAATTCATAGCAAGCAAAATCCAACAACGGTGGCGGGCGTCCATTGCGGCATCCCATATCGCTTTCAACTCTGCAAGGGAGTATGACATCGGTTCGGGCGATGCCATTTTCTCTAAACGAGTTTTCTTTTCGGCATCGGTGGTGGTGATGCGAACCATGAATAGGCGGCGGAAGCGTTTCGGCTGATCCCAAAAATTCAACTCATGCGACCATGTTAGAAACCATTTCAGCGTCTTAATCAGATTGCTGGCGTGGGTCATGCCGATCTGGCGTTTTCGTTTTTGGAACGGGCGTTGGCAAAGTGCCAATACCGCCATTCTGATTTCCCCCTCGCCGATGGATTTCATCGGACGAGCGGGCGGCATGAATCGACCACAGATTTCCAACGCTGACTCCAACCGATTTTTCTGACCGCGATAATGGGACGCCGTTATTTGTTTCGCTACCATGCGTTCCTTCAACTCCGCAAGGTAGGCGTCCTTGACCGCCCCCACGGTCATTTCGGCGGAAGGGATGGCGGCGGTGGTGTTGCCGTTCAAGCGGTCGATTACATCTTGCGTCCAATACTTGCCCCCTTGGGCGTTCAGTTGCTCCCATGCCTCCGCAATGAGCATCGCCTTATTGACCGCCGCATTTTCATCCGCCCCAAGGAACCAAACTTTTTCCGCCAACCGACCGCTACGGGTGTAGGATTTTCCGATGACCTTGCGAAATTGTTTGGCGTCTTTATGCCAACCGATTTTGATTTTGATGCCCATGATAGTTGTTCCCATGAAGTCCAATGAAATCCCAAGCGGACTTCACGGGAACAAGATGGGGTAGCAAGGTCAAGGGGGTTTTTGAAGATTTCGGGTAGAATATCGGGTATGCGACTGCCCCATTGCCGCCCCTCTCGCCCCATTTCGCCAAGGTAGGGACCATGCCGAAACGCCTTGTTTCAAGGCATCATCGGCATACTTCCCAAGGAAATTCCGGGGGGTGGGACTCGAACCCACGACCAAGGGATTATGAGTCCCCGGCTCTAACCGCTGAGCTACCCCCGGTGAGATGCTGGAGATTAACGCATCAGGCCGCTCGGAGGAAGAGATGCCGGGTGAATGCCGGATTCCTGCCGACTTTCATCCCGCTCCGCCCTCCGTGTGGCCATGCTTCGGAATGACGCTCACGTTCCCGCCGTTTTCCAGAATGGCAATCATGACTTCGCTCACCCCGGCGCACCCCGCCGCTCGCAGCGACGCATTGAGTTCATGCGTGGTCATTCGCACTTTATTCATCGCGCGATGGTCGATTTGCCCATTGTGAACCAAAATCACCGGACGTCCTTCGATCAGTCCTTCCAGCCGCTTGCTCTTGAACGTGAGGTAGCCGACGCAATAGTTCAACCCCACCAACGTCACCGCGCTGATCATGCCGCCGGTGATGCTGTTGTCGCCGCCGTTCATCGCATTTTGGACGGCATTGCTCAGGACCAGCAGCAACACCAGATCGAACGGCGCAAGCTGTCCCACCTGCCGCTTCCCCGTCAGCCGCAGAATGACCAGCACAAAGACATAAACAATGACGCCCCGAATGACAAATTCCCACCACGGCGCGCTCATTTGCCACATTGTTGGACCTCCCGAAGGTGTTGCTGTGTATTGACGATTGACGTAACGATGCACGAGCCACGCGAGAACCGCAAGAGAGCCCATTCCCATATAGCCCCGGGTTTACCTGGGATAACCGCTCCTCCATGCAAGAACAGATAAATGAATGTGGGACTATCTCCACCTCAATGGTCTGCATCACTGAATCACCCAACGCCGATTGCGTCACCACGGACACGTCCATACGATGAGCGGCATGGTTACAAAACAATGTTTCATCCTCCTCTCCGCAGTGCTCTTCCTCGCCGCATGCGAAAAGACCGATACCACTGGCCAGTCGGTGCCGAAGGCTCCTGCCACCGCCCCGGCCACTTCCGCTGACACCACCCCGCGAATCGTCAGCACCGTCCCCGCAGCCACCCTCAATCTCGTCCTCATCGGTGCCGCCGACCGGCTCGTCGGCGTTACCAAATACGACCAGATCTACCTCCCCGAGGCACAAAGAGACCTCCCCGTCGTCGGCGATTACGAAACCATGAACTACGAAAAGCTGGTCTCCCTGCACCCCTCGGCGGTGATCGTGCAGATGAATGACGCCATGATTTCACAGCGCACGCGCGACCTTGCGGCCCAATATCACTTTGACCTGGTCAACATCCAAATCGACACGCTCGACGATCTGTGGAAGACCGTCGGCGTGCTTGGCCATATCAGCGGTCGAGACGCCGCCGCCGCGAAAGCCGTCCTTCTCGCCCGTGCCGAACTCAAGGAAATCGCCGACGCGGTCGCCGGTCAGCCAAGGCCAAAGGTCGTCTACGTCACCTCGCGCGATCCCATGTATATCGCCGGCGCGAAGACGTTCCTTGACCAGATGGTGACCCTCGCCGGCGGTGACAATGTCGGTGCAAAGGTCGGCACGCTCTTTCCCGTCATCAGCAACGAAACCCTCGTCAAACTGGCCCCCGACGTTCTCCTCATCGGCGCACCGATCAGCCGGACCAGCAAGCCAACGATCCCCGCCTCGAGCCCTGGCTCAAATTGCCGCTGCCCGCTGTGTGGAATGACCGCGTCTATCTCGTCACCGACGGCAACTCGCTGATGGCCTCGATCGATCTGCCAAACCAAGTCCGAGCCTTGGCGAAACTCATTCACAAAGGCAGCGGGTCCACCTCTTCGACGAAGGAGGCGGCCCCTTGAAACGCCTGCTCACACCTGCCGCATACGCTCGTATGTGCGGTGCCTGGTTGCTCGTGATCGCCGCGGTCTTTTTTCTCTGCATGATGATTGGCCCCGGAGATGTCGGCACTAATCGGTTCAATTTCGGCTGGCCGGGCACAGACATTCGTGAATTGCGAATGCTCCGCGTCCTCGCCGCCGCGCTCGTGGGTTTCGCACTCTCCAGCGCCGGAGTCACTCTCCAAGCGCTCCTGCGCAACCCGCTCGCTGATCCTTATGTCCTAGGCATTTCCAGTGGCAGCTCCGTCGGCGTCTTTCTCTGGCTGCTTGCCGGAGGCTGGATTTACCGCACTTTGGGAACTTCACCCGCACTCCGGCTGATCCTGGGGCAGGGAAAGATGATCCCCGCCGTCATCGGTGCGGTCGTCACCTGCCTGCTCGTCTTTTCGCTCGCGCGTCCTCGGCGAGGCAGCGCGGGCGGAGCCGATCCATTAACGCTGCTCCTGGTCGGCGTCATCGTCTCCGCGATCACCTCCGCTGTCCTCATGCTGCTGAATTCCCTCGCTCCCTCCGGGGTGCAGATCAACTTCATCAACTACATGATGGGCTCCGTCTCGAACGATGTCAGTTGGGGCGTTCTCGAATTCGCCGCCGTAATCCTCGCCATTGGATACATTCCTCTCTTGCTCGCGAGCCCCGCCCTCAACATCGGTACCCTCTCCGATGTCGAAGCGACCAGCCTCGGCGTCAACATCGCCCGCCTCCGCACCCTCTGCTTTCTCAGCGCCAGCGTCACCACCGGTGCCGCCATCATGCTCTCCGGGCCGATCGGATTTGTCGGACTTGTATGCCCCCATATTTGCCGCCGCCTCGTCGGCGCGGACCATCGAAAGCTCACCGTCGCCGCTCCTTTGTGCGGCGCTGCGTTCCTCATGCTCGCCGATACCTTCGTCGGTGCCACGGGTGGGATCTTCCACGGCGAACTCCCCGTCGGAATCGTCACCGCCCTCTGCGGCGGCCCGTTCTTCCTCTTCCTCCTCAAGCGCCGATCCGTCTGGGGGAACGCCGCATGAGCCTTCAAACTTCGATCAAAAGCCTCACCGCCGTCGGCCTGAATTTTTCCTACGATCAGCAGCCCGTTCTCGAAAAGATCTCCTTCCAGGCAACCCCGGGCGAACTCATCGCCATCGTCGGCCCCAACGGCTGCGGTAAATCCACCCTGCTCCGATTGCTTCTCGGCGAACTCACCCCTACTTCCGGTACGGTCCAAATCGATGATCAGCCCGCCTCTTCTTACGGCCCGATCGGACTCGCCCAACGCATCGCCATCGTCCCCCAACAAATCGGCGGCGGCTCTTCAGACTTCGGCTACACCGTCCGCGAAATCATCCTCATGGCCCGCCACGCCGCCAGCGCCCACACCGGTTGGGCCGGTCGCATCGCCATGGGCTTCGAGACCGAAGCCGACCTCCTGCTCGCCGAACGTTTCATGTGGGCCGCCGACGTTCATCACCTCGTCGACCGCCCCGTCAACACCCTCTCCGGCGGCGAACGCCAGCGCGTTGCTATCGCCCGAGCCTTCACCCAAAACACCCCCATCCTCCTCCTCGACGAACCCACCTCTGCCCTCGACCTCTTCCACCAACTCGAACTGCTCGAACAATTGCGTGAAGCTGTCCAACAGCAACAACGCACCGTCCTCCTCGTCACCCACGACCTCAACCTCGCCTGGAACCACGCCACGCGCACCATTGTAATGGACCGAGGCCGCATCATCGCCGACGGCCCGACCCGGGATGTGCTAATCCCCTCCATTCTTGAACCGGTCTATCAAGTAAAGGTGCAAGCTGAAAACAGTGGCGGACTGTCATTTTCCCGCAGCAAAATTCAGGAACGATAAAAATTTGTTGTCATTTATTCTCATTCCAATGGTACATTATCACCGTTATGATTCCTGAGCGGCGGTACCATCCTCTTCTTGGATGGGGAGCGGCCGTTTGTGCATTTCAAAATCCGGCGGCGAAATAGTCGTTGGTCGTGGCGAGCGGAGAGAGTTTATGGTGCATACATTTCCCCGGCGGGGCTGCCGATGGTGGCCGCTTGTTTTGGCCTTCTCCGCACTCGTCGGCCTCGCGGCTACGCCTCGTTTCGCCGCTGCGCAGGCGGCTCCAAACGCCACTGCCGACGAAGTGACCGCCGCCACCAACCTCAGTGCCGCGATCCCCGCCAATGCTGTTTATCAGCCCAATTGGACATCGCTTCAGCAGAACAGCGTTCCACAGTGGCTCTCTGACGCCAAGTTCGGCATCATGATGCACTGGGGGCTCTATTCGTCCACCGCAACCCACAATGAGTGGGACGAAAAATATATTAACGGCGCCAACAGCGGGATCAGCGATCAATTCACCACCAACTTCGGACCGCGCAATACATTTGGGTACCTTGACGTGCTCGACCCGACAAAGGGTCCGAACGCCACCGGTGCCGCCGCTTATAACGCCGCGGGAAGCGCTTATGAGCCATTCACCGCCTCCAATTTTAACCCGAATGCGTGGGCTGCTTTATTCAACGCGTCGGCGGAAAAATATGTCACCATGACCGCGGAACATCATGATGGATTCGCGCTCTGGGATAGTCAGGTCACGCCCTTTAACACGGCTAATTTCGGACCGCATCAGGATCTCGTCGGTGAATTATCCACGGCCGTGCGCGCTGTGGGCCTGAAATTCGGCATCCAGAATCACGAGATCGAAAACTACAGCTTTGTTGCCCAAAATGTGAGTAGCGGCCCCGTCGGACCCGGCATCACGCATGCGGGTGGCAGCTTGACCACGCCCAATGATTTCGCGGGCACCCTCACGTATGTCGATAAAAATAACGTCACTCAGGTCTTGAACCGCTCCGACTTTTACCGTCCCGATTTAAAAACGTTCACCGACGGCAATGATGCCATGACCCATTTCCTCGACGATTGGTACCAGCGCAATGTCGAACTCATCAACAATTACCATCCTGACATGATCTGGTTCGACAACGGCATCAATCCTCGCGTGCTCGATCCGCTCAAACAAAAAGTTGCCGCCTATTACTACAATCAGGCGCTCGCGTGGGCAGGCAGCCCGCAGGTCACTATTTCCGGAAAGCAGGATTCCTACCTCGGCGGGGCTACCGAGGACTACGAGAAGACCATCCCTACCTCCATCCAGGCCCTGCCCTTCCAAACCGAAGAAACCATCACCAACGGTATCCGCCTGGGGATATGTCGAACTTGGAGGAAGCAACGTTGGCTTCAACACCAACGTTGGAACTTTCGTCCATCTGATCGCACATATCACTTCCCTGAATGGCTCCCTGCTGCTCAATATCGCACCGAAAGCCGACGGAACAATCCCCCAGCCGGAGCAGGACGTTCTCACGGGCATTGGCAAGTGGCTCGCGATCGATGGTGAGGCCATCTATGGCACGCGCCCTTGGACGAAGTTCTCCGAAGGCAGCACCAGTTCCGGTGCCCATACCAGTTCCGACTTCCGTTTCACCACCAAAAATGGCGAACTCTACGCCATCATGATGGGCTGGCCCACCACGGGCAACGTCGCAAAAATCCTCTCCCTCGGCACCACCGACTTCGCCGGCTTAAGTTCCATCGACAGCGTCCAATTGCTCGGTTCCTTAGGCAACCTTCCCTTTACACGCACCGCCACCGAGTTGGATATCACCCTCCCCAGCACCCAACCCGACGGCATCTATGCCTTCGCCTTCAAAATCTCCGGCTCTGGACTCGGCGTCACAGTCCCGGAACCCGCCAGTCTGCCGCTTTTTATGCTTGGCGCAAGCCTGCTCTTCGTGCGCCGGCCCCACCCCACACGCCTCCCTTACGCTGTCCGATATCGAGTGTAAACGCCGAATTTCATCCAATCATCGACGTTTGGGTTGCCTTCACCGATTCGCTTGGCGATACCGGCTCTTGTTCGCACAGCCGACATATCACGCACTCAAGGCATGAATCTTTTTAAACCGTTCGCTCTTTATCCAACTCGTAGCGGGGGGAGGGTGGGGAATTGGTCTTGCTTGATTGTTTCTTGATGCGGGTGGGGTGGTTCTTGATGGAGTATTGATTATCCGGCGGGGCGGCGCGGGGTATGACTATGTGGACGAAAGGAGTTCACATGGACTGGGTTCTTTTAGCGATTGTTGTGGGGTTCTTTGGGGCGTCGTGGGTGTTTGTGAAATTGTGTCAATCCATGATGGGGGAGAAGTCATGACGCCTTTGTATTGGGTCGGCGGAGTGCTGTCCGTGTTGATCCTGTGTTATCTGTTGATCGCGCTTCTGTATCCGGAGAAGTTTTCATGACTGCGCTCTTAACTGCTCATGGTTGGATGCAAATTGGATTGTATGTGGTGGTGCTGATGTTGCTGGTGAAGCCATTGGGGGCCTTCATGGCGCGGGTGTATCAGTTCAGGCCGTTGTTTGGACTGGAGAAGGTGGCAGGGCCAATCGAGAAGGGGATTTATGGGATGTGCGGTGTGAAGCGGGAGGATGAGCAGGATTGGAAGCAGTACGCGCTCGCGGTGCTGGCATTCAATTTATTGGGCGTGATGGTCGTGTATGTCTTGCAGCGGGTGCAAGGGTCGTTGCCGTTGAATCCGACCGGGATGGGAGCGGTGTCCGCGGATTCGTCATTTAACACGGCGACGAGTTTTGCGACGAATACGAACTGGCAGGGCTACGGGGGTGAATCGACGATGAGTTATTTGACGCAGATGACGGGGCTGGCGGTGCAGAATTTTCTGTCTGCGGCGACGGGGATGGCGGTGCTGGCGGCATTGATTCGGGGGATATCGCGCAAGACTACGACGCAGATTGGCAGCTTTTGGGTGGATATGGTGCGGAGCACGCTGTACGTGCTGGTGCCGTTGTCGGTCGTGCTGGCGCTGGTGCTGGTGTGGCAGGGGGTTCCGCAGACGTTTGCGAACACAAAGACGACGGGGGTGGTGCAGGCAAGTTCGTATCAGACGCCGCATGTGGATGACAAGGGGAATGCGGTGAAGGATGCGCAGGGGAACGCAGTGATGGACACGATGGCGGTGACGACGCAGGCGATTTCGGTGGGACCGGTGGCGTCACAGATTGCGATCAAGCAGTTGGGGACGAATGGGGGCGGTTTTTTTAATGCGAATTCGGCGCATCCGCTGGAGAACCCCACCGGCTTGTCGAATTTTCTGGAGGTGCTGGCGATTCTGTTGATCCCGGCTTCGTTGTGCTACACATTTGGCGTGATGGTGGGGGACAAGCGGCAGGGGTGGGCCGTGCTGGCGGCGATGACGGTCGTGTTTTTGGCGCTGGTGATTCCATGCGTGCATTATGAGCAGAAGGGGAATCGGGCGCTGACGAAGGTGGATCAGCAGGAGAACGCGCGTTGCAGCCGGGGGGAAACATGGAGGGGAAGGAAGCACGATTCGGGCCGGTGAATTCGGCGATATGGGCGGTCGCGACGACGGGGGCGTCGAATGGGTCGGTGAATTCGATGCATGATTCGTTCACGCCGTTGGGCGGGCTGTGTCCGCTGTGGATGATTCAGTTGTCGGAGGTGATTTTTGGCGGCGTGGGTTCGGGACTGTACGGGATGTTGATTTACGTGATTATCGCGGTGTTCATCGCGGGGCTGATGGTGGGTCGCACGCCGGAGTATTTGGGAAAGAAGATCGAGTCGTTTGAGATGAAGATGGCGTCGATCATCGTGCTGATTCCGCCGGCGCTGTGTTTGATCGGGACGGCGGTGGCATGCATATCGCCGGGCGGGTTGATGAATGCAGATGGGAGCACGCGCCTGGGCAACGGCGGGATTCATGGGTTCTCCGAGATGCTCTATGCAATGAGCTCGATGGGGAACAACAATGGGTCTGCCTTCGCGGGGCTGTCGGCGAATAACATTTTTTACAACGTGAGCGGGGGGATTTTGATGTTGATTTCGCGGTATTGGCTGATTGTGCCGACGCTGGCGATCGCGGGTTCGCTGGCGAAGAAGAAGCTGGTGCCTGCGAGTTCGGGGACGCTGCCGACGCATACGCCGTTGTTTGTGTTTCTGCTGGTGGGCACCGTGATTTTGGTGGGGGCGTTGACGTTCCTGCCGGCTCTGGCGCTTGGGCCGATTGTCGAGCACTTGAAATTGAGTGGGTATTGACGGGGTCCGAGCGATGAGGCCTCTTGCCGTTAAGCGGTGAGAAATGTTGAGTGGTTTATGAGTGTTATGTCGCACGATCCAAGCGAAAAGGATGGCCGGCGGAAGCCGGCTGGGAGGATTCACATGATTGCGGCTCGCATTGCGTATTTTTTTCAGGTCATCAATGGCGCGATACTCTCACAAAAATCATCTGTGGACCCGCGAAGACGTTAAGTCGCGCCGGGTAAATAACTCCACAATTGAAAGGAAAAATTAAGATGGCTTCCACGAAGGCAAAGTCGTTGTTTGATGGGCCGATTGTGAAACGGGCGATTGCGGATTCATTCGTGAAGTTGAACCCACGGCATCAGATTCGGAATCCGGTAATGTTTGTGGTGTTCATTGGCAGTGTGTTGACCACAGTGTTGTATTTTCAGGCGCTGGCAGGGCATGGGGAAGCGCAGGCCGGGGTTTATTTTAAGCGTGTCGCTGTGGCTGTGGTTCACGGTGTTGTTCGCTAATTTCGCGGAGGCGATGGCGGAGGGACGTGGGAAGGTGCAGGCGGATACGTTGCGGAAATCGCGGCGGGATACGCCCGCACGAAAGCTCAGCGGGGAGAAGAAGAATTCGCCTCAGGCAACGGTTTCGGCGGCGACGTTGCGCAAGGGGGATGTGGTGATTTGCGAGGCTGGTGATTACATACCGGCGGATGGAGAGGTGATTGATGGAGTGGCGTCGGTGGATGAGTCGGCGATCACCGGGGAGTCGGCGCCGGTGATTCGGGAATCGGGCGGGGATCGGTCCTCGGTAACCGGAGGGACGCGGGTGCTGTCGGATTGGCTGGTGATTCGGATCGGGGTGAATCCCGGCGAGGCGTTTCTGGATCGCATGATTTCGATGGTGGAGGGTGCGAAACGACAAAAGACGCCGAACGAGATTGCGCTGAATATCTTGCTGGCGGGGTTCACGATTGTGTGCCTGCTGGCGACGGTGACGTTGATGCCGTACTCAATTTACGCGGCGAATTCGGTGAACGCGGACTTGGTGGCGGCGAGCCAGCCGGCGACGGCGTTGCCGGTGACGACGACCATTTTGGCGGCCCTGTTGGTGTGCTTGATACCCACGACGATTGGCGGGCTTTTATCCGCGATCGGGATCGCCGGGATGGATCGGATGATCCAGGCGAATGTGATCGCCATGTCGGGCCGGGCGGTGGAGGCTGCGGGGGATGTCGATGTGCTCCTGCTGGACAAGACGGGGACGATCACGCTGGGGAATCGGCAGGCGGTGGCCTTTCATGCGGCGGAGGGCGTGATGGATCGAGAGGTCGCGGACGCGGCGCAGCTCTCCTCGCTGGCGGATGAGACGCCGGAGGGGCGGTCGGTCGTGGTGCTGGCGAAAGAAAAATATAATATTCGAGAGCGCGACATCGTGGAGATGGGGGCGCACTTTGTTCCGTTCACGGCACAGACGCGGATGTCGGGCGTGAACCTGGATCATCGCGAGGTTCGCAAGGGCGCAGCCTCGGCGATTGAGGCCTATGTGCAGGCGTTGGGCGGTTCGTTTCCGGTGGGTGTCAAGGCGACCGTGGAGCGGATATCGAAGGCAGGCGGGACGCCGCTCGTGGTCGCGGAGGGGAAGCGGGTGCTGGGGACGATCGAATTGAAGGACATCGTGAAGGGAGGCATTAAGGAGCGGTTCGCGGAACTGCGCCAGATGGGGATCAAGACGGTGATGATCACGGGGGATAATCCGCTGACGGCGGCGGCGATTGCGGCGGAGGCCGGCGTGGACGATTTTCTCGCCCAGGCGACGCCCGAGGCGAAGTTGAAGCTGATACGCGATTATCAGGCGGGCGGGCGGCTGGTGGCGATGACGGGGGATGGCACGAATGATGCGCCGGCGCTCGCGCAGGCGGATGTCGCCGTGGCGATGAATACCGGCACGCAGGCCGCGAAGGAAGCGGGGAACATGGTCGATCTGGATTCCAATCCCACCAAATTGATTGAGATTGTCGAGACCGGCAAGCAGTTGTTGATGACGCGCGGGCGCTGACGACGTTTTCGGTGGCCAATGATGTGTCGAAATATTTTGCGATCATTCCGGTGATGTTCGCGTCGACGTATCCGGTGCTGGCGAAATTGAATGTGATGCATTTGAGTCCCGCGACGGCGGTGTTGAGCGCATTGATTTTTAATGCACTGATTATCGTGGCGTTGATTCCGATTGCGCTGCGAGGGGTGAAATACCGGCCTCAACCTGCGAATATTTTGTTGCGGAATAATATTGTGGTGTATGGGATTGGGGGACTCATCATTCCGTTCATCGGGATTAAGCTGATTGATATGTTGGTGAATGTTTTTTGAGTGAATCACAAGATGCGCAGAACGAATCGTTTTTAGTGCTGAATTAAAGTACGAGGTTTTTATGAAGATTGTTCGACCGGCGGTGGTTTCGTTTGTGGCTTTGACGGTGTTGACCGGTGTGGTCTATCCATTGGTGATTACAGGGGTGGCGAAGGTGGCATTTCCGGTGCAGGCGGAGGGGTCATTGATGAAGAAGGATGGGACGGGGACGACGGAGGAGAAGGAGGCGGTGGGGTCGAGATTGATTGGGCAAAGTTTTGATCAGCCACAGTATTTTTGGCCTCGGCCGTCGGCGACGGGGCCACAGGCGTATAACGCCTCGGCATCGAGCGGGTCAAATCTTGGACCGTCGAATAGTGCGTTAACGGATGCGATCAAGGGGCGGATTGATGCGTTACAGCAGGCCGATCCGGGGAATACGAGGGCGGTTCCAGTGGATCTGGTGACCGCGTCGGGGTCGGGGTTGGAATCCGCATGAGTCGGTGGCGGCGGCGGAGTATCAGATGTCGCGCGTGGCGAGAGTTCGCGGCATGGATGCGGCAAAGGTGGAAGCGTTGATCGAAGGGGCGACGACGCCGCCCGATCTAGGCGGACTGGGGGAGCGCGTGGTGAATGTGATGGTGTTGAACCTGGCGTTGGACGGAGTGTCGCCGTTTACTCCGCCAGCAACGACGACGGCTTCACCGGCGGCGACGAGTGCAACACCTGCGACGGGGAAATAGAATTTTCGATATGCTCCGGAAGGGCGGACCAACTCAGCGAATACAAAGGTCTGCCCTTCCATTTTTGATTTGGGAGGCAGCCGCGAGTCAATCGGCCTCGCTTGCGTTGGACTGCGAGTCCGAACGGTAAAACGGATAGGATGCTGTGATGATAGATGCACGTCCCACACCCGAGGAGTTGCTGGCCCAAGTGGCGGCGGAGGAGCGGAAATCATCGCGCGGGAAGCTGAAGATTTTTTTTGGGTCGTCGGCTGGGGTGGGCAAGACGTACGCCATGCTGGAGGAGGCTCGCAAGCGCGGGGGAGGGAGCTGATGTGTTGATTGGCTATGCGGAGCAGCACATACGGCCGGATACCGAAACGCTGCTTCTGGGGATGGAAATCCTTCCTTATAAGGTGGTGGAGTACAAGGGAGCATCCCTGAAGGAGTTCGATCTCGATGCGGCGTTGGCGAGGAAGCCGACGCTGGTATGCGTGGATGAGCTTGCGCACACGAACGCGCCGGGGCTTCGTCACACCAAGCGGTATCAGGATGTGCTGGAGTTGCTCGACGCCGGAATCGATGTTTACACGAGCCTGAATGTGCAGCATCTGGAATCGGTGAATGATGTGGTTGAACGCATCAGCGGGATCAAGGTACGGGAGACGCTGCCGGACCGAATTTTTGAACAGGCGGACGATGTTCAACTGATTGATATTCCACCGGACAAGCTGATTGAGCGGATCGCGGAAGGGAAGATTTATCGGCAGCACCACGTCGATCATTTGACGAAGCAGTTTTTTAACAAGGGGAATTTGTCGGCGTTGCGGGAGTTGGCGCTGCGGCGGACGGCGGATCGGGTGGACGCGCAGATGGAGGATTTTCGCCGGGAGAACTCGGTGAAATCGTCCTGGCCGACGGCGGAACGGTTGCTGGTCTGCGTGGGCCCGTCGCCCTTTGCGGAGCAGTTGGTTCGCGCGGCGCGGCGCATGTCGGCGGCGTTGCGGGCGCCGTGGATCGCAGCGTGCGTGGAGACGCCGGCGATGGCGGATTTGCCGGCGGAGATGCGCGAGCGCATTGCCAAGACCCTGCGCCTGGCCGAGAGTCTTGCGCACAAACCGTGACGCTGGCGGGAACGAATCCGGCGGAAGAGATCGTGGCGTACGCTGCGCTCAAAAAATGTCGCCCGGATTGTGCTCGGCAAGCCGGTGGGGCCGCGGTGGAAGGAGATTTTGCGCGGGTTGTTCGTGGATGATGTGATCCGCAAGTCCGGCGGAATTGACGTATACGTGATCCGTGACGAGGCCAACGTGAGGCCTGAGGCTTCGCGAGCCCGCTATCCGCAACAAAGAAGTTTCGCGGGATATGGCTGGTCTGTCGTTGTGACGGCGGCGACGGCAGCACTCGGGATGGCGCTTTATCATCGGCTCGGGATCGCGAACACCAATGTCCTGATGATTGACCTGCTCGCGGTGGTGATCGTGGTGCTCCGTTTTGGACGTGGGCCCGCAATCGTGGGCTCGATTCTTTCGGTCGCGGCTTTTGATTATACGGTGGTGCCTCCCTACTTTTCGTTTGATGTAAGCGACAGTCAATATCTGATCACGTTCCTCGTGATGCTCGTGACCGCGCTGGTGATGGGCACTCTGGCGGATCGATTGCAGAGGCAGACGGATGGGTCGCGGCGGCGCGAACGTCGGACCGCGGCGCTGCTGGACCTGGCGAAGGAACTGACCGCAACGCCGGAGAAATCAAAAATCGTGCGCGCGGCGGTGACGCATATTTCGCAGGTGTTCGCGTGCGATGCCATCGTGCTGCTTGCCGATCGGGAACAGAAACTCGTGATCATCGCGAAGACTGGCGACCGCTTGTTCGAGGATGAAAAAGAGCAGGGCGTGGCCCAGTGGGTGTTCGATCACGGGCAGATGGCGGGGGCGACGACCAACACGCTGCCGTTTGCCAAGGGGCTTTATTTGCCGCTGCAATCAACGCGCGGCGTATCAGGAGTGTTGGGCGTATTCGCGGCGGATGTGCCGAAATTGTCCGACCCGGAACGCTTGCACCTCCTCGAAGCGTTTGCGAATCAGACGGCGTCGGCGGTGGAGCGCGCATCATCGGCGGAGGATGCGCAGCGAGCGTGGGAGCGGGTCGAAGCGGAGTTTATTCGGAACACCCTCTTGTCCGGTGTGTCGCATGATTTGCGGACGCCGCTGGCGGTGATCACGGGATCGGCGACGACGTTGCTGGAATCGGGGAGCAGCGCGAGCGCGGAAATCCGCAAGGACCTGCTGGGGACAATCGCTTCGGAGGCGGCGTATATGGACCGATTCGTGAATAATTTGCTGGACATGACGCGCCTGGAGTCGGGGGGTTTGCAGTTTAAAAAAGATCTGCATCCGCTGGAAGAGATCATCGGATCAGCGCTGCGGCGATTGAAGAGCCGGGTGGAGGGGCGGACGATTTCAGTGGAGATTGGGAAGGATTTGCCGCTGGTGTGCGTGGATGAGGCGTTGTTTCAGCAGGTGTTGATTAACTTGCTGGACAATGCGGTGGAGTATACGGATGCGGGCGTGCCGATACATATTTATGCGGCGGCGGAGGAGCAGAGGGTACGGATTGTGATTGCGGACGAAGGCCCGGGGCTGCCAATGGATGCGCCGTCCCGGGTATTTCAAAAGTTTTACCGGTCGGCATCGGGGACGAACCATCGGGGCATCGGGCTGGGGCTGGCGATTTGCAAGGGGATCGTGGAGTTGCATGGAGGAACGATCACGGCGGGGAATCGGCACGGGATGCGCGGGGCGGAGTTCACCATCACGCTGCCGCAGACGAATGCCTCCTTGAATGCGGGGGGGGATTCGTCTCAAATGGGGATATGAGTTACGCATCTCAGCCGCTTATTTTGATTGTGGAAGATGATCCGGCGATCCAGAAGTTCCTTCGCATCTCATTGGATTTGCAGGGATATCGGCTGGTGGAGAGCGCGACGGGGCAGGATGGGCTGTTGCAGGCGACGACGCGCGCTCCGGAGGCGATTCTGCTCGATCTCGGGCTCCCGGACATGGACGGGATTGATTTTACCAAGCAGGTGCGACAGTGGTCGGCAGTGCCGATCGTGATTATTTCCGCGCGGGGGAAGGAACAGGACAAGGTCGCGGCGCTGGATGCCGGGGCAGACGATTATTTAACCAAGCCGTTCTCGGTGGGGGAGTTGCTGGCGCGATTGCGCGGTGACGCGACGGCGAACGCCGGCGGGCGAAGCTGAATCAGCGGTTTTTACGAGCGGGGAGTTGCTCGTCGATATGACACGGCGCCAGGTGATTGTGGGGGGAAAGGAAGTGCATCTCACTCCAAATGAATATCGGCTGCTGACATTTTTGATCAAGAACGTCGGGCGCGTGGTGACGCATCAGCATTTGCTCAAAGAAATCTGGGGGCCGGATTCAACACAGGAAAT
This sequence comes from uncultured Phycisphaerales bacterium, assembly GCA_963766775.1. Lineage (GTDB taxonomy): Bacteria > Planctomycetota > Phycisphaerae > WQYP01 > WQYP01 > CAVYBP01. The sequence goes on from CAVYBP010000006.1 coordinate 701,846, forward strand.
TCATTATCTGCGGGTGTATGTGAATCAGTTGCGGCAGAAGATTGAGAAGAGTGCGTCCCAGCCTACTTTTATTTTGACGGAGCCTGGGGTCGGGTATCGGTTGGCGGATGGGTGAACAAATGGTGAATGATGAATGTTTTTTGCATGGGGCAGACTGAAAAGTTCAGGAAGGCTGATGGAGCTCCCATAATCCCGATTGTCTCATACGGCAGTTGTTGCTTTTACTATGAAATCGAGACAAGGAGAAAAAAAACCCGCAAAAATCTCGGTGAAACTCGCGAATTTCCAAAACTTGCCGGCAGTTGCCAAATGGGCGATGAGGGACTCGAACCCCCGACGTCCGCGATGTAAACACGGCGCTCTAACCAACTGAGCTAATCGCCCGCTCCCTCGAAGAATACCGCATCCACCCGCCCCACGCCAAGCTCCCGCTCCCGTTGCGCCCGTCATCGCTCCCCTCACTGCCCGCACATCAACACCGCCATCAACCCCTTCTGGAAATGCAGACGATTCTCCGACTCCTGAAACACCAGCGACCGCGGCCCATCCAGCACTTCATCCGTGATCTCCACGCCCCGGTACGCCGGTAGACAGTGCAGCACCACCGCATGTGCCGGTGCCCCCTTCAAAAGCGCCGCGTTGATCTGATACGGTTCAAATATCGGCAACCGCTTCGCCTTCTCCGCCTCCTGCCCCATGCTCACCCACGTATCCGTATAAATTACATCCGCGCTTCGCACCGCATCGCGCGGATCGTGCGCGCTCGACAAAATCCAGCGTCGGCACCTGCCGCATGATCCGATCGACCAACTCCTGCTCCAACTCATACCCCGGCGGCGACGCGATCCGAAACTTCACCCCGAACTTCGCGCACGCCACCATCAGCGACCGCGCCACATTATTCCCATCCCCGATATACGCCAGCGTCAGCCCCGCCAACTTTCCAAAATGCTCCTCCACCGTCATCAGGTCCGCCATCGCCTGGCACGGATGCGAATAATCCGACAGCCCATTAATCACCGGCACCTTCGCAAAAGCCGCCAAATCCTTCAACTTCTGATGCTCAAACACCCGTGCCATGATCCCATCCACCATCCCCGAAAGCACCCGTGCCACATCCGGCACAGACTCCCGCGTTCCCAACCCAATCTCATTCGGCGAGATGTAAATCGCGTTCCCGCCCAGGTGATACATGGCCGTCTCAAACGACACCCGCGTCCGCAGCGAAGGCTTCTCAAAAATACACGCCAGCACCTTCCCGCGAGCCAGCAGATCATTATGCCCCGTGATCTTCAACTGCTTCTTCAACCGCTTCGACACATCCAAAATGTGCACCAGCGCGTCCTGAGAAACGTCAGTCATCGAAACGAAATCAAATTTACTGGCCATAAAGCACCGAAAGAAATAAATGGTTAAGTGGTCAAATGGTGAAGTAGCCAGCGAGCCGATCTCGCCGTCAGAAAATCGCCTGTGCCATCGCCACCCCTCGGAAATATCGAAAAAGAATCACACATGCACAACCTATTTAACAACTTAACCATTTCACTATTTAACCAAGAAGAATCTCCGTTCCCACCCCCTGGTCCGAATAAATCTCCAACAGCAACGCATGCGGAAAACGCCCATCAATAATGTGCGCCTTTTTCACCCCCGCATCCAGCGCAATAATGCAACTCTCCACCTTCGGCAACATCCCTTCCCCAATCTCCTTCCGCCCAATCAAATTCTGTATCTCCATCTTCGTGATGGATCGCATCAACGACGCCGCATCATCCTTCTTCGCCCGAATCCCATGCGTATCCGATACCAGCACCAGCTTGTCCGCCTTCGTCGCCGCCGCCACATGCCCCGCCGCCGTATCGGCATTCACATTCAACTTCTCACCCGCCGCATCGCGAGCTATCGGCGCAATCACCGGAATAAAATCCGCCTGACACAACGCCTGCAACAGCGCCGAATTCACCCACGTCACCTGCCCCACCTGCCCGATATCGATCCGCCCGCCATCCTCACCCGCCAGATACATCTTCTCCGCAAACAACGCCGTCGATGTCAGCGATGTCAACGGCATCGATTTCCCGCCCAGCACGTTGATCGTATTCACAATAAACCCATTGATATCCCCGCACAGCACATGCTCCGCAATCGCCAGCGTGCGCTCATCCGTGTACCGCCGCCCCTGCACGAACTGCGCCTGCAGCCCCGCCTTCTTCATCGCATCCGTGATCGCCTTCCCTCCGCCGTGCACCACGATGGGCCGCATCCCCACCGCCTGCATGAACACAATATCCGTCAGCACCTTGCGAAACTCGTCCTCATTATCCATGAACGAACCGCCCAGCTTCACCACCACGATCTTCTCATTAAACCGCTGGATATACCCCAGCGCCTCAATCAGAGCCTGAGCCTTCTCAATCACCGGAGCTTCAATCGAAATATCCACGTGCGTTTACGTCCTTGCATGCAATGCGGAACCGGGGGGGGGGGGGCGAAAAATCGCGAAGCGCGTGAGGATACGAACGCCAACCCCCCCGGTCAAGACCCAAGGCAACACCGCGGCAACCAAGGCAAAAGTTTCACGGCTCGCTGTGCTCAGTGGACGACATAAGTTGCCACGGATGCACACGGATAAATTAAAAACAAAAAAATCCGTGTTAATCCGTGGGCATCCGTGGCTCATTCAGGTCTTTTACCTGTAGTGCCGGTACTCGCGTTGAAGGCGTTGGAATTCGGCCACCATATCCGCCAAGCGGCTCGGCTTGTTGCGAGCGTTCCAAAGCTCCGCGAATCGTTCTTTGAGCACCCCTGCCTCGTTCGCGAGCCGGTTCATTTCTTTGGCATAGGAAGCCGGCAGGGGCACGGGGGGGGCACTGCGGCGGGCGGGTTCTTCGGGATTGCGCGTCGCCGGTTCCGCAGCCAGCCACTGCTGGCGAAGTAGCGTGCGGCGGCAGGTGTGAATGATCATTTCACAAGTAAAAATAAACTCCGCCATCAGCGTCGACGCATGGTCGTGATCGCACGGCGACTGTCGGAACTCCACGATCAACCGCCTGCACGCATCAATTACCTTTTGCAGCCCCGCCGGGTCGGCACGATTGACATAATTCGCGAAGTCCCATTTCTCGCGAAATAGAAACCATTCCAGCGAGCCATTGAAACGCTGCCAGTTGAAACGTTCATACGTCAGACCCAGATCGTACGCGAGCGCGGCCAGTTGTTTGGAACGGTCCAGAAAAAGATGCAGCGACGTGGCTTCGAAAAACGGCTTAAGCTCGCTGTCCGCACTTTTGGTCCCTGCGGGAACAAGACCGTTGGACCAGTCCGGCGGTGTGGCGATCGCGGGGCTCGGCACGCTCCCAAGATTCCATCCGGCGGCCGCGCCGTACGCGAAAGGCACCATCGAAACCGCCAGCAACTGCTGGTGCCCGTTGTCCCCCCAGTCGGTCACCAGAAGACCACGACGCGCCATGCTTCAGCCCCGCCGTCGCCGCATTATGAATATTGCCCAGCGCGTTTCGCGTGCGGGACGCGAGCGAAAGCCACGACGCCGTCCCCGGTGCCACATAAAACTCCTGCGAATCCTTCCGAATCCGCTCCGCAAATATCTGCGCAGTGCTCATCAAACGCATGATGCGACTCATACCCCCATTCCAACAGCGTCGCATCCGCAGGCAACTGCGAGATCAACTCCGGATGGTTCAAAATAATGTCGCCCCACATCTGAATCCGCTTGCCATGCGACTTGGAAAGCGTGTTGCAATAGTTGACCCAATCCACATACATCTGCCCGACGCCAATCTTGTCCGCCAATTCCTTTGAACGTCCTTTGCCAAGATCCCAGCTCTCATCGCAGCAGATATTGAATTGCGGACTGCTGAAATTCGGAACAAACTCGTCGTACATTTCCTTGAGAAATTGTTTCGCCGCCGGATCGGTGACACAGAGCGTCCACGGATCATCGCACCATGTCTTGATGCCCGCCTTTTTCAACTCGTCAGGGTCGGCTTCCGCGAGATGTCGGAACGTGGGCCGCTTGAGAATTTTTTCAAAATGCCCCAGCGACGTTAGCGAAGGCACAAAATCGATATGCCGCGCACGGCACGCCGCGTCCAGCAGAAGAATCTCCTCCGCCGTGAACGGCGTCGTGTCATCGTACATCTGCGGATGCCTGCGGAATTCAAACGTGTTTTCGATATAAATCTGAAACTCATTAATTTTCAAATGCCCCAGATCATCAATGAGTTGCAGAAGCGTATCCACCGTCGGCACCTTGCCGCGAGCGCAATCATGGTACACCCCGCGCGCGCAAAATCCGGCCAGTCCTCAATCATCACGCAAGGCAACGCGCGAAGCCTGTGACTTCTTTCTCGCGGTACCTTTCGGTTCCGCGAAGGCCGTCTGACGCAGAATTTGCAGCAGCGTTTGAAAGGCATAAAACGTCCCCACCGCCGTCGGTGCCGCAATTTCAATCCCCTCCCGCGTGATGCTGAGCCGATAGCCTTGCTCATGACCATTCCCCGCGGCATCGTCCACACAGGCACGAATTTCCTGCTCCGAATGAACCGAAGCAGTCCCCATCGTGATGTGAAAGCGCGTCGCGGTGAGAGACTCCGCCTCAATCACAAACCGTTCCGCCGCAAAAATATCGCGCGTCGTCGCATGCGGATCGAGCACAATATAAACATCGGGCGGAAGCCGAAAAGTGCCTCCGGTCATGTCCACCGAACGCGGCGCGGGAAGCAACTGCAAACGTGCCATAGGACCTCCATGTCGAGGTCACCCATTGTAATGCACCGCACAAAACGAACGAAACCGCAAAAATGTGACACCACCGCAAAAATGTGGCAACACTGCAACAATGTGGCACGGCGGCCCCCCGCCGTGATCTTTCCGCTGGCCTCGGATGGCCAGTGGAAAGATGCTCGCAAACCACACACCCCCCAAATCACGGCGATAAAAACGTATCCGTTTCACGGGACGTCGTTTCCATCCCCGCAAACGTCGTCCGGTACTGCGGTCCCGTGCCGATCGTCCAGATGTTGTCATGAGCAACACCGATATTGGGCGATGTTTCCCACGTCACCGATCCGTCCGCACGCAGTACATAACTGCCCCGAAGCCCATGGTTCGTGGAATTCATTTGCGGATCAAGCGGCGCTCTCGGATCGAACAGCGGATTGCGATCCGCAAGAACGATCGTCGCATGCGTGTGATCCCACTGCGGATGATCCGGACCGAACAAATTCGCGTAGGAATACCCCCGCCCCGCATCCGTCCCCGCATCCCCGCCCGGCCGCCCCGGACAAATCAGATTCACCGGCCGAATCAGGCTCGCGTTGATCAATGGCCGCAGGTTGTCCGTATTCGTGTGGCTGTCCGCAAAAGCCGGATTTGGCCGCAGCCAGTTATGGTCCGTCGGCGTCGGCAGCGACGGAAGCTCGCCCTCGCTCACCGAAGCATACGTGGAAAATGCGTTCGCGAACGTTATCAGATTCGAAGCACACGCCACCCGACGCGCGGACTGGCGAGCCTGCGCGACACCCACCGTGATCACCGCCCCGAGAATGCTCGCCGCCACCGCCATCGCCGCGAACTCCCGCAAAAGCCGCAACCGAGAATAACGCGGAGCCACCCCTGCCGGCTCCAGCGCTCGCGGCATAGAATTCAACATCATCCGATCCCGCTGCACCCGCGCAAGCGTCCGCTCCACAAGTGTCGCCGGCCCCTCCGGAACCGAGGCGGACCCCACAACCGAAAGCCATGCCCCCACCCGCTCCGCGCACGCCGAGGGTGCCACCGCCTCATGCTTATTCAGAATCGCATCCACAATCGCCGCATCCTCCGGCGAAAGCGTCACCCCCTCCCCCTCCGTTCGTCCCGACTCATCATTAAAAGAATGCATCATAAAAATACCCGCGTCTTCTCAATCCTGTCGCGACCCATGCTGCGCCTTGTACGCCTTCGCAAAAGCGGCCAGCGCCGCATGAAGCCGACTCTTCACCGTACCCAGCGGAATCCCCAGCATCTCCGCCATTTCCTTATACGCAAACTGGTGAAAATAACTCATCACCAGCACTTCCTTATACAGTGGCGACAGTTCCGCCAGAACCCGCTGCACGCCCGCAATGTCTTCCGCAGTCTCAAGCTCCATCGGAGGAGGCACCATGTCCGACTGCATCAGATCGAGAAAGGTGGTGGCCCCTTCGCCGGAGCGACCCGCCACATGATCCAGCGACCGAGTCTGGTGCCGACCCGTGGATCGCAGAAAATCCCGAGCCTTGTTAGCCGCGATCGTAAACAGCCAGGGCCGAAACCGCCGTTCCGGATCGAACGTCCCCGCATTGCGATGCACCTGAACAAACGTCTCCTGAAAAAGGTCGTCCGCCGCCGCCGCATCCGAGACAAATCGGCACAGGAATGCGAACAGTTCCTTCTGGTACCGCGCGATCAACTCCGCAAAAGCCCGCTGATCCCCGCGCACATAATTCGCCAGCAATTGTTCGTCCGTGACCAGCGTCCTACTTCCTTCCTACGACACGGGCATCCAAAAGTTCGCCCAAAAAATCACAAAGTGAAGACAGAGTACGAAATGAAGCCCCTCCCTGCCACCCAACCCCCCAAACCTTGTCAAACCCTCCCCCCCCCCGGTACAAGATACCGATTCGACTCCGCCCCATCCCAACGCGCCGCCACACCCCCTTTTGAGGCCCATACCCGTGAAATTCATCCTCGTCGATCAACTCCTCTCCCTCGAGCCCGGCAAGCGGATCGTCATGGCCAAAAACGTCACCATGGCCGAGGAATACCTCGCCGACCATTTCCCTGGCTTCCCCGTCCTCCCCGGCGTCATGATGCTCGAAGCCGCCATCCAAACCGCCGCATGGCTCGTCCGCAACTCCGAACAGTTCGCCCACAGCCTCATCGTCCTCAAAGAAGCCCGCGGCGTCCGCTACGGCACCTTCGTCTCCCCCGGCCAAACCCTCACCCTCACCGCCGAAGCCCTCGAAATCACCCCCACCCGCAGCGACTTCAAAATCAAAGGCACCGTCAACAACCAAACCGCCATCACCGCCCGCCTCGAACTCGCCCACCTCAACCTCGCCGACACCAACCCCACCTTCACCAACTCCGACACCATCGCCAAATCCGCCCAACAAGACCGCTGGCAAGTTTTTCAAATGAATACGGTCGCGCCCGCGCTCGCTCCCTAAGCGACCAGAGTGTTACGTACACAAAAAAAGTATAATGCAAGGAATGCGACAGATTGCGACGCATAGGTAAGAGGCGGTTTGTTAACGAAATGGACAGAATAGAGCAGCTGAAGGTGTAAAGTTTGCACTTCTGTTGCCCGAGACGGAGTTAACGATATGGCGAATGGAAAACGGGTTTCAATGCATGGCACGTTGATTGAGACGGCGCTCGCTGTTGCCGTTACCGTTGCAATGGCGGGAATCACGCGGGGTCAGACGACGCAAGCAGCTAAAGAAGTGGCGCTCGAGAGCGTCAAGAAACAGATCGGGGATTTTAAGGATCAACTGAGCAAGGAGACGCTTACAGGTTTGGAGGGTGAGCAGCGATCGCAGAGCCGACGGGAAATGTCGCAGCTTTTTACCATGTTGAACACGGTATCAGACGCTTTAGATGAATCTCGATATGATGATGCGGTGCGGAGCTTTGAAAATGCGCCGGAACTCGTCACGACCGATACATACCGTAAGGAGGTCGCATCGCTCACGGACGCGCTAAAGAAACTGGCGGCGGCGGATCAGGCATCGGTCGGAGCACAGGCACCGCAGTTGATCAAGCGCGTCGCGGAGGCGATCAAAACCGCGAAAACGCCGGAGGATCTCGCCGGGCTGCAGAGCGAATTGCAGGGGGCGACGAGACGCATGAATGAGGGACGGATGCCCGTGGCGACACGGGCGCTGGTGGAGCAGTGGCGGCAGCCGTTGGCCCAGGCAACGACGACGCTGTCTCGCTATTCCGAGTTACTGGGATTGGAGGCGGCGGGGGACATCGACGGAGCATCGCAAATTGGATCGAGGTTATTGGCCGACAGCTCTAATGGGCGAAATGTTCCCGGGCGCGAGGCAATTCAGCAGCACATGGATGCTTTGGAAAAGAAGCGGTCCGAGTCGATTCAAACAGAGATGCAGGCTATGGCGAAGACAGTCCATGATGCCAAGACGAGTGCGGACCTCAAGACAGTGCAGGAGCGGCTTCAGTCGTTGAGCGCCAAGTCGTCGCGGTTGAATGGAGGGACGCAGACGCAACGGCTTTTCGGCGATACGCAGATAGTACAGACGTGGGGATTTATGCTGGATCAGGAGTCACAGAAGCGCTATCGAACGGCTTTAAATTCGCTCATGGAATTACGGCAGCGCGAAACAATAGACCTGCGGGGCAACTCGGGAATGCTTGTCACCGATGAAATGATTACGCTGAAGCTCACGAACCTTCAAAAACAAATACAAGACAGAGGAAACGATTTTCTTGATCCAACTCTCAAGCCCGAGGCGGATGCATTGACCGCGGCGCAGACCCTGGAAGATTTGCAAAAAGCAGGCGCGTTAGTGGAAGCCAACACGACCAGCCCACGGATGGCGGCGGACCCGGATATTCAGCCGCAAATGGTGGAACTGCAGGAAGCGGCGGGGAAGATTCGCGCATTAGGTGAAATGCGGCAGGCGATTAACACGCGGGAGTGGGGGCGATTCTGGCAGTTGAATCAGATGTCGCACAACATGGACGCGGCTTTTGGGGTCATGGGAAATGGAGATACGCACGGCAATCGGTGGAGCGCGAAGATTGAAACGCAGCGCATGAAACTGGTGCGAGAGGCGGTGGCTGAAAGCGCGGAGTTCAAGGAATTGAAGGTTATTGTTCAGGACGACGTCCCCTTGGATAAGACACTTCTTGAGGCTGCGGATGTTGCGATTAAGGCGGAAGATTTTCGTCGTGCAGTGCTGGTGATGCAGGCTTATGTAACATTCACCTATGGATCGACGCCGGATTTTCAGGGAATGGCGATGGTTCCAGCAGGCATTCGCGCAGACATTCAGGGATTGCAGTTGTACGCCGAGGGGAAAAGTTTTGAGACCGCCGGTGATCTCGTCGCCGCAGTGGCGGCCTATCGAGGAGTGGTACGGATGACGGGCCCGCGCGTGCCGCTGACGCAGGCAATGGAGCGATTGTCCGCGCTTGGGAAAAGTAATCCGGATTTGTTGAAACAACCAATGCCAGAACCACGGGTCGGACCTGCGGACGCGCATTGAAGCTGGGAAAACAAGCGCACCCTCACGAGAATGTGCGTGTCAATCACCGACCCGCATCGCGGCGATGTCCCACCCATCCTATCGCTGAACCTGGCCACGAACTTCGCGAACCGCTTCTTGAATCGTCGCGATTTCAAACTCCGCAGGGATTCGGGACTGAAGTTGGCTCACAATCAGGCTGGCGGCGTTGGGTGGTGGGAAGTCCATGCCGTTCACCTCCCGATAAAAAGCCTATCCGCCGAGAGAACTTCCGAGACGCGACCATAAGGAAGCGTTTTGTTCGCCTCGTGAGAAAAAAACGCTTCCTTATGGTCGCGTCTCGGAAATCTCTCCTCGACGAAGGCCCACCCCAGCAACCGATCCCCTCACCCCTCCGCCCCCGCCGGCGGCGTCCCCTTCCCCTCCCCGATATACTTCCGCCGCCCCGCCTCATAACTCCCCGCATCCACCCCCTCATCATCCCGCACGGTCGCCGCCCCACCCTCCACCTTCCGCCACCACGCCACCTCCTCCCCGCACACCCGCAAATGAATCCGCCTCAACATCGGCACGCACCACCCGCACCCCGTCCCCGCCGACAAACACTCCGAAATCTGCGAAGCCACCCGCGGCTTCTCCACCGCACAAAACGTCTCCACCTTCCTCAAGGAAACATGAAAACAAAAACAAACCATATCATCCGGTTTCAACGCCATACGATCTTCCTCCCGCGCCCGCGATAAGATTTATAAAATCTCATCTTGTCCCTTTTCCCCTCATCTCCAATAATCGCTTCAGCACCGCATCTGAAGCTCGAAAATTTGTCGCACGAAGCTTATCAATTGCCATCCCGATTTCTAAAAGTCCGTAGTCCGCAGCGTCTGCAAGAACCGTAAGCGTTCCCGCAGCATTTAATCCCCGTTCCACCGCCGCTCGATAAGCCGCTCGGTCATCAAGCAGAATTCGCTCAGCCTTCAACTCCACCGCCAGGCTGATCGCTTCGGTTTCCCCAAGTCCCAAGGCAATCGTCACGTCAATTTTCTTGGGATTCCGTACTGTCAGCCAGTCTGGAATAGCCTGAATCAACCTGCGAACAGCATCCGGTGCCCCAGCGTTGGCGAGTTCTTTAACCACGCCCTGTGGAATAACAATTTCCCCATAAAGCCGCGGCAAAATATCGAGATATCCAATCTGCGCAAGGTAATTCAGCGGAGAAGTGTCCGAAACAACGGTCATTCCCGCTCCGAATGTTTTCGCGATCCCGCTAACTCCTCCATCAACTCCCCAACCGTCATCGGCAACTCCACCCCCCTCTGCGAAAGCCAACTCTCCGCCTCAATCACGCCTATTCCCAACAGCATCCCCAGCTGACCGATGCTCAACTTCGACTCGCGATACAACTCGATCGCCAAAGCTTCCTTCGCCTCCTGATCCAGTCGCGCCGAATCGCGCACGCAACTGCGACTCAAGTTCCTCGGGCAGCTCAATCGTCAATGACATAGTTACACCTCTGCCTCCATTATACCATGCTGGACACATCCTCTCATGGGTTTTGAATGCCATCGTTCACAACGCACGTCATACGTCGCTCTTTTCGGATTGCGCATATTCATTAAGACGCGGATAAGACGCGGACGCGCGGTAAGCTACGCCGCTTCCATTTCAGACCGACCCACAATTCCACCCCTAATCCAGGACCCCCCATGCCCCTCTACATCGCCCTGCTCCGCGGTATCAACGTCGGCGGTCGCAACATGCTCTCCATGTCCGACCTCAAAAACCTCCTCACCGCGCTCCACTTCACCCACCCCCGCTCCCTCCTCCAATCCGGCAACCTCCTTTTCGAAACCGCTTCCAAACAAAAAATCCCCGCCCTCGAACAACAACTCGAAACCGAAATCGCCACCCGCTTCAACGTCCCCGCCGACGTCATCCTCCGTACCGCCCCCGAGTTCCACAAAATCCTCGCCAATAACCCCTTCCCCAAAGAAGCCCAAATCGACCCCAGCCATCTCGTGGTCACGTTCTTCAAAAAAGCCCCCTCTCCCGAGCGCCTCCAGACCCTTCGACACCTCATCCAAGGCCGCGAAAAAATCTCCTCCAACGCCCGCGAACTCTACATCACCTACCCCGACGGCATCGGCACCTCAAAACTCACCAACACCCTCATCGAAAAATCCCTCACCCTCCGCGCCACCGCCCGTAACTGGAACACGCTCCAAAAACTCGCCGCACTCCTCCCCCCCGCATAAAGCGAGCGCCCATCACGAAATAATCACGAGACAATGACCCAGGGTGCCACAGGTCTGCGCAGTTCGCAGACCTGTGCCTTTTTGCGTGCCATACCATAACCTTGACGGTGCACTTGAGCGTTTCACCCCGCAGTCCTAACAGGTATTCCGCAACGCGCCCGTTCTTCGTAGTAACCCAATCCTTATCTCCTTCAACTTCGTAACATCAACATGCAAGCAATAAATAGTCCACTTGTAAGACTTCATCAGTTCGCCATCGCCTTCTGTATCTGCATCACTCTGTGCGCCGGAACAATTGCCTGGCTTAGCGCGTATCAAGAACCCTTCATTGTCGTAGAGCCCACGACGGCATTCGTGCAGGTCATCTGCTCCACCATTCTGGCCGTTCTTAGCACCCTCTATGCCCTCGTCGCGGCCTATTTTATCTTTCGTCGCTGGTGGCATCCCATCTGGTCTGCCACAGTTATCTGGTCGCTCCTATGTTCCGCACTTCTTGCCTTCTGCCGCCTGGGGCTACATCCTCGACGTTGCAGCCCACTACCGCTGACGAACACGCCAGCGATGAACAGGGCGATGGCTGTACGTGCAATGCAGCAAAGACTCTCCATCGCAGAACTTCTCGACAATCAATTGGCACTTGCGCAGTCAGACCTCCTCACCTCACCTCCGCCACCATCTTCACCTCCACCGACCGTCCCCCCCGCCTCCCGCAGCAGACGTAATTGGAACAAGCTACAAAAGATCGTCGCACTCACCCAAAAATAAGCCGCCCCCTACATGCAACCCTTGCGCAGGACTCGTCTCGAACATTCGATCAAAATTGCATAAATGAACAAGGCCCCAAGTAACCCAAGCCACCACTTCGTTTCAGCCCATCGATGATGATACACGCTTTCGTAAGCCCAAATAATATTCCCAGCGCAGCGATAGAAGCCGCTAACATTGCGAAGCGGCATAACCGCTCTGCCAATATGCTCCCTGTAATATCTCCAGCTCGCAGGCGCTTCCGGTATTTGCTGCACAGATATGCCCACGAGGGCGGAATGACGACAAAACCAGCAGCATTGATTAACCAGATCAATAGCCCGATCCAATCTTCCGCCGATGAGGTATTCCACAGCTCGCCTGGTCCGCCGCCGCCGTGCCAGGCTGCCAACGAGCCTGCAATACCAACGAGAATTCCCAGGGGCGTCGCCAAAATGCACGTGATTTTCCAGACCACAAGTACCATTTGTGCATTCGGGTGAATCCCTGATTGAGCCGGCGAAACGTATGGTAAGACGGCTTGCTGTGGCTCCGATCCTGAGACGTTAATCATTGGGTACTCCAAACTTTAGCCGGCTATCTCCGCTACCATCTCCACCTCCACCGCCGCCCCCAACGGCAACGCATTCGCCCCCACTGCCGCCCGCGCATGCTTCCCCTTCTCCCCAAACACCGCCAACAAAAAATCCGACGCCCCATTCGCCACCTTCGGCTGCCCGACAAACCCCTCCGCCGACAGCACAAACACCCCGATCCTCACAATGCGCTCCACCCGATCCAAATCTCCCCCACACGCCTCCTTCAGCACCGCCAGCGCATTGATCACGCACAACTTCGCCCGCCTCCGCTCCTTCCTCAATGGACAACCCATTCTGCCCCGGCCCCAACCATGCCCGTCAAACCTGCACCTTCCCCTCCCTGCTCGGCAACTGCCCCGACACAAACACCAGCCCCCCCGTCCGCACAAACGGCACATACGACGCCACCGGCTTCGGTGCCGCCGGCAATACAATTCCCAACCCCTCCAATGTATTATCCACAACACCCATCCGTTATCTCCTTCATCAGTTTGTCCCGCCCATTCTCGCATTTCACTCCCTTCCCCGAAAGGCCGACACATGAACAAATCCGCATGTTCCCTCCCGAACCCTCATCCTCCTTCCGCTCCTCCTCATCGCCGCCATGCCCGCCCGACGCCGCCTCTGATTCCCTCACCCCCTCGCTCCTCCGCTGCGAATACCTCACCAACCCCCTCGGCATCCACGAAACCTCCCCTCCCTCAGTTGGATACTCAATTCCACCCGCCGCGGCGACTCCCAGGCCGCCTACCAGGTCCTCGTCGCCTCCTCACCCGACCTCCTCGCCAAAAACCAGGCCGACCTCTGGGACAGCGGCAAAATCGACTCTGACGAAAGTGCCCACACCTTCTACGCCGGAAAACCACTCACCTCCCGCACCGCCTGCTTCTGGAAAGTCCGCATCTGGTCCGCTCTCGACCCTCGCCCATCCACCCCCGCATGGAGCCCCGACGCCCTCTGGACCATGGGCCTCCTCTCACCTTCCGATTGGCACGCACAATGGATCGCCAGCCCCCCCGCAGGCACACGACTCTCCTACCTCCGCAAATCATTCCCCGCCACAAAGCCTATCCGCACGCCACCCTCTACGCCACCGCACTCGGACTCTACGAAATCTCCATCAACGGCCAGCGCGTCGGCGACCAATCCTCGCCCCCGATTGGACCGACTATCAACAAACGCATCCGCTACCAAGCCTACGACGTCACCTCCCTCATTCAACCCGGCGACAACGCCATCGGCGCAACTCCTCGCCAACGGCTGGTACGCCGGCCATATCGGCAACGGCGGCTTCCAACAATACGGCAAAATCCCCGCCCTCCTCGCTCAACTCGAAATCACCTACGCCGACGGCTCCACCGACACATCGCCACCGACGACTCCTGGAAAACCCACGAAAGCCCCATCCTCTCCTCCGACTTCATGCTCGGCGAAACCTACGACGCCCGCGCCGAAATCCCCGACTGGAACACCCCGGCCTCGACGACACCGCCTGGCACCCGCCGCCACCGTGCGCACCGAAGCCCCCGTCACCGCTCGATTCACAAGTCGCCCCGCCCGTGCGCGAAACACAGCGCCTCACAGCCCATCGCCCTCACCGAGCCCGCCCCCGGCCACTGGACCTTCGACCTCGGCCAAAACATGGTCGGCGTCGTCCGCCTCAAAATCTCCGCCCCCGCCGGCACCACCATCACCCTCCGCCACGCCGAAATGCTCAACCCCGACGGCACCCTCTACACCGCCAACCTCCGCAAAGCCGCCTCCACCGACACCTACATCTGCAAGGGCGCCGGCCCAGAAATCTGGCAGCCCCGCTTCACCTTCCACGGTTTCCGCTACGTCGAACTGACCGGCCTCCCGCCAAAGCCCGCCACTGGATGCCGTCACCGGCGTCGTCTCGGCATCCGACACGCCCCGCACCGGCACCTTCGCCTGCTCCGACTCCCGCATCAACCAACTCGTCTCCAACATCCAATGGGGCCAGCGCGGCAACTACCTCAGCGTCCCCACCGACTGCCCGCAGCGCGACGAACGCCTGGGCTGGATGGGCGATGCCCAGGTCTTCGTCCGCACCGCCACCTACAACGCCGACGTCGCCGCCTTCTTCACCAAATGGCTGGTCGACGTCGACGATGCCCAGACGACCCGACGGTGCCTTCACCGATGTCTCCCCCGACGCGCACGCGCAGCCGCGGAACACCCGCCTGGGGCGATGCCGGCGTCATCTGCCCCTGGACCATCTACCTCGCCTACGGCGACAAGCGCATCCTTCGAACAACATCTCCCCGCCATGACCCGATGGATCGAATGGTGCCGCGCCCACAGCACCGATCTCATCCGCGACAAAGACCGCGGCGGCGACTATGGCGACTGGCTCTCCATCGGCGCCAACACCCCCAAAGATCTGATCGGCACCGCTTACTTCGCCTACTCCACGCACCTGGTCGCCCAATCCTACCGAGCCGTCGGCAGACATCGAACAAGCCGCGCAAATACCAGCAACTTTTCGAAGACATCAAAGCCGCCTTCAACAAGAAATACGTCGACGCCCGACGGCCGCATCACCGGCGACACCCAGTCCTGCTACGCCATGGCGCTCAAGTTCGACCTGCTGCCCGACGACCTCCGCCCCCACGCCGCCCAACATCTCGAAGACGACATCCACGCCAAAGGCGACCATCTCTCCACCGGCTTCGTCGGCGTCAGCTACCTCCTCCCCACCCTCACCGACGCCGGCAAAATCGACACCGCCTACAAGCTGCTCCTCCAGGACACCTTCCCCTCCTGGCTCTTCTCCGTCAAACAGGGCGCCACCACCATCTGGGAACGCTGGGACGGCTGGACCCCCGACAAAGGCTTCCAAGACCCCGGCATGAACTCCTTCAACCACTACTCCCTCGGCTCCTGCGGCGAATGGCTCTACGACACCGTCGCCGGCATCGACTGGGACCCCGAACACCCCGGCTACAAACACATCCTCCTCCACCCCACCCCCTCCCCCCCGGTACCCCGGCCTCACCTCCGCCGCCGCCACACTCCGCTCCCCCTACGGCACAATCAACAGCGCCTGGAAACTCGCCAACGGAACCCTCACCCTCGACCTCACCATCCCCCCCAACACCACCGCCACCCTCACCCTCCCCGCCAAACCCAACACCCCCATCACCGAATCCGGAGCACCCGCCGAATCTGCGACCGGCGTCCACGCCGTCCGCACCGACCACGATCACCTGAAGTACAACTTGGAGTCCAGTGACTTACACCTTCACATACACATCACCTTAAAACAATCGACTGCATGGGCAACGCGACCACAACCCTGTCCCCCAAAACACCGGCTCGCCCTTACCAACACAAACCGCCCAAGCAGTAAAGTTCCTGCGCACCTTCCAACATTCTACCTCAATGTCGCAGCGCGGACGAAACCGTAACCCCATATAGCCTTGCGTGGAAACGCAAGGCCTCTGACGCCTGTGCAAGCGTCCCCGTACATCCCGCTCCACCTTGCACTCCACGCAAGGCCATCCGCCAACCCTCTCAATGAGGCCACACCACCCCCAACACCCCGGCCAATTACCATTTACCATTTACCAATGACTCCCCAACCCGTTATCCTTCTCCCAACCCCGCACCCGAAGGACCACCCATGACCCCCACCTCCCACCACCACACCTGGAAATTCTTCCGCGCCGGCGGCTTCGACCAGGTCCGCCTCGACTCCGGTGCCGACATCGCCAACCTCCACCACCTCGACCGCAAACTCTGGGTCGCCCTCGCCTGCCCCACCCGCGGCCTCGAGTTCGATCACAAAACGCTCGACCTCATCGACACCGACACCGACGGCCGCATCCGCGCTCCGGAAATTCTCGCCGCCACCCGATGGGCCTGCGCGATGCTCAAAAGTCCGGATGATCTCCTCACAGGCAGCGCCGCACTCCCACTGGCCGCCATCAGCGACGCGACCCCCGAAAGCAAAACCCTCCACGCCTCCGCGAGGCAAATCCTCATCAACCTCGGCAACCCGGACGCCTCCGCCATCACCGTCGAAGACACCTCCGACACCGTCAAAATATTCGCCCTCACCCAATTCAACGGCGACGGCATCCTCCCCTCCGACTCCTCCCCCGATCCGTTTATCCAATCTGTCATCGCCGACGCAATCACCTGCATGGGCTCGGAAACGGACCGCTCGGGCAAGCCGGGGATCACGCAGGCAAAGCTCGACCTGTTCTTCGCCGACGCAGAGGCGTTCGCGAACTGGCATGGCGCCCGCGAAACGGAGCCGATGAAAAACCCGCTGGGCGCGAACACCGCCGCCGCCGCAGTTGCTGTAAAAGCCGTCGCGGCAAAGGTCGAGGACTATTTCGCCCGCTGCCGCCTGTCGGCTTTTGATGCGCGCGCCACCGGTGCCGTGAACCGCGCCGAGGCCGATTACGCAGTCTTCGGCGCAAAGGACCTTTCCGAAGCGAACGCCGAGATCGCCGCCTTTCCCCTCGCAAAATCGCCCCCGGAATGCCCCTGCCGCTGACCGACGATGCCCAAAACATTAACCCCGCCTGGCGCACGGCAATCGAAACGCTCAACACACAAGTCATCAAGCCGCTCCTCGGCGACAAGCCGGCCTCAATGAAAGCGACTGGGCCACGCTCGTCGCCAGGTTCGCCCCGTTCGACGCCTGGCTCGCCACCAAGGCCGGAGCCACGGTCGAATCGCTCGGCCTCGCAGCGCGTCCGCGCCATCCTCGCCACCGACGCCAAACAACAAATCACCGCCCTGATCGCAAAAGACAAAGCGCTGGAACCCGAGGCCAACGCAATCGCCGAAGTCGACCGCCTCGTCCGCTATCATCGCGACCTGTATAAACTGCTGATCAACTTCGTGAACTTCCGGGACTTCTATGGCCGGCGAGAGCGTGCCGTCTTTCAGGTCGGCACGCTGTATCTCGACCAACGGTCGTGCGACCTCTGCGTCCGCGTCGATGATGCGGGCCGACATGGACTGATGGCCCACCTTTCCCGCACCTATCTCGCGTACTGCGACTGCACGCGCAAAGCGCGACCGGCGATCGGAAAAAATGACCATCGCGGCGGCATTCACCGGCGGCGATTCCGACAACCTCATGGTCGGCCGCAACGGCATCTTCTTCGACCGCCAGGGCCGCGACTGGGACGCCACGATCACCAAAATTCTAGAAAACCCGATCTCGATCCGGCAGGCGTTCTTCGCGCCTTACAAACGGGCGATACGTTTTGTCAGCGAGCAGGCGGCGAAGCGAGCCGCGGACGCCGATGCCGCGGCCTCAGCGCGGCGCAAGCCGTTACTACCCGCGCCTCGACCATGTTGCGGGCACGGTCCCGCCACCGCCGCCGCCGAAGCCGAAGGTCGACGCCGGGGTGATCGCGGCGATGAGCGTGGCGGGCGGCTTTATCCTCGGGGCGCTTAGTTCCATGTTGACAGCCTTTTTTGGGCTAGGCGCGTGGATGCCCATCGGCGTCCTCGCGGTCATCCTCGCCATCTCCGGGCCATCCATGCTGATCGCGTTTTTCAAACTTCGTCAACGTAACCTCGGCCCAATCCTCGACGCGAATGGGTGGGCCGTGAATGCGAAGGCCAAGGTGAACATTCCGTTTGGCCGTTCGCTGACCGGGACGCCGAAGCTGCCGCCGGGGTCGCATCGGGATATGACCGATCCGTACGCCGAAAAGCATACGGTGCGGGATTGGACGATTCTGGTTTTGATCGTCGTCGCCGTGCTGGCGGGGTTGTGGTATTTCGGCGTCGGCCGAAAGCATTGGCCGGATGGCGTACCCAAGAGCAACTGGGTGATGAACCAAGAGGCGGCAGCGAAGAATCGTGCCGCCGCGGACGATCTGATAAAACAAATTAATAAAGCGTTGCAGCGAAAAAGTTTTACACAAAAGGACATGGAAGCCATGGCGGAGGTGGAGAAAATGACATCGACCCTGCCGAATCAATATGTCGACCGCATTGCCGAATTACGCAATGCGTACGATGCGTACTTTGCCGCGAATGCGACGCAAAAATGACTATTTTCCCCAGACTGATGGGTAATGATCGCGTGAAGCCCCGAGCAGATCGACCAAACGCATCGGAAGCTAACCCGGGAGGCGAAATCGCCAGTCGCCGTCTGGTCTTCTGGGTGCAGGACGACTCGGAGATTGCACTGATTTTTAAACACGGTCACTGGGTGGTTAAAAATCCGCCGTCGCATGGATAGAGAAACTCGCGATCCGCTGAATTCTTGCACCACTGGATCATCCGATAATTTTGCGATACGCTGTGCGCTGTTGGACAGAATTCACGTCCGCCGTCGCGGGCATACTGATCTTTGGAGAGTGCCGATGAGAACCGATGTGAAAGTCGGTCTGGCGTGTGTCTTCGCGGTCGTCCTCGCGGTCGTCTGCTATTTCACGCTGCATGACAAAAACCACAATGTAATGATGACCGCCGCCCCCACCTCGTCGGTCGCCCCCGAAACACCCATCGCCGGCACCAGCACCACGGGCATATTAACGATGACGCCCGCTGCGCCCGCAACCGCGCCCAGCGTTGCCACCGGCGACATTGCGCCCACCCCCATGCTCGCCGCAAATACCGGAGGCAGTCTCCTAGGCCCCTCCTCCGCCTACGGACAAATCCTCCCGCCGTCCAACAACACCCCCAATAACAACATGGCCCCCACCGTCATTCTTCCACCAGGCGCGACGACCACTCCCAGCACCCCGCCCCTCAGTACCCCTCCCATGGCTGGCGGTTCGATGGGTCTTACGCCGCCAAACTCCATGAATACCCCTCTCATTCCCTCACCCAGCCTCACCACCCCGGGCGGAATGTCCTCGCCGGGATTGTCCACTTCACCCCTGACGCCCTCGCCCACCGAAAGTTCCACGAGCAGCATCCTCCCACCCACCTCGCCTTTCGCCTCGCCAGGTAATAACACCCTTACAACCCCCGGCACCGGCCCCACCACCCCACGCACATCCTCACGCACTTCCACCCACGGCACTGGCGCAAAGTCCCGCAACGGCACTCCCACCATCGACCTCACTTCCCCCACGCCCTCCAACAGCGTCGATATCCTCGGCGGCTCCATCGCCGGCACCGGCGCAAGCTACGCAATCCAAAAAGGCGATACCCTCGGCGCCATCGCCAAACGCAATGGCGTCAGCGTCAAATCGATCCTCGCCGCCAACCCCGGCGTTAACCCCAACCGTCTCAAAGTCGGCCAAAAGGTCAACATTCCCGCCCCAGGCACTTCGGCCTCCACCCGGCCCAGCAGTTCAAATCGCAATGCCACGACACGCACCTCCGGCTCGAAAAAGAAAAGCAAATCCAGCGCGTCGGGTTCGGTCTCCAGCGGGAGCTACACCGTGAAGAAGGGCGACACGCTCCGTAAAATCGCCAAGAGCGTTTATGGTGATGAACACATGTGGCGTCGTATTTTCCGCACCAATCGCGGTGATCTTGCCAGCCCCAATGACCTCACCGTCGGCCAAGTCATCAAACTGCCCGCGAAGTAATCTGGAATTTCGTCTTCCAGCTTGAGCGGCAAGAGGTTATCAAAGGTCACCGCGAAGAGTTCAGGAGAAAAAACCGCCGATGAACGCCGATAAACGCAGATAAAAAAACAGTTGATCTTCATCGGCGTTCATCCGCGTTCATCGGCGGTTCCTTGCGTCGCCCGCCTCTGTGCCTCTTCTGTCATTTGTAAATTCGCGACAGCCGAAGGGCCGCCCCATTTATCACGGCGGCCCTCTTCTTTGAACCCACAGGAACCAGCCCATGCTCGATATGAAATTCATCCGTGAAAACCCCGACGCCGTCAAAAAAGGCGCGGAACTCAAAGGCATGAAGGTCGACGTCGACCGCCTGCTCGCCCTCGATGCCCAGAAGCGCGCCGTGCAGGCAGAAACTGCAGGAACTGCAGACCGAACAAAACAAGGCCTCCAAGGAACTCGGCCCGCTCATGGGCCAGCTCAAAAAAGAACAGGATCCCGCGAAAAAGGCGGAACTCGAAGCGAAAGTCGAAGTCGCTCAAGACCCGCCCCGCCGCCATCAAGCACGAAATCGGCCGCCCTCGAAGAGCAGATCAAAGCCCTCGATCCCGAGATCGAAACGATCCTGTTGCACGATCCCGCTGCCGCCCGATGACGACGTGCCCGTCGGCAAATCCGCCGAAGACAACGTCGAAATCCTCAAATGGGGCGAGCCGCGCAAGTTTGATTTTGCCCCCAAGAGCCACATCGAACTGGGCAAATCCTGGGCCTCTTCGACGTCGATCGCGGCGTGAAAATGGCCGGCTCACGCTCCTACGTCCTCACCGGCGCCGGCGCCCTGCTGCACAACGCCGTGCTGCGCATGGCCCAGGATTTCATGGTCCTCGAGCAGGGCTTCACGCCGATGACCGTCCCCGTGCTGGTGCGCGAAGCGGCGATGCGCGGCACCGGCTTTTTCCCCGCCGGCCGCGAGCAGGCCTACCGCGTCGGCGAAGTCGAGGAGATTGCCGAAGACGTCCGCTTCCTCACCGGCACCGGCGAAGTCGGCCTCACCGCCTTCCACATGGACGAAATCCTCGCACGAAGCGGACCTCCCCAAAACATACGTCACCGTCTCCACCTGCTTCCGCCGCGAGGCCGGCACCTACGGCAAGGACACCACCGGCCTCTACCGCATCCACCAGTTCGACAAGGTCGAACAGGTCGTCATCTGCAAAAACGACAAGGAAGAAAGCAAAACGTGGCACCGCAAGATGCTCTCCTTCTCCGAAGAAATGCTCAAGCGCCTGAACCTCCCCTACCGCTTGCTGCAATGCTGCACCGGCGACCTGGGCGTCAAAAACGCCAGCATGATCGACGTGGAAACCTGGATGCCCTCCCGCAACGGCTACGGCGAAACCCACTCCGCCAGCCGCCTCTACGATTTCCAGGCCCGCCGCTGCAACCTCCGCTACAAAACCGCCGACGGCAAAACGCTCTTCTGCCACACCCTCAACAACACCGTCATCGCCAGCCCGCGCATCCTCATCCCCATCCTCGAAAACCACCAAAACGCGGACGGCTCCATCACCATCCCCGAACCCCTCCGCAAATACATGGGCGGCATGGAAAAAATCGAGCCGAAATAAGTTTCGTTGAAAAACGAATTCTTGTTTATTCGAGCGAACCTTCATGGCGAAAGCAAAGCAACGCAAACCAAAAGCTTCCACCCAAAAGTCACTTGCCCGCACCGGCATACACATGGGTCCCACGCTGCTGGCCGACGTCCGCCAACTTATCGACTCCGCGCCAGAACGTCGCTGCCGCCGTCAACGCCGAACTCACATGGCTTTACTGGCAGATCGGCAGACGCATACAGAAAGACATCCTCGGCAACGAACGCGCCGAGTACGGGAAAGAAATTGTCCACGCGCTGAGTGGACAATTGACGTGTGAATATGGCAGCGGTTTCACTCGCACGAATCTCTTTAACATGCTCCGGCTGGTTGAGGCATTTCCAGACGAAAACATTGTCCACGCACTGCGTAGACAATTATCGTGGACCCACATTCGCATCCTCATCTACATCGAAGACCCCCTCGCTCGCACCTTCTACACCGAAATGACCCGCCTCGAACGCTGGAGTACCCGCACCCTCCAGGAACGCATCAATTCCCTCCTCTTCGAACGCACCGCCATCAGCAAAAAGCCCGAAGACTTCATCGCCAAAGAACTCGCCACCCTCAAACAATCCGACTAACTCACTCCCGACCTCGTCTTCCGTGACCCCTACATCCTCGATTTCCTCGGCCTCCACGATGCCCACTCAGAAAAAGACATCGAATCTGCCATCACTCGCGAACTCGAGCACTTCATTCTCGAACTCGGCAACGACTTCGCATTCGTTGCCCGCCAAAAACGAATCTCCGTCGACAACGAAGATTACTATCTCGACCTCCTCTTTTATCACCGCCGCCTTCGCCGTCTGGTTGCCATCGATCTCAAACTCGGCAAGTTTCAGGCCGCTGACAAAGGCCAGATGGAACTTTATCTCCGCTGGCTCGATCAGCACGAGCGCCAGCCCGAAGAAAACGAACCCATCGGCCTCATCCTCTGCGCAGGCAAAGCCAGGAACATGTCGAACTTCTCCAACTCCAACACACTGGCATCCGTGTCGCTCAATACATGACCGAGCTCCCCCCCGCGAGAACTCCTCGAACGAAAGCTCCACGACGCCATTCGCATTGCCCGCCATCGATTGCAACAAAAAGCAGAATAAACCCGCTCGCCGCATTGCCAGAACTCAAACTCCTCCATCATGGCAACGCACCCCCTTCCCGGTGTACAATTTCCCGCCTTGGATGAACCGCCAGCGGTCCTGCGCGGAACTTGTACTGGAGTTTTCAAATGACCACCGCCGCTCCCACCGCACTATCCCCCGCCGTCGTTCCCTTTGACAAGAGCGACATCGACAAACTCTGCATCAACACCATCCGCACGCTCGCATGGATGCGGTGCAGGCGGCCAACTCCGGGCCACCCCGGCGCTGCCATGGCGCTGGCTCCGGTCGTTTACAAGCTGTGGTCGAAGTTCCTGCGCTACGACCCCGAGGATCCCACCTGGCCGAACCGCGACCGGTTCGTGCTCTCCGCCGGCCACGCCTCGATGCTGCTGTACTCGCTGCTCCACCTCACCGGCGTCGAAGCAAGTCAACGCCAAGTACGAGATCGCTCGGCGGGCCGGCCGTGTCCCTGGACGACATCAAGAAGTTCCGCCAAATCGACAGCAAGTGCCCCGGCCATCCCGGAATACCGCTGGACCACCGGCGTCGAGACCACCACCGGCCCGCTCGGCCAGGGCATCGGCCAACAGCGTCGGCATGGCCATCGCCGAGCGCTGGCTGGCCGCCCGCTACAACAAGCCCGGCTTCGAGATGTTCGACTTCACCGTCTACGCCATCGTGCGGCGACGGCTGACATGATGGAGGGCGTCTCCTCCGAAGCCGCCTCGCCTGGCCGGCCACCTCAAGCTCGACAACCTATGCTGGATCTACGACAACAACCGCATCACCATCGAGGGCCACACCGACCTGGCCTTCAGCGAGGATGTCGGCGCCCGCTTCCAGGGCTACGGCTGGAATGTCGCTCCCCGTCGCCGACGCCAACGACCTGTACCGCATCCTCGAGGCGCGATCAAGAAGTTCAGCAAGGCCCGGACAAGCCCACGCTCATCATCGTCGACACGCACATCGGCTATGGCTCCCCAACAAGCAGGACACGCACAAGCAGCCCACGGCGAGCCGCTCGGCGACGAGGAGGTCAAGCTCGCCAAGCGCTTCTACGGCTGGCCCGAGGATGCCCAGTTCCTGGTCCCCGACGGCGTCCGCGAGCACTTCACAGCCGGCATCGGCAAGCGCGGCAGGCGAGCCCGCGACGAGCTGGGTCGCCAAGTTCGCCGAATACAAGGCCAGTTCCCCGACCTCGGCCGACGAACTCGATCGGATGAGCACCGCGAGCTGCCCGACGGCTGGGACACAGACCTCCCGTCTTCCCCGCCGACACCAAGGGCCTGGCCACCCGCGACTCCGGCGGCAAAGTCCTCAACGCCATCGCCAAGAACGTCCCCTGGCTCATCGGAGGCGCGGCGGATCTGGCCCCTCCACCAAGACGCGGCTGACCTTCGAAGGCGCCGGCGACTTCGAGGCCGAGCAATCTACGCCGGCCGCAACTTGCACTTCGGCGTCCGCGAGCACGCCATGGGTGCGGTCATCAACGGCATGGCGCTCTCCGGTCCGGCCCTACGGCTCGGGCTTCCTCATCTTCAGCGACTACGCGCCGCGGCGCGATCCGCCTGGCCGCCGATCATGGAAATGCCCAGTCATCTACGTCTTCACGCACGATTCGCATCGGCGTCGGCGAGGACGGCCCGACCCACCAGCCGATCGAGCAGCTCGTCTCGCCTGCGGGCGATCCCCGGCATGATCGTCGTCCGCCCCGGCGACGCCAACGAGGTCATCGAGGCTTGGAAGAGTGTCCATGAACCATCACCGCCGATCGCCCTGGTCCTCACCCGCCAGGCGATGCCCACCCTCGACCGCACGCAAGTACGCGCTCGGCCGCCGGCCTGGCCAAGGGCGCCTACATCCTCGCCGACGCCGCCGACGGCAAGCCGGACGTGATCCTCATCGGCACCGGCAGCGAGGTCTCCCTCTGCGCTGACGCCTACGAGAAGCTCAACGCGGAAGGCATCAAGGCCCGCGTCGTCAGCATGCCCTCGCTGGGAACTCTTCGAGCGCCAGACCAGGCCTACCGCGACAAGGTGCTGCCCGCCGCCAGCCACCGCCCGCGTCGCCGTCGAGAGGCCTCGACCTTCGGCTGGGCGCGCTACGTCGGCATGACCGGGACCAGTCATCGGCATGCACACCTTCGGCGCATCCGCTCCGCTCAAGGATCTGATCAAAAAGTTCGGCTTCAACCCCGACACCGTCGTCGACGCCGCCAAACAACAAATGGCGCGAAACAAATGACAACCGCGCACATAGCCGGTTTTCCGAGACGCGACCATTAGGGAGCGTTTTTGCGGCATGCGTAATCATCAAAATAGGTACGCACAAACGCTTCCTCACGGGCGAGTCTCTGAATCTTCTTTTTAATCACGCAGGAGCAGTTTCATGCAACTCGGAATGATCGGCCTCGGCCGCATGGGGGCGAACATGGTGCGCCGCCTCATGAAAGCCGGCCACACATGCGTCGCCTACGACGTCCACGCCGCCCGCTGTCGAAGCCCTCGCCAAAGACGGTGCCATCGGCACGACGGCCCTCACGGATTTCATTCAAAAACTCGCCAAGCCCCGCGCCATCTGGCTCATGATCCCCGCCGCCATCGTCGACAAGACCCTCGCCGCCCTCGTGCCGCTGCTCGAACCCGGCGACATCCTGATCGACGGCGGCAATTCCCACTACCACGACGACATTCGCCGCGCTGGCGAACTCAAAATCAAAACTCTTCATTACGTCGATGTCGGCACCTCCGGCGGCGTCTGGGGCATCGAGCGCGGGTTCTGCCTCATGATCGGCGGTGAACTCGATATCGTGAAACATCTCGATCCGATCTTCGCCACTCTCGCCCCAGGCATGGGCACCGCACCCCGCACGCCGGGCCGCGACAAGGCCCCGCCAAGCACTGCCGAGAACGGCTACCTCCACTGCGGTCCCAACGGCGCCGGCCACTTCGTCAAAATGGTCCACAACGGCATCGAATACGGCCTCATGGCCGCCTATGGTGAAGGCCTCAACATCCTCAAGAACGCCAACGTCGGCAAGCAATCCCACACCGCTGATGCCGAAACCACGCCCCTCCGAAACCCGGAGCATTACCAATTCGATTTCCCCCTGCAAGACGTCGCCGAAGTCTGGCGCCGCGGCAGCGTCATCGGCAGTTGGCTGCTCGACCTCACCGCCAGCGCCCTCCTGAAAAGCCCCGACCTCGCCAACTTCTCCGGCCGCGTCTCCGACTCCGGCGAAGGCCGCTGGACCATCAACGCCGCCATCGACGAAGCCGTCCCCGCCCCCGTCCTCACCGCCGCCCTGTTCTCCCGCTTTAGCTCCCGCGACGAAGGCGACTTCGCAAACAAGGTTAATTCGGCGTTGCGTCTTCGAATTTGGCGGCCATGTGGAAAAGAAGTAGCAACTGCGAAGGGTTCAAGGGTACCGGGTCCAAGGGTTCAAGGGTGACGACCTGGGCGGCCGTATCGAACTCGAATAACAAACTCTGAACCCTTGTACCCCTGTCTCCCCCATCTCCCCCGGAGCCCCCCATGCCTGACCGTTCCGACGCTCTCGTCTTCTTCGGCGCCACCGGCGACCTCGCCTACAAAAAAATCTTCCCCTCACTCCAATCCATGATCCTGCACGATCACCTCGACGTCCCCGTCATCGGTGTCGCCAAAGCCGGCTGGAATCTCGATCAACTCAAAGCCCGCGTCAAAGCCAGCCTTGATGAACACGGCGGCGGTGCAAACCCGCAGGCCTTCGAAAAACTCTCTTCCCTCCTCCGCTACGTCGATGGCGATTACAAAGACCCGCAAACCTACGTCCAACTTCGCAAAGAACTCGGCGAATCCAAACGCCCCATTCACTACCTCGCCATCCCGCCCAGCATGTTCGCCACCGTCGCCGAAGGCCTCGCCAATTCCGGCTGCAACGCGGGCTCGCGCATCATTGTCGAAAAACCCTTCGGACGCGATCTCGCTTCCGCACAAGCACTCAACGCCACCCTGCACAAGTTCTTCCCCGAATCCGCGATCTTCCGCATCGACCACTACCTCGGCAAAGAGCCCGTCCAAAATATCATGTACTCCCGCTTCGCCAATTCCATGTGGGAACCGGCCTGGAACCGCAACTACATCGACCACGTGGAAATCACCATGGCCGAATCGTTCGGAGTACAAGGCCGCGGCAAATTTTACGAAGAAGCCGGCGCCATCCGCGATGTCATCCAAAACCACATGCTCCAGCTTGTCTCCTGTCTCGCCATGGAAGCCCCCGCCGGATTCACCGGCGAAGCCATGCGCGACGAACGCGCCAAGGTCCTCCGGCATGATGCGCCCGCTCACGCCCGCCGACGTCGTCCGCGGCCAGTTTAAAGGCTACCGCGACGAAGAGGGCGTCGCGAAAAATTCCACCGTCGAAACCTTCGCCGCCATCCGCTTCTGGATCGACTCCTGGCGCTGGGCCGGCGTCCCCTTCTACATCCGCGCCGGCAAAGCAATGCCCGTCACCTGCACCGAAATCCGCGTCGAATACAAACGCCCCCCGCAAATCGTCTATCCTGAAAAAGACACCGGCCAGCCTAACTACTTCCGCTTTCGCCTCAGCCCCGATGTCGTCGTCGCCCTCGGCACGCGACGCAAACTCCCCGGCGAAGGCATGGTCGGCACCGACAATGAACTCATCGCCCAATTCCACTCCGCCAACGACATGGAACCTTACGAACGCCTCCTCATGGAAGCCATGAAAGGTGAAGCCACCTACTTCGCCCGGCAGGACGGCGTCGAAGAAGCATGGCGAATCATCGATCCCATTCTTAACGACGCCACGCCCATCTACGATTACGACCCCGGCACATGGGGACCCGCGCAGTCCGACGAACTCATCGCCTCCCACGGCCAATGGGACGACCCCCGTCAGGAAGGAATCTCCACATGAGCGAACGCCACCAAGTCGTCTTTCTGTTCGACGTCGACAACACCCTCCTCGACAATGATCGCGTCGGCGATGACCTCTCCCGCCATCTTGAAAAAAACTTCAGCGCCCAGACTCGTACCCGCTATTTCGAAATCTTCGAGCAACTCCGCAAGGAGCTTGGCTATGCCGACTACCTCGGCGCTCTCCAACGCTACCGCGTCGAGAATCCCCGCGATCCCCGGCTCCTCACCATGTCCTCTTTCCTCGTCGATTATCCATTCGCCAATCGTCTGTACCCCAACTCCATCGACGCCATCCATCATGTGAAGCAGTGGGGACCGGCCGTCGTTCTTTCCGATGGCGACGTCGTGTTCCAGCCGCGCAAGGTCCAACGCTCCGGCATTTACGAAGCGGTCGAAGGCAATGTGCTCATCTACATTCACAAGGAAGAAATGCTCGATGACGTGGAACGCCGTTACCCCGCCGACCACTATGTGCTGATCGACGACAAACTCCGCATTCTCGATGCCGTCAAAAAGGTCTGGCGCACCCGCCTGACCACCGTCTTCCCCCGCCAAGGCCATTATGCATTCGATCCGAAAATCCTCGCCGCGTATCCCCCCGGCGATATTTCCATCGATCGCATCGGCAATCTCGTGAATTACGACCTCCCCGCCCTCCTCCCCATATAGCCCCGGGTTTACCCGGGATCGCCGTCATCCCTCACCCAAACTCATCCCCCCGGAACGTATGCCCAAGGTACGTCTGCCGCACCAGCGGATTATTAATCAAATCTCGTGGCGTGCCCATCGCGAGCACTTTCCCATTGTCAATAATGATCGCGCGATCGCACACTTCCAGCGTCCGCTGCACATTGTGATCGGTGATCAAAATTGCTTTGCCCAGCGAATCCTTCAATTGCCGAATCTCGCGCTGTAAATCCTCGACCGCAATCGGGTCCACGCCGCTAAACGGTTCATCCAGCAGAATGAGGGAAGGATTCGTGACCAGCGCCGCGCGATTTCGAGCTTGCGGCGCTCCCCGCCGGAGAGCGTCATCGCTTTCTGCTTCCGCGTTTTGGTCAGGCCGAACTGTTCCATCAACCGGTCCGATTCTTCGTGCCGCTGGCTTTTGCTTTTCCGCGTCGTTTCCAAAATCGCCAGCAGATTCTGCTCCACGGTGAGCCTCTGAAAAATGCTTGGCTCCTGTGAAAGGTACCCCATCCCCTTGCGCCCCGCTGAAACATCGGCAGCTTCGTGATGTCGAACCCGTCGAACATCACATGCCCCTCGTCCGGCACGACCATCCCCATCACCATGCGAAAAGTCGTCGTCTTGCCCGCCCCGTTGCGTCCCAGCAGCCCAATCACCTCACGATGGCCAACCTCAAACGATACGTGATCGACCACCCTGCGCGGGCCGTAAATCTTGACCAAGTTAGAAGCTTTTAGAAGGATCATCCGCGGTCTATCGACTCACGTGAAAGAATTTATCGCCCGCGCCGCAACCAGCGGCTCGGACCCTGCATGCAAAGAGTCGCATTCTGACGCCAGCGACCCCAATTCGCAAGGCGGACCCCTCACAAATGGGCGAGCCCGTTTTTACGGGGGTGCTTTCTTGTGCCTGCTGACTGCGAAAAATTCCGAGACGCGCCCGTGAGGAAGCGTTTTATCCCCAGCCAGGAACGCCGAACGTTTCCTCACGGGCGCGTCTCGGAATCCCATGTATTTTCAGCGGTTGAGCCGGCGCCACGGAAATGCGGACCCTCACAAATTCCATACCGTTCACCGAACACCGCCATGCGGGTCCGCCGCGCTGATCGATGCTCCCAGCGGTTTGCCGCAGTGGCGGCAAAATCGGTCGGGCGCGTCGAAGAACCACCCGCAGTTCGGACACAGCCGCCGCGCCGGATCAGACTCCCCCTCATCCGATTCCACAATCCGCGCGACCCGCTCCACCTGTGCCAGCAGCAGATACCAAAGGCCCAGAACCAGCGTCGCGCTCGAAACGATCAACAATCCATACGCAATGATCGCCTGATAGGGCGACTGTGTTTTCATCCCGATCGCCGAAATGATCGACCGCCCCAGCAGCGGCCACCCCGCAAGGGCCGTAACCACCGCCACCGTGAGCATGATGTGCCAAACCGCCGGCTCCGCCTCCGTTTTCGCACAATCGGCTCCGGAAGCCCGATATCGTGCTTATGTATCTTGGCTGCTGAACTCATACGTCTCATGACCTCAACCTATTGTCATGCCCGTGACAATAACATGATCCCGCCAATTGTGCGTGTGTTGCACCAAATAGTGGAGGCCACGCAATCGCAACATCCATCTTTCAAATAATCTCAGTGTGGGAAACCCAGTCCGCAGGCTCATTCACCAACACACCCCCCCTTGGTGCCTTCGTGGTTCAATCATGACTGGTCGCATGACACAAAACTTTCTCGCATGGAACAATGCGCGGAAATCCTGTGCGGGATAATTCCCTTCAACAGCAGCCCCACCTGTGGCGTCTCGGTTAAAAAATTTTAAAGAAAACTCGCCACTGCCCGCGAATGTGCCCGGAACCCGTGCGATATTTCAACTTCATCCACCACCTGCGCCGGAAGCCGGACACAGAACGTGCTGCCGCGCCCATGTTCGCTGGTGCATACCAAAGTCCCCCCCAGTTGCTCCGTCAGCCTTCTCGCGACGACCAACCCCAGTCCCAGCCCCAACCGTGCATCGCGTGAAGGGTTGTTCGCCTGAAAAAATTCCGAGAAAAGTCGTGGCTGATCCTCCGGAAGAATTCCCTCGCCCGTATCCTTCACCTCTATATGCAAGCCAGGCTCCTCAGGCGACGCCTCCACCGTGACGGTGATCGACCCCTGCGCTGTAAACTTCAATGCGTTGTCGAGCAGATTGGCGAGCACGCGCTTCATCTTTTCCGGATCGGTTGAAATCATCACATGATTCGACAGATACAGATGAAAGGAAAGATTTTTCTCTTCCGCTGCTGCGCGAAAGGGCTCCGCGACATCTTGTACCAGTTCCTTCAAGCTCACTCGCGTCACCATATTTTTCGCCACCTCGGACCGCGCGTATTGCAGCAGCGAAGCCAAAATATCTTCCGCCAGGGCACACGAACCGCGAATATCCGCGATCGCATCGCGCCATGCGGACTCATCCCCGTATGGCACCGCCCGTTCAATGATATGCGTTTGCAGCGAGATACCATTCAAAGGCGTCCGAAGATCGTGGCTGATGGCGTTGAGAAAACTCATCCGCCGTCGTGATTCCATTTCCGACCGTTGCAGGTTTTCTGAAAGCTCATTGGCGCGATCGCGCTGCTTATAAAACCGACGCAGAGTCCAGAAACTCAAAACCGCCGCCGCCGCGCAAAAAGACACCGCTAAAAACGCCGCCCACCCACGCCATGATTCCATCACCCCGATCGGCAAACGGAATGAAAAATGAAAAATAATTTGTGTTACATCAGACACCTGACGCCTCCTCTCCCTTCATGCTCGCGAAAGGCGCGCCAAAGCGCCGCTTTTTGCCGTAGGGCCGCCCTGAAGAAATCTAAAATAGGTGTCTATTCCGTTGGGCTGAGCTTCTGCCACCTGATGCAGACACATGAATTATCGATGCCCTGCCCGTCACACCTGTCCCGCTCCCGGAAGCTGACGAATTTTCACGCGCGATGCCGTCACCGTGTAAAGCCGTCGCGGTGTCAGCCGCCGATAACGTTCAAACAGCCGGTCAACCGCACCGCGTTGATGCCCCTCCTCTGCGTCCAAAATCAACACAATCACCCCCGCGAACTGAACCTTTTGTTCGTAAAGCGCGTGGATGAACGCGCTGTCCGTCGTCAGTAGCTGCAATTGTTTCTTTTCCAGCAACGGCAACAATGCCTCCGGCGACCGCGGCACCTCGCTCACGCCGTCCTCTTGTGGCGCAACATCGCCTGGCGCCTCACACACCTGTTCGTGTTTGACCATCGCCTCCATGGCATCCGAATGAATATCGCCGTGCGTGAGAAATCGCATAATGCTCCATTTTAGCGCCGTCGCAACGCGACGACGTATCTGCTTCATCCGCAAATTATAGGTCACAGCCCCATAGTCTAAGCGCGGCGGCGGCCAGCGTCACATCATGAACCCGGTGCATCCACACACCCTTCTTCGCCGTCATCACCGTAACCGCGGCACTCGCCAGATCCCTCGCATGCTCGCCCCCCATGCCCAGCAATTCCAATTTACCTTTGCAATCCACCCACTCTTCGGATGGGGTGGGGAGAATCTCTAAAAATCTCTTACGCGATGCCCCCAGAACCACCGGAACCCCCAACCCCGACAACTCATGGCTCCTCAAAGCCAGCGTCCAATTGTCCTGCATCGTCTTGCCGAACCCAATCCCCGGGTCCACCGCAATCCGATCCTTGCAAATGCCTGCCGCCACCGCCGCCGCCACCCGCCTTTCCAAAGACTCCCGGACCGTTTCACAGATGTTCAAATCATCGACCGTCGGCGTCTCCGGATACCGAGCGCCCATATGCATAAGAATGACGCCTGCATCCAATCCCGCCACCGTCTCCAGCATCGCCGTATCATACGTGCCCGCGGAAATGTCATTGATAATCCTCGCCCCCGCTAACACCGCATACCGCGCCACCACCGCCGATCGAGTATCCACCGAGATTGTCACACCCGGAAGCCCCCCCAACGCCGGCAATACCTTCTCCAACCGCCGAACCTGCTCATCATCCCCCACCGGCATCACTCCCGCACGAAAAAATGAAGACGCCTCCGCCCCCAGGTCCAGAATCCCTGCCCCCGCCTCCGCAAGCCTCCGCCCCTGTGCCACCGCTTCCGCCGGATCGAAAAACCGCCCCCCATCCGAAAAACTATTCGGCGTCACGTTCACAATGCCCATCAGGCACGGCTTCCGCAAGAGTCCAAAATGAAACCCGACTTTCTCCATCCCGCGAATTGTAGGGCCTCGCCCGCAGCCTTCCTATCCCCTACACTTTCTCTTGCCAAAGGAGGATCTCTCATGTCCATTCAAACCCTTCTCTCGCTCACTGCCATTGCCTGCTTATCATTCGCAGCGGCAGCCTACGGCGATGCCGCGACAACCAGCGCGTCCCAACCCCTTCGCCCCCCTCCCCCCTCCGCGCCGCGCGATCCCCTCTGGACTCACACCCCAAACGTCGTCGATGGCCCCGACACCGACTCCGACCCCACCATCCCAACAATCGACACTTATCTCGCCACGGGAACGTCAACCCCCGGCCCCGCCGTCGTCATCTTTCCCGGCGGCGGATACACCCACCTCACCACCGCGCCGAGGGAAAGGAAATCGCACTCCTTTTCAACGCCCACCACATCAACGCCTTCGTCATCCGCTATCGCCATGCGCCGCGCTATCACAATCTGATCCCGCTCAATGACGCACAGCGCCATCCGAACCGTCCGATCAAAAGCCGACGAATACCATCTCAACCCCCACCACATCGGCGTCATCGGCTTCTCCGCCGGCGGCCATCTCGCCGCACTACTCGCCACCGAGCCCGATGCACCCAGCGCCGACGCCCCCGACCCCATCGACCGTCTCAGCGCCCGCCCGGACTTCGCGATCCTCCTCTATGCGGTCATCACGCTGACCGACGAAGAACACGTGCACAAAGGCTCCCGCACCGCCCTCGTCGGCACCGACGAAAAAATGTGGCAGGCACTCTCCGCTGAAAAACGCGTCACGAAAAATACCCCACCCATTTTTCTCGTACATGCCGCCACCGATAAAGCCGTACCCGTCGAAAACTCCCTCCTCTTCTTTGAAGCGTGCCACAAGCTCGGCGTGCCCGCCGAGCTGCACATATTCCCCTCCGGCCCCCACGGCTTCGGCCTTGCCGCAAAAAATCCCGTCCTGAACACCTGGCCCGATCTCATGCTCCATTGGATAAAGGTCAACGGCTGGTCCAACGAATAACCTCCCCCCCCCGGCCCCCGCCGTCACCGTATAGAAACCCATCAATACGCCGTTGACATCCACAAGGACCAGCCTAGCATTGCAGGTTCGCCCCATGCCGGGGCCTTTGAACGCAGGTGAGTGATGAACGTCTTGGTCGCCGTCCCCGTTTTCAACGAAGAAAAATACGTCTCCTCCGTGTTGCGCGAAATCCGCAAGTACACCCGCGCCGCTGCATTGACCGAACACGACCTCCACACTCGCGTTCTCGTCATTGATGATGGCTCGACCGATTCCACGCCATCGCTTTTACGCGACCTCGCCAACGTCGGCCATATCGACCTTCTCACCCATCCCGAAAACCGCGGCTATGGCCAATCCCTCATCGACGCCTTCGCCTTCGCATCCACCCACGATTATGACTGGGTCATCACCATGGACTGCGACGAGCAGCACGAACCCTGCCGCATCCCCCTCTTCATCCGCGAGTGCATAAAAGACGAGGCCGACGTCATCTCCGGCTCCCGTTATTTGAACCTGAATAAGGACGGTGGGGGGGATGGCGGGGGGGGGGCGATCCGCCGCCGGATCGTCGCAACATCAATCGCCTCATCACCGAACTTCTGAATTCCACCTTGCATCTTCAATTTGTCGAGAGCTCCGCTGCCGCTGGAATGACCGATTCCTTCTGTGGATTCAAAGCCCACCGCGTTTCCGCCATGGACCGCCTCGACCTCACGATCCCCGGTTACGCATTTCCCATGCAGTTCTGGGTCCAATGCGATGCTCACCGGCTCACCATCAAGGAACTGCCCGTGAAACTGATCTACAAAGACGCCACGCGGCATTTCGGCGGCATATTAGATGACCCCACCGTCCGCTTGCAGCACTATCTCGAAGTGCTCACCACCGAACTCAAGCTCATACGCGAAACTCCCCTCGAAACGTCCGTGACCCAAACAGAATGCGCTGCCTGTTGTGACCAGTAACACCGCCGGGACTATAATTTTCACATGACCCAGGCCCGCACCGCTGCCGCTTCGCCCGCATCACCCTCGGTGCATCCCGACCCCCAAAAAATTATCGTGCCGCGCAAGCACGGACAGGTGCTGATCGAGCCGCCCCTCCCCGTGCTTCAACAGGCCCTCGACAACTCACCCGCCCCAACATTCCACGACGAAAGCCTCTTCGCCGATCAACCTCTCAAAAAACTCCGACACGATGCCCGACAACATCTGCTCAACGCCGCCACCGTCTGGGCATCCCGTACCAGCGCCCCGCCTCCTCCCGCCGATGCTCTCGACAAGCCCTGGATTCTCACCGGCCACCAACTGGAGTTCTATCACGCCGGCGTCTGGGCCAAAGTCCTTGCCGCCAACGCACTCGCACGCAACAGCATCGCCTTCGATCTCCTCGTCGATCACGACATCATCGATCACTGCGGCTTCGACATCCCTTCACTCCGCGAAAATAACTGGACGCGCACTCCCATCCATTGGGCCTCCCCTTCCTCCATTCCTGCCGACGGACTTCACGCCCCCACCCTGCCCCTTTTTGAAAAATGGGATGCCGACCTCGCCGCTCATCCTCAATCACACACCGATTCCCTCGCATTTTTCCTTGCCGCTCTCAAGCCGCCCGCTCATGAAACACTCCCCTACGCCCAATGGCTTTCCCAAGCCCGTTCCCGCTTTGAACGTGCCCTTGATGTTCATGTGCATCACGTGCCGGCCAGCCTCGTATGCGCCGGCGATGTGTGGCACCTCTTCGTCCGCGCATGGATCGAACACGCCGACGCCTGGACCTCGATCTACAACCAACATCTCGCCGCCTATCGCCTCCGTGAAGGCATCAAGAATCCGCAACATCCCATGCCCGACCTCACTCGCACCGCCGACACCTTTGAACTTCCCTTCTGGATTTATAACATCGGCCAACCGCGACAACGTCTCATCATCCGGCACACCCCGTCCGGCATCACCATCCTGCACAACGCCGCCGAAATCCAGCTCCGCTCCGTCCTCACCGCCGAAAGCGATCTTGTCATTCGCCCGCGAGCACTGGCACTCACCATGTTCCTGCGGCTCTTCCTCGCCGACCTTTTCATCCACGGCATCGGCGGCGCACTCTATGACCAGATCACCGACGGCATCCTCAGCCAACTTTTCGGAATCGTCCCCAGCTACGCCTGCGTCTCCGCCGCCTGGCTCCTTCCCCTCGGCCGACCCCTCGAAGACGCCGACGACATTGCCGCATTAAAATCCCAACGCCACCACCTCGCCCACAACCCCCAATTGATGCTTGACCCCTTCACCGCCCGCAAGCCCGACGTCGCCGAACAAATCGACGAACGTCGTTCCCTCATCGAGCAAATCCGCAATTCAATCTCCACCAGCCGCCGGAATCCCGATGCACGCCGCCAGCGCGCCCATTGGTTTCACCAACTCCACACGCTCAATGAAACCCTCCACCATCATGCCCCCCGCGGACTCCTCAACCTGGATCAGCAACTGAAAAACGCCCTCCTCGCCCGCGAACAAAACAAAGTCCTCCTCTCCCGAGAATACTTCTTCCCCCTCCACTCCATGGAATCCCTGCAAAAACTAATCACCACCCTCACCCCAACATAGCCTGAAAATAACCGCCCGCCCCCAATTACCAATTACCAATTCTCAAACATCTCCGCCTCCCCCAACCCTCCCGCCTTCCGATCCTTCTCACTCAACGTCGGCACTCCCCCCACCGCCTCCAACGGCCACTGAATCCCCAGCGCCGGATCATCCCACCGAATCGCTCGCTCAAACGCCGGCGCATAATAATCCGTCGTCTTGTAAAGAAAATCCGCCCGCTCCGACATCACCAAAAAACCATGTGCAAACCCCGGCGGCACCCACACGCTCCGGTGATTCTCCTCCGACAACTCCACCCCCACCGCTTTCCCAAAGGTCTTCGACCTGCGCCGAATATCCACCGCCACATCAAAAACCTTCCCCGTCGCCACCCGCACCAGTTTCCCCTGCGGCTGCTGAATCTGATAGTGAAGCCCGCGCAACACCCCGCGTGCCGACCGCGAATGATTGTCCTGCACAAACGGCAACGTCACCCCCGTCGCCGCCGCGAACGTCTTCGCATTAAAACTCTCCATGAAATACCCCCGGCTGTCGCCAAACACCTTCGGCTCCAGAATCAACACCTCGGGAATTTCCGTGCGAATAACATTCATGAACACTCTCTCTTGAAGAAAATCACTCTGCCCCATTTTAGTGCCATCGCACCGCGACGACCTATGGATCACCACAATCGGTGCGAATCCACACCCGAACCTACGCCCGCCGCATCCTATCCGATGCTCGCAAAGTTCTAAATTAACTGCTCGAAAATACCCGGTAGGCAAGACGCCCGTTTTTTCGGCGAGCGATTCCTTATGCCTGCTGACCGCAAAAAATTCCGAGACGCGCCCGTGAGCGACTGTGTCGGAAGTCAAGCGTTTTTGACAGTTTGGTCGAGCCATGGGGAGTTGTTCCTAAGCATGGTGTTGAGGGTGGTGAGAAGTTTGCGCATGACCGCGACGATCATGACTTTGAAGGGTTTGCCATGGTCGGTCAGACGCTGGGCAAAGAGCTTGAGCGGGCGGTTGCAGTTTTTGGCGGAGAGCGCCGCCATATAGAGCACGTCTCGTACGCAGGCGCGGCCGCCGAAGATGAAGGACTTTCCGACATGATTGCCGGATTTATTATCCCAGGGCGCTACGCCCGCCAGAGCCGCGATCTGCTGGCGGTTGAGGGTGCCGAGTTCGGGCAGGTGGGCCAAAAGCTCGGCGGAAGTCTGCGGTCCCACGCCCGGGGTGCTTTGAAGGATCTCATCCTTGGCCTTG
Source organism: uncultured Phycisphaerales bacterium (assembly GCA_963766775.1). GTDB lineage: Bacteria > Planctomycetota > Phycisphaerae > WQYP01 > WQYP01 > CAVYBP01. Next base: position 739,700 of record CAVYBP010000006.1, read on the forward strand.
AGGCCGTCGTCGGATTGAATCTGATCGCTGATCAACTGTTCAATGGCGTGGATCTGCGCGTCGAGCATTTTGAGCACCTTGTCGATGCTCTTTTTCACCGGCTTGATCCGGCAGAGATTGCTGCGGTTTTGTTCCTGCGTCCGCAGGCCAATGAGCTGCCGCCGGCGCGTGACCAGTTCATCGAGGGCACACGCTTCGGGGGTTTGACTGGGCCGGGCCTTGGGCTGGACCACCTGGGCGAAGGTGCGCCAGGACCGCCGCGTCGATGGCATCGGTCTTGGCCAGAATGCCCATGCCTTTGGCAAAGTCCCGCACCTGCCTGGGATTGGCCACCACCACCTTGTGGCCGGCACCGATCAACTCGGCGGCCAAAGGACGCTCGTATCCGCCAGAAGCCTCCATCACGATCATGCGCCGGACCCTGCCGGCCAAAATACGCAACGGCCTGGGCAATCCCTTCCGCATCATTGCCCACACGCAAAGGCCTGGACGCGGGCAGCACCTCCAGATCCAAATGATCCTTGGCCACATCCACCCCGCCAAAGCAGACGGCGGCGGGCAAAACAGAACTCTGGACTTCCTGAGAAACCGACATGGAAACCTCCCGATCTTGCACATGCGGGCTCACCGGCGCCGTGGCAGACCGGCGTTGGCCCAAGCGACTGTTCGGGTTCATTCCACGGACGGCGGCGGGGATCACGCTTACGGACGGCCTCGGGGCCTTGGAAGCTACGATCTCCCGCCGCCGGCCGCCGCGTGCTCGCGTCTCCCCCCCACGCGAGCACGCGGCGGCCTTGCCCATTGGAACCTTTTTCCTGTCCTTTGGAAAGATACAAGGAAGCGTTTGACCCTCCGCCAGATACGCCGCGCGCTTCACGGACGCATCTCTGAATCTCATATATTTTCAGCGGTGGAACCAGCGCCCCGGAAAACGGCCACACCCCCGGTAGGGCTCGAATTTGAACTATTGAGCCCGCTTCGCCGCCGTCAAAAACCGCACCCCAAAGTCCCGATACACCCCCGCCAACTGCTGGCAACGCATCAATTCGCAAGGCACTCTGACCGGAATCGCCGTCTCCGGCTCCAGCGTAATCGTCACCACCTCGTTGCGTTCCAACTCGAAATTCCCAATAAACGCCATTCCGCCCCGCGATAGATCCCGCGCCACCCCGTGGAAAACCGTGCCGTCTTTCCGCTCCACACGCACCACTTCCGTGTATTGGTATCGATCCGCTTCCCGGCGCTCATGCCCGCCGTCCGCCACCCGCGCCGTGCTCTGAAGCAGCCGCTCAATCGCCAGCCGTTGCGTCTCCGCATCCGCCGGGCTCTCTCCCAACCCAGGCCCTGTGAAGCGGCAATCAATCTGCACCCAGTCCGCCGCCAGCTTCGTAACGTGCCGCACCTCCGCAGGCACCAGCGTGCGTGTGCCATTGACCTCAATCTCAATCATCAACCGCTTCGCCTGCGAAAGTCCAACCCCCAGAATATCCATCCCCGTATCCGACACGCCCGTCGCAATCGCATGCGCGGGCTCCTCGTCCATCGCATCGAATCCCTTCGCCTTCACCGCATGGCGAACACGCGACTTCTTTTCTTCATTGATTGGAACATGTCCGTCGCGCGTCATCACCAGACGCACTTCACGCCCACCCGCAGTCCACCGGACATCATCCATGAACGCACGCATCAGCAGAATCCCCCGCCCGCTCGCCAACTCTTCCGGAGGCCCATCCACCTCCAGCCGCGACAAGACCCGATCCACATCAAAACCCTGCCCCGCGTCCGCAATCGTCCAAACGCATTTCTTCCCATCCCAATGCACATGCACCTGCACTTCGCGCTGCGCATACATCGGATCCCCGCATCGGCAGGCGAGCAGGCGGCCATACTCGCCGTCCATCCGTTCCCGCACATCCGATGAAATTTCCAAATTGCCATGCACCATCGCATTCGTAATCGCTTCGGTCAGTGCTATCACCAGCCCCGTGATCCGATCCGGCGAGCATACCCCACATGCTTCCGCGCGATCTTTCAACTGCATCACAACTTTTTCCACCAGCTCCGGCTGACTCCGAATCCGCCAATGAAAAATCTCCGCCTCGACCGCAACCGGCGTGGAACCATCCGGTGCGCCCGTCAAGGGCGTATGTTCTGTTTCGCTATTGCAGACTTCGGTCACACTGCCTCCAGAGCGACGACGTCAAAACAATCGACTCAACTTCATAATCGTGCAATTATCGGTGTCCCTTTACCAATTATAAATATTTCCATCCCCTAACGCCCGCTGCCTCAGCAGCGCGGGCACCGCGCCTCAACACCCCTCTCTCGCATCTTTTCAAACACGCTCCAACCCACACCCTCACCGCCTCGGCCGCACATACGTCCACCCAATCACCAGCGTCCCCACCACCCCACACACCAGCGGCAAAAGATCCCCCACCCGCGAAAACACCGACACCCGCGAATCCACCGGCATCACCATCGCCAGCGTCCCCACCGCACCCGTCGACAACCCCGTCCCCGCATCCGTCACCAGCCCCGCTATCCGCCCATTGGAGTCCACAAAACCCGAATCCCCCGTATTCACCGACCGCGCAATCGCAATCCGATTCTCCACCGCCCTCAACTGGTCCGCCTCCAAATGCTGATCCAACTCCACCGCATGAAACCACCCATCATTCGACACATTTACCAAAAAATCCGTCTTCGTCTCCCCATCAACAGACATCATCCGCGGCGGCCCCGGCATCGTGTCTTCAAAACAAATCGGCGTCGCAAAACTAAAAGTTCTCCGTGCCCCGCCCTCCCCCGAAACCGGAAGCACAAACCTCGTCCAACGATTCCCCGGCGTCAACGAATAATCCGCATGATCCTCATTCGGCGAAAGATAGATCATGTATTTCCCCACAATCGGCAACGACAAAAACGGTATATATTCCCCAAACGGTACCAAATGTATCTTCGCATAACTCTCCACTACCCCCGCACCCGGTATCAACAGCACCGTCCGATTCTGCTTGATCGAGTCGTTATACGTCGTCCGCGGATCAAGACTCCCCGTCCCCAGCAATAGCGGAATGTGATAGTGATCGCTCAGGTTCGCCAGATACGTCCAATACTCAATGCTCCGATCCCGCGCCATCGGCCAATAGTCCGGATGATCAAACTTCGCAAACGCCTTCGTCGCCGCCTGCTGAAATTCCCGGTTCCCATACAACGGAACCATCGTCTCCGGCCACACGATCAGGTCCGGCTTCGGCACCGCTTCCGCCGCGATCTTCGTCAGGTCCACATGCTTAAAAAATAACACATCCGGGTCGCCGCTCTCTTTCAACTGCTGCGGAACATTCTCCTGAATCACCGCCACCCGCGGCCCCGCCGTGATCGTCCGCTGATTCATCCGAAAAACGCCATACACCAGCACGAACGCAATCACGCACACATTCCCCGCGAACAGCCACCCAATCACCGGATTAAATCGCCCCTTCCGCTCTCGTGGCAATCGCAGCAAATCAATGACAAACCCATTCAGCATCGCAATAAAAAACGTCAGACCCCATACCCCCAAAAGATCCGCCGTCTGAATCAACAGCGGCACCGGCGCCAGCGAATTCCCCAACAGAAACCACGGAAACCCCCCCTGCACAAACGTTGCCCGAAAATATTCCACCGCCGTCCACATCACCGGTACCGCAACCGTCGCCGGCATCCGAAATTGCACCACCATCCGCTGCAAGCCCCACGCAAACAACGGAAAATAAATCGCCAGATACAACGCCAATGCGATCAGCCCGAAAATCGTCACCTGCCCCAGCCAAAACAGGTTCGGCAAAAAAAACGCCACCCCCAGCCCGTAGTACGCCAAAAGATTCCGCGCCGCAACGGTCGCCGCAAGACACATTCGCAAAACGGCACGAGCGCCAACGGTCCCAAAAAGAAACAATAGAACGGCGGGAACAACAACGGCAAAAGCACCGCCGTTACCGGTAATAGCAGGAGCGGCGAGGCACGGTCGGGTAATGATCGGGGCATGGTCGGGCGTGATCGGGTCACGGATCGGTGCTCCTGGGTAATGGATGGGCCCAGCGTAGTGTTCCCACCCTTCCCTGTCCAGAACGTGCGTATCTGCCGCATTTATCTCCACTTACCGCCGCCTTGGTACCCCATTTGCAATACCCCCACGGATTATTCGAGACGCCCGGTGCCCCATCGCTTAAACTACTCACCATCCAGCTTGGGCGCTGTCTATCAATGCTTGGGCCTTGGCCCGCCGCTCGCTTCATCCTCTGCAGGGGTAACATTTTGTGGCAACTCCCATGTCACTGACGCCCACCATCAGCATCGTCGTTCCGACGTACCGCGAGGCGGAAAATTTGCCGCTGTTGGTCCCCGATGTCGCAGCCGCCATGAGTTCCCGCGGCTGGGTCTGGGAAATAATCGTCGTCGATGACAACTCCCCCGACGCGACCCCCGAAGTGCTCTCACAACTCGCCGCCCGATTCCCCCAATTCCGCTACACCATTCGCACGGCAGAGCGCGGGCTTTCTTCCGCGGTGCTCGCCGGTATTTCGCTCGCCATGAATGATTTCGTCGTCGTGATGGATGCCGACCTCAGCCATCCCGCCGCCGCCATCCCCGCCATGATCGACAAACTCTTGCGCAATGACGCCGACTTCGTCATCGGTTCCCGCTACGTGGATGGCGGAAGCACCGAGGATTGGTCCCGCCTCCGCTGGCTGAACTCCTGGGGCGCGACCATGCTCGCCAAACCCCTCGTCGGCGACGTCAAAGACCCCATGGCCGGTTTTTTCGCGATGCGCCGCGAGTCGCTCCGCCAAGCCGATCCGCTTAATCCCATCGGTTACAAAATCGCCCTCGAACTCCTCACCAAAACCAAAATCGCACACGCTCGCGTCGCGGAAGTCCCCATCCTTTTCCGCAACCGCGTCCATGGCGAATCCAAGCTCACCATGAAAGAGCAGTTCCGCTATCTCGAACATCTTTCCCGTTTGTACGATTACAAATTCCCCAAGGCATCGCCCCGCGCCAAGTTCCTGATCGCCGCCGGTTGCGGAACCGTGGCGGCTTTCTCCGCGCTCGCCCTCCTGAATCGTTTGGAACTGCCCGCGATTGCCTCCATCGCCGGCGGCCTGATCGCGATGATCCTCGTAACTCTCGCATTCTTCGTGCGCTACGTTCGCACGCAACGCGAATTCACCGTCATGAAGCAGCCGTACTTTGAGTTCCTCTACATCTCGATGGCGGAATTCATCACGGCATGGGCGTTTGCCATCTCCACCCATGCGGCGATCCTCGTACAAATGATCGTCGGTCTCGTCATCATGCTGCTGGTACGCTACACGTTGCGCAAAGTATTCCTCCACGATCTTCGCGGCGTTCGGGGCGTGCCCCGTACTTCTCGCATCCTGCGGCTCACGCTCGCGAATTCCAGCGAACTCCCCAAGTCCGCCGCATCGGCGTAAGTGAGGGCGGGCGGGGGGAAGGGGGGAGGGGGTGGTTAGCCGGGGTCGGTGTCGGCTTCGTCACCTGTGTCCGACATGTCTGGCTCCGGGGCGGTGGTGGGCACTACCGGGGAAGTTGGCAGCCAAAGTTCGGTGATTCGCGTGAGTGAGGCGGGCGACTGGTTCACAAATGCGGAGTCGCTGTGGGGTGCGACCGTAGTGGCGGGAGCGTCAGAAGCCCAGCGCATGAAGAGCCCCTCCGTACCTGCGCGGCCCTTGGTTTCGGTGATGAGGCCTTCATAGACCAGTTGGGCGAAGTCGGGCCTTCGGTCTTGGCCGCTGCCTTCTGTCGGGGCGGCAGGCGGTACCGTGATGTTCAGCAGAACCAGTCGCTTGCCATAGCGGAACGAAAGCGATTCGAGGGAATCGAGGTAGCATGCCCATGCGGTGCGTACGTCTTGCAACTCCAAATTGCGCGATTCGGGCCGCGTTTCGGATCGGCAAATCAAACGGGCCGATCGCCCCGATCAGATCGACCTGATCGAGAAATTCGATGCCGGGGAGGATCTCGGGCGTAGCGGCCAGAATGAGCCGACCCGCGAAATTTTTCCGTACCTGTGCGATTTGCGGCAGCCACACATTGGCGTCCGGGTCGGTGTTCAGCCATGCGATACAAAGAACATCGACCTCAGCCGCCTGAGCCTCCGCCGCGATGGCTGCCAATGAATGCGGGAAGGGGTTCGCCCCGCCGTCGACTTCGGCCGCTGTCCCGCTGTGAGGGTTGGGCAGCAATAAAACTTTCAAGCCGAGCTTATGGGCGTGGTAAGCAAATGCCGCGAGGACGGCCGGATCGTCCGGGTAGTCGATGGCGACCGCGGTGGCATGCATGGGGGGGAAGGCATCGACCAAGGATTTATCAGCGGAGGCGGGCAGAGAGAATCCTCGCAGGGGGGGCGCATTGCCAATGCCGATACCGGCAGTGGCGTTCTTACCCGCGCCTTGCGAATGCTGATAGGCCATCGCCAAGACAATGCCGACGCCGAAGCAGAGCAGCAGGAAAATAATTGTGGGGAGGCGTTTCATGATGCGGAAATGGTACGCGGAGCTGTGTAAAAACTGAAATAGGGGGAAGCGCTGCGCTCCTCTTGCTCTTGTTTGTTTCGTAAAGACACGCTGAAGCGTGAACTCCGGGGTTTATAAAGTTCGTGCCTGGAGGGCGGAGCCGAATAGTTGGAGATCGGCGAGTTGGACTTGGCCGCCGCCGGCGTTGGCGGTGATGTTCAGGCGGTAGTATTTGTACGCAGTGCTATTGTCAAAGGTGTAAGTATTGGTGGCGATGCGGTCGCTGAAGGTTTGGGCGGTCTGAGTGTCGAGGGTTGTCCAGTTGATTCCGTCGTTGGAAGCGAGCATCTGCCAGTCCTGGGGGTCGCGGCCATAATCATCGTTGGCGCTGGTGATGGCGTACTGCGTGACGATGTAGCTGTCCGCGTTGGGGGCTGTGTACTGGAGCCATGCGGTGGGGCTGAAGGCGAGCCATTTGGTGGAGCTTGTTTGATCGAAGGCCTGCGCGGCACTTTCGTAGGGACCGTTTTCCTGCGAGGCGCTCGCTACGCCGCCCTTGATGAGGCTCGGCCCGGCCGGCGCGGCGGAGGGGGTGTCGGAATAGAGGGAGAATTCCGCGACTTGAAGGGTGTCTCCGCCGTTATTTTCCGTGACTTTCAGGGCGTAATATTTGAAGGGCGTGGTGTTGCTCATGGTGTATTGGATAGTTTCAAATCGGGTGGAGAAGGTCTGGTTATTTTGGACATCGAGGGTGGTCCAGTTGACGCCGTCGTTGGAGCCGATGATGCGCCAGCTTTTCGGATCGCGCGAGGGTTCATCGTTGGCGCTGGTGATGCTGTAATGGGAGACAACATTTGCGGCGGGCGTCCGGTAGGCGAGGTAGCCGGTGGGGGAAAAGGCGAGCCATTTGGTGTCGGCGTTTTGATCGAAAGCCTGTGCGGCACCTTCGAGGGGTCCGTTCTCGCTGGAGGCGAAGGCTTTCCCGCCGGTGAGGACGTTAAGCGTCGTTTGTGGCGGCGAGGTGGCGGTCGTGGCTTGCGAGGGATCAGCGTAGAGGGACCACTCCGCAAGCTGCAGAATGTTCGCGCCGTCATTTTCAGTCACGTTGAGCCGATAGAAATTGAAATTGCCCGGTGTTGCGATGGTGTAGTTGTTGGTGGTATTTCGACCCGCGAAAAATTGATCGGAGCGGCTATCAACGAGCGTCCAATGGACGCCGTCGTTGGAGGCGAGGACTTCCCAGCTTTTAGGATCGCGGCCGTAGTCGTCACTGGCGGTGGTGATGCTGTATTGCTTCACCGCCTGCGCGGCACCATTGGCGAATTGATATTGCAGCCATCCGGTGCCGGAGAAGGTCAGCCATTTGGTGGAGTTCAATCCGTCGAAGGCTTGCGCGGCACCTTCGACGGGGCCGTTCTCGGCGGAAGCGGTCACGGTTCCGCCGGTGGCGACATTGAGAAGCGTCACGGGCAAGTCGGGCGAGGCGACGGAATCGCCGATGTCGCCGGTGCGGGTGATTGTCACCGCGCCTGCGTAATGGATTCGGCTTTGGCCGTCGTTGTAGACCGAGAGGCCGTAAAGGCCGGCGGCGTTGACGGTGAAGGTGATGGCGGAGGAGGTTCCGACATTGGGAACGGCGGACCAGAGCGGAAGGGCGGTGGCTCCGATGATGGTGCCGTTCAGGATCAGATGTTCGGTGGTGAGTACGGAATCGGCGGTGCCTTGAATGGTGACGGTGTAGGTTCCGGCGGCGGGAGCATTCAGGACATAGGAGGCGACGGAGTCGGCGACGGCACCGGTGAAAATATCGCCTTCGCTGATGATGAGTGATTGGCCCGTGGCTGCGGAGAGGGCGTATCCATTGCCGCTGGTGGCTGAGAGCGATTGTTCCGCCTGCAGATAGGCCTCCATCTTGGGCGTATCCTGACTGAAGATGTCGGTGGCGCCGGTGGAGTCCTGTTCGACGCTGTAGTTGTAATGGGCTCCTCCGCTGGCGGAATAGACGACGGGAAGATCGCCCCCGGCGGTGAAAAAGGCGTTGACGGTATCAAGGGTCATGGCCGCAGCGCGGGGGTCCACGGTGGCCTGAACCTGCAAATCGGTGGGGCTGTCGTTTCCGAGTTTGAAGCCGCCCTCGTAGCCGACGTCTTTGAGGCCGAATTGTGCGGCAAGGCTGACATCGGCGGCGACGGTGCCGGAAAGGGAGAGCCCGGAATCGTAGATGGCATCAATGGTGGGAGCGTTGTCGTTTTGGGTATTGCTGTACCACCCGCCGCCGCCGCCCCAGAAGTAATAGTTGACGGCGTGGGGGTCGCTGACGTGTTGGATGCCGTCGGCGTTGTTGTAGTAGTTGTTGAGGAAATTAAGGCCGACGCGTCCCCAGTTGCCGCCGTACTGCCATTCAAAGAGCGGTCGGACGGTGGCATCCTCGCTGGTGCCGGGCATGGCGGAGTTACCATAGACGGAGCGGAAGAGATCGCTGATCTGCATGGATCGTTCAGCGACCCAGCGTTGGGCGATGGTCCAGCCGCCGCTGTCGCCGGTGGGGTAGATGTTGTCGTAGTTGATGGGATCGCCGGCGTTGGCGGCGGCGACGGCGGCGGCGTTTGCCTGGGTCGGGTTGAAGCCCCAGTTTTCGTTGCCGAATTCGACGTAGACCTTCAGGCCGCTGTTGAGTGGTGGGTAGGTGGGATTGGCTTGCGCGTGGGTGTAGGGGTTGATGCCGTCGGAGCCGTATTTTAAGAGGTCGGCGAGCTTGGTGACGTAGTCGTTATCCGCGCCGAAGGGGACGTTGATCCATAGATCCTTGCCGGTTTCGTTGGCGAGTTCGACGGCATATTCGAGCGATCCGCCGGTGGTCTGATTTTGCGTGACCGCGCCGGGGAGCGTGCGATCGGTCCATGTCTTGATGGTGCTGCCGTTGGTGTCGAGGTAGTCCATGTAGCGGATGGTGGTGAAGTTGCTGATGAGGGATTTGTAGGCGGGGGTGAAGAGCGTGCCTGCGGGGATGGATGTGGCGTCGCCGTCGGTGGGGGGCGCATGAGGGTGACGTTGGAGATGCCGGTGTTGGCATCGCTGGTCGCGGTGCGCTGAGTATTGGTGAAGATGAGAGCGAGGGCGGACTGGCCGGGCCCGACGGTGCCATCGGTGGCGAGGGTGAGGGTGGCGGTGGTGGTGTTGGTGATTGGATCGTATTGTTGGTTGGAGATAGTGACGCCGTTGTAGCTGCCGTTGGTGCCGAGGGTGGCGCTTCCGTTGAAGGTGAGGGCGTAGGCGCCTTTGCGATAGGTGGCGTCGAAGAGGGGGATCGCGGCATCCATTGTGGGCCAACCATTGGGATCGGTGATACCGTTGGGAGAGCTGGCGGCAAAGTTGATGCTGTTTCCCCACGGGCTTTCGACGCTGCTCCAGCCGCGGGACATTTTGACGGCGTCGGCGAACATGAGGCTGTTGTCGTAGTCGGCTGCGGTTCCGGCGTTGATGCCGATGGGCGTGGCGGGTTCGATTACCTGCTGCGGCGTGCTGGCGCTGGACCAAAGCAGATGCAATGTGGAACTTCCCACGGCCTGGTAGTAATCCAGTTCGATGGTGTAGGCCTGTCCCGCCACGAGGTCGATCGAGCCTTTGTCAGTGGTGGTTCCGTGATTGGTCCAATCGTTGATGAGTGATTTTCCATTGACGACGAGGCGGACGCCGTCGTCGGAGACGGTGGAGAAGGTGTAGGTTTCGGAGTAAGCGGGGATGATGGTTCCGGTCCATTTTGCGGACCAGTGTGTGCCGGCGATGGCGGTGAAGCCGGGCGAGGTGGACCCGGAAGGGCTTGCGCCGTTCCAGTTGGCATCAATGCGGACATCGGTGCGGGTGAATGCGGGCGTTCCGGCGAGAGCGGTGTTTGAAAAGTATTGTCCGACGAGCCCGGCCCCCGAGAAACCGCCAGCGGCTGAAAACAGGCAGCGTCCCTCCATGTGTTCAATCACCGCAGCAACCGCGTGACGGACGTGACGACTGGCAACGCGGCGCACAGCAGAACCGTTGGGCATGGGGACCTCCATTCGCCTTACTTCAGATGTCTTCGGGGGGGACCCAAGGATGGCACAACCCCGACCACGCAAATTAACCGGTGCCACTCCTGCCAGAAGTGGGGGGGAAACAGCCGGCAAAATCGTCAGGTACTCTACTGAACGGTTGTGCTGTCCGAGAGGTTGCTCCGGATTTCAAATTTGTAAAAGTTTTTTCGCGCAAGTGCTGCGCCTGTGGAATGATGCAAATGCGTCAGTGTGATAAGAGGACGTTAAGGAGCGAATCGATGTGCGATTCATCCTGATAGAAATGAGGCGATACGCGGAGCCGCCCTTCACGCTGCACGATGATGATTTTGCGGTCTTCGAGCTGCTTGATAATGTCATTATGATTCAACGTCGGGGAGATGAATGAGAGAATGCCTGATGATTCGTGTTCAGTTCTCGCGGAGATGATGCGGTACCCTTTACGGGTAAGGCCTTCCGCGAGCATCCCGGTGAGTGCGCTGACTCGTCCCCACACCGTGCCGATTCCGACTTCCAGCAGCAGGTCGAGTGCCGCGCCGAGGGCGAGAACGCCGGGGATGTTGTAGGAGCCGCACTCAAAGCGTTTCGCGTCGGAGCGGAGCGTGAAGTCATAGGTGCCGTAATTCTGGGCGTTGATGACGTTCATCCAGCCTACTTCCGGGCGGACGTGGGGAATGAGTTCTCGCCGGCAGTAGAAGAAGCCGAGGCCTTCCGGTCCGAGCATCCATTTGTGGCCGTCGGCGGATAGAAAATCGATGCACATTTCGTTCACGTCGACCGGCAAGACGCCGCAGGATTGAATCGCGTCCACGCAGAATAATATCTCGCGCTCTCGGCAGAATTTTCCGATGGTGGCGAGATCGTTTCGGTAGCCGGAGGCATATTCGACATGGGAAAGCGCGATCATTCGTGTCCGTGGGGTCACTGCGGCAAGCAGTCGCTCCACCTGGATGCCGCGGTGCCCGCGTCGTCGAGTGTCTCAGGGATCATGACGTGCTTTGTGCCGAAGCGTTGGGCGAGGTCCATCCAGGGGTAGACGTTGGAGGGGTATTCCACGGCGGTGGAGAGGATTTCATCGCCGGCATTCCACGAGAGGCCGTTGGCAACGAAGGCGAGCCCTTCGGAGGTGTTTTTAATGAATGCGATTTCGAGCGGGTCGGCGTTGATGAGACGGGCCGCGGATCGGCGTACGTCCTCGGCCTGCTTGTACCACTTGCCGGTGAGGTAGGCATGTTCCTCAGCTTCCTGGGCGTACTTGCGAATTGCCGCAGCCGCCCGCGCACAGATCGGCGAAACCCCGGCATGATTGAAAAACGCACAATGTTTGAGAATTGGAAACTCTTGAACGGGATCAAAACCCGCGGGCAATGGGGGCAGGTGAATCATGGAATCCTCAAACAATCGCACGCATTAGGCGCATTACAACCGGCTTCGTTATGATAACTCCATCAGCCTCTCGGGAACCTCTATGACTTGGCCAAATTTCCTGGCGCCGTGGTGGGGATGGATGAGCCTCCTGGCACTGCCCCTGATCGCGCTTTATCTCCTTCGGCAGAAGCGTCCGGACTTGTCCGTCTCTTCGACCCTGCTGTGGTCGAAAGCGCTGGCGGACATGCGGGCCAGCACTCCGTTTCAAAAACTTCGCCGTAATCTTCTGCTGCTTCTGCAACTGCTGATTCTTGCGGCGCTCGTGATCGCGCTGATGCGACCGGTTATTCAGGCGAGCGCGGGCGAAAGCAAGGCGGGCGTCATCGTCATCGACGCCACCGCGAGCATGCAAACCACGGACAATGGCGGGCCCTCTCGTCTCGACCGCGCCAAGGATGAAGCCAAAAAGCTCGTTGATGCCATGCGCCCGGGTGACCGCTACATGCTCGTCGTCGATGGTGGCGGATTGAACCACGGCGGCATCGGGTTCTCCACCAGCAAAAGCGAACTCAAGGGCGAAATCGACAAGATTCGAGCCTCCGATACTTCCAGCGATTTATTTGAATCGCTTCTTCTCGCGGCGACGAGCCTTCGCGGTATCGGATCGGAGACGGGGAAGACGGCGGCAAGTGGGGGCAGCGGGAGTGGCGGGGGGGGGGGGGGGGGGGCGAGCCGAAGGGTGATGCTGTCATTGCCGGGAAGGTCTGGCTTTTTTCCGATGGGGCGGGTGTGCGTGTCCCCGATGCGATGGGCACTGACCTGCTTCAATTCGTGAAGATCGGAGAAAGCGATCACAGCGTTGGTATCACGCGGCTCTCCGTCGCGCCCGTCGCCAAGGAGGACAAGACCTATCAAGTTTTCGTCGGCCTGAAAAATTCATGGGATGTGGAAAAGAAGGTCGGCGTGGTCCTCGCGTACGGGACAAAGGATAACTTCCTGCCCGGACAGGCGAAGTTTGTCACGGTGCCCGCGCGTGGGCAAGGCGGGCTGATTTTTGAAAAGGTGGTTTCTGATGCGGGAAAGCTGTTCGTTCGGGTCGATGACACCGATGATGATTTTCCGCGTGATAATGTTGGCTACGCATTGCTGGAACCCGCGCGCAAAGTAAAGGTTCTGCTCGTGACGGCGGGCAGCGGCGTGCTTGAAAACTTTATCAAGACCGCTGTGCGCGTCGGTGCCATTGATGGTCAAATCGTTGCGCCGCAAGCGTATTCTCCCGCTGCACAAGCCGACCTTGTGATTCTCGACGGATACCTTCCAGCGGCCCAAGACATGCCGAAGGTGGACACGCTGATCATCCGACCTGAGGTGAAGGGCGCTGGGGACGTTGCCGGCTTCAATGTGACAGCCGAAGTTGAAAAGCCCGTGGTCCTGCGCTGGAAGCGTGAGGACCCGCTGATGCAATATGTCGAGCTTAGTGAATTGCGTCTGAGCAAAGCGCTGCTGCTGGGAAAAGATATGGAGGCGATCGATCTTGTGAGTTCGCCGGAGTCGAGTTTGATTGCCTATAAGGATGTCGGGGCGGTTCGGCGCTATTTCGTGGCGTTCAGTCCGACGATTGAAAGCAACTGGTGGATGCAGCCGTCGCTGCTGATTTTTTTGCAGAATCTGGTGGAGCAGACGCGCGTGCGGCATTACATCGGCGTGCCGCAGTTGTTGGCTTCGGGGACGGCCGCGAAGCTGTGGGACATCGGGGATGAACATGGCGTGGGCAGCGCGAAAATCACGATGCCCGACGGCAGCGTGGTCGATGTTCCGGCGAAGGATGGAACCGTGGAATTTGCCGACACGGATCATATTGGCTTTTATGATGTTGCATCGGGCGAAAAGAAATCGACCTTTGCGGTGAATCTTCTGAGTCCCGCGGAATCGGACATTCGCCCGCAGTCGTTGCAAACCGGTGCGGGAACTTCGGTGCAGGAATCCAGCGGCGTCGCGACGGTGAACAAGGAAATCTGGCAGTGGTTGGCCATCGCTGCATTGGCTGTGCTGCTGATGGAATGGTGGGTATATCATCGCCGGATTGCGTGAGTCGAGGGGCGTTGTATTTTTCAGTGATGTTCGGAACGGGAAGGTTTCCGAGACGCGCCCGTGAGGAAGCGTTTTTTATATTTCGCTCGGTGATGTGACATGCTCGGTAAAAACGCTTCCTCACGGGCGCGTCTCGGAAATGTCTCGAATGGAATGGTTCTTCCGGAGAGCGATGGGCGCGTTGCAAATCTTTCCTTCAAGGAATCCTCTCCGCGTCTTTGCTAGGATAAGAGATGTCGTCTGAGGTACGCATGCAAATTTTTACACTTCGCCGCCAATGGTTGTGCATTCTTATGATGCTGGTGGGGTTCGTTCCCAGCGTTGCGCCGGTCCTGTCGGTTCATGCGGATGATTCTGATCCACCTGCCGATGAGAAAAAGGATGACAAGGAGGCGTCCAAAGATCCGTCCGATCTGCGGAACTCCATTGGCGATTCCGCGCACGTACGTACGGCGGCAACTCAAGCGCAACCCAAGAAGAAGGGGCTCTGGGCCCAACTCGTCGATCAGCCGTATTACACGGATGAAGTTCGTGGCGGCAAACTTTTATTTTATGGTCAATACGCCGACGCTGAAGCGAAATATCAGGCGTTGCTTCAGGGCGATGCTCACAATGTGGAGTACGCCCAGGGCCGGCTCGAAGCTATTTTGCGGCAAGGGCACCAGTCGGACCTCAAGCGGTTCGACGCCGAAGCGCTCTTGCTTCCCGAGCCTGTGCGCAACACGCCGAGAATGATAAATCTTCAGGCGGAATCGTTCGCCAATCAGGGTCGAAACGCTGAAGCGCGTGATCTTTTACAGGGCTTTGTCGATAAGCATTCATCGCTCGAACCTCTGGATGGCGAGGTGCTGACTCTTTACAACAGCTACGCCAAAATCCTTGAGAATGATGCGGAATACGCGGCGGCAGCGGGGATTTACACGAAGCTCGCGGCGCTTGGGGAAGGGCAGTTTCCGGACGATCCGCAGCAGGCGACGCAGATCGCGTTCGCCATCGAGCGTGCCGCGATTCTCACGGGCGAGGGCCGCGAGAAACATCGCACGGTTCTCCACCTGTTGGGCGATATTGAGAAAAAGGATGCGACGTACTGGCCCGCGAAATTGGTCGAGGCACAACTGCTCCTGGCGTCCCACAACGACAAGGATGGCAGCGATGCCTTGAATGAGGTTCTCGATCTCAATCCGAATGAAATCCGTGCGCGGTTTCTGGCGGTGGATTATGCGATTCAAGAATACAATTTTGAAATGGCTCGCCAGCAGTTGGATGAGATCAAAGCTCGCGGCGATTCCGCGTTGGCTGATGCGTATGAAGGTCGGCTGCTGTTGAAAGAACGTCTGCCTGAGAAGGCCATCGCGCCGCTGCAGCAGGCGCTCAGAAAAATCCACGTCTTGCGCAGGCGCGGGGTTGGCTGGCTGGGGCGTTTTACCTTCTTGCGGATGAAAGCGCATATGCACGAGCAATTGGTGGCCGTGCGGACCTCGACTGGCAACACGAATCCATCCGCTCTGTTTGAATGCGCTGAAATTTTGCGTGACGCGCGGCAGTTTATCGAAGCTGAAAAGCTTTATTTGCAAACCACCGCGGCCGCCGCGTGGTGGTCGGAGCCTTCCGCCGCGCTCGCGCAGCTTTATCTTGAAACCGGGCAGGAGGCGAAAGCGAAGGCGGCATATGACAAGAGCTTCGCCATCGATCCTTACAACATGCGGGCGTACAACCAGTTGATCCTGTTGAATTACCTGCAGAAATTTTCGACGCTTGAAAGCCGCAGCCGTTTGAAGCCGGGATCGGACCAGCCGGCGTTTATTATTCGGTATGAGCCGCAGGATGAGATTTTGGCGAAGCTCGCGGTGGAGTGGCTGGAGAAGATTCGCCCGGAGATTTGGAGCTATTTTCAAATTCAGGATTTGCCGGCACCGACGCAGATTGAAATGTTTCCGTCGCATGAACAATTCGGCGTTCGCACCACGGGGTTGCCATGGATTGGCACCGTTGGCGCGTGCACGGGCAATGTGATCGCGATGGATGTTCCTCGTGGCGGCACGGCGGACCTGATGGGGAACTTCGACTGGGCGCGTGTGCTCCGGCATGAATACACGCATACGGTGACGCTGGCATTGACCAACAATCGCATCCCGCATTGGCTTACAGAAGCGGCGGCGTGTAATCAGGAGGAGGCTCCGCGTGATTGGGAGAACTGCCAACTGCTCGCGTCCAATTATCGCGCCGCCACGCTATTTAAAATCGCCGACCTTAATTGGGGGTTCATTCGGCCGAAGCGTTCCATCGATCGGCAACTTGCCTATATGCAGAGCCAGTGGATTTACGAATATCTGGTTGCCACCTATGGCTTGCCGAAGATGCTCGATTTCATGAAATGCTTTCGTGATGGTCTTGTGGAGGCGCAGGCGTGGCAAAAAGCGTATGGCAAAACGATGGAGGAGATGGATAAGGAATTTCTCACGTGGGCAGGGCAGCAAATCGAAAGTTGGGGGCTTCCGACGGACCCGTTGCCGAAACAATCGGAAGTGGAGGCCGCGCTTAAGAAGAATCCGGAGGATGTGAATGCGCTCGTTCGGCTGGCGTGGCTGTTGGCGAGCGCGGGGAAAGGTGAGGAGGCGCTGGTTCATCTGGAAAAGGCGGCGGTCCTTGATCCGAAAAATGTGCGAGCTCGCGAGTTGCTCGGCGCGGTGCTGAGTCAGCGTTCAAAATCCGACCGCGCGCGGCAGATTCTGGAAGGCGTGGTGAAGGATGATCCGCATCGTCCCGTCGCGCTGCGGACGCTTGGATTGCTTGCGATGTCGCGCCATGATTACGCTCAGGCGGAGCAATGGTTCACGCAACTTCAGATTGAACGGCCGCTGGAAGATACGAGCTATCTCAATCTGGCGGGCATTTACCTGCTTCGAAAACAGAATGGGCCGGCCATCGGGCAATTGCTCGAACTTGAACGTCACGAGCAGAAGGATGAGCGCATTCCGCGCAAGCTGTCGGACCTGTTTCTGCAACAACACCAACTCGCCGAAGCGGAGGGCTCCGCGTACCGCGCCATTCGGATCAATCCTTATAACGCGATCAATCATCAGACGATGGCGGCAGTGCTGATGGCGGAAAATAATCCGGGGAGGGCTGTTGAATTCTGGCAGCATGCGGCGGATCTTCAGCCGCGTGTGAGCGACTTTTGGGAGGGTTTGGCGAATGCCCAGGGCGCGGCGGGTGATGCTGCGGGGGCATCGAACGCCGCAAAGAGAGCGATTGAACTTCAACCGAATAGTGACGCTAAAAAATGGATTCGCCAGTGATGAGATTGACCCGCAAAAAATGGGTATAATGCGAATGGATTAAATGGAGAATGCCATGTCCCTCACCGTGAAACTTGAACTTCCCGAGGAACTTGAACAGGCACTTCGCGCCGCACCAGGCAACTTGGATGTGGAAGTTAGAGATGCCTATGTTTTGGAACTTTTTCGCCAAGGCCGATTGAGTCATTACGAATTGTCGCAGGCGCTGGGGCTGGATCGTTTTGAAACGGACGCTTACCTCAAACGGCACAATGTTTATGAAGGTTCGTTGACGATGGAAGATTTGGACGAGCAGCAGCGCCGGGTGGAGGAAGTAATGGGACGAGTGGCTCCGCGATGATCGTGATCGCAGACACTTCTCCGCTGATCGTCCTTGTCAATATTGACCATATTGATGTATTGCCTGCCCTGTTCCACCGTATTTTGATTACTCCCGCCATCTTTTCGGAATTGACAAACGCGGCTCGCCCCATTGCCGTCCGCTCCTGTTTTTCAACCCCGCCGGCGTGGCTAACAACACAGCGGCCGATACATAATCGGCCCATTGCAAAACTTCATCCCGGCGAAACGGAAGCACTTAACCTGGCGTTGGAACTTTCAGCGGACTTTCTCCTGATCGATGAACGACTGGCTTATCGAGAAGCTATTGCTCGCAAGATCAATGCCATTGGCACGGTTCGCGTGTTGGAACGCGCTGCGGAAGAGAATTTGATTGATCTTGCCACTGCTTTTGAACGACTAAAAAAGACGGATTTCTGGATTCCACATACATTGCTCGACGAGCGATTGCATTTGCATTTACTTCAAAAACCAAAGGGAAATAGCCCATGACGATCAGTGAATTTCAGGATCATATACGGGCTCGTTATGGTTCTCGGGATGTGGAGCGGGGGACTTGGCCGACGTTTGGGTGGTTTATGGAGGAGGTGGGGGAGCTGGCGTCGGCGATGCATTCGGAGGATCAGAAGAATAAGGAAGAGGAATTTGCGGATGTGTTTGCGTGGCTGTGCACGTTAGCGAATATCCATGGGGTGGATATGCACCAGGCGGTGCAGGATAAGTATTTCAAGGGTGGGGGGCCGCAGGGGCATAAATAACGTAATTGCGAATAGGAGTGTGCCAAGGTGTGCGCGCGAGTGATGCTGGATTATTTGCTTAAAAATGGGGTTTTTGAGTGCGGGGGGGAGGGGGGGGGTTAGATGTCGAAGTACATGCAGAATTCGTAGGGGTGGGGTCGGGTGCGGAGGGCGTCGATTTCGATTTTTTGCTTGTGTCGGATCCAGCCGTCGATGACGTCGCGGGGGAATACGTTTCCGGCGAGGAGGTAGTCGTGGTCGGCGGCGAGGGCGCGGAGGGCTTCCTGGAGATTGGCGGGCGCGGTGGCGATGCCGGTGAGTTCGCTGGAGGAGAGGCTGGCGACTTCGCGGTCGACGGGGTTTCCGGGGTCGATTTTGTTGTGGATGCCATCGAGTGCGGCCATGGTGATGGCGGCGAAGGCGAGATAGGGATTCGCGGAGGAGTCGGGGGTGCGGAATTCGAGGCGTTTGGTGGCGGGATCGTCGGAGTAGACGGGGATTCGGATGGCGGCGGCGCGGTTGCGGGAGGCGTAGACCATGTGGGTGGGGGCTTCGTAGCCGGGGACGAGGCGTTTGTAGGAATTGGTGGTGGGGGCGCAGATGCGCAGAGGGAGGCGCCGTGTTTGAGGATGCCTCCGATGGCGTGGAGGGCGATTTGGGAGAGTCCGGCGTATTTTTTCCCGGCGAAGAGGGGTTTGCCGGCTTTGAAGAGTGAAAAGTGGAGGTGCATGCCGGAGCCGTTGTCCATGTAGAGGGGCTTGGGCATGAAGGTGGCGACTTTGCCGTAGCGTGCGGCGGTCTGTTTGGCGGCGTATTTGTAGTAGACGAGTTTGTCAGCCATGCGGAGGAGATGGTCGTGGCGGAGGTCGATTTCGCATTGGCCTCCGGTGGCGACTTCGTGATGGTGGCCTTCAACTTCGATGCCGAAGCCGAGGAGGGTGCTGACGATGTCGTTGCGGAGATCGGTGAGGGTATCGACGGGTGGGGTGGGAAAGTAGCCTTCGCGCAGGCGGATTTGGTTGCCCTTGTTTTCGGGGCCTTCCTTGCCGCGGTTCCAGACGCCTTCGATGGAATCGACGGAGTAACCGGCCTGGTTGACGGTCTGTTCATAGCGGACGGAGTCGAAGATGAAGAACTCGGCTTCGGGTCCGAAGCGGGCTTCGTCGGCGATGCCGCTTTTGCGGAGCCAAGCTTCGCATTTTCGGGCGACGGAGCGTGGGTCGCGGGAGTATTCGCGCTTGGTGATGGGGTCGCGGATGTCGCAGCACATGGCGAGGGTGGGTCGTGCGAAAAAAGGGTCGATGACGGCGGTTTCTGGGAGGGGGACGAGGAGCATGTCGGATTCGTTGAGGCCCTCCCAGCCGCGGACGGAGGAGCCGTCGAATCCGATGCCGTGGGCGAAAGCTCGTTCGGAGAGTTCGGAGGCGGGGTAGGTGCAGTGTTGGGGTAGGCCGGGGAAATCGGTGAAGCGGAGATCGATGAATTCGATCTTTTGCTGTTTGACGAGTTGGAGGATTTGGCGTGGGGTGCGGTCTAGCATGTGGGGGCTCCTTATCGGGAGCAATGTAATGCAGGGGGGGCGGGAGGGCGAGTGTGGGGGGGGACGGGTGTGTGGTGGGGCCGCATTTTTCCGGCGAGGCATGCAAGTATCATGCGGGCAGCTTTGATTTAACCACCAAGTGACCGTGTTAAAAATCAAGAGGGAATCGCGATAAATTGTGACCAGGTTTTCTTTTCGCGAGCGATGCTGTTGAGGATAATCAGGAACTTTCGCATGGCGGCGATGAGTGCGACCATTTTCTTTTTTCCTTTTTGTCGCAGGCCCAGGTAAAAGTCCTTAATAATGGGGTTGTGTCGAATGGCGCAGACGGTGGCCATGTATAAGGTGGTTCGGACGGATGCTCGTCCGCCTTTGATGGCGCGTTGGCCGGTCATCGAGCCGGAGTCATGGTTGAAGGGTGCAAGGCCCGCCAGCGATGCGATCTGCTGTCGGTTCAGGGTGCCAAGTTCGGGGCAGGCAATGACCAGTTGGGTGGCGGTGTCCACGCCGATGGCGGGAACCGAATCGAGTCGTTCGACGGTGGCCTGAAGAGCCGGATCGGCGGCGATAAGTTTTCCCAGATGCTTGTCGATGTCGGCGAGTTGCTTTTCCAAAAAGGCGATGGCTTTGGCGATGCTGGCCTTGACGCGGGAGTCGCGGGCCTGCTGGGAGCGGTTTTTCTCCTGGACGAGTTGCTGGATGAGCTGGCGTCTGCGTGCCGCGAGTTCGCGCAGATTCCGCTGTGTTTCCGAGGGAATCATGGAGGCTGCGGGATTAAGCCTGCGTGCAAAGAGCGCCAGGAGCCGTCCGTCGATGGCGTCGGTTTTGGCCTGCTGGTGGAGCGCTTTAGCGAAGGCTTTAGACTGGGCGGGAGTGATGACGCTGACGGGAATCTGGTCATGGGCCAGATCGGCGGCGACATCGAGTTCGAGCCCTCCGGTGGCTTCCATGACGGCCAGTTGCACCCGGTGCTGTGCGCACAGGGACACCAGTTGGCCGCGTCCGTCCGGAGTGTTGGCGAAAGTTCTCTCGAGGAACCTGCCATCGTGGAAGGAGATCGCGAGTTGGAGATTGGCCTTGCCGACATCAATGCCGGCGAAGACGTCGTGTGAGGAAATGGTATTGGACATAGCCCATCCTTGCATATGCGAGCGCGTCGAGGTTGTCGGCGGCTCAGGTGACCGTTCGGGCAAACACCCAGCGGAGCGGAGCGGATCACACTTGGTGACGGCGGTACAATCGCCGAGGCACACACGATCACGCTCCGCTTCGCGGCCTCCACTTCGGCTACGCCTCCGTGAAGGCCGCGAAGCGGAGGATACCAATGAATGTGTCATTTGAAACAACATACAAGGCACCAAGAGGTGGATGTGATTTTGCGATTTCCTTCTGTCAATTTTTAAAATAAATAGGATTTTGGATGTGCGTCGGATGGATCGATCTGCCGAGTTCGGGGGAGGGAATGCGTTCAAAGTAGGTAATCGCGACAGATTTTAGACCTGCGCCGGGAAAATTGGCAGACCCCAGAGAGTTTTCGTTTTCGGCACGTGGTGGCGCGATATCGGCAGCAGGAGCAGTGGCCGAAAATGGCGAGTGGTCAAAATTTATAAGTTTGCATCCGGGGTCGGGTCTTCGGCTCTTTCGAGAATCGCCAATAACTTTTTCGCCTCTTCCTTCGTCTCGGCGGTGGCGTGGGGCATGTTAATGACGGCGGTGAAGTCGTCAATAGCACCCTTCGTATCGCCCGTTTGGCCCTTGGTAACACCCCGGTTAAAGAGCGCCTTGACCTTCTGCTCGGCGGGAGCGTCGGGCATGTCAATGACGGCGGTATAGTTTTCAATCTCACCCTTCGTATCGCCCGTCTGGCCCTTGGTAATGCCCCGGTTAAAAAGCGCCTTGGCCTTCTGCTCGGCGGGCACGTCGGGCATGTCAATGACGGTGGCGTAGTCGTCAATTTCGCCCTTTATATCGCCCGTCCGGCCCTTGGTATTGCCCCGGTTAAAGACGCGCTTAGCCTTCTGCTCGGCGGGCGCGTCGGGCATATCAATGACGGCGGTGTAGTCGTCAATTTCGCCCTTTATATCGCCCGTCCGGCCCTTGGTATTGCCCCGGTTAAAGACGCCTTAGCCTTCTGCTCGGCGGGCGCGTCGGGCATGTCAATGACGGCGGTGTAGTCGTCAAGTGCACCCTTCGTATCATCCGTCTGGCCCTTGGTAAAGGCCCGGTTAACGAGCACCATGGCCTTCTGCTCGGTGGGTGCCTCGGGCATATTAATGACGGCGGCGTAGTCGTCGATCGCCCCCTTCGTATCGCCCATCTGACCCTTCGCGAGTCCTCGGTTAAAAAGCGACTTAGCCTTCTGCTCGGCGGGGCCGTCGGGCATGTCAATGACGGCAGTGTAGTCCTCAATTTCACCCTTCGTATCGCCCATCTTTCGCTTGGTAAAGCCCCGGTTAACGAGCGCCATGGCCTTGAGTTCGGCGGGAGCGTCGGGCATGTCAATGACGGCGGTGTAGTCTTCAATCTCCCCCTTCGTATCGCCCATCTGACCCTTCGCAAATCCCCGGTTAAAGAGTGCGGCGTCCTTCTGGCCGGATGAAGCCTGGGGCAGAGTAATGACGGTT
Source organism: uncultured Phycisphaerales bacterium (assembly GCA_963766775.1). GTDB lineage: Bacteria > Planctomycetota > Phycisphaerae > WQYP01 > WQYP01 > CAVYBP01. Next base: position 762,268 of record CAVYBP010000006.1, read on the forward strand.
GTCCAAATCTCTTGGGCCGCCTTCGTTTCCCCATTGAGAGCCAAGGACAATGCTCGGGTCATGAGGTCTTTCGCAGCATTTGAGATGCTCTCCTTCCCTTCCCCTGGCGTTCCATTGAGTATGTTCCTGAACTCCTTGAGGCGAGCTATGATTTGTGTTTTGAGCGGTACCGGTGCAATTGTGTCTGATAACTTTATTCCTTCATCCGACGCAGGCCCCGGCAGCTTATCAGGAATGGTGACACTCTCGATGGAATCAATCAGTCCGGCGAGGGGGTCGCGCAGCGCGAGCGGGTAGGCACCCAGCCCGAGAGCCTTGTGGAGTTCCTGAAATGCCGAATCCGCGCCGCCAGGCATAGGCAACTGCACGTAAAATGCGTCTCGGCGATGTTTGCGTAGTAGTTCGCTGGCTTCTTTTCGCAGCGAAGTGGCTGCATCTTGGGGCGAATAGATATCGCACCAATACAGGTTGCCCTTGAAACTCGTGCAGAGTTGCAAGGCTTTCATGATGCTGTCATCCCAACCCCCGTACCCCATGATAATGACGCCATGCTGCTCAAAGTAACTCTTAAAAACGCCGGCATTGCGATCGCGTATCTCTTGTAGCGCGGATTCACTGTTCGCTACGAATGGACGGTGGATGGAGCCATGGGTGTAGAAAAGGTGAACGGCATCATTGTCATCGGTGGGGTCTTCCACATAGACATCGGGCTGGTCGCTCATGAAGTAGAGTTGTCCGTGAAGTTGCAGGGAGCGCTGTAAGAGGGCGTCAAAGTTGGTGGTGAGAATGGTGCGACAGAAGGGTCGTTTGTGATTCCAAGCGCCACTGTGCTGGGCCTGAAGGATAGCGCCGAGAAATAAGTGGGCGAAGTTTATTTGCTTGCCGATGCGTTTGACGACATCGCGCAGGTAGGCGCATTGCAATTCCTGATTGAAGAGTCCGCTGGTGTTGGTCGAGCTCATGATTTCGCGATAGGCAAGGCCGATGTTGTCGCCGGAGTGTTTAGGCAGGCCGGCATTGTCAAACTCGATATTTGTGCCTGTCTCGGCATCCACTTTTTTCCAGAGGGCGGCGGCGTGCGCGTTTACGGCAGTGTCAGTGGTTGGGCATTCGGCAAAGGGCAACTCCATTTGTTGTGTGCGGAGCCACCAGGGAATATCGCGCATCATGCCGAAAGCAGTTGGCACCAAGGGGTAACTGAAGCCCGACCCGAGCACCAAGGCAAATGCGGGTCTTTTGAGTGGGGCGGCCGAATCCACGGCGGCTACCACCGCATCTCTGAATCGGTCGAAGGGCATTATGGAGAATGGGAGTTGTGGGTCATGCATAGGGGCGTTCGGTCCTCTATTTTTGGAACGAGGAATTGGGATCTGTTGTGGAGCAATGTAATGCAGGGGGGGCGGGAGGGCGAGTGTGGGGGGCGGGGAGTCCAATTGTTTGGATTGTAGATTGGACAATGATAGGTGAACTTGCGAGGGAGTTATACGTCGTCGCGTTACGGCGACGCTAAAAGTGGGCGGTATATAAAGAGGGCGGTAAAGGGGAATTGCGGGGTTTGGAGATTCTATGGGGCGTGAGGCGCTAATTGCTGATCGCGAGTGTGGAGAGGGTTGATGGAGAAGGGAGTATGGCGAGCAGTTGAGATTGGAGTGTGTGGGCGGGCTCGTTGGTGGGGTTGAGTGCGAGGGCAGTGGTGGACCATTTCAGGGCGGCGTCGCGGTCGCCGAGGGTGGCGCATGCCTGGGCCATGAGGGTCATGCAGGTGTCGGAACTTTCCAGCGCCTGGGGGTAGGCTTTTCCGGCGGCGACGGCTTCGCGGGGCTCTGCGAGATTTGCGTACATGGTGAGGAGGCGGTGGAGTTTCGCGGAGTCGGTGGGGGTTTCGCGTAATTCGTTGAAGAGGGCGATGGCCTGCTGGAAGGAATTTTGGGGTTTGCCTGCGATGAGTGATCCGCGAAATTCTTCGATGGTGGCGCGGAACTGGGTTTTGCAGATTTTGCATTGCGAGAAATGTTGGCCTTTGTCCATCGGAAAAATGGGGAGAAAGTAGAGGGTGAACCAGCGGCGGGCGACTTTGCCTTCGATTTTGGCGGCGTTGCGGCAACTGGGGCAGACGGTGTCGATGCTGCCGCCGCGGGAGGAGATGCGATTGCGGGAACCCCAGACGATGAAGAATCCGCGTTGGCGTCGGGGGGAGTTCATGGATGTCCTTTCGGTGGGGGGCGTTTGGTGCAGCGAGCGAAACGTTACTTTTTATTGAGCGGCAAAAGAACGCTTCCTTAATGGGCGCATCTCGGAATTCTTGCGGTTCGGAATTCTTACTTTAAGGTATCGGGCTGGATGAGTTCGGCAATGAAAAAAAATGGCGAATTGTGGAGGGGGTAGGGGCGCGGGGAGGATGGCCTGTGTCTGCGGGGAGAGGGGGGGGACGCCCGGTTACGGCGGTACCGGAGGGAGCGGGGTGGGCCTATACTTTGGGTGATGAGTGATCTTCTTCTTAGTGATGGATTTTATGCGACGGCGCAGCGTTTTTTGTGGCATGCGGCGAGTGGGACGGCGGTTTTAGCGGACGTGCATTTGGGGATTGAGACGACGTTGGCGGGGCAGGGGATGGCGGTGCCGCCGGTGCATTTGCCGGGGCTTCGTCGGGCGTGGAGGGGCGTGTGCGATCGGTTGGCGTCGTCGCCGGGAGGGAAACGTCGGGTGGTGATTGCGGGCGATTTTTTTGATTCGGCCATGCCGGATGGGGGGGCGGTGGGGCTGGCGCGGGAGCTTATTGGCGAGTTGCCGGGGGGGACGGTGGTGACGATTGTAGTGGGCAATCATGATCCTTCGCCGACGATATTGGGAGAGATGTTTGTTGAGTTGTGCGTGGAGATCGCGGAGGCGAGCAGGGTTGGGGAGTACACCGTCATTCATGGCCATTCGTTTAAGGAAACGGGCGATGCGAAAGGGCTGATTGTGGGTCATCAGCATCCTTCGGTGGTTCTGCGGAACCGGGTGGAGTCGGCGAAGATGATTTGTTTTGCGAGTGGCCGCGTGCGGAGGAAGGGGGGGAGCATTCGGATGTTGATTCTGCCGACGTTTTCGGAGGCACCGCTGGGGTCGAATTTGATGACGAAGGCGCATTGGATATTGGATGTGCCGCGGGAGGAGGTGGGCGATATTCGGATCGCGGGGATTGTGGAGAGGGGGGGCGGGCAGGTGCTGGATTTTGGGTTGTTGGCTGATTTGGAGGGAAAGGCCGGAGTCCCATAACAGTGCGGAACATCCGTCGTAGCGGACGCATTGGTATTCTTAAATCGTTCATGTGGAAAACCGTGCACAAGGTTTTGGCGGGATTACAATTCATGCGAGTTCGACGGCTTCGGGAGTCCTATCCTATGAAAAAAATAACTTATCCTGCGGTTGAAGCGATAACACGGGTTTGCAAGGTTCTCGTGGTGATCGTCACAGCAGGTTGGACCTTGGCGGCGAATGCTCAGACTTACCCGAGACCGATGGCTCGTGCGGCTTCGGTAGGTCGCGCCAGGGTTCCGGCGGCGGTGTGGGGGGATGCGGCGCTGATTAATACGCGGCCATTCACGATGAGCGAAGATGTGGATCTCACGCTTGTTCCGAAGGTGCGGTGGCAGTCCATGTCGTCGCGGATATTGCGAGTCATGCCCGATCGCAACGGTCGCCTGTGGTATCAGCTCAAGGCAAACAGCATGGCACCGACACTGGATCAGGCGCGGGAGCTGATTGCCCGAGAATTCAAAGTGGCGCAGCCCCAACTCTCTTGGATTCGGCCTCTTCTGTTTGAAGCGGGCGGGCGGGTTTGGTTTTTGGTCAACAGTTCGAGTTCCATTAAGCCGGGTACTTACGATGCTTTTTTTGTGGCGTATGACGGCAAGACTTTTGTGGAACGTCCTGTTCCTGCTGATTACGCCTACACTGATGGGCTCATCCTTAACGGCGAGATCGATATCAGCCGTGTCGTGGCGCAGGTGGAAGGTGTTTGTTTTTTCGCCGCCTCGAACGGCGTAGTGATGTACGACGGGAAATCATGGTCGACACGGGAATTCGACATCGATGCGGAAAGTGCTCAACCCTTTAGGTCGTCTCCGGAACCGGTCTATCTTTTTCCGGAGTTGGACGGCAAAGGGCTGGTTGTTGTTGCGCAGTCGGTGGGGAATCTCTGGCGCTGGCGCGACGGGAAGTGGAAGCCGATCCATTATTTGGCGGATCGGCAGGTAGGAGGAGCGAAACTGCTGATCGGGAACCGCCGGGTGGCGTGGGGAGTGGCTCCCGTGGAAAAGGGGATCTGGGTTTTTCAGGCGCCGAATCTTCGGTTCGTTCCGTGGGACAATCGGGCACTCACCACCGCCCAATTGATTGAGCAACTGGATTCTGACAAATACGCTGAGCGTGAATCCGCAACGAAGCGATTGATCGATATTGGCCAGCCGGTATTGGCTGCTCTTAAGAGGGCGTTGGCGACAAGTTCAGACGAGGAGTCGAAAGCGAGGCTCGAGCAGATTATCCAGCAAGTATATAGTGCCGACGCATCGGTTCCGACAAATCAGTTCGGCCCGTATACGCTGACGCACCCGTGTTTTATTACGTCGTTTCCTGACGGGGCGGTGGTCGTTGGCGCAGACTCCGTTGTGGATGCCCATGGCGGCGAGGTAACGACTCGTCCGGCAGGGGTACCGGGGATGGTGGCGAGTGGGGAGAAGATTCTGGTGGGCGGGGTGTTACGGATGGATCGGGATGGGCATGTTTCCATTTTGGGTGGGGAAGATTTGCTGGAAGCGTTTCGTGGAAAGAAACAGTTTCACAGCGGGATGGATGACCCGCCGGTGTTTGTGAACGGGACCGACAACGCATGGTTCATGGGCGCGAGAGCGGACCCGGTTCCGACCCTCATCAATTGGCGCTCGGGAGCAGTTATTTCACGGGGAATTGGTGAAGCGGTGAGGTCTGTGGCGGCGCTGACGGCCGATGGGATACTGATTTTTCATGCGCTCCATGGTTTTGTGGCGTACAGCGCCAAGGAGCCTGATACGCGATCGCCGCTGGCGGTGATGGCGTCGATGGATAGCCATGTATGCGTTGAAACGGGCGATGGGACGATTTGGGGCGTTGACGAGCAAGCGAACCTTCTTCATTTCGATGGCGAAAAGCTGCAGGCGATGGGCTCCGCCGGGAAAATCACGGAGCTCACGAACATCACGGCGGGTTCGGATTCGATTGTTTTCGCGGGTGAGGGGGTTTGGCACCTGATTTCGCCGACCGTAGCGGTCGCGAGTGAGAACCTCGATGACTTAATCGCTGAGCATTCGGATTTATTCGCTCATTTCCAGACGCCTTTCGGAAAGCGCGCATGGGAAGCTCAAGAGAAGGTAACAATCGAGGCAGATGCCGCAGGCAATGTGTGGCTCCTGAAAAAAAGACAGCTCAAAGTATTTAGTGGCGGCAAGTGGATTGATGCGGGTGATGCACTGATTCAGGCGGGCGTTTCCAGTGGGCAGATTTCGCTGCTTGCGCCGATCGGTGATGGATCCCATGTCTACATTGGCAATGGTCGGAATTCGGGTCAGACGCCCAACAGTGATAGCTTTCTCGCAAGCGTCAAGGACGGTCAAATTCAGCTTGTACCGACTTTGGGTGGTTGGGTCGGTGAGCCACCCCATGTCATGAGTTCGGATCGGCGGCTGGTGATTTTTAATCGCGCACCGAGGGTGCGTGTGGGTAGTGCGAGTCTGCTTTCGCAGGATGGCGTCATGCAAACAGTTCCGGATTTTTTGCCCCTTGCGTGTGATGCCGCGGACGATTTGTGGGGTCAGGGGCTGTCGTCGGCAAGTGATGGCACGAATCGCATGGGCTATACCATTATTCATGGGAAGGAGCGTCTGATGCTTCCGACATCGCAGACGCCGTTGGCGCTTGGGCAGATTTTTGCTGCGACCAACGGGCATGTGTATGTGCGGACGGACCTGGGGCTGGGGGAGTTGGCCAGCCCCTTGCTGGATAAAAGCATTTCTCCGGCCGAGGCGAATGGCGTTGCGCGGTTGTACAGCATTCCCGGCCTTCCGCCGAATGCGATTCTCGCGGGCGTAACGCATTCCACGGATATTGCTTACTTTCAAAGTGAGGCGGCCCGGGCGGAGGATTGGAACGGCGAGGCCACGGGGACTCCGGGTCTCATGACGACATTCTTTGTGCGGCTGCCGCGAAAATGATGGTGAGGGCATCCTGCCGTTTTGACAAAGTCATTTAGTAATAGGGGTTCGACTGCCACCGCGGCAGGAAACAGGCGGCTTCGCCGGCGTCTTCCTGCTGTGGCTTGTTGGTTTATAACCGTTTGTAATTTATATCTTTACGCAATAGATCGGGGCGAGGTTTTACGGCATGGCATTGTTCTTGCATTTGCCGGACTGCCCGTCTGGGTTGCGGTGTCGATTGCGATAGTGGCTTGGCGGCGGATACGACTGAATTTTCCATTGCAAATAAATGGCTTAAGGAGCACCCTTCATGGCAGCGAAACAGCTTTCGTTTGATGAGTCCGCCCGCAAGTCCCTGCTTGAGGGTGTTTCCAAGCTCGCCTCCGCGGTGAAGTCGACTCTGGGGCCGCGTGGACGCAATGCGGTGCTCGACAAGGGGTGGGGCGCGCCGACGGTCACGAAGGACGGAGTCAGCGTTGCGGAAGAGATTGAGCTGTCGAATAAGTTTGAGAATGTGGGGGCGCAGCTGGTAAAGGAAGCGGCGAGCAAGACCTCGGATGTCGCAGGCGATGGCACAACGACGGCCACGGTTCTCGCGGAGGCGATCTTTAAGGAAGGGTATCGCAATCTGGCGGCCGGTGCGGATGCGATGGCGCTGGCGCGGGGCATCAATAAGGGGGTGACGGCGATCATTGAGAATTTGAAGAAGCTCAGCAAGCCGCTGAATGTTGCGGATAAGAATGAAATCGCCAATGTGGCGGCGATCTCGGCGAATAATGATCGCGAAATCGGCGACATCATGGCGGATGCGTTTCAGAAGGTCGGCAAGGATGGGGTGATCACGGTTGAGGAAGGCAAGTCGCTGGAGACTTATGTGAATGTGGTGGAGGGGATGCAGTTTGATCGCGGGTATCTGTCGCCGAACTTCATCACGAACCAGGATGACATGACGGTGAATCTGGAGAAGGCGTACATTCTGATTTATGAGGACAAGATTTCGTCAGCGAGCAAGCTGGTGCCGATATTGGAGAAGATTCAGCAGGCGAAGCGGCCGTTGTTGATCATCGCGGAAGATATTGAGGCGGAGGCACTCTCGACGCTGGTGGTGAATAAGCTTCGCGGCGTGTTGCAGGTAGCTGCGGTGAAGGCACCGGGTTATGGGGATCGTCGCAAGGCGATGCTGGAAGATTTGGCGACACTCACCGGCGGCAAGGCGATCATGAAGGATTTGGGCGTCGATCTGGATAAGGTCACGCTGGCGGATCTGGGTCAGGCGAAGAAGATTGAAATTGATAACGACAACACGATCATTATTGAAGGCTCGGGCAAGAGCGATGCGATCAAGGGTCGGATCGAACAGATTCGCCGGGAGATCGGGACGACGACGAGCGATTATGACCGCGAGAAGCTGCAGGAGCGGCTGGCGAAGCTGGCGGGCGGCGTCGCGCAGGTGAATGTCGGGGCGGCGACGGAATCGGAAATGAAAGAGAAAAAGGCTCGCGTTGAAGATGCGCTGCATGCGACTCGGGCGGCGGTGGAGGAAGGCATTCTCCCCGGTGGCGGCGTTGCGTTGCTGCGGAGCTTGAGCGTGCTGGATGCGATCAAGACGAACAGTGCGGATGAAAAGACGGGGGTGGAGATTGTTCGGCGGGCGGTGCAGGAGCCGTTGCGTTGCATCGCGGAGAACGCGGGCGAGGAAGGGGCGGTGGTGGTGAAAAAGGTCATGGGCGGCAAGGGTAATTTTGGATTTAACGCGCTGAACCTCACGTATGAAGCGGATATGGTCAAGGCCGGCATCATCACACCGACGAAGGTGGAACGGTCGGCGCTGCAGAATGCGGCGAGTGTTGCGACGCTGTTGCTCACGACGGATGCGATCATTGTCGAGAAGCCGAAGGCAAAGGGCGAAGCAGGCCCCGGCGGCGGCGGTGGTGGCATGGGCGGCATGGGCGGCGGCATGGGTGGGATGGGCGGCATGGGCGGCATGGATATGATGTAACGGAATGTTTCGGAGGCTCTCATGCAGCGAGATTTTCATGTACTTGTTGAACGGGACGAAGACGGTTTTCTCTTCGCGTCCGTTCCGAGTCTCCGAGGTTGTCACACGCAGGGCAAGACCATGGATGAGCTTCTCGAACGAATTAAAGAAGCGATTGGGCTTTGTTTGGAAGTGGAGGGCTCTGAGTCCGGTCCATTCTCAGGGATTGTGAATTAACGGTTGATGAATTTGAATCGCTGCTTTGGGCAGCACCCTTTTGGAGCAAAGTAATGAATATCCGCCCCCTCGATGATCGTCTCGTTGTGAAGCAGGCTGAGGCTGAAGTGAAGACTGCCACGGGCATCTTTCTTCCGGAAGGCGCAAAGGAGAAGCCGACGCGCGGGAAGGTGATTTCGACCGGGCCGGGCAAGATGCTCGATTCCGGGAAGCGCGCCCCGGTGGCAGTGAAGACCGGCGATGAAGTTTACTATGGCAAGTATGCCGGGACTGAAGTGAAGGTGAATGAGGACAAGTTTGTCATTCTGCGCGAGAGCGATTTGCTCGGCGTCGTTGAGAAATAACGTGGTAATTGGTAATAGTAATGGGTAATTGGCACAATCGACCAATATTTCCTAATTACTAATTACTAATTACCAATGACTAATTACCCGCGTCCGAGCCACCGCAAGCTAGGCACGCAACAATGAAATACTCTACTCGAAGGAGCCTCCATGGCTGCTAAACAATTGATGTTCGATCAGGCTGCTCGTCAGAAGGTCTTTAATGGCTTGGAAAAGCTGGCCGGCGCCGTCAAGGTGACACTTGGTCCTTCGGGGCGAAATGTGGTGCTTCAGAAATCCTGGGGCTGCGCCGACCGTGACGAAGGACGGCGTGAGCGTGGCGAAGGAAGTAGAACTTGAGGATGCCTTTGAGAACATGGGCGCGAAGCTCGTGAATGAAGTCGCCAGCAAGACCAACGATCAAGCCGGCGACGGCACGACCACCGCGACGGTTCTTGCGGAAGCGATTTATGCGGCGGGGCTGCGCGTCGTGACCACGGGGACGAACCCGGCGGTCGTGAAGCGCGGCATTGATAAGGCGGTTGAAGTGGCCGTCGAATCGATCAAGACGCAGGCCAAGAAAGTTTCCGGCAAGGAAGATCTTCGCAAGGTTGCCACGGTGTCGGCCAACCATGATGTCGAGATCGGCAACCTGATTGCGGACGCGCTGGACAAGGTCGGCAAGGAAGGCGTCGTCACGATCGAGGAAGGCAAGTCGCTGAAGACGGAGATGACGCTGGTCGAGGGCATGGCCTTTGATAAGGGTTATCTCTCGCCTTATTTCATGACGAATCCAGGCACGATGGAAGCGGTTCTTGAGAATCCGTACATCCTTATCTATGAAAAGAAGATCAGCACGATTTCAGAATTGTTGCCGCTGCTGAATAAGGTGGTGACGGCCAGCGCTCCGCTGCTGATCATCGCGGAAGATGTTGAGAATGAGGCGTTGGCGACTTTGGTCGTCAATCGGCTCCGCGGCATCCTGCATATTTGTGCGATCAAGGCTCCGGGCTTTGGCGATCGGCGCAAGGCGCTCATGGGCGACATCGCGAGCGTCACGGCCGGCAAGTTTATCTCGGAAGATTTGGGCACGAAGCTCGACGCGATTGAGCTTTCCGACCTTGGCCGAGCCAAGCGCGTCCTCGTCGACAAGGACAACACGACGATCATCGAAGGTGCCGGCAAGAAGAAGGATATCGAAGCCCGCGTCGCACAGATTCGCAACCAGATCGAAAAAACCACCAGCGATTACGACCGTGAGAAATTGCAGGAACGTCTTGCGAAGCTCACCGGCGGCGTTGCGGTTTTGAAGGTTGGCGGCGCCACTGAAACTGCCATGAAGGAAGCGAAGTTCCGCGTGGAAGATGCTCTTCATGCCACCCGTGCGGCGGCGGAAGAAGGCATTGTCCCCGGCGGCGGCGTCGCGTTTCTGCGGGCCATTCCGGCGGTCGAAGCGGCCAAGAGCAAGGCACGAGGCGAAGAGAAGATCGGCTTTGATATTATCCTCTCGGCACTCAAGGCCCCGCTCCGCCAGATCGTGGAGAACGCCGGCGAAGATGGCTCGGTCGTCGTGGATTCGGTCCTCGAGAAGGACGGTTCCTACGGCTACAATGCTGCCACCGGCGAGTATGGCGATATGCTCAAGATGGGCATCGTCGATCCCGCGAAGGTCGCTCGTTCTGCCCTGCAGAATGCCGCGTCGGTTGCAGGATTGCTGCTGACGACGGATGTGCTGATTACGGAATTGAAGGAAGGCAACGATCAGATCCACGGGTCTGTGAAGTAAGCAATCCGTTGCCGTGAATTAATTTTCCAAAGCCCAGGGATTGCAATCCCTGGGCTTTCCTCGTGAATAATGAGCCCCCTGATGCCCACCGCGAAGCGTGATTATTATGAAGTTCTGGAAGTTGCGAAGAATGCCTCTGTCGACGACATCAAGAAGGCGTATCGCAAGTCCGCGCTGAAATTTCATCCGGACAAAAATCCGGGGAATAAGGATGCGGAACTTCGTTTCAAGGAATGTGCGGAGGCGTATGAGGTGCTGTCCGACGCGGACAAGCGGGGACGTTACGACAAATATGGCCATGACGGGCTTCGCGGCACGGCGATGCACGATTACTCCAACATGGATGTTCACAACGTCGAGGATCTTTTCTCCGCAGTTCTTCGGCGGCGACATGTTCGGTCGGCGCAGGCGCTGGCGGGGCAGCCGGTGCCGGCAGCCGCCAGACTCGCGGCTACGATCTTGAAACGCAGGTGCAACTGACCCTGCAGGATGTTGCGAAGGGTGCCGAGCGGGAAATCGAATTCACGCGCCAGGACATTTGTGAAATCTGCGGCGGCAACGGGGCCAAGCCGGGTACGAAGCGCGTTCCTTGCCGCACGTGCGGGGGGCGCGGGCAAGTGGCGCAGCGTGGTTTCGGCGGCATGTTTCAGATGGTCACGACCTGCCCGCATTGCATGGGTCAGGGTTCCACGGTGGAGACGCCATGTCCGCAGTGCGATGGCTCGGGCCGTTCGCCCAAGAAACGCACGCTGCAGGTGACTATTCCGGCGGGTGTTCATGATGGACAATCGATGATCGTTCGAGGGGAGGGCGAGCCGGGTGAAAATAATGGTCCGCGCGGCAATCTGCATGTGCATATCCGCGTGAAGGAACATCCGTTTTTGCGCGTGATGAAGACAACCTGGTGATGCACCTGCCGGTGAGTTTTGCGCAGGCGTGTCTCGGCGTGGACCTTGAGGTGCCGACATTGTTTGGGAAATCGAATCTGCGTATTCCACAGGGGACGCAGCATGGGGACGTGCTGACGCTGAAAGGTCTCGGGGTGCCGAACCATCGCAGCGGGCATCAGGGGCATCAGTTGATTCAGGTGCTGATCGAGATTCCGAAAAAGCTGACGAAGAAGCAGGAAGAGCTGCTGCGGGAATACGCGACGCAGGAGGAGATTCATGTGCTGCCGGCACAGAAGAGCTTCTTTGAGAAGTTGAAGGATTATGTCGTGGGGACTGAAGAGGACAAAAAGGAAGAGGAAAAGAAAACGAGCAAGAAGTAATAAGGCGGTTCGAGAGGCGACCATCACAAACAATCGCGACACACTCGCGCTACAATACAAAGAGGTGCACGATGCCTGAGCAAGAAGATATGAAACCAGACGTGAATGAAATGGAACATGACGGTTCCCAAAATGACGGGACCGCGGCAGCCGTCGCCGATGCGAAGGCGGCGGCGCAATCCGAAATCGCTGACCTTAAAACCAAGGTCATGCGCTGGCAGGCGGACTTCCAAAATCTGCAACGACGCACGGCCCGCGAGGTGCTCGAAACACGCCAGAACGCGGACGCTGATTTCGCCAAGGATATGCTCCAGGTCGTCGATCATTTCGACATGGCCCTCACCGTCGATCCGGCCAAGGTCGATCCGAAGACACTCTTCGATGGGCTGAAGATTACCTATGATGAATTGAGGAAGGTTCTCGCCAACCGCGGCATTGAATCGTTCGATCCCACGGGCAAGCCGTTCGATCCGCACCAGCATGAAGCGGTCATGCAGGAACCGAGTGACACGCATCCGCCGATGACGGTGCTGCAGACGTTCCAGCGCGGGTATAAGATTGGCGATCGCGTGTTGCGACCGGCGAAGGTCAAAGTTAGCAAGTAATGGTTAAGTGGTTAAATAGTTAAGTGGTCAAATACATCAGGTACGATGTTTCCTATTTAACCATTTAACTACTCACCATTTAACCTTAAGGACTCCCATGCCCACGTACGAATACGCCTGCTCCGCCTGCGGGCATCGCTTTGAAGAGTTTCAGTCGATCAAGGCGAAGCCGACGGTGGTTTGTCCGAAGTGTAAGAAGCGGAAAGTGAAGCGGCTTATCTCAGCCGGCGGGGGGTTTATTTTTAAGGGGAGCGGATTTTACATCACGGATTATCGCTCGGATAAATACAAGGAAGCGGCTAAAAATGATGCGGCGCCGGTCGCGCCGGCGGCTTCGGCGGGGGCGGATTCCTCCACTCCATCGACGCCCGCCGCCACGCCCGCCAAGACGGAGACGGCTGCTGCGTCCACGCCATCCCAGCCCAGTGCACCCGCCGCTCCCGCCAAAACCGAGGCGAAAAGTTCCTCGAAGAAGAAGTGAATGGCGTCTCGAAAATTTTTCTGTCCGGTGACTTATGGATAAACCGCGAATCATTGGCAACGACGGCACTGTTTTCCGGTGCCCGCTCTGCCGGACCGTGCTGGCTTCCAGCGAAGTGGCGACCTTTCCGTTTTGTTCAGATCGGTGTCGGCTGTTGGATTTGAACAATTGGCTGGAGGGGAATTACACGGTGTCGCGGCCGATCGATCCGACGGATGAGTTGGACGACCTGCCTCGCAAATCGGGCGATTCCACGTCAAATTCATAGCCCATTGGCATTAAACGCTTGAAAAGCGGTTCCTTTTGGGGACAATAGCGGACGTGCCAAAGGTTGAGCCGATACACAATTGCGGAGGTAGCCCATGACGATGACCCCAAACCCCACCCCAGCCGCCGCGTCGGATGCGTTTGAAGAGTTGGAAAAAATCGTCGCTGCCGCGAAAGAGGACTATCAAAAAGCCATCGGCGGCAACAAGGCCGCGGGGACGCGCGTCCGCCAGGCGATGCAGGATGTGAAGAAACAGTCGCAGG
>CAVYBP010000007.1:0-77360 GCA_963766775.1 uncultured Phycisphaerales bacterium
TGTGCGGGGGTGGCGATCAGTTTGCTGCTGTTTTGGCGATCTTCAGTTTCTTTGGCATCCGGTTTCTGTCCGGAGTGCTTACGCAGCCGCGGCTGGATTATCGAACGGAGCGGGGCGTATCAGGACTTCGCACCATGATGCGGCGAGGGGTTTGCCGCCTTTGGCGATGGAGTGGACGCCGGCGATTTTCACGGAGGCGGCGTTGCTGACCGAGAGGAGGGGGATCAGGCCGAGGTTGTGGAGGACGTCGCCGATGCGGTCGGAGAGCCAGCCTTCGGCGCAGGGGGTCATTTCCTTGTCGCCGTCGACGATGGCCATGTGGCAGGGGAGGTCGGTGACATCGGTGCGCGGGTGACAAAGGTCCAGCCGTCTTCGAGGAATCCTTCGCCCATGCCGAGAGCGACGGCGAAAGCGCCGTTGCCCCAGAGGTAACCTTCGGCCCGGGGCCGCCGCTGTTGCCGGGCATTTCCTCGAAGGGGAAGGTGTCGATGGCGTCGGTTTTTGGGCCGTAGGGGAGGCGCATGAGGAAGCGGGGGGCGGCGAGGCCGAGGTGGGCGGCGGATTTATGGCCGCGGATTTTTTCCCACATGGGCAGGTCGGCAGGGGGCTGCCAGCGGCCGGAGTCGGGGAATTTTCCGAAGGAGTCGAAGCCGGCGATTTTGGACGTGCCTCCGGCGAGGAAGGGAATGCCGGCCTCATGGCCGAGGGAGGCGAGTTTGGCGAGCAGTCCGATGTCTCTGGGGGTTTGTTCGAAGAAATAATTGCCGACGATGAGTGCGAAGGGCTCGACGCCGGGGACTTTGGTTTGTTCGACGAGCACCTGGAAGATGCCGGTCTGAGGGAGGGTGGGCTGTGCGTTGAGGTCGGCGTAGAGTTCGTCCTTGGAGATATCGAAGAGGCAGATTTTCAGGTCGGCGTCGGTGTTGAGGCGGCAGGTGAGAAATTCGACGCCGCGCCAGGAGGATTCGATGGCTTGGAAGGCGGGGTGCCGGAGGACGGCGCGGAGTCCGGCGGAGAGGGCGTCCTCGACGAGCTTGACCATGCGGGCCTGGTCGGGGTCGGCGTCGGGGACTTCGTAGCCGGCGACGAGGTTGGCGATGAGGGCGTCGACGTTGGCGGTTTCGGCATTTTTGGGCGCGACGGGCTGGCTCATGAGGCGTTCGAAGTCGGAGCCGGCTTCGGCGCCTTTTGGGGCGGCTTTCCCGGCGGCCTTGGGTTTCTTTTCGCCGGTCATTTTGCGAACGGCGGCGGCGGCGGTTTTGAAGGTCTTGGGGTTCTTTAAGTTCTTCGCGGATTTTGAGCAGGCCCTGGAATGCGTCGATGCTGTCCGAGCAGTGAATCGGGGCGGAAGTCTTCGATGGCGGCGAATTCCAAGGTGACGGCGGAGGTGGCGCTGACGGGGAGTTGGATCGTGGGTTTGAGTTTGGCGAGGATGCGGTCGAAGCTGTCGGAGTCGATGGTGTGGACCTTGCGGCGTGCAACGGCGTCGCCGGTTTCCATGAGTTGGCGATTCGCGCGGCCGGAGAAGTCGCCCATGATGAGGATGCGGAATTGCTTGTGCTGGCGAATCTGGGGTTCTTTTTTCTTGGCGGGCCTTCTTCGGGAGGGGCTTCGGCGGCGGGTTCCTCGGCGGGGGTTTCGGTGGGGAGTTCTTCGGTGGGGGTTTCGGTGCTGGCAAAGGGATCGGTGCTGGTGTCGGTGGAGGCGAAGGGGTCGCTGCTGGTATCAGTGGAGGCGAAGGGATCGCTGGAGGTATCGGGGCTGGCGAAGGGATCGGAGGATGCTTCGGGGGAAGCGAAGGGGTCGGTGGATGCTTCGGGGGAAGCGAAGGGGTCGGTGGAGGTATCGGAGGAGGCGAAAGGATCGCTGCTGTCGGAGGGGGTTTCTTCGGCGGCGGGTTCGGCGGGGGCGGGCTCTGGTTTCTTTTTGCCAGTGAACTTAAACGAGACGTCGTCTTTTTTGGCCATGATGGGTCTCCAGAGCGGTGAATGGATTTTAAACTTCGTTATTTAGTTAATGTTCAAAAGTGTTAAATATCAGTGTAAACCCTCGGTTAAACTTTGGGAAGAATGTTCATGGAGGGGGTGATAGGTGGTCATGCGCTGCATTTTTGGGGCGAATTGTGGTGCGATTTGCAGGTGCGCAAATGATTTTGGCGGTTTTGCAGGGTTGTAAGTGAGTGAGTGGAAATGGGTTGGCATTATCACAGGGGCGAGGTGCGCAAATGTGGGGATTGTTTTTTGATGGGAAGTGGAGAATGAGGAAGGGAGGAATCTGAATGGTGACAGGGGGTGTGCGCATGATGGGCCTCCTATATAGGGGTGCTGCGCCCAGTTTGTGCGCACACGTGGATGCGAATGTTTTGTTAGGTGTTGGGGTGATGAGGGTTGGGATTTTTGGAATTTTTTTTTGGGGATTTTTTGGGGGTTGGTCTGTGCGCACAGGTGGTGGGAGGGGGTTTTGGGTGCAAGGTGTTTTTTTGGTGGCACATGCGGCACGGGTCTGCGAACTGCGCAGACCCGTGGCACCCGGTGGGGGGTACCCAGCGTGCCACTGGGGAGCGTTTGAAGTTTGAAGTTTGAAGTCTGGAGTGGGGTTCGCGTTGCCTGAGCAATGGGCGTTTTTATGATGAGTGGAGGGCGATGGTGGGGCGGAGAGCGGGGCGGAGGTATTCGCGCGCGATGGCGACCCACATGATGATGTAGCCGGCGATGACGAGGAGGAAGCCGACATCCATATCGCGGTACGATGTCGCGCCGAGATACATTACGAGAATGGTGCCGACGATCATTCCAATGAGCGTCATGGCTCGCTGTTGTTCTCGATTCTCTCGCCGCGCCGCGGATAGCAAGGGCAACAAAGCCACGGCGGCGGCCATTGCAAGGATGATCCATCCCAATCCGTGTGGAATGTCTCCGCCTCCGACCGTGATCATCGTCTGGGATGCCTGAGATGCCACCACTTCTGGGGGGAATGCTGCCGCGTTACCCGCCCAAGCCGGCATCGCCTGTTGCATCCCATTCACAAGCTCGCGAGCCTGCGGCACTCGAGATTGATGCTGAACCACGGCAGGCAGAATCCGACGACGACGAGCGCAGCCCCCAACATCATGACTCGGCGATTCCCTGAGAGGCTCAATCCTTTCTCGACGGTGGCCGCATGACTCTGGCCGAGCGCACCGATTAACTCCGCGCCATCGTCGCCGCTGATTTTTCCTGCTTCGACCATGGCGAGGACGCGTCGCCGCTCTTCGGCGAGTTCTTCGCCGTCATTGCCGACGGGCACGTCACCGCCCTTGAGGACGCAGTTCACGAGAGGATATGCGAGAAGCAAGCCGAGGACGGCGGCCATCGTCGCCACGGGATTCCACGAGCGAGCCACATATGCCGCTCCGACAAATAGTGCGCCCATCAGCAGATTTCCAATGCTAAGCCACGCACGGATCCCTTTGCTGTTTGGCTCGCGTTCCGCCGGGGTCGCTCCATCAACAATCCACGCGAGATACACTTTGGCACCAAGCACAACCCGCTCATTACCATCACAATCCACGCCGCACCTGCGAAGAATTTACTGTCGGGAGAGCCAAGAGGCAGCAACGGGCAGGGGTGAAGAATTCGTCCATCAGATATTCCCAGGATAGCGATTGCTGCCGCTAGTCCCGCGATGGAGCCAAGCAATGCGAAAAAAAGTTTGACCTTTAAATATCGCCAATAGATCAACGCAAACAAAGCCACCAGCAACGGAGGGAAAACAAATATTACAAGTTCGCCCAAAAGAGTCATAGCTTACCTGCCTTTCAAAAGTTCGGCCGCTTCTTTGGCTGTGATCTCGCCGCGTTCGAGTTTGCCGAGGATTTCTCCGCGGCCCATGACTTTTCCGCCGCGCCCATTTCCTTTAGGGCCGAGCAATTCGTTTACGAGGTCCAAGCGTTTGCAGACGGTGGGATAGGAGATTCCAAGTTCTTTCTCGACTTCCCGGATATTTCCGCGACAGCGGAGGAATACGACGACGAATTCCTGCATGTCAGCGGGGAGGCGCATGAGGCCTTCGAAAGTGAGTTCGGTGTCGATGCGCGTTTCGCAGGATCGACAGGAGAGGCGGCTGATGGCCAATTCACCGGCACAGATGGGGCATCGGGCAATGAGGTTTTTCATGTGTTGGGCCTTTGGATTTAATAATTCAATTTATATATTGAATAGCTTAAGTTTTCAAGAGCGATATTTAATTATTTTTGGTGTGGTGGGTTGGTCTGTGCGGACAGGTGGTGGGAGGGGGTTTTGGGTGCAAAGTGTTTTTTTGGTGGCACATGCGGCACGGGTCTGCGAACTGCGCAGACCCGTGGCACCCGTTGCGGTTGTGGCACCCGTGGTGGTGGACGGGCGACTTGCGGGAAAGGGGTTAGGGGTTCATGCTGGTTGGGACATGGATCGTCGATTGAGTCATTTGTGGGTTGTTCGCAGGGTCCAAGAGGTGCTGCTTTTTGTGGTGGCGGTGGGGGTGCGTGCGCTGTGCGCGGTGCAGGAGCCGGTGGTGAATCCGGATGCGATTCGGTTTATTGATCAGGCGAGGGGGTTGCGGACGGATTTTTTAGGGGCGTTGCGTTCGGAGGTTTATCATCCGCTGCATTCGGTAGCGGCGCTTTTGGTTCATGCGGTGATTGGTTCATTTTTTCGGAATGATCGGGAGGCGTGGGTGGCGGCGGTGCAAACGGTGGGGGTGGTTTGTGGGGCGATTGTGGCGGTGCAGATCGTGTGGCTGGCGCGAGCGTTTGGGGCACCGCGGCTGGGCGTCGCTTGCGGCAGGGGTGGCGTGGATTGTGGGGCGGCGGACGTCGGGGTATGGGGCGGATGGGTTGTCGGATATGTTGTTTCTTTGTCTGTTTGCGGGGGGGATGTTGGGGGCGATTCGGGCGATGCGGTTTGGGAGGTGTGGGGTGGGGTGTTTTGCGGGGGCACATGTGGCATGCTTCTCCCGCGAACTGCGCGGGAGAAGCATGGCACCCGGCGGTTTGGGAGGGCACCCGGCGGTTTGGGAGGGCACATGTGGCATGCTTCTCCCGCGAACTGCGCGGGAGAAGCATGGCACCCGGGGAGGGCACAGTTGGTGGCGGGGATTTTTTGTGTCGGGGGTTTTGGCGGGGTTTGCGTATTTGGCTCGGCCTGAGGGGTTGAGCGTGGTGTTGATCGTGGGGGCGACGATGGTGTTGTTGTTGGTGGGAAGGCATGGGCGGCGGTCGGGTGGGTTCAAATTTTTGCCGCGGCGGGTACTTTGTGTGCGGGCGGCGGTGGTGAGTGTTGCGTGGATGGTGGGTGGGTTTTGTATTCCGGCGTTGCCTTATATGGCGGCGATTGGGGGGATCACGCATAAAAAGAGTTTCGGTGTGATTGCGTCGGTGGGTGGGGAGGTGTCGGATGCGGGGCTAGTGCCGGGCGGGATTTTTTCGGTGTCGCTGGTGGGGAAGGTTGCGATGGAGCTTTGGGAGACGTTTGGGTTTGCGTCGTCGATAGCGGTGCTGCTGGCGATGCTGCTGATGCCGCATTTTTGGGGCCGTGCGCGGCTGCGGCCGCTGGTGGTGACGTGGGTGGTGATGTGGTTTGGGGTGATGGCGATGTTGATAGTCGGGAGGGGTATCTTGCGGGGCGGCATACGTTGCCGCTGCAATTGGGTGTTGCATGGGTTATTGGCGTTGGCGTTTGTGGCATGGACAAAGCCGATGCGTTGGTGGATGAATTGGTGGAGGAGGAAGGCGGCGTGGGATCGGCTGCCGGGGTGGATGCGATGGGAGCGTTGGCCGTATGCGTTTGCGGGGTGCGCGGTGTTTTTGATGTTATTGCCAGGGGTGATTCGGTTGGGGAGCCGCCGTTGGAGGGGCGGTTTTTTGTGAAGGAGGCGGCGGAATGGGTGGCGGCTCATGCGAGGCGGGATGTTGTTGTTTGTGATCGGGAAGAGGTTGGTGGGGTATTATTCGGGGCATGAGTATCAGCAGTGGCTGGGCACGCCGGAGGCTCCGCGATTGGGGGGTTGCCGCGGGTCGGGGCGGTGATTCTGACGTATATTTTCCGGCCTGGGCTGGGGGAGGAGCCGGGGGTTCGATGGGAGGTATCGGGCGGTGGCGAGGTTTTGTCGGCGACGGCGGCGCATGGGGATGTTTTGATTATTTATGCGGAGCCCGACTGGCAGGCCTGTCGGGGCGGCACTGTGATTCCGCTCACCACGCTTCCGGCCCAGTGAGGAAATTGCCGCGTTTGGTTTATACTTCCCACATGCCTTGGAAAAACAATCGTGCGAAGCCCGTGATCGGCCTGCCGGCGGTATAGGGTCGGGGAAGTCGGTGATTGCGCGGTTTTTCGGGTCGCAGGGGTGTGGGGTGATGGATTCGGATGCGGATGCGCATGGTTTTGCAAACATCGGCGGTAAAGGCGGAATTGCGTGACTGGTTGGGGGATGGGATTTTTCAGGGGGATGGCTCGGTGAATCGCAAGGCGGTGGCGGTCGCGGGTGTTTTCGGAGGAGGGGGAGTTGGGCGGTTGAATAGGATTATTCATCCGAGGGTGGCGGCGATGCGCGAGGCGGGATGAGGAAGTATATGGCTGAGCCAGGGATAGAGCGATTGTGTGGGACATGCCGTTGTTATTTGAAGTGGGGTTGAATACGGAGTGCGATGTGGTGGTTTTCGTGGCGTTGTCGCGGGAAAAGCGGTCTGGCGCGTGTGGCGAAGGGGAGGGGCTGGGGTGAGCGAGAATTGGAGAAGCGGGAAAATTTACAGTTTTCACTGGACAAGAAGGCAAAGTTAGCAGATTATTGTATAGACAATACAGGCGACGAGGCTTCCAGCCTTGCCCAAGTCCAGCAGGTTTTATCCCAAATATTACCAACCGCATCCGAGCTTTGGGCGATTAGACGTTCGAGATGTTCTCGGATGTTTTAGATTTTCCAAGCACGCCTCCCCGGATTTTACGACTTTTCATACCTCCAAACCCTTCAAAACAGTGTAACTCCTCCCCCCGCCCCCGTTCCTGATTTTTTTCAGCGAAGCCAATACACAAAGGATTCACTTTCATGGCACGCACGACTCGAGGCCGCAAGGCTCCCACCCCACACACCCCGGATGTCACTGAACAGCGCGATGAAGATTCCGGCCAGGGTGAGCTACTCACTGACGACAGCCACGGCTGTCGAGACGCCTGCTGCGCCGAGGTGGAAGCGGAAGCTCCGGTAGTGCCGGAGGCGGCTGCGGAAGCGGCTCCGGAGACGAAGGAAGAGCGGAAGACCAATAACACGATCGTGGGGAGGCCCCCTGCGCCGGAGATGGTGATTGGGAAAGCGACGAACTCGGTGGGGATGTCGGATGAGGATTTTGATGATGCGTATGACGCGGAGACGCATCAGAAGTATGAGCAGGTGAAGCGGTCGGAGTTGCACCTGGTGGATCTGCAGCGGATGAGCGTGCAGGAGCTTCACGAGATCTGCAAGAAGGAGGGGATTGAGGATTACATTGGGCTGAAGAAGCAGGATCTGATCTTCAAGATTTTGAAGAAGCGGATTCAGGATAATGGGCTGATGGTGGGCGAGGGCGTTCTGGAGATTTTGCCGGATGGGTTCGGGTTTTTGCGGTCGCCTGAGTACAACTATTTGCCTTGCCCGGATGATATTTATGTGAGCCCGTCGCAGATACGGCGGTTTGGGTTGAAGTCGGGGTGCGTGATTACGGGGCAGATTCGTCCGCCGAAGGAGAATGAGAAGTATTTTGCGTTGTTGCGGGTGGAGGCGATTAATTTTGAAGAGCCTTCGCTGTTGACGGAGAAGGTGAACTTTGAGGATTTGACGCCGTTGCATCCGAACAAGCGGCTGTTTTTGGAGACGGGGCCGGCGGAAGTGAACATGCGGATCGTGGATATCGTGACGCCGATCGGGAAGGGGCAGCGCATGCTGATTGTGGCGCCGCCGCGGACGGGGAAGACGGTTTTGCTGCAGAAGATCGCGAATGCGATTTCGAAGAATCATCCGGAATGTTATCTGATGATTTTGTTGATCGATGAGCGTCCGGAAGAAGTGACGGAGATGCAGCGGTCGACGAAGGCGGAGGTGGTGAGTTCGACGTTTGACGAACCGGCGAGCCGGCACGTGCAGGTCGCGGAGATGGTGATTGAGAAGGCGAAGCGGCTGGTGGAGTACAAGCGGGACGTGGTGATTCTGCTGGATTCGATCACGCGATTGGCGCGGGCGTACAACACGGAAGTGCCGCACTCGGGCAAGATTCTTACCGGCGGCGTGGATGCGAATGCGCTGCAGAAACCGAAGCGGTTCTTTGGGGCGGCGCGGAATATTGAGGAAGGCGGCTCGCTGACGATCATTGGGACGGCGCTGGTGGATACCGGGTCGAAGATGGATGAGGTTATTTTTGAAGAGTTCAAGGGGACGGGGAATTCGGAGCTGCATCTGGATCGGCGGCTGGTGGAACGGCGGACTTATCCGGCGATCAATGTGTCGATGTCGGGGACTCGCAAGGAGGAGTTGCTGCTGGATCCGAAGGAGTTGGAGTTGGTGTATCGGCTGCGGAAGGTGTTGTCGGATATGAATCCGATTGAGGCGGTGGAGTTGTTGAAGAGCCGGCTGGAGAAGAAGGGGACGAATCGGGAGTTTTTGTTGACGAT
Organism: uncultured Phycisphaerales bacterium; assembly: GCA_963766775.1. Taxonomy (GTDB): domain Bacteria; phylum Planctomycetota; class Phycisphaerae; order WQYP01; family WQYP01; genus CAVYBP01. The sequence goes on from CAVYBP010000007.1 coordinate 8,655, forward strand.
GAATTTGGCGTGAGGTGGGGGGGCGGGGGAGGATAGATAGTGAGAAAGGCCGCGCATGAGCGCGGCGCCTTTGTCTATACTATATTCTGAGGTGAATTCATGTCGGTACGCACGCTTTCTCCGTCTAAAGTTAAGCCCAGATCAGGGGCTGTGAAGCCTATTTCGCATCGGCAATCGATCCTTCATGCCGAGGAGGCTTTTGATTATTTTCGTCGTGTGCGTTCGCGGCTGTATAAGAATCCACTTTATCGCGGTCGTTTTGTTGCGATTCGAGATCGGCAGATTGTGGATGTCGGGGATGATAAATTCGTTTTTTACGAATGTCTGGTGCGGCGATTCCCCGACCGGAGATTTGTTGTTTCGCAAGTATTGAACGAGATTCCGACGATTGATGTGCGTGTTTGGCGAAGCATGAAGCACGCCTATTCGGATCAATTTTCAAATCCACCCGCTCTGATTATGTCGGCGGAACTTCAGTTTCACGGGAGGGGGGAGGCGTTCGTCAAATGTTTTGCGAAAATAGATACAGGCGCTGACCTGACGGCTGTTCCGCGGCGACTTATCGAGCGATTCAAGCCGCTCGCGTTTAATACGTTTCGCGTTCGTCAGACGGGACGGCGGGAGCAGTCGTATCTGCTTGAAGTGGTGCTGGAGGGCCGTCGTTATTCGGTTGAGGCGATTGGCCACGACAGGCCGTACGTGCTTGTAGGGCGGGATATTTTGAATCAGCTTACGCTGATTGCGGATGGGCCGGGGGAGCGGTTTGAGTTGGTGTTTTTGGGGCGATGAACGATTTGGCGAGGGCGGGTAGGATGTGGGGGCGATGGGGCGGGAGGGGTTCACGGAGGATGTATGCCGGCGCCGCGGGTTGATTCAGTGGGTGGATCAGGAATTGCATCGGGTGCGTGTGGTTCCGCGCGGGGCGAGGCTTCTTGTGGCGGTGAGCGGGGGGGCGGATTCGGTGGGGCTGTTGCGCATTTTGCAGGGGGTGAATCGGTCGCGTTTTTGGAATTGGACGCTGGTGGTGGGGCATGTCGATCATGGGATTCGAGGGAGGGAGAGTGTGGAGGATGCGAGGTTTGTGCGAGGGGTTGCGAAGGCGGAGGGGATTCGGTGTGTGACGCGGCGGTTGAAATTGGGGGTGGGGACGAGTGAGGGGGTCGCGCGTGCGGGTCGGCTGGCGGCGTTGAAATCGATGGTGAAGAAGGAAAGGTGCGCGGGGGTGGTGATGGGTCATCATGCGGACGATCAGGCGGAGACGGTTCTGCTGCGGCTGATGCGGGGGTGTGGGTTGGAGGGGCTGGCGGGAATGGCGGCGCGAAGCAGTGTGGGCGGGCTTGTGATTTTTCGGCCTTTGCTGGGGGTTCGGCGGGAGGCGATTCGGGAGTATTTGAGAGGTTTGGGGCAGGGGTGGCGGGAGGATGTGACGAATGGGTCGTCGGTGTATTTAAGGAATCGGGTGCGGTCGGAACTGCTTCCGGTGATGGAGGCGATGGCTCCGGGCGCGGTGACGGCAATGGGGCGGGCGGCGGTGCTGGCGGGGCAGGCGGGGGAAGTGCTTGGGGAGGATGTGTGTCAATTGATGCTTGCTGCGAAGGTGGGGGAGAGGAAATCGCGGGTGACGTTTCGACGGGAGATTCTGCGGGAAGCGCATCCGTTTTTATGTGCGGAAGTGTTTCGTGCGGTGATCGGGCGGATGGGCGGCTCGACGGAGGTGTCGGATTTTGAGCGATTGCGCGAGGCGGTGCGGATTGTTCAGGCGAACGCGGGGGGCAAGTGCATTCAACTTGGGAAGAGGATTACGCTGCGTGTGGATGGGGCGAGCGTTTGTATTTCGCGTGCGGCGGCGAAGAAGCGGGGGAAGAAATGAGCTTGTCGGCAGGGCTGGTCATGGAGCGATCGCGGGGTTCGCGATGGATGGGGGTTGTCGTTGTGGCGGCGGTTGTTCTGCGGTTGTGCGTGGGGATTGCGCATCCGTTTTGGTTTCCGGATTCGGCGGATTATGACGCGTTGGCACAAGCGATTGCGCATGGGAGGGCGTATCAGGTCCATGGACTGTGGGCGACGCGCATGCCGGGGTATCCGATTTTCATGGCGGCGGTTTATTTTCTTGTGGGGCCTTCGGTGAAGGGGGTGTTGGTTGCTCAAGCGTTGATGGGGGGGCTGGCGACGTGGTGGACGTTATTTGATCGGGCGGCGCGCTTCGGGATGGGATCGGAATGGTTGCGGCGGTGTTGGCGGCGGTGGATCCGTTATCGATTGGGTTTAGTGCGGCGGTTTTGTCGGAGACGGTGTTTACGGTGGTGATGCTGGGTGCGATGTGGCTGGCGATTGTGCGGATGATGAGAGGCCGCGATTGGGGGGGTGGTTTGCGCTGGGGGTGTTGTGGGGGGTAGGGGTTTATATGCGGGCGTCGGCGCTGTGGTGTCTTGTGCCGCTGGGGATTTGGGTGGGTTTGATGGGCGATCATGTGGCGGGTTCGCGGGTTGGGTGGCGTGGTCCTGTTGTGGCGATGGTGGTGGTGTTGTTGACGCTTTTGCCGTGGCAGTTTCGGAATTATGGGATTTTTCATGATCGGTTTTTTGGTCTGACGACGTTGGAGGGGATTTCGCTTTATGAGGCTGTGTATCCGGATGCGGATGGGGGTCCGAAGCAGGATGTCATCGCGGTTCCGGCGGAGATGCAGGGGCTTAACGAGGCGCAGAGGAACGATGAGTGGGGGCGTCGGGGGTGGGGTTTTGTTTTCAGCGATCCGATTCGGGTGGGGGGGCTGGCGTTGCGGAAGATGGGGCGGACGTGGTCGCCGTGGTTGAATGCGGCGGATTTTCGTGGGGCGTGGGTTGAGGTGGGGATGGTTCTGTGGCATGTGCCGCTGTTTATTTTTGCGTTGATGGGGATATGGCCGCTGCGGGAGAAGGAGGTGGAGGGGATTCCGTTTAGAATCAAGGTGTTGTTATTGATACCGGTGGTTTATTTTACGGGGGTTCATGCGTTGTTTTTGGGGTCGGTGCGTTATCGTGTGCCGTTGATGCCGTTGGTGTGTGTGTTTGCGGCAGCGGGGGTGTTGAAGGTTGTGAGGGTGGGCAAACGTGGGCGTTTGGGAGTGGTCTAGTGGAGGGCGTGAGAGGTTTTTGCAAGGTGCGAGGTATGGGTGTTGAGGTGTGGTGCCCGCGCTGCCTGAGGCAGCGGGCGTTGAGAGAGATAGAGAAGACCGCTTGCTTATGTTGCTTATGGGCGCGGCTCGGAATTGGCGATGAATGACGATGTATGCCCGAGGTAATCCGGCGCATTGGTGGAGGGGTCGTTCGTGCGGCCGGGGGAGCCGCGCCGGTGGCGATGTTTATTAGTCCGGTGCGGCGGTTTGCGAGCATTGGATTTTTGGGGGCGCTGGTGCTGATTTTGGCGGGCGGGTGGTATGTGACGCGGCCGGCGCGGATCAGCCGGATGGCGGAGGGGCTTTTGGGGAATCTTCTTGGTGGGCGGGTGACGGTGGGTTCGGGGCATTTGTCGTTGTCGGGGACGCTGCTGTTGTCGGGGGTGAGGGTGGAGACGCAGGAGGAAAAAGGCGCGGCCGGCGTTGCCGGTGTTTATCGGCGGAGCAGATTGAGGCTCGGTTTGATTGGGTGAGTTTGATGATGGGGGAGTTGCGGTCGACGCAGTTGACGGCGATTCGGCCGACGTTGTATCTGGTGGAGGATCGGGATGTGGGGAGGTGGAATTACGAGATATTGCGGAAGAAGCCGGCGGAGACGAAGCCAGCGGGTCCGCCGCAGAAGATACGGCGCTGCCTGTGATTGTTCTGCGTGATGCGAAGGTGCAATGGGGTGAGGTGGCGAAGGGGACGTTGACGCAGAATGGTATTGCGGTCGTGGATGGGCAGTTGACGCCGTCGGCTGCGTCGCCGTCGATTTATCGATTTGAACTGGTGCAACGAAACGGCGTTGGCGGGGAGTGCGAGTGCGACGCAAGATGCGGGTCCGCTCGTGGCGGAGGGGGGAGGAGGTGTGACGATAAATGGGACGTGGGACACGAAGGAAAATCGTTTCGCGGCGGCGGCGAGGGACATTCGGTTGACGGATGCGCTCGAGCGGATTTTGCCGCGGCCGGTGCAGCGATTGTGGGATGAGCATGAGTTGCGTGGAAGTTTTTCGCAAGTTGCGGGTTACATTTGATAAGGAGGCGGGGCTGGTGATGAGTGTGGAGGCGAATCGTCTGGCGATGATGATCAACGTGACGCCGCCGCTGGGGCAGGAAATTTATCGATTGAAGGTGACGGAGATGCGGGGCGCGTGGACGTTTGGGGTCACGAAGCCGAGCATCAAGGCGATGGGGGTTCGGGGGAAGCTGCTGGGGTTTGCTTTTTTGGCGGATGGGGAGCTAGGCGGGTTTTCGAATACGTCGGCGGTATCGATTGGACCTGCGGTTTCCGGGGCGGTCCTTGGGGAGGATTATCCGCCGCTGTTCATGGCGTTTCCGCGGAGTCAGGATTTGCTGCAGCGGTTGGCGCCGCATGGGAAATTTGATGTAGCGGTTGCCGCTCGGCGGGAGGAGGGGGATGGCGAAGATGGGGGTCCACGGGCAGATTCTCTGTCGTGACGCTCGGATGCGCTTTGGGCCTTTTCCGTATCCTCTGACTCATCTCAATGGGCGGTTGACTTCGATCAGCAGTCGGTCACGTTCCACGAGGTGACGGCGAAGGCGGATGAGACTGTTGTGCATATTGGCGGGACGACGGGCACGACGCCGGATAATCCGAAGGTGGATTTCCGCGTGTGGTCGGAGAATGCGGTATTCGATGATCGTCTGGCGGCGTGTTTACCGGACAAGTTCGCGAGGGTTTGGGACCAATTCGTGGTGCGTGGGAAGGGGGGATTTGATTGCCGTATCAAGCGGGAGACGAGTGTGGAGGGGCCGCCGCGGGTGACGGTGCATGTGACTCTGACGGATGGTTCGGGTTATGCGAAGCTGGTGCCGTATCCGTTTTATGATGCGCATGGTTCGTTTTATTTGAGTGCGGATCAGACGGAGGTGAATGGGATGACGGTTCGATGCGGGCCGGACGGTTCGGGGCTGGTGCGTTTGGATGGGGTGATCAAGCATCCGGGCGGGGATGTGGCGAATCTTTTGCCGAATTTGAGGGTGCAGCGGAGTTGCCGATTGATCGGCAATTGCTGTCGTCGTTGCCGGAGGCGGCGGGGGAGAAGATCAAGGGGATGAAAATTTCAGGGCGCGTGGGCTTTGAGGGGGATGTGGAGCGTGTGCCAAGTTTGGCTGGGGATGCGACGGGTGGTCTTCATATCGCAGGGACGATTGCGGTGAAGGAGGGTTCGTTTCAAACGGCGGATGGGAAATGGGGGATGTCGAAAATTGGCGTCAATGCGAGTATTGATCATGGGCAACTCAACATTATTGATGCGAGCGGGGAGTGGACGGAAGGGTTGCGCTTATCGGCGGCGGGAAACATTGATGTGTGGAATCAAAAGGGAACGCTGAATCTTGGGGCGGCGGGGGATGATGTTGCGCTGCCGGCGGAAGCGCGCCGGGGTGTTTCCGCCGGCGGTGCGCAGCGCGTGGCAGGAATATAAGCCGACGGGAAAGGTGAATGTGCTGGGTGCGGCGGCGGTCACAATCAATGGTTCATCGGTGCCTGCTATTGAGGATTACAATTGCACGCTTACCGCGAACGGTGTGGGGGTTTCGCACCTGGGCTGGCCGGAAAGCATTCATGATATTCGGGGTTCGGTCACGGCAACGCCGGGGAAGTTGGTGGCGACGGGAATTTCGGCGAAGAGCGGGCCTCTTCTGCTGACGGCGAATGGGAGTTACGTGACGGATTCGGGCGCGTGCCATTTGACGGGCATCGTCACGTCCGAGCATCTGCTGGGGGGTTGGATCAGCAAATTGCCGCCGGGGACGAGCCAATTTTTTGATGCGCACAAGACGGATGGCGAGTTGACGTTGGCGGTGACCCAACTGGAGCGCGGCGGCGGCGCGGGTGAGCCTGTCCCGCCATGGAATTACACGGCGGATCTGGAGGCGAAACATTTCTCCATGAATGGGTTGGTGGCGCTGGATGCGGATCAGCTTCGTCTGGCTACCAAGGGGAGCGTCACGGGGACCGATATTGATTTTACGGGTCAACTCACGGGAACGAATGTCGGGCTGGCGGGGAAAACGTTTGACACGCTGGCGGCGACGCTGGCGCTGTCGGGTGCGGATCATTCGCTGCATGTGACGGACATTGACGGGAAGGTCGCGGGGGGATCGGTGCAGGGGACGATCATTGTGCAACCGGGTGGCGGCAGGGGGGTTGGGGGAGAGGCGATTGCGGGACACTATGAAGCGGATCTGTCGCTGAAGGACGCGGAGATGGCGCAGCTGATTTGCCGCGGGGGGCGTCGGCGGAAGAGCGGGCTCGAGTGGGGGACGGGCGGATGTCGGCGACGCTGGCGGTGCAGCAGACATTTGGGGTTGAGGGCGGACCGGACGGCGATCGTACGGGGCGTGGAGAATTGTTGGTGCAGGACGGGAAGATTTACAACGTTCCGCTGGCGATGGGTCTGATGCAGTTGGCGACGTTGCGGATGCCGGTGGCGCGGGCGTTTGATCGTGCTGCGATGAGTTATTTTTTGCGGGATAACAAGGTGACGTTTGAGCGGATTCTTTTGGAGAGTCCGAGCATCAATCTGGCGGGAAGCGGGACGATGTCGTTGAAGGATAAAGGGTTGAATATCAATTTTGTGACGGAATCGCCGCATGAATTTCACTTGCCGGTGATATCGCCGATCATTAGTCAGATACGGGATGAGTTGTTGCAATTGTCGGTGACGGGGACGATTGATAATCCGAAGGTGACGCCGGTACCGTTGAGTGATTTGTCGGCACCGTTGCGGGCGTTGCTGCCGCATCGACAGGAGGCGAGTGAGCATTGATTGGGGGGGGTTGGGGTTGTGGGATGGGTATGCACATGAGGCATCTGGGGGAGCGAAATGGCTTTTATCGAGCGGCAAAAGAACGCTTCCTTATGGGTGCGTCTCGGAATTCCTGCCTACAGGTGCAGACGGGAGCGTTGAGGCGCGGTGCCCGCGCTGCTGAGGCAGCGGGCGTGAATTTTAGGGGCGAACCGTTGTGTTTTTTTTATTGTTCTCAAAGAGGTTGTCAAAAGAACGCTTCCTGATCGGCGCGTCTCGGAATGTTTTCTAAAAAGTGGGGTTTAGATGTTTGCAGGGACGTTTACGGGTGTGGCGAGGATTAGTACGATTCCGGGATGAATTTGTTTGCGTCAGCACGTATTGGGATCATTGGCGGCTCGGGGCTGGGCAATGCGTTGCTGGCGGCGGGTGGGGGTGAGGTGGTGGACGTGGAGACTCCGTTTGGGAAATGTTCCGCGCCGATTTGTCTGGCGGAATGGGGTGGGGTGCCGATAGCGTTTTTGGCGAGGCATGGGATTGGGCACACGATTTCGCCGTCGGCGATTCCGTTTCGGGCGAACATTTGGGGGCTTAAAGCGGTGGGGTGCAAGTGGATCATAGCGTCGGGGGCGGTGGGGAGTTTGCGGGAAGAGATTTCACCGCGGGATTTGGTGATTGCGGATCAGGTGATTGATCGAACGTACCGGCGCAGGGGGAGTTTTTTTGATGAGGCGGGCGGGGGCGCGGTGCATGTGGAATTCGCGGAGCCATTTTGTGGGAAGCTGCGCGAGGTGTTGATGGATGCGAGCGCGGGGATGGGTTCGGAGGGGGTGCGTGTTCATTCCAAGGGGACGTATGTGTGCATGGAAGGTCCGGCGTTTTCAACGAGGGCTGAAAGTGTGATGCATCGGGAATGGGGCGGGGATCTGATCGGGATGACGGCGATGCCGGAGGCGAAGTTGGCGCGGGAGGCGGAGATGAGTTATGCCCTGCTGGCGCTGGCGACGGATTACGATTGCTGGAAAGGGCACGAAGTAGCGGGGCGGGACAGGCAGTCGCTACTGAGCGAAATTATTGGGAATATGCATGCGGCGACCGCGCATGCGTTGAGTCTGATTCAAGCGGCGGTGCCAATGTTGTGGTCGCGGCGGGACGAATCTTTTGAGGTGCATCGGGCGCTGGAGTTGGCGATATGGACGGACAAGGCGCGGATTCCTGAGGCGGTTCGCGAGCGTCTGGAGTTGCTTTGAGGGCGTTATTTTTAGCGTTCGTAACAGAAAAGAGGACGTAAACACGAAGTTGCGAAGGCGCGAAGGGCCACGAAGAAAAATGCGATGGCATGGCGGAAAAATGGAAGGATCGCACCTGTCACTTGATGTTTGGCCTCGTATGGAAGAATCGTATCGCGGCGGCAACGTTATCATGGAGGGGTAGGAAGCATCGGAGGTGCGTAGTGCGCAAGAAGTTGAGCCGCGGGTGGCGGCGAAGGAAGTTTATTGGTCACGTAGTTGCTGCCGTGATTATTGGGGGCGTTGGAGGTGGGGGGGGCGTGCCGGGGACAGTGCATGCGCAGATGACGCAACCGACGACGGCACCGGCAGGGGAGCCGGGGGATGCGCCGCGTCCGGTGGATGGGGCCAATGCTCAGCCGGGCGCGTTGATGGATCAGGCCGCGAATTCGGCATCGCAAATTTATGTGGATGATTCTTTTGCGTCGATTGAAAAGTTGCATGCGGCGGGGCGCTATGCGAGTCAGGGCCAATCGCAGCTTGCGATCACGACGTACCAGAACATCATCAGCGGGTATGGGCAAAAGCTGGTGTATCTCAATAATGATTCGTATGTGTCGATCACGGACTACGTGCGGGGGAAGCTGCTGCAGATGCCGGCGGTTCAGGACGGGATGTATGACCAACTGTTTGGGGTTCAGGCGAAGAAGGAGATCGATGGCGGGATGGAGGCTCACGACCTGGCGCAGCTGATTCGGGCGTGCGATCAATATTTTCCGTCGAGCGCGGCATTTGAAGGGCTTTCGGCGGCGGCGGAATGGCATTTTGAACGTGGGGAGTTTGCAGCGGCATCGCGAATCTGGCAGCAGTTGATGGTACATCCTGGTGTGAAGGGGAAGCAGGGGGAGCTGCTGTTTCGGGCCGGGGTGGCGGAGAGTCTGAATCACAATGGCACTGATGCGCGGGCGCTGCGGGATCGGCTGGCGAAGGAATTTCCGGGGATTACGGGAATGGTGGATGGGGCGGAGGTTCCGCTGTTGGGAAAGCTGGATGAGATGCTGGGGTTGCCGAGGTGGGATGACTTGGCCGTAGAGAAGGATGAATGGCCGGCGTTTGAAGGGGGCGCATCGCGGTCAAGGTTGATGGCGGCGAATGCGTCGATTGGGGCGCAGTTGTGGACGGTTGAGTTGGGCGGGGGGACACCGGCGGTTTCGGGCGCGGCGGTGCGTGCGGCGCGGATGAATGCGCGCGCGATGGCGCAGCGGGGTATTGCACAGCCGGGCGTGCCGCTGGACCCGCGGTTGATTTCGTATCCGGTGCTATCAGCGGGCACGTTGTTGATTCATGGGGGTGATCGGGTGATGGCGTTGTCGGCAAATGCGGGGACATTTTTGTGGGCGTACCCTGAGCAGCCGTCCCGTGCGAGCAGCGATCAGGGGGTGAACAATGGCGAGTTGCCGATCCAGCCCTCCGCGCACGACAGCGTGTCGGTGATGGGGGATAGAGTGTTCGCGGTGCTGCCCGCTCCGGTGCGGAGCGGGGCTCCAACCGGGGACGATGAGGTGGAAGATTATGGTGCGGGCGGTGTGGAGGGGACACGGGTTGTGTGTCTCGACCGCGCGGATGGGCACGAGCGGTGGTCGACGCGGGCGCGGTCGATCAAGCTGGAGAATAAGGGTGTTTTGACATTTGAGGGCGCGCCCGTCGTGGCGAAAGAGGGGGTCTTCGTGATGGCGCGGAAGGTCGGCGGCGGAGGGGGGGCATTCGTTCAACTGTATCTCGTGCGACTGGATCCGGACACGGGTGAGCCGACGTGGTCGTGCTATTTGTGCAGCGCGGCGTCGGGGATGTATTACGGACCGGGTGTGAATTTTGGGAACATTCCGATACCGACGCTGGTGGATGATGTGTTGTACATCGCGACGGGTCAGGGCGCGACATGCGCGGTGGATGCGAACGTGGGTCGTATCCTGTGGCTGGAGATCAGTGCATCGGCGAAGAAGCCGCGGGCGGCAAACGATTTTTACAATCCGGTGCGGGAGTTTGCGCCATCGTGGAAGTTCAACGCGCCGCTCGTTCGTGGGAAGATGCTTGTTGTTTACGAAGCGAACGGCGGCGACGCGGTGATCACGTTTTTTGACCGCTGGACTGGAAAGCCGATCCGATCGTTCACGGCAAAGGATTTTGGCGTGAGCGACGTGGATGTGATGGCGGGAATCTTTGATTCGAATTTGATTTTGACGGGGTCCAAGGTGATCGCGTTGAATCTGGACAAGGGGGGGGCGGCAGCGGCTGAGGTGACGGCGTGGCGTTGTGAGTTTCCATCGCCGAATGAAACGGGGAAGCCGGAGGGGCGACCTTTTCTCACGTCGAGCGGGCTGTATGTTCCGTTTGAGAAGGGGATGGCGCTTATTGATCCGAAGGCGGGGAAGCTGAGGGAGTTTTGGCAGTGGCCTCGGACGCAAAAGGATGCGGCGGGCAAGCCGGGCAATCTGCTGGTCACGAGCGAGCAGGTGGTGGTGGTGAGCGAGGCGGAAGTCGCGGGCTACTCGCGATGGGAAACGGCGCGGGACAATCGTCTGGGTCAGATTCAGGCGCATCCGAATGAGCCGGAGGGGTATCTGTCGCTGGCGGAGATTGCGTTCCGTACGGGCCATTTTGATTTGGCGCAGGAGAATATGAAGCGATCGGTGGAGTTGGCGACGGCGTCGGCGCGATGGATTCGGGAGGGGAGATGCTTGCGCGGCTCTATCGGACGAACTTGAATTTTGCAGAGCAGCTTTTGCAAAAAACAGAGGCGGCGCTGCGAGATCAGGCGCGGTTTTATTACGAGGAGTGCAAGGCGACAGCGCGGACGCCGGAACAGCAGGCGGAGTGGCGCATCTCGATGTCGGATTTGTCGCTCGCCCAGGGCAAGCCGGAGGAGGCCGCGACGTTGTATAACGAAGTGCTGACGGATGCATCGCTTCGGGTGGCGACGTATCACCACGGCGATGGCTTGGCGCTGGCGGGCGTGGCGGCGGAGTTGAAGTTCCACACGCTGATCGAAAAGAGCGGGGTTTCGGTTTATCAGCGTTTTGAGGATCAGGCGGGAGCGCTGCTGGCGAGCGGACAAAATCAGCACGATGCGGCGGCGTTGCAGCAGATCATTGACTCTTATCCGAATAGTGCGGCGTCGGTGCGAGCGGAGGGCGAGCTTGTCGGCATTTTGCGTGATAAGCAGGATTGGCTTGAGGAGGTGAAAGTTCTGCGCCGGATGTACTCGCGCGGGGGGTGACGCGAAGGCGCAGGTGATCGCGGATTTGGCGGTGGCGTACGTGGCGTTGAAGCGCATTCCGGGGGCGGCAGTGTGGGCGGATCGGGGTCTGCGGCAGTACAAGGATTTTTCGTGGAGGGATGCTGCGACGGGTGAGTCGTTGACGTTCGGGAAACTTCGGGAGAAGTTGCGTTCGAGCGACATGGCGCTGGCGCAGGGCGCAGGCCGACGCTTCCGTCGCCGCAGTTGGATGCGAGCGGACGGCCGCTGCTGGGTCCGGCGATGGATGAAGGATCGGCGACAAGGATATTGGCGTCGGGCTCGCTGATGGTGCCGGTGGAGCAGAGTGCATCGCTGCGTCGTCCGGACAAGTTGTTCGTGGCAACGGCGAGCAACGTGCGGATTTTTGATAGTGTGGGGGGGGAGACGGGCGCGGCGGCGACGATTGAACTGCCGCAAGCAGGGCCGGCGGCATTGCTGGGATCGGTGGGCGATATCAGCATCATTGTGCAGGCGCACGCGGCCATTGGGGTAAACACTCGCACGGGTGCGGTGGCGTGGCAGGTGTCGCTGAATGGTCCGATTGCTGTGAATGGTGGTACGGATGAGGGGGGTGCCGGCGGGGTGCGGGGTCTGCAGGGTCGTGTTATCAGGCAGATCAATGGCGGGGGCCGCATTATTATTCGCGGGGGCGGGAGGCTGGTGGTGAACGGGAACGTGATCAACGGGGACTATGGTGAGTTTGGCGCGGAGGGTGCGGGCGATATCGCGGATCCTGAAACGAGCCGGCGGTTCGCTTTTTCGCGGCTGGGAGGGGCGGGGTTCTCGACGATGCGGATCGTGAGCAACAAGTTGGTGATTGTCGCAAACGGCGCGTTGAGTGCTTATGACGTCGCCACGGGAAAACCGGCATGGCAGGATCCGGCGGGCGGGGCGGGTGGTGCCGGGGCGTTGTGGGTGAAACTCCCGGCGGGTACGGGGACGGTGGTGGAAGGGAACGACGACCTGATTGTGTCGGAGATTGATTCGCCGGATCGGAATGCGACGACATTTTTTATTGTGGATTCGGAGACAGGGAAGTTTCGCAAGCAGATTTCGCTGGATGACGAGCGCGTGTTGTGGCGATCGCTGGGTGATGATGGGAAGCTTTATGCGGTGACGGATCAGTCGGTGGTGGCGTACGATCTTTTCGCGGGGCAGGACAAACCGCTGTGGCGGCGAAGTGATATCCAATCGCAATTTCCGGGCGCGACGGTGCTTAGTCTTGATGGGCTTATTTTAGTGAATGCGAACAGTGAGTTGATGTGTTTGTCACAGGATGGGGGCGAAGTGCGATGGCCGACGGCGGCATCCGGTCCGATCCGGCTGAACATTCCGGAGGCGCCGTTTCTGCGGGCGACGCTGGATGGGGATGTGGTGATTTATCAGTCGGCGCAGGGGATTTTGGCGTATTACACGTATGCGCAGGAGAATAATGAGGATCAGGTGGCGTGGATCGGTTCGATCACGCAGGGTCAGACTCCGCCGTTGGATTCTTTTCAGATAGCCGATCCGTATGTGGTGCTGCTTGCGTCGGGTCCGGCGAATGGGGGGGCGCAGCGATCGGTGCGGCTGATTTTATTGAATAGGAAAGGGGGCCGGATTCACTTTATTAAAAACATTCAGCACAACTCAAATCCGGATGATCCGGAAGGGCCTGCGATCACGGCGTGGCAGGTGGTTGATGATGGGATTGCGATGGAGGTGGGGGGAGCGGTGCATTTTTATCATGGGAAGAGGCCGTGATTGGGAGGGGGGTGTGAGAAGTTGGGAAGGGGTGTGAGGAGGAGGAGTGTTTGGGTTGGTTTTTTGTGTGAGGTTGGGGGTGTAGGCGCGGGGCCCGCGCTGCCTGTGGGCAGCGGGCGTTGGTGGGTGGAGGGGGGTAGACTATTGGGGTGGTGGAGATGATTGTTTTAGGGATTGTTGTATGGCGGATTTGGGTTTGCGTTCGGGGTTATTGCGGGATGGTGGTGGTGGGGAGGGTGCGCGTTGGGGGCGGAGGGTTTGGTTGGGGGTAGGGCTATTTTTGTTGGCGGTTGTGCCGTTTTTTCCGGCGCTGTTTGGGGAGTATACGTGGGATGATGATCAGTGGTTGGTGAATAATGCGGCGGTTCATGCGTGGAATGGGTTGCAGATTATATGGGATCCGTGGCGGCAGAATTTGCAATATTACCCGGTGACGTTCAGTGTGTTGTGGGGTGAGCATAAGTTGTGGGGGTTGGTGCCAGCGGGCTATCACGCGGTGAATATGGTGTTGCATGGCGGTGGTGCGGTGGTGCTGTGGTTGTCGTTGCGGCGGCTGGGGTTGAAGGGGGCATGGCTGGCGGCGCTGGTGTGGGCGGTGCATCCGGTGCAGGCGGACTCGGTGGCGTGGGTGGCGGAGATCAAGAATACGTTGTCGGGAGTTTTGTATTTTTTTGCGGGGTGGTGCTATTTGAAGTTTGAGGGGGTCGGGGAGGAGAAGCCTGAGGCGGGGAGAGGGTGGGCATGGGTGTTTTATGGGGTGGGGTTGGTGGCGTTTGTTGCGGCGCTGTTGAGCAAGACGGTGGTGTGCACGCTGCCGGCGGCGTTGCTAGTGGTGATGTGGTGGAAGCGGGAGAGGCTGAGGTGGCGGGAGGTGGCGCGGCTTGTGCCGTGGTTTGTGGTGAGTTTGGGGATCGCGGCGTGGGGAGCGTATCAGGAGCATAGGGGGTTGGTGGTGGGTGGGGCGGAGGATCTGCACTTTAATGTTCTGGAGAAGCTGATTATTTGTGGGAAGGATGTGTGGTTTTATGTGGGGACACTGGTTGTGCCGTATCCGTTGATGGCGATTTATCCGCGGTGGGGGTACAGCGCATTTTCTGTGGTGAATTATGTTCCGATGGCGGGGTTGGTGTTGGCGGCGATTGGGTTGGTTGGGTTGCGTGGGAGGATCGGGAAGGGGCCGTTGGCGGGGTTGTTATTTTTTCTGGTGACGCTTTCGCCGGCGTTGGGGTTCGTCAATTTTTTTACGATGCATTACACGTTCGTGGCGGATCATTATCAGTATCTGGCGTGCCTGGGGATATTGGCGGTGGTTGCGGAGTGGGTGGCGATGTGGGTTGGGCGGAGAGGTTACGGGGCGAGAGTGGTGGTGGGGGTGGTGGTTGCGGGGTTGATGATGCTGACGGGGTTTTATGCGTCGCGGTTTCAGACGAACATGAAGTTGTGGTCGTGGAATGTGGCGCATAATCCGGAGGCGTTTACAGCGCAGCATAATCTGGGGGCGGCGTATTTGAACGCGGGGAACAGGGAGGAGGGGCTTCGTCGGACGTATCTGGCGCTTCGGTTGCAGCCGGAGGATGACAACATTCAGCGGACGGTGGGGCGTTTGGCGATGGAGGACGGGCGGTATGAGGAGGCGTTGGAGCATATTCAGAGGGCGATTGCGCTGCGACCGAGTTTTGGGCATAGTTATAAGATGCTGGGGGATGTTTATGACAAGATGAATCGGCCTCGGGAGGCGTTGGAGGCGTATGCGAAGGCGACGGCGGTGGATGCGTGGGACCCGAGTAATTACATTTCGTATGCGGAGGCGTTGAAAAAGGGGAAGGAATTGGAGAAGGCGGCGGCGGCGTATGAGATGGCTATTGAACTGGCGCCGGGGAATATGATCACGCATTATAACTATGGGAATGTGCTGCTGGATTTGGGGAAGGCGAAGGAGGCGATTGTGGAGTATCAGTTTATTTTGAAGTATCAGGATGAGTTGCATAATGGGATTGTGTGGCACAATCTGGCGTATGCGTATGCGCAGATTGGGAAGATGGAGGAGGCGCGGGCGGCGGAGGAGCGCGGGGTGGGGATTGATGCGGAGAATGTGCGGCGGCGCGGGGGGGTGGGGGGGCGGGCGGGGGGGTGAGGAGTGGGGTGGGTGCCGCGACTGTGCCGCGAAAAGGCAAGCCGGGTCGGTGGCACATGTGGGGATTGGTGGGTGGGGTTTTGGGCGGGGGTTGCGGAGGGGGTTTCATTTTCACTTCACAATAATGAGGTACAATGATTGGTTAATGGTTGGCAGTTGTCTGGAGCGCGCAAGCATATTCTGATGAGCCTTATTCGCCCGCGATTTATTTTGATGATGTTGCTTTTTTTGAGCGTGGCGGCGTGCGCTGCGTACCGCGCTCATCCATTGGAGAAGGGGAAAATTGAGGGGGCGTTGGGGAGGCCGTCGGGGGAGTTGTTGCGGGTGGAGTCGTCGCGATTGCATCATCCGTTGTTGCCGTCGATCGTGTTGGAGTCGAGTGAGAAGTTGACGCCGGATTCGGCGGCGATACTCGCGGTGTTGATCAATCCGGCGCTTTGGGCGGCGCGGGATCAGCGGCAGACGGCGCAGGCGGAGCTGTTGCAGGCGGGCATTTTGCCTAACCCGCAGCTTTCGTACAACGCGGACTTTATCAGCGGGGGCAATACGGCGGGAGCGGTGAATGCGTATGGGTTGGGGCTGAGTTGGGAGGTGACGTCGCTGTTGACGCGGAACGCGAAAATTCGCGCGGCGGAATCGGGAAGTCATTCGGTGCAACTGGATATTGCGTGGCAGGAATGGCAGACGGCGGAGGCGGCGAAGCTGGCGGTGCTGGATTTGTCGGCGCTGGATCAGCAGGTTGCGCTGGCGACGGATATTGATAAGCAGTTGGGGGAGAACGTGGGGATTTTGCAGCGGGCGGTGGATCGTCATCAGAAGAGCATTGTGGATTTTTCGGCGGCGGATGTGGCGAGCCGGGACGCGCATTCGACGCTGTTGGCGTTGAGGCAGCAGCGGGATCATCAGGCGATGGTTTTGCGGAAGGCGATTGGGTTGCCTGCGGATGCGGCGGTGGAGATTTCAGGGGATCTTCGGTTGCCTTCGGAGTTGCATTTGCCGGCGGCGGGGGAATTGAATGAGGGTTTGGATACGCGGCGGCTGGATCTGGTGGCGTTGCGGTTTGGGTATGAGAGTCAGGAGCAGACGTTGCGGGCGGCGGTGTTGGCGCAGTTTCCGAAGATCAATGTGGGATATAACCAGGCCAGCGATAACAGCAATGTGCATACGAGTGGGTTTGGGGTGACGATTGATTTGCCGATATTCGATCGGAACCAGGGAGGGATTGCGCTGGAGAAGGCGACACGGCAGCGGTTGTATGATGAGTATGTGGCGCGGGTGTATGAGTCGCGGGTGGATGTGGCGACGGCGCTGGCGGATATTGGGTCGCTAACGACGCAGATTGGGGATGCGCATGAGGCGGTTCAGGGTTTGCAGCGGTTGGTGGATACGTACAAGACGGCGTATGACCGGGGGAACGCGGATGTGATTAGTTATTACACGGCGGTGACGACGCTGAAACAGAAAAGTCTTGATTTGCTGAAGTTGCAGCAGCAGCTTTGGGACAATCAGATCGCATTGGAACTGGCGGCGGGTTGGTATTTTCCGGTGGAGCGAGGCGCGGAGACGCGGCCCGCGGCAGAAGTTCCCACAGGCACGGAGCGCAAGAGATGAAACCGGCGGCAACATTTTTGATAGTGAGTGGCTTTCTGGCGGGGATCGCGGGGGCGGGCGTTGGGGGTTATTGGTTGGGGCATCGTGGCGCGCCGGAGGTGGGCGAAGGGGCGACGACGCATGAGGGGGGTGAAGCAGCGGATGCGGCGTCGACGCAGCCGGTGGCGACGGTGGATACGGTGGCGGCGACGCTGGGGCCGATTGTGCAGACGTTGGATGCGTATGGGACGGTGATCAGTGATCCGGCGAATCTGCAAACGATCACGGCTCCGTATGAGGGGCGTTTGAGCAAGATGCTGGTGTCGGTGGGGATACCGGTGGCGGCGGATCAGGCGGTGGCGGAAATTGAGCCGAGCCCGGACAGTCAGTTGGCGTTGAAGCAGGCGAAGAATGCGGTGGATGCCGCGGGACGGGATTTGGAGAATACGAAAGAGCGTTTTGCGATGAAGCTGGCGACGAATCAGGAATTGCAGACATCGCTGAATGGGGTGAATGATGCGAAGGTGAAGTTGGATGATTTGCAGGCGCGGGGGATTGGGTCGCGCAGACGTTGAAGGCTCGTGCGGCGGGCGTTGTGACGAAGACGGATGCGGCGATTGGGCAGATTGTTCCGGCGGGGGGGCCGATTGTGGAAATTGATGATGTGACGCCAAGCCAGGTGCGGCTGGGGATTGAGGCGCAGGATGTGGGGCGGCTGGCGGTGGATGGGGCGGTGGATATTTCGGAGGTGGGGAGCGCGGATAAAACGGATGAGGGGGCGGTGAAGGGGAAGATTCGTCAGATCGCGACGCGGGTGAATCCGGACACGCGGCTGGTGGATGTGCTGGTGGCGCTTCCGGAGCATTCGCACTGGTTGTTGGGGAGTTCGGTGGAGGCACGGTTGACGGTGGGCTCGAAGGAGCAGGCGCTGCTGGTTCCGCGGGAGGCGGTGCTTCCGACGGAGGATGGGCAGCGGTTGTTTACGATTGAAGGAGGGAAGGCGGTTCCGCACGTGGTGACGATTGGGTTGCAGACGGAGCAGCAAGTGGAGATCGCGGAGGCGAAGCCGCCGTTGAAGGCGGGGGACGCGGTGGTTTTGACGGGGAATTATGAGCTTGACGACGGGATGGCCGTGACGACGAGGCCCGCACCATGACACAGGCGTTGCCTCCCGATCAGGCGGTTGAACCGTTGCTTGCGCGTCGTGGATTGACGCATGTGTTTCAGCGTCATGCGCGGTCGATTCTTTTTCTGTTGACGATTCTGGCGATTGCGGGGGTGGTGAGCGGGCTGTATTTGCCGGTGTCGCTGTTTCCGCAGGTGAGTTTTCCGCGGATTGAGATTGCGCTGGATGCGGGCGATCGTCCGGCGGAACGGATGGCGATTGAGGTGACGTATCCGGTGGAGGAGGCGGTGCGCGCGATACCGGGAGTGCAGACGGTTCGGTCGGCGAGTTCGCGGGTCAGCGGACATTTCGATTAATTTTGATTGGGGTCAGGATATGACCTCGGCGCTTTTGCAGGTGCAGTCGCAGATTAACGCGGTGGTGTCGACGCTTCCGCCGGGTACGAGCTTTGATGTGCAGCGGCGCGATCCGACGGTGTTTCCGGTGCTGGCGTATAGCCTGACGTCGAATTCGCATTCGCTGGTGGAGCTTCGTGATCTGGCGGTGTATCAGCTTCGGCCATTGCTCTCGACGGTTCCGGGGGTTGCGAAGGTGGTAGTGCAGGGGGGGCAAACGGAAGAGTATCGGGTGACGATTAATGCGGCACAGATGCGCGCGGTGGGGATCACGATATCGGATGTGGCGGCGGCGGTGTCGGGGACGAATGTGCTTACGGCGGTAGGGCGCTTCAGGATCATGACAAGCTGTACCTGATTATTGCGAACACGCAGATATCGACGCTGGAGGAGATTCGGCGGACGGTGATTCGAGCGGGCACGACGGGGGTGGTGCGGCTGAGTGAGATTGCGACGGTGGAGGATGCGGCGGCACCGGAGTGGACGCGCGTCACCGCGGACGGGCATGACGCGGTACTGGTGCAGGTGTATCAGCAGCCGGCGGGTAATACGGTGGAGATTGCGAAGGGTATCAAGCAGAATTTGGCGGACATGCAGTCGCGGTTGCCGCAGGGGTGGCGATTGCGAACTGGTATGACCAGAGCGAATTGATCGTTACTTCGGCGGGGAGCGTGCGCGATGCGGCGTTGATCGGGATTGGATTAGCGGCGGTGGTGCTGTGGATTTTTCTGGGGAACTGGCGGATCGCGATGGTGGCGACGCTGGCAGTGCCGGCGGTGCTTGCGATGACGGTGCTGGTGCTGCAGGCGCTGGGTCTTTCGTTCAATATTATGACGTTGGGAGGGATGGCGGCGGCGGTGGGGCTGATTATTGATGACACGATCGTGATGGCGGAGCATATTGTGCGGCGGTTTGAGGAACGCGTGGGGGTTGCGGGGGCTTCAGGGGTGTCTGCGGGTGCTCGAGTGGCGGCGGCGGCGGCGGAATTTACGCGTCCGCTGGTGGGGTCATCGGCTTCGACGATCATTATTTTTGTGCCGTTGGCGTTTCTGTCGGGGGTGACGGGGGCATTTTTTAAGGCGCTGTCGATCACGATGGCGGCGAGTTTGGCGATTTCGTTTCTTGTGTCGTGGCTGGCGGTTCCGATTCTTGCAGCGCGCGTTCTGAAGCCGGCGAAACATTCGGAGATTGATCACAGTCCGGGCTTTATTTTGCGGCTTTATGCGGGGCTGATGCGGCCATTGCTTCGGTTTTCGTGGTTGACGCTGCCTTTGCTGGCATTGTTTGTGGGGGCGGGGTATCTGGCGTATTCACAGGTCGGGACCGGCTTCATGCCGGCGATGGATGAAGGCGGGTTCATCATTGATTACAAAACTGATCCGGGCACATCGCTGGCGGAGACGGATCGGCTACTGAGGAAAGTGGAAGCCATTCTCCGCAAGACGCCGGAGGTTGCGACATACTCGCGGCGGACGGGGCTGCAACTTGGCGGGGGACTTACCGAGGCGAATACGGGCGATTTCTTCGTTCGGCTTAAACCGCTCCCTCGCCAGCCGATTGAGGATGTCATGAACGATGTCCGCACGAGAGTTGCGCACGACGTCCCGGGGATCGACATTGATACGGCGCAGCTGATGGAAGATTTGATCGGCGATCTCACCAGCGTTCCGCAGCCGATTGAGATTAAGATCTTTTCGGATGACCAGGACGTTTTGAATACGATAGGCCCGAAGATCGCGGAGTCCATTAAAGCGGTGCGCGGGGTGGATGAAGTGCGGAACGGGATTGTTCTGGCGGGCGATGCGTTGGATATTCGGGTTGATCCGGTGAAGGCGGCACTGGAAGGGCTGACGCCGGATGCGACGTCGAAGATTCTTGCGGACCTTCTAGGCGGAAACGTCAGCACACAGATTCTGCACGGCGTTAAAACGATTGGGGTTCGGACGTGGATTCCCGCGAGTGCCCGGAACACGGACCACGACGTGGGTGAGTTGCCGATCAAACGCCCGATGGGCATATTCTTCCGCTCAAGCGGATCGCGACGATCACGGCCCTGACCGGTCAGCCTGAACTGGATCGAGAAAATCTCAAACGGATGATCGCGGTGACGGCACGCATTACCGGGCGCGACCTTGGCTCGACGGCAGGGGAAATTAAAACTCTTCTGGATAAGCCCGGCACGTTTCCGCCTGGTGTTTATTACGTTCTGGGCGGCCTTTACGAGCAGCAGCAAATTGCTTTTCGCGGGCTTTTGATTGTGATTCTCGCGGCTGTGTTGCTGGTGTTTCTGCTGCTGTTGTTTATGTATGAGCGGTTCCGGGTGGCGATCGCGATGTTGTCGATTCCGCTGTTCGCGTTGTCGGCGGTTTTCATGGGGCTGTATTTTACGCACACGGAGTTGAATATCACGGCGATGATGGGGATGACGATGGTGGTGGGGATCGTGACGGAGGTAGCGATTTTTTATTACTCGGAGTATGCGGACTTGCCGGCGGATCTTTCGTCGCACGAGCGGTTGATAGTTGCGGGTCAGAATAGGATGCGGCCGATTGCGATGACGACGGTGGCGGCGATTCTGGCGTTGTTGCCGCTGGGGTTGGGGCTGGGGCAGGGGTCGTCGATGCAGCAGCCGCTGGCGATTGCGATTTTGGCGGGGCTGGTGGTGCAGTTGCCGTTGACGTTGATTGTTTTGCCGGCGTTGTTGTCGTTGTTGAGGGTGAGGGTGGGAAGAGGGGAATGAAGGGGTGTTGTTGGGGCTCGGACTAACGCTTCCGTGCGAGGATATTTTGGTGGAGAGGTTTTTTTGCGGGGGGGGGTTATCCCGGGTAAACCCGGGGCTATATGTGGGAGGGGCTATATGTGGCAGGATTGGTGTTGGGTGGGAGGGTTTTGGGTGGGGCGAGGGAGAAGAGGGTTTGGCCGGGGCGGGGTTTGGGTGGGTTTTCGGCGGTGAACATGGCGATTTCGCCGGTTTCGGTTTTTACAAATAAGGGGAGGGCGTCGGTACCGCTGACACGGAGGAATTCGTCGAAGGGGAATTCGGCAGTGAGGTTGGTTTTCTTGACGGTGAATCCGGCTTCGGCGCGCTGCTCGAGTTGGTCGTAGGTGAGGGTTGGGGAGAATAAGACGCGGCCGCGCAGTTCGTGGGAGATGCGTTCCTGGCGGGCGCTGGGGCGAGCGGTGGGGGCGAGTTGGAAGACTTCGGAGCGGGAGAAGGTTCGTTGGTATTGCATGGCGGCGAGGGCGTTGACTTCGTCGTTGGGGGTGAGGGCGAGGAAGCGGCCGATCTCGGTGAGCTGCGTGCGGTCCTGGACGAAGCGGGAGAGGACGGAGCCGTGGAGGACGGGCAGTCCGCGGAGACGGGTGGCGGAAATGTGTTCGCGGTTGGTGTCGACGACGAGAACGGGGTATCCCTCGGCATGGAGTGCGGCGGCGAGGAGCCGCTCGAATGCGCCGGCGCCGGCGATGAGGAATCCTTGCATGCCGGGGCGCGAGAGGCCGAGGCGACGGGCGGTCCATGATGCGGTCAATCCGTAGAAGGTGACGGTGCCAATGATGGAGGCGAAGGCGATGGGGACGATTTGTTCGGCCTGGGGGAAATGTTGTGCGCTGAGTCGGAGGGCGAATACGGAGGCGACGGCAGCGGCGACGATTCCCCGCGGGGCCAGCAGGGCGATGAAGGTTCGTTCGCGCCAATTCAGCGATGAGAAGCCGGTGCAGAGATAGACGGCGGCGGGACGGGCCACGAAGATCAGGACGGCGAGGAAGAGGAGCATGCGTCCCCAGGGGACCAGTTGGAGCTGCTCCACGGTGAGGCGCAGCCGAGGATGATGAACAGGCCGGAAATGAGCAGGACGGTGAGGCTGGCTTTGAATTCCATGACGTGATGGACGTTGACGCGGCGCTGGTTGGCGAGGACGAGCCCCATGAGGGTGGTGGCGAAGAGGCCGGATTCGTGCTGTGCGACGTTGGAGGCAGCGAAGGCGGCGAGGACCATGACGAGGGTGAAGGCGTTGTGGAGAAAGTCGGGGACCCAATGGCGCCAGAAGCAGAGGACGATGATGCCGGCCCCGGCGAGGCCGAAGGCGGTGCCGACGGCGACAGTGGTGAGCACGGTGCGAAAGATGGTTCCGCCCTGTACTTCTCCGCGGACTAAAATTTCAAATACGACGACGGCGAGCATTGCGCCGATAGGGTCGATGATGATTCCCTCCCACTTCAGAATGGGCCCGACTACGCCGCTGGGCTTTACGTGTCGGAGCAGGGGGCCGATGACGGTGGGGCCGGTGACCATGAGGATTGCGCCAAGGAGAATGGAGGGTGGCCATTCGAGGCGCAAGAGGCGGTGGGCTGCGACAGCGGCGACGGCGAAGGTGACGATGGCACCGAGTGTGACGAGCATCCAGATGACGCCGCTGGCGGCGGAGTGTTCGGCGAGGTTGAGTGTCAGGCCGCCCTCGAATAATAAGAGCGCGACGGCGAGGGATACGGCGGGGAGGAGGAGTTCGCCGAATAATTTGTTGGGGTCAAGGATGGGGCCGGGGAGGAATCCGTGGCGGGCGAGGAGGGTGGAGCCGGGGCCGATCAAGAGTCCGGAGGCGAGCAACAGGAGGATTGCGGGGAGGTGGATGCGCCAAGCGAGCCATTGGACGCCGATGCCGAGGATGAGGACGCCGGCTAATTGGAGCATGATTTGTTCGGACATGAGTGGCTCGCTTGGGCTTCGTCGTTTTTTTGATGGGTATACACATGAGGCATCGTGAGCCGTCGTTTTAGGATTCGGCGGTAGACGGCGTGGTGGGGATGGTGGTTTTTTGGGGGGAGCAGGGGAGGTCGATGCGGAAGGAGGTTCCTTTGCCGGGTTCGGATTCGAGGGCGATGTGGCCGTTGTGTTCTTCGATGATGCGGCGGGTGGTGGGGAGTCCGAGTCCGGTGCCTCCGCGTTTGGTGGTGAAGTATGCGTCGAAGATGTGGGGGAGATTTTCTTTGGGGATGCCGACGCCGGTGTCGGAGACGTAGAGGATGAGTGTGTTGTTTTCGCAGAGGGTTCGGATGAGGAGTTCGCCGCCGTTGGGCATGGCCTGGATGGCGTTGAGCATGAGATTGAGGAGGGCTTGTTTGATGAGGTTGGAGTCGAGGGGGCAGTGGGGGTCGTCGGTGGTGAGGGCGGTGAGGACGCGGATTTTGTTGGCCTGTGCCTGGGGGTGGATGAAGTCGACGAGGTGCTCAACGAGGGCGTTGAGGGAGACGCTTTCGAGGCGGAGTTCGATGCGGCCGGCGAATTTGAGGAAGTCGTCGAGGGTTTGGCGGAGGCGTTCGGCTTCTTTTTTGAGGGTGGAGAGACGGGTGAGGGAACGCTGTGCGCCGGGGAGTGCGGCGAGGTCTTCTTCCATGAGTTGGAGGTTGAGCTTTAAGGTGGAGAGGGGGTTTTTTAATTCGTGTGCGAGGCCGGCGGCGAGTTTGCCCATTTCGGCGAGTTGATTGAGGCGGGTGATGCGGTCGGTTTCGCGTTGGGCGCGGCGCGTGGCGCTTGGTGGGGGGTGGAGGGGAGGGGTGATTGAGGGGGTGGGACATGGGGTGTTCCTGTGGGCGGTGTGGTGATTAGGATCGCACATAGGGCCTTGCGTTTCCACGCAAGGCTAAAAAAAACAGCAAGGCTAAAAAAAACGCCTTGAAAGTGTGGCTTTCAAGGCGTTTTGGGATTGGTTTTCCGGGGGGGTTAGGATTGTGCGGGCTCTGCGATTTCGGTTGGCTGGGGGGTAGCAGGAGCGGCGGTTTTGGGGGCTTCGTCTTTCATGGCTTGCTTGCGGGAGAGCTTGATGCGGCCCTGGTCGTCGATGGCGATGACCTTGACGCGGACCGTCTGGCCCATCTTCACTTCTTCGCCGACGGTTTTGAGGAAGCGATCGGCGAGCTCGGAAATGTGGCAGAGGCCGTCCTGGCCGGGGATGACTTCGATGAAGGCGCCGAAATCCTTGATGCTGGTGACCTTGCCGTTGTAGATTTTGCCGATCTTGACGTCTTCGGAGAGGCGTTCGATTTCTTCGCGGGCCTTCTCGGCGGCTTCCATGCCCATGGCGGAGATGAATACTGAACCATCGTCCTCGATGTCGATCTTGGCGCCGGTGCGTTCGACGATGGCCTTGATGGTCTTGCCGCCGGGTCCGATGATCTTGCCGATCTTTTCGGGGTTGATGCGGACGGTGAGGAGGCGCGGGGCGTAGTTGGAAATTTGATCGCGGTGGGTGGCGAGGGTCTTGGCCATTTCGCTGAGGATGAAGAGGCGGGCTTCCTTAGCGCGGACGAAGGTCTTTTCGATGATGTCGAAAGAGCAGGCCGCGGATCTTGAGATCGAGCTGGATGCCGGTGACGCCTTCGGTGGTGCCGGAGACCTTGAAGTCCATATCGCCGTAGTGATCTTCCTCGCCGATGATGTCGGTGAGGAGTTCCTCGCGGTTGCCTTCTTTGACGAGGCCGATGGAGATGCCGGCGACGGGTCGAACGATGGGAACGCCGGCATCGAGAAGGGCGAGGGTGCCGGAGCAGACGGAGGCCATCGAGGAACTGCCGTTGGATTCCATGACGTCGCAGACGAGGCGGACGACATAGGGGAAGACGTCGGGCGTGGGGAGGACGGCTTCGAGGGAGCGTTCGGCTAGAGCACCGTGGCCGATTTCGCGGCGGCCGGGTCCCATGATGCGTTTCACTTCGCCGGTGGAGAACGGGGGGAAGTTGTAGTGGAGCATGAATTTTTTGGAGTATTCGTCGCCGAGGCCGTCGACGATTTGTTCGTCTTCACCGGTGCCGAGGGTGACGGTGGTGAGAACCTGGGTCTCGCCGCGTTGGAAGAGTCCGGAGCCATGGGTGCGGGGGAGAAGGCCGACCATGCTCATGAGTGGGCGCACGGTTTTGTAATCGCGACCATCGGGGCGTTTGCCGCTGAGGATCAGTTCGCGGATGAGTTTTTCTTCAATGACGGAAATGGCGAGTGCGACGTGGAAGGGGTCGTTCAGGGGCTTCTGGGTTTTGGCGTCGAGGGCGAGGAATTCAGCCTTGATCTTTTCCTTGATGGCTTTGACGGCGTCGTTGCGTTCCTGCTTTTTGACGGTTTGCTTGGCGGCCATGATTTCTTTGCCGTATTTGTATTGGATGGCGTGCGACGAGTTCGTCGGTGGGCTTGTTGGTTTTGCCGAACTTGGGCTTGCCGACTTTCTTCTGCAGTTCCTTGATGGCGCCGGTGATTTCGTTGATGACGGCGTGGCCGAGCTTGATGGCTTCGAAGATGGTGGCTTCGGGAAGTTCGCGGGCACCGACTTCGATCATGTTGACGGCGTCATCGGTGCCGGAGAGGAGCAGGTCCATGTCGGACATATCAAGATCGGCGGTGGGGGGCATGACGCTTGAACTGGCCATCGATGCGTGCGACGCGAACGGCGCCGATCGGGCCTTCAAAGGGGACGGAGGAGATCGCGAGAGCGGCGGAGGCGCCGATCATCGAGAGGACATCGGGATCGTTTTGCCCGTCGGCGGAGAGCACGAGGACCTGGATGAGCACTTCGTCAAAGTAGCCGAAGGGGAAGAGCGGGCGGATGGGCCGATCAATCATGCGTGCGGTGAGGGTTTCCTTGGTGGTGGGGCGGCCTTCGCGCTTGATGAATCCGCCGGGGAACTTGCCTGCGGCGGAGGGCTTTTCACGGTAATCGACGGTGAGGGGGAAGAAGTCCGTGCCCGGGACGAGGATCGGAGGAGACGACCGTTGCGAGGATGACGGTTTCGCCGAAGGTGACGGTGACGGCACCGTCGGCCTGCTTGGCGAGGAGGCCGGTTTCGATTTTGAGGGGTTTGCCGTCGATGATGCGTGTAACATTGACAACTGACATATGCGATTCCTTGTAAATTATCTTGAGCCTACCAGTACGTTATTTTGCCTGCCACGATGGAACAGAAGACAGAATCAAGAAGGCAGAAGGCAGAGAGGAGGCGAGCTGCCATCTGAATTCCGGCTTCTGTCTTCGTGTGTTTACTTACGCAGACCGAGCTTGGTGATGATTTTCTGATAGCGTTCGCGGTCGGTGTGGGTGAGGTATTTGAGGAGGCTGTTGCGTTTGCCGACCATCTTGAGGAGGCCGCGGCGTGAGGAGAAATCTTTTTTGTGTGTTTTGAGATGCTCGGTGAGTTCGGTGATGCGTTCGGTGAGGATGGCGATCTGGACTTCCGGGGAGCCGGTGTCGTTGTCATGGGTGCGATTGGATTCGATGACGGTTTTTTTCTTTTCGACGGCAATCATGGAGGGGGACCTTCGTGAAAATGGTACAGGCTTCCGCCAGCAGCGACGTTGCAGCCGGCACGGGCCTAATGGCATTTTGAATCAGGGATTATATGTTTTGTTGTGGCGTGTCGCAAGAAAGGGTGAGAAAGATTCGCAGTCTCGCGGCGCGGCGTCAGTGGCTCCTCTCTTGTTTGGGCGTGGAGTTTTTAACCACAAAGGCACCAAGAGTCTTCACGCACTCGCCCCTGATCTATGAATACGGTGCTTAAAAAAATCTAGTTTGAAACCCAATTCATTCGGGCGTGCCCGTTTTTCCGTGGTGCTGGCTCAACCGTGAAAATACATGGGGATTCAGAGACGCGCCCGTGAGGAAGCGTTCGGCGTTCTTTGCTGAGGGGCAAACGCTTCCTTGTATCTTTCCAAAGGACAGGAAAAAGGTTCCAATGGGCAAGGCCGCCGCGTGCTCGCGTGGGGGGGAGACGCGAGCACGCGGCGGCCGGCGGCGGGAGATCGTAGCTTCCAAGGCCCCGAGGCCGTCCGTAAGCGTGATCCCCGCCGCCGTCCGTGGAATGAACCCGAACAGTCGCTTGGGCCAACGCCGGTCTGCCACGGCGCCGGTGAGCCCGCATGTGCAAGATCGGGAGGTTTCCATGTCGGTTTCTCAGGAAGTCCAGAGTTCTGTTTTGCCCGCCGCCGTCTGCTTTGGCGGGGTGGATGTGGCCAAGGATCATTTGGATCTGGAGGTGCTGCCCGCGTCCAGGCCTTTGCGTGTGGGCAATGATGCGGAAGGGATTGCCCAGGCCGTTGCGTATTTTGGCCGGCAGGGTCCGGCGCTGATCGTGATGGAGGCTTCTGGCGGATACGAGCGTCCTTTGGCCGCCGAGTTGATCGGTGCCGGCCACAAGGTGGTGGTGGCCAATCCCAGGCAGGTGCGGGACTTTGCCAAAGGCATGGGCATTCTGGCCAAGACCGATGCCATCGACGCGGCGGTCCTGGCGCGCTTCGCCCAGGTGGTCCAGCCCAAGGCCCGGCCCAGTCAAACCCCCGAAGCGTGTGCCCTCGATGAACTGGTCACGCGCCGGCGGCAGCTCATTGGCCTGCGGACGCAGGAACAAAACCGCAGCAATCTCTGCCGGATCAAGCCGGTGAAAAAGAGCATCGACAAGGTGCTCAAAATGCTCGACGCGCAGATCCACGCCATTGAACAGTTGATCAGCGATCAGATTCAATCCGACGACGGCCTCAAGGCCAAGGATGAGATCCTTCAAAGCACCCCGGGCGTGGGACCGCAGACTTCCGCCGAGCTTTTGGCCCACCTGCCCGAACTCGGCACCCTCAACCGCCAGCAGATCGCGGCTCTGGCGGGCGTCAGCGCCCTGGGATAATAAATCCGGCAATCATGTCGGAAAGTCCTTCATCTTCGGCGGCCGCGCCTGCGTACGAGACGTGCTCTATATGGCGGCGCTCTCCGCCAAAAACTGCAACCGCCCGCTCAAGCTCTTTGCCCAGCGTCTGACCGACCATGGCAAACCCTTCAAAGTCATGATCGTCGCGGTCATGCGCAAACTTCTCACCACCCTCAACACCATGCTTAGGAACAACTCCCCATGGCTCGACCAAACTGTCAAAAACGCTTGACTTCCGACACAGTCGCTCACGGGCGCGTCTCGGAATTTTTGGCAGTCAGCAGGCACACGAAAAGCATTCCCCCGGAAAAACGGGCACGCCCATTCATTCACGGGCCGTTCGTCAAGACTCCACCTCTTGGTGGCTTTGTGGTTAAATCAGGACGGTCGGCTTTAACGGGGCTTTTTGAGCGCGAAACTTTTGGGGGGAAGGATGGGGTGGGATTTTGATGCGGGCGTGACTTTCATCGGGTGGGAGTTCCGACTAGACTATTTTGCTTGTGAATTTACTCGTTTTCCTCCACCCGGCGTTGAAGGATTTTGACATGCCCATCGAAATTACGATGCCCAAGCTGACTGACACGATGACTGAAGCGACCCTTGCCAAGTGGCTGAAGAAAGAGGGTGATAAGGTGGGGCCGGGGGACATGATCGCGGAGGTGGAGACGGACAAGGCGACGCAGGAATTGGAAGTGTTCGAGGCGGGGGTGGTGGCGAAGATCGTGATTCCGGAAGGGGGGAAGACGCCGGTGGGGGCGCTGATCGTGGTGCTGGCGAAACCGGGGGAGGATGTGAAAGCGATAGCGGCGGCGGTGAAGATGCCGGCGGGGGCGGCGGGGGCGGCGGGGTCGAAAGCGGCACCGGCTGGAGCGGGGAAGGCGGCGGCGTCGGTGGAGAACAGCACGAATGAAAAGCGCCGGTGCGCACTCGGCGGGGTCGCCGGGGCGGGCGGTTCCGACGGCGAGCGCGATGCCGGCAGCGGTGGCGGTGGAAGATCATCATGAAGGGTCCGAGCCGGAGGTTCTGCATTCGGGGAAGGTGCGGGTTTCGCCGCTGGCGCGGCGGATCGCGGATGAACGTGGGATTGATGTGTCGACGCTACGGGGGACGGGGCCGGACGGTCGGATCATTCGAAGAGATGTGTTGGAGATGGCGTCGCATCCGGCTGCGCCGAAGGCGGCGCCGTCGCAGGCAACCCAGGGGACGGCGAAGACGAATGCGGCGGGTAGTCCCGCTGTTCATGTCTCTCATTTGAGTGCGGCAGCTGGAGCAGAAGTCGCTTCCGCTGTCGAACATGCGGCAGACGATCGCGCGGCGGCTGGTGCAATCGAAGCAGACGATTCCGCATTTTTATCTGTCGATCGATGTCATGATGGACAAGGTTCTGGAACTGCGCGGGCAGGTGAACGAGCAGGTCGCGCCGGAGAAGTTGTCGGTGACGGATTTTATTGCGCGTTCGGTGGCGATTGCGTTGACGCGAGTGCCGGCGATGAATGCGAGTTTTGCGGAAACGTCGATCACGCAGCATGGGTCGGTGGAACTGGGCATTGCGGTGGCGCTGGAGGATGGGCTGGTGGTGCCGGTGATTAAGCAGGCGCATACGAAGGGCGTGCGGCAGATTTCGCAGGAGATCAAGAAACTTGCGGAGCTTGGCGCGGACGCGGAAGTTGAAAGCGGATCAGATGACGGGTTCGACGTTTACGATTTCAAATCTTGGGATGTATGGGATTAAGAATTTTAATGCGATCGTCAATCCGCCGGAGTCGGCGATTCTTGCGGTGGGGGGGACGTCGTGGCAGCCGGTGGTGAGGGAGGTCGGCGGGAAGCGCGAGGTGGTGGCGGCGCAGGTGATGAATCTGACGTTGTCGGCGGATCATCGGGTGATTGATGGGGCGACGGGGGCGAAGTTTCTGCAGGAGTTGAAGGGGATTTTGGAAGCGCCGTTGACGATGTTGGTGTGAGGGGGAGCGTTGCGTTGCGACGCCGCTACGCGCGACGGGGGCGGGGGGGGGGGGACGGTGTCAGTGGGCGAGGATGTTGAGGGCGAGGAGGGGGGCCATTTGGGCGCGGGTGATGAGTTGGGTGCCGGTGCCTTTTGCATTGAGTGCGTAGGAGATGCCGATGATTTGTGAGGCGTGTTGGGCTTCGACGGTATTCAGGTAACCTTCAAAGGCTTGAAACGCGGCATCGACGAGCGGGCTGGCCACGGGATGGCGGGCCTTGTTGATTTTTTCCATGCCGGCAGCCCAGGCGTCGAAAAGGGTGAAAGCGACCATTGTGTTTTCTATCGAGCCGATGTTCATGATGAACCTCCGGCGGAGATTAAGCAAAGGGGGGAGCAGAGTGATGAAGCTCCTGAGTATTTTTGTAAAAGTCGTTTTATGAGGGGTTTATGAATGTTGGCGGGACGGGGTGGCGGTAACGCCTGTAACGGCTGTTTCCGAAATACGGCATGAGTTGAGGCTTCCATCATTCAGAGACAAACTAACCAGATGAGCAAGGCGTTTTTTGAACGGGTTTGGATGATGCGGCGACTGTGGGAATTGGAGGGGGGCAGGGAGGCTCGGTGTTAAGCCTCTGTTTATGAGTGGTGTTTTGAGTCTGAATGAGTTGACATCAGGTGAGAAATTCGTACACTACCACGTTTCCCGTCAGGGCAGGCGCATTGCTGTCGTTATGGGATTTGGCGAGATCGCTCGCTAAAAAATGCTTACAGACCGCTTAAGAGACAGGTAGTTTCATGACCACCGCCGCACCCGCCAAGCCTGCCAAACCGATTCGTCGTCTTGCCAATCCGGCGGGAAAAACCACGTTGGCCAAGGTTGGCCATGTGGATGCCCGCTGGTACGTCGTCGATGCCGCAGGCAAGACGCTGGGCCGTCTGGCTTCGGAAGTCGCGACGCGATTGATGGGCAAGCATAAGCCGATCTATACCGCGAATGTGGACACCGGGGATTTCATGGTGGTGATCAATACGGCGCAGCTCAAGGTCACGGGACGCAAGCTGGAGCAGCGTGAATACGATTATTACACGTATTATCCGGGTGGTCGTGGGACGGCCACGTTGAAGGATTTGTTGGCGAAGAAGCCCAACACGGTGTTTGAGATGGCGGTCCGTCGCATGTTGCCCAAGAACAGCATGGGCGAAAAGATGCTCCGCAAGCTCAAGTGCTACAAGGACGACAAGCATCCTCATGCGGCGCAACGTGCTGAGAAGCTTGAACTTCTGTAACCGTTCATTTTTGTGTATTTCATCCGCCTTAAGAATTCAGGATAAAGACAATGGCTGAAACGACGACTTCGCACTCCCCGGCAGCACCCGCCACCGCCCCCGCGCCTCGCGGCAAGGTTGTGGTGAACGGTAAAGTGTTTTACACCGGCACTGGTCGGCGGAAGAAGTCCGTTGCCCGTGTTCGGATCACGGCGGGCGATGGCAAGTTTGTCGTCAACGATCGGCAGGTCGATGACTACTTCAAGGAAACCAAGGATCGGCATTACGTCCGCGCTCCGTTGATAGCGGGGAGCCTTGCGGGCAACCTGAACATCACGGTGAATGTGGACGGCGGCGGATATAGCGGGCAGGCGGGGGCTTTGGTTCAGGGTCTTGGACGCGCGTTGTCGCTGTATGATCCGACGCTTCGTCCGGCACAAAAAGAGGGCGGCTTCCTGACTCGCGACAGCCGCATGAAGGAACGTAAGAAGTACGGTCGCCGCGGTGCTCGCCGCAGCTTCCAGTTCTCGAAGCGTTAATCGGAACGGTCCATTATTGGGTGAATTCACGACGGCGTTCCATGCGGGACGCCGTTGTTTTTTTGATGGTCGATTTTTTTATATCAGCAGGATTGCGATGGCGCCGAAAATTTTTGTTGATGGGCAGGAAGGGACGACGGGTCTGCGAATCCACGATTATCTCGCGGCGCGGAATGATGTGGAGGTGTTGAAGATTGATTCCGACAAACGGAAAGATCTGGCGGAGCGGAAGCGATTGCTGAACGAGGCGGACGTTGTTTTTTTGTGCCTGCCGGATGGGGCGTCGCGCGAGGCGGTGGCGCTGATTGAGAATGATCGGACGAAGGTGATCGATGCGAGCACGGCATTTCGGACTGATCCGGGGTGGGCGTATGGGTTGCCGGAGTTGAGTTCGGAGCTGCGGGAGAAGATTGCACGGTCGAAGCGCGTCGCGGTGCCGGGATGTCATGCGTCGGCATTTTTGCTTCCGATCTATCCGCTGGTGAAGTCGGGAATTATTTCGCGGGATGCGCAGCTCACTTGTTTTTCGCTGACGGGTTACTCGGGCGGCGGGAAGAAGATGATCGCGAGTTATGAGGATTCGGCGGCGGTGGAAAAACTTCACGCGCCACGTCATTACGCGCTGACTCTGCGGCACAAGCATTTGCCGGAAATGCAGATGATCGTGGGCCTGGCGAGTCCTCCGCTGTTTACGCCGATCGTTTGCGATGTGCATAGTGGATTGGCGGTGGAGGTGTTTCTACCGGCGCATTGCTTCGCAAAAAAAACGACACCGCAGCAGATTCATGAATCGCTCAATAAACACTACGCCAACGAGCCGTTTGTTAAGGTTCTTCCATTAGATTTGGCTCAAAGCCTTGGCGATGGCTTCTTCGATATTACCGTCTGCAATGGCACCAACCGGGCGGAAATTGGGGTGTTTGGCCGCGATGAACAGATTGCAGTCATCACACGATTGGACAATCTTGGCAAGGGGGCGGCAGGGGCCGCCATTCAATGTTTAAACTTGGTTTTGAATCAATCAGAAGGTTATGGACTGATGGGGTAGCGGGTTATGTCGCAACTCGCTTACTATTTTCTTAAATTTCGCTCTTTTTTTGCAACAATCGTTTAGAATATTCGTGAAGTTTGGATATGTACAGAATTACTGTTGAGCGACGACAGTTGTTCGCGGAGGCGAATATTTTGGAAAATCGTGGGCCGCCGGTCCAGGTGCCGGGGCAGATGCAAATGGTTGCGCCTCCTAATAATGCGTCGAATCATGCACGGCGCATCGGTCATGTGCTGGGGTCCATTGACCCGGACAGTGGTGGCCCGGCCACCGTCGTATGCCGTCTTGCCGCCGCTCAGGCCGCGCTGGGGCATCACGTCACCATCATTTCCAATTTGCCAGAAAGCGCTCGGAGTGATTTCGCGCTGTCCACTCAAAACATTCCTGGATTCGATCGCGTTCGGTTGTTAATCAGTCCATGGACGACGCCGATGCGTCGGTGGTTCGGAGCGAGACTGCTGCCGCTTTACCATTCGTTGTTTAACTATTTGGATGTGGTTCACATCCATGGCGTGTGGGAGCCGATGCTGCTCGTCGCCGCCTCGCATGCGCGGAAGATCAATCTGCCTTATATCGTGCGCCCGTGCGGCATGTTGGATCCGTGGAATCTTGAGTCGCGCGGTTGGAAGAAGAAACTTGCTCTATCGCTTTCTCATCGCAGGATGCTAAACGGCGCTGCGATTTTGCACATGCTGAATCGCGATGAAGACCGGCTGGTGGCGTCGTTGCGATTGAAGCCGAGGCGGCTGGTGATTCCCAATGCAGTGTTCCTGAATGAGGTGGACGACACGAGCGGGGATAAGGAATTTGCGGCCCTGTTTCCACAACTGCGAGACCAGCCCTATATACTTTTCCTGGGCCGGCTGCATCAGAAGAAGGGTCTGGATATTTTGATCGAGGCGTTCGGCAAGATTGCGGAGCGGCATCCGACGCTGCATTTGCTGATCGTGGGTCCGGACGGTGGAATGCGATCGGAGACTTTGAAGCGCTGCGGAGCTGCATCTCGCGGGGAGGGTTCATCTGCCGGGGGCGTTATATGGTGCGAGAAAATTCGCGGCTTATCGCCATGCGACCTGCTTCTGTTTGCCGAGCCGGCAGGAAGGGTTCAGTTTGTCGATTACGGAATCACTTGCGAGCCGCACGCCCGTGGTGATCTCGGAGGGTTGTCACTTTCCGGAGGTTGCTGAGTGCGGCGCGGGGGAAGTGGTGCCGCTGGGCGTTGATACGATCGCAGCGGCGCTCGATCAAGTGCTTGCCGCCGGTCGGGAACACCGGCGGACGATGGGTGAAGCGGGGCGGGCGCTGGTCGAACAGAATTTCACATGGGATCGCGTGGCGGAGATGACTCTCCATGCATACGCCTCCGTTGCACGGCCTTCGGCTGCTCGGTCAGCGGTCGCAACGGCACTCGTCATGTGAACGTCAGTCTTTATTAATGCCAGGCGATTCCTTCGATGGGTTTTCCGCCGGGCGCTTCCAACCCGCGGCGATATAAGAGCGATCCTTCCAGTCGGTAAAGTTCGACGAGCGATTTCAGATGCCCGGTCACTGCCTGAACTTCGGATAGCTGGGCGCTGAGTAATTGCTGCTGGACCTGGGCGACGAGGAGCGAGGTGCTTCGGCCTTCGCTGAATTTGGCCTGTTCGACTTTGAGACTCGTTTCGTCGGCCTCGCGTGTCGCGCGGGTGGCGTCGATCTGCTGTCGCGTGCGTTCCACTTCGATGTATTGAGTGCGCACGTCGACGTTGACCGTTTGAATCAGATTTTTGAGCGAGTTTTCGATTTGTTCTCGTGAGAGAAGGGAAGCACGATAGAGTGCACGTTCGCGGCGATTGGCGAGGTCGTAGCTGCCGGAGACGCCAATCTGGACCGAGTAGTCGGGGCCGTTGAGTTCGGTGAAGGCAGGCCCAAAGCTGGAAGAAAAGCTGGTCTTGTTGAGATTGACGAAAAAATCGAGTTCGGGCAGCAATCCATTTTTGGTCTGGACAATTTGTAAATCACCCTGTTGTATCTGCAGTTTGGTTTGATTGATTTCGGGACGGAATCGCAGTGCGACGTCCATGTGTTTATCGACGGGGTCCATGGTTCCCTGGGGGATAAAGGGCTTGGTTTGCAGGGTGATGGTTCGATTCCAGAAGGGTTCTCCGGCGGGGGTGATGAGTTGGAGGAGGCGGAGGCGGGTTTCCTCAAGGGTGCTTTTGGCGTTGATGAGGCTTTCCTTTTCGAGTTCGACTTGCGCGAGGGCGGCGGCGCGTTCGGTCGGTGCGGTGCGGCCGCTTTGAATGAAGGCGTTGGTGGAGTCCAGCTGCGCCTGCGCGACTTCGAGGGCATTCTGGACGATGAGTATCTGGCGCTCGGCGAAGGCCAAATCCCAGTAGGTTTCCTCAATGGTGGCGACGAGATTTTCAGAAAATCCGCGCAGCTCATATTGGGTGATTTTGGTTTGAAGCTCGGCGCTTCGGAGGCTCGCGAGATTCACGTCCAGCCCAAAACCTCGCAGGAGTTTTTGCGTGATGCTGACACCGGCGCTGGTGGATGCGGACGAGTCTGAATAATAAGTGTTGCTGGTGCTGACGTTCGCGCCGATTGTCGTGCCGGTTGGAAGGTACTCGGTGATTGCGCCGCTGCCGGTGACGGATTGCGTGTAGCGTGTAGGGCCTTTGCTGATGGCATTTTTGGGGGCACCGGATTGGACGCCGGCGATCTGGCCGCTGACGCTGGGATCGAATGCCGCGCGTTGTCTTCTTCCTGGGTGCGGGCGATGGGGACGTTGTAACGGTTTACCCGCAAATTGACGTTGTTTTGCAAGCCGACGAGGATCGCGTCCTGCACGTTTAACAACTGGGGCACATTGATGCGACCGGGCGTGGGACCGTTGGGGGAGGGTGCCGCGGTTGTGCCCTGTCCGAGCCCGGAATGTGCGGATGGATCGGTGCTGGCGGTCGGCTGTGTCGTCGTGGGCTGCGTGGCGGCGGGCATTGTTTGAGGTGATGTGCCCTGACCCGGCATGGAAGTCGCGGGAAATTCCTCGACGTTTCCAACAGCTTCTCCGCGCACGGTGGGGGTCACAGCGGCGAGCCCTTCATCGGTCAGCGATTGCGGGCCTTTTGCGCCTGGGCCTACATAATCGGAAGGTTGCCGCCCAAGGTCCAAGGCGGAGCATCCGCCCACCGCCGCAGTCACCGCCAAAATCACTATCGCCCGTACCGTGCATCGTCGCATTCGGATGTTCTTTCTTGAGCAGTTAGGTAGGAAAACAAAAAACCGATACCGCGGGGCGGCATTACTCATAGCGGAGGGCGTCGATCGGGTCGAGACGGCTGCGCGGAATGCGGGATACAGGCCGAAGAAAATGCCCACAACGCCGGCGACGAGAATCGAAATCGCCACCACCTCGGGCTGAACGATAGTCGAAAACTTTGAAAAGATGGGAATCTTCGGAATCCCCTTGGCGATGCCGATTCCCACGAGTGCCCCGAACGTTCCGCCGACGCCGGACATGACGACTGCCTCGACGAGGAACTGGAGCATGATATCCCGGTTTTTGGCACCGATCGCTTTGCGGGTTCCGATCTCGCGGGTGCGTTCGGTGACGGTGACGATCATGATGTTCATGATGCCAATGCCTCCGACGAGGAGGGAAATCAGCGCGATTGAGAAGAGGAGGACGCGAAACGTCCAGATATTATTGCTGGCCATCGCGACAATTTCGGCTTGGTTTTGCACGCGAAAGTCGTCCGGCTCGGCATCGGGAATATGGTGGCGTTTTCGCAGGAGGCCGGCGATGGTGTTGAGCGGCGGGGGGGTTTCATGGGCGAAACCCTCGCGATGCCAGGGTTCGAGCGTGGCGGGTTCTCCGGTAACGGTGCTGAGATCAACACCGTTTTCGCAAATCATGTCGATCTCTTTGAGATAATCCTGACCGAAGAGGACTTTCATCGCGGTGGTGTAGGGGATGATGATTTGATCGTCGGGGTTGTTCCATCCGGAATCGCCTTTGGTGGCAAGTTGGCCGACGATGGTGAAGTCAATGCCATTGACTTTGATCTGCTCGCCGATGGGGGAGTCGTTTCCGAAGAGATTTGCCGCCGTGACTTGACCGATGACGGCGACGCGTGCGAGGCCCTCGGCTTCGCCTTCGGTGAATTGCCTGCCTTGGTCGACTTGAAAGTTGCGGATCTGAAAATAAGTGACGGAGCCGCCGGTGACCTGAGTGCGGGCGTTCTTGTTCATGTACTTCGCCTGGACGGATCCTCCGACGGAAGGGGAGACGGCGGCGACGCCGGGTAATGAACGCAGTGCGACGGCATCCTCGACGGTGAGATCCTGCTCCGTTCCGGACATGACGCCACCGGTGCCGCGCTGGGCGGGCCGCACCACGAGGAGGTTCGTGCCCATGGACTGAATGCTGGCCATGACTTGTGCTTGTGCGCCGGCCCCCATCGCGAGCATGGCGATGACGGCTCCGACGCCGATGATGATGCCAAGCATCGCGAGCAACGAGCGCAATTTATTGGCCATAAGGCTTTGCACGGAACTTCTGATGATGATCCAGAACAGCATTATTATCTCCGACACGCCCACCGTCGCGGTGGGCGGGGGGGGAATCAGTGTGAGGCATATTCGACGGGTTGGTCGCTGACGGTGATTTTTCCATCCTGAATATAAATTTCGCGTTGGCAGTGTTCGCGACTTTCAGATCGTGGGTGACGACGATGATGGTGCGGCCCTGTTTATTAAGGCTCTTGAACAGCGACAGAATATCTTCGCCGGTCTTTGTGTCGAGTGCTCCGGTCGGCTCGTCGGCAAGAATAATAGCGGGGTCGGTGACGATGGCGCGTGCAATGGCAACTCGCTGTTTTTGACCCCCTGAGAGTTGATTGGGCTGGTGATGATAGCGCTCCTTGAGGCCGACTTCGTCCAATGCGTTGAGGGCCTTGGCTTTGGCATTCAAAGCGCCGGCATAGAGCAATGGCAACTCGACGTTCTCGAGTGCTCTCATACGGGGCAGCAGGTTAAAGGTCTGGAACACGAAGCCGATCTTTCGATTGCGGACCGCTGCCTGCTGGTTGTCGCTCATCTGGCTGACGTCCTCGCCGGCGAGGACGTAGCGTCCGGAAGTGGGACGATCGAGGCAGCCGAGAATGTTCATGAGCGTGCTTTTGCCTGAACCGGATGGGCCGCGGATGGCGACCATTTCACCTTCCTTGATGGCGAGGGTGACGCCATTGAGGGCATTGACGATGTTGTCACCCATGACGTAGGTTTTGATGAGGTCGGTCGCGTGTAGCAAAGCTTCGTTCACCGGGTCTCCTTAAGGCCATCGGATCGTGTGCTGAGGGTGACTTAAGAGCCCATACCGCGCATCATAGCACCCGGCCCTCCGCGACCACCGCCGCCGCCGCGCCACTTCGAGTCCGCTCCATTTTTATTGAGCACCACGGTTTCGCCTTCCTGGAGGCCGCTAAGAATTTCGTAGGAGGTGTCATCACTCAGGCCGACCATGACTTCTCGGGATTCGGTGGAGCCGTCGGCTTTGACGACCGTGACGGTTCCGGGTGTGGGCTTGTCGAGGGAATCAGGGACCGGGTCACGTTTCTTGCGAGCCCGCTTTTTTCCGGCGGGATTTGCGGGCTGCGTTGCGGGGGTCGCGCTGGCGATGGTGGTCGCGCTTGCCTCCTGTGTAGCACCGGGTTCGGTGGTATCGACTCGATGACGCGACACAGCCTGAACGGGCACCGTGAGGACATTTGTTTGTTCCGCGCTGATGATCTCGCAATTGGCGGTCATAATGGGGCGTAGCAGCGTTCGGTTCGGACTGGTCACTTCGATCTTGAC
The DNA here is from genome assembly GCA_963766775.1 of uncultured Phycisphaerales bacterium. Lineage (GTDB taxonomy): Bacteria > Planctomycetota > Phycisphaerae > WQYP01 > WQYP01 > CAVYBP01. Next base: position 47,395 of record CAVYBP010000007.1, read on the forward strand.
CTCGAAGGTGACGACGTTGCTGGTGTTGACGCCGATGGTGGCGATACGAACGACTTTTCCGGTGAATTCGACGTTTTTGTAGGCGTCTGCGGTTAGTTTCACCGGCAGATCGAGGCCGGCATCAAAGCGCGTCAGCAATCGTCCGATGTCGCTTTCGTCGACGGTTGCGAGGACGAAGATGTGACTCATGTCGGCAAGCGTCATGACCGTGGTGCCGCCCGACGGGCCCGAAGAGCCGGATTGGACGAGATAACCGACGGCGATGCCGGGGGTGAGCTTGGAGATGCGCCAGAGGGGCGGATCCGTTTCCCTGCCGACATCCGCGTTCGGGGCGAAGACATTGCAATACTCGACATTCTGCTTGGCGGTTTCGTATTTGGCCTGATCTTGGTCCAGTTGTGCTTTGGCTTCGGCGATTTGCTGGAATTTTGTATCGACGCCTTTTTTGGTCTGCTCCAGTTCAGCGACGGCCACTTCGGCATTCTGCATATCCGCTTCAGCAGCGGCCTGGGTGGTGAGTGCGGTTTCGAGTTCTTCGGCGCTGGCGAGTTTCTTGTCAAAGAGTTCGCGCGTGCGCTGTGCTTTGTTTGTCGCGTCCGACAGCTTGGCTTTCATGGATTGGAGATCGGCCTTGTCTTTCTGCTCGGATGTTCCCACGCTCATCTTTGCGACTTCCCAGTTCAATTGAGCTTCTGCCAGCTTGGCTTTATCCGCGGCGACTACGGCTTCGGCGGATCGCAGGAGTCGATCCTCATCGATAGTTTCGAGGCGCATCAGGAGTGCGCTGGAGCGACGGCCGCGCTGACATCGGTGTAGGGGAGTTCGGTGATGTTACCGCTGGCTTTGCATTTGATGTCGACGTCGCGGTTGCTTGCGACAGCACCATTGCTTTGGACGGACACACGCACATCTTTCCGTTCGACCTTGGCGGTCTGTAGTGTCGGTACCGCGGCTGCGGCCTGTTTTTCATGGCTTATCCATAGCATCACGCCGGTACCGGCCAAAACCAGAACAATCACTGTGATGACGATGTACTTCATTCCTGCCTCATTCGTGGAGTCCCACCCCTTGCGAGAGGGGCAGGGGATATTGTTTATGATGGTGGGGGGGTTGCCCCTGTCGCCTCAAAGCCGCCAGTTCGGAGGATTGTAACTATGACGCCGCGTGGCGGGAATTATTGCAATTCGGGAAGGATAGTGGCGAAAATTTCGGTGTTAGAGCCAATCATAGGCGGGTCATTTTTTGGGGGGTCGCTATCGCTAGCCAAGCGTGGGGTATTCGCCTATTATCTTTGCTGACATGGGAAATTTTATGGGTCAGGAGACCTCCCGCCCGAGTTCGGCTGGGCGGGGCTTGACTGGCGGAATTGGTTTTTAAATGCCCAAAATTTTGTATTCGCGGCACTTGCTTTGCGGTAATGCTTTGGCTATAGTGCGGGACTATGAAATGTTTCGTCCAAACATTTTTGCCCGCCCTTTTTTTCGTACCCCTAAAGCCTGAAGAAGTTTTTAACAACGCGATCCCGGCGGTGGCGTAAATTTCCATCGAACACATGGCAGAGGTGACAATATGCGTGTAACGCAGGTGCGTGATTATTCGAAACGTGGCGACGCCCTTCCGATTCCGAATCTAATTGATGTTCAAACAGCGGCTTACAAACGCTTCCTGCAAAACGACGTCCCCGTCGAGAAGCGGAAAAGCGAAGGCTTGGAAGCGCTTCTCCGAGAAGTGTTCCCGATCGAATCGTACGACGGCAACATGAAGCTGGAGTACATCAATTACGACCTCGGGAAGCCTCGCTATACGCAGGATGAGTGCCGGGCCCTTCGGCTCACCTATGGCATGCCGTTCCGCGTCCGCGTCCGCCTTTCGCGCAAGGACAAGGAGGGGGAAATCCTTGAGGAAGCGATCTACCTCGGCGAAATTCCGATCATGACGGGGGGCGGCGAGTTCATCATCAACGGTGCCGAGCGCGTCATCGTCAGCCAGCTTCACCGTTCGCCGGGCGTTGATTTTGTGATCGACTCCCAGGAAGGCGATCGGCCGCTGCATGCCTGCCGTGTTATCCCCGAGCGCGGCTCGTGGATCGAGATGAACGTCACGAAGAAAGACGTCATGGCGGTTCGGATCGATCAGTCGGCCAAGATTCCGGCGACGACATTCCTGCGGGCGATGGATGAGAAATATTCGACGAATGAAGCGCTGCTTCGGGCCTTCTATGAGACCAAGACGGTCTCGGTGGGGCAGTTGAAGGGCGAGTTTTATGCCGTCGGGGCGATTGTGGACACGGAGACGGGCGAAGAAATCGTCAAGTCCGGCGCCATGCTCGGCGATTCGGTCGCCAAGGTGCAGGCGAGTTCGATCAAGAAGGTCGAGATCATTGAGCGCGTGAACGATCCGATCATTTTGAACACCATTCAGGAAGATGGCACCGTTTCCTATAAGGATGCGCTGCTGAAGATTTACGGGCGGCTCCGTCCGGGCAATCCGCCGCACGAAGAGAAGGCGAAGACGCTGTTTGCGGAGAAGTTTTTTGACGCCAACCGCTATCGTTTGGGCAAGGTCGGGCGCTTCCGCATCAACCGCAAATTTGAACAGAATGTGCCGGAAGATGTGATGACGTTGCGGGCCGAGGACATTCTTGGTTCGCTCAAGTACATCATGGATCTGCGCCGGCAAGGGTTATATCGACGATATTGATCACCTCGGCAACCGTCGTCTCCGCACGATTGATGAGCTGGCTGCTGAGGAACTCCGCAAGGGTTTCCTGAAGCTGCGTCGGACCGTGCAGGAGCGCATGTCGCTGAAGGATCCGAACGAACTCACGAAGATTGTGGAACTGGTCAACAGCAAGTCGATCAGCAGCTCGATTGAATTTTTCTTCGGCCGCAGTGAACTGTCGCAGGTCGTCGATCAGACGAATCCGTTGTCGCAGCTTACGCATGAACGCCGCCTTTCGGCTCTCGGACCTGGCGGTTTGAACCGCAAGCGTGCGGGCTTTGAAGTGCGCGACGTGCATATTTCGCACTATGGCCGTGTGTGTCCGATTGAAACGCCTGAAGGCACGAACATTGGTTTGATCGCGTCGCTTGCGATTTATGCAGGGATTGATGCGTACGGTTTCCTTATCACGCCGTACCGCGTGGTGGAGTCGAATAAGGTCAATACCACCACTCGCTATCTGCGTGCGGACGAAGAAATGAAGTCCGTGGTCGCACCGCCGGAAGTCGTGCATATCGAATCCGGCAAGGTGAAGCAGGAAATGGTGCTGGCTCGCGTCAACGGCGAACTGAACCAGATCCGCGGCGGCGACGTTCAGTATGTTGATATTTCGCCCAAGCAGACGGTTGCGATTTCCGCGGCGCTGATTCCGTTCCTTGAGCATGACGATGCGAATCGCGCACTCATGGGATCGAACATGCAACGCCAGGCGGTGCCGCTGCTGCTCACCGATCCGCCGGTCGTGGCGACGGGTATGGAGAAGCATGTTCCCGGAAATTCCGGCATGGTCATCAAGGCGGAACGCTCCGGCGTCGTCACGTTCTGCGATGCCAAGCGCATCGTGGTTGATAACTCGGATGAATATGTTCTTCGCAAGAATGCCGGTTTGAACGACAAGACTTGTCTTACGCAGAAGCCGCTGATCTCGCTCGGCCAGCGCGTGAAGAAGGGCCAGATCATTGCCGACGGCCCGGCTTGTAAGAATGGCGAACTTGCCCTTGGCAAGAACGTGCTCGTCGCGTTCATGACGTACGACGGCTACAACTTTGAAGACGCCATCGTCATCAGCGAAAAGCTGGTCAAACAGGACACGTTCACCTCGATTCACATCGAGGAATTCGATATTGAAATCCGCGAGACCAAGCTCGGTCGCGAGGAATTCACCCGGGATATTCCCAACGTCTCCGAGAAGGCGTTGAAGAATCTTGATGATGCGGGCATCGTCCGCACGGGCACTCGCGTCGGCCCCGGCGATATCCTTGTCGGCAAGGTCGCGCCTAAGTCGAAGACGGAGCTTTCGCCCGAAGAAAAACTGCTCCACGCTATCTTCGGCCGTGCGGGCGAAGATGTGAAGAATGATTCGCTGGAAGTTCCGGCCGGTACGGAAGGTGTTGTTATTGGTGCCTCCCGCTTCAGCCGCCGCATGCACATGAACGACGAGCAGAAGAAGCAGCTTCAGAAGGACATGAAGAAATACGGCGAGGAAATGAATCACCGTGCCGTGGTTCTGTTCCGTCAGATGGCCGACGAGATCAATGAAGTCAGTGGCCAGACGATGGTTGATCCGTCCACCCGTCAGAAGGTCGGCAAGAGCGATCTCGATGAAGTTATTCTGGAACAGATTCAGAACTTCCAGTTGACGTGGGTGAAGGGCACGGAGGAATCGCGCAAGCAATCGGAGACGGCATTCCGCCGCTACGACGCTCGCATTAAAGCGATTTTTGAAGAGAAGGAACGCAAGCTTGAGCACATGAAGCGCGGCGACGAGCTGCCTTCGGGCGTGCTTGAAATGGTGAAGGTCTATCTCGCGACGAAGCGTCAGCTTTCGGTCGGCGACAAGATGGCAGGCCGGCACGGAAACAAGGGCGTCATCGCCCGCATCGTTCCAGAAGAGGACATGCCGTTCCTGGATGATGGAACGCCGGTGGACATTCTTCTGAACCCGTTGGGCGTGCCTTCGCGTATGAACGTTGGCCAGATTCTCGAGACGCACTTGGGTTGGGCCGCGGCGATTCTGGGCTTCCAGGCCGTGACGCCGGTGTTTGATGGCGCTGCCGAGGCGGAAATCTCGAAGGCCGTTGAAGAGGCGAATAAGCACGTGAGGAACCGCAAGAAGGAATTGGAAGAGAAGAAGCAGGTTCCGCCGCAGGAAGAAATGTTCGTCGAGATGCCGCCGAGCTTTAAGGTTCAGTTGTTCGATGGCCGCACGGGCGAGCCGTTCGAGCAGCGCACCACGGTCGGCTACATCTACATGTTGAAGTTGCACCACTTGGTCGACGACAAGATTCACGCTCGTTCGACGGGTCCGTACTCGCTCATCACCCAACAGCCGTTGGGTGGCAAGGCCCGCACCGGCGGTCAGCGTTTCGGAGAGATGGAAGTCTGGGGCCTCGAGGCCTATGGCGCTTCGTACATTCTTCAGGAACTGTTGACCGTGAAGTCGGACGATGTCGAAGGTCGCACGAAGATTTACGAAAGCATGGTCAAAGGGACCAACACGCTGGAGGCAGGCACGCCGGTTTCATTCGATGTGCTGTGCAACGAAATTCGTGGTTTGGGCCTGAATATCACATTGGAGAAGAAGAAGGCGATCTGAGGAGAAGCGTATGAAAGGCAAAAAAGGCGGATTTGAAGAGAGCATCTGGGAGCTCAAACGAAAAGATCCGTTCGCCCCTTTCAAAATTGTCACCGCCATCGGCGACAAATACGTGATCGACGATCCGGAGATGATGGTCATTGCCCCGACGGAAATTATTTACGTCGTCCCGCGAACAGAGAGGGTGATCTACATCCGGAAGAATCAGATCGTTGCTCTTGAACAATTTCATCGGAAGTCCATCGCTTAACCGGCGACAAAATTTGTCCGCTGATCGAGCATCTGAAAAAGCATTTACCGGCGGTCCCTTGCCGCCTGGCCTGAACTGAAAGGCGATACTCAAATGGCTGAAACGATTTACGACCGCATCAATGACTACGGCGCCGTCAAGATTGCCCTCGCCTCCCCGAACGACATTCGTTCGTGGTCCTTTGGCGAAGTCAAAAAGCCGGAGACGATCAACTATCGCACCTACCGTCCGGAACGCGACGGCTTGTTCTGCGAACGTATCTTCGGGCCGGAACGCGACTGGGAATGCGCCTGCGGCAAGTACAAGGGCACAAAATACAAGGGCATCATCTGCGACCGCTGCGGAGTCAAGGTGACTCACAGCCGCGTGCGCCGCAAGCGCATGGGCCACATCAATCTCGCCGCGCCGGTCGTCCACATCTGGTTCTTCAAGGCCATGCCCAGCCGCCTGGGCAACCTTCTGGACATGAAGACCAGCGATCTTGAAAAAGTCGTCTACTATCAAGATTACATGGTCGTTGACGTCGGCACGTCCACGCTCAAGCGTAAGCAGCTCCTGACGGAAGAAGAGTATCGCGACGCCAAGGAGAAATTCGGCGATGGCTTCAAGGCCGACATGGGCGCGGAGGCGGTTCGCACGCTGCTCACGCAGATGGATCTCGCCCACGAATCCGCGGTGATTCGCGAGGGCATTCTCAAGACCAACTCCAAGCAGAAGATCAAGGACTACACCAAGCGCCTCAAGATCATCGAAGCGATCCGCAACTCGGAAAACAAGGCCGAGTGGATGATCTACGACGTGATCCCCGTGATCCCGCCCGATCTTCGTCCGCTCGTCCTCCTCGAGTCCGGCAACTTTGCCACGTCTGATTTGAATGACCTGTATCGCCGCATCATCAACCGCAACAACCGGTTGAAGAAGCTGGTCGATTTGAACGCACCGGAAGTCATCATCCGCAACGAAAAGCGCATGTTGCAGCAAGCGGTCGATGCTCTCTTTGACAACGGTCGTTGCCGCCGTCCTGTGCTGGGTTCCTCGAATCGTCCCCTCAAGTCGCTGACCGACATGATCAAGGGCAAGCAGGGGCGATTCCGCGAGAATCTCCTCGGTAAGCGCGTTGATTACTCCGCCCGCTCCGTCATCGTCGTCGGCCCGGAACTCAAGATTCACCAGTGCGGTCTGCCCAAGAAGATCGCGCTCGAATTGTATCAGCCGTTCATCATCCGCAAGCTCAAAGAGCACGGCCTCGCCGACACGATCAAGTCCGCGAAGAAAATGATCGAACGCCGTGACCAGGAAATCTGGGATATCCTTGAAGAAGTCATCAAGGGCCACCCGGTGCTCCTCAATCGCGCCCCGACCCTTCACCGAATGGGCATTCAGGCGTTCGAGCCGGTGCTCATCGAAGGCAACGCGATCAAGATTCACCCGCTGGTTTGTAAGGGCTTCAACGCAGATTTCGACGGCGATCAGATGGCCGTCCACTTGCCGCTCTCGGTCGAAGCGCAGGCGGAAGCGCACATCCTGATGTTGTCGACGCACAACATCTTCTCGCCCGCCTCGGGTTCGCCGATCATCGGGCCGTCGCAGGATATCGTGCTCGGAATTTACTATCTCACTGTCGGTCACAAGGGCGAAACCGGCGATCGTCCCGCCGGCAAGGAACTCGCATTTCACGACGTCCATGAAGTGCTGCACGCCTATCACCGCAAGCAGATTGGCATGCACACGATGATTCGCGTCCGCATCGATCGGCCTCACGTTGTCACCAATGACAGCAAGGCTGAAGAAGAAACCCCAAAGAACCGAGTCATCACGACCACCGTCGGTCGTTTGATTTTCAACGACATTCTTCCCAAGGGCATGCCGTTCTATAACACGGCACTCTCCGCCAAGGGCGGCAGCCGCGTGATCGCCGATGCGTATAAATTCCTCGGTCGTCCGGCGACGATCAATCTGCTCGACGACATGAAGGAACTTGGCTTCAAGAACTCGACCCTTGCCGGTCTGTCGTTCGCGATCACCGATCTTCGCATCCCGGCGAAGAAGCAGGAAATCATCGACGCGCAGCAGAAACGCGCTGACCGCGTCGAGAAGAACCTTGCCATCGGTGCCATCACCGAACGTGAACGTTACAACGCGCTCCTCGACATCTGGTCGCATGCCCGCAACCAGGTCACCGATGAGATGATGATTGAGTTGAAGGAAGACACCCGGGACATCGGCGGCAACCCGCTGACGCCGCGCGACCCCAAGGGCATTCCTTATCTCAATCCCGTCGCTCTAATGGCTGATTCCAAGGCTCGTGGCAGCGTCGATAACTTCCGGCAGCTTTCGGGTATGCGTGGCCTTATGTCGCGTCCCTCCGGCGAGATCATGGAAACGCCCATCAAGACCAACTTCCGCGAAGGCCTCTCGGTGCTCGAGTATTTCACCTCGACCCACGGTGCTCGTAAGGGCTTGGCGGATACGGCTCTCAAGACTGCCGACTCCGGATACCTCACCCGCAAGCTCGCCGACGTGGCGCAAAATGTCATCGTCAGCAAGCACGATTGCGGCACGCAGAACGGCATCCGCAAGTCCGCGATCTACAAGGGCGAACAGATCGACGTGCCGCTCCGCGAAGCGATCATTGGCCGCTGTTCGAGCGATACGATCATCAACCCGATCACGGATGAGACGATCGTTCGCGAAGGCCAGATCATCACGGAAATCATTGCGACGAAGATCGAGAATCTGAACATCGAAACCGTCCGCGTCCGCTCGCCGCTGACTTGTGAATCGTTCGCCGGCGTGTGCGCTCGGTGCTACGGCGTCGATCTCTCGACGGGCAAGCTGGTCGAAGAAGGTCTTGCCACCGGCATCATTGCCGCACAGTCCATTGGCGAACCTGGCACGCAGCTGACGATGCGTACGTTCCACACCGGCGGTGTCGGCAACGTCGCCGCGACCAAGCACGACATCCGTGCGGGTGCCGCGGGCATCATTGAATATCGCGATTTGAACAGCGTTGATGTCGCCGATCATGAAGGCAATCGTCACACGGTCGTGTTGAAGCGCAACGGCTTCATCGCTCTTGTGGATGCCAAGGGTCGCGAACTCGAACGCCAGCAGGTTCCTTACGGTGCCACGCTGCTCGTGAAGGAAAAGGATGCGGTCAAGGGCGGCCAGCAGATCGCTGTTTGGGACCCGCACCGCATTCCGATTCTGGCGGAAAAGGCCGGCCGTATTGAATTCCAGGACATCGAGGAAGGCGAAACCGTTCGCGCCGAATCTGAAGGCAAGGAAGGCGGCAAGCGTCTCGTTGTTGTCGAACACAAGGGCGAACGCCATCCCCAGATTAAGATCGTGGATCCGTCGGATGGCAAGATCCTCGACTTCCACTTCCTGCCGGCGAAAGCCCGCATCGACGTGGACGCCGGTCAGATCGTTGTCCCCGGTCATCTGCTCGCCCGTCAGCCCAAGGAATCCAAGGGCACGTCGGACATCACGTCCGGTCTCCCGCGCGTCACTGAAATCTTCGAAGCGCGGAAACCCAAGGAACCCGCAATCATGGCGGAGATTTCCGGCGTCGTCGAAATCCAGGGCGACAAACGCCGCGGCAAGCAGACCATTATCGTTCGCGGCGAAGGCGGCATCGAAAAGGAACACCACGTTCCGCAGGCCTCGACGCTCCGCGTTCACACTGGCGATACCGTCGATTCCGGCGATTCGCTCATTGAAGGTCCGCTCGTTCCGCATGACATCCTTCGCATCAAGGGCGAAGACGCTCTGCAAACGTATCTGCTCGCGGAAGTCCAGAACGTCTACCGCACGCAGAACCAGAAGATCAGCGACAAGCACATCGAAATCATCATTTCGCAGATGCTGCGGAAGGTGAAGGTCGAGAACCCCGGCGATACGAAGTTCCTCCCCGGCGAAGTCGTCGATAAGTTCCGTTTCCGTTACGGCAACGAAGCGCTCGCCAAGATGATCCGCGTCGATGAGCCCGGGGATACCGGCCTGAGCATCGGCCAGGTCGTCAGCCGCGACGAACTTAAGGAAGTCAACGCCAAGGCTGAGGAAAAGAACGGCTCTATCGCGAAGGGCAAACGCCCGAAGATGGCGACCGCCAAGACCCTCCTCCTGGGCATCACGAAGGCGTCTCTGCAGTCGGAGTCGTTCGTGTCGGCGGCCAGCTTCCAGGAGACTACCAAGGTCCTCACGGAAGCCGCCATCGCGGGTAAGGAAGACACGCTGGTCGGCCTCAAGGAAAACGTGATTCTCGGGCACTTGATTCCCGCGGGCACGGCCTTCAAGCCGTACCTCGACATGACTCTCACCCACAACGGCGAGCCGGTCATGGAGCCGGAAGCCGAGCTCTCGACGCCAATGCCGGAGCCGACCCCGACGGCCGCAGTCCCGGTGGCCGCAGGCAATGGCGCGGCCCACGATTCCGCCGCGAGCACACAAGTCACCGCCGTCAGCGGCGTCGAAGGGTAATCCGCAAGTCATCAATGCAAATCCCGAAGGGCAGACATCGCAAGATGCCTGCCCTTTTTTCTTTGAAATTGAATGGTGTTGAGTTCGATGAGTGTCAGGATTTGACGGGGGATGGGGGAGGGGGCATTATTTGGGGATGGAGAAGCCTGAGGATTTTTTTCGTAGTTTTTTGCGGCAGCGGCATTTGAAATGTACGACGGAGCGGGTGGCGATTTTGCGAGCGGTGCAGAAGTTTGGGCGGCCGTTTGAGGCGGAGGAGTTGTTGCTGGCGCTGCGGGAGTCGGAGGAGCGGATTTCAAAGGCGACTATTTATCGCACGCTAAAGCATCTTCTCGATGCGGGTTTGATTCAGCAGGTGCATTTTGGCGGGGGGAAACAGGCGCATTATGACTTTATCAATCCGGCGGATGCGCACGATCATTTGCTGGATGTGGAGACGGGGAAGATTATTCCGTTTTCGTCGGATCTGGTGGTGAAGTTGCGGGCGCATATTGCGAAGAAGATGGGGTTCATGGCGATTTCGCATCGGTTTCAGATTATGGCGAGGAAGAAGGGGGGGGAGGATGGGAGGGGCGAGTAGATTTTGAGGATTTCATGTATTTGAGGTGGGCTGGCTCGCGTTGCGGCAGGTGAAAGTTCCTTACGAAATGGCGGTGGGAGGGTATTACGGATATTTTGCATGCGAGAGGTGCCCGCGCCGCTGAGGCGGCGGGCGTCGGTGGCGGGGGCGGTGGGTGTTTGGGGGCGGGTTAGGCTTTGGGGTGGCCGCCGGTGACGCCGTGGATTTCGCCGGTGACGTAGGAGGAGTCGTGGGAGGCGAGGAGGACGTAGGTGGCGGCGAGTTCGGCGGGTTGGCCGGGGCGTGCGAACGGTGTATCGCTGCCGAAGGTTTCGAGTTTTTCGGGGGACTGGCCGCCGCTGGGCTGGAGTGGGGTCCAGATGGGGCCAGGGGCGACGCCGTTGACGCGGATGCCACGGGGGATGAGTTGTTTTGAGAGAGCTTTGACGAAGATGGCGATGGAGCCTTTGGTCATGGCATAGTCGAGGATGCCGGGGAGGGGGTCGTAGGCGTTGATGGAGGTGGTGCAGATGATGGTGGAGCCGGGTTGGAGGTGAGGGAGAGCGGCTTTGGTGATCCAGAACATGGCGTAGACGTTGGTGCGGAAGGTGGAGTCGAATTGTTCGGTGGTGATGTCGAGGATGGATTCCTTGTAGACTTGTTTGGCGGCATTGTTGACGAGGATGTCGAGACCGCCGAGGGCGCTGGCGGCGTCTTCGACAAGTTTGAAGCAGAAGGATTCGTCGCGGATGTCGCCGGGGAGTGCGATGGCTTTTCGTCCTTCGGCGCGGATGAGGTCGATGACTTCCTTGGCGTCGGGTTCTTCAACGGGGAGGTACCCGATGGCGACGTCGGCACCTTCGCGTGCGAAGGCGATGGCGGCGGCGCGGCCAATGCCGGAGTCGCCGCCGGTGATGAGTGCTTTGCGGCCGGCGAGTTTGCCGGAGCCTTTGTAGGAGGTTTCGCCGTGGTCAGGGCGGGGGTCCATTTTGGAGGCGAGGCCTGGGGGGCTTTGGGGTTGTCGTTTGAAGGGAGGCTTGGGGTATTCGTTGAGAGGGTTTTGGAGTGGGGGGGCGGTGGGTTGAGAGGGTTGTTGAGTGGTGGCGAAGGCGGGTTCGGTGAGGGAAGCCAGCAGGGGGGTAGCGAGGATGGAGGTGCTTAGGGCGGTGACGATTTCGCGGCGGGAGGGATTCGGGTTGGTGGGGGTCATGGTCGGTCCTCCGTGGTTCTTGGGTTTGTGGATGCGACGGCGCGAGTGGTGCGTCGTTTTTGTCGTGGGGAGGAGATAGCAGAATATGTGCCCGGGTGGCGGGATTTTGGAGAGGAGATAGGGTTGCGGAGTGATTTTTTGTGGTGACGCATATGTGGCATGCTTCTGCCGAGAAGGGATGGGGGAAGTATGAGAAGGGGGGCTGGGCGCGGCAGAAGCATGGCACCGTGGTGCCGGGGAGGCAGCAGGTTTGGGGATGAGTGATGTGTTGGTGGGATTTTTTTTGTGAGGGGTGGTTATGCCGGGTGAACCGGTGGCTAGGTGGAGGGGTTTAGCACATGGCGGCAAAGGTCATGACCATGAGGAGCGCGATTTTGATTTTTTTGGGGGTGACGAAGTTGTTCATCATTACGGCCATGGTGAGCTCCCTTTTTATTCCAGATGAACGTTTGATCTAGTCGTTGGGGATACTTAAGCAAAGCGAGTACTAGATTGGAGAATGGTAAGCAATGGGGGGCGTGATTGCCGTAAGATGTTTTGTTTATTGGTGTTATGGAATGTGTGCATGTGGGGTGTGGGGGGTGCGTTTGTGCGGGTGTGTGGTGTGGGGGCAACGTAGGTTTGGTTTTTTTGGTGGGTGTGGTGGTTTTGCGACGTGCGGGGGTTAAAGCGGGTTCCGATAAGTCTGGTCGGGGATTGTGCGGCGAAAAGGTAAGCCGCGTCGGAGGCACGTGTGTTGTGGGAGGGGATGCGTGATGCGGTGTGGGGGAGGGAGGCTCGCAGGGCTTGGACTTGCGATGAGGATGGTCGGGGTGGTGTTTGAGAGGGCATATTGTTTGCGTGGTTCGGCAGAGGTGTAGGGTGTGTGAATTTTGAAGGGACGGCGGGTTTTGGTGTGGAGTTGATTCTAAACGGTCGTGAGAACTTGAGATGGCGCAGCTATTCCATCCTGTGATGAACACGGTGAGCCGGCTGGTGGTGGTGGGTGGGCCGATTGTTTCGGTCATTTTTGGTGTGTTGTTGGGGTATGGGGTGGCTTGGTCCGACTGGGTGACGTACCGGGGTGAAGTTGTGGAACAGCCGGTGGCGTTTAGTCATGAGCATCATGTGGGCGGGCTGGGGATTGATTGTCGGTATTGTCACACGGGGGTGGAGGAGTCGGCATTTGCGGGGTTGCCGCCGACGAAGACTTGTATGACGTGTCATTCACAGATTTGGCTTCGGGCACCGATGTTGGAGCCGGTGCGGGAGAGTTGGGCGAAGCAGGTGCCGCTGCGATGGACGCGGGTTCATGATTTGCCGGACTATGTGTATTTCGATCACAGCGTGCATGTCGCGAAGGGGGTCGGGTGTTCGACATGTCACGGGGACGTGGGGCAGATGCCGTTGATGAGGCGGGTGGTGAACTTGCAGATGCGGTGGTGTGTGGATTGCCATCGGGAGCCGGAGAAGCATCTGCGGCCGCGGAAGGAGATTTATAACCGAGTGTGGAAGGAGCCGGTGGATCAGATGGAGGTTGGGAAAATGTTGTTGGAGGTATATCACGTGCAGAAGGGTCAGTTGACGAATTGTTCGGTTTGTCACAGGTAAGGCATGGATGAGCATGCGTTGAAAGTTGGATTGGAGGAGAAGGTCGCGGCTGTGAAGGAGCGGTGGTGGCGGAGTCTTGCGCAGTTGGAACGTGCGGATGTGGGGGGAGAGCGGGAATTTGCGGAGGGGGAGACGGAATCGGCGTTGGCGGGGTTTGATCGTCGATCTTTTTTAAAATTGATGGGAGCGAGCATTGCGCTGGCAGGCGCGGGGGGAACGGCGGGGTGCAGCAAGCCGCAGCCGGTGGAAAAAATTGTGCCTTATGTAAATCAGCCGGAAGGGATGGTGGCGGGGGTGGCGAGATATTATGCGTCGGCGATTCCAATTCATGGGTGGGGGCGCGGGGTTGTGGTGGAGCAGCATGAGGGGCGGCCGACGAAGATTGAGGGGAATCCGGATCATCCGTCGAGTGTCGGGGGGACGGATATTCTCATGCAGGCGGCGATTTTGGAGTTGTACGATCCGGATCGGGCCACGGGGGTGACAAATGGGGGGCAGACGACGACGTGGTCGAATTTTGTAGGGGTGCTGGGGCGGTTTGTGGAGGAAAGGGGGGGGGCGAAGAGGGTTCGGGTGCGGGTGTTGAGTGGAACAGTGACCTCGCCGACGGTGGCGCGGCAGATGGAGGAAATGCGGGCGATTTTTCCAGGGATGGTTTGGCATCAGCATGATCCGGTGGGGAGGGTCAATACGAATGGGGGGATGGTGCAGGCGTTCGGGCGGGCGTTGACGGCGGTTTATGATTTTAAGAAGGCGACGTGTGTTCTTTCGTTGGATGCGCATTTTTTGGGGGATGAGCCGGGGGCGGTGCGATATTCGCGGGAGTTTGCGCATCGGCGGCGGGTGGCGTTTAAGCGATTTGGCCCGACGGGATCGCTGGTGGAGGGGGATGGGGCAGCGGGTCGTGAATCGATCTCGCGGTTGTATGTGGCGGAGAGCGCGGTCACGTTTACGGGCGCGCGGGCGGACCATCGATTGCCTCTCAAGGCGAGGGATATCGCGAGGGTTGCGGCGCTGGTTGCGGATTCGGGTGTGGCGATGAAGTGCCCGGAAGCGGTGCGAGCGTGGGCGAAGGCGGCGGGAGATGATTTGCGTCAAGCGGGAAAGAATGCGTTAGTGGTGGTGGGGGAGAATCAGCCGGCGGAGGTTCATGCGTTGGGGCATGCGTTGAATGCTTCGCTTGGCGCGATTGGGAATACGGTGCGGTATATTGAACGGATCGAGGCGGGACCGGTCGGTGGTGTAGATAGTTCTCTTGCAAGTTTGACGGAGGCGATGGATCGTGGAGAAGTGGATCTTCTTGTTGTTCTTGATAGTAATCCAGTTTTCGATGCGCCGAGGGATGTACGTTTTGCGGAGGCGCTACGGCGATTTTCGTCGCGGCAGGATCGGCTGGCGGTGAGTCTCGCGGCACATGAGGATGAAACGGCGGAGCTCTGTCGGTGGGTGATTCCGTTGTCGCATGCATTGGAGGCGTGGGGGGACTGCCGGGGGCATGATGGGACGGCGAGCGTGATTCAGCCGTTGATTGAGCCGTTGTATGAGAGCAAGTCGGTGGTGGAGTTTCTGGCGGCGGTGATGGCGGCGAGGGAGGGGCAGCGGGTGGGGCAGCTGGGGGAGGGTTACGATCTTGTGCGAAGGCATTGGTTCGGGGCGTGGGGAAATATTCCAGAGGCGGAGAAGGAACTGCGGTGGCGGAAATCATTACATAGAGGGACGGTTCCTGACTCGGCATTTGCTGATGTGCAGGTAGCATTGAAGGGAACTTTGCAGATGGCAATTGCGAAAGTTGTTTCTTTGATTGGGGAGGAAGAAGGGCGGATTGAGTTGAACATTCGACCGGATCCGTCGATTCATGCGGGCGGGTGGGCAAATAATCCATGGTTGCAGGAGCTGCCTAAGCCGTTGACGCGGCTCACATGGGATAATGCGGCCATCGTGAGTCCGGCGATGGCGGTGAGGTTGAAACTTGAGGGTGGGGCGGAGGGGAATCATGAATCGCGAGCTCGTCAAGCGATGATCAGAGTTTCGATGGAGGGGCGAACGTGTGACTTGCCGGTGTGGGTGCAGCCGGGGCAACCGGAGGACGCGATCACAGTTTATCTTGGCGGCGGTCGATGGCGCGGCGGACATGTGCAAGAGGGTGTGGGGTTTAATGTTTATCCATTACGCTCGAGCGGGAATCTTTGGCAGAATTCTGAGGTGAAGGTTGAAGCGATAAACCGTACCTATCCGCTGGCGTGTACGCATAATCATCAGGTGATGGATGGCCGAGATATTGTGCGTGAACGTGCTATCACGCAATTGCCCGGCGTGAATGCCGCCCGGACGAGTCCCGATCTTTATTCTTCACAAAAGGACAAGGATGGTTCGACGGTTCATTTATCCTTATATGACGAATATAAGTATGAAGGTTATAAATGGGGGATGGTGATCGACCTTTCGGCATGCATTGGATGTAATGCGTGTGTCGTCGCATGTCAGGCGGAGAATAATATACCGGTGGTGGGGAAGGAGCAGGTGCTGCAGGGCGCGAGATGCATTGGATTCGGATCGACGCCTACTACGGAAGTCAGGAAACAACGACGCTGGCAGAGGCGGGGGCGAATCCGAAGATGATGTTTCAGCCGATGCTTTGCCAGCATTGTGAGGATGCGCCTTGTGAGGTGGTGTGCCCGGTGGAGGCGACATCACATTCGGATGAGGGGTTGAATGAGATGACGTATAACCGTTGCGTGGGGACGCGATACTGTTCAAATAATTGTCCGTATAAGGTGCGTCGGTTCAACTTTTTTCAGTACAACGATCACGATCAGCCGACGTTGGATATGCAGAAGAATCCGAATGTGACGGTACGGAGCAGGGGGGTGATGGAGAAATGTTCGTACTGTGTGCAGCGGATCAATAAGGCACGGATTGAAGGGAAGCGAGAGTGGGCACGAAATGATGCAATGGACAGATCGACGGAGTTTCGGACCGTTGAGGACGACGGGTGGGTGAAGCCGGAGCGACTTCCGAGGCTGCGCGTCATCACGGCATGTCAACAGGCATGTCCGGCGGAGGCGATTGTCTTTGGTGATATGAATGACACGCAAAGTCTGGTTCATTTGCTGAAAAATAAGTTGCCCTGGGCAGGGATTAATTATGGGGTTTTGACGGAATTGAATACGCAGCCTCGGACGAGTTATCTGGAGCGGCTGACGAATGTGAACCCGGTGCTCGCGGGATGGCGGGGGGGTGGCGCATGAAGACACCCGTTCTGGATGGATCGATGGTGTACGAGCCGGTGGTGGGGGTGCAATACACGCCGGGGACGGTCACGGACAAGATTGTGAATCTTGTTCGACGACCGGTGAGCAATCGATGGGTCGTGGGCTTTGGCATCTCGTTCGTGCTTCTGATGCTGTTCAATTATGCGGTGACGGCGTTGTTTATTTATGGGATCGGCATCTGGGGAGTCAATGTGCCGGTGGCGTGGGGATTTGCGATTACCAATTTTGTGTGGTGGATCGGGATCGGACATGCGGGGACGTTTATCTCGGCGTTTTTATTGTTGCTGCGGCAGGAGTGGCGGACGAGCATTAATCGGTTCGCGGAAGCGATGACGTTGTTTGCGGTGGCTTGCGCGGGGATGTATCCGCTGCTGCATTTGGGGCGGCCGTGGTTCTTTTATTTTCTGTTTCCGTATCCGAATACGATGGGGCTTTGGCCGCAGTTTCGGAGTCCGTTGGTGTGGGATGTGTTTGCGGTTTCGACTTATGCGACGGTGTCGCTGGTGTTTTGGTATGTGGGTTTAATTCCGGATTTGGCAACGCTTCGGGATCGCGCGAATCAGGGGACGGCGGCGCGAAAAGTATATGGGTTTATGGCGTTGGGGTGGCGTGGTGCCGCGCGGCATTGGAAACGCTACCAGACGGCTTATTTACTGTTGGCGGGTTTGGCGGCTCCGCTGGTAGTTTCGGTGCACAGCGTGGTGGGGATGGATTTCGCAGCGGCGATTGTGCCGGGGTGGCATTCGACGATATTTCCGCCATATTTTGTGGGCGGTGCCATATTTTCAGGCTTTGCGATGGTGGTGACGCTTGCGGTTCCGATGCGGGCGATGTTTCATCTTGAGGAGATCATCACGCTTAAGCACCTGGAAAATTGCGCGAAGCTGATGCTGGTTACGGGGTTGATAGTTTGTTATGGATACTATACGGAAGTGTTCAATGCGTGGTATTCGGGCAGTCCCTATGAAATGGGGATGATGCATGACCGTTGGTTCGGTGCGTATTGGCCCTGCTGGTGGACACTGATTGTGTGCAACTGCGTGGTGCCGCAGTTGTTTTGGTCGCATCGGGTGCGGCGCAATGCGTGGGTGCTTTTTGTGTGCTCGCTCTTGATTAATGTGGGGATGTGGCTGGAGCGGTTTATTATTGTGTGTCAGTCGCTGCATCATGATTATTTGCCTTCGTCGTGGCGGATGTATTATCCGACGTTTTGGGATTATGCGACGTTTTTAGGAACGATTGGATTGTTTCTGACGCTGTTTCTGCTGTTTTGCAGGTACTTGCCGGTGATTGCGGTTTCGGAGATGCGGGAGCTGGTGCATAAGGAGGGGGGTGGTCATGAGTGAAGCAGGGCCAAGATTGTATGGGCTTGTCGCGGAGTTCGAATCGCCGGAGCGGCTGTTGGAAGCGGCGCGGCGAACAACGGCAGCGGGATATACGCGGGCGGAGGGTTACTCACCGTTCCCGATTGACGGTCTTGCGGATGCGCTCGCCTTTCATCGGACGCCCATCGCGTTGGTGACGCTGGTAGCGGGCGTTATTGGGGGCGTTACGGGGTATGGGATGTGCTGGTATGCGAACGTGATTAATTACCCGCTCAATATAGGGGGGCGGCCGCATAATTCGTGGCCCGCGTGGATTCCGATTACGTTTGAGTTGACGGTGTTGTTTGCGGCGCTGACGGCGGCGTTTGGGATGCTATATATGAATGGGCTGCCGCGGTTGCATCATCCGATTTTTGATGCGCCGGGTTTTGAACGGGCTTCGCATGATCGGTTTTTTCTTTGCATTGAGTCGGCGGATCCGGCCTTTGGGGTGGAGTCGGTGCGGAGATTTTTGGATTCGCTAGTGCCGTTGGTTGTTGCGGAGGTGTGGGGATGAAGCGGGAGGCGAGAAATGTTCCGGCGTGTATGCGTTTCATGATGCGGTGCTTTGCATCTGCATTGATGGTTGTAAGTTGTGTATTGTTGTCTTGCAAGCGTGATGATATGGCGGATCAGATGAAAGTGAAGCCGTATGGGGAAAGTTCGTTTTATGCCGACGGGGCAGCGGCACGGCAACTCGTTCCGCATACGGTGTCACGGGCTGATGACGTGGAGACGCCCGAGCTTGAAGTGGGGGTGGGGCTGAATGTGTTGGGGCGATGGCAGCATCCGTTGGCTGCGTCAGTGACATTTCCATTTGCGATCACGACTGCTGATTTGCGACGCGGGCAGCAGGAGTTTGAAATCTTTTGCACGCCGTGTCATGGCGAGGCCGGGGATGGGAAAGGGATGATTCCGGAGAGAGGATTTACGCGGCCGTCAAGTTATCATTCGGACCGACTGCGGAAGGCACCGCCGAGTTATTTTTATAACGTGATTACCAATGGGCTAGGCGCGATGTATCCGTATAACGACCGGATTGGGTCGGATGATCGGTGGAGAATTGTGGCGTATATTCGGGCGCTGCAACTTAGTCAGTATGCACCGGTCGCATCGCTGTCGGTTATTGATCGGTCGAAGTTGTGGGGGGATCATTGATGCGTGCGATTGTGACTGTGCGGTATTTTGCGGCTGCTCGAGTGGTTGCGCTGGTCATTGGAGCGGGGGCCGGCATTGCTTGTGCTGTGGCGGCGTGGTTGCCGGGGAATCGCGGTGCGTTATTTAGTGCTTATTTGTACGCCTATTTATTTTGGCTTGGGGTTTCACTCGGAAGTCTTGCGCTCATTTTTCTTCACAATCTGACAGGTGGAGAATGGGGGGTGGTGATACGGCGTATCGCGGAGCCGGCGGCGCGGCTGCTTCCGCTGATGATGGTGCTTTTTATTCCGGTGTTGCTGGGCATGCGCGAACTGTTTCCGTGGGCCCGGCCTGGGGAAGTTGCGGGGAGTGAAATCCTTCGGCATCGTGCGGCTTATCTCAATGTTCCGTTTTTTATGCTGCGCGCTGCGATTTACTTTGTTGTTTGGATTGCTTTGGAATCTATCGTTCGGATGTTGGAGAAAGGGTTTGTTGCGCGACCCAGTGAATTGAGCCGCTCGCGACTTCGTGGCTGGTCGGCGGCGGGCTTGATTGTTTATCTGATGACAATGACTCATGCGGGGTACGATTGGGCGATGTCGCGTGACACGGATTTTTATTCGACGACATTTGGGTTCATTGTTACGGTAGGGCAGACGCTTTCGGCGGCTTGCGTTTGCGATCCTTGTGGTTGCGTGTGTGTACAACGGATTGCCGTTGCTTCTGCGTGATTCCTTGAATAAGAGGCCAGAACAAAATCCTCCTGAGGCGGGCGCTCCGAATGTTCTGAATGATGTGGGAAATATTCTGCTGACGCTGGTAATTCTGTGGGCATATGTTTCGTTCATGCAGTTGCTGGTGATCTGGATGGGGAATTCGAGTGAAGATAATGGTTATTATTTGAAGCGGGGGTTGGGGCAGCCGAGTGTTTGGCGATGGATCGGTCTGAGTCTCGTGGTTTTGCACTTTTTCATTCCGTTTTGCCTTTTGCTT
The DNA here is from genome assembly GCA_963766775.1 of uncultured Phycisphaerales bacterium. Taxonomy (GTDB): domain Bacteria; phylum Planctomycetota; class Phycisphaerae; order WQYP01; family WQYP01; genus CAVYBP01. The sequence goes on from CAVYBP010000007.1 coordinate 67,569, forward strand.
TTTCGGGGGACAAAAAAATATTTGGGGGCGCTGGCGGTGATTGCTGGGGTTGTGTTTACGGCGCATTTGCTTGAACAGTATTGGTTGATTGCGCCGAGTCCTGATTTGAGGGGGCCGCACTTTGCGGTGCGGTGGATGGATTTGTTGATGCCGTTGGGAATCGGAGGATTTTGGATGACGGGGTTTTTGATGTTGCTTCCGGGGTCGCTGGCGGCTGTTGATTCGGGTGAGCATCAGGTGGGTGTTGCGATTTCGTCGGGTTTGGTGGGAGAGAAGGGGCCGAATCATGTCTAAGGTATTTCAGGGGCATGAAAAGCGCTGGTGTGAATACACGGGGTGTCGGGATTTTTATTGTGTGCTTCGTCACCTTTGGGGGTGTGATGTTTACTGCGATGTGGCTGACGCTCGGGACGTTCATGCGACAGGTGCATCCTCATGAAACTACCGTGAGCGTGGTGGGGACGAATGGTGATACTGAAATGGATCAGCCGCTTCAGCCGAGCCCCGGGCATCCGACGCTGGATTGGCAGGATCTCTCTGCGATGAAAGCGGCACAAATAAAGGGGCTTCGTACATACGCGGCGATTCCGAACGATCCTGCTCATGTGAAGATCCCGATTGATCGCGCAATGCAATTGCTGATTGAAAGCAAGTCGCTGGCAATTCCACCGAACCCGGAGGCAGTACCAAGCACGCAGCCGTATATCGATACGACGCAGCCCGCGCCGACGGAGAATCGCACATGAGTCATAAATTCCGCGGTTACCGATGTATTTCTTCGCGTTCACGCCTTCGCGGTGATGGGCATTATTAGCGTCCTCGCGACGGTCGGAGTTGTCGCGGCGGATTCAATGCCCACATCACTTCTTCAGGACGTTGGCATCCGGCAGCGTTTGGGCATGGAACTGTCACAGGAGATCGTTCTGCGTGATGAGACTGGAAAGGTTGTTCAGCTTCGGGAACTGCGCCGCGGAAAACCGATCATCCTTTCGCTGGTGTACTATCAGTGTCCGATGCTTTGCACGCTGGTGCTTAACGATCTGCTCAGCACCATGAAGACGATTCCGCAAACCGTAGGGGACGAGTATGACGTGTGGACGGTGAGCTTTGATCCGAAGGAGACGGCTGCGCTGGCGGCGAGAAAAAAGGCGGAGTACGTGCATTCGTACAATCGGGTCAAGGGCGCGGGGACGGTCGCGGAGGACGGATGGAGGTTTCTCACGGGTGATGCGGAGAATATCGCGAAACTCACGGCGGCGGCGGGATTCAGATACAAATGGGATGCTCTTAGCCAGCAATACGTTCATCCGGCGGGCATTATGATTCTGACGCCGGAGGCGAAAATCGCGCGGTACTTTTTCGGCATTGATTTTGATCCGACGGATATACGGCTTTCGCTGGTGGAAGCGTCGGCAAATAAAATCGCGACGCCGACGGATAAGCTGCTGCTGTTCTGTTATCACTACGATCCAGCGACGGGAAGGTATGGGCTTGCGGTTGCCAACACGCTTCGTGCAGCGGCGATTTTGACGCTTCTTGGGCTTGGCGGTCTTGGGTGGATATTGTGGAGGTACGATCGCAGGAGGACTCGTCACTTGTTACAGGGCGTTGGTCCTTTGAGTGAGGGGGGATGATCCTGATTGGCTTGCTTATATTTTCGTTTCTTTCACCCATGTGCGTGTTTGTCTCAGGGATGGTTGAAAATATCGGGCTCGAGAATGAGAAGGTGCATTCATGCACGCTTTTCAGATTATTCCTGATCGGGCTTCGGTGATGGCGGGGTCGAGCGATTGGCTGTTTCTTTTCATGTTTCTGTTGTCGTGCTTTTTCACGTTTCTGATCGCGGGTCTTATTCTTGTGTTTGCGGTGAAGTATCGGCGTCGGCATCCGAATGAGGTGGGTGTCGACACGGGGGTATATTATTGGTTGGAGTGGACGTGGTCTGGGGTTCCGCTGGCGATTCTTATCGGGGTGTTTCTGTGGGGTGCGAGCCTGGATGCCTTGCATGTCGCGGCCGCCTGCTGATGCGCTTGAGATTCACGTTGTGGGGAAGCAGTGGATGTGGAAGATTCAGCAGCCTTCGGGACGGAAGGAGATTGATGAGCTGCATATTCCGCTGGGGCGGGCGATTAAGTTGGAGATGACGTCGCAGGATGTCATTCACTCGTTCTTTGTGCCGGCGTTCCGTGTCAAGCAAGATGTGGTTCCTGGCCGTTACTCGCACGAGTGGTTCACGGCAGACCGGGTGGGTCAGTTTCATTTATTTTGCTTGCAATATTGCGGAACGTCGCACGCGGGAATGGTGGGAACGGTGTACGTGATGGAGCCGGGGGATTATGAGAAATGGTCCGCAGGTGCGGCGTTGGAGGACCGTCCGGAAGCAGCAGGGGCTCATCTGTTCACGCAATATGGCGGCGTCAACTGTCATGCCTGCAGGCCCCGACTCTTGCGGGGATTTACGGGCGGGGAGGAGAAGCTGTCAGACGGTTCGCATGTGCTGGTGGATGAAGAGTATCTGCGAGAGTCGATCCTCCATTCTCGCGAAGATCGTGGCAGGTTATCCGCCGACAATAGCAATACGGTCGTCAGCAGGCGGACAATACCCGTCCTTCGAGGAGCAGGTGGATCCCGTCACCCTCCTGGACCTCCACCCGGAGTCCGCATTTCAGGAGAAGCCCCGGCGCACTGCTCGATCTCTGGGTGTTGTCTCCCGGATTCCCGAGGTCCCTACGTACAGCGCCCGGCGTCGGGACAACCCCGATCAAGGAGCGCCATGCACCCTGAAACCCCCCGCTCGCTCTGGCCCGACCCGAGGCCCTCGGGCCGCTGACCGACCTGTACCAGCTCACGATGATGGCCGGCTACTTCGCGGCCGGGCATGGATCGCGAGCGGGCGCGACGTTCGAGATGTTCGTCGGCAGGCTGCCCGCGAACCGGGCCTACCTGGTCTTCGCGGGGCTGGAGCAGGCGATCGGCGACCTGCTCCGGCTGCGCGTTCTCGCCGCGAGCAGGTCGAGGCGATCCGCGCGCTGGCCGGTCTTCGCGGGCGTCGACCCGGCGTTCTTCGACGCGCTCGCCGACGCTCCGGTTCGAGGGCGACGTCTGGGCGGTCCCCGAGGGGACGGTCGTCTTCGCGGGCGAGCCGCTGCTCCGGGTCGAGGCGCCGCTTGCCGCAGGCGCAGTGGGTCGAGACGTTCCTGCTCGCCTCGATCGGCTATCCGACGCTGGTCGCCTCGAAGGCCGCGCGGATCGTCGAGGCGGCGGCGGGGCGGCCGGTCTACGACTTCGGCGCTGCGGCGCGGCCACGGGCCGCACGCCGGGATGCTCGCCGCGCGGGCGGCGTACCTCGCGGGCTGCGCGGGGACGAGCAACGTCGAGGCGCGCGATCCGGCTGGGCATCCCGTGCGTCGGGCACGATGGCCCATTCGTGGGTCCAGGCGTTCGACGACGAGGCCGAGGCGTTCGCGGCGTTCGCCCGGGTCTTCCCCGAGCACTCGACGCTGCTCGTCGACACCTACGACACCGCCGACGGGCGTCCGCCACGCCGCCGCGATCGAGCCCCCGGTCCAGGCCGATCCGGATCGACAGCGGCGACCTCGATCGACCTGGCTCGCGCGGCCCGCGCGATCCTCGACGCGCGCGGCCGGCGCGGCGGTCAAGATCCTCGGCCAGCGGCGACCTCGACGAGTTCAAGATCGCCGACCTGGTCGCGTCGGGGCGCCCGTATCGACGCCTTCGGCGTCGGGACCGAGCTGATCACGAGCCGCGACGCGCCCGCGCTGTCGATCGTCTACAAGCTCGTCGAGCTCGACGGCGCAGGGCCGGATCAAGCTCAGCCCGGGCAAGAAGACGTACCCGCTGGCGAAGCAGGTCCACCGGCTCCGCGACGCGCAGGGCCGGTTCGCGCGCGACCGCGTCACGCGGGCCGACGAGTCGGCCGAGGGCGAGCCGCTGCTGGTCCCGGTCGTCCGCGGGGGCAAGCTCGTCGCGCCGCTGCCGCGGCTCGACGCGATCCGCGAGCGTTGCCGACAGCAGCTCGCCGCCCTGCCCGATGCGCTCCGCGGGCCTCGACGCCGGGCCGGTCTACCCGCTCACCTACAGCGACGCGCTGGAGGCCGAGGCCGAGCGGCTCGGGGTTGAGCCGGTGACGGCGCACGACGGACCACGGCCGGCAGTCGGCCGCTCGAACTTGAGCTTTACACCCGCCGGCGCGAGCGATACGATCCCGCCGCCCGGCGATCGACGCGGGCAGGACGTCGCCGGGCAAGGACGCCCGAGCCGATCGGCCCGTCGCGACGCGTCCGCGACGAGCGAGCACGGAGGCTTCCGAACGTGGCCAAGATCATCAGCGTGGCCAACCAGAAGGGCGGGGTGGGCAAGACGACCACCGCGATCAACCTCGCCGCCGGGCCTGGCCAAGGCGGGCCGGACGGCGCTGGTCATCGACATCGACCCCCAGTGCAACGCCACCAGCGGGCTCGGCGTCGAGCCCGCCGCAGCGGCACCCGCTGGTCGCCGGCCGGCCGCTCGCCGAGACGGTCGTCGAGACCGTCGCAGCCCAAGCTCTTCGTCCTGCCCGGCTCGCAGAGCCTGGCCGACGCCGACGCCCTCTCGGCCTCGAACCGCCAGCGGGCCTCGGCGCTCCGCCAGCAGCTCAACAGCGAGCTGGCGCACTTCGACTTCGTCTTCCTCGACTGCCCCCCCTCGCTCGGCCAGCTCACCCGGGCGGCGCTCGGGGCGTCGGCCGAGGTCTACATCCCGATCCAGTGCGAATACTTCGCGATGGAAGGGCTCTCGCAGATCATCGACCTGGCCCGGCAGACCAAGGCCCGGGACAACCACCGGCTCGAGATCGGCGGGATCGTCCTGACGATGTACGACCCCGAGCTCGACCTGGCCAACGAGGTGGCCGACGAGGTCCGCGGCTACTTCGACGAGACCGTCTTCCAGACCATGATCCCGCGCGACGTCCACATCAGCGAGGCGCCGAGCCACGGCGTGAGCGTGCTCGACTACTCGCCCCGGGCCCGGGGCGCCTGGGCCTACGCGGAACTCGTCATGGAGGTCATCGACCGTGAATAAGCGACGACTCGGACGCGGCCTGGAAGCCCTGCTCGGGCGCGACGAAGGGGGCTTCGAGCCCGGCTCGCTCGACGCCGCCGAGCTGACTCTACGTCGCCGTCGACCAGATCGACCCGAACCCGTTCCAGCCCCGCCGGCAGTTCGACCCGGCCGAGATCGCCGCCCTGGCCGACTCGCTCCGCCAGCACGGCATGATCCAGCCGATCCTCGTCCGGCCGGTCGACGACCGCTACCAGCTCATCGCCGGCGAGCGCCGGCTCCGCGCCAGCGTCGAGGCCCAGCTCCACGAGATCCCCGCCCGCGTCATGGACCTCGACGACCAGCGGGTCAGCGAGCTGGCGATGGTCGAGAACCTCCAGCGCGAGGACCTCAACGCGCTCGAAAAGGCGACCGCCTTCCGCGACTACCTCGCCCGCTACGGCGGGACCCAGGAGGAGCTCGCCGGCCGGCTCGGCCTCGACCGCTCGACCGTCTCGAACCTGATCCGCCTGCTCGACCTCCCCGAGGAGGTCCAGGACGCGGTCCGCTCGCAAGAAGATCACCCAGGGCCACGCCCGCGCCCTGCTCGGCCTGCCCGACGCCGACGCCCAGCGTCGCGGCCTGCCAGCGGGTGATCGCCGAGGGCCTCTCGGTCCGCCAGACCGAGGCCCTCGTCGCCACCGGCGAGCCGACCCCGCCGCGGACCCGCGATCCGCAAGGACCCGGCCGAGCCCGGCTCGACCCCCGCCGGCGGCAAGGCCCCGCACGTCCTCGAGCTGGAGCAGCACCTCCACTCCCGGTTCGGCACGCCCGGTCCTGATCCGGGTCAAGGGCCGCGACCGCGGGCCAGATCATCATCGACTTCAACACCCAGGAAGAGTTCGACCGCGTCACCGGCCTGATCCGCGGCTGACCGCTCGACGCCGGCGGCGGGCACGCGCCCTTCGCGTCCGGGCTCGCCCGCCTCGCGAATCGTTCCACAACGTCGCGACCCGTGAGCCTCGCGCGGCGCTCCTCGGCCGGGTGCTCGGCGGTTTCCCATATCGACACGCGATCAGGCGGAATGAGAACCGGGCTACACGAGAAATTCTCGGTCCGCGCGCGCCGTCGACGCGCAAGCGGGGGCGGAAGCGGCCCCGGGGCCACAGGAACCGTCGCGACCTCGCCGCATCGGCTCGACACGTCTGCGACTTTTGCGCTTCGAACACCGATAGCGATGCCCCGATCTCCTCGATCTGCGACGCAAGGTACCTGCCGTCGCGATCCGACAGGATCGAGCCTCCGGCGCGTCGTCCGAGACGACGCGTCGGTCCCCGCACGAGGCCCCGACCGGCGCTCCGGCTCGCGTGAGCACCGAAGGCAGCACTCGACATTCCCGATCGACTCCGGTGCCTGTCCGCATCGCCGGAAAATCCCGCGAGCGGAACGATCCTCTCGCGAGATCTGTGATCAACCGGCGACCGCCCCGTGCTCGGCCCGAATCAGGGTGCCCATGGACGGAGACTCGTGCGCCGGGAACCCGATCACTCAATGGCGACGCGACCCCGGGGTGACGGAGGCCGTTTGCCGTCACGCGTCGTGAGCGTCGACCTCGTCGCCGGCCTGACACCTCCCCGACGGCACTGCGTCTGCCTGACGTGAGGCCCCCGGCGAGCCGGCCGCGGGAAATCGCACTGACCTGGAGCAGCCGGTCGAACAGACCGCCAGGAGCTGAGCCACCTGATCGCTCGTCGAGCGCAAGGATGTTCCGGACGCGGCGGAACATCCCGCCTGGTCGGAGGCCCTTCGCAGCGAGACCCTCCACGACGCTGGGGCCGTTCTGCCATCAGTGACGCAACACGCTCAACGCTGAAGATGACCTCTACCGCGTCCGACGCGGCGGCCTGTCGACGGCTCTGGGACGGGCTCGAGCCGCTATCGGGCGTCGAACAGCTTTCGACCGGCTCCAGACGATCTGCGCCCGATCCCGGCTGCGTCCGATGCGCCTCGACCTGCTGTTCGATGACCGCGGCGGCCCGCTGGGATCGGGCGCTGAGCCGCTCGGGCCGGAGCCTCACGCTGATCCCTCCCGGCAGTCGCGGTGGGCGACTCGATCCGGCTCCCCGGCCAGCTCGACGCCTTCGTCGCCTGGCGGGCGGCCGCCGGCGACGGGCGACGCGCGGCCCGCTCGCGGCGACGGGCCGAGGAGGGTGGCCTTCTCATGGACGAGCCGGTTCCGAGCGCGGGACCGGAGTCGAGCCGGGCCGGCGCCGGCCGATTGGAGAAGCGGTCGGCTCCGACCACGGACGGGGATCGGCCGGATGCCGCTGGCCTCGCTGCGGCGGCCTTCCGGGGCCTCGGCGTGATCCCGGCCCACGGCGGGACGCATCGACGGTCGTGCAGGCCTCGGGGACGGCACTCGGAGTCTGGCCGCGTGCTGGACGTCGGCCTTCCTCGGTGTCGCACGAGGCCAACCCAGAGAACGACACCCATGTTGAGCATCGCGACCTTGGTGGTCGTCCCCGGCGTGCTCGCGCCGCCGGACCCGTACGTCCTCCTGGTCGACGACCACGAGCCGAGCCTGCGAGCGCCTCGACCAGGTGGTCGAGGCTCGCGGGGTATCGCTGCGTGTCGTCGCACGCTCCGGCACCGAGGCGCTGCGTTGCTGCGACGGGACCCGTCCCCGAGCGTCGTGGTGACCGACCTCTCGATGCCCAACCTCGACGGACACGGGCCTGGCCGCTGGCTTCAAGCGCGACACCCGTCCGCTCCCGATCATCCTGATGACGGGCCAGGACTTCGACGAGCGGTCGCTCGGCCCAGATGCGGCGCATCTTCGCCGGCGATGCTCGCCAAGCCGGTCGACGTCGAGCGGTTCCTCGACCTGCCTCGATCGCCTCATGCCGCCCGCGGTCAATCGCGACCCGGCCCGCGCCGGTCCTTGACCGCGCCGACGCGGTGCGGCCTTACGATGCCTGGGTCCTGGTGACGTGCGGGGCGTAGCGCAGCCTGGTTAGCGCGCCTGCCTTGGGAGCAGGAGGTCACCAGTTCGAATCTGGTCGCCCCGATTCGTCGCGACCGGCCGACGCGACGTCCCGTCCTCGGCCCATCGGAGCCGACCCATGGGCAACGCCGCACCATGAGCCGCGATCGATCCCGGCGAAGCTCCGGGCGGCCGAGGCCGCGGCCGCGCTGGTCGAGGACGGGATGATCGTCGGGCTCGGCTCGGGCACGACCGCCGCGCTGATGGTCCGGCGCCTCGGGCGAGCGCGTCGCCGACGAGGGGCTCGAGCTTCGTCGGCGTCGCCACCAGCGTCGCGACCGCCGAGCTGGCCGCGTCGCTCGGGATCCCGCTGCGCGAGCTCGACGACGTCGAGACGCTCGACCTCAACCTCGACGGCGCCGACGAGGTCGACCCGCAGTTCCGGATGATCAAGGGCAGGGGCGGGGCCTTGCTCCGCGAGAAGATCGTCGCGTCGCGCCGCGCGCCGGCGGGTGACCGTCATCACCGCCGACAAGCGCGTCGAGCGGCTCGGCGCGACGATGCCGGTCCCCGTCGAGGTCAGCCCGTTCGGCCTCCGCCACACCGAGCGCCGGCTCCGCGACGCTCGGGGCCGACGACCGCGATCCGCCGCGAGCCCGACGGCTCGCCCGTATCGTCACCGACGGCGGCAACCGGATCATCGACTGCCGGTTCGCGCGCGATCGACGACCCGGCGCGCTCGACGCCCGCCTCAAGCAGATCGTCGGCGTCTTCGAGACCGGCCTCTTCCTCGGCCTCTGCGACCTGCTGATCGTCGGCCACCCCGACCGCGTCGAGACGGTCGAGGCCGCGACCGGCCGAGGCCGGACGATTCCGACGCGATCAGTAGCCGCTCCGTGCCGGCTCGTTCCACGTGAAACCGTGCGACCGATCGGCTCGAGCCGCGAGCCGGGCCTTGAGCTCGTCGAGGATCTCGGCCGTCCGGCTGGCGCCGATCCGGTCGCAGCCGAGCTCGGCGACGGCGATCGCCGCGTCGAGGTCGCGGACGCCGCCGGCCGCCTTGAGCTTGACGTGCGGCGGGGCGGCCTTGCGCATCAGGATCAGGTCGGCGTGCGGTCGCGCCGCCGGTGCCGTAGCCGGTCGAGGTCTTCACGTAGTCGGCGCCGACCTCGCCGCAGATCTCGCAGAGCCGGACCTTCTGCTCGTCGTTCAGGTAGCAGTTCTCGAAGATCACCTTGACGATCGCGCCGCCGCGCGTGGGCCGCCTCGGTGACGGCGGCGATGTCGTCGCGGACGGCGTCCCAGCTCGCCGCCGAGCGCCTGGCCGATGTTGACGACCATGTCGAGCTCGGTCGCGCCGTCGTCCATCGCCCGCTCCGCCTCGAAGACCTTGACCGCCGTGCGTTTTCAGGAAACGCGGCTCGATTTGCTCACCCTCGGTTTTACCGGCGGGGTGGCGTTGCTCTGCGGAATCCTCGTCGGCGTCTGGCCAGCGTGGCGGGTTTCGCGGCTAATCTCGCTCAGCGGTGTGCTCCACGAAGCGGGCTCACGCGGCGGGAGCGACAGCGGCGACCGTCAGCGCGCCCGCGGCTTTCTCGTCGTGACGCAGGTGGCGCTCGCGCTCGTCCTGCTCGCGGGCGCCGGGCTGACCTTGCGCAGTTTCTGGAAATTCCGAAAACGCGCCGCTCGGTTCAGCTTAACGACATCCTCACGATGACACTGGCGTTGCCCGAAGCGCGCTACGATTCGAACGAGAAGGTGCGGAATTT
>CAVYBP010000008.1:0-449715 GCA_963766775.1 uncultured Phycisphaerales bacterium
TGGGGTGGATAATGAGTATTAAGCGGTTTTTTAAGGAGCGTGATCGCGGTATTTTTGAATAAGGACCGGGTTTTGGGGGTGGCGGTTGTCGGCATGCTGCTCATCAGCGGCTTGATTTATTACGTGGGGACGTGGGGGGGAAGGCCGCCGTCGTTGGGTCCATATTATTACACGGTGGATGATGGGAAAACGTCTTTTTCATCGGACATTTTAAGGATTCCGCCGTTTTCAAAGGATGGCGAGGAAGCGGTGGCGGTGGCGTTATTTAAGGACAATATGGGGCAGGCGTCGTTGGATTTTTGTACAAATACAGTACGGAAGGGAAGCAGATGCTGGCGCAACTGCCGACCGACAACGCTTATGCGCACGGAGGCGTCGCGTTATTGCGTGGTGAAACGACCGGGGGAAGGGAGATGGGTTCCAGCTGGATTCGGCAGCGGGTCGAGTCATCGCGGCGCGTGCCAAATATTTTCCGGTGGCGGGCCATGAGCCGTGAGCCGCGGACCGATGAGCAAATCGCTTTAAGCGATCTCTTCTATGGAGTGACGATGAAGAAAATCCAAGCGGTGGCGATGATATTGGCGGTGAGTGTTTTAAGCGGGGCGGTTTCGTCGGCAGAAATCGAGACGATGGATGGATACGCTTTGGTTCGGCGAACGGAGAGCGAAGCGGCGACGGGTTGAAATACGACCAGGCGGAGGGATTCAGGGCGGCCTGGGTGAATCCCGGGCGGCTGCTGGCGAAGAACCGGTGGGGAAGTATGGGGGGAATGTCCGTTTCACGATGACATGCGACCCGCTGAAGCCGACGTACCTCACGGTGAAATTCTGGGGGAGCGATGCGGGCGAAGAGCTTGGAAGATTGCTGCTTTTTGTGGAAGGCAAGCAACTCGGGGTGCGACATCTGGGCGACATCGACTCGCTGGATATTCCCAGTTCCGCTCCGCGATTCCTCGGCGTTTTTTACAAGACGTTGCCTCTGCCCAAAGAAATGACCAAGGGAAAGAGTTCGTCGATTTGGAGATTCGGTCGCTTGGGAAAATTTGGGCTACGGGAACACGTCGGCGGAAATCCAGCGGCCGATGATGGGGCGATCGCGGGGGATTTACAGTGCCTTCACTCATACGGATCCGTTTTTTGTGGATCCTTCGGGAGAACAACGGGAAGCGTCGGCCGAAGCACCGTTACGTCAAACGCCGGGGGCTGAAGTTCTCGATGCGGTGGAGGCTCGCGTGAATGGGGAGCTAAAAAAGTTTTTGTCGTCGCCCAAGCCGTTGAATCAGATGCAAATGCAATTGCTGGCGCGGGCGTATCACGTGAGTTGGACCATTGCATATCACTCTCCGAAGGCGGTGGAACAATTGGTGAAATCGCTGGATGCGTTGTATGTGGCCTATCGAACCAACCCGCTGCTGGCGCAGGCGGACCCGGTGACGCCCAATCCAGAGTGGTTTGGCGTGGGTCCGCGGGTGATGTGATTTCGCTGCTCGGGCAGGAACTGCGGCCATTTCTTGATGACGCAGTGAAGGATGGGGGTGGCATTACTCGAAGGGCGGGGCTGTGTGAGCTGATGGTGGATTGTCGGGAGTGGCACCGGCATCACCGGCGGATGTACACGAACCAGTCGATGATCAACGATTTGTATGGCATCTATTTGCCGAATCGGGCGATTGAGGTTTTGGACTCGGAAAAAGCGATGGGGGAGGAAGATATTCGGCATTACCTGTATCAATCGGTCGGGTTGGAGCCGTGGCTGGGAAGCGAAACAGAGAAAGGCCCGGCGAAGCCGCTGGGGGAGAATTACCTGCAATTAACGGCGAAGGGGCTGACGCGGGAATTGGGGTATGTCGGAGGGTACGGGGAGGTGCTCGACTGGGTGACGTCGATCTACGATGCGACTCGTCCGGCACCGGGCGAGGCGGGTGATGAAAAGATCAAACAGCAGTTGATCAAGATCGCGAATGCGCGGGCGGCGTTCAGGGAGCCGTTCGTGGATGCGGATGGGAATCGCGCGATGGCGATGGAGACGGTGATCGGATGGCGCGATATGCACTATCCGGGCGACATTACTTATGGGCAGCGACCGTCGTGGGATGGCGGGCCGCTGGATTGCGCGGCGGCGATCCTCGATCCGGCGTCGGTGGGGTATGCGCAGCAAATGGTGAACGACCACCAGTTTTTTGCGACGATCCAGGAAAGTATGAAAAACAATGGCCTGCGGGTCACGGCGGGCCTTCTGCGGACGCCGGATGCGTATGCCACGATGATGAAGCAGCCGCCCAGTTCGATCCGGTTGCCGATGACGGCGGGGCAACCGGACTCGGTATTTTCCGATGAGGAGGATGGGGTGGTGGCGATCCGACATGGGCGCGATGTGTTGTATGCGTCGCTGTATTGGCGGGCGCGGTATGCGGTGAATTTTCTTGCACGGGTTCATCTGCTCAGGCCGACGGAGGAGCGCGATGTGACGGTGTGGGAGGATGTGCAGTTTGATGATTCGGGTTTGAAATATACGGTGGATGATCGAGTGATCAAGGCGTTCACGCGGCGACATGAAAAATCGCGCGGGGACGTTCAGCAGGCGCTTAAGGGTGAGGTGTTCCCGATTGCAAAGGTGCCGGCCAGTATCGCATTTAAGCCGGGGGATGAGAATGTGTATGCGGGTAAGGGGACGTTTTATACATTGCGGTATGGGGATTATCTGGTGGGGATGAACATGACGGAAGGGCGGGTGTTTGAGTTGGCGGTGCCGGCGGGGAGCGGGGAGGTCATGGAATTGGTGTCAAGGAAAATGGTGCCGCGGGGGGTGCCGTTGAAGGTCGCTGCTCGCTCGACGGTGGTGCTGTATATGGGGAAGGATTAGCTGGCGTTTTCAGCTTGTCGTCGTTGCGAGAGCGGGTTCCTCTTTTGGGATGAAATCGGCGTTGACGGCTTTTTCGGCGAGTTGGTCGAGGATGAGGAGGAGGGGTTCGCGGTCGAGTTCGTAGTCGTCGAATTTTGCTTTTTTGGGGCCTTCGGGGGTGGTGTAGGTGATGTCGACGATGCCGGTTTTTTTCCAGCGGGTGTTATCGACGACGGTGATATTTTGCCAGGGGATGGTGATGCCGGGGGAGGGTGAGACGGAGTCTTTTTCAGCGATGGCGCGGCGTTTTTGGCAGTGGAAGAACCACCAGAGTGCGGCGATGCTGGCGAGGGAGAGGCCGAGGACGATGAGTTTTTGGACGAGGATGTCGGTGTCGGTTTTGAATTCGGCGCGGCCATTGGCTTTGGCGACGTCGGCCATGTGCTGGCGTTCGGGGGCGGTGGCGCGGGAGAAGGTGGGCCAGGCTTCGAGGGTGGGCAGGTCGTCGAGCTTGATGCGGGAGGTGCTGGTCTTGGATTCGTCGAGCATTTGTTGGACGAGGCGGTCGTTGCGTTGGGGCCAGCCGATCCAGCCGTCGTAGCCGAACCAGGAGGCGAAGATAATGCACATGGCGACGATGAGGAGGTTTTTGTTGCGGACGGTGTTGGAGGCGCGCACGATGAGGGGGAAGGCGGGGGTGGTTGAGGGGGGTGGGGGGGGGGAAGACATGCGGGGCTCCAACGGTGGTATTTTAGTTTTTAGTAAGGTACGGCGAGGAGGAAGGATACCATAAGGGTGTTTGGGGCTAAATGCGCGGGGAAAATGTGGGAGAAAAACCGAGGAATCACGACGGGCACGACGGAGGGACGGGTTTTTGTCTGAGGTTTGTTGTGGCGTCGTGGGGGTTGTGGTGGGGTATTTGTCGGCAAAGAGGGGAGGGGAGCTTGCACGGGGAGAGTTAGTCGGGGAGGTTTTGGTTGTGGAGGATGAGGGACCAGACGGCGTCTTTGAGGCGGGTGGGGAAGGAGCCGGTGCCGACGCGGTGACGGGGGATCCATTCGATTTGGTCGGGGTGCTGGAGTCCCCTTCGATGAAGCGGGAGGTGTCGTCGAGCATGCGTTGACGCCATTGGTCGAAGGGTTCGTTGGGGTTGTGGGAGGGGAGGGGGCGCATGGGGGTCCTCGGATGCGGTTGGGGGATTATAGCGGGGTGTGGAGGGAAATCAGGGATGTGAAGGAGCAGGGGATGCGTGGATTTTCTCATGATGTGCGACCCCTCCGGCAGCATGAGTGAGCAGCGTCCCTCACGGTCGCGGTACCAAAGGTTTTGTTTGAAGTATGTCCGTCTTTGGTCGTTGCACGTGTGCTATGATTGGCGGTGTGATCATTGTGGAGGGCTGCGTTATGGAATCGCCGTTGAAGGGGAAGGTGTTGGTGGCGTCGCCGGCGTTGTTGGATCCGAATTTTGCGCGGGCGATTGTGTTGATTTTGCAGCATGATGAGCATGGGGCGATGGGGTTGGTGTTGAACAGGCCGTTGGAGACGACGGTGGGTGAGGCGTGGACGCAGGTATCGGCGGTTCCGTATGAGAATGGTGATCCGTTGTATCAGGGGGGGCCGGTGGAGGGGCCGTTGATGGTGGTGCATCGGGATGCGTCGCGTGGGCAGATGGAGATTGTGGGGGTGGGTGGTGCGGGAGAGGCGGGTGCGGGGGGGACGGGCGGGATTTATTTATCGTCGGATGCGGATGCGGTGAAGGGGTTGGTGGCGGACGTGGCGGAGCCGATGAAGTTTTTTGTGGGGTATGCGGGGTGGTCGCCGCGGCAATTGGAGGCGGAGCTGGTGGAAGGTGCGTGGCAGGTGGCGGGGGTTGGGGCGGAGGAGGTGTTTCGGACGCCGGAGGAGTTGTGGGAGCGGTTGTTGAAGGAGGGGCGGCATTTGGTGCCGGCGGTGGATCCGCGGAGGATACCGCCGGATGCGTCGGTGAATTGAGAGGGGAGTTCTGAATGATGAATGTAGAATTATGAATGCAGAATGAGGGGGATGGCGGAGCGGGGAGTTCCCTTTGGGATGGCATGGGGTGTAGGGGTGCGGTTATTGTGGCGGGATAGTTTATTTCTGTGAAAGATGCGAATGACGAGATTGGGGACGACAGCTCAAGTTTCTGCACTGCTGGATGCGGCGCGCGAGGTGGTGCGGTCGGAGGCGGCTTCGATTGGGTTGGTGGCAGAGAAGCTGGATGGGTCGATTGTGGAGGGGATTGAGCGGATTTTTGAGCAGACTGGTGAGGTGGGCAGTGATGGCGCAGCGCGGTGCCGGGGAATGTGGTGGTGTCGGGGGTTGGGAAGTCGGGGTTGGTGGGGCAGCGGATTTCGGCGTCGTTTGCGTCGACGGGGACGCCTTCGCATTTTCTGCATCCGGTGGAGGCGCTGCATGGCGATCTGGGACGGGTGCGGCGGAATGATGTGGCGTTGTTGCTTTCGTATTCGGGCGAGACGGACGAGCTGGTGCGGCTGCTGGATTTTTTGAAGCGGCAGCAGGTGCTCGTGGTCGCGATCACGAGTTCGCGGCAATCGACGCTGGGGCGGTTGGCGGACATTACGATTGAGCTGGGGCGGATTGAGGAAGTGTGTCCGCATGGGTTGGCGCCGACGACTTCGGTGAATTGCATCTCGGCAGTGGGCGATGCGCTGGTGCTGGGGGTGATGAGCCTGCGGCGATTTTCGAAGGAGGAGTTCGCGGAGTTTCATCCGGGTGGGACGCTGGGGCGGAAGTTGTTGAAGGTGCATCAGGTGATGGAGTTTAAGGTGGGGGAGAATTTTGTGCCGTTGTCGGAGACGCTGACGGTGCGGGAGATTCTGGATCGGGATCAGACGACGGGGCGGCGTGCGGGGGCCGTGGTGTTGGTGGATGACGCGGGGGTACTGACGGGAGTGTTTACGGATGGGGATTTGCGGCGGCATTTGAAGACGAATGCGGGGCTGATGGGGGAACGGATGGGGGCGTTGATGACGCGGAATCCGAAGCGGGTGCATAAGGAGGCGTTGGCGTCGGAGGCGTTGGCGTTGTTGAATCGGTATCGGATCGATGAGTTGCCGGTGGTGGATGACGGGGGGCGGCCGGTGGGGTTGATTGATGTGCAGGATTTGGTGCGGTTGCGGATTGTGGAGTGAGGGGGACGTTATTTAACCGCGAAGACGGGAAGAAGATGGGGGGAATTTGCGGTTTTTTTTGGGGGGGGGGTTAGGTGGGGTTATCCCGGGTAAACCCGGGGCTATATGTTAGAATGATTTATTCGGAAATGTGGGAGGTTGTATGCGGTTTGTGAAGATGCATGGGATTGGGAATGATTATATTTACATTGATGCGTTTAATCAGCATGTGGAGCAGCCGGAGAAGCTGGCGGTGCGGGTGGCGGATCGGCATTTTGGAATAGGTGGGGATGGGATGATTCTGGTCGCGGCACCGACGAACGCGGGACGGGCCGAGGGGGCGACGGTTCGGATGCGGATGTTTAACGCGGACGGGTCGGAATCGGAGATGTGCGGGAATGGGGTGCGGTGCGTGGCGAAGTTTGCGTATGACCGGGGGTTGTCGAAGCAGAATCCGATGCGCGTGGAGACGTGGCGCGGGGTGCTGACGCTGGAACTGCATACGGATCCGGCGTGGCCGGACAAGGTGCAGAGCGTAACGGTGAACATGGGCCCGCCGATTTTGGATTTGGAAAAAGTGCCTGTGGATGCGCAATGGCTGGGCGCGACGGAGCATGTGCGGATATTTCAGATACCGATGGGGACGTCGCTGGGGGTGCGTGGGACGTTTGTGTCGATGGGGAATCCGCATCTGGTGATTTTTGTGGAGAGCGTGGCGGCGGTGGATTTGGAGAAGGCGGGGCCGGCGATGGAGACGCATAAAGCGTTTCCGCGGCGGATGAATGTGCATTTTGTGCAGGTGCATTCGAAGGAGGAAGTGACGATGCGGACGTGGGAACGGGGCAGCGGGATCACGATGGCGTGCGGGACGGGTGCGTCGGCGGTCTGCGTGGCGGGGGTGCTGACGGGGAAGACGGATCGGTCTATTTTGGCGCATCTGCCGGGCGGGGATTTGACGCTGGAGTGGCGCGAGGCGATTGCGGGAGGGGATGATTGTGTTTATATGACCGGGACGGCGACGGAGGTGTTTACGGGGGAGTGGGACGAGAGGTAAACACGAAGGGGTGACGAAATGAAGGGCCACGAAGGAAGAATAATTGAATGGGCTGCGGTTAAATAAGCTGCGGATATATACGGTTTTTTTGGAATGGAGTTTTGGTGATGGGTTTTGGGAGTGAGATTTTTGAGAGAGGGGTGGGGGTGGTAGGGCAGGTGACTACTGCACCGGCTATGCGAGAAGTGTGGCATGCACCGTGGCAGGAGTGGTTGAGGTTTTATAATTATCAGTTGGCGATAACGGCGGTGAGCACGTTTTTGGTGCTGGTGTTGTCATGGTGGTTGTTGTCGCGGATTTTTCGGCGGTGGCTGGAGAAGTATCGGTTGATGCGGGTGACTCGGTGGGGAGCGGTGGCGGCGATTTTGTATTTTACGATGCTGGCGGCGCATCCGTTATTAATGACGGATCCGTATGACGTTATTGCGGTGACGATTCATAAGACGTTTGTGGCGATTTTGGGGATCGTGCTGATTCGGTATTTTGATCGGCTGGTGGTGGTGCCGTTGTTGACGCGGATCACGGGGGGGCCGCCGTCGCGGTTTATTCATCAGATTATCATCACGGTGGTCTCGGTCTTTGTGGTTGCGACGTATTGTTCGTGGGCGTTCAGCGTGGAACTTGGGCCGTTGTTGACGGGGTCGGCGGTTATTTCGATTGTGATTGGGTTGGCGCTGCAGGAGACGCTGGGAAATTTTTTCAGCGGGATGGTGTTGCAGGCGTCGGTGCCATTTAAGACGGGGGATTGGATTCAGGTCGGGAGCGTGGAGGGGCGGGTGGTGGAGATGACGTGGCGGGCGGTGACCTTGATCACGGGGTCGAATAATTATGTGTTGATTCCGAACTCGTCGGTGGCGAAGGAACAGATTGTTAATTATCACGAGCCATCGGTGGCGACGGCGACGAATGTGCTGGTGGGGCTGGATTATTCGATCCCGCCGAACGAGGCGAAGCGGGTGCTGATGCAGGCGGCGAGGGATACGCCGGGCGTGTTGGCGGAGCCTTTGCCGTCGGTTGCGCTGGCGAATTTTGATGATTCGGCGGTTCAGTACAAATTGATTTTCTGGATCAATGAGCCGGAGAAACATGGGGGGATTGAGCAGGGCGTGCGGGTGAATCTGTGGTATCGGCTGAACCAGGCGGGGTATGGGATTCCGTATCCGGTGCGGACGGTGGAGTTAACGGACCTGAATAAGAAGCAGGTCGCGGCGAAGGATGATGCGCGGGCGATGCGGCTGGGGATTATTCGGAAGAGCCCGATGTTTTCGGAGATTGCGCCGGAGTTGCAGGAGAAGCTGGCAGGAGAGACACGCGGATACGAACTTTCAGCCGGACAGGTTTTTTATCGGCAGAATGATCCCGGCGATTCGCTGTTCATTCTTGAGTCGGGGGAGGTGAACATTACGTTTTTGACGGAGGATGGGAGAGAGTTGCAGGTGACGGAGTTTGGAGTCGCCGGCGGTGTTTGGGGAGGTCTCGGCGGTGACGGGTCAGCCTCGTGCGGCGACGTATCGGGCGAAGACGGATGCGCGGGTGATCGAGGTGGATCGAGAACATCTGCACGGGCTGTTCACGCAGGATCCGAAGCTGATGGATCATTTTTCGCAATTGATCGCGGAGCGGCAGAAGCAGCGGGATGAGTTGTTGAAGAAGGTGGGGGCTGAGCATTCGGCGGGGGAGGAGCAGACGCATGAGCATACGGTGCTGGATCGGATGAAGCGGATGTTTACGTTGCGGCATCGGTGAGGGGTTTTCGGTGACGACGGAAATTGGCCACAAATGAACACGAATGAACACTAAACTTCTTGGTTCATTTTTTTGGCTGCATGTTTTGAAATCGCTTGTCCGGTCTTGAGGATATACTTTTGGCATGGCTGAGACGGTGCGGAATAATGAAGAGCCTCGTGGGGGGGAAAGGGTGGTGAGGGGCAGCGCAATGTTGGAGGGGGTGGATAAAGGGCCGGGGCTTTCGTTGGTGTTGTTGGTTGTGGCGATGGTTCTTTTTTCGTGGCGTGCGTATAGCGGCGGGGTTTCAAGTTATTACGCGCTTGCGGATGAGCATGGGTATTTGACGACGGCGAAATGCGTGGCGACGACGGGAAGTTTCGCGCAGCATCATACGGATCCGTATGCTTTCGTCGGCGAAACGATGATGCAGTCCGGGAAGGACGCCACGACTTATTATTTGCGGCAGCCGATCGGGTATCCGGTGTTGTGTGCAGGGGCGTACTTATTGGGTGGGGCGGATGCGCCGTTTGCGATCAATATATTGATGGGGATTTTGTTGTTGGGGGGAATTTATGTGGTGGGGAAGGAGTTGGGGTCGCCGTTGTGGGGGGCAGTGACGGCGACTGTGGTGGCGGCGCATCCGTTGGTGATCTATTACACGGTCATGGCGTTGTCTCATATTCCGGACATGGCGGCGGCGACGTGGATGATGGCGTTCGTGCTGATGTGGCGGCGCGAGCGTCGCGGATGGCAGGCGGGGGCGGTGGGTTTGTTGCTTGGGGCGGGCATCATGATTCGGTACACGAATGTGCTTTTACTGTTGCCGATGGGGGTAGTTTGGGCGGCAGAATTGCGAGGAGGCCGCCGCCGCGCGGCGATGGTGCACGCGGGAATCGCGGCCGGGTGCATGGCGATGATGCTGGTCCCGTTGGCGATTTATCAGTGGGTGGCATTTGGGAGTCCGTTTCGGACGGGGTATTCGGCGGGCGGGAATGCGATGAGCTTTTCGTGGGGATGGCTGGTGGAACATGCGCCGGCGATGGTGGATATTCTGGTGCAGCCGGGGACGGGGTTGAATGTGTTGTTGATTGGGGTGGGGATTGGGGTGGTGGTTTTATTGGTGAAGGACCGGTTTACGGTGGGGGTTTTGGCGGCGTGGGGGATTCCGCCGCTGGTGTTGTATACGGCGTATTATGGAAAGCCGGAGCATAACGAGGTGCTCTATGCGCGATTTGCGTTGAGCGCGTTTGTGCCTTTGATTTTGCTGGGGGTGATGTGGCCGTCGCGGGTGGGACGGGGACGATGGTTATGTAGGGGTATGACGGCGGCGATGGTGCTTGCGGCGGTCGCGATGAATGCGATCAATCCGTATATGAAGGGTTCTCTGAAGGAGTTGGAAAACCAAATGCTGTTTGCGTTGTCAACGAGTGATCTGGTGCGGAAGAATGTGGCACCGGGATCGATGGTGATCGCGGACAACTTCATGCATTATTTTTTGGATTACAGCGGCGATTACATTATTTATTCGCCGGAGATGTATGAGCAGGCGTGGGTGGCGAAGCGAGTGGCCGATCTGGATCGTTTGCCGCGGGAGTTTGATCCGGCTCGAACGCGGCAGATCGCAGATTTGTTGGGTGGGAAGTCGGATGCAGCGCTGGCGGCAGTGCTTCGCGCGAGAATTCAGTATTACCAACAATCGGGCCGGGCGGTATACCTGGTAACCAAGACGACGTCAGCGATGGATTGGTCGAAGACGCTGAGGGCGCATTTAAAGATAGTGGATACGAGCGCCCTGAACATGGGGGTTTATGAGGTGAATGCGGGGGCAGATGCGACGACGACCCTCGCGCGATAGCGGCACCATTAAAATGCGGACGGAGCGCGACAGGGTCAGACGCTCAGCGCACCGGCAGAATCAGGACTTTGACTTCGGCCTGGGAGACGCTTGCGCCGTCCTTGGAGACAAGGTTGGCGGTGACGATGGCGTTGCCTGCGTCGGGTCCGGCGCTGAAGGTGGCGGAGGTGCCGTCGGGACTGGGTTTGACGGTGCCGAGGGTGGCGGTGAAGACGAGTTTGTAATCGGTGCTGGGGGCGTTGCGGGTGTCGGCCATGGCGAGGCCGTTCTCGCCGGGGTGGAGACGGCGCGGGGTGATTCGGAATCGGATAATTTCCGGCGTGGTTTTGGCGCTGGTGATGTTTCGGACCGTGCTGCAGCCGGGGGTGCCCGCGAAGGCAAGCATGAGGGCGAGAGTGGTGAAACCTGCAAATCGACGCATGGGCGTTCCTCCAAAAGATGATCCGTTAGCGAATTATTGTCTCGCAGAATGCGATGCTCGTCAAAGCCCTGTGGGCTTCCATTGCAGGGCCATCGCATTCTTCCAAGCGATCGGATGAAACTATTTCCGAGACGCGCCCGTGAGGAAGCGTTTACCGCCCTATCGGAAAAAACGCTTCCTCACGGGCGCGTCTCGGAATCGTCTCATTGCGGGCGTTATTTGGAAATGCGATTGCTGGGCTTACATTTCGTCGAGCACTTCGATGCCGAGAAGGTCGTGGAGGCCGATGCGGAGAACGGTGGCGACCATGTTGCAGAGGAGGAGGCGGCTCATTTTGAGTTCCTCCACGCCGGCTTTTAGGACGGGGCAGCTTTCGAAGAAACGGGAAAACGCGCCGCAGAGTTCGTAGAGGTAGGTGCAAAGCAGGTGCGGCTTGAGATCGCGGGCGACGTGTTCGACGACGGCTCCGAATTGGAGGAGTTTTTTGGCGAGGGCGGCTTCGTTTTCCTGTTCGAGGAGGAGGGGAGGATTGGCGGCGACGACTTGTGCGGGGGTGATGTTGCCGCGGCGATAGATGCTTTGGATGCGGGTGTACTGCATTTGGAGGTAGGGGCCGGTGTTGCCTTCAAAGGAGAGCATGCGGTCCCAGGCGAAGACGTAATCGGTGATGCGATCCTGCCGGAGGTCGGCATATTTGACGGCACCGATGCCGACGGCGCGTGCGACGGCGGCGCGTTTTTCGGGGGATAGTTCCGCGCCGCGTTCGGCCTTGACGTTGGCGGCTCGCTCGACGGCTTCGGTGAGGAGTTCCTTGAGTTTCACGGTGTCGCCGCTGCGGGTTTTGAGGGGCTTGTTGTCTTCGCCGAGGATGGAGCCGAAGGGGGCGTGTTCGAGGGATACGCGGCCGTTCGTGTGCGGATGGTGATCCCATTGGGCGGCGCGGAAGGCGTCGAAGATCATGGCGAAATGCTGGCTTTGGCGTGCGTCGGTGAAGTAGACGACGCGGTCGGCGTGCCAATCATTGTCGAGCGGCTTTTGTTCAGCGGGGGTTGTTTTGTGTTCCTGCACGCGGAAATAAAGGGCGGCGAGATCGGTCGCGGAGTAGGGATATCCGCCGTCGCGTTTGAGGAGCATGAGGGGGACGGCTTGTTTATCCTTGCCAAGATAGCCGGGGAGGAAGATGCAGAAAGCGCCGCCGGAGTAGGCGGCGAAAGGCTTGTGGATGATCTGGGGTTCGGCGGCTTCGATGATGCGTTCGTGGGCGTCGTCGGTGCCGGGGAGTCCGTCGTTGGGGTCAGTAGGTTCGTGGCCGAGGGGGTCATCGAGGGTATCGGCAGCAGTGCCGGCGTGATTGGCGGGCGCGGCACCTTCGCCGCCGAATTCGAGCGTGTTTTTGACGCGTTCGACGATTTGAGGGAGTCGTTCGCCGTAGAAACTTTCGCCGCGCTCGTGATCGTCGCGCAGGGTGACGTTGAGGAGGTGGTAGATTTCAGTGTAGTGCTTGTGGGTTTCGATGCGCATGCGGTTCCAGAGGGCGACGGCGTCTTTGCCGCCGCCTTGAAGTTCGACGACGGTTTGGCGGGCCTTCTCCGCGAAGGTTTTGTCGACCTTGAATTGGGCGGTCGCTTCTTTGTAGTAGCGGTCGAGGTCAACGATGGTGAGGGGGCTGTCGGCGAGGCCTTGTTCTCGCATGTAGAGGATAAGCATGCCGAACTGGGTGCCGAAGTCGCCGATGTGATTTTGTCGGATGACATTGTGGCCGAGGAATTCGAGGACGCGGGCGAGGGTGTCGCCGATGATGGTGCTGCGGAGATGTCCGACGTGCATTTGTTTGGCGACGTTTGGGCCGCTGTAGTCGATGACGACGGTTTGCGGGTTCTGGACGGGGTCGATGCCGGCGCGGGCGATGGCGGGGGAGGAAAAGGCGTCGTGGAGCGCGGCGGCGAGGAATTCTTTTTTGAGCCGGAGGTTGATGAAGCCGGGACCGGCGATGGTGGGCGTTTCGCAGATGTCGTCGAGGTTCAGGCTCGCGAGGATGCGAGTGGCGGTTTCGCGGGGGGGCAGGGAAACGCGCTTGGCGAGGGACATGGCGACGTTGCTTTGGTAGTCGGCGAATTTGGGGTCGCCGTTTTTAATCAGCGGATCGACCACGTTTTCGGGGCCGAAGGCAAGACCGATGGCGACGCTGACACGTTCCCGCAAAATTTCTTCAATCGGCTGCACCGCCGCCTCGCTTCCTCAAGTTAAAGGAGATGAACTCAGGATCAGTTTCGTGATGCCGCCCCGACCGCGACCCACGCGCTCAACTTCACGTTATTTCTTTTTCTTGCGAGGCACGGCCTTCTTCGCGGCGGGCTTTGTGCTCGCCTTCTTCACGACGGCCTTCTTCTTGATGGCCTTGGGCGATGTTTTCTTCACGGGAGACTTCTTTGTCGCGGCTTTCGTGCGAGCGGTTTTCTTTGTCGCTACGGGCTTCTTAGCGGCGGGCTTTTTGGCGACGGGTTTGCGTGTCGCTGTGGCTTTGCGAGCGACTGCACCTTTCACGGGGGCTTTTTTCGTTTTGGTTTTTTGGCCTTTGGCGATGCTTGCCTCAATCGCCCGTCGGGACTTCATCTTTCGTCCCTGAGTCACCGGCGGTTTTTCCGCGAGCCAGCATCCTCGGCTTCCACATCATCCGCGGCCTGCTGCTCTGTCCTGCGTTCCTGTGCTTCTTCGTAGGTGCTCTCTTTCTGAGCACGACCGTCAGGATCCGAAACAGGATGGACGCTGCGTTCTTCTTCGGTGATGTCTTCATCGCCGATGGTGGTGGGATAGACCGACCGGCCGCGCTCGCGGCGCTTGGAGGGCGGATCAACTTCGACGAACTCGACGCTGTTGGAACCCGTCGATTCATCGGGAATCTCAATGACCATCGGAGCGTCGAGTTCGGCGTCTTCATCAATGTCGGCATCGCCCTCTTCGACTTCCTCATCGCCCTCAAGGCGTGCTTCCTCCTCCTCGGCGTCAATATCCTCCAGGCCCGCGGATTCTCCGAAATTGATGCGGGTTTTGACGCGCTCCGACCCTTCGGGCAATGGGGGCAAGCCGAGTTCCTTGCGCCAATCAATGCGTGGGCAGTCGCCCCAGAGGAGTTCGAGGTCGTAAAAGTCGCGGCTGTCGCCGTCGAAGATGTGCGCGACGACGCTGACGCAATCGACGAGTATCCATTTGGCGGACTCGAATCCGCTCATATGCCAGGCCTTGAATCCCATGCGTTTGCCGAGGTCCTGAATTTCTTCAGCGACGGTGCGCATCTGTCGCGGGGAGGTGCCGGTGGCGACGATAAAGAATTCGGTGACCGGGGAGCGGCCTCGGAGGTCGAGGAGGATGACTTCCTCGGCGCGGGTGTTGGCAGCCATTTCGGCGGCGGCGAGGGCGAAGCGGAAGGTGGCCGCCGGATCGGCGATGATGGTCTCTTGGCTAGTGGTCATGGGAATCCTCTGGAGAAAACGCCTCGCGAACTGACGAAGCAACATAACGACAATAGGACAATCTGGCCCGCGCCAAATACGCACGATCCATCTTAACCTCGGGCAAGAGCAATGCCACGCGAAGAGCGTTCACGGACGGAACGTTCAGAGCGAAGGACGCGTTTGCCGCGCATATCGTAGGAGAATGGGGGAAATGCAAAAAAACGCTTCCTTATGGGCGCGTCTCGGAATCCTCTCACTCCATGGCGTTTACCCGAAAATGCGGTTGATGGGGGCATTGGGGGGGGGGGTGGCAGAAGATTTGTTGGGCGGGGGCTTCATTTTCGCGTCTGTTTCCCTGACAATTGGTCCTTGCTTTTTAGGAGTTGAAATGAGCCTGTCGAATATTCAGCTTTTGATTCTTGATGTGGATGGCGTGATGACCGATGGGGGGATCATTCGGGACGATGCGGGGCAGCAAATCAAGCGGTTTCACGTGCGCGATGGCGCGGGAATCGTATTGTGGCGGCGATTGAACAAAGATGTCGCGATCATCACCGGTAAAGAGTCGGACGTGGTGAGCCATCGCGCGGCAGAGCTGGGCATCGAGCACCTGTACCAGAATGTGGGCAACAAGCTGGAGGCGTACGATCAAGTGAAGGAGGAGTTGGGGATCACTGATTCGCAGATCGCGTATGTGGGGGATGATCTGCCGGACTTGCCGGTGATGAGGCGGGTTGCGGTCCCGATCGCGGTGGCGGATGCGGTGGAGGAGGTCCGGGCGGTAGCGAAGTATGTGACAAAATATCCGGGCGGGTATGGGGCGGTGCGGGATGCGATTGAGTTTTTGTGCAAAGAGATGGGAATTTGGCAGCAGGTGATGGACCGGTACCTTTGACGAATGACGAATGATGAAATTCGAATGACGAATCAATGACTGAATGACGAATGTCTGAATGATCAAAACCACTCGGGGTATCACCGTTTCGTTATTCGGTTATTTGAGCATTGGAATTTGATTCGTCATTCGAATTTCGTCATTCGTCATTTTCGACTCTTTCGTCTCCGAGTAGACTGTTCGCTATGCGCAAACGTATCGCTCTATTTGTTATTGGGTTCGTGCTGGCCATTGGCACGTTTTGGCTCTATCAGTTCATCACGGGGGCGAGCTTTTCAAGCCCTCGGAAGCAGGTGGCGGTGGGGGGGGAGAAGACAACCGCGAGTCGCGGCCGCCGACGTATGAGCAGCGCGCGCCCAACGGTGACCTGTTGTATCTGCTGAGCGCGAAGAAGGCGGCACCGCTGAAGGATGAGAACAATAAGCAGATCGTGGGGCAGTATGAATTGACCGAGCCGATGGCGACGTATTACACGACGGACGGGAACCTCCTCTACATTCGCGCGGATCGCGGGACGATCACGATCAATGACCGGACGGGAGCGGTGAAAGCGGGGATCAGCGATCGGTTTCGTGGGGCACACCTGGCGGGGAACGTGGTGCTGACGTATGGGCCGCGGGAATCGTTTATGGGCACATCGCTGGAGATCAAGGCGGGGCAGTTTCAGGTGCGATTTGAGAAGGACCTGGATCTGAATTACGCGGAAGGGATCGTCACGAGTCCCGGGCTGGTGCATCTGCGGGCGGATCAGGACAAGCTGCGGTTTGACGGGGAGAACCTGACGATTGCGTTTAATCGATCGCAGAAGAAGCAGGAGATTGAGCTGCTGCGGATTGAGCCGACAAGCGGAAAAGACAATTACATGCTATTCAAGGATGTGGGGCGGCAGGGATTTTCGCTGGATGACACGGCGACGACGCGGGCGGGCGCTGGGACGGGGAATGCGGTTGCGAACGCGGGGACTCAGCCTGCCGTCGCGTCAACTGCGGCGGCTCCATCGGCCACGGGCATTACCACACAGGCGGCAACGGCGACCAAGCCCGGACCGATTGTTTACAAGGTATCACTCGGTAAAGAAGTGACTGCCACCCTGGGCGGGCGGAAGTTGACCAGCGATCAGCTTTTTGTGTTCTTTCAGTCGCCCGCGAATCCTGCCGGCGGAAAATCGGCGACGACGGCAAAGGCGGTCGAGCCGGCACCCGCTGCCACGACAGCCGCCTCCGCGCCGGCGACGACTGCCGTGGCCGCGACGGCTCCAGCGCCCAAGGCGGCACCAGACGATTTGGAAGTGCGTTGGACCGGGCCGATGGAAATGCGGCCGGCGGCGGCGGGGGATGTGCAACTGACCGATCGTCGTGATATTGCGATTGAAGCGGTCGGCACAATGGAACGGCCCGTGCTGGTGCGGGATGAGACGCGAACGGCCCGCGCGGGGATATTGCAATACCATCGGGCGGCACAAAGTGTCGCGCTTGCGCCCGGCGATGTCGGGCCGGTGGTGATTACGGATGCCGATCTTGCGGATCCGGTGCGTTCGGCACGGACGCTCACCTGCCAGGGTGTGACTTTTTCGCGCAGCGAGAATCTCGTGCATCTCGCGGGGCCGGGGCGCATGGAGGTGCCGCAGTCGGTGCTGCGGCGGAACGAGAAAAATGTCGCCGGCAATCCGCTGGTGGTGGCGTGGGCGCACATGCTGGATGTGGAATTGGCCGATGCCGCGCGGGTGGTTGGGAAGGGCCCGAAAAAGATGGCGATTCGGCGGGCGGTCTTCACCGGCAAGTCTTCGATCACGGACGTCGATTTTTCTTTGGATAGCGATCTATTGGATATTCTGGTCGCGCCCTCGCCGGATGCAAAGACGGCACAAGCGTTGGAGCATCTTGTCGCGACCGGGAACGTGCATGTGAAGGGTGCGAATCGCGCGAATGCGGGGATCGAAGATGCGGATAAGCCCAGCGGCGTGAATGCGGATCGGCTCGAACTTCGGACGGCGATTGCGGGGGGGGGCAAGATGCCTGTGCCGTCGTGGTTGCTTGCGGAGGGGAATGTTGTGGCGTGGGCGTATCAGCCGGAGCAGGGATCGAAGTCGAAGACTCTTTCAAAGCAGACGCTGTACACGCCGAAGCTGGATGTGAGCCTTGCGCCGAAGGCGCGGTCATCAACCACGACGGCGAGCGGCGGCTTCGCCAACGTCAATGCCACGTCGCTCCTAGCGACGGATGGCGTGATCGTGGAACTGGAAGGGTTCACTTCGCAGACGGTGTTCGCGAAGGGTAAGACTCTTTTTGCGGACATGAAGAATGGGCGGGACAACACGCAGGTGACGTTGGAGGGTGAGAGTCTCATGGATGGCACCAAGGAGACCGTGGAGGCGGCGGAAGTGAGTCAGGGAGAGCGCGGGGACAATAAGATCACGGGCTTCCGGATTCTGCTGGATCAGAAAAACAAGTCGATCGACATTCCGGCGCGGGGACTTTTGATTTTGTGCAGCCCCCGCAAAAGGCCGGACAAGCGCCGATGCCGGCCCAGGTGACCTGGACGCGGCTCCATGCACTACGACGGCAAGACGCTGCTCGCGCACTTCCTCGGCGATATCGATGCGCATCGCGTCGGCAGCACCGATCAAATCAGCAAGCTCACGTGCAACAAAATGTTCGATGTGCAACTTGCGACCGATGCGCCGGCAACGGGCGCGGCCACAACGGGCCCTGCGAAAACGACGGCAAAGATGCATTTGGCGAAAATTGCGGCCCGCGGCAATGTGAACGTGCAGAGCACTACGCTCGATCCGGCGGGCAAGGTGTTGACGAGCATTTACCTCACCAAAACGGATTGGCTCGATTACACCGAGGCGACGAAGACGCTGGATATTCCCGGGCCGGGGCAATTGTTGTTGCAGGATTATCGCGTGGAGAAAGCGCAGGCCTCGAGTAACAACGGGCACGGCGATACGGTTTTCATGTGGGATGGGGGGCTCCGGTATAACGGACCGACGGGGAATATTGTGTTTTCAAAGAATGTGTGGATGAAGCACCTGCCGCTGAAACCGTTCCGGATGCCCGGGGTGGCGGCGACGAAACCAGCGGCGGGCGCGCCGGCGGAGAATGAGCCGCTCGTGCTCACGACGGATATGCTCACGGCGAAATTGGATCAATCCAAAGCGACCGGCGGCGGCGACACCTCCGCGAGCCCATTTGCCATGAGCGCGGGCGGCACGCAAAAACTCGAAAGCGTTCTCGCCGCAGGCCATGCCGTACTGACCAGAGGCGAGGACAAGCTTACCGCGGACAGCCTGACCTTCAATGCCCTCACGCACATCGTGACCGCTAGCGGCAAGGACGATATCATCGGGGCGGAAATCTTCCGCCCCGGCGAGGGAATCCTGACCGCCGATTGGCTCTCCTGGGACCTGACGAAGGGCAAGAACGCGGTGGAGGCAAAGGGGATTCACGGGCGCTGCAACAAAATTGAGATGTATAACAGCAATTCCCGTCGCCGTTCGCTACACTCGGCGCGACCGCACAAGTCCGGTGGACGATGCGATTCGATAATCAAATGCGCCTGATATTTTTGATGTTGCTGCTTGCGTGCTTGCCGTGCAGGGGTTTTGCCGACATTCGCGCGGATGTCGATGCACTGACGCGGGATGCCGCGGATCGGTCCGCCGGTTCAGCAACGGCGGCGCGTAATGCGGATTATTTCGCTCTCGAACTCGCGCGCCGCACCAGCGAACACGTCGACCGCCAATCTTTTCCGCTTGTGCTTCCGGTGGTTGAACGATGCTCTGCTGTGGAATGCGTAAAAACCGCCGACGGCTTTTCTCCCGTTTCTCCAATCGCCTCCGTGCCCATCGCACCACTATTGCCTTCCGGCGGGCAGGCGGCGGCAATAGCGCCTGAATTTGCAACTGCCGAGCTTCTTTATGCCGGTGACGGTAGCCTCGAAAACCTTCGCGGCCACGAGATCGCACACCGCATCGTCGCCCTCAATGTCTCTTCTCCGCCAACCGCATGGCAGACAGCCGCCTCACTCGGGGCGAGCGCCATTCTCTTTCTCGGCGATCCCCAGACGCACAACACGGACCTTCTGAATAAATCCACGTCCGTCCCCGTCGGCATTCCCCGCTTTTACTGTGATGACCCCGCGTCCGTCGTGCGAATTCGCACCGGACAAATCGCCGCGCTTCGGCTGGACATTCACATCACTTGGCAGGAACAACCGCTCGACAACATCCTATGCCTCATCCCAGGCCGCCAACGCGACGCATCTCATGATGCGCGATGGACGAATCAACTGATCATTCTGCAATGTCCCTATGACGGCGTTTCGGAAATCATGACGCGAGCGCCGGGCACGACACAGGCGTTGAATGCGGCGATCCTGCTTGACCTCGCCGAAAAAATCGCCGCCGCGCCCAACCGCTGCTCCGTCCTTATCGCCTTCACCGCCGGCGATCAGTGGAATCTGCGCGGGAGCCGCACATTGCTCGATCTTTTAAACCGCGAGGTGAAAGATCCCGCCCGCGCGGTCGCCATTCTTGAGAAGCAGATCGCCGACGTGGAAGGACGCCGCGGCACCGCAAATATGATCCTCCACGATTTAGCGGCCTTCAAAACAGGCGATTTTTCCGGGCTGGTCCATGTGCCGACGCGCGACGCGATGGAGAACCAATTGCTGCGCGAAGGGTCGGTGGTGGAGGATCAGCTTCAGCACGCACGCGTCACCTCGGCCGCCGGCGCTGTCGGCTTGCTGGAATCCCAAAAGGAAAATCTTCTCGCCGCCATCAATTTTCTCCATCTGAGTGATCACCGCGCGTCTGCGACATCGCACACCACCCCGCTAAAAGATGCGGCTGGCAGGCTATTGCCGGCATGGCAACTGGAAGCAAGCCGTCTCGAACGGCTATGCGATGAGCTTCGCCCGTGCCCCAAAATCCGCGCAATGCTCGGAACACGCACCCCCACGCTCTGGCTCTCCCTTGCTCACCACCGGAAACGACCAGTACGGATTCTTCTCCCGCAGCTTCTTGTTCCGCGAGTTCGATGCCGCCGGATCGATGTCTTCTTTCGCGCAAGCCTTTCGCCGTTACCAACCCCCCAATGACGCCATTTTTCAAAGCGGTTCGCTCGAAAATCGCTTCACGCTCGAAACATTTTTCCCCGTGCCGCGAGCGTTTTCATCCGATGCCGCCCTCGCGCGAGGTCTCCCCGCCGGTGCCTTCGCCACGACACAGGATGCATCGTCTTTTCTCGACACCCCCAACGACGCCACTGATCACATCCACTGGCCCCACCTGCTGGCCCAACAAAAGAATCTCGATGCGATCCTCCTCGGGCCCGACGCCGCGCCGGGCGTTCTGACCGATCCTCTCTTCTACGGCCGCGCCGACCTTCCCAACCTTGCCTCCTCGCAACCCGTCACCCTTTTCGACCGCACTCTCGGCGAATCGCTTCCGCGCGTTCCCGCCGCCAACATGCTCCTTGGCGGCGAGGCGGAATCTAACGGCCATCCCCTCGGTCCGCCCCTGGCCGGCATGGTCCGCGCGGACTGGTATCTCACCGATGCCAACGGCAACGCCACCTTTCAATCCGCCCTGCGCGCTCCCGCAATACATACCCGCCTTCAGGCATTTTCTTTCGATCCCAACGGTTTACCCACCCGCGCTCGCCGCCAATCAATCCGATGTCCACGGTCTCGCCAATGAGTTCATTCCCGATCCCGACCGCCCGCTTCGCGCCATGCTCTTTCCATGCCGCCGGCTCGATGCCTACGGACTATTCGATCCGCGCTATCTCGACACCCTCGACAACATCGACATTCTTGACGCGCGCCGGCTCGACAAAGCCGAATTCTCCAACATCGTTATCGCCCCCTCCCCCCCCCCCTTCCGCTTCCCCCGGATTTGCCGCCATTTTCTTTCCGCCGGACATCCGATGGCAGTTGCTCGTCGCCAAAGGGAACGTCGGCAACCGCATGATCCTCATCAACGCCGATGCCGCCCATCCGATGGGACAGGGATTCGACACCACCGATCTTGCAACCATCGGCCCATTGCAGTTCCGCAACGCGCTCGACCTCTCCACGCTCAACGCCCGCCGCGAACGCGACCTCGAAAAATTCGGTGTCTCCAACGACATCATCAAAACACTCCAGGCCGCATCGCCACCCGAGCGCCGGGCCGCTGTCATCGCACAAAAATCGCACGATTATCCCGCCCTTTTCGCCGCCACCAACGCGCTCTGGTCCCTTCAATCACAGGTGTATCAAAACCTCATCGACACCTCCAACGGCATCATCAAAGCCGTCATCTTTCTGCTGCTCGCATTGATCCCCTTCTCCTATTTTCTCGAACGACTCCTGATCGGGGCGAGCAACGTCTACCGCCAGATCGGGTGGTTCGGAGCAATCTTCCTCATCATGACCGCCGCGCTCGGATTCCACCCGGCGTTTCGTATCACTTCTTCACCCCTCATGATCCTGCTGGCGTTTTTTATTCTGATTCTCTCGGCCACCGTGGTGTACATTCTGTGGGGAAAATTTGAGGAGGAAATCGCACGGCTGCGCGGGGCCGGCGCGGCTGCTCATTCCATCAGCCTGCGGCGCGGCGCCGTGTTCGTCGCGGCGATCCGGTTGGGCCTCTCCAACATGCGCCGCCGCGGAATGCGCACCGCGCTGACGCTCATCACGCTGGTCCTGCTGACCTTTACACTCCTCTGTTTCACCTCGGTGCATGATGTCGTGCAATTGACGCGACAGCCGCTCGCAAGCCAACCCGCCTCTCCTCCCGGCATTCTCCTCCGGCAGCGCGGCTGGCGAACGCTTCCGCCCGAGTCACTCACGCTCGCCCACGGCGTCGCGTCAACAATCGCCCCTCGCTGGTGGTATGCGTCCGAAAAGCCCGAACAGCCATGGGCGATTCCGATTCAACATCCCGCGGACCGCGCGACGTTTTATGCCGTCGGCCTGGTGGGCCTGGATTCCAACGAGTCGCTTTTCCATTCCAAAGAAGCCGCTCGTTTGGTCCCAACGGAGGGCACCTGCCTGCTCCCCGCGAAAGCCTCAGAACTCCTGCACGTCACTGCCGGCGACACCATCAATATCCTCGGCCACGATCTCACCGTCACGGGCGTCTTCACCTCGCACGAATTCGCCACTCTTCGTCAGCTCACCGGCGACCCGCTCACACCCATCGATCCCGCCGGCCAACTCAACATGCAAAACTCCGCCCCCACCGCGGATGCCAACTCGCCCTCCACGCCGGAAATCTCCTATCGCTTCATGAGTCCCGACAACATCGTGCTCGTCCCCGCATCGCTCGTCCGCGAACTCGGCGGGCACATCACCAGCATCATGCTCCGACCCGCCGACGCCGCTCCCGCACAAATTAACGCTCTCGCCGAGGGGCTCGCGCGACGCAGCGCATTCACGCTCTACGTGTCCGACGGCACGCAAACCCGCTCGCTCAATGCCGCCGCCAGCAGCTCGCCTCAGGATTTCGGCGACGTGCTCGTGCCCATGCTCATCGCCGGCGTCATCGTCTTCAACACCATGCTTGGTGCTGTGGCCGAACGCACGAAGGAGATTCACGTCTACACCTCCGTCGGCCTCGCGCCGGCACACGTGGGGATGCTCTTCCTCGCCGAAGCCGCCGCTCTCGGCACACTCGGAGTCGTCGCCGGTTACATCTTCGGCCAGGGCTTGGCCACCATTCTCTCCTGGACCCACCTCCTCCCCGGCATCGCGCTGAACTATTCTTCACTCTCCGCCATCGCCACGATGGGCATCGTGCTCGCCATCGTCATGCTCTCCGCGCTCTGGCCCGCCCGCTCCGCCAGCCGCGTCGCCGCCCCGTCCCTCCGCCATGATTGGAAACTCCCCAAACCCGTCGGCGACCTCCTCTCCGTCGATCTCCCCTTCACCGTCAACGAAACCGCCGCCCGCGGCGTCTGCGCCTTCATCGAGGAATTCCTCATCACCGCCGGTCAATCCGGCAGCGGCCATTTCACCGCCGACGACCTCCAGCCGTTCATCGAGCAAACCACCCAAGGCCCCGTCCGCGGCCTTACCGCCCGCATCTGGCTTGCCCCCTACGACCTCGGCGTCATCCAAACCATGCGCCTCGCCATCCACCCCACCGACGGCCAAAACGTCTTCGACGTCCACCTCGAAATGACCCGCGAAGCCGGAAACCCCGCCACCTGGCACCGCCTCAACCGCCCCTTCCTCATCGACATCCGCAAGCAATTCCTGCTCTGGCGCAACGTCGCCCCGGACCAAGCAAGCATCTATCTCACCCGCTCCGATGCCATGTTTTCGACGACCTGAACACGACGTAGAGAAGAGATGAAGGACCACGAAGGATAAAAAGAATTGTATTTTCTCTTCGTGGTCCTTCGTCTCTTCGTCGCTTCGTGTTTATAGTTCAGAGCGTCATGAAAGAAGATCGCGAGCTTCGCCAATATCGTCTCCTTCTTGAACCGCCGGCGACTTTTGCCGACGGCTTCTCCGTGCGCTCCGTCATCGGCTGCATCTTCATCGGCCTCGTGATGATGCCCGCGTCGATGTATCTCTCCCTGCTCGCCGGCGCCGATCTTTCCGGCGCGGCGCGCTGGGTCACCGTCATCCTCTTCGTCGAACTCGCCCGCCGTTCCTTTACCACCCTCAAGCGGCCCGAAATTTTCATCCTCTTCTACATGGCCGGCGCCGCCGTCGCCTCGCCCTTCTCCGGGCTGCTCTGGACGCAGTATTACGCCACCTCCGACCCGGCCATCAGCCAGGGAATCGCCGAGCACATCCCACGCTGGGTCGCCCCCGGCGCGGACATCATCGCCCAGCGCACCTTCTTCCGCTGGGACTGGCTCGCACCCATCGGCATGATCGTCCTCGGCCAACTCCTCGGCCGCCTCGACAACTTCGGCCTCGGCTACGTCCTCTTCCGCATCACCTCCGACGTCGAAAAACTCCCCTTCCCCATGGCCCCCGTCGGTGCCCTCGGCATCACCGCCCTCGCCGAATCCTCCGCCGACCCCACCGGATCGTCCACCACCGCCGACGGTGCCCCCGCAAAAGGAAGCTGGCGTTGGCGCGTCTTCTCCATCGGCGGCATGATCGGACTCGTCTTCGGCGCACTCTACATCGGCATCCCCGCCCTCTCCGCCATCTTCCTCAAAAACCCCATCCAACTCCTCCCCATCACCTTCACCGATCTCACCACCTCCACCCAAAACGTCCTCCCCGCAACGCCCGTCACCCTCTCCTTCGATGTCGGCAACCTCCTCGTCGGAATGGTCCTTCCCTTCTATGCCGTCGTCGGCACCTTTCTCGGCATGATCCTCACCTGGATCGCCAACCCCATCCTCCACGCCACCGGTCAACTCCCCTCCTGGAAGCCCGGCATGAACGCCGTCGACACCGCCTTCGCCAACCACGTCGACGTCTACCTCTCCATCGGCATCGGCCTCGCCCTCGCCATCGCCGCCATCGGCTTCTACCACGTCTTCAAAGGCCTGCGCGGCTCGCGTGCCGAAACTCAAGACTCAACCCTCAAGACTCAGGACTCCGCACTGGCGACGCCTCCTCCATCCGCCCGCCGGCCGCGGCGACATACCCCTCTGGGTCGGCCTCGCCATCTACTTCTTCTCCACCACCACCTACATCGTCCTCTCCCATTGGCTCGTCCCCGACTTCCCCCTCTGGATTCTCCTCGCCTACGGCTTCATCTACACGCCGATCATTTCTTACGTCGCCGCACGCATGGAAGGCGTCGCCGGCCAATGGGTCGAAATCCCCATGGTCCGCGAAGCCACCTTCATCGCCTCTCAATCCCTCGGCTACAGCGGCGTCGGTATCTGGTTCGCCCCCATCCCCCTCCACAACTACGCCGGCAGCGTCGTCGCATTCCGCACCCAGGAACTCACCGGCACAAAATTCACCAGCATCATCAAGGCCGAACTCGTCCTCTTCCCCGTCGTCATCATCTCCTCCATCCTCTTCTCCCAATATCTCTGGCGGCTCGCCCCCATCCCCTCCGCCATCTACCCCTACGCCAACCAACTCTGGGAACTCCAAGCCCGCCAGACCGCCCTCATGCAATCCTCCACCCTCGGCAACGGTGGCTGCGGGCAGCATGTTCTACCAAGCGATCAAATGGAAATACATCGCCGGCTCCGCCGTCGTCGGGCATCTTTCTCTACTCCGGCCTCGCCCTCGGCGGCGCCCCCGTCATGCTCTGCTACGGCCTCGTCCGCGGACTCGGCGCCAGCCTCGCCGCCGGCGTCATCCCCCAAATGATCGGCGCCCTCCTCGGCCGCTACTTCTTCGAAAAACGCCTCGGCCTCCGATGGCGCCGAATACGCCCCCGTCCTCCTCGCCGGCTTCTCCTGCGGCGTCGGCCTGATCTCCATGTTCTCCCTCGGCTGCCTCCTGATCTCCAAAGCGGTGTTTCAATTGCCGTATTGATCATTGCTTGTTGAGAAGGGTCATACGAGGGGATTTGTTTTGAGGGTGGTGGTGGGGGCGGTTATTATGTGGCGGCTCTGCTTTTGTTTTTGTCATGTCTGTGGGTTTTGGGTTTATTTTTTAGGGAATATCGCCATGCGCCGACGTTATTTGTGGATCGTCGCTTTGTGTGGGGTGATGTTTGGGGTGTTGGGGAGCGTGGGTTGGGGTGCGACGGTGTCGGTGTTGGACCAATTGACGGCGGATGGGGAAGGGGTTTTGACGAAAACTAATGAAGGGGTGGAACTTCGGACCAAGACGGGGGGTGAGGGGAAGGCGTTTACCAAGAATGAATTTAAGACGCCGCTGATGATTACGGCGGTGTGCAAGACGGATTCGCAGAATCTCCGGTTGTATTACGCTCAGGGCATGGCGATTTTCAATTGGGAGGGGAACGAGGATGAACTGCGTTTTCATGATCCCAAGACGCATGAGGGAAAAGGCTTTGCACATGGCGGACAGATTCCCAAAAACACGTGGGTGACGGTGAAATGGATCATCGACAGTGCGGGGACGAGCATTTCCGTGAATGGTGTCGTTCGGGGTGTTTTTCAGGGGGATTATTCAAAGATATCAGCGAAGGTACGGGATCGGCACGTATCAGAAGTCCGTGGTGACGGTGCGGTCGTTGACGGTGACGTCACAGCCACCTCATTCCGTGCCGTCGGTGCCGAGTTCGCCACCGGCGGGGGACACGGGGGACGAAGGTTTTGGGCCGGTGGACGTGGTGGTTTCGACATCGCCGCCGCCGGGGGGGAATGAAGGCGGGGGGAAGGTGGAAGGGAGTGTGAGCGCGGATGCGGTGGAGCGTCCGGCGTATCGGACGAAGACGAAGGAACTGGTGAAGAGTTTGAGTGAAGTGACCGGAATGGCGGTGATAGTGTCGCCGGACGGGGATGAGCATGGGTCGAAGTTGGACATCATAGGCACGGTGATGGCGGAATCGCGTGGTTCGGGGTCGGCAGGGGCAGGGATTGCGGTGGATGTGGGGCCGGAGATGCAGACGTGTTTTAAGGAAGCGGTTCATGCGATTCAATTGAGGTATCCGTTCTGGGAGGCGGGGCATATCAATGTCACGTTTGATGAAAAGTACATCGGGCATGAAGGGGGCTCGGCGGGAACGGCGTTTGGGGTGTTGATGCTGTCGATGCTGGAGGGGTTTGATGTGGATCCGAAGTTTGCGGTAACGGGGGATATCACGGTGGATTGGAAGGTGCGAACGGTGGGGGGCATCACGGCGAAGCTGCGTGGCGCGGCTTTGGATGGATGTAAGGAGGCGGCGATTCCGGAGGGGAATGAGACGGCGTTTTCGGATATGCGGCTGATGTACGGCGATGCGTCGATGTGGAATGTGCAGGTGTTTTCGATTGGGACGCTGCAGGAGGCGGTGGGGCTTTTGCGGATGGATCGGGATGCCAAGGTGACGGAGTCGATGAAGTTGTTTGGGGGGCTGCGGGCGGATTTGGCGAAGGCGGAACGGGCGACGTTGAAGAGTTCGGCGACGGTGGGAACGTTGAACAAGATTTTGGAGCTGACGCCGAATTGTCTGTCGGCGAAGTATCTTTTGCAGATGGCCGATGGAAGCGCGGGGCGGACGGTGTCTTCGTCGGCGACGATTTATGATGTGGTGCGGATTCTGTATCCGTTTCGGAAGCTGTTGGCGAGCGGACAGGCGATCGATCATACGTCGCTGTCTTTGGTGACGATGCAGAATGCACGGCGGCAGATCGAGGCATTGCGGCGGATTGCGCCGGGGGAGTTGTTGCCGTTGCTGAATGATGCGATGGCGTATGCGGAAGCTATTAATGATGTGGCGTATAACGGGGGGACGGTGGAGGGGATAAATGCGAAGGCGGAGATATTTAATTCGCGGGTGGCGGCGGTGTCTTCGGAGTCGGGGTTTGTGGATCGGTTGGTGCGG
Organism: uncultured Phycisphaerales bacterium; assembly: GCA_963766775.1. GTDB lineage: Bacteria > Planctomycetota > Phycisphaerae > WQYP01 > WQYP01 > CAVYBP01. The sequence continues at coordinate 27,816 of CAVYBP010000008.1, forward strand.
GAGGGGTATTGAGGGAGGAGGATTTAAATGATGGGGACGCAACGTGGCACGCCCGTGCGGGGGCAATGAGAGATACGAGGGGATTTGTTTTGAGGGTGGTCATCCTTTACTCTTGCGCCAAATGGCGTGTATACTTGCGCCAGTTGGCTAAAGGAGTGGATTCATGCCGGTGCAGGCTCGGTTCAGCGCATCGCCTCGTTGGAAGGCAAAGAAAGGGCGTCCCGGGTGGAAAGCCTCGGGATTGGCACTGCCGACACAATCAATCTTGTGCGGCTGGTGCAGGCGGGATTTCCGTTCAAGCGGCTTGCCCGATTTCAAAAAATAAGCCGGCTTCCGTGGGAGACGCTGGCTCATTTCATCGCGATCCCGCAGCGAACGCTGACACGCCGCCAGGCGGAAGGCCGTCTGCATCCGGATGAGTCGGATCGGCTGTTGCGAGCATCCACGGTTTTTGAAATGGCGGTCCGATTATTTGAGGGCAATACCGAAGCGGCGCTGCAATGGCTTCAATCGCCGCAGCGTGCTCTGGGCGGCGCGGTTCCGATGGCGTTCGCTTCCACGGAGGTTGGTGCCAGAGAGGTTGAAAACCTCATCATGCGCCTCGAGCATGGGGTTTTTTCGTGATCGTCCATGCGTGGCGGATTGTGAAAGCGAAGCACGCCGGCAGCGCCTTTACCGGTGAAGGCGCTGAAGAGTGCGGGTGGGCGATGGAATAGTCCCGGACGGGCCGTCGTTTATGCGGCGAGCAGCCAGTCTTTGGCCATTCTTGAAATGCTGGTCCATCTCCAATCGCAGGAGTTGCTGCAACGGTATGTGCTGTTCGACATCGCGTTCGACAGTGCGTTGCAGCGGCGGCTGGAGGTGAAGTCGCTGCCTAAAAATTGGAAAAAATCGCCATCACCGGGTGCGGTTCAAGCTATGGGCGATGAGTGGATTGCGAACGCCGGCGCGGTAGTCCTGCGGGTTCCGAGCGTGCTCGTTCCCAGCGAATGGAATTATCTGATCAATCCACAGCACCCGGATTTCAAGCGGTTGGCGATAGGTCCGAAGCAGCGGATAAAATTCGATTCGCGGCTCCTTCGGAATTGAGCGGCGGCAGGCATCGCGAAGGGCATGGTTTGCGTATACACTCCGCGTCGATTCAAGGAGATGATATGTCGCTGGAGTCTGAGTTGTTGCGGTCGACGTGGCTTGTGACGGGGGGTTGCGGGTTTATCGGGTCGGAGTTTATCCGGCAGGTTCATGCGGCGCATCCGGGCGTGACGCTGGTGAATGCTGATGCGCTTTCGTATGCGGCGAGTCCGGAACGGCTTGCGAGCATCGCAACCTCTCCTCGTTACAAGTTTGTGAAATGCAATATCGCGCATCCGGAGCAGGTGCAGGGGGCGTTTGAGGCGTGCGGTGCGGCACGGCCCGGCGGCGGTGATCAATTTTGCGGCGGAGTCGCATGTGGATCGGTCGTTGTTCACAGGCGTTCCGTTCGTGATGGCGAATACGCTGGGCGTGCAGGTGCTGCTGGAGGCGTGCGCGGACGTACTTGCCGAAGGGGACATTCAAGCGGTTTATTCAGGTGTCGACGGACGAGGTGTATGGGGATGTCGCTCCGCCGCACCGGTCGGTGGAGAGTGATCCGATTCATACCTCCAGCCCCTATTCGGCGGCGAAAGCGGGTGGGGAACTGCTGGTGCAGGCGTTTGTGCGGTCGTTTCATTTCCCGGCGGTGGTGACTCGTTGCTCGAACAATTATGGGCCGTGGCATTGGCCGGAGAAGATGATACCGCTGTTTATCACGCGGCTATTGGAGGGGAAAAAGGTGCCGGTGTATGGGGATGGGATGCAGCGGCGGGACTGGATTCATGTGGAGGACCACGCGAGCGGGATTTTGGCGGCGTTGCTGAAAGGGAAGGACGGCGAGATTTACAATTTCGACGGTGAGATCGAGATTGATAACCTCGCGTTGACAAAGAAGTTACTGACGCTTGCCGGGGCGCGATGAGACGTTCATCGAATATGTGAAGGATCGGCCGGGGCATGATCGGCGATATGCGCTGGACTCGGCGAAGGCGCAGCGAGAACTGGGGTGGAAGCAGAAATGGACGTTGGATGGGGGGCTAAAGCAGACCTTTGACTGGTTTGTGGAGAATAAAGCGTGGCTGGCGAAGGTTTTGGATGCGGAATATCAGGCATATTTCAAGCAGCAGTACGAAGTGGCTTGAATGGGGTGCGGGAGGGGAAGGGCGAGTGGGGAGGCGGGCAAAACCTTGTTCGCGTTTCGGTATTTATTTGACACCTGCCATGTGTTCGGGTAACACTTGCTGCACACAGCTTTTAAGGTCTGAAAAAACGGCTCGCGAAAACGCCTTGCGCCCTTCCCGTTGGAGAGGGTGCAGATGCGTGGAAACGTGCTGTGGGTCTGGTTTGCCATTGCCTATTGCAGACAGGCCGAAATGAAGAGCGACCGGAGAATCGTGTGGCTGCCGTTGCGCCGATTGCGACTGGCGGGTGAGTGCTGCGCGATCGTGGGATCGCAGTGGGTTTGAAAGGAAGGAACCGTTGATGACCGCAGGCAATACCATCGTCAAAATCGAGGCCGTTGTGCACAAAATGAGGGCGCGGCGGTACGCCGGGGCGCTCTTGGCATTGGGGCTGAGCGCGAGCGTCGGCGGGTGGGGTCCGAGTTCGATGGCGTGGGGGGAGGATAGCGCGCAGGCGGTGGATCCGGTTAATATTCACGGGAGGGGGGTTGCGCCTGAAGTGGCTGTTCCGACGGTTGTGTCCCCTGCCACTCCAGCTACCGTCCCTGCCCCGGTCGTTACCCAATCACCACCCGTCCCCGCCACGCAAGGCCCCATGAACTCCGATGCGAGCGATATAAATAAAGCGTCCCCCACGTTGCCTCCCCCCCTCCCCCTCACCCCCCCTCCAGCCCCGGCGACGACCGTAGAGACTCCACCGACACCCGCGACAATCGTGGAGGCCCCGACAACTGTTCCGGCGACCGAGAGCGCGGCAACGACGACCGCAGCGACGACGACGACCGCGCCGACGACTCTGGCAGCGCCGGAAGTGCCTGCGGGTCCGGCCCCGTCGATTCCTTCGAGCAGCGCGGCGGCGATAGCGACGGATGGCAAGTCGTACCCGGTGACCGCGATCAAGATCAATTATTTCAGTCAGCATGCGCAGCAGCCGAGCGTGGCTGAGCTGTTGAACATGCCGGTGAAGTTTGGCGTGACGAAGGATGGGCTGATCGCGCCGCGCGCGGGGGTTCCGGTAGTGACGCTTCGCCTGGGCGATGTGGGCAGGAGTTCGCCTCAGCGGATCTATCGCAGCGCGATTGAGCAGTGCTATGTCGAGGTGGTGCGGTTCTTCAATGCGAAGGGGATCATCGGGGTGTTTGTGGTGGTGGACTCGAAGGACATTGACGCGAGCGACAACGACATCCGGACGGATCACTCGTCGCTGCAATTTATTATTGTGACGAGCACGGTGAAGAAGGTGCGTACGGTAGCGACGGGCGACCGGGTTCAGGAAGGGGACCGGATCAATAGCTCTCGTCATCGGGAGATACTGGAGCGCTCGCCCTTGCAGGCGGGATCGGGGCGCGAGGATCTTTTGAACAAGGATGCGCTGGATGAGTATGTGCTTCGGCTGAACCGTCAGCCGGGGCGGCGCGTGGATGTGGCGGTGTCGGGGACCGGACAACTGGGCGGGGTGAATCTGGATTATCTCGTTTCGGAGAGTCGTCCGTGGTACGTGTACGCTCAGGCCAGCAACACTGGCACGAAGCAAACGAATGCGTGGCGCGAGCGTTTGGGGTTCGTGGATAACCAGCTCACGGGGCACAATGACATTATGACCCTGGATTATTCCACGGCAGGTTTTGACGCTTCGCACGCGGTGATCGGATCGTACGAAATTCCGTTCTTCAGCTTTGAGCGGTTGCGTTATCGCATCTACGGATCATGGAACGAATACACGGCTTCAGACGTTGGACAGAGCAAGGAAAAGTTTACCGGCAGCGAGTGGACGGTCGGCAACGAAATGATCGCGAACATTTTTCAGAAGCGGGAATTGTTCGTGGATGCCATCGTCGGATTGCGCGGCCAGAATGTGCAGACGAGCGGCATCAACGGGCATGGCGACGCGACATTTATTTCGCCTTATCTGACGTTGCGGATGGAGCGCATTACGGACATTGCGACGACAAATGCCTCGGCGACTTTGCTGGGATTTTTGACGGACGCGGACAAGCAAAGAGATCTGGTGCCGCTGGGTAGGAATAATGTGGATCAGGATTCGATCGTGCTGCAGGTGGAGGCGTCGCAGTCGCTATTTATTGGAGCCGCTGTTGAATCCGCGAGGGTTTGTCGCGGGCAGCAGCACGCTGGCGAATGAATTGTATGTGAGCGTGCATGGGCAGTATGCGTTTGACTACCGGTTGATTCCGCAGGATGAGGATGTGGCGGGCGGTCTTTATTCCGTACGCGGGTATCCGGAGTCGATGGTTGCGGGCGACACGGTGGCGGTAGCCACGGCTGAGTATCGTTTGCATATTCCGCGGTTGTTCCCGATACAGACGGATCCGACGAAGACGCCATTCCTTTGGGAGAAGAGTTTCCGGTTCTCGCCCCAGCAGGCGTATGGGCATCCGGACTGGGATTTGATTGCACGGACGTTTATTGGATGCAGGGCGGGTGATGAACAACAGGCCGGTGATCACGGACAACGATTCGACGCTGGTAGGCACGGGCGTTGGCCTGGAGCTGCAATACAAGCAGAATTTGAATATTCGCGTCGATTGGGGCGTGGCCCTGACGGATGTGAATGCGGGCACGACATCGCTGGCGAAAGAGGGCGATAGCCGGGTGCATATTTCGGCGACGGTCCTTTATTGAGTAGACGGAAGACAGTAGACGGTAGCTCGTAAAAGACTTCGGTGTGGCACGATGGTGCGATGCCGGAGATAACGGAGAAAGTCATGATGATGTCGCGATGGATGGATGGATCGGAATGTGGGAGGGCTGCGGGCGCTGGCGAAGCGGTCGTTGCAGACGGCGGTATTGTTGGCGGTGGCATCGAGCGTTCCGGTGTCGTGGGGTGCGGGCGCGGGGCCGGTGAATGTGGGAGCGGCGTCGCATGTCAATCTGCATGTGAACAATATTCCGGTGGGGACGGCGACGTTTTCAAATGTGGGGTCGCTGACGAACGTGCGGACGGGGAGCGCGCGGACGGTGATCAACTATCAGTATTTGAGCGTGCCGACCGGGGCGACGCTGCAGTTTGCGCAGCCGACGGCGAACAGCCGGGTGTTCAATCGGATTCAGGGGGATGTTCCGACGGCGATCGAGGGGGCGTTGAAGTCGAACGGGATCGTGTATCTGGTGAATCCGGCGGGGATTATTTTCGGGAACGGGGCGATCATTCAGGTGGGCAAGTTTTTTGCGGCCGCGGCGCATATGACGGATGGGGATTTTCTCGGCGGGAGGAATCATTTCACGGATGCGGGCGGGAGCGTCAGGAATTCAGGAACGATCACGGCGAAAGAAGTACATCTGGTCGGTTCGCAGGTGGCGAACTTTGGGCAGATCGTGGCGGGGGAGGGCGGCGTGGTGACGATGACGGCGGGGAAGGATGTGTATATCGGCGTGGCGGATTCGCCAACGGGCGGGTCGCGGGTGATGGTGAAGGTCAGCAATGACACGGGGACGACGGCAGCGGTGGGGGGGGACGGGGGTGACGAACAGCGGGACGATCCAGGCAGGCCAGATTCGGCTGGGCGCGGGGGATATGTACGCGGCGGGGATTTATAACAATGGGACGCTGCGCGGGCAGGCGATCACGCTGGATTCGGGCGCGAGCACGAACATCAGCCGGGGGACGATTGTTGCGGACAGCGCGACGGGGAACGGCGGAACCATTGAGTTGCTGGGCGACAAGGTGGGCATTCTGGGCGGGACTGTGGATGCATCCGGAAAAACCGGCGGCGGCACGGTGTTCATCGGAGGGAATGCGCGCGGGGTTGGCAGTTTGCCCAACTCGCAGTTCGTCACCATCGGTTCGGGCGCGAGCGTGAGCGCGGATGCGACGGGGAGCGGCAATGGCGGGAAGGTGGTCGTTTTCGCGGAGGACAGCACGCGAGTGTATGGTTCGCTGTCGGCGACGGGCGCGGGCGGGGGCCACGGGGGGTACATTGAGACTTCAGGCAAGCAGCATTTCGACATCAGCATGACGCCGATCACGGGCGCGGGCGGGACGTGGCTGATCGATCCGAATGACATTGATATTCAGGCGGGCGGCAGCAATACGAACATAGGAAACGGCACGCCGTTCCTGCAGTCGGTGGCGAATGCGACGCTCGGCGTCGATCTCATCGGCACGGCACTGGTCAGCGGCACGGCGGTCACGGTGACGACGAGCACGGGCAATATCACGTGGCATTCCAGTGCGAATCTGACGTACAGCACGAGCAGCGCGATCCACACGCTGACGTTGAGCGCGGGTGGATTTATCAACATCCAGGCGGACATCCAGCCGACGGCAAGCACGGATGCATTGACTCTGGTGCTGGTGGCGGGGACGAGCGGGCCGGCGACTTCAAAGAACGTGTCGATCTCGGGGAATGTGTCGTTGAACAACGGCACGCTGTGGAGCACGGGCGTTGACTTTGTGAATACGGGGAAGATCAATTCAAATGTGGGGATCAATATTCTTCACACGGGGGACGTGAGTATTAAGAATGATTTGAATGCGACGTCGTCCGGGGAGATCAGCATCGCGGGAAATAGCGCGGTGCAATCCGTGGCGGGCAATATCACGACCGGGACGCTGGCGCTTCAGACGACGGGGGATGACGGTTCCGGGCACGGGGTGAAACTGACTCGGAGCGGAAACTCATTTACGACGCTGGGCATCAGCAGCACGGGCGCGAGCGCATCGGCGGATGTGGTGACCAGCGGTGGGGCGAACCTGACCACGATCGCGGCGCTGACGGGGGTGCCGTCGGGTGTTCCGGCGTTTGGTTCCACGCAGGGCGTCACGACTTCCAATGGATTGGTGCATGTGCAGACGGGGGGTTCGATCAGTTTGAACAATCCGGTGAATGGGGGGACGGCGAATGTGACGGTGGTGACGACGTCGGGGAATATCACGACGGTGGGAGGGAGCAATCCGGTGACGGGCGGGAACATTACGTTGACGTCGGCGGGCGGGATCGGCACGGCGGCGATACCGGTGGTGGTGGCGAACAGCGCGAATGCTTCGTTCAGCAGTGCGGGCGATATTTTCATCAACTCGAGCGCGCTGAGTCTGCCCATGACATTTTCGACAGATGCGACGCCGCGAACGATCGGCATCATCGGCACGGCGGTGACGGTCGGTACCAATATTGTGGCGGGGGCGAACAATACGTTGATCGTGGATGGGACCACCAGCGTGACGCTGAATGCCGGTACAACGATCAGTGGTGGAACGGTATACGTGACGAGTCCGGGCGATATTGCGCTGGCAGGGAACGTGACGGGCAGTGCGACAGCGCTGCTTTTGGGAAACAGCATTTCGCAAAGCGCGGGGATCATTAATGCACCGACGCTGGGTGTGGAGGCCACGGGGGCGACGACGGGCGTCTCGATCAATCTCGGGCAGGCCAACACGGTGGGAACATTCGCGGTGAGCGGCGCGGGAACCAGCGGGACGATTTCACTGTTGATCGGCGGCAACGCGACCGCGGGGAACGTCGCGGGTTTTGCGCCGGCGGGTTTTACCGCGTTCACGGCTCTGACCCAGACGAGCGGGAACGGGCACAATGTGGCGATCGCGGCGCAGGGGAACCTGACGCTCAGCAACAACATTGCAGCGGGCAGCGGCGGCAATGTGACGCTGACGGCGAACGGCACCAGTTCGATGCTGGTGGAAAGCGGCGGGGTTATCTCAGGCGATAACGTCACGGCAACGGTCACCGGCGGCATTGGATCTTCGAGCACCCCGGTCCAGGTGGCGACCCTGGGCAACGTAAGCTTGACCACGAGCGCGGCGAATCATACCGGCGATATTTTTGCGCAGGTCAACAACGCTTTCCATACGGCGAATCTGACCGTTTCAACGGTGAATACATCCGCCCAACTGATGGCCATTACGGCGAACGGCACGATGACCGTGGATAGCGCGTTCTCTTCGGGAACCGGTGCCGGAACGGATGATGTGTCGCTCAAAGGCACGACGCTGATCGTCACCACGGGGAATTCGACGAGCGGCGGGAATGTGACTCTGGCGACGACGGGCGGGGTGCTGAAGCTGCAGGGCGATGTGACGGGCGCGAGCGGGGATACGGTGACGCTGACGAGCGTGGGCGGCGGGATCAATCAGACCGGGGGCACGGTGTCCGCGGCGAGCGGGACGATCACGATCAATGCCACGGGCGGGGGCATTTCGCTCAATGGCACGGCGGTTTCGGCGGCGGGCGGCGCGGTGACGCTGACGACGGATGGGCGCTTTCCGGTGGAAGCGTCACGGCATCCACCCTTGCGGCGAGCGCGGGGACGACGATCAATCTCACGGGCAATACGGTGGGAACGCTGGCGGCGACGAGCAATGGCACGTTGACGTTTACCAATGCGGGCGGGTTGATTGTTGGGAAAATTGGAGCGATCACCGGGGCGTCGAGCACGGGGAACACGATTTCGTTGCGCGATACGACAGGTGCGGTCGCGATCAATCAGGCGGTCGATGCGGGCGCGGCGAATGCGACGGTTCGGGGGGGCACGGGTTTGACGGGCGTTTCGGGGGCGAACGGGACGGTTTCGGGCGCGACGGTTTTTCTGACGGCGGACAGCGGGGATATTGGGGTGAGCGGCACGCCGATCAAGACATCTTCGACGTTGCTGAACCTGACGGGCAATAATATTTTTGTGAAGGAAGCCAACGCGATCAGCACGACGGCGGGCACGCGGCTGGTGGTTGCGACGGGCGTGGGCGACACGCTGGATTTGAGCGCGCCGAGCATTATTGTGACGACGAGTTTGGGGAGCGCGACGAATCCGCTGATTCTTCGGACGACGACGGGGAGCATTACGACCAGCGGCGGGACGTTGTTGGGGAGCGCGATCACGTTGAACTCGGCGACGGGAATCGGGTCCGTCGGGACGCCGTTGTCGGTGACGCCGGGGGTGGCGAGCACGGTGTCGCTCACGGCGAATGGCACGGGGATTTTTGTGACGTCGGTAGGGGTGCTGGATCTTGGGCTTGTGACGATTTCGGATACAGCGGGGCAGACGGTGTCGCTGATTGCGCCGACGATGCTGACGACGGGCGCGTTCGCGGCCACGGGGGACAATCTGGCGTTGAAGACGACGACGGCGGGCGCGGGGCTGACGCTGACGAACACGATTACGGCGTCGAACATCACGTTGATTACGGATGCGATCGCGACGGGGACGGGCGGGTTTGTCGCGGCGGGCGGAACGGTGACGATCAAGCCGTTGACAGCGGGGACGGGGATTATTCTGGCGAATTCGATCACGGGCGGGTCGTTGAATGTGACGCAGCAGGAGTTGCTGAATTCGACGGCGGCGACGATTGTGATCGGCGATGCGGCGCAGAATGACACGATCACGGTGGGACCATCGAATCTTTCGACGGCGGCATTTGATCTGAATTTGCATACGGCGGGGCAGTACAATTTTGTCGATACGTTGACGCTTCCGAACAACCAGACGCTGGTGCTGGATGGGCCGTCGTCGATTGTGGACAACGCCAGCGGCAGCGCGATTGTGATTGGCGGGACGACGGGGACGCTGACGATCAGCAATGTGGGCGGGGATATTGGATCGTCGATCGCGCCGTTGAAGACGGCGATTGAGCGGCTGGGGGGCGTGACGGGGACGGGGCATGTGTATCTTACGAATACCGGGGCGCTGAATGTGACGGGCGCGGTGACGTTGACGGCGGGCGGGATTGCGACGGGCAATTCGATTAGCGCGCAGCCGTTGACGATGAGTGCGGCGGTTTCGGTGGTGGGCAATCTGGCGTTGACGTCCGGGGATAATGCGGGAACGGCGGGGGATAATCTGAGCGTGACGACGGCGGTGAGCGCGACGGGGAATATCACGTTGCAGGCGGGCGATGCGATCAGTCTGACATCGGGCATTATCAGCACGACGGGGAATGTGTCGCTGACGGCGAATCATGAGAATTCGCTGACGGACGGAGGTTTGGGCAGCATTATTCAGAGCGGCAGCGCGGGGATACAGGCGAATTCGGTGGATGCGCATGCGGTCGCGGGCATTACGCTGAATGGGACAGGCAATCAGTTTGGCGCGATCTCGGCGTTGAACCTGACGGCGGCGGATCCGGCGACGGGTGGCATCAGCGTTACCAACACGGGTGCCACAGGGTTGGCGCTTGCGCTGGGCGCGATCACGAACAATGGCAGCGGGGCGATCAGCATTGTCACAACCGGGGCGGTGACGCAAACGGCGGCGATTACGGCGACGAGCAATTCCAATCTGACGGTGCGGACGCTCAATGCGAGCGGTTCCGCGATCACGTTGACGAATGGGGCGAATGATCTGGGGACGGGCAATGCGACATTGCAGGTGCATGATGCGTCGAATGGGACGAGCGTGTCCGCGGATGTGAGCTTCACGACGACGGGGCAGATGCACCTTCAGCAGATTCAGTCGGGCGCGAATGTGACGCTGAACGGGACAACGGTCGATCAGGTGGCGTCGGATTCGACTGGGATTCATGGGTCGAAGTTGACGGTGACTTCGACGGCGCGACGACGCTGACGGACGGGAACAATAATTATTCGACGCTGAATGTGACGGACAATAGCGTGGGGACGCTGCTTCAGTACACGACGAATGCGTCGGGCGGGCTGACGATTACGGGGTTCTCGCAAGCGTCGGGCGGGACGGCGAACATTACGAACAGCACGGGCGCGGTGACCAGTTCCGCGGCGCTGGTGCAGCAGTTCCTGACCGTGAATGCGGCGGGCGGGATTTCGCTGTCGAATGACACGAACCTGTTTCAGTCGGTGGCGGCGGTGAATACGACTGGAGGGAATATCAGCATTCATGCGGGGAACGTGCTGCCGCTGATTGTGACGAGTCTTTCGGAGACGGGCGGCGGGAGCACGCTGTTGAAGAGCGCGGATGGGATTTCGCTGCAGGGGACGATTGGCGCGGGGACGGGGTTGACGATGCAGGTGACGGCGGCGGGAGGGACGTATTCGACGAACGCGGCGACGGTGATTACGTCGTCCGGGCCGGTGGTGATCGTGGCGGATCACATGGCGATTGACGGGGCAAGTTCGCTGACGGCGGCGGGGCAGCAGGTAACGCTCAAGCCGCTGACGCTGAGTGAAACGATTGCGATCAATGGGGCGGATGGCGCGGGAACGCTGGGGCTTCTGAATTCAGAACTTGCCACGATCAACGTGACGACGGGGCGGTTAACGCTGGGTGCTTATGTGGCACCGAGCGATCCGGCGAATCAGACCGGGGCGATCAATGCGACGGGTACGTTCAATTTGCCTACGAATGTTCGGCTGATCACGACGGGGAATGTGGCGTTGGCGTCGGCGACGATCACGTCGACGAGTGCGGGCGCGCAGCAGCTTGAAGTGGATCATGATGGCACGCTGAGCATCGGGACGGCGACGATCGACGGCGGGCTCTTGGAATTCGCGGCCAACGGGACGGGCGCGGGCGGGACGGTGTCGCTGTCGGGGACGCTGACGACGCCGGATCACGCCGTGACGTTCCATTCGGCAGTGCAGTTGGCGGGGAACACGGCGATCAATACGGTCGGGTCCAGCGGCGGGGATATTGCGTTCAGCAACGCGGGCGCTTTGTCGGTTGTCGGGACGAGCTCGCATTGGAATCTCACGCTGACGGCGGGAACGGGCAATGTGAGTTTCGCGTCGGCGGCGGGGCTTTCGGGTTCTGAACTTGGCACGTTGCAGGTGGTTTCCGCGAACAATGTCACGGTGCAGGCGGTGAGCGCGGCAGGCGAAAACGTTGCCAGCAGCGGGCTTTTCTCGATCAATGGGCTACAGACGCTGGGTTCGGGCGGCTTCACGCAGACGGGGGCGTCGAGCGTCACGCTGGCGGGGAATATTTTGACCGCAGGTACACTTTCGGGCGGCGGCATCACGTTCCATAGTCCGATCACGCTTTCGGGCAATCGCACGCTGGACACGACGAACAGCGGCGGCAGCGCGGGCGGGCCGATTGTGATTAACGGAGCGGTGACGGGTGGGGCGAACAACCTGTCGCTCATCGCGGGCGGCAATGATGTCGCCATCGGGAATACCATCGTCACGACAGGAAGCTTCACCAGCAGCGGTCGAGACTTCACCAACAATCCGGTGTCCCCAGCCACGAGCGCCGCGATCAGCGCGCATGGCATCACCATCAACCATACCGGCGTCGTGACGATTTTCAGCGATTTGAATTCGGCGGGTTCACCGGTGTTGACGACGGGCTCGACGATCACGGTTGAGCCGGGGGCGACGGTCACCGGGAACATCGTCACGATGCCGGCGACAGTCGGCGTGTTCATCAACTTCGCGGTGGTTGCGCCGGGAGGCTATTCGAGCAGCGGCATTACACCGTTCACGCTGGCAAGCACGGGGAGCATCACGACGAACAATGCGAATGCGACGATTGATTATCCGCTGGGTCTGGTGACTCTGCAGGGGCCGATCAATGCGGGGACGGGCACGCTGGTGGTCAACGGGCTGGGGATCGTGAGCAATGCGACGGGGACGATTGTGGCAGGGCCGATCGCGCTCAACTCCGGAGCCGCGGACGTGAACATCGGCGGGGTGATTACGGGCAGCGGGCTCTTCACCAGCAACGGCACAGCGTTCACGAACACGGTCAGCATCACGGGAACGGGAATCACGCTGACGCATAGTGGGCTGGTGCAAATTCAGGGGCCGCTTGTCAGCACGGGCAACCCGGTCAGCATCACGGGCGTCGGCATCAGTTCCAACGGCAGCGGCACGATCCACGGCAGCAATGTCACGCTCACCGGCGGCACGGGCAATGTGAGCGTGGGCGGCGCGATCACCGCGACCGGTCTCTTCACGAGCACGGGCGCGAACTTTATCAATACGGCGGGGATCACGTCGGTGGGGCTGACGATCACGGATGCGACCGGCTCGGTGAATTTTGATGCACCGATTGCGGCGGGAAGCGGGGATGTGCTGGTGACGTCCGCGACGATCGCGTCCAACGCGAACGGCACGATCAGCGGGGCGAACATCACGCTGAACGCGACAGGTTCGGTGAGTTTGGTAGCGGCGGTCACGGGCACCGGCAACTTCACGAGCAATGGCACGACCTTCTCGGGCGGCGATATTTCCGCGGCGAACATCACGCTCAATCACACTGGGGCGGTCACGCTCAACGGGAATCTGACGGCGAGCAGCGGGACGGGAGCGGTTTCGCTGACCGGCGCGGGCGTGACGCAGGCCGGCGGGATCATTAATGCGGGGAGTCTGGCCCTTGTGGGTACGGGCAGCTTTACGCTGACCGATGCGAACACGGTTGGCATTCTTGCGGCAAACATTACGGGGCCGTTGAACTATGTGAACGCGGGCAATTTGATTGTCGGTTCCGCCGGGAGTCCGTTGATTAACGGCATCACGACGAACAATGGTCTGGTGAGTCTCACGATCAATTCGGGGAACCTCACGGTGTCGCAGCCGATCGCGGCGGGATCGGGCACGATCACGTTCCTCGCGTCGTCGGGCAATGTGATTGTCAACGCGGCGGTCAGCACGACGAGCACGTTCCTGAGCAACAGCACGGCGTTCACCAATACCGCGACGATCACGGCGAACGGCATCACGCTGAACGATACCGGCGCGGTGAACATCGACGGTGCGCTGGCGGGCGGCAGCAGCCCGATCTTGATCACGGGCGTCGGCATCACGAGCAATGCCAACGGCACGATGACCGCGGGCAACGTGACGCTCGTCGGCGGCACGGGCAATGTCACGCTGGGCGGCATGATTACGGCGTCCGGGTTGTTCCATAGCACCGGGGCGGCGTTCACGAATACGGCGAACATCACGAGCGCTGGCGCGAACATCACGCACCTGGGCGCGGCGAATATTGACGGCGCGCTGATCGACGGCGGCAATGCGGTCGTCATCAACGCTCCGGGCATTACGAGCAATACCAACGGGACCATCACGGGCGGCACGATCACGCTCACGGCAGGCGCGGGCAATGTGAACCTCAGCGGCGTCGTCAACGGCAGCGGGCTCTTCACGAGCACCGGTGTTGCCTTTACCAACAATGCGAGCGTGTCGAGCGCCGGCGCGAACATCACCCACACCGGTCTGGTCACTATTGATGGGGCGCTCATCGACGGCAGCAATGCGGTCAACATCACGGGCGTGGGCATTCTCTCCAACAATAACGGCACAATCGGCGGCGGGAACATCACGCTGGCGGCGGGCACGGGCAATACGATTCTGAACGGCGTGATCACCGGCAGCGGCTTGTTTGCCAGCACTGGTGCGGCATTTACGAACAATGCGAGCATCACCTCTGCCGGCGCGAACATCACGCAGGCGGGCGCGGTGAACATTGACGGTGCGCTGGCGGATGGAGCGAACCCGATCGTTATCACCGGCGTGGGCATCACGAGCAATGCCAACGGGACGATGAACGGCGGCAACATCACGCTGACGGGCGGCTCCGGCAATGTCACGCTGGGCGGCACGATCACCGGGTCGGGCTTCTTCCATAGCACGGGCGCGGCTTTCACCAATACCGCGAATATCACCAGCGCGGGCGCGAACATCACGCACCTGGGCGCGGCGAATATCGACGGGGCGCTGGCTGACGGGGGCAACGCGATCCTTATCAATGCCCCGGGCATCACCAGCAATACCAGCGGGACGATCACGGGCGGGGCCATCACACTGACCGCGGGAGCAGGCGATGTTTCGCTCGCGGGCACCGTGGTTGGCGGCGGGTTGTTCATCAGCACGGGGAATGCGTTCACCAACACTGCCGCGATCACGAGCGTCGGCGCGAACATCACGCACACGGGATTGGTTCAGCTTCAAGGGGCGCTCAATGCCTCGGGCAGCCCGGTGAACATCACGGGGCTCGGCATTACCAGCAACAGCAATGGCACGATCGCGGGCAGCGCCATCACGCTGATCAGCGGCACGGGCAATGTGGTCCTCGCGGGGAATGTCACTGGCTCCGGACTTTTCCACAGTACGGGAGCGGCGTTTACGAATACCGGGAGCATCACGAGCGCCGGCGCGAACATCACGCACACCGGTGCGGTGAATCTCGATGGCGCGCTTGGTGACGGGTCGAATCCGGTGGTCATCAATGGCGCGGGGATCACCAGCAACGCCAACGGGACGATCACGGGCGGCACGGTGACGCTGACAGGGAACTCGGGCGCGGTGACTTTGGCGGGCACGGTGAATGCGACGGGGCTCTTTACGAGCACGGGCGCGGCGTTCACCAATACGGCCAGCATCACGAGCGCGGCGCGAATCTTACGCACACCGGGGCGGTCCATATTCATGGGGCACTTGTCGATACGGGCAATCCGGTCCACATCATCGGCGCGGGCATCGACAGCAATGCCAGCGGCACGATCAACGCGAGCACTATTACGCTCACCGGTGGATCGGGCGATGTTTCGCTTGCGGGCGTGGTGACGGCCTCGGGCCTCTTCACGAGCACGGGCGCGGCGTTTACGAACACGGCGAGCATCACGAGCGCGGGTGCGAACATCACACATACCGGCGCGGTCAACATTGATGGGGCGATCATTGATGGATCCGCGGCTGTCGTCATTAACGGTGTCGGCATTACCAGCAACACGAGTGGAACGATCACGGCGGGGCCGATCACTCTGACGGGCAACTCGGGAGATGTGTCGCTCGCGGGCACCGTGCTGAGTTCGGGCCTGTTCACGAGCACCGGTCACGGGTTCATTAATACGGCCAGCATCACCAGCGCCGGTGCGAATCTCACACACTCGGGCGCGGTCACCATTGATGGCGCGCTCAGCGACGCGGGCAATCCGGTTCACATCACCGGGGTCGGCATTGCGAGCAACGCCAGTGGGACGATCACAGCCAGCACGATCACGCTGAACTCCAACTCGGGCAATGTGAATCTGACCGGCACGGTGATCGGCACGGGCCTGTTCACGAGCACGGGCAATGGGTTTACGAACAACGGCACCATTTCCGCGGTTGGGATCACGATCACCAACACCGGCGCGGTGACCATCAACAATACGATGAACGCCAACGCGGGCGCGCTGTCGATCACCGGGGCGAGTTCGATTGCCGATGCGAACAGCACGCTCTCGGGCGTGGGCGTCACGCTTCATGCGTCCGGCGCGATTGTGGTAGGCAATACGCTGAATGCATCGACGGGCGCGGCGACTCTCACATCGGACACGTCCAGCATCACGGATACGGCGTCGATCCTTGCGGGTTCGGCGAATGTGACGGCGGCTTCGACCATTACGGTTGCTGCCATCACGACGAGCGCGGGCGACATCGGCCTGCACGCACCGAGCGGCATCACTCTGACCGGCGACCTCAATGCCGGCGCGGCCAACGTGCTGGTCAATGGTCCGACCATTCTCGGGACGAATATCGTCGTCACCGGTGGGACGGCCAATTTCACGAGCAGTATTGCGGGCGCGGGCAAGTCGCTGACGGTGAATGCTTCGGGTCTGACGACGTTCTCGGGCGATATTGGTTCAGCGGGTTCGCCGTTGTTGTCGTTGACGACCGATGCACCGGGGACCACAACGCTTCATGGGTCGGTGTTTACCACGGGCACTCTCGCGATCAATGATCCGCTGACGCTGACCGCCAATTCCAAGATCAGCGGCGGCACGGTGACGTTCGGCAATACGATTGTCGCGGGCAACGCCTTCAGCCTGACGGTGGTTTCAACAGTCAACTCCAACTTCCTCGGCACGATCGGGGCGGGCGGGGGCAATGCGTTGACGACTTTCGATCTCTCCGGTGCAACCGCGACTTTCCACGGGGCGAGCATCACCACGACGGGTGAACAGAGTTATGCCGCTCCGGTTCTGCTGGCGGGACCGCTCACCATGACGGGCACAACGTTCACGTTCAGCAATACCATCGACTCGCTCAGCACCCCAGAAC
The DNA here is from genome assembly GCA_963766775.1 of uncultured Phycisphaerales bacterium. Classification (GTDB taxonomy): domain Bacteria; phylum Planctomycetota; class Phycisphaerae; order WQYP01; family WQYP01; genus CAVYBP01. The sequence continues at coordinate 44,998 of CAVYBP010000008.1, forward strand.
CGCTCACGATTGCGGCGAGCGGCCCGGTGTCGTTCGGGGCGAATATCGGAAGTGTTTCGCCGCTGGCATCGTTGATTGTTGCGGGCTCGACAAGTGCGTCGCTGCCGGCGGTTATCACGACGACGGGCAATATCTCGATGGACGGCCTGATCACGATTGCATCGACGGTCACTTCGACCGGGGGCAACATCTTCCTCCCCGGCCGGACGACCCTCGCGGGCAACACGGCTCTCACGGCGGGCGGTACGGGCGGCATTAAGCTGGGCAGCAGTTTCGGCGGGGGCGGCATCACGGGTAACCACAACCTGGTGCTCACGTCGAATGCCAACGGGTCGCTGACGCAGGTCGGTGCGATCGGAAGCAAGACGAGCCGGGTCGGGAATCTCGCGTTCAATTCGGCCGGCGTGGTGGCGCTCGGCGGCGATGTTTACGCCAACAATGTGACATTTGCTTACAAGAACGGCGGCGCGGCACCGACGATCAATCCGACGGTGGCGACGATTTATCATGCAACGGGCGACCTGATCATCAACACCAGTGGCGCGTTTGAGATGAAGGAAAATGAGTCGCTTGCGGTTTTCGCGGCACCGGCGACGGTGACGGCGTTCGGAACCTCGACCGGAACCGGCGGCAACCTCACGATCAACGCGAACAACCATCCGATCACGCTGGGCGATATCTCGGCACAGGGCACGATTGTCATCGGGACTCCGGGTGCCAATGCGTTGGCGCAGGTGATCAACATTCAGACGCGGCCCGGCGTGCAGGTCTCGCTCAGCGGCGGCGGGACGCTCAATTCGCCGGCGGTCGGGATTGTTTCCGGGCTGACTTCTCCGAATGCGATTACGCTTCATGGCACGATTCATGTGCTTTCCGCGACGGGTTCGACGAATCAGGTGTTCTTCTCGTCCGGTGCGGCGACGTTGGATATCTCGAACAAGTTCGACCTGCAGCTTGGCGATGTGACGAAGATTCTGGACTTCAACCGCACGGACACGATCAGCGGGAAGCAGTTCCTGAGCGGCAGCCTGGCGGTGTTGAATCAGGTTCCGACGGGCATTGGCCTGCCGCCGCAGAATCAGGTGAATGTGGCACCGCGGGATATTCAGACATTGCAGCCGGAGCGTGCGGCGGCGATTTCGGGGGCGTTGAAGGATTCTCTGGTGAACCTGGGCATTTATGCACGCGATTCGCGCACGGATGAACTCGTGGAGTTCCTGATCGGCACCGCGCTGTACGACGACACGCCCGCGGACGCGCCGGCGGATAAGGTTGATCTTGCGATGTCGTACCGGCTCAATCCAAGTCTCGAATCAACGAAGGTCACCGCCAACCGCCTGCCTTACGCACCGGTGCTTCCGACGGTGGAAGCCTATAAGCAGTTGTTTGAGAAGGCCGAACTCGACGCCAATGGCAAGCCGATTTTGGATGCGAATAAAAAGCCCAAGATGGTAGCGCAGGACACCACGATCCGGAATACTTTTGGCGTGACGTGGTTTGCGTACAAGAATCAGATGAAGGATAAGGCGGCACCGGGCGGGTTCCGCGCGTTCCTTCAGGCGAACCAGCAGGCCGGGACAAAGAATATCGCGGCGCTGAGTTATCTGGATCAGCTTCGCGATCTTCTGGGCAAGATTAAAGATCTCGGGTTGACCGACAAGGAATACGATGTGTCGCAGAAGGTTCTGTTGGGCAAGGTTTGCCCGCCGAACATGACGCAGGCGGATTTCCTAAAGGCGATCATGGGGCCTTCGGGTGTCTCGAAGGATATGACGGCAATGAAGTGATCACGTGAGTGGTGGGCGCACTGCCTTACCGCGGCACGCATAATCGGAGAATGCATGAGCGTTATCGAAGTCGAACCCCTGCTGACTGAACTTTCCCCCGAGGCACCCGCAGGCGCGGACCTGGAGTACGATCCGGAATATTTCGAGTTGGAGAAGCTCGCGCAGGGGACGCCCGAGTCGGTGATGGGTGACGTGAAGAAGGCCGCGGAGGAGCCGATCTGGCGGGATGTGAAGTCGGCCTCGCTCAAGCTGTTTGACCGGACGCGCGATCTGCGGGTCGCGATGATTTTGACGGTTTCGTTGCTGCAGGAAGATGGACTGCCGGGGTTTCGGGACGGCGTGGGGGTGGTCAAGGGGTTTGTGGAGAGGCTGTGGGACCATTTTTATCCGAAGCTGGATCCGGATGACAACAACGATCCCACCATTCGCATCAACATTCTAAAAAACTTTGACGGGGACGGGTCGTCAGCGGACCTGTACAAATTTAAGCAGCGTCTTCGCGAGGCAACGCTGACAAATTCGCAGCAGCGGATTGGGAAGTTCAACTTTCGGGATATTCAGATCGCGAAAGGGGAGGTGGAGGCACCGGCGAGTCCGGATGGCGAAGGTGCCGCGCCGCCGGACATGGATCTGATTAATGCGGCTTTTGCGGATACGGCGACGGAGGACCTTCAGGCGAGCCAGACGCTGTTGGAGGAATCGCTGGCAGACCTGGTCGCGCTGGATGCGGCCTTGGCGGAAAAGGTCGGCGGCGGCGTGGGGCCGGACTTCACGAGTTTGAATGAAGTGTTGAATGAGCTTAAGAACGTGATGCAGGATCAGCTTGCGAAGCGTGGGATTGGGGAGGCCCCACCATCGGACGAATCCGCGGGGGTATCGGACAGCGGCGCGGCAAATTCCGCTCCCCGGGGCGCGGGGATCAGTGGGGAAGTAAGCAGCCGGGCGGATGTAATTCGTATGCTGGACAAGATTTGTGAATATTATGACCGGTACGAACCGGCCAGTCCGGTGCCCATTTTTATGAACCGGGCGAAGCGGCTGGTGACGATGAGTTTTGTGGATTTAATGCGCGATTTGGCGCCGGAAGCGATGTCCAAGATCGAGGTTTTCACCGGTGAAACGTCCGGAGGCGACTCCAGTTAAGGGACCACGATGGCAAGCGTCCCTTCACAAACCATGGTTTGGGTGGCCCTTAACATAATTTATAAGAGAAAAACTTATTGCTCAGTAGGCATCCTTACTTTAGAATAGGTGCGGGTTTCCCCCGATTCAAAAATAAGTCCGCTCGATCGGACGTCACGGCCTTCGCTTTTTTAAGGAGCCACGATGGCTAAAGCAAGCAGTCAAAAGTTCATTGCGCAATCGCGCGCCACGCGTTCAGATTGAATACGATGTGGAAATTTACGGTGCGCAGAAGAAGATCAATCTGCCCTTCGTCATGGGCGTCATGTCGGATCTTTCGGGCAATCCGAAGGATCCGCTTCCGGGCGTGGATCAGCGGAAGTTTCTTGAGATCGACGTCGATAATTTCGACGAACGTTTGAAGAGCATGAAGCCGCGCGTGGCGTTTCAGGTTCCGAACAAGCTCACCGGCTCGGGCAACCTTCCGGTGGAGATCACGTTCGAGAGCATGGATGACTTTTCGCCCGCCGCCGTGGCGCGGAAGGTCGAACCGCTCCGCAAGCTGCTCGAGTCTCGCACACAGTTGTCGAACCTGCTGACCTACATGGATGGCAAGGCGAAGGCTGAAGATTTGATCGCGAAAGTGCTCCAGGATCCCACAATGCTGCAGGCGTTGGCCTCGGCCCCCAAGCAGGAGGGTAACTAATGACGGAAGCAGCCAACCAGGCAGCCGCTGCCGCAGGCGCAACAGAAGAAGTCAGCGAGTTCGAGAAACTGCTCGAACGGGATTTCAAGCCGCAGGGCGAAGGCGCTCGCGACGACATCAAGAGTGCGGTGCGCACCCTGGCGGAACAGGCCCTGGCGGGAACCTCGCTGGTTTCGGACGATGCGGTCAAGACGATCCAGGCGATCATCGCCGCGATCGATGCGAAGCTCACCGAGCAGATCAACGAGATCATCCACAATGAAGCGTTCCGCACTCTGGAAGGCACGTGGCGCGGTCTGCATTATCTCGTCAACAACACCGAAACGGACGAGAACCTCAAGATTCGCGTGCTTGAACGTCTCGAAGAAAGATGTCGGCAAGACCCTCAAGAAGTTCAAGGGCACGGCTTGGGACCAGAGCCCGCTCTTCAAGCAGATTTACGAAGCCGAATACGGCACCATCGGCGGCGAGCCTTTCGGCTGCCTGATCGGCGATTACGCCTTCGATCACAGCCCGCCGGATGTGGAGATTCTTTCCGGCATGGCCCAGATCGCGGCAGGCGCGCACGCCCCGTTCTTCGCGGCGGCGGCTCCCAAGCTGATGAACATGGAAACGTGGCGCGAACTCGCGGATCCCCGCGATCTCACCAAGATTTTCCAGACCCCGGACTACGCTCCGTGGCGCAGCCTGCGGGAATCGGATGATTCGCGTTACATCGGCCTGACGATGCCGCGCAATCTCGCCCGCATCCCCTACGGCAGCAAGACCAACCCGGTCGAAGAGTTCGCCTTTGAAGAAGATGTCGAAGGTGCCGACCATAACAAGTACGTCTGGTCGAACGCGGCGTATGCCATGGGCGTGAACATCAACCGCAGCTTCAAGCTGTACGGCTGGTGCGCTCGCATCCGCGGCGTCGAATCGGGCGGGCTTGTCGAAGGCCTGCCGTGCCACACGTTCCCGACGGATGACGGCGGCGTGGACATGAAGTGTCCGACCGAAATCGCGATCACGGATCGTCGTGAAGCGGAACTGTCGAAGAACGGCCTGTTGCCGCTGCTGCACCGCAAGGGCACGGATCAGGCGGTATTCCTCGGCGCGCAGTCGCTGCAAAAGCCGCAGGAATATGACGACCCCGACGCCACGGCGAACGCCAACCTGGCGGCTCGTCTCGCCGTACCTCTTCTCCACCTGCCGTTTCGCGCACTATCTCAAGTGCATCGTTCGCGACAAGGTCGGCTCGTTCAAGGAACGGGTGGACATGGAGAAGTGGCTCAATGACTGGATTCGGAATTATGTCGAATCTGATCCCGGCGCATCTGAGGAAGCCAAGGCCCGCCGGCCGCTGGCGTCGGCCGAGGTCACGGTTGCCGAGGATGAAGCCAATCCGGGGTATTACCAGTCGAAGTTTTTCCTTCGTCCGCACTATCAGCTGGAAGGCCTGACGGTGTCGTTGCGTCTGGTTTCGAAGCTTCCGTCCGCGAAGGGCGGTTGATCGGTCGTTGTTTTGTAGGTGAATCGCTTCATCCAATTGTTGGATGGACAACAAAATATCCAAACGCTAACTCCCGGAGGACTTTACAATGTCAGTTGATATGTTCCTGGAATTCGACAAGAGCGCCAGCATCACCGGCGAATCGATCGACAAGGGTCACCCCAACACGATCCAGATCGACAGCTTCGATTTCGGCACAGAGCTCCCCGCCAGCAGCGAACAGGGCACGGGCTTGGGCGCCGGCAAGGTGAGATTCAAGGAGTTCAACTTCAAGATGAAGAGCTCGCTCGCTTCGGCGTCGGCCTTCAAGAATCTGTACAAGGGCACGCACATTCCGTCAGCGAAGCTCTACCTCCGCAAGTCAGGCGGCGGGCAGAAGGATTACATGCAGTTCCAGTTCAAGGACCTGATGATCACCAAGTACTCGATCGACGGCGGCTCGGAAGATCCGGTCGAGATCATCTCCTTCGCCTACACCGGCCTGTACGTGATTTACAACCAGCAGAAGCAGGACGGCAGCCTCGGCGACAAGCGCATGGCCGGCTGGAACGTCAAAGAGAACGACGAGTGGTTGGCCTAAACCACCGCGCCGCTCTTGGGCGGTGCGCGTTGTTTCCTCAAGTACGTGGAACAGATCAACGATGGTGCAGGTGGCGACACGCTGCCTGCACCATCTTGTGTGTGTCGGTATTCCGTTCGGAACCTACGCGAACGTGGTTTTCGGGCTCGTCGTCGAGACATGGAATGCAGGACTACAGAATTGTTTCTTCGCGGCCTCTTCCAAACACCCAGGCTTAAAAATATCCCTTCGGGTGGGGCGGAGGGGCAGTCGAGGTTCAATAAACCCGGACCTGGAGGGTCCAACCCATGGCAGAATCACTAGCCGCCACCATGATGTTCCTTTACATCGAGGGCGTAAACGGGGGGATGATTCAGGGGGAGGCTCGGGATTCAGTGCACCTGAACGAAGTGCAATTGCAATCTTTTGAATTCCACGCATCGGGCGACAAGTCCGGCGGGGATGGTTCGTGGCGACCGGATTTCACGCCGATTTCGTTGACGGTTGCGACCGGCAAGGCATCGCCTTACCTGTTTCGGGCGGTCTGCGCGGGGACGGTGTTCAAGCGGGTGATCATCAGTTGCCGCAAGCATGGGGCGGGCAAAGTCGCGGGGGATTACCTGCAGTGGATGTTCAAGGACGTGCAGGTGATTGATTACAATATGAAGATATCCGACGACAAGCCGGAAGAAACGATCAAGATCAGTTATCAGGGGGTGGAGATGTATTACGCTCGCCAGGATCAGGATGGCAGCCTGAAGGATCCGATCAAGAAGGCGTGGTCGTTGAATGATAATAAGGACGCGGCGACGACGCTGCCGTTCACACCGAAGGCCGCGCCGGCCTCATGATGGTTCGTCGAATCCGCCCCCGAGGCTTCAATCGCATTGCGAAGGAACTGGAATGACCGCGAAGGAACTGTTGCAACAGGGAAATCTGGAGGGGGCACGGGAAAGTCTTTCAAAGGAAGTCCGCGCGGCACCCACCGATGCGAAGCTGCGCGTCTTTCTGTTTCAGTTGCTCGCGGTGCAGGGGGAATGGGAAAAGGCATTGACGCAGTTGAACGTGGCGGCGGATCTGGATCCGGCGAATTTGTTGATGGCGCAAGTCTGCCGCCCGGCGATCGCGGCAGAGGCTCTGCGTGCGGAAATTTTCGCCGGGCAAGCGGACGCCGTTATTTCTCGGCGAGCCGGAGGATTGGATGGGGCAGTCTGATCGAGGCGAACAAGCTGCGTCGCCAACGGCCACGGGACAGAGGCGGCCGAACTGCGCGAGAAAGCATTTGAGGCGGGCACCGACGACCTCGGGTTCGATTAATGGGGAGCCGTTTGAGTGGATCGCGGATGCGGATCAGCGATTTGGGCCGGTGCTTGAGGCATGGTGGATGGGAAGTATTACTGGATACCGATGCATCGGATCGCGAAGATCGAAATGGAAGCGCCATCGGATTTGCGTGATTTGATTTGGTCGCCGGTGCATTTCACGTGGTCGACGGGGGCGAAGGCGGTCGGGCTTTCTGCCGGTGCGGTATCCGGAGACGGAGAAGCTGGGCGATGGTCCGGCGAAGCTGTCGCGCGCGACGGACTGGATCGATCGCGCGGGGGCGTCGATCGGCATTGGGCAGCGGCTGCTGACGACCGATGCGGTGGAATTGCCATTGCTGGAACTGCGGGAACTGGTGTTGAACACGGCTCAGGCCGCGGTGCCCGAAGAGGCCGCGGCTGTCGACGGTTAATGAGGGGATGAGCCGATGGCAGAACTCAATCCCCGCGACCGGCTCCAACCGTTTCTGCTGGACCGTCTCATCGACGATCAGCCTGGCATGCAAAAAGAATCCCGCGATAAGAACGTGCTTTCGCCCGGGCAGTTGCGTGCGTCGATCATGCGCGACATCTCGCTGGCTTTTTAACACGCCGGGGCCTGTGGTGGGGGACGGCATCGATGACTTTCCTGAAGCGGCGGCCTCGGTGATTAATTTCGGCGTGCCGGATTTGACGGGGACGACGGGTTCGTCGGTGAAGGCGCGAGCGATCTCGAGCGCGGCTTTCTGAAAGCGCTTCATATTTTTGAGCCGCGGCTTTCGCGGCATGGTTTGACGGTGGAAATTCGCGAAGACTTTGAAGGCGCCTAACACGATCTCACTGCATCATCAGCGGCGAGATCATCGCGAGTCAATTGTCCGAACGGATGTATATCAAGACGGAAATCGACCTGGAAACGGGTCAGATCAACGTGAAGGAAACGGTCGATGGATAGGCGCCTGCTGCGATACTACGATCTCGAGCTCCAGCATCTGCGGGGGATGGGGGCGGAGTTCGCGCGCGAATTTCCCAAGATCGCCGGACGCCTCGGGCTGGAGGGGTTTACCTGCGCGGATCCATTTGTGGAACGGCTGCTGGAGGGGGTGGCGTTTCTCACCGCTCGCGTGCATCTGAAACTGGATGCGGAGTTTCCGCGGTTCACGCAGTCGATGCTGGAGACGATTTATCCGCATTATCTCTCGCCCACGCCTTCGATGACGATGCTGCAATTTCAGCCGCAGCCGGATGAACCGGGCCTTGCGGAGGGTCACAAGATTCCGCGGCAGACGCCGGTGCGCTCGCTCATTGGCAAGGGGGATCAGACGGCGTGCACGTATCGGACGGGCCATGACGTCACGTTGTGGCCGCTGAAGGTGGTGGAGGCGAAATATTACATCCGCGAGCTGGCGTCACTGGAGATTCCGCAGGCGGCACTGGCGGGCGCGAAGTCGGGCATTCGCATTCGCCTGCAAACGACGGCGGGCGTGAAATTTAATCAGTTGGCGCTGGATTCGTTGCGGTTTTACATCAATGCGGGCGGCGATCAGCAGGTGCGGCTGTACGAACTGATCATCGGTCACACGATGGCGGCGGTCGTACAGCCGATCCAGAAGCCGCCGAAGTGGCGCGAGATCATCTGACGCCTTCGCCGGTGAAGACGGTCGGGTTTGAGGATGACCAGGCGTTGCTTCCTTATGGGCCGCGGTCGTTCCAGGGGTATCGGCTGCTGCAGGAATATTTCGCGTTCCCGCAGCGGTTTTATAATTTTGAAATCAACGGTCTGCAGCCCGCGTTCAAGCGCGCGGCCGAGACGCAGATCGATGTGATCCTGCTGTTCAACACCGTCGATCTGAATCTTGGAAAACGTGGTCGAGGGCGGACAATTTCGCAATGTTCTGCTCGCCGGCGGTGAATCTTTTTCCGATGTCCGCGGATCGTATTCATATGACGGAAAAGCATTCTGATTTCCAGATCATTCCCGATCGCACGCGGCCGCTGGATCTCGAAGTGCATTCCATGGAGAAGATGGTCGGCATGGGCGCCGGCAACGATCAGATCGTGGAATTTATGCCGTTCTATCGCGCGCGCGATTCGGAGGAGGGCGGGGCGTATTACCAGATCAATCGTGTTCCGCGTGTGCCGTCGTCGAAGGAGCAGCGATTCGGCACGCGCACGCGGTATCCGGGATCGGACGTTTACGTGTCGCTGGTTGATGCGAAGAACGCGCCGTTTCGCACGGAGCTGAAGCAGTTGAACGTCGCGGTGTATTGCACGAACCGCGATTTGCCGCTGACGGTGCCGATCGGCCGCGGACCGAGCGATTTCACGATGGAAGCCGGCGCCCGGTGGTGGCGATCAAGTCGATTTCCGGCCAGCCGACGATGCCGCGGCCGAGTTACGCCGAGGGTGACACGGCGTGGCGGATCATCTCGCATTTGTCGCTGAATTATTTGTCGCTGACGGATGCGCGCGGCGGCGATCATGGGGCGACGGCGCCTGCGCGATCTGCTGCGTCTATACACGGGGCCTCTGGAGAGCCGGGGGACGACCGACGCCGCGGAATTCTCACACATTAAAAAGCAGGTCGAAGGCGTGAAGCACATCGCGACGAAGTCGATCATCCGGCGCGTCAACAAGCCGGGCCCGATTTCGTTTGCCCGCGGTCTTGAAGTCACGGTTACGTTTGATGAAATCAACTTTGAAGGCACCGGCGTTTTTCTGCTGGGCGCGGTTCTCGAGCGGTTTTTCGCCAAGTACGTCTCGATCAACTCGTTCACCGAAACGGTCGTCAAGACGATTGAAAGAGGGGAGGTGATGCGATGGCCAGCGAGACTGGGACTACGGCACACGCTCTAGCCCTCCAGCTTCAGGAAGAAGGGCCCACCTTCGATTTCTTCGCCGCGGTGCGTCGGATTGAATGCGCGAATGCCGGATGCCCCGAAGATCGGCACGTCGCTGAAACCCGGCGGACGATCCGGTGCGATTCTGCGAGGAGCCGACATGGCTTTTCCGACCTCGACGATTCACAAGGTGACGCGGGATCCGCTGACCAATGTGCCGCGGATGTACGTGAATTTCCTGGGCATGTTCGGTCCCAACGGGCCCTTGCCACTGGTGATCACGGAGTTCGCGCGCGAGCGCATCCTGCACAGCAATGATAGACGCTGTCACGGTTTCTGGATCTGTTCCATCACCGTTTGATCTCGTTATTTTATCGCGCGTGGGCGGTCAATCAGCAGGCGGTTTCTTACGAGCATCTGGCGTCTCGATCGGTTTGCGCGAATATGTCGCTTCGCTCTTTGGCGACGGCATGGAGTCCGCACACAACCGCGATGCCGTGCCCGATTCCGCCAAGCTGCATTATTCGGGACGCCTCGCGGGGACGGCCCGGAATGCCGAGGGGCTGGAAGCGGTGGTGCAGGATTTTTTCCAGATCGCGACGCGGGTGGAAACGTTCGTGGGGGAGTGGATCGAATTGCCCCGCGATTCGCAGTGCCGCCTTGGCGAGAGCCGCCGCACCGGATTGGTGGGCAGCACGGCGATCGTCGGCTCGCGCATCTGGGAGTGCCAATACAAGTTCCGCATTATCATGGGGCCAATGACCTATCGCGATTACCAGCGTATGCTGCCCGGCGGCGATTCACTCAAACGGCTGATCGACTGGGTCCGCAACTACATCGGCGACGAACTGGCGTGGGACGTGCAACTGATCCTGCGAAAAGAGGAAGTGCCCGCCGCGCAGCTTGGAAAGAGCGGCCTCCTGGGCTGGAGCACGTGGACGAAGGCCAAGCCGATGCCCCGCGATGCGGATAATTTGATACTCGATCCGCGGCAAAATTAGGTTTTAGAGTATGAACTACGGAGTTACATTGAAGACGCAGACGACAAGGGAACCGTCGATGGACACAGATAAACGCCGATATTTTATTCATCGGCGTTTATCCGCGTTCATCGGCGGTTTCTCATCGTTCTTCACGTCGTAATAAAAGGTTAGACAAACTGATAACCCGCGCCGACGCGCAGAATGTTTGAAAAGGATCACGCTCCATGGCTGAAATCAAAGCAATTTCCATGTTCCGCAAGCTCGACTCGGTGGGCTACAAGTGCTTCGAGGCCGCCACGGTTGCCGCCAAGACGGCCGGCAATCCGTTGATCGATATCGTTCACGTGCTCAACCAGATCCTCACGCTGCAGGACACCGACCTGCACCATATCCTCAACACCTTCGGCATCAATCATGCCCGCCTCGCGACGGATATGACCGCTGCCATCAGCAAGCTCCCTCGCGGCGGCGGCGGTTCCTATGTCGATTTCTCCGATCGCGTCGTCAACCTCATGGAGACCGGCTGGAAATACGCTTCGCTGATGTTCAACAGCCCGAAAATCCGCACCGGCCATCTCGTCGTCGCGCTGGTGAAGGAACAGTCGCTTCGCAATTATTTGTACGCGGTCAGCCGCGAGTTTGAGAAGATCAAGCCCGATCTGCTCACGGATGATTTCGCGAAGATCGTCGCGAAGAGTCCGGAAGAAGAATTGATCGCGCGCGAAGGCGATGTCGGTGGGGGGGTTGCTCCGGGCGAAAACTCCGGCTCGGTCGCTCCCGCACAAATGGGCAAGCAGGAAGCCCTCAAGAAATATCACCGTCGATCTCACGGAAAAAGCCCGCAAGGGCGAGATCGACCACATCGTCGGCCGCGATGAAGAAATTCGGCAGATCGTCGATGTGCTCATGCGCCGCCGGCAGAACAATCCGATCCTGACCGGTGAAGCGGGCGTGGGAAAAACCGCCGTCGTCGAAGGGTTCGCGCTTCGCATCGCCCGCGGCGACGTCCCTCCGCAGTTGAAGGAAGTCACGCTTCGCACGCTCGAAATGGGCCTCCTGCAGGCGGGCGCGTCGATGAAGGGCGAATTCGAAAATCGCCTGCAAGCATGGTCATTGAAGAAGTGCAGGGTTCGCCCAAACCGATCATTCTTTTCATCGACGAAGCGCACACGCTCATCGGTGCCGGCGGTGGCGCGGGCACCGGCGACGCGGCCAATCTGCTCAAGCCCGCTCTGGCCCGCGGCACGCTCCGCACCATCGCCGCTACCACGTGGGATGAATACAAAAAACATATTGAGAAGGACCCCGCCCTCGTGCGCCGCTTTCAGGTCATCAAGATCGACGAGCCGGATGAGAAGAAAGCGATCCTCATGATGCGCGGCGTTGCCGCCTGCGTTTGAAAAACACCACAAGGTGCAGATTCTCGATGAAGCGATCGAAGCCAGCGTAAAGCTGTCCGCCCGCTACATTCCGGCCAGCCAGCTTCCGGACAAGTCGATCAAGCTGATCGATACCGCCGCCGCTCGCGTTGTCGATCAGCCAGCATGCCGTCCCCGCTGAAGTCGATGACGCCCGCAAGCGCATCGAATCGCTCGAAACCGAACTTGGCATCATCAACAAGGAAACCGTGGTCGGCGTCGATCACAAAGCCCGCTACGGCGGAAATCGACGATTGAACTGAAGGCCGAACGCGACCGTCTCGTGACCCTCGAAAAACGCTGGAACGACGAAAAAGAACTCGTCGGTAAAGTCATCGAGATTCGCGTCAAACTCCGCGGCGCGGGCGAACCGATCGAATCCGCGAACGATCCCAAAGCCGCCGAAGCCGGAACCCACCTCCGCCGCTCAAGCCCGAAGAGCGCGACAAGCTCCTTGCCGACCTGAACGCGCTGCAGGAAAAATTGACGACGCTGCAGGGCGAAAGTCCCCTTATCTTTCCTTGCGTCGATGCCCAATCCGTCGCCTCCGTCGTCGCGGACTGGACCGGCATTCCCGTCGGCCGCATGGCGAAGAACGAAATCGAGCAGGTTCTCAAACTTGCCGACGTGCTCGAACGCCGCGTCATCGGCCAGCGTCACGCCCTCGACATCATCGCCAAGCGCAGTCCGCACCAGCCGCGCCCGTCTTGATAATCCGAACCGCCCCGTCGGCGTTTTCATGCTCGTCGGCCCCTCCGGCACGGGCAAAACTGAAACCGCCCTCACCGTCGCCGAGACTCTCTACGGCGGCGAACAAAACCTCATCAAAATTAACATGGCTGAATTCCAGGAAGCCCATACCGTCAGCACGCTCAAAGGCTCCCCTCCGGGCTATGTCGGCTACGGCGAGGGCGGCGTCCTTACCGAAGCCGTCCGCCGCCGCCCTTATTCCGTCGTGCTATTGGATGAAGTCGAAAAAGCCCATCCCGACGTGCACGAAATTTTCTTTGAAGTCTTCGACAAGGGCCACATGGAAGATGGCGAAGGCCGCGACATCGATTTCAAGAACTGCATCATCATCCTCACCAGCAACGCCGCGCAGGATGTGATCATCAACATGTGCAAGGACCCCGACCTGATGCCCGATGCGGAGGCCCTCGAAAAAGCGATGCGTCCGCACCTGACAAAGACGTTCCCGGACGCCTTGCTCAACCGCCTCGTCGTCGTTCCGTTCTATCCGATCAGCAAGGAAATGCTCAAGGCGATCATCCGCCTGAACCTCACGAAGGTGCAGAAGCGCGTGAAGGAGAATCACAAGATTCCGTTCACCTTTGATGAAGCGGTGCCCGATCTGATCGCGACTCGCTGCACTGAGCTGGAACGCGGTGCCCGCATGGTGGAAGCGCTCATCACCAACAACATGCTCCCCGACATCGGCCAGGAGATGCTGGCCCGCATGATGGACGGCAAACCGGCGACCCGCATTCACGTCGGCGCGGCCGACGGAAATTTCAGTTACGCCTACGACTAAGGACAAGCAATCGCATGCCTCCTTCCAGCACGCCAGGATTTCTCTGCCAGAGTGAACGCCCCGTCATCATTGACGAAGGCACGTCCTGCCGCGCACCGTCCCCCATTCCCGGCATTACCAGCCAATCGCGCTCCGACATCGCCTCGTGGTCCATGTCCGCCAAGCTTCTCAATGCCGCTTACCGCGCCGGCCCAAAACTCCCCGCCGACATGCGCGGCGAATTCATGGCGCTCTTTTCCCCCACCGCGATAGCCGTCACCGTCGCGACCCTCACGACGTGGGCCGCCCTCCATTTCGTCGGCATTGGAGAGATCGCTGACGCTATTTTTCTCGTCGTCGGCGTATTCACCATTGGAATGCAGGCGTTCACGGCGGCCAAAGACATCGCGACCTTTATCCAGGTTGCACGCTCGGCCACCACGGATCGCGATCTGGATACCGCCGCCACCGCCCTCGCAAAGGCCGTGGCCATCATTGGCGTCACCACCTTCGTCGCCGTCATCTTCAAAGCCGGCAAGGGCGCCGGCAAAGAGGCGAAGCTCACCGGCCAATTCTGGGAAGCTTATGATTTTGAAGCGGATTACGCCGGAACTTCAGTCTCTACGAGGTTCACCATCAAGGTCGATGGCCGTGAATTTCGCATCAAGCCCAACGCCACCGACCACATGGCCGAGTATTCCAAAGCGCAATTCAACGGCCCCGCCACCATTAATTCCCAAACCGATTTCCCCATCAGCCCTCTCGCCGCCGCATGGAGCAAGTAAGCAAACGCGGACTCCTCACCCCGTTGATGCAAGGCAAGATCGCCCGGCTTGGCACCAAGGCCGAACCTCTTGTCATTGGCGACTGGGAACTTTCCATAGAGTACGTCGGCGGCAAGCTGGAAGTGTTCCATGCCGTCTACCGACCCTGATCGATACGGTCCTAAATAGGGATTGAACATGACCCAGGCAACACGAGTCCAAGCCAACCGCCAGATGGCTGTCGAAACAGCCCTCGGCGGCGATAAACTGCTGATGACCGGGATGCACGGCTCCGAAGCCCTCGGCCGCCTCTTCCAATTCGAACTCGACCTTTTCACCGAAGGCGGCCAACCCGCCGCCGCCAAAGACCTTCTCGGCACGAACATCACCGTCCGCCTCCTCGCCGGCAATAAAACCACGCGCTACTTCAACGGGTTCGTCTCGCGCTTTGTCCTCACCGCTGTCGATCAGGCCAAGGGCGCGAATATCATTTACTCCTATCGCGTCACGCTGGTTCCCTGGCTGTGGTTCCTCACCCGCACCGCCGGTTGCCGTATCTTTCAGGAAAAAACCGTTCCGGACATCATCAAATCCGTTTTCAAGGATCGCGGCTATACCGATATTGAGGATCAGCTCACCGAGACGTACCGCTCCTGGGAATACTGCGTCCAATACCGCGAAACCGATTTCAATTTCGTCTCACGCCTCATGGAAAATGAAGGCATCTATTACTACTTCAAACATGAGAACGGCAAGCATACCCTCGTCCTCTGCGACGCCCCGACCGCACATAAAAAAACCGCCAACTATGAAACACTGAAGTTCGACGAGCCCGATCCCGGCGAGGATGAAGATTGCTACGCATGGGATTGGGTCCACGGCAATGAGCTTCTCTCCGACTCCTATGCCCTGACGGATTACAACCCGCTGACCCCCAAGACCGATCTTTTCAATGCGGTTTCCGTGCAGAACACGGAAGGCACCAGCATGTTGCGGCTGTACGATTATCCCGGCGTGTACACGACTCCGGATGAAGGCCGCTTCTATGCTCGTACGCGCATTGAGGAGCATGAATCGCAATATTCAGTTGCGCATGCGACCTCCTCAGCGCGCGGCCTTTCCGCGGCGCGATTTTTGAATTCGATGAGCATCCCGTGGTGGCCCAGGGGGATTACCTCGTGATCGCCGCCAGCTATCAGTTGAACAATGATCAGATGCGCGCCGGTGGCCGCACGTCGGGCACGGTCTACACGTCCCAGATCACGGTCATGCCCGCGAAGGTTCCGTTCCGCCCGGCGCGGCTGACGCCCAAGCCGACGGTTCAGGGGCCGCAGACGGCGATCGTGGTCGGCAAGGCCGGCGAAGAAATCTGGACCGACGCGCATGGCCGCGTCAAAGTGAAGTTTTTCTGGGATCCCGACCGAGACCGTGGATGAAACCTCAAGCTGCTGGATTCGCGTCTCGCAGAACTGGGCGGGCAAGAATTGGGGCGCTTTTCTCTGCCCGCGCATCGGCCAGGAGGTCATCGTCGATTTCCTCGAAGGCGATCCTGACCGCCCCATCGTCACCGGCCGCGTCTACAACGGCGAAAACGCGCCCCCCTACGATCTGCCCACGTCCCAGACCATCTCCACGATCAAGAGCAATTCCTCCAAGGGCGGCCAGGGCTTCAATGAGTTCCGCTTCGAGGACAAAAAAGGTGAAGAGGATATTTTTATCCATGCCGAAAAGAACATGGACATCCGCGTCAAAAATGATCGCTTTG
This sequence comes from uncultured Phycisphaerales bacterium, assembly GCA_963766775.1. Classification (GTDB taxonomy): domain Bacteria; phylum Planctomycetota; class Phycisphaerae; order WQYP01; family WQYP01; genus CAVYBP01. The sequence continues at coordinate 61,245 of CAVYBP010000008.1, forward strand.
AAAATATTCTCAATAACCGCCACCTCGTCGTTGAAAAAGACAAGTTTGAGCATGTGAAGAATAAGAAGCACGTTCTCGTGGACGTCGATTTCATGGAGCACGTGAAGAACGATGTGCACACGACCATCGACGGCAAAGAAGCTAAGGCCGTGACGGGCACGCAGAGCCTTAAAGTGACCGGCGACGTCACCGAAGAATTCGGCGCAAACACTCCGAAGTCACCGACAGCGACTACTTCCTCAAAGCCGACAACATCGTCATTGAAGGCAAAACATCCGTGACCATCAAGGTGGGCGACCAGTATCTCGCGATCGCCGCCGACGGCATTAAACTTGGCACGACCGGGACGTTCGATATCGAAGCGACCGGCGCGACGACGATCAAGACACAGGCCGACCTCGCATGCAAAGCTCCGTCCGGCGGCTTTAAAGTCACCGCCGCCACCGTCTCCGTCGCGGCAGACGGCACGGCGGAATTCAAGGGTAACGGCCCCACGACGGTTTCCTCATCCGCTGTCCTCACCGTCCAGGGCTCATTGGTAAAAATCAACTGACCCGCGTCTCGGTTACACTAACGGTCAGCGCCATCGACGCAGAAAGGAAATCCGATGCCCAGTCCCAAAGACGGTTCACCCGGCACCCTCGTGCCTCCGACTGACGCCGACGTGGCCGCCGACGCCGACGACGCCGATCCCGGTGCCGTCGAATCCGCCAAAGCCTATCAACGCGAAACCCAAACCGGAAAATATGGCACCCAGCAGGTCGATCCCCACTCCACGGACGAGGAAGAACCCGATCCGGAGGTGCCCCCGAAAACGAGTTGGATCGAAGTCCAACTCATTGACGATGCCGACCAGCCCGTTCCGGGCGCTCACTTCACCGTCGAAATGAGTGATGGCACGGTCTGGGACTCCTCGACCGACGACAAGGGCGTCGGACGCGTCGATGGCATCGACCCCGGCTCGTGTAAAATCTCGTTCCCCGATCTCGACAAGGACGCATGGGAACCCGCCTGATCGTTCCTCACCACGATCAACGCGGACCCGGGAGAATCTCATGGCCAAATACACCGTTTCGCAGGGGGATACCATCCCCAGCATCGCACTCGCCACCGGCTTCTTCTGGAAGACGATCTGGAACGACGGCAATAACGCTGCCTTAAAAGCGAAGCGCAAAAATCAGAATGTCCTCTACACCGGCGACGAAGTGTACATCCCGGAGCTGGAGACCAAGACCGAGAGCCGCCCTACCGAGGCTCGCCACAAGTTCCGTCGAAAGGGCGATCCGATCAAGATCGCCATCAAGCTGATGAAAGGCGACAAGCCGCGTTCCAACGAAGCGTATGTGCTGGAAATTGGTCCCAAAACGTTCAAAGGCAGCACCGACGGCGATGGCGTGCTCAAACAATTCATCCCAGGCGACGCCTCCAGCGGCACTCTTCGTCTCAAGGGCGGCAAAGAAGTCCACACCCTCTTCATTGGCCACCTCGACCCGATCGATGAAGTCACCGGTGTCCAGCAGCGTCTCTCCAACCTTGGCTATGACTGCGAGGAAACCGGCGACCTGGATGACCAAACCGTCCGCGCCCTCACCAATTTCCAAACGGATAACAATCTCGACACCACCGGCAAAATCGATGACGCCACCAAGAGCTCCCTTGCCGACCTGACCCAATAACCCCACCTTCTTACCGGAGTTCCTCATGGGATTCGGTGATCTCGCAAGTTCCGCTCTCGATATGGCCTCGGGCGCGCTGGCCGCTGATGGTGCGGCGCCCAAGCCCGATACCGCCACGCCCGAGTTTGATAACGCCGATCCCCTGGACCCGGTAAAAGAAAAGAAACCTCTCGCCGTCGGACCCAACAGCGCCGACACTCCGCCGAACACGGCAAAGCCGTCCGACGCCATCGAATTTGTTCATTTTGGCCACGTCCATGCGGATACGACCAACCATTTTCCCCATCCGAAGTTTGACAACGAGAAAGACAAAAAACCCTCGGGCCGCGGCATCCTGTTCCGCGACGCGCTCGAGCGGGAGTCCACGCTCCTCTATGGCTTCATCTCGTCCGCCAAAACGGTCCACGAGGAACTCAAGAAGAGCCGCGGCGCTGCAGGCGCTGTTGCCGGCGCAGTCGGCAAACTTGTCGGCGGGGGCGGTTCGGAACCTGACCCCGGCTCCTTCAAATTCCTTCTGGACGACGTCACCAAGGCCGGCGGAACCATCAACACCGAAACCATTGAGTACCTCAAAGTCCACAAGGCCGGCATTGACTTCCACCAGACTGCGCCGATTACAATCAGTACTGCACCAAAAAACTGGACACCTATTACCTGCATCCCACCGATGCCGGCAAACCCACGCTGATCCCCCTCCCTTCCATCGCGGGCGGCGCAAAAAAAGTTTTCGACATCCTCTTCAAAGCGTACGACATCTACTTTGGTATCTTTCTCAGCCTCCGCTCCGCGTATGAGCCGCTGATCGAAGATGCCTGCTATAAGTTCAGCCTCAACACCGTCAAAAAATATCAGCCTCACACCTTCGCGCCGTGGTACCCGCTGCCAAAGGATGCCCCGGCTGCCGCCTCAAAATCAACGCTTCCCGGCGGGCTCGGCGGTGCCGTCGATGATGTCGAACAACGCAAAGAAAGACGTCACCGATGCCCTCGGCGCTCCGGACGATGACACGCCGCCCCCCGGCGCAGGCACGATCAGCGACCTCTTCGACACCTTCGGCAAAGGCCCCAAGACGCCCGACCCTGACGCCAAAGACCCACCTCCTGAGGAAAAACCCGCCGCCCGCCAAAGACCCCGCCGACAAAAAGCCCGACCCGCTACCCGCTGACAAAGTCGTCAACAGCGCCTTTGCCGACGTACTCGGTTTCTCCAGCGGCATGCCTTCTCCGCTCGACGCCATCATCGGCAAAGTCGTCTGGGGCAACGTGGAACTGCTCAAATCCGTCTACATCCACCTTTGTAAGGACGGGACCAAAAAAAACGACCAGCAATGGCTCGACGGCACCGCCCATGACCTCCTATTCGATAAACTCTACGGCTTTCTTTACGACACCCTCTCCTTCCTTCAGGACATCAAGAAGAAAACCGTGACCGTCCAGGGACAGGCCCTCGGACCGGAAAAGCAAATCGACAAGGGTGAGGACGCGCTCAAGCAAAAATTCGGACCCTACGCCGACAACGTGATCGCCCTCGCTTCCAAACAACTCGCCGCCAAACTCGAAGCCCTGCGATCTCCCGCCGCCGACAATAAAGCCGTCACCATGGAAATTTATCTTGCGCGCTGCCCTATCTGCTCTCGTTGCAGGTCCGGAACACGATCTTCCCGCTCTGGGACCTCGTCTTCACCGACCTCTTTGGCAAGGGCAACGCCGTCCTCGACGGCATCATGAAACCGATCCGCGGCATGATCGGCGACGCCCGCAATTACGTCGACGACGCCAAGGACAAAAAGGACCGGATCTCCGCTGCCAAGGATAAGTTCGACAAGGAAGGAATGGCGCTCGGCAGCGGCGGCCAGAATCTGACGGGCTACAAAGACATCCTTTTTGGCGACAAGCCCAAACCTGCCGCTGACCCCACCAGCAGCGGCGGGAGCTTCCCCAACGGCCCCCGAAAAACCGCCGGCACGGGCAACAAAGTTGGTGGCGACGACCCCGACAAAGCCAAACAGGATCACAAGGGCAAATGGCCCGGATAGCGCCTTCCCGCCTTCGCACTTAACTGTTTCTCTGATTCGCGAGCCGCCATGACCGCATCCGCCGACACGCAAAAACAGATCGCTGCCCTCCAGCAGCACGCCCAAAAAGCCTCCGCTGACGCACAGGCCCAATCCGACGCCTGGATGAAAGACGACCAGCTCGCTCGCGGTAAAGGCAACGCTCCCGAACAGATCGAAGCCCGCAAACGTGTCGCCCGCCTCTTTTGCGAAATCCACAGCCCCGACGACTCACCCGCCGAACGCGAAAACCGTCTCGCCCCCATCGATTACACCCAACCCGTCACCCCCGCCAATGGCCGCTTGATCGACACGAACAACCCTCGATCGACCGGATTCCTCAACATGGGCCGCAAGCCGGCATATCTTGTCTCGCAGAAGTTCCCGCCGAAAGGTGCCGAGGATCCCATTTACTGTCTGCAATATCTGCCGCTTAAACGCTGATCGAAAAGGATTGTCCATGCCTCCAGCCGCGCGCGTTTCCGATATGCATGTCTGTCCAATGGTCACGGTCCTGGTCCCCCATGTAGGCGGCCCGATTTTGCCCCCGGGTGTCCCCACGGTCCTGATCGGAAGTCTGCCCGCCGCGGTCGCTACCGGAATGTGCACCTGCGTCGGACCGCCCGACACCATCGCGAAAGGCTCCGGCACCGTCATGATCGGCGGAATGCCGGCCGCTCGCATGGGCGATACCTGCGCCCATGGCGGCACCATCGTCCTGGGCTGCCCCACCGTCATGATCGGGGGCTGAACCTCGTGTAAGTTCAAAAGCCCTCGAAAACCATTTGTTCCTCAACCCCATTTTTTGACCAATCCCCGCACTCCACGTAAACTTTCGCCCAATACCCTCGCGAGGAATAAATGCCCCCAGCCGACCCCATCCTGACCGCACCCCTCCCCGCGCTCCCTCCCGGCTTCCTCCCCATCTCGCTCCTCCCCGAAGCCAAAACCGCGCCCCTCCGCATCAACATCATCGCCCGCCAATCCCCCGACCCCCTCGCCGCACAGTTCATCACCCTGCGAACCCTTCTCGACGCCATCGTTTACCTCGGCTGCATCACCGACGCCGGCGGACGCCTCCACGGCTACATCGAACTCTGGATCCAAAATCTCGACGGCCTCGATTCCGCACCCGCCTCCGCCCGCGAAGCCCTCACCAACAAAATCCTCGACGACCGCTGGGCCCGTCTCTTCAAAGCGTACGACACCCTCGACGACCATGCCGTCAGCACCATCTTCCGCACGGGCTACGAGACCGCCCATCCGCGTCCGCTCTTTTACGATCCCGAAAAACGCGAAATGGTCCATCCCCTTCACGCCGGCACCAATAGCCCGTGGACCCTCTGCACCGACGACGCCCTGCTCCTCGAAAAAAATCTCCCCGCATACAGCGGCTCGCTGCATCGCTATCTGTACATCCCCGGCGATACCAAAGTCCCGCTGATTCCCGTGACCTTCAACGCTCCCACCAACGCCAATACCGGCCCCGATTCCGAAGTGACTGGTGGGGGGGGTAAGAACACACTCGTCCCCTTCAGCGTCGGCGGCCTCATGCTCGTCCGTGCCTACGCACCGGCACCGCTCGACGCGTTCTTCGACCTCCTCGCCGGTGGATCGTGGGACGGAATCCTCTCCGGCCGCGCCGCTGTACATCTCGACCGCCTCAACGAAACCCTCGAAGGCAAGCACGGCGATACCGGCACTGCCGACGGCCGCCTCTTCCTCGGCAAGCACGGCAAATGGGGCCGCCTCATCGAAACCTATCACCTCAAGCTCCGACTCCTCGCAGATTGCATCGCCGCCGTCCGTGCCCTTACGTCACACACCCAACGTCCCCTCCTCAACCTCACCGCGAATTCCTTCCAGGTGAACCTGGACGCCGGCGGTGGGGGGGTATCGCCCATTCGCTGCCGTTCCTCTGGACCGCGACCGCCGACCTCGTCGATCCCGGCGATGCGATCACCCTCCGGATGGAAGGCTCCGAAGCCCAATATTTTCTTCGCGGCCTCTCCGCGCCCGCCAATGTCTACCAGCCCGAATCCGTTAGCAAACCCGCCTCCGGTCGCGGCACGCTCCGCATCCGCAAAGTCCTCGCGGAGCCCGCCGGCATGATCCTCGAAGGCACCTTCGCCACGCAGGAACGTCTCGCGGACAGCGGGGGGGGTGGGGGCGGCGGAGGGGGGCCCACTAAGCATGACCTTGTCTGGCTCCGCGCTCCCGTCGGCTCCAAACGCCTCGATCTCTTCGGCCACGTCGAAAAAGAAACCGCACTCGCCGCCGGCGAATGGCGATTCCGCACCGAACGCCAAAAACTCCCCGACGCCACCATCGCGCAACTCAAGGCCGGCGAGGGCGTCCCCATCACCGAAACCCTGTTCGACGTCATCCCCCTCCTCTCCGCCCCATGCGACCTCTATTCCCTCGGCGTCCTGGGGCTGCGGGCGCTCCTCGTCAATCACGACACCACGCTCGCCATCGTCACCGATGAACTGATCTCGCTCGCCCGCCAGGTCGCTTTGGAACACAACGCCCACGCCCCGCTCGCCGAACGCATCCGTTCCATTTTCCAGGCCGATTCGCGCTGGCTCAATTCCCTCGGACCGCACCGCCTCAGCCGCGAAACTATGACCCCGCAGGAAGCCTTCGATCTCGTCCCCACCGACCTCTGGTTCGAGACCCTCGCGATGCTCGTCCGTATGCTCCCCTCCATCGGCCCCGACTCCACCTGCCGCGACTACGGCGACGCCCCCCGCGGCGGCATGCACAAAATCTTCGACCGCGCCCTCGCCGACATCGACACCCTCCTCATCCGCACCCGCTCCCTCATCGTCATCGACTGGCGCTTCAACCGCGAAATCCACGGCGTCCTCCGAAAACTCTCGCCCTGAACGCCCGCCTCTCGATTAAGATAAAGAATAAAGATTGAAACACGAAGACGAGAAGGCACGAAGACACGAAGGAAAAGAAATGAGAGAAGAAAAAAACCAATCCAAATTCTTCTTCGCGTCTTCGCGTCTTGGTGTTTCAATCTTCCACGATTCCCGAATAACATCGCTATTTGAAAAGGAGCGAATTCATGTTGAAAAAAGCACTCGCACTCGTCGCACTCACCTTCATGGGCCTGATGTCCGTCGGCTGTTGCTCGACGACCAAGCTCAACGTCACCGTCGATCTCGATGACGCCATGCGCCAGAAACTCGAATCGCGCAAGCTCGAAGTCGATCTCGTCGCCCTCAACTCCAAGCAGGCCGAGCGCTGGGAATCCTACTCCATGACCCAATACTGGCAGCCCGGCGACGCTCTCCGCGATTCCGTCGACAGCTACAAAATGATCTTCGACCCCACCATGAACCAGCCCCAGACCCTCTCCATGAAGGACCCGCATTGGGACGCCTGGTTCGCCAAGGGCGGCAGCGACAAAATGCAGCTCTACGTCCTCGTCGGCGTACTCCCCGGCACCCTCGAAGACGCCCCCGGCGACAAAGACCCGCGCCGCCAAATCCTCCCACTCCAATCCTGCCGCTGGAAATCCACCGACGTCCACATGACCGTCCAAAAAACCGGCATCATCACCACAACACCCCCAAAACCCGCGGACTAACCGCGATATTCCGGTAATTGGTAATTGGTAAATAGTAATTGGCCCCGCAGAAATCGCGAGCCAATGACTTGTGCCAATTACCAATTACTATTTACCAATTACCAAGCACGCCATGCCCACCTTCGCCCAGCATGAAACCGCACAACGCCTCCACCAAACCGGCGTCGGCTCCGTCTACGCCCTGAAGTCAGACGAAAAACGTGTCCTCAAACTCCTCCAATCCCCCGCCGGCATCTGGACGGAACAGCAACTCCGCGACGAAGTCGATGCCTTCCTCCTCCGTCTAAAAACCCAACGCGACATCGCCAAAATCTCCAAAGCCTGGGCACCCGTCCACGAAGTCAAAGCCCTCCGCGCGGCAAACCCTGACAACCCGCAAAGCGGCGGAAAACCCCTCAGCCGCTCCGGTAATACCGTCGGCCCCGTCCCCGCCTCCATCCGCCCCACCGGCGCCTACGCCATCCTCGACCGCTACGAACGCTCCCTCCATTCCCTCATCGATGGCCGCGTCCGCGTCACCAACAACGACCTCCGCAACATCCTCGGCACCGTCGTCCGCGGCCTCAACGATCTGCGAAAAACCACCAAACGCCCCCACGGCAACCTCAAGCCCTCCAATATCCTCCTCGCCAACTCCGCCGATCTCGCCACCGCCACCGTCCATCTTTCCGACCCCGCTCCCGACGGTGCGCTCAACGCCAACTCCGGAAAAAAAGAACTCGCCGACCTCGCCAAAATTCTCTTTGAACTCGTCAACCTCCGCCCCTACGTCGGCGGCACCATCGGCCCCAGCAAAGAATGGAACGCCCTCGGCCCCAACGGCGAAGACTGGCGAAAACTCTGCAACGCACTCCTCGATCCCGGTGCCCCCGCCGACGAACGCGACCTCGAAAAAATCGCCCCCCAAATCGATACCTGGATCAAGCAGCCCAAAAAATCCAAGGCTCCGCTCATCGCCGCCGCGGTCCTCGGCGTCCTCATCCTCGGCGGCGTCGGCGCATGGATTTTCACCCGCCCCCCCAAGATCGATTTCGATCAGCCCCGCTGGGAAAAACTCTGTCTCTCCTACCACGCCTGGTTCGGCGATTTTCTCGACAACATGACCGACGACGAAAAGAAAAAACTCGCTGCCGATCCCTATCCCGCACAAATCGTCAAACTCCTCAACGACGCCGGCCGCGACCTGCCGAAGTACGAGCCCAAAGCCATCGCGAAGCAGGGCCAAACCCCGAAATTTCTCGCCGCCAACCCCACCGACGCCGCCCGCACCGGCTACGGCCCGTACTACACCAAACAGGGCGACGAACTCATCGACCGCATCCGCGATGCGATGACTCCCGCGCAATGGCCGCTGCTCGGAACCCTCGACATCACCGCCGCCGCATACGAAAAACGCGGCTGGTTCAAGCCCGCCGCCGGCATCCGCGCCCTCATCGCCTCCGCGCGCCCCCCGCCATCCCCACCTCACCGATCGACGTCAACGAACGCGCCAAAACCATCACCCCCGTGGACGCCCTTGCCAACATTGAGCGCACCATCAACGCCTCCAAAACCGTCACCGACATCGATCGCCGCTGGACCAGCATCGAGGCGCAGATTCATCTGCTCCCGCAAACGCATGTGCCGCTGCTCGACGCGTTCCCCACCTTCGCCGAGGATTTTCCCCGTTCCGGCACCGCCGCCCCCGCCGGCTCGCAGCCAAACAATCCCCCCGCCGAGGGCACGCTGCAGGATGTGCAATCGCTCGCCACCGCATTCACCGCCATCGAAAAAGTGGTGACGCAACTCGCCGCCGATCTGAACCGCAAAGACCAGGAAATCGTCTACGCCGAGCTCGCCAAAGACCCCGCCGCACAACTTCCCCCCGATGGCAAAATCACCCTCGACATGTACACGCACGTCCCCGAGATCGCGCAAGGCTACGTGAAGCTGCCCGTCGATCCCCGCGCCGCCGTCAACTGGAACGCCTCACTCGACCAAGTGCAAAACAACATGATCAAAGTCATCACCGCCGCCAATCCACAGGACAAAAATCTTCCGACGCTTGCCCAGCATCGCGACCGGCTGCAGCAGGAACTCGCCGTGCTCACCCCCATCTCACCCATCCAAAAAAACCGCGCCCAGTTGGAAACGCTCGTCGCCAAAGCCAAAACCGACCTCGACCAACTCACCGCCGAAGGCAACGAGTGGGTCAGCCCCTACATCGTCCACCCTGCCGAATACATCGCCGAGCAACGCGCCCGCCTGACCAGCTCGCCGCTCCTGCAGGCCACGCCGGTCGTCCGAGATCAGTGGCTCAAAGCCGACACGGCGTTCCTCAACAAAGTCGCCGCCGAATCCGCTGGCCTCCAAACCTATCAATATGAAAAATACCAAACCTACGTCCGAAAATTTAAATCCCTCGAAACAATCTACGCCGGCTTTGACGCAACAATCCCCGCCAACGTCGAAGGCCTCACCACCATTCAGGGCACCGACTGGCGCCACACCATCGCCGCCAAAGTTGCCACGACCTACCGTGACGCCGCTCTCACCGACCTCATGACCAACCCCGCGCTCAAGTGGGCCGACGACCTCCCGCAAGTCGATGATCCCGGCTACCAATCCTTCTCCCGCGAGCGCGCCGGCACCTACGACCGCACACGCCTCGACGCCGTCGCCCTCATCAACGATTACACCACCATCGAATCCCGCCTCAATCAACTCGACCTGCAAAAAGACGAACCCGCCCCCGGCGCGGTCTCCTGGCGAACCCTCTCCGACAAATGGAAAACCAACCCCTCCTCGCTGCTCGCCGACGCCGACATCATCTCCGCGCTCCGCCCCCTCACCACCCGCGTCGGCGACCTCCTCGCGATCGACACCATTAGCGACTACCCCTCCCTCGTCCAGCGCACTGCCGCACCCGCCGCCGAAGTCGTCCTGACCTCCTGGCGCAAACTCGGCAACACGCCCGTCAACGAAAACCTCCCTGTCCTCACCGACGAAGATGCCGCAGAAACTCATCTCGTCACGCTCCTCGCCACCGCCGCCAAAGCCGGCACCCTCGACAACGCCCGCGCCGCCGCCATCGCCAACGAACTCAAGACCCAACGCCCCACCCGCTGGCATCGCTGGGCCGACACGCTCGTTTCCGCCGCGCCCATCCAGACCGCGCTCGACCGCCGCGCCTCCTTCGCCGTCACCCTCAACCCGCAATCCGACGCCCGCATGATCTTCAACGACGCCTTCTACAACCTCCGCAAACAGTCCGACAAGGGCCTCAAGGAAGCCGACCTCAAACCCATCGCGCAATCGTTCATCACCACCGTCAACGCCATGCCCCCCGCGATCAAAAACGATCCCAACATCCAGTCGCTCCTCGCCCGCATCGCCAAACCGCTCCAGCAAACCAACGAAGAATCCTCCGCCGTCGGCGCGGGCCCCAAGCTCGCCGGCTGGGACCAGGACCCCAGCCCCGACCTCAACGTCCGCCGCTTCTACAGCAAAACCACCCCGACCGCACCCTCGAATTCGATCGCTTCCAAATCGACGAAAAGACCGGCCAAAAAACCATCTACCTGTGCACCACGGAGATGTCCTTCGGCCTCTTTGCCGATCTCGCCAATGCCTCCGGCCGTTTCGCCGACCTCGACAATACCCCCAAGTCCGCCGACAAAGCGCATTGGTTCAAAAACGCCGGCGACCCTTGGGACGGCCCCCGCGTCTGGACCATCGCCGGCGGAAAATTCGGACCCAATCCCGACTGGCTCTTCAAAGTCCCGCAAAAGCCCGCCGCTAATTCCTATTACCCCAATGCCGCCCTCCCCGAACCCCCCGGCCCCGACATGCCTCTCCAACAAGTCAGCCCGTGGTCCGCGATCTACATCTCCCGCCTCCTCGGCTGCCGCCTCCCCACCACCGAAGAATGGACCGCCGCTTACAAACAATTCGAGGTTCCCGCCCTCACCAAAGATGCCTGGAATCTCCGCGGCACCGCCTGGCTGGCGCAGCAAAATTTCTCCAGGCAGGAATCCACCAACGGCATGGCCTTCCCTGACGCCGGCATGTTCAACATCCCCGACCTCATGTTCGCCGGCGTCACCTCTGAAAACGCGGTCCCCTGGAAAACCAGCGACCTCCAGAAAATCCTTCCCAACCGCGCCTCCCCCGCCACCGATGCCGCCGACACTTACAAAGGCTCCACCATCTGGTTCCGAAAAGTCGGCACACAGCCCGGCCTCGCCCCTCCCAACACCGGCACCGGAGCCATGCACGACCTCGTCGGCAACGTCGCCGAGTACGTCTTCGACGCCGACACCGCCACCGCTGTCATCAAGGACGCCCAGCCCACCGTCGCCGCCGTCGACGCGCTCCTCCCCACCAACGGCACCGACCCTGGCACCCTTGGCGTCATCGGCGGCTCCTCCCTCTCACCGCCCCAACTCCCCTTCGATAAAAAACAACCCCTCGACCCCAACTCCGCCCAATCCCCCAACGGCTTCTCCGACGTAGGATTCCGCCTCGCCTACACCGCCCCCATCGCCACCATCAACGAAGTCCTCGCCACCGTCTTCAAAGACCCCAAATACCTGCCCGTCACACGGACAAAATAATAATCAAGCTCAATGAACTGTTTCGATTACCATAAGAGACTCCACAAACAGCGGATGGTTTCGATGATCAAGAAACCCGGTGCGTCCCCTCGACTCCTCTTCATTGACGGCCTTCGCGGCGTGGCGGCCCTGGCCGTCCTTCTGTTTCATATTTCCACCTCCGATTTTTTTAAACATGCGCCCGGATGGGTAGTCCCGCTGAACACCGTTGCGAACGCGGTCGGTTTTCTGGGCGTCGAGATATTTTTTGTTATTTCCGGCTTCGTCATCGCCTACTCCCTTCGTAATGTCACGGTCACAGGCGGATTCGTGGTCAAATTCGCCGTCCGTCGCTCCTTGCGGCTCGATCCGCCCTATTGGTCTGCGATCGCCATGACCGTCGCCATCAGTGTTCTTTTCAGCAAGGCTCTCCACGCCACCACTTACCCTGTTCCCTCCATTTCGACCCTTGCCGCCAATCTCTTTTACCTTCAAGGAATCCTCCACCGCCCTCAATTACTGATCGTGTTCTGGACGCTTTGCTACGAAATTCAGTACTACCTTTTCTATATTTTCCTGCAATGGATCGTGCAGAAAATGACGCGCAGCTCAATGTCCGCCCATCGCACATTGACCGCGATTTTGTCGCTCACGGGTATCGCATCGCTGGTTTGTTTCGCAAGAGATCCTTCCGTTGGCGGATGGTCATATAACTGGTGGTACCTTTTTGCATTCGGCGCGATCCTGTCCCGCGAAATGCTCGTGCGCGGGAAGCTTCTCGGTCCCATCGGAGTTCTGCTCCTGCTCTCCGTCGCCCTCCAGTCGCATCATCTGGAACCCGCCGCTGGAGCGCTTACGGGCCTGGCCCTCTATGCGGCTACCCAATTCAACGGACTCTGCACGTGGCTTTCCAACGCGCTCATTCAATACCTTGGGCGCATTTCCTACAGCCTCTATCTGACCCACACGCTTGCCCTTCAAATCCTTACCGGCATTCTTCTTCGCATCCGGCTCGCTCCAATGTTCCATTCCATCCCCGCTTACATCTCTATGCTTCTCATCCCCATCATCTGCGCGGAAATCTTCTACCGCATCATCGAGAAGCCCAGCCACCAGTGGGCTATCCACTTCGGCCGCCCAAAAACAACGTAAACTCCAATTTTCCACCCCAATTTCCCATCCGTGTTGAGCCGAAGCCCCCGCTTCCTTGCGGCGCGGCGCTGACGGCGGCAATTTCATTCTGCTGCGGCAACGCATTCAAAACGCATGAAAGAAATCCTGAAAAATAATGAACCTTTGACGCCTGCCTCCGACTGTGGATAAGGAGGTTTATGGATCCGCACCAGCAATTCATTGAGGAGACGCTCATACACCGAAGCCGGTCCGGCGATGACGTGGCATTTGCCAGGCTCGTCGAACTCCATTATGGCCCCCTGATGTATTTTGTTCGCCGTATGATCGGCAGCGAGGACGCCCACGACGTGGTCCAGGAAGTATGGCTTGCCGCCTATTGCGACTTGCGCAAGCTCAAGGAAGTGTCCGCCTTTCGCCCCTGGCTCTATCGCATTGCGCGAAATCATTCCATCGATTCGCTGCGGTCACGGCGTAAAAACGTTCCGCTGGAGACCGTCGATGAACGGGGATTGGCAACCGGACCGGAGCCTCAGTTTTCGCCCGAGGACGCGGCGCAGATTCACACGGCTCTGGCAAAACTTGGCTTGGAGCATCGCGAGATTCTCATGCTCCGTTTTCTCGAAGAAATGAGTTACCAGGAAATCGCCGACGTGACCGGCTGCGATCTTGGAACAGTCAAATCCCGGCTTTTTTACGCCAAGCACGCGCTTCGGCGGGAAATGGAGACAATGTCATGAGTCAGCCCAATCAGCCAACACTCGGCACATCCTTGCTTCAAGCCGGTGGTATTCAGTCCGGCCCTCTGCCCGAAGAGGACAAGATGGAACTATTACGCCGCATTGGCCGCGAAAAGGCCCGGGTACGCTTCGCAACACGCCTCACTAAGGCCTGCTGGGCCGCGCTCGCGGGAGTGTACGTCCTGATGAAATACGTCAGCATCAGGTACCCCGATCACACTCCCATTGACGCCATGACCTGGAACATTATCACCAGCGCCTATTTTTTGTTCGTCTGCATCGCGTTTTATATCACCGTTCGGTTAGTCATCCTGCTCGGCATCCTTCGCGGCCTCGAACTCAATGCTCGCCTCGCCAGCATCGAACATCTGCTGGCGGCTACCTTACGTCCCCGCGGTGACGTTCATCCCTAAAAATCGTAAAACCACGAAGACGTAACACGGAGTTCACGCTTCAGCGTGTCTTCGGAAACCCTACCTTTCCGAAAAAAACACGCTGAAAGCGTGAACTCCGATTGCCCCCCTCCACTCCTCAAAACCATTACTCAAACCAAACCTTGTGGCCCTCCCACGCCGACCCTATAATGCTCCCAAACCATCCGCGCACAAACAGATACCGACTCAAAGGGGGTCCACTTGCCGGAACTCGCTACGGACATCTCGCGGCTCGTCGCCGCCACGGTGAATCGGCTGCGCCTGATTCAGGTCGATTTCGCCGACGAATCCAACGAAATCCGCGAAAATTACCTCGCCGATGAAGTCGAACACGCCTTCGCCAAGCTCCTCCCCGACCAGCGCGCCACCTTCCTTCACGAACTCAAGGAACGGTTCCCCACCTGGGACCGCCAGGTCGATATCTCCGCCCCCAGCCAAAGCGACAACACCCAGTCCGCCGCCGACGCCGGGACCTCAACGATTTCACCTTCCTCATCTCTCGCCTCGCGCAACTGGCCCCGACCCTCACCGAAGAACAACGCAAAACCGCCATCGCCCGTCTCGCCGACGCCGGCCTCGCCGACTCCGGAAGCGGTGGCGAATGGCCCGCCGCCCCCGTCAAGGCCCTTAAAACCAAGCTCCAACTCACCGACCGCGACACCCTCGACGCCACCCGCCTCATCGACCTGATGACCGAAATGGTCGGCTTCGCCGGCAGCCTCGACCAACTCGTCTGGGCCACTTGGAAACAAGTCGCGGCCAAGTCCGACATGAAGCGCCCCACCCCCGTCCAGCGTTCCTTCGCCAAATTCGTCTCGGGCGACCCCGAAATCTCCCGCACCCAGGTCTCCGCCGACGTCGACCGCCTCCGCCAACTCACCGCCGGCCTCATCTCCGCCATTGCCCAGGCCGGCAACCTCTTCGCCCAGCGCCACGTCGGCAAATTCTCCGTCGCCAATATCGAAGCCTACGCCGACAAAATGCCCGGCATGATGGTCGGCAAAGAAGTCAAATGCTGGCGGCAATACAAAGAACTCGCCCCCGCCATGGACATCCAAACCATCGAAATCGAAATCCAAAACGCCATCGCCGAGTACACCGAAACGCTCATCAAAGGCCGAAATCGCGCGTGACGCAGGAGTTAAATGGTTAAATAGTGAAGTGGTGAAGTAGCTGCGGGTGCCCCAGATGAAAAGCGGACAATGCAACCCTTCGCAAAACTCCCCAGCGCTCGATCCTACTTAACAACTTAACCATTTAACCACTTAACTCCTCCTCTCCCTCCCGAAGGAACGCACAATGTCCTGACCCGTCCACTGGCACGAAGGCCTCTTCCTCCAGCCCCACCACCTCCAGAACATGCAGCACCACGTCCTCGAACGCTTCGGCGCCGAGCGCAAACTCGGCTTCTATTCCCCTACGGCGTCATCGACATGAAGCTCTCCGCCGACGCCCTGGAAAATATGCTCATCCGCTTCGACCGCCTCCGCGTCGTCATGCCCTCCGGCATCGAAGTCAACTTCCCCGAAAATGCCGACATCCCCTCCCTCGATATCAAGCAGGCCTTTGAAGCCTCCTCCAACGCCTTCACCGTCTCGCTCGCCCTGCCCCTCTGGTATTCCACCCGCGCCAACGCCATCGACCCCGCCGCCGCCGCCGCCGGTGGGGGAGTTGGCACCGAATGGCGAGTCAAACGCATCTACAAAGTCTCCGAAGTCCAGCGCACCGACGAAAATACCGGCGAAAATCAGCAGCCCATGATGGTCCGCCGCCTCAACGCCCGCCTTATCCTCGACGACGACGATCACACCGATCTCGAAACCATCCCACTCCTCCGCATCGCCCACGCCACCGGCCAGGACGTCGGCACCGCACGCCAGGAACCCGGCTACATCCCCCCCTGCCTCGTCATCAACGGCTCCTCCTCCCTCCGCGAAAAACTCCGCGACCTCACCAACCAGGTCCAGGCCTCCCGCTCCACCCTCGCCCAGCAAATCACCGCCGGCGGCTTCTCCATCGACGCCATGCGCGGCATCCAGTTCGAACAGGCCATGCGCCTCCGCACCCTCAACCGCTACGCCGCCCGCCTCGGCTCGCTCCTCACCGTCCTGCCCCAGGTCCGTCCCTTCGATTTCTACCTCGAACTCCGCGAACTCCTCGGCGAACTCTCCGCCGCCCACCCCGACCGCGACAAGGAATTCATCGTCGCCGAATACGACCACGACAACCTCGCCGCCAGCTTCGAAGAGCTCATCGCCAAAATCCGCTCCCTCCTCGGCGGCACCGTCCAGGAACGCTACCTCAAAATCGACTTCGTCCAGGAAGGCGGCGTCTACGTCCTCCAAAAGCCCCTCGAGCCCGAGCACTTCGACAAGCCCACCGACTACTTCCTGGGCATCAAGACCCGCGAAGACCACGCCGGCACTCGCCAAACTCGTCGAGGACGGCGACAAGTTCAAACTCATGGCCAAGAGCATGATCCAGCAGCGCATCTGGGGCATCAAACTCGCCGGAAGAACGCCACCCGCCCCTCACCCTCCCCGCCAAAGGCGACCTCTTCTACTACCGCCTCATGCGCTCCGAATCGCCAGCGCATGTGGGACCGCATCAAGGAAGAAAAAACCATGGCCGTCCGCTGGCCCGACATGCTGACCGCGGATTACGCGTTGTCCCTGTACATGCCGATCCCGTGAAAGGAGGTAAATGGTAATTAGTAATTAGTAATTAGTAATTGGGCCGTCACAGCCGGGCGTCCTCGCCTGACCTCTGCCCAATTACCAATTACCAATTACCAATTACCCGTTCGACACCATGACCATGACCGCCACCCGACTCCCCATGCGCCCCAAATCCCTCCTCGACCTCGCCGAACCCCTCTTCCAATACATCTGCCGCCTCAACCGCTCCGCGCACAAGGGCGGCAACTACGAACTCTCCCAGGTCCAGTCCGAAGTCAAAGGCTTCCTCGCCGAAGCCCGCGGCAAAGCCATCGCCGCCAACCTCGCCCAACAGTGGGAACAAACCGAACTCCTCCTCATGTTCTTCGCCGACTTCATGATCAAGGAATCCGCCCTCCCCTGGGCCCGCGATTGGAGCGAACTCGCCTTCGACCGCCACGAGATGGCCGGCGATGAAAAATTCTTCGACCTCCTCGAGGAAACCCTCAAGGACCGTTCCCCCACCGCCAACGACCGCCTCGCCGTCTTCTACGTCTGCATCGGCCTCGGCTTCACCGGCTGGTACACCGGCCAGCCCGAATACCTCCGCCGCAAGATGAAGGAAATCGCCGCCCGCCTCCAGGCCGCCGGCCAACTCGCCGAATCCCAGCAAATATGCCCCGACGCCTACGAAAAAGTCGATACCCGCGACCTCGTCGAGCCCCCCGGAACAAAACTCATCGGAATCGCCATCGCCCTCATCGGCCTTATGATCGTCCTCTTCTTCGCCTACGGCTTCCTCTACCGCGACAGTTCCACCAAGCTCATGAACGCCACCAGCCAGATCATTCAACAATCCAAAGACGCTGCCGCCGACACCGGCGCCAAGGAGGTGTCCAAGTGAATCCAGTTTCAGGTCTTTATTCCGCGGTCAATAAACTCGGCGGCCTTCCCCCTTCCGCCAAAGCCGGCCTTAGCCTCCTCGTGCGGCGGCTCCATCATCGGCGTCGCCTACATGGCCTTCTCCGGCAACAAAACCGCCGTCCTCATCCTCACCATAGGCCTCATCGCCGTCTTCGGCATGCTGATCCTCTACAAGTTCATCCTCAAACTCCTCAGCAAGCGCAAAGCCAATCCCCTCAGCATGGGCATCGCCGGTAACGCCGCCGCCGCACCCCAGGGTATCTCCGAACCCGCGCGCCGCGCCCGCCTCGACGACCTCCGCCGCAACTTCGACCAGGGCGTCGAAAAATTCCGCGCCGCCGGCAAAAATCTCTACTCTGTGCCCTGGTACGTCCTCGTCGGCGAGCCCGGCTCCGGAAAAACCGAAGCCATCCGCCATTGCAACGTCGGCTTCCCCCCGGCCTCCAGGACCAACTCCAAGGTGCCGGCGGCACCCTCAACATGAACTGGTGGTTCACCAACCAGGCCATCATTCTCGACACCGCCGGCCGACTCATGTTCGAGGAAGTCGCCCCCGGCTCCACCAACGAGTGGAACGAATTCCTCAAGCTCCTCAAAGGTAACCGCCCCAACTGCCCCATCAACGGCATGCTCCTCGTCATCCCCGTCGATACCCTCATCAAGGACACCGCCGACTCGATCGAGAAAAAAGCCGGCAAAATCGCCCAGCAGTTCGACCAGATTCAACGCACCCTCGGCGTCCGCTTCCCCGTCTTCATCATCATTTCCAAGTGCGATCTCCTCAACGGCTTCCGCGAATTCTTCGACGATCTCAACGATCCTCAACTCCAACACCAGATGATGGGCTGGTCCAATCCCGCCCCGCTCGATGAGCGCTTCGACCCCACCGCCGTCGTCAATCACCTCGACACCGTCAAGACGCGCCTCACCGAACGCCGCCAGCAACTCCTCCTCGACCCCGTCAACACCGAAGACCCGCAGGGCCGCCGCGTCGATCAGATCGACGCCCTCTACGCCCTCCCCGACTCGATCACCAAGATCGCCCCGCGCCTCCGCCGTTACCTCGAGATGATTTTCGTCGCCGGCGAATGGTCGCCCAAGCCGCTCTTCCTCCGCGGCATCTATTTCACCTCCTCCATGACCGAAGGCTCCGCCCTCGATGCCGAACTCGCCGACGTCCTCGGCGTCCCCGTCGATTCCCTCCCCGAAGGCCGCGTCTGGCGCCGCGATCGCGCCTACTTCCTCCGCGATCTCTTCATCGAAAAAGTCTTCCGCGAAAAAGGACTCGTCACCCGCGCCGACAACGCCGACAAACAACAACGCACCCGCCGCGCTATCGTCATCACCTGCGGATTCCTCGCCGTCCTCCTCCTCGGCGCACTCACCTGGTTCGGCTCGCGCCAACTTGAAAACTCCATCGGCGTCCACCGCGACTTCTGGCTCGCCGCCGCCAACAACGCCCCCTCCCAGGAACCCGTCATCGATCTCAAAAAAGACAACGCCTACGTCCCCTCGCCCCCCTTCACCATCCGCCGCGGCGAAGACACCACCATCGCCCAGTTCTTTGGAAAAAATCTCAAGCTCGTCCAGGATGAAATCAAGATCCCCGTCATCTTCAAACCCATGACCCTCCTCGGCGGCAACGTCAACGGCCAACGCCACGAGGCCTACCGCGCCTACTACGAAGCCACCATCCTCGCCCCCGTCTACACCGCTGTCCGCCGCAAGCTCCCCACCCTCACCGACGCCACCTGGTCCGATGATGCCACCGGCGCGCTCGCGCAATTGATGAAACTGGAATACGCCAGTGCCGCCAAAAAACTCCCCGAAGGCGAAACTCATCCCCAAGTCGACATCGACCCCCTCTTCAAAGTCATCCTCCGCCCCGCCGACGTCGCCCTCTTCACCGCCGACGAGCCCGGCCTGCAGCAAACCGCCGACTGGATCTACTCCCCCGAAGCCGACGGCACCAAAGCCTGGCCCGCCGCCCTCCTCGCCCCCGCGCAGCCCGCCAATCTCGCCGTCATCGATCAGGGCGTCACCACCACCATCGCCTACTGGAAACGTCAAACCACCGACGGCGCCGGCATGGCCAACATCCTCGCCGTCCGCACCGCCCTGAAAGATTTCCGCCAGGCCGAGGACGAACTCCTCCGCCTCAAAACCCACCCCGTCGAAAAAATCGAACCCTACAACACCTTCCTCCAGCAATGGCAGGCCGGCCTCGCAAGACTTTCCGACGCCCGCAACCGCGCCACCGCCGCATGGGCCGCCGCAGGCAAAGGTGCGCCCGACACCGTCACCCTCAAAACGCTCTACACCGCCGAAATCGCCCGCATCGCCGACAACGCCCGGCACGCCTACGAAATGCTTCTCAAATTCACCCCCGATGCCGTCAACGTCGCTGATGTCGCCAAACCTGACGCCAGCCCCGCCCTGCTTGCCGATCGTCAAAAACTCACCGCCGCCATCACCGATCTCAACGACTGGAAGACCGGCCCCAGCGCCCAGGCCACCCTCACTGAAATCACCGACCTCGACACCGCCTACCTCGCAATCTCCAAGGGCCCCGACGACGCCCAGCACCGCCGCTTTGAAGTGCAGGCCCAACTCTACGAACTCGCCGACACCTTCCTCGTCAAAGCCCCCGCCACCCAGCCCACCGTCGCCGGCGCAATGGGCGACGCCCTCAACGGCATCGACAACAAAGTCGCCACCGCCGACGCCGCCGTCGACAAAGTCCTCGTCCAGGCCACCACCGGCGACCGCCTCGAAGCCGCCGGAAAATTATCCGAGTTCACCATCGACGTCGGCGCTCGCTGCCACAAGTATTACCTCGTCAAGGGCGAACTCGACAACATGCCCACCGATCCCGACAAGTGGGCCGATTACATCGGAACCCTCGCCGCCTCCATCCCCCCTGAACGCATGTTCCGCCCCCAGGTCCCCCTCGTCGCCTTCACTGAAAAAACCTTCCCCGCGCGCTTCGCCCCCGACGCCGTCGGCAGCGTGACCGAAGCCCTCACCGCCTTCGACCATCTCGCCAACGACCCCAATGGCGCCAAAGTCCTCGACGCCGCATACGTCACCTCACGCACCGCCGCCGTCAAGAAAAATTTCCAGGACTACCTCGGCCTCTACGTCAAATACTGGAAGGAAGACGCCTTCAACGAACTCGCCCACTACGGCCCCAACACCTGGACCGAATTCTCCACCGCCATCAGCAACCTCCGCGAACGCACCGTCCGCATCTCCCTCGAAGAGTACGGCGATAAATGCCAGAAAGCCCTCGCCGCCGTCGGCGATTCCGCCGATGCCTCCGGCGTCCAGTCCGCCCTCCTCCTCGGCCAAAAGAAAGACTTCCAGGGCAACTGCTCCGACGCGCTCTCCAACTGGAAAGACCTCGGCGACAATTATCGCCAGTGCCGCCGCGTCGTCCTCGCCATGCAGCCCTCCAAATTCATGGAGCAATACTCCGTGGACGCCGGCACCGACGACGGCTTCGTCGCACGCTATTGGCAACGCTTCGCCGTCGAAGCCATCCACGTCCTCGCCAACGACAGCCGCACCGATATCCTCGGCGGCCTCAAGGACCTCGCCGCCTACGAACGCTTCCCCCTCGCCGCAGCTGCTGATCCCAAGCTCGACCTCTCCGCCGCTGACCTCGTCTCCGCTCGCGCCGCTCTCGAAAAGGTCGTGGGCTCCGCCGACACCTCCGCCACCAGCGGTGCAAAATCCATCGGCTCCGGCAGCCCCACCCGCAACAAGGAACTCGACGCTGAACTCGACGCCCTCCGCGGCACCAATCTCCTCCGCGACAAACTCACCTACCTCGCACAACTCCAACGCTTCATCACCGCACTCCCCGCCGACGCCAAACCCATGTCCGTCGCCGTCACCGTCCTCAAGGACAAACTCAAGGACGACAACTCCATCTCCCAAAAATACGCCTACATGGTCATGATGCAGGGTCCCAAACTCCTCCACACCGCCTTCCTCGGTGGTATGGTCAGCGACAGAACCGACGTCGAATACGCCGGCCCCGACCTCGTCCTCCAATTCAAGGACATCCCCCAGGGCCCCGTCATCCAAACCGAAACCTTCAACGGCCCCTGGTCCCCCTTCCGCTTCCTCAGCAGCCCCAACGTCAAATCCGTCACCCGCGACGCCAACAAATGGACCGTCGAATACCTCATCACCGACTCCAACAAAAAAACCTGGTCCCTCTGGCTCTTGCTGGAATTCAAAACCGAAGTCCCCGACCTGAAAGACTGGCCCGTATCCCCCGGAAAATGAGTGGTAAAAGGGTGCATGGGTACAAGGGTGTAAGTTTAAAAATCACCCTCCCTCCAGACCCTTGAACCCTGTACCCCTGAACCCTCTCCCCCTGGGAGTTCCCCTTGGCCTTCCTCAAAAACCTCGCCCGCATGCTCGGCTCCACCAAGCCCGAGCCCGCACTCTACCTTGCCGCCTTCGGCAAGCACCCCGGCTGGAACGACCACACCGACGACCTCGGCCTCGACACCGACGACCTCATCACCCTCAAACGTCTCCTCTACGTCCAGGGCATCAACCAAATCATCGACGCCGGCACCTGGGAAAAGCTCGACCCGCTGCAACGCATCGACGCTTTCCATCACGACTTCCTCTGGCATATGCCCAGCACCGCCGAACAACCCTCCCTCATCGCCGGCCGCCTTTGGTCCTCCGTCGATGGCAAGGGCCGCGACAAATACCCCATGGTCCTCTGCGTCGCCACCGTCGATCTCCCCGACAATTTCGCCGCCGACAACGCCCTCCCCTTCCTCGCCACCACCCACGAACGCTGCGTCGCCGCCACCGACGCCGCCACCATCCGCCAAATCATCGACACCGACCGCGACACCCTGCGATCCATGATCCAACCCACCCCCGCCGCCCACCCCTTCAACGCCGCCGACATCGCCAAGCTCGCCGCCTGCTCCGACCTCGCCCCCGCCCGCGAAGGGTTTCACCGAATCGTCTACCAGATCGCCCGCGGAATGTCCCAGTACCGCATCGGCGCACCCCACAACGCCGCCGCCCGCACCGAAAAAATCCGCGTCCCTCTCTGCGGGCTCTCCACCCACGCCGCACTCCTCTTCTGGCTCCGATTCTGCCTCACGCTCCTCGACCCCGCCTCCCCTATCC
Source organism: uncultured Phycisphaerales bacterium (assembly GCA_963766775.1). Lineage (GTDB taxonomy): Bacteria > Planctomycetota > Phycisphaerae > WQYP01 > WQYP01 > CAVYBP01. The sequence goes on from CAVYBP010000008.1 coordinate 84,204, forward strand.
TCCTCCTCGCCCCCGACCCCGCCATCACCCGCAACCCCTCCCTCCCCGATCAAAAAGGCTGGATCGACATCATCGTCGGACAACCCACCCCCGCCGACCTCTTCTGCATCAAAGCTTCCACCAAATCCCTCCCCCTCACCTCCGACATCCCCTACACCCTCGACCCCTCCCTCACCGCCGCCATCGACCACTTCGTCAACGACTGCAAACCCATCCCCCCCGGCAACCCCCTCCCCCCCTGGCCCACCTTATAAACCCATCCCCACCCCCCAACGCCCATCGCCCACAGGCGATGCGGGCACCGCGCCTCAATGCCTCCCACACGCGGAGTGCACGGTACTTTCTGTAACAACCCCGACGCCTGCCGCCAGGACCATTGGTCTCGCCGCGACATATTTCAGACGGGAGGGAGCAATTCGTATTGGGATTCCGCCAGTTCGTGGATTGTTTTGATCTTGGACGAAGGGATGATCGCACGAACGGTCCCGCTTTCTTCGTCATAGGTCCATCCAGCATCCGACGTGGGGTGGCCGGCTGGGACTATGCGCGTGCTATTTGTCAAAGGATTTAAGGGCGGATCCATGAGAACAGTCGCGGCTTGAGGCAGTGCAGAATTATGATTTTGCTCGTGAGTGAGAATCGGTTTCCAATCGAGCATCTCTTGCATGGTCGGGAATCGCTTGTTGTGGTGAATTTTGTACAAAATGAGGCCGACTTCGGCCGTGCGAATGGTTGTGGCGAAGGTGAGGCCATGGGGGCTGAGAAGTTCGTAATCCTCCGCGGGGAGGAAGGTCGCTTCTTGGGCACAGTTTTCAGGAATAATGGCGCGGAGATGGAAGCTCTTTTCATCGTAGGTCCATCCGGCCCCCGCACATGGTAGTCCTGCCGGGACAACACAGGTTGACCTCGTGAAAGGGTTTTGCGGTAGGGCATTAATGTAGGGACCCGGATCGGAGAATGTGGTCGAGGGAGAGCCATCGAGTTTGGATTTTCCCGCGAGCGCTTGCCATGCATTCATTTCTTTCATGGCTCGCGCGCTGTCCTCATGCTGGATGCGGTAAAGTTCGAGCTGAATGCGTAAGTTATAAAGATTCGAGGCGATGGAGAGGATACGGTTGGACGCTCGCGGATCGATGTGGAGGTGTTGGGCAACCTCGTCCCGCGTGGCTCCAAGGCTGGTAACGAGAGTAAGGGCGACGGTGAGGGCAATGGCGACCTTGCGATATTTCATTATCGGCGTTCCTGGTATGAGAGACTTGCTGACGCATCGGCTCAATTCAGATGAGAGTTGAAATAGTGCGGGAAGAATTGCGCCAGCCCGCCGCCCGTAATACCCCCTCACCCAAAAATTCCACGAATTTCAATTGATCCATACCAATCTCTGTGGTAAGTTTCTTTTACATCCGTGACTGCCTTTCTGTAGATAGTCGTACCCAAAAAATCAGGAAGAGAGAGCATCCCGCCGACGTTCTGCGCCGTTCGATAACGGTCGCACGTGCCCGGCGACTTCCGCTTTGGAGGCTCTCATGCTCGCTTCTCCCATCCTGCGTCCCGCCACCCGCCGCTTACTTGTCAGAGTCATTCCCACCTTACTCCTCGTAGCCGCCGCCGCTCCCTCCGCAAAAGCCGCCGGCGTTTTCACCTACACCGTCACCGGCACCATCAACTGGACCGACGCCCAAAACGTCCTCCATCCCACCCGCGATGTCCTCGTCAACCTCCTCAATTCCGACGGCACCGCCACCGACGCCTCCGGCACCACCGACCTCAACGGAAACTACACCCTCACCTTCACCTCCTTCTCCCCCTTCGGATTTAAAGAAAACCTCCAAATCCTCGCCAAAAATGACGGTGCCTACGTCTCCCCCGACGCCACCCCAGACAACATTTACGCCGCCTATACCCAGCCGTTCAACACCGGCCTCGGTGGTAATACCATCAACGTCAACATGCAAAACACCGACACCTTCGCCTCGCCCTCCTTCTCCGTCCTCGACGCCCTCCAAACCGGCTACCAATACGCCACCGCCGTCCGCGGCGCCGCACCCGCCATCCTCCCCACCCTCTTCCCCAACACCACCAAAGACGGCACTTCCTTCTTCAGCCCCGCCAACAACAACATCCAGGTCCTCCTCGCCGACAAGTGGGACTGGGATGTCACCCTCCACGAATACGGCCACTACCTCCAAAACCTCGACAAAATAGCCGACAACCCCGGCGGAAATCACGCATTCGGCGTCTCCAACATCCCCGCCCGCGGTAAAGACGCCGGCGCTCGCCTCGCCTGGGGCGAAGGCTCCGCCACCTACATCGGCGTCGCCGCTCAATCCGTCAACGTCGCCGCATTCAAAACCCCCACCAACATGGCCAACGTCGGCGACACCCGCTACACCGACACTGAAGATTCCACCCTCAACATCGACCTCGCCGTCGCACAACCCGGCAGCCAACAGGGCGAAGGCGACGAACTTGCCGTCAGCCGCATCCTCTGGCAAGTCGCCACCGGCCCACGCGTCAACCGCGGCCACATCAACATGTACGCCGACTTCCTCGCCGCCGCCGCCGCTCAACCCGGCAGAAAACTCCAAAACCTCTCCCAGTACAACAACTACTTCCTCAGCACCGTCGCCACCACCGACCGAAAACGCGTCGACTTCGGCTCCGTCTTTGAAGACAACGGCGTCTCGCCCCAGCCCCTCTCCATCTTGCAGGATTCCACCGTCGGCCCCACCGTAAAAACCGTCGCCATCAATGGCGCTTTCCCCACACTCAGCGCCACCGGCAGCGATCCCACCTTCAACTGGCTCGCCGGCAATAACTTTGCCAACAACTCCTTCACCCTCACCATCTGGGACTCCAACGCCCTCACCAACCGCATCATCGACACCTTCCAAATCCTCGGAAACGTCAACTCCTACACCCTCACCGACGCCCAATGGGCCATCGTCGATGCCACCCCCGGAATGGACTACTTCGCCCTCACCGGCAGCGACACCGCCGCCCCCAACACCGGCCCCTACTGGACCGACGCCTTCGCCTTCCAGGTCCTCGCCCCAGAACCCACCTCCCTCTCCATCATCGCCCTCGGCACCACCCTCCTCCTCCATCGCAGAAGAAAGGCCTGACCATAAACCCCGATCCCCACCAAAAAATAACGCCCGTTGCCCCGATGCTGCCAACGCCGCGAAAATGCCCAAACAGAGCATCCCAAAATGCCAAAGGGGCACGCGAAAATAGCCAGGGCTAACCAACGGGAACCCCTGGAAACGAGATTCGCCCGTACCGTGGAGCCCCAACGGGGCGATCGAATCGCCCGATTTAGGCTGAGTGAAGCTCAATCAACCCTTCCCTCAACCTCGCGCCGTTCCCAGGGATAGAGAGACCGGATTGGACTTTGTCATGCAACGGATCGTCCCCGCTGCCGCCAATCCGGAACACTCCCCAGGGAGCACTCTCATGTTCAACCCACGCCACGCCTACTGCACCTTCGCACTCGCCACCGCCAGCCTCGCATTCCTCCCCGCACCCCAAGCCCACGCCGCCGTCAACGCCTTCATCATCTTCACCGACAAGGACGACTTCGTCAGCCCCACCACCGCCACCGCCCCCGCCGGCTCCACCTTCACCATCTCCATCATGTCCAACGACATCGACCCCGCCGCCGCCGGCCTCGCTTTCCAACTCTCCTTCATCGCCGCCGACCTCGACATGGACGGCATCACCGTCAACCCCAACACCACCGAACGCCCCGGCCGCGGCATCACCCAGTCCACCGGCGCCAGCGCCGACAACATCCTCTCCTTCGCCGAATCCCTCAACTCCACCAACGGCACCACCGCCTCCTTCGGCCCAGGCACCGTCGACCTCGCCGACATCCGCTTCACTACCCGCGACCCCATCGATCGCCGCGAATCCGCCGACATCGCACTCCTCTCCGTCGTCGCCAAAGACTCCTCCGGCAACACCCTCCAAACTTCCCTCAACAGCGACCTCAAAGTCACCCTCACCCCCACCCCCGAACCCCTCTCCCTCGCCACCCTCACCATCCCCGCCATCCCCCTCCTCCTCCGCCGCCGCAAACTCCGCCACCCCCGCATGTAAAGCGACGTCGCAACGCGACGCCCCCCACAAAATCCCACAGAGCCCGCAGCGTAAGCGCCGGCACGACAACCCTACCCCCAAGAAGGCCACCCCCTAGATCACCACACAATCCCACCGACCGTCGCAACACCCCTCCCCAACAAAACCGCCCCCCCACGTAAAAAATAAACCAAGCTTTCCTTTGACACGAACCTAACAAATACCGTACAATACCCTCCGCACGCACACATACACACAAACCCCCATTTGTGTCCTTCGTGTTCATTCGTGGCTCATTTACGTCCCCCACAAACGAAAAGGAGCCCCCATGCCAACCCCCACCACCGCGCGCCCCAACCCTGTGCCCCCACCGTCCTCCCCACCCCTCGAACGGGCTTGCCACGTCGCGTCCCCTCACCACTTGCTAAAATCCCTCCAACTCCCCAAAGACTTCTCCACCCCCATCCAATTCCCCGACGACACCACCCTCACCACCCTCGACAACTACGAACCCACCTGCGACTCCCTCAAACTCAAAAAACAACTCACCACCCTCCACCTCCAGACCGCCAGCCTCAACCACGCCTCTCTCGCCCTCACCAAACTCATCCAACTCACCGACTCCAAAAAACCCGAAGTCGCACGCCGCGCCTGCATGTCCCTCCTCAAACTCGCCCACCTCCACAACACCCAAAGCCTCATCCCCGACAACGACCCCCTCTTCCCCGACGACGAAGACAACACCCCGAAAGAACAAGGTTCCAAGGCTACTGAACCAACAGTCGCCCATGGCAAAGCCCCTCCCTCCCCACCCTTGAACCCATGTACCCCTGAACCCTTGAACCCCCCACTCCCTCCCCCTTTCATCATTCATAATTCAGCATTCACCATCCCCCTCCCCCCACCAATGATCTCCCGTTTCGACCGCCACATCTCCCATCTCTACCCCCTCCTCTGTTTCGCGTTTTGCGTTTTGAGTTTCGCGTTTTCCCACCTCCGCCCCACACCCCAACCCCTCACCCTCACCCCAGCCACTTACCAATTACCATTTACCAACGACCCCTCCCTTTCCCCCCCGCCCCCCCCCCGCTACACTACTGCCTTCCAAAATCCGACACCGCCCTCAGCGGTCCCCGCAGCCTTCGCATTGAGAGTCTCTATGCCCCCATCCCGCTATCTCCCCTCGCGCACCTCCCACTCCCGCGCACCCTCTCCGCACTCCTCATGGCCTCCACCCTCGCCGCCGCCGCTCCCGCACTCGCCCAGGACGCCCCAACCCCCGCCTCCCCCTCCAACAACCGCACTCAATCCCCACCCTCCCAAATCACCGAACGCCCCACCGGCCCCGCATCCCTCGAAGGCCTCCCCATCCTCCGCGTCGAAGTCGTCGGCAACACCCGCACCGACACCCGCCTCATCACCGATCAAGTCCGCGCCCAGTCCGGCCAAGCCTACTCCCACGCACTCGTCGATGTCGACGTCCGCGCCGTCGCCGCCCTCGACCGCTTCATCACCGTCCGCGCCGAAGTCGAACCCTCCGAAGACACCGCCTCCCATCTCCTCAAAGGCGTCATCGTCCGCTTCGTCGTCGAGGAACGCCCCGTCGTCGCCGCCGTCGAACTCGTAGGTAACCGCAAGTTCACCGACACCCAAATCCGCGACGCCCTCATCCTCCGCGCCGGCTCCTCCATCGACCCCTTCTCCATCCAGACCGACATCAAAACCATCCTCGACATGTACCGCAAACAAGGCTACGCCCAAGCCGGCGTCACATCCGACGAAACCGCCCTCAAGAACGGCGTCGTCCGCTACACAATCACCGAAGGCCCGCAATCCAAAATCAACGCCGTCAAATTCGACGGCAACGTCCACGTCAAAGGCTCCCTCCTCCGCTGGAAAATCGCCAGCAAGCCCACCTTCTGGATCTTCCGCAAAGGCCTCCTCGACGAAGACAAAGTCCAGCAGGACCTCGTCACCATCCGCGACACCTACCTCAAACGCGGCTACATCGACGCCCGCGTCTCCTCCTCCCTCGATTACACCGAAGACAAAGCCAAACTCACCCTCCGCTTCGCCATCGTCGAAGGCCCCCAATACAAAATCGGTAAAATCAAAAGTCACCGGCAACCGCGTCTTCTCCTCCGACGAACTCCTCGGTGACCTCTCCAAATTCGGTCCCGGCTCCTACGCCGAACGCGATAAAATGGACGCTCTCCAAAAACGCGTCGAAGACAAGTACGGCCACGAAGGCTACATCAACCGCAACGTCACCCTCAACCCCGTCTACACCGACGCCCCCGGCGTCGTCGATCTCAACATCACCGTTGACGAAGGCCAGCCCTTCATCGTCGGCCGCGTCATCGTCCGAGGCAACGGCACCATCCAGGACCGCGTCGTCCGCCGCCAGGTCCGCATCTACCCCGACCAGACCTTCGACATGGTCCTCGTCAAAAAATCCATCGACCGCCTCAAATCCATCCGCATCTTCTCCGACGTCAAAGTCACCCCCATCAACTCCCCCGGCAACCCCCCCGGCGTCCAGGACGCGCTCGTTGAAGTCGGCGAAGGCCAAACCGGTCGCTTCCTCATCGGTGCCGGCCTCTCCACCAACTCCGGCCTCGTCGGCCAGATCAGCCTCGAACAACAAAATTTCGACATCGCGAACCCCCCGCACTCCATGGGCGAGTTCCTCCGCGGCCAAGCCTTCAAAGGTGCCGGACAATACTTCCGAATCCTCCTCGAGCCCGGCACCGAATTCCAACGCTATCGCGTCACCTTCGAAGAGCCTTACCTCTTCGACACCCCCTATTCCTTCGGCAACGACATCTACTACTTCACCCGCGGCCGCGAGTCCTGGGACGAACGACGCATCGGCGACGCCGTCACCTTTGGCCGCCGCTTCGGCGACGTCTGGTCCGCCTCCCTCGCTCTCCGCGCTGAACAAGTCGAAATCAGCCGCGTCAGTGACGAAAACAACAACGGGATCTCCGATACCAGCTACTTCCTCACCGATCCCATCACCGGACGACCCGCCGGTCCCTTCTCCGATTCCGCACAGGAAATCCTCGACGCCAAGGGCTCCCACTTCCTCACCTCCCTCAAGCCCGGCGTCACCCGCGATACCACCGATTCTCGCATCTTCCCCACCACCGGCACCCGCACCATCCTCTCCTATGAACAATACGGTGCCCTCGGCGGTGCCTACACCTTCTCTAAAATCGTCGGCCGATTCGACTTCTACTATCCCCTTTCCACCGACATCTTCGACCGCAAAACCGTCCTCTCCGTCCGCAATCAGCTCGGCTTCGATGTCTTTGGCAAGTCCCCTTTCTTTGAACGTTTCTACGGCGGCGGCATCGGCGACCTGCGCGGGTTCAAGTTCCGCGGCGTCGGGCCCGTCGCCGGCGGACGCAAAGACCCCGTCGGTGCAGACCTCTCCTGGGTCACCACCGCCGAACTCAACTTCCCTGTCTACGAAAGCCTCGTCCGCGGCGTCGTCTTTGCCGATGTCGGCGATTACGAAAGCAGCATCAACATCGGCACCATCCGTTCCGATGTCGGTGCCGGCGTTCGCCTCACCATCCCCTTCTTCGGCGAACTCCCCCTCGCCCTCGACTTCGCCGTCCCCGTCTCCAAAGCCTCCACCGACCACACCCAGTTCGTCAGCTTCTCTCTTGGCATTCCGTTCTAACCATGGCAGGATATCCGTTCTGTAAAGACCCCCTTTTACGACCTAACCCCGCTCTTCACGAGGAGATTTCATTTGAAAACGTTGCATAAACTACTCGCCGCTTGCGCCGCGGGCACACTGTTCGCCATCGTGGCTCTCGGCCAGACCGGGCAGCCCGCCCGTCCCGCCACGCACAACGCCCTGGCCGTCATCAACATCGCCAAGGTGTTCAGTTCCCTCAACGAAAAAATCGCCGATGACACCGAAATCGACGCGATGACCCGGAAGGTCAACGAAGAAAAGGGCAAACGCGAAACTGAACTCGACACCCTGCAGAATCAGCTCAAAAACAACACCCTCTTCAACCCCGACTCCCCCGAATTCCAAAAGATGCAGGAAACCGCCATTCAAAAATCCTACGAACTCGACAGCTACCTCAAAGCCTCCGAGGCCCGCCTCCTGATGGAGCAGCGCCTCAAGACCATTCAAATCTATCGCGCCATGAACACCGCGATCCAGCAGTTCGCCGAGAACAACGGCATCGGCATGGTCCTCGTCGCCGACGAAGTCGACTTCAAAAACTCCAACACCACCGAAGCCGTCCAGCAGCGCATCGCCCTTCGCAAAGTCGTCTACGCCCATCCCGACTTCGATATCACCCAAAAAGTCATCGAAAAAATGAACGCGGACTTCAAGCTCGGAAACAAGTAAACGGAGGAGAAGGGTTCAAGGGTGCAAGGGTCCAAGGGTACAAGGGCTCTTTGTTTGAATCATTAACTCTGACCCCTGAACCCCTGAACCCTTGAACCCTTGAACCCTTGAACCCTTGAACCCTTGAACCCCGCCGCTCCCCCCTGACGAGAAAGCACATGGCATTATTTGGCGCCAAAATCGCCGGCACCGGATCCGCCCTGCCGGAGCGCCGGCTCACCAACGCCGACCTCGAAAAAATGGTCGAAACCACCAGCGACTGGATCGTGCAACGCACCGGCATGTACGAACGGCGAATCGCCGGCCCCGCTGATTCCACCGCCACCCTCGCCACCACCGCCGCACGCGCAGCCCTTGCCGATGCCAACGTTTCACCCCAGGACCTCGACCTCATCATCGTCGCCACCCTCACTCCCGACATGATGACGCCCGCGACCGCATGCCTTGTCCAGCACAATCTTGGCATCAAGAAGCATATCGGCGCATTCGACCTGAATGCCGCCTGCTCCGGATTCGTCTACGCGCTTTCCACCGCGACGCAATTCATTCAAACCGGAGCGTATAAAAACATTCTCGTCATCGGCGCGGAGACGCTCTCTCGCGTCGTCGATTACACCGATCGGAACACATGCATTCTTTTTGGCGATGGTGCCGGCGCGGCGGTGCTCACCGCCTCCGATGATCCTTCCCTCGGCCTCCAGTCCTTCCATCTCGGCGCGAATGGCGAAGGCGCCCCGCTTCTCAATATTCCCGCGGGCGGATCGCTCCACCCCGCTTCCGCGAGCACGATCGCCGAGAAAATGCACATGCTCAAAATGAACGGCCGCGAAGTCTACAAGTTCGCCGTCCATCAAATGACCGAGTCCCTTGGCGCCGCCATGACCTCCTGCAACCTCACCCCCGAAACCGTCAAACTCGTGGTGCCCCACCAGGTCAATCAACGCATCATCGATTCAGCAACCGAAAAAATGGGCTTCCCGAAGGACAAAGTCTTCATCAACATCCACAAGTACGGGAACACCTCCGCCGCCAGCGTGCCGATCGCGCTCGACGAAGCGATCAAGGAAGGCCGCTGCGGAAAAGGCGATTGGATCATCATGGTTGCGTTCGGCGCGGGGCTCACCTGGGCGGCGGCGACAGTCAAATTGTGAAGAGTAAAGGTTCAAAGAGTAAAAGAGTAAAAGGACGTTTACGCTTTTACTCTTTTTAACTTTTACTCTTTGACATTGAGATCGCTCTTCATGGCAGAGGAATGCACAATGACACTCACGCTTTTATGTCCCGGTCAAGGTGCTCAGGCCGTCGGCATGGGGAAAGATTTCTACAACAACTTCGGCGTCGCGCGGCGAGTCTACGATGAAGCCGACAAACACCTCGGGTTCTCCTTGTCCAAGCTTTGCTTCGAGGGGCCTGAGGAGCATCTCAACAAAACCGATGTCGCACAGCTCGCAATTTTTGTCACATCCGTCGCGATTTACGAAACACTTCTCGAATTGAACAAGACGCAGGCACCGACTTATGCGGCAGGCCTTTCGCTTGGCGAATACACGGCACTGCACATTGCGGGCGTCTTCTCCTTTCTCGACGGCCTGACCATCGTGAAAGCTCGCGGCCAACTCATGCAAGCCGCGGCGGAGGCATCGCCTTCCACCATGGTCGCTCTGCTCGGTGCCGACGAGCCCACCGCCAATGCCATTTGTGCCGAAGCATCGCAGGGCGAAATCCTGGTTCCGGCAAACTTCAACACCCCCGGCCAGATCGTCCTCTCCGGCGCGATCGCCGCCTGCGAGCGGGCCGCAAAAGTCGCCGAAACGAAAGGCTCCAAAGCGATTCCCCTCAAAGTCGCCGGTGCCTTCCATTCCCCCTTCATGCAGTCCGCTGCCGATCAAATGGCCAATGTCCTCGCCCCCATCCCCTTCAACCCACCCACATTCCCCGTCATCAGCAACGTCACGGCAATGCCCCACACCGGCAACGAAACAACAAAACAACTCCTCGTCCAGCAGATCGTCGCGCCCGTCCGCTGGTACCAAAGCATCGAAACGCTCCGCGCCCTCGCCGGCGACGGTGCCTCATGGCTCGAAGTTGGCCCCGGCCGCACCCTCACCGGCATGATGCGGAAAATCGACCGCAAAGCCCCCATCCAAAATTACTGCACCACCGAAGGGCTCAATTAACCCTACCGTCGAGGTTTTCCGCAACCTATAATCAAATAAAGGAGTGGCTATGAGAAATGAAATTCTGGAGCTTATTAATCGCGACCATTTTCGGCACTTCGCGATCGTCACATCTGCCGGTGTAAAATACGACATCACCGATCCAAATGCGCTTGCCATCGCTCGTGATAAGTATCCACTACTATTTCCCCAACTCCGACCGTGCCATTCATGTCCCGTACAACCAGATCGCCACCGTTGAAGAGTTGCCCGTTCCAAAATCCAAACGGTAACGATTCCCGGTTTCCCACCATTTAAACCCGCAAAATAAGGAGTTGATCAGGTAACTTAGTACTGAATATGAGAATGAAGGGTGTTCCTTCCGATGTTCAGGTTCTCTAATTACTCGATCAGCACACTCTTATGCCCACTGAAAAACGTGTTGCTTACGTCACCGGCGGTTCGCGAGGCATCGGCGAGGCCATCGTCGCCGCACTGGCCGCCGATGGCCACCATGTCATCGCCGTCGTGCGCAACAAGGAAAAGCTAGACGCCGTCGTCGCCGCTCTGTCCGCCAAAGGTCATTCCGTCGAGGCCGCCTCGGTCGATATCGCGAACTCCGCCGCCCTGAGCGCCACATCGAGCAGACCATCGAAACCCACGGCCGCCTCGACATCCTCGTGAACAATGCCGGCATCACGCGTGATGGCCTCTTCATGCGAATGGACGATGCCGACTTCGATGATGTCATCAACACGAACCTCAAATCCGCTTTCGTCGCCTGCCGGTCCGCCGCCCGCACCATGATCCGCGCCAAGTGGGGCCGCATCATCAATATCTCCAGCGTCTCGGGCCTCATCGGCAATGCGGGCCAGGTCAACTACGCCGCCTCCAAGGCCGGCGTCATCGGCATGACCAAGTCCATCGCCCGCGAACTCGCCGGCAAACAGGTCACCGCCAACTGCGTCGCCCCCGGATTCATCACCACCGATATGACCGACGTTCTCCCGCAACAGATCAAAGACAAAGTGGTCGAACTAATTCCGCTGCGCGCTTCGGCCAGCCGCAGGACATCGCCAGCGCGGTCGCATTCATCGCCTCGGAAAAGTCATCCTATATCACAGGGCAGGTGATCGCCGTCGATGGCGGCATGACGATGTAGACGCTACCATGGTTGAATTCTTGCGGAGATTTCGATGAATCCACGTTCCTTGCGCCCCCGGTACTTTTATAACCGCCTGCGCCAGATAGCGTTCACTCGGACTTTTCCGGACACCCCGTGGTTGGCGCCGGCCGCGGTCCACCTGCTGGAAAGTTGGCTCCGACCGACGGATACCGGCATCGAATGGGGTTCGGGACGAAGCACCGTTTGGTTTGCTTCGCGTGTCGCCAAAGTGCTCAGTATTGAAGACAATTCAACTTGGCATGCGCAGGTAACCCGGATGCTTGCGGAAAAGGGTCTGTCGGCGAAGGTGGATTACCGATTGATTCCGTGTCCCCATCAGGAGCATGAAGAGCCGGCGACTGCGGAATATGCGTCAGTGGCGGAAACAATTCCTGATGGATCGGTCGATTTCGCTTTGGTTGATGGAAATGTTCGCGCCACCTGCATGCCCATCGCTATTCGAAAAGTGAAGCCGGGGGGATTGCTGATTCTGGACAATGCAAACCGGTATCTTCCGAACATCTCACTTGGAAAACCTGCAACCATTCACGAACCGCGATTTGAATTCCGAAGTGAGAATTGGGAAAAAATTTCGAATTCCCTCAAGTCATGGTGCGGCGATTTTGACCTCGGACAAGATATGGGACACGCGATTCTGGGTAAGAAGCGTGCGCGTAGATGCTGCGTCCAATGCGATCGTAGCAGGATGTTGAATTTCAATGAAAATGTCCCCTACCGGGTTCAGTAGAAATGTCCCCATCATCTGGCCTCTGAAAGGAGGCCCAAACGATGGGAACAGTGAAGATGAGTGGCAAGGAACTCAAACGGGTCGAAGTTCTGACGTTGGTGAAGAACCAGGGACTGACATTGATCAAGGCGGCGGAATTGCTGTCGGTGAGTTACCGGCAGGCCAAGCGATTGTGGCGGCGGTACCGCGAGAAGGGATCGGGTGGCCTGGTGCATCGAGGTCGTGGCCGGACGGGCAACCGGCGTCTTGCATCGCGTCTTCGCAGGCGGGTGTTGTCGGTGGTGGCGAGGAAGTATGCGGATTATGGTTCGACGCTGGCGGCGGAATGCCTGGCGGAGGAGGAGGGTCTGAAGGTCGCCGCTGGAACGCTGCGTCGTTGGCGGATTGAGGCCGGCATGTGGAAGAGCCGTCGTGCGGGGGTTTACCGGATGCGTCGGGAACGTCGGAGTTGTTTTGGGCAGATGGCGCAAATGGACGGGAGTCATCATGACTGGCTGGAGGGGCGTGGTCGGTGGTGCGTGCTGATGGTGATGATAGACGATGCGACCAACGAGACCTTTGCGCGGTTCTACGAGGGCGAGACGATGTTCGCGGCGATGGACTGCTTCAAGCGGTATGCAAAGCGTTATGGCGTTCCGCATGAATTGTACGTGGATCGCGACAGCATCTACCGCAGCGACCGGATGCCCACAGCGAAGGAAGCAATTTATGGAACGGGACCGCTGACGCAGTTTGGCCGCGCGATGAAGCAGTTGTCGGTGAAGCTGATCATGGCGGGCTCCCCGCAGGCGAAGGGTCGTGTGGAACGTCGCCACGGAGTGTTCCAGGATCGGCTGGTTAAGGCGCTGAGGCGGCGGAAGATCAGCAGTATTCAGGGAGCCAATGCGTATCTGGAGAAGGTGTTTCTCAAGGCGCTCAACGGTCGCTTTACGGTGCAGGCCGGGAGCCCAGTGAATGTGCATCAGAAGTGCCCGCGGGATCTGGACGCGATTTTCTGTCGGATCGAGGAGAGGCAGGTGAGCGGCGACTGGTGCGTGCTGTATGACCGCCGTGTGTTTCAGTTGCTCAAGAGAGAGCAAAGGCTGGCGCTCGCGAAGCGGACGGTGGAAGTGCGTGAGCAGTTCGACGGCGGGGTAGCAATCAGTTATCAGGGTCGGAAGCTCTCGTGGCGAGAACGCCATGGGAGCCCGCAGATGCCCGAGTCGGAAAAAAGGGCGGCGGCGGCGGGGGCTGCTCTCCCCCCAGCAGCCCCCGCCGCCGCCGCTTCCGCCAGCATGCGCCTGGCAAAAAGGGGCCATTTCTAATGAATTAGAAATGGGGACATTTCTATTGGCTTGCGACATGCGATCGTAGCAGGATTGCCAAACATCGCCGACTTCGTTACGCTATCTCCTCTATAGCCATGTGGTTTTCGCGAATGTGTCGCGGGACGGTATGGCTGTTTTGAGCGTCTTGAGTGTTCTTGGATTCATTTGGGTTTCAGGAGGCCAAACGTGGCTGAAATCGACGAGATTGAGCAGAAGGTTATTGATATCGTGGCGGAGCAGATGGGGGTCGACAAGGCCGAGATCACCCGCGACACGAGCTTCATCAACGACCTCAATGCCGACAGCCTGGATACGGTCGAACTGGTGATGGAATTCGAAGACGAATTCGAAATGTCCATCCCCGATGAAGAAGCCGAGAAGATCCAGACCGTGGGCCAGGCGATCGACTACATCAAGTCGGTGGCCGCCAAACAGAAAACGCAGGAGTAAAGGGAGCAAGACGGTAGACGGTAGACGGTAGGTGGTAGTTTTTTCTACTGCCTACCGTCTATCGTCTACCGTCTACTCGTTTCGCCATGTCCAAGCGTCGCGTTGTCATCACGGGTCTAGGCGTCGTCACTCCCCTCGGTGAGGAACTGCATTCCTTCTGGAATCGACTCCTGGAAGGCGAGTCCGGAATCCGCCTCATTACGCGCGTCGCGGGATCGAAGCTTATCCCGTCCGCATCGCCGGCGAGATCACACCCGCGGAGTTTGACCCCTCCAAATCCATTGAACACAAAACTGCCAAGCGGCTCGACCCGTTTTCCGTGTACGGACTGGTCGCGGGGATTCATGCGGTCAAAGACTCCGGCATCGACTTCTCCAAGGAAAATTGCCATCGTGCCGGCGTCATCGTCGGCTCCGGGATCGGGGGGATCACGACGATGGAGGAAGAGTACGAGGTGCTCCAGGCCAAGGGGGTGCGCCGCGTTTCGCCATTCACGGTTCCCAAATTGATGGTCAACGCCGCAGCCGGGAATCTTTCGATCCAGTGGGGGCTGAAGGGGCCGATCAGTGCGACCGCGACCGCATGTGCGACAGCAGGGAATGCGATTATCGATGCGTACAAAACGATTCAATACGACGACGCCGACATGATGATCGCCGGCGGTTCCGAGGCGGCGATCACGCGACTTGGCATGGCGGCGTTTTGTGCGCTGCGGCGCTTTCGACACGGAACGATGAACCGACGAAAGCCTCGCGCCCGTTTGAAAAAAACCGCAGCGGATTCGTTATGTCCGAAGGTGCGGGCATCGTCGTTTTGGAAGAATACGAACATGCCAAGGCCCGCGGCGCTCGCATGTACGCCGAACTCGTCGGCGTCGGCGCGACCGGCGATGGCTGTCACATCACTGCCCCGGATGAAAACGGCTCCGGTGCTGCCGCCGCGATGACCAAGGCAATGAAAGAGGCCCGCATTAACCCCGAGCAGATCAATTACATTAACGCCCATGGAACCTCGACTGAACTCGGTGATCTGGCTGAAACCAAGGCGGTAAAGTCCGTCTTCGGTGCCGCTGCCAAAAAGGTTCAAATTTCCTCCACCAAATCCGCCCTCGGCCATTCGCTCGGCGCGTCCGGGGGCATCGAACTCGTTATCTCCGCCCTCGCGCTCACCACCGGTAAACTCCCGCCCACCATCAATTACGACGAACCCGACCCCGAATGCGATCTCGACTACGTCCCCAACATCGCTCGCAGTTCGCCCGTCGAATACGCCATGTCCAACTCCTTCGGCTTTGGCGGCCATAATACGAGCCTCTTGATCGCCAAGGTGTAACTGCGGGGCATACGCTCAAATTCCTGAGGTGTCGCGACGAAATTATTTCGCATCTCACGCATCTCAAAGGACTGATGATGGCCGCACCTACCTCCAAGAAAAATAAATCACAACTATTGCCGAAGCGCAAAGACGTTCCTCTCGCGGATCAATGGGATTTGACGCCGCTGTTCCCATCCGACGCCGCGTGGGAGAAAGCGTTCAACGCGTGGGAAGCTGAAATTCCAACGTTCGCGACCTTCAAAGGGAAGCTGAGCAGGTCGGCAAAGACACTGGCGCAGCTGTTCCAATTTGATGGGGACTTTGATCGCCGCGGCGAGCGACTGGGCAATTATGCGTCGCTGCAGGCCACGGGCGACAACGGCGATTCCATCTATCAGCGAATGAAGGGCCGCTTCCATCACGTTGCGGTCAAGGCGGGTGAGGCGGCGAGTTTCATTCGGCCCGGAGCTTTTGCAGATTCCGAAGCCGAAGATGGACAAATTTCTGAAGGCGAAGGAACTCGCCCCGTGGAAGCTTGTCGCTCGAACGGATCATCCGCTATCGCCCGCACACGCGGACGCATCATGAGGAGCAATTGCTCGCCATGTCCGGGCAGATGTCGGATGGTGCCAACCAGATTTTCCGGCAGCTCAATGATACCGATTTGAAATGGCCGGCGATCAAGGACGAAGAAGGGCGTGGACGTCGAGCTTGGTCATTCTTCATTTTCAAAATTTCTTCACTCCAGCAAACGATCAGTGCGGAAGGCCGCATTTCACGCCTATTACACGGAGTTCGAGGCCCATAAGCATACGCTGGCCGCGAGTTACAACGCCTCGGTGCAGCGTGACGTGTTTTATTCCAAGGCGCGCAATTATCCTGGCGCTCGCGAGTGCCTCGCTGTTTGAAGACAACGTCCCCGCGACGGTGTACGACTCACTGATTGCGGCAGTGCATAAGCATTTGCCGACGAATCACCGCTATCTGGCTTTGCGCAGACGGGCACTGAAAATCCCTGACGTCCGCATGTATGACACTTACGCCCCCATTGTCTCCGGCGTTCATACCCACAATACTTGGGAACAGGCCGCCAAGACCGTAACCGACGCCCTCGCGCCGCTCGGCGACGAATACTGCCGCAGCCCTCCACGAGGGATTGACTACCGCCCGCTGGTCCGATCGCTATCCCAACATCGGTAAATCGTCTGGAGCGTTCTCCTCGGGCGGTTTCGACGGCCCCCCGTACATCATGATGAACTACCAGCCGGAAGTGCTGGATCACGTCTTCACTCTCGCTCACGAAGCCGGCCACTCCATGCACACCTGGCTTGCCGCTCGCAATCAGCCGTACCAATACTACGGCTACACCATCTTCGTCGCCGAAGTCGCCAGCACTTTCAACGAACAGTTATTGCTCAAGCATCTGCTCGAGAAGGCGACGAATAAAAAAGAGCGAGCCTATCTTCTCAACCATGCGATTGATGAGATTCGCGGGACGATCATTCGGCAAACGATGTTCGCCGAATTTGAAAAAATCACGCACGAACTCGTGGAAAAGGGTGAGCCCCTCACCGTGGATCTTCTGCGCGGGGAGTATCGGAAGCTTCTCGAACTGTATTTCGGGACACATACCGACAAGGCGGGCAAAAAGAGCGGTTTCGTCATCGATCCCGAACTCGAACTGGAATGCCTCCGCATCCCCCATTTTTACCGTGCCTTCTATGTATACAAATACGCCACCGGCTTGAGCGCGGCGATCGCGCTTTCGCAGCGCGTTCTCAGCGGCGGTCCCAAAGAGTTGAACGATTACCTCGGCTTCCTCAAGGGCGGCTCCAGCAAATGGCCGCTCGATCTTCTGCGCGATGCCGGTGTTGATATGGAACGGCCCGAGCCGGTCGAAACCGCCCTCAGCCGTTTCGCAGAGCTTGTCGAACAGTTGGAAAAGTTGGTCTAATCGGAGCGTTTTAGCACATGCGTGTTTTTACGGTGCGTGATGCAAACCGCTGCCTTTTCCAACCCGGTCTTCGCAGGCTATTTCGCTGATCCATACTGCTGGTTCCACGACGGCACCTACTATGCGGTCGGCACCGGTAGGGATGAAGCCGACGCATGCCCCTCCACCGGCAACGTCGTCCCGATGCTCAAATCCCGCGACCTTCAACACTGGGAGCGCGTCGGACATGTGCTGCAACAGCCTGCCGACGAAAAAGGCGGCTCCTTCTGGGCGCCCGAAGTCGCCTACGACGGCTCGCGCTTCCACATGTACTACCATCCCAATGGCAACGGCAAAGGCTTTCATATCCGCTGCGCCGTTTCGGAACAACCGGAAGGCCCTTACATCGATACCGGCACGCCACTTACTGATGTGACCAAAAATCCCTTTGCCATCGACGCCCACGCATTCCGTGATGATGACGGCCAATGGTACATGTACTACGCGACCGATTTCCTCGACACTGACGCCACGACCATCCCGCCCACGTTTCGCGGCACCGCGCTCGTCGTCGATCGCATGACCTCCATGACCTCGCTCGAAGGCAATCCCAAAACCGTCATGCGTGCCCATTGGCAGTGGCAGGTCTTCAAACGCGACCGCGACATGTACGGAACAATTGCCGACTGGTACACCCTCGAAGGCCCCACCGTCCTCAAGCGCGACGGCCGCTACTATCTGTTCTACTCCGGCGGCTGCTACGAGAATGACACCTACGGCGTCGATTACCTCGTCGCGGACCACCCGCTCGGTCCCTGGCGTGAAATCGGCAAAGAACGCGGGCCCCAGGTCGTCCGCACCATCCCCGGAAAAATATTCGGGCCTGGCCACAACTCCGTCGTGACCTCGCCTGGCGGTGCCGACTACTTCGTCTATCACGCCTGGAACAAGCAATTCACCGAACGCCAACTCTGGATCGACCCTCTACTTTGGACGGCCAAAGGTCCGCGACTCGAGCGATTCTCCGGGGTAATATCCGCCCCGGGCTTGAGAGGTTAGCCGGCGATTTCAATCGCCGTGTTAGCGCTCAATGCCGGAATAGATTCTATCTTCTAAAAACGACCATCCCTGTCTGCTCAGCCCCTCCCGCGGCGGATTATTTTCAACATAGCGAACAGCACGCTCAATATCCGCCGACCCGTCCAAAAATACTTTCCATCGCCCCTCCGCCCACGGTGAGGGCAGTTCACCATTACGTCGCCGATATGTCATGAAGGGATGTAGCCCTTCCTCCTCCAATCGCGTGGACGCCCGGCCTTTCAGATGTCCCACCATTCGTTCGACCGTCTGCGAGTGGCGACGAATGACCGCGTGGATATGGTCCGGCATAATTGCGCAAGCCAGAATGCGATAGCCGGAAGCTTCGACCGCGGTGTTAAATCCCCGTCCGATCGCGCGAGCCTGTACTCCCTCAAAGATTACCGGCGGATATTGCAGGGCAGTTTTAGCTTGAAGGCGTTTTTGGATGTCGTGCTTGATCTTTGCCCGGGAAATTCGCGTGTCCGCGGGGATCACCTTTCCGTACCGGAAAATTTGCCACGATGCGACGAAGTCGGACCAAGAGCCGCGGGGGTCGTTAGGCAGCCAGAATCCGTAGGCCGAGAAGATCACGTGGTAGGCTTGGATCATGGGATCCCGACACTATCGAACGGCGAAATACACGGCGGTTAAAACCGCCGGCTAACCTTTTCTCAAGAAACTTGCCTCGAATTCCGCAAACTATTTACTTCGCCAGCATTCCGGACTGTTTTGCATACTCAAACACTCCGCCGGCCTCGATGATCGGCGGAACATCCCCCAGCGGTTTCAGGGTGAATACGGCATTGCCTTGCGTCAAATTTGTCAGCGTGCTTTTGGCGATATCGATCACGAGTTCATCGCCCGTTTTGATTTTATCCACGAGCGGAATTTCTGTTTCAAAGGGAACCAGATAGCCGCCGTTGATACAGTTGCGGAAAAAGATGCGGGCGTAAAACTCGGCGACGACGCAGGTCGCGCCTGCTTCCGCGATCGCGAGGGGCGGCATGTTCGCGGGACGAGCCGCAGCCGAAATTTTTGCCGCCGATCACGATGGTGTATTCCGTCTTGAATTCATTCACCGGCACGAACCGCCGATCGCCATAGGGAAGCCCGCTCTGCCCCGCGGGCAATCCGTCCATCGCATACATGCCGAAGAATTTCCGCTCGGTCGCATCGCTGGGGTTATACGCGAGATATTTCGCGGGAATGATCTGGTCCGTGTCGATATTGTCGCCGAGAACAAACGCTTTTCCACGAATGACATTATTCATAACCTACTCCGAAAAACAGATTCACGATTTCGTTCCGATGCCCCGGCTTCACAAATGCTTCCCGTCCGCCGCCCGCGCCGCCGCATCCGCCTTGGCCTTCGCCGCGCTGTCGGCAGTTTCTCCCATCACCGGCACGAACACCATGACAGTCTCCGTCGCGGGCACCTTTTCCAAATTACTCAACCACAAACTTCCCACACTGAATCGGCTCCCCTTGGGGTCCTGCGGCGACACTACCAGGAACTGATCGCCCTGCAGCGTCGCGCCGATCTGAAGATCGCTGAACCCCTCCTCCGACGTAAACGACCGATTCGTCGCGGTCAGAATATCGGGATGCTGCGTCATCGCAGTCGACCCTTCGGTCACCACCGGCTCAAGCTGCACCATCAACTGTGGCTTCCCGACATCCCCCTTTTCACCTTTGGCCAACGTTTGAACCTTCCGCATCGTCAGGCGGAATCCGTTGTCACAGCGCCTCAAATGTCCGACCCTGCTGCTGCAAGTCGCGATCAATCGAAACGACAATCTGGTCCGTGACATTCGCCCGGGTCACGACGTTCAGCGTCGAATGCCCATCCGTTTCACACACCATCTGATCGGTGACCGCGCCGGGCACGTCGATGAGTTTGCTGAGCGATTCCCAGCGTGCGATCGGTCCGGTCGCCGCGCAAGCCGTTCTGAGCAAGCAGGACGTTGGTTTTTGAATCGATTGCATCTTCGTTGAGTTGCGACCAGATCTTGTCATTGGTGCTGAAGGTGTTCACGGGGAGGGTGATCTTATAGACGATCATCCGCGCGGGCAGCGACAGCCCCGCAGTCCGGGCCGCGGTGTCTCCGGGCAGGAAAAGATCCTGTTTTTTGCCTCGCCGCCATGCCATTTGAGGAAGTCCAGCCAGGCGTTCCAGCTTTGGCACCCCCCGAGTCCGGCCGCTGCGAAACCGTCCCCCCTATCACCACGAGCCGGCGAATGACCCTGCCCATCTTATCCATCATGTAAGCCACCCATAGTCGTATCCTCGGGAACCGGAACGGATTCTACCAGACCGAGTCGAATTCATCCTTAAACTTGGTTATTCCATGTGGCCTGGGGTTTAACGGGGATGGATACTTTTCTTGCGGTAAACCTTGAGCCATGGCGCTTGTCTATAATAGGATGGGGCGGGAATTTTGTCTGGAGGTCGTTATGGTCCGTCGTGTTTCATTGATATCAGCTTTGACCCTCGCGGCGACCTTGGCCGTGCCGGGCATCTCACGGGCTGCCGATGCGGGCCCTCGAGTGCTCGTCATTCCCTTCAGCACTCTCAATGTGGCGGACAGTCAGCAATGGATTGGCCGCGCGGTGCAGGAAAGCATTATCGCCGATTTCGGGCACGCGGGCGGTTATGCGCCGGTTGCGTTTCAGGGTCAGATTATTGTGGAGGACAACGCGACCGCCGTGAGCCTCGCGCACAAGGCTGACGCTGATTTTGTCATCCGCGGTGCCGCCCAGATGGTGGACAAAACCCTCCGAATCACGGCACAAATGATCGACGCTCGCACGAGCGATACCGTCACCACCGCATCCGTCACGGGCGGAAGTTCCGACCTGTTAAAACTGGAGGACGACCTGTCTATCCAACTCCGCACTCACATCGCAGCCGCACAACAAGCGGCCCAGCAAGCGGCGCAGGCCCAGGCCGCAACGCAGCCCAGCGGCGGCATTACCTACACCCCCGCTCAGACCTATCAGCCCGCACCGTCCTACACCCCCGGCTACAGCTATGCCCCGACTTACACTTACGTGCCGACGTACGTCCCGACCTATTACGACTATGGGTACCCGACCTATTCCACGTATCCCTATTACGTCTATGGCGGCCCGACCTTCTTCTTCAGCGGCCGTTTCGGTGGGGGATTCCACGACGGACGTGGTTTTGGCGGACGCGATCGCGACGAGGGCCGTGATTTTGGCGGCAGGGGGAATGGGTCGGGTGGTGGATTCCGCGGCGGCGAATCGCGCGGTGGGCTCGGTGGCGGACAGGGAAATTCGCCAAGTGGCGGTTTCTCCGGGGGTATGAGCCCTGGTGGCGTCCATGGCGGCGGATCGAGCCACCGTTAAACTCCGAAACCTCCCATGTCCTGCCATTTTCTCTGGAGCCTTGCATGCCCGCTGATCCAAGCTGCGTACTCTGCAAAATTGCCGCCGGCCAGATTCCCTGCTTCAAAGTTTATGAGGACGAAATCGTCATTGCCTTTCTCGACATTGCCCCACTCGTGGTCGGCCACACCCTCATTATCCCCAAGGTGCATCACCCCACCGTGATGGAGACTCCCCCGGACCTTCTGGCCGCGGTGAATCGCCGAATTCCGGCGATCACTCGTTCTGTCCTCGCCGCCACCGGCGCGGTCGCCTGCCACCTCCTCGCGAACAACGGCAGCCAAGCCATGCAGTCGGTTTCGCACCTCCATTACCACGTTCTGCCTCGGCGACCGGGCGACGGCTTTGCCATCCCATGGGAGGCCGGCACCCTGGATGCCAAGATTGCCGCACCTCTGGCGGCAACAATCTTGCGCAACTCAACAACACTGAAATAGATGAGTAACCCGTCTTTTTAGTATTGCTGGTCGTCGTTTTTTCGGACGTTTTGCAAGAGGCCGTCCTCTTTACCGCTCCCACCTTCCGGCCCTACCATTAACGCATTGCAAACACGACCCCCCGTGTTACACTACGCCGGGTTTTCAGCATCCGTTGGTGGCCACCCCCCCTCCCACCTTTCCCCGGGGCGGGGGAATCAAGCCCGTGCTGACTACCGCAGAGTTCTCGGAGCTTTACTCCCTATGCCTTCGATGATCGAGGCTATACACGCGGTCTTGGTCAGCCTCTACCTGCTGACATTGGGGGTCCTGACGGTCTACGGGCTGCACCGTTACCTGCAGATTTATCTCTATTACAAGCATCACCGCAAAGTTCCCCAGCCCGCCGGAAAGTTTGCCGATCTGCCGGCGGTCACCGTCCAGCTCCCCATGTACAACGAAATGTATGTCGCCGCTCGGATCATCGAAGGGGCCTGCGAACTGGAGTACCCCCGCGAAAAACTGCAGATCCAGGTGCTCGACGACTCCACCGATGAGTCTGCTGACATCGCCCGCGACTGCTGCGAACGCATGCGCCGCCTCGGGCACGATGTCCAATACATCCACCGCACCAACCGCCAGGGTTACAAGGCGGGTGCTCTCGCCAACGGCCTTGCACATGCCACGGGCGAGTTCGTGGTGATCTTCGATGCCGACTTCGTCCCCACCAAAGACATGATTCTTCGCTCCATCGACTATTTCACAGATCCCGAATGTCGGCTGCGTCCAGACCCGCTGGTCCCACATCAACCGCACGCAGTCCATGCTCACACGTTGCCAGGCTATCTTTCTTGACGGCCATTTCATGATCGAACATACCGCACGCAACCGCTCCGGGCGGTTCATCAATTTCAACGGCACTGCCGGCACTTGGCGGAAGAAGGCGATCGAAGACTCCGGCGGCGTGGCAGCATGATACGCTTACCGAAGATGTCGATCTTTCCTACCGCGCGCAGCTTCGCGGCTGGCAGTTTGTATTCCTTCCCGAACTCCTCGCTCCCGCGGAACTTCCGCCGGAGATCACTGCCTTCAAGCAGCAGCAGCATCGCTGGACCAAGGGGCAAGTGCAGACTGCCGTGAAGTTGCTTCCGTCCATCCTGCGGGCACCGCTGCCGTTTCGCGTCAAGGCCGAGGCGTTTTTTCACCTGACGAATACGGCGGTCTATCTGCCTGCGATCGTGCTGTCTCTGATCTTCTTCCCGGTTTGGTACGTCGATCCCGATCTTTTCAATTCCAGCAGCAAGCTCACGGCCATGGTGATCGCCAGCTTTTGCGGCCTTCTCACCGCTTCCGCGGGCACGTTTTATATGCTTTCGCAAAAGGCTGTCGGTCGCAGCCAGTGGGCGACGTTCGGCCTCGTGCCGTTCCTCATGGCGATCGGTATGGGCATTAGCGTCATCAACGGTATTGCGGTTCTGGAAGGACTTTTCGGCCGCAAGGACACCGAGTTCGTTCGCACTCCCAAGTACGGAACCTGCCGGAACCCTGGGCACCGCGGACTGGAAGAAAAAGGCTGGCTCGTTCAAAAAGAAATGGAGCCTCCTGCCGTTTATTGAAATCTCGCTCGGCCTTTATTTGGCGGCCTGTACACTGTTCGCCGTTACGACTCAGAGCGCTGGGGAACGATTCCGTTCCTGGTGATCTTCTCGTTTGGTTACTTTTACGTCGGGATATTGACCCTGCACAGCCGGTGGCTTTCGGGTCGGGTCCGGGCGGAAACGGTGGTCGTCAAAGCGCCGGTGCCGGAACCTGTCGCCGCATAGGGCTTGCCGCAAGTTTAGCCGGCCCGCTCGTCCGGCCGCGGAAGGTATATGGGGGGAAGAGGTCGGACACGTTGGTTCTCGCCTATCACTCCATCTTCAGCATGTACGGCTTCTGGCTCCCCAACGACCCTCGCGGCTCGTACTCGGACTTTGTCGCGGCATGGGAGCTTTGGCGTGAAGGCGGTAAAGCCACAAAGGTAATCACTCGGCAATCTGTTGCCGTTCGTCCTCACAACCGCGAAGAGCGACTCGTTGTAAAGAACGCGCTCGACTACCCGCCCGTACTGCTCGATGAGGAGCAACGGCGATGCGTTGCGGACGGTTTCGCCGATGCCGTTCGAAAGAGCAGATACGATGTTTACGCTTGCGCGATTATGTCCGACCATGTGCATGCCGTCATTGGCCGTCATCGCTTCGATGTGGAGCGTATCGTGGGGCATCTAAAAACCGAAGGCACGATGCGATTGGTAAACCACCGGCTGCATCCATTTCAAGATCTAAAACGGCCTGGTGGCCGCCTTGTGTCATGCTGGGCGGAAGGCGGTTGGAATAGTTTTCTGGATTGTGATGCCGATGTGATGTGTGCCATTGAATATGTACGAGAGAATCCCCGGAAGGCAGGATTAATCGAACAGCGATGGGCATTTGAAAAGAAATATGGGCTCGGTGCGGTCGCTCCGCGGCCCGACGAGCGGGCCGGCTAAACATGCGACGATGGATTCTTCCACTTTTCCTGCTCGTCTTTTCCGCCGCGATGGCGATCCTTTCCCCCGGGTTCTTCGAGTCGGACGAACTCACTCACTTTCTCAAAGCCCGCGAGATGCTTCACGACTGGAGCCAGGTGCTGGACATCTGGGGCCGCCCCGCGTGTACAGGACTTTTCGGACTGGCCGCTGCAATGGGCGGGCTCGTCGGTGCGCGACTCTTCGCAGTCATTATTACCGCGCTGACCGCATGGGGAACGAGTGCCTTATATGGAGCCCTGCGATTATCCAACGATAATGAACAGGACACATTCTTTCATCGCGGGGAAGCAACCTGGCTCTGGCTTCTCCTCTACGCCCAGCCGCTATTCCTGTTGAACTCGTTCACGGTCATGACTGAAATGCTTCTTGCATGTGCCTGGGTTTGGGCTGCGATCCTTCTCATTCGCGGTCGTTTCGCCTGGGCGGGAGTGGTGCTGGGCCTCGGCGGATTGGCTCGGCCCGAAGGCTGGCTTGCCATTGCCGCGTGGCCATTTTTGTTGGTTCTGTGGCGAGCAGTCGCAAAAAAAAGTGTGTCGTCGCGAATCGTAACCCATTGGTCCATTGGCCGGTCTATCGCCTGCAGCATCGCTCCGATGGTGGCATGGTGGGGCACCGGATGGGCCGCTTATCATCATTGGCGGTGGATGATCGACTACTTTCCGTGG
Source organism: uncultured Phycisphaerales bacterium (assembly GCA_963766775.1). GTDB lineage: Bacteria > Planctomycetota > Phycisphaerae > WQYP01 > WQYP01 > CAVYBP01. Next base: position 109,876 of record CAVYBP010000008.1, read on the forward strand.
CAAGCGCGGAGCCAATATGGAACGACCGGTCTGCTCTTCCTCGCGTCCTCCCTTGCCGCACTCGCAGTCTGGATGTGGATTCCGGTCATCCTCGCAACTGCCGTTCTTTGGCGACGACGCGATCGCGTTGCACTGTTTATGCTCGTACTCCCCGCGGCATTTTTCTTCCTCCTGCACGGCACCCTCGGGCTCCTCGGCCTGATGGGCTCCATGTCGCTCCCGCGTTACTTCATCTGCGTCTCTCCCTTCCTCTCCATTCTCGCGCTTATCGGTTTGCAATCCTTCGCGAGTCGCACCCAGCGTCCTCGCCTGCTCCGCAAGGCGGTCATTCTCCTTATCCTCATGCCTGCCTTCCTCCTTATTAGTCTTGGTCAACTCCCGGTCCCCAAATCACCGGACCTCCAGCAACTCGATGCCGTCATCACCGCATTCGAGCAGCGCGTTCCCCGCCCCCAGTGGAGCGAGCGGCTCATAGCCGGCAACCCGTACGTTTACTATCGCACCGGCATTCCCATGGACACGCCTCTCCACAACCGCATTTTCCACCGCGAAGCCATGCGCACCGCACCTGCTGGTACATACCTCATCACGGACAACCGTCTTTGGGGCCGGGAGAATCGCCCGACCCGACAGGAACTTTTGGCGTGGAATTACGAGTTGCTTGCGGTGCCTGAGAGGATCCCCTCCAGCTTTGACATCAGCACCTTCGGCCCCGCACTGCAGCAGGACATGCCGGTGGGTTTGTGGGTGAAGGAAAAGTGAATCAATGCGCCGTGTCAGAAATAAACTGAAGATGCACACCCCACGCTGAATTCTTGAGCGCGTTAAAGAATCGCTCGTCAGCCGTGACCAATGGACATCCCTCGCTGATCGCCAATGCAAGGTATGTGCAATCGTATACCGTGCGGCCGGTCAGCGTGGCGAGTGCAAAGGATGACGTTATCAAGGGTGAAGTTGCGTGGGTGACGATGGGTAGTTCGACCATTTGCTGAAGTGCGGTGATTGCCTTTTCATGCGTGAGATTGTCGCGCTTCGCCCGCTTCCAGACGACGTTAGCGAATTCCAGCATCAGGAAATCCGGTGCTAGCAACCCCTCGGCGCGGTCGACAAGACCCACGGCCGCTTCGCTATGTTCTTCCTCGAAAAAAAGTTTTACCACAACACTGGCGTCAAGAACGTACCGCCTCATCGGTCGCGATCCTCACGAATCAGCAAGCTACTGTCCGAAAATTTTCGGCCGAGACTTTTGCGGAAGGCGGCCGCTCGGGCAAGCGATTCCGCAAGCGAAGGACCGATTGATTTCTGCAAGGTTATTTTCACTTCGCTTTGCAATGAACGTCCGTTGCGTTTCGCGCGGGCTTTTAAGTCCTTCAACGTTTTTGCGTCCACGCCTCGTATTAATATATCCGTCATGCCGCACCGCCTTTCATCACGGAGGATAGCAAACTGATAGCAGCGGGGTCAATGCCAAAAAGGTCGTGCTTCGGCGTTACGATTTATGTTCCACCGATCCATCCGCATGCGCCACGATTACTTCGTGGGCCATGTTGATGAACAGCCCCGTCTCAACCACCCCTGGAATATGATGTAGCGCCAGATCAAGGGCATAGGGATCATGCAGCTCATGATTTGCGCCATTTCCGAAGAGGCAATGAAGGTATGGATTGCCGTTGTCTGTGAGAAACGTCGTGCCATTCGCATTTGTGCGCGGCGTGATTGTCGCGCCCATCGATTGCAGTTTTCGTGTGACCACTGGCCGTGCGAACTCGATCACCTCGACAAACACGGGGAAATTCGTGCCGAGCCGAGGGACGATTTTTTCCGCTCCTACGACAATCACAAATTTTTTGGAAATTGATGCAATCACTTTCTCGCGGGTCAGATTTCCTCCGCCGCCCTTGGTTAGATTCAAGTATGGATCGACTTCATCCGCGCCATCGACGGTAATATCCACTGCTTCCACCTGTTCCAGCGTCGCGAGCGGAATGCCGGCCTCGCGGGCGACTTGCTCGGTGAGCAGGCTCGTCGCCACCCCGATCGCCTTAAGCTTTTGATCTCGAATTCGGGCTCCTAGCGCACGCACAAATGCCAGTGCCGCCTTCCCTGACCCGAGCCCGACTCGATCTCCGCTGCGCACTTGCCCCGCGGCAATGATGCCGATTTTCTCCAATTGCTCGGGCGACGCTTTACTCACAGATTGACTCGTCATTAGCGCGTTTCCTGGGTGAATTGAAAGACATAATATAACCGGACCTCACCACAAAACCGTATCGGCAATCGCCAACACCCCAAACACCACTCCAATCAAACCATTCGCGGTCATGAACGCGATGTTGATCTTTGAAATATCCTCGACCTTCACCAGCGATTGTTCCACCACCAGAAGCATCGCGGCCAAGGACAACCCCGCCCAATAGAGCCAGTGGAACCCACCCGTAAACCCGACCGTAATGAACGCAGCCACCGTTAGCACGTGACACCCTCGCGAAATCAGCATGGCCTTCCGACGCCCCACCGCCGCAGGTATTGAACGCAATCCCTGCCCGCGATCAAAATCCTCATCCTGCAACGCATATAAAATATCAAATCCCGCCACCCAAAACATTACCCCCGCCCCAAGCAGAAGGACCGTTACGCCTTTCACGTCCAGCGGTGATACGTGAGGCGGCGCGATCGCTATCCATGCCGATATCGGCGCGAGCCCCAGGGACGCCCCCAACCAAAAATGACACAACGCGGTAAACCGTTTCGTCAACGAATAAATTCCCAGCCACGCGAGCACGGGCACGGCAAGCACCACGGGCCACATATTCGAGTAAATAAAATAAAATTCCGCCGTCGCAACCAGAAATAGCAAGACACAAATTGCCGTCACAACCCGCATGAACGAAAGCGAAACGGCTCCGGTCACACTCGGTCGCCGCGCTGCGCGGATTGGCGGCATCAAATCTTCGATCCACCAGCCGATTAAATGTCATCGCAAATGTGCGCCTACAACCATGCATAGAACAATAAGAACCAACTGGCCCGCGCGCGGCCATGATCGCTCAATCGCCCGGCTCGCCCAAAACGTCGCGATCAATGCAAACGGAAGCGCAAATACGCTGTGCGCAAACTTGATGAGGTCAAGAAACGTGACAAGTTTTCCCCGTGCGGATGGCGCAAGGTTGGTGTTATCCCCTGACGTGATCGTCATGAGCAGTCCTTAAAATATGAGGCGGGATTTTGCCGATCATGAAAGGAATGGGCTTGCAAAACAACCCCCTTAATTGATCTCGCCCGGCTTCAACGGTCGGTGCGCCGCGTGCCGAATGCGAAGAATGCGAACGGAACTTCCATGCACGGCATAAAGCAGTCGGTATTGTCCTGCGAGTACATTCCGAACAGGAAAAGTGGAATGAGCTGACTCTGGGGCAATCGCAAAACGATTAGGAAATTCCGTGAGTTGGCTAAAAATTGCATCCAGTTCATCAATCCATCGGGCCGCGTAATCAGGATCGCGATGCGCAAGATATGATCGAATTTCTTCGGCATCGGCTACCGCCGCCGCTTGTGCAATGACGGTATATTTCATGCGGATTTCCGCATCTTTCTGCCGCTCCGAAGACGTCGGATAAGTTCTTCCGTCGGCAATCCTTCACCGCGCTGGGCTTCCAGCATCCCTTTGTGAATTGCGTTGAGGTTGTCGAGTAGGTCCAAGCGATCCAGTATTTTCTGATAAGCGTCCACCGACAAGACGACAAGTTGAGCCTGGCCGTTCACCGTTAGAACCCGTGCTTCCCCGCTTTTTTTTAGCTTGGCAATCTGGACCTTCGCGTTTCTCTGGAACTCCGACAGCGGATGAATATTTTTAAGATTGACCATCATAGCACCTGCATTAAATTTACTGCTTTAAGCATGTTACGATATTGCATCATTGCATTCAAGCATTCAACGGACTCTTCCCCGTCCACCGCGCATGCAGCTGATGCTCCACCTCGAGCAGATCCAGCACCCGCCCTACCACCATATTCACCAGGTCATCCACCGTTTGCGGCAACGTGTAAAACCCGGGGTTCGCCGGACAAATCACCGCTCCTGCCTGCGCCAGTTCCAGCATATTTTTAATCTCAATCACGCCCAGCGGCATTTCCCGATGCACGATCACCAGCCGACGTCTCTCTTTAAGCACCACCTGTACCGCACGCGAAATTAAATTCTCTCCCAGCCCATGTGCGAATTCGGCCAATTTATTATTTGAGCATGGAACGACCACCATGCCATCACACTTAAAACTCCCTGACGCCACGCAGGCCCCCACATCCTTATAAGGCAGCACCGTTATTCCGTGATCCTCTTTGCTAGACAGTACCGCTAATATCCAACGTGCCTCCGCTTTCCATCCCCAGTTCATCGTGAAGCAAGCGGCGACCAATTGTCGACACAATCAGAAAGACTTCCACATTCAACGCGACCAATGTCTCGATCAAACGCTTCGTGTAGATTGCCCCCGATGCTCCCGTAATTGCCACGATAATTCGTTTACGTGCCGCCATATTTGTCTCCTGAAACGAGGCGAACCCCAAAGCCTATCCCGCACCCCAGGCCGCAGACGCCAAAAATACCGGCCCAGATCCACTGGCCATGTGTCCCCTCCACTACCGCCATCCCGATGGCCGCAACGATCAGCAATCCCTCCACCCAACGTGGAAAGGACAATGTTTTCTTAGGCCCCACGGGCCGCAGGCGCGAGAGTCGCATCATTCCAGTTCCTCCTGCGCAATAAAGTGCCGTTCGATCACGGCATGGCGGTTGTACCAATCATAGATCGTTGGATGATTTAAAAAATCGTCTTCGTACTGCTCGCGAAGCTCGGCCGAATAATCCTTGCTTTGACAATCCCGCAAATGATCTAGCAACGCCATGCTCGCAAAAAACCATGTCGGCTTGATCATCTCCGGCAAATCCACCCCAGTAGTGCGCCACCCGCTCCGAGCCGATCACTTCCATGCAGTGCTTGCACCGCCAATCGCAGCGGACTACATGACGAAGAATATGTTCGGGACTACGCATAAGGCTCAATGACGAATGATAAATGACGAATGACGAATCAAATCTGAATGGCGAATGACCTAATGACGAAAAAACTCAGCATCTAGAACCCATTTCAAACATTTGAATTTCGACGTTTGAATTTGATTCGTCATTTGAATTTGATTCGTCATTTGAATTTCGTCATTTGTTATTTCGCCTTCACCCCTTTATAGCAAACACAAATTCCAAATGTCAGCGGCCTTGCCACAATCTCTTCAAACCCCGCCGTTTTCATGCGGTCCTGCATTGCCTGCCGGGAAATAAAGGTGTTCACGGATTCGGGAAGATATTTATATGCACCGGATTTGTCGCCGCTGATCAGCGTTGCGGTAATGGGCATGATCTTGCGAAAGTAAAAGTTGTAAAATGCCCGCATCACGGGATTCGTCGGGAGCGAAAATTCAAGAATAATCAGTCGTCCTCCCGGCTTCAGAACCCGTGCGAACTCATCAATCGCATTGCCCCAATTTGAAACATTGCGGATGCCGAACGCGATCGACAGTATGTCAGCGGACCGATCCGCAAGGGGGAGCGCGAGGGCGTCACCCTGTACATAGCCTATACGCCGTTTCGCTTCCATCTGCCAGGCTTCCCATGTTGGACGTGAAGCGTAAAACGGCGTTCCTTTCATTGCAGCGATTTGGAGCATTTCAAAAGTGAAATCAACCCCAACGATCTGGCCGGGGTCCGGATATATTGACGTACGACGGGCGAGCCGTTGTTGATACCAAACTTCGCCGTAAAATTTCGCGGTTAAGTCGCCAGTTCCACATGCCACGTCAATGATTCGATCATCGGGTTGCACATGAGCCATTTTCACGGCCACTCTACGCCAATATTGGTCCATCCCCATGGAGTGCAGCCGATTATTCAAATCATAAGATGGCGCAATTGCCGAGAACATCTTATTCACTCGAGCGGCTTTATCCGCGACGGTATGCGGACTTTCCAGCAATGATCCTGTCCATGCCGCTTCCTGCGACGACGGTTCTGGCACTGAACTGAGCGGCGTGGTACCCATTCTTCGCAAAATCCTGAAAGACCCATCAATCAACTCGTCAATTATAGTGACGCCGGCCCACTTTATACATATCCTTCAAATCGCGACAGAAAGGGATTCCAAATGACTCAACCTCGCCCAGATGAACCGCCCCACGATATTCGCTCGAATGCGCCAGAATGAGCCCACATGGTCGGAGGTCATGGCTTATCCTCTCGCCTGCATCGGCGCGATGTTTGGGGCCGCGCTTGCGGCAGGGGCGTCCATTCTTGCTGTGAGAGCCGGCTTATACGCGATTATCGTGATCGGAATCCTCACTGGTTTTGGAGCCACACTTCTTTCTCGCCGCGGCGGCTGGCCCATCGCGGCCATCGCACTGCTCATCGCAATCCCGGCCAGTCTTTGGGCTGAATGGTGGCTGTTCCCCTTTGGCGCGGATGATTCGCTTCGCTATTTCGTCCGGCACATCGCCGACTTGCCTCCATTTCGTTTGTTGATGGACGCCATAGGCGCCGCCGCCGCCGGATACATCGCATTCCGCCGGTGACCAGCCCCAATGGGTGTCCGATCCGGTTGCCTGTATGCGGCGTCCGTCTGGCCTACGTTATACTTTGGATATGTTCTCCCGCCCCGTCCAACTGCTCTTCCTCGGCATCATCCACCTTTATCGCTTCACCCTTTCGCCCTTCCTTGGCAGTCAGTGCCGATACCAACCCACGTGCAGCCGCTACGGCCTTGAAGCCATCCGCACCCATGGCCCCTGGCGCGGCGGATGGATGACGCTTCATCGCATCGGCCGCTGCCACCCCTGGTCCAAAGGCGGATTCGATCCCGTCCCCGTCAACGACCCGACCACTGACCCCCGTGCGAAATAAAATATTTTTAAATTGCCTGCCGCCCGCGCTAGAATGCGAGACGAACTTCAATAACAAACTCAAAAGGACCTACCCATGCCCTCACAAACCAAGATCGCATTCATTACTGGCGCCAACCGCGGCCTCGGACTTGAAACCGCGCGCGGTCTGGGGAAACTTGGCATTACGGTCCTCCTCGGCTCGCGCGATCTCGCCAAGGGCGAAGCTGCCGCCGCGACTCTCCGAAAAGAAGGAATTGCAAATGTCGAAGCGATCCGTTTCGACGTCAACCGTCCGGAGGACCCCGCCGAAATCGCCGCGCTCCTTGAAAAGCGTTTTGGCCGACTTGATATTCTTGTCAACAACGCCGGCATCGCCATCGAAGATGCGGACTTCGCCGCCCCTGACGGCTTCAACACCACCGCCACGGTCTCCGAAAGAGCGTTGCGACAAACCTTCGACACCAACTTCTTCGCCGTCGTCGCGCTCACCCAGAAATTGCTCCCTCTTCTCAAACGCTCGCCCGCCGGCCGCATCGTGAATCTTTCCAGCATTCTGGGTTCGCTTACCCTTCACGCGAATCCGTCGTCGCCCATCTACGCCGCGAAGTCGTTTGCTTACGACGCCTCCAAAACCGCCCTTAACGCCTTCACAATACACCTCGCGGCTGAACTCCGTGACACCCCTATCAAAGTCAATTCCGCACACCCCGGCTGGGTCAAGACCGACATGGGCGGGCCGTCGGCTGAAATGGAACTTGCGGACGGCGGAAAAACGTCGATCCAACTCGCGACCCTTTCTTCCGATGGGCCTACGGGAACTTTCACCCACCTTGGCCAACCTCTTCCCTGGTAGAGCATTCATCCACATTTATTGTTCCGAAGAAGAATATCAACCGCAGAGAACACAGAGGGCACAGAGTTTTTGTTGCTTCAAATAGAATGATGTGTTCCCTCGTCTCTGTGTTCTCATGCACCGTGTGGTTAATTTCAGAATGGGCATCATCTGCATCAAACGCGACGAAAACGAAGTCCGTCAAGCCAATTTTTGTCCCCAAAGCTGGCACACACGCCACTCTCTCAATAGAATGCCTGTAGGCGCATCGTCAAAAACACAGGAGCATGATCGTGAAAAACTCCCACCACATTCTTGCCGCCTCTGCTGTCGCCCTCATTAGCACGACGTTCACCACCGGCTGCACCGGCGACGAATCCGCCCCCACACGCCCACGTACCCAGAACGTCCTTGCCCCGGATGAAAAAGCTCAGAACAACGCCTTCAATCGCGAAACCGAAACGCCTAAACGCGACATGCCCACCAGCGGCCGCGAATTTCCCGGACAGTCCCGCGCAACTCCTTCCTCATCTCCGAACCTGAATGAACCCACTGTCATCACCGCCGACGCCGGAAACATGAACCCGATTCCGTACGGAAACTTCCGCGCGGCCTCCTCGGGATACACGGCCAACAATTACGGTCGCGGTCCCGTCCCTCCCATCCCTGAGAAGCCCGCCCCAGGTCCCGCTGTCGGCTCGACCCCGGTCCCGGGCATTGCTCTTTCCATTGACCATTCGTGGGGCGAAGTCCGACCCCTCGAAAATTATCCGCATCGCGCCTGGCCCGACACGAGCACCAGCTACATGGCTGCCGTCGTCAAACACAAACCGATCTACTATTTCAACGCTCAGGACCACCTTCCCCTCAAATACAATGGCGGCTGGGCGGGTGGTTGGCTGAGCAACGTTATCGAAATCCCGTGGTTCTACATTCAAACCGCAGTCCTCCCGATCTCCGCCATCCTGGAACCACCCCTCCTGCAGCGAACCACGGAACGCCTTGGCGAAGATCCTGTCTACCACGGCTACCAACCCATCGGCGGCGAAATCATCCCCTCACCGACCCCCGGCGTCATCGGGTGGGAATACCCCTTCCTCAAAGCCGACACGACCAATCCGTCTTATGATCAGCCCTCAACCACCCAACCCGCGACGACCCAAACTCAGGAAATTCCTCCCGTCGCCCCGACCCTCGACACCCCCGCTTCGACCGCGCCCATATCGCACTAAAAAGTTCTAACTCTCAACGCCCGTCACCTCCGGCGACGTGGGCGCGCATCATCAACGTCTAAACCCCCGGATTGTAATTCACGAACCGCGTCTGATTTGCCATAAACGTCAGGCGCACATTATCGCAAGGCCCATTGCGCTGTTTTGCGATAATCACCAATGCTTCATTGATCTTGTCCGGATTCGCATCCATCCACTCCTGATCCCCGCGATGCATCACCGCCTCCCGGTGCAGCAGCATGACCACATCCGCATCCTGCTCAATGCTTCCGGACTCGCGTAAATCGCTCGTCCGAGGCAGGCGTTGCTCCGATTCGCTCGCGCGATTCAACTGGGACAGGCACAACACGGGAACGTTTAACTCCCGCGCAAGCGCCTTCACCCGCGCGAGATCGTCGCGATCTCCTGCTGCCGATTGTCCGCCCGCCCCGGCGCTTCCATCAACTGCAAATAATCGAGCGCGACCAGCTCAATGTTATATTGCAGCTTCAATCGGCGCGCCTTTGTCCGCAAATCCATCAGCGTCAACCCGGGCGTGTCATCGATGAACACCTGCCCCTGTGACAATTCGCCCACGGCATAACTCAATCGATCCCGATCCTGCTTCGACAACATCCCGCGGCGCAGCTTGTGCGAATCCACCCCGCTCCGCGAGCACAACATCCGCTGCGCCAATTGCTGCTTCGACATTTCGAGAGAAAAGACGGCACAGGCCTTCTTTTTGTCGATACCCACATGCTCCACGATATTCATCATGAACGCGGTTTTACCTACTGAAGGCCGCGCCGCGATAATAATCATCTCTCCGCGCTGCAATCCGCTGGTCAAATTATCAAGTTCGATAAACCCACTCGTGACTCCTGAAAAATGCTCGCCGGTCTGCCGGTCCAGCATTTCAAACGTCTCATGGAGCACATCCGTCAACGGGACCGCCTGGTTGGACGTTTTCTGCTCCGCGATTTCAAAAATCCGGCCCTCGCCGCGATCCAGCACGGTCGCCGCCGCATCACCGGAGTCGTAGCAATCCCGTAGCGTACTTGTGCATGCCGTGATCAAACTCCGCAGCATGGACTTTTCTTTGACGATGGCCGCGTAATATTCCGCATGTGCGGACGTCGGCACTGCGTTCGCCAGATCCTTGATGTACTCAATTCCCCCAACCTGCTCCAATAAATTTTTCGTCTTCAGCGTCGAATGCAAAATCATCGCATCGACCGGCGTGTTCGCCTCAAACAGGTCGGTGAGCACCCGAAAGATGAGCTGGTTTTCTTCCTTGAAAAACATCTCCGCCTTCTGCAAAAACATGCAGACCGGCCCAATCACCTGCGGATCAATAATCATCGAGCCGAGCACGCCGGCCTCCGCCGACAGGTCATGCGGCGGCATCCGATCAATCAGTGGCGCGGTATCCGCCCCGGCAATGCCAAAGGGCTTGGGACGAGCAGTAGTGGGAAAAGTGGACATTCAAACTTTCCAAGTAGCGTTCAACGATGCAACAGAATAGCCACCCCATCGGCGAATCGCGGCCCCAGCCCATTAATTAATCCCCAACAACTTATCCCCAATCCCTAAACACGAACTCCGCCAAAGGGAAGAAAAAAATGTTCCCTTTTTATCTTGGCGTCTTCATGTTTAATCTTTGTCATCGCATCAGCAATACCAAGGCAATCACCAGCGCCAACCCCGCCATCAAAAATGCTCCGCCGATCAACCACCCATTCCTGTTTCGGCTCTTCTCAATCCACTCGTGCATCTGCATCGCCGACGCGGCGTAGCTATCCCTCACCTGCTGCAGCGCATCGACCGCATGATGATTCGCCAACTGCAACCGATCAATCATCATCGAGAACCGATTGAACGACTCCACCAGTTGCCGATCGATCTCGTTCCCCATTTCAATTTGCTCGCGGATGTTCAACAATGTTTCCGCGTGTTCCTTTTGTCGGGTCCAAGGGCCTGCGCCACCTCGCTGACCTTCCGCTGCTGATCCGCATGCATCGACAGGCGCTCATTGATCATCTTCAACATGTCCGACTGCATTTTGCTGGTCTGCGGCAACGCCTCGACCGCGGCGGGCAAAGTGCTCAACCGCGAAAAAAGCTCCTCCTGCCGCTGCCCTGACCATCCAACGCTGATCGCAGTTCCTGTACGGTCGAGAGCAGGGAATCATAGGATTGCTGAATCTTGTAAGTCCCCGCCGGATGCCCCCCTCCCCCGGGCCCCCCGGCCGTCGACGCGCTTGTCGGCCCTACCCGCCCCACAATTGCGTTGATCGCACCTTCAATATCCGCTCCCAGTCCCCCCTCCGGAACCACGCCTGCTACCCCTTTCCCCTCGTTCCGTTCAAACCCCTCATAATCCACCATCGTGGGTTCATCCCCGCGAATCCACCGCTGCACTCGTTCAACCAGCCCCATAACAATCCTCACAAAGCACACGGCCACACATCGCCGCTGAATTATATCATTACTTCCCCCGCAATGTCCTCCCACGTCCCATATCCCGATCTTTCCAAATCTTTTGCCCCGCTCCTCTTCATATTCGACGCTTCCACCGAGGCACTGCGAATATTTCACAGAGGATCCGGGTATGTATCACATTGAACTCTCGCGCAGGAAATTGATCACGTCGGCCATCTCATCGCAAAACTCGATGCCGAGCCTCTCGGCGGTAACTCCGATCGACGCATTCACCCCCGAATTGATTTCTCCCATCCCATGTGGCTCAACCTCCCCACAGAGCCCGGCGCCGCCTGGGTCCATATCTTTTCCCGGAACCTTTCCACCAGCGGCCTCTCGTTCCTCACACGCCAACTTTTCCAGGTCAACCAGCACCTCGTTATCTCGCACGAACTCAACGAGAACACCCCTCTGCTTGTTCTGGCAAAGGTCTGCTTTTGCCGAAACATCGAACTCGGCATCCACGAAGTCGGCCTCGCCTTCGACGCCATCGAGTATGACCCCAACCGCGAACGTCATGTCCCTGCGCGCTGGCTCTCCACGGTGATGCAAAGCGACTGGCAATCCCGAAAACGCGCCGCGACCGTCAGTGCCGTCTCCTGATTTGCGATGTTTGAGAGCCTGTTTGCGAAGTAAGGATCGGAGCCGTGCCTGAAAGCGGTTGCAACTCTCGCGAAAACCGCTTCTTTACGGGCGCGGCTCGAAAACATTCGTCTTCCTTCTGGAGATTCTCGTGTTCGCCAACGCGACTGCCGAACAACTCTTCCAACTCGAGCAAATCATCGAGCACCTCGACTGCGCCAGTATCGTCCCGCCATTCAATAATCGCCGCGCCGCACCCAGGATGAAAATCCGCACTCCCATGACCGCCATCCTCCTCGCATCCGCCGGTCTGCCTTCGATCGTGCTCTTCTCCCGCAACCTCTCTCGCTCCGGCATTGGCTTCATTTCCCGTCGCCCTTTTAGCCCGGGCGACCAGATTGGGCTCTCCATCCACCTCCCCAACCAACCGCACAAACTGCTCCTCACCAAAATCACCTTTGCCCGCTATGTCCGCGCGGGCGTCTACGAAATCGGCGCGACATTCATCGAATGTATCGCTGATTTCCCGGGCAAAAACCGAATTCCTCACCACTGGATTCCCGCTGTCCCCCGCGGAAGAACGGCCAGCCATGCCCTCCCTCACCGATAGAATCTCTCTGCCCGCGCGACATGCTCCCGCGCCAACTCCACATAATGCCCACAATTTTCCCGCATAAATACCAGATCTTTCTCGTGCACCGCCCGCGTCACCTTCGCGGGAATCCCCATTACCACCTGCCCGTCCGGCACCACCGTTCCCGGACTCAGCACTGCGCCCGCACCCACCACACAATTCTCGCCGATGACGCACTCCCCCAGAATCACCGCTTTCATCCCGATCAAGCTCCCGCGTCCCACTTTCAATCCGTGCACCACCGCCCCATGCCCGATCGTTACATCGTCTCCAATCTCCAGCGGCCTTCCTGTGTCGCAATGCAGGACGCAATGCTCCTGTATATTCACTCGATTCCCAATTCGGATTGCCGCCACGTCGCCTCGCACCACGGACTGAAACCAAAACGAGCAATCGTGCCCGATCTCCACATCGCCGCAAATTACCGCGTCTGTCGCTTGCCAATGCTGATCCACGCGCTCCATACGAGCTTTTGAGCGATATTGCGACATAGAAACCCTCCAGTTGTGCACAGCTATCCCCCCCCCGGATAAATTACCTTGATCAACGGAGCCCTCTTTCTATTGCCCCCCAAAATCCGCCAATTTTGTTAAAATGTTAATAACAGCGGCCTATAATAGCGAGAGATGGGTACACTCCGGCGAGAATTTGCACAAAAAATTGCCCGGTAATCCAGCCTTGATTCCTCTTTAAGTGAGGTTCAGTGCTCACTTTAGTCGCATCCGTGCAAATTTGCACAAACACGGGGATTTTGCTTCGGATAATGTCCTGTTTCTGTATAATGAACGACTTGAATTTTTGTCCCATGGCAGTAAGAGGAAATTATGAGCGTACATCACAAAAAGCCCCGCAGCGCGGGATTATCGGTACTTGTTTACGATCGCGGACTTCACCCTGAACTATTCACGGTGGATGCTCGCCGTGCCCGCATCCTCGGCGGTCTTGAAGTTTCGATGTGGCTCCTCGCCAATGGGGGACATCTTGTCGCCGTGTCCAGTGGCGGGAAAACCGTCTCCGAACTGGCGTGCTTCCCGAGCAAGGCGCTCCCCGAACGCGGCCTCATCGAACGGCTCCCCTGCAAAGGCGATAAGCAATACGAAAAAGGTCTGGGCAATCACTTCCAGTATTATCTCGCACTCAATGAAGAGCACGTGACCAAAGCACTCTTTGAAAACTCGGTTACTGAACTGCTCCGTCTCGCTGAGGAACAGTCCGGCCTCGTCTCCCACAAGAAAAACGAGCTCGGCCAAACTGAATATCTTTCCATCATCGTTGCCACCCTCCACCGCAGGGCGGTTCACATTGAAGGCTTCCACCTCCTCGGCGAAGCCCGGGTGCTGGTCCGCACTCAATCGATTGTCGAACCGATCGCCAAAAACTAAACGGAATCGCCATCCCAAACCCACCCAAGACGCCGCGCAAAAAACGCGGCGTCTTTCTTGCGCTTCGCTATTTAACCGCTTAACTATTTAACGATTTAACCACCAACCCCTACTCCTGCGAGGACGCGTACCAAACGGCCGACGCCATCGCCAACAACATTGCCGCACTCAACACCATCCACCCACCGAATCCAAACTCCCAGGACCGAAAAATCAAATGCATCAGTCCCTCGACCACCCACATGGGGATGATCGCAGCCACAACGAGAATCACCCACAAAAACAGCCCATTAAACCCCGAATCCTCCACGGAATCCGTCGCCATATACCACCCGGCGACCAACCCACCCGCCGCTCCAATCAGCGGCGAAAACAGCATTAAAATGTTAATTACCTGCCCCTCCCGCCGAAACGGCTGGGAAATGAAATAAACCGCCACCCATCCCAGCGCGATCAAGCCCATCTTCCGCAAGACTACCTTGCTATAGTCCTTCAAGCCCGTCATCGGCGTCCATTGTTGTGCCATTTCTCAGCCCTCGTAACGCGGCATGCTGCCACCCTATAATGCAAATTCGTTTAGGACAACTGTTTACACCAGTGGGTGCGATTCCATCATGCTTCATCCAACCCGCACTGGCATCCCATTCGCGCGCGAGTATGATAAATTTCTGCCGCACACGCAAGAGTAAAGAGAGTCCCGTTTGCCGCCTTACTCCCTCATTATCTTTGACATGGATGGCACCCTTACCGAAGAACTTCTCGACTTCGACGCCATCCGCCGTGAAGTCGGCCTCCCCAACGCCGGAGGCATCCTCGAACACCTTGCCACTCTTACTGGCCCCGAGCACGCCCGGGTCACTCATATCCTTCACCGCCATGAACATGCTGCTGCCGAAACGTGCCAACTCCACGAAGGTGTCCAACAACTTCTCTCCGTGTTAAAAGCTGCGGGCATCAGAACCGCGCTCCTCACTCGCAACTCGGCCGCCTGCACCGCGCGCATCCTCTCTCGCCACAACCTCATGCTCGATCATGTCGCCACGCGGGAAGACCGTCCTCACAAACCGCACCCCGACGCCATCCTCAACATCGCTCGCCGCTTCAATATCCCAATAAAACAAACCTTAATGGTCGGCGACTATCTATATGATCTGCAAGCGGCACAGGCCGCACATTGCGACTCCGCGCTCCTGTGCACGCGCGACGGAGGAAAACTTCCGCCCTTCGCAACCATGGCGACCTACTGCGTCACCACCCTCACTCAACTGCTTCCCATCCTCGTCCCTCCAAAGGAAACACAATGACCGCAACTGCCCGCTGCAAATTTGCGACCGTCCTACTCGCGGCATCGCTTTCCGTTGGACAAACCACGGCCCCCTCCTCCGCTCCCATGGACCCCCTTGCCGAGAGCACTCTCACCATGCTTCATGATCGCCGCGATACGCTCAAAGACTTCCAGGCCAATCTCGATTACGACGTTTACCACGCCCGCACCGACGACCACGAAGGCAAAACCGGAAAAGTTGATTTTCTCATCGACCCCGCGAACGGCCCGGAATTTTCGGTCCACTTCACCGAAGACACCGCCGCCGGAAAGCCCGTCAAAAGGCACGAACAAGACCTGATTTTCGATGGCCGCAACCTCACCATGATCGACCGCCGGGCGCATCCAATTTCACCAACAAAACGTCCTCGCTCCGGACGCCAAACCCGGCGATGCCGTCTCCCTCAACGGCCCGGTCCCCCTCCCCATCGGCCTCAAGGTGGAAGAAATCGCCAACAACTTCACTGTCACCGTCGAACCCTCCACCGACGAAAACCGCGTCATTCTCAAACTTATCCCCCGCACCGAAACCAAGGGCAATTTTGAATTCAAACAACTACAACTCACCGTCGACAAAAAACTGCAACTCCCGATCAAGATCGCCCGCACTGATAAAAAAGGTGACGTCACCACCATCGAATTCACTAATCCCCAAATCAACACCACGAAATCGATCATGATTGAGACCAGCCCTCCCAAATCTCCGGGCTGGGACATCGACATTAAATAAAATTTAATCGGTGACACAGCGTTGTTAGAGTAGATCCGTGGCGGCAGGCCGGGGCGTTGGCGTGCGTTGTATTTATGCGAACGGTAAAAGCCCCGGGCTTCCGCCATGGAGCTACTCCCATTCCGGGTGGTAAAAAATTCCTCCTAGACGCACTACCTCCGCCCGTTATGCTTCATGCATGAACCGTGTTCTTCTCATCCCTTCTATCCTCCTCACTGTCCTCGCTCTCGTCGGCTATTTGGCCAGCGCGGGGCCGCTCCGTGCGACCAACAAAGACCGCCCCATCGTTCTCTGCTACGCCGATGAAATTAAAACGCTCGATGTTGGGCAAATGTCCTGGCAAAATGACATTCGCACCGCCATGGCACTTTGGGAAGGACTCACTTCCTACGATCTCGTTACACTTGCGCCCATTCCCGGCGTCGCCCAATCCTGGGATATCTCCGCCGACCAGAAAACCTACACTTTCCATCTTCGTAAAAATGCCCGTTGGTCCAACGGCGACCCTGTTACTGCCGCTGATTTTATCTTCGCATGGAAGCGCGTCTTCGTCCCCGCCACCGGTGCCAACTACCTCACGCTCTTTAACGTTATTGACGGCGCGGAGCAATATGCCCAGGCCCTTGCGGACAATAGGCCCGCGGATTTTTCTACTGTCGCCGTTGCCGCGCCCGATCCTTTTACCTTGATCGTCCGTTTGAAATATCCACGCGCTTACTTCCTCGATCTTTGCGCGTTTCCTACTTTTTTCCCGCTGCACGAAGCGGCCATGCGGCCCTTCCTCGTCGATTCCGCGACGCCCGGCAAAGGCTACGACGCACGATGGATGCGTCCACCTGCCCTCGTCACCAACGGCCCCTTCGCTCTCGCCGATTGGAAATTCAAACAGTATCTTCTCCTTGAACCCAATGCCCATTATTGGGACCGCGAAAAGGTCCACTGCGATCGCCTCATCATCAAAGCCATCAGTGATCCTCGCGCTGCCCTCCTCGCGTATCAGTCCGGCACCGTCGATATTCTCACCTTTGTTCCCCCGCAGTTCGGCCACGACCTGCTCGCACAAGTGGATGCCGGCCGTACCGACATCCACTATCAACCTGTCTTCGGGACGTATTACTATGTCGTGAACTGCACGCGTCCACCGCTGACGGATCCCCGCGTTCGCAAGGCTCTTGCGCTCGCGATTGACCGAAAAAAAATCGTTGACGATGTCGCCCGCATGCGCCAACGAGCCCTCGGCCTCATCGTCCCCCCCAACGCAATTCCGGGCTACAAAAGTCCGGACGGTCTTGAGATGGATCTGCCCGAAGCTCGCCGTCTCCTTGCCGACGCTGGCTTCCCCGATGGAAAAGGTTTCCGCACCCTCGAGCTTCTTTACAACAATGAAGCCATCCATAGTTCCGTTGCACAGGCCATTGGACAAATGTGGGAACAAGCTCTTGGAATTCACGTCACCTACCGCGGGCTGGAACGCGGCAGCTTCGGTGCTGAACGACAGGAAACCCACAACTTTGATATCGCCCGCGCCGGCTGGTACGGCGACTACGCAGATCCCACGACGTGGCTCAACCTCGCCGCCACCGGCGACAACAATAACGACGGGCTCTTCTCCAACAAGGCCTACGACGCACTCCTCGCGCAAGCCAACGCCGAGCCTGATCCGCAACGCCGGCTCAACTTTCTTTCCGATGCCGAACGGCTCATTGTCCGCGAACAGTTCCCATTCATTCCCCTCTACCAATACGCCGACGGCTACATGTTCGACGCCACCAAAATCGCCGGTTTCGACATGAACGTCCGCAGCATCACCGAACTAAAATGGATCCACCGCAAATAAAGTTGCCCCATGATTCGATTCCTATTCTGGCGAATCCTCCAATGCCTCATCGTCCTTTGGACGGTCTACACGGTCACGTTCGCGCTCCTCATGCTCTCGCCCGGCGACCCCTTCATTGGCGAAAAAAAGCCCGCACAGTCGGTCATCAAAGGCCTTGCGGACAAATACGGACTGTCTTACCTCGCTCTCTCACCCGAGGAACGCGCCCAGCAATCCGCCTCCCAAAAATTCTCGCAGATCGCCGGCGCTTACTGGCGCTATCTGGGCCGTGCCGTCACAGGCGATCTCGGCCCCACCATCCAATATGAAAACTGGTCCGTCACCGAAGTCATCCGCTCCTCGCTCCCCGTCTCTGCTACCCTTGGCAGCGCGGCGCTCCTCATCGCTCTGCTCGCCGGCGTTGCGGCCGGTACCCTCGGCGGCATCAAAAAAGGAAAGTGGCCCGACCTTCTTCTCACTCTCATCACGCTCCTCGGCATCAGTCTCCCCACATTCGTCGTTCGCGCACTGCTCCTGATGCTCTTCGTCGTCATTATTCCGATCTTTCCCTCCGGCGGTTGGGGCCGACCCACCCAAATCATCCTCCCCGCGATCACCCTCTCTCTCTTTTACCTCGCCTACATCGCCCGGCTTGCGCGCTCCAGCACCCTTGATGTCCTCTCCGCTGATTTTGTCCGCACGGCCCGCGCCAAAGGTCTCTCGCCCAGCGCTGTCATTATCCACCATGTCGGCGCCAACGCGGGTCTGCCGGTGCTCACGTATCTCGGACCCGCCGCCGCCAACATCCTCGTTGGCTCGTTCGTCGTCGAAAAAATCTTCGACATTCCCGGCCTGGGGACTCACTTCATCAACGCGTGCCTTAATCACGACATCCCGCTGGTGCTGGGCACTGTTCTCGTCTACACCGGCATGGTTGTCGTCTTCAGCCTCGTTATCGACCTCGCGTATGCCGCCGTGGATACGCACATTACCCTCCGATAACTGTGGCAGATTTTCCTTGTGAAACCATTCACGACACGAATTCCCACTAAATTTCGTCATCCACTGCATTAAGCATTACTATGCGCAAATACATTGAGAAATCCTTCACAGTGAAGCATTTCACAAGTCTTTAATTTTCTAATCTTTATACTAAAATTCTCTGGACGACGAGCCGATCCCATGCGCATAGTATGAGTGCACATCTCTCTGCGAAGGGCTTACACATGTCCGTCCTCGACGCAAACGCTTTTACCGGCGCTCCATCTGCCACTCCCTCTAATCCTTTGGCGGGTACCACACAACTACTCCGCGAAATGCCCAGGCTTCTTGAGTACCGCGCCGAAGCTGACCCTGATGCCGAGTTCATCCCCAAAACCATTGCGGGTTTCGCTGGCGGATTTCTCGTCATGGGAACGTTCCTCGCCATCCTTTGCTCCGCCCTCATCCTCAAACACGCTTCGCACGAAACCATGATGACCACCATGCTTCCCCTCACGGCATTCATGATCGGCATCGCGGGCGTCGCCTCCTCGCTTCTTCTCGTCGGCCTTAAAGTCCGTGCTGACCACACCGGGGAAGAACTCTACGCACGGCACTGGCTCAACTCCCTCGGGACCGGGGCCGCTTATGCCACCATCATTTGTGGCCCGTGGCTTTTCATGCAGCAGGGCTTCGTCATCAACCGCTTCATTGCCGCCGCCGTCTGGATGGTTCTCATGGCCTTTCCCGCCCTCGCCGCCAAATGGACCGTGCAACCCCACCCGCATCACGACCTCCCCTCCCAATAACCCCCCGCCCGCAACCCCCGGCCACCACCCAGCCAATGGAAACGAGTGGGGCGACACCACGGTGCCGCCCCGTTCCATTTTTGCCCCCCCCCCCAGCCCCTCCGCCCCGGCCCCCTCGCCACCATCTTCATAATGCGCACTCCTCCAGCTTTACTTTTTCGCGGTGCCATCCCGAGCCATCCCCGCTGGACGTTCCCAAATCCACCCGCTACATTGCGTCAATGACGGATCCCATCCCAACACCCTCCCTCTCCGAACCCCCCTCTTCCGTTGGCGCGGAGGAATCCACCCCACCTCCCTCGATGGAAACCCCGGAACTCACCGCCGATTCCATGCCCCTTATGCAGGTCCTTGAAGCGATCCTGTTCTCCACCGACATGCCTCTCTCGGCCGGCAAATTGGCCGAAATCGTCGGCATCGATTCCACCAAACCCATCAAGGCAACCCTCGAGCAACTCAACCAAATCTACGCCGAACGTCCCGGTGGAGGCGGCGGCGCCGCGTACCGCATCGAAGAGCGCGCGGGCGGCTACCAACTTTTAACGCTTCCTCAATACTCCCAATACATCGAACGGCTCGTCAAGAAAAAAGATGATGGTCGCCTCACTCCCGCCTCTCTCGAAACATTGGCCATCGTCGCCTATAAACAACCTCTCACGCGCACGGCAGTCGAAGCGATCCGTGGCGTTGCGTGCGGCGAAATGCTCCGCGCACTCATGGAACACAACCTCATCAAAATTACTGGCCGCGCGGAAGAAATCGGCCGTCCGATGCTGTACGGCACCACCCGGTACTTTCTGGAAGTCTTCGGCCTCGCCAACATCCGTGACCTGCCTAAATCTGATGCCCTCAAAGAACCGAAATGACCAAGTACTGTTTAGCCAACCCTGCTTCCCATCCTCCCGACAACCCCGCGAAATTGTTACAATCCCGCCAGAGGTGCTAAACATGTCCACCAAACTGCTCGAATCACTTTTTGAAAAAGCGGCCGCCTTCCCCGCCGAAGTACAAGACATGCTCGCAAGCCAATGGCTCGCTGAACTTGAAGACGAACGCCGCTGAGACGAAACGTTCGCAAAATCCCAAGATGCCCTCGATATGCTGGCTGAATGCGCCCTTCGCCAACACCAGGAAGGCAAGACCATCCCCAAGGGCTGTGACGAACTTTGAAATCCGCCCCATTTGAAATCATCGCTCACAATTCTGAATTAAATCTCTCCCCCTCCTCCAAACAAATACTATAATGAATCACCGCTCATCTCTCTTCTCGCGGTCTCTCACTCGCGGAGAATTAGTCATGTTTAAGCACAAGGTCTATTTTTTCGCCCTACCCTTCCTCCTCGCTGCCTCCGTCTCCGCACAGGCCGACGTCCTTGCCCACTGGTCCTTCGACGAGCTCACCGGCCCGGACCATGACACGTTCGTCGACAGCGGCGGCGGCAGCACTGCACACAACGCTCTCGTCGCCGACAAGGGCCAGGTATCCATTAATGTCGCGTCCGATGTTCCGTTCGGTAAAGCCGTCACCTTCAATGGCAAAACGGGTTCGTATCTTGATGTGCCCTACATTGCCGGAATTCACGATCACTCCTTCACCATTGCCGTCTGGGTCTACCTCACAGCGAACAACCGCAATTTCGTTCTTGCGGATTGGACCGTGCCCGCTAACACCGCATACGCCTTTGGCTTCGACCTCCCCCGCGGCAAACAGGAATCGCGCCTCAGCGCCCTGATGCGAAACACTGATTTCAGAACCAACAAAAAAACCAATGTGCGTTCCAATATGGACATCGTGAGATTCCAGGGCGGCAACCCGGTGACCCTCAACACCTGGCATCATGTCGCCTGGGTGTGGGATCGTGCCGACGAGAAGACCGGAACGCTTACTGGTTACGTCGATGGCGAAAAAGTCCTCAGCAGCACGCCGCTGAAGGGCGTGACCAAAGTCACTCTCCTGAATAACAATCGCGGTGTAAAAATCGGGCTGAAACAAGATACCCAAAGCAGCTTCCATGGCTCCATGGATGAGCTCTGGATATTCAACGACGCTCTCACTGCCGCTCAAGTCACAAGCCTGATGAAAACCAACGACATCGCCGGCGCGGTCCAAGTCGCCGCCGCAACCCCCGCCCCCGCCCCCCCCCACCACCATCCACTCCCGCCGTGACTCCCTCGTCACCGACTCCCTCGGCCACCCCCTTGCCATCACTCCCGCCAACCACGCCCGCTCCTGCCATTGCCGCGGTACCAGACCCCTTGCCAGCAGCAACCCCCGCGCCCACCGCAACGCCCAGTTTCCTCCCTCCACCGACGCCTTCCCAACCGATCGCCCAAACGTCGCCTCCACCGAACCCCACTCCACGACCCGCCCCGGTTGAAACCACCAAGCCGAATTTCCTGCAAGCCGCTCCTATTGCTTCGGCCTCTCCTACCCCCCTAGTCCAACCAGTGCCGATCATCGCAGTTGCGCCCCGCGGTTACACGCCCGAACGCCTTCTTGGACTCGTCGGCACTGGAACGCTCGCCCTCACCCTCTCGGGATTCCTGTTGTGGGCGACAAAAGAACGCAGCCGCCTCCGCCATCCGCGCAGGCTATTAAAGTCACCGCTTATACTTTCTCCATGAACATCGCCCTCATCGGCTACCGCGGCACCGGAAAATCGACTCTCGGCAAACACCTCGCCGAACTCCTTCACATGGACTTCGTCGACGCCGACATGCTCCTTATCGAGCGCGCGGGAAAAAGTATCAAAGAACTCTTTGCCTCCGAAGGCGAATCCGCTTTCCGCGACCGCGAGGCCGCCATCCTCCACGAGCTTCTCGCCCGTGACCATCTCGTCATCGCCACCGGCGGCGGTGTCATCCTCCGACCTGAAAATGTCACCGCTCTCCAACAGCGCAGCAAAGTCATTTGGCTGCAAGCCGACGCCGACACACTGCATCGACGAATCAGGTCTGATGTCGCCACCGGGTCGAACCGCCCGAACCTCACGTCGGCCGGCGGCATCGAAGAAATCCGCACACTGCTGGCCATTCGGGAGCCGCTGTACCGCGCCGCCGCCGAATTATCACTTGACGTGGCGAACCTTTCCCCTCAAGAGGGGGCCCTACAATTATCGCGATTATTGTAGGAAATCGGCGAGCATTATGAGACGACGTGTGTTATCTTCCCAAACACTCGTGAAATTCCATGTCAAGTGTCGATAGTTCATGGTCAAGCTAAACCGTCCGCCATCGGCAAGAAGCCGCAATGTCGTTTTCCGGACGTTCATGGAAGGAACGCACATGGTCGCTCAAGTGAAGCCCATTTCCGAATCCCGGTCGACCCCGATCAAGCTGCTCGACCTGCTCACGAATCGGTACCACGTCGGCGTCATCCGAGAAAGCTCGGACGGCGCGATGCACGTCGAACTCGCCGCCTGTTCCAATTTTCAGGCCGGCCAGCGTGTGCGCTTTGTAGTGGCCGACGACCACGCGGTGGTCTGCCGCACGAAGATGCAGCGGGCGTGCATCACGCAGGTTTCGCCGCACCTGGCGGATCGCATGAACGTGCGGATCGCGGTCTTGCCGGAAACGGCAGTCGCATAAGCACGCTGGGAGAGGAATGGCGGAGGGGATTTCACCGCACATGCGCGTGGCGGCATCGCCGACGTCGCACCTTGACCGGTGGCGGGGTGTCTGTTACGTTAATTATTCCCACGGGGATATAGCTCAGTTGGGAGAGCGTCTCGATGGCATCGAGAAGGTCAGGGGTTCGAGCCCCCTTATCTCCATCAAGCAGGTAGCGGAAGTTGCCTTGCAACGGATTGAAAGGGCCGGAGTTATGGAACTCCGGCCCTTTTTCGTTTTGCTTCAAAATGGCCGAATTTCGACCTAATTCTGTGCTCTTCTGCGTCGGATTTTGCGTCAGTGATGCACGCGCATCGACTGGTGCACGTTGGGGCCGCTGGCTCACTTGCGCCGAATGCTCCGTTCGTTGAGCCGTGGTGATTGGATGAAAACTCGCCGACATGCAGCCGTTTCCTTTTTAATGAATGCCGCCGGTTGTTGATTGCGCAGTCACAGGACAAAAGGTAGAGCGGAGGTAGGTAAGGGGCGGGACACTGGCGGTTAGGGCTGTTGGAGTGCAACTATGTCCTCGTAAGGAGGACCATGCAATGTCCACACAGAAACTCGTCGGTAACAGAATGGGGCTTTACCTTCTCAACAATAGGGCGCGTCGGCGACAGCGCAATCATGATTGCCGCGGTTGGGCGACTCCGATGCTGGAGGAGCTTGAATCTCGAGTGCTGATGTCGGCTACTCACGGAATGCGGCAGTTCACCCACACCTCCTCCGCAGCCAAGGCGACCATCCATAAGGCAACCACCAATTATGTTGTCGCGCACAAATCTTCCGCCGCAGCGGGCACGCCCTCCGACGGCCTTGGACCAACAGCCGTTAAAACCGCATATGGCATTAATTCGATATCGTTTAGCGGGACCACCGGCGACGGTACGGGTCAAACGATTGCCATCGTTGATGCGTACAATGACCCGAATATCACCGCTGATTTGCATACATTCGACGTCGCTTATGGTCTGTCCGATCCGACGCTCGTCACCATCAATGAGAACGGCGGGAGGACGCTGCCGTCGACGGATCCTTCGGGTCCCGGAAGTTCATGGGCGATGGAGATTTCACTGGACGTCGAGTGGGCGCACGCAATTGCTCCGGGTGCGAAGATTGTGTTGGTGGAAGCGAGTTCTTCATCGGATTCTGATCTGATGAAAGCGGTGAACACGGCGCGAAATTATGCGGGCGTTTCAGTGGTGTCGCTCAGTTGGGGGTCGTCGGAGTCTTCGACGGATCTGTCCGAGAACCAGTATTTCACGACGCCCTCGGGCCATACAAATATCACGTTTGTTGCGTCGTCCGGGGACAATGGGGCGTATGGTGATGGGAATCCGTGGCACAAGACCGTTGAGTACCCGGCTGCGTCCGCCAATGTGATTGCCGTCGGCGGGACCAGCCTGACAGTGGATTCGAGCGGGAACTACGTATCGGAAAGCGCATGGGGAAGCGGGTACGCGAGCCGCATTTTCGGGGGATCGGGCGGCGGGGTGAGCACGGTTGAAACGCAGCCTGCGTATCAATCCGGCGTGGTGACGCAAAGCACGACGTATCGCGCGGTACCAGATGTGGCGGCGGTGGCGGACCCGAATACCGGCGTGTCGATTTATGACTCGTGGGATTCACCGAGCGATCCGTGGACGATCATCGGAGGCACGAGCCTGTCCGCGCCCATCTGGGCGGCGATTATTGCGGTAGCAGACCAGGGACGCGTGGCGGCGGGCGAGAGCACACTTACGACGAATCAAGCCCTGACTCTCTTGTACAGTGCGCCGAAGTCGGATTTCAACGACGTGACCACCGGCAACAACGGCTACTCCGCGGGTGTCGGCTACGATTTGACGACGGGGCTCGGGACGCCCATCGCCAACCGCCTCGTGCCGTACCTCGTCGGCACCACAAGCAACTCCAATACCACCACCATCATTACCACCACGCCGGCGTCTGCTCCCTCTATCGCGGCGCTGACGCCGAGCGAGTCCACTCTTGCGCACGGGGACCACGCTGACACTCGTCGCCAGCGGCGTCACGGATACCCTCGGATCAATCACCGCAGTCACGTTTTACCTCGAAACCAACGACACCGCAGGCCTGCAAAAGGGTCTGACACGGTCATCGGCACCGGCACCAACAGCGGTTCCTCGTGGGCGATCAACACCTCCACGGCGGGCCTGGCACCGGGGACGCACACCTATTACGCCGTTGCCACTGACAGTACGGGAGCTAGCAGTGTGGTTGCATCGACGACCGTTACCGTTGTTAGTCCGAGCATTGGATCGCTCACCGTGAGTTCCGCCTTCACGACGATCGGGTCAGATATTCTGCTTACCGCGGCGAACGTTGAGGAAACCGCGGGAACGATCTCAAGCGTTTCTTTTTATCTCGAGAGCAATGGAACTGATGGACTGCAAAGTTCGACCGATACGTTGTTGGGAACAGGCGTGGGAAGCGGTGGCAATTGGACTTTCAACACCACGACCGCCGGGTTGGCTCCGGGGAAGTACACCTATTACGCGGTTGCCACGGACGCGGGCGGCAACACCAGCACCACGGCGACCGCGACCATGACGGTGGTTAGCGGCAGCACAATCGTCGCCAGCGTCAACAACGATAATTTCTCGAATGCCACCATTCTCAGCGGAACGAGCATCACCGCAACGGGGTCCAACACGGACGCGACGCGGCAGAAAGGGGAACCCGCCATTGGGGGGAAATCCGGTGGAAAATCGATCTGGTATTCCTGGACCGCGCCCACCAATGGCAGCGTCTCGGTGGACACCTCCGGCAGTGGCTTCGATACTCTGCTCGGCGTGTATACCGGCAGCAGCGTCGCCAAACTTACGAAGGTCGCAAGCAATGACGATGCGAGTCCGGGCGTTCTCACGAGCGCGGTCGGCTTTAAGGCGACTGCGGGCACGACGTATTACATCGCGGTCGACGGGTATCATGGCGCGAATGGATCGTCCATTCTGAACATTCAGGAAACGCCTCGCCGGCCAACGATAATTTTGCGACGGCAACGGTGCTTTCGGGCACGTCCGTCACTTGGACCGGGACGAACGCGTCGGCGACGCATCAGGTCGGCGAATCACGCATTGCCGCCGCTTTGGGCGGCTCGTCGATCTGGTTTGTTTGGACGGCGACTACCAGCGAAACCATGACGCTCAGCACCGCCGGCAGTGATTTCAACACGCTGTTGGGCGTATACACCGGGACTTCGCTCGGCCACCTGCATTCGGTCACGGGCAACGACAATGCGAGTCATGACAGCGTGACTAGCGCGGTCACTTTCCGTGCCGTGGCAGGCACCACCTATCACTTTGCAGTCGATGGATATGCCGGCGCAACCGGTAACATTGTCCTGACATTGCAGGGCTTAGCCGGGACATGAATGGCTCGGCATGAAGGCTCACAGACCGGGCTGCGAGGTTCTCATCATCGGTAATCGTGGGAGGGCGAGTTCGCTGAAGGGTTGCCGGCCGCCAAAGATGCGTCCGCGCTATCATGTGCGTGCGACAGGTTTAGCATGACGGACCCGGACGCCCCGCGATATCCATCCACACAGAAGTAATACGACGTTCCAGCATGGGCCTGAAAACTCAGAGCGCTGGTCAATCGCCCTGGTCCCGCATCATCGTTGCTCGCGACTTTGGTAAGTTGTGAAACCGACGGGCCGGTGTATACGCCGAGAAGTGTGTCGAAAGAACTGCCGTTCGTGTCGAGAGAGATTTTCGCAGTGGAGGGTGCGGTCCATGTGTACCATACGGATCTTCCGCCGGCACGGGGCGCGATCAAGGCTTCGCCGGGCTCGCGGCCGGCGTCGGTATTCGAGCCCAGTGCCGTGAAATTGGTTCCCGACACCATTGCGGCATTGGCGAAATTGTCGTTGTCTTGAACGACGAAAATCTGGCGGCCGACGACGACCGCGAGCGACCTGGTGGCGCTGCGGCTGACATTCCCGCCGGCGTCTGTGGCGATTGCATAATACGTGTACCGACCGGGAGTAATCTGGGCGGCAGGAGTATTAAGTTTCCAAGTTCCGCCGCTTTTTGATCCTCTACCCAGGAAGACATCGTGTGCCGTTGGAACTCCCGCGATGCCCTTGCTTTCCAGATAAAACGCGACGTTGACAATGGTGCCGACGGGTTGCTCGACATTTTCCGCCATGAGCGTGACGCTCGTGCCCATGGTCGTTACCGCGGGATTGATGGCAAGCGACTCGATAACTGGGCGTGCTACCGTAACGGCAGTCGTCTTCACTGCGCTCTTCGCTCCGGTGTTGTCAGTGGCGACGGCGGTGTATGTATAGACGCCCGGAGGGAAGCCGTCCGTGGAGGTGCTGATCGTCCAGGTTGCGCCGCTCTGGACGCCCACACCGAGTTCCACAGCCGCCCCGGCATTGCCATCGGCGTCATTTCCGGTTTCCAGATAAAACGTGACGGCAGTGATCGATCCGAGAGTGTCCGTCACTCCGCTCGCGACAAGAGTGAGCGTTGTGCCCGCTTCCACTACAGCAACGCTTGGCGTCAATGCGTCGATCCGTGGGCGGGAGGATGGCATCGTGGTGATCAGATAGGACGTGCCCGGCTGATTTTCGCCAACGTACGTGGCGAGTGTATTGATATGTGTGACGCCGGGATCCGTGTTCAGCAAAGATTGGCTTGTGAGCGAATCCCCAAGATCGACAGTGACTTGATTTTGCGTGGATGCACGCGAAAAAGGCATCACAATCGGTGGCGGGGCAGCGGGCACTATGGCTCGAGTGTCGAACGTTCCGCGATTTCCGATTGCTAGCGCTTCGCGCAATCAGTGCGGCGAAATTTGTGCCGTCACCGGGTGGTGGGCCGTACGGAAAACCCAAGCCAGCCATAGCCGCGATGTACTCGGGCACCGGTTGGTCATTCTGGAGGACGGTATCGACCATGGTGAAGGTCGGAGGGAAAATTGTGTATTGCGCAATCGACCGCAAATCGGCCGGCTGGGACTGGTCATTTGTTCCAAGAAGAAGCTGGTCGTTTGCCTTTCTGACGAGGCGCTGATCCATGACGGGCTGAAGCGAAGAATCGAGCATCGCGTAGTCAGGATGGCCTTTCGCGGAATTGGACAAGTGGCTCGCCTCGCCGGCAGCGAGCCATTGCGCGCCGTCCCAACTGCCCACACTCACCGGGAAACCTTTTGTGGGCGACGGAGTGCCGAGCGGTGAGTTCGACAGGAACATGCGCGGCTCAAGCGTTTCCCATAGCAAACCGAGTGACCTGGAGCGTACCCCGGCACGTTCGCGTGGAAATGACCACAACGATCGCTTCCGATTCTCCGGGCTGAGGCTTCTCTCCGCGCGATTGCGTTTGCTCATCAGAAATCCCCTGCTGAAATGGTTCGCTTCTGGTTGCCCTATCAATATGTGCATCCCGCCCGGCATGAGAGCCCGGTCGGGACGCACAAGGGGAAGGAAGTTTTTTTGCGGTCCGGCCTGACCGCACACATGCATACGTGATGTTACAGATTGCACATAGGTATCTCAATCAG
The DNA here is from genome assembly GCA_963766775.1 of uncultured Phycisphaerales bacterium. Classification (GTDB taxonomy): domain Bacteria; phylum Planctomycetota; class Phycisphaerae; order WQYP01; family WQYP01; genus CAVYBP01. The sequence continues at coordinate 138,724 of CAVYBP010000008.1, forward strand.
AAATATCCGCCTCCGCCTCCGCAGCCGCCTCCGTATTCACCAGTATCCCCCTGCATGGGGGCGACCGTCGGATTACCCGCCTGATCGACGGAGATCGTCAAGGTGAAGGTGTAGGTGGTTCCGGAGTCACTCGTGCCATTGGCGGAGAGCCGAACGCTGTAGATCGTCGTGCCATTTGCTTCATCGTACGCGGTGACATCCTGTGTGCTCGCGATCGTGCCGGATACGCCGTTGGCGGTGGCGAGGGTTTGAATTTCGGCTTGTGCGGCACTCGGGAGGGTAGAGAATGCGACGGTGCTGCTGGACGGGAGTTTGGTGAGCTGTCCGGCAGTGTTTACCGTCACCGTGGTTCGGGTGCCGGTGTTCGTGTAGGTCGCGGAGTAGGTCGTGACACCATTGAGGGTGCGTACGCTGATGAGCGAAGCGGAGGTCAGGGCGGTCGAGCCAGCGGGTGCGTTCGTCGCGAGCCCTGTCTGGACCGCGGTGGGAAGGGTGCTGAGGGGCACGCTTTCATTGCCGACAGGATTACCGCTCGAGTCGACAGAGATGGTCGTGGTGCCACCGCGAGAGGTGGTGCTCGCGCGGACGGCGTGTTTCTTCTTCCCGTTGGCGGTTGCGCTCGTCGTTGTGCTCGTGGCGGCGTTCGTGAGTTGAATCGTATAGGTGGCTGCGCCATTGCTGGCGGTGCTGACATTGACGGTGGTTGTCGAGGTGGGTGCGGTAAGCGAGAGAGCGCTCGCAATTGCTGTAAGCTCTGAGGTTACAGCGGTGTTGGTGATTGCTCCAAACGTGGTTGTCGTTTTGGTCGGCGCGGTGACGGGGTTTCCGTTGACGTCGACGGTGAGCTTGGTGTCCGTTCCGCTTCCGGTGATATCGACGGTGTATGTTTCCGTTCCGTTGCTATTGCCGAGGATGACTGATTGCGTTGCGGTGGGAGCGGTCACGCCATCCGTGGCGGCGAGTGTGTCCAGGCCGGTTTGTACGGCGGACGGTGCCTGGCTGAAAGTGATCGACTGGTTATGTCCGCGAGCACCGGAATAGCCGTCGCTGCGTCGGCCACCGAAATTACCCATGTTTCCGGAAAGCAGGACGCGATCTTCCAGATTCTCCAATAATGTGGTGAGCGAAATTCGTTTGCGGGCGCGTTTGAAAATGGACATAAGAAATGCTCCTGAACAGTACGACTGTAGGACTCGCCACCCTACAACCGGCGGCGATACTCGATTCCCGCAATAGGGTTGCGTACGAGCGGCCCATACCGCCGCGCTATTATTTGTTTTTTTAAGAGAGTTTTTTTGTGGCGTAGCCTCAGCGCGAGGGAGCGGCTGGAATCTGGTCGATGCTCCCATCAACTTCGTCAGCGGGGAAAGGCAACGGGGGGCCGCCGAAGAGGTAAGGACTCCGTATTTTTCCCCGGAATGGCTTGCCTACCATTGCGTGCCACTGAACGAGTTGCCCCGGTGTTAGCAGTGCCTCCACCTGGGTGAGGATGTCTGCTCCGTTTTCTTGCGAGCCGCGGCTATCCGGGAGAGTTGGGCCACCCAATCCAAGGGGGCCACGGCGGCCGATGGCAGGGCCATGAAATTGCGACAAAAGCCGCCGAATTTCACTTTGCTGAGTTTGGCCGATTCCGAGGGCACGGGCGACGGGGACTTCCGAAAATGCGTAGGGTCCGCGGACCTGCCAGCCGATCTGCTGCAGGCGCTCGTTCTGGGCCTCGGTGAGAATGTTTCGGATGCTCGCGTCCTCCTCCTTTGCGAGTTCATCATAATGTTGCCGTCTCTCATCGCTGGTGGTGCGTGTGTCATGGGCGTAGCCAATAATGTCTTCTTGCGGCCGATCCGTCAGTTTTTCACATTGAATGATTTGTTCGGCGTTCAGATGCAACTCGTCGCGCACGGAGGCTTCTCCGAGAAGGCTTGTCCGCAGGAAAAGGCGGGTGTAATTTTCCATCGCCGACAATTCGTTGAGGATGGCCGATACCTGCTCGCGCGCGGCGGAGAGTTCTGTCTCAGTGGCCCGATCCGCCTGCTGATCGTCGAGAAAACTTTGATAGTAAGACAGCGCGTGCTCGAGAAACTCCCGCCTCAGGTCGGTGAGAAATGGTTTGTCGACCATCTCAAGTTCAGCGGCGCCGGCGAAGAAATCGACGGCGCTGCGGGCCTCCCGGAAACTTCGTTCCGCGCGATCTTTTTGTTGGTTTGCTTCGAGGGCGTGCTGTCTCTCCTCGGTGTAAGCCTGTCGCGCGGCACGTTCCGCCACGCGAGTTTTCGCCCCTTCATTGGCAATAAGCACTGTGCTTACCGCGAATCCCGTCGCGAGCACGAATAAAATTGTCAACGACCACAATGCCGCTGAACGATGCCGCCGCGTCCATTTCGCGGCCCTTTCCCATCGCGTCGGCGGGCGCGCCAGAATCGGCTCATCCTGCAAGAATCTTCGTAAATCCTCGCCAAATGCCTTCGCTGACTGGTAGCGTTCAGATGGTTCCTTTGCCGACGCTTTTTGAATGATCACCTCCAACTCGCGAGGGATGCCCTTATCGATCAATCGCAGCGCTTTGGGCTCTTCCTCGCACACCTGCCGCAGTATTTCTTCGCGTGTCCCGCCGGCGAATGCCCGCCGAAGCGTCAGCAATTCATATAGCGTGATTCCCAGTGAATAAATATCCGTCCGCTGGTCAAGCACCACTGCTTTTCCGGACGCTTGTTCCGGACTCATGTAGGCCAGCGTTCCGATCATGTCCCCGGTCTGCGTCAACTCGCTTCCGCTATAGAACTGCGCCAATCCAAAATCCGTCACCCAAAGATTGCCCCGAAGGTCGAGCATCAAGTTCGCGGGCTTGATGTCCCGATGCACGATTCCCGCTTGATGCGCATAATCCAGCGCATCAGCCGCTTGCTGTCCGAGCTTCGCCACGCTTTGATAAAAGCTCGCTGGATTAGTCGAACGCTCGCTGGCCAGGCTGCTGGTGATACGATTGTCCGCGGCGGGGGAAGCATCCATGAATTCTCGCGCCGATGAGCTTTCGATCGGACCGGAGGCACCACCCTCCGAACGCCACGGATACAAAATCGTGGTCGCCTCGCCGGTGGCGCTATTTGGTCCGAGGAGTTGCCCCATCTGCCGGATCACCGCTGAAAGCGTATGACCCTCGATCAATTGCATCGCATAATAGTGAACGGATCTTTCACAACCGACCGCGTACACCGGCACAATATTCGTGTGATGAAGTTGTGCCGCTGATTGCGCTTCGTTCCGAAATCGCTGAAGGTGCCTTGGATCCAGTGCCGCTGTAAACGGCAACACCTTCACTGCGACCCGCCGGCCCAGCGACAGTTGTTCCGCTTCGTACACCACGCCCATGCCCCCTCGCCCGATCTCCCGAATCAACCGAAAATCCCCGAGCGGCTTGGCTACTGCTCCCTCGGGTATGTGCATCTCCGGCTCACTCTCCGACGCCTTGATGCGCCCCGCAGCGGAATGCACGAATGCCAATCCATCGAGACATTGGCTAAGTTCCTGCGCGATCTCTGGAAAGCGTTTGATCCACTCGCGCCGGCTGGGCCGCTCTCCAGCGTCGAGCGCGGCCATGTATTCCCTTACCGCGCGTAGCAGTCGCGGATCTTCGGCGGCGTCTTCGTCGCGAGAATTTTCCGTTGACGATGCCGAAGCACGCACAGTGCCCCTCCCTGTCTCGTCGTGATCACCTTGGCCGGTCATACAGCCTCACTCATTTCCTTGCGAAGCTTCGCCAGTGCGCGCACCCACAGCTTCTCGACGCTATCCACCGTGCGATTCATTCGTTCCGCGGCCTCGGAAAAACTCAGCGATTCAAAATGCCGCAGTATGATCACCTCGCGGTAATCGATTGAAAGCTGGTTGAGTGCTTCGGCGAGGATCAGTGACTGTTCTCGCTGCTTCATCGCGTGGCTGGGACTGCTCACGGGCGACACGAGGCCCTTTTCGAGCACGGTCGATGAATGCTCCAGGTGATTGGCGAGTTCTCGCTCCAGCGCACGTCGCGGCCGCGCGTACCGAGAAAGCGGCGCATGGTCAGCGCGAGTTGCCCCGCGAGAATGCGCCGCAGCCACGCGAGAACTTCACGCTCCGTCGTGCCGCGAAACTGCGGAAACTGACGGTGCGCCTCCAGGAAGGTTTCCTGCACGATATCGCCGGGATCGACTTTCCCGCGCAGCTTTGCACCAAGCTGCAAGCGTACGAGAAGTAGAAAATAACTTTCGTATCCTTGAAGCAGCCGGCCGATGGCGTCCGCGTTCCCGGCCCGCGCTCGTTCGAGCAGTTCCGTGTCCCCTGCAATTGAAGTTTCCGTCGTCGACCGATTGCTCACACGTCACCTTCCTGCGCAATATGCGAAACGCAATGAATTTATCCCCGCAGTGGAGCTTCCACCCATTGTAAACGATTGCCCCGCCACCATGGCGCGGGAACCTGATCCAATCGGTCGCACAGCAGGTTGCGCCTGCCAAGTCGAAACCGCCGAGCATTTCATTATGATCGCCAGACATCAGGTAGCGATGCGGGACTGCACCACTGCAAGAATGCGGCTTCTTGGCATAAGTCAAGTCCGTCCCAAAGGATACGACTTCTGAAAGGTCGTGCGGAAAGTTGTACGTCGGATTTTGGGTCACTTGTTTCAGAACCGGGTGGGGGTGCCGATTTCATATTTGCCGTTTGCCGCCTCGAGGGTTGACCCGAGAGATCGCGAGGTATATTTATTAATGTTTGATTGTCGTGTAATTGAGGCGGAGGTATTCCCATGAAAAGAAAACGTGCCCGGTCTTTATTCGTGCCGATGGTACTGGAAGCATTGGAAAGCCGGGCACTGCTTTCCGGCTCGGTGACGGCGTTTAATATGCCGAGCAGGGTGTCTCACGGGGCAGCGGTGGACGCCAGTGCAGTGAAGAAAGCCGTAACGCATACGGCTTTGGAAATTACAACCGGTACGCTGGGTCAGCCGACAGTGTTTACGGTGACGGTGAGTGCAGGGACGGCCGCGGGACCGCCTGTGGGGACAGTGAATTTGCTCGATCACGGCAAATTAATTCAGACACTGACGCTGGTGCCGACGAGTTCGGCGAATGCGAAGTTTGCCGAGAGCACCGCGACGTATACGTTGACTCCGACGCCGGGTGGGAGCGCGTATTTTTTCGGGAATCACGCAATTACGGCGGTATTTGTTCCGAGCGGCGCATTCACTGCGAGCACGAGCCACAAGACATTCAATGTGGGTAAACCTGCTTACACCACGCTATCGGATGGGGTGAAGGTCGCGACGATTGTTTCCGGTTCGGGTGCGGCGATTCAATCGGGCCAGACTGCGAATGTGCTGTACACTGGGTACTTGGCAAAGAATGGCAAGATTTTTGATGACTCCGCAGTTCACGGGGGAACTCCGTTCAGCTTCCCGGTCGGTGGGGGTACTGTGATCGCGGGGTTTGATGCGGCGAGCGTAGGGATGAAGGTGGGAGAGACTCGGCTGGTATTGATCCCGCCGGCGCTTGGGTATGGGCGGGCGGGTTCGCCGCCGACGATTCCGGCGAATGCGACGCTGCTGTTTGTGCTGACGTTGGAATCTATTACGTAAGGCCGGGTAGGAGGGGTGAGGGGGAAACATTCGGATCGTTCTGAAGAGAAGAAATCGCCGCGAGTGAGAACTTGCGGCGATTTTTATTTTTGCGTTGGCCGTTCGATATGAACTGTGGGGCTTGCCACATGGCTGTGGTCAAGCATGTCCTAAGGGATCAATGAGAGTTGTGAGAGGAGCAGTTTTAATGTCCGATAATGTGATGCGGCTGGCTCACAAAACGACAGGTTTACATGACCCGCAACAGTCATTACCAAGCAGTTTTTTGAATCAGGAATCGTGAAATATGTCCAATAAAAATGGTCTTATTAATACTGTAAAACCAATTATCTCAACTTTGAGGAAAGACGAGCTATTTTTTACGCGAATACGATTTTTAAGAAGTAGAAGGATTAGTGATGGTGGGGTCAAGGGTAGCCAACTGAACGCCGATAACGATTGGCCATCTCGATTTATCACCGGGACCTCGTTGCATCTACCTCATTCGCGGCTCTCGATATGAGAAGACTGTTCGCATTACTCAGGCATTGCATTCATCGGCGGCTCCGCGCGCAGCGCCGGCAGCCGTTGTTTGAAGCGCTTGAGCCGTGCGTGCTGCTGTCGGGGTCGATCAACGTGGTGCTGGTGGATGGGGCGTTGACGGACGTGGCGATGTTGCGTCAGGCGAGCGCGCCCAATGCGGTGGTGATTCAGTACAACTCGCAGCAGATGTCGTCGTCGGCGGTGCTGGACCAGGCGGTGCAGGCGGCGGTGCGGCGACATGCCCAGATCGATTCGATCACGCTGCTGTCACACGGGACGTCGGGGGAGTTCAAGCTGGGGTCGGACTGGATATCGAACAGCACGCTGCAACTGACGGTCCCGGCTTTAGAGAATTTAAAGTCGCATCTGGCGTCGGATGCCAAGATGTACATTTACAGTTGCCGCGTGGTGGATGAGGGGAGCGACGGGCAGAGGTTGATCGATCAGTTGGGAAATCTGACGGGTGCGAGCGTCTATGCGTCGACCAATGTGACGGGCCAGGGCGGGGATTGGACGTTGGAGGCGAAGTCCTCGCATGCGGCGGCTCTGGATCCGTCGTCGCTTCCGCTGAATACCCGCCGACTGATTCGCTATCAGGGGCAATTGAATTGGACGGGTGCGACGAGCGGCACGACGAACGATGCGTCGCACGATTACAACAACACGGCCAATTGGTCGGGCGGGGTAATCAATGATAATTTTTCGACGACGACGCTGACGGCGGGGACGACGCTTTATTTTATGCAAATCGCACGACCACGGCGGGAATGAACCTTGGGTATGCGGGGAACTTTGATTTAACATTCAAGTCGAGCAGCGCGACGACGCGGACGTTGACGCTGAGTGGCAACATCACCGGGGATTTTGGGGGAGCGGGGAACAGCCGCACGGTCACGATTGGTGATTCGACCAACGCACTGAATATCGACCTTGGGGGGGCAACTCGAACGCTGACTGCCAATACGAATGATACGTTGGTGGTGACGAACGTCATTTCCAACGGCGGACTGACGAAAGCGGGCGGAGGGACGCTCAATGTTGCGGGAGCTAATACTTATGCGAGTGGAACCACGGTCAGCAATGGAACCCTTCAGGCCACGAATGGCGCGGGCGGTACGTCGAGCATTACTCCGACGCCGTTCGGGGATACAACAACCACGGTGACAGTGTCCAGTGGCGCGACGGTGTGGCTGGATTATTCGCTGGGTGTGACATCCAATACCGTGACTTACCCGAACGATTTCAGTGGTGCGGGCACAGTGCAATCAACCGCGCCGGGCTCAGGCGGTTCATCGAGTAATGTCCTAATGGGAGGGTTTGGCGGATTTACGGGCACGCTTCGATCTGCTTCCCAATACCGCCAACAAGGGAAAAACGGAATTGGGCAGCCCCAACAACGGGGATCAACCGGCAGCCAGCGCGACAATCAAGGTGGAAAACGGCACGACGCTGTATCTGACGCAAAGTCTGACGTACGCGAGTAGCTTTCAGATTTTCAGCACGGGGAATTCAGAAGGTTTCGGCGCAATTCGTATGCAGGCCAACTCGGTTATCTCGGGTTCAGTCACGCTGATGGCCAATGGATCGGTCGGCAGTCACTCAGGCGTGAACTTTGGTTCCATCACGGGTGTGATTAGCGACGGCGGCAATGGTTACGCGCTCAAAGAGTTCGGCGATGGGACTATTACGCTGTCGGGTGTAAACACATATTCGGGCGGGACACAGGTTAGTTCCAACGCTCAGTTGAACATCAACAATGCGTCAGCCATCGGCACAGGAACGCTGACGATCCAATCCGGAGCGACGATCGACAACACCAGTGGCGGTGCCATTACGTTGTCGACGAACAACGTACAAAGCTGGACCGGCGATTTCAGTTTTGGCGGGACGAATGATCTGAATCTGGGCACCGGAACCGCGACCCTCAGTGCAAGCCGGATCGTCACCACTGCAGGTACAGGCGTGCTGACCGTCGGCGGCGTCATCACCGATGGCGCGAGCACTTTCAGCTTGACGGAAACCGGCACGGGAACCCTTGCGATCACGGGCGCCAACACCTATGGCGGCGGGACGTTTATCAGCGGCGGGAAGCTGAGCTTCGGGAACAACGCGCTGAGCACGGGCAACCTTACGTTTAGCACGAGCGGGACGCTTCAGTGGAATGGGTCCAATACGCAGGATATCTCAGGCAAAGTTCAGGCGATCGGAAGCGGTGTCGTGGCGACGTTCGACACGAACGGAAATAACGTGACATTGGCTTCGGTGCTGAGTGGTGCGGGGGGCATCGCGAAGAGCGGCACGGGGACGCTGACACTGACGCCCACCAATACTTATACCGGCGGCACGACGATCAATGCAGGAACGGTGAGCTTTAAGAACGGCTCGCTAGGCACAGGAAATATCACGTTCGCTGCCAATAGCACATTGCAGTGGAATTCTACGAACACGCAAGATGTGTCGAACAAGATTCAGGCGATCGGATCGGGGATCGTCGGGACGTTCGATACGAATGGCAACAATGTGACGCTGGCAAGCATACTGAGTGGTGCCGGAGGGATCGCGAAAGTTGGGACCGGTGCATTGACGTTGTCCGCAGCCAACACTTTCACGGGCGGAGCCACGCTGACGGCGGGCACGCTGAATATCAATAACGCCTCGGCGATCGGCACGGGAACGTTCACGATCAACGGCGGGACCATCGATAACACCTCGGGCGGTGCGATTGCCCTTTCGACGAACAACGCGCAAACGTGGGCATCGAGCTTCACCTTCACCGGGACGAACAATCTTGACCTGGGCACGGGAGCGGTGGCCCTGACTGCGAATCCGACGGTCACGACGACGGGCGGGATGCTGACGGTCGGCGGCATCATCTCGGGGGCTCACAGCCTGACTAAGGCGGGCGCGGGGGCACTAATACTTTCAGGTGCCAACACTTATTCGACAGGTACGACCCTGTCGGCGGGCACACTGAATATCAACAACGCCACTGCCCTTGGCACTGGAACCTTCGCGATTAATGGCGGGACGATTGATAACACCAGCGGCGGTGCGATCGCGTTAAGCAACAACAATGTTCAGACGTGGGGAGGAGATTTTACGTTCACTGGGTCAAATAACCTGGACCTGGGGACGGGCGCGGTCACGATGAGCGCGAACCGATTGGTGACGCTCACGGCGGGCAACCTTACGGTGGGAGGGAACATCGGCGGAGGCGCGGTGTCGCTGAGTGTCAGCGGCGGGGGCATCTTGGTTCTTGGTGGAACCAGCACGTTTTCAGGTGGGGTGTCGCTGAATCCGACAACGCCGGGCTCGGGGAACGTGGAGGCCACGTCCAACGGAGCCCTGGGGACGGGGACCGTTTCCATTGGTACGGCGGGTGGAGTGACGACAGCACTGCTTTACCTGAGCGGGGACATCACGATCAGCAACTTGATCACAATAATGGGCCGCGCCAGTTCAAATCTGCCCGCTATCGAAAATCTCCTTGGAAATAATACGATTTCGAGCACGGTAACACTGACCAATAGCGCGAACACGAACTATGAGTTCTTCACGCTTCACGGCATACTTACATTTTCTGCGGCGAATTCAATCAACGTCAGCAGTTCGGGACTGGCCGGCATCTGGTTGAAAGGCACCGGCGGCAGCGGCGTCATTTCGGGCACGATCACCCAAGGTACTTCGACGCTGGGTATCACTCAGAACCCATTCAATTCCGTCAGTTGGACTTTTAGCGGTGCCAACACTTTTTCGGGCGGAATGACCCTTACGAGCGGCATCTTAAATATCAACAATGCCACGGCCCTTGGCACTGGCACGTTCGCGATCAACGGCGGGACGATTGATAACACGAGCGGCGGGTCGATCACGCTGAGCAATAATAATGTTCAGACGTGGGGCGGCGACTTTACCTTTACCGGCACAAACGCATTGAACCTTGGCACGGGCGCTGTGACCTTGAGTGCCAATCGGCAGGTCACGGACTCGGCAAGTACGCTGACAGAAGGCGGCATTGTCAGTGGAGCCTTTAGCCTGACCAAAGCGGGAGCGGGGACGCTGGTATTGACTGGCGCAAACACCTACTCGGGCGGGACGACGATCAACGCGGGTATCTTGAGCTTTGCCAGCACTTCGCTGGGGACTGGCACGATCACCTTTGGTGCTTCAAGCACCTTGCAGTGGAACGGCGCCAACACGCAGGATGTGTCCAACAAGATACAGGCGATTGGCTCGGGCGTGGCGGCGACGCTGGACACTAATGGCAATAATGTGACGTTCGCGTCGGTGCTCAGCGGCGCGGGAAGTATTGTGAAGGCGGGCACGGGGGCGTTGACGCTTTCAGCGGCGAATACCTTCACCGGCGGGACGACACTCTCGACTGGGACATTGAATATCAACAATGCAACGGCGTAGGGACGGGGACGTTTACGATCAGTGCCGGGACCACGATTGATAACACCTCGGGCGGCGCGATCACCGAATCGAATAACAACGCTCAAAACTGGAATGGGGACTTTACCTTCACCGGCACCAATGCTCTGAACCTGGGCACCGGTGCAGTGACGCTCAGTGCCAACCGGCAGGTAACGGTGTCTGCAAGCACGCTGACGGAAGGCGGGATCATCGGCGGGGCGTTCAGCCTGACCAAGGCGGGTGCCGGGACGATGACGCTCTCGGGAGCGAATACGTTCACCGGCGGGATGACGCTCTCAGCAGGCACGCTCAATATCAACAATGCGACGGCCTTGGGCACGGGGACATTCACGATTAGCGGCGGGACGATTGATAACACCTCGGGCGGCACGATCACTGAATCGAACAACAACGCGCAGAATTGGAATGGCAATTTTACCTTCACGGGCACCAATGCGTTGAACCTCGGGACTGGCGCGGTGACTCTGAGTGCCAACCGTCAGGTGACGGCATCAGCGAGCACGCTGACCGAGGGCGGCATCATTAGCGGGGCGTTCAGCCTGACCAAGGCGGGTGCGGGGGCCTTGGCCTTGTCGGGAGCAAACACATTCACCGGCGGGATGGCCTTGTCGGCGGGGGAACTGGACATTAACAACGCGACGGCCCTGGGAACAGGGACGTTCACGATCAGTGCGGGCACAACGATTGATAACACCTCCGGTGGCTCGATCACCGAGTCGAATAACAACGCCCAAAGCTGGAACGGCGACTTTACCTTCACCGGCAGCAATGCGTTGAATCTCGGCACGGGCGCGGTGACTCTCAGTGCCAATCGGCAGGTAACGGTATCTGCGAGCACGCTGACCGAAGGCGGGATTGTCAGCGGAGCATTCAGCCTGACCAAGGCGGGCACTGGCACGATGACCTTGTCGGGAGCGAACACCTTCACCGGCGGAACCACCCTGACCGCAGGCACGCTGAACATCAACAACGCCACCGCCATTGGGACCGGGACCTTTACCATCAACGGCGGGACGATTGACAACACCTCCGGCGGTGTGATCACCCTCTCGAACAACAATGCCCAGACCTGGGCGTCAAGCTTCACCTTCACCGGCACGAGCAACCTGAGCATGGGTACCGGAGCGGTGGCCTTAACAGCCAATCCAACCATTACGGTCACGGGCGGGACGCTCAGTGATGGCGGGATTATCTCGGGAGCCCATAGCCTGACCAAAGCAGGCGCGGGAACCTTGACGCTCGCAGGTGCTAATACCTACTCGACGGGTACAACCCTGACGGCAGGGACATTGAACATCAACAACGCCGCCGCCATCGGTACGGGGACCTTCACGATCAACGGCGGAACGATTGACAACACCAGCGGCGGCTCGATTACCCTCTCGAACAACAACGTCCAGACCTGGGGCGGTGACTTTACCTTCACCGGCACCAACGCCCTCAACTTGGGCACGGGCGCGGTGAGCTTGAGTGCCAATCGTCAGGTGACTGCATCTGCAAGCACGCTGACCGAGGGCGGGATTGTCAGTGGCGCGTTCAGCCTGACCAAGGCGGGCGCTGGAACCATGACCTTGTCGGGAGCGAACACCTTCACCGGCGGGACGATCTTGTCGGCAGGCACGCTGAACATCAACAACGCGACGGCGATTGGCACCGGGACCTTCACGATCAATGGCGGGACCATCGACAATACCACTGGCGGGTCGATCACACTCTCGAACAACAACGCCCAAACTTGGGGGGGCGACTTTACCTTCACCGGGACTCAGGCTCTGAACCTTGGCACAGGGGCGGTGACCTTAAGTGCCAATCGCCAAGTGTCGACCTCGGCCAGCACGTTGACGGAAGGCGGCATCATCTCGGGGGCGTTCAGTCTGACCAAGGCGGCGCTGGCACGATGACGTTTTCAAGCGCGAACACATTCACCGGCGGGACGACGCTCTCCGCCGGCACGCTGAACATCAACAATGCGACAGCCATCGGGACGGGAACGTTCACAATCAACGGCGGAACGATTGATAACACGAGCGGTGGCGCAATCACCGAATCGAATAACAACGCCCAGAGCTGGAGCGGGGACTTTACCTTCACCGGCAGCAATGCGTTGAACCTGGGCACGGGTGCGGTGAGCTTGAGTGCCAACCGTCAGGTGACGGCATCTGCCAGCACCTTGACGGAAGGCGGGATCATCAGCGGAGCCTTCAGCCTGACCAAGGCGGGTGCGGGAGCATTGGCGCTTTCGGGAGCGAATACATTCACCGGCGGGATGGCCTTGTCGGCAGGGGAACTGGATATCAATAATGCGACGGCATTGGGGACGGGAACGTTCACGATCAGCGCCGGCACGACCATTGATAACACCAGCGGCGGCACGATCACGGAGACCAACAATAATGCCCAAAGCTGGAACGGGGACTTTACCTTCACCGGCAGTAATGCGTTGAATCTCGGCACGGGCGCGGTGACTCTCAGTGCCAACCGTCAGGTAACAGTTTCGGCGAGCACGCTGACGGAAGGTGGGATCATCTCGGGGGCGTTCAGCCTGACCAAGGCGGGCGCTGGCACGATGACCTTGTCGGGAGCAAACACCTTCACCGGCGGAACCACCCTGACCGCAGGCACGCTGAACATCAACAATGCCACCGCCATCGGGACCGGGACCTTCACCATCAACGGCGGGACGATTGACAACACCTCGGGCGGTGCAATTACGCTCTCGAACAACAACGCCCAGACCTGGGCGTCAAGCTTCACTTTCACCGGCACGAGCAACCTGAGCATGGGTACGGGAGCGGTGGCCTTAACAGCCAATCCGACGATCACGGTTACCGGCGGGATGCTCAGTGACGGCGGAATCCTCTCGGGAGCGCATAGCTTGACCAAAGCAGCGCGGGGACCTTGACGCTCTCGGGTGCCAATACCTATTCGACGGGCACGACGCTTTCGGCAGGCACGCTGAACATCAACAATGCGACGGCGCTGGGGACGGGGACGTTTACCATCAGTGCGGGCACAACGATTGATAATACCTCGGGCGGCTTGGTCACCAATTCCAACAACAACGTCCAAAACTGGAACGGGAACTTTACCTTCACCGGGACCAATGCTCTGGATCTGGGCACTGGAGCGGTGACTTTAAGTGCGAATCGTCAGGTGACTGCATCTGCGAGCACGCTGACGGAAGGCGGGATCATCTCCGGGGCATTCAGCCTCACTAAGGCGGGTGCCGGGACGATGACGTTGTCGGGAGCGAATGCCTTCACGGGTGGGATGACGCTCTCAGCAGGCACGCTGAACATCAATAATGCGACGGCGCTGGGTACGGGGACGTTTACGATCAGTGCCGGGACGACGATCGATAACACCTCCGGCGGGACGGTCACGGAGACCAACAACAACGCCCAGACATGGGGCGGCGACTTTACCTTCACCGGCACGAATGCCTTAAACCTGGGTACCGGGGCTGTGACGCTGAGTGCCAATCGTCAGGTAACGGCGTCTGCGAGTACGCTGACCGAGGGTGGGATCATCAGCGGCGCGTTCAGCCTGACAAAAGCAGGTGTCGGGACCATGACGCTCTCAGGATCGAACACCTTCACCGGCGGAATGACCTTGTCGGCAGGCACGCTCAACATCAACAACGCGACGGCGCTGGGTACGGGGACGTTCACGATCAACGGCGGGACGATTGATAATACCAGCGGGTCTTCGATCACGTTGAGCAATAACAACGCACAGACGTGGGGTGGGGACTTTGCATTCACCGGGACCAATGACATCAATTTAGGAACCGGCGCCATCACGATGGCGGCGACGCGGACGATTACGGTGACTGCGGGGAATTTGACGGTTGGCGGGAACATTGCGGGCGGAACGAATGCTCTGAATGTTGCGGGTTCGGGCAGGTTGATTCTTTCGGGAACGAACACGTTCTCGGGTGGCTTGACGATTGATACGGGGACGATTCTGCCGACGATCGTTCGGGCGACGACGAGCGGGGCAGTCGGGTCGGGAACAATATCGATCGGTCCGAGCGGCAATGCGAGTTTTCGCGAAGCTCGAGTTGACCAACAGCATCACGATCAGCAATGCGATCAACCTTTACGGAAGAAGCAACTCGACCGCATATTCGATAGAGAGTGTGAGCGGGAGCAACACGCTGTCGGGAACATTGAGCCTGCAGATTGGCGGGACGTATTTCCCCATTCAAAGTGATGGCGGGGCAACACTGACGCTGTCGGCGGCCAATTCGATCAACTGTGTTGCCGCGGCATCGAGTCGCGTGGTGACGTTGATGGGGAGCGGCACGGGCATTATCTCGGGCACGATCACCGAAGGCACGGCGAATGTGAGCATTCTGGGAAACCAGACCGGGGCTTGGACTTTGAGCGGCGCGGGGACGTATTCAGGCGGTGTGACGCTCAACTCCGGCACGCTGAATATCAATAATGCGACGGCCGTGGGAAATGGCACGTTGACGATCAACAGCGGGACGATTGATAACACGAGCGGCGGGTCGATCACGCTGAGCAATAATAATGTTCAGACGTGGGGCGGCGACTTTACCTTCACCGGCACAAACGCACTCAACCTGGGTACCGGGGCGGTGAGCTTGAGTGCGAACCGTCAAGTGACGGTCTCCGCGAGCACGCTGACCGAAGGCGGCATCATAAGCGGAGCGTTCAGCTTGACCAAGGCGGGCGCTGGAACCATGACCTTGTCGGGAGCGAACACCTTCACCGGCGGGATGACCTTGTCGGCAGGCACGCTGAACATCAACAACGCAACGGCCATCGGTACGGGCACGTTCACGATCAATGGCGGGACGATCGACAATACCACCGGCGGGTCGATTACCCTCTCGAACAACAACGCCCAGACTTGGGGCAGCGACTTTACCTTCACCGGAACTCAGGCTCTCAATCTCGGAACGGGCGCGGTGACTTTGAGTGCCAATCGTCAGGTGACGGTATCGGCAAGCACGTTGACAGTGGGCGGGGCGATTGGCGGAGCGTTCAGCCTCACCAAGGCGGGTGCGGGAACATTGATTCTGTCGGGTGCCAATACCTTCACCGGGGGCGTCACGTTGTCCTCGGGCATTTTGTACATCAACAGCTCGACGGCACTAGGTACCGGCACCTTCACGATCAACGGCGGTTCGATTGACAACACCAGCGGCGGACTGGTGACCAATGCCAACAACAACGTGCAGGTCTGGAACGGTGACTTCACCTTTATTGGCAGCAATGCCCTGGATCTTGGCACGGGTACCGTGACGTTGGGAGCCAATCGGACAGTGACGGTCTCGGCAAGCACGCTGACGATCGGCGGGGTGGTCTCGGGAGCGTTTAGCCTCACCAAGGCGGGTGCGGGCAAGCTGGCCTTGTCGGGAGCCAATACCTTCACCGGCGGAATGACGCTCTCTGCGGGCACGCTGAACATTAACAATGCGACGGCAATTGGTACCGGCACGTTCACGATCAGTGCCGGGACGACGATCGACAACACGTCGGGTGGAACGATCACAGAGTCGAATAACAATGCCCAAAGCTGGAATGGCGACTTTATCTTCACTGGCACAAATGCCCTAAACCTTGGCACGGGTGCGGTGACTTTAAGTGCGAATCGGCAAGTGACCACCTCGGCCAGCACCTTGACGGAAGGCGGGATCATCAGTGGTGCGTTCAGCCTGACCAAGGCCGGTGTGGGCACGATGACTCTCTCGGGAGCCAACACGTTCACCGGTGGGACCACGCTGACGACGGGGACGTTGAATATCAATAATGCCACGGCCGTAGGCACGGGCACCTTCACGATCAATGGCGGGACAATTGACAACACCTCCGGCGGCGCGATTACGCTCTCGAACAATAATGCCCAGACCTGGGGCGGCGACTTTACCTTTACCGGCACCAATGACATCAATTTGGGCACAGGGGCAGTGACGATGGGTTCTAGTCGGACCCTCACGCTGAGTGCCGGTAATCTGACGGTAGGCGGCAACATCGCCGGCGGCGCTAATACGCTAACAACGAGCAATCCGGGCCGATTGATTCTTTCGGGAAGTAATACGCTGGGCGGCGTGACCATTGGAAGCGCAGCGACGGCATCTATTGTTCGGGCCACATCCACAAACGCCTTGGGCTCCGGCACGGTGACTATCGTCGGGGGAGTCGTCAGCGGTACGCTGGAATTGACCGGCAGCATCACGGTGGCAAATGCAATTACCTTCGCCGGACGCTTGGCCGCGGTGGGGATTGAAAGCGTCAGTGGCAGCAACACACTTTCCGGCTCGATCACGTTTATTACAGGTGGAAGCAATTATCCGATTCAGGCGGACAGCGGAGCAAGCCTGACGTTGTCGAACGCGACCACGATCGCGGCCGCACCAGCTGGAGCGCGGAATTTGATCTTGCAGGGCGCGGGCACGGGCACGATCAGCGGAGTGATTCAGAATAATTCGGCGACGGTCGCAGTCAATGAGAACGCGACGGGCACCTGGACACTTTCGGGAGCCAATACGTTCACCGGCGGGACCACGCTGACGACGGGGACGTTAAATATCAATAATGCCACGGCCGTAGGCACGGGAACCTTCACGATCAATGGCGGGACGATTGACAACACCTCAGGCGGCGCGATTACGCTCTCGAATAACAATGCCCAGACCTGGGGCGGCGACTTTACCTTTACCGGCACCAATGACATCAATTTGGGCACAGGGGCAGTGACGATGGGTTCCAGTCGGACCCTCACGCTGAGTGCCGGTAATCTGACGGTAGGCGGCAACATCGCCGGCGGCGCTAATACGCTAACAACGAGCAATCCGGGCCGATTGATTCTTTCGGGAAGTAATACGCTGGGCGGCGTGACCATTGGAAGCGCAGCAACGGCATCTATTGTTCGAGCCACATCCACAAACGCATTGGGCACAGGCACGGTGACTATCGTCGGGGGAGTCGTGAGCGGTACGCTGGAACTCACCGGCAGCATCACGGTGGCAAATGCAATTACCTTCGCCGGACGCTTGGTCGCGGTGGGGATTGAAAGCGTCAGTGGCAGCAACACACTTTCCGGCTCGATCACGTTTATTACAGGTGGAAGCAATTATCCGATTCAGGCGGACAGCGGAGCGAGCCTGACGTTGTCGAACGCGACTACGATTGCGGCGGCACCAGCCATCACGCGGAATTTGATTTTGCAGGGTGCCGGCACGGGCACGATCAGCGGAGTGATTCAGAATAATTCGGCGACGGTCGCGGTCATTGAGAACGCAACAGGCACATGGACACTCTCGGGAGCCAACACGTTCACCGGCGGGACAACGCTGACGGCGGGGACGCTGAATATCAACAATGCGGCGGCCGTCGGGACCGGGACCTTCACCATCAACGGCGGGACGATTGACAACACCTCAGGCGGCGCAATTACGCTCTCGAACAATAATGCCCAGACCTGGGGTGGCGACTTTACATTTACCGGCACCAATGCATTGAACCTGGGAACAGGTGCGGTGACTTTAAGTGCGAATCGTCAGGTCACGGTATCTGCGAGCACACTGACGGTGGGCGGAATCATCTCCGGCGCGTTCAGCCTGACCAAGGCGGGTACTGGGACGTTGACGCTTTCAGGAGCGAACACGTTTACCGGCGGGATGACCTTGTCGGCAGGGACGCTAAACATCAACAACGCGACGGCAATTGGGACCGGGGCGTTCACGATTACTGCTGCCACGACGATCGACAATACCTCCGGCGGATCGATCACCAACTCGAACAACAACACAATGACATATAACGGAAACTTCACATTCACTGGCACCAACAATCTGAACATGGGTACCGGCGCTGTCACGCTGGGACTCCACACCACCATCACCACCACTGGCGGCATGCTTAGCATCGGCGGCGTTATCTCCACAGCCCACACCCTGACCAAAGCAGGAGCGGGGACGCTCACGCTATCGGGAGCCAATACTTATTCTCTTGGCATGACGCTGTCGGCGGGGACGCTGAACATTAACAATGCGACAGCTTTGGGAACGGGAACGTTCACCATCACCGGCGGCACTATCGACAACACCAGCGGCGGGGCGATCACGCTGAGCACGAACAACGCCCAGAGCTGGAATGGCGACTTTACCTTCACCGGCACGAATGCGTTGAACCTTGGCACGGGCGCCGTGAGCTTGAGTGCCAACCGTCAGGTGACGGTCTCGGCGAGTACGCTGACTGAGGGCGGCATCATTAGCGGGGCGTTCAGTCTGACCAAGGCTGGCTCTGGGGCCTTGGCCTTGTCGGGAGCAAACACATTCACTGGCGGAATGACCTTGTCGGCGGGGGAACTGGACATCAATAATGCGACGGCCCTGGGCACGGGGACGTTCACGATCAGCACCGGCACGACGATTGATAACACCAGCGGCGGCTCGATCACTGAATCTAACAACAACGCCCAGAATTGGAATGGCAATTTTACCTTCACGGGCACCAATGCGTTGAACCTGGGCACCGGCGCGGTGACTCTCAGTGCCAATCGTCAGGTGACGGTGTCTGCAAGCACATTGACTGAAGGCGGGATCATTAGCGGGGCGTTCAGCCTGACCAAGGCGGGTGCGGGGGCATTGGCGCTTTCGGGAGCGAATACCTTCACCGGCGGGATGGCCTTGTCGGCGGGGGAACTGGACATCAACAATGCGACGGCATTGGGGACGGGAACGTTCACGATCAGTGCGGGCACAACGATCGATAACACCTCCGGCGGCACGATCACAGAGTCGAATAACAACGCCCAAAGCTGGAACGGCGACTTTACCTTCACCGGCACCAACGCACTCAACCTGGGCACCGGGGCGGTGAGCTTGAGTGCCAATCGTCAGGTAACAGTCTCCGCGAGCACGCTCACCGAAGGTGGGATTGTCAGTGGCGCCTTCAGCCTGACCAAGGCAGGCACGGGGACCATGACCTTGTCGGGAGCGAACACCTTCACCGGCGGGACGACCTTGTCGGCAGGCACGCTGAACATCAACAACGCCACCGCCATCGGAACCGGGACGTTTACCATCAATGGCGGGACCATCGACAATACCTCAGGCGGTGCGATCACCCTCTCGAACAACAATGCCCAGACCTGGGCGTCAAGCTTTACGTTCACTGGCACGTGCAACCTGAGCATGGGCACGGGCGCGGTGGCCTTAACAGCCAATCCGACGATCACGGTCACGGGCGGGACGCTCAGTGACGGCGGGATTATCTCGGGAGCACATAGCCTGACCAAAGCAGGCGCGGGGACCTTGACGCTCTCAGGTGCTAATACCTACTCGACGGGCACGACGCTCACCGCCGGGACGTTGAACATCAACAATGCAGCCGCGATTGGTACCGGGACCTTTACGATCAACGGCGGGACGATCGACAATACCTCCGGCGGCTCAATTACGCTCTCCAACAACAACGTCCAGACGTGGGGCGGTGACTTTACCTTCACGGGTACCAATGCCCTGAACCTGGGTACCGGCGCGGTGACATTAAGTGCCAACCGTCAGGTAACGGTCTCGGCAAGCACGCTGACGGTAGGGGGGGCCATTGGCGGAGCGTTCAGCCTGACCAAAGCCGGTGCGGGTAACCTGATCCTCTCGGGTGCCAACACCTTTAGCGGCGGGGTAACGCTTTCATCAGGCATCCTGTATATCAACAGCTCGACGGCGCTAGGCACCGGCACCTTCACGATCAACGGCGGCTCAATCGACAATAGCAGCGGCGGGCTGGTGACCAACGCCAACAATAACGTGCAGGTCTGGAACGGCGACTTTACCTTCATTGGCAGCAACGCGGTGGACCTGGGCACGGGTGCGGTAACGCTGGGGGCGAATCGGACGGTGACGGTCTCGGCGAGCACGCTGACGGTGGGCGGGATCATCGGTGATGGCGGCAGTGCTTATTCCATCACCAAAGCCGGCACTGGCACTCTGGCTCTGGGCGGGGCAAGTACGTTCTCCGGCGGTGTAAACGTCAATGCCGGGATACTTCAGGGATATAATGCGGCGGGCGGCACGGGGGGTATTACGCCAACGATTTTGGGTGCGACCTCATCCACGGCGACCGTCAACGCGGGGGCTACACTCTGGCTCGATTATTTACTGGGTGTTTCTGGTAACAATGTTACCTATGCGTATACGTTCAGCGGGGCTGGCACTCTGAAAGTGACGACTCCAGGAACCGGCGCAGTAAGCAGTTGCATACTTTCAGGTAACCTTGGAGGCATCACCGGCACCATCGATCTGTTTCCGAATAACGGTAACACCGGTAAGACGCAATTTAGCAACGCAACCAACGGCAATCAGCCATCGGCCAGCGCCACGATTAAAATCGAGAGCGGAACCACTCTATATTTGATAAATCCCCTGACCTATTCGAGCAACATTCAGATTTTCGGCACCGGAAACTCAGAGAACCTTGGTGCGCTGCGCCTGGAGAACGGGGCGATAGTCGCGGGCAACGTTACCTTGATGGCTAATGGTTCAGTCGGCGGCAATAACAGTACCATCGGGACGATCAGCGGCATTATCAGTGATGGCGGTAACGGATACTCTCTTACAAGAGAAGGTAGTTCAACAACCGTTCTGTCTGGTGTGAATACATATTCCGGAGGCACAATTCTGCCGAATGGCACACTGGACATCAACAACGCCGCCGCGATTGGCACGGGGACCTTTACTATCAATGGCGGAACCATCGACAACACCTCCGGCGGCGCGATCACCCTCTCGAACAATAACGCTCAGACGTGGGGCGGCGACTTTACCTTCACCGGCACCAACGCACTCAACTTGGGCACGGGCGCGGTGAGCTTGAGTGCCAATCGGCAGGTAACGGTCTCTGCGAGCACGCTGACCGAAGGCGGGATTGTCAGTGGCGCCTTCAGCCTGACCAAGGCAGGCACGGGGACCATGACCTTGTCGGGAGCGAACACCTTCACCGGCGGGACGACCTTGTCGGCAGGCACGCTGAACATCAACAACGCCACCGCCATCGGGACCGGGACGTTTACCATCAATGGCGGGACCATCGACAATACCTCAGGCGGTGCGATCACCCTCTCGAACAACAATGCCCAGACCTGGGCGTCAAGCTTTACGTTCACTGGCACGAGCAACCTGAGCATGGGCACGGGCGCGGTGGCTTTAACGGCCAATTCGACGATCACTGTCACGGGCGGGACACTCAGTGATGGCGGGATCATCTCCGGAGCGCATAGTCTGACCAAAGCAGGCGCGGGGACGTTGACACTCTCAGGTGCCAATACCTACTCGACGGGCACGACGCTCACCGCCGGGACGTTGAACATCAACAATGCAGCCGCGATTGGTACCGGGACCTTTACGATCAATGGCGGGACGATCGACAACACCTCCGGCGGCTCGATTACCCTCTCGAACAACAATGTCCAGACCTGGGGCGGCGACTTTACCTTCACCGGCACCAATGCACTCAACTTGGGCACGGGCGCGGTGAGCTTGAGTGCCAATCGTCAGGTGACGGTGTCTGCAAGCACGTTAACTGACGGCGGAATCATCTCGGGAGCGTTCAGTCTGACCAAGGCGGGCGCGGGGACCATGACTCTTTCAGGTGCGAACACATTCACCGGCGGGACCACCCTGACCGCCGGCACGCTAAACATCAACAATGCCACCGCCATCGGTACGGGGACCTTTACCATCAACGGCGGAACCATCGACAACACCTCAGGCGGCGCAATTACCCTCTCGAACAATAATGCTCAGACGTGGGGCGGCGACTTTATCTTCACCGGCAGCAATGCCCTGAACCTGGGCACCGGGGCGGTGAGCTTGAGTGCGAACCGTCAAGTGACGGTCTCCGCGAGCACGCTGACGGAAGGCGGCA
Source organism: uncultured Phycisphaerales bacterium (assembly GCA_963766775.1). Lineage (GTDB taxonomy): Bacteria > Planctomycetota > Phycisphaerae > WQYP01 > WQYP01 > CAVYBP01. The sequence continues at coordinate 161,194 of CAVYBP010000008.1, forward strand.
TCATCAGCGGCGCGTTCAGCCTGACCAAGGCGGGCGCTGGCACGATGACCTTGTCGGGAGCGAACACCTTCACCGGCGGAACCACACTGAGTGCCGGCACGCTAAACATCAACAATGCCACCGCCATCGGTACGGGGACCTTTACCATCAACGGCGGAACCATCGACAACACCTCGGGCGGCGCGATCACCCTCTCAAACAACAACGCCCAGACCTGGGCGTCAAGCTTCACCTTCACCGGCACGAGCAACCTGAGCATGGGTACCGGAGCGGTCGCCTTAACAGCTAATCCAACAATTACGGTCACGGGCGGGACGCTCAGTGACGGCGGGATTATCTCCGGAGCCCATAGCCTGACCAAAGCAGGCGCGGGGGCATTGGCCTTGTCGGGAGCAAACACCTTCACCAGCGGGATGACCTTGTCGGCGGGAGAACTGGACATCAACAACGCGACGGCGCTGGGCACGGGGACGTTCACGATCAGCGCCGGCACGACAATTGATAATACCAGCGGCGGCGCGATCACGGAGACCAACAACAACGCCCAAACATGGGCCGGTAGTTACACCTTCACCGGCACGAACAATCTAGACCTTGGCACCGGAGCGGTGTCACTGACCGCTAATCCCACCATCACGACAACGGGCGGTACGTTGACGGTCGGAGGTATCATCTCCGGCGCTCACAGCTTGACCAAGGCGGGCGCGGGAACATTGACCCTCTCGGGGGCTAATACCTATTCGACAGGGACGACGCTGACCGCGGGCACGCTAAACATCAATAACGCAAAGGCCGTCGGCACGGGGACGTTCACGATCAACGGCGGGACAATCGACAACACCAGCGGTGGTGCGATCACCCTCTCAAACAACAATGCCCAGACCTGGGGTGGCGACTTTACTTTCACGGGCACGAACGCGTTGAATCTGGGCACCGGGGCAGTGTCGCTTGGGTCAAACCGTCAAGTAACGATATCAGGCAGCACGCTAACGGTTGGCGGCATCATTTCCGGTGCGTTCAGTCTGACCAAGGCGGGTGCCGGCGCGATGACGTTGTCGGGTGCTAACACTTACAGTGGTGGGGCGACGCTCTCCGCGGGCACGCTGAATATCAATAACGCAAAGGCCGTCGGCACGGGGACGTTCACAATCAACGGCGGGACAATCGACAACACGACCGGCGGTTCAATCACACTGAGCAACAACAATGCTCAGACGTGGGGCGGTGACTTTACCTTTACAGGGACGCAGTCGCTGAACCTTGGCACGGGCGCAGTGACCCTTGGCGCGAACCGTCAAGTGACGGTCTCCGCGAACACGCTGACGGTTGGGGGCATCATCGGTGATGGAGGAAATGCCTATTCCATCACGAAGACAGGTGCCGGAACATTAACACTTTCGGGCGCGAGCACTTATTCCGGCGGCACGACACTCACGACTGGCAAGCTCAACATCAATAACGCCGCGGCCATCGGAACCGGCACGTTCACCATCAACGGCGGGACGATTGATAATACTTCCGGCGGCACGATCACGTTGAGCAACAATAACGCCCAGACTTGGGGCGGTGACTTTACGTTCACGGGAACCAACGCACTGAATTTTGGTACGGGCGCGGTAACGCTCGGGTCGAATCGCCAAGTGACGGTGTCCGCGAGCACATTGACAGCTGGCGGCATTATTTCAGGAGCATTCAGCCTGACCAAGGCCGGCGCGGGCACGCTGGTCCTGACGGGGGCCAACACCTATTCCGCCGGAACAATCATTAACGCCGGTATCCTCAGCTTTGCCAGCGGCTCGTTGGGCACCGGTACTGTCACATTCGGTGCGAGCAGCACGCTTCAATGGAATGGGACCAACACGCAGGATGTATCCAGTAAGATTCAAGCCATTGGCTCAGGTGTGACGGCGACGTTCGACACCAATAGTAACAATGTGACGATGGCTTCGGTGCTGAGCGGCGCGGGCAGCATCACCAAGGCGGGCACTGGGGCGCTCACGTTAACTGCCGCCAACACCTATACCGGCGGCACCACGCTCACGACCGGGACATTGAACATCAATAACGCCGCCGCGGTTGGCACGGGGATGCTGACGATCAACGGCGGCACGATCGACAATACGAGCGGTTCCGCCATTGCATTGAGCAACAACAACACCCAGACATGGGGAGCGAACTTCACCTTTACCGGTACGAATGACCTGAACCTGGGTACCGGCGCTGTCACGATGGCCGTGGGCCGAACCATCACTTTGACCGCCGGCAACCTGACCGTCGGTGGCGACATCGCCGGTGGTGCTAATACGCTGACGACGGCGACCAGCGGAAGGTTGATTTTATCAGGGAATAATACCCTGGGTGCCGTCAATATTGGCGGTGGAGCGGGAGGGGGACACGCGATCGTGCGTGCCACGTCCAGCAATGCACTGGGAAGCGGCACCGTCACTATTAATGGTGGAGTGAACTACACCACTTTGGAAGTGGCAGGCAACATTACGCTCGCCAATGCACTGGCCTTCAAGGGTCGCGCCAGCGCCATCGGTATCGAGAGTCTAAGCGGTAACAATATTCTTTCCGGCACCATTACCTTCGGCGGCGGTGGTGCCGTATTTCCGGTTCAAGTCGACGCCGGCTCCAGTCTCGCAATTTCCAATGCGACGGCCGTCACTTCCTCATCGGGGGGTCCACGGCATCTGTACTTGCAGGGCGCGGGCGACGGGACCATCAGCGGGGTCGTTCAGGACGGCGTGGGCGTCGTTGATATCGTTGACCAATCCACCGGCACATGGACTCTCGGCGCCGCCAACACCCATTCCGGTGGCGTCTCACTCGCCAGCGGTACGCTCAACATCAACAACGCCGCCGCGCTGGGCACCGGCACTTTCATCATCACCGGCGGCACGATCGATAATACAAGCGGCGGCGCAATTACGCTGAGTAATAATAATGCACAAAGCTGGTCCGGTGACTTTACCTTCGCCGGCACTAACGCACTGAATCTAGGCACCGGCGCTGTCACACTATCCGCCAATCGCATCGTCACGGTTTCCGCAAGCACACTGACCGTCGACGGTGTTATCGATGACTCCGGCAGCGTATTCAGCCTAACCAAGGCTGGTGCAGGTGTACTGACACTGTCGGGTGCCAACACATTCAGCGGCGGCACAACCCTGACCGCCGGCACGCTGAACATCAACAACGCCGCCGCCATCGGGACGGGGACCTTCACGATCAACGGCGGCACCATCGACAATACCTCCGGTGGTTCGATTACGCTCTCCAACAACAACGTCCAGACCTGGGGCGGCGACTTTACCTTCACCGGCACCAATGCCCTGAACCTGGGTACCGGGGCGGTGACCTTAAGTGCGAATCGGACGGTCACGGTCTCGGCAAGCACGCTGACGGTAGGGGGGGCCATTGGCGGAGCGTTCAGCCTGACCAAAGCCGGTGCAGGCAACCTGATCCTCTCGGGTGCCAACACCTTTAGCGGCGGGGTAACGCTCTCGTCAGGCATCCTGTATATCAACAGCTCGACGGCGCTGGGCACCGGGACCTTCACGATCAATGGCGGCTCAATCGACAATAGCAGCGGTGGGCTGGTGACCAACGCCAACAACAACGTGCAGGTCTGGAACGGCGACTTTACCTTCATTGGCAGTAACGCGGTGGACTTGGGCACGGGTGCGGTGACGCTGGGTGCGAATCGGACGGTGACGGTCTCGGCGAGCACGCTGACGGTGGGCGGGATCATCGCGGGAGCCTTCAGCCTGACCAAGGCGGGCGCGGGGGCAATGACCTTGTCGGGAGCGAACACCTTCACCGGCGGAACCACACTGAGCGCCGGGACATTGAACATCAACAACGCCACCGCCATCGGGACCGGGACTTTTACGATCAACGGCGGGACGATCGACAACACCTCGGGCGGCGCGATCACCCTCTCGAACAACAATGCCCAGACCTGGGGCGGTGACTTTACGTTCACTGGCACCAACGACATTAATCTGGGTACCGGCGCAGTGACGATGGCAGCGAGCCGAACCCTGGCGATCAACGGTGGGAATCTGACCGTCGGTGGGAATATCGCTGGCGGCACGAACTCGATCTCCGTGAATGGTGCAGGCACATTGATTCTTTCGGGGACGAACAGTTTCTCGGGTGGGTTGTTCTTGAATACCGGAGCGGCTGGTCCCGCGACGGTGCGTGCGACATCGAGTGGAGCTTTGGGATCAGGGACGGTCGATATCGGCGTGGGCAATGGCACCACCGCACGGCTGGAGTTGGCTGGTGGAATCACCATCAGTAACGCGATCACTCTTGATGGAAGAAGCAGTGCCACGGCGGCGGGCATTGAAAGTGTCAACGGAAGCAACACGCTCTCCGGAACGATCAGCCTTGCCGCAGGTGGAAGCAACTACACGATCCAGACGGATGCCGGCGGCACCCTCACGCTTTCGGTGCGAATGCGATCAATGTGCCGACAGTGAGTGGCACGAGAAATGTTTTCCTTCGCGGCGCGGGCACCGGCATCATCTCCGGGACGATCACTGAAGGATCCGCATCCGTCGACCTTCAACTCAATCAAACGAGCACTTGGACCCTCAGTGCCGCAAATACATTCTCTGGCGGGGTGCGGATTGATTCGGGCACGTTGAACATCAATAACGCAACCGCCATCGGCTCGGGCACCTTTACCATCAATGGCGGGGTAATCGACAACACCAGCGGATCAACCATCACCCTTTCCAATAACAACGTCCAAACATGGGGCGGCGACTTTACCTTTACCGGCACGAATGCGTTGAACCTCGGTACCGGTACTGTGACGCTCGGCGCAAACCGGACGGTCACGGTCTCCGCGAGCACACTGACGGTCGGTGGTGTCATTGGAGATTCCGGCAGCTGCATTTAGCCTGACCAAAGCCGGTGCCGGCACGTTGACGCTTTCCGGTGCCAATACCTATAGCGGCGGTGCGACGCTTTCCGCGGGCACACTGAATATCAACAATGCAACCGCGGTCGGTACCGGAACGTTCACCATCAACGGCGGAACCATCGACAACACCAGCGGATCACCCATTACCCTTTCCAATAACAATGCTCAAACATGGGGCGGCGACTTTACCTTTACCGGCACGAACGCATTGAACCTGGGCCCCGGGGCAGTTGCACTTGGTGCCAGTCGCAATGTCACAGTTTCAGCCAGCACATTGACGGTCGGCGGCGTGATTTCCGGTGCTACTTTCAGCTTAACCAAAGCTGGTGCCGGCACGCTGACACTTTCAGGTGCAAACACGTTCACCGGCGGAATGACGCTGTCGGCTGGAAAACTGAACATCAATAACGCCACGGCAGTGGGTACCGGCACGTTCACGATCAACGGCGGGACGATTGACAATACTTCAGGCAGCCCGATCACACTCAGCAACAACAACGCACAAACATGGGCCTCCAGCTTTACTTTCATCGGAACCAACAATCTTAATCTCGGCACCGGTGCGGTGACATTGACCACATCGCCCACCGTCACGACAACCGCGAACACGCTAACCGTTGGTGGAATCATTTCCGGTGCAAAGCCTGACCAAAGCCGGTGCGGGTGCGTTGGCGCTTGCGGGTGCCAATACTTTCTCCGGCGGCACTGTTCTCTCTGCCGGCACGCTGGATATCAACAACGCCGCCGCTCTGGGAACGGGCACATTTACGATCAGTGCCGGAACAACGATTGATAACAGTTCGGGTGGGGCTATCACCAATTCCAATAACAACGCCCAAAGTTGGAACGGCGACTTCACCTTCACCGGCAGCAACGCACTTAATCTGGGAACTGGTGCGGTCACGTTGAGCGCCAACCGCCAGGTCACGGTTTCGGAAAACACACTTGCAGAGGGCGGCATCATCTCCGGCTCGTTCAGCCTCACCAAAGCCGGGGCTGGCGCTTTGACTCTTTCCGGTGCCAACACCTTCACCGGCGGGACAACTCTTTCCGCCGGCACGCTGAATATCAATAACGCCGCCGCCGTGGGTACTGGCGCACTGACCATCAACGGCGGGACGATTGACAATACTTCCGGCGGCGCGATCACGCTCTCGAACAACAACGCCCAAACTTGGGGCGGCAATTATGCCTTCACCGGCACCAATAACCTGAACATGGGTACGGGTGCGGTGACTCTTGGCTCGAATGTGGCAGTCACCACCGCTGGTGGAAATCTCACAGAGGGCGGCGTGATCGCCGGTGCCTTTAGCCTCACCAAGGCGGTGCGGGCGCCCTGACACTCGCCGGCGCCAATACCTATTCCAGCGGGACGACGCTCTCGGCCGGAAAATTAAACATCAATAATGCCTCCGCCATCGGAACCGGCACGTTCACGATCAATGGCGGGAGCATCGATAACACCAGTGGTTCACCAATCACCCTTAGCACCAATAATGCCCAAGCCTGGAACGGCGACTTCACCTTTGTTGGAAGCAACGCATTGAACCTCGGCACCGGTGCGGTAACGCTGGGTGGCAACCGAGTTCTGACCACGACCGCTAGCACCTTGAGCGAGGGCGGCATCATCGGCGACGGCGGAAACGCTTATAGCCTCACCAAGGCCGGCGCTGGCACACTTCTGCTCTCAGGAGCCAACACTTTCTCCGGCGGCCTGACTCTTTCCGCCGGCACGTTGGATATCAATAATGCCGCAGCCGTTGGAACCGGAACGCTCACCCTTAATGGCGGAACCATCGATAACACCAGCGGCTCCGCCATCACCCTCAGCAATAACAACGTCCAAGTCTGGGGCGGCAATTATGCCTTTACCGGCACCAACAATCTTGACATGGGCACCGGGACAATCACCCTTGGAACAAACGTCACCGTCACCACCAATGGCGGTAGTTTGACGGAACGCGGTGCAACCAGCGGCGCCTTTCAGCCTCACGAAGGCCGGCACTGGAACAATGATCCTTTCGGGAAACAATGCTCATTCCGGCGGGACGACCCTTGTGGCGGGCACGCTGGACATTAATAGTGCGACCGCCTTGGGTACTGGCACGTTCACGATTGATGGCGGGACAATCGATAACACCAGCGGCGCACCAGTCACGGTGAATAACGCGCAGGTCTGGGCCGGCAGCTTCAGCTTCCTTGGAACGAACAATCTGACGTTCGGGACCGGAGCGATCAGCCTCACGGTGAATACAGCGGTCACGGTCGCGGCCGGCGCATTGGCCGTCGCCGGCGTTATTTCCGGCAGCTTCTCGTTGACCAAATCGGGCAACGGCAATTTGAGCGTGTCCGGTGCGAATACTTACACCGGTGGGACGGTCATCAGCGGCGGCGATTTGCTCGCCGTGAATGGCAGCGGATCCGCGACGGGCACCGGCTCGATCACCGTGAACAACGGCGGAACTCTTGCGGGTACGGGCACCGTGTCCGGAAATGTCAGCGTCAACTCCGGTGGGACCGCTTCGGCTGGGATCACTGGGCCGTCCGCGTTTTCGACCGGAAGTGTGGCACTTGCTTCGGGTGCGACGTTCGATGCGACGATTAACAGCAGCACTGCTGGCACCGGCTACAGTGAGGTCAACGTCACCGGCACCGTCGATATCACGGGGAGCACGCTGAGCCTTACGGGCACTCGCACCGCACACGGTGGCGATCAGATTATCCTCATCAATAATGATGGGGCGGACGCGGTCGTTGGCACTTTCTCGGGGCTTGCGGAGGGCGCGGCCGTTACCTTGAATGGCGTGACCTATGCCATCAGTTACCACGGCGGCAGTGGCAATGACGTGGTGTTGACCGATGCCGCGCCGACGGTTGCAACCCCTGCAAGTGCAACGCCTTCTCCCGTCACCGGCACGACGACCGCATTGAGCGTGCTGGGTGCATCATCTGCGGGGGAGTCGACCCTCACTTATACGTGGTCGTTGACGAGTCAGCCCGCTTCTTCAAATCCGACCTTTAGCGTGAATGGCACGAATGGGGCTAAGAATACGACGGCGACTTTTGATAAGTCGGGGTCGTATACCTTCTTGGTCACGATCAGCAATGGAACTTATACAACGACAAGCAGTGTCACCGTGGTAGTCAACCAGACGCTGACCTCGATTACCGTGAGCCCGGCCTCTCCTTCTCTTAATGAAAATGCCACGCAGCAGTTCACGGCGACCGCGCTGGATCAGTTTGCTTTGTCGATGGCGAGTCAGCCGAGCTTCACCTGGACGAAGACCGCGGGGGTGGGCAGCATCGACTCGAGCGGCCTGTATACCGCCCCCTCCGGCACGGGCACGGCAACCATTCAGGCGTCGAGCGCCGGCATCAACGGCACCGCTTCAATCACGATCAACAACGCCACCCCGACGGTGGCGACACCGGCCAGTGCGACGCCCTCACCGGTCACCGGCACGACCACAGCCTTGAGCGTTTTGGGTGCCGACGATGGCGGCGAAAGCAACCTCACCTACACCTGGAGCGCGACGACCAAGCCGGCAGGAAGTACCCCGAGCTTCAGCGTCAACGGCACCAACGGCTCCAAGAACAGCACGGTGACCTTCGACAAGGCGGGATCGTACACCTTTACGGTGACCATCGACGACGGCACGAACACCACCACCAGCAGCGTGACGGTGGTAGTCAACCAGACCTTCACCAGCATTACCGTCAGCCCGGCGTCCCCGAGCTTGAATGAAAATGCCACGCAGCAGTTCACCGCGACCGCGCTGGATCAGTTTGCCTTGTCGATGGCGAGTCAGCCGAGCTTCACCTGGACCAAGACCGCAGGGGTGGGCAGCATCGACTCGAGCGGCCTGTATACCGCCCCCTCCGGCACGGGCACAGCGACGATCCAGGCTTCCAATGGAGGCATCAACGGCACGGCGAGTATCACGATCAACAACGCCACCCCGACCGTGGCGACACCGGCCTCCGCCACCCCCAGTCCCGTCACCGGCACGACCACGGCCTTGAGCGTTTTGGGCGCTGACGACGGCGGCGAATCGAACCTCACCTACTCCTGGAGCGCGACGACCAAGCCGGCAGGAAGTACCCCGAGCTTCAGCGTCAACGGCACCAACGGCTCCAAGAACAGCACGGTGACCTTCGACAAGGCGGGCTCGTACACCTTCACGGTGACCATCGACGACGGCACGAACACCACCACCAGCAGCGTGACGGTGGTGGTCAACCAGACCTTCACTTCGATTACCGTGAGCCCGGCAAGCCCAAGCTTGAATGAGAATGCCACGCAGCAGTTCACGGCGACCGCGCTGGATCAGTTTGCCTTGTCGATGGCCAGCCAGCCGAGCTTCACCTGGACGAAGACCGCGGGGGTGGGCAGCATCGACAGTAGCGGCCTGTATACCGCCCCCTCCGGCACGGGCACGGCGACCATCCAGGCGTCGAGCGCCGGCATCAACGGCACGGCGAGTATCACGATCAACAACGCCACCCCGACCGTGGCGACACCGGCCAGTGCGACGCCCTCACCGGTCACCGGCACGACCACAGCCTTGAGCGTTTTGGGTGCCGACGACGGCGGCGAAAGCAATCTCACTTACACCTGGAGCGCGACGACCAAGCCCGCAGGAAGTACCCCGAGCTTCAGCGTCAACGGCACCAACGGCTCCAAGAACAGCACGGTCACCTTCGACAAGGCCGGATCGTACACCTTTACCGTCACCATCGACGACGGCACGAACACCACCACCAGCAGCGTCACGGTGGTAGTCAACCAGACCTTCACCAGCATCACCGTGAGCCCGGCGTCCCCGAGCTTGAATGAGAATGCCACGCAGCAGTTCACGGCGACCGCGCTGGATCAGTTTGCCTTGTCGATGGCCAGCCAGCCGAGCTTCACCTGGACGAAGACCGCGGGGGTGGGCAGCATCGACAGTAGCGGCCTGTATACCGCCCCCTCCGGCACGGGCACGGCAACCATTCAGGCGTCGAATGCCGGCATCAACGGCACCGCTTCAATCACGATCAACAACGCCACCCCGACGGTGGCGACACCGGCCAGTGCGACGCCCTCACCGGTCACCGGCACGACCACAGCCTTGAGCGTTTTGGGTGCCGACGATGGCGGCGAAAGCAACCTCACCTACTCCTGGAGCGCGACGACCAAGCCCGCAGGAAGTACCCCGAGCTTCAGCGTCAACGGCACCAACGGCTCCAAGAACAGCACGGTGACCTTCGACAAGGCGGGATCGTACACCTTTACGGTGACCATCGACGACGGCACGAACACCACCACCAGCAGCGTCACGGTGGTAGTCAACCAGACCTTCACCAGCATTACCGTCAGCCCGGCGTCCCCGAGCTTGAATGAAAATGCCACGCAGCAGTTCACGGCGACCGCCCTGGATCAGTTTGCCTTGTCGATGGCGAGTCAGCCGAGCTTCACCTGGACCAAGACCGCAGGGGTGGGCAGCATCGACTCAAGCGGCCTGTATACCGCCCCCTCCGGCACGGGCACAGCGACGATCCAGGCTTCCAATGGAGGCATCAACGGCACGGCGAGTATCACGATCAACAACGCCACCCCGACCGTGGCGACACCGGCCAGTGCGACGCCCTCACCGGTCACCGGCACGACCACGGCCTTGAGCGTTTTGGGTGCTGACGACGGCGGCGAAAGAACCTCACTTACACCTGGAGCGCGACGACCAAGCCCGCAGGAAGTACCCCGAGCTTCAGCGTCAACGGCACCAACGGCTCCAAAAACAGCACGGTGACCTTCGACAAGGCGGGCTCGTACACCTTCACGGTGACCATCGACGACGGCACGAACACCACCACCAGCAGCGTGACGGTGGTGGTCAACCAGACCTTCACTTCGCATTACCGTGAGCCCGGCAAGCCCAAGCTTGAATGAAAATGCCACGCAGCAGTTCACGGCGACCGCGCTGGATCAGTTTGCCTTGTCGATGGCCAGCCAGCCGAGCTTCACCTGGACGAAGACCGCGGGGGTGGGCAGCATCGACAGTAGCGGCCTGTATACCGCCCCCTCCGGCACGGGCACGGCAACCATTCAGGCGTCGAGCGCCGGCATCAACGGCACCGCTTCAATCACGATCAACAACGCCACCCCGACGGTGGCGACACCGGCCAGTGCGACGCCCTCACCGGTCACCGGCACGACCACAGCCTTGAGCGTTTTGGGTGCTGACGACGGCGGCGAAAGCAACCTCACCTACACCTGGAGCGCGACGACCAAGCCCGCAGGAAGTACCCCGAGCTTCAGCGTCAACGGCACCAACGGCTCCAAGAACAGCACGGTCACCTTCGACAAGGCCGGATCGTACACCTTTACCGTCACCATCGACGACGGCACGAACACCACCACCAGCAGCGTCACGGTGGTAGTCAACCAGACCTTCACCAGCATCACCGTGAGCCCGGCGTCCCCGAGCTTGAATGAGAATGCCACGCAGCAGTTCACGGCGACCGCGCTGGATCAGTTTGCCTTGTCGATGGCCAGCCAGCCGAGCTTCACCTGGACCAAGACCGCAGGGGTGGGCAGCATCGACTCAGAGCGGCCTGTATACCGCCCCCTCCGGCACGGGCACAGCGACGATCCAGGCTTCCAATGGAGGCATCAACGGCACGGCTATATCACGATCAACAACGCCACCCCGACGGTGGCGACACCGGCCAGTGCGACGCCCTCACCGGTCACCGGCACGACCACAGCCTTGAGCGTTTTGGGTGCCGACGACGGCGGCGAAAGCAACCTCACCTACTCCTGGAGCGCGACGACCAAGCCCGCAGGAAGTACCCCGAGCTTCAGCGTCAACGGCACCAACGGCTCCAAGAACAGCACGGTGACCTTCGACAAGGCGGGATCGTACACCTTTACGGTGACCATCGACGACGGCACGAACACCACCACCAGCAGCGTCACGGTGGTAGTCAACCAGACCTTCACCAGCATTACCGTCAGCCCGGCGTCCCCGAGCTTGAATGAGAATGCCACGCAGCAGTTCACGGCGACCGCCCTGGATCAGTTTGCCTTGTCGATGGCGAGTCAGCCGAGCTTCACCTGGACCAAGACCGCAGGGGTGGGCAGCATCGACTCAAGCGGCCTGTATACCGCCCCCTCCGGCACGGGCACAGCGACGATCCAGGCTTCCAATGGAGGCATCAACGGCACGGCGAGTATCACGATCAACAACGCCACCCCGACCGTGGCGACACCGGCCAGTGCGACGCCCTCACCGGTCACCGGCACGACCACGGCCTTGAGCGTTTTGGGTGCTGACGACGGCGGCGAAAGCAATCTCACTTACACCTGGAGCGCGACGACCAAGCCCGCAGGAAGTACCCCGAGCTTCAGCGTCAACGGCACCAACGGCTCCAAAAACAGCACGGTGACCTTCGACAAGGCGGGCTCGTACACCTTCACGGTGACCATCGACGACGGCACGAACACCACCACCAGCAGCGTCACCGTGGTGGTCAACCAGACCTTCACCAGCATCACGGTGAGCCCGGCCTCTCCTTCTCTTAATGAGAATGCCACGCAGCAGTTCACGGCGACCGCGCTGGATCAGTTTGCCTTGTCGATGGCCAGCCAGCCGAGCTTCACCTGGACGAAGACCGCGGGGGTGGGCAGCATCGACAGTAGCGGCCTGTATACCGCCCCCTCCGGCACGGGCACGGCAACCATTCAGGCGTCGAGCGCCGGCATCAACGGCACCGCTTCAATCACGATCAACAACGCCACCCCGACGGTGGCGACACCGGCCAGTGCGACGCCCTCACCGGTCACCGGCACGACCACAGCCTTGAGCGTTTTGGGCGCTGACGACGGCGGCGAAAGCAACCTCACCTACTCCTGGAGCGCGACGACCAAGCCCGCAGGAAGTACCCCGAGCTTCAGCGTCAACGGCACCAACGGCTCCAAGAACAGCACGGTCACCTTCGACAAGGCCGGATCGTACACCTTTACCGTCACCATCGACGACGGCACGAACACCACCACCAGCAGCGTGACGGTGGTGGTCAACCAGACCTTCACTTCGATTACCGTGAGCCCGGCAAGCCCAAGCTTGAATGAGAATGCCACGCAGCAGTTCACGGCGACCGCCCTGGATCAGTTTGCCTTGTCGATGGCGAGTCAGCCGAGCTTCACCTGGACCAAGACCGCAGGGGTGGGCAGCATCGACTCAAGCGGCCTGTATACCGCCCCCTCCGGCACGGGCACAGCGACGATCCAGGCTTCCAATGGAGGCATCAACGGCACGGCGAGTATCACGATCAACAACGCCACCCCGACCGTGGCGACACCGGCCAGTGCGACGCCCTCACCGGTCACCGGCACGACCACGGCCTTGAGCGTTTTGGGTGCTGACGACGGCGGCGAAAGCAATCTCACTTACACCTGGAGCGCCGACGACCAAGCCCGCAGGAAGTACCCCGAGCTTCAGCGTCAACGGCACCAACGGCTCCAAAAACAGCACGGTGACCTTCGACAAGGCGGGCTCGTACACCTTCACGGTGACCATCGACGACGGCACGAACACCACCACCAGCAGCGTCACCGTGGTGGTCAACCAGACCTTCACCAGCATCACGGTGAGCCCGGCCTCTCCTTCTCTTAATGAGAATGCCACGCAGCAGTTCACGGCGACCGCGCTGGATCAGTTTGCCTTGTCGATGGCCAGCCAGCCGAGCTTCACCTGGACGAAGACCGCGGGGGTGGGCAGCATCGACAGTAGCGGCCTGTATACCGCCCCCTCCGGCACGGGCACGGCAACCATTCAGGCGTCGAGCGCCGGCATCAACGGCACCGCTTCAATCACGATCAACAACGCCACCCCGACGGTGGCGACACCGGCCAGTGCGACGCCCTCACCGGTCACCGGCACGACCACAGCCTTGAGCGTTTTGGGCGCTGACGACGGCGGCGAAAGCAACCTCACCTACTCCTGGAGCGCGACGACCAAGCCCGCAGGAAGTACCCCGAGCTTCAGCGTCAACGGCACCAACGGCTCCAAGAACAGCACGGTCACCTTCGACAAGGCCGGATCGTACACCTTTACCGTCACCATCGACGACGGCACGAACACCACCACCAGCAGCGTGACGGTGGTGGTCAACCAGACCTTCACTTCGATTACCGTGAGCCCGGCAAGCCCAAGCTTGAATGAGAATGCCACGCAGCAGTTCACGGCGACCGCGCTGGATCAGTTTGCCTTGTCGATGGCCAGCCAGCCGAGCTTCACCTGGACGAAGACCGCGGGGGTGGGCAGCATCGACAGTAGCGGCCTGTATACCGCCCCCTCCGGCACGGGCACGGCAACCATTCAGGCGTCGAGCGCCGGCATCAACGGCACCGCTTCAATCACGATCAACAACGCCACCCCGACGGTGGCGACACCGGCCAGTGCGACGCCCTCACCGGTCACCGGCACGACCACAGCCTTGAGCGTTTTGGGTGCCGACGATGGCGGCGAATCGAACCTCACCTACACCTGGAGCGCGACGACCAAGCCCGCAGGAAGTACCCCGAGCTTCAGCGTCAACGGCACCAACGGCTCCAAGAACAGCACGGTGACCTTCGACAAGGCGGGATCGTACACCTTTACGGTGACCATCGACGACGGCACGAACACCACCACCAGCAGCGTCACGGTGGTAGTCAACCAGACCTTCACCAGCATTACCGTCAGCCCGGCGTCCCCGAGCTTGAATGAAAATGCCACGCAGCAGTTCACGGCGACCGCCCTGGATCAGTTTGCCTTGTCGATGGCGAGTCAGCCGAGCTTCACCTGGACGAAGACCGCGGGGGTGGGCAGCATCGACAGTAGCGGCCTGTATACCGCCCCCTCCGGCACGGGCACAGCGACGATCCAGGCCTCCAATGGAGGCATCAACGGCACGGCAAGTATCACGATCAACAACGCCACCCCGACCGTGGCGACACCGGCCAGTGCAACGCCCTCACCGGTCACCGGCACGACCACGGCCTTGAGCGTTTTGGGTGCTGACGACGGCGGCGAAAGCAATCTCACTTACACCTGGAGCGCGACGACCAAGCCCGCAGGAAGTACCCCGAGCTTCAGCGTCAACGGCACCAACGGCTCTAAAAACAGCACGGTGACCTTCGACAAGTCCGGCAGCTACACCTTCACGGTGACGATCGACGACGGCACGAACACCACCACCAGCAGCGTGACGGTGGTGGTCAACCAGACCTTCACCAGCATCACGGTGAGCCCGGCCTCTCCTTCTCTTAATGAAAATGCCACGCAGCAGTTCACCGCGACCGCGCTGGATCAGTTTGCCTTGTCGATGGCGAGCCAGCCGAGCTTCACCTGGACGAAGACCGCGGGGGTGGGCAGCATCGACTCAAGCGGCCTGTATACCGCCCCCTCCGGCACGGGCACGGCGACCATCCAGGCGTCGAGCGCCGGCATCAACGGCACCGCTTCAATCACGATCAACAACGCCACCCCGACCGTGGCGACACCGGCCAGTGCGACGCCCTCACCGGTCACCGGCACGACCACAGCCTTGAGCGTTTTGGGTGCCGACGATGGCGGCGAATCGAACCTCACTTACACCTGGAGCGCGACGACCAAGCCCGCAGGAAGTACCCCGAGCTTCAGCGTCAACGGCACCAACGGCTCTAAGAACAGCACGGTGACCTTCGACAAGGCGGGATCGTACACCTTTACGGTGACCATCGACGACGGCACGAACACCACCACCAGCAGCGTCACGGTGGTAGTCAACCAGACCTTCACCAGCATTACCGTCAGCCCGGCGTCCCCGAGCTTGAATGAAAATGCCACGCAGCAGTTCACCGCGACCGCGCTGGATCAGTTTGCTTTGTCGATGGCGAGCCAGCCGAGCTTCACCTGGACCAAGACCGCAGGGGTGGGCAGCATCGACTCAAGCGGCCTGTATACCGCCCCCTCCGGCACGGGCACGGCGACCATCCAGGCGTCGAGCGCCGGCATCAACGGCACGGCGAGTATCACGATCAACAACGCCACCCCGACCGTGGCGACACCGGCCAGTGCGACGCCCTCACCGGTCACCGGCACGACCACCGCCTTGAGCGTCCTGGGCGCTGACGACGGCGGCGAAAGCAATCTCACTTACACCTGGAGCGCGACGACCAAGCCCGCAGGAAGTACCCCGAGCTTCAGCGTCAACGGCACCAACGGCTCTAAAAACAGCACGGTGACCTTCGACAAGTCCGGCAGCTACACCTTCACGGTGACCATCGACGACGGCACGAACACCACCACCAGCAGCGTGACGGTGGTAGTCAACCAGACCTTCACCAGCATCACCGTGAGCCCGGCAAGCCCGAGCTTGAATGAAAATGCCACGCAGCAGTTCACCGCGACCGCGCTGGATCAGTTTGCCTTGTCGATGGCCAGCCAGCCGAGCTTCACCTGGACGAAGACCGCGGGGGTGGGCAGCATCGACAGTAGCGGCCTGTATACCGCCCCCTCCGGCACGGGCACGGCGACCATTCAGGCGTCGAGCGCCGGCATCAACGGCACCGCTTCAATCACGATCAACAACGCCACCCCGACGGTGGCGACACCGGCCAGTGCGACGCCCTCACCGGTCACCGGCACCACGACCGCGCTAAGCGTCCTGGGCGCTGACGACGGCGGCGAAAGCAACCTCACCTACACCTGGAGCGCCGACGACCAAGCCCGCAGGCTCCACCCCGAGCTTCAGCGTCAACGGCACCAACGGCTCCAAGAACAGTACAGTGACCTTCGACAAGTCCGGCAGCTACACCTTCACGGTGACGATCGACGACGGCACGAACACCACCACCAGCAGCGTGACGGTGGTGGTCAACCAGACCTTCACCAGCATCACCGTGAGCCCGGCCTCTCCTTCTTTTAATGAAAATGCAACCCAGCAGTTCACCGCGACCGCATTCGATCAATTCGGCCAATCCATCGCGAATCCCACCTTCGCATGGTCAACCGATCCCTCCGGCGTCGGCAGCATCACATCCGGCGGCAATTTCAGCTCCGGCATCCGCGGCGGCACTGGCATCGTCCTCGCCACTGCGGGCGGGGTGACCGGCACGGCTACGGTCAACGTCAACAATGCGACCCCAACCCTCGTTATCCCCGCCAATGCCGACAACTTAATCGTCGCGGCCACGGGCACCGTCCTTCACGTTTTAGCGAACGACGATGGCGGCGAATCGAACCTCACCTACTCCTGGACTGTTGTCGATGCCCCCAACCATGCGTCCCCCACGTTCTCAATCAATGGCACCAATGCCTCAAAAGACACCCTCGTCAGCTTCGACGAAGCCGGGGCATACACCTTCGTCGTCTCCATCTCCGACGGCTCGAATACCATCACTAGCAATGTCAGCATCACCGTCGATCAAACCCTCACGATGCTCAAGGTCGATCCGGCTCCCCAAACCCCTGGTCCCGGCCAACCGGTGCGTTTCACCGCCAGCGGGTTCGATCAGTTCGGTCATCGTTTCGGCCAAACGCCATCCGTCACGTGGTCGACAAACGAAAACAACACCATCGACTCTACGGGCCTGTTCACAGATCTCTCCTCGGCCGCGACGGCCATCATCACGGCCACCGCGGGGAACGTGAGCGGAAGCGCCGTGGTAAACCTTAACCAACCCATCCCGACTCCACCGGTTATTCCGCCGACGCCGCCAGTGACACCACCGGCTCCGCCGCCACCGCCACCGGCTCCGCCCACACCACCTACACCGCCGACACCCACACCAACACCTCCGACGGTTATTCCTCCGACCGGTGTTGTAACGGTGCCTCCAACGACGCCAACCCCCACCCCCACGCCACCGGTGGAAAAGCCGGTTCCCACCCCGGGTCCGACACCCGTGCCTAACCCTGGACCCGGCACCCCTGCGGAATCGGTTACACCGACGACCCCTGTATTGCCTAACCATACGCTCTCCACCCCCACCGGTGGCACCATCGGCAATTCCGTGCATACCAACGGTGTACAACCGTTCTCGATGATCGGATCGCGAATACCCATGTCGCTGGCCGAGATCGCCAAGCAAACCGTTGCGGATACTCCCGCAGGCAGCCGGTTAACACTCGAACAACTGGTCCCACAGGATCCGACGGCCGTGGTCGAGTCACAGAGCCCCGCAGCCGTTGAACAGGCCGCCCAACAATTGCAGGAAACCGCCCGCAACATCGCGGCGAAGCAACAAGTCCTTCACCGAGTGCTCAACACCTTTGCCACATTCTCTGCGACGGCTTCAGCCGGCTACCTGCTTTGGATCGCCCGTGGCGGCTCACTGCTCCTAAGCTTATTGAGTTCTGCCCCAATCTGGCGGTTCCTCGATCCGCTACCCGTCCTGAACGCACCCAAAGGGGCATCACGCAAGCGGAAATGGTACAAGCGACAAAATGCCGCACCCGTCCCCGAATCGGGCGATGACAAAGTCGAGAGGTTCATGGATTGAGCCGATAAGTGTCATACACGTATGAGAATACTTTCTACATCTACAAGCATCGCGATCGGATTCGGATGCATCATTGTCAGCGCCGTCCTCGGTGCGCACATGGCGGGTATATTGCCTGACGGGAATGCGGCAGCGACACAGCAGCGCCTGCAGACGGTACAAGTGGTGGCCGCTCAATGTTCCGCCGCCGCCGACCGCAACGACGTTCAATCACTCCGGTCCATTCTTCAAACGCTGATTACCCATAATCCCGACGTTGCTTCTATCGGGTTACGTTCGCCGGAGGGCAAACTGGTCATGGCGGCTGGCCCACATGCCGCAACTTGGCGACCCATGACTGGAAATAAAGACCCGTCCCTCTTTGAGGCCTCCGTCCCCGTCCTTCAAAACAATCACGACTGGGCAACGCTGGAAATGCGTTTCGCCTCCCTCGACAACGTCAACTTCTGGAGCAATCCTCTCTTTCGAATCACCGTTTTCATCGGCTGCGCCGGTTTCTTCGGCTCGTTTTTGTTTTTGCGCAAAGCGACTCAAACACCTCGACCCTTCTTCTGTTATCCCCGACCGTGTCCGCACCATGCTCGACGCCCTTGCTGAAGGTGTCATCATCATGGACACGAACCAGCAGATCGTGATGGCCAATGACGCCTTCTGCCGCATCGCGGGCGAAGGTCTTTCCAAAATTCAGGGACGCAAGGTTTCCCAGATCCCCGCACTCGTGGAACGCGCCAGCGAGGACCAGACCAACTCACTGCTCCAAGCCCTCGCCGCAACCAAGCCGATCCACCGCATGACCGTCCGACTCACCTCGCCCGAGGGCAAAGACCGGAGCCTCGTCTTGAACATTGTTCCCGTGCTGGGAAACGACGGATCGCGACGCGGTGTGCTGGCGACATTCGATGACGTCACCACTATTGAAGCGACCAACACCCAGCTTCGCGGCACTCTCCACGAGCTTGCCGAATCACGGGATGAAATCGCCCGTCAGAATAAGGAACTCGAAGCGCTTGCTTCGCGCGACCCCCTCACCGGTTGTTTCAATCGTCGCGCATTCATGCGCACGTTCGAGGAGATGTGGAACAGAGCTGCCGCCGACCGCTCGCCCCTGGCTTGCATCATGCTCGATATTGACGAGTTCAAATCGATCAACGACCGCTACGGTCATGGCGTCGGTGACCAGGTTCTAAAGCAGATGGGAAAGGTTCTCGAGGCCAGTTGCCGCGCCGAGGACATCATTTGTCGTTACGGTGGTGAGGAATTCTGCATCCTGCTGCCGGGGGCCACGTTCGACACCGGCCACCAAACCGCCGAACGCATCCGGCAAGCCATCCTTGCCCATACCTGGCCGATCACGACCGTGACATCCTCTCTGGGGGTGACTGGAATCGAAGCGGGAGCTCCTGATAGCCGTCAGCTTCTGGAGCAAGCGGATAAAGCCCTTTATGCCGCAAAACGCACGGGCCGTAATCGAGTCATCCCCTGGGGCGATCCCGCGATCGAGGCAACCGCATCGCAAAAACCCGATGATCGCCGCAATGGTGGAGGTATCGCATCTCTCAAACAAGTCGCCAATGCCCTTCTTCACGCGCTTGCCCAGCGGGATCAGGCCACGGCCGACCACTCGAAGCGCGTGGCTGAACTTACTTCTCTTATGGTGCCCAGCGACCATGAGCAGGCTGAACTCGTTCGTTTGGGAGCACTTCTCCATGATGTTGGCAAAATGGCGGTCCCCGACGCCATCCTCCACAAACCCGGGCCGCTTACCCCTGAGGAATGGGCTTTCATGAGAAAACACGAGCACGCGGGGGCGGACCTCATACAGGAGGCTGCCGGCGACTCGCAACTCAAGGACATCATTCGTACGCATCATGCCTGGTACGGGGGCACTCCGGATGCACCCGAACTCCCCGTCGGCAACCAAATCCCTTTTGCCTCCCGGTGCATCGCAATTGCCGATGCCTACGATGCCATGACCTCAGATCGTCCCTATCGCAAGGCAATGCCTCACGAGGACGCCTGCGAGGAACTTATCCGTTGTTCCGGGACGCAATTCGATCCACTGCTGGTAACGACGTTTATCGAACGAATCACTGATCGCCGAGGCCCCATCGCTGAGACGTCTGCCGCTTCCCATACTACAGCGATTACCGCAATGATCGCCGAAGTGGCTGAACTTGCCACGTTGGTCACCGCAGCAGCCCCAACCCCCGCGCAGCTCCCTATGGCGGCATTTGCCTCCCGGAGACCCGCCAAGCCGATCCGAATCTCGCCCAAAAAACGCAGATAACGGCGTCGGACGCGATTGCCCGTGAGCCCACCTCGCGAGGCCATCATTTTTAATCCATTCATTGATAAATAGTCTCGAATTCGCCTCGCACATCTTGCACGTCCTTTGAGGGGACGGTGGGGGGGGAGTTCCATACAAAAATAATTTGAGCTGCACAGAATTGACGGATTAGATGCGTATGTATAGGTGTTCATTTAAAATAATTATCCGTTCTGAGTTATGTACGTTGTGGCGGATTAATCGCTGCGTTTATTGGCTTCAAATCTTAACAAAGAGGTAATGGTGAAATACAAACATGTCGCTTGGGTGCTCTCATTCGGCTTATTGTGGGGAGGCTGCACCAATTTGCAGGATGTCACCACCTTCGCCACAAGCGCCAAAGCGCTGGCGATGTCCTCGGATCAGTTCTATGAGATGATTTACAAATCGGATCGCGGTCTCGCGCAATTCACGGCAACCGCGGCTGCTCCTGAGCAACTCGATCGAACAGGCAGGCCGGTGGATAAGTTTGAAGCTGCGGTCGGCTCTCAAGCCCTCCTGATCGAAAGCAGGCGGCATCATGCCGCGGTTGGTGCGCTTTCCACCTACGCGGATACTCTCAATGAATTGGCGACATTGAATGACTCCGCCCAGATCAATACTTCCGCTAAGGAGTTGAGCACCTCGCTCCTCCTGTTCAAAGGCGAAGTCACGGGATTAAATGATGTCAATGCGGATCAACTGGCGAATGCCATTGAGGCCGTCGCCAATATTTTTATTGACATCAAACAGCAAGCGGTGATCCGGCAAAAAGTTCGCGAAGCCCAGCCGCATGTGGAAGCGATCGTACACATACTTCTTGCGGACATTCAACACGAATCGGCCCGGCGTGGCGTGGTTGAAAGTGCTCGTAAAAGTGCGCGACGTGCCTGGTTTGATGGAGTGGCGGTAGAAGGGTATGACAAGGCGACGGGAGAGGATAAATCGATAAGAGGGATGCTGGCATCGCAAATCGTGGCCGCGGAAATCGATGATCGTTGTACTGATCTGGATAGCAAGGTGTTTATGCATCAACTCGCCAAAGCGGCGAAAAGCTGCCTGGAAGCGCACGCGACGCTCGCCAACGAGCATGGCAGCAAGGATGCGATCGTCAAATTCTACAACGACGTTAAATCACTTGTTTCTTCCATCCAAAATATACACCAGAAATAAAAGTTAACCTTGAAAAGAGGACTACACATGCCAACGAAAAATGCAGAGGACGCACTGGACGAAATCGCGACCCTCATTAAGAACCTCGACTCCGCGAAGAGCGCCGCGGAAAATGAATCGGATCGCCTTGCGATAGGAGAACTAATTCTTTCCCTCTCTGCCGCATGGCGTCAGATTGACGAAGATCGCGCTCGCGATTCCTACGATTCCATTGATGATGACGTGAAAGCGTTAAGTGACATTGATGATGATATTCGAGCACAGAAAGCCGAGTTGCATGATGTTGCGAAAGTGATCCATGATGCGGCCATTGCGGTGGGATGGGCGTTCAAAATCGCCAAATTTGTGGCAGTGGCATAAGGATTGAAGGAAATTACAACTTGCTCGGTCCGGTTGGGATGGTCATCCCCGGAATCTCCGGTCGCCCTCGCTCTTTTGGATCGACTGCGCCTCGCCTCCAGCCGCCAGTGCCGCGAAGGCCGCGAAGGCCGCGATCCAAACCGCGCTCACCACAGCCTTGCCGTCCGACTTATTGAATACATCCGTCCGCATCTATGACGATCCCGCAAACGCAAGGCTTACCATCTCCATTGACGAGGCCGCGCTTCCAGCCTTTGCCGCGGCTGTTGCTGCCGTCAATCCGTGGCCTTAACGCATTTTTGGTCACGGGACCGCACGATTTCAAAGCATGGTTCTCATGTCAGTAATAACCGCACGCGAGGCTTGCGATAATCGTTCGTCAAACGCCCCTTTATTTGGCCGCGGCAACTGCGATTTGTGTGACCAGCCCAGTGTGTTGTACGCCGGAAAAGTGGGCTGTGACTGGAATCACGTTCATCGTCAAACAGAATTGCCTCGGATCAATGGCTATGAAACGGGCCGTGGAAAAAAGCGTCGAACCATGAGCGTCCGCGATGAAGTAATGCACTTTTGCACCGGCGATTGCCGTCGTGAGCGAGGCATCAGCTTTCGCGAAAACGCCCCCAATAAAAGTATCGCCCGGCTTAATTGAAGCAACGCGCAGATAGATATCGATCGAGTTGGCGGCGGTCATAGGGCCGAGAAAGGAGTTCGCGGCTGTGAGGACCAGGACGTCATTTTTTGAATGGAGCGGAGAGCCGTAGAGGGGTTCTGAAGACGTAAATTCAAAGGCCAGGTTCAGACCCTTGGAAGGATCAATAGCGTTGGCAGTGAGAATTCCGATCGAGCAGCCCGGCACTACAGAGCCTTTGCCGGAAACTACCCCCACCGATCCGGAGCCGCGAAGCACTGCTCCCGCCTGTACATCGACGGCTGAATTGTCGATGGAACCATTAACAATCAAGCGGCCCGCAGCAACGGTCGTGAGTCCCACGTACGGACTTTTTCCCGTAAGAACGATCGTGCCAGTACCGGGTGCAATGGCAACTACAGGATTAAATTTTCCTTTTTCAAGACTCGGAGACGCCTTGCCGCCCGCGTTGATGCGGAGTTGTGATAGCTCGGAAATGCTCCCGGCAACCAGAATTGTCGAATCGGCGGCGGCGTTGATGTCGAGTGTCGTCAAAGCGCCCGCCGGGGCAGCGATGTCCCCTTCAATACGGGTGTCGTTGGTGATGTTGAGGCCAAAGACCTGACCTGTTTTCGTCGGAATATAACCAGGCAGATCACGGGGAGAAAAACCTCCGGTGAGATCGGTCGTCGCCTCCGAATGCGCGAGCGTATCCGCGTTGGCGCTTGCAATGTAGAAAGAATCGTCCGAATCATTGTTCCAGATAATTTTGTCGCGAAAAAGATCACCCCACCGAAACTCAATAAAATTTTCCCAGAGGGCATCTTCGCCGTGCTTGCTGTCGGGCTTGCTGAGGTAAGCGTTCTCCTTCATGGCCCAACCCAGCGAGCGATAGGGGTCATTCGCCATGCGAGTGGCGGCATCGCTGCTGTAGATAGTATTTGGAAGATTTTCAAATGGGATAGCGCTTGGGGCATTCAGCAATCCGTTGCCGGAGGGGCCATAGAGATAGCAATCATTGTTTTTCGAATCCGTCATGTAAGCGACAAAGTTCGCTTGGGATTTACCATGAAAATTTGCAACGATATGGCCGAAAGCGGTTTTGTCGGCTTGGGATGAAGCGATGAGCGCGGCAAGGGTGTGGTGTCCATCGGTAAGGTAGGCGGTGCCATCGGGCGCGATAACAATTGGAATATCTTTTTTGGCGAGGTACGGATAGACACTGGATTTCCGTGCATGGGAATCTTGATCGGAAGAGAATCCGGAAATAGTCTTCGCCCGGTACGCAACTTCGCGATAACCAAGACAAAACTGGGTGGGATGCAGGAGCCGAGCATCCACATAAACCCAGTCGTCCGGTTTTGATGCGGGCGTCAGCGGATCGTAGGTAACATTGGCTGAAAGATTGGAGTTCCACACGGTAACAGGGCCAGCAGCATTTGCGATCGTGCCTAAAACGGTGCAGGCAAAAGCGAACCCCAGCGCCACGGAATATTTCAGAGTCATCATCAGATCGGTCTTTCAAAAGAGGAAGGCAGGCTGATCGCAGCCCACCTTTGTTTGAGGTCAGAATTTCAACTCAACAGATTTAAGCCTTACGTCGGCGTGTCACCAACGCGACCGCTCCCAGCGTGAGAAGGCCCAAAGACGCAGGCTCCGGCGTTGCGCTAACCATACTTTCAGCAAAGGCAACAACATTCACCCCGGCGGGAATGGTCGTCCCGAGGTTATTGAGGACATCGTTGAGATCATTGAGATCGATGGTGAGTGCCCCATCGAAGTTACCGTTGCTCCATGAACTGGTAGTCGTGCCGAGGTTGTTGAGGACGATATTGAGATCGTTCAGATCAACCTTGCCATCATCGTTGGCGTCACCGATGTAACCGCGATGCAGGTCGATGAAACCCGCGTCATGGGTCGCATCCAGTGTGTAAAGAATGTTGTTGGAAGTCGGCGGAACGATGAGGTCGGCCGTACTGCCGGTGAGGCTTCCGGAGTACGCAATGACCTTGTAGTAGCCGAGCGAGGCGGCACCCGACGCAGATTGCGACGTGATCGCAATGGTCCCGCCGTTGAGACTTACATTGCCCTGAACATTCAGACGATCACTCCCACCCGTCGGAGATACCGAGGTCAAATGCGAGGGTGGTGCTCGCACTAGTAGCGAGGCCGCCGATGGTGAGCGTGCCAATCACACCCGCGGCAGAGGAACCGCCCGGGCTGATCGCATGCGGCGTGCCGGCGATGCCGATCACATTGCCACTGATGATGCCGGTGCCTGAGAGCGTCCCACCAATGAGAGTCACGTTGCCCGGACCTGTGGCCGATCCGCTGGCGTTGCCCGCGATAAGCGTGCCAGCGTTAATCGTCGTTCCACCATTGAAAGAATTGGCGGCGGTCAATACGAGTGTTCCCGGCCCGGTTTTGATCAAGCTGCCAGTGCCGAGGATTGTTCCGCTGATCGTCGCAGCCGTGCCGTCCAGCGTGCTGTTCACCGCCACGGTGCGAGCCGTGCCATTGAGGTCGAGACTATTTTGAAAGTCCAGGGTGTTCGTAGCGGTGGTTTGGTTAAGAACAAGAACGGAGGGCTGGAAGAACGGGCTGCCCCACACGACCGTCCCGCCCCCGTTGAGATTAAACACGGCGCCCACACTGCCGAACGCGCTAAAGCCGCTGGCTCCCCCAGCAAGTTGAATCTGATTCGGATCACCGCCCAGATTGTTGGTGAAATTGCCGAAGCCATTCGCATGAATTTCCAAAACGCCGCCATTGAGCGACAGATTCTGGTTGGGACTGAACGCGAGAGCGTTGGAGAAACGGAGCACACCGCTGGTGACATTGGTCTGTCCGCCGTACACGTTTCCGAAGCTGACTCCGCCGCCATTGCTTCCCTTGTAGGAAAGATCAAGGACCGCGTTATTTTGCAGGGCGACATTGAGGGTAAAGATACCCGCGATGAGTGCTTTGAATTCAGTCGTGGTGCTGCCGCTGACGGTAAGCACACCGCCGCCGGCCGAATCCAGGATACCACCGAAGTTGCCGCCGACGGTATCCGTCGCGATATTCCCCACCGTTTGACTATGTCCGTTGAGGTCGAAGGTCCCGGAGCCCTGGCTGTTCTGTCCAAGGATCAGTTGCGTGGTGGTCGGCAGGGCGTTGTCGGTTTGCAGGGTGAGAACCGACTGACCGCCGGTGTCTAAATGCGTGGCGCCCGTATAGGTATTGTGTGCGAAGAGGAAGATGTTGGCACCGCCACCCTGACCGGGACCGGCACCGAAGGAAACATCACCGTTCCCAGTGATAGGGCCGTGGAGCCAAAACTGATTGCCATTACCCGCCATGCCGATGTAGGCAACAAAGTTGGGAGTGTTCGCGGGATTCAAATTGACCTGATTGCCAATATCGACTGGATTCCCGCCGATGACACCACCGACACCCTGCAGCAGGCTGCCGCTGGCCTTGAGGGTGATATTGCCCGCCGCCACGTACGTGCCGGGGCTGAATGTCACATTGGTGACGTTGTCAAAAGTCAGCGCCCCGGCGAGATTTGCCGACGACTGAAACCCAATCGTGGTATTTGTGGCAGTTTGGTACTCAATGCCGGCCCCAGCGAGAACGCTGGTGGTTCCCGCATAGGAAACCGTGCCATTGAGAACGAGGTTTCCGCTGTTGACGTTCAGGCCGCCATTTTGGCTCAGGCTGCCGTTCACCGTGAGAGTTCCGGTCCCGGTCTTCGTGAGCGCGCCGCTCCGGAGATATTTCCGTTGAGCGTGAGGTTCCCGGAGGGTGATCCAGTGAGCGGGCCCGTTTGGATGATTGATGAAGTTGCGGGCGTTGCGGTCGCACTGCCGAGAACCTGAACATTGGTGGAGTAGGTCTGATCGGTGGTCGTGGTGCTCCATGATCCGTTGTAAATCGAAAGATTACCGCTGCCGAGCGCGCCGCTCATTTGTGTCTCGAGGGTGCCCCCGCCGGAAATTCCGGTGCCGCCGGTATAGGCATTAACGGCCGTCAATATCACGTGCCCGGTACCGTTCAGAGACAGCGGGGCCGCACCATTGATAGATCCGCCGCCGATAGTGAGGGCGACCGGGGTGGCCCCCGAAGTTGCCGCGTTGGTGAAGATCACGCTCGCCGGAGACACGCCCGCATTTTGAATCGTGACGCTGGTATCCGCGGTGGGCGTGACAAAGAGTACGTTGCCGGGATCCGCATAGGGATTGCTCCCCGTGCCATGAACAAGGTCAGTCCAGACCGTATTGGAGGAGACGGTGTTCCACGTTCCGACAGTGGGGCCGGAATACTGTAATGCAGTGACCGTCGGCGAGGGAGTAAAGACGAGATTCAGGCTCGTGCCCGACTCCGTCACTGAAAATTGTCCGCCCGCGAGGAGGGCGGCGGGCAGGGGGCTAAAGCCGGCGCGGGTGTCGAGGACGATGTTTGAAAGGCTCGTACCCGACGGGAAAGAGGCTAAATTCCACGTGGCTGTTTTATAGTTTGCGAAGGCAGTGAACGTGCCGATGGGATCGACATAAATGGGATTGCCCGCGGTGACCGAAGCGCTTTCGGTAAAGCTGCCCCCGCTGCTGAAAGCCAGATTGCCGAAGCCGGTGCCCGCGACGGCGGAAGCATTCCGTCATTGATGACGAAGTTGAACTGGCTCCCGCCCTCCATCGTGAGGTTATTCACGGTGAGCGTGCCGATATTAAAGGAGGCCGGAAGGGCATTGAAGGAAGTCCCCGAACCCGTGGCGAGCGGCGCGGGAGCGAGTCCGGCGCGAGGGCCGCAGCGTTTTGCACATGGATGTCTGGATTGATCGTGCCCGTGCCGCCGAGGACCGCGACATGTCCCGCGATCGGCGTGGTGACAAGAACCTGACTCGCCGCGCCCGAGGGAGCCGAGAGCATACCGTTCACATACAACGATCCGCCTGAAACGGTCGTGCCGCCGGTATAGCCAAAATCAGCGATATTTGCCGTGGCACCGGTGGAGCCATTCAAAGCATTGAGCGTCAACACCCCGGAATTTGTCGCTGCAAGTTTGATCGCAACCTTCAAACCATTGGAGGGAAGAAGGTAGTTGCTCGCCGCGCCTTTGTAAGGCCCCTGGTACGTTCCTGTCGTGGCGTTTGCCTGGGTAAGGAAATCACTCCCGTCGGTGATGTTTCCCTGAAAGAACGTATTGTTGAACGCGCCCTGACTGTCGATGGTAAGGGTCGACTTGTTGCTTCCATCAATCGTGTGCGGCCCGGAGACGAGGCTTGGGTCGGCCGCATGGTTGTTGGTATTGGTGATCCCCAAAACGTAGAGGTTGCTCGCAATATCGCTGGAAAGCGACTTTACCGTGACGTCAAAACCGTTAAGGTCCACGGCACCGATTTGCTTCCCGCTGATGCTCGTATCGCCAATCGCCTGACCGACACTCTTGGCTCCGAACACTAAGTCAGATGTGACAGGAATCGCGTTTTGCGCACCGATTTGAAACGTCAGATAATTCTGGCCGTTGTTATTGATAATCGTTTTACCGGTGTAATTGTTGTTCGAATTTGAAAAGACGGTGAATCCTTTACCGCCTCCGCCGTAGAAGTCGTTGCTGATGATGACGTTGCCATTACCTGAAATCTGGCCCGCAAAATTAAACGTCGCAAAGGCCGGATAGGGTCCCGCGGCAACCGTGCCGCTGTCCGAGACGCTCCCAGCGCCCATCGCGGTGTAAAAATCCGTCGCGTTCGATGGATTCAACACGATGGCATTGGGCAATACGTAATCATTGGTGTGAATGTTCGCCAGCGAGAGCGTGCTATGGTTTCCATCCACTGTAATCGTCGGGCTGGTGGGGTTGCCATGAATGTCAGTTCCTGACACCGTCGTAAGGATGATGGGACCACTCTGAATGGTCGAGCCGCCAAAGCCGGTCGGACTATTGAATGGCAGGCCGCCCGCATGGGTGGGGTCCACTTCGTACCGATTGGCAGTGTTTCCGAAATTAAAATAAACCGATCCACCCGTGAGGAGGAGACCGCCATTAAGCTGGTTTGTGTTCGCACCGAGAGTAACGCCTTTGCCATTCGTGGTGGAATTTACGCCATGAATGACAAGCTGCCCCTGCGATTGAATCGGATCAAGAAAGATCATCGATTGGCTGGCAAGAGTGTTGAAGATGCTGTTGAGCGTCAGCACGTTCGCGCCATTAAAAGTAACAGCCCCCGCTTGTGAAAAGGTCAAACTGTTTGCGACCACGCCGGTTCCGACCGCGATCGATGCGTTCGTGGAGAAAAATGCGTCGCTGGTATTTGATGATGTCCAGGTCGTCAATGGCGTCGAAGACGCCGTCGGCGTCGCCCACACAGCGGTGCTGCCATTGTCCCAGGTGTTCGTGGAGCCACCCTGATAGAAATAGTTTATATCCGCATGGGCCGGCATCGCCGATGCGACTCCGGCCGCGGCAGCGAGGACCGAGAGGCCCAGGAGCCGATTACGAACGAGTGCAGTGGTGATTGCGTTTCTCTTGCCTGCCGTCAACATTCTGGACTCCTTAGGTGCCGCAAAATAAGAAATAATAGGAATGAGGGAATCTGACGCAGGACCAGCTTGTTTTGATTAACTCTTTACTAAGATATTGCGAATCTTTTCGGGGCCATATTTTTCCGGCGCGGGGAACCGAGCAATGAGTGACTGCGGTCTTAATCGACAATTAGCGCGATCTTAAAGTCTCAAAAGGGCGTTCTAAATAAAGCTTCGTTACGATCCGGCACAACATGATGAAGTGAATGTGATAAGTGAATGTGTCTTGCATCCAAGCACGCACCCCGGGAAATGGAGCATCGCAATGATCTGCATGAACGCACAGAAGCGACAGGCCTTTACGTTGATCGAACTGCTTGTAGTTGTCGCAATTATCGCGCTGTTGATCGCGATTCTATTGCCCTCGTTGTCCCAAGCGAAAGAGCGGGCGAGAACGACCCGTTGCGGCGCAAATCTTCGCATGTGGGGTATTGCTACCTATAATTACGCAGCCGTCAACAACAATGTTCTTCCTTCAAAGGGAGGCGATGGAACTCCAAACGTACTTGATATCGGTGCCTGGGACGACATGAGCCTCTGGTTTAACGCTCTTCCCAGTGAATTCGGCACAGCACAAATTGGATACAACGATCTGCAACTCGCCGATCGCTTGCCCACCGGAAAATTTAAAGGAAACCTTCCAAGAGGTGGAACCAATAGTGTCTTCATTTGTCCCTCAGCCGGCATGCCTCAGGGAGTCTTGGCCAACGCACAGCCTCCCGGTACCTTGTCGGACATGATGTGGAATGGTGGATCTGCAAGTCAGACGGGTCCCTACTTCACTGTCTACGGACATAATCGCACGACCAATCCCAATCCAGGTTCCGACGCCCGGCCCTTTCTTGTTTGCTATCAATGGAACTCCAAACTTAAAACGAACGATCCCAACTCCAATCTCTATAACGGCGGCGTCGATTCCGCGACGAACAATGCCGCATGTCCCAATATGTCCACCGTCGCGCAGTTCGCCAACCTCGTCCTCATGAGCGAAAAGCGTATCCGTCAGGATGAACTTAAGCCCACTGATCCTGAAAATCCGTCCGCCCAAATCGATTCTTCCTTGAATTATTACTATTACCCGTTGGGCCAGGCAAAGGGCGCGTGGCAGCGATTCACAACTCGCCATTCCGACGGAGGCAATATTCTGTTCATTGATGGCAGAGTTGAATATGCGAAATATCGTGACGTGGTTACGCCCAGTAAACCTCCCACCGGTGGAAACACCAATACTGCCGATTGGAATCAGGTTTCAAAGTTTGTTTGGAATCCGATCTATCCCGCGAATTAAGTAACTATTTCATAACCGCTTGAGTAGTCCGAAAGTTTTTCCCAGGTTCAGCGTCTTTACGATGCTTTCCCGATGCGAACGGCGACGGAATTGTCGTCCAGGGTGTTGGTGACGATATCGATGGGGAGGAATTTTTGGATTACTTCGATATTTGTTCGCGTGTGCTGGGTGAGTGGGAGTGTGCGGTAGTGGCCGGTGCCGGCGAGGGCGAGCGGGATTAAAAGCTGGTCGGCGAGGTATTCGCCGACGGGGGCGGAGGACGCGATGTAGCGGCGGGCTTCTTTGACGACGTGGTCGACGACTGCGTCGGAGCTGGTGCCTTTTTGGCCGAAGCCGGTGAAGATTTCGGTGAGGGCTTCGGAGGCGAGGGCGACGGTGATGGCGTTGCCAGGGCCGTGGCATTCGTCGAAGGTGCGGATGTGGAATGAATCGGCCGGCCATTGGGTGCGGGAGATGAGCGATTTGCGTTCGCGCTCGGCGATGGTGCCGGGGAGACCGGCGAGAAGGATGGTGGTGGAGCGCTTTGTGATGGGGCCGCGATCGAGAATTTCGAGGGGTGTGAGGGCGGTGGATGGTGTGATGTGGATGGAGAATTTTCCGCCGCCGGCGGGATAGAAACCGGGGCAGATGAATTGTGTGGTGATGCGCGGGCCCATTTTGTTGAGGAGTGGGAGGAAGCATTGATCGAGGAAGTCGAAGGAGGGCGCGAACGGGTTGTGGGTGCCGCCCTCCAGGTCGAGGGTCGTGGTTCCGGTGGCGGTCAGGAGCGCGGGGAGGATGGTTTGGAGGACGAGGGTGGCGGAGCCGGCGGTGCCGACGGCGAATTTGTAGTGGCCGGGCTGGACTTTTCCGGGTCGGAATTCGAGCGTGCGAGAACCGAGGGCGTCTCCGGTGACGGTGGCGCTGGAGATAGAGGTGGCCGCATTGACGGCGGTGAGATGCTGCCGGAGCAGTCCGGGCTTCTCGCGGTTGGCGCGGATATGGGTGATGGCGAAGGGCTGTCCGGTGACGAGGGAGAGGGCGAGTGAGGAGCGAAGAATTTGTCCGCCGCCTTCGCCGTGGGAACCGTCAATGGTGATCATGGGAAGCTCCGTGGAGTGGGCCGGCGGTCGGGGGATATTACGGATTTACGCGGAACGATATCCGAATTCGGCGAGGATGGTGTCGGCGTTCGATTGCTCGAGAATTTGAATCCGTCGTTCAGCGTTGGTGCGTTGGCGTTGTAGTTTGGTCCGCTCTGCGGCGGTGCATGCGGCGGTCACTGCACCGAGTTTTGCACGTAGACATTTGAGGCGAGCGGTGCGGATGCGATCGGCGGAGTTGCGCAGCGTAAAGAGGTGGTCCTCGGTATCGCCGTCGCTTTGATGGGCGGACAGGAGATTGCGTAGGTCAGACTCGGCCTCTTTGACGCGGCGTTCGTCCGGGTTTCCGCTGAGTTGTCCTATCCATTGTGCCATGTTGGTGCTCCTGCTGGCTGTGCGTGCGCTATTTATTAATCGTTGGGCGAGGTAGTTCTGGAGGAATGACTTCTCGCATTGTTGGATTCTTAAAGATCGTGTTTAAAGAGTCCGGGCAAGCCCGGGGCTATATGGGGTTTAATCGTCGGCTTTGTCGGAGTCTTTTATCACGAAACGGGCTTTTAGTCTGGCGACTTCTTTGGCGAGGTCGGCGGTTTTGACGGAGTGGAGGACTTCGTTGAAGTCTTTGTAGGCGGCGGGGGCTTCATCTTTGGGGTATTGGCGGCAGTTGGTGAGGATGTCGGCGTCGTCGAAGGATTGGTCGATTTCTTTTTGGTTGAATTCCCGGATGGCGGCTTTTCGGCCTTTGACTCGGCCGGCGCCGTGGTTGACGGAGAAGTTGGATTTTTCGGCGCCGGGGGTGGCGACCATGACGGCACTTCCGGCCTGGGGGTTGCCGGGGAGGAGGATGGGGTGGCCGGTGTCGGCGAAGGGGGTGTTGGCGAGAGAGGGGTGGCCGGCGGGGAAGGCGCGGGTTGCGCCTTTGCGGTGGACCCAGGAGAGAGGCGAGGACTGAGTGTTGAGGACTGAGGACTGAGTGAAAGCAGGCTCAGTCCTCAATCCTTTTGCCTCAGTCCTGACGTGGGTGGGTTCGAGGCGGGCGATGTTGTGGGAGATGAAGTAGACGAGGGTGCCGGTGGTGCCGGGGAGGATTTCCTGGAAGGCTTCGAGGACGAGAGCGTTGATGAGCAGGTGGTTGATGGTGGCGAAGTTTGCGCCGAGGGACATGTCGTCGATGTAGCGGTCGGCTTCGGGTGTGCCGAGGGGTGCGTAGACGAGTTGCTTGTCGTTGGCGGGTAGGGGGGTGGACCATTTTTTGAAGAGGGCCTGGAGGGATTTGAATTGGTGGTCGGCGAGCTGGTAGCCGAAGCCGCGGGAGCCGCAGTGGGAGAGGAATGCGATGTGGTTATTTTGGAGGCCGAAGGTTGTGGCGACGGATTCCTGGCCGGGGTGGATGTGGACGACTTCGGCTTCGCCGAAGTGGTTACCGCCGCCGTAGGAGCCGAGTTGGGCGATTTTGTCGGGGAAGTTGGCGAGGACATTTTGGTGGAGGAGTTGGTCGAGGCGTTTAGCGAGGGCGTCGGCGGTGCCGTCGTAGCCGAGGTGGTGGGAATCTTCGCAGCGGGCGGCCCATTCGGCGGGGATTCCGAGAGCTTCGCAGTTTTGTTTGGACGCGCCGTGGATGGCGATTTGTTTGCCTTGTTCGGGGGAGACGCGTCGTGATTTTTTGGCGGAGCGCTGGCCGCGGCCGGCACCGGTGGGGACGCGTTCGAGGATGGCGTTGATGAGGTTGCGGCGGATGATGGGGTTGTCGATTTCCTGTTCGGGGATGTTCATTTGGAGGAGTGACATGGAGCACTTGATGTCAACGCCGACGGGGCCGGGGTAGATGTGGGTGGGGGAGGTGAGGACACATCCGATGGGGGCACCGTAGCCGCAGTGGGCGTCGGGGTTGAGGACGAGGTCGGTGACGCCGGGGGCGGAGCGGGAGTTGAGGGCTTGTTCGATGCAGAGTGCGTCGAAGGTGTCGCGGATTTTTTCGGTGCCGATGACGGTGATGGGGGATTCGGATTTGATGCGCGAGGGGAGGATGGCGGTGGCTTCGCCGGTGAGGATGAAGGGGGAGGGTGGGGGGGTGGTCATGGGGGGCTCCGGGGGTTGGGGGATGGGTCTTGGGTCTTGAGGGGTTGGGAAATAGGGGAGTGAATAGGAGAGTGTTAATGGAGGAGTTGGTTGTCTATTTTGCGACAGTGTGGTCGAGGGGTTGGGAAGGTGGGTAATGTGGGGGCGTGGAGGGGTCCTTTGGTGGAGGAGGTGTGGGGGTATGGGTGGCGCGTTTGTTTTCGGGTGGCAGATGAGAAGCTACGGCGCAAGAGTTGGGGGCGAGCAGGGCAGCGTGGAGGAGCTTTTTGTGCGTGAACGTGGGCAATTTTTCCCCCTTTGATTGGCCCTAATTTTATACTAACTGATGGGGATTGCAAGAACATTTTTTTGCTCGTTATTTGGTTCGTTAAGCTACCTCAGCCCCGAAGCGTTCGAGGTGGGCCTTAATTAACCCTGAGGCGCGCCCACCATTCGTGGGGAAGCTCAATTTTGTGATGAGGCGTACTGGAATGTGGATTGAAGTGATGCTCATCGGTTCGGGGAAGGGCTGCCGCACATGGCCGGCAGCCCTTCCAAAGGGGGGCGGGAAATTCTGCAGTGGGGGGGCACCGTCTAATGATGGACCGTAGTTCAGATGGTAGAGGTTCCTCTGTTAAGGAAGAGGTTGCCAATTCGTTCCGCACAGTCCAAAGGATCGAAGATTCCGTAGCTTCGCTCGTCCCGGCCCGCATGTGCGGCGTGTTCAGATTGTCCATCACCTACATGATCGGTCGGGCACGCTTCAGTTAGTGTGCCATTGTTCGGCCGTGGCCATGCCGGCCCTTCCCTGACGGTCCGGTCACGACGAAGCGTGTGGACTTCGCGGAGGCGGAACCGGCGGAGGCTTTGAGGGAGTATGTTCCGGCCTTCGGGATGGAGATGTCGGCGAAGGTCGCAAAGCCGTCGACGGCTGCGACAGTGAGGGTGCCGCCCAACGATGCCTTCCCACTCGCAAGCGAGAGGGTAACGTTCGCGGAGTTGTTCACGGGGTTACCGAAGGCATCGGCGATCTTTGCCACGACGGTGAAGATCGTGCCCACGGTCGTGGTGGTGGGTTGCTGCGTGAAGACCACCGTCTTGGCGGCGGCGGGGCTGACGATAAAGCTGTCTGTCAGGGCACTGGCCGTGCCGGCGGATGCCCGCAGAGTATAAGTGCCGGCCGTCCGAAGAACGATGTTGGAGAAAGTGACGATGCCCTTGGACGCCTTCGCTTTGACGGTGGTGATCGCACCGGGGCCGGAAGCGACCGTCAGCGTGGCCGGACCTTTATAGTCGGTGATATGGTTGCCAAATTGATCAACGATCTGGGCGGAAAGCGTTCCCTTGGCACCCGCAGTGATGTTGGATGCGTTCTGGAGGAAGACCATGGAGGACGCAGCCGCGGGTGTCACGGTGATCAACTTGGTGACGGCGGTGGTGAGGTTCCCATCCGTCGCGACGAGTGTATAGCTCCCGGCGATATCGAGAGTCACATTGGAGAACGTGGCGATGCCGTTGACGGCGTTGACAGTGACGGTTCCGCCGATCGCCGCACCGGCAGGGCCGGTGGCAATTGAAAGGGTCACAGGGGAATTATCCGCGGCGAGGAGGTGGTTGTCGGAGTCTTGAATCTGGATGGTGATGGTGCCGATCGTGCCCGCCGTGGCGGTGGTGGGTTGAACAGTAACCACGAGCTTGGCGGCAACATCGAATACATCGGAGGTGGCGGGGGTGAGTGAGCCATCGGTGGCGGTCAGGGTGTAAGCCCCGGCCTGCGCGAGTGAAAGAGCGGAGAAGGTGGCGATCCCACCGGAAGCCGCGACGGTCACGGTTCCACCCAACGTGCCGCTGCCCGATGCGAGGGCGAGCGTGACATTGGAGGTATCGCTGGTGACGAGGTTGCCGAATGCGTCTTCGACGGCGACCGCAACGGTGTCCAGGGTGCCGGAGGCAGAGTTGCCCGGCTCGGTCATGAACACAAGTTTGCTGGCGGCTGCGGGTGCGATGGTGAACGACGAGGTGGTTGCGGAAGTCAGTGACCCATCGGTGAGGGTCAAGGTGTAGGTTCCCGCTTCGGTGATGGACAAGTTGGAGAAGGTGACGATGCCGTTGACTGCGGCGACCGTGGCCGTGCCGGTAAGGGTGCCATCACCGCTTGCGAGAGTGGCAGTCACATTGGAGGTGTTGGAGGTGATGACGTTGCCGTATTGATCTTTGACGGCAGCGGTGAAGGTTGCAAGCGTGCCGGCGGGGCCGTTGGAGGGCTGTGCCATGAGAACGACTTGTGAAGCCGCGTCGGGAGTAAGGGTGAACGTGGAGGAATTTGCGGTGGTGAGCGCCCCGTCGGCGGCGGAGAGGGTATAGGTGCCCGCGGTGTGGATATGCATGCCGGTGAAGGTGGCAACGCCGTTGACGGCGGCGACGGTCAAGGTGCCGCCGAGGGCGGTGCCTCCGCTGCCAAGGCCGGCGCCTGCGCCGCCAAGGGTCATGGTCACGTTGGAAGAATTGGTGGTTACGATATTGTTGTACTGGTCTTCAACAGCGACGGTAACGGTCCCGAGGGTGCCGACCGCGGAGTTGGCGGGCTGCTGCGTGAAGACGAGGTGGGAGGCGGCTGCGGGGGTGATCCCAAAGCTGCCGCTGACGGCACCGACAAGCGAACCGTCAGTCAACGCAAGGGTGTAAGTTCCGGTCTTGGTGATGGAAAGGGTCGAGAAGGTGGCGACGCCGCTGGAGGCCGCGACGGTCAGGGTGCCGCTCAATGTCGCATTGCCGGAAGCGAGGGCGACGGTGACGTTGGACGAGTTGCCCGTGACGACGTTGCCGTACTGATCTTCAACGGCGACGACGACCGGAAGGTTTGCTCCGGCCACGGAGGTGGTCGGCGGTGTGGTGAGGGCAAGATGGGTCGCGGCGGTGGGCGTGATCGTGAAGGTTCCGCTGGTTGCACTGCTCAAGAGTCCGTCGGTAAAGGCCAGGCTGTAGGTGCCGGCCTTGGTGAGGGTGACCGCGGAGAATGTGGCGATTCCGTTGGTGGCTGCAAGGGTCATTGTGCCGCCGAGCGTGGCGTTTCCGGATGCCAGGGCGACCGTGACATTCGAGTTGTTGGTGGTGGCGACGTTTCCGTATTGATCTTTGATGGCGATGGTCATGGTGCCGAGGGTCCCCGCGGTGGTGCTGACGGGTGCCTGCGTAATCACAAGCTGAGACGCAGCGGCGGGCGTGACGTTAAAGCTCGAGGAGGTGCCGTTGGCCAGACTTCCATCGGCCGCGGTCAGGGTGTACGTCCCGACGGTATGAAGCGCGAGGGTGTTAAAGGTCGCGACGCCGCTGACGGCGGCGGTGGATGTGGTACCCAACAGTGTTCCGCTGGTGGTCAGTGAGACGGTGGAGGTATCGGTGGTCACAATGTTGTTGTATTGATCTTCGACGGCCACGGTTACGGTGCCAAGAGTGCCGGCGCTGGTGCCGACCGGTTGGCTGACAAAGGCCAAGTGGTTCGCGGCGGCGGGAGTAATGTTGAAGCTGTTGGTGGTGGCTGCCGTCAAACCGCCATCGGTGAGGGTGAGCGTGTAGGCACCGGTCTGGGTGATCGAAAGGCCCGCGAAGGTGGCGACGCCCGAAGAAGCCGCGACGGTCTGCGTGCCGGAGAGAGTGCCATTTCCACTGCCGATCGCGATGGTGACGTTCGAGCTATTGGTCGTTACCACGTTGCCGTATTGATCTTCGACCGCGGCAATAATCGTGTTGAGAGCACCAGCAGCCTGCGTGGTGGGTTGGGTCGTGATCACAAGCTGGGAAGCGGCGGCGGGCGAAACCACAAAGCTGCTGGACGTGCTGCCGGTCAGGATCCCGTCAGTGACGCCCACAGTAAAGGTTCCGGGCGTATGAATGCTCAGGTTGGAGAAGGTCGCGACGCCACTGGCGGCGGCGACGGTCAAGGTTCCGCCGAGGGTGCCTCCGCCGTTCAAAGCGATGGTGACATTTGAAGAGTTGGTGGTGACGACGTTGTTGTACTGATCTTCCACGGCGACGGTGACAGTGCCGACGTTACCAGCGCCCATATCGGAGGGAGCGGTCGTGATCGCCAGGTGATTCGCGGCGGCAGGAGCGATGGTGAAGTTGTTCGAGGTCGCCCCGGTCAGGCCGCCGTCGCTGGCGGTGAAGCTGAAGGTGCCCGCGGCATGGATGCTCAGACCCGCGAAAGTCGCGACGCCGCTGGCGGCTGCGACGGAGAGCGTTCCGCCGACGCTGGTGCTGGAAGCGATGGTGATAGTTGAGCTGTCGGAGGTGACGATGTTGTTGTACTGATCTTCCACGGCGATTGCGATGGAAGCGAGTGCTCCGGCGCTGGTGTTCACGGGTTGAGTGGTAAAGGCAAGATGCGTCGCGGCGGCAGGCGAGACGGTAAAGCTGCTTGTGGTGGCGTTGGAGAGCCCGCCATCGGTGAGGCCGAGGGTGTAGGTGCCGCTCTTGGTCAGCGTGACATTGCTGAAGGTCGCCACGCCGCTGCTGGCGGCAACGGTGACGGTGCCGCCCAGGGTGCCGTTACCGGAAGCGATCGAGAGCGTGACGTTCGAGGAATTCGAGGTGACGACATTTCCATACTGGTCTTCCACGGCAACGATCACGGTGCCGAGGGCTCCCGCGACCATGTTCGCGGGTTGTTGGGTGATGACGAGTTGAGAAGGAGCGGCAGGTGTGACGACGAAGCTGGACGACGCGGTCGAACCGAGTCCGCCATCGCTGCGCTCAGAGTGAAGGTGTCGGGAGTATGGAGGGTTAGTGTGTTGAAGGTGGCGACGCCGCTGACGGCTGCGACGGTGAGGGTCCCGCCGAGGGTGCCGTTGCCGCTGCCGAGAGTCATCACTACGTTGGAAGAATCGGTGGTGACGACGTTGTTGTACTGATCTTCGATGGAGACGGCCACGGTGCCCAATGTGCCGGCGGCGGCATTGGCAGGCTGAGTTGTGAAGACAATGTGGGTGGCGGCTGCGGGGGTAATGACAAAGTCATTGGATGTGGCGGCGGTGAGGCCCGAGTCGGTCGCGAGCAGCGTAAAGTCGCCGGTCTTGGTGACCGAGAACCCGCCGAAAGTCGCGACGCCTGAAGACGCCGCGTTGTTCAGCGTGAAGGAGGAACCGCCGGTGTTCACCAGCAGACTGATGGTCGAGCTATTGGTGGTGACGACGTTGCCATATTGATCTTCCACGGAAACCGCAACGGATGCGAGGGTCGCTCCGGCAGTGCCGCCGATGGGCTGCGTGGTGAAGATCAGTTTGGTCGCGGTGGCTGGGGTGATGACAAAACTGTTGGAGGTGGCACCAGTGAGTCCGCCATCCGCCATGCCGAGCGTATAAGTGCCCGCGGCGTGGATGGCGAGCGTGCTAAAGGTCGCAATGCCGCTTGCCGCCGGAACAGTCTGGGTGCCCAACAGTGTCCCGCCGCCGCTGGCGATCGAGACTGTAATATTGGAGGAATTGGTCGCGACGACGTTGTTGAACTGATCTTCAACCGCGACCGTGAGCGTGTTCAAATTGCCGGCGGTAGTACCGGTCGGCTGGTTGGTGATTGCGAGATGGGTCGCGACATCCGGTGTAATGTTGAAGTTGGAAGAGGTCGCACCGTTGAGTATGCCATCCGTGGCGGCAAGGGCGTACGTTCCGCTCTGGGTCATGGAAAGGGTGGAGAAGGTCGCAACGCCGCTGCTGGCGGCGACGGTGAGTGTGCCGCTGAGGGTCGCGCCGCCACCGCCCAGGGCGATGGTCACATTCGACGAATCCGTGGTGACGATGTTGTTGTATTGATCTTCAACCTTGACCACGACGGGCGAAAGAGTGACGCCGGCGACGGTCGTCGTGGGCTGCGTGGTGACCGCAAGTTGAGATGCCGCGGCGGGCGAAACGGTAAAGCTGGTGGTCGTATCCCCGGTGACGCCGGTCATCGACAGGCCCAACGTGAAAGCGCCGGCTCGAGTAATCGTGAGGGCGGAGAAGGTCGCGACGCCGCTGCTGGCGGCGACGGTCATCGTGCCGCCGAGCGTGCCGGTGCCTGATGCAATGGCGGCGGTAACGTTGGGGGAACCGGCGGTGACGGTGTTGCCGTACTGATCTTCAACGTGCACCACAACGGTTCCCAGCGTCCCCGCAACGGAGTCGCCGGGCTGTGAGGTGATCACGAGGTGGGTTGCCGTGGCGGGGATGATTGTAAAGCTGCCCGAAGTGGCGGTGGTGAGGCCGCCATCGGAAACGGTGAGCGTGTCGGTGCTGACCTGATGCACGCTGAGATTACTGAATGTGGCGATACCGCTGCTTGCGGCGACGGTCAACGTGCCGCCCAGGGTGCCGCTGCCACTGCCAATCGCGATCGTGACATTGGACGAATCCATGGTCACGACATTGTTGAATTGGTCTTCGACGGCAACGGTCACCGTTCCCAGCAAGCCGGCGGTGATGCTGCCGCTCGGTTGTGCGGTGAAGGCAAGGTGAGTCGCAACATCGGGGGTGATGCTAAAGCTGGCGGAAGTGGTGCCGGTGAGGAGCCCATCGGTCGCGCCCAGCGTGAAGGAGCCGGTTTGGTTCAACGACAATGTGCTGAACGTGGCGATGCCGCTGGTCGCCGCGACGGTCAATGTTCCGTTCAACGTGCCCGAGCCGCTGGCGATGGCGAGCGTGACGTTCGAGGAATCGGTCGTCACGATGTTGTTGTATTGATCTTCCACTTTTACAACCACGGACGAAATCGTTGCGCCCGCGACTGTCGTGGTCGGTTGCGTGGTGACCACGAGGTGCGAAGCTGCGGCCGGAGAGACCGTGAAGCTGCTGGTCACATCCCCGGTGAGCGCACCGTCGGCAGCGCCCAGGGTGTAACTTCCGGCTGTCGTCAATGTGAGATCATTGAATGCGGCAACGCCCGAAACCGCGGCCACGGTCAGCGTTCCGTCCAGCGAGCCAGGCCCGCTGCCGACCGACAGCGTCACATTCGACGTATCGGAGGTGACGGTATTGTTGTATTGATCCTGCACCGTCACATGCACGCTCGAGATCGTGCCGCCGGCCGTGAGACTGCCGGGTTGCTGGGTGACCGAGATCTTTGAGGCGGCCGCCGGGGCAATCGTAAAGCTGTTCGAGGTGATGGGGGAGAGAATCCCATCGGCGGCATGAAGCGTGTACGCGCCCGCCGTATGGAGGCTCAGCGTGCTGAAAGTCGCAACGCCGGAAACCGCGGCCACGGTCAGCGTCCCGCCCAGTGAGCCAGGCCCGCTGCCGATCGAGAGAACAACGTTC
Organism: uncultured Phycisphaerales bacterium; assembly: GCA_963766775.1. GTDB lineage: Bacteria > Planctomycetota > Phycisphaerae > WQYP01 > WQYP01 > CAVYBP01. Next base: position 202,389 of record CAVYBP010000008.1, read on the forward strand.
GAGGTGTCGCCCGTGACGACGTTGCCGTATTGATCTTCAACATTCACAGTCAACGTGGCATAAGCTCCCGCCGTCCCATCAGCTGGTTGTGAGGGGAAGGCCACCTGACTCGCTGCCGCAGGTGAAATCGTAAAGCTGTTCGACGTTGCGCCAGTCAGTTCGCCATCCGCGACATGCAAGGTATGCGCACCGCCGTATGCAGGCTCAAATCACTGAAGGTCGCAACACCACTCACGGCGGCGACGGTCAACGTGCCCCCGAGGGTGCCGTTTCCGCTGGCGATTGAAAGGGTAATGTTGGATGTATCGCCGGTGACGACATTGCCGTATTGATCTTCAACCGACACCGTGACCGTCGCAAGATTTCCTGCGGTGGCGCTGGCTGGTTGCTGCGTAAACACGAGATGGGTTGCAGCGGCGGGAGCGACCGCGAAGCTGCTGGATGTCGCACCCGTCAGCGAGCCGTCACTTCCGACGAGCGTATAGCTGTCGGGTGTGTGAATGGCCAGAGTGCTGAACGTGGCAACGCCGCTGGAGGCCGCGACCGTCAGCGTGCCGAGGAGTGACCCCGAGCCCGCGCCAATCGCCAGCGTCACATTGGAAGAATCCGTCGTGACGACATTATTGAATTGATCTTCCACCTTCACCACGATGGTTCCGAGGAGGCCAGCGTTGACGTCGGTCGGTTGCGTGGTGAACACCAGATGCGTTGCCGCATCGGGCGTGATGGTCAGGCTGCTCGAGGTTCCGCTGGCAAGAATTCCGTCGGTCGCAGCGAGCGTGTAGGCTCCGGTCTGGGTGAGGTTGAGATTGCTGAACGTGGCGAGACCGCTGGAAGCCGCGACCGTCAGAGTGCCGCCGAGCGTTGCACTACCGCTGCCGAGCGCGACGGTGATATTCGATGAATCGGTCGTGACCACATTATTGTATTGGTCTTCCACCGAAACGATCACGGGCGACAGGTTAACACCTGCAACGGCGCCGGAGGTCTGCTGCGTGAAGACCACTTTTGATGCGGCTGCGGGCGAAATGGTAAAGCTGGCCGAGGTCGTGGAGGTCAGGCTTCCGTCTGCGGCATGAAGGGTGTAGGTATCCGCTTTGGTAAAGGAAAGGTCTGAGAAGGTCGCGACGCCGGCGACCGCCGCGACGGTGAGCGTGCCGCCCAACGTGCCGCTGCCGCTGGCAACGGTAAGCGTCACGTTCGACGTATTCGTGGTGACGATATTTCCGTATTGATCCTCGACCGCGACCTTGAACGCGTTGAGCGTCTGACCTGCGGTGGTGCTGCTGGTTTGCTGCGTGATAACAAGTTGTGAAGGGGCGGCGGGAATAATGTTGAAGGAGTTGGAGGTGGCCGGCGCGAGGCCGCTGCTGGTGGCGCGAATGCTGGAAGGCCCGGCATGGACCAGCGAGATGCCGCCAAAGGTCGCCACGCCGCTGGAGGCCGACACGACGAGGTTAAAGGTCGATCCGGCGCTTGTGACGGCCAGGGTGATGCTCGCGCTGCTGGTGGTAACGATATTTCCGTACTGATCTTCCACCGCGACACTGGCATTGAGCAGGGAGTTGCCCGCGGTCGTGTCACTGGGTTGGGAATTAAAGATCAACTGCGAAGCCGTCGCCGGAGCGACGACAAAGCTGCCCGAGGTCGCCGAGCTCAATGAACCGTCCGTCGCGGCCAGTGTGAAGCTGTCGGCGTTATGGATGGCAAGGTTGCTGAATGTGGCGACGCCGTTCACCGCGAGCACGCTGAGAGTGCCCAGGAGTGTTCCGCTGCCGCTCGCGATGCTCATCACGACGGTGCTGGCGTCGGAGGTGACGACGTTGTTGAATTGATCTTCGACGCTGACGGTCACGGTACCCAGCGCGCCTGCGGAAACATTTCCGGGCTGCACCGAGAAGACCAGATGGGTCGAGGCCGCGGGCGTGACGGTAAAGCTTGAGGAAGTCGCGCCGGTGAGTGCCCCATCCGAAGCGCTGAGGGTAAAGGTGCCGGGCGTATGGATGCTGAGGGCGTTAAAGGTGGCGACGCCGCTGACCGCGGCGACGGTCACGGTCCCGCCCAGCGTCCCGCCGCCGCTCGCCATGGCGATCGTGACGTTCGAGCTGTCCGAGGTGACGACGTTGCCGTATTGATCCTGCACCGCCACGGTGATCCCACCTACCGCGCCGCGCTCATATTGCCGGGTTGGGTCGTGATCGCCAATCGGTCCGCGGCTGCGGGAGTGACGCTGAAGTTCGCGCCGATGCTTGTCAGCGATCCATCGGTAGCCGTCAGCGTGAAGCTGCCGGGCGTGTGGAGCGCGAGATTGCTGAAGGTTGCCACGCCGCTCACAGCCGCGCCGGTGAGAGTCCCCAGCAGTGTCCCACTGCCTGAGGTCAATGCCACCGTGACATTCGACGTATCCGATGTCACGACGTTTCCGTATTGATCGAGGACTGAAACTGTGATCGTCCCCAGCGGCCCTGCGCTGACATTCGATGGTGCGGCCGTGTAGGACAAGTGCGTCGCGGCTGCCGGGGCAAGCGTAAAGCTGCTGGACGTCGCGCTGGTGATGCTTCCGTCGGCCGCGCCGAGGGTATGGGCGCCTGCCGAAGTAAGTGAGAGCCCAGTGAAGGTCGCGACGCCGCTCGAGGCTGCCACGGTCAACGTGCCGCCAAGGCTGCCGCTGCCGCTCGCCAAGGATAGCGTGACATTCGACGTGTTCGAGGTGACGACGTTGTTGTATTGATCTTCCACCGAAACCGCGACGCTCGCGAGGGTTCCCACAGTGGCGTTGCCGGGCTGGGTCGTAAAGGCGAGATGGTCCGCGGCGGCCGGAGTGATGGTCAGGCTCTGGGAAGTCGCGGCGGTGAGGCCGCCATCCGCGGCATGAAGCGTGTCATTGCCCGAGGTGTTCAAAACGAGGGTCGAAAATGTGGCGACGCCGCTCGAAGCTGCGACTGTGGTGGTCCCTCCGACCGACCCGCTGCCGCTCCCAAGAGAAATCACCACATTGGAGCTATCCGTGGTTACGACATTTCCGAATTGATCCTCAACGGAAACCGCGACGCTCGCCAGGGTGGAACCGGCAACCGTGCCAACCGGCTGAGTCGTAAATGCCAGTTGTGACGCAACATCTGGAGTAATCGCAAAACTGCTGGAGATGCCCGCGGTTAAGCCGGGATCCGTCGCCTTAAGCGTGTAATTCCCCGCCTGGGTCAGTGATAGTCCGCTGAACGTAGCCACCCCGTTGGTGGCGGAAACCGCAAAAAATACCGTGCCCGCCGTACTTCCGGGGCCTGTGTTCACGAGGAATGTGATGGCGGAGTTGTCAGAGGTGACGACACTGTTCCCGGAGTCCTCCACGCTCACCGTCACTGATGAGATTGCTTGCCCGGCCACGGTCGTCGTCGGCTGCACCGTAAACGCAAGGTGCGTCGCCGCGCCAAACATCAAAATACGTGACTCGAGAGACTCCGCAATGGCATTCTGAAGCCGATGCCCGTTCGTCAGCCGTCTGCGTAGAGCAGATGCGTTCATCACGGTGTGGTTGGATTGGAAGAGACGACGAAAGTAACGAGCCGCGGAAAAAATCGAGGCCATAAGGGAAGCTCCAGAAAGTTTTTGTGACCGGAAGTTTGTTCGGTTCAAAATGAAGTACGAGTTCATCAAAATATGAGGAACTCAATCGATGCCCTATAAAGGTGGATATCTACCGGACTGATATTCAGAAGTGGTATTAAAATTAACTATATCTACTTATTTTATAATGATTTAGTTAAATGGTGCGAGGCTCTATTCACAAAAGTTATCAGTTGAGTTATCGGCGAAATAAGGAATTCAATGCGCTTCATAATTGCCTCAATTACAACACAGAAAACGCGATTTTAAAACGCATTTACCACCGTAAACCTCATCCGTATTTGTTTGCATTACTGTGATGTAAGAAACGTCTTCTGTATCTATCCACTCTCTAGTTTATAACAGAATAAGATCATCCCCTTTCAAGGTATCTTTATACAAAAGCACGAAAACCGCGTTAATAGATATGACGATCATTGATCCCATGAAAACATTCCCGCATCAAAGCATCACCTACTCAGGTGAGGCTTATGAAACAGCGTCCGTCGTCACGTTCAGAAAAGAAGTAAGTTTTTTTGATGGCTTGTGATAACCTGACTTCGATCACCCCCCCCCCGGCCCTTCCCCGCCCGCCCCATCCCTCGACGTAAAAAAACTCACGTCAGCGGGACGAATCCCCCCATCAACACCGAAGGCTGCTTCCTAGCCGCTGTCAATGCAGCATTTAAGAAGCAGCCTTCGTGTGATACGGAGAGAACGGGATTCGAACCCGTGGTACAGGGGATACCCCGTACATCGGTTTAGCAAACCGACGCCTTCAGCCGCTCGGCCATCTCTCCTCGATGGACTTTTAAGAGTATCGGGCGGCATCGGGCGGGTCAATAGGCCGGGATGAAGGATTGGCCTGGCAGCTTGGCGAAAAGCAGGTGATGAATTCCCGCGATACGCAGGATGGGATGTGAATCAGCCGTGTTGCACGAGTTCGCTGGGCATCAGGGAATCGCCGCCGTCACCGAGTTGCTTCGCGACGTAGCCGGGTTGTTGTGCGCGTTGGGTTTCGGCGTTGAATGCCTGCAGGATTTCGCGTTCGATCATCTGGCGGCAGTCGGCGTTGATGGGGTGAGCGACGTCGCAATGCAATTTCACGCGTTCGCCGACGGGGACCATGGCGGCGAGCTGGGCTCCGCATTGGTTGCAGAAGCGGGCGTGGAGGTGGTTTTTGGTGCGGCACTGTGAACAGCCGGCCATGATTTTTCGGGAGGGCATTGCGACGAAAAGGCCGTTGGGACCGTTGATGACTTTGATGTCTCGGACAACGAAGCAGCCGTCGATGGTGATGCAGCAGAAGCCGCGGAGCCGATCCTGGCCGGAGGGTGCAAGTTGGATGGCGACATCGGTGATCTTCATGGCGCAGCTCCCGGAAAAGATGTAGTCAATGGCATTTGGCGAGGTCAATGAATTTGTACAAGACTGAACGATTTATTTATTCACCTATGATCGTGGCCACCGGACTATTATGCCAGTCCCGCCAGGCGGTTTCTTAGGCAATTCTTAGTCGAACTGATTTATGAAGACATGTAAGTATCAAATTTAAATATTGATATCCGCAAGAGTCATTCGCGGCGGGAGGGCCGGGCTCTTGGCGCAGGCTGGGCTTGCCCTCTTATGCTCAATCCAATGGCAATGGCTTATATCGCTCTCGGGTCGAACCTTGGTTCCCGTGAATTGACAATTCATGCGGCGCTGGCTCGCATTGGCTCGCTGCCGGGAACGCATGTGAGGAGGGTGGCGACACTTCGCGAAACGGAGCCGGTGAACGCTCCGAGGGGGTCGGGCCGGTTTATCAATACCGCGGCGGCGCTTGATACGACGCTGGAACCGCTGGCGTTGCTGCGGGCGCTGTTGCAGATTGAAGTCGGGTTGGGGCGCGACCGAACGGGGGCGGCGGCGGCGGGGGGGGGCGCGAATGTTCCGCGAATTATCGATCTGGACCTCCTGCTCCATGACGACGTTATTCTTAATATGGAAGAGCTGATTCTTCCCCACCCGCGGATGCACGAGCGTCGTTTTGTGCTGGAGCCGCTGGTTGAAATCGCGGCAATGGTGGTACATCCAGCGCAGGGCAAAACGATTCAGCAATTGTTCAACGAATTGCCGCAGCTGCGGGCAGATGCAATGGTGAGTGAACGGAATTGAAGGAGCGCAATGCAGGTTTTTCATTCGATTGTTGAGTTTCGGAAATGGAGGCGCTCGCTGGGGCCCATGATCCGAGTGCCGTTCGCGCCGACCATGGGAGCCCTTCACGAGGGGCACGTGTCGCTGATACGTGAGGCGCGACGTCTGGCGGGTGAATCAGGAAAAGCAATTTCGTCGATCTTTGTGAATCCCACGCAGTTTGGGCCGACGGAGGATTTTGCAAAGTATCCGCGGACGTTGGAGACGGACCTTGCCGCGCTGCAGGCGGCGGGTTGCGACGCGGTTCTCGTTCCGAGCGCGGAGGAAATGTATCCGTTATTGAAGGAGAAGGGGTCCAACGATTTGGAGAATGGCGTATCCATTCATCCCGGCGCGCTGGCGAATGTATTGGAAGGCGCAATTCGGCCGGGGCATTTCCGGGGGGTCTGCACGGTGGTGGCGAAGTTGTTGAACATCGTGGAGCCGACGGAGCTGCTGCTGGGTCAAAAGGATTTCCAGCAGCAGGCGATTGTGCGGCGGATGTGCGTGGAGCTGAACATGCCGGTGGAAGTGATCACGTGTGCGACTGTCCGTGAATCGGATGGCGTCGCGATGAGCAGCCGCAATCGGTATCTAAGCCCGGAGGAGCGTCCCCGCGCGGCGGCGATTTATGAAGGAATGCGTGCGGCCAAGAGCGAGTATGATGGCGGCGAGCGTGGCGCGGGGGCACTGGAGGCGAGAATGCGCGCCCGTATCGAGAGTCGCGGGCTTGCCGTGCAATATGCCGTCGTGGCGGATGTGGAGAGCCTTGCGCTCTGGAGCGCGCAGCCGCACGGACTGATCACCGGCCCGGCGGTTTTGCTGGTCGCGGCGAAGCTCGGCGGGACGCGCCTCATCGACAACCTTCGCTTGTGACCTGAATGCACGAAACGGATTGATGGTCGCGGCAACTTGCTTAGAGCGCGTGGGAAGGCAGCAGGAAAAATGCAGACGCATCCACAGGGTGCTTGCGAAAAACCGCCGCCATTGTTTCTGGAGCATTCATGAAGTTCGCCCTCACCTGGTCCGTTTTATGCTGGTCCGCCGTGGTGTCTTTGTCCGTCGGAGGCTGCACTCGGCTCCCCGTGAAGATCCCGCGTCGATTGATATTCGTCCGACATACCCGGTGCGTTACGCGACGTCGCGCATCAGTCCGGCGGTGGTGCGCTTGGATGTGGTCATTGAGGATTTTATTCAAGGTCAATCGAGATCGGAGCGCACAATCGGTTCAGGCGTGATTATTGATGATCTTGGGCACGTGCTGACGAACTTCCATGTCGCGGGGCGCGCCAAGCGGATCGATATCACGCTGGCAAACCTGGAGCATGTTCGCGCGACGCTTTTGGGATCGGATCACTGGACGGACCTCGCGCTCGTGCAACTGGATATGGAGGAGATTCATCGCAAGCATCTCACATTTTCTCATGCCGACCTTGGCAACTCTTCCGAGGTGATGCTGGGCCAGCCGGTGATGGCGGTGGGGACCCCGTACGGGCTTTCACGCACGGTTACGGCAGGCATCGTGAGCAATAAAGATCGTTTTTTTGATGAGAGCGACATCGACGGCTACGAAACGGGATGGTTCAACAATTGGATTCAGATGGACGCGGCGATCAATCCGGGCAATTCGGGCGGGCCACTGGTGGACCTTCGCGGGCAGGTCATTGGCATCAATACGCGAGGTTTCAGCACGGGGAACAATTTAGGGTTCGCGATTCCGATTGATGTAGCGAAGGAAGTGATCGCCCATCTGTTGGAGCAGGGAAAATTCTCGCGCAGCTATATCGGCGTGGTCCTGCAGCCGCTGCAGGATCTGGAAAAGTTTTATGATGTCGGGATGGACAAGGGCGTGCTCGTCGCGAGCGTAGACAACGATTCGCCAGCGGCGGTCGCGGGGCTGAAGGCGGAGGATATCCTTCTGGCGGTGGACGATCATCCGGTGACGGTGCGTTTTCCTGAACAGCTTGCGGCGGTGCGAAAAATGATCGGTGATTTTCCGATCGGGCATTCGATTAAACTGACCGTGCGGCGACCGGGACAAGCAGAGGCGGCGGCGATCTCCGTGAAGACCGAGAAATTGGAAAGCGTCATCACGGAGGAGAAGGCGATCGTGGCGTGGGGGTTGAGCGTTCGAGACGTGACGCGGGCCTATTTGCGTGATGCGCGTTTGCCGCATCTTCAGGGGGTGCTGGTCACCGGCTCGCGGCCCGGCTCGCCGGCGGAAACCGCGGAAATCGAGAACGGCGACATTATTCTGAAGGTCAACGGGAAAGCCGTGACGTCGGTGGAGGAGTTGCAGGCGGCGGCGGATGCGTGGCAGAAGAATCCGCATCCGATTGGGATCGACATTCGCCGCGGCCGCGGGCAATTGATGCAGGTGCTCAAGCCGCGTGATTAAAGTTCAATCGCGGTGAATTCATTATTCAGGAACATCTTTGAGGATACGAAACATGCAGGGTTTTCAACACAGACGATTTCTCGCGATGTCTGCTGCCGTCGTCGCGACCTTTATTTTCGCCGCCGGCACCCACGCGGAAACCGACATAGATGCCAAGGTGAAGGCGGTCACAAAGAGCCTGGTGCCCGTGGAATTCACCATCCGAAATGAAAACGTGTCGCGCGAGGAAGCAGGGCAGGGCATACTGATACATGACGATGGCATCATCCTCATTTCAGGTGCGCTGATTCCGGAAAATTATCCAAAGGAATGGATCAAGGACCTGAAGGTGCGCGTGGCTTCAAAGAATTTCACAAGCGTGCCGGCGAAGTTGATTGGGCGCACAAAGAACCGTTTGTTTGCCTTCCTCAAGACCGAAAAACCGATCGACGCGCCCGTTTTCACGCCAGGGGAAATGACGAAGACTTCGCTGGGCCAGCAGGTTTTTTCCATTGCGCGGCTGGGCAAGGCCGGGGGCTATGAACCTTATGTCGGCACCAGCCGGGTGAAAGAATTGCTCGATCTCACGCATCCGATGGCGAACACGGATTCATTTGGCCTCACACGCGGCACGAGCCCGGTTTTCGATCTCGAAAGCGGCAAGCTCGTGGGTATTACTTTTCCCGCGATGGGCGATTCGATGATCCTGCGCGATTCCAGCGGCATGCACGGCATTCAACTCATTGATGATGAGCAAAGCAGCGCCTATCTCCCCGCTGAGGAAGTGGTGCCGCTGTTCAAAAATATCCCGACGGCTCCGTTTGAATCGCCCCGGGCATGGCTCGCAATAGACGGCATCACGGGGATCAGCGAGGACATTCGCTCGCTGAAGGAGATCAAGCAGCCTTCGGGTGTGATGATCGGGTCAGTGATCGCGAACGAAGCGGCGGACAAGGCGGGGTTGCTGCCCCAAGACATCATTCTGACCATCGACGGCAAGCCGTTCAGCACCAGCCCGGTGCCGGAGATCATGGTGATGCACCTGTCACACGCAGTGGAACGATATAACGCGGGAGACAAAATCACCGTGGGAATCCTGCGGGATGGAAAGAACATGGAGGTTCCGGCGACGCTAAGCGCCGCGCCAAAGACCGCGGGCGAGATGCCGGCGATATTTTCCGCAAAGGTCGGAGTGGTGACGCGTGACCTGGTTTTCTATGACGCCTACGCTCGCCGTCTGCCGCAGGAAACGAAGGGCGTGATGGTCGAACTGGTAAAAAATGGCTCGCCGGCGTCGCTGGGATCCACGCCCCTGCACATGGGGGACTTGATCACGAAGGTCAACGACCAGTCGATCACGGACCAGAAACAGTTTCTGGGCGCGATGAAAAAGATTGATGATGCACCCGACATGAAGGAAGCGGTTTTTGTCGTCATTCAACCGGACGGCAACACGCAGGTACGCCACATCGATTTAACGAAATGATGGAACATTCACGCGCAGGCATCGCCGGCAATGGGGGGCCGTGGGGGAGGAGGGGTGCAGAAATCTTCGCCGCATGCGCGTGCCTCCTCGCGTTTCCCCATCGCCGAGAGTTGCTGATCCGTTTGACGTAGCGGCAGCCCGTAGCCGCTGTCACCGTTTTGGCGCAGCGCGTGTCGATGCGCCAGAATATCGTCCAATTCACTCAGCCGCCCCACGACGGGCGGCATGTGACTGACGGCATCCTTCAACATGGCCCAGGCGACTTCGGACGCAATCACCGCATCCCTCGCCGTTGGAAATCCGAGGTTCTTACCGGCGATCAGCGAGCGGGCGAATAGATCGACCATCACGTCGAGCTTTTTGTCATTAAAAAGTGCGGTCTTGCGGACGGTTTTATGGATGCCATGCACTTCGATGGTGGCATTGTGAAAGTCATGCCACATGCGTGCGATGCCCCTGGTGCCGATGCAGTCGACGTAGCAATTGTGCGTTTTATCTTTCGCGAGATGTCCGTAGACGAAGCCCTGGGTGATGTCGAAGACGACGCCGTTTTCAAATGTGCCGTGGGATTGCACCCACCAGGGATCTTTGTAATTCCACATGCGGATTCCCTGGGCGTGCCATGTGTTTGTATTCGGACTTGGCGTACCAACGGGCAACGTCGACGTAGTGCATGCCGCAGTCATGAAAGGGTGGACCTTCGGGCTCGTGTCCCTCGGTGGGCATGTGCCCCGGGGTCATGTGGCAGACGCGGATAATGCCGAGGTCGCCGATCTCTCCGTCGGCGATCTGCTGTTGAATTTCCTTGTGGTACCAGGCGTTTCGGTTGAAGAGATTGACGGCGACGAGGCGTTTGCTCTTTTCAATTTCTTCAACGAGCGTCCACTCCGTTTTGACATCCGGGGCGAGCGGTTTTTCGGCAATGATATGTTTTTTTGTCTGGAGCGCCGCCGAATAAACTCGGGCCGCGCAGTCGGCAAGAGTGAATATGCCGACGACGTCGAGCGTTTTGTCCTTAAAAATATCTTCAGAATCCGCCGTCACGCGGGCGTTGGGGAGAAGTTGCTGCGCGTCGGCGCGGGCGAGCGGGTGGATATCACAAACGGCGGCGACATCCCAGATCGGATTGGCGATCATCGCGGCGGCAAACCCCCGGCCCATGCGTCCGAACCCAATCACGCCGATCCGGTATTGCTTGCCCATGCGCCGCGCAGCCTTTGCTTGAAAGATTCGTCAAATGTCGCCAAAGCGCGCTTACTCCGCGCCGGCGAAACCGAGGGATTCATCCATCCAGTCGTCGGACTTAAGGACCGATCGGCGTTGGTTGAGCGCCTGGCGTTGTGCTTTGGTCTGCGCGATGCGAAATAGTTTTTTGTAGAACGGATTGTTGAGGATAGCGGTGCCAAGGCCCGCCATGGCACGCGCCAGCCGTCCGAGCCGTGGCGCATGTTGAAGAACGAGCTCATCATCCAGCGCGACGAACGCCTGCGCCCGGCCGGGATCGCCCTGCCGTGCGGCGCGTCCGAACAACTGCCGATCGACGCGGCCCGACTCGTGACGCTCGGTGGCGATGACGGCCAAGCCGCCGAGTTCAACCACGCCCCGGCTTAATTTAATATCCGTTCCGCGACCGGCCATGTTGGTCGCGACCGTGATTTTCCCCAAGCCGCCGGCCATCGCCACGATTTGTGCCTCTTCCGCATGACGCACCGCATTGAGCACCTGATGCGGCAGGGCGAGTTCAGTCAGCATCTCGCTCAGACGCTCTGAGTTTTTGACGCTGCGCGTGCCTACAAGCACAGGCTGGCCGGTTGCATGCAAACGCTGAATTTCCGCGACGATGGCGGCATATTTCGTTTGCTCGGTGGGGTAGACCGCATCGGGATGGTTGACGCGCTGATTCTTTTTGTGGGTCGGGATCAATACGACCGGGAGATGATAGATCTGCCACAATTCACGGCGTGCCTCCTGCCCCGTTCCGGTCATTCCGCAAAGTTGGCGGTAGGAGCGGAAAAACCGCTGGAAGCTGATGCGGGCGAACGTGTCTTTGGGGGGATTGATGATGATTTGTTCCTTCGCCTCCACGGCCTGGTGCAAGCCTTCGCGCCAGGTGCGGTCGGGCATGAGGCGGCCGGTGAATTCATCGACGATGACGACCTTGTCCTCGTCCTTGGTGCGGGAGACGACGTATTGTTTGCCGCGGAGATAAAATTCGCGGGCCGAGAGGGCTTGAGTGACGAGTTCCTCAGCGCGGCGGGCACCGTTCCAGAGCCCTCCGAAACCTTCGGACATATCCATCACGCGTTCAAAGCCGGCGTCGGTGAGTTCGACTTCGCGGTAGCGCGGATTGACGTTGTAATCCTTGGTTCGCACCAGCCGGGCGGCGATGTCGGCAGCTTGACGGAAAGCCTCGACCTGCTCTTCGTTCGGGGCATCGCCGGAGATAATCAGCGGCGTGACGGATTCATCAATGAGCACGGAGTCCGCTTCGTCGATGATTGCGAAGGCCAAACCGCGCATGACGACGCGGTCGGTGCCTTGGCCGTACAACATTTTTCCGAGGAGTGCCGAGGGGAGATCCTTGAGCCGCCCGAGTGCGAGGCGGTCGCGTAAAAAGTCGGCGCACACTTCCTTGTTCGTGCAATAGGTGATGTCGCAGTGATAGGCGGCCCGCCGTTCGTGCGGCTTGGAATCACCCTGGACATATCCCACGGTGAGCCCGCAGAAGTTGTAAATAACGCCCATGGCCTCGGCGTCGCGCTTGGCGAGGTAGTCGTTGACGGTGATGACGTGGCAGCCTCGTCCGCGCCATCCGGCGATCGTGGCAACCAGCGAGGCGGTCAGCGTTTTGCCTTCGCCAGTGGCCATTTCCGCGACACAACGATCAAGCATGGCGAGCGCCGGCAACCTGGACAAGATAATGTTCTTCCTGACGCGTACGCGAGGCGACCTCGCGGACAAGAGCGACGGCCTTGAGAAGGTCCTCGGGCGTCTCCTTGCCCGTGCGAAACATCGCACGGTAATCGAGCGCCATTTCCCGCAGCCGGGCATCCGAAACGTCTTTATAGAGATAGGCAAAATCCACAACGCGCTGCGCTTTCGCGAGATAACGCTGGGTTCGATATTTGAACCGCCACACGTAGCCCTTCGCGGCATCCCACATCGCGTCCATATCCTGCGGCAGTGGCTCGGTGCGCACCTGCGACGAGAGCATCTGCCACGTCGCGGACGGGACCACCGACGCCGGCTGGACCGCGACTTCCGCTCCCCCGGGAACCATTGTTGTATTAAATCCCATAGCGTCCTGCTACATCAAACAATCTGAAACGGCGGAGATCACGGAGAATACAGAGAAAAAATAAATGCGACCCTTCCTCACATCTACAATTTCTTTAGATCTTGAATTTCTTTTGGAACAGTTGCAGCAAGCTGGTCCATGCCTGCTCGGCGATGGGCTTCTTTTGGAAATCGAATCGGATAACGACGCGTTGTCCCGGGAACAGCGGGACGACGTGAGTCTTCGCATATTCCGCCATCATTAGTTTAGGTCCGGCTTCGAGCGCGAGGGCGTCGATGCGGATTTCGAAAAAGTTTTCGACGGTCTTGGTGCCGCCCTTGTCGTCGGGTGCGGTGGTGAATTGCCCGCCGACTTGATAACCCAGTGCAGCGGAGGGCAATTGGTTCGTGCCGGCGGGAACGGCGCGGGTGATAGTGCCGGTGAGAAGGATATCGGGGCGGCCGTTGACGCGGATTTCAACGCGGCGGCTGGCTTCTTTTTCCAGGGGGCCGCCCAACTCGTTGGTCGCCGCGGCACGGATAATGAGGTGTCGCAGGTCCGCGACCAGCCCCACATGATCGCCGCGCTTCAGATAGGCATATTGCTTCGATTCCATGTCCGGCGCGACCAGGACGCCGGCCAGAGGCGACTTCAGTTGCAACTCGCCGATCTGCTCGTCCAACTGCTGCATCTGCTCGTTGAGGCTTTCGACCTGATCATTGAGGAGCTTGACCTTGCCAAGTTCTTTATGCTCAGCCGCGATGTTTCGCTCCACGATTTTCCCGGCGCGAATCGCCACCAGCGCCCCTCGTTGCGATGCCAACTGCGGGCTTTGTTCATCCACGATCAGTGCGTCCTTGGCAACCATCGGCATCGCGAGAATATCGCCCGGCTTCGTAGGCAGGTGTGCATCCGCACTCAAGGCATGCGTCGTCCGCACGAATCCGTCGTTGCCCGCGAACAACTCCTGCATTTCGGAAGGCTCAACCACGCCCGACGCGCGAGCATGATACGGTACCGGAATCACGCCCACGCCGAGCACCAATAGAATCGCGAATACCAACGTCGTCGCCACCGCTCGGGTTCTAACGCGCGAGAGTTCGCCATTGGTGAGCAGATAATGGAAAAACTGCCCCAGCGGAACGAGTACCCACGTAACCAGCCCGGCGATGGCCATCGCCGTCGCCAGCACAATGAGGGCTCCATCCAGCACGCTCGCCAGATAAAACATGATGCTGAACGACACCAGCGCCCGCATGATGAAGGATGCGATCGCGTACCAGAAGAGCCAGATTTGCTCCGCGCCGCTGTAGGCGGGATTGCGCGCGAACCGCACGTTCCACGCATATCGCTTCACGAGATAATAAATATATTCCTTGGAGCGTTGCGCGAGATTGGGAATCTCGATCAGATCGGAAAGAATATAGTAGCCGTCATAGCGGAGAAGGGGATTGGCGTTGAAAACGACGGTGGAGAAGCTGGCGACGAACATGATGTTGTACGCAAAGGCATGCATCCACGCATAGATGCCGGTGTCGCCCGTATTCGCCCAGATCATGGCCGCGACGGAGGCGATTCCCAACTCGACCCACATCCCCGCGGCTCCGACCATCGCGCGATGCCATTTGTTGGTGAGTGCCCATGAACTGCTGGCATCCACGTACGGAACGGGCGTAAAGACCAGAAACATGATGCCGATGATGTGTACTTCGCCGCCGGTTCCGCCCTGGCGTCCGAATTTTTTACAACTGATCGCGTGGCCCATTTCGTGGCACGCTTTAATGGCCGCGAAGGCGACATAGAGCCACACGAGATTGTCCGGCGAGAGGACCGAACCGGCGGAGCCCAGCAGCCGCGACGGCCATTCCGGGACCTGCGCGATCGCATACATCCCCATGCCGATCAAGAGGAGCCATACCACCAGCCCCGTGGCGCAGAGATCCATCCCAGCGCTTTGAGCCATCGCTCCAGGAACGCATCGGGATCCACCAGCGGCACGCGCGCGAACATGATGTTCATCAGGTAGCTCGACACTTCCCGGTTGCGCCGTTTCTTGTACCGGGCAAAAAGGGTGTGAGCGTCGGCCGGCACTTCGGCCTGGAGGAGATTGGCCGTGTACAACTGCCCGAGCAATTGGATCGCCTCGCCCTGGGTGGGGGCGTCGTCGCCGAGTTGTTCGTTGACGAGCTTCCAGGCATCCGCGACGGAGCGATTGCCGTCGAGCATTCCCACAAACCGATAGGCCGGCTCCGCGAGACGGAAGAATGCGTTATTGCTGTGATCCTGCACGACATGCCAGGGCTGGCCGCGAAAGTGCTGGCGGGAAATCTGGACCGTCGTCCGAAGGCGCGGATGCAGACGCCGCGACGCGGTACCAGGACTCGTGAAATGTTGGCCGTTCTATCGCCACGGGGGGTGCTCCGGTAATTCAGCAAAGACCGATAAGTTTATCAGATCGGCTACATTGAAAGAAACACGCCAGAACTCTTCGCCCATTTCCTGTCTGCTCTTTCGTCCCCGCCTGCGAATTTAGGGTCATCCATGGCCAATTTACGTCCCCGTAATGCCATGTTACGCTTGCCCGACCTCTCTATAAGGACATTGCATGGGCCCGCGCACCAAACCGGTCATTCATTATGAAGCGGCGTTTGAGGACTACCTTCGCCGCAAGGGACTGCCCTATATAGCGGTTGACGAAGCAAAAAAAGGCGCTGTTTGCGGGAGCGAAGCTGAAGTCGTTCGATTTTGTGGTCTATCGTCCCGAGGGCAAAAATCTCCTCGTGGACGTCAAAGGCCGCAAGCTCGCTCCCCCGCGCGGGTCGCTCCAGAACTGGACCACCCGCGAGGACATTGACGACCTCCGCCAATGGCAGGATATCTTCGGCGACGGGTTTACTGCCATGTTTCTGTTTATGTACCACTGGCCCACCGACCCGCAAACCGCCCCCCTCAAAGAGATGTTCCTGCACAACGAAAAGTGGTACGGCACACTGGGCATCACCATCGCCGATTACCGCGAGCACATGCGTCCGCGATCGGAGGCGTGGGGCACGGTGCACCTTCCCACGAAGGAATTTCGCAGACTGGCGAAGCCGTTTGAAGAGTGGTTGTAGAGCTTAAAAGAGGGAAATGTCGTTGATGGTGACGAAAAACCCGCGAGAATGAGCAGAATGGGCATGTTTTGTGACGTTGTCGCTGGGGAATGGGGTGAATTAGGAGGTGTTTTGGGGGGGGATCATGCCCTGATCATGACCAATGGATGCCCCGATCCCTCCTCGCTCGGAGGGGGGGCCAGATTAGAGCTTCCGGATGCGTGGTTTCACGGCAAGATTCACCGCGCGTCCCGCTCCCTTCAACCAAATGCCCGTTCTCGATTACTTGGCATCTTGGGGAACTCGGAACATTTATCTTGACAGTCATTCGGAGGCTGACGACACTCGCCCGCGTCTTCATTGGTGGATACTTTCATCAACACTTGGGGATTGCTCATGGAGAATACATCTGTTCGCCGCGTTTCTTTTGGTGTCACCCTGTTCGCGGTGGCCCTTCTAACACCTGCTGCCTATGCCGCATTAAAGTGGGAATGCAACTATGCGCATGTTCTTCACGACGCAAAGGAGGATTGTTCGCATCCCGAGGAAGGTGGACAATGGGTTGATGATGGGAAAGGAGCAAGTGACAAACCTGCATTTGATTTGAACGAATTTTGGGATCGAAGCGAAGACCAAAGGGGGCAAGTTATCGCGGAAGGTGCCAAGCTGGGCGTTCAAGCGCTGGCGATGTCCGGATATAAATATGGGCGCGATGTTGGAAAACAACAGATGAATTGCACAATGTTTACGGCCGGGTGGTTAAAATCCCTTGGCGTAAATATGACGGATGAAATGGGCCGTGCCGTCAATATTGCCGGCATAAAGCCTAAAGATCTAAATGAAGCGCTCGCATTGGAAGATGACCAAATTCGTGGAGTTCAGCGGGCGATTGTTGACATTGCAAAGATCGGCGACACCGTGAAGCCAAAAGACGTGAAGGTGGGTGATTTTATTCAGCTCTGGTATCGAAAGGACAGTGATTCGGATTGGGGAGGCCACTCTGGAATCGTTTCCAGTGTTACCAAGGATTCCTCTGGGCACGTACGCGTTCAAATCGCGAGCCCATCGGAGTCTGCGAGCAAAAGCAATGGCGGGATTGTCAAGAGCGGCAGCGATAAGTGGGACATGTCAAAGGATGATCCTGAAATCCGCAAAGTCTACATTGCTCGCATAACTAAACGGCCATAGTCCATAGGCAGAATACCTGCATTATGGCTACCTTTTCATTGCGGGCTTGCCGCATGGCTTTGGGTTCAGTTTAATACGACGAAAGGAACTAAACCGGCATAGGTTAATGCCCGTTCCATGTTGGGAATCTCGCTTCGCTCGATATGATCGTCCTGCGTCCGAGAATCGAGGATGCGGTGGAAGCTGTGCGCCGGCAATTATATACTTAGCATAGGATATCCATGCCATTTGGAATGTCTGAAATTAAATTTCTTGTTTCTTCGATACTCATCGATGTGCCTTTAATCTTAAAAGCGAGGCGCGGTGCCCGCGCTGCTGAGGCAGCGGGCGTTGATGGGATGGGGGGGGGTGGTTGGGGGTTAGAAGAGGGAGATGTCGTTGATGGTGACGAAGAGGAAGAGGCCGGCGAGGATGACTAGGCCGACGACCTGGATGGCGGATTGGACTTTGAGGGAGAGGGGTTTGCCGCGGATTTTTTCGAGGATGAGGAGGAGGAAGAGGCCGCCGTCGACGATGGGGAGGGGGAGGAAGTTGGCGACGGCGAGGTTGACGGAGACGAGTGCGAGGATGTACCAGAGCCAGACGGGTCCGCGTTCCTGTGCGTCGTAGCCGACCTTGGTGATGCCAAGGATGCCGTGGAGGTTGGTGGGGGAGACGGTTCCGCGGAAGAGGCCGGCGAGGGTCATGTAGACTTGCAGGATGAATTTTTTGGTGTGCTCCATGCCCATGACGACGGCCTGGCCGGTGTTGTTTCCGCGCTGAGTCTCGGTGCGGTAGGAGAGCTGGAGTCCGAGTTCGTAGTGCATGAGGGTCTTGAGTGCGTCGGAATCGGCGGCGGTCATGGTGAGGGGTCTGGTGAGGGGGCCTTTGTCGGTGTTGAAGGTGACGGCGACGGGGGTGCCGACGGTTTTGTTGCGGAGTTCGCCGTAGATATCGAACCAGTTGCCGACCTTTTGGCCGTCGATGGCGGCGAAGGTGGCTCCGGTGGGGAGATTGAGGCGTTCAGCATCGCTGCCGGCGCCGACGACGTTGAAGGCGAGTTTTTCGGGATCGTCGACGAGCGGGATGCCGAGGAGGCCCTTGCCTTTGACGGTCTTGGGCGTGGCCTGGATGGTTTTTCTGGTGCCGTCGCGGTCGACGACGATGTCGATTATTTTTCCGGGGTTGCTGGAGACGACATCGATAAATTGTTCGACGGTGGGGTTGGTGCGGTCGCCGACCTGGAGGACTGCATCGCCTTCCTTAAGGCCGGCGGAGGCGGCAGCGCTCCAGAATGAGGGTTTGCCGAGGATGACGCGAAGCGCGACGCCGAGGATGGAGGGGACGCCTTTGACGCCGAGGCGGGGTTCGAGGCGGGGCGCGAGCGTGATGGTCAATGGCGGGAGTGATTTGTTTTTGGTGTTATGCAATGTGAGCGCGACGGGTTCGCCGTTTTTGGATTGGACGTGCTGGTAGATTTTCATGTAGTCGTCCTGGACGGGTTCTCCGTCGATGGCGACGATTTCATCCCCCTCACGGATCTTGGCGAGTTCGGGGGTGTTTTTGGTGACGGGTTTTTGTTTGGCGTATTCTTCGCCGGAGGAGCCGATTTTGGTGCCGATCATGGATTCGGCACCGATGGCGAGGAATCCGCTGGCGGGGCTAATTTCGGGGAGGATTTCGATGGTTTTGGTTTGTGATTGGCCGTAGGGGATGTAGTCGAATTTGATTTTATCGTGGCCGCTGGAGAGAGCGGAGGCGATCATGACGTCGGTGAATTCGAGGAAGGAGCCGGTGGGTTTGTCGCCGTCGATGGCGACGATGCGGTCGCCCATGCGGAGTCCGGCTTTCCATGCGGGTGCGTCGTAAACGACCTGGCCGAGTTGTGCGGGTGGGAAATCGACGCCGATGCCGGGGCTGAAAATGATGGAGAAGGCGACGGCGGCGAAGATGAGGTTCATGATGACGCCGGCGGAGACGATGCACATGCGTTGCCAGATGGGGCGGTTATTGAATGCGCGGGGATCGCTGGAGATTTTGGTGGGGTCCATGTCGTCCTGGCCGAGCATTCGGACGTAGCCGCCGAGGGGGAGCCAGGAGACGCGGTAGTCGGTATTGCCGACGGCGGCGGAGTGGGGGGGGGCGTCGGCACGGGTGGGAAGATCGGAGTGGGTGATGACGGATTCGGTTTCTTCGACGGGGTGTTTGCGGACTTCCTTGGCTTCGGGGTCGAAGGGATCGCTGCCGAAGCTGAAGCCGGCACCTTTACGCCAGCCGAGCATGCGGGGTCCGATGCCGAGGGAGAATGCGAGGCATTTGACGCTGCAGGAGCGAGCGACGACGAAGTGTCCGAGTTCGTGGAGGAAGATGATGAGGCTGAAGCCGAGGATCATCCAGACGACGCGGAGGATGGAATCGGCGAAGGAGGCCAGGGAGAAGGCCAGCAGGGGGATGGTGAGAGTGTAGAGGACGATTTGGGAGCGGTGGTGTTGGGATTGAAGTTTTTTCGGGAAATTCCGCATCCTAAGCCTTTCAGCGATTCGTGAGAGTGTTGCAGGTATTCAATCGCCCCAGGAGGGGCGGGAGCGACTTTTGACATTCCCTTTCGCCCCTGCCGGGGCGAGGGGTTTTTTCGCGGCCTTTTTCCCACGGCGGTGCCAGCTTCGCTGGCTTGCCGTGGGCTAAAGGCTTGGACCCCTACCGGGGTCGCGTTGCACCGGCTTCAGGTCGCACCGGCTTCAGAGTCCCTGCTTTAGAGTGCCTGCTTTAGAATGCACCTGCTGCAGGTTGCACCGGCTTCAGATTGATCGTGCCGTGTCGCGTGCCCATGCGTCCGCGGTGAGGAGTTGTTCGAGTGTTGGTTGCGCGATGAAGCCGGACTTTTTGTGACGCGCAAGACATCCTCCACTCTTTGTACGATCTCACCGAACCGAATGTTCCCCGCGCGGAACATTTCGTTGGCGATTTCGTTGGCGGCGTTGACGACGGCTCCGGACGTGCCGCCGAGCGCACGACTTCGTATCCTAATTGTAGGGCGGGGAAACGCTCGTCGGGTTGCTCAAAAGTCATCTCTTTGATTTTCGACCAATCGAGGCGGGTACTACAGCCATCCATGCGATTTGGATGGGTCAGGGCGTATTGGATGGGGGTCCGCATATCGGGCGTGCCGAGCTGGGCGATGACGGAGCCGTCCACGAACTCAATCATGGAGTGGACAATGCTTTGTGGATGAATGAGGACTTCGATTTTGTCTGCGGGGAGGTCGAAGAGCCAGTGGGCTTCGATGATTTCGAGGGCTTTATTCATCATGGTGGCGGAGTCGATGGTGATTTTAGGACCCATTTTCCAGTTGGGATGAGCGAGGGCTTCTTCAACGGTGGCGTTTTCGATTTTGGCTTTGGACCAGGAGCGGAAGGGGCCGCCGCTGGCGGTGAGGATGATTTTTCGGATTTCTTTTTCGACGCCGGAGCGGAGGCTTTGGAAGATGGCGGAGTGTTCGGAGTCGACGGGGACGATGGTGGCGCCGTGACGTTTGGCGATCGGCATGACGATGGAGCCGGCGAGGACGAGTGCTTCCTTGTTGGCGAGGGCGATGGTCTTGCCGGCTTTGGCGGCGGCGATGACGGGGGCGAGGCCGGCGGCACCGACGACGGCGGCGACGACGGTATCGACTTCGTCGAGGCGGACAATTTCTTCCATCGCGGAGGGGCCTGTGATGAGTTGAATGCCGGTGCCCAGCAGTTGGTCGCGGAGTGCGCGGAGATTGTCGGAGGGGGCTTCGTCGGTCGATTTATCGTTGAGGGCGACCATTTGGGGGCGTGTTTCGAGGGCTTGTTCGGAGAGTTTTTTCCAACTGGTGACGGCGGTGAGGGAGTGGATTTCAAATTGTTCGGGGAGATGGCGGCAGACGTCGATGGCGCTGCAGCCGATGGAACCGGTGGCACCGAGGATGGCGACGCGCGTGCGGCCGGGGCGTCGCTGGGGGGGTGTGGACGGGGAACTCTGTGTGGCGGTGCGCACCGCAGTCAGGGAATGCATGAAGAACAGCCTCGTACGACGCGGAACCGCAAATGGGAAGAGCGATGATACGATGCGCGGATGCGCCGAACAAGGGCAGAAACGTCTGATCCATCGCCAGTTTGATAGCGAGCATCATGCCCAAGAAGACGCACGCCCTCGCCCCTGGTGTTAATTTGAAACACCGGTGTGGAGTGTGATTCGGATGTTATTTGCGTCGCAGCGCGGTGTTTTGGGCTTGGTGCAATGATTGGATGCCGTTCATGGCGAGGGCGAGCATTTGCTGTAGTTGTTTGGGGGAAAAGGTGGCGTGTTCGCCGGTGCCCTGAACTTCCACGAAGGTTTTGTCTTGAAGCATGGCGACGTTCATATCGACGTGGGCTTCGACATCTTCGACGTAATCGAGATCGAGGACGGGAGTGCCTTCGACGATACCGACGCTGACGGCGGCGACTTGGTTGGTGAGGACTTTGGCGTCTGTGGGGAGGAGCGCGGCTTTTTTGCGGCGGTGACGGCGTCGGCGACGGCGATCCAAGCGCCCGTGATGGCGGCCGTGCGGGTGCCGCCGTCGGCCTGGAGGACGTCGCAATCAACAAAAAGCGTCAGTCCGGCGCCTTCCGCGTTTTGCAGTGCTTTGAGGTCGATGCACGAGCGGAGGGCGCGGCCGATGAGGCGTTGAATTTCAACGGAGCGGCCATCGGGCTTGGAGGCGTCGCGCCGTTTTCGGGTGGTGGTGGAGGAAGGGAGCATGGAGTATTCAGCCGTGAGCCAGCCGCCGGCGTTGGGGCCTTTGGCGCGGAGCCATGGCGGCAGGTCTTTTTCGATCATGGCGGTACAGAGGACGCGCGTCTGGCCGAAGGAGATGAGCACGGAGCCGCCGGCGTGATTGGTGAAGCGGCGTTGAATTTTGATCGGGCGGAGTTGGGAGGAGGTGCGATGGTCGTGGCGGGTGGGCATGAGGGGCTCCGGGATTAAAGTGAATTCGGCGTTAAAGAATTGCCACGCCATAAGCGTGCAGGGTTGGATCGACCGTGACAAGGGTCATGGATTCGACGGCGGCCTGGGCGACGAGGATGCGATCGAAGAGATCACGATGATGAAGTGGCAATTGATGGAAACAAAAGAGATGCGACAATTCGATGGGCAGCAGCTTCATATGGTAATGGGCGAGTGTTTGCGGAATTGTTTGCTCCAGCGGCGCGGGAAAGATAACTTTCCAAGCTGGTTTTTGATGACTATTTCCCAAAGGGAAGCAGTGCTGACGAAGAGTTCAGAAGTTGGATCGGAGATTGCGTCGCGGGCTTGCGGGGAAAGCTTGGGAGAATTCTCGCTCCACCAAATAAAAATATGGGTATCCAGGAGGAGTCTCACTCGCCCCCCAGCCAGAAGGATTCGGGAAGTTCTTTGTCGAAATCGTCAGCCATCCAGATTTTCCCTTGCCACAGGCCGGGGACGCGCGGAGCATTGGCTGAGGGCTCGCATTCAGTGGGTGTTGTATGGGTGGCAGTTTGGTCGATCACGACGGTCACATGGGCTCGGGCGCCGGCAGGGAGTTGGTCGGAATGGATGTGGATGATGCCGCCGGGTTGGACGGTGGTGTCTTGTTGAATGGCGACCATGGGCGGCTCCTTCGAGGATGCACTTATTGTACCTTGGGTGTGGGGAGCGAGGAAACAGGGGTGCCGCATTCGGGGCAGATGGTCTGGAGTCTCGAAATCTGGAGAAGAACACGGAGGCAGGGAGGCCAAGATTGCAATGGATGATAAGGGGAAAAGATCATGGTGCCATGATGGGAACGGAATAGACACTGAAACGGGCGTCGGCGGTGATGATGGTAAGTTGTTCCGTGAGCGCCTGCACAATAATCATACGGTCGAAGGGATCGCGATGGTGCGGTGGTAGTGCATGGATCGCAAGGGTGTGAGTTAGAGTCACGGGCACGAGGTTGGTTTGAGTTCGTGCAAGCGAGGCGGGCCAGAATAGTTCGGGCGTCTGGGGCAGTTTTAATTTATTCAGGCCGTACTTTACGTTTGCTTCCCAAACGGAAGCGACGCTAAGGAAGAACTGGTGCGATGGATCATCCAACAATGCCCTGGTGCTGGAAGATAGGCGGGCACGTTCGCTGATCCCCATAAAAAAACATGAGTATCCAGCAGAAAATTCATAGAGGGGGCTCCGGCGCGCTGGAAGCGGGCTCGATGGGGCCATTATAAAAAAGGTCTTCAAATTCGGAGAGAGGGGCATCAAAGTCCGGACCGATCCAGATTTGACCTTCTAAAAATCCCCATTCACGTGGGGACGACTGGAGCGGCGTGGCGGCGGGCATGGGGCTGATGCGGACGAGAGGCTTTCCCGCATACTCGACGATGAGTTCGTCACCGAGCGCAAGATGCATGATCAGACGATTGGCTGACGACTCAAGATCTTTAATGGAGATGGTACGGGTCATGGGTTTGAGTCTATCGGTTTGGGGTGGGCGAGGTCAACGGAAATCGGCGTCCCGCACTCGGGGCAGTTTGAACCGGGGGTGTGTGCGCGAAGGTCGTAAGAGCAGGTGGGGCAGAGGCCCACTGATTTTGCTTTGCGCCGGGAATAGAACGCACGAATTGCCAAGAATAGCTTATAGGCGGGAAACAAGCCGCTAATGAATGCAATGAGCCAACAATCCAATTTCACCCTGAAATGTTTCTTTTGAAATCCGATAGCGACTTCTGTCGCCGAATAGACATAAAAACCAGGCATTTCAAAGTAGTATTGTTCATCACTTGATAGGAAAGTCCCACGCATTAGGGAGGGTCGCGTCGGGTCCGACGGTACGTCCTCCTGAAGGCCCCGACTATATTCATATTCTCCCTCAAGTACGCTCCAGTATTGCCACCGAACCTTCAAAGGCTGTTCCGAAAGGTATTCATAAGGCGTGCGATAATCCACCAACCATTTTTCGCTCGCAATCCACATTGCGGTGTTCATAACAAACAACGTGATAAGAAATATCAAAAGAACGATTTTAATGTTTTTTTTTGCGCCGCCGACTAGACCTTGAGGGAGAATCAAGAACTTTGGAATGCGACATTGTGCTCCGATAGCAAAAAAAGGCGACGGGTGCAGTCGTGTTTCAGCTCAGATTATGCGTTCCGCTCGCATCCACTCGATAAATCGGCCCAGCCCCGCTTCCACTTTCATCTTAGGCTCGTATCCCAACAGCCTCTTCGCCTTTCCAATATCCGCGTACGTAATCATCGGCTCGCTCGGTGGTGTCGGCGTGTCTACCAATACTGCCTTCTTGCCCAACAATTCCTCCAGCACCTCCACGAATCGTACATTCTCAATCGGACACGAGCATCCCAAATTGATGATTTCAAACGGAAACGGGTTATCGATCGCCAGCACTAAGCCGTCGACAATATCATCGATATACGTCCAATCGCGCTTGATGTGGCCGGCGTTGTAGAGCGTCAACGGTTTGCCCGCGAGGATGTCCAGAGTCCATTGCCAAGGCATCATGTCGGGGCGTCCGTGGGGGCCGTAGACGTTGAAGAAGCGGACGATTGTGGTGGGGATTTTCCAGAGGTTGTGATAGCAATGGGCCATCAGTTCCATGGCGCGCTTTGATGCGGGATAGGGTGCCAAGGGGCGATCTGCGGGCGCATCCTCCCGGAATGGCACGGGGGTGGATGTGCCATAGACGGAGCCGGTGGACGCAATGACGGTGCGCGGAGGGTAGGATGCGCCAGATTGGCGGATGGCGTCGAGGAGATTCATGGTGCCTTGGACGTTGACTTCGCCATAGATCAACGGGTGAAGCATGGAGTATCGAACTGCGGCCATCGCGGCGAGATGTGCGACGGCGTCGGGCTTTTCCTGCTGAATGAGAGTTCGCACGGTGAGGGCGTCGCGCAGGTCGGCGGTGTGGAGGCGGAAGCGGGGGTTGACGGTCAGGTCGCACAGGTGGCGGTCTTTATGGGCGCGGTCGTAGTAAGGATCGAAGTTATCGAGGCCGACGACGGAGTCGCCCCGGTCGAGCAGGGCCTTCGCCAATCGGGAACCCACAAACCCGGCCGCGCCGGTGATGAAAATTCGCATGAAGCGCACTCCAGTGGAAAGGGCGAAGTATAAACGCCTGAGCAGGGTTTGCACTCCGGCACGGCAGTTGCCTCTGCAATAGGGCAGCCGCGTATCCGTGGCTCAGCGTCGCCTGCCGCCATGTCCCGCAGGTTTCTTGGAATGTTCAGGAGCTTTTTATGGTACGCGTTCTTTCAATCGCCGCAATGGGAACCGCCTTGATGTTTGCCGCTTGTACGTCGGGTCCGTCGTGGGATCAGCCGGGCCGCACGACCTCCGCAAACAAGCCGGGCGATATGAATTCGTTGTCCGGATCAAACACGAACAATGGGGCGACGGAGCAGGACCGGGAGTTTGTGACCGGTGCCGCCGCGGGCGGGGCGTATGAAATTCAGTCGAGTCAGATCGCCTTGCAGAAAACCAACAGTCCGCGAGTGCGCATGATTGCGCAGCACATGGTTCACGATCACACCGAGGCGGGTCAGCAATTGATGGCGATCGCACAGAAGGAGGGCGTCTCTGCCACCGATTCCCCCAATGCGGATCAGCAACAGATGATCGCCAAACTGAATCGTCTGAACGGCGAGAGCTTTGACGATGAATACGTGACACAGCAGAAGGCGGCGCACGAGCAGGTGATCGCGCTGTTCAAAAAGGAATCGGCCGACGGAAGCGATGCGGCGATTCGTGGATTCGCCGTGAATAATCTTGGGCTTATGCAGGCTCATTACCGGATGGTAACGACGGGCGACAACATGATGGATAAGTAATTGAGTCGGACAACGGGCTTATGCAGGCCGGTCCAATTTATGGGCCGGCCTGTTTTTTTTGCAGGTCGATGATCCATGGGGGCGTGTCGCGGAGGTATGCCGCGAGATATTTTTGGCGGGAGTGGTAATACCAGGCGGTCAGTCCCTGCGCGGCGAGGGTGCCCGCGATAAGAGCCCCGTAGATGAGAAGGGTGAGCTTCCACATCAATGGCTGCATGTCGCCAAGCATTTCCTGAAGCGCGGCTCCTTGGCCATCGCGTCGCTGAGTTCGTTTGAACCGTGGCTCGCGTTCCAGATGGAGTAGAGTCCGTAAACGACAATGATGGCGGCGAGCGCGAGTTGATTGAGTGCGAGAATGCGCGGGCGCGGATGTTCGTGCGTTTTAAGAGACGCAGGCCGCGGAACGAGTTGAAGGCGGTCGCCGACAAAGCGAGGCCGAGGATCAGGGACCACGGGCTGAAGATCGCGGACAGCAAGGTGACGCCGGCAAAGAGAGAACTGCACCACGCATCGGCGGCGGCGACTTGGATCGCGCGGCGGATTTTCTTGGAGCGGAGATGAGCGGCTTCTATGGCGGTGAATTCTTCCACAGATAGCGGGGAACGCACCGGAACTGAAAAGTCGGCAGGGGTATATGCGAGGGGCGGTAATGGGATGGCGCTCATGGATTTCTTATCGGTTGATTGTAGCGGTGGGTGGATAGGAGGATGGTGAAATCGTGCGATGAGTCGCTGGTGGTGCGTCGGCGGTTATTGGATGGTGACGCACGGGAGGCATCTTTTTTTGCGGATGAGGTATGTATTACCGGGCGGGCGGCTGGCCGAAAATGTTGTGAGGATCGAGTTGTGCCTTGATCCGCATCATCAGCTGATCCCCCCCGACCCCACCCCCCGCCTCCTCACCGCGTTCGTCTGTGGCCTTCCCTTGAGTGACTAGAAATTCCGCACCCGGCGCGACTTCCTCAATGGCTCGCGCCAGTGCCGCCGATGCAGTTCCCGAGATCACACCTCGCACCACGCCGGTGCCGGCTTCGCTGACGACCCATGCCTCGCCATCGGATCGCCGCGCGAGGGTTTCGATCTTGGTCACCGCCGCGCACACTTCGGAGGAGAGCACGAACAGGCGGAACCCAAATCCCGTGGTGCCTTTGAAGCTTTCAATCGCGGGCTCCGTGGTCATCCACAGCCGCAGGCGACCGGCTTGGGCGGCTGTTTGGGAAATGGAATCAACGCCGTGGGCGGCGGGTAGTGCGCGAATGATGTCGATCTGGGCGGCGCAGCTTTGAGGTCGGTCAAAAAAGCCGACCACGAGAGCCATTCCTTTTCGCATGGTGGGCAACTGCAGTGGATTGATGGAGAATGTCGCGCCGCCGATGATCTGCACGTACGCCGGCGTGGTCGGGGCGGTCATCACTTCGGCCAACAAAGCCTCAGTTGCCGCGCTTCCGTCGCAGAAGAAGATGACGCATTGTTCATCGATCGGCCGCGCAAAGGTGCGCAGTGTGATCTCCGCGATGGTGCCAAGAGTTCCGCATGTGCCGATCATCATTCGAGGCGTGTTGTAACCAGCCACGTTCTTCACGGTTCGTCCGCCGCCTTTGATGAGCGTGCCCGTGCCATCGACCCACTGCATTCCCATCAGCAACAACCGCCAATCGCCGCAGCCGAATCGCAGAGGACCGAGCGAGTGGGTGGCGATTAACCCTCCGATGGTGCGCTGGCCGGGGGACATTCCAGCGCGTGCGGATACCACGGGGGAATCGACGGGCAGCCATTGGTTGTGCCATGCCAAATGCCGCTGAAGGGCCTCAAGGGAAATTCCCGCTTGCACAATGATGGTCATGTCGGCGACGGCGTGCTCGAGCACTTTGTTCATGCGCAGCGTCGAGACATTCTGAATCGGGCGGCTTTGGTCAAAGCGGGAGAGGGGGAGCGAATTGGAGCCGGTTATTTGCACCTGGGTCGCGGTCTGGGCAGCGGCACGTACGATCTCGGCGAGTTCGATGGAACTGGTCGGTCGTTGGATGCTCGCACGATTCAAAATGGTATCAGCCACACTCACCCCTCACGCCCGCAGGAAAGATTCTACATCGATAGCAGCTTCCCGAAGAATTGCCCGAAGTGTTCCCTCCGCCATATCCTTCGCGTGATGCGGAATGGTCACCTTTCGGCCCGTTTGTTCATGCCGCCAAATCTCGTGGCTACCCGCCGCTTGCCGATCAAACACGAATCCCATGGCTCGCAGACGTCGGACAACTTCGCGATATTTGAAGCCGGATAAACGACCCATCAACCCACGCTTACCGGAATTGTTAAATCCAAAATTCGCAACGACTCCCCACGGAGCGCGGGCGGCAGCGGATCGCCATGCTCGAGGCACGATTCCGCAATTTTTCGCGCCACATCCCTGGCGATTTCCATCACTTCCACCATGGAACGGCCTTCCGCAACGAGACCCGGCACGTCCGCGCTGGTCGCCACATATCCCCCCTCGTCCAACGCTTCCACATGCAATCGAATCATAGCTTCTGCCATGTTTCACCTCTTGTCGCAGTATATCATTTCCGCCGCGTTATTGCGGGACTTGGCGTTTCGGGTGCAGAAGGTCTATCGTCACTCCGTTTCGGGGGAGCACTTTGAAGGGATTCATGTTGTCGTCGGGCACGAGAGCCCGGCGAATGCGATGCATGGCGTCCAGATCGTCGTGTGAAAACATGTCTTGCATGTAGGGCAGCTTTTCGATGCCTACACCATGCTCGCCCGTGACCGTGCCGCCGATGGAGACGCAATAGCGCAGAATTTCTCCGGAGGCGGCGAGCGCGGGCGCATGCTTGCCTCATCGCCATCATCGTACATAAGGATCGGATGCACATTGCCGTCGCCCGCGTGAAAGACATTGGTCACGCGAAGCTGATGGCCTTTGCAGATTTCAGCGATTTTGGCGATCACCTCGGGCAACTTGCTGCGCGGGACGCAGGCGTCCTGGGTGCAATAGCTGGGACTGACGCCGCCGATCGCGCCGAAGGCCCGCTTGCGAGCGCTCCACAATTCGGCGCGCCGCTCTGGATCGCGCCGCCTTGAAAATCGGTCGCGCCGTTGCGCGTGCAGATCGCTTCGATCTGCGACAGATCCTCATCCAGTCCCAGTTCCTGCCCATCGACTTCCAGCAACAAAAGCGCCTGCGCAGTTTTCGGAAAACCGAGATGAAAGGCGTCCTCGACGACGCCGATCATGGGCCCGTCCATCATCTCCAACGCCGCGGGCACAATGCCGCCGGCGATGATGTCGGCGACGGCCTGGCAAGCCTTTCCGGTGTCGTCGAAAATCGCCAGTGCGGTTCGAAACGCCGTCGCCCTCGGGACGAGCCTGCACCAGACCTTCGTGATAATTCCCAGCGTTCCTTCCGTGCCGCAGAGGAGCCCGACTAAATCCGGCCCGATGCCATGCCCTCCGCCTCGAGGCCCTCCCACCGTGTGGACCGTGCCGTCTCCCAGCACCATCTCGACGCCGAGGATGTGATTGACGGTGACGCCGTATTTTAAAGTATGCAAACCGCCCGCATTGGTGGCGACGTTTCCACCGATGGTGCTGGCGCGCTGGCTGCTGGGATCGGGAGCGTAATGATAAGGCGATGCAGCGACCGCCTGCGAAAGGGACCAGTTCAGCACACCCGCTTCGACGAGTGCGCAGCGATTGCGAAGATCGATCGTGAGGATTTTTTTCATTCGCGCGGTGCTGATTTGCACGCTGGGGGTGACGGAGACTATTCCGCCGCACAGGCCGGTGCCACTGCCGCGCGGCAGGATTGCCACGCCATGCTCCTGGCAGATTTTCACGGCCATCACGACCTGCTCGGTGCTCTCCGGAAACACCACCGCCAGCGGCTGGCGCGTGGCACCGTGAATCCGTCGCATTCATAAACGATTAACTCTTCCCGATCCCCCACCACCTGCCGTTCCCCAAGGCCCCGTCGCAGGGCGACCACCAGCGCGGTCTCCGCGGTGGTCAAAGGCGCATCCCCGGAGCGCGCGTGACCGCCGACATGCGGCCCCGATCGACCCACGTTAATCGTGCTCCTTGTGGTGGTGCACATCCCCTGAGTTCATCCACGGCACGCTCAATACCGCGACGACCGCCGCGAAAAAACAGACGCCCATCAACGCTTCAACCACGACCATACGCCACCTCTTTAAAAAACATCGACGATCCAATCTATCGGCACCGGGTCGGGATTGCCACTTCGCCTCGGCATGTTTTTATCCTGGAAACCCAGGGCGTGCCCGTTTTTCCGGGAAGTGCTTTCGTGTGCCTGCTGACTGCGAAAAATTCCGAGACGCCGCCCGTGAGGAAGCGTTTGACGCTTAGCAAAGAACGCCGAACGCTTCCTCACGGGCGCGTCTCGGAATCCCATGTATTTCAGCGGTTGAGCCAGCGCCCCGGAAAAACGGACACGCCCGAAACCCGCGAAAGGTGCGCACCGACGTGAAGTCCGTGCATCGGCAACATACAATCGGATTTTACCTGGCATTTCGGGCTGAGCTTTCATGGATAGCACGTTTTGGGTGATGGCGAGCGCCGGCGTTTTGATGATGCTCTCGTGGATCGGCCTGGGTTGGGCAGTTCATCGCGTGCTGAAATTGAATCGCTGGGTTCGGCCGCACTGGTCAATTTTCGGGGCCTCCGGGGCGTCACTTATTCTCGCGGTGGGTGGGATTACGAATTTACTGCGAATCACGAGCACGGGGTTGCTGAACCTGCTGACAATCGTGGGCATTGTCTTCGCCATCATGGGTTTGATTGTACGCATTCGTTTGCGCAAGAGTCCGCGTCGGAAAAAGTTGCTGTGGCCACTGCCTCTCTTCGTGGTGGGCGCGATGATCTGGTTGTCCAGCGCGGGTTCCGCGCAACTTAATCCCGGGGACGACCAGCTCGCGTACATGGTTTTCCCACAGCAGATGCTTCAGTCCGGGACGTTGATCGCGCCGTTTAATTTGCGTCGCATTGGAACGTACGGGGGCCATCAATTTCTTCAGGCGCAGCTCTTGGCGGCGACTCAGGCCCTTGGCGCGCTGCCGGCGCGAGATTCTTCGCCACTCATGGGAACCTGCTGGATACCGGGCTCTGCTCGCTGCTCAGCGCCGGTCTGCTCTGGAGCATGATGCGTCCACGATCATTGACCCACCAGGTCTTGGGGACGCTGGTGGTTCTCCTCTTTTTTATCATGCCCGTGCCGCGGGTGAACACCCATGCCCAGACCAGTGGCACGTTTCTGTTTTTGGCTCTTTTTGCCGTGGTGAAGGCGTTGAGCAGGCAGCGAGCCTCGTGCCTGCGGCTGGGCATTTTTGCAGGCCTGATCGCCGCGGCACTTGCAACGTTGCGGATGAATTTCGCCCCCGCGGCGGCTATCGCGCTTGCGCTTTCCTCGCTCTCCTTTGGATGTGTCGCGAGGCCTTTGCGGATTCAACTTCCGCGCGCAATTCTGCCGCTTGCGGTCATGGTCGCGATTCTTGTGCCATGGGCGATGGTGTTGATGCGGTCGTCGGGCACGCCGTTTTATCCGCTGATGAAAGGATTTCAGGAGGGGGCATTTCTGGAAGCACCGATCGTCGCCCATCCGCTGGCGCATCTGGGGTGGACTTTGACGACCGTGCTTTTTCCGCCGGTGCTCTTTCTGCTGTTGCCGTTTTGTCTGATGCCGCCCTCACGCCGCCTGCGGCCTCTCACGGCAATGTTTTCCGCCACATTCCTGACGACACTCGCGACCGCATGGGCGTGTACCCAAATGGATGCGACACTTATCTATCGCTATTGCGCGGGCCTTTTAATTGCGTGTGCGTTCGGCGGTTTCGCGTTGCTGCTGCGCCGCTGGGGAACGCTCACTTTTCGGGTCCGGTGCGCCACGCTTTTTTTACTTGTGTTGGTCCCGTCTGTGGCAGCCCATGACTACTCCGAGGCGTTTCGATTTTCGTATCCGGCTCTCCTGGCCCGCGCTGCTTCTTACTGGATTGTGCGCCGGCTTGAGTGGCGCGTGGAGAGGCGAATGGGCTAAACGCCACCTTGCAAGGGGGCACTGGGGTCTCGTGTTCATTGTGCTTGTGGTGCTTGCGGTCGGCGCGGTTCACAATTTTCACCGCGTTTCCGACAACAGCAGCATTTTCTTTTATGCCTTGTCCAGTGCGGGAGCCGCATGGGGGGCCTGGTCAACCCGGAGGCGGCTCCTTAAAGCCTTGTGGCTGTTCTTCGCAGCGGCGACGGGTCTCACCGGAATTCTGGCGCTC
Organism: uncultured Phycisphaerales bacterium; assembly: GCA_963766775.1. Lineage (GTDB taxonomy): Bacteria > Planctomycetota > Phycisphaerae > WQYP01 > WQYP01 > CAVYBP01. The sequence goes on from CAVYBP010000008.1 coordinate 234,692, forward strand.
ACGAACGTTTTTGGAATCACGCTCATTCTCTGCTCGGTGGTTGTATTTCTGAGTATCGGGTACGTCGCATGGAGTTCGCGACCCCAGTGTTCCAGGCTGGTAAAACTCGTAGCGGCGGTCGGCATGGTTCCGGCACTCATGATTGCGCTTATTAACCTGCCGTTTTTTTTCGACAACTTCGGCACATTCTGTCTGACCGCATCGATTGCCGGCACCGCATACATCGCGCGGCGCACCTTATCGCCGCTCCTCCGGGTGGCGGCCATCGTGGCACTCACCGTGCTTGCTTGCAGCGCGATGCCGTCGATGGCATCCATCGCCCGTTATCCCACGGCTCTCCCCATCGCGTGGCTGGCAATCGTGGTGCTATTCGTTCTCCCTCAAGGGCGTTCGCAATCGCTGTCGGGGGTAGGTGCCGCCGTCCTACTCGTCGGGATGGCACCCCTCGCACTCGAGGAAACCAATACATTCATCGCGGCGACGGCGTCTCCGCTTACCGCGCGACGCGCGGCAAGTGACGCCCAAATGAATGAAACGTACCATCTCGCACAACAATCGATTCCCCCCGGCGCGACGATCTTCGCCATCGTCCCGGAGCCCGGTCGCCTCAACTTTGCGCGTAACCCGGTCGACTCCACCGACTTTGAATTGCAGTTCATCAGCCCACCCCCCAAGCTCCCCATCCACGGCACCGAGGCCGACCTTCGCCATTATTGGAAGGCACAGGGCATTCGTTACCTCATGCTCTCCTACGACGACATGAACAGCCAGGGTATTTACCTGCCCATGGAACTGAGAAAGGCCTTCATGGACATTTCTCAAAGCGGCCGCGTCTTGTTTCATGCCCCATCCCTGACCGTGCTGGATTTGCAGGATTGATGCCGCACGCCGTCGGGTTTCCCCTGATCGATTAAATCTGATCGATTAAAATGGGTGGCTGGCAAGTTTTTCAAATGCCTCGGCGTATTTGGCGCGGGTGTTTTTGACGACGTCGGGGGGAAGTTGTGGGCCGGGGGGCGTTTTGTTCCATTGCAGGGTTTCGAGGTAGTTGCGGAGGTATTGTTTGTCGAAGCTGGGTTGGTCGCGGCCGGGGGCGTATTGGTCTGCGGGCCAGAAGCGGGAGGAGTCGGGGGTGAGGGCTTCGTCGATGAGGATCGGTTGTTGGCCGCCGGAGATGTCGGGGTGGACGCCGAATTCGAACTTGGTGTCGGCGACGATGATGCCGCGGGTGCGGGCGTAGGCGGCGGCGCGGGAGTAGAGGGCGAGCGAAAGATCGCGGGCTTTGCTGAGGATGTCGCGGCCGACGATGGCGGCGGCGTCATCGAAGGAGATCGGCATGTCGTGGCCCGCATCGGCTTTGGTGGACGGGGTGAAGATCGGTTCCGGAAGCTCCTGGCATTGCCGGAGGCCCGGGGGAAGCGGGATGCCGCTGACGGTGCCGGTGGCTTGATAATCTTTCCAGCCGGAGCCCGTGATGTAACCGCGCACGACGCACTCAATGGGAATGACGGAGGTCTTGCGGACAATGACGCTTCGCCCGGCGAGTTGGTCGGCATACCGTTGAAGGTGATCGGGAAACGCGCGGAAGTCGGTCTGAAGCAGATGGTGATGGAAGCCCGGGAATTCTTGGGCGAAGAAGTTGAACCAGAAATTCGAGAGCCGCGTGAGGATCTGCCCTTTGTCGGGGATCGGCGTCGGCATGATGACATCGAATGCCGAGATGCGATCCGAAGCAACGATCAGGAGCGTGCGATCGTCCAATTCATAAACGTCGCGCACCTTTCCCCGGCGGAGGGGAAGCGGGAGCGAGGATTCAAAGAGGGGGGGCATGGGAGGTCCGAGTGCGGGGGGGAAAAGGGTTCAAGGGTTCAAGGGTACAGGGTTCAAGGGTAAGAAGTCTTTCGACCCTTGTACCCTTGGACCCTGTACCCTTGTACCCCTCACGTCTCAATGGCCGAGTTTTTTGGCTCGGTCGGCTTTTCGCTGGAGGGCGCGGGCTTGGGGTTCTAGTTCGCTGGTGCGGGAGAGGATGTGGTTGATGTTGGCGAGTTGGGTGAAGAGGAGTTGTTTATCGATGCTGGGCATGTCGGGCTCGAGTTTGATCTGGCCGAGGATGAGTGCGTGGGCGAGGAGGGCTTTGTCGCGGATGTCGAGGGCGGTGTCGACGGTGATTCCCTGGAGCTGCGCCGGGCGGAAGGCGGCGGGCTTTCCGGTTTTGTCGTCGATGGGGGGAAAATAGGTTTTGAGGGGCTCGATGGCGGGTCCGGTTTTTTCCTTGAAGAGGCCGATGAGAGGGGGGCGTTCGACGTCGCGGACATCATTGAGGTCGAAGAATCCGGAGTGGTAGGTGTCGGCGAGAATGTCCCAGTGGACGCCGGCCATCCAGAGTCCGAAGGATTCCTGGCGGTCGTGGCGTGAGATGCCATCGAGACGCGAGATGCCGTTGGGGGATGCGGCGAAGGCCTGTTCGAGGGTGCGCATGGCGTCGAGTTCGGCAGCTCGTTTGTTGGCGGTGTCGAGCTGCTGGGCGTTTTTCCAGAGCGCCTGGAGGTCGGGGGGAGGCGGCGGGGGTCGTCGGGTCCGACGCCGAGGAGTGAGGAGCCCAGTTCCGCGAAAAAACCCCGGGTGGGTGGGAGCGGGGAGACGCCGGGAGGGAGAGGAGGGAGTTTTGCGGGAGGATTTTTTCCGTTGGCGGCAGCGGCGTGGCCCGTGGTGGGCTGGGTGGTTACGCCGGAGGGCCGCGATGGAATGGTGGGGGCGGAGGCGGCGGTGGGTTTCACGGGTCCGAGGTCGATTTTGCTGACGTTGGCGATGGGGATGCTGATGGTCGCCTGCATTCCGTCCTGGTTGATACGCATTCGGACTTCGGTGGTGGATTGGCCGAGGATTTTGCCTTCGCGCGATGTTCCGTCCTTGAGGGTGACGGTGTCGGCATGTGCGCGGGCGGCGAGGAGCGAGCCGGCGAGCAGGAGCGTTATTTTCAAAGCGTGGTTCATGGTGAATCTTCTCAGGGTTATTGGAAGTGAACACCGTTTGCAACCGTTGCGATGGATATTGTAGATTAACCGGTCGCGGTTGTTTGCTCCAGATGAGGCAAGTGGGAAATATCACGAATTCCGGTCAGGGAGACGATGATACAGGATTCAGAGTGTCGGCCAAGGGTTTAGGTTCGCGTCGCGGTGCGTGAGGTAGGGTATGCCGTTGTTCGGTCGTCAGCATGTGCGTTTGCCGTTGATCAACTGGAATCAGGTGGTGCAACGGCCTGAGGCGCGGTCGGCTCCGACGACGCGGGACATTGATTGTCCGCATTGCGGGGAATCGCTGCGGGTGGCGATCCGGGCGATCAACACGCGGTGCACGGGATGTTACAAACATCTGCGGCTGGAGGATATTGTGATACGGGGGGATTCGCCGTTGACGCATATCGTGACGTGCGGGTCGATTCTGGTGGAGCCGTCGGCACGATTTTCAGGGATTCTGCAGGGGAGCGAACTGGTGATCGCGGGGCGGGTGCTGGGGACGTTGATCGGGACGCGGCGGGTGGAGGTGACGGGGACGGGGAAGGTAGCGGGGACAGTAGCGACGCGGGAGCTGGTGGTGGCACCGGAGTCGCTGGTGGATGGTGAGATACATATTTTGAATGCGGATGGGTCGATTTCGACGATGGCGACGGGGCCGGATCATGCGCCGCCGAAGTATCGGACAAGCGCCTGAGGGCGGGCGGGCCGCAATTTTTTACCGCAATATTTCATAGTGATCGCCAGGTACGCGACTTTTTTGTCGTGGACCACTACCATTGTCGCCCACGCTTTAACGCTCCCTGACGGTCGCGTCTCGGAGTGCCGGAGATGCGTGCGGGTGAGATGATTTTGAGTGATTTTTTTGGAGATGTGCATGCGGATTGAAAAAAATTCGGTGGTGACGATTGATTACACGTTGACGGATTCGGAGGGGAAGGTGATTGATTCGTCGGTGGGGAAGCAGCCGCTGCCTTACATCCATGGGACGGGGAATTTGATTCCGGGGCTGGAAAAGGCGTTGGAGGGGAAATCGGCGGGGGATAGTTTGATGGTGACGATCGCTCCGGAGGATGCGTATGGGATGCGGGATGACAAGCTGGTGCAGGTGGTGCCGAAGTCGGCATTTCAGGGGGTGCCGAGCTTGAATGTGGGGATGCAGTTTCGTTCGCAGTCGCCGCAGGGGAACGCGGTGGTGACGGTGACGCGGATTGAAGGGGACGATGTGACGGTGGATGGGAATCATGCGCTGGCGGGGATTGCGTTGACGTTTGATGTGGCGGTGAAGGAGGTTCGTGCGGCGTCGGCGGAAGAGTTGTGCATGGGCATGTGCATGGGCCGGGGGGGCACCATCACTGATGGAATGACGAATGACGAATGGCGAATGACGAATCAAATTTGAATGACGAGTGGGGGAATGACGAAACGGGGGTGGGGGGTGGGTGGTTGGGGGGGGGTTAGCTTTGGCGGAGGAGGTTGAGCATTTGGCGGTCTAATTGGGAGCCTTGGTAGGGTTCGTAGGGGGTGTCGGGGCGGTTGGAGTCGAGGGGGCCGAAGTCGCCACGGAAGTTCCAGAGGGCCCAGCCGATGTTGTGTGAGCGGAGGATGGCGAGAGCGTCGTGCATCCAAGCGAGGACGACGTGGTGGGGTGTGTTTCGGAAGGCGCCGCCTTCGCCGCAGTGGACTCCGACGCCGCGGTCGGTGAGGGATGCCCAGTGGGCGAAATAGGCGGCGAGTTCTTCGTGGCCCCAGGAGCGGTCGAAGTGGTCGGCACCGGGCCATTGGGGTGTTTTGTTCCAGGAGTAGTTGACCCAGGGGGCTTGGTAGTGAGTGATTCCGAAGGGTGCGTACATGCGGCAGCTTTGTGCGACGGCGCTGGGGCCGAGGTCGATGAGTTCTTCGATGGGTTCGGTGCCGTAGTTGAGGCCGTCGGCGATGATGAGGCGGGTGGGGTCGATGGCGCGGATGGCTTGGACGGCACCGCGGATGACGGCTTCGTGGGATTTGCGGGTCATGCCGGAGTGGGCGAAGAATCCCGAGAGGCCGACGGCGGGGGGTTCGTTGACGAGGTCGAAGCTGAGTGCGTGGGAGGAGACGCCGGCGTAGCGAGAGGCGAAGGTTTGCCATTGAGAGAAGAATTTTCCGCGAGTGGCGGCGTCGGACCAGAGGCTTTTGGGGTCGGCGGGAGGCGCGACGCAGTATCCGGGGGCGCGGTGGAAGTTGAGGCTGATGTGGATACCGTATTTTTGGCCGAGGTTGATGACGCGGTCGATTCGTTCGAGGACATTTTCGCGGAAGGTCCAGTCGCCGGAGGGGAGTTCGTGGGTCCAGAATCGGTAGTCCATGGGGAGCCGGACGAAGTCGAAGCCCCAGTCGGAGATCCATTGGAAGTCGGATTCGCGGAAGTCACCCTCACCGCCGCCGTAGCCGCCGGGGCCGGTGGTGTCGGCGGGACGGATGGATTCGCGGCCGGGCTGATAGAGGTAGAGGTCGAGGAGGTTGAAGCCTCGCCAGCGTGGGAGTGGGTTGGGCATGTTGGCACCTGTTGAGGGTTTTGACATGTGCATCATCATTGAGAATGACGAATGGCGAAATTCGAATGACGAATCAAATTTGAATGACGAAGGGGGGAATGACGAAACGGGGGTGGGGGGGGGTGCAAGGTGTTGAGGATGGCACAGGAGGCACGGGTCTGCGAACTGCGCAGACCCGTGGCACTCGGATTTGGGTCGTCGGATTTTGGTCGATGGTTCTTGTCATTTTAATACATTCGGACTTCGACTTTGGAGCCGGTGTGGTCGTGGTTGGCGAGGGCGTAGCGGAGGGCGTCGATGAGGTGGTCGTGGGTGCCGTCTTTGTCGGGTTTTCCGTCGGGCCGGCGGAGGTATCCTTGGAATGCGGCGATGAGCCGGGTGCAGCGGGGGTCGATGAAGAGGCGAGTGAGTCCGGTGGCGGGGTTGAGGAGGTCGGCGATCATTCCGATGCCTTCGTCGATGGGCATGGCGCGAGCGCGGGTGGCGAAACCGGCGTCGCGGAGGACGCGTTCGTCGGTGCGGCCGGTCTGGCTGTTGGTATGCCGCCCGGCGATGTCGCAGTAGAGCATGGTGGGGTCCCAGGGTCGTTGGCGGACGGCGGCGGCGTTGTGGGCGACGGTTTTTTCGCGGGTGACGAGTTCGTCGAAGATCCAGATGGCGCGGGCGTTGTCGTGGGCGGAGGATTCGCGGAGCATGGCGATCCAAAGTGTGACGAAAGCGCCGGCGTAACCGAAGTCGACGCCGGCGACGATGGTTTCCACGCGGAAGGCGCGGCCGTCGATGTGGGCGAGTCCGCCGGGGACGAGGTGTTGGTGATCGAGGGGCCGGACGTTGGTTTCGCGTCGGAATGCGGAGAAGACGGCGTTGTCGAAGCGCGGGGGGTGGCAGAGCATTTCGTGTTCCCAGGTGGCCTGGGAGGCGCGGGATTTCATGGTGATGACATCTTCGATTTTGAGGAATCCGTCGGCGTGTTTGGCGCGGCCCTGGCAGGATTCCCAGAGTGGGCAGGGTGCGCAGGCGCGTGAGGGCGGGCATTTTTCGATGACGTCCCAGACGCACCAGGCGAAGAGTTTGCGGCGCGGGGTTGCGGCGGCGTTGGCGATGATGGTTTGCATGAGTCCGCCGGGCTTATGCATGGTGGAGAAGACTTCGAGGGTGCCGCGGACGTCGCGGGCGTGGTGGTCGCGGGTGCTGCGGGTGGTGAGTTGGGCGGCCTGCCAGACGGCGGGGTCGAAGAGTTCGACTTCGTCGCAGCGGAGTTTTTGGACGCGTTGGCCGCGGACGCTGCGGTCGGATTGGGCGAGGACTTCGACGCGTGAGCCGTTGATGAGTTCGAGGCGGCGTTGGGTGGGTGAGTCTTTGAGCCATTGCGAGAAGTGACGATCGGTGAGGTGTCGGAGGTAGTGGAACATTTTTTCCGACTGTTCAAAGCTGCCGCCGAGGATGCGGATTTGGATACCGGGTTTGAGGATGAGGTCGAGGAGTGTGGCGACGGCACCGATGGTGGTTTTACCGCCGCCGCGGCAGGCCCAGACGATGGCGTCGTTTTGGGTGCCTTCCTCGAAGAAGCTGTGGGCGAGGTAATCGAGAGGGGTTTGGTGTCCGGTGCAGAGGGGGTAGGCGGGCATGTGGAGTCCGAGGAAGGTTTCGATCCAGTCGGCGAGTTCGGATTTGTTGGCGGGTCGGCCGTGGATGGAGGCGATGAGGTGGTGGGATTTTTTCGGTTTGGTGTGGGTCATGGGGGGCTCCGTGTGAAAGAGGGTGGGGGTGGAGGACGGAACGGGAAAAAGTGGGGAGAACGGGAAGAACGCGGAAGAACGCTCCCTGACGGTCGCGTCTCGGAAGTTGCTCTGTCTCGGAAGTTATTCTGTTTTGGAACGGGTTTCTGGTGGTTTTTCGGCTTCTTTGGCGGCGCGGCGTTGGGCCAGGGTTTGGGCGACGGCGTGGAGGAGTTCGACGTCTTCGATGGTTTGGGGGTAGAAGTCGTCCTGTGCGTTACCTGAGCCCGCCTTTTGATGACCCGATCGTTGCCACTTCCCGCCCGGTCTGTTACCCAGTCCCGCCACGGAAAGGAGGGAAAGAGCGCCTTTGAGACGGAGTTCGGATTTTTCGTCGGAGAGGAGTTGGCAGAGTTTGTGGACGGCGTAGGGGGTGAAACGGTGGGCGACGAGTTCGGAGTGGATCTGGGCGAGCTGGCGGCGGGCTTTGATCTGGCGTTTGCCTCGGGCGGAGCGGAGGGCGTGGAGGATTTGGGGGGGGCTGAGTTGGTATTCGTCGAGGATGCGCTGGAGGTCGGTGACGTCGCTGAGGGTTTTGATGATGGAGTCGATGGCGTAGGTTGGCATGGGGGGCTCCTTGGGAATGATGAATGCTGAATGATGAAGAGGGGAGACGGTAGACGGTAGACGGGAGGCGGTAGAGGGTTGGGCTTGGGGTTTAGGGTGGGGTGGGATTGGAGGTGTTTTTGGGGGATAGTTTTTCGGTGGCCCAGGTTTTTAGGGCGGTGGTGGGGTTGGGGTGGGTTTGTTTCAGGGCGGTGAGAATGGTTTGTTTTTCGGCGGCGGTCATGAAGAGGGTGAGGGCTTCGGGCATTTCGGAGATGGGGGGGGCCTGTTCGATGGGTTGGATGTCGTCGTGGTGGAGGAGCTGGGTGAGGGTGGATTCTTCTTCGGGGAGGAGGAGGGCGAGGTCGGCGGCGGAGGATTCCATTTGGGAGGAGAGTTGGCTGAGGAGTTGGAGGCGTTTGGTGGGGGAGTCTTCGCCGGCGAGGCGGTTGACGGTGGCGAGGAGGAGGAGTGCTTCGGCGTCGTCGAGGTTCCAGACGATGCAGGCGGCCTGGGTGTGGCCGAGGGATTGGAGGATTTGTTTGCGGTGGTGGCCGTTGATGAGTTGGAAGTGGTCGGGGGTGGTAGGGTGAGGGCGGACGACGAGGGGTTCGTAGCGGCCGGTGTGCTGGATGTGGCGGCGGAGTTTTTTGAGAGTGGCGGGGGGCATGATGTTGGCGTTTTGTGGGTGGGGGAGGAGGTGGGTGAGGGGGAGGAGTTGGATTTGGTGGGTGGGCATGGGGGGCTCCTTTGGAATGATGAAGAGGGTAGACGGTAGACGGTAGACGGTTGGGGGTTGGGGGTTGGGGTCTAGGGTTTAGGGTTTAGGGTTTAGGGTGGGGGAGAACTGGGTGGGGGGGTGGGGTAGGTCCAGAGGTGGTAGAGGGGTTGGGAGAGGAGGCGGTGGGAGGCGAGGGTGAGGAGTTGGTGGGGTGGGGCGTTTTTTTTGGTGAAGCGGCGGAGTTCGTTGAGGAGGAAGGGGGACGGGGTTATTTGATTCGGAGTGATGAGGTCGAGGGGGGTGAGAGATTCTTGTTGGAGGGCGGCGAGGAGGCGGATGGCGTCGGGGAGTGCGGGGCGGTCGAAGGGGGTCATTCCGTGCGGGTGAAGAAGGGGTGGACGCGGGCCATGGCGGCGAGGGCTTCGACGTAGGGGGTGGTGGCGTGTTGGAGGAGGTGGCGGACGAGTTCGACGGCGAGACCGGCGGAACGGAAGATGGGGTGGACGATGACGCGGGAGATGGTTCGGAGGTCGCGGTTGAGGAGCGCGGCGTCGAGGGAGCGGTTGCCCGTGTGGAAGCGGCCGGGGAGGGCGATGTTTCGGAGTGTGCAGGCGAGGGAGGGGAGGGACTCGACGATGACGCCGGCGGTCATTCCGTGGGTTGCGTCGTGGCCGCCGAGGCCGGGGCCGGTGTAGTGGGCGACGAAGATTCGGGTGATGGTGGCGGGGTTGGTGGGGCGGTAGTGGAAGTGTTGGAGGGCAGTGTAGTCGGAGAGGGTGCCGGGGTGGAGGGAGAGGTGGGACCAGAGGGTGGGTTTTGGGGTGGGCATGGGGGCTCCTTTGGGTGTGGGATTTTTGATTTGTGTGGGTTGGGCATCGATGAGACGGCCGTTGAGGCCGTCTCATCGATCACGGCCGAGGGCGGCCGTGCCACATTTGGGGGGGGGGGGGGGCTGGGCCACATTTCGCGTTGCTTTCGAGGGTGGTGAGGTGGGGGCCGAGGGGTTTCCAGATTTGGAGGGTGGGGTGGAGGTCGGGGGCGAGGTCTTCGTGGGTGGTGGCGAGGATGGCGGCGCGGTTGGAGGCGTGGATGAATTTGGCGAGTTGGTGGGAGAGAACGCGGGCGGTGACGCGGTCGAGGGAGGCAGCGAATTCGTCGGCGATGAGGAGGTCGGCGTTGGAGGCGAGGAACTGGGCGATGCGGTAGCGGAATTGCTGGCCTTCGGAGAGGAGCGCGGGGGGCGGAGGCAGAGGTGTGCTTCGGAGAGGCCGGCGCGGGCGAGGTGGGCGAGGGTTTGATCGAGAGGGGTGGTGAAGCAGTCGACGAGTGCGCGGTCGGCGGGGAGTGGGATTTGGTGGAGGTGGGTGAGGGAGAGGTCGGGGTGGTGGGTGGCGAGTGCGGAGGCGATGGCGCGGAGGAGGGTGCTTTTGCCGCCGCCGGAGGGGCCGGTGATGAGGATGAGGTCGCCGGGGTGGAGGGCGAGGTGGAAGTTTTGGAAGAGTGGTTTTGGTTTTGATTTGGGGGTGGTGGGTTGGAGTGGGATTCCGAAGAGGGCGGCGACGGCGAGGGTGCGGTCGGTGGGGGGAGGGGGGCGGCGTCAGAGTGGGCGGTGAGGTGGAGGTGGAGGGGGTGCATGGGGGGGTCCTTGGAATGATGAATGTTGAATGTAGAAGAGGGGAGAGGGGAGGCGGAAGACGGTAGACGGTGGTGGGGGGGGATTGACTTTGGGGGGTGGGGGTGGGAGATTTTGGGGATGATGTTGTTGAAGAAGCATTTGGTGGAGTTGGTGCGGCGTGGGCGGAAGCGTCAGACGATACGGTTGTGGACGCGTGCGATGGTGTGCGCGGGGGGTGTGAGCTATACGCCGGGGCTGGGGCGGATGAGGATCACGGCGGTGGATGAGTTGGCGGGGTTGGGGGCGTTGACGAGGGCGGATGCGGTGGCGGATGGGTTTGGGTCGTTGCGGGAGTTGTTGGGGGAGATTGAGCGGATTTATGGTGGTGAGGGAGTGCCGGCGGGGAGGCGGGTGTATCGGGTTCGATTTGAGTGGCCGATAGATGAGGCGGGGGAGAGGTTGGTGATGAAGGGGAAGGGGCGTGGTGTGAGTGTGGTGATGAGTGTCGCGCAGCGGCGGGCGTTGCGGGGGTTTGTGATGTCGCGTGCGCCGAGGTGAGGAGGTGGGGCATGGGGTGGCTCCTTTAGTGGGGAAAGACGACGTAAACACGAAGTTACGAAGGCGCGAAGAACCACGAAGAAAAAACACGACGGCACGACGGAAAAACGGAAGTATTGAAGAGTCCCATACAGTTGGATCAAAAAATCTTGTGCGGGGTAATAGGAAATTGTGGGATAGTGATGGGGATGTTTTTTGCGGCGAAGAACTTTGCGTGTTGGATTTTTTTGGCGAATTTTGGCGAGGGCGTTATTTATTGGGGGAGCGTGGGTTGGAGGGCGGCGCGGGCTTGGGTGCTGGAGACGCGGTGGTCGGCGGAGAGGAGGATGAGGAGGAGGGAGCGGGCGAGGTGGATTTGGTGTCGGATACGGTGGAGGGTTTGGGCCTGGCGGAGGGCGAGTTCGCGGAAGGTGAGGCCTTCGATCCAGTAGCCGCGGGCGAGAGGGGCGAGGTCGGGGGGGAGTTGATGTGCGTATTGGGCGGCGAGGAGGAAGCAGGGGTCGGCGAGGGTTTCGCGGAGACGGTCGAGACGGCGGCGGCATTTGGCGGGGTGAGACGTGGTGGAGGAGGGCGAGGTCTTTGTGGTCGAGGCCGCGGTCGAGGTGGGCGATGATGATGGCGCGGGGGAGTTCGGGGAGGTGCTCGGCGAAGTGGAGGAGGGTTTGGGTGGAGAGGCGGTTAGCGGCGAGGCGGCTTTTTTGGGGTGGGGGTTGGGTGAGGGGCATGGTTTTTTCCTCCGGGGGTTTGGGGGGTGAAGGGGGATTTCTTTGGGGTACTTTTTTTTGGGTTACGCGTGCCGTGTGGTCGTTGGGGTGGGGTGCGCTTCCTGACGGGCGCGGTACCAGAGTTGTTACCTAGGGCGACGGCAGGGTTGTGGGGCGTCCGCTCGTTTTGTATGATTATAATGAAACAGACAAGCGGGTGCAAGAAAAAACCGTACGGAATACTAACATGGGTTTTTGTTTTGTGGTGAAGGGATCGGTATGACGAAGGTAAGTCGAGATGGGGATGGTGGTTCTGGTCCGCCGATGAAGCCGGGGTCGCTGCGGACATTTGGGGGGGCATTGCGGCGGCGGCGGGAGGGGTTGGGGATGACGTTGGATGTGCTGGCGACACGGACGGGGATCAGCAAGCCGTACTTGTCGAACATAGAGACGGGCCGCGCCGGGGCCGCCGTCGGAGGAGAAATTGGTGCGGCTGGCGAAGGCGTTGGAGTGGCGGGCGGGGGAACTGGTGGCCGCAGGGGATTGGCTGCGGGCGCCGGCGTCGATACGGAAGGTGATTCGGGGGCTGAGCAAGAGTGGCGGGGGGGGCATCGGGGGGGGAGGTGGCGCGGCGGGGTCGGTGGGGCGTCGGGGGGATGGGGCGGTGGATTTGGATGAGGTTTTGCGGGTGGGCGGGGCGGGGGCGGAGGTGGGGGAGGTGGGGGAGGGGGGGGTGGAGGGGATTGCGTTGCGGGAGGTGCCGATGATTAATCGGGTGGCGGCGGGGAAGGCGTCGGAGTATGGGGACTTGGATTATCCGGCGGGGGTAGCGGATGCGTACGTGCTGGTGCCGGACTTGCCGGGGGTTTCGGTGAAGAGTGCGTTTGCGGTGCGGGTGGTGGGGGATTCGATGGAGCCGGAGTATGTGGAGGGGGACATTTTGATTGTGGGGCCTGGGGCGGCACGGGATGGGGATGATTGCGTGGTGCGGTTGGGGGAGGGTGATGGGGATTTTGCGACGACGTTTAAGCGGGTTTATTTTGTGGCGGGTGCGGGTGGGGAGGTGGTGTCGGTGCGGTTGGTGGCGTTGAATGAGAGGCATGGGGAACGGGTGGTGGGGATGGGGGAGGTTTCGGGGATTTATCCGTTGATTTATAAGGTGAGGGCGGCGCGGCGGTGAGGGGGGGTGTGGGGGGAGGTTTTTTTATGGGCGTAGTTTTTGACTGACGAGTACGTACCGGTTGTTGGAGGGGGTGGGGGAGCGCTTCCTGACGGGCGCGGTACCAAGGGGTGTTGAGTGAGGGGTGCCCGCGTCGCCTGCGGGCGACGGGCGTTGGGTGGTGAATGCGCGAGGACGAGCGCGAAAAAAAAGGCCGATCGTTTTTGATCGGCCTTTTGGGGGGTTGAGGGTGGGATGAGGGGTTTAGGGGCGTCCGGCGGCGCGGAAGCCGGGGTCGACGCCGTTGCCTTCGAGGACGGATTGGTTGGTGGCGTTGGTGGGGAGGCCGGTGGGGCGGTCGTAACCGGGGCCGTAGAGGTTATTTTCGATTTCCTTTTGGATGATGATTTTGGGGCGGATGAGGACGAGAAGGGTGCGTTCATCTTTTTCGGAGGAGCGGTTGGTGAAGAGGCGGTTGATACCGGGGATTTTGGAGAGGATGGGGACTCCGACTTCGACTTCGGTGGTGGTGGCGACTTTTTCGCCGCCGATGAGGAGTGTGCCGCCGTCGGGAACGGAGACGGTGGTGTGGACAGTGGTGACTTCGACGTTAGGCAACTGGAGGAAGATACCGGTGAGGGTGGAGTTATTGGAGGAAGATCCCAGGGTTCCAACCTGAGTGAATCCATCATTGGTGAGAAGCTCAGGGGTGACTTGCATGATGACATAGCGTCGATCGGCGGAGACGGCTGCTTGAACCGCGAGGCCGACACCGGTGCGGAGCACGGAGGTAGTAACAGTGGTGGAGACGGTGGGAGCGACGCCGATGGTTCCGCCGGTGGTTTGCTGGTTGAAGTTGGAGATGAAGCCATTGGTGCGTGTGACCTGGATGAAACCCTGTTGGCCGTTGAAGAGAGTGAGGCGTGGGGAAGAGACGTTAATGGTGCGTTGATCGGCCTGGGTGGCCTGGAGGACGAGATTGAGTTGGAAGTTATCGAGGATGGAGCCGGCGACGTTGAGGGCGCTGGATCCGGAGAGGACATTGGCGAGAGTACCACCGCTATTGAGGCGGTCGGCCTGACCGAGTCCTCCGCTGGTGGCAGTGACGGCACCGATATTTCCGCCGAGGCTTCCGGCGGGGATATTGAGGCTCCAATCGACGCCGAATTGTTCAAAGAAGTTGTTATTGACGAACATGATTCGGGCTTCGATGGCGATCTCGACGGCGTGTGTTTCGCGGATTTTTTCGAGAAGATTTTCGATAGCGACGTGGTTATCGACGGTCTGGTTGATCAGAAGCTGGCCGGAGATTTCCTGGATGGAGCCGATGCTGCCGCCGCTGACGCGCCACGTATCGGGCGCGACGGTGGAGGTGATGGCATCAGTGATTTTTTTGACGATATCGTCGCGTGCGGCTTGTGGGGTGACATTGGCGGTTGTCGCCGTGGTGAAGATATTTCCGCCCCCGGCACCACCGCCTGGGGAGGCTTGCTGGAGAGCGGCCTGAGCGTCGAGTGGGGGAGGCGGGACGTTGTCAGGTTGAATGAGGAGGTCGCGGATGTCGTAGGTAGCGATGCGAGGAGGGACGGTGGAGTTGAGGTCGTCTTTGGTGGAGATAGTGATGACGCCGTCGTCCACGGTGTAGCTGAGGTTGGCGGTGCCGCCAACGGACGCGAGGACGGTGGTGAGGACTTTGCTAAAGGGGGCGTCGTGGAGGTTGACGCTGACGGGGGTATTGCGATCAATGCCGGCGGCTTCGAGGGCTTTCCAGTTGACGAAGATATTGGTGCCGGTGTTGTCACGGAGGAAGTTGATGACTCGTTCAAGACCGAGCTGGTCGGCGGTGATTTCCTTGAGGTTTTCGGCGAGGCGAGCGCGAGCGGCGCGGTTTGCGGGGGAATCCTGTTCGGATTGGGCGCCGAGGCGGGTGCGGGTGATATCAACCCAATTTTCGGGGTAGATGAGGAGGTCGGCGTAGGGGACGAGGGCTTCAGCGTCCTGCGTTTCAATCTTGGTGGTTTCATGGGCACTGTCGCGGACGACTCTCTCGTACTGGCGGTAGGCGATGCGGTCAGTGACGAGCGAGAGCATGAGTTTTGCGCTGGAGTTGGTGGGGTCGATAACGAGGACCTGACGGAGTGTGTCAGCGCCTTCCTTGTATTGCTGGGTATCGACGAAGCGTTGTGCATCATGCATGAGTGCATCGACGCGGCGGCTCTTTTCGGAGGCGCGTTTGTTTGCGAGCTGTTTTTCAGCGGCGGTGGCGAGCGCTTGTTCTCGTTGGGTCTGCTGCGCGTCGTAGGTGCCCTTGTTGGCGGTGGCTACTTGTTCCTGATGGGCAGCAGCGCTGCGGAGGTTGTTGGCTTCCGCGTCGGAGAAATAGCGGCGATTGTCATCAATGGTGACGGAGGCTTCATGTGCGGCGTCGATGGCGGCGGCGTATTGGGGGGGATTGGCGGTGAGGGCATCGCCGGATTTCTTCATGGCGATGTTGTAGAGGGTGAGTGCGCGCTGGCGTTCGATTTCGTCCGCAGTGATGGTTTGGCCGAGGGCGCTGTTGGGATCGACGCCGGCGGGCGTGGCGGCGACAGGAGCCACCGGTGCGGGCGCGGCCTCGGGTGCCGGGGCCATGGGGGCATTCATTGCGGTGCCCGGGGTGGTCGGTGTGGTCATGTCCGGCGCGGCGCGGAAGCGGCCATGGTAGCGGGCGCGGTATCAGCCGCAGCGGCCATGGTAGCCGGGGTGGCGTCGGCGGGTGCCGAAGCGGGCGGGGTCATGGCCATGGGAGCCGCCGGTGCGGCGGGGGCGGCATTGCTGGCGAGCGCGGCACGGCGATCGGCGATTTTTTGTTGAAGCTGAGCGGGCTTGGCGTTGTCCTGCCAGCCGAGGTCGGAGCCGCTGGCGATGACGGTGTTGACGGCATCCTGCGCTTCGTCGAGTTTGCCGGCCTGGTAGAGGGAATCCGCCTGCGCAAGGAGTTCCTTCATTTGGGGGGCTTTGGCGGCTTGTTTTTCCTTGACGAGGGTGAGTTGGATTTTGGCCTTGTCCTTGAGGTCGGAGGAGGCGGAGCCATCGTCGATGACGGCTTGGAATCCAGTGGCAGCGGCGGCGAGTTTGTCGCCGTCGAGATTGGCTTGCGCAGCATCGAAGGCACCATTGGCACCCTGGGACTTGGCAAGTTCGACATCGCTGTTCTTGAGAAGGTCAGTGAGCTTGGCTCGTTGATCTTCAGGGAGTTGAGCGGGGTCGATGTCGAGGAGCAGCTTTTTGGCCTCAGCATATTGCTTTTGGTCAAAGAGTCGAGATCCACGATCCAACTGTTCCGCCGCGGAGGGCTTATCCTGCGCGAAGATCGCCTGTTGCAGGAAAGGGAATGCACCCAGGCCGAGGATAGCCGAGGAAGCGACACCTGCCGCGAGGACACGAGAGCGAATACGCTTGTTCAAGGCGCTACTCCTATTACCGCACGAACCCGTACGAAACGAAGACACAGAACGAAGGGAGGCAGGTCCTGACAAGACACGCACCACGAGACGGGGGTGCGAGGGCGGGGCCGCGAGATTGCCATCGAGCGACCGCACCGGGGAAAGAGATCAGGAAGTAGCCACCACAACCACCCGTTTCCAAAGTTAAATGACTGTTGCCATCCGTGGATTTGAGAAGCTTCAGCCAAGCTGGAGCTTCACAAGGCACATACTAAGAGCGGCGAAGCGGGGCCGCAAGCGTTTCTTTTCAAAATCCGGGTTCTTGGAGCGTGACAGTGATGTTGAGTCATGGTGTGTGCCAAGGGTGTTTAGAAGTTCGGGTCGTTGGCCGGGGTTGTTCCGCGAGGGTTGTGGGGGCGGGACGACTCGGGGGCGAGGAGCGGGGGCCGGCGGCGGGGCAGGTTTGATGACGATCTTTTCGAGTTCCTGGCGCTTGGCGTTGGCGCTGGCCTGGTCGGATTTGGAATTGCGAGTGACGAGCTCCTGGGTCGGAGAGAGGAGGACGGCGGTGAGTTCGCTGCCGGCGGTACCGGGGAGAACATCGACGAGGGTGAAGCCGGTGGGAACTTCGACGAGGGCGTTGCCTTTGTCGAAGAGGCGGACGGAGCCGGTGACGGGCATACCGGGTTGGGCGGTGCCCTGGGTGCTGTACCAATTGCCATTGGTCCATTTGAAGATACGAAAACCGACCTTGGTGGTGGCGGTGGAGGAGGCGGCGGAGCCGATGCCGCTGTCGACGAAGAAGTACATATCAGAGTTGACGGTGACGGTTCCGGGGACGACGAGCCAGTTGGAGGCGATCGTGGGGAGATCTTTCATCTTGGGGTCTTTAAGGCCGGAGGGGAAGCGATAGGTGGGGTTGAACATGACGAGACGGACTTGATATTGGTATTCCTGATTGGGGGAGACGTTTTCATCGTAGAACCAGAAGGGGATGTTGGGTTGCTGGCGGAGAGTAGTGAGGTCGGGCATGCCGGGAGCGGCGGGCGTGGCGGGGGCCGGGGTGGGATTATCGACATCAACGGGCTGCTGGGGTGGGGGCGGCGTGAGGGGCTTGACGGCGGGTTTGGTGGCGGTGGGGTCGGGTTTAGTGAGGATGGCGGGGATGATGGGTTGGCCGTTGGCGAGGGTGTAGAAGTCAGGTTCGGCGATTTTTCGGAAAGCGTTGTCGAGCGCGGCGACTTGTGTCACGACGTCGTTGTCGGAGAGGGGTGTCCAATCGATGGAGATGGGATCGCCGTTGGCTTTGGTGGGGGCGATGTTTTCCCATGAGGACCAAGTGCCATTGGTGCGGGCGCGGCGTTGTACTTCGACGCGGTAGAGGACGGAGCGTTGGACCGCGGTGGCGAGTTTTTGGTTGGGCTGGAGAGCGGGGTCGTTCATTTCGGCAATGAAGTCCGCCATGGGGATTCGGCCGGAGATGGTGACCCAGTTGAGGTCTTTGACGACCGCGCCTGGGGGAAGCGTGCCGGGAGTGGGCGGCGGCGGGGCATCGGTGCCGGGGGCGGGCGGGGGGACGATGGCGACGGTGGCGCGGGTGGAAGTGGCGGTGAGATTTTTGGGAAGGGGGACGACGGGGGTAACGACCTGCATGTCGTGGGGGCCCGGCGCGTCGATGTCGCCGGGGGTGATGGATTCCTGGAGGGGGGCGAATTGCGGTATGGCGTTGGTGGCGACGAGTTCGGGACGGAGCGGCTGACGGGACATGATGGTGGTGTATTCGTCCACGTAGCTTTTGAGTCGCGGGGTGAGATCGGAGCGTTTGGCGACCTCGGCGCGGACCTGCTGGAGATGCTCGACGGCCTGAGTGACTTTCTGCTCGACGTCGCCGGCTTTCACGTCGGTTTCTGGGACGGTGATGGGCTGCGTTGAGAGGTAGCCGATGTAGACAGCGCCGGCGACGGCGACGGCGAGAACGATTTTCTCGACGTGGCGTTCGAGTGGGTTGAGGTTTTTTACGTTCATGAAGGGATCTCCATCCGCGGGCTTTTGGGGAAGAAGTGGGAAGTTGGCATTGGAACTCAGGCCGGAGGCGTCGGGGCAGGGGGCGGGGGGTTGAGTGGGAGGCCGAGTTGTTGTCTGGTGGCGTCGGGCATGATGGGAACGGTCCAACTGCGGAAGAGGAGCCCTTCGACGACGATGTCGAGGTGGACGACTTGGGTGTTTCCGTAGAGGAATCCGTTGGCGGTGGCATCAAAGGGGTCGATGACGCGGGTGTTGACGTTGATGACGGTGTAGCCGTTGTTTTGGCGATAGAGCGATTCAATGAATGCGTTTTGGTAGGCGGGGTCGAGGTCGAGACTGATGCTCATGAGGACGACATCATATTGGGGGTTGCTGAGGCGACCAGTCATGGTGCGCGTGTGAGATCGAGGACGGGGGCGGGAGCGCGGCACCGGGGAGGAGCGGGGCGGGGATTTGTCCGGTGGTAAAGAAGATGCTCGGGGTGGACGCGCCTTGAGGCGAGACACCGACGGCGATTTTTTCGAGGCGCTTGATTGGGGACTGGCCGACGTTGAGGGAGGATTTATTGACGTCGAGGATGGCGCTGACGACATCCTGTTGGAACCAGCAGTCGACGAGGGCTTCAAAGATCTGGGGTTCGGTGGGGGGGGTGGGCTTGCCGTACCAGTCGCGTTTTTGGAAGGCGTTGAGGTCAACGTACATTTTGATTTCGGAGGCACGGCGGGAGAGGGCGTTGCGTTCGTAGCGAAGGAGTTCGGCGGGGTCGACGGTGGCACCGCCGGTGGCACCGCCGGCGAACATGGCGGCTTCCGGCGATGGGGGCATTGGCGCGGCGCGTTCGGCGGTGAGTGCGTTTTGCATGTCCTGTTGCGCCGGCGGTGTGCCGGAGACGTTGTCTTTGCCGAGGAGTTGGGTCATCCAGGAGGTGAACTGTTTTTCGTAATCGACTTTGAAGCCGTAGGGCTCGCCGAGGGCGCGGTCGATGACGGGGAGGTAGTTGTCTTCGGGGAGGTCGCCGAGCAGGGGGACGGTTTTACCGTTGATGGTTTTGATGCGTCGGGCCTGATTTTGAGCGGCGGCGTTTTTGATGATGGCGGCGGACTGGGCGCTCATGCTTTTTTGGGCCTTGATGGCGGCGTCGATGATGTTTTGTTCGTACGTGACGCCGGTGAGGACCTGACCGCCGGGCATGGTGATGTTGCCGATGAGGTGGGTGGCCTGCTCGGCCTGGTCGTAGCGTTCCTTCATGGCGTTCTGGAGGTCGCTTTTCATGCCCGGGAGCGGCCAGACGAGCCATGCGAGGAGTCCGAGCAGAACCACGAGGCCGCAGATCAGCGGGACCAGGTTGGCTTTGATGAAGTTGAGGATGGGTTTCATGGGCGTCTCCGGGGACGGATGTAAAGCGTGTCAGGGGAGTTGATCAGCATTTATTAGCGTACGTGGACTTTGAACTGGATGGTGAATTGGAAATAACCGTACATGAATTGGGTGCCTTTTTGTTGATCGCGGAAGAAGGCGTCGACGGGTCCGCCGAAGCTGGTGGAGAAGTCTGGATGGGAGCGGCATCGGTTCCGGGGATAGCGGGCTGGGTGGTGGGTTTGAAGGCAGCGATTTCGGGTGCGAAGATTGGGGCGAAAGGGCCCTGGGTGGCTCCCCATGGTCCGCTGGAAGTGGAGGGAGCGGCCGCACCGGGGATGGGGGCGGGGACGACCTGTCCGCCGAAGCCGGGATCGGAGAAGTAGTAAGGCTTGTTGGTGGGATTGAGCGGGTGAGCGGCATCAAATCCGGCGCGGTTCATGAGGGCAGTGAGGTATTCGCGGGGAATTTCGTAGGTTTTGGTGCCTGGGACGGGGGGGCTGTAGCCAATGATGGTGACGACGAAACCGTGGTCGGAGGGGCCGACCTGACCGGGCTTGGGGCCGTTGGGGTTGGCCGCGGCGACCGTGGGGGCCGGGTTATCGACGGTGTTTGGATCAACAGCACCGTCGGTCGGGGGTTGGTCGGGGGTGGTGACGGGAACGAAGACGGCACCGGTGGTGCTGACGGAGGAGAGGACTCCGTTGTAGTCGGAGGTGATGCGGGTGAGGACGACGAGGCGCGAGCCGGGGGTTTTGACGGCGGCGGGGTTTTTGGCCTGTGGGAGGGCCCCGAGGATGTCGAGGGTGAGGGCGGGCCAGATGGTACGGGCCTGGGCGAGACCCATGAGTTGGTCGATCTGGCCCTTGTCGGTGTCGAATTGGGACATTCCGGCGGAAGGCCATTTCTTTTTGGCGTTGAGAGCGTCGCCCATCGCGCTGGTGTTTTTGGCGGCTTCTTCCTGCGTGGAGGCGAAGGCGGTCTTGGCGGACCAGTACTGGAACCCGACGGCACCGATGGAGAGGAGGAGGATGGCGGCGGCACCGATGAACCATTTTTGTTTGTTGTGCCACATCATTTTGCGGGCGATTTCGACGGGCAGCAGGTTGGTGTCGATGGGCGCCAAGCCCAGGCCCTGGGCGGCCAGGCCGTAGGCGGTCGGTCATGGAGAGGATGGCTTCATTAAGTCCGGCGGCGAGTTTTCCGTCGGTTTTCATCTTGCGGAAGTTGTCGAGCCGGATGACTTCCATCTTGAGTTCTTGCTGGAGGTATTTCTGGAGGTTGGGGAGTTTGAAGGGGTTGCCCATGCCGACGATGCGTTCGAGGCGGCTGTCGCGGTGGGCGGAGTTGTAGTGGCCGATGGAGCGTTGAATTTCAGCGACGAGGTCGGCAAAGATCGGCCGCATCGCCTGGAAGATTTGCTTTTGGTATTTGCAGGTGGCGGCGGTTTTTTTGAGGGCTTCGGCGCGGTTGAAGGATTGTTTGAAGGACTTGGCGAGGGCGTCCGTGAAGTGGTTGCCGCCGATGTTGATGGTGCGGAGCCAGAGCCGGCCCTGGTCCATGATGACAAGGTCGGTGTGTTCGGCCCCCATGTCGATGAGGACGGTGCCCTTGCCGTCGTTCATGCCGTCGAAGGCGGCGGCGTTGTAGACGGCGAGCGGGGACATCTGGACGCCGTGGACGGTCAGTCCGACGGCGCGGAAGTTGGCGAGGACCTGTGCGACGAGCTCTTTTTTCATCGCGAAGATGCCGACTTCGACATCGGGGGATTCGGGGGATTGGAAGGTGTGGTAGTCCCAGTTGACCTGGTCCAGCGGGAAGGGGATCTGCTGGATGGCTTCAAACTTGACGATCTCGGGAACTTTTTTGGGTTCGACCGGGGGGAGCTTGACGAAGCGGGCGAAGGTGGAGGAGCCGGGGACGCCGATGAAGACCTGTTCGCGTCGGATGGGGTGTGCGCTCGAGGAACTTGTGGAGGGTGTGGCGGATCATTTCGTCGCGGTTGACGTCGGGCTCGGAGAGGAATTTTTCGTGTTCGACGACGTCGAAGGCTTCGACGGAGACGCTTGTCGCCGTCGCGGCGGAGTTTGATCGCCTTGAGGCTCGTGACGCCGACGTCAAGACCCCATGCGGTTTGAGCACCTGCCATAGAAACCTCCAGTCCCTGAGAGATGAGAACCGAGCGGTGAGCAGAGCGGTGACGCGAGCTGCGAACCGGGTTGAGAACAGGGAGCGTAAACCGGGATGAAGCAACTGGCAACAGGGATGATGGGAAATGAAAGGGCGCGCAGGGCTGGGAGAGCCTGAGGAAAGGACTGGAAAGAGCCGGAGAGGTGAAAGGGCCCGATCAGCGCGGAGATGAAGGGAAGGATAAGGACACCGCGACTCGGAACCACTCGCACAACCGGCCAACCGGGAGCCACCACGCACACGGTCCACCGCCATCAAAATTTTTGTGACCCGAAAAGGATATTGCCATTCTATCCACGGGTTTTCATCTTTGCTTAATAAAACGTTTTAGAAGGGCGGCGTCAAGGATTAAGTTGGAGCGCGTGCTGGATTTATTTTGGAGCTATGCGTTGGCGAGGTGTTTCATGAGTTGCGCGAGGTTGCAGGAGGTTCGGTTGCCGGCGCTGGTTGTGTCGGTCGTTCTTGAGACAAGGAATCGGCGGTGTGCGTGGATGAGTTCGGCGGCTTGATCCAGACGGTCCATGTCGTGCGGGGTGGGCGAAGAGGTCAGTTTTATTTCGATGGCCCAGAGTTGTTGTCCGAAGTCCAGGACGAGGTCGAGTTCATATTGGTCGTTGGTGCGGAAGTAGTAGGCGTCAAAGTGTTTTCCAGTTGCGGCGAGAACGCCGAGAGTCTGCTCGATGACGAAGCCTTCCCAACTCTGCCGACCCAGGGCTGGGCGAGGAGCGTGTCAATGTCCGGCACGTTGAGGAGGGAATGCAGGAGGCCGGTATCGCGCCAAAAAACTTTGGGACTTTTGACAAGGCGTTTTTTAATGTTGGACTGATACGGGGGGAGTCGGCGAATGAGGAAAGCGCCGATGAAATAATCCAAGTAGGTGTTGATGGTTTTGTAGTCGAGGCCCATGGACTGGCCGATCTGGGAGGCGTTCCATGATTGGCCGTGGACGGCGGCGAGCATTCGGAGGAGGCGGTTGGTCGTTTCGGGTTTTGCGGGGAGGCCCCAGATGGGGAGGTCGCGCTGGGTGAGAATGGAAAGATAGTCGCGTTCCCATTGCGGGTAACGGTGGGCATTGATGATGCCACCGTCGGGGAATCCGCCTGAGAGCCAGAGGAGGTCGTGAGATTCGGCAGGGACCTCCGGCAGAAGAAAGGGGGTCAACTCAATGAGTGATAATCTGCCGGCGAGCGACTCTGACACCTGGGTCATGAGCGCGGGCGAGACGGAGCCGAGGAGGAGAAATCGTCCGTTACGCTTTCGGTCAGCGTCAATGGTGCCGCGAACCCGAGGGAAGACGTCGGGCCAGGTTTGGGCTTCATCGAGAATGAGGAGGGTTGTTCCGGTGGTGAGGCGGTCCCATTCAAAGTCGAGGCGGAGGCGTTCGGAGGGTTGTTCGAGATCGAAGTAGAACCCGCCGAGGGATTGGGCGAGCGTGGTTTTACCGCATTGCCGTGGCCCTAGGAGCGCGACGGCGGGACTGGTGGCAAGCCGATCTGCAAGCTGTTGATAAATAAGGCGTTCGAGCATGTCTTACAGTTTAGGAATTGATTCCCAATTTGCAAGATAAATCGTTTTTATGAATTATGAAGGGCGACTATGAGTGGTGGGAAACGCACCGGAGGCACGGATCTGCGGAATACGCAGACCCGTGTCAGGTGTTTTAGGCGGTTTTTGTGAAGGAGAATGTGCCGGAGTCGAAGACGGATTTGTAGGTTCCGCTGAGCGTCGAGTTGCCGCTGTCCAATTGTCCGGTGAGGGTGCCGGTGCCACCGCCGGAAGAAAAAGTGGCGATGAATTTGCCGTTGAGGGAGACGGTCGCGGTCAGTGAGAAGGCATTGCCTTTGTCGGTATTGGTGAGGGTTCCGGTGACGTTGCCGGAGGCGTCTTCGGAGGCGATGACGAGGGCGAAGTTGGAAACTTGGCCGACGTGTTGGCCTTTGGTGGCGGTCGCGGAGCCGGTGAAAGTGCCGACGAGGTTGGGGAAGGTTCCGACGGCCGTTTGGATGGAGGAGAGATCGGTGGCGAGGGTGGCGATGTCGGTCGAGAATTGCTTGGCGGCTGTTTTAAGGGTTTCGAGTTGTGCCTTGGATGTGGACTTCGCGGTGGCGATATCCGTGGCGAGTTGCGTGGCGGTGGGATTGGCGGTGATGAGTGCCTGAAGGTCGGCACCGATAGTGGCGTTTTCCAGAGTGGCTTTCACATTGGCCAAGGGAGCTGTGGTGATGGAGCCGAGTGCGGTGATCTCAGGCGCCGGCGACCGCGAGGTTTTTGACGGTGGCCTTGATGAGGAGGGATTGCCCCGTGGCGGTGGACTTTTTGGCCAGGGCGGCACCGGGCTTGAGGAGCAACGTGAGGTTGGTTTTCAGGGTGGCTTCGAGGCGGACTTCGTCGGCCTTGAGCGTCGCGAAGAGCGAGGCGTTGGACTTGGGGAGGGTTTTGAGATCGGTGGTGAGGGTGGCGTTAGAGGCCTTGACGTCGATAACAAAGGTTTTAAGGGCAGCGCTCGCGGCGGCGGCCTCGGCGACGATGGCGGCATTGTCAGCGGCGAGCGTGGCGCTGGTCACGGAAAGAAACGCACGAGATTCAAGCGACTCAAGGAACATACGGGCGGGGAACGATGTGCGGGACTGTGTACGGAACATGGAGATTCTCCTGGTTGGGTGAGTCACGTTTGTTTGTATATCTGTATATAAAGAATGTTACAGTCAAGCAGAGCCAGATGCAAACGAAAATGAGCATGCCGATATTGACTTTACGTACGTATTATCGTACGTTACGGGCATGGATACCATTTCAGCAACCAAAGCGCGGTCGCGGCTCTACAACCTTGTGGATGAGGCTTCGCATCAGCCGGTGTTGATCGTGGGGAAGCGGCATAATGCGGTGCTGGTATCGCAGGAGGATTGGAAGGCCATCGAGGAAACACTGTATTTGCTGGCGATTCCGGGGATGCGGGAGTCGATCAAAAAGGGGTTGGCGACGCCGGTGGGGAAGTGCGATGAGGAGTTGCACTGGTGAGTTGGCGGGTCGTCTATACGAAGCAGGCGCAGAAGGATGCGAAGAAGCTGGGGGGCTCGCCGTTAAAGGCGAAGGCCGTGGCATTATTGGCGGTGCTCAAGGTCAATCCGTACCAGACGCCCCCGCCGTTTGAGAAATTAGTGGGGGATTTGGCCGGGGCTTATTCGCGACGGATAAATATTCAGCATCGGATTGTGTATCAGGTTTTGGAGGAGGTGCGCACGGTGAAGGTGATTCGGATGTGGACGCATTATGAGTGATGGGCGAGGTATGAATCACTCCGTGATCTTCACCACCACCATCGTCGTGTCATCCGTCCGCCGATTCAGCCCCACAAACCGCCGCGTCTCCCACAACATCTGCCGGCAAATCTGCTCCGCCGATTCATGCCAATGTACTTCAGCAAGCACTCCCGCATCCGCGGCTTGCCAAACTTGTCCGCCGTATAATTCATCGCATCCGGAACGCCATCCGTATAAATCCACAGCACATCCCCCTTCTGCAACTGCACCACTTCCTTGTCATACCGCTGCTCCGGATCCACCCCGATCACCATGCCGCCCACGCCCAACTCCCGCATCTTCCCATCGCGCACCAGAATCGCCGGCTCATGCCCCGCACTGCAATACGTCAACTGCTTGCTCTGATAATCCAGCACCCCATACCACAGCGTAATAAACTCATTCGCTCCGCATATCCAGCGACATGCTCTTGTTCACGCGCGAAACAATCTCATCCAAATCATAGACATTGTCCGCCTGCGCCCGCATCGCCGCCCGCACGCTCGCCATCAGCAAACTCGCCGGCAGCCCCTTCCCCACCACATCCGCCACCGTGATGCCCACCGAATGATCCCCCAGCGGAATAAAATCGTAAAAATCCCCGCCCAACTCAAAGCACGGCACATACAACGCCGAAATATCCAACCCGAAACGCCTCGGCGGCTTCGCCGGCATCATCCGCCGCTGCACTTCCGCGGCGATCTGCACCTGCTGCTCCAGCCGATCCTTCTCCAGCGCCTCTTCCTGCAGCCGCGCATTCTCAATCGCCACCGCCGCCTGGCTCGCGATCGATTGCAGCAGCTTCGTCTCGAACTCCGATGAACTCATGCACCTCCGCCGTGTACACCCGCATCACGCCGATCGGCCGATCCTTGTACAACATCCCCACCACCAGCTGAACTGACGATCCCCTCCCGCTTCGACTCATGCTGATACACCACGCGCTCATCGGCGCTCATGTCCGCGATGTACACCGGTGTTCCCCGCCAGCGCCGACCGCTCCACCGTGCTCATCCCGACCGTCACCGGCCCCTTCTTCAAATACTCCTCCGACAACCCCCACACGCTCTTGATCACCAGCTCATCGCGATGCTCATCCAGCAGCCGCAGCGAGCAACTCTTCACCCGCATCGCCTCCGCCACCGCCGCGCGTGATCCGATCCAGAATCTGCTGCAATCCCCGCGTCCCGGTCAGCATCGTCGAGATATTAAACAGCGCCGTCAATTCCTGAATCCGCTGGCGAAGCTGCATCTCCTGCGAGCACAATCGCGACAGCGCATTCGCCAGCAGGTACAAAAACTGCACGCTCGCCGTCCGCTGCCCCATCCCCTCCTCGTTCATCGCCTCGATGACGATCCTGACCTGTCTCCGCCGGCATGTCGAGCTTCTTCGCCAGCCGAATAACCTGGCTCGTCTTCATCGGCGCCGCCTTCGCCGGCTCCATCACGATCGTCCCGAGCTTCACATCATTCACAATAATCGGCGCCGAGAACGGCTGATCCAGATTCGAATCCCCCTTCTGCCGCCGCGCCGCCACAATCGCCGCGCTCCGATTGCTGAACCGCTCGCTCACCGTCGTCTGCGTCAATGGCACCCCCGCCGTATCCAGAATCGTCGCCTTCACCTGCGCCACCATCGCCAGCGAATCCTGAATATCCTGCAACGTCGCCAAATCCAAAAACTCCGTCAACTTCAACGGATCGACCGGACGCGGCTGGTTCTCTACAATCGTCATTAAAACTCTCGAAAACTAAAATCAGCGAATAACCAAGTGGCAGAATAAAACAAACCCACGCCATCCGAAAGCGATCTTGTAACACGAGCAATCTGTCCGCCCCGTTTAGCAAAAAGGTTGAACGCTTGGAATCGCTTAAATGGACTGGCCGATTTCGTGAAGGAACGCCACGGGGTCTAAAATGCGAAGGAAGGAGAATCGTGTTTGAAATGCTACCGCTTCGGGGTTGGTTGCATCCATCAGGTCGAGTAAATCCTTATCACGGGAAACGATCAGCTTCGCATCTGCCGCCAATGCGAGGTTCACGTAATGCGCATCGTCCAGATCTCGCTGGTAGAAAAAGGGTTCCGGAAAGCCTGTAAGAACCGTCGCCGCGATTTCGACCGCTTCAAAGAACTCCTCCACTCGATCTCCGACAAGACCGAGCTTTGCGATGACTTTCGCGCGGCTTGTCACGTTGCGAAGTTCTTCAAATACAAACGGTGATATAAAAAGACTGAGCTTCCCTTCGAGAACCAGTTGCACGCACCGCCCCGCAGGCCCCTCCGGCGATGCCAATGCCTGAAGAAGAGTATTGCAGTCGAAAACAACTCGCACAACGGCTGTCATCCCGCCCGCTTCCCCCGTTCGCCACGCATTGCATGCTTTTCCGCCTCAAGAAGTTCCGAAAGCTCATCCTCGCTTACGCCGCTGCGCGAAAACGCCTCCCCAATCGGCCCGCTGATCTCGCGCAACGACTTTGCCGGTGCCGCCATCAATTCCAGGTGCCGTGCGGCATAGGTCGCCACATCCACCCCCGCCGCGAAAGCCTTCGCCTTCAATCGAGCCTCGGCTTCCGCTGAAATTGAAAAACTTAAAACCATATTCCCACCATGATACCAATCCGCGAACTGGAAAGTATTCTGAAATTCACCACTCCATTCCAAATTCATCACCTCCCCCACGCCCGATCCGCCACGCCCTCCCACGAATCCCGCCACGCCCGATTCCCCCAGCGCCCCAGCTCCGCCCGCACATCCTCCCCGCGCCCCGTGTTGTAATACAGATAGCACAACAAAAATGACGCCGTATTCCCCGGCCCCGAATTTGTCGATAGCGACTGCAGAATCCTTGATCAAATAATTCTGCCGTTCCGCCGGAATAAAATCCCCGATCGGATAATGCACCGCCATCAGTTCCGGCTTGCGCGTGAACACCACCCGCAAATCGCTCGCCGCGCTCTCATACATCCCAGCCCCGATCTCCGCATGCGCGCGCCGATCAAGGCCAGCGCATTGTCCGGCTCCGTCGTGATCGCCGTCTGATAAGCATCCGCCGCCTCCATATACTTCCCGCTCTTGAGCAACCCCTCCGCATCCTTCATCAACGAATCAAACGGCGTCGGCGTCGCGCCTCCCGCCTCCGGCAAATCCGCCAGCGACTTCAAAGGCGGAACATCCTTACCCGACTGCAATGTGCTTGTCGGCGTGTTCTCCAGCCGCGACCGCGACATAATACTCGCCCGCGGCCGATACCCCGGCCGCCCCGCATCCGTCGACTGCACCCCGCTCTCCAGCGAACCCGGCGCGGACGGCGTCCGCACATCCCCCGGCTCGCGGCTCCCGCGCCTCCCCAGGCTTACCCTCCTGTCCGCGCCCCTGCTGCCCCGTCTGTCCGTTCTGGTCCGTCGTCTCTTTTGGAACTGCTTTCCCTTCTTTCGAACCTGTCCCTGCCTTCTCCCTCTCCGCCGCCTGGGCCGCCTCAAGCCGCTGCAAAAGCGTCCGATACGCGCCGCTCACCCGCGACTGGTCCGCAACGCTCTGGCTCTCGCCGTTCGTCTCCGCGCATCGCGCCGCCTCCCCCTGGCCCTGCACCCGCAAAGTCTTCTCCGCATCCGTCGAACCATTGGCCCGATCCGATGTTGAACCATCAGGCCGCTTGTTCGTTTGATCCGCACTGGTGCCGTCCGGATTTTGCGAGGCATCTGTTGTGCGCGAAGAATTCGTGCCCGTCCCCTGCTGCGGCGCGCTCAGATCCACCGACAGCGGATTCGCCCGCGTGCCAAACAGCGGACTCGACAACGAAGTTCCATCATTCGACGCCGTCGACGGCACCACCGGATTGCTCGGCATCGCCGAGAACTGCCGGTACGGAACGCCATAACTCAGCGGCCCCGATCCGCCCGCTTCCCCTCCCCCCCGCGCCCGCCGACGTGGTCGGTGCAATCGAATACCGCGGAATCAACGCCGAATCAAAGCCTCCGCCATACGGTGCGCTGTACAAAGACCCCTGCCCCGTCGAAACCGTCGTCGAGGGCAAATAAAACGTCTGCGTCCGTCCGATGTTCGCCTGCGATCCTCCCGCCGACTGCCGCGCGAAACTATTGAACGCCGCGCTCCCCTGCGAGCCCTGGAACTGGTACGGCGAAAACGTCCCCACCGACGACGACTGTGACGGTATCAGCACGCCCCCCGGTCCCCGCACCGTTGCCGTCGGCGCATGAAAATATTTCAGCCCGCTCACATTCCCCGTCACAATATCATTCCCATTCACCGGCACATACCCCGGCACCGGCACGTTGCTGCCCCCCGACCCCACCTGCGGATTCGCATCCAACGGATTATTCTGCTGCACCTGCACCTGCGCAAACCCACTCGCCGACACCACCGCCATGATCATCACCCCCGCCACCCATCCCCGACCTGAAAACGCCACGCCATTTCGCATCATCAACTCCTTCATTTCAAATCCCCACACCCACCCATCATTATACCACCAACCCAAGCCCCACCGCTCCGCCCCCAAGTGCCCTGCCCCGAGTGCCACGAGTCTGCGCAGTTCGCAGACCCGTGCCTCATGTGGACTCCTAATGATCCAAATCTAAAAATCTCACCCCCGAACCCCCGCCCCATCCAACGGCTGCGGCCCCCGCCCCACAACCCCCGCCGAAACACCAACGCATCCAACGATATCAAGCCCGGCCCCGCAATCAGCACCACCAACGACTCCGCAATCAAATTCACGTTGTACTCATACCCGCTGTTCTGCAAAGAAAAACCATGCGGCGCGTGCACCGTCGCAATCGCCACAAACATGTTCGCAATAATCAGCAGCGACCCCATCCGCCCCAGCAATCCAACAAACACGCTCAACCCCCCCAGAAACTGCCCATACGCCGCCATGTACGCCCACACGATCGTGGGCAACACCGGCAAATGCTGCTGCCCCAGCATCATCGCAAATCCATGGATCCCCGGTCCATCAAATACCCCAAACACCAGCTGCGCCCCATGAAAAATAAACGTCCACCCCAACGCCAACCGCATCAACAACACCGCCACGCTCACCGCAAACGCCGTATTCCCCTGCCGAGCCCCGGGACCAAGAGGAGCCGCCGAGGATGCCGCACGAAAGGAATTACTCATAAGAGTCTCCAAAAAAAACAAACCCTGCAAAGTTCATAAGTGCCGAAGAAACGTCCAAAACAGACCCGCAAAAACCACCCCGATCGATCCCAGAACCAAACCCACCACCGCCAGCCCCTGCCCCGTCGGACGGCCCGAATCGCTGTTGCTGTTCCGCATCGCCAACAACCCAAACACCACCGCCAGCACCGGAGGCAACACGAACGGTGACGACGGCAGCCCCACGATCCCCAAAATTAAACTCGCCACCGCCCACGTGTTCGTTCCCGCCATCGCGTCCCCCGCCGTCCCCTCCATCGTGAACGGAAGTCCGCACCCCACGCAATTATTCGACGCCAGCGTATTCTGCCGGTTGCAGCGCGGACACTGAATAAAACTCTCCCCCGACGTCTGCAAGGTCACAATCTGCGGTGCCTTATGCCCCGCCGCCGCATACGCATGCACCGGATGCGGATCCTGCTTGATCACCTGTCCCGAGGTCGGATCAATCAGACGCCCACGCGAATCCAGAATCGGAATCACGATCGCATTCCCGCACGTCGGGCATGTCCCGCTCTGCCCCGCCATCGACTCCACCGCCTCCAGCCGGCTCGAACAGTAGCTGCACAAAAATCCATACCGCCGGCCGCGATGCACAGTTGCCCCTGGCGCTGGAGCGGACGCAACCGCCCCCGCCGTCGCCTCGGGCACTCCGGAATTCGTCTCGTGTTCGCTCATCCGTTTCCCATCACCACGCATCCAGTGACCCTATGCCCCGGCATCATACCATGATAAAACTTGCGCATGGCAGCCAACCCCACCCAAGTCTGGACCGTCGGATCACTCCTCACATGGACCACCGATTTCTTCTCCCGCAAGGGCGTCGATGAGCCTCGCCTCTCCGTCCGAACTCCTCCTCGCCCACACCCTCAAATGCTCCCGCATGGCCCTCTACACCCAGTACGAACGCATCCCTCCCGAGGATCGAAGTCGCCCCCTTCCGCGAACTCGTGAAGCAGCGCGTGAATCACGTCCCCGTCGCCTATCTCGTCGGCAAAGCCTGGTTCTTCTCTCTCGAATTCATCGTCACCCGCGACGTTCTTATCCCGCGTCCCGATACCGAAACCCTCGTCGAATTCATCATTCAGCACGCCCGCCAGCGTTCCGAATGGTCCGGCGCCGGCGTCCCCGCCATCCTCGACCTCTGCACCGGCTCCGGCGCCATCGCCGTCACGCTCGCGAAACATCTCCCCACCGCATCCATCACCGCCACCGACATCTCCGCCGAAAGCCCTCGCCGTCGCCGCCGAAAATGCCGCGCCTCACCACGTCACCGACCGGATCGCTCTTCCTCCAGGGCGATCTATTTCAACCCCTTGAAGCCGCCCCCGCCCCCACCCTCTTCCACGTCATCGCCGCCAATCCCCCCTACATCCCCACCGCCGACGTCGAAAATCTCTCCCGCAGCGAATCCGCGACCACGAACCCCGCCTCGCCCTCGACGGCGGCCTCGACGGCATCGACTTCCACCGCCGCATCATCGAAGGCGCCAAACGCTACCTCCACCCCGACGGTCTCCTCATCATGGAAATGCAATTCGACCAGGGCCCCGCACTCCAATCCCTCTGCACGCGGCCGCCTACCTCAAAAACATCCGCATCATCCGCGACGCCGCCACCCACCCCCGCTGCATCGTCGCCACCCGCGCCTAACCTCTTGAACCTCTGGTACCGCGACCGTCAGGGAGCGCTCATCCACTGTTCGAGAAAATGGCTCGTTCCTCTCCGAAATACTAACCCCCCCCTTAATCCCCCGCATCCTCCGCCCCATCCGACAAATACAAATCACGCCCCTTCACCAGCGCATTCATCTTCGCATCCGCCACCGACCGCTTATGCATCCAAAACCCGCAATCCGGATGCACATACTTCAACCGCCCCGGCCCCAACACCTTCTCAATCCGCTCGATCGCCTTCGCAATATCGTCCGCGCTTTCCACAATCGTCGACTTCACATCGACCACTCCCAACCCAATCCCCACCTCCGGCTTGATATCCCTGATCGCCGCCAACTCCTCCGCGCTCCGCCGCGTCAACTCCAGCAACACATGATCGACATGCAGTTCATTGATGAAATCAATCAACTGCGAATAGTGCCCGGTCTGCACCACCTGCCCGCCATAATTCCCAAAGCACATATGCAGCGCCGTCTTGTGCGGAGCAACGTCAAAAATCCGGTTCACCGCTTCCGCCGCCCACACCCCATCCGCCGGATTCCCCGTCAGTATCTCTTCATTCACCTGCACTACCTGGGCATCCACATCCCGCAGCTGCGCCGCAAGCACATCCGCCAGCGCCCTGATCAGCGCCTCCTTCGTTTTATAATGCTTGTCCAGCAACACCCGCCCCAGCATATACGGACTCGTCACGGTGAATTTCAACGGCCTCTGCGTCAGCGACCGCGCCCGATGAAAATCCCGCTCCAGATTCAAGCTCCCTTCCCCGATCTGCCCTTCCACAACCCCCGCCGCACGGCTCCGAAACCGCAGGTGCGTCAACTCCGTGAACTTCTTGTCCTCCGGCCTGCTCACCATGCTCCGCACATTCGTCAGCGGCCGAATAAAATACTCAATCGCCCCGTTCGACTCCGGATGATTTACGTCGTACCGATTCAACTCCCCATCCGCCAGCAAATCTATCCCCGCCATCTCCTGCGTCTTCAACACCACGCTCATCGCATCCCGCAGCCCCTCCTCCGTCGGATGCGCCACCAACCACTCCGGCACCGGATAACTCCCAATCACCGTCGTCAAAATATCGCGGCCCATGCGTTTCCTCTTTTATAAAATCCCTGCGGAGATGAAATGTCGTCGTGCCCGTCGTGGTTTTATCGCTTATTCACAAACTTTTTAGCCTCGCCGAAGTGCTTTGTCCATGTTCCGCTTATCATCCCGCTCCTTGATCGCCTGCCGCTTGTCGAACAGCTTCTTCCCCTTCGCCAACCCCAGCAGCACCTTCGCAAACCCGCGCTGAAAATAAATCTCCAGCGGAATCAACGTCGCCCCCGCTTCCTTCTGCATCCGCAACGCCAGCTTCCGAATCTCCCGCCGATGCAGCAACAGCCGCCGCTCCCGCGTCGGATCATGATTCATCTGGTTCGCTTCCACATATTCCTCAATGTGGCACCCCAACAGCGTCACCTGCCCGTTGCGTATCCGCGCAAAGCTCTGCCCCAACTGCACCTTCCCCTGCCGCACGCTTTTCACCTCGCTCCCCACCAGCTCGATCCCGCACTCCACCTTGTCCAGAACCTCATAATCAAAATACGCCCGCCGATTCTGAATCCGCGGCGCCAGCTTGCGCGTCACCTCGGGCGAAGATTTCTCCTCCACCTTCTTCTTCCCCTGCCCCGCCGAAGTTGGCACCGGTCCACGTTTGCTCATACCCACCAGTATACGCCCCCACCCCCACTTCGGCTCCCTTCCATCGCCGGTACGCAGGATCGCAAACCCCGACGCCTTTTATCGCCCCACACCAAAATCCCGCCTCCTCCTCAACTTTCTCCTTGATTTCCGCCCCAGATATTCGATAGTCTCAATATATGGAACCGCTTTCGCACACCAAAGAAATCTTCCAGCAACTCGCCGACGTCGACGCGCCGATGGGCGTCAAGACCATCATCGAGAACCACGACGCCTGGGTCCACAGCGACCCCATCCGCCGCCAGATCACCGCCGCCCTCCGCACCCAACTCGCCCACGCCCCGCGCCCCACACCGTCTCCCACCGCATCACCCAACAACGCAACACCCTCGCCGCCCTCGTCACCCGCCTCCCCCTCCGCATCTCCTCCGCCGGCTGAGCCCTTTCCCACCAACAACCTCCCCCCCCCACATCCCCCAACAACATTGCACCCCTCTTTCCTCAACGTTACCCTGCCCTTCCTTGCAGGAGAACTTTCATGCACATCATCCGCTTCCTCGACTCCATCAGCGAAACCCACCACGGCGTCGATCAGGGCGACGGCACCGCCTTCCGAATCCAAGGCGACCTCTTCGCACAACCACACCGTCACCCACCAAAACGTCGCCATCAAAAAGCTCCTCGCACCCCTCCTCCCCGCCGCCATCCTCTGCATCGGCTCCAACTACCAAAAACATGTCGAAGAGACCGGAGCCACCACCCCCGAATTCCCCGTCCTCTTCATGAAAAACGTCGCCTCCCTCCAAAACCCCGGCGACCCCATCGAAATCCCCACCAAGCTCGCCAGCCACGCCGTCGATTGGGAATGCGAACTCGCCGTCATCATCGGCAAACGCTGCAAAAACGTCTCCAAGACAACACGCCCTCGATTACGTCTTCGGCTACACCTGCGGCAACGACGTCTCCGCACGCGATTGGCAGAAAACAATGGGGCGGCTCCCAGTGGTCCCGCGGCAAAACCTTCGACACCTTCTGCCCCCTCGGACCTGCCATCGTCACCCGCGACGAAATCCCCAACCCCAACGCACTCCGACTCCGCACCACTCCTCAACGGCCAGGTCATGCAGGACTCCAACACCGCCGACATGATCTTCGACGTGCCCACCCTCATCGCCTTCCTCTCCGGCTCCACCACTCTCCTCCCCGGCACCGTCATCCTCACCGGCACTCCCTCCGGCGTCGGCACCGGCATGAAACCCCCGCGATACCTCGCCCCCGGCGACTCCATCACCATCTCCATCGAAAAAATCGGCGACCTCACCAACCCCATCACCACCGAACCCAGCTAAACCCCCTTTCATCTTCCCCAAAGGAGCCCCCCAATGCCCACCCCACAATGCGGCGGAACCAAACCCATCGCACTCGAACTCCAGCCCGGCACCTATTCCTGGTGCACCTGCGGCCGATCCAAATCCCAACCCTTCTGCGACGGCTCCCACGAAGGCACCGAATTCACCCCCACCGAACTCGTCATCACCGTCGCCAAACGCTACTCCCTCTGCACCTGCAAACTCTCCCAAAACGGGCCTATTTGTGATGGGTCGCATAAGCAGCTGCCTCAACCGGGGTAAGCGAAGACGGGAGAAGGGGTAGACGGTAGACGGTAGACGGTAGACGGAAGGGGAGGATTCCGTCTACCGTCTACCGTCTTCCCTCTACCCCCCTTGCGTTTCCCCCCATCCACACGATGATTATCTCCATGCCCAAACGACCACACCCAAAACCAAACCCCCCGCGTCTCCCCTCTCCCCCCGACACCCACTGGGCCAACGTCGCGGACTGGTACGACACCCTCGTCGGCGACGACGGCTCCGAATACCACCAGCACGTCGTCATCCCCGGCACCCTCCGGCTCCTCAACCTCCACGAAAACCCCACACCCAAAACCCAACACCCAAAACCGCCGCTCCACATCCTCGACCTCGCCTGCGGCCAGGGCGTTCTCTCCCGAAAACTCGCCTCCCTCGGCCACACCGTCACCGCCCTCGACGCCGCCGCCCCTCTCATCACCGCCGCCAAACGCCGCAACGAATCCGACCGCCTCCCCATCCACTACGCCGTCGCAGATGCCACCAAACTCCTCGACCCCGCCAACCCCGTCACCGCCGCTCTCCCCCTCGCCTCCTTCGACGCCATCACCCTCATCCTCGCCATCCAGAACATCACCCCGCTCTCCCCCGTCTGGCAAGCCTGCCGCGAACTCCTCAAACCCCACGCCTCCCTCATCCTCGTCATGATGCACCCCTGCTTCCGCATCCCGCGCCAATCCGACTGGCTCTGGCAGGACAAACACCCCACGCTCACCCCCGCCGCCGCCAACTCCGAACCATCCGCCAATACCTCTCCAGCACCCAAGTCGACATCCAAACCCACCCCGGCCTCGCCGCACACGGCAAATCCTCCACCTCCACCCCTCACTTCCACCGCCCCCTCCAAGCCTACATCAACACCCTCGGCAACGCCGGCCTCTTCATCGACCACATCGAAGAATGGCCTTCGCACAAATCGAGCCAACCGGGCCCTCGAAAAGCTGCCTTGGACCGTGCTCGGAAAGAGATACCGATGTTTTTGGCGATCCGGGCTCGCAAGCATTTGTAGCGCCGGCGGGGGCAAGGCGATCATGAGGGGATGAGCAGGTTCACATTTGGGATTTTGGGTTTGTTTTCTCATAAGGCCTTGTCTTTGCGGGAGCTGTGGAAGCTGGCGGCGAAGAGTTCCGAGATGCTCATTTCATTTCGTAATTCATCGGCGAGGCTGGGGATGGGGCGTGGGTCGGTGGGGAGCGACCAGAACCAAGCGGACCATTCGGGGGAGCGGGTGCAGGCGATGTTGAGGTGGATTTTGCGCGCGGCGGAGGGTGGCGGGGGAGATGGTGTTGGCGACGCAGGCGGACTGGGCGCGGGTGGCTTTGATTGGGCCGTCGGCGAGGAGGGTATGGAGGAAGGCGATGGCGTGGGCGAGCATGGGCTGTTCGAGAGGGTCGAGAGGCTTCGGTTTTGATGTTGGCTTGTGGCGTGGGGATGGGAGTGGGGCGTGAGTGAAGGGGGTGGGGTGCCAAGTGATTTTTTCGGCGAGGGTGAAGGCGAGGGTGGGTGGGGATTGGGTGAGATTGGATTTGATGGTGAGGAGGAGGTGGGTGGGGGTGGGGAGTTCTGAATCAGAGAGTGGGGAAGTTGGGATTGGGAGAGGGGATTGTGGGTCGGTTTGTGTTTGCGTTGAGGGGGGCAGATTGGTCCGCGCCGTTGCGAACGGCGGGCTTTCGGGGGGATCGGTCTGGGGGGTAGGGTTGGGGAGGAGGAGAAGGATGGAGCGGGCGGAGGAGGCGAAGGCGAGTGAGCCGAGGGTGCGGTGGAGGATGGGGAGTGAGAGGGGGGTCGGGGAGTTTTTTGGAGAGGCGGGAGGTGAGGAGGAGTGGCGATGTGGTGTTTTTCGGCGAGGTTGGAGAGGGCGTGGAGGGTGGAGCGTGGGGAGCCAGGGAGTTGGTTCCGGGGTTGGGTGTGGAGGGCTTTGTCGGTGAGGCCGAGGTAGTGGGTGATGGGGTCGATGATGAGGAGTGCGAGGTTGGGGATGGCAGAGCAGGCGGCGTCGAGGGTCGGAGAGGGGGGAGGGCTATGACTGAGTGCTGAGTGTTGAGGACTGAGCGGGAGGAGGGAGAGGAGGTCGGGGAGGAGTGTGGATGTGTTGGAGGTTGGCGTGGAGGGCGTCGAGTTTTGGGGCGAAGGGTGTCGGCGGCGTTGTCGTCGGGGGAGAGGAGGAGTGTGGCGGGAGGGGGGAGTGAAGGGGTCATGGTGGAGGGGTACAGTGGCCCTCGGCAGTCGGAGGGTCGTGGGGCATGGGGAGTGCGTTGGAGAGTCTTGCGGCGAGGTCGAGGGTGAGGGCGGTTTTGCCGGTGCCGGGGTCGCCGGCGAGGAGGGTGATTTTGCCGCGGGGGATGCGGGAGGTCCAGAGCCAATCGAGGGGCTTTGGGGGGATGGAGGCGAGGGAGCGGATGGTGAGGTGCATGGGGTGATCGGACCCCTTGGTTAAGTGGTTAAATAGTTAAGTGGTTAAGTAGGGTTGGCATACCTAACATTATACGAACTTTTTTGATGGGAGGCAAGCCTTTTTCTTGCACGGTCATATTGGGTGGGTCTTCAAGGACTTTTGGAAATATTTGGTTGACAGAGCGGGTGGGACTGTTTACTGTTATAGTTGTGTAATCACTTGGTGAATTTGATGCTTATTCGGATTGAAGCAAGTCGGGGGTTCCGATCACGCGGCAGATCGTGGATCAGGTTCGGAGCCAGTGCGCGACTGGGGCATTGCGGGCGGGTGACCGGTTGCCGAGCGTGCGCGAGCTTGCGCGTCAGATCGCGGTGAACCAGAACACGATTCTCCGCGCGTATGAACGGCTGACGGTGGAGGGGGTGGTGGAACTGCGGCATGGAGAAGGGACATTTGTCGCGGATTTTCGGGCTGCGCCAGAACTGCGGCGGGAGAAGACGCAGTTGCAGGAGGAGGCGGATCGGCTGGTTCGGCGTGCCCAGGCGTTGGGGCTGACGGAAAAAGAAATCCGCGAGGTCGTTGGCGATGCGCTGGAGCGAAACACAATAAAACCTTCACCCACCGGAGGATCAAAGTCATGAGCGACTCGATTACGGATCCCGTGATTGAACTGCGTGACATCAGGAAGCGGTTCAGGAAAACGGCTGTTCTTGAGGGGGTGAACCTGCGCGTGCCCGCGGGGAAGACCTATGCTTTCCTTGGGCGCAATGGCGCAGGGAAAACGACGACAATCCGAATGCTGATGGGCCTTCTCAAACCGGATGCGGGGAGGGTTCGCGTGCTGGGGCTGGACCCGGAGAAGGACGCGATGGCGATTCGGCGCCAAGTGGGATATCTGGCGGAGGATCAGCAGATGTGGGGGTGGATGAAGGTTCGGGAGATTATCCGCTTTATCGCGGCGTTTTATCCGACGTGGGATATGCCGTATGGCGAGACAACTTCTCGAAAGATTTCAATTGGCGTCGGAGACGAAAATCAAACATCTGTCGAAAGGGCAGAATGTTCGGCTGGGGCTGCTGCTTGCGTTGCGCACCGTCCGAAGCTGATGATTCTTGATGATCCTGCGCTGGGTCTTGATCCGATCATGCGGAAAGATTTTCTGCGCGATGTGGTTGAACACTTGCAGGGTCAGAATATTACCGTGTTTTTCAGTTCGCACTTGCTGTATGAGGTAGAGCCGGTGGCGGACATTGTGGGCATTCTCGACAAGGGGGTGATAGTGCGGGAGGCGGGAACGGAGGAATTGCGGAATACGGTGAAGCGTCTGACGTACTCGCGTGAAAGCTGGTGCGCTGGTTGAGTGCGCGGTGAGCCGAGCGACAAAAATTCTGGACATTCATGAGGAGTCGCGTCAAATTTCGATCACAGTGGAAGACTCGGCGGCGGCGCTGGCGGTTTCGCCGACGGAAGAAATTGTGAATCTGAATCTTGATGAGATTTTTGAAGTGTATGTTGTGGGGAAGGCGGTGGCTATCCCGGCAGTGGGAGCGGGAATTCCGTCTCTCGTTTAGCGGCGTTGGAAGGTCACGCATCGCTTGGTCGCTCACCGTTCAGGCAAAAGTTCAGGAGTTTCGCATGATCCGCAGCCTTCTTTGGAAAGAATTTCGCGAGCATATTTTTAAAATGCTTACGCTGTTGGCCATTCTGCTAGCCCTTGTGATCTGGACGGAATCATCGATCGTCCCGCGAACGCTGCGAGGATCGTGGGAACCTCTGTGGATTGGCGCAGCATATTTGGCTCCTGTGTGGCTTGGCGCGATGACGATCACCAACGAAAAGAGTTGGCGAACCGAAATCATCCTGGCATCACTTCCAATTTCGCGCACCGTTGTTTTTGTGATTAAAACCATTTCTGGCGTGCTGACATTCGTTCTCCCACTGACTCTGAGTCTGTTCGTTGGCGAATTTTCCATGGCACCGTGGGAACGCCCAACGTGTTTCGCGATGATCGTTGCCTCTGTCACGCTGTACATGATAATCCTATGCATTGGCATGGGAATTCGCCGAGAAGGGGTGGCGGCCATAGCAGGCGTTTTAATTCTCCTCATAAGCGGTATCTGGTACGTCGTAGTGGGGAGTTTGTTGTCACATTCTGGGATGGTAGGAGTTTGCTGGTGGTTGCTGGCGGCCAATCCGTTTGGGGTCGTCTGGGCCGTAAGCGATAGTCACGCCTCAGTGGGTTATGTTTTGTTCGGCCAGATATGGGCAACGGGAGCCTATTGGGTGGTGAGTGCGAAACGGTACGCGCGGGATCCGCTTTTGTCGGGCGGTGCGTCCGTTGTTCCTGCATCCGTCGTGGTCATTCCGATGCTGCCAAAAGCCGTGCTTCGTCATCCGCTCATTTGGAAGGAACGCCGGGAGCAACTCTCGATTCTTATACTCACTGCAATTGTTGGGTTCGTCCTGGCGATCTTGTTCGGCGTTCTCGCGGGGCGTGGAAGCGGTTGGCGTCCGAATCCGGGACTCATGGCCTTCAACGACACCCTGGCGATGTTCTTCATGATGGGTACGACTATTCCAACGATCGTCGCGGCGATCCTCGGGATCAGTGCCATAAGCGCGGACATGGATGATGCAACCGCCGCATTCTGGCAAAGCCGCCCGATCCGCGCTGCGCATCTTTTCTGGTCCAAATATTTTTTTGCATTGCTGGGGCTCATGGGATTAGGCCTGTTTTTTGAAATCCCCTACGTTGTCTCCACCCATCCTGCGCACTCTGACGTCGGCTGAAACTTCTATTTCCATTGATAACGATCCTGTCCACATGATGATGAGTCAGTTGTTCTGGCTGCCGCTGGCGCTCGCCCTTGCCATGCTATTTGCGGCGATCTTTCGTCGAACAATTTATGCCGCAATGGCGATGATTGTGGCCGTATTGGCAGTTCTATTGTTTCCACTGGGACCGCAGGAGGCTTTTTCCGACGTTCTATTTATGGTTTATCCTTCCGCAGCGGTGATGCCGGTGGAAGCCGTTACCGTGATATTGGCGGGTGTCTTGACGGTTCTTGCACGCATCGCTTTTGATAAGCAGTGGCGCATCGGCTAACGAGTTTCCAGGCTTTGCCCTTTGATCCGCACCTTCCGCACGTCCATTGACTTTAACTCGTTCAACCTATGCTTGTACCCAGGTGCTTGTACCCAGGGCGCGATATGGCTCGCCAGGAAGCGTTCGCCTCCGGAGGAAATATGGCCGCCCCAATGCTGGCAGGAATCGGCCATTTCTTCGCACCAGGGCAACTGATGCAATTTTTCCGTGTACAGGGACGCTCCGGTTCGGTGGCGTCTTTCGGGATGACGAATCCGACGCAGCCGGCGGCGGGGGTGAATCGGCGGTCGGTGGTTCCGAACAATCGTGTGCCCCAATTGAGGATGACGGAGTCTTTGGAGGAGTGGGAGTTCAGAATTCCCTTGCGTGTTTTTGCGAGGGCTTTCGCGAGGTTATAGGTGGGCGAGAGCGCCCCGCCGAGGAGGACGATGCCGTCGACGGTGGTTCCCTCGGGGAGTGCCTCGACGGCGAAGACGGCGACGCCCGCGCCGCCGGACTGGGCGACGAGATGCACGGGGCGTCCGGGATAATCGCGTTGATAGCGGACAATTTCGGCGGCGATGTCTTTCGCGCGCTTTCGGTTGCGATCGACCCAGGTGAGATTGGCGAGATAGCCGCCGGGGAATGGCAAGCCCCAGTTAAACACGCGGATCGCGCCGGTGACTCCGCCTTCGTGCAAGCCATCGCACATGGCGTAGGTAAAGACGGATTCGGATTCGATTCCGGGGAGAACGAGGGTGAGACCTCGTTGCAAGAGGGCGGGGTCCAGGGTTCGCGGCTGGCGAATGCCGAGTCCTCGCAGCACGACGAGTTCGATAAATTTCATGCGGAGACGGGTGTATTCGCGCACTTTTCCGAAAAAATGTTTGGCTCGGCGGCGCGCGGGCGTCACCGGGGTTGGGTTGGAGTAGATTGGTGACAGAGGATTGATAGTCATTGAAACCCGACAAAAAACCGAGGGCGACAGCCGGCCCAACAACCTCTCACCTTAGCGCATAAGCAGATGAAATCAACCCTGGAGTGGGACTTGATGGTTCTGTCTTGTTTCAAAGGCTATATGAATGATTGGATCGCTTGAAGAAATAACGCCTCTATCAATTTTATTTATTGAGTGCGTTGGCGACGGCGTTGTGGAGTGCGGTGGCGGCTTGTTCGATGGTGCCGTCGAAGCGGCAGCCCGCGGCTTTGGCGTGGCCGCCGCCGGAGAATTGGCGGCAGATTTGGTTGACGTCAACGTCGCGTTTGCTGCGGAGACTTCCGCGGATTTTGCCTTCGGGCGTTTCGGTCAGGAGTGCGACGACTTCGACGGTTTTGACGACCAATGGGAGATCGACGAGGTATTCGGTTTGGCTTTGAGCGGCTGCGGTTTCGCGGAAATCGGATTGTCGCAGGATCATGCAGGCGAAACGGTCTTCGCAACTCCATTGGATGCCGGCGAGGGCGCGTTGCATGAGCGCGACTTTGGGTTTGGTTTCCATTTGTTGGAGGAGGGAATAGAGCCGGGAGTTATCGACGAGGGGGGTGAGGTCGGCGGCCATGAGGTGCGTGCGGGGCTTGACGGAATCGAAGCGGAACCATCCGGTGTCGGAGACGAGGCCGGCCATGAGGGGGAGGGCGAGTTTTTGGTCGATGGAGATGGCGGCCTCGTGGGCGAGGTCCCACAAGATTTCGACGCAGGCGGCGGCGGAGGTGTCGGCATAAATGAGAGGGCCCAGATCGTCGCGGCTGAGGTGGTGGTCGAGGACGACGACTTTTTCGCGTTCGGCTTTTAAGAAGCCCATGGCGGGTTCCAACTGGGAGTAGGTGCAGGTGTCGACGACGAGGATGGTGTCGATCAGGCCGCCGGCGCTGCCGGCCCATTCGGAACTCCATTCGTCGATTTCGTTTGGGGTGAGATTTTCGAGGAGGAAAGCGTATTGGGCGGGGGGTTTGGCGAATTGCATAACGACGATTTTTTCAGTGCCGAGGCGGCGAAGGATTTCGGCGGCGGCGACTTGGGAACCGAGGGCGTCGGGGTCGGGGCGTTGGTGGGTGAAGATCGCGACGTGCCTGGCTTTCTTCAGTCGTTCGACGATGGCGGCGAGGGTTGGGAGTGTCATGCGGACTCCTTCGGTTGGATGGTTTCGCGGGTGAGGGCGACGTCGCGGGCCATTTGTTTTATCAGCGGTTCGGTGCCTCCGAAGGCGGTCATGTCGCGGAGCCAGCGGACGAATTGGAGGTCGATGATTTTGCCGTAGAGATCGGCGTTGAAGTCGAGGAGGAACGCTTCGACGGTGGTGAGAGTGGCGTGGAAGGTGGGGTTTGTTCCGACGCTGATGGCGGCGATGTGGGGGAGGCCGTCGACGATGGCGCGTCCGGCGTAGACGCCGGGGGCGGGGAGCATTTGGGGTGTGGCGATGTTGGCGGTGGGATAGCCGATAGCGCGGCCGCGTTGTTCGCCGCGGACGACTTGGCCGCGGAGGGTATAGGGTCGTGCGAGGCATTTTTGGGCGTCGGCGACGCGGCCGTTCTCGACGAGCCAGCGGATGAGGCTGCTGGAGACTCCGACGAGGGTGAGGTCGCTGAGGGAGACTTGCTCGGTGGGGACGACGACGGTTTCGATGCCGAGTGCCGGCCCCTTTGTTTTGAGGGTTTCGATGTTGCCCTTTGCGCCGCGTCCGAAGGTGAAACTTGGCCCCTCGACCATGACGCGAGCGCCGATGGCGTCGCGGACGACGCTTTGGAGGAAAGTGTCATCGTCCTGCGCCAAAAATTCCTGGGTGGTGGGAACGACGACGATGGCGTCGGGGTTGAAATCGGCGAGGAGTTCCTGGCGTTGTTCGAGGGTGGTGAGCGGGTGGCGGATGGTGGCGGGGCGCAGGATGGTGGCGGGGTGTGGGTTGAAGGTGAGGATGGTGAATGGGATTGTGCGGCGTTTTGCTTCATCGCGTCCGGTGGTGAGCATTTGTCGATGGCCTGCGTGGACGCCGTCGAAGTTTCCGACGCAGAGTACGCCGCCGCGGAGGTGGGGGGGGAAGGTTTGCCAGTCGGAGATGAGGTTCATTTTTGGAAGTATACGGCGGGGTGCCATGCTTCTCACCCTATCTCGGGGTGTGCGAAAGATGGGATCGCCGGAGTTTGATCACCACGGAAGACGAGATGCACCTCGGCTCCGACACGAAGGCGATGACCGCCGTCCTGATCGGGGAGCTTGTGGAGCAGAAGCGGCTATCGTGGCAGACGATGCTGGCCGAGGTCTATCCAAAACTGGCTACGGGGATGGATCCGGCGATGGCGAGGGTCACAGTGCGGGAACTGCTCGATCACACCGCGGGCTTGCCGCACGACGTCACCTGGGGACTCTACGCT
The DNA here is from genome assembly GCA_963766775.1 of uncultured Phycisphaerales bacterium. Taxonomy (GTDB): domain Bacteria; phylum Planctomycetota; class Phycisphaerae; order WQYP01; family WQYP01; genus CAVYBP01. The sequence goes on from CAVYBP010000008.1 coordinate 278,657, forward strand.
TTATTGCCGGGTGACCGAGCGTGGGGGCGGCGGGAAAGTGTTGACGCATTCGGGATCGAATGGTCTCTGGTACTGCGTGGTGTGGGCGTCGCCGGTGAAGCATTTTGCGGCAATGGCGGCAATGAGGCGGTGGCGGACTTGATTGTGCAAAGGGAAAAGGCGGGAAAGTGAGTGCTGAAAACAGAGCCGCGACAGTCAGTGCCGCGACAGTCAGCCGCTAAACAAGAAATTCTAGTCGGCTGATTCGGTGGTTTCCATGCTTTACTTACCCCTGGCGGTAAAACGCTTCAACGCTTGGACAAAATTCTGCGTGTAGGGTTCGTAGCAATCGATTTCATGGTTGTAACGATATATGGGATATTCTGGACCGAATTCGTGTTGGTCAAAACAAAAATCATCTCCGTAATTTGTGGAAGCAAAGACAACGGGTTCCTTGGGGTCGTCGTCACTGTGATTGCTCTCGTCCATCAGAGAATGTTTCCGCCAACGCTCGGGGAGCCACAATGATGCTCGTTCATCTGTGTCGTCGATGTTCGGGAACTCCAGCGCATCGAGTTGTTCAATGACGCGGGCGAAGGAGGGAGGAACGTTCCATGCGTAGACGATAGTTGGCGCGGCGACCATGGCTTCCGGTCGCGGGCGGCTTTTTATGAATTGATCGAGCCAGGCGGCTTCTTCTGTGGAAAGTTCAGATGCGTTCGATGGGGAGTTGCTGGTGTTTTCGAGAGCTTGCCGTTGCTGATTGACCCACGCAAGTTCTTCTTTGGTGGGCTTGGTTTCGGGTCTGTTGCCTCCGGTCGCTTCGTCTAGGCTTTTTACTTTTAATGCTTTGAGGAGGCGGTACAAGCGGACGGACATAATTGTGTCGCGAGAGAGCCACTTAGGGAAGGGAGATGGTTTGGGCGAACCATACCAGCCATCCGGGGGAGATGCCCAATTCAGGGATTTGACGAGGTCGTACTCGGATCGGATTTCTCGCGATTCATATTGTTTCCCGGGATGTGCGGAGATGGGCTGACCGCAGTCATTGCAGCGTTCTATTTTGGAGGAGACCGTCCCCGTGGGATCCAAAATACTTGGGAACTGCGAGGAACCATGGCGTCGTTTCTGAAGACTTTTGGAAATAGGTGGGGTGGAAGGTACATAGTCCGGGAATTGCGACTTCGAAGATTTGTTTGACTCGGTGTTTGACCAACAGGTTACCGAGTTCGGCGAACGCAAATTCCTTGCTGGACATGGCGCGTGATCGAATAAGGCAGTAAGGGTTCGGGATGAAGTCGATGTCGGGGAATCCGCAGGTTTGGCAAGCAGGTGGTACCGGATTGATGCCCGGGCCACCGCCCATTAGGTTGCGATGGTCCATGGTGGTATCGGAGCCGCAGATATGGATTGGTCGGATCATCTTGAGAGACTCTGATGCTAAGCGCTACGGTAAATCGCTTCAGTTGGTTTTCCGCCGCGGGTGGGGGTGATGTGGTGGTCGGGGTTGGCGGCGAGGTGTTGGAGGGTGAGGTGGATGGTTTCGACTTCGTCGGGGGCGTGGATGGCGGCGGCGATTTGTTCGGCGGTTCCTGAGTTTCCGGCGCTGGAGGTGGGCGAGGATTTTGAGTTGGAGGGCGATGACGGCGGTGGCGGCTTTTTTGCCGGCTTCGACGCCGGGCTGGTGGTAGGCGTTGATGTTGACGAGGTCGGCGTAGAGGCCGACGGCGCGTTCGAAGAGGGCGATGAGGATGCCGATGGTGCGGGGGCGACTTGGTCGAGGGTGATGGTGAGGATTCGCGGCCGTTTGTTGGAGAGGGCGGTGCGGGTGCCTTGGAAGAAGCCGTGGAGGTAGTCGCCGGAGGTGACGTTGGGTTCGACGAGGAGGGCGGAGGAGGACTGAGGACTGAGGGCTGAGGACTGAGAGGGGTCTTGAGTCTTGAGTCTTGAGTCTTGAGTGTTGGGCGAGGGGGGTGCGGTCTTGGAGGACTTCGATGAAGGTGGCGAAGAAGTTGTTGACGCCTTCGCGGAGTTGTTGGACGTAGGCGTGTTGGTCGGTGGAGCCTTTGTTGCCGTAGACGGCGATGCCCTGGTGGACGATTTTGCCTTTGAGGTCTTTTTCTTTGCCGAGGGATTCCATGACGAGTTGCTGGAGGTATCGGGAGAAGAGTAGGAGCCGGTCTTTGTAGGGAAGGACGACCATGTCTTTTTTGCCCTTGCCGTCGCCGGCGTGGTACCACATGAGCGCGAGGAGTGCGGCGGGGTTTTTCATGGTGTCGTACATGCGGGTGACGAAGTCGGTGTCGCGTGGCGCCGGCGAGGATGGCGTCGATGTCGATGCCTTGGAGGGCGGCGGGGAGGAGGCCGACGGCGGAGAGTTCGGAGGTGCGTCCGCCGACCCAGTCCCACATGGGGAAGCGTGCGAGCCAGTTTTGCATCGACGGCGACTTTATCGAGTTCGGAGCCATCGCCGGTGATGGCGACGGCGTGTTTCGGGAAGTCGAGGTTGTGCGTGTTTGTAAGCGGCGGCGGCGGCGAGCATGCCGTTGCGGGTTTCTTTGGTGCCGCCGGATTTGGAGATGACGAGGGTGAGAGTGTGGGCGAGGTTTTGCCGATTTGGGCGAGGACGCGGTCCATGCCGTCGGGGTCGGTGTTGTCGAAGAAGTGGACTTTCATTTTATCGTGAGGGGAGGTGAGGGCGTCGGCGACGAATTCGGGTCCGAGGGCGGAGCCGCCGATGCCGATGACGAGGAGTTCGGTGAAGGGTTGGCCGTTTTGTGCGCGGTTCGATTTTGCCGGAGTGGATGTCGGCGGTGAAGGATTTGATGGCGGCGAGGGTGGTGGTGATTTCGTCGCGGATTTGGGGGTCGGGGCGCGGTCGGGGTCGCGGAGCCAGTAGTGGCCGACCATGCGGTTTTCGTCGGGGTTGGCGATGGCGCCGGCTTCGATTTTGTCCATGGCGGTGAAGGCTGCGTTGCATGGGCGATTTCATTTGGTCGAAGAAGGCGTCGTCGAAGTTCATGCGGGAGATGTCGAGGGAGAGGCCGATGGAGGGGCAGGTGCAGAGGAATTTTTGGTAGCGGGACCAGAGTTGGATGGCGGTGGGCATGGGGGTCTCCGGAAGAGCGGGTGGTGAATGAGGGCACGCTGAAGCGTGAACTCCGGGTGTAGGGTGAAGCGTACCGATGTGGGGGAAAGATGCAAATTGGGAGAGGGGGATGGGGTGACAATTGACAAGGTGACAAGGTGACGAGGTGACGAGGTGACAAGGTGACAAGGTGAATGGGGGGGTGGGGTGGGAGGGTTTATTTGGGTTGGGTGGTGGGGAGGTCGTTGTCGGGGGTGATGATGATGGCTTCGGGGGTTTCGTAGGTGGAGGGCTCTTTGGGGGTGGGTGGGGCTTTTTTGGGGAGGAGGCGTGCGGGGGCGGAGACGACGGTCCAGGTGGTGTCGGCAGTGCGGGAGAGGAAGCTTTGTTGGGGAGGGGATTGAGTTTGGGTTTGGACGGCGGGTTCGGTGAGGGCGGGGGCGGGGCGGGTGTGGTGGGCGCAGGCGGCGAGGAGGAGGGGGGCGAAGAGGATTAGGGTGAGGGGTTTCATGGGGGCACGATAGCGGGCGCTGGGGGATGGTGCAATGAGGTTTTTACGGGTTTTTACAGTCGAGGCATGCAAGTATCATGCGGGCAGTTTTGATTGAACCACCAAGGCGCCAAGAGGTGGATGTGACTTTGCGATTTCCTTCTGTCAATTTTGAGAATAATAGGATTTTGGATGTGCGTCGGATGGATCGATCTGTGGCGGTGTTGATGACTATTCGGGTTTGGGTTCTTTTGGTGTTGCTGGTGCTTGGGACGGATTTGCGAGGCGCGGTTTCGGCGGCTGATCCTGCGGTGCTGGTTACGGAACCGCGGGTGCATGATCCGTGCATGATTCGTGCGGGTGGTTTTTATTATGTGTTTGGCACTGGGCGGGGCGTTTCTGCGAAGCGGTCGAGGGATCTGGTTCATTGGCAGCGGTTGAGCGCGGTGTTTGAGAAGATTCCCGGGTGGGCGGCGGGTGATTTTCGGAGTGATGCGACGTTCTGGGCACCGGACATTTCATTTTTTGGCGGGCAGTACCATCTTTATTATTGCATCTCCAACTATGGCAAGAACCGCAGCGCGATTGGTTTTGCGACGAATCAGACGCTTGATCCGGATTCGCCGGGGTATCGGTGGGTGGATCATGGCAAAGTGGTTGAGTCGTTTCCGACGGATTCGTTTAATGCGATTGATCCGGGGATAGTGTTGGATGATGAGGGGGTGCCGTGGCTTTCGTTTGGGTCGTTTTGGGATGGGATTCATGTGCGTCGATTGACGGCGGGGACGGGCGTTGGGGATGCTGGGGATAAGGCGTTGTATTCAGTTGCGGCGCGGCCGAAGTCGGTGGGGCGTGCGGTGGAGGGGGCGTACATTGTGCATAGAGAATCGTTTTATTATTTATTTGTGTCGTTTGATTTGTGTTGTCATGGGGTGAATAGCACGTACCACATCATGGTGGGACGTTCGAGGGGGGTGACGGGTCCGTATGTGGATCGGGCGGGGATGGATATGCGGAAGGGGGGCGGGAGTTTGGTGCTGGCGAGCGATCCTGCGGGGCGTGTGCGGGGGCCTGGGGGTTGCACGGTTGTGCAGGATGGTGATCGGTGGTTGTTGGTCCATCATTTTTATGATGCGGAGGATCATGGCGCGGCAAAGTTGCAGATACGACCGTTGACGTGGACGTCGGATGAGTGGCCGGTGGCAGGAGAACCGATTTTGGAGGGTGGGAAGAGGTAAACTTCACCGGTTGAGTGGTCGTGTCTATGATGTGCGGCGGGTGGTGTGTTGAGGCAAGGATGGGAGTTTGGCGTGAAGAATCTTGAGATTGCGAAACTGTTTGAGCGGACGGCGGAGGTGCTGGCGGTGCTGGGGGAAAATTCTTTTCGGGTGCTGGCTTATAAAAAGATTGCGCGGGTGTTGGAGGAGCTGCCGAATGATGTGACGAAGCTGGCGGCGTCGAAGGAATTGGAGACGATCGCGGGGATTGGGAAGAGTTCGGCGGAGAAAATTGGTGAGTATCTGCGGACGGGGCGGATCAGCGAGTTTGATGATGTGCTGGCGCAGATACCGGTGGGGGTGATGGAGATGATTCGGATTCCGTCGGTTGGGCCGAAGACGGCGGCGATTCTGTGGCATGAGGGCGGGGTAACGACGATTGAGGATTTGAAGGCGCGGATTGAGGCGGGGACATTGACGGGGATCGGGGACTGGGGGAGAAGAAGCTGCAGAAGATCAAGGAGAATCTGGTTCATTTGAACAAGAGCGAGGGGCGGATTCGGTTGGGGGATGCGTTGCCTTTGGCGATGGAGCTGGTGGCGTTTCTCAAGGGGCTGCCGGGGGTGGTTCAGGCGGAATATTGTGGGAGCCTGCGGCGGGGGAAGGAGACGATCGGGGATATTGATATTACGGTGGCGGCGAAGGTAGAGGATGCGGGGAGGATTACGGATGCGGTGACGCGGCATGGGTTCACGGCGGAGGTGATTCAGACGGGGGTGAGCAAGACGAGCATTCGGACGGGGAATGGGGTGCAGGTGGATGTGCGGATTGTGCCACCGGAGAGTTGGGGCGCGGCGATGCAGTATTTCACGGGGAGTCAGGCGCATAATGTTCGGTTGCGGGAGATTGCGGTGAAGAAGGGGTTGAAGGTGAATGAGTGGGGGGTGTTTAGGGTGGGAAACGCGAAACTCAAAACGCAAAACGCAAAATTTTGGGTGAGGGTGGTGGTTGGGAGGAAGGGGAGTTGCCTGAGGGGGAGCGGGTGGCGGGGGAGACGGAGGCTTCGGTGTATGAGGCGGTGGGGATGTGCTGGATTCCGCCGGAGTTGAGGGAGGAGCGGGGGGAGATTGAAGCGGCGATGGAGGCGTTTAAGAATGTAGGTGGGGGAAGTGAGAAGGGGGAAAAGGGGGGCGGCGGCGATGTTTTTTCGCTGGTGGAGTTGGGGGATATTCGGGGGGATTTGCATATGCACACGGTGGCTTCGGATGGGGCGAATACGATTCAGGAGCTTGTGGCGGAGGCGAAGCGGCGGGGGTATTCGTACATCGCGGTGACGGATCATTCGAAGAGCCAGTTTCAGGCGAATGGGTTGAGAGCGGATCGGCTGCTGGATCACATTGCGGCGGTCCGTGCGGTGGCGAAGGAGGCGGAGAAGTCGGGGATTCTGGTTTTGGCGGGGACGGAGTGCGATATTCTTGCGGATGGGTCGCTGGATTATGAGGATGAGTTGCTGGCGAAGCTGGATTGGGTGGTGGCGTCGCCCCATGCGGCGTTGAGTCAGGATTCGGAGGCGGCGACGCAGCGGCTGATTCGGGCGTGTGCGAATCGTTATGTGTGCGTGATTGGGCATCCGACGGGGCGGATCGTGCCGAGCCGCCGTGGGCTGGAGCCGGACATGGAGAAGGTGATTTTCGCAGCGGCGCGGAGTGGGGTGGCGCTGGAGATCAATGCGAATTATCATCGGCTGGATTTGCGGGATGTGCATGTGCGGATGGCGGTGGAGGCGAAGGTGCCGATATGTATTGATACGGATGCGCATTCGCTGCCGGAGTTTGATCAGATGGTGTACGGGGTGTTGACGGCGCGGCGGGGATGGGCGCGGAAGGGGGATGTTTTGAATACGAAGACGCTGGCGGAGTTTAAGGGGTGGTTGGAGGGGAGGCGGGGGGAGGGGGGGTGGTGAGGGAAGGTGAAACGTAAAACTCAAAACACAAAACACAAAACGGGGGAGGGTCTTGAGTCTTGAGTCTTGGGTCTTGGGGCTTGGGGCTTGGGGCTTTTAGGAGAAAAGTGAGGAAAAAGTGTGGGGTGAACGTGAGGGGCTTGCTCGGAGGGGGGGTGAATGGTAGGTTACGCAATCCGGTTCGGGCCTTTGGGTTCGGCGCGGGCGTTTAGCTCAGTTGGTTAGAGCGTACGGATCACACCCGTAAGGTCGGGGGTTCGAGCCCCTCAACGCCCAGTTCAGTCATATCCAGGCTATGTTTTGGAGCAGGCATGACGCGTGCAGAGATAGTCAAAGACTATTTGAAAGCATCCAAAGAGCTTCGGAAGGAAATCGGGAATTCCCCATCGAAGGCGCGGCAGTTTCTTATCGAGGCGGGCGTGTTGGATAAGTCTGGTAAGAAACTTCGCAAACGTTCTGTGTAACACGTGTACTCTTTACTTCCATCCTTCGTGCTCGGTTTCCACGGTTGTGATCATTCCGTCGCTGAGGCGATCCTTTCCGGCAAGTCGAAACATTTGGTCGGCAGCGAAAATTCTTATGATTGGCTCGGCACTGGCATCTATTTTTGGGATACGAGCCCCGCTCGAGCATTAGAGTACGCCATCGAATGCACGTCACGTCCGTCCATAAAATCTCGCCGTATAAGAAAGCCTGCTGTAATCGGCGCGGTGATCGATCTTGGAAATTGTCTCGATCTTCTTGACGCTCAATTTTTTGATCTTGTACGCGATGCTTACCGCGAACTTCAACACTATGCTGCGGCTGCGAATATCCCGATGCCAGAAAATCGTCCCGTTACCACCGGCCAGATTCTCTTGCGCGATCTCGACTGTGATGTCATCAATACGATCCATAGGACGTGGGAAAAGCAGGGCCGCGAGCCGTTCGACACCGTTCGCGCTGCTTTTGTCGAAGGACAGCCGCTCTATCCCACCGCCAACTTTTTCGATAAAAATCACATTCAACTTTGTGTACGCAATACGAAAATGATTAAGGGGTACTTTCGGCCAATTGCGGAAGGTTAGACAGAACTAGCGGTATTTATTTTGTAGTCATCGTGCCAAGTCTGGTAGGTAGTTCATACCAAACAGTTGGCTATTGTTCGTCCCGCCTCTGGTTTTCCCAAGGCTTTCGCCTTTGCCTGCATCGCTTCCATTCGGGCGCATCTGCCAATAGCCGTTCCAACTTCCAGCCGATGGTGGGGGGGTTGTTGCATTTGATGGCGGTGCCGGCTTCGAGGAGGTGGTCGGCGTTGCGTTCTTCCTGGCCGGGGATGGGGTTGACGATGCAGAGGGGGAGGCTGCGGGCCATGGCTTCGGCGATGGTGAGGCCTCCGGGTTTGGTGATGAGGAGGTCGGCGGCGGCCATGTAGTCGTGCATTTGGGTGGTGAAGCCGATGATGTGAGGGGTGAGGGGCGAGGGGGGAGGGCTGATGACTGATGACTGAGGGGTTTTGGGCTTTGGGTTTTGGGAGAGTTTTTGGGCGATTTTGTCGAGTTTGCGTTTGAGGGGTTCGGAGCGGCCGGCGATGACGATGAGTTGGGTGGGGGTTTGGATTTGTTGGAGTTCGAGGAGAAGGGTTTCGGTGGCGTCGGCGCCGAGGCCGCCGGCGGAGATGAGGAGGGTGGGGAGGGTGGGGTGGAGGCCGAGCGCGGCGCGGGCGGCGGTTTTTTGGACGGGGATTCGGAAGATGGGGTCGATGGGGATTCCGGAGCGGGTGATTTTTTCGGGGGCGATGCCCATGCGTTGCAGATAGATTTCGGTTTCCTCGAGCATGACGAAGTAGCGGGAGTAGGAGCGGGTGAGCCACATGGCGTGGCAGTCGAGGTCGGTGACGACGATGGCGGGCAAGGGGATTTTGCCTTTTAAGCTTGTGCCTTTTTTCTCGTTTAACCAGGCGAGGACGTTGGGTGGGGTGAAGTGGGTGCAAACGATGACATCGGGGGCGTAGGCGCGGAGGGCTTCGACGAAGGGGCCTGCGCTGAATTTTTCAAAGGCTTGTGCGGCGGTGTTTTTCCAGGGCTTGTCGGTGGCTTTGTAGGCCATGCCGAGGACCCAGGGCGCGCGGTTGATGAGGTCCATGTAGAGTTTTGAATAGATGGTTCGGAAGACGGCGTTGGTGTACTGGAGGAAGTCCCAGTGCTGGACTTCGGAGACGTTGGGGTGGGCCTGGAAGTCTTTGAGGAGAGCGTCGGCGGCACGGACGTGGCCGTTGCCCGCGGAGGCGGAGAGGATGAGGACGCGTTGTTTTTTTGCGGTGGGCATGGGGATCGGCTTGAAGAGTAAAAGTGGGAAAGAGTAAAGGAGTAAAAGGTTGGGTGTGCGGGATGGGGGGGGGTTAGTCGAAGTCGGGGGATTCGAAGAGGTTGGCGAGGGGGAGGTTGAAGTTGGGGATGAGGGGTGCGGCGGTGAGGGTGGCGGATGCGGCTAAGGTGAGGATTTGTGGAGGGGAATCGGGAGAGGTGAGGATTTCGACGGTTTTGGCGTCGGGGTCGATGATCCATGCGAGGGTGGTTCCGTTTTGAAAGTATTCACGAATTTTTCCCAACACTTCGCTGCGGGAATCATTGGGAGAGAGTGTCTCTGCCACGAGATCAGGCGCGCCTTTTAAGAATCGCTTGTAGTTACTGCGAAGGCCCTTGAGCTTCTCGCGAGTTACAAATGCGGCATCGGGTGCCAGAACATTTCCCGAAGACATGCGGAAGCCCGTGCTCGAGTCAAACACGCGGCCGAGGCGCCCCGGTCGGATGGCGATACTCAGTTCGGTGATCAAAACGCTCGATATGTCGCCATGTTCAGCGCCGGTCGGAGCCATGATTACCTTGCCGTTAATGAGTTCAGTTTTGCCGACGTGTGGAAACGCCATGAGCGCTTCGTCGGTCCATTGGTCAATCATCGGGGCCATGGGACACCACTTTTTGCGTGACATTGTAACAGGCGTCGCGTTGCGACGGCGCCAAAAGTTTTAGCGGTTGGCGATTGGTGATTTTAGATGGTGACGCCGGCTTTGCGTTGCATGGCGAGTTTGTGGGCGTCGTTGTAGTGGGTGATAAGGTTGGACCAGTCGAAGTAGTCGGAGAGGCGTTCGGTGCGGTTTCGGAGTTCGATGCGGGTGCGGCGGTCCTTGAGGCAGAAGTTGAAGAGGAATTCGGTGAGTTGGTGGGCGGATTGTTCCCAGGAGGCGTAGCGGCGTCCGACGATGAAGAGGCCTTTGGAGGCGGGGTCCTGGATATTTTGTTGGACGTAGGAGCCGAAGCCGGCGAGGTCGGAGGTTACGGAAGGGACGCCGGAGGCGACGCATTCGGCGGGGGTGTAGCCCCAGGGTTCGTAGTAGGAGGGGAAGACGCCCATGTGGCAGCCGCGGACGAACTGATCGTAGTCGAGGCCGATGAGAGGGGAGGTTGCGGAGACGAAGTCGGGGTGGAAGACGATTTTGACGGCGTCGTGTCGGGCGTTGAAAAGGTGGCAGGCGCGGAGTTGGGTAAGGACGGGGTCGGTGGCGTCGTTCCAGAGATCGTGGGTGACGATAGGGGGTTGCTTGGGGCTTCGCCAGGCGTGCATACCGCGTTTGAGCCGGACGACGGCTTCTTCGGACATGAGTTCGCCGCGTTCGGGGAGTCGGCCCATGGAGACGCTGTGGAGGAGGGCCTGTCCCATTTCTTCGGTGATGTTCTCGCACATTTTGGAGAGTTCATCGAACATGGATTGATTTCGGAGGACATCGACGTTGATATTTTTAACGGGGGCCTTGGTGATGATGAAGGCAACGACGTTGATGGGGATGCCGCCGGCGCGGAGCCAGTGGTTGAGGCGTGCGAGCGCTTCGATGAAGAGGTCCATGCCCTTGTTGCGGAATTCGTAGCGGCCAGAGATGAAGAAGTAGAGGGTTTTTTCGAGGTCGAAGTTGTAGCTGGGGAAGAAATGGCCTGCGACGAACTGGTGGATGGCTTCCTTGAAGTGTTTGTGGAGGTTTTGGAATTCGTGGAGTGCGGCGAATTTTTGGATGTTGAGGCCGTTGGGGGTGACCATGTCGGGCCGGCGGCCGAGGAGTTTTTCGGCTTCGAGGCCGGTGATGTCAGAGACGGTGGTGAAGACTTCAGCGGAGTGGGTGGCGCCTCTTTCGATGGCGTAGCGGGCGTAGATATTGTAGTGATGGGCGGCGTGTTCGGGGTTGATCCAAGGGAGCTTGTTGTAGAAGTCGGGGTTGTCGGTGCAAAGGTAGCGGCCGAGGAGGGTGGCGTGGGTGGTGAAGACGGTGGCAACGGGGAGGTTGAGGTGCTTGATGCGCATGGCACCAAGGCCGCCCATCCATTCGTGGAATTGTGCGAGGACGGGGAGTTGTAGGTTGGGGACTTTGGTGAGTTCCTGGAAGAAGAGACCGACGAGGAAGCCGAAGGAGACAACGTTGTTGACTTCGTGGTCGTTTTCGGGGGCCTGGATGTGGTGGTCTTTCCAGAGGTAGTATTTGAATTCGCCGAGGCGGTCCATGGCGGCGCCGAACTCGAGGAGGATGACGCGGGGTCGGCCGGTGATGAGCCAGTTGCCGTGGTGGACGCGGATGCCGAGGCTGCGGAGTTTTTCAATGGCGATGGCGATGGGTCCGGTGGGCTGGGTTTCTTCGAGTTCCACGTCAGCGGTGGCGGCGTTGTAGGGGCCGATGAGGCAGTAACGTTCGCCCCAGATGCGGGCCATTTGAGGGGCCTTGGAGCGGATGACGGTGTAGATGCCTCCGAGCTGCCAGCAGACTTCCCATGCGATTTCAAAGAGGAGGGGTTGCATGGGGACGTAGGAGGCGGCGGGGGGGATGGCGTGGCCGGGGGTGGAAGTGGAATGGGGCGGATGGGGGGAGTGTGTGGGAAAGTCAGCGGGTATGGGTGAGTGGGTTGGTGGCGTGGCGGTGTGGTTGACGGCGACGGTTGAGGTTGAGGGGGACACGGCTGGGTGCTTCATCACCGCAGGGGTTTCGACGGGCGTTTCCGCGATTTCGTTCGCTTGTGCGACGGTGGCAGCGACGTGGGCGGCGGCATTTTGGGGGAGGTCGGAATGGGGCGGAGCGATGATGGGAGGGTCTTCGGACTCGGTCAGGTATTCGACGCGAATTTGGGTGTCGGATTGGCCGGGACGTTCGGTGGAGGGAGCGACGATGGTGAGTATTCCGCCGGAGGGATTTTCACTTTCGGCGGGGTGGAAACCGCGTTTGGACTTGTTATTGATGGTAGCGGGGGATGCCGCCGCGATCTTGGAGGAGCGTTTGCTGGATTTACGAACATCAGACATGCAGTGCCTTCCCGCAAAAGAGAGATGAGGCGTCGCCATCGCCCATTGTACCGGCATCGGGGCGCATGTCATCGAAAAGTTGAAAGGAAAGGTGGAAAAGCTCGCTGGGTTGTGAAAATTGGGCTTGATTTTTGGGGTTTTGAGACAATGATGTAAACGTCGGGCGGAGACATGGCCGATAGGCCCCATAGGGGGGAAGCGGCGTTGGCGAGGAGACTTCTTTCAGGAGACCCTTGCATGAATGTTCTTGGGCTGGTGCAGTTGTGTGAGATGGCGGGGCCGGTGGGGGGGTATAGTGATTATTTTGAGTTGGAGCAGCGGGTTCGGAACGGGCGGTTACGCTCGGCGGAGCAGCTTCAGGATTTTGTGCAATCGACATTGCAGGCGGCGATCGGGCCGGCGGATGGGGTGGCGTCGGGGATCGCGTTTCGCGCGGCGCGGCATGGGGTGATTGAGCCGATTCCGGAAGTGTGTGCGGCGTTGAGCTCGGAGCGGATTCCGCTGGAGATGCGGCTGGCGAGTGTGCAGATGGGGCATCGGCTGTGGGCGGTTTCACGCACATGGTCGTGGGCGCAGAGCGTGCATGAGCAGTTCGATGATTTGGCGATGCATACGGATCTGCATCATGCGGTGGCGTTTGGGGCGCTGGTGAGCGAGACGACGAGCAGCCAGATTCGGGCGATTGCGACGTACTTGTTTAACACGGCGAAGACGATCGTGCTGGCGGCGGTGCGGACGATTCCGCTGGATGAGGCGGCAGGGCAGCGGGTGTTGTCGAGCGTGCAGCCGACGATTGCGCAGTTGGCGGCGGCGTATGCGGATAAGGGGCCAGGGGATATTTTGGTGAGAGGGTGAGTCGTAAATCTGTTACAATGGGTCGTTCAAGAGATGATGCATTAGGAAGTAGTATGATAATCACCGATCCGAAAGACATAAATAACGCCTCCGTCGTATTGGCGTTTTCAGATGCTGGTGACAATATGCGTGCGATAAGCGAAATTGACGACTGGGCTCGTGCCCACGGATTTGTGCGGTCGCGTGAATATCAACTGAGTTTGCGGCAGCGTAACGATGGTACGAGGCTATTTTATGGATCGTGTCACCGACTCACGGAGGATGATCGACGCGCTTGCGCAAGCTGACTTGAGCCGCATGGGGGATCGTAGAAATGCGATGCCGGTTACGGTGCCTTCAGATCAGCTCGCTGACGAGACATAAGAGTCTATGGCACGCTTAATCATTCCCGACACCTGTTCCATTGGTGCGGCACTTTTCAATGAACCCGCTTCGACGAATGCGACGCCATTATTGAGCGCGATTCGCTTATTGTCAGTTGAATCCGCTGTTCCGGCAGTATTTCTGCCGGAATTTATGAACATCTGCCGTAAAAAGTTCACTGGCTGGCGTGGTGCCCCGCCAATTGCGGCACCGATTGTCGACGGTGTCTTTAATGACATGCTTGCGTTGCCGTTAATTTGGGTTCCGATAGATCCCTACTTTACGCGTGAAGCATGGTCGCTTTATACATCGCGGCAAATCGAAACGAATGACGCCTATTTCCTATTTCTTGCGATTCAAATGGATGGAGAAATTTGGACAACCGATAGTCGCTTCATGAATAAAGTGAAGCCATTCTATTCCAAAATATTTGATTTGAATGAGCAAATTTTCGCCTAAGAGCTGTTTGAAAAGATGCAAGATATGGATTTGAGGCGCGGCACCCACTCTGCCTGAGGCCGCGGACGTCGATTTAATTCGTGCGTCGTTGTTTTTTTGCTCTTCTCAAAACAGGCTCTAAAGCTCCTTGACGATCAAACTTGCGAGGCTGCTGCGTTCGGAGCGGGCGAGGGTTACGTGGCCGACGAGGTCGGAGGCTTTGAGGCGTTCGATGGTGAAGGAGAGTCCGTTGGAGTTGGCGTCGAGGTAGGGGTTGTCGATTTGTTCGGCGTCGCCGGTGAGGACGAGTTTGGTGCCTTCGCCGACGCGGGAGGCGATGGTTTTGATTTCGTGGGGGGTGAGGTTCTGGGCTTCGTCGACGACCATGAACTGGTGGGGGATGGAGCGGCCGCGGATGTAGGTGAGGGCTTCGAGAATGAGCTTTCCGGATTCGACGTAGCTTTTGAGTTTGGCTTCGACGTTGGCGGTTTCGCCGGAGTGGACGCGGCGGTCGGTGAGGAGGAATTCGAGGTTGTCAAAAATGGGCTTCATCCAGGCGGAGAGTTTTTCATCCTTGGTGCCCGGGAGGAAGCCGATGTCCTTACCCATGGGCATGATGGGTCGGGCGACGAGGAGTCGTTCGTAGCGTTGTTCGGTGAAGCATTTGTGCATACCGGCGGCGAGCGCGAGGAGTGTTTTTCCGGTGCCGGCGGTGCCCATGAGGGTGACCATCTGGACGTCGTCATCGAGGAGTAGGTCGAGTGCCATGATTTGCTGGACGTTGCGCGCGGTGAGTCCGAAGACGGCTTTTTTGGTGCGGGAGAGCGGGAGCACGGCACCGGCGCTGGGGACGTAGCGGGCAAGGCCGGTCTGGGATTCTTCGCCGCTGGCTTTGAACATGACGTATTCGTTGGGCAAGAGCTTGGGGCTCATGGCAGTGAGGAGAGGATCGGTGATGGGGATGCGTTTGTCGGTGTAGAGGCGGTCGATGATTGCGGAGGGGACGATGAGTTCGCGATAGCCGGCGTAGAGGGTTTCATAAGTCTACTTTTTGATTTTCAAAGTCCTCGAGTGATGACGCCGAGGGAATCGCATTTGATGCGGGCGTTGATGTCCTTGGAGATGAAGACGGCGTGCTTGCCTTTTTGTTTGAGGTGGTAGGCGACGCCGATGATGCGGTTGTCGGTTTTTTGGAAGTCGAGGCCGGGGATGGGATCGCCGAAGGTGTCCATGACGACGCGGATGGTTCCGCCGTGGCCGTTCCATTTGACGCCATCGTTGAGGTGTCCCTTTTCGCGGAGGCCGTCGATGTGTCGGATGGTGGTGCGCGCGGACCGGCCGACGTCGGTGGAATCTTTTTTGAACTTGTCGAGTTCTTCGAGGACGTCGAAGGGGATGATGACGTGGTTGTCCGCGAAGGCAAAGAGGGAGTTGGGGTTGTGGAGGAGGACATTGGTGTCGAGGACGAAATGTTTCATTCCCGACGAGGCGGAGTTGTCTTTGACCATCCGTTTGGAACCTCTGAAAAGAGGCACGGTCGGCATTGCGAGGGGCGTGAACGGCGAGCCCACGAAGGGGTCGGCGAAAACGGGCATCCATGCCCCGGAAGCCTGACCGCGGCCCACGTCCAGCAACCTCGATGTGTCGTCGAAACAGCCGCAAGAGGCGGTTTCCGGATGGCGGCGCTCAAGGACGTTGGACGCGGGCCGTTTTCCACCTCGGCCACACCGCCATCACTGTGAGAAGCGTAGCTTGCAAAGTGCGTGCGAGCAAATAAAAAGGGTGCGGATATGCATATGTTACAGGGTGTCGCATTTTCGGGTGACGCATGGAATGGAAGAGTCGGAGACGCGTCTGTTAGCGTTTTAATTGGCATGTCGTATTAAAATGTGCGAAATGCCAAAAACGCTCCCTGACGGTCGCGTCTCGGAAATAGCTCCAATCAGACCATTTTTTGCCGATTTCGACGGGCAAAATGATCTACCCTTTGCTCGAAACGATTGTTTTCATGGTGGTGATGTATCATTTCGGTGAACGATTATCCCGGGTGAACCCGGGGCTATGTGGGGATTATTACGGTGGCATCTCCAGGTTTTCAACTGCCTGTATTCGTGGGCCGGTTTTTGGGTCGAAGAAGTTGAGCATCATGCTGTAGTAGTAGTCGGCGGAGAGGGCGGGGAAGCCCATGTGGCCGCCTTGTTGGAGCATGACGGCGGCGATGTTGGGGTTTTTGACTCGGGCAAGGAGGTCGGCGAGGCCTTGTGCGGTAGCGAGGGGATCGTTGGCGGCGGTCAACATGAGGATGGGGATGCGGATGTTTTCCAGGCGGCGGACGCCTTCCTGCCAGTGGTCGGCCCGGAGGTTGATGAAGCGCATCAGATCGGATTTCAAGGCGGCGAAACTAGGGTATTTTTGGTCCCAGCCGCCGCGGCGGAATTCGCTGTCGGCCCAGCCCCAAAGGCTGTAGGTGGGCGCGCTTTGAACCAGCGCCATCCGCGCGGCGACGTGGGTCTGGAACTGCGATTTGCATGGGCCGCTGAGGACGGTGTAGTGCTTCTCGAAGCTGTCCGCGACGGCCACGAGGTCGATGGGCGGCGAGACGATGAACATGCCGGCGTTGAAGGCGGATTCGTCGCGAAGGTGCTCGGGGAGGCCACGGAGGAGGGGGGTGTCGTCGAAGCGGGTGACGGCTTGTTTGCCGTCGAGCCATGCGGTGAGGAGTCCTTCGTAGCCGGTGAGGGAGAAGCTGACGAGACCGACGCGGGTGGCGTGGTGGACGGTTTTGAGCCAATGGGAGATGGCGAGGAGGTCGGAGGATTCGTTGATTCCGAAGGAGACGGTGTACTCGGGGTGTTCGCAGTTAGTTTCGCCGTGGCCGCGCATTTCGACGGCGAGGACGTGATGCCCGGCGCGGCGGAGTGCTTCGACCTCGTTAGCCATGTCGAGGCCGTCGAGAGAGCCAAAGAGTCCGTGGGTGATGACGATGAAACTACCGGGGATTTCGGGGGAGATGGGGTCTTTGAGATCGGGCGCGCCGAGTCGACCGAAGAGGGTGATCTTGCCGCCGACGGGGATTTCGACGTCCTGAAAGCCTGCCCATGCGGGTCGGAAGATGTGGCCTTTTTTGTCGAGGACGGAGGGGGGTGAGCTGACTTGGGCAGTTTGCTGGAGGCCGTCGAGGTTGGTGAGGAGGTTATCGACGTGGCGCGGGTTGATGCCGAAGTGTTTGTAGACGTCGAGGGCTTGGCCATCGCGGACGAAATCCTGGGTGGTTAGAGGGGGTGGTTCGGATTGGGGGAGGAGGTGCGCGGCTGCGGCGTTGGCTTTTGAGGCCCATTCGCGGGCGGGGAGGGGTGGCGCGTTCTCGCCGGTTCCGGTTGCGGGCAAGCGGGCGAGGTGGCTGGGGATCATGGGGAACGAGCGTTCACTGAAGCAACCGGCGGGAAGGAACGCCGCGATCAGGCACAGAGTCGCGGGGAGATTTTTAACCGCGAAGGCGGCGAAGCGCGAAGGACGGAAAGAATGAAGGGATTTTTCTTCTTCGTGTCTTGGCGTCTTCGCGGTTGAAAAATTGCTTTGTGGCGCGATAAAGAACCCTCGAATTTGCGTCCATACGTTTCGGCAAGAATACGAACCTGGCTTCGCAGGTACGGCACTCTATCGTCGCGCGACGTTCCGGATCAAGAAATATCATTGTGCAGGCGTCGGCGGTCCGGGGTGCATCTGTTATTATGGGCGGCCTATGACGGAACCTCTCTCCACTTCTGAGCCGGCCGTGGCTGACGGAAACGACTACAAGGTGCGTCTCGATGTTTATTCGGGCCCGCTGGAGTTGCTGCTGTATCTGATTCGGCGCGATGAGGTGGACATCAAGAATATCCCGATCGCGCGGATCACGGAGCAGTACCTGAAGCATGTGGAGATCATTCGGAAGATCGACATTAATTTGGCGGGCGATTTTCTGGTGATGGCTGCGACGTTGATGGAGATCAAGAGCCGGATGTTGATTCCGACGCAGGCGGCGCCGGCGAATCCGGACGATCCGCATGGGCCGACGAGCGTGGAGGAATTGACCGATCCGCGGTACGAGTTGGTGAAGCAGCTTCTGGCGTATAAGGAATTCAAGGATGCGGCGACGGATTTAAGGCGACGCGCGGCAACGGAAGCAGATCGTTTTCCGCGGTCGGTGCCCCGGCCCGTGGGACGGGCGCCGCTGGCGATTGAGGATCTCGATCTTTTTCGGCTGATCGATTCGTTCAATGCGATCATGTCGTCGGTGGGGCATTCGGCGTATGGGCATGAGGTTCTTTATGATGACACGCCGATCTCGCTGCACCAGGCGGATATTCTGGATCGGCTCGGCGCGAGGCGAATGGGGCGCTGACGCTCCAGGAATTGTTCGTGGGGCGGACGCGGAAATCCGAGATGATCGGGCTATTTCTCGCGACGCTGGAGTTGATTCGGCAGAAGAAAATTTCGATTGAGCAGACGGAAACGTTGGGGGAGATTCGGATTATTCTGCGGACGGATACGCCGGAGCAGACGCTTTTTGAGAATGAAAATGCGGTCGCGGGGCCGGCACACGACGCGCCGGATGCGTCCGCTCCGCAGTAACCCGGGCATCCTGCCGCCTCGGGCCTGTTAAGCACACACCATGACGATCAGTCCCACGGCATATCCAATTGTCCAAAAGGCGACCGCTCCCGCCAGCGCCCCCAGCCCGATGCAGCGGGTGGTTCGTTCCTTCACCAAAGTCGCACCGACCGCCGCGACGAGGCTCAGGGGCAGAATCGCAAGAACCAGGGGCGAGCCAAAAACCATCGCGCCGACGAAGGTGGCCAAAGTGAGGAGGGCGTAGCCGATGCTGCCGGCGATCATCCATGAAAAGCGAAGCAGGGCATCGGCACGCGGGCTGCGGTCGCCTTTCAGGTACTCGAGGACGGGGATGTGGAATGAAGCGGCGGTTGCGGTCACAAGAAACTCCTGTACAGACAGTAGGCGGAAAATCTGTCCGGTACCAGGAAAATAATGAGAAATGTGAAGAAAACGGAACCGCCGATGGACGCAGATAAACGCCGATATCTGGAGAACCATCTGCGTTTATCTGCGTGCATCGGCGGTTTCTTTTTTGAAATTCGTGCGATGGCTGACTCACTCTGTTTATACTTCGTGGCATGATGATCATGGATGATGCGACAGATTCACGGACTTTGCGGGTGCTGCGGGAAGGGATGGAGGCGGGCCTGCATGTGGGGGCTCAACTTCATGCAATGATCGGCGGCCAAACGGTGGCGGATGTCGCGCTGGGTGCGGCCCGGCTGGGAAAAGATGCGCCACACGGTGCGGATGTGCCCATGCACGCGGATACCTTGATGCTGTGGCTCTGGCCGGAAAACCGGTGACCGCGATCACGATCGCGATGTTGATTGAGCAGGGGTGCCTTCAGCTTGATGCTCCGGTCGCAGCTTTTATCCCCGAGTTCGCGGCCCATGGTAAGGATGCCATTACCGTTCGGCATCTGTTGACGCATACGGCGGGCATCCGCGGGTTGGATCTCGGCTATCCGCTGGTCACGTGGGAAGAAACGCTCGCAAAAATTTACGCCATGAAAGTGGAGCGAGACTGGATCCCCGGCGAAAAGGCCGGCTATCACTCGTATACGTCGTGGTATGTGCTCGGCGAGTTGATCCATCGGGTCACGGGGGTCTCGCATGATCGGTGGATTCGTGAGAATGTGTTCGAGCCTTTGGGCATGAGAGACACGTGGCTTTCCATGAGCGCGGAGATGTATCGAGGGTATGGGGAGTCGCATTGGCTTTTTGTATGACACCTCGGTCGAGCCTCCGGCAACGCCCCGGTCGTTGCCAAATCTGGATACGGAACTTGCCGCCTCGCGTCCGCGGCCGTCGGCCTCGTGTCGGGGGCCGATGCGGGATTTGGCGAGATTTTATGAAATGCTTCGTTTGGGAGGGACGTTGGACGGTGCGAGGATCATGCGGCCGGAAACGGTGGCCGCGATTACGAGTCGCCAACGTGTCGGAATGTTTGATGTGACGTTTCGGCAGACGCTCGATTGGGGATTGGGCGTGATCCTCAACTCGTCGCACTACGGCGCTGCCATCCCGTATCAGTTCGGCCCCCATGCCTCGAGTGCGACATTCGGGCATGGCGGGTCGCAATCCTCGACGGGCTTTTGTGATCCCGAACGGCAACTGGTCGTCGGACTACTTTTTAATGGGTGCCCCGGCGAACCCTGCGCACGATAAACGGTTGCGGGCGACGCTGAAGGCGCTTTACGAGGATTTGGAGCTTGTTTAGGGGTGCCCCGCGTTTGAACCACCCCGTCTTCACCGTTATGCTTCCAAATCTTTTGTTCCGCCCGTCCCGCCCATCCCTCAAGGAGCCTTCATGGCACGCGAGAATCTTCTGTCCCTCATTGGCGATCTTAAGGGCGGATGACAACCATCCGCGACTCGCTTTGACTTGCCCACCAAGTACGAAAAAATAAAAAAGCTCGAAGAGACGATGAATGGGCCTGAGTTCTGGAATAACCAGGAGTCGGCACAGAAAGTTCTTAAGGAATTAAAAGGCGTCAAGAAAGCCATCGAGCCTTTCCTCAAGGTTCAAAAGCGCGCTCGAGGATGTCGAGACAATGTATGCAGCTGGGCGTGGAGGCCAAGGATGCGCCGCGGTCGATGAAGCGGACCACATGTTCTACAAGGTCGAGCGCGATTTTGAGAAAGTGGAACTGCAGGCGCTTTTCACGGGGCCGCACGATATGGCGGACTGCTACGTGCAGATTCATGCCGGCGCGGGTGGCACCGAGGCATGCGATTGGGCGTCGATGCTCTTTCGTATGTATCTGAAATATTGGGAGAAGCAGGAGTGGGACGTCTCCGAGGTCGATCGGACCGATGGTGAGCAGGCGGGGATTCGCTCGATCACGCTCATGGTCAAGGGAACGTATGCGACGGGGATCATGAATTGTGAGGTCGGCGTCCATCGATTGGTGCGGATTTCACCCTTTGATGCAAACGCCCGGAGGCACACGTCGTTTTCGTCGGTCGATGTCACCCCGGTGTTTGAAGGCGAAGGTGATGAGATCGAGATTCCGGAAAATGATTTGGAGATCGTCGCGTTCGTGCGGGCGTCGGGTCCTGGCGGCCAGAATGTGAATAAGGTGGCGTCGGCGATCCGGGTGGTGCATAAGCCGACCGGGCTTCAGGTGGTATGCACCTCGGAGCGATCCCAAGTGCAAAATCGGGCCTTGGCGCTGAATTTGATAAAAGCGAAATTGCAGAAGCTGGAGGAGGCGAAGCGCGATGCGGAGCTTTACAAGCTTTATGGCGAGAAGGGGGAAATTTCCTTCGGGTCGCAAATTCGGTCGTACATCATGGATGACCGTCGTGTGAAGGACCACCGGAACGGGCATGAGGTCTTCCAGCCCGACCGGATATTGGATGGGGACGTGCAGGAGTTCATCGACGCGCAACTGAAATTTAAGGCCACAAAGAAGACAAAGGATGAAGTCGCTTCCTAAGAATGGCGTAAATTACGGTAAAAATCTCTGGATGGCGGAAAAGTTATTTTTGCTATTGGGTGTTGGCAGAGGGACTTGCGCTAAACGGCTGAGGTTCCTATAAGAGCTTTCAAGATTGATGTTGACATCGGGTCGCGCAATGGTATTCTTTAAAGTGTTGCAGTTCGGGTCTTTTATACTTTCGCTGTAAATAGCCATTCTTTTTTCCGCCCGTCTGTAACATTCGTCACCCCGGTCGAGAGTTCATCTCGGAGTTTTTTTTCACAGAATAAGGGCGGAGTTCCCTCTCGGGTAGCGCTGACCCTCCGACTGGAGATATCGCGACTGTACCGTCGCCGTTTCTGATCCCTCTGTGGGGTACGAAATCGGCGGCTGACTCGAGTTTCCCACGGATGGATGAGCTGTATCTGTAAGTGTCCCACCGGGCCCTCCGAAGGCTTGGTTTTAGGGTCGTGCGACCCAACTTCGGCGTGGTGCGGACTTATGCGTTTCTCTCATTGTCTGCGGAGACGAAGCGAGTCAATGTGACCTGCGGCAAGTATCGGTAGCCGACCGATGCCTGCTTTCGATCTCTCCGCATAGCCGGCAAGCTACTTGGCCCGGTTGGATGAAGTGTCTCACGTGGAGGACGTTTAATGAAACGTCGTGGATTTACCCTGATTGAGCTGCTGGTGGTCGTTGCGATCATCGCATTGCTCATCGCGATTCTCTTGCCCTCGTTGGGCAAGGCGCGCGAACTGTCGAATCGTTCATACTGTGCGGCAAACTGCCGCGGCATCATGAATTCCATGAATGTGTATGCTGCAGATAACAACGATGCGTTTCCGATTGTTGGAAACGTGCCTCTCAGCGCTGGCCAGTACGGCAACGCAAGCACCACTCCCATCGCCCTGACCACGATGGTAGGTACGGCAACCACTGCGGATCAGGCATTGACGGCTTATTATGCCACAACGCCAGCTAGCGCCACGAACTTGGGCGGCGATATCATGGCCAATGTGTGGATTCTCGTTCTGAAGAATTACACGACTGGCAAGCAGTATATCTGTAAGTCAGATCCGGTTGCCGCATCGACTCCGGCACCATTGACGAACACGGGCAACAACTTCTGGATGTGTTTTAGTGCCGCTTCCAACCCCGATTTTACCTACAGCTATTCGTTCGCTTACCCTTGGACGGCACCTGCGGCCGGTGCGCTCACGATTGGTGCGTGGTGGCACAATACCACGGATTCTTCTCTGCCTTTGATGTCGGATATGGCTCCCTTGAGCGGTTCTGGCAACAACCCCGTCGCCAAGACTCCCGGTCAGACTGCGGGCACCAATGGTGGTCAGCCCGACAGCAACGG
This sequence comes from uncultured Phycisphaerales bacterium, assembly GCA_963766775.1. Classification (GTDB taxonomy): domain Bacteria; phylum Planctomycetota; class Phycisphaerae; order WQYP01; family WQYP01; genus CAVYBP01. Next base: position 301,257 of record CAVYBP010000008.1, read on the forward strand.
CAACAAAACGTGGTGCTCGCCTAATCACCAACGCGAAGGTCAAAATATTGGCTATGGCGACGGTCACGCGGAGTTTGTTCGTCGCGCGGACATTGGCCAGAGCAATGACAACATTTACACGACTAACGGTACCAATGGTGGAGCAACTAACCCCAATGTTGGCACCGCCGTCACCACCGGTGGCACCATTCCGACTCCTTATGTCGGCGGAACGAGTGCTCCGTTTGATGTCGTTCTGGTTCCCGTCGCCGATGTCTCCACCGGCGTCCGCAAGTAATCAACTCGTTGCATCCGAGTAACAGGCGGCCTGGTGAAAACCGGGCCGCTTTTTTTATGCTCACGATGCAAGGCAAAAAAGGTGCTTGGAGTGAAAGTCACGCTTCGACTTTTCGCGATCATGGCCCAACAAGCGGGCCGCGAGCAGATATCTTTGGACCTCGGTGAGCGTGCGCGCCTGGCCGATGCAATCAGCGCTTTGCGGAAAGCAGTTCCAGCGATGGGCTGGCCCGCATCAGCACTCTGCCGTCAATCAGGAATATTCAGACTCTGATCGACTGCTTGCGGACGGTGATGAAATTGCCGTCATTCCGCCAGTGAGTGGGGGTTGAGGAGCTCGCGATGTCCATGCAAACCAGCATTCGGCTATGCCCCGACCCCTTGGACGTCAGTGTCGCAATGGGCTGGACGAACCAGAGTGGTATCGGGGGTCTCGGGGTTTTTGTCGGCATTACCCGTCCGGAAAACGACGCGACCTTGGGGGAACTCGTGGGGTTGGAATACCATGCCTATGACGAGATGGCGCTGGCTGAAATGAGGAAGCTGTGTGACGCGGCGGCGGCGCAGTGGCCGATCCTTCACGCGGTCGTTTGGCATCGGCTCGGATTGGTCAAAGTGGGAGAGGCCAGCGTCGTGATCGTGGTGGGAGCGGCGCACCGAGGAGACGCCTTATGCGCGTGCCGTTATCTGATCGACGAACTTAAAAAATCCGTACCGATCTGGAAGAAGGAAATTTATACGTCGGATTCCCGGTGGAAGCCCGAGCCGTAAATCAATAGTAGTACTCCAGTGATGGCTCCGGCGTTGAGTAGTCAGTCCCCATTCGGCTGTGGAATTTCCTCCGGCTGCTCGTTGGCCGGCTCGCCGCGCGCCGCGCTCTCGACGCCGCTCCGCCTTTTCGACCGGCGACTCTGGCCTCGTCGGACGTAAACTCGTGGGCGGTTCCTTTCTGATGGGCGGCCTTTCCGCCTTTGCTTGCGATCTCTCGCTGCTTCTCTTTATCCATCGATGAAAATCCACGTTTACTTGCCATGGCTTTCTCCTTTTTTGTCTCGCGGTCCGGACAGCATATTGTTGTGCATAGTTACAAGAAGGTCAGCTTGCCTCAGCGCCGGTCGCTTCACCTCCACACTCGCAATGGCAATGCCGCAGTCGATGGGCCTTCTGCTGCGGTGCGGAATTTATTTACCCATCAGACCCAGAGAACACCAGGACGTGGAGCCCGAACGCGTATCCCTGGCGTGAGGGTTTTACAATTCGTTTTGTTAATGCCGCGTATGCAGGGTGGTGCGGAAATCATGCGACGCGGTTTGCGGCCGCAATTTTTTGGCGCTGGTTTCAAATCTGTTTCGAGGGGCGGTCCCTGGACAACGTCCACGCCGCGCCGAGAATTTCGCAGACTCATTGTGCGTAACGCTTTGAGAGTTTTGAGAGTCTCTTCCCTTGCACACGCGGGTTTGTTAGCATCGGTGGACCGATTAACGGAGCAGGGCGATCCATGACTGAATGGGATGAAGCAGAACAGCGAGTCGAGAAGGCGCACGAGCTCTACGAGCGCGGGCGCTGGGAAGAGGCGCTGAACGAGCTGAAGGCTGCCATCGCCATCAATCCGTACAACGGATCGTGGTTCTTTAACCTTGGCCTCACCTACGACGCGATGGAACGTTTTGACGAAGCGATCACCGCCTATCGGCGGGCGCTCGAGATGGAACCCAACGATGTCGAAATCCTGAATGCCTTGGGATACGACTGCAATCGTGCGGGCAATTTCGACGAGGCGATTGGTTTCTTCCAGCGGATCGAAGCGATCGACGCATCCTACGAGCCTTGTTACTGCAACCGGATCATCTCGTATTCCGAAAAAGGGAATCATGAGAAAGCCGAGGAGATGTTTTTCCTCGCCCGCCAATACAAAGAAAAATGCCCGATTTGCCTGTACAACGTCGGGCACTCGCTATTCGCCCGCGGCCTGTACGACCGCGCACTCTGGTGCTGGCAGCAGGTGCTTGGCGTGGACCCCGAGCATCCGCAGGTTCATGCCCGCATCGCGGACACGTATTGGGCGAAGGGGCAGTTATCGGAGGCCCGGGGACATTTCATTGAGGAACTTCGGGCGAGCCCGGGCGACCTGGATGTGATGCTCGATTTGGGCGAGCTGTTGGTGGAGATGGGCCAGACCGCGGCGGCCGCTGAAAAATTTCGGCAAGTGCTCGAGCTTTCGCCCGAGGAATGCACTGCGCATTTTCACCTCGGGCAGCTTCGCCTCGAGGAAAACGATCTCGCGGGTGCCCTGGAACTATTTCGCAGTGTCTTGAGAAAAGACCGCACCTTCACCGGTGCCCATGTAAGGATCGCCCAGATTTATCAGCAGCAGCGCGACTATTCCGAAGCACTTTTCCACGCCAATTGCGAACTCGCACAACAAGCCAACGACGAGGAGACGCTGTTTGAACTGGGCAACCTCTTCATGGACATCGACCAACTCGCCTCCGCGGAGGTCGCCTTTAATCGCATCCTCGCCACGAATGCCCGCAACGCCGCCGCCCGGCACAACCTCGCGGTGACCCTGCTGCTTGCGGGTCGCGTGGATGAAGGGGTCGAACACGCCAAAGCCGCGCTCCGGATCCAACCCAAGTACATGCTCGCCATGCACAATCTGTCACTCGCGTATATCTCCAAAAAAGATTTCGCTCGTGCGCGTTGTTGGCTCAAAGAGGCCTTGGATATCGCCCCGGACGATCCGCAGTTACGCCAATTGCAGACTCGTCTGCGAGTGGCGACGCTGATGCATTACACTCGCCGCATCATCCGGTGGGGGCTGGGGAAGTCGGCAAGGACATCAGTGTGAAGACCACAAAGATGTTGAGAGAAAAAGGGTTTCTAAATCTTTCGTGCCGCCAACTGAAGATGGCTTGCCCGTCCCACCGCTGCCGGATCGCGTTGTAAAATCCCTTCCAATTCCACGAGCGTCTCCACCGCACCGTCCGTTTCCAGCAGCTTTCGATTCTGCCGGGCCGGTATGACCGTCTTGCCAATGCGCGATACCACTTCGAATCCCTTCCCCTGGTCAGCGATTCAATCTGCTGCGGGCTGAACATGCGCACGTTGAACCGTTCATTCACATTCTTGGTCAGCCATTCGGTTCGCCCCGTTTTGACGAACGATGCCATCGCCTCCAGATTTCCAGACGCGAGAAAATGGTCGATGGCCCCCAGCGAATTATCAACGGTGAAGAGAAACATCCCGCCCGGCTTCAACAGCCGATGAACCTCCGACAAGCATTTCCCTGGATCGGAGCAAATCGAAACCACATCGCCCATGGCCGTGATAAGCTCAAAATGTTGCTCTGGAAAAATGCGAAGATCGGTCGCATCCGCCTGCTGAACCGTGGCACGAGCGACCTTGGAGGCCAAATCGGGTTGTTCCGACCACGTCTCCAGTTTTTTGTGGACCTCCATCAGCATGTTCTGCGCCAGGTCTGAAAACGTGGTCGGATAGCCGGCCTTCAGCAGCTTGAGACCCCATTTCCCCGTGCCGCATCCAAGATCCATCACCGGTGCCGTCAGATCGCGGGGCAAAAAGGTTTGATATGATTCCACGTCACGCGATCATGAAATTCCCAGAACGCATCGTCGTAAATGGAATCGTAGCGCGAGGCGACGCGGTCATGGTAGCGGCGGTTGGGTTCGTTGGAATTGCGGCGAGCCACGGCATACTCTTCGTAAAAATGGGATTGAAATTTCAGATGCCCGCGCGGGCCTCTCACAATGTATAGTACTCGCGATGCAAGCGAGTGGGCCAGCCAAGAGCGATTATGTGCAACGGTTGTGAAGAAAACGCGGATGCAGTGAGTGGTTTTACGCGGCGCGCGTTTCTTGCGCTCGCGGCCGGAGCGGCGGGGGGGATCGCTGTCAGCGTCTGGAGTTGTCAGTCCGAGCCGAAGCAACTTCTGCCGCGAAGAAATGGCACGCTGCCCAACACCACGACTCGGAGCGGGACAACGACTGCCGCATCGTCACGTGGAGCGACTCAAGCCGCAGGCACCTCGACATCATCGCCAGCAACAAGCATGTCTCCAGCGCCGGACCTGGGCTCCGCACTGTTCCCCGACGCGCACGGAAACGCCATCGCTCGCGCTGCGGACGCCCCGGTGCTCGTCATTCCGCGCACGGATTGGACCAAAGCTCATCCCAATCTTGCACAGATTCAACCCATGAACGGCATCGCGCGAATCACCGTGCATCACACCGCCCGCGATCTGGAAACTGACGCATGGCGAAAGACCGCTGGCGAACTCGAAAGCATTCGCATCTTCCACTCCGGACAGCGTGCAAGCGATCGCCATTGGGCGGACATTGCCTATCACTTCGTTGTGGATCGCGCCGGGCGGGTCTGGCAGGCTCGACCGCTGGCGTATCAGGGTGCCCACGTGAAGGGGCACAACGAGCACAACCTCGGCATCGTCGTGCTGGGCAATTTTGAAATTCAATCTCCGACTGCCGCGCAGCTGGTATCGCTGAGCGGGTTGATCGGCTTCACGCGAGGACTGTACAAGGTGCCGTTGGCGGAGGTATTCACGCACGGCGAGCTGGGCCAAACGAACTGCCCAGGCAAGCATTTGCAGGCGTATATGAATCGCGCAGCGGACGAAATGGGGCACTGCCGAGGGGAGGCGGTGGACAGAAACCATCAACCGATCAACCCAGCCAGCCACAGCGCAATAGCCGTCGCGTGCAGCGTGCCCGTTTTCACCACGGGCGCGGGCAGCGGCGCATCAGAGAGCAACGCCGGCCATTTTGCGGCATCCTCCGTCAGCCCGTGCGATCCTTTCACCAGCGAGGGATCCTGCGCGATACACTTTCGTTCACGGTCGAAAAAAAGTTCGCGCGGGTCATATCCCGGCTTATTGTGAATATCGACGCCGAACTGCCACGCCGGCTTTTCCGTATCCGAAAGCCACCAGTCATGAACAAACCAGGCGTGCGGCTCCGCGAGAAGAATAAGATCCCCGGAGCGATCATTCGCCAGCCCTCGTTTTGAGGCTTCCTGAGAACCCCGCGATATGACTGAAGCAATTCCGGAACAGGCTCGCAGGGCGTCGGTAGTTTCGGTTTCCCGCCCCGGTTTCACGTAAACATGCGCGATCTGATGGTCCGCCATCGCAAACGCCGCCGACTTTTCATAATCGACAACCCACTTGCCCGCCCCGTCTGCTTTCGTCGCGAGCAGTCCGGCATTGCGTAAGGCCACGTTGGGAGCAATCGGCAACGATACTTCGCTCATTCCATAATCCCCCGCGACGATCAATGTCCCGCCATCGGCTCGCACCATTTCCGCCAACGGCGCGAGCAGCGCATCCACATCCTGCAAATCCTTAACCGCAGCCGCGTGATTCGGACCCAGTCGCTGCAAATTAAAATCAAGATGCGGAATGTAGACGAGTTGAAGGTCTGGTGCGTGATTTTTCCACACATGCTCGGCGGCCCTGGCGATCCATTGTGAACTCGGCAGTCCTGCCATCGGGCTCCAATAATTATGCAGTGGAAATGGTCCCAGCTTTTCAACCAGCGTCGCATACAAATCCGCTGGCGAACTCCAGCAAGCCGTCAATGTCTTGCCATCGGGCGTATGCTCAGGCTTTGGCGTAATCACGATGTCCGCTGCCCCACCCCCCCTCCTTCCCCTGGCATCGACTGCTGCCAGAACAACATTGCAACTTTTTTATTCATGCCAGTCCAGAATCGCGGTCGTTCCAGCAGCGTGTTGCTTTGCTCCCAGAAACTGACGTTGACTCGCGATTCCGCATGGTCACTCAGATTGAGATGCGAACGCAACGCTGCACGATTGTGCGTGTACAAACCATTACAAATAATGCCATGTGCCGCCGCATCCACGCCGGTCGTCAACGTTGCCTGGGCCGTGCATGTCACCGCGGGCAACACCGGCTCATAAAATCCGCGGTGCGCCATTGCTCCCATCACGGATAGCCCCGGCGTGCGTTCAACAATCGCTCGATCCCAACCCGGCCACCAACACTAAACAAACTCTCGCCACAACATGCCTCACGATAAAAAAGCTGCTATTCAATCATTCGAGCATCGGTGCGCCCGCATTATCCAAGTTGCCACACCGCTGGCTACCTCTCAAAAAACAAAACCTCTATATCTTCGGCAACTGACCGCATTCGGAGTGACCGCCCCGGAGTTCACGTTTAGCGTGTCTTTTTTTAGCGTGTCTTTCGGTTATGTCTACCGTTGTTGTTCCGCAACGGCACGCTAAAGCGTGAACTCCGTGCTGGCTTCGCGCCAGCTCTCGCTCGCTTCGTGTCGTCGTGGTTCAATTTCGTCTGTCGCATATAATCGACGACGTGCATCGATTCTTCGTCCTCCGTTCCTCCGTGGTTATAAAAAAGGTTCTTCATGATTGACGTTCTCCTCACCCCCGCCGACCTCGCCGCCGCCGAACCCCTGCTTCCGGACTCGCAAGTCATCATTCTGGATGTGCTGCGGGCGACCTCCACGATCATTACGGCGCTGCATGCCGGCGCACGCGATGTGATTCTTTTCGATTCACTCGACGCCGCCCGCGCCGCCAAATCAGCGGCCACTCTCCCCGCGCCCTGCTCCTCGCAGGCGAAGCCAACTGCCTTAAACCCGCGGACTTCGACCTCGGCAACTCCCCTCGCGAACAGCTCACCGAAAAGGTCGGCGGTGCCACCATCCTCCTCTCCACCACCAACGGCACCCGCGCCGCGCACCGCGCCCGCTCCGCCAAAACGCTCTTCGTCGGCAGCCTCCTCAACGCCGCCGCGACTGCCGAGGCGCTCCTTCCGAATCTCGACCACGGACACACGCTCTTCATCTGCGCTGGCACCAACAACAAACTCGCCCTCGAAGACGCCATCGGTGCCGGTGCCATCCTCTTCACCCTCATGCAAACCACCTACCGCGCCGACCTCCCCTTCACAGACTCCGCCTGGCTGGCCTACCACGCCTTCTCCGCCGTCCGCACGCACCTCCCCGCCGCCCTCCGCCTCGGCATCGGCGGCCTGAACATTATCGACGCGGGCCTCGAAGACGACATCGACCACTGCGCCAAACTCGACGCCATGCCCATCGTCGCTACCATCGCCCCCAAATCCCTTCGTGTGACAAAAAGTTAACACGTCTGCAAACCCGCGGAGCCCTGGCATGACCCCCTTCCACGCCAACATCGCCTTCAACGCACACCACTCCCCCATGGGTGCCTACCTCTCCTTCACCTGCGGCCACTTCGGCTCAGAGCACCGGGGGGGAGGCGGCCTCGCTGCACAACTCGGCAAACCCGCCAACCAAGACCTCTTCATTGGCTTCAAAGACGGCGACCGCTACGCCCACGTCCCCCTCCAACTCCTCCCCTTCTTCGACGGTGCCGACAAGCTCGATCCTCGCGCCGCCTTCACCCAGCAATCCACCACCACCGACCCCCAACGCTTCGCCCCCTACACCAAAGATCAAATCATCCGCGAGTACGGCCACGCCACCGACCGCTGGAAAACCCCCGACTTTGAATTCTCCCTCTACACCCCCTTCGGCCCAATCCCCGACCCCGCCCTCGCCTCCGTTGACTCCCTCCGCGACGCACTCCTCCCCGCCATCACCGCCGAACTTATCCTCGACAACACCCGCGGCACGCACACCAAAACCGCCTTCTTCGCCATCAACTTCAACGAAGGCGGCTCTCGCATCCTCGACACCGGACTCTCCCCCAACCACGCCGGCTTCGCCCTCAAATCCAACCTCGGCATCTCCGCCCACATCGCCGACCTCACCGCAAAACAAAAAGACGCCCCTCCCGCTTGCGACATCGCGTCCCCCCAACCCGCCCCCCAACCTTTCGCCTTCCTCCGCTGGTGGCCCCACGAAGGCCTCGAAGACCGCTCCAACCCCATCCACCTCCTCGGCACTACCCCCGGCGTCGGCATCGAGGTCCCGCCGGGAAAACGCTACGCCCTCCGCCTGGCCCTTGGCTGTCACCTCCCGGAAATCGTCACGACCCGCCTCGAAGGCCGCTATCTTTATAACCGCTACTACCCCACGCTCCTCGACGTACTCAACACTGCGAGCGCCCGCTTCTGCGACCTCAAACGCGCCGCCAAAACGCTAGACGAAAAGCTCGCCGCCTCCGGCCTCAGCCCCGACCAGCAATTCCTCATCGCCCACGCCACCCGCAGCTACTACGCCAACACCGAGTTGCTCGAGGTAGGCGGCGAGCCCTATTGGATCGTCAACGAAGGCGAGTACTGCATGATGAACACGCTCGACCTCGCCGTCGACCAAGTCTTCTGGGAACTCGATCAAAACCCGTGGGTCGTTCGCAATCTGCTGGACAATTTTTTGAAGCGCTACAGCTATACCGATGAAGTGAAAATAACCGATGGTACCGCGACCGTCAGGGAACGCACCGGCACCTTCCCCGCCGATTCATCCGCGCCTTCACCAACCCGTGCGCCCACCGCTCCCGGCGGCCTCTCATTCTGTCACGACCAGGGAAGCCACAACCAATTCTCCCCCTTCGGCCACTCCGCCTACGAACTAAAAGGCCTCACCGGTTGCTTCAGCTACATGACCCAGGAACAACTCTGCAACTGGATACTGATCGCAGCGAGTTATATCATCAAAGCAAATGACCGTCAGTGGTTGGCTCATCACAGTCCAACCTTGACGGAGTGTGCACGCAGTCTATCCATGCGGAACATCAAGATCGGTGCACGTTGTGGCATCCCGGGGTACAACAGTAAGCGATGTGGAATTGGCAATGAAATCACGACGTACGATTCGCTTGACGCATCTCTTGGCCAAGCTGAAAACAACCTCTATCTCGCAATAAAATTTTGGGTTTCATGGTTTGGACTGGGCTTGAGCAACGGAGCATATCGGGGCATCGATACACTTACAGCAAGAAACAAGCTCGCCACCACATTGCGAGAAATGTTTCGTACCGACCAATGTTTCCCGGCGATTCTCGATAAAGCAGTTCCTGCGTTTGAGGCAAGAATACTGCCTGCAATCGAGCCACTCACATTCCTATATTATTGGCACGCATGTGATCCATCGCTTTCGCTTATCGATCTCAAATATCCACATGAACTTCTTTTCAAAGATCTCCGCACCCACACCATCACCCTCCTCTCCGACAAAGAAAATCGCAACAAATTTCCCGACGGCGGCATCAAACTCTCCTCCACCTCCAACAACTCCTGGCTCTCCAAAATCGCCATTGTTCAGCACGTCGCCCGCACCCTATTCAACCTCGACGAAAACGGCAACGAGCGCGACTCCACCTCTGGTACCGCGACCGTCAGGGAGCGCACCGGCACGTCCCCCACAGACACACCGTCACCCCATCATCCTCCCGCTACCGGCTGGGAGCGCGCCGACGCCGCCCACGTCCAGTGGCTCACCACCGGCCCCGGTGCCTACTGGTGCGCCTCCGACCAAATCGTCAACGGCATCGCCCAAGGCTCCCGCTACTACCCCCGCCTCATCACCACCGCGCTCTGGCTAAAAGAGTCCATCGAATAAAACAATCTCCGAGACGCGCCCATCAGGAAGCGTTTTTTGTCGCACTCGCAGCCATCGAGTCGCTGCAAAAAAAACCGCTTCCTGACGGGCGCGTCTCGGAAGTGGAACTGTCTGATCGTCCCCTCTGTTCAAGGCGCGTTCCACAATCGCTGCCTCATCACAACGCGCTTTGGTTGAATAATTCTCCGGACGAGCGTGACTAAATGTTTGCCTCCCGCTTGTCCGCGAGTAGGATGACAGCCGTAATAGCATAGATTCTATTTTCTAGGATGAAGGGCTGCAATGTGGTGTTGGACTCAAGAAGAATCACGTGACTGGTGCAAGTCTCGCTGTACGCTCGATTCCAAAAATATTCCGACCCTTCCTCTCCCGGGCGAAGCGTCCACGAGTATCCCACTCTCAGCACTCACCGCCTCGGAAACACAGTATTTAAGCGAGTTCATTGTCCGTACCATCCGTCCTGATGGCGACGTATTGCTTTGGGTAACACTATCTGGTGTCTTTGACGACAACCCTCATCTCTTTTACAAACTGCGGGAAAGTTATGGAGAGCGTCGTATTCTGCATGATGCTCCCGGTCATTATTTTCTGCGTTACGAGTTTGCCGATTTGGGGTCATTTATCTTCCTTAGTTTGTTGTATCAATGGGACTTCTATGTTTTTACAGATTTTATGAATATATTCGCTACGCACGACGGATTCTTAGATGTCTACAGTGACCAAGAAACAATTGCGCTCTTCGAGAAAAGGTGGAAAGTGCGAAAGTAGCACTTCTAAATGTACATCCCACCATAACCTCACAACCGCCGGCGTATCCCGCCCGCCCCCTGCTGCGGCTTCGCCGCCACCGGCACCGCCTTCTTTACCTCCTCCTTCACCGCGTTCGGATTCAACAAATTCCGCAGCACCGCAATCAATGTATCCGCCTCCAGATAATTCGCCGGCAATCGCAGATGCACCGTCTTCTCATCCGCGATTCGCACACTCCCCGCTCCGCCACCCACCCCCTTGCCCATCAACGGCCCAAGCTTGCTCAAATCCTCAATCGTAAACACCACGTCCGGCGACTTTGTAATGATCGATACAATCGACCACTGCTGCGCCAGAATCCGTATCTCCGCCAACCCAAACATCGTCTGCACCGCCTTGGGCATCGGTCCAAACGCATCCACTACATCCTTCGACAACGCCTCCAGCATCTCCAGAATGACGCTCGCGACAGCCGCCGATACAAATCCATCCGCTGCTTTTCAGAATCCACATACGTCTTCGGCAGAAGCCCCGCTCACCCCGATGTCCACGTTCACTTCCTTCGGCTTCACCACCAGCTTCATTCTTCACCCGCTTGACCGCATCCTCCAAAAGCTGGCAGTACATCTCATACCCCACCGCCGCGATATGCCCGCTCTGCTCCGGCCCAAGGATATTCCCCGACCCGCGAATCTCCAGATCGCGCAGCGCAATCTTGAAGCCCGCCCCCAGCGAGGCATACTCCTCCATCGCCTTCAAGCCGCTTCGCCGCCGTCGACGAGATCGTCTTATCCGGCGACAACATCAAATAACAATACGCCCGATGCTTATACCGACCCACGCGCCGCGCAGCTGGTGCAGATCCGACAACCCAAAATTCTCCGCCTCATTGATAAACATCGTGTTGGCATTCGGAATATCAATGCCCGATTCAATGATCGTCGTGCTCACCAGAATATCCGCCTCATGCCGAATGAACTTGTGCATGACCTCTTCAAGCTCATGCTCATGATCCATCTGCCCATGCCCGATCACGATCCGCGCATCGGGCACCATCTGCCGCAGTTCGTCGGCCACCGATTGAATGTTGTATACCTTGTTATGCACAAAATAGACCTGTCCGCCGCGCGCCAGTTCCCGCTGCAGCGCCTGCTTGATCCGCACCTTGTCATGCGGAATCACCTCGGTCACCACGCTTCGCCGATCGCTCGGCGGCGTTGCGAGATTCGAGATATCCCGAATCCCCAGCATCGACATGTGCAGCGTCCGCGGGATCGGCGTCGCCGTCATCGTCAAAATATCCACCGTCAACCGCAGCTTCTTCAACCGCTCCTTATGCTCCACCCCAAACCGCTGCTCCTCATCAATAATCACCATCCCCAAGTCAGCAAACACCACATCCTTCGATAGAATCCGATGCGTCCCGATGAGAATATCGACCTGCCCCGCGCGCGTCCGTTCCAGAATCTTCTTCACTTGTGCCGTCGTCTTGAATCGCGACACCGATTCAATAATGAACGGATACCCCGCCAGCCGATTCCGCATCGTCTGCTCATGCTGCTCCGCCAGCACCGTCGTGGGTACCAGCACCGCGACCTGCTTCCCGAACTCCATCGCCTTGAACGCCGCCCGCATCGCGACTTCCGTCTTGCCATAACCGACATCCCCGCACAGCAGCCGATCCATCGGCCGGGGCCTCGCCATGTCCACCTTGATCTCCTCCACCGACCGCACCTGATCCTCGGTGGGCGGGTACGGAAACGCATTCTCAAATTCCTTCTGCCATACCGTGTCCGCCGGATACGCGATCCCCGGCGTCCCCTCGCGCGCCGCCTGCACTTCCAGTAAATCCCCCGCCAATTTCTCCACCGCCTCCGCAACCTTCTCCTTCTGCTTCCCCCACGTCGCCCCGCCCAGCACTGACAACGGCGGCCGCCCATGCGCACCGCCCACATACTTCTGCACCAGATGAATCTGCGTCACCGGCACATGCAGCGTCCCCTCCCCCGCGAACTTCAACGTCAGATATTCCGACTGCCGCCCATCCCGCGTGATCGAATTCATCCCCTCAAACTTCGCAATCCCATGATGCACATGCACCACAAAATCGCCCGGCTGCAAATCAAGAAACGAATCAATCGGCCGCGCCCCCTGCACCGCCCGCAATCGCCGCCGTTGGTTATACCGATGAAAAATCTCATGATGCCCAATCAACACCAACGGAACTGCATCAGCGTTTTGTGTTTTGAGTGTTGCGTTTTCCGTTTCCTCCCGCGTCGCCCCCCAATCCACTTCATTCCACTCAAACCCTAACTGCAACACCCCAATCGGCATCTCAATCTTCGCCCGAACCCCCGGATGCTTCACATCCAGCAAATCGCTCAACCGCGTGCACTCACACTTCGAATCGCACACCACCACCACCCGCTTTCAGCTCTCCTCCAGACGCCTCTGCAAGCTCTGCAAGCTCCCCAATCGCCTCCTCCGCCTTCGTATCAAACCGCATGACACTCCGGCACGGCAGCCGCAGCGTACCCTCATCCACCGCCCCAAACTGATGAATCTCCGCCCACGCAAACCCCTGAATGTTCTTCAACACCGCGCTCGGCGGATAAATCCCCCGCGCATCCGCCAGCCGATCGAAATAACTCTTCGCCTGCTCCTGCACCTCCGAAGGCTCGATCAGCCACACCACCGTCTCCCGCGGCAGATAGCTCAGTAAACTCGTCGTCTGATCAATCGGCCACGTCGAGCGATCCCCCAACGCCACCAGCCGAGCCTCCGCCACATCCCCCGTCGGACCCAGGCTCTCAATATCAAAATGGTGAACCGACTCCACCTGATCGCCAAAAAAATTAATCCGCGTCGGATAACTCCCTCCATTTCCCCCCCCCCCGGGCGACCACACATCCACAATATCCCCGCGCACCGCGAAATCCCCCGCATCCTCCACCGCATCCAACCGCGTATACCCATGATCCGCCAGCCACCGCACCAGCGTGTCCCGATCCAACGTCATCCCCGGCCGCACCGACTGCACCAACTCCTTCAGCAGTTCGCACCCCGGCGACGGCTGCATCAACGCCTGCACCGGCGCAACAAAAATCGTATCCGAAAAATTCGGCGTGCCGTCGTCGCGTCCGGGTTCACTTCCCCCATTCCCCTTCGCCAAATCGACCAGCAACTCCAACCGCTGCGACGCCAACTCATGCGACACATTCGATTCCCCCGGCAGCACCTCAAACGCAGGATACAACCGCACATCCGTCGCCTCGCCGGTCTCCCCTTTCGCCTTGCGAAAAAAGTGGCAGCTGATCGACCGCATCATCCGCCTCATCCAGATGCGCCGTCACGATCAACAGAGGCCGCCCCAACCGCTGTCTGCGCAATCGCCGCCAGCACCAACGCACACGAGCCCCACTGCCCCGTCGCCGCCACATGCCGTTCCGCCTCAATCCGCCGACACAATCTCCGCCACAATCGGCGACCGCCGTATCGGCTCCAAAAACCCCTGCAACTCCACCTTCGTTTCCATAGCGCGCACACAACCCCGCAACGACCTCTCCAGCCGCTGTTAAAAGAACAATCCACCATCCTATGCCCGCACCCCAAACAAGAAAAGGCCCCGGACAAAACCCCCCAATAAAACCAATAAAACCCGGAGTTCACGCTTCAGCGTGTCTTCGGTCCGCCCCAACACTTTTGCCAAAAAAACATGCTGAAACGCGAACTCGCGCAAATATGCCCACGGAAATTTCCTCGCCCCCTTAGCCTCCGAAACCCCGAATCCGTTACAATCCCACTCCTTAACTTCACCCGCAACGGAAGACCATCATGCGCTATCGAACCCTCCCCAACACCGCCCTCAGCGTCTCCGAATTATCCTTCGGCAACTTCATGTACGGCTCCCACATGTGGGGGAAAACCGCCGCCGACGCCCCCGAAGGCATCCGCCTCCAAAATCTCGCCTTCGATCTCGGTGTCAATTTCTTCGACACCGGCGATGCCTACTCCAACGGCCACGCCGAAAAACTCATGGTCGACACCCTCGCCTACGCCGGCCGCGAAAAAATCGTCCTCTCCACCAAGTTCGGCTACGACTTTTATAACGACCCAGGCACCGCAGGCTCGCACAAGGAACGCAAACAGGACTTCTCCGCCAAGTTCATCACCTTCGCACTCGAACAGTCCCTCCTGCGAATGAAGACCGATTACGTCGATCTGTACCAGGCACACAACATGAAGCTCCCCGAGATGAACGGCGAATTCATCGCCGTGATGGAGTCGCTCGTAAAATCGGGAAAAGTGCGCCACTGGGGGATCGCCCTCGGCCCCGCCATCGGCTGGCGGGAAGAGGGCGTCATCGCACTCACGCAATGGAAGAATTGCGCCACCGTGCAAACCGTCATGAACATGCTCGAACAGCACCCCGGGCGGGAATTCTGCGAACTCGCCGCCGAGACGCAAAGGGCCGGCATCATCGCCCGCGTGCCCCATTCCTCCGGTGTCCTTCAGGATATTTACACGCTCGATCAAACCTTCGACGACCACCGCAAATTCCGCGACCGCAACTGGCTCGTCTACGGCCTGCAAAAAGTCGAGAAGCTCCGCCACATTCAAAAAGCCCACCATTGCACCATGCCACAATTGGCGTTGAAGTGGCTCCTCACCTGGCCCGCAATGGTCAGCGTGCAACCCAATATCCTCACCGAGGCTGAGCTTCGCGAATTCGCCGCCGCTTGTGATGGCGATCGGCTGACCCCCGCCGAAATGCAAGACGTGCAGCAACTGGTCGAAAGCGATTTCGGCCTCGGAGCCGAAGCCCACGCCTGCAATCTGAAAAGCAGCGTGGACCCCGCCGGGCACACGACCAGCCATTACCAGAAAAATCAGCCCACGCCGGTCCTTGTCTAATTAAAAATTAGACCGCGTTTTTCTTTTTAGCGGTGCCGGATTTTTTGGATCGGCTCCCCGGGCGACGATTCGCGGCTCCGCGCACCGGTGCCGTATCCTGCCCACTCTCTCGAAACGCCAAATCCTGTTTCCCGCCCGGTTGTCCGCGTGTGCGTTGGCTGGTTTTGACGGCATCCTTGTTATGAGCCGACCCAAACTGGTCCTTCTTTTCCGCGGGCTTCTCGGACATTGTGTTGGAGCGGTCAGATCGAAGCGCATCTTTGTTGTGCGCGCTGGTACCGTGTTTGGTGCGAGTGCCGCTGGTGCTGGATTGTTTGCTGCCGCGTTGGGTTTGCGGTTTGCTGGACATAGCCATGGCGTTTCCTCCGTAAAAGATGAAGGATATCCAAGCAAAACCCGAGGTAAGGAGATGCCCCACGCCCCATTTTATGGCGATTCCTCACCACTTCCGGTCGAGCAACCGATACTGGATCGCCTCCGAGACATGCGACGCCGCAATCTTCTCCACTCCCTCGAGGTCCGCGATCGTCCGCGCCACCTTCCGCACCTTATCAAACGCACGCGCGCTCAAACCCAATTCCTCCATCCCCTGCTTCATCAACATCTGACCCGCATCATCCAGCATGCAATGCTTTTCCAAATCCGGCTTGCTCATTGCCGCATTCGTGATCGTGCTCGTCTTGCCAAAACGATCGCGCTGAATGTTCAAGGCACCCGTCACCTCTTTCCGCATACTGGCCGAAGTCGTCCCTGTCGTCTTGCTCGTCAGATCGCGATAAGTCACCGCAGGCACCTCCAGATGAATATCAATGCGATCCAACAGCGGCCCGGAAATTTTCGACATGTACCGTTCCATCGCCACCATCTCTACCGCCGTCGCCTGCCGCGGATCCAGAGTTCCCTTGCCCGAATGGCTCGGATTCATTGCCGCGACCAGCATGAACCTTGCCGGAAAATTGATCGAAGAATGCGCCACGCGAAATCGTGACCGTCCCCGATTCCAACGGCTGGCGCAGCACCTCCAGCACATGCCGCGGAAATTCCGGAAGCTCATCCAAAAATAAAATGCCATTGTGCGCCAGCGACACTTCCCCCGGCCGCGGAATCGTACCGCCGCCAATAACCGACGGTCCCGACGCCGTATGGTGCGGCGAACGCACCGGACGCGTCCGGATCAACGGCTCACCCTTCGGCATCAGTCCGCATGCCGAATAAATCCGCGACGTCTCCAGCGCTTCCTGCCGTGACAGAGGCGGAAGAATCGACGGCAAACGCTGGCACAACATCGTCTTCCCAGCACCCGGCGGCCCGAGCAATAAAATATTATGCTTCCCCGCTGCCGCAATCGTCAGCGCACGCTTCGCAAGCTCCTGCCCCCGCACCTCCGCAAAATCCATCCCGTTGCTCGCGATCGCCGGATCAATCGACGATTCATCCAAATGCAGCGGCTCAAAATTCAACTCCCCATTCAAAAATCCCACCAACTCAGACAACGAGCCCACCGGATAAACACGAATGCCCGGCACCACCGCCGCCTCGGCCGCATTCTCCGCGGGCAGCAGCACCCCATCCATCTCTCGGTCCTTCGCCAGCAGCGCCATCGACAGCGCCCCTTTGATCGGACGCACGCGCCCATCCAGCGCCAATTCCCCCGCAATCAGAAACCGCTTGTGCGTATCCCCTTTAATGATTCGATTCACAATCAGAATGCCCAGCGCGACGGGCAACTCCAGCGCATTGCCTTCCTTCTTCAAATCCGCCGCGCGAGATTGATCACCATCCGGCCGTCCGGCCACCCATACCCGCAATTAAACAGCGCCGCCCGAATCCGATCGACCGATTCCTTCACCGCCGTATCCGGCAACCCAACAATCGCCGGCTTTGGCAGCGTCTCCGCGCGCTCCGCGAGATCCACTTCCACCTCACACGGAACCGCATCAATGCCCTGCAAAACAAACGCGCGAACTTTAGCCAGCATCAGCTTCTCCCGACGGGTAACGAAGGTAGGGTAATGGTCGGGAGGGAAAACGTCGAGAGCAAAATGTCACACGCGAAAAAAACGCGGGCGCACCGCTGTGCACGCTTTTGTGACGCCCCTGCTGACTACGAAAAATTCCGAGACGCGCCCGTGAGGAAGCGTTTTGACCCTCAGCGAGGAACGCTGAACGCTTCCTCACGGGCGCGTCTCCGAATCCCATGTATTTTCAGCGGTTGAGCCAGTGCCCCGAAAAAACGGGTACGCCCGTATCACATGTAGGTCATGTGATTATTTGACCAGGCTAAACGTCTTACCCATAAACCGGATCTTTCCATTGTCATCTTCCGGCCGATAAATCGGTGCCCGATCCAGTGAAATGCGGTCAAATTCCAGCAGCGTCCCCTTCGCCCGTTCGAGCCGCATCAATGCAAGATTATAGTTCGTCATCGATTGAATCAGCGTCTGCTCCGATTGCGCGAGCGATGCCTGTGCATCCAGCTTCAACTGCAGAAACTCCGGCGTGAGTGCGACGATCTTTTCCTTGTCGGTGATCGCCTTCAACTCCGCCGCCGCACTGATTCTTGAGCGTTCCCGCGATTGCAATTCCTGATAACGCCCGAGCAGTTCGCGCAGCTGCGTCTTCACGTCCAGCACGATATTCTGCGCATCCAATACCGTCTGCGTCAGCAGTTGGTTCCGTTCAAGCTGCCGTTGCCGAACCGCCGCCTCCGCACCTCGGTTGCCGATCGGAATCTCCAGCCGCACCCCCGCCGCGTAATCGATGAAATGCCCCTGCGACACCACCGAGCTAAACGCCGCGTCCAGTTCTTTGTTCAATCCCGTCGACTGAACCGAAGCCGTCAAATCCAGCTTCGGCAACAGATCGTTCTTCGCGACTGAAACAATAATGTCCGCCCGCTCCAGCTTCAGCCGATCTTCCTGCAGTTCAGTCCGCTGGTGAAGCGCCGTCTCAATCGCCTCCGCCGTGCTGAACACCACCGGCTCCGCGATCGGCTTATCCGTCGGAAAAACCAGCGCGTTGTCATTCACATTGATTTCCGGATCGTTCATCAGGCTCTTGAGCTTGTCCGACGCCGCGCGAAGCTGAATCCGATCATTGATCAACTCCGCCCGCCGCTGCTCCACCGCCGCAATCGACTGATTCACCGAAATCTGATCCGCATCCACCAGAATGCGGTCATGCACGCGCTTGTACGTGTCCTCAGTCGCGAGAAGCAACTGCTCCTGAATCGCCACGGATGTGCGTGCGAGCACGAGATTGAGATATGCTTCCTCGACATTGGCCACGCTGGTGATCACCTGCCGCCGAAAGGTCGCGAGACTGATGCGGTGATCGCGCTGCGCCAAATAAAGGTTCGCTTGCGTCACCGCCGTGCCGAACCCTCGCAGCAGCGGCTGCGTCAACGTCGCGTTCACGTTCGGCTCCCAATAATGCGCAAACGCCGCTCCGCTGACCCTCGGGTTCGCCTCAAAATACGTGACTCCGGTCGATACCTGCGCCGTGCCCCCCGACGGCAGCAGCTTCTTCACCCCAAGCTGCGTGACCGTATTGGTGAAAAGGTTGGGGTTAAACGTCGTCTGAATGCGCGGCTCGTCGGTGTTGTTGTACTGCGCCGAGCCAAAAATCACCGGATCAAACAACGCATCCTGCTGAATGTCCAGCGACTCCTTGATGGCGGGATCGTAGGCCTGCGCGCGAATGTCCAGCGCGTTCTTCAGCGTCCGCGCGATGGCATCCTGCAGCGATAAATTAAACAGCGGCTCCGGCGCGTTCAGCGTCGCCGCCGTGAGACCCGCTTCGTTCGCCTCCGCCGACGTGTTCCCAAGTTCGTTGCTCGTGAGAGGCTTCGCCGGAAGCGGCGCATTCCCGGCCGGCGTCGGCTGACTCGTCGAAGTCGCCGCCGGCATGCTCGCGGGAGCCGTGGTCGAGGCCATATCCGTGGTGGGCGTCGTCGCCGGTGGAGGAGACAGGGTCGAGGCAGTCGCCGCATCCGTGGTAGGGGCCGTGGCGGCGGGTATGACGGCGGGAGCGGAAGTTGGCTCAGTCGCAGCGGCAACCGCCGGACCGGTCGCCGCACCCATTGTCGTCGCGCTCATCGTCGCCGCTGCCGTCGCCGCCACATTGTCCGGCACCACCGCCGAATCCGTCGTCGTCGCCGGGCCCGCCGCATCCACCCGAGGCAACTCCCGCACCCCCTGCGAAATCGTCGGATCCTGAATCCCCTCCCCATGATAGGTATTCTGCAAAATCGACCGCGCCAATAACGACTCCGTATATCGCGCCGAACCCCGATCCGCCGCCTCCTTATCCAACGCCGACTGGCACCCCGCCATCAACCCCGCCGACCCCACCGCGGCAGCAAGCACGCAATTGACAATGTTCACGCTGAACCGATACGACCGATGATTGCGGGCGTTCATCATACAAAGCATCCTTACTCGTATTCGCGGCATATATTCAAAACGGTGAATCGAATTATAGGTCATCACCCAACCCTGTCCAAGCGCCAACAACATCACCATCCAGAAACGCCTCGCCCGCTTTCGCCCGCATCCCATATCGAGGCGAGTGAAGGTTAAACCACCAAGACACCAAGAGGCTTTGCAGGTCCGGATGATTCAAGGAATTTATAAATGTTTTGAAATTCGTTCTTCATTTTTCAAAACTTATTTAACGAAGGAGCATTCTGCCGGACACAAACTCTTGGTGCCTTGGTTGTTCAATTCTCAGCTTTCCGCCATGTACGCCCACCGCGGTCCAAATAAATCCTCAAAAAAAGCTCCCGACAAAAATCATTCATTCATGCATCTCCAACCCGCCAACCCGCTCCCCACCCGTTGACCCGCCACCGCTATTTGTGTCAAATGACCCCCAAGTCTCTCCGTCCCTCACAGGCGCTCGATGCTCTATAAAACCCTTCACTGGTATGTCTTCCGCGAGTTGCTTCGCATCTTCCTCCTCGCCGCCTCCGCGCTCACCACTCTCATGGCCTTCGGCGGAACCTTCAAGCCCCTCACCAAGCAGGGCCTCGAAATCACCCAACTCCTCCTCCTCATCGCCAACCTCATGCCCGCCATGCTCGCCTACGCCATCCCCATCGCCGCCCTCTTCGCCGCCGTTCTCGTCTACTGGCGCCTTTCCACCGACAACGAAATGACCGCCTGCCGCGCCAGTGGCATCTCCTTCATCTCCATCGTCCTCCCCGCCCTCCTCCTCGGCACCATGGTCGCCAGCATCGACCTCGTCTTCGTCAACTACGTCGTCCCCGTCTTCCTCCAACGCACCGAACGCGCCATCATCAGCGACCTCGGTAGCCTCCTCACCAGCCAGATCAACCAATCCCAAAAATTCGAATTCGGCAAGCTGATCGTCTACGCCGACGCCGCCCGAAAAGAACCCGACACCCAGGCCAACACCTCCCGTGTTCGCCTCAACGGAATGGCCGCACTCGAACTCGGCAAGTCCAGCGGAAAGCCCGAAGCCATCGTCGTCGCCCGCGAAGCCCTCCTCACCATCACCAACCAGCTCGAAACCAACGAAGCCAGCATCACCATCCAACTCACCGACGCCGCAGCGTTCGACCCCACCACCTTCAAGAAAGTCTCCGGCTCCGTCCCCGAACTCAACCGCGGCGGTCGGCCCATCACCGTCCCCTCACCCCTGAAAAGCAAGCCCAAATTCCTCAACGTCCGCGAACTCTTCGACTACAACAACGACCCCACCTACTTCCGCCCCGTCAAGGACATCATCGACCGCATCGAAGACAAATACGACTACCAGGTCATCGCCTCCCGCCTCTTCGATGAATGGAAAGACCGCACCTCCGCCGGCGACCCCATCACCTTCTACACCGCCTCCCAACAAGGCAGCGGCAAAGACCTTGTCCGCATCTTCGCACCCACCGCATCCCTCGACGGCGAACGACAACTCAGCCTCATCGCCACCCGCGGCCATCCCGTCCGCGTCGATACCTATCGCGGCAATGTCATCCACACCTCCTACACCTGCGGCACCGTCGATGTCCGCCTCGCCTCCGACAATTACTCCGGCGCCGGCATGACCGGTTCCCTCCAATTGCACGACAACGTCCTCCGCACCGACCACGTCCGCAACATCGGCCCCGATCCCTCCGGGCCCGTCCAACTCCCCGACCTCGTCCTCTCCTCCGCACTCACCACCGTCACCCCCGTCGCCCCGCTCACGCTTCTCAAAAACGCCGACGTAAGCGACGTCGACTCCATGCGCCGCCTCGCCGGCGAAGCAAAAACCGAAATCACGCAGCTCTTTCAATCCATCAAATCCGAACTCCACAGCCGCGGATCATTCTCCCTCTCCTGCCTCACCCTCGTGCTCCTCGGTGCCGCCCTCGGCCTCCTCATGCGAGGCAAAAATCCACTCGCCGTCTTCGTCGTCGGATTCGTCCCCGCCGTCCTCATGGTCCTCCTCATCACCGCCGGCCGCGAAATGGCCGAAGGCTCCCCCAAAACCGTCACCACCGGCATCGCCCTCATCTGGGCCGGCAACGTCGTCCTCCTCGCCATGGTCGCCGCCGTCTACGCGAAACTCCTACGCCAATAAACCGCTCTATAAGGACACACACGCTCGCATGCGAATTCTCGACCGCTACATCATCCGATCCTTCGTCTTCAACTATCTCCTCGCCCTCGGCGTCATGCTCGGCATGTACACCCTCCTCGACCTCATCGTCAATTTCGACAGCTTCACCAAGACCACCGCCGTCGCCGCCGCCACCCAACCCCTCGCCGTCCACGCCACCACTCTCTCCCTCGCCGCCGGCGCTCTTTGGAACATCGTCGATTACTACAGCTATCAGATGCTGGTCATCTTTCAGCAAGTTTCCGGCGCGATCCCCCTCCTCGCCGCCGGCTTCACCATGGTCCGCATGACCCGCCACCACGAACTCACCGCCATGCTCGCCTCCGGCGTCTCCCTCTTCCGCGTCGCCGCCCCCATCGTGCTCGTCTCCGTCGGCTTCGGCCTGCTCACCGTCTGCAATCAGGAATTCCTCATCTCCAACCCCACCGTCGTCCAAAAACTCCTCCGCAGCCACAACGACCTCAACGCCCCCGTCGCCCGAACAACCCCCATCAACTTCGTCCAGGACTCCGACAATTCCCTCCTCGTCGCCTCCGATTACGACCCCGCCAAAAAACAGATGAAAGGCGTCCTCATCGTTCAGCGGGACAAAAGCGGTGCCCCCATCGGCCACATCGTCGCCGACTCCGCCACCTGGGAGCGTCCACCCAACGAACCCACCGAAACCTGGATCATGCGCGGCGTCGTCCAATCCGAAGACCGCCTCGACGCCGATCCCACCAAACGCTTCGTCGGCAAAATGCCCATCCAGGAATACCACACCGGCCTCACCCCCGCGCAGCTCGACCTCATCTTCCAAAAGAAAGCCGTCGAATACCTCTCCAGCCGCCAGGTCTACGACCTCGCCGCCTCCAGCCCGCCCACCAACCAACCCATGCTCTACAAAATCATGTATCTCCGCGTCACCCAGCCCCTCATGAACATCGTCATGCTCCTCATCGGCATCCCCTTCCTCCTCACCCGCGAGCCCAACCGCCTCATCAAAAATATGGTCTACTGCACCATCCTCTCCGGCTTCGTCTTCGTCGCCACCTTCGTCATTTTCCAAATGGGCGGCACCAAACTCGACCCCCTCCTCGCCGCCTGGCTCCCCGTCCTCGTCTTCGGCCCCATCGCCGTCGTCATGCTCGACATCATCAAAACGTGATGTGAAAGCGTAAAAGTTAAAAAGAGTAAAAGCGTAAAAGGCGAGAGCTCATTGGCAGAATTCAAATGTTCTGCAATAGAATCCAATTCGACGCGCAGAATATGGCATTCGCCCTGACTTAAAGCAAAGGAGTACGCGAATATGAAGCCAAAAAACACAATCTGCCTCTGGTTCGACAAGGACGCACAGGATGCGGCGCGGTTTTACGCTGCTACCTTTCCGGATAGTAAAGTGACCGCTGTTCACAAGGCGCCCAGTGACTACCCGGGCGGCAAGCAGGGCGATGTACTGACCGTGGAGTTCACCGTTCTGAGCATCCCCTGTCTCGGCCTCAACGGTGGTCCAACGTTCAAGCACAGCGAGGCATTCTCCTTCCAAATCGCCACGGACACTCAGGAAGAGACCGACCGCTACTGGAACGCGATCGTCGGCAATGGCGGCAAGGAAAGTGCGTGCGGTTGGTGCAAGGACCGCTGGGGCCTGTCCTGGCAGATCACGCCGCGGGCGCTGAGTGGACGCGCTTGCGGCCGGTGGCGATGAGGCAAAGCGTGCGTTCAATGCAATGATGACAATGCGCAAAATCGACATTGCCATCATCGAGGCAGCGCGACGGGGCTGAGGTCACACGACGCCCCCTGGAATCCCCGAAAAGCGGTGAGCTTCCCCACGAATGGTGGGGCGCACGAGGGGACTAACGGGGACGCAGCTAGTTTTTGTAAAATTGGCGGCACAAAAACTAGCTGCGTCCCCGTTTCATTTTCCGTTTCATTTTCTAGTTTTTGACGAGTTAAAATGTCTCTTCCTGATATGCCTTCGTTAGAAATTCGGGCGCCCATGTTGCCCACAGAATCCGTGAGCGAAGTACCTCGGGAGGCAAGCGTCGCCGCCGTTTTTGGTCGTGCGAGGGATTTTGATGTTTTGCAGGAACGTCAGAATCTAGAAAAATTATGGGTTTCGGGAGGTAATGCAAGCACTTACGAAGTGCTTGGATGTTTAAAAGGCGTGCGTCAGTTGGTCATTCATAATTATCGCGCCGAGAGCATCGAACCCCTTGCACAGCTCACCGACTTGACGAGTCTAGCCATCGCGGGAAGCGTTAAACTCAAATCCTTGGCGGGTATTGAGCGACTTAGAAATCTGCGAACACTGATTCTTTTTGCCAATTGTGGTTATTCGGAGATTGTCCCGTTGGCCGGGCTGACATCGCTGGAGACTCTTTGCCTTGAGGGCGGGATGGCGAAGTCGTTGAAAGTTGAATCTTTGAAGCCACTGGAGAATCTCAGTTCGCTGGTTACATTGCGGTTGGCAAGCATTCGCGTCATAGACAAAATATTGCGTCCTCTTCACGCGTTAGTTCGCTTGCGTAAAATATTTATCGCCAATACATTTGCTCCTGACGAACTCCAATCTCTTGCTCATGCTTTGCCTCTGGCGCACGGAGAATTCCTCGATTCTCATCGTGCGTTTAACGCACAAGTTCCAAAGGGCTGAAACGGAGAGAAACATCATTATTGTTTTTCCTCAGAGTTTACGCTTTTACTCTTTTTAACTTTTACACTTCCGCCCATCCCCCCCGACGCCGGCTGCCTCAGCAACGCGGGCCCCGCTCCCCCTCCCCCCTAACGCCCACCCCAAAAGGCCCTCCCCCCTCCCTCACTTCGTAGCCGCCACCCCAAACCCCCCCATCACCCGCTCCACCAACCCCGCATTCGGCTCAAACGTCCACCGCGGCTCCGCCCCGCCATCCCACAACGCCCGCCACGCCCCACCCACCTTATAAAGCCGCAGCGTCCGGCTCACCGGCCGACTCAAGTTCGGCCCCATCGCCGGTGCCGCCGGTAATGTGCTCGGCCCCGTCGCCGCCGGGGCACTCTCCGTCGTGCTGATCGTCACCGTCACGTCCGGCTTCCCAGAAACCGTCTCCCCTTCGCCCACATATTTCACCGCCGTCAACGGCGTAAAATCACCCAGCAACGCCGTCACCTTCGTATCATCCGCCTTGCCCGGTTTTCCATCCTGCATCACCTTCCACGCCGCCCCATCCCGTTCCAACTTCACCCCTCCGCCCGCCGCCCCGCTCCCGCCAATCGAAATGCTCCGGATATTATTCGCAGTCAGCCGCTCCACCGTCCGATCCCGCAGCATCAACGGCGTCAACGCCAGCTTCTCTACATCCCCCGACTGCACCAGATACACCGTCGGCTCACCCTGCCGCATCATCGGCGTCACCGGATCCGCGTTCTCCGGCTTCCCAATCAAAATCACCTCATGCTGGCTCTGCCCCGGCAACGTCAACTCCACCCGCGTCCGTGGTGGATCAAGCCCGATCGATTTCAAATCACCCGCATTGTCCACAAACTTGATCGCCCGCAAATTCCGCACGTTCGTCAGCATCTCGCTCACCGCCCCGGCATCCGCCGCCAGCGTCCGCGCCTGCTCCCCGCGCAACACCACCACCCAACTCCCATTCTGCTTCATCAACTCCGTCGTAGGCCCACCCGCCGTCGTGATCGACACATTCGTCGCATCGCTCACCGCCGCCGGAGTAATCGCCGGATCGCGCAAATCCTTCAACTGCCGATTCAACTTATTAAACGTGTCCGCGCTGACCGTGAACACATCCTTCGTCCCGCCCAATCCCGCATACACATTTGTCTTGTTCATCAGATCAGTGAAGTAGCCCAATTCCAGCGTCACCGCCGCCTTCGCCGTCGCCGGCTGCGATGCCGCCGTCGTCGCCCCCGCCGCCTTTTCCTCCACCATCACCGTCACCGCCACCACCGGCGTCCGCAACCCCGTCGCCGGCATCTCCTTCGAAAAATCCGAAAACGCCGACGCATGAATGCTCTTCATCTCATTCACAATTTCCTCGACCGCCGTCGCATTCGCCCGCGATGCGATCGGCGAATCGATCATCCATTTATCCCCGCTCTTCACCAGCGACACCGTCTGGTCCGGATGCTTGATCGTGATCCCCGTGATCTTCTCCGCCGGCGTCTCCTTCAACGTCTTGTTCCGGAACGTCTGCGGATCCTGATCCAGCTTCTCCATCGGATTCGTGGTCAGCAGATAAATCGTCTTCCCGCCATCCAGCGTCGCATACACCCCGCCCACCGTAGTCTTGCCCAGCCCCAGCCGATGCTCCCGATTCCCCTCATCCGTGAACGTCACCACATTTCGCGGCTTGTCCGTCCCCGTGCTCTCCGCACTATGCACCCCCGTTCCCTCCGGCTCAAACTTCTCCTTGAAACTCAGCCCCTTCAACGTATCCGCAATGCTGCTCACTTCATAACTATTCGCCCCCGCCGCCACCGGAAATGTCAGCGACCACTCCTCCCCATTCTTCACAAACGCCACCTGCTTCTCCCCATCCTGCGTAAAGCTGATCGTGCTGATCTCCTTCGGCGCAGGCGACAACAGCGCATTCTTCGTCAGCGCATCCTCCGCCGGCGCATTCGTCTCCCGCGACTTGATGCCCACATACAGCATCAAAGTCCCCAACATCACAATCACCAACACCATCGTCAAGCGAAAATTCATGGATCCCTCACCAATCACGTTCTAAATCTAAACCCAACAACCGCCCCTCATCTCCGCATTCTCTCAACGCCAAACCTCTTCGCGGTCTTCAAACTTTCACCCCTTCGTATTCACGTCGTCATCTCCGCCGAAACAACCAAACCACACCACCCAATACCAACGCCGCAAACGGAATCACTGCATACAAACACGTCCGAATCAACGTCAGCATCCCCGGCGAAATCGGATGTATCCGCACCGCCGCCGACGCCTTGCTCCCCACCGAAATCATATTCTTATAACCCGCCAGCCACAGCACCGAGTTCTGCATCAACTCCCCATTCCCCGGATTCGCCAAAAACAGCGACGTCCGCCCATTCTCATCCTGCGACTGATCGATCGACTCCATCATATAATTGCACCCCAGCACCCGGCTGCTCAGCACCACCACGCGCTGCTCCGCATCCGGACCGCTGCCGCTCTTCACCCCCGCCGCGGCAATCGGACAAGGCGCCGCCAAATCCGTCCCCTTCACAAAGTCCGCCTTCGCGCTGAAATTCGGCGTCGCCCACGTCTCCGAATCATCCGGCGACTCCACAATTACCGACGCCTTCACCCCCGGCGGCAACGACTTCGCCACCGTCACCACCGTCGGCGCTCCAACAAACCCCGGCGTACCGCGTTCTCCAGTTCCCATGAACGCCGTCGGCAGCCCCTGCAGCGGCTTCGTAATCTCATGGTCGCTGAACCGCGTCACAATCACCCGCGGATACATCCGCCGATCCCCGCCCTGCAGCGGATAATTATGCACCACCATGTACTTCGACTGCACATCAATCCCAAACGGCTTCACCAACTCATCAAACACATACTGGTCACCCGCGCCCCCAAACACGCCCCCCGTCGCCGGCCCCGCATCCGCAAAAAACAATACCTGCCCGCCCTCCCCCATATGCTTCTTCACCGCGTCGATCAACGGCTGCGGATTCGGCGGCGGCATCCCCATCATCGCCATCTGCGGATTCACCGGGTCCGGCGGAAATACCACCCACACCACGCCCTTCCCCTCCGCGGGCGGATTCGCCTCCTGCGGCGGCTGGTCCGGCCCCGTCGGAGGCCCCGGCGGTGCCCACTCCAGCACATCAAAATTCGCGCGCCTTCAACCGATCCGCCATATCGCTGAATCCATCCTGCGCCGTGTTCGTCGTTGGATGCGCCGCCGTCGAACTCACGAACACCACCTTCATCTTCACCGGCTCCACCATCCCCAACAACGCCGAACTCAACGCCTGCTCCCCCTCAAAACTCGCCGGCGGAGCCTGCGGATCGTTCGGGTCCCCCTGCGTGCTCGACTTGTACACCGACGTCCCCTGAACCACCGTCGCGCTCGTCGGCCCAAGCACCACCAGCGTGTCCGGCGCAATGCTCGTCAACACATCCTGCACCTTCAACGGTGCCAACTTCTCCAGCTTCTCCGTGTACCCCTTCACCTCATCATGCATCGCCTTGTAACGAGCCTCGCTCTCCCCCAGATAACTCACCACCGCCGGCGAAAACAATTCCTTCACCTGCGCCTGGTTCGTCAGCAGCGCCAACTTCTGCTCCACATCCGTCAGCACCGTCTTGATCCCCGTCGCCGCCGCGCCCCAATCCGCCGTCGTCGCATTCGTCGAACGGCTCACCTGCCGCTTCGTCGTCGAAAGCGCCTCCGGTGCCGATGCAAACAAACTCTGCAGCGCCGCATCCTGCTGCTTCGTCGTCGCCGATACCGCCGCTTGCGAAGTCGCCCCGCCCCCCGCATCCGCTTGCTGCGCCGCCCCGCCCACGTTGGCCGCCTCCAGCTTGCAGAACTTCTCCAGATCGCTCGACACCTTATCGAACTGCCCCACAAGCTCCTGGTACGGCTTCATCTCCGCCGCATACCGGTCCCCCACCTTCTTGAAAATCACATCCCGCGCCGCCTGTGAATCATCTTCCACCGTCACATTGTTCGACCCGCGCAGTATTCCTCCAGCAGGTCCTGCACCTGCTGATGCGTGTCCGCCGTCTGGAACAAATTCACCAGCTCATACTTCTGCCCCTTGGAGTCCACTTCCTTCAACAACTGCTTCGTATACGGACTCAACGAATACAACCCATTCGACGTCAAATCCCACTTCTTCTTCACCGGCGCCGTCAACACCATCCCCATCCCAATAATCACCACCGCCACAATCGCCAGAATCACCGTATTAAAACCATACAGCCAATGCCGGCTCCCGCCCTCACCACCCATCCGCTTCAAATCACCCTGCGTCATAACATGCATCCATCAGAAAGAAACCAGCATCTCATCAAAAACAAATTCATTAACCACAGAGAACACAGAGACCAAAAAGCCAAAATTATCCCTCCCCGTCACCTCTGTGTCCTCTGTGGTTCCAATCCCATCTTCGTGGTCTTCAACCCTTCACCACTTCGTGTTTCACGTCGCAATCCTCACCGCCACTTCCGACTCTCCAACACCAAATAAGTCAAAAACAAAAACAACAGCGTAAACCCAGAAAAATACCCAAGGTGCGACACCGCCACCTGCCCCTTTGAAAAATCCGCGATATGCGATGCCACTCCCAGATACGCCAGCGGCGCACGCACCGGAATAATCCACAACGACGCCGGCAAAATCGTCGCCAGCCCGCTCGCAAACGTCAAAAAACCCAGCATCAGCAAGGTCGCCAGATACGCCACGATCTGATTCTGCGTGCACGCCGAAAAGAACACCCCGATCGACACAAACATCATCCCCATCAGCAGCAGCCCCAGATACGACGCAAACGTCTGCCCCCAGTCCGGCCGCCCGTACACCACCAGCAGCACCACATACAGCACCGTCGCCGCCAGCAATATCAGATAAAAAAACATCGCCCCAAAATACTTCCCCATCACCAAATCAAATTCCGTCAACGGACTCGTCCGCAACATCTCTATCCGCCCCGACCGATACTCATCCGACAACAGCGACATCGTGATGCCCGGAATAATAAAGAACAACCCAAACCGCGAGTAATCCACCAGCGGCCTTACCTCCGAAAGCTGCCCCGGCAAAAACACCATCGCCGCAAACAAAAAACCCGTCACCAACAAAAATAAAAACAACACAAAATAAGCAATCGGCGAATAAAAAAGCGAACTCACTTCCCGCCTCGCTATCGTCATCACTCTCATAAAACCCATTCCTCTTCTATTATCCAATTTTTTCAGCATTCAGCATTCACCATTCCATCAAGCCGCCGCCGCCCCCGGATCCGTAATCCGCACAAAAAACTCCTCCAGACTCGCCCCCTCCTGCCGCATCTCCCGCAAACTCCACCCCCTCTGCGACACCACCGCCGCAATCTGCTCCCGCAGCTCCGGCGTAGTCTTCCCACGCACATTCAACGTGCACACCGCCCCGCTCTGCATCAACTCCACCCGCTCCACCCCGCTGATCGCATTCATCGCCGACTTCACCTGATCCGACGGCCCACGCACCTCCACCCGAACCCCCGACCCCGCACGATTCTTCAACTCCTCCGGCGTCCCCTGCGCCACGATCTTCCCCCGCGCCACAATAATCACCCGCTGACACACCATCTCCACTTCCTGCAAAATGTGCGTCGACAGCAGCACCGTGTGATCCCCCGCCAACTCTCCAATCAATCGCCGCGCCTCGCGAATCTGCGAAGGATCCAACCCCACCGTCGGCTCATCCAATATCAGCACCCGCGGATTGTGCAGCAGCGCATCCGCGATCCCCACCCGCTGCCGATACCCCTTCGACAACGTCCCGATCACGCTCCGCAGCCGGTCCGTCAGCCACGTCCGCGACGCCGCCTCCGCCACCCGCCGCCGCCGCGTCTCACGATCCATCCCGCGCAGCTTCGCCTTGAAATCCAGATACTCCCCAACCCGCATCTCCGTATACAGCGGCGTCGATTCCGCCAGATACCCAATGTTCCGCCGCACATTCAGCGAATCCTGAAACACATCATGCCCCGCCACCATCGCCCGCCCCGACGTCGGCGGCATATAGCACGTCAACATCCGTATCGTCGTCGTCTTCCCCGCCCCGTTCGGCCCAAGGAACCCCACAATCACCCCCTTGGGCACCTCAAACGAAAGATGATCCACCGCCAAAAAGCTCCCATAGCTCTTCGTCAACCCCTCAACCACAATGTCCGCCGCCTGACTCATCGCATATCTCCACCCAATCAATGAAAGGCCCTTGGAAATACAGCCCTCTCTACGCCCTGTCAAGCCCCCGGGTTCGCCCCCGCGCCGTAAAAAATCACTGCCCACCCGCCGGCTGAGTCGCCGTCTTCTCCGCCACCTTCACCGCCACATCATGCACCGCCTGCCGCCCCTCCTCCTTCGCCCGCTCCAACGCCGGCTTCACCTCCGCCGCCGCCTGCGTCGCCGCATCCCTGATCCCCTGCCCCGCCGCCCTCATATCCTCCCGAATCCGCTCCTGCGTCGTCGCCGGCCCCGTCGTCGTCGTCCCCCCACCCGAATCCCCACAACCCGCCACTCCCAACACCCCACCCATCAACACCACTCCAATCATTCGTGCAATCATGTTTCTCATGCCGTCACTCCATCTCAAAAACCCAACAACCAACGCCCGCTGCCTCAGCAGCGCGGGCACTTCTCACCACTATAAGGCAATCCTCCCACCAACTCCCGCCCCGATTGACGGCTATTCCTCCCCATCCGGTCGATAATCATAAAATGAATAGATATAATTCTCAAAATAAGGAGTAACCATGACAAACACGGAATTGGAAAAGCGCTTGACGACCTTGGAGACTGAAGTTGCAAACTTGAAAGTGCAAAATAAGGGCTCCCTCAAGCGTCATCCCTTACAGACGCTTGAAAAAATCCACGGTACCTTTCCAGATGACGCCGCATTCCGGGAGGCAATGGATATCGGTCGTAAATTCCGTAATGCTCAACGCCCCAAAACTGCCAGTAAATCGAAGGTCAAGCGGAAGTGATATACATCCTCGACACTGACCTGTTTACGCTTTCCGAACTTCCAGACTCACTGGAATACCTTCGTTTACGCGCTCGCGTTGCACAACTTCCGGCGGAAGATGAGATCGTGACATCCATCATCACCTATGAGGAACAAACTCGTGGATGGCTCGCATATGCCGCCAAGGCACGCGCTACTCCTCATCAGATTAAAGCGTATAGCCGCCTCAAACAACATCTCGCCAACTATCTCAACATTCAAGTCTTACCATTTGACGTTCGCGCTGCACAGCAATTTGAGGAAATTCGTCAACTGAAACTCCACATGGGGACCATGGACTTGAAAATTGCCGCAATCACTATGTCTATCCATGCAACCCTTTTAACTCGCAACCTGCGAGACTTTGTCAAAGTCCCAGGGCTCCATGCAGAAGATTGGACCAAATCCTGACCAAATCTCACCCCCCCAACCCCATCCCCCGCGCCGCCCACTCCACCCGCAAATCCCCCACCACCACCTTCTCCCCCAACACCGCCTCCGCCGCCAAATACCCGCTCCGCACCGCCCCCTCCATCGTCGCCGGCCACCCCGTCTTCGTATAATCACCCGCCAGATACAACCCCTCAATCCCTCCCTCCGGAACCCCCTGCACCGGCCGCAACCCATCTACCCCCGGCAATGGCGAATACGTCGCCCGCTTCTCTATCACAATCACCCCGCGCTCTAGCTTCGCCTCGCGCGCCGCAGGAAACAACCCTCGCACCTGCCGCTCAAACTGTCGCAACGCCTCCTCCTTCGGAACCGACACCCACTCCCGCGCCGCACTGATCACCCCATGCAAAACCTTCCCCTCCCCATCCTTCCGAAACAACCACTGCAACGGCCCCTCAATCAACGCCACCGCCGGACCGGCCCGGCATCACCGCCCGATCAAACCACAAATGCGCCCCCAATATCGGCACACTCTCCAACTTCTCCAACCCCCGAAACCGCGCATCCTTCCCCCTCACCCCCTCCGGCACCCACCGCAACACCGCATGATAATTCGTCGCCAACACCACCCCATCCACCCTCACCTCCTCCCCCCCACGCAACCTCACCCCCACCACTCCCAACCCACGTTTTGTATTTTTCGTTTTGAGTTTTGAGTTTCAAACAAAACCTCCTCCACCCGCGCATTCACCCGCACGTCCACCCCCGGCACACTCCCATACAACTCCCCCAACGCACACGTCGGCAACCCCACCCAATACCCCTGCCGCATTCGCCAGCATCGCATCCTGAAACACCTGGATCGCATACTTCGCGCTCGACCTTGCGCAGTCTCCTCATTCAGCGCACTAATCAGCACCGGATCATAAAACTTGTGAATCAACCCCGCCGGCTGCTTCATCTTCTCCAGCCATTCCCCAAACGCCATCCCCTCCAATTTCTCCCGCCCGCTTTTCCCCATCCGCATCATCGCCACCATCGCCCGCGCCATCGCCACCCGTTCCCTCAGCGTCAACGCCCCAAACATCGCAAACGACAGCCCCAAATGCAACGGTGCCGGCAACCCTCGTCACCGCCCACAAATCAAACCGCTTCCCCCTCCCATCCAAAAAATGCACCCGCTTCGATAAACGCCATCTTCTCCGCCACCCCCAGCCGCCGATACAAATCCATCAAATTCGTGCAGCACCCCAACAGCACATGCTGACAATTATCCAACAACTCCCCCTCCCCGCTTTCCCCATCCTCAAACGACCCCGCCCGCCCCCCCAGCGCAAACCGCGACTCCAACAACGTCACCCGCACCCCCCGCTCCGCCAACGCCACCGCACAAGCCATCCCCGCCAACCCCCCACCCACCACAATCACATGTTTCTTCATCAACCCATCAACTCCCTCCCAATCCAAGTCCATCCGTGTCCATTCAGTCCACTTCCCGTCATCCCCCGCATTCTCCATAATTTCCCCTCTTCGTGGTCCTTCACCCCTTCACCCCTTCATGTTCCGCCCCCGCATCCCCGTCTCCCTCGCATCGCCCGCCACCCAATCATCAACTTATTCACCGTCGCTCAACCGCACCCGCTCCTGCAACACCCGCTCCGGCTCCGCCGCGATCTTCTCCAATATCCCATGATAAATCCCCGTCATCGCCACCAGCGTCGGCCGCGAGTCCTCCTCAATCCTCCCCTCCAGCCCCGCCGACCCCTGCATAAAACGACTCCGCCCGCTCCACCTGAAAACCGCATCAACTCCAAAAACCCCTCCGTCACCTTCCCCTCCGCAATCTCCCCCTCACTCACCCCAAACCTCGCCAACTCCTCCCGCGGCACATAACACCGCCCGCGCGGCGGGGCCGCATCCTCCCGCAAATCCCGCAGCACATTCGTCAACTGAAACGCCACCCCCCGATCCGCACTCATCTTCAACGTCTCCTCCCCACCCTCAAACCCCCACACATACAAACTCGCCAGCCCCACCACGCTCGCCACCCGATAACAATACCGCTGCAACTCCTCAAACGTCTCCAATCGCCACCGGCTCCAAATCCTGCCGCTGACCCGCGATCATGTCATCAAACAAATGCCCCGGCACGCGATACTTCCGCACCATCTCCCCAAACGCCGGCCACAAAATATGCCCCTTCGGCAATCGCCCCTCCCCCTTCGCCCCCGCAATCGCCTCCCGCGTCAAAACCTCCCACTGATCCAAATCCCCCTTCCGCTGCACAAGCGTCCGCTCATTCGCATCATCATCCGCAATGTCATCCACCAGCCGCATGTACGCATACAACGCATACATCGCCGACCGCTTCGGCTCCGGCAACAACTTCAACCCATAATAAAAATTCTTCGCCTCACGCTTCGTCAAATCCCGGCAATACGCGCACGACTTCTCCAGCAACCCCCCATCCACTCCCGCCACATCATCACCTCGCATCACCACCGTCACGCCGCCCCCCCTCTATCACCGTTCTTCTTTTGTGTCACCAAAGGCACATTCAATGTGGCACTCCCCGTGAATGTGGCAGGCTTAGTGAATGTGGCACGGCCGCCCCCGGCCGTGACGGATGAACTGCCCTCAACGGGCATTTCATCCGTGCCGCGAACCAACTTACCCGCCAAATACCCCACCAACGTCCCCCCAATCAACCGCATCTTCTGCCACCCGCTCAACCGCGGCCGCTTCGTCAATGTATCAAACCCCTGCCGCCGCACCGCCCCACACACCGCCCGCCCGCCCTTCAAAAACAACGCAATCTGCTTCCGATACATCGGCTTCAACAACGGCAACAACCCCGCCCCCTCATCAAACATCGCCTCCGTCCGCTCCACCTCCAACCGCACCAACTCCCGAAACCCCTCCGTCACCCGCCCCGCCCGCAACTGCTCCTCCGTCACCCCAAACCGCTCCCGTATCCACCCGCGGCAAATAAATCCGATCCCGCTCCAGCACATCCCGCCGCACATCCTGCCAGAAATTAATCAACTGCAACCCCGTGCATATCTTATCGCTCAGCCGCTGCCGCTCCTCATCCCGATACCCGCACATATACAGCACAATCCGCCCCACCGGATCCGCACTCCACCTGCAATACTCCACCGCCTCCTCAAACGTCTCGTACCGCGTCGCCACCTGGTCCCGCTCAAACGCCCGAATCAAATCATCAAACGGCTTCATCGGAATATCATGCCGCCGAATCGTCTCCCCCAACGCCACAAACACCGCTGTCTTCGCAATGCCCCGCATAACACCCCACCAACTGCTCCCGAAACGCCCCCAACAACTCCACCGCCTTCACCCGATCCCCCACCTCATCCCCCAGATCATCCGCCACCCGGCAAAACGCATACACATTACAAAAATCCTGCCGCAGCCGCTTCGGCAAAAGAACCGACACCACCGAAAAGTTCTCATAGTGCGAACCCGTCAACCCCCGCGTATACGCCTCCGCCTCCCCCACGCTCCCCACCACCTCAAACGCCGCCCGCACCGTCCCCGGCACTCCCCCCCCCCCCCCGCGCGCACCAACCCCACCCGCGCCGCCTCCCGCGCCGTCAACCCACCCCCCACCTCAACCTGCCCAACAATTCCGCTCAACACACACCTTCCCAAAACTCACAATCCCCCAGAGTGTAATTCCTCCACCCCATCCCGCAAAATGGTCTCCATCCCTGACTGTCTCCATCCCGGACTGTAATCGTTCTATGGGGGAAATTTGGTTTGATGGCTTTGGGGAGTGGGGGGCGGTGTTGAGGGTCAGGTTGGAGCTGTGTGGGGGGAGAGGTTGACGCCGCGAAAAGGCAAGCCGGATCGGGGGCCTTGTTTGATGGTCCGTGGTTAAGACGTTGGGGAGGGTGACGGCATGGGGGTTGCTTTTCGTGCAGGGGGGGGTGTCATGGGGGGGAGTTGGTTGCGTGAGTGGTGGTTTTTATGAAGAGAGCTGAGACGGTGGCAGGGAGAGGTTTGGGGAGGAGGTTGGGGGCGTTGATTGGAGGGCAGTTGCCGGCGGGGGGGTTGCCGGAGGGGCTGCGGAAGGCGGCGGCGAGGAATCATGTTCCGGGGCCGGAGAAGTTTGCGGCGGCGGCGGGGCTTCGGTATGGGACGGACGATGTGCCGGGGATTCGGCGGGCGGGGAAGTCGGCGGAGTCGTTTGTGTATAGAGATGCGCGGGGGCGGAGGGTGAGGGATGGGGCGACGCTTCGGCGGATTGGGTCGCTGGTGATTCCGCCGGCGTGGCGGGAGGTGTGGATTAATCCGTCGGCGGAGGGGCATATACAGGCGACGGGTTTGGATGTGCGGGGGCGGAAGCAGTATCGGTATCATCCATTATGGCGGAAGATGCGGGATGAGACGAAGTTTCATCGGATGATCGCGTTTGGGAAGGCGTTGCCGCGGATCAGGAGGCGGACGGCTCGAGATTTGAGGTTGAAGGGGTTGCCACGGGAGAAGGTGCTGGCGGCGATTGTGCAGTTGCTGGAGAAGACGCTGATACGGGTGGGGAATTCGGAGTACGCTCGCGACAATCATTCGTATGGGCTGACGACGATTTTGGATAAACAGGTGCGGGTTCGTGGACAACACGTCCACTTTGAGTTTCGGGGGAAGTCGGGGGTGGATCATTCGGTGGATTTGGAGGATTCGCGGCTGGCGGGGATTGTGAAGGCGTGCCAGGATCTGCCGGGGCAGGAGTTATTTGGATATAAGAATGAGCGGGGGAAGTCTGTGGATGTAAACTCTGCGGACGTCAATGCATATATAAAGGAGATTACGGGGGAGGAGTTTACGGCGAAGGATTTTCGTACGTGGAGCGCGACGGTGCTGGCGGCGAAGGCGCTGCAGGAGGTGGCGGGGTTTGATTCGGAATCGCAGGCGAAGAAAAATGTGGTGGGGGCGGTGGAGGCGGTGGCGAAGCGGCTGGGGAATACGCGGTCGGTGTGTCGGAAGTGCTACATTCATCCGGCGGTGATTGATGCGTATATGGATGGTTCGCTGCTGAAGACGTTGGCGCAGCGGGCGCGGCAGGAAATGCAGGAGGTGAGGAACCTGCGGCCGGAGGAGGCGGCCATTTTGGCGTTTTTGCAGGAGCGGCTGCGTCGTGATGCGGGCGGTGGAGGGGGGAAAGGGTGAGGAAAGGGGAGTGTTGAGCGGCGTTTGGCATTTGGCATAGGCTTCGCTTTACGACTGGTTGATAGTCGCCGGGGATTGTTAGTCACGCCTTGGCGTAGCGAGTTAAACTTTTCATGAAGGAGGCCGATCATGGCTGACAAGTCTTCGGGTGGTGCGCGGTTGGCGGAGCATGGCGAGAGTATGAAGAATGAAGGGGTGAGCGCGATGCATGATGCGGCGAGCGCGGCGAGCGATATGGCGAGCAAGTACGCCAAGCAGGCGCAGGATTATGCGAGGCAGGGGTATGAGGTGGCCGCGAAAAAGAGCCAGCAGGTGAAGGATCAGACGGAGGGGTATATTACGGATAATCCGTGGTATGCGGTGGGGATCGCGTTGGGCGTGGGTGTGTTGTTGGGATTGGTTTTGCGGGGCGGCGGGCGGGATTGAGTGGAGGGGGATTTAAGCAGCGATGAAGACGGCGGGCTGACTTGAGGTTGGCCTGCCGTTCTGCTGCGCCTCGGGGGGGGGATTTGAGATTTGGAATTTGGGATTCGAGGGGGGAGATTTGGGATGGGAGATTTGCGTTGTTGGGGAGGGGGTATCCCGGGTTCACCCAGTCTTATCTACACAAGTCAGGCACTATTGTCGCAGCGTGGGGAGAGTCCAAGGGCCTGAGCCACTAATTCCCGCAATGCGTCGACCTGGGTATGCTCCATCAAGGCGAGCATGGGCAGCAAAATGCCCAACCCCGCCAGCAGCGCGGGTTCGGTGAACCCTTTGCCCGGCTTTTTCTTTGTCCCGCGCACCATCTGCCGGCCGCTGAGTCGCACCAGAATACCGCGCAATTCCTCGGCTTTGGGGTCCTGTTCACGCGCCAGTTGCCACACCAGCGTGACGGACATCGCGCAGACCAGCAGTCGCTTGAGCACTCCCGGCGCGCACTGCTGCCGCCACTGTTCCACCTGTACGCCCGCGCCTTTGAGTAATTTGTGATACGTCTCGATTCTCCATCGCCAGTAGTACCATCGCGCCACCACCCTCGCCGGCACGTGGTCCTCCAGGTTCGTCAAGAGCAGCCATCGCGTCAGCAGTTTGCCCGAAGCGTTACGCACCTCGCTGACCACCAGCCGCAGCGTCAACAGCGGCCCGGGCACATACTTGTGCCGCTTCTTGCGAACACCGCCTTTGACCGACACCCGGTTCTGACATGCCGGACGATGCAGCGTCACCTGTGTCTGGGCCACGCACTGCATGCCCCATTGGCCTTTGATCTCCACTTCCCCCGCCTCGGTAAACAGTTGGCGATGGTGCAGTTCCTCCACCACCTGGGCGATTCGCTTCTCCGATCCTTCCTGTAGTACGTAGCGCGGGGCGTTGGCGCGCACGAGAAAGCGATGGCCATCCTGCGACCACTGCCGCAGATGTGCCACCGAGTCGGCTTCGCGATCAATCATGAACACGGGGGTCTTGCCGCCGAGTTTCAGGCCCGCCACGTGCCGGAACGCCGGAACCAGACGATCCAGCCGGAAGAACAACTCCTGGCGTCCCGGCCCAAACGTCCCGTCCACGCCGCCGGCATGACGCACCTGAAGCGCCACGGGACCCAGCGGCTGGCCGCCCGTGTCCGAGAGCGCCAGAACGCTGAAAAGCTCGTACCCCTTGGCCTGGGCAGCTTCGCCGGCGGTGGTGCTGTATTGGGTGCGATCAGCCTTGGCGGAATGATGCGCGTAAGACAAGAACAACCAGTCGCAGGGCAGGAGTACATGGCTCTGGCAGCTTTGTCGCGCGGCCTGATCCACATGCGCGATCAGCGGCGCCGCCAACTGCGCCGGCGTCACGGCGTCATTGGCGTAAAATCGCCACGCTCCCTGGGTGGCGGCAAACGCCGACGACAACGACGGCATACCCCGGACTCCCGCCGCCAATGGGCTTTTGGATGAAAGTTGGGACATCACCAGTCGATGATACCGGCGATCCAGCCGCGGCTCCGCCTGCGGTAAATGAAATCCATGCACCTTCCTATCGGATTACCAAGCCTCACTTGTGTAGATAAGACTGGGTGAACCCGGGGCTATATGGGGGGGGTTAGAGTAGGAGGAGTTGGTGGAGTTTGGATTGGTAGGTTTGGAGGGGCAGGGGTTGGTGGGGTTTGATGACGATGAGGAAGTCGAGGCCGCAGGGGAGGTCGTGTTGCATAAGGCGGAAGGCTTCGCGGAGGCGGCGCTTGACGAGGTTTCGGGTGACGGCGTTTCCGCAGCGCCGGCCGATGGAGATTCCGATTTTAGCGGGGAGGTTGTCGGCTCGTCGGAGTGAGAAGACGATGAGTGGGTGAGCGATGCGTTTTTTGCCGGTTTTGTAGAGGAGGTCGAAGCGACCGTAGCCACGGAGGCGTTGGTCGCGGGTGAGTTTGAAGCGGGGTTTGGGGGAGGGGGTGGACATGGGTTCAGGCCTCGCTGAGGAGGAGGGCGAGTTCTTTTTTGAGGATGGGGAGATCTTTTTGAATGATTTGCCAGGTGAGATCGTCATCAATTACTGCATAGCCATGAATAATTTGATTGCGGAAACCGATGATTTGGCGGGCGTCGGTAATTTTGCTTGCAGTGGACGGATCGATTTCCCGCAGCTTTGAAAGCGCTTCTCCGATGATCGCGAGTTGGTAGTAGACACCTGATCGAAACAATTGATCGGTGGCGAAATCCTGTGCCGTACGGTTGCGTACAAACTCGTCCACGAGCGTGGCTGCATCCACCATATGAGATAAGTACATTGGCGATTTACGCTGCATACAAACTGATCCGGTGTTCATTTGCCATTTTCAGGAAATAGGGATTTGTTGCAGTTCGGACACTCACAAGGTCCACTTTGCATTTGAAAAGATCTTCGAGATTTTCCTGGAGTCCAAACCAATTGCCGACCGCGTCACAACACTGGTAGTCAAGAAACTCGACAAAAAAATCGAGGTCGCTTTTGCCGGGGATGAAGTCGCCACTAGCAGCGGAGCCGAAAAGCTCGAGACTTTTGACGCCAAAACGTTGGCAAAGCTGGAGGATTTGGTCGCGATGTTGCTCAATGAGAGGAAGCATGGAGGTAGTATATCACAGGCTTCCAGGCCTCAAAGGATGGAAGGAAAACAGATTCGCTTCGTGGGTGGGAGGCCGGGGTTTTGGTGTTCTTTTTTTGTGCGAGCGGAAGAAGCCCCGGGCTTCCGTCGGCGGAGCTACTCATGGAGCGACTGTGGCTTTGGCGGGTTATGGTGAAGGGGTGCCGATTTTTTTCTTGCCGATGGTGAGGCCAGCGCCTTTTGCGGGCCGCTGGGGTGGGGCGTCGGTGGGTTCGGGGACGCCGTAGGCAGCGGCGCGGGTGTTGGCTTCCTTTTGATCGAGGAGGGCTTCGGGGATGAGATCTTTGATGGGTTTGGTGCGGCAGCGCCAGGTGGTGTTTGCCTTGCCTTTTTTGATGGGGGATTTGCTGGTGACCTTGAGGACTTTGGCGGTGGGGACGTTGTTGGCGAGCTGGTCCATGATGCGTTGGGACATTTCGACGGAGAGTGTGACGATGCCGGGGGTGGAGTCGTAGTCGCGGTCGATGACGTCGGAGAATTTTTCGATGAAGGTAATGCCTTTGGGGTCGGAGAGTGGGACGGCGACGGAGGCTTTCATGACTTGGCCGAGCATCTGGTCGCGGACGACTTCGGTGAGTTGCATGATGCCGTCGCCTTCTTTTGCGGAGGCGGGGAGGGCGTCGGGGAACATGCTTTTCCAGAAGGCGAGGTCGTCTTTATTTTCGATGGCGTCGATCTTGTTGAGGACGAGGAGAGCGGGGAGGTCGGCGCAGCCGATGTCCTGGAGGACTTTGACGACGGTTTTGAGTTGGAGCTGGGCGTGGGGATGGCTGACGTCGAGGACGAGGAGGAGCATGTCGGCGTGGGTGGCTTCTTCGAGGGTGGCTTTAAAGCTGGCGACGAGGTGGTGGGGGAGGTCGCGGACGAATCCGACGGTGTCGCTGATGAGGGCGGAGTGTGCGCCGCCGAGATGCCAGCGGCGGGTTTTGGTGTCGAGGGTGGCGAAGAGCTTGTCTTCGACGAAGGTTTGCTCGCCGGTGAGGGTGTTGAACATGGTGCTTTTGCCGGCGTTGGTGTAGCCGACGAGGGATATGGTGAAGTGCTGTCGTTTGCGGGATTTGACTTCGCGGCTGCGTCGTTCCTGGACTTCGCGGATGTTGGCTTTGAGGTCGGAGACGCGGTCGCGGATGATGCGTCGGTCGATTTCGAGCTGCATTTCGCCTGGGCCGCGGGCACCGACGCCGGAGCCGGCACCGCTGCTGACACGTTCCAAGTGGCTCCACATGTGTCGGAGGCGGGGGTAGGTGTATTGAAGTTGGGCGAGTTCGATCTGGAGTTGGGCTTCGTGGGTTTTGGCGCGGGTGGCGAAGATGTCGAGGATGAGTTCGCTGCGGTCAAGGATTTTGG
Organism: uncultured Phycisphaerales bacterium; assembly: GCA_963766775.1. Classification (GTDB taxonomy): domain Bacteria; phylum Planctomycetota; class Phycisphaerae; order WQYP01; family WQYP01; genus CAVYBP01. Next base: position 343,102 of record CAVYBP010000008.1, read on the forward strand.
TGTTGATGATTTCTTCGAGGTCGCGGAGCTGATTGGGGGACATGTCGTGGTCGAAGATGACGACGTCGGCTTTGTGGAGTTCAACGAGTTTTTTGATTTCCTCGGCTTTGCCGGCACCGATGAAGGTGGACGGGTCAATGCGGTGGCGGTTCTGGACAACGCGGTCGACGACTTCGGCGCCGGCGGTTTTGGCAAGGCTGGCGAGTTCGCCGAGGGGATCGCGCGGGTCGGCGGAGGAGTCGGGGAGGATGACGGCGACGAGAATTGCCTTCTCGGCCCGGACGGAAAGTTCGACGCGTTTATCTTGTGACAAGGGCGGACCTTAAGAAAAGTGGATGGTACAGGTGAATTTTAGGCTTGCCTGGGGCACAAAGATAGGGGAATTGGGGGAACTGGCGAGGGACGTGGATGAACGCGGATGATTTTTGAAGGATCGGCGTTTATCCGCGTGGATCGGCGGTTCCCTTTCGCGGGGCGGGTTAGGCGCTTTGGCCTTTGCCGATGAGGAAGTAGAGGATCATGCCGAGGACCGGGAGGAAGAGAACGAGAAGGACCCAGAGGAGTTTATTGGCGTCCGGAGCGCGGCTTTTGATGATGTCGATGATCGCGACGATGTCGAGGATAAGAATAAGGAGGCTGACGACTCCGCCCATAGCGCCAAATACAAGCATGATGTGATCCTTTCAAAAGTATTCACATGGGTTAAGGAAGCAATCGGCAGGCCGTGCGTTGGGTTCAGTTACCGCCGGGGGGGGTGGGGAAGCCGGGGATACCGGGGGCGGTTCCGGGTGTTGAGCCGCCGGTGGGGGGGGGGGAGGGATGCGGCGCTGGTGTTGGGCGACGAGGCCTGCGAGGGTGTCGATAAGCTGGGGGATTCGGGGTGCGGCGAGGTAGACGCGGGCGCTGACGGCGGCGGTGGGGAAGAAACTGGTGATGAAGTCGACGCCGAATTCAACGGGGGTGTGGCCGACCATGACGGCATTGGCGTAGACGCCGCAGAGTTGGTCGTCGGCGATTTTGAGGTCGTCGTAAATTTCCTGCGGGGGGCGCGGCTTGTCGTTGGGGTTTTTCGCGATGGGAGGGGGTGCGCCGAAGGTGGAACTGTAGCGGCCGAGGTTCTCGCGGAGAACGCTGAGGAATTGTTCGGCGACGGCCGGGGTCATGACGACGCGGGCGACGAGGTGGGGCGGTCGGCTGATAAACTGAAGAAAATCGAGGACAAGTTCCTGTTGGCCGAGGTAGGCGAGGAAGCCGGTGGCGACGACACCGCGGGCGATTTTTTCAGGGACGCGGGCGCTCATAGGCTGATGTGCGATGCGCTGCATGTCGCCGCTTTGGCCACCGGGCTGGGCGGGATTATTGAGGTCACTCATTGCGTGTTTCCAAGAAGAGAATAACAGTAATTAAGATACCCGGGAGCATGACAAAACGCACTGCGCCCGGGGATTATAGAGTCGTGCATGGAGAGATTGTTAGATTTGCGGGTGAAGTCACATTCCAGCGGCTTGGGCAAAAACGAGAGTGGCCGGATCAGGTGATCCGGCCACTTCTTTATTTTTCTGAGCGGAACCCGGAGGGGTTTGCTTAGTTGGTCGTCGTTACATGGAGGACGATACCGTGGTTGAAGCCGGTATTGCCCCAGATGTAATTTTCGCGGCCGGCCTGGTTATCAAACCCGTCGCAGGCCCAGAGGACATGCTGGCCACCGCGGTTGACGGCGGGCTGGAAGGTATAGCCGTCGAAGTCGGCGGACGACGGAAGCTGGAAGTGCCAGCAATCAAAGGCGAGTCCACGGTGGACGCCGTCTTTGACCCAAGCGTAGCCCATTTCGGGATTGCGGTTTTCGTCCGTGGCATTGATCCAGAGTCCCCCGTTGTTGTTGCCATTGACGATGTCATTGACGCTGTTGGGGCCTTGATCGCGCATGGTGACGCGGAACTGGTGGGCTGGGTTGTGACCCACCCAGACATCGGTGATGTTGTAATCAGTGCTGCCGGGGATGGTGCAATTCAGGTTGGTGACCTTCTTGCCCTTGATGGAGCTGAGGTCGAAGACGTAGTAGGCAGCCTGATGATGGGGCAACTGGGTGGAATAGCCGATCTGGTAGTTGCTGTGGCTGGTGTGGGTGCCCTGATCGTTCCAGGTCCCGCAGGCCTGGCAGACCAGATTGCGGGTCACATCGGCTTGGGCGCTTGCAGCCCAGACACCGACGGCGGCCAATGCGGCCATAAAGAGACCAACTTTTCGTGCGTTTCTCATTGAAATTTCCTCTTCCTCGAGAATAGATATGAAATCGGCGTAACACAATGTCACTGCGCGATTTAATTGGTGAAAAAAGAATGACCGGACAAAAGGGTGGCCGGATCAGGTGATCCGGCCACTTCTTTTTCTGAGCAGAACCCGGAGGGGCTTGCTTAGTTGGTCGTCGTTACATGGAGGATGATACCGTGGTTGAAGGCGGTATTGCCCCAGATGTAATTTTCCTTGCCAGCCTGGTTATCAAACCCATCGCAGGCCCAGAGGACGTGCTGGCCACCGCGGTTGACGGCGGGTTGGAAGGTGTAGCCGTCGAAGTCGGCGGAAGTCGGAAGCTGGAAGTGCCAGCAATCAAAGGCGAGTCCACGATGGACGCCGTCTTTGACCCAAGCGTAGCCCATTTCGCCATTGCGGTTTTCGTCCGTGGCATTGATCCAGAGGGCACCGTTGTTGTTGCCGTTGACGATATCGTTAACGCTGTTGGGGCCCTGGTCGCGCATGGTGACGCGGAACTGGTGGGTCGGGTTGTGACCCACCCAGACATCGGTGATGTTGTAGTCGGTGCTGCCGGGGATGGTGCAATTCAGGTTGGTGACCTTCTTGCCCTTGATTGGGGTGAGGTCGAAGACGTAGTAGGCCGCCTGATGATGGGGCAGTTGGGTGGAATAGCCGATCTGGTAATTGCTGTGGCTGGTGTGGACGCCCTGATCGTTCCACGTTCCGCAGGCCTGGCAGACCAGATTACGGGTCACATCGGCTTGGGCGCTTCCAGCCCAGACACCGACGGCGGCCAATGCGGCCATACAGAAACCGATTTTTCGTGCGTTCTTCATGAGATTTCCTCTTCCTACGACAAAAGATATGAAATCGGCGTAACACAATGTTACGACGCGATCTAGCAAGCAAGGGTTGAAAGAAGCAGCGAATTGCCGCCGCTCTTATTGATCTTTTTTATCTCAAGGTATTCAAAAAGTAGAATTGGCTATCATTTTTGAAACAATATTTTCCGCAATGATGTGATTTGCGGCCTTATTTTTTTCGATACGGCGAAGGGATAGAAGTACAAAATTTGGTGTAAGACAAAACGGGCAAAGATTAGTGAAGCGACCATACGACGAGATTTGTGACAGGCATTTCATCATGCACCGACTTCGCCCGGTTGTCAATAATTGATCTTAAAAATTTGATAAAAAAATTTTTCTCGTTTCCTCACAAAGGCTTAAACGCGGTTCTGACGCGTACGGCCCGCCGGTTTTGTGGGCGGAAAAATTCTTAATACGCCTGTTTTAGTGCAGTAAATCAACAAAAATTGCACCGCGTCTGAAAATGGCGGCGTAAGAGCGTGAATGGCCGTATGCGGCGCGACCTTGAAGATATTATTTGCACAAAGTCAATTTTTGTATTGCATTCTCCAAATTCTGCTTTATATTTTTTTATCGAGCGAAACAGGATCGTCGGCATTTCAGTGATCCTCGATTCGCTCAGGCGGAATTTACATTTCTTTTACACAGTGAGGACAGAGTATGGTTTCCAAAAATTGGCTGAAAGCCGGGGTTTCCAATGCGCAAAAGCGCGTCGGGCCAAGTCGCAATCACGGGTGTTGGAACAATTGGAGGCGCGCACACTGTTGTCAGTGGTGGGCTTCCGCTCTTATGACGGCACGGGCAATAACGTGTCGCACAACACCTGGGGCTCTGCGCATACGCAATTGCTCCGGCAGTCGCCCGCGGCATACAGTGATGGCATCAGTTCGCCCTCGCTCTCCCATAATAAGAGTGCTCGGGACATCAGCAACATCCTCAACAGCCAGCGCAATCCGAAGAATCCGTCGCAGGATCTCAACACGCTGGATACCAACAGCTTGTCCGACTTCGGCTATGCATTCGGGCAGTTCATGGATCATGATCTGGATTTGACGAACGGGACGGGAGTGTCGTTCAACATTCCGGTATCTTCCAGCGATCCGATGGGTCCGAATTCGATTCCATTCAATCGTTCGGAGTTCGATCCGAGCACCGGGACAAGCACGAGCAACCCGCGGCAGCAGGTCACGGATATCACGGCGTACCTGGATCTGTCGCAAGTGTACGGGTCCGATCCGGCGATTGCAGCGGCACTTCGCTACAAGAACGGGCTGATGAAGACCAGCTTTGGGAATATGCTGCCATATTTGAATTCGACTTATTTTACGTCGGCTCAATTGGCGAGTTTCGCCAGCGTTGACGGCGGCACGCAGAATGCGGGCGGTTTGCCCACGTCGCAGCTTTTTGCGACCGGTGACGTGCGCGGCAACGAAAACATTGAGCTGACCGCGCTGCAGACCTTGTTTGTCCGCAATCACAACAAGATCGCGACCAGTTTGCTGTCGCTCCATCCGAGCTGGACAGACGAACAGATTTATCAGGAAGCCCGCAAGATCAACATCGCGGAATATCAGGCAATCGTTTTCAACGAATGGGTTCCGGACGTTTATGGGAAGACGGCGTTGGCATCCTACTCGGGTTACAAGTCGACCGTGAACGCGTCGATCTCGAATGAATTCGCCACCGTTGCGTATCGTTTTGGTCACAGCATGGTGAGCCCCTCGATCGCACGCGAAGACAACAACGGAAACCGGATCGCCAGCGCCGGCGGGGATATTCCTCTCTCGCAGGATTTCTTCAATGCCACTCTTTTGAATCCGAAGGGCGTGACCGATCCATTCTCCGGGCTCAAATCGACGGACATCGGTCCGATACTGAAAGGGTCGTCCGATGGGAATGGGCAGGCGATGGACACGCTGGCCGTGAACAACATCCGTAACTTGTTGTTTGGTCCCCAGGGCGCGGGCGGCGAGGATCTGATCGCACGCGATATCCAACGTGGCCGCGATAACGGTATCGGCAGTTACAACGCATTACGCGTCGCCTACGGGCTGCCGGCGGTGACCAGCTTCTCGCAGATCACGAAGAATGTCACCGTGCAACAGGAACTCGCGACGGCATACCCAGGCGGAGTGAACACAATTGACGCCTTTGAGGGCGGCATTGCGGAAGATCACGTGGCGGGCTCGGTCGTTGGTCCGTTGTTCCAGAAGATCATGGTCGATCAATTCACGCGTCTGCGTGATGGCGACCGCTTCTACTATCTGAATGAAGGGCTTACTTCGGAAGAAATGAGTTTCTTCAATCAGGGCAATACGCTCACCAAAGTGATTGAAGGCAACACGCCGATCACGAACCTCCAGGCGGATGACATGGTATTCAAGGCGTCGCTCCTCGGTGCCGTGTCAAACAAAAGCGGGGCTCGCATGGCCGGCATCACGGTAACGATGAAGGATGATACCGGGGCAGTTACCGGCAGTGCGGTGACGGACGGTGCCGGCCATTATTTCATCACCAATCAGACCGGCATCGCGGGCACCGGGAACTATACGTTGACGTTGACTCTGCCTTCGTCGGACAAAGTGCTCTCCGGGCCTGGTGTCATCAGCATCACGCGTGGTGATATCAACTTGACCAATCAGAATTTCACGGTCGATACGGATGGGACCAGCGCGGCTCCTGCCGTGGCGTCTTCCGCAGTGACCCCGGCGGTGCGTTCCAATGGCAGGCACACTGCCTAAGCGACTCACTGGGAATTCGCCGGTCTCCTCTCCTGTCCTTGTCAGCGGGGGAGCCGGCGATCCATGAGAGGTCGTTTCAGTTGTTGAGATAGTTTGGACCCCACAGCGGGCTTGTCGCGTACATTGACGCGACGAGCCTGCTTTTTTTGGGGGGGAGGGCGTGTTTTTGGGTGTGCACACCATGGGGGTTGGGAGGTTATCCCGGGTGAACCGGACGCTATATGGGGGGCGTTGCCGGGGGTCAGGCCGGACAAATCGTCATTGTTGGGCGGCGTTTCGCGGCTATTTGAGTGCGAAGGGGGATTTACAGATGAGGTACACCTTTTGCGAATCATTCCTTCCGTAAGAGGGTTGGTACTTTTTTGGAGAAACTTATGATTCGTACTGTGTTGCTTGTGTTGTTGATCCTGCTGCTTTTGGGTGCGCTGCCGACGTGGGGTTATAGCAACAGTTGGGGGCCTTACCCGGCTGGCGGTTTGGGTCTGGTGCTGGTGATCGTGGTGATCCTGATTCTGGTCGGGAAGATCTGACGGCGTATTACCGGACAATGTGCGTGAGATTGCGTGAAGCGGCTGCGATTCGATGAATCGCGGCCGCTTCTTTTGCTGATGAAGGAATTATTTCGCGGAGCGGGCGGAGAATTTGGTGGCGCGGTTGAAGATGCTTTCAAACATGTCGGTTTTGTGTCGGGCGGCCCAGAGTTCGAGTTCGGCGTCGGCTTTGGTGGTGATTTGCACGGAGATAGTGTCGCGGCGGGCGATGGTGTGGAGCGAGAGGACGTTGTCGTAATGGCCGCGGTCGAGGCCGTCGGCGATGCGGAGGATGCCGGCGAGTTTCCAAACGGTGTCGCGGTCGGCTGGGGTGAGGACGGTGTAATCGGCGTGGGATTTTTTGGGTGGAGATTTGCGGTGATAGCGGGCGATGTTGGCGAGGAGGTCGAGTTCGTTGGGAGAGAATCCTTCGAGGTCGCCGTTCTTGATTAAGTAGAGGGAATGTTTGTGGTGGCCGGAGTGGCCGATATGCCATCCGATGTCGTGGAGGAGTGAGGCATATTCGAGGAGTTCTCGATCATGCGGGGGGAGTTTGTGGAAATTTTGCAGGCTGTCGAAGAGTGCGAGGGCGAGTTTGGTGACTTGAAGGGCGTGTTTTTCGTCGAAGTTGCAACGGCGGCCGAGTTCAAAGCAGGAACGGCGGCGCGGGTCGCGGATTTGTACGGAGAGTTTCACCTTCGGCCAATGCGTTTGCATGTAGTCGATGATCATGCCTTCGCGCAGGGCCCGGTCGCAGACGTCGATGTGGGTGATGTCGAGTTTGTCGAACAGATGATGGACGAGAACGGCACCGGCGACGATCTGGTCGGCGCGGCCCGGATCGAGGCCGGGGAGGTGCCTGCGTTCCGCGACGGGGAGGCGGAGCAGGCGTTTGTAGACATCATTGAAATCCTGTTTGGTCATCTGGGTGAGGAGGCGATGGCGGATGATCTCGGAGCCGTGCTGGGAGACAGCGAGGGAGACGAGATTTTCGAGCGTGCCGGAGGTGCCGATGACGCGCTGCGGGTGGAGCGATTTAATGGCTTCGAGGGTTGGTTTGAGCATTTTTCGGATGTGAGACTCGAGGCGGTCGAGGTCTTTGTTGGAGAGCGGGTCGGAGTGGACGAATTGTTGAGTGAGGCGTGAGGCACCGAGTTTGAAGGATTGGAGGAGGAGCGGTTTTTCGTTGGTGCCGACGATGAGTTCTGCGGAGCCTCCGCCGATATCGACGATGAGAGAGGGGCCGGTGCCTGTGGGGTGTGAGGAGAGGTCGATGGCTTGCCGGACGGCGAGGTAAATGAGGTGCGCTTCCTCGAGGGCGGAGATGACCTGGATGCGGAGGTTGAGGCGAGCGCGGGCGGCGTGGACGAAATCGCCGCCGTTGACGGATTCTCGCACGGCGGAGGTGGCGTAGGCGAGGACGACGTCGCAATCGAGTCCGGCGGCGATTCGCTGATAGCGGGCGAGGACGTCGAGGGTGTGGTCAATGGCGCGCTTCGTGAGGCGATGGTGGACGAGGGCGGCGGAGCCGAGGTTGGTGAGGTCCTTGTCGGAGGAGAGGATTCGGAAGGAGAGGGTGTCGGTGACTTCGACGATGACCATGTGGAGGGAGTTGGTACCGATGTCGATGGCGGCGATGCGAAGGCCGTGGGGTGAGGGGGAGCGCGGTGGTTTTCGGGAGGAGGAGGCGGGGGTGGGTGGGGGAATGAGCTTTGAGGAGGGAGTTTTGGGTGGCGATCGCTTGGGGCGAGGGGGGGGGGAGCTTTTTTGACACGAGATGCGACCATGGTGCGATTATGGATGTGCGGGATTGTAAAGTCTACATTTGTTTCGGAGTTCACGCTTCAGCGTGTCTTCGGTCGTCGGCATGCTTCTTGTCCGAAAAAACACGCTGAAGCGTGAACTCCGAATCAATAGTCGTGATTGTTTTTTATCCCTCGGGGAATTCGGCAGGGTCGACCGCGAGATATTTCATGACGTCCCGGTTTTCCTTGAGCGCGGTGAGGAGGTGGGCGAGGGCTTCGCGCTGGGTGCGCCACATGAAGGCGGCGTCGATTTGGTTTTCGGGAATCCAGCGATGGGCGTCGTGCTCTGCATTGAGGGTGATCGGCGCGAGCGGGGCCACTTCGACGGCGAACACGGGCATCACGAGCACATAGTCGTGCGGCTTGAAGTAAAAGGATTCGAGATATTCGACCTGCCACATACGAAGAGGGGTGAGGCCGGTTTCTTCTTTGAGTTCCCGGAGTGCGGCCTGGGTAGCGGTTTCTTTTTCGCCGGAGGTGGTGGAGGGACGAGGTTCGATTCCCCCGTAGACGGTTTGCCACGATTGCTGATACTCGCCGGTGGCGGCGGAGCGGTGGATTTGGAGGAATTGGATTTCGGTTTGGATACGACGGTAGACGTAGACGGCGATGGCGTCGGCGCGGATGTCGGGCATGAGGGAGGCTCCGGCGAAAAAGTCAGGGGGAGAGCAATTTGAGGTGTGGGAAATAGGTTTTGTAGCGGCGTACATCGCGAGTCAGAAGCGGCATTTGATAAACGGCCGCATGTGCACCGATGAAGAAGTCGGGAAGGGTCGATCGTTTTTGTCCGCCCGCCCGCCGATATTTCAGAAAGCATTTTCCGGCGAGGAAAGCGGCTTCAAGCGGGAGCGGATCACGCCGTACAAGGGCGGCCGGCAAAGACGCGTCGAGGTCTTCAATGCGATCGAAGCGCGTGGAAACCTCGGCATAAATGATAGGATTGATCACAAGGATATTGCTCTCCGCATGTCGCTCAAGCATGTCCGTGGACCATGTTTCCCAAATCGGGTCGGCGGTGAGTACATCCAGCAGGACATTGGAATCGACGAGAATTTCAGCCATCATTCGCCCCGCGTGAGCGCCATGATCTCATCCGTGGTCATTCCGCGCTTTGCCTTTCCTCGCATGGCAGCGGTGAGACTTTTGCCGCGATGACGTTGACTGGGGATGGGCCGCAGGATCACATTTTTTCCGACCACGATAAATTCCACTTCGGAATTCGGAAGAATTCCCATTTTCTCTCGAATGTCGATGGGTACCGTAACCTGCCCTTTTTCTGTCACTCGCATGTATCACCTCAGTGAGAGTATTCCTACTGGTCGTATTCTTACTTTTGTCAGTAAAATTTTCAATCAGGTGACTGAAGAAAAGAAATTCTCAGTATGTCGTTATAATCGATGGGTACATCAAAGATGAGGCATGCTAATCACCGTTTCAACCAACTTTTGAAATGAGTCGGCCACGCGCCACATCTTTCCAATCTTCTGGTTGCATAATATTTCCTCGTGTTCCAATCTAACGATGGGACAATCGCCATCAGGCTGACGGTGCGTTGTATCAAAACAAATAGGATCGTAGCCTCCGCCAGGTTGTTTCCCGAAAGGAAGTAATCCGTGTCGGAAAAGGATGGGAACCAGACCCGGGTCAGAAGTCATTGCATAAAGGAGTGGCTTAAAATCCGGTGCCGGTGGATTGGGCAAAAGTGTAATCAGTCCTCCCAACTCAACGTCGAGCCATCGGTAGGCCAATATCAATTTTTCATAAAGTGGTGGAAAATGCGTCGGGAGGGCCATGTATATTTCTTGCAGCTTACAGATCGGCGTGGACATTTGTGCGGGCTTCCATTTCTGCCTAGCCCATGGCGAGTCATCCACACCATCCTGGAGTTCATGAGGGAAACTGGTGGACTCGCCATTAAAGATGAGTGGCGAATTCAGGATGGTGAAGGTTGCGATAAATTGTTCCAGAATTTTTCCATGCGACATACAAGTATCCGCACCTATATGACCTAAAATAGCGTTGTAATGGGTATATCCAAGGACTATGAAGTGCTGGCTCGTTTTTTGGCTGAGGCTTTGCGGCGGGGTGTTTTGCGAGTTGGAGAGGGCAGCTTGACGCCACGTGCTCCTTCAAAATAACTGGATTCCAGAACACTATGACGCAGCATGCGATCGCGCGTGTCCGGATTTTGTAGGAAGCGATTCGTTTCGATGAGCGGTTTCATATTCGTATTATACCTATCGGCGTCGCTTGATGATCTCATTGAAATATTAATCATTCGAGGCCGAGCCGCTGCCTGGCTTCTTCCAATGATATCCCGGCCTCGTTGGCATTTTCTTCGCGTGCTTTGCGAAGCAAAACAAGGTCTTCAACGTCTTCGAGCAGTTCGGTGAGAGCGATGTATTCCTCATACGGCAACACCACGAATTCCTCTTTGCTGTTTTTCTTCAAAACGTTTGGGTGCAGTTCGATCATCGAAGTGTCCTACAAGCAGTACGTATCACGATGGTGGATGCGGACCTCTTATCCCACGAAGCGCTTGACAATCAGCGTGTCGTTTTGGCCGCCGAAGCCGAAGCTGTTGCTCATGGCGACGTCGACTTTTGTGCGGCGGGCGGTGTTGGGGACGTAGTCGAGGTCGCATTCGGGGTCGGGGGTGCTGTAGTTGGCGGTGGGGGGGATGATGCCGTCGCGGATCGTCAGGAGGCAGGTGATGAGTTCCACCGCGCCGGCGGCGGCGATGAGGTGGCCCATCATGCTTTTGATGGAGGACATGGGAACATTTTTGGCGTGGTCGCCGAAGACTGGCTTTGATGGCGAGGGTCTCGGTGGAGTCGTTTTCCTTGGTGCCCGTGCCGTGGGCGTTGATGTAGTGGATGTCGGCGGGTGTCAGTCCGGCGTCTTTGAAGGCTTCGTTGATGGCGACGATGGCGCCGCGGCCTTCGGGGTGCTGGTCGGTGACGGCAAAGGCGTCGCAGGAGGAGCCGTAGCCGACGATTTCGGCAAGGATTTTGTCTTTGCGCCGCGGGCGAGGGCGTGGTCGAGCGATTCGAGGATGACGATGCCGGCGCCTTCGCCGAGAACGAATCCGCCGCGGGTGGCGTCGAAGGGGCGGCAGGCGCTCGGGGATTTTCGTTGAGCGTCGAGAGGGCGGTGAGGCGATTGAAGCCAGTGACGCCGAAGGGGTGGATCATGGAGTGGGCGCCGCCGGAGATCATGATGTCGGCATCGCCGCGGCGGATGAATTCGGTGGCTTCGCCGATGGCCTGGGTGGAGGCGGCGCAGGCGGTGAGGCAGTTGAGGGAGGGGCCGCGGGCGTTGAATTCCATGGCGAGGTGGGCGATCGTCATGGAGGGTTCCTGCTCGATTTCGCGCATGGGGTGGAACGATTTCATGGCGAGGCTGCCCCAGACTTTGGTGTCGAGGGCCGCGGCGCCTGCGGGCCAGGCTGGCGAGGGCGTTGTGGCTGAAGATTTCGAAGTCGAGTCCGCCTTCGCCGCGCCCGTGTAGGTGCCGACGGAGTAGGGGTCGAGGCTGTCGGAGGTGCGGATTTCGCTGTTGAGTCGGATAAGGCAGGCCGGCCATTTTCCAGGCTTGAGTGCCGGCGCCGAGTGCGAACTGCGTGTTGCGGCCGGCGTCTTGGTGGCGCGAAGAGGCGTGCCGACGGCGGTCGCGAAGTCGTAATTTTTGACCTCGGCGGAGAAGGTGGTGGGGAAAGTGCGGGCGTCGAAGAGGGTGGTCGGGCGCGATGCCGGACTCGCCGGCGAGCAGGCGCTTCCAGACGGTTTCGATATCGTGGCCGAGGGGGGTGACCCAGCCGATGCCGGTGATGACGACGCGTTTACGCATGGCGAATGTCCAAGTGGGAGGTCCCGTGTGGGGTGATCAGGAGACGCGTTTCAAAATGACGGATGAGTTTTGGCCGCCGAGGGCGGTGGAGAGAACGAGTGCATGAGTCAGCGGCTTGGATTCTTTTCGGAGAACGACGGAGAGGCCGTCGATGGGATGGGTCGTGTTGGCGGTGGGAGGGAGCGTTTGCGAGTGAAGGGCGAGGACCGCGGCGACGAGATCGAGGGCCTGGCGCACCTGCGCCGCAATCACCGATGCCGGCACGCGGGGCGGTGATCGCCGTCCGCGCCAGGGAGGAGCCGAAGGCGTATTTCATCGCGGCGACATCCGCCTTGTCCCAGGACGGAATCGCATAGCCCGGCGGGATGATCAAATCGATCTCGTCGGGTGAAAGATGCGGCGTGTTGCAGCGATTTCTTCATGGCCACCCCTGCGGGTTCACCGGACGGATCGGCATCGACGACGGCAATGGAGGCGTTGGCTGAAGCGGCGAGGCCGACCACTTCTGCATAGATCGTCGCCCCGCGTCGCTTGGCGTGCTCGTATTCTTCAATGACCAGAACCGCGCCGCCTTCGGAGAGTACGCCGCCGTCTGCGGATTGATCGTAAGGTTTGCATGCGGTTTCGGGGGAGTCGTTGCTGTTGATGTTGAGGCGGTTGAGCAGGCACCATCGCATGAGGCCCATGGGATGGAGTTTGGTTTCGCAGCCGCCGACAAGTGCGAGGTCGGCATGGCCGCGTTCGATGGTCCGCGTTGCCTCGGCCAGGGCCAGCCCCGCCGACGCCTGCCCGCAGGTGAGGGTATTGGAAGGGCCCTGCGTGTCGTGAATGATGGAAACATGGCAGGCGAGCATGTTTGGAAGATACTTCAGCAGCCAGAGCGGGGTGAGATTTTCCATGCCGGAGGTTTTCGCGGGATCGTCGGAATGGCCCCACTTGGCCAGCGAAAGCACATCATTCGGCCCGCGTGCCTGGGTCATCGCCTGGCTGAGTTCATTGAGGTCCGCGCAGATCAGTCCTGCGCCGATGTTGCAGCCGACGCGCGCGGGGTCGGGTTTATGCCAGCCTTCCAGCTTATCCGCGGGTAACGACCCCGCGATGCCCTTGGTCAGCAGTTTCGCATCTCGGACGGCAAGGTCCGCGGCGATGACGGCAAGTTCGATGTCGCGCGACATGATCTTCGTCGCTTTACGATAGGTTTTTGGAACGTAATCCGTGATTTTGAAAGGAGGAACAGTGCCCGCGACGCGGCAGGGAAAGGATGCGGGATCAAAAAGCGTGAGGGGAGCGATGGACGATTTGGCGTCAAGGAGGGCGTCCCAGAAAGCGGTTGCTGCCGATGCCGTGGGGAGAGATGGCACCAAGACCGGTGATAACGACACGCCGCATGAAGACCTCGGGAGAGCGGGAAAAGTTTCAGGAAAACGAAGCGGCGTATTGTAGGAAAAGCGTGAGGAGAGGACAAACCGGCGGACAACCCTCGGAAGTATTTATAGAGAAGGTGCATGACGCTTTGTGCGGATTTCAATGTGGCACGGCGGCCCCCGCCGTGATCGATCCCCAGCCCTCGCATGGGCTGTGGATCGATGCCATGGGGGGTGTTGGTAGGCAATGATGACGCTTACACAGCGAGCATCTTTCCACCGGCCATCCGAGGCCAGTGGAAAGATCACGGAGGGCCGCCGTGCCACATTTGCCCCACACTGCACTCACACCCGATTGAGTCACCGATTACCAGCCTGCCGCCACTTTCTGCTATAATTCGCCGACACAGCCCGAAACTTTGCACAAGGATCGTCCATGGCCATGAAAATTCTCCTCGCCAACCCTCGCGGTTTCTGTGCCGGCGTTCATGATGGCTATCGAGTGCGTGGATCGCGTCCTGAAGCTGAAAGGGCCTCCGGTTTACGTCTATCATGAAATTGTGCACAACAAGCATGTGGTCGATCGCTTCATCGATCAGGGCGTGGTTTTCGTCAATTCCATTGAAGAAGTGCCCAGTGGCGGGACGGTGGTTTACTCCGCCCACGGCGTTTCGCCTGAAATTCGCCGCAAGTCATCGGATCGCGAGCTTGTTCAGGTCGATGCTACATGTCCGCTGGTGACGAAGGTACATTCCGAAGCGATCCGATTCGCGAAAAAGAAATACACCATCGTTCTGATCGGCCACGAAGACCATGACGAAGTCATCGGCACCCTCGGCGAGGCTCCCGACTGCATCCGCATCGTCGAATCCCCTGAAGACGTCCAACGCCTCGAAATCCCCGCCGACCACAAAATCGCTTACCTTACGCAAACGACGCTTTCTATTGATGATGCGAACGTCATCATTGATGCCCTTCGAGCCAAATACCCCCACATCCACACGCCGAAGAAAGAGGATATCTGCTACGCCACCACCAATCGCCAGCAGGCGGTCATGGAACTGGCACCGCTTTCGGATCTTGTCCTCGTCGTCGGCTCGAAAAATTCTTCCAATTCGCTCCGCCTCGTCGAAATCGCCGAGAACCGCGGTGTGAAGGGTTACCTCGTCGATGATGTCAGCGAGATCAACCACGATTGGCTCACCGGGGTCAACACGTTGCTCCTCACTGCTGGTGCTTCCGCTCCGGAAGACCTCGTGCAGGCGATCATCGCGGTGTTGAAGGAACAGTACGGCGCGACCGTTGAAGACGCCCACGTCACGCAAGAAGACATGCACTTTGAACTGCCGTACTCGCTGCGCCGCCTCGAGCAAAAGCATCACATTCAGCTCACCGTCTCCGCCGCCAAATAACCCCGCGGCATCCTAAGAGCCTGTTTGAGAAGTGGATGCTTTTCTGAGCCGCGCCCGTGAGGAAGCGGTTTTGCGGCGGTTACAACGACCGCTTCCTTACGGGCGCGGCTCGGATCCTTACTTCTCAAACACCCTCTAAGCACGTCCAATCGGAAGATTCCCTGCGACTCGGCTGCATCAGCGACGTATAATCCCATGTACCTCGATGCACCCCCCTCGTTACCCCGCCCGCACGGGAATCACGGCCCATGACCACCGCCACGGCGTCACCGCCTCACATCCTTCACCGCTTTCGCACGCTCGCCTACGTGCTAGTGCTGCTTTCGGTCGCAGATTTCTCGTACGCGGAGAACAACCCGCCGCTTTTCGTCCTCACGCTCGCCGCGGCGGTTCTCTCGTGGCTCATGATCGAGTCGCGCCCCGCCACCCCGGGATTGCCTCGGGGCATCATCAATATGGGTGTGCTCACGATCGCGGCGATTCTTTTCCGCGAACTCGTCTTTGAGTGGCAGCCGAACCTGCTCCTGAGCCTCGGCCACTTCATGACGGGCATCCTCATCTGCAAGTTCTTTGAGCGTAAAACGATCCGCGATTACGGCCAGTATCCTCACGCTGTCACTCCTCGTGATGGTCGCGGGCGCGATATTTTCCGCCTCGCTCGTCTTTGCCATCATTCTGGTGGCGTATCTCGTGCTGGGGCTGTACGCGATCCTGTTGCTGCATTTGAACGCCGAAACCGGAGTGGGCGCGGCGGGAACGCTCTGGGCGTCGGAAACTTTCCCTCGGCGGACGAGGTGCCGTTCATGCGAAGAGACATCCGCCGGGTCGCGGGCACCTCGACGTTGTGTCTCATCGCCGTCGCGGCGGTGGTGTTCCTCACGTTGCCGCGCATGCGCGGGCAGGGGCTCTTCACTGCGAATTGGTCCGGGGACGCCACGCTTCAAACCGGCTTCTCCGACCATGTCCGGTTCAGCGACTACGGCCGGCTTCAACAGTCCGATCAGATTGTCATGGAGGTGAAGCTGCTGCAGGAAGGCACCAACGTCGGCACGGAATTCGACCTCCCCTATTTCCGCGGCGCTGCTCTCGACAATTATGACATTGAGCAGCGACAGTGGTCGCGCGGCGGCCGCTACGATGACATCGACGACCAGCCCGTGCCTGCCGGAACCACGGCTCAACTTCTTCCCACGGAAGACTACAACCCGCTCGGCCGGCTCGAACAGCAATACACCATGCACAGCTACACGGATAATACGCTGTTCACGATCGCCCCCCCGGTCGCATTCTCTCCGGATCACGATGTGAGTATCAGCTTCAACAGCCGGGATTTTTCCCTTTCGGTCCGCAGCGTCTCTCCGCAGCCATTGCATTATTCCGTCACTTCCGCCGTCATTTATAAAGCGCATCGGCCCGAGCCCACATTTATCACGCCCGGCGACCTTGGCTTTATGAATCATTACGATGGCGAGGTCGCCCGGAGAAACCAGGTGCCCCCTGAAATCCGTGCCCTCGCCCGCACACTTGTCCGTGACATTCTTCCGGACAATCAAAAGCCGATTGTCGCCCAAATCCGCCCGATCGCCGACCGCTTTGAAGAATACCTCCGCACCACGTATCCCTATTCGCTGACCTTTGCGGCCAAGGATCCCACGCTCGATCCGACGGCTGATTTTCTGCTGAACCGCAAAAGCACCGGCGGCCACTGTGAATATTTTGCTTCCGCGATGGTGATGCTCTGCCGCTCCGTCGGACTCAACGCCCGCATGGTCACCGGCTATCACGGGGGCGATTTCAATTCCATCAGCGGGCTCTATGTCGTCCGTCAGAAACACGCCCATGCGTGGGCGGAAGTCTACGTTCCCTCCCGTGGCTGGATTTCATACGATCCCTCCCCCGCCGCGACGGAGTCCGCTGCGCCCTCGATAGTCGGCAAATGGCTCGCGCGATATTTCGGAAGTGATTCAGAAGGGATGGCAGTCCGCGATTATCGCGTTTGATGATTCGTCCCGATCCTACGTTTTCAACATCGTTGCGCACGCGGCCACGGCCGTTATGGGCGCTATTCATGCGATGGCTGCCGAATTGAGCGAAGATTTCAAGGATATGTTTCTGACCCCCTCCAACGCCTTTTCCACGCGCGTTGCAGCGGTCGTCTCACTCTTGCTCATCGCCATCCTGGCATCCTGGCTGCTCTATCATTGGCACCGCCGCCGCACCAGCCAACTCCAGCTCATTCTCCGCAAGGTCGATCGAAAAGTGCAGCGTCAACTCTCCCATGAACTCACCTTCTTCGATGAACTGCTCCGTCTCCTCGCCCGTGGCGGCATACGTAAACGCATCGACCAAACCCCTCGCGAATATGTCGAAACGCTCGTCCCTTCCCTCCGCGCGGCCACCCCTGACGCGCGGTGGCTTATCGCGACGTTCTACGACGTCCGCTTCGGCACTCTCCGCGTCACCAGCCCGCTACGCACGCGGATCGCCGCCGCCCTCCACCACGTTCGCAACGAACTACACCAGCATCATGATCTGACAACGCGAAACGGGAACGCCGATAAACGCCGATAAACGCCGGCACCTCAAAAATCGGCGTTGATCCGCGTCCATCGGCGGTTCCTTCTCCTCTCCCGCCTCAAAACAATGCCGCAAAAATAAAGCATCGGACAGCCTGCCTCCGTGCCGGCTGCCCGATGCTATCTGCACTCTCAGAATGAGATCCGTCTCATTCTGCTTTGGACATGGGGCTCTTCTTGCTGCGACGCTTCCGCCCGACCGTCTGCTGGTCCGGCGTCGCGCGCTTGTTGGGATAGGCCGTCGAGAATCTCCAACGCCTCCAGCGGATTCGGTGCGAACAAGATCCGAACCGATCTCCTCCGCCAAGCCCCTCCGCACGATTGAACACCCCGCCCGAACAAATGATCTGCAACTTCGGACGAAATCCCGACATCATGCAGCAGATCGACCAACTGCCGCACCATGCGGCGTCGCGCTGGGGATCGTTCCGTACACCATCAGCACCTGCGGCTGCAAGCTGTCCGATCCATCCCACGATCTCATCATTGGGAACCCCTCCGCCGGCAAAGTGAACCGACCAGCCATGGGCTTCCGCCAGATCGGTCGTGATTTGTGCCCCCAATTCTTCGGGTTCGCCGGGCGAGCAGACCACCAGCATTGAACGGCCATTGCGTTCGGACCGCGATTCAGACGCAAAGCCAATTGATCCGCAAGCATCCGCAACAGCCGCGATGCCATGTGATGCGTCCCGGTATTGATCCGATCAGCGCGATACAATGCCTTGAATCTTGTCCATCGTGGGCCAGATCAACTGCATGAGAATCTCTTCCGAGGACAGACCTT
The DNA here is from genome assembly GCA_963766775.1 of uncultured Phycisphaerales bacterium. GTDB lineage: Bacteria > Planctomycetota > Phycisphaerae > WQYP01 > WQYP01 > CAVYBP01. Next base: position 361,282 of record CAVYBP010000008.1, read on the forward strand.
CTTCAAAGGCCTCCGCGACGACGGCGCGAGCGCCAGAACGATCGCCTGCGAAGAGGCACGGGGCAACAAGAAATTGATAGTCGAGAAGAAGTGGTATTGGGGGAGGGCATGGGTCAACTCCTGTGGCTTGGGATGCGGAAGAATTCCTTTCTCCATCGCGTCACTGAACAGGACCGGTCGCTCCAGACCGGGAATATCGAGGCTCGCCGAAAGTTATTCCTTCAAGTCACTCGCTTCCGCGTTTCGAAGGCTCGTGCCATTGGCTTGCCTCGCCCATATATATCCCCCAACGCCTCGATAATCTTTCCTATTTTAACAAATAATAGTTCCCAAATTGCCATTTTTGCGCTTCACGATTGGCAATTTATGCCTGTTAAATGTGAGACCTAACACCATCAAATCAAGTTATTTTCGGACTTTATGAAGTCGTTAAAATATTACCTATTTTAACAAATGTGTGTCAGGATGGAGTTGATATTAAAAACGGACGTTCGCCCAAGCCCTAACCCCAGTGAAGCCTGTTTGACGTCCCTTTTTCCGAGGGATACCCTGCCTTCGCGTTGCTCCGTGGCGGAAGCCGGGCTCGTTCGTTCCCCATCTCTATGCGACGACGAAGCCCCAGGCTTCCGCCGCGGAGGTAAAAAACGCCGCGTTGTCATTTATGTGGGAACACGCTGAGCATGTTGCATATCGAGAATCTCTGTGTATCATTCCACCCTCCCGAAAGCGAGGCCGTGCCCGTCGTCAATATCGAACGATTTGACATCGCTGCTGGCGATCAGGTCGCACTCCTTGGCTCCAGCGGCTCCGGCAAGACCACCTTCCTCCACCTCCTCGCAGGCATTCTCGCACGCCGATACCGGCATCATCGAATACACCCTCGGCAGCGAAAAACCACGATCTCGCCAACCTCCCCGAAGCCGCCCGCGACCATTTCCGCGGCCAGCACATCGGCTATATCTTTCAGACCCACCATCTGCTCCCCGGACTCACCGCACTCGAAAATGTCCTTCTGGGCATGTCCTTCACTGGACGACGCCCCGACCGAAGTCCTGGGCGACTTATCTCCTCGAACGGTCGGCCTCTCGCACCGCCTCGACTACAGCCCCGGCAAAATGTCCGTCGGCCAGCAGCAGCGCGTCGCCGTCGCGCGAGCCTTGGCGAACCGTCCCCAGCTCGTTCTCGCCGACGAACCCACCGGCGCGCTCGACGCCGCCACCGCGCAGCAAACCCTCGATCTCATCCGCTGACCTCTGCCGACCAAGTCAATGCCGCTCTTCTGCTCGTCACCCACGACCTGGCCATCGCCCGCCAGCTCGCCCGGCAGCTGCCGACTCACCACCATCAACCGCGCCGGCACGCAGCCTACACGGTAGGGGCGGCATAACATGAACTCTTCCAACTCATCTTCAAGCAGATGCGTCAACGCGTCACTCTCCACCTGGCTCACCTGCTCTCTCCATCCTCCTCGGCATGGCGCTCGCCACCAGCATCATGATCGTCGGCCGCGAAGGGTAAGAATATCTTTCGCCCAGACCGACTACGGCTTCGACATGCTCGTCGGCCCCAAGGCGTCGCCGCTCCAACTCGTCCTCAACACCATCTACCACCTCGACGTCTCTCCCGGCAACATCCCCTACTCCCTCTACGAAGACATGGCCACCGGTCGCCCGCTTTCCGCAGATGGCAAAAAAAATCCCTACCGCGGCCTCATCCAATGGGCCGTCCCCTACGCCGTCGGAGACAGCTACAAGGCCGCCGCATCGTCGGCACCACGCCGCAACTTTTCGGTCTTGGATGAAAACAGCCAACCTCTCCCTGCGGAAAAAATCGCCGAATACCGCGGCGGAGAACGCTACACCTTCGCCGAAGGCCGCGCCCTTCGCCGCCAACAAATTCGAAGCCGTCGTCGGCTCCGAAGTCGCCGCGCCACACCGACCTCAAAGTCGGCTCCACCTTCCACGCCACCCACGGCTTCCCCGGCCCCAACGACATCCCCGACATCCACGACGAAACTCTGGACCGTCGTCGGCGTTCTCAACGAAACCCACACCGCCAACGACAAGGCCCTCTTCATCCCCCTCCCCACCTTCTACGCCATCTTCGAGCACGAAGCCGGCCTCGAAGCCATCAATCAAATAAAGGGGTCAGGCGTCATTTCCACGCAACAACACCTCCTCCCGCCACCGCCGGATTCGAACCCGCCAACGAAGGCTACACGACCGCAACCCCGACGGCTCCATCACCCCCAAGCTCCCCAAGTCCGAATGGGAAGTCTCCGCCATCCTCGTCAAATCCCGATCCGCCGCCACCTCGCTCCAAATCCAATTTATCCTGCGAAATCTCCCCGATGCCGTCGGCGTCAGCCCCGCATCCGTCATGCAGCAATTCTTCGACACATTCCTCTCCGGCACGCTCAACTGCTCATCGTCATCTCCGCCCTCGTCACCATTGTCGGGCCGGTCTCGATTCTCGTCAGCATCTATAACAGCGTCACCGCGCGCAACCGCGAGATCGCGATCATGCGAGCTCTCGGCGCCACGCGAAGCCCGCATCCTCGCGATCGTCTGCCTCGAAGCCTGCATCGTCGGCCTACTCGGCGGCGTCACCGGCCTCATCGCCGGTCACGCTCCTCGCCGCCGCCGGCTCCGTCTATCTCCGCTGCCTGATGGGGACCGGAATTCCCTGGTGGCGATTCCCGGCTGGGAAGAACTGCTATACTTAGCAATCGTGATTTTCGTAAGCCTGCTGGCGGGACTCGTCCCCGCCCTGAAAGCGTACCGGACACCCGTTGCTGAAAACTCGTGGGCGGCTGAGTCGGCGCAAACAAGACCACAAGTCATTGATGGAGTCCCCATGCGGACTGCCGGAAATATATTAATCCTCGCCCTCTTCGTCGGCGGCGGTGCCGCGGGGGCCTACCTTCTCGCCGTGCGAAATCCGCCGCTTTCCAAACGCGCCACCGATGCCTACCTCGCCGGAAACTACGCCGAAGCCGCCCCGCTCCTGAAGCGGTGGGCTCAAACCATGAACGTCAAAAACGACGGTGCCGCCATGGGCAAGGTCCTCACGGAACTTCAGGACGCCGAAGCCCACCTCAAAGGAATCGCCTCAGCCCAACCAATGGCACCACCCGCTTCGTCAGCTCCCGCAATCGCCCGCCTCCGGTCCCATCGATCCCTCCACCGGAAAACCACGCATCCCTCACGCCGCCCCCTCTCAATGACCAGACTCAAACGATGACCATCAAAGAGCTCGGCAACTTTGACTTCGACCCCACCGCCGACACCACTATCCCTGCCGACGTCAAAGCCCTCAACGGTACCAAAATAAAACTCCGCGGCTTCATGATTCCCCTCACCCAGGCTGAAAACATCACCAATTTCGCACTCGTCCCGAGCCTGGTCGGGTGCTGCTTCGGTCAGCCGCCGGGGGTCCAGCACACGATCACCTGCCGCGCTGCTCCCGATCCCGCAGTGCCCTATACCGTGGATGAAGTCTCGGTCGAGGGTACTTTGAAGATTAACGTGCAGCGCGACCAAGGCTACACTTTTTCGATTTTTGAACTTGAGGGCGTCAGCGTGAAGCCGCTCCAGTAATGCACGGCGCGGCGGCGGGCGGGGGGGAGTGGGGGGGGGGGGAGGGAATTCCTGACAACTCGTCTGGCCGGTGCGTCGAAATGGAAATACTCCGACGCCCGCATTCCCTCGCCTCTGTTTATTCAATTAAGCTCTTGCAAACCCCGACATTTCAAGTGGTTTTCACGTCGATCATCCCTCGCCCGCGTTTTTGCCACGGCTGCTCCTCCGCGATGGTTTGAGCATTGCTTTAGTCCCGGTGCGTCAATCAGGTTTTGGAGGCCTCGCCTCCGGTCTCGTAATAAAAGGATCATGCCATGGCGATGGACACACTTCAGGAGCTTTTCGTGGACGAGCTGAAAGATATTTACAACGCTGAAAATCAGTTGTTGAAAGCTCTGCCGAAGCTCGCAAAGAAAGCGTCGACACCCGCGCTCAAGGAAGCCTTCACCAACCATCTCGCCCAGACCGAAGGGCATGTGGAACGGCTGGCGGAAGTCGCGGAAGTCCTGGGCGTCAAGCTCACGGGCAAGAAATGTGCAGCGATGGAGGGCCTCGTCGAGGAGGGCAAGGAGATCCTCGAAGAGGAGGGCCAGAGCCCCGTGATCGACGCCGCTCTCATCGGTGCCGCACAACGTGTCGAACATTATGAAATGGCCGCGTACGGGACCGTTCGTGCAATGGCGGAGGAACTCGGCGAGTCCGACATCGCCAAGCTTCTGCAACTCACGCTGAACGAAGAAGGCGAGACCGACAAGCTCCTCACCAAAATTGCCTCAACGGAAGTGTTGGCCGCCGCCAACGCGGAAGGTGAGGAAGAGGAGAGCGAGGAAGAAGAAGCCGCGCCTCGCAAGTCCGGCCGGTAAGCCTTCGAGAGCCGCCGCCGCGGCGCGGCAGGCGGTTTGCTCATGTATATCCATCACCTCCGTACAGTGTGGAGGGTCACCCATTCACTTTTGAGGAGACGACTCATGTCGACCAACGAAAACAGCAGAGATAACAGCGAAAAATCCAAAGCCCAGGAGGATGCCAACCGCGATCCGCTCAGCGGTCGTGCCGGGGCTCATCCGGTAGGCACCGGAGTCGGCGCAGCAGCAGGCGGCGTTGCCGCAGGTGCGGCGACCGGCGCGGCCATCGGAACCGTCGCAGGACCAGTCGGTACCGCGGTCGGTGCCGCGGTCGGCGTTATCGCCGGAGCAGTCGGTGGCGGACTCGCCGGCAAGGGCGTTGCCGAAAGCATCAACCCCACCCAGGAGCACGGCTACTGGAAGCAAAATTATTCCTCCCGCCCCTACGCCCAAGCCGGCGCTACCTACGATGAATATGCACCAGCCTATCAGTACGGGTGGGAATCTCAGGCCCGCCATTCCGGCAAATCCTTCGATCAAGCCGAGTCCACACTGCAACGCGACTGGGATAAGGTCAAAGGAAATTCCCGCCTCGGCTGGGACAACGCCAAGGAAGCCGTCCGCGATTCTTGGAACCGCGTGAGCACCTCCTCCCGCAGCGGCCAATCGTCCAGCTCCGGCAGCACCAACCGCTGATCCAAGCTCGAAATGTCCAGCGATGGAAGGCGCAAGTCCCCGACTTGCGCCTTCTTTTTTGTCGCGGTCGTGCCGTCGTGTCCGTCGTTGGTTAAAAGTTCCGCACCCACAAACCACGGCGACCCATCAAGTCCCCGCCGCCGAATTAATCCGCCCTTCCCAAGGCGACGACGCCGTCGCATACAGCTTCCGCGGAATCCGCCCCGCCCGCGCCGCATGATACCCCGCCTGACATGCATAATTCATCGCCACCGCCATCGCCCGCGGATCGCGAGCACCCGCAATGGCCGTATTCAGCAGCACCCCATCCACGCCCAGCTCCATCGCCCCCGCCACATCCGAAGCCGTCCCAACCCCCGCATCAATAATGACCGGATACCCCGGATCATTCGCCTTCAATTCTTCCATCAAAATGCGGATGTTATTCGGATTGAGAACACCCTGTCCCGACCCGATCGGCGAGCCCGCCGGCATGATCGCCGCCGCGCCCGCCTCCTTCAGCCGCTTGCACAGCATCACATCGTCCGAGCAATACACCAGCACCTGAAAGCCATCCTTCACCAGCGTCTTCGTCGCCTCCAGCGTCCCCAACGGCTCAGGCAGCAGCGTCTTCGTATCCCCCAGCACCTCCAGCTTCACCCATTCCGCGCCGCGAAAACCTGAATGCGTCAGCAACTCCCGCCCCAGCCGCGCGATGCGAACCGCGTCCTCCGCATTGAAGCAGCCCGCCGTGTTCGGCAGCAGCGTAAACTTTTCCGGATCAATGTATTCCAGAATGTTTCGCCCCGACGATTTATCAAAAAGCCGCTCACGCCGAATCGCGACCGTCACGCAATCCGCGCCGGAAAGCTCATGACATTCCTGCATAAGTTCCAGCGAGGCATATTTGCCGGTGCCGACGATGAGCCGCGAGCGTAGCGTGTAAGCCCCAATCGCAAAAGGTGAAATTTCCAAAGGCCGCGCCGCAGGTGAACCCATAGTCGTCATCATCAACCCCCACCCACAGCGACAACAATCTCCACCCGATCATTCTCCTCAAGCGCGATGCACGCATGTTCCCTGCGAAGCACCACCTCCTGATTCCGCTCAATCGCGTACGCGGGCGTCTTGATCTCGCGAAGCGCAACAAGCTGAGCCAGCGTCGTCTTCGCAGGTACCTCAAACTCTTTACCATTCAACATAATTTTCATGTCACCAATTATAGAGATTACCCCGCGACCCACCAAATTATTGAAGACAAGTTTCAATACACACACTGCACACCCCCCTGGTACCGCGCCCGTCAGGAAGCGCTCCCCACCCATTCGACCAACCGGTACGCCCGAACCAAAAAAAACTTCCAAGGCTGATTCGATTACGTCCCGGCGCACTTGTTCCCCCCGAACCACCGCAATTCCCCGCCAGTCGGGTTGAGCGCACGCACGCCTTCGGCGTATAGTCACACCGCCATGGAAGGCCGACATTTTCACAATTCCCTCCGCCGCCTGCGGCTCTTCGCCGATGAGGCCGCGCTGACCCCCGAGAAAGTCATCGAAATTGTCACACCATTCATCGAAGAATGGCGGCCTGTAAAAGTTCCCAACAGGAAGGATGTTCCCGTGCCGCTCGATCCCGAATTTCGTCTTTCGGCATCCGCGCTCGGCGATCTCACCGCCCGCATTCGCGCCGCCGGAATGAACCTCAACAAATCCGGCGTCAAGGGAATCCACTACCACAATGCCTTCCAAAAACAGCTCGTCGCCCTCGCCGAAACCTTCGACTGCCGCGGCTGGACCGAATCCGCCGCCTCGTTCGACGACCCCGCATGGATGGACAACCCCGCCGACGCCGGTGGGGGGGGTGAGGAGGCACTCGTCCAATTGACCGGCCGCGTGGACGTCATCTGGGCGCGACATCGCATCCCCGTGGCCGTCTTTGAAATCGACTCCACCGTCAAGCCCCGCTCCTTCCAAAAACTCAAAGAAGCCGCCGCCCCGCATAAAATCTGGGTCTACTTCGGCAAAGACATCTGGGGCTTCCGCACCTTTCTCCAAAAACAAGACCCCGCAAAAGAAATCACCCCCGTCATCGTCCCCAACACCTTCATCCCCAGCTTCTCCGACGGCAACCGCGACGACACCGAATAACCCTCCCCACACATAAGGAACCGCCGATAAACGCGGATAAACGCCGATATAAAACAAAACAAAAAATCGGCGTTCATCCGCGTCCATCGGCGGTTTCAAATTTTTTCTTTCCGGCTCCCTGACGAGAATGCGAAAGAAATCGCATCGCGCGGCGACGATCACATGCGGCTATTTTTCGGCGTGGAGATTCAAAATGGTTGTGTCCCTCAAAAAACTACTGGCAACACTCAGCGTGATAGGGTTTCTCACGACCAGCGGGCTCAACACCACGCTCGCACAAGAAACACCCCCACCTAAAAAATCCGACGCCCCTCCCGCCGCCGCTGAAAATCCCAAACCCCACGCCCCCGCCCAGCCCTCCGTTACCACCGGCACCGTCACCTCCATCGACGGCCAACACATCGACTACACCGCCACCGCCGCCTATATGCCCCTCAACGACGAACAAGGAAAACTCCGCGCCAACATCTTCTACACCGCCTACATCCAAGGCCTCCCCGAAAAAACCCCAGCCACCCAACCCGCAACCACCAACCCTCAGTCCTCATCCCTCAGTCCTCAGTCCTCCCCCACCCCCCCCGCCGCTGACCACAGCAAACGCCCCATCACCTTCGTCTTCAACGGCGGCCCCGGCGCTGCCTCCGTCTGGCTCCATCTCGGTGCCGTCGGCCCGCGCCGCCTCGACATCCCCGCTGACGGAACCGCCCCCGCCGTCCCCTTCAAAGTCGTCGAAAACCCTTACACCTGGCTCCCCGCCACCGATCTCGTCTTCGTCGATCCCGTCAACACCGGCTTCTCCCGCGCCGCAACACCCGAGCAAGCCAAAGAATTTCTTGGCGTCCGCGAAGACGTCGCCGGCATGGGCGAATTCATCCGGCTCTACCTCACCAAAACCGGCCGCTGGGACTCCCCCCTCTTCCTCGCCGGCGAAAGCTACGGCACCACCCGCGCGTCCTACCTCGCCGACCACCTCCAGGAACGCGTCGGCGTCAGCGTCTCCGGCGTCATCCTCATCTCCACCGTCCTCAATTTCGCCACCCTCTCCCCCAGCGAAGCCAACGACCTCCCCTTCCCCCTCTACCTCCCCAGCTACGCCGCCGTCGCCTGGTACCACAAAAAGCTCGACATGACCCAACACGCCGATCTCAACGCCCTGCTCAAAGACGCCGAAGCATTCGCCTCCGGCCCCTACGTCTCCGCGCTCGCCAAAGGCGCATCGCTCCCCCAAGCCGAACGCCAGGCCATCGCCGAAAAAATCGCCGGCTTCACCAGCCTCTCCGTCCCTTACATCCTCGAATCCAATCTCCGAATCCCCCCGCGCGCTTTGAAAAACAACTCCTCCGAAGCCCCGACGGCAGCAACGACCTCCTCATCGGCCGCTTCGATGGCCGCATCGCCGCGCCGCCCACCGACGCCCCCAACGACTCCCAGGAATACGATCCCTCCCTCGCCGGATTCTTCCCCGCCTACACCTCCGCCTTCAACGACTACGTCCGCAAGACCCTCAAGTACGAAAGCGAACTCCCCTACGAGGTCCTCTCCAACCGCGTCAACCCCTGGAACTGGAAATCCGGCACCGGCGACGACGGCGGCTACCTCTACGTCGGCGACAACCTCCGCAACGCCATGACCAAAAACCCCCGCCTCAAACTCCTCGTCTGCTCCGGCCACTTCGACCTCGCCACCCCCTACTTCGCCACCGACTACCAGATCGCCCACATGACCCTCGCCCCCGCCATCCGCAAAAACATCACCCAAACCTACTACCCCGCCGGCCACATGCTCTACCACGTCCAAGAAAGCCTCGAAAAACTCCACCGCGACGTCATCACCTTCATAACCAACCCCAAATAGCGCCACCAACCCAAATATCGCCCCTCCCCAAATAAACTTTTACGCGCCGTCGCAACGCGACGCATTCATGGCAACGTGCCGCCTGAAATACAACGATTCCGAGACGCGCCCGTGAGGAAGCGTTTTTAATTTTTCACGACATCTGCAGTTAAAGCGCCCTGGCCGGCGCGTCTCGGAAATATCTCCATCGCACTGCCGATTGCTGCTTTGCGACTCCCCAAACGTTGTGTACACTAATGAGGAACAACCGTGCCTCGGAGCTTCCCGATGAAATTCATCACCGTTCGCGAATTCCGCTCAAACACCGCCAAAATGTGGCGACAACTCCAAAAAGAACACCAACTCATTGTCACCCGTCGCGGCAAGCCGGTAGCCATGCTGACGTCCACCAACGAGAAGGACATCGGCGACGCCATTCTCCGCGATCAGGGCCGCAAGGCCCTCGCCGCGTTGGATCAGTTGCAGATCAGCGCAAAAGCCAACGGCCTTTCCACCATGTCGATGTCCCAAATCGACAAGACCATCGCTGACTCGCGAAAAACCCGCAGCCCCAAACGCCGATGAGAGTAGTTCTCGACACCAATGTCGTAGTCTCCACTGCACTAACGCCTTCAGGCACATGCGACACTATTCTCCGCGCCGCCTTCCGCGGAAACTTTTTCATCTGCACAAGCGAAAATATTTTGGAGGAGTACGCCGAGGTGCTCGCCCGACCCTCACTGAAATTGCCACCTGCAGCGTCGAGCGAACTGCTGAACTTTTTCAAAACCTGTTCTCTGTGCTTTCCAGATACCCACCAGACCCAGACTCTTCCCGATCCGGATGATGAAATGTTCCTTGCCACCGCACTGACCGCCAAAGCTGATTTCCTCATCACCGGAAACCTGAAACACTTCCCCCCTCACCTCCGGCGCGGCATCACCGTTCTCACCCCCGCTCAATTCTTAAAATATCTAACCCCTAGACCCTAACCCCTAGACCCTCACCCCAACCCGACCATTTTATTAACTCCGCCCCGTCTGATATCGTGCACCCCATGACGATATCCGTAAACGATTTTCTCTCCGCCGCAGGCCCCATCGCCAAGCGCCTCACCAACTTCGAACTGCGCCCGCAGCAACAAGACATGGCCGCCGCCGTCGATCGCGCCTTCACTAAAGGCGAGCACCTCATCGTCGAAGCAGGCACCGGGGTCGGCAAAAGCTTCGCCTACCTCATCCCCGCCATCGCCCAGGTCATCGCCGGCAAAAAAGTCGTCATCTCCACCCACACCATCTCCCTCCAGGAACAGCTCATCGAAAAAGACATCCCGTTCCTCCAAGCCGTCAGCGGCCAGGAGTTCTCCGCCGTCCTCTGCAAGGGCCGCAGCAATTACCTCTGCCTCCGCCGTCTCGAACAAGCCTCCCGCAAAAGCATCGAACCTCTTCCCCGACCTCCGCAGCGCCGACGACCTCACAATGATCGAAAACTGGGCTGAAAAAACCAACGACGGCTCACTCGCCGACACTCCCGCGCCAGCCCGCCTGGCAGGTCTGGGATAAAGTCTGCGCCGAACAAGGCAACTGCCTCGGCCGCCGCTGCAAATACTTCGACGGCTGCTTCTATCAAGCCTCCCGCCGCCGCATCACCAACGGCCAACTCCTCATCTGCAACCACGCCCTCTTCTTCTCCGACCTCGCCCTCCGCCGCGCCGGTGCCGCCATCCTTCCCAACTACGACTGCGTCGTCCTCGACGAAGGTCACACCATCGAAAGCGTCGCCTCCGATCACTTTGGCCTTTCCGTCTCCGAGTCCAACGTCCGCTACCTCCTCCACTCCCTCTTCCAGACCCGCACCTCCCGCGGCTTCCTCGCCACCCTCGAAAACCTCGACACCCTCGCCGCCACCGAAGCCGTACACAACGCCGAAGTCGCCGCCAACCAACTCTTCGATGAACTCGACCGCTGGCTCACCACCCGCGCCCCTCCAACGGCCGCGTGCGCGAAAAAAATATCCTTCCCAACCCCCTCTCTCCCGCCCTCGCCGACCTCAATAAATCGCTCAAAGCCCTCTCCCTTCAACTCGCCGCCAAGAACGGCAGCGACGCCAAAGTCCATCCCCGACGATCCCCAAACCGGCGAGAAGCTCAAAGGCGAAGACTACGAAATCGAAAAGACCCGCCTCGAACTCCAAAGCTACACCAACCGCGTCAACGGCATCTCCGTCGCCCTCAACTCCCTCCTCGCCCAGGAAATGACCGACTCCGTCTATTGGGTCGAAGCCACCGGAAAAACCACGCGCCGCCTCAAATGGACCTGCAGCCCCATCAACGTCGCCGCCCACCTCAAGGAAAATCTTTTCAACGAAGTAAAAAGCGTCATCATACCAGCGCCACCCTCGCCACCCGTGGCGGCACAAAACAAGAATGCCGACACATCCGCTCGCGCCTTCGCTTATCTCCGTTCCCGCGTCGGCCTCGGCTCCGGCAGCGAACTCCTCCTCGGCTCGCCCTTCGACTACCAAACCCAATGCACCCTCTACCTCGAACTCGGACTCCCCTCCCCCGAAGAACGCCCCTTCCTCGACCAGGCCATGGACCGCGCCATGCACTACATCCGCCAAACCCAGGGCCGCGCCTTCGTCCTCTTCACCAGCTACGCCATGCTCGACCGTGCCGCCAAAATCCTCGAACCACAACTCGCACAACTCGGCTACCCTATGTTCACCCAGGGCGGCACCCTCACCCGCGGCCAACTCCTCACCCGATTCAAAAACTCCCCCAACCCCGTCCTCCTCGGCACCGACTCCTTCTGGCAGGGCGTCGACGTCCAAGGCGACGCCCTCTCCAACGTCATCATCACCAAGCTCCCCTTCGAAGTCCCCGACAAACCCCTCATCGAAGCCCGCCTCGACGCCATCAAAGCCGAAGGCGGCAACCCCTTCGGCGAGTACTCCCTCCCCGAAGCCATCATCAAATTCAAGCAAGGCTTCGGCCGCCTCATCCGCTCCAAAACCGACACCGGCATAGTCGTCGTCCTCGACAAACGCATCGGCACCAAACCCTACGGCCGCCAATTCCTCGACGCCCTGCCCCCATGCCGCATCGAACGCATCACCGTGTAAAACGTGTAAAATCCCTCTGCCACGTGTAGCGGCGTCGCAACGCGACGCTTCCCAGACCCGCCTCGAGAATACCCCATGCGAACCCCCCCCGGCAGAAAAAAACTCACCTGGCTCCAGGCCCTCGCCCAACGCCTCCGCCTCCGACCCACTCCCCTCGGCGACCGTGGCGAAGCCCACGCCGCTAAATTCCTCCGTAAAAAAGGCATGAAAATCATCGCCCGCAACCGCACCCATGGCAAAGGCGAAATCGACCTCATCGCCCTCGACGGTCCTCATCTCGTCTTCATCGAAGTCCGCACCCGCACCACCGAAGCCTTCATGACCCCCGAATCCTCCATCCGCTACGCCAAACGAAAAAAAATCGTCAACACCGTCCGCGCCCTCCTCCGAAAGCACGGCCGCGCCGGCTTCACCCCCCGCATCGACGTCATCGCCATCATCTGGCCCCCAACCTCCAAAACCCCCACCGCCATCCGCCACCACCGCGCCATGATCCCACTCGCGTCATGGTGAATTTCCAACAACTTCCCGTTCAACTCGTCCTCATCCCCTCACCGATTCCCCCGCAAAAAATACTCCATCAAATCATACCCCTGCTCAATACGCAGCCCGCTCTGCTTCGCCCCCGCCTCCGTGTACGGCAACTGAATGTTCTGCCGCCCCGGCATCGCCGTACCCGCGATCGCAAACGGCACCGGCTCGTCATCATGTTTCCGCGTCGCACACTGCGTTGCATGGTCCGGCATAATCAGCATCCGCCACTCCGCATACGTCTTCAATTTCTCCAGCACCGGCCCCACCACATGCGTGTCAATGGCCTCTATCGACGCAATCTTCTCCGAAAAATTCGCCGCATGCGACGCCTCGTCCGGTGCCTCCACATGACAACAGACAATGTCATATTCATCCAGTGCCGCGCACGTCACCTTCCCCTGCATCGCATAATCCGTGTCGTGATAACTCGTGATCCCCGGACAATCCAAATTCTTCCATCCCAACAAATTCGCGATTCCCCGCAGCAAATCCACCGCGGTGATCATTGCGCCTGTTTTTTTAAACCGCGACTCAAACGTCGGCACATTCGCCGCCTTCCCCTGCCCCCACAGCCAGATATGCGTCGCCTCATTCTCTCCCAGATCCCGCCGCGTCAAATTGATCTCATGATCCTTCAACACCTCGTGCGACCGCAAAATCAGCGTGCTCAATATCTCCGCGCCCTTCCCCCTGGGCATATATCCCTTGATCGGCTGCTCCGGAATATCATGCGGCGGCGTTGTCTTCACCCCCGAAAAATCTCCCCCGCGATGCGTCATCAAATGCCGATAGCTCACCCCCGGATAAAACGTCAGTGGGCTCGTCCCCGCATCCGGCGCCAAAACCTTCCGCACCTCATCCAATAAAATCCGCGCTTCCTTATCCGCAATATGCCCCGACGAGTGATCCATCATCACGCCGTCAATGATCGTGACGAGGTTGCACCGGAACACCCAGTCCCGCTCCGCATCCAGCTTCAACCCCTGCGCCGCCGCCTCCAGCGGCGCTCGCCCCGGGTGATACTTCGCCGGATCGTACCCCAGCAAACACAACGTGCAGACATCTGACCCCGCCGCATACCCCGGCGGCGTCGTCCGCACCGTCCCCAGCCTCCCGTTCATCGCCACCCAATCCATGTGCGGCTTTTTCGCCACCTCCAACGGCGTCTTCCCGCCAAGCTCCACCATCCCCGCATCCGCCGCCCCATCCGGAATGACAATCACATATTTCATTTCTTTTTCTTTCTCTTTGTAATCTTATGATATTGTTCCAGCGTTTTTACATCACTGATATCTTTATCGCGAGCCGCCGCGCGTTTATTCACTAGCAAATCCTGCAAGCCGATGAGCGTTACCGGCACTCCCTCAATGACCGCACTTACGCGATTCTTGTAACAGGACCGGAATTCCACGCCGGCAATGTCCGTAAGAAGTTCCACGCGATTAGGTGGAACGCCCATACGAAGGATAAGTGGTCTTTTTTGCAAAGCCTCCGGCTTTGGCGCAGTCCCTATAAATTCATTTAAAGTGTTGATGATCGCCTGGCAATTTTCCGAATCCACCGAAACCCAAATATCAATGTCGGCTGTGTTTCGCGGATGTCCGTAATAACCGACCGCCCAGCCGCCGATCAGAAGGTGCTTTACCCCATGGGCATGCAACAATTTTAAAATGTCCTTGAAGTCTTGTGGAAGGGGTTTTGTCGCCATAATTAACCTGTCGCATGAATTCCATCGCCGACCACCGAGCCGCCGGCGTTAACGACATCCAATAGCGAGCGTCCTCCGCTTCCGCTTCTTCAAAAGAATGGAAAACGGATACCTTCATTTTATCGAGCCGAAGCTGGTCTATTGGGTTCATTGCTCAATTATATCCAAAGTCAATCGTCTTATCCTCTGTCACGCTGTCCAATCACCGCCTATCCCAACACCCGTATCCTCACCGTCGCCCCCCTTATCACCTTCAACCCATCAATCTCCCCAATCGCCTTCACCACATCCCCATCCTTCGCCTCATGCGTCGTAATCACCACCGGCACCGATTGCCCCGCCTTGCTCTCGTGCTGGTTCACTCCCGCCAGCGATATTCCATGCCTGCTCAAAATGTTCGTAATCTGCGCCATCACCCCCGGCACATCTAATGCCGTCACCCGCAGGTAATTCCGCGACACGATCTCCCCCGCCGGCACAAACGCCGCCGTCCGCTTCCTCGTCAACAACGGCAGCTTCGCAAACAGCAGCGGTGCCGTCCCCATCGCAATATCCAAAATGTCCGAAATCACCGCCGAACTCGTCGGCTTCCCGCCCGCCCCCTTCCAAAATAAACCGTCTCCCCCGCCGCATGACCCTGCACCGAAATCGCATTGAACAACCCGTGCACATTCGCCAGCAACTGATCCCCGCTCACAAACGTCGGATGCACCCGCAACGACAACCCCCCATGCCCAGCCGTCTTCTCCCCAATCGCCAGCAGCTTGCACACATACCCAAATTCCTTCGCAAACCTCAAATCAATATCCGACAGCGTATCAATCCCCGTCCGCTCAATTTTCTCCAGCGGAATCTCCACCCCAAACGCCAGCGACGACAAAATCGCCAGCTTGTGCATCGAGTCCGTCCCATTCACATCGAACGTCGGATCCCGCTCCGCGAACCCCGCCGCCTGCGCCCCGCCAGTGCGTCCGCGTAACTCTGCCCGCCCCGCGTCATCTGTGTCAAAATATAATTGCACGTCCCATTCACAATCCCAACGATGCGCGTGATGTCATTCGCCAAAAGACTCTGCGTCAGCGCCGCGATAATCGGAATCGCCCCGCCGCACGACGCCTCAAACTGCACGCACCGCTTCGCCCGTTTCGCCGCCGCCAAAATCTCGCGACCATGCACCGCCAGCAAATACTTATTCGCCGTCACCACATGCTTCCCCGCCTTCAACGCCTTCAGCACAAACGTCCGCGCGGGCTCCAATCCCCCGATCAATTCCACCACCACATCCGTCCCCGTATCCCGCAACGCCACCTCAATATCCGCCGACAGAAGCTTCCCCGGAATCCCCGCCCCTTTCCCCTTCTCCACATCCCGCTCAATCACATGCCGTAACTGCAACCGAACCCCCGCCCGCTCGCGGAACAGCGCCGTCTCATGCAGCAACGCATCCGCCACCGCCGATCCGATAATTCCACACCCGATAACCGCGATCCCCACCGGACGCGACGCACCTTGCACATGCTTGGCCATATCCACAATCTCCGAAAAAAGCGAACCCCTAACATACCGCCAAAATCCCCACCGCGCAACTCTTCCCCAATCCTTTCCTCGCGCGGGATCGTCCCACATTCACCGAACCCTGAGCGTCAGCGAGGGCCCATCTAATCCTGCATACTGCAGGGAGCCCCTTCGCAGGCGACCAATTGCCCCCCTCGAGATAACCCCCCGCGTTCGATCCGCACGGCAAAATAAGGTGCCCCTCGGAGTTGTGCCCCCCGGAGTTCACGCTTCAGCGTGTCTTCGGTTCGTTCGCCAAACAAATGCGTGGAAGACAACCCAAAGACACGCTAAAAGCGTGAACTCCGAATACCTCCGCCCCTTCCAATTCCCTCACGGGTACATTCATCCCTCTCCAACTCACCTCCAAACAAAACCCCCCTCCCCTCACTTTATCTAAATTGACTTTTGCGTTATCCTCTCCCTCACTCGGCGTGCACCCACGCATCCTGCGCCTGCCGCCAGAAGCCCCGGCGCCCCCTGACCGTCCGTGTGACCGCTCCCCATTATTGTGGCGAGCCTCCCCACACCTCCACGCTCGGCGGGCCTCGCAGCGGAAAGTCTGTCCCGCATGGAAATCAAAAAGGGCATCGGCGTTTCCTCCGGCGTGGTCGTCTGTCAGGCGCTGCTCCTGTCCGACGAAGACCTGCGCATCGGCCGACCGCGCCATCCCCGCCTCCCAAATCGAAACCGAACGCCAACGCCTCTCCGACGGCCTTGCCGCCTCCCGCGCCGATATCCGGCTCCTCCGCGATCAGACCGCCCGCGACTTCGGCCAGGAAACCGGAGCCATCTTCAACTTCCACCTCGGCCTCCTCGACGACCCCACCCTCCTCGACACCTTCTACCAGGGCGTCGAAAAACACCGCTTCACCGCCGAGTATGCCGTCTCCCGTTCCCTCCGCGAATACTCCAAGCAATTCCTCAAACAAAAAGACGTCTACTTCCGCGACCGCGTCAAAGACATCTACGACATCGAACGACGCCTCATCAACAAGCTCCAGGGCAAGGAACGCGTCCGCCTCGCGAGACATCACCGAGCCCGTCGTCCTCATCGCCCACGACCTCACCCCCTCCCAAACCGCCTCCCTCGACCGCAACAAAATCAAGGCCATCTGCATCGACGCCGGCGGACGACACCTCCCACACCGCCATCATCGCCAACTCCATGGGCATCCCCGCCATCGTCGGCCTGGAAAATATCACCCACGAAGTCACCTCCGGCGATACACTCATCGTCAACGGCCACTCCGGCATCGTCATCATCAACCCCGACGCCGTCACCATCGAAGAAAACAAAAAGTACGAAGAAAAACAGGTCGAATTCGAACAACAACTCGACCACCTCAACGACCTCCCCGCTCGCACCAAGGACGGCACCGAAATCACCCTCATGGGCAACATCGAATTCCCCCACGAAATCGAAAACACCCTCGCCAAAGGTGCCACCGGCATCGGCCTCTACCGCACCGAATTCCTCTACCTCGCCTCCGAAAAAGAACCCACCGAGGAAGACCACTACGCCGCCTACGCCGAAACCATCCGCAAACTCGCTGGCCGCCCCGTCATCATCCGCACCCTCGACCTCGGTGCCGACAAATACTCCCCTTGGCAGGAACGCGACCCCGAGGACAATCCCTTCCTCGGCTGCCGCTCCATCCGCCTCTGCCTCGCCAACCTCGACATGTTCAAGGTCCAGCTCCGCGCCATCCTCCGCGCCTCCGTCCTCGGCGACCTCCGCGTCATGTTCCCCATGATCACCACCCCCATGGAACTCCGCCAGGCCAAAATGGTCCTCAAAGACGTCATGGAAGAACTCGACGAAGACGGCATCCCCTACAACCCCCACATGCCCGTCGGAATGATGGTCGAAGTCCCCTCCGCCGCGCTCATGGCCAGCACCTACGCCAAGGAATGCGACTTCTTCTCCATCGGCACCAACGACCTCATCCAGTACACCCTCGCCGTCGACCGCGGCAACCAAAAAGTCGCCGGCCTCTATACCGGCGCACATCCCGCCGTCCTCTCCCTCATCCGCAACGTCATCCGCGCGGGCAATCGCGCCAACATCTCCGTCTGCCTCTGCGGCGAACTCGGTGCCGATATCGAATTCGTCATCCTCCTCGTCGGCATGGGCCTGCGCACGCTCTCCATCACCCCCCACTCCATCCCCGAAGTCAAAAAAGTCATCCGCTCCATCAACCTCGCCGACGCCCAAAAAGTCGCCCGCCGCGTCATGAGCTTCGAACACTCCCAGCAAATCCTCTCCTACCTCCGCGACGAAACCCGCAAAGTCATCCCCGAAGCCTACGACGAATAACCCCCCCCTATAGCCTTGCGTGGAAACGCAAGGCCTACCGCGCCAAACCCCCCCACCAACAATGAAACCCACCCACCGCGCCAGATTTTCTGGCGATCCGCGCACTGCCGCCCAAGCCTATTCTATTTTGACTATCTTACTGAGTGTGATAGAATCCCTCTGTAACCGGAAGCGATTGCCATGTGGAGACGGCGGGTGAGTCAAAAAAAACGTGTTCGAGAGACGCGGCTCGTGACGTACAGTCGAAATTTGCAAAGGCCGGAAGACTGGCTCCATTTCGTGCACTTCCCATATTTCTCTTCCCGATGGCGTGAAGTGGGTTTCGACGATGACGATTTGCGCGTGCTTGAGACATTGATCATGGCTGCCCCGGCTAGAGCGCCGTTAGTTCAGGGTACTGGCGGACTCCGAAAAATTCGCTTCGCAAGAAGCGACGGAAATCGAGGATCGAGGCGCTGGCGCAAGGATCGGTTATGCGTACATTCAGGAGTTTGACGTGATCGGAACGTTTGCTGTTTACACAAAAGATCAACAGGACAACTTGACCGATGCACAAAAGAAGATAATCCGAGACGGAATTTGCCGATTTAAACTATGGCTCGAAAATTCTGAGGGATCGAGAACAAGAAAGGATTAACCCTTTAGTTCCCGGAAAGAGGTGCATTATGCGAAAAAGCAGTACAAAAAAAACGACAAAAAAACTGCCGAAACAGACTTCATTTGGCGACGAACTCGTCAACAGCTTTCATGATTTCTTCGCCCGTGTGGATAGCGGCGAAACCGTCACACTTCGAACCGTGTCTCTCGACCTTCAAATCCAAGACTACACCAATGAAGACATCCGAAAAATTCGCCTGTTGCTGAACGTGAGCCAGGCTGTGATGGCTAAACTGCTCGGCGTGTCCGTGCTCACCATACAGTCCTGGGAGCAAGGAACGCGCAAGCCCTCCCAGATGGCCTGTCGATTCTTGGACGAGATCGCTCAATCCCCCAGACACTGGAAAAAGCGGCTTTCTAATGCGATTGTTACACAATCTAATTAAATTCCACGGAACATCGCCGAACCCTGTACCCTGACCTCTCTACCCTGTACCCTCTACCCTCATGCCCCTGGACACCCAACCTCTCTCCCGCACGCGGCGCATCCTCATGCACCTTGTCCTCCTCGCGCTCCTCGCCGCATCCCTCGCCTTCGCCCAAACCCTCGTCCTCCGCAAACAAAAAAACAACGAAAAACCCTTCCTCACCACCAACCTCACCCCCTTCGGCTTCACCCTCCACGCTCAACTGTCGCTCCCCGACCAAATCGACGCCCGCATCGGCGTCGTCGGCGGTCACCCGCGCCGCGTCGACATCTTCGCCTGGCAGACCGACGATTCCGCACCCGACCTCGACGCCCTCACCGAGTCCGCCACCGACCGCTTCACCGAAATCATGAACACCCCGCCACAGGAAATCGTCACCGCAAACCTCGCCGGTATCCCCGCCGTCGAAGCCCACGGCTCCGCCGACAACAACCGCTTCGCACTCCTCCGCCTCGCCGCTCTCGCCGACCACATCATCGCAATTTCTTACAGCGGCCCGCTCCCCTTTACCGATGCCGATAAGACTAAATTCAACGCCCTCTGCGCCACCGGCCTCCGCCTGAACAAATGAGGACCCCATGACCCCATCAACGACAACCCCCACTGGCACCGCAATGCTCGCTAGCACCGCAATGCCCCCTCCCACCCCCACGCCCGCTCCCACCACCATGCCCCCTCGCACCCTCACGCCCACCAGTACCGCGACCGTCAGGGAGCGCTCCTCTCCCATGCTGCCAAACGGCTCACCCCTCCGCACCCATACCCGCTCCCCAGCCCGCCTTTCTCTCCTCTGGACATGCCTGACAATCCTCCTCCTCGCCACCTCCCCCGCCCGCACCAAACCGCCACCCCAGACGACTTCACCAACTCCGGCGAAGACCTCGGCCAATACCTCGGCCCCA
Source organism: uncultured Phycisphaerales bacterium (assembly GCA_963766775.1). Taxonomy (GTDB): domain Bacteria; phylum Planctomycetota; class Phycisphaerae; order WQYP01; family WQYP01; genus CAVYBP01. Next base: position 381,589 of record CAVYBP010000008.1, read on the forward strand.
TCTACAAAGACGAAATCGCCGGCATCAAAATCGCACCCCCCGTCGGCTCACGCATCATCAACCGCGCCGGCCTCGACCTCGTCTCCTTCGTCCAGGACGCCAAGCAATGGGGCGGCAGCGTCCAAATGGTCATCCTCAAAGAAAAAGTCTCCATGGAAGGCTACCTCTCCTCCATCGCCGCCGAACTCAGCCGAACCTTCCGCCGTCCAGGTCCTCGACAGCCGCGAACTCACCTTCCAAAACCACCCCGCAGGCCGAATCACCACCAGCATGGAAGCCGAATTCGGCACCGCCCCCGGCCAACAAAATACCCTCAAGGGAGGGGGCGGGGGGGCTGGGGGGGACAAAGCATCGCCCTCTTCCGCCAACAACTCATCGTCCAACTCGCCGACAACCAACTCATCGTCCTCACCTTTTACGTCCCCCTCAAAGACCGCGAAGCCGCCACCACCACCTTCGACGCCATGCTCTCCACCTTCGAACTCCTCGACCGCCAGGAACTCGCCAAACACCGCGCCGCCGCCGTTGAACTCGGCAAAAACTGGCTCGCCCAACGCTCCGCCGACGAACTCAAAGCCAAGCTCAACCCCCAGCCACAACTCTTTCGCATGAAATCCGGAGGCACCGACATCGGTTTCCTCCAATTCAACGAAGTCGAATCCACCCGCGAAAACACTAAAGGCATCCGCGTCCTCGTCACCTCCCGCGGTTTCAAACCCGACGGCGCCAACGTCGCAGGCCAGTTCGACGCCTACTGGTCCTACGCCGGCGACACCCCGCCCGAACGCCGCCTCAACTACTCCGCATGGGAAAATATCACCAAGACCGTCCTCAACCGACCCGACGTCCCACTCGCCAACCAAACATTCTGGCTCCGCGAAATCGGCACCGTCCAGATGGAAGGCATCTCCCGCTTCACCGACGCCGAACTCGCCGACCTCCAAAAACAACGCGACGAAATGCTCAAAAACAAAGACCTCCCCGCTGACAAAATCCCTCCGCCCATCGACGTCGCCCCCAAACTCATGCACATCCATGTCGTCTACGACGGCGACCGCTCACAACCCCCCCTGCGCCCTTTCGACGGCAGCATCTCCCTCGACCACCCAGCCGTCCTCCCCGCCGTCCTCGATTACCTCTGGCCCCGCACCGTCGATCTCACCAAAAAATGCGAAATGACCTTCGTCGTCTACAACTCCGCCCTCAAAAAACTCACCTATCGCACCCTCTCCGTCATCGGAAAGGACCACGTCGTCCTCAACAAAAAACCCACCGACTGCTTCCGCTGCCTCGACGAAATGGACCCCGCCAGCACCACCCTCTGGGTCGATCAGGACGGCAAAATCCTCATGATGCGAACCAGCGACCAGTCCCTCCTACTCCCCACCACCGAACCCGAAATGCAACGCCTCTGGGCAGGCCGCCTCAACCCACCCCATTAAATTAACACAGAGTTAAATGGTTAAATCGTCAAGTAGTGAAGTAGCTCAGGCCCCCACACATAAAGCCGAACAACATGTGGCCCCGCAACCACAAAAAACTTCCCCCCTACACTCAACCCCTCACAACCTACTCAACAATTTAACCACTTAACCACTTAACCAATTGCCCCCCACCCCCATCACGCCGATAATCCCCATACCCACTCCCCACCCCTCGGAGCCCCATGTCCTCCTTCGTCCGCTTCATCTTCACCCTCCTCCTCCTCGGCAGTGTCATCGCCTTCGGCATCGTCATCCTCGCCGACGCCCGCGGCGAACGCCGTCAGCAAGCCGACCTCGAAGTCGAACAGGAACGCTTCGTCGAAGTCACCAACCGATTCAACAGCCGACAACGCCACGGCGATATCGCCGTCGAATGGCAAAAAATGGACGCATCCCAGCAAGCCACCGAGACCTCCCTCCTCGTCCGAATCTACACCCTCGACCCCGACGGCTCCGAAGTCCCTCTCCCCATCGTCCGCGTCATCCTCCCCCACAACCGCCTCAACGTCGACGGCCTCATGCTCGATTTCGACGTCATCTTCCCCGAACAATACAAAGCCCTCCGCAACACCAAGCTCGCCTACTTCGACCACATCTACGCCGACGGCCAGCCCCCCGAAGAACGCTTCTCCCTCCTCACCCCCGGCAGAGTCCCGCGCGCACCCAAATCCACGCCGACCGCGTCACCCACTACGAGATCGGCCTCTGGCAGTTCCTCTGGGACCTCCTCGAAAGCCCACGCCTCGCCTCCAAAAACGGCCTCAAAATCACCCACACCCCGCCCGCTACCTGCATCCTCAACAACGGCTCCGTCTACTCCATCTTCCTCGGCTTCGAAGGCCTCAAAATCGTCGAAAACCCCGACCCCTCCGTCCTCAACAGCATGGTCCGCGAAGCCGCCCGCCTCGACACCGAAAACGCCGCTACTACCCCCCCAACACGCCCCCAACCCCGCGCTAAAACCCGCCCCGTGCCGCCACCCGCTGCCCTCCCGCAGCGCGGCCTCCGCGCCTCACGCCAACCCCCACAAAAAATTGACGCACCCCTTTCCCCCCTCTATCCTTCTCCCATTACCACTCATACCCAAGAGGCCCCCTCATGACCATCCTCCACGCCCTCGCCGATGCAACCTCTCCCGACACCATGACAATCGTCTTCTGGGTCGTCCTCCTCATCACTCTCGTCGTCGTTCTTGTTATGTTCCTCGTGGTCGCCCAGTTCTTCACCATCTGGCTCCAGGCCTTCATGGCCGGCGCAGAAGTCAGCTTCTTCTCCCTCATCGGCATGAAGCTCCGCAAAGTCGATATCCGCCAGATCGTCACCGCCAAAATCACCTCCGTTCAGGCCGGCCTCGAGGAAATCACCACCGAGATGCTCGAGTCCCACTACCTCGCCGGCGGGCGCGTCCCCAACGTCGTCCGCGCCATGATCGCCGCCCATCGCGCCCAGATCCCACTCGACTGGTCCAAAGCCGCCGCCATCGATCTCGCCGGCCGCGATGTCCTCGACGCAGTCCAAACCTCCGTCAACCCCAAAGTCATCGACGTCCCCAACGCCGCCGCGGGACGCGCCACCATCGACGCCGTCGCCAAGGACGGCATCCAGCTCAAAGTCAAAGCCCGCGTCACCGTCCGCACCAACATCCAACAACTCATCGGCGGTGCCACCGAGGAAACCATCATCGCCCGCGTCGGTGAAGGCATCGTCACCTCCATCGGCTCCTCCGACACCTACAAGCACGTCATGGAAAACCCCGACTCCATCTCCAAAACCGTCCTCCACAAAGGCCTCGACGCCGGCACCGCCTTTGAAATCCTCTCCATCGACATCGCCGACGTCGACGTCGGCGAAAATATCGGTGCCAAACTCCAGGCCGACCAGGCCGAATCCGACAAACGCCGCTTCCAGGCCGAAGCCGAAAAACGCCGCGCTCTCGCCATCGCCCAGGAACAGGAAAACAAAGCCCTCGCACAACTCAACCGCGCCGACGTCATCAAAGCCGAAGCCCAAATCCCACTCGCCATGGCCGAAGCCTTCCGCCAGGGCCACCTCGGCATCATGGACTACTACCGCATGAAAAACATCCAGGCCGACACCTCCATGCGCGAATCCCTCGGCGCCGCCCCCTCCGAAGACGCCACCAACAAATCCTAAAACCACCCAACGCCCCACTCCCCACAACCCTCCAAAAACCACAGCACCCCCACAACCTACTTAACCAATTAACTATTTAACCACTTAACCAAAAACCGGAGGCCCCATGCCCGACCTCCCCCGACCCTCCCCTCCCAAACACCTCCTCCCCCTCGACGGTCTCCGCGGCATCGCCATCCTCCTCGTCGTCTTCTATCACCTCTTCCAATCCGAAAGCACATTCAACTGGCCGGGCCGCCTCGCCACGATCATCACCCACGCCGTCTCCGCCGGCTGGATCGGCGTCGATCTCTTCTTCGTCCTCTCCGGCTTCCTCATCACCGGCGTTCTCCTCGACGCCAAAGCCGACCCTCACTTCTTCCGCAACTTCTACATGCGCCGCACCCTCCGCATCTTTCCCCTCTACTACGCCGCTCTCGCCTTCGCTCTCCTCATCGCCCCTCCTCTCTTTCGTCACCTCGGCTACTCCTTCGAGCCCATGCACAACAACCCCGCATGGTTCTGGCTCTACGGCACCAACATCCTCATGAGCCTCAACCACAACTGGGAGACCACCGCCCCCTTGTCCTGCACCCACTTCTGGTCCCTCGCCGTCGAAGAGCACTTTTATCTCCTCTGGCCCCTCGTGGTCTACCGATTCTCCCTCCGCACTCTCGCGAAAATCGCCCTCGCCGTCATCGTCGCCGTCACCCTCGCGAGGGCCATCTACGTGCTCCGTACCCACGACTTCGTCGCCGCCTACGTCCTCACCCCCTTCCGCATCGACACCCTCCTCGCCGGTGCTTTCGCCGCCATCCTCATGCGATCCCCCCGTGGCCGCGCCGCCGCCCGCCGCTTCGCCCCGCCCCTCGCCGCCCTCGGACTCCTGCTCTTCCTCGCCATCTACCACTTCATTCACTGGAACCAGCAAATCCCCAACATCGCCATCGTCGGCTTCCCCGTGCTCACTCTCCTCTTCACCGCCACCCTCCTCGCCTGCCTCAACTCCAACCCCGCCCGCCTCCCCAACCAAATCCTCTCCCACCCCACCCTCCGCTTCTTCGGCCGCTACAGCTACGGCCTCTATGTCTACCACATCTTCGTCATCCAAATCTTCAATACCGATACCCTCGAGGCCTGGCTCTGCTTCCATCTCCGTTCCTTCACCGTCGGCATCTTCGCCGAAAAACTCGTCCTCTTCGCCATCGCCACCCTCATCGCCGTCACCAGCTACCACCTCTTCGAAGTCCACTTCCTCAAACTCAAACGCTACTTTCACTAACCCCCCTTACGCCCGCCCAACCCCCCCCCCAACGCCCACCGCCCACAGGCGGTGCGGACCCCGCGCAATCACGCCACCCCCCTCCAAAATCACATGACCCTCCCCCAAACCCTCGCTATACTTTCCTTCATCCTCCATCTCGCTCAAGAGGCCCCCATGCCCGAAGTCCCCAAAGACCCCCGCCAACTCGCCCGCGACATCCTCTCCGGAAAAATCTCCATCGAAGACCTCGCCCGCGAGCAACAACGCCGCCGCGCCGCCACCACAGGCTCCTCCCAAAATCCCATCCCACAACCCCCCCGCCCCACCCTCCGCCAGCCCGCCTTCCCTGCCCAGCGCCCCGCCCCGCGTATCATCCCCTCCCAGCAAAATCAACAACGCACCATCCCCATGCCCTTCGAACAATCCGGCCGCCTCGGCCGCGCCGTCCTCCCACCCCGCCCCGCCCCAGCCCCTGGCCCCCGCATCGACCGCCGCCCCGTTCCACCCCTCACCCAAAAAACCACCGCACGGCCTCCCGCCCCAAAACCGCAACTCGCGAGACCGCCCACCCCACCCGAACCCGCCAACGCCTACCAAGCCCCCACCGCCATCCAGGACGCACGCCTCTCCCCCATCTACAACCCCCAACTGAACCTCCGCCAACTCGTCCGCAACCGCACCGCCCTCCGCCAATCCATCCTCATGTCCGAAGTCCTCGGAAAACCCCTCGCCCTCCGCGAAGAATAACGCAAGCATTCCGCCTGCATTCTCGTACCTACCACCAACGATGCCGAGGTGCGGTCGTCGCCATTGCTTCGATCTCTTGCCTCTCACATTCTCGTCTGGACAAGCGGTCCGGCTAAATGCGTTTTGAGAATTGCGGTAATGAATGCGCGGGGGTGAGCGTCTGGTGTTGTGAAAGGTGGGCGAATGGATCTTGAGGAAGACATTGTCAGGCGGTATTCCGCGATGGTCTGGGCAACCGTGTATCGACTCCTCAACCATGAAGCGGAGACGGCGGATTGTTTTCAGGACACGTTCGCGGCGGCTCTGGAGATGGGCAGGCGAGAAAAAATCAGAACGTGGGAAGGAATGCTCAAACGCATCGCAACCACCAAGGCGCTCGATTCATTGCGGCGGCGAATACGAGAGCGGAAGCGAAACGTCGTCGGGATAATCTGGGAAGAAGTGCCCGGGCAAAACGGCGGTGCGGGCGAGGATGCGGAGTGGCGGGAGTTGGGCGAACACATGCGCCGGGCGCTCACGAGTCTGCCGGTCCCGCAGGGAGAGGTCTTTTGCATGAGGCACCTCAGCGACATGAGCTACGAGGAAATTGGGGCGGAGGTGGGCATGAAGACGATCGCGGTGGGCGTGATGCTGACGCGAACGAAGGCGAAATTGGCGGGACTACTCGGCGAAACATCCACCATGCGCGGCGAGGTGAACTATGGCAAATGACCAACGCGATGAACTGGACGGCCGCGTGAAGCGCGGCATGGAAGCACTGCGGGCAACCGGAATCGGGACGGGCCTGACGGAAGAGTTGATACGTCGCACGATCGAGAAGGCGCGATCGAGTCGCGGGATAAAGGATCGCTTTCCATGAGAAGGAATTGGCAAATGAAGATGGTGAGAAGGTTTTCGATGGCTGCGGGGTTTGGCGTGCTGGTCACCGGCGGGGCGCTGTGGCTGGTCTGGGGACGCGGCGCGCAGGTGGGCTTTGCGGATGTGCTCACGCAGATCAAGCAGGCGCAGGCACTTCGCTGTCATATGGCGGCCGAATTCCAGAGCAGCAAGTTTAAGCCAACTTCAATGGACCTGCTGATAGTCGAGCCCGGATGGATCGTCGCCGACGGGAAACAAGGTGGTCCGAGCTTCCACATGGTCGTAAACGGGGCTCAGGGAAAGATGCTCATGCTCATGGGAAGCGCTGCAAGCCCTGGCACGGCGATCGTCATGGATATGGAGAAAATCCCCCAAGACCAACGCCCCCCCAATATTCTTGACGAATTTAAGCAGACCAACAGCAAGGATTCTAAGCCTCTCGGCGAAAAGGAAATCGCCGGCGTGAAGACGCGCGGATTCGAAGTTGTTAAACAAAACGCGGACATGCAAATCTGGGCGGATGAAAAGACGGAGTTGCCCGTGTGGGTGACCATGAAGACTACGTCGCCGACGATGATGGGATCAATGGTGACCACCTTCAGCAATTTTGACTGGAACCCCACGTATCAGGCGAGTGAGTTGTCCTTCGCGATTCCTGCGGGGTATGTCGAGCAAAAAATCGGCGTTGACGCCTCCTTCCCAGCGGGGGCCAATGCAGTCGCCACCGACCAGCTCCCCCAGGCGTTTCTCGTTGACGCCTCCGACCCAATGGAGGCCGATGTAGTCGTTATGCTCAAATCACTCGCCGATCTGAACGACGGCGTCTTTCCCCCCGGAATGGGCCTGAAAGATCTGATACCGACGCTTGCCAAGAAGGCGGCCTCCCGCGGCGCGGCGGCAACGGACCAGGCCGCAGCGCAGAAGGAGATCTTGGACAAGGTCATGCCTATGGCACGCGGCTGGGGCTACATGATGCGGTCGGCGATTGGAACCAATTGGATGTACGCCAGCAACGGCGCGCACGCAGGAGAGAAAGGACGCGTGATCTTGTGGTACAAACCCGCGAAGGGCGGTTTGCGTGCCTTCGACGCCGACTTTGCCGTGCACGATGTCAAGGATGCGGAGCTGCCCGCCGGCGGCAAGCCGGTAAATCTGGATTTCGGGAGTGCGATGGGCGGTCCGCCGGCCGCGACTCAATCGGGCGAAGCGCCCGCAAAATAAACGCGTGATTGATCAACGACCGACGAAATTTAGCTCCGCGGCGGAAGCCCGGGGCTTTTTTTCGTTAAGTGCAAATCTTCTTCACCCTCCGCACCTGCATCCATTACCACGCCACCCCGTCACAAAAATCAACACCACCGCCAAAACCACCCCTCCCCACCCAATGCGCAGCACCGTCGCAACGCGCCACGTTTAGCCCCGGCCCTCGGGCCGGGGTCGTTAAAAATATAATTAAATGTATATAAGTAAAATAATAAAATATAAATCCCGCCCACTCACCCCTCAAAACGCCCCCACCACCTCCCGCAAAATCCGATTCGACACCACCACCCCCTTCTCCAATATCCGCGCCCGCTCCCCCGTCAACTCCACCAATCCCATCCCCACATACCGCCCCAGCACCTTCTCCAACACCCCGCGCCCTCCACCCCCGTCCGCTCCAAAAACTCCCCATACAAAAGCCCCTCCCCCAACCGCAGCCAAAACGCCGCCACCTCCCCCGCCCACGCCCCCTTCGACAAATGCTCCATCTGCGTCAAAGGCAACACCCCTTTTACTCCTTTACTCTTTTTAACTTTTACTCTTCCCCCATCTCCTACTCTTCCCCCCTCTCCCAACAACGCCTCCAAATAATGCGCCAAACTTCCCACATTCTTCCACCGCCGCCCCCCCACATGCCCCGCCGCGCTCGGCCCCCACGCCGCCCAATTCGCTCCCTTCCAATAATTCACATTATGCCGACACACGTTCCCTCCCCCCGACCCCCGCGCATAATTCGACACCTCATACCGCTCAAAACCCGCCCCGCGCATCCGAGCATACACATGCTCAAACATCTCCAACTCCAACCCCTCATCAATCTCCTGAAACTCCCCGCGCTTCATCCGCGCCGTCATCGCCGTGTTCGGCTCATACGTCAGCGAATAACAACTCATATGCGTCGGCCCAAGCGCCAGCGCGCTCCCCAGCGAATACTCCCACGTCGCCATCGTCTGCCCCGGAATCCCAAAAATCAGATCCACGTTCAAATTCTCAAACCCCGCCGCCCGCGCGATCTCAAACGCCTTCGCCACATTCTCCGGATCATGGTCCCGCTGCAGTGTCTTCAACTCGTCCGCCACAAACGACTGCGCCCCAAAGCTCAACCGATTCACCCCGCGCCCCGCCAGCACCCTCGCACGCTCCGCATCAAAAGTGTTCGGATTCCCCTCCACCGTAAACTCCACCAACCGTCTTCGGTCAATGTGACGATCAATGATCGACAGCAGCTGCTCCAGCCGCCCCGCATCCAAAAGCGTCGGCGTCCCCCCGCCAATAAAAATCGTCTCCGGCACCAGCTTCCCGAAATGCCCCTCCTGCAACTCCGCCTCCCGCTCCATCGCCTCCAAAAAAGAATCCGCCTCCTCCATATGCCCGGCCAAAGAATAAAAATCGCAATAGTGACATTTCGACGTGCAAAACGGCACATGAATGTACAACGCCTCTATAGCTGAACCCATCCCTGCCGTCTCCGCGGGCAGCGCCGCATACGTCGGCCGAGCCGCCTCCCTCACCCCCTCCAGCACCTCCAATGACTGGAGCCGCGCGGCGGGGAGTGGTAATGACCGGGGCATGATCGGGGTGTCAAACACCACTTTTTCGCCCTTTTCGCCTTCTTTTGCCCTGTTTTTGCATCTTAATCAACGCTCATCCTCACGCACCGAATTTTCCCTTGATCCTTATCGGCCCGGAGGTTACCTTTCAAACGGATGGCTGACCCGCACTTCGCACTGCCCGACGATCCTAGCCGTTCTATCATCAAAAGAGAATCACGCCTCGCTTCGCCTGCCGCTTTCGCGGCTTTGCGCTTCAGAAAGGGTGCCTATGGATGTTCAACTCGTGATGTTCAAAGAAGATGGATCGCGCCGAGACTTCGACCTAAAGCGCAGCGTCTCCATCATCGGCCGCGCCGGCGATTGCGATTTTCAGATACCCCTCGCCGTCGTTTCACGCCGCCACTGCCAGATCAGCCGCAAAGAAAACCGCGTCGTGGTCAAGGACCTCGGCAGTTCCAACGGCACCTATTTGAACAACAAGCGAGTCTTGCAGGCCGAAGTTCATGCCGGAGATACCCTTACGGTCGGTCCCGTCGTCTTTACGATCTTAATTGACGGCATGCCGGAAGAGGTGAAGCCCGTCCCGACGATCCTCAAGGAGACTGCCGAGGCACCTGCTGCTTCGGTGGCTGATGCCGAGGTTCCGCTCGCGGCCGATGGCGCGCTTTCGCTGGCGGGAGATAGCAACGTTCCCCTGGCGGGAGAGAGTGAAGTTCCGCTGGCGGCGGATAGCAATATTCCGCTCGCGGGGGCCGGCAAAGGTTCTTCCACTGAGGATGGGGAAGTATCGCTGGTCGGGGACCAGGATAAGCTGGCGTTGTCGGATTCGCTTGCGGGCGCGGTGGGGGCGGAACCCTCACTCGATGGCTCCAGCCTGGATTTAGCAGGTTTGGATAACATCGAGTTGGCGGACGATAATGGGGAGTTGGACCTGGATGATTCCGCCTTGCCCGGACCGCTGGCGGAGCTTGAGGCGCTGGCAAAGCAGCGGAAAAAATAATGACGGAAGTGTTTTATGGCGGCTCGCCTCTTCTCTGTATTCATGCTGGTCGTGATCGCCGTCGGGGGGGGCGGGGGGCCGTTGCGGGCGGCGGAACCGGCAGCCCAGGACGCGCTCGCCCCCATTGACACGCTGATCCATAATCTGCACTCCACGAGTTATCCCGTACGCGAGGCCGCGACGTTGGGACTGATGCGGTTGGGGGCGGAACGGCGGTCAGATGTGGAGCAGGCGTTGGCCCGGGAGACCGATCCCGAGTCGGTGGTCCGCCTGGAGCGGGCGGCGGTGCATTTGTTTATGAAGGCCCGCACGTCCATGGAGGGGGAGATCGGGGTGCTGGGGATTTCGCTTTTGTTGGAGGCGGTGCAGTTGGACCCCAAGAGTCCACGCGTGCAGATGGCAGTCGTGGTGATCAAGACCCAGCCGGGGTTTCCGGCGGCGGAGAGTTTGGAGCCCGCGGACCGCATTTTGGGGATTGACGGCGAGTGGTTCACCCTCCAATCGGATAGTGATCGGTTTCGCAAGCAAATCAATGAGACCCGGCCCGGAACGGTCGTGATGCTCACGGTTTTGCGGGACGGCAAGAGGATGGACATTCCGGTACGGGTGGCGGGGCTGCGGATGCAGGATGCCCCATTGTTTCAGGCGATTGTTCGCCAACGGGATGCGGCGGCGGCGGAATATGCGGCAGGGTTGAAAAGTGGCATCGCCGGGCACCCGTTGGTGATCGCGGGGCAGAACGGAGAATTGACAAGGTGACAAGGTGAAAGGGTGACAAGGTGACAAGGCATTGAATGCATAACCAATGCTCCGACGTTAATCACCTTGTCACCTTGTCATCGGGTCACCCCGGTCCCCCCTCCGTAATCATCACCATCCGCGCAATTCCCCGCCACGCAACGCAGCAGGACGCCACGTTGACCGCTCCCGGTGGCAGGGGTATAAGCGGCGCGAATCACTTATTAGGTTGGAGTTTGTATGCGCATTGGACGGCGGATGGCGGGGGGGATTTTGCTGGCGGGGTTGTTAGGGGGGGTGGTGCGCACGGGACTGGCGGCGCAGGATGCGGCGGCATCGTTGGTGGGGGATCGGCTGGTGACGCTGGCGATGAATCGGTCGCGCGCGACGGCGTTGTCGCCCAAGGCGGCGGCGGAGGAGGCTGAGGTTTTTCTGCAGGCGGCGCGGCGGGTCGATCCGGGGAATCTGCATACCTTGAAGTTGCTCGTGGAGGCGGCGGGGGCGACCGGGGACCTGGGGGTGGAGCGCGAGGCGCTCCGCGAGGTAATTCGTCTGGACCCGGGGGATCTGGTGGCGGAGGTGAAGTACATTGATTTTCTCGCGTCCGGTGCGGAGACGATTGAGGAGCGGGCGAAGATTTTTCAGGGGGCCTTGAATGCGGTGAAGCTCGATCCGCAGATTCGCAGCGAGATGGCGCTGCGGTTGGCGAACATCGCGCAGGAGCGCGGGGATGCGGCGGGGGCGAAGGCGTTGGTGCAGCAGGCGCTGGCATTGAATGATGTGAATATGGGGGCGCTGCGCGGGGGTGAAGCTGGCGGGGCAGAAGGCGGAGGATCGCTTGGGGGCATTGGTGGCGGTGGTGCGTGCGAATCCGTTGGAGCCCGAGGCGTGGCTGGAGATGTCGCAGATGCTTGCGGCGGCGGGGCTTCACGATCAGGCGGCGGATTTTTTGACGACGGCGACGGAGCAGCTTCAATTGGCGGGGCATGCACCAGCCGCGGACTTGTACCTGGAGTTGGCGATCGACCTGGTGACGGCGGGGAGGCGGGCGGAGGGGTATCCGATCTTGAATGCGATAGTGAAGTTGCCCGATGCGCCGGTCGCGGCATTGGTGGCGGCGCGGCTGCTGGCGAATGAATATGGCCGGTAGGAGCGGGCGGGGGGAGGGGGTGGGGCGACGAGTGCGCCGGCGACTCAGGCCGGGGATGAGTTGGCGGATAAGATTCTGGCGCGGTTGAAGGAAGAGATTCAGGCGGACCCGAAGTCGGCAAGTGCGCTGGCGGATGCGATTTGGGTGGAATTGTCGGCGGTGCCGTCACCGGCGGCGGAGACGGCGGGGTGGATGGCGACGTTGCGGGGGCTGGTGGATGCCGATGATCCGGTGCTGCTGCGGTTGGAGGGATGGCAGTTGCTGCGCGATGGGAAATTGGAGGAGGCGCGGAAGATTTTAGAGAAGGCGGCACCGGCGGATCCGTTGGCGCAGCTCGGATGGGTGCGGTTGCTGAGCGAGGAGAATAAGACGGCCGAGGCGGGGAGGCAGATGCAGGATTTGTGGTGGACGCATCCGACGGGGATTTTTGGGTTGCAGGTGGTGCAGACGGCGCGGATGTCGGGTGGGATAAAATTGACGCCGACGATGTCAGCCCAGGGACTTTTGACGATCCTGGCGCAGTTGCCGAGCAGTGCGGCGGGGGCGCATCGGGAGCCGCGGGATTTTCAGTTAGTGACGGCGACGTTTCCGGTGAGGAATTTCGCGTTGGATGAGCCGATCACGCTGCGGATTCGCATGAACAATACGACCGATCGCACGGTGCCGGTGGGTGGTGGTGGGGGGGGGGAGGGGATGATCAAGAGCACGATTGCATTGTCGGCGAAGGCGCTGGGGATCGGCCGCGCGAATATCGGGGTGTATGCAATCGAGGATTTGCAGCGGGTGTATCGGCTGGAGCCACGGTCGACGATTGAGGCGACCGTGCGGGTGGATCAGGGCGCGGTGGCGGAGTTTTTGGCGCGAATCCGCGGCAGACGTTTACGCTGGGGGTCGGCGTGATGACCGCGCCGCGCGGGAACGTGGAGAATGCGGTTGCCGGGCTCGGCGGGCAGAATGTGCCGGCGGGGGACTTTGTGCGGGCCGGCGTGGGCATGGGGAGCGCGAAGGACATTCAGAATCTGATCGATGAAATACAGAAGATGAACGGGCGGGAGCAGGCGGTGAGGGCGGAGTTGTTGAGCCTGGGGGTGGGGATGTTGTCGGATGAAGCGGTGCGAAGGAGTTCGAGTGTCGATGAGGCACCGGAGACGACGACGGCGCGGACGGCATTGCGGGCGGCAGGTGACCAAGGCACTGGTGCCGGTGATGCAGTCGCCCTCGCCGATGATGCGCGCTTGGGTGGTGTTAAATTTGCCTTTGGAAGGGCTGAATGAGTTGGGGGAGATGTTGATGGGAATGTCGGGGGACGCGGATCCGGTGGTGCGGGTGGCGTGGGCGCAGAAGATGGGATTGATAGCGGTGAACGGGGGTGCGGATGCGGCTGGGGCACTGGCGGCGTTGCAGAAACAGGCGGCGGGGAAAAGGGATCTGCTGGTGCGCCGGTGTATCAAGGCGGTTCAGGAGGATGTGCAGCAGACGGTGGAGGCGGGAAAGAAGGGGTCGCAGGAGTGAGGAGTGGGGTCTGAGGAGTGGAGATTGCGTGAGTGGCGAAGGGTTATCCCGGGCGAACCCGGGGGTATATGGATTGGCTTGTCGGCGGGGAATTCAGGGGATAACGGTTTGGCAAATGGGCTGGGTGGGGTATAATTGAAGTCACAGTGGACCTAGGGATGGGTCCTCCTGTTCGTACTGGAGGCAATGACGTGACTGAAACGCTGACAAGAAAGTGTCTTGATGCGACTGCATAAGTCGCACATTTTCCTCCCGGCGTTTGCGGCCGTCCAGCCAAACGTCGGCTCGAATTACTCTCGCGTTTACGCGGAGGGTTTGAGATTTGCCCGAACCGCTCGGATCGATGTACGGAGGTGCGTAGGTTCCTCTTGACGCATGACCGATTTTGAGCGGAGCGGTTTTTCCCGAAAGACGCGGGAAAAAAGGACGGTGGAGAATTCTCCACCGTTGTTGTTTTTGCGGCGTGAAGAGACGTGAACACGAAGGTATGAAGAGCACGAAGGCCACGAAGACGGAATTTCGATGGTTTTTGATTTTGTCAGCCTGCGCCGGGCGGTCAGGCGTACGAGGCGGAAACAGGTTTCGCTTCGACAATTGAATAGCTTTTTTTCTTTACGGGATTTTTATGAACCAGGAATTGCTTCGCATCGTCGACTCGATTGCTCGGGACAAGAACATCGACAAGGAATCGATTTTTGTGGATATCGAGGCCTCCCTTCTGTCGGCGGCGCGGAAGTTTTACGGCGAAGCGGACGACGTGAGCTGCACCATCGACCGCATGACCGGCGATATCGAGGTGTCCAAGGATGGCACCCTGATCGACTACCGCGAGTTCGGACGCATCGCCGCCCAGACGGCCAAGCAGGTGCTGATCCAGAAGATCCGGGAGAATGAACGCACCAGCATTTTTGATGAATACGCGGACCAGAAGGGGCAGATCATCACGGGAGCGTGTCGCGGTTTGAGGGCGGGGCGCTGATTGTGAACGTGGGGCGTTCGGAAGGGTTTTTGCCCAAGAGCGAGCAGATTCCGGGCGAGACGCACAACAACGGCGACCGGATTCGGTGCCTGGTGCTGGATGTGCGGGATGCGGGCAGCCAGGTGAAGATTATTCTGTCGCGAAGCCATCCGGATTTCATTCGGCGGTTGTTTGAGCTGGAAGTGCCGGAAGTGCAGGAGAAGGTGATCGAAGTGAAGGCGTTGGCCCGCGAGGCGGGTTATCGCACGAAGATCGCGGTGACGTGGATCGATACGAAGGTGGATGCGGTGGGGGCGTGCGTGGGCGTGCGCGGCAGCCGCATCAAGAACATCGTGGATGAACTGGGCGGCGAGAAGATTGATATTGTGCGGTGGAATGAGTCGTCGCAGATTTTGATCACGAATTCGCTGAAGCCGGCGGAGATCGTGGAGACTTCGCTGAATTTTGAATTGAACCGGGCGACGGTGGTCGTGAATGACGACCAGTTGAGCCTGGCGATCGGCAAGCGCGGGCAGAACGTGCGGTTGGCGGCCCGGTTGACGGGTTGGGACATCGATATTCTGACGCCGAAGGAATACAACAAGGGCCTGGAGGATCTTGAGAAGTCGCTCAAGGCGATCGAAGGCGTCGATGAGCCGATGCTGGACCGGATGGTCGCGTTGGGCATCATCAACCTGCTGGATATTGAAGAAGTCGGCACCGAGCCGCTGGTGAAGGAACTGGAGATTCCGCAGGAGCTGGCGGAGAAGATCGCCGAGGATCGCGACGGAAGAGGCGAAGCGGATTGCGATGGAGGATGCCGCGCGACGAGAGGCCGAAGAGGAATTGAAGCGGAACACGGTTTCGCCGTTGGATGCGGCGATGGCGGCGCGGCCGCTGCCGAAGCCGGGGATGTCCCCGTTGGAAGCTTCTGAGGCCGCTGCCGGCACCATCGGCTGAGCCGGTGGCGACGATTGAAGAACCCGCTGCCGCGGCCTGTTGAGGCCGCCGCCGCGAGTGAGGAGCCGGCTCCAAGCAATGGATAGCATCGAGAAACGAAGTTGATTGTGAAATTGTGCAGAAGATGAACATGTTCTTTTCAACAACAACGGTAAACAGGCCGCTGGGATTTTCGGGAGTGTTGCTTGAGTCTTAAAGTATTCCAACTCGCCAAGGAACTGGCGATCGACAGCAAGGTCATCACAAGAAATGTGAAGACGAGGGCGTTCCACCTCCAGATCCGAAAAAGCCGTGGACGCACATGAGTCCCGTGAGTGCGGGTCTGGCTGCGACGATCCGGGAATGGTTTGCCTCGGGCGATCTGAAGACCGCGATCGAGCAGACTGCGCACATTGACACGTCGAAGATGGCCAAGCCGCGGAAGCGGTCCTCGTCGTCGAAGAAGGGATCGCACGAGGGCTCGGGTGATTCGGCGACCGCAGTGGCGGAGCCGCCTTCGCATGGCGAAGGCGAGAGCAGCGGGATGGAGTCGATGGAGCGGCAGGATGCGGTCGTTGCGGAAGCGACGACTGAGGCCGTTGTTGAAGATACCGAGCGCGCGAGCGCCGTTGAGACGCCGACCGTCGCGGATGAAGCGGTGGCGACCAGTGAGCAGCGTTGTTGAAGAAACCCCGGTTGCGCCGGTAGAAACGCCGGTGGAAGTTGCACCGGCACGCGCTGCGCATCAGGTTGCGCCGCCTGCCGAGGTAACGCCGCCGGTTGCGCCGGCGGCTCGTGGACATGGTCATGCAGCTCACCGCGCTCCGGCGAAGCCGGTGGCGCCGGTGCTGCAGAAGCCGGTGCGTCCGCCGGTGCGAGCGATGGGCATTCCGAATGTACCGACGCGTCCGACGTCCGTTGCGCCGGCTGGTCCGCAGGTGCGTCCGTCGGCAGCGCAGATGCAGGGTCCGAAGGTCGTTCGTGTCGAGCAGCCCGATCAATTTCCCGCGCCGCGCGCTCGTCCCCGTCCTCCGATGGGTGGCCAGGGCGGTCAAGGTGGGCAGGGGGGTCAGGGCGGTCAAAGCAGTATGGGTCAGGGTGGTCAGAATCGTCCTGCGACGCCAGGGTTTGGCGATGCCGCCGATGCCGCTGCCGACCGGTTCGCCCGGGCGCGGTCGGTCGTCCGCTGGGAAAGAAGTTCCGGTGGATGATGAGGAGGCAGCAGCCAAGAAGAAGGGTCGTCCGGCGGCACGTCGAGGCGTCGGTACGGGTCGACGCGGCGATGCGGGCGTGACGGCGATCAAGGAATGGCGCGAAGCCGATCTGCTGGAACGTCAGGGTCGGATCGCGGGCGCGGCGGGCGTGTTGCGCGACCGCAAGCGCGAGATGATCAAGCAGCAGCGTCACGCGAACATGGTTCGCACGGCGCGGTGCCGAAGCCGACGCATATTGAGATCGCGCCGCCGGTGACGATCCGTCAGTTGGCGGAGGCGATGGGCGTGAAGGCGCAGCGAAATTTTGAAGAAGCTCATGGCGCAGGGCGTCATGGCGACGGTCAATCAGGTGATCGATCCCGAGGCGGCGCAGGTGATGGCCCTCGAGTTCGGCCTCGAACTGGTCGTCAAAGCGAAGGAGAGCGAAACCGTTCGATCTGGAACGGCAGTACAAGGAAAAAGAGGAGACGGCGGAGAAGGTGCTTCGTGCACCCGTCGTCACCATCCTCGGCCACGTCGATCACGGCAAGACGAGCTTGCTGGACAAGATTCGGTCGGCCAACGTCGCGGCGGGCGAAGCGGGCGGCATCACGCAGCATGTCGGCGCGTACACGGTGGAAGTCACCGGCGGCGACGGCAAGATGAAGCGCGTCACGTTCCTCGATACGCCCGGTCACCAGGCGTTCACGGCCATGCGTGCCCGCGGGGCGAACATGACGGACGTGGTCGTGCTGGTGGTGGCGGCGGATGACGGCGTGATGCCGCAGACGGTGGAATCGATCAACCACGCGAAGGCGGCCGGCGTGCCGATCGTCGTGGCGCTGAACAAGATCGATAAGCCGGAAGCGAATGCCGAACAAGGTGCTCGGCCAGTTGGCGGAGAATGGACTGAATCCCGCGGAGTGGGGCGGCGATACGGAAGTCGTTCGCACCAGCGCCGTCAGCGGTCAGGGCATCAAGGAATTGATTGAGTATCTCGATTACACGGCCACGTTGAAGGAGCTGAAGGCATCGCCGACGCTGCCCGCTCGTGGTGCGGTGATCGAGTCGTTTATGGATCCGAATCGCGGCGTGGTGGCGCGGGTGCTGGTGCAGAACGGGACGTTGCATGTCGGCGATACGCTGGTCTGCGGACCGGCGTGGGGCCGCGTGCGGTCGATCACGGACGACAAGGGCAAGCAGATTGAGAAGCGCGGGCCCGTCGTCGCCGGTGGAGGTCATCGGCCTGGATGCGGTGCCGGGCTCGGGCGACAAGTTCTACGCGCTGGATGATGCGAATGAAGCCCGGGACATCGCGGACGATCGCAAGATGACGGATCGCCAGGGCGAGATCGCCCAGCGGAGCAAGGTGACGCTGGAGAATCTGCACGACACGATTCAGAAGGGCACGATCAAGGAATTGCGCGTCATTCTGAAGGCGGACGTGCAGGGCTCGGTGGATGTGCTCAAGCACGCTGCTGACCGAGGAGCTGTCGAAGGAAGTGAAGGTTCGGCTGCTGCACGCGGCGGTCGGCGGCATCATCGGAGAGCGACGTGCTGCTGGCGGAAGCGTCGGACGCGATCATCATCGG
The DNA here is from genome assembly GCA_963766775.1 of uncultured Phycisphaerales bacterium. Lineage (GTDB taxonomy): Bacteria > Planctomycetota > Phycisphaerae > WQYP01 > WQYP01 > CAVYBP01. The sequence goes on from CAVYBP010000008.1 coordinate 399,973, forward strand.
CTTCTCCGTGGTGCCGGACGAAACGGCGCGGAAGCTGGCGGAAGATGAAGGCGTCGAAGTTCGGCTCTATCGCATCATCTATGAAATCACCGACGACATCCGCAAGGCCCTCACCGGGATGCTCGCGCCGACGAAGCAGGACCAGATTCTGGGCCATGCGGAAATTCGGCAGGTCATCAAGGTGTCGCGGCATGGCAACATCGCCGGCTGCATGGTCACCGACGGCGTGCTGCAGCGGAACAACAAGTTCCGTCTCATCCGCGACGGCGCGGTCGTCACGGAGAATCTGACGCTGGACAGCCTGAAGCGCTTCAAGGAAGACGTGAAGGAAGTTCGCGGCGGCATCGAGTGCGGCTTGAAGATCGCGGGATATGACGACATCAAGATCGGCGACCGCCTCGAGGCGTACAAGACCGTGGACGTGGCGCGAACGCTCTAACGAGTTCGAGCGGTTCCGGTTTCGAGACGACCTCATGATCTCGAAACCGGAACCGACGACTGAACTTATGTTGATCGGAATTCTCCAGTTGGATTTGCGGATCGGCGATGCCCTGAATCTGAAGGACAAGCGGAAAATCGTCCGCTCGCTGAAGGACAAGTGGCATCATCACCACAACGTCTCGGTTGCCGAGGTGGATCATCTGGATCATCCGCAGCATGCGTTTCTGGGGATCGCGATGGTCGGCAACGACGCGCGGCATCTGGAAAGTTCGCTGAGCAAGATGGTGGAGCATGTGAAGCGGGAGCGGTACGCGGAGTTGCTGGATTTTCAGATCGAGATTGTTTCCGGGCGGTGAAGCGCCGGCGGAGATTAGAAAGAGTGACATGGCAAGGATTCGTCAGCAGAAGGTGGCAGCCGCAGATCCAGCGGATCGTGGCGACGGTGCTGCAGCGCGAGATCGCGGATCCGCGCGTGGATGGGCTGATCAGCGTGACGAAGGTGGAGGTGACGCCGGATTTGCGCGAGGCGAAGGTGTATTTGAGCGTGCTGGGCGGCAAGCGGACGCCGACGACGGTGCTGGCGGGCATTAAGTCGGCCGGGCGGCAGATTCAGGGCGAGGTGGCCGACAAGCTGCCGCTGCGGTATGTGCCGCGGCTGACGTTTCATCTGGATGAGTCGTTGAAGAAGCAGGCGGAGATATTACAAGAAGATTGATGAGGCGATGGCCGAGCCGCCGGTGCCGGCCGTCATGCCGAGTAGATGAAGACGAGAAGGAATGACGCAGGTCGCGCGGAGTCGCCGCCCCGGTCAGCGAAGACCACGCGTGTGATGAAGCGACTGTAATCAAAGGGATCAGCCCACATGAACAAGCCGAACGTCAAGGTCGATGTGCTCAAGAAGATGATTGCGCGGTTCGTGAAGGCGGCACCGGCGAAGAAGCCGGAGCCGCTGGATCCGCTGGCGCGGCTGATTCGGGCGTTTCTGGAATATGACTGCGATGAGGCGCGGACGACGCGTGGCGGAGCGCAAGATTCATGGAGAACATGGTGGATTTCAATGAGCTGCGCGTGACGCCGGCGATTGAGCTGGCGGCGCTGCTTGGGGGTGCGTTATCCGTTCGCGGAATCGCGCTGCTCCGCGTTGCACCGGACGCTGCAGAGCATTTTTGACCGCGAGCATCAGATGCGGCTCGATCGGCTGAAGGAAATGAAGAAGACGGAGGTGCGGCCGTATTTTCAGAGCCTCGCGGGCATCACGCCGTATGTCGAGGCGGCGGTCGCCGTCGATTGTTTTGGCGTCGCCGCGGCGCCGGTGGATACCAAGCTGCTGCTGTGGCTGGTCTCCAAGGATGCGCTGCCGGAGGGGATGGATATGAAGACGGCCCAGCAGATTATCGAGAAGCATTTGAAGGCGACCGAGGCGGAAGAGTTTTTCCACGGCGCGCGGAAGGAGATCGACGACTGGTCGCCGAAATCTGGCCGCAGGTGGCGAAGGTGCATTCTCCGATTCTTGCGCCGCCTCCGATCGAGGGAACGCCGCAGGCCGAGGAGGCCAAAGCCGCCGCCGCACGCGAACGCGAGAAAGAACTCGCCAAAGAACTCGCAAGAAAAGCGGAACCGGTGAAGCCGGAACCCTCCAAGGGCAAAGCCGTTGTAGCCAAGAAAAAATAATCGGAACCACGGAGAACACGAAGTTCACGCAGGCCCGCAATAACCCCTTTGTGTTCATTCGTGTTCATTTGTGGCTCATTTACGTCGTCATCTCTTCGTCGTGGTAAAAAAAACGCCCTGTCCCTGTGATCAGGTACCCCATGCTCAAACCCAACCCCAACGTCCTCCGTCTCGGCATCCCCAAAGGCTCGCTCCAGGACTCCACCGTCGATCTCTTCGCCAAGGCCGGATGGAAAATCTCCATTAATGATCGCTCGTATTTTCCGGCGATCGATGATCCGACGATTGAGCTGGTGATGTTCCGCGCAGGAGATGGCGCGTTATGTCGAGGATGGCGTGATCGACGTCGGCCTCACCGGGCACGACTGGGTGCTCGAAAACAACTCCGACGTGCACGAAGTACTCGAACTCGTCTATTCCAAGGCCACCAGCCGCCCCACCAAGTGGGTCCTCTGCGTCCCCAACGAATCACCCGTCACGAAGCCCGAAGAACTCGACGGCGGCGTGATCGCTACCGAACTTGTCAACTTCACACGCAAATATTTTGAATCCAAAGGCATCAAAGTCCGCATCGAATTTTCCTGGGGTGCCACCGAAGTGAAAGCCCGGCTCCTCGACGCCATCGTCGACGTGACCGAAACCGGGTCCTCCATTCGCGCCAATAATCTGCGTATCATCGACACCCTTATGACCTCGACGACGCGCTTGATCGCCAACAAAAAAGTCTGGGCCTCCGAAGCCGTGAAGCGCGAAAAAATCGAGAACATCGCCCTCCTCCTCCAGGGCGCGATCAACGCCCGCGAAAAAGTGGGCCTCAAGCTCAACGCCCCGCGCGAGCAGCTCGAAGCCGTCCTGGGCCTCCTGCCCGCTGAAAAATCGCCCACGGTCTCCCCGCTCGCCGACGGAAAATGGGTTGCTGTCGAAGTGATCGTCGAAGAAAAATCGGAACGCGACCTCATTCCCAAGCTCAAACGCGCCGGTGCCACCGGCATTATCAGCTACCCCCTAAACAAAGTAATCGCATAACCTCACAGCTCGCTTCAGCATGCCGCCACCCCCTCCCCGTCTGCACATGCCAACCGCGCGCCGCGTCGATATACTCTCCCTCAATGCTCAAATACCGTCTCATCTTCGGCCTCCTCTTCGGCGCACTCTTCATCGGCTTGATTTTCCTCGATTCGTATTGTTCCGGCGGGTGGCCTTTGGTGGCGTATTCGACGCCGCCGGGGTTGTTTGTGGCGTTGGGGTGCGTGGTCGTGATTCCGTTTGGGCTGCGGGAGATGGGGTCGCTTCTGGCGGCGGAGAATGTGACGATTTCGATGCGGATCACGGTGGCGGCGACGATGCTGTGTATGTTGTGGCCGTGGATCGAGCAGGTGTCGGAGGGGGTGGTGGAGCGTCATGCGAAGCTGTCGCAGATTCTGCCGTCGGAGGCGGGTCCGCCGGCGACGATGGCGGCGCATCCGATTCCCAACGCGCAGGTCGATGCGCTGCATGCGATTGAAAATTCTCCGTGGTATTTCATTGCGCAGTGGACTCGGACAGTGAAGCCGCATTATCTGGTGCCGACGATTTTGGCATTGTCGCTGGTAGCGGCGGTGGCGATGCATTCGCGGAGGCAGCGTGTGGATGGGGCGATGGCGAATGCGGGCGGGACGCTGCTGGCGATTGTGTATCTGGGCGTGCTGCCGGGTTTTTTCCTGCCGATCTGCATGAGTCATTCGGCGTGGATGCTGCTGGCGATTGTTGCGATTGTGAAGTCAGCGGATGTGGGGGCGTATACGACGGGGCGTTTGATTGGCCGGCGGAAGTTGATTCCGTGGCTGTCGCCGGGGAAGACGCTGGAGGGGTTCGCGGGCGGGTTGGTTTTTTCAGGCGCGATTGGTGCTGCGGCGGCGTCACTTTTTGGGAATTTCACGTGGCCGCAGGGACTGATCGCGGGCGTGCTGCTGGGCGCGGTGGGGCAGCTTGGGGATTTGTTTGAATCGTTATTGAAGCGGGACGCGGGCGTGAAGGATTCAGGAAAGGTGCCGGGCTTTGGCGGGGTGCTGGATATTCTTGATTCGCCATTGCTGGCGGCGCCGGTGGCGTATTGGTTGTTGAAACTTGTGGCGCGGCCGCTGTGAGCGGAAGGCGGGCGACGGCGATTGAAAACGCTTCCGCACGTTCGCGTGTCGGAGTGCCTGCTGCACGAGCCGTTGATGTGGTCCAGCACGCTGAAGCGTGAACTCCGATTGAAGAAGAAAGTTTGATGAAAAAAAACGAGCATTACGCAATTGTTTATCAGGATGATGCGATTGTCGCATTGAATAAGGCATCGGGTCTTGCGGTGCTTTCGGGTCGGGGGCGGACGGAGAATTTGCTGACCCTTCTTGCGGCGGATCCGAAGCTCAAGGGCGTCAAGCCGATGATCGTTCATCGGATTGATGCGGACACCTCGGGGCTGATCGTCTTTGCGCTCACGCCGGAGGCGCATCGCGATCTGTCGGAACAGTTCCGCAATCGCACCGTGACGAAGGAATATTTTGCGCTGGTGCGCGGGACGCCGCTGCACGAGTCGGGTTCGGTTGATCTTCCGATCGGGCACGATGCCAGCAATAAAAATCGGATGGTGATCCGCGGCATCGATCCGAAGAAATCCCGCACCAAATGGATTGTGGAGCAGCGGTTTGCGGGCGTGACGTTGTTGAAAGTGTACCCGGTGACGGGCCGGCGGCATCAGATCCGGGTGCATTTGAAGGCGATGGGTTATCCGCTTGCGGTGGATCCGTATTATGGCGGGGAGACGCTGCTGCTTTCGGAGTTCAAGCGGCATTATAAGTTGGGAAAATTTCAGGAGGAGCGGCCACTGATGGATCGGTTGACGCTTCATGCGCGGTCGCTGACGTTTACGCATCCGACAACGCAGGAGCCGATGACACTGAGTGCGGAGATTCCGAAGGATTTCCGGTCCACGTTGATTGCATTGAAAAAGTGGGCGAATCGGATTTGAATTGGGGGATGAGCGGGGCCGCAGGCGGGGGGGGGGACGTCAGCCGGTGAATTTATATTTTTTTAGGAAGGTCTGTATTTGCGCGTCGCCCGCTTCCTGGGCGTGCAGGTTTTTTTGCAGGTAGGTTTGTAGAGCGGGGTCGTGTATGGAGGGGAGCAGGGCGGTGATGAGGCTGATGCCGAACTCGTAATCCTGAAATTCATCAATGAGCATGTCGCGGCCGAAATCTTCTTTGTTGTCGGCGCGGACGGTTTTTTCCTGGCGCTGCTCCATTATTTTCTGGGCTTTGCTGAAGGTGTCGTCGGTGTAGCGGTAGGTGAGGTCGATGTGATGTAACTTCGCCCACGCTTCGAGTTCGGTTGCCAATTCCTTTTGGCGATCGCCCTGCTCTTTATAGAACTTTTTGAAGACAGGATCGGCGGAGCGAAGCAGAGGGGCGTTGACCCACCATGCGAGTTGCATCTTGTCGTGATGGCCTTTGTTGAGTTCGGCGAGCACATCGCGCAGGTCGGATGCGGAGAGGTCGCTGATTTTTTGGGCGGCGGGGGGCGTATTTGCGGGGGTTGGTGATCGGGTGGGGGTTGGGGAAGCGGCCGGCGGTTGGGCGTCGGCGACAATCATGTGGGGGGCATCGGTCTGGCAACCGCCGAGTGAGAGAAGAATGGCACTGAGGACAAGCGCGTGGGTGAGTGCGGGTGGGGTCATTGCTCGTCTCCGTGGTGGAAGGTGTTTCGGGATCGGTGTCGATGGGAGATGAATACACATTCCTGCGATGCCATCGTCGAATTTGGGCAGGGGGTTAAGCGGCGTTGTCCTGCAGCATCTGGACATTGAAGAGGGCGGCGCGGATCGCGCGGCGGGCACCGTCGGAGACTTCGCAGAGCGGCAGCCGCATGTCGCCGGTGTCGCGGCCAAGCATCTGCATGGCGGCCTTGACGCCCATGGGGTTGCCCTCGATGAAGAGTGACTTGAAGAGTTCGATGTGTCGCAGATGAATTTTTCGGGCGGAGGCGAAATCGTTGGCGAGGGCGGCATCGACCATCTGGCGAATCTCGCGCGGGATGATGTTGGTCGCGACGCTGATAACGCCGACGGCACCGACGGCCATGAAAGGCAGGGTGAGGGCATCATCGCCGGACAGGACGGGAAAGCCCATATTGCAGAGTTCAGCGCAGGAATCGACGCTGCCGGTGGCCTCCTTCATGGCGACGATGTTTTTGAAATCGCGGGCAAGGCGGCTGACGGTGCTGTTGGCCATCGTGATGCCGGTGCGTCCGGGGATGTTGTAGAGGACGATGGGCAGATCAACTTTGGTGGCGATTTCCTTGAAGTGGCGATAGAGGCCTTCCTGAGTGGGCTTGTTGTAGTACGGGTTGACGATGAGTGCGCCATTGGCACCGGCTTGTTTGGCGAAGGCGGTGAGGTCGAGGGCCTCTTCGGTGGAGTTGGAGCCGGTGCCTGCGAGGACCTTCATGCCGGTGCCTTTGGCGGCGTGGACGGCGACTTCGATGATCTCGCGGTGTTCGTCGTGGCTGACGGTGGGGGATTCGCCGGTGGTGCCGACGGGAACGATGCCGTTGGTGCCGTTTTTGGCTTGGTATTCGATCTGTTTTTCAAAGGTGGCGCGGTCGAATTGGCCATTGCGGAAGGGGGTGATCAGGGCGGTGAACGATCCGGAGAACATTTGCCAACTCCTGTGGGGGTGGAGGACGGAATAAGAATGTGTGATTGTAGCAGAGGGTGGGGGTGAACGGGAATCGGGGACAGTTCTATTGAGATGGGACACGGTTAGCTTGCCTTGCTCCGTTGCCTAGTGGTGTTGTATCGTGCTGGTTCGATGGTTTTTTGGAGGCAGGTGCGTGAAGAAAGAAATGGCTTTGCAGCGGTTGCAGGAGTGTGGGGTGGTGGCGGTGATTCGGGCACAGTCTGCGGATCAGTTGCAGGATATTGCAAAGGCGCTGATTGAGGGAGGGGTGATTGGGATCGAGGTAACGATGTCGACGCCGAAGGCGATCGCGGGGATTGAGAAGTTGGTGGATACGTTTGGGGAGAAGATCGTGGTGGGGGTGGGGACGGTGCTGGACGCGGGTACGGCGGCGGCGGCGATTCATGCGGGTGCGGAGTTTGTTTTTTCGCCGGTGATGGATGTGAAGGTGATTGAGGCGACGAAGCGGTTGGGGAAGGCGGTGATACCGGGTGCGTATACGCCGACGGAGATTTTGAATGCGTGGAGTGCCGGGGCGGATGTGGTGAAGGTGTTTCCGGCGACGACGCTGGGGCCGGGGTATTTTAAGGATCTGCTGGCGCCGATGCCGTTTTTGAAATTGACGCCGACGGGCGGGGTGGATTTGAAGACTGCGGGCGAGTGGATCAGGGCCGGCGCGGTGTGTGTGGGGGCGGGGTCGTCGCTGGTGAGCAAGGAGGCGTGTGGTAAGGGGGATTGGGCGGGGATTACGGAGAATGCACGGCGGTTTGTGGAGGTGGTGAAGGGGGCGCGGGGGAAGTGATGCGGGGATCGGCGCGTTTTTTTGCGCGATCGTCGCGACGTGGCAAGCCCGTTCGAGGGCACATGAGGGCATTGAAGTCAGTGGAGATTCATCAACGATAAGGAGTAGGGTTATGGAATCGCGATTGTTGGGGCGGTCGGGGTTTAAGGTGCCGGTGTTGTCGTTGGGGACGGGGACGTTTGGGGCGAAGGAGAGTGAGTTTTTTAAGACGTGGGGGAACACTTCGGCGAGCGAGGCGACGCGGTTGGTGGATATTTGTCTTGAGGCCGGTCTGAATATGTTTGACACGGCCGACATTTATTCGGAGGGGCATTCGGAGCAGGTGCTGGGGCATGCGATCAAGGGGCGGCGGGAGAAGGTGTTGATTTCGACGAAGGGGACGTTTCGCCACGGGACGGGGCCGAATGATGTGGGGTCGTCGCGGTTTCATTTGATCAATGCGGTAAATACGTCGTTGGAACGGCTGGGGACGGATTATATTGATTTGTATCAGTTGCATGGATTTGATGCGCAGACTCCGCTGGAGGAGACGCTGGGGACGCTGGATGATTTGGTGCGCGCGGGGAAGATTCGGTATATCGGGTGCTCGAATTTTTCGGGTTGGCATTTGATGAAGTCGCTGGCGGTTTCGGAGCGGAATCGTTTGGCGCGGTACGTGGCGCATCAGGCGTATTATTCGCTGGTGGGGCGGGATTATGAGCGGGAATTGTTGCCGTTGGGATTGGATCAGGGCGTGGGCGCGGTGGTGTGGAGCCCGCTGGGATGGGGGCGATTGACGGGAAAAATTCGTCGCGGGCAGCCGCTGCCGGAGACGACGCGTCTGCATTCGAAGTTGTCGACGGACGCGGGGCCGCCGATACCGGAGGAGTATTTGTATCGGGTGGTGGATGCGTTGGATGAGGTGGTGAAGGAGACAGGGAAGACGGTTCCGCAGGTGGCGATTAACTGGCTTTTGCAGCGGCCTACGGTGGCGAATGTGATTATTGGGGCGCGGAATGAAGAGCAGTTGCGGCAGAATCTTGGGGCGGTGGGGTGGAATTTGACGGCGGAGCAGGTGAAGAGGTTGGATGCGGCGAGCGCGACGGCGGTGCCGTATCCGTATTGGCATCAGGCGCAGTTTAAGGAGAGGAATCCGTCGGTGCTTGGGTGAAGACAGAAGGATGGACAGGCGATCGAGTTTTTGGGCATCCACATGAGGCACAGGTCTGCGAACTGGGCAGACCCGTGGCACTCGGTGCGGAGAAGGGCGACACCCGTGGGTTGGAAAAATGGTCTATAATGGGGCTGGGGGTTTTCGAGAGGATTGTTTGTGATGGCCGGTGTGAGTACAGGATATTTTTCGGATATTTATCAGACGGTGAAGACGATCAGCACCGGGATGATGATTACGCTGCGCGATTGTTTTTCCAAGACGGTGACGATTCAGTATCCGGAGCAGCGGATTGATTTTGCGCCGCGGTATCGAGGGATCCATGAGTTTGAGGCGTCGAAGTGCATCGCGTGCGATTTGTGCGCGAAGGCGTGTCCGGTGGATTGCATTTACATTGATTACACGGGGCGTGGGAAGACGGTGAAGCTGGAGCGGTTTGCGATCGATTATTCGAAGTGCCTTTTTTGTGCGTTGTGCACGGAACCGTGCCCGACGGAGTGCATTCACATGGGACGGCTGCATGATATTTCGGCGTATACGCGGGATGATGCGGTGATTGAGTTTCTGGAGTTGGACAAGAAGAATCTCCGGACGCCGATACCGTTGTGGATGCAGAAGGAGAAGTTGCCGGAGTGGGCGGCGGCGGAGAAGGCACGGATTGAGAGTGGGGCGATATCGGCGGTGGTGCGGGAGGCGGATATTAAGCCGGCGGTGGCGGTGAAGAGGAGGTGAGGGGAATGAAAGTTAGAAATTGGAAGTTAGAAGTTGGAAGGTCGGGAACTTGATGATGGCAGTGGCTGGAAAGGCGGAGTTGAGTTTGTCGCGGCTGATGATGCGAGCGGCGGGAAGGTGCGGGTTGATGTTTTTGTTTGCGGGAGTGGTTTTGTTAGGGGCTTATTATGATTGGCGGATGGTGATGGAGGTGTCGTGGTTGCGGACGGAGTGTTTGGTGGGTGGGATTGTGGCGGGGGTAGGGGCGACGTCATGCCTGGCGGGGGCGATGCATTATTTGGAGTTGCCATTGATGGGGTGCGTGGCGGGGCCTTGGTATGTGCGGTGGCCGTTGAAGATCAATAAGCGTATCCTGCTGGTGGGGCAGTTGGCGACGACGGGGCTGGCGATTGCGTCGGCGGGGATTTTAATTTTTGGGTTTAGTATTCCGGGTTCCGCACGGCATGCCCCTATAATGAAGGGCGCAATGATGCGCATTGTCCGCTAGCACTTGAGTTGGGCAGAGAATTATGAGCACGCTTTTGACGGTCACGATTTTTATGGTGTTGGGGGGCTTTTTCGTTTTTTTTAATATGGCGGTGGGGGCAATGCTGCGGCCACGGATGCAGTTGGAGGATAAGTCGGTGGCGTATGAGTGTGGGGAGCCGCCGATTGGGCAATCGTGGGTACAGTTTGATTTGCGGTTTTATATTATCGCGTTGATATTTTTGGTATTTGATGTGGAGATTGCGCTGTTTTATCCGTGGGCGACGGTGTATCAGCAGTTCAAGCTGCCGGCGCTGCTGGACATGCTGGGGTTCTTTGGGATTTTGCTGGTGGGATATGCGTATTTGTGGCGGTTTGGGTATTTGGAATGGGTGAGGAGCAGCATTACGACGACACTTGCGGCGCGGGTGCAAGAGCCCGGGGCGAGTGAGAGTTTGAAGCGCTGGGCGCGGAAGGATCCGGAGTTAGCGGAGCGGTGATTGTTTTCGAGGCGAAGCCATCAGCGGCTTTTTAGTGGACTAGGAAAGCATAATGGCGTGGATTGAAAATAGATTCGAAGAAGGGCTGATTATCTCGAGCGTGGACTGGGCGTTGAACTGGGCCCGGGCGAGCGCGATTTGGCCGATGACGTTTGGATTGGCGTGCTGCGCGATTGAGATGATGGCGGTGGGGGGGGCACGGTACGATCTGGATCGATTTGCGCGGGGGCGTTTCGTGCAACGCCGCGGCAGGCGGACTTGATGATCGTGGCGGGGACGGTGACGTACAAGATGGCGTCGCGGGTGCGGCGGCTGTACAACCAGATGGCGGAGCCGAAGTATGTGATGGCGATGGGGGCATGCACGATTGGCGGGGGGCCGTATTTTAAGTATGGGTATCACGTGGTGAAGGGGGTGGACCTGGTGGTGCCGGTGGATATTTATGTGCCGGGGTGTCCGCCGCGTCCGGAGGCGTTGATTGAGGGGCTGATGCGGTTGCAGGATAAAATTCGGGACCATAAGATCGGGCGGAAAATGCCGAAGGGGTCGGAGCTTCCGACGAGCGTTCCGGTTGGCGTGTAGGCACATTTCGGAAAAGCGGTAAATCAGACGGAAACAAGATGAAACATGACACCCTCGTTTCGCATCTTGATGGTGCGGCTCTTCAATCACATACTTTTTATTCGCCAAAGGAGGGGATGGGGGGGGGGAGATTTGTGGTGACGCCGCATGGGGGCGCGTGCTTGGGTTGTTCACGCGTGAGGACGGGGACAATCTTTATTTTGTGAATCCGGAGCTTCGGTCGGCGGGGTGGAAGGAATATCTGGCGAAAGAGCATGTGCTGGGCGGGGATCGGGTGTGGATCGCGCCGGAGCGGGGTTTGTTTTTCAAGGGGAATGCGCTGGCCGATGGGGTAGTGACACAGCCTTCGATTGATCCGGGGAATTGGACGGTCGGCGGGCGGACGGCGAATTCGATTCGGATGACGAATGCGTTCACGGCGGATTATTTTCACAAGGCCGGTTCCAAGGTTCGGGGAATCGTGGAGCGGTCGATACGTGCGATTGAGAGTCCGTTCGCGTATGCGCCGGAGCTGGTGCGGGGGAAGGTGGAGTTTGCGGGGTATGAGATCGCGAGCCGATTTGAGCTTTTGGAAGTCGCCGAGCGATTCGCTGTATTTTGGGCTGTGGTTTTTGATTCAGATGGTGGTACCGCATGGCGGACATTTTTATGCGCCAACGCTGGGGAAGACAGTGATCACGGATTATTACGAGGCGACGGGGGCGGATTATTTGCGGGTGGAGAACAATCATGTGCGGTTCAAGCTGGATTCGATCGATCGGCACAAGATTGGGATTCGGAAGACCGAAGTGACGGGGCGGATCGGGTTTTTGTCGAATGAACACGAGGGGCGTGCGACGCTGATCGTGCGGAATTTTTTGAATAATCCTTCGGGGCGATATGCGGATGTTCCGCTGCATACGCCTGCGGGGACGGAGGATTCGGTGCAGTCGTACAATCATTTTAGCGGGCCGACGGGGTTTGGGGAGTTGGAGTATCATTCGCCGGGGGTGAATCGGTCGATGGCGGAGGCGGTGGTTGTGGATACGAATCAGGTGTGGGCGTTTACGGGATTGCGGCGGGATCTGGTGGGGGTGGCGAGCTTCCTGTTGAATTTGCCGGTTGGGGTGTTTGAGGTGTAGGTATTTTGGTTTTGCAGAAGCGTCCAGTCCGGTGATGCGATTCCCGGCTTTAGAGTTGAGTGAGCATGTCTGATTCATCCGACGGCGATTATTTCTGATGCGACGATTGCTGCGGATGTGCGGGTGGGGCCTTACGCGGTGATTGAGGGGCCGGTGACGATCGGGGCTGGGTCGGTGATTCACGGGGGTGCGCGGTTGACTGGGCCGTTGACGATGGGGGAGCGGAATGTGGTGCATCCGAATGCGATGATCGGGGGATGGCCGCAGGATCGGAAGTATGGTGGGGAGTTTTCTGAGACGATTATTGGTGATGACAATGTGTTTCGGGAGGGGGTGACAATTCATCGGGGGACGGGGCTGAATACGAAGACGGTGATCGGGTCGCGCTGTTACTTTATGGTGAACTCGCATGTCGGACATAACTGCGTGATCGCGGACGATGTGATGCTGGTGAATGGGGCGGTGCTGGGTGGGCATGTGCATGTGGGGGCGCGTGCGATGATTGGGGCGTATGTGGCGATTCACCAGTTTTGCCGGGTGGGTCGGCTGGCGATGCCGTCGAATGCGTGTTGTTTGAATGTGGATTTGCCGCCGTTTTTTATTGCGATGGGGACGAACACGGTGACGCAGTTGAATGCGGTGGGGCTGCGGCGAGCGGGGGTGAGCCGGGAGAGCATCAATGGGTTGCGGAAGATGTTTCAGATTGCGTTTCGGGAGGGGCATGCGCGTCCGCTGATGGCGGCGTTGGCGGATTTGCCGGCGGAGGTGGCGGGGGTTCCGGAGGTGCAGGAGGTAGTAGCATTTTGCAAGGCGTCGAAGCGGGGGGTTGCGTTGTTTGAACGGTGGTCAAATCGTGAGGGCGGGGGTGTGAGAGGCGGGGAGTCGGAGCGATAGGGGGGTGATTGGGGCTGGGGGGTGATGTTTGGTTGGGCGGTTATCCCGGGTAAACCCGGGGCTATATGGGTGTTATTTAAGGCCGAGCCAGCGGGGTTCGTAGAAGTAGTGGATGGGGGGGGAGGTGGTGGCTTGGAGGAGGCCGTTTGCGACGAGGCGTTCGAGGTGGCCGCAGGCCATGGAGCGGGTGTCGGCATCGTTTTCGGGGGGCCAGTCGCCGAGTTGGGGTTTTGCCTTTGTGCAGACGTCTTTGAGAGTGACGCCGTCGCTGCCGGCGGCCTTGACGGTTTCGAGAATGACTTTCTCGGCGCGGAGGGCGTAGTCGCGGGATTGGTTGAGGAATGAATCGACGCCGGCGCGGTCGATGCAGTCGGGCCAATGGCAGGAGTAAAGCTTGTCGAGTTTCATTGCCTGGAGGTGGTCGATGGTGCCGAGGTATTCGTCGATGTACATGTAGGTGGGGGCGAACGCGGAGCGGCCGTCGAGGAAGCAGTTGGCGTGACCGTGGACGGCGTCGCCGATGATGGCGGCATTTTGCCAGGGGATGTAGACGCCGAGGTGGCCGTGGGAATGGCCCGGGAGGTGGAGGATTTCGAGGTATTGGTCGTGGTCGCAGCGGAGGGTTTCACCGCCGGCGAGGGTGGAGTCGATGGGGACGTATCCGCCGGCGCGGGGAGGAATTTTGTTTTGGCGTCGTCGTCCATGCCCATGTTGTGCCAGTAGTAGTGGGCTCGCATGCGGATGTCGACGAGACCTTCGGGGGATTCGATTTGTGGGCGGTCGAGGGTGCCGCAGATGAATTGGGCGTTGGGCGCGGCGAGTTTCATGCGGTGCAGGCCGCCGGTGTGATCGACGTCGGGGTGGGTGGCCATGACGTGGGTGAGGGATTTTGGGTCGAGGTTTATTTTTTCGAAGTAGGGGAGGATGTCGGAGTCGGGAACGGAAGCGTCGCCGGCGTCCATGAGCATGCGGAGGTCGGGGGCGAGAAGGAGGTAGAGTTTGAGTGGGCGGCCCTTGTAGTTGACGGGGATTTGATGGATGTCGGGGAGGATTTCCATGGATGGCCTTTCTGGTTTCCTGCCGTTTTGTCCCGCAAACACGCTAAAGCGTGAACTCCGGGCCATGAAATAGGGCCACGTGCACGCGCGAGGTGAGGGGCGTTACTTGTGTGAGTTATATCCGGTATAACGGTGGGGATGAATGATCCTGCGATTTTTCGGATGATTGATGCGAATGGGAACCGGGCGCGAGAGGCGCTGCGGGTGATGGAGGATTATGCGCGGTTTGGTTTGAATGATGGGGCGTTGGCGAAGGAGTTGAAGGGAATGAGGCATGGGTTGGGGGAGGTGCTTTCGACGCCGCCGATGGGGGAGGCGATTGCGTGGCGGGATACGGAGGAGGATGTCGGGACGGGAATTAAGATGCCGACGGAGTTGAGGCGGGATTCGATGGGTGCGGTGGTGGTGGCGGCGGGCAAGCGGTTGTCGGAGTCCCTGCGGGTGCTGGAGGAGTGTGGGAAGACGATTGATCCGCGATTGGGGCAGGCGGTGGAGAAGTTGCGGTATAGGGGGTATGTGATTGAGCAGACGTTGGCGAGAACGGTGAGGGGCAATTTAGGGCGGGAGCGGTTTTCGCGGGTGAGATTGTATGTGCTGTTGACGGAATCGTTGTGTCATCCGGCGGTGGTGGGGGGGGGGGGTGGGAGAGGATGTTGGATGAGATTTTGGTGGGGGCGGGTGCAGCGGATGGTGAGGTGTGCGTTCAGTTGCGGGAAAAATCGTTGAGTGATGGGGAGTTGTTGAGGCGGGCGAAGGTTGTAGCGGCGAAGTGCCGGGCTGCGGGGGCGATGAGTATTATTAATGATCGGGTGGATATTGCGGTGTTGGCCAATGCGGATGGGGTGCATCTTGGGCAGGATGATTTGAGGTGCGGCGACGCGCGGAAGATTCTTGGGGCGGGGAAAATTATTGGGGTTTCAACGGAGAATATAGGTCAGGCGCGTGAGGCGGTGCGGGAGGGGGCGGATTATGTGGCGCTTGGGCCGATGTTTCGGACGGGGACGAAGGAGAAGGCGAGAATTGCGGGGCCTGGTTATGCGGCGGAGGCGATACGGGAGTTGCCGGGGGATGTGCCGTTGGTGGCGATTGGGGGGATAGGCGAGGGGAATCTGATGGAGTTGGTCGGGGTTGGGGTGAGGCGGGTGTGTGTGTGTAGCGCGGTGATTTCGCAGGCGGATCCGGCGGAACGGGTACGGAAGATTTGTAAAATGATGCACGTATCAAGCGTTGGTTCCACGTAATTTGTTAGAATTTATCCCGGTCGCCAATCCTGCAAGGAGCTTGCCACATGACGATGACCTTTATCGATCCGGCGCAATTGCGCACGCGAGGTTTTGAGGCGCTTGTGCAATCACTCGGCTGGGTGAATGCGGTGCGGTTCGTACAGCAGTACGAGTCCAGCACTTTGAATTACACCCAGAAACGAGAGGGGATGCTCCCCGAACTGGACCCCGCCGAATTGGTGCGGCAACTTCGCGCCATGACGCTTAAAGGATCTTGAGTCGCGATATGCTGGAACGTTTCAAAATCATCAGCCTCTGCATCCTCGCCGCTATTGTTTATGGGATCATTCACGATCAAATCACGGTTCGTATTTGCCTGGAATATTTTACTGTTTTTCATCCGCCGATTTTGAATGACACGCATAATCCGACGTTGCTCGGTTTTGGGTGGGGAATCATTGCGACGTGGTGGGTGGGGTTCTTTCTTGGGCTTCCGTTGTCGATTTGTGCGACGGTGGGGGATATGCCCAGGATTGGCGTTCGACAATTTGTGAAACCGCTGGTTGTTACTTTAACGCTTCTCGGATTTCTTGCGGCGGTGTCCGGTCTGACGGGCTATCTGCTCGTGCGACAGGGCGTTTATATTCTTCCGGAATCTGATGCTGAATTTTTACCGCCGGAGCATATTCATGCATTTGTCGCGGATATGTTTACGCATCTTGCGTCATATTTATTCGGCGCTCTGCTGGGTATTCTTTTATGCGTATGGACCTTGCGCACGCGGTACCGACGGCGGGTAAAGGCGCAGCGGGAAATGCTCTCCTCCCACTCGAACCCATAATCGGCCATAATCTTAAAGCTTGAACGTGCTCGGTAGCGCCTCTTCGAGACGCGTGTTGTCGCAAGGATGCGAACTTTATGGCTCAGAATGATCGGTTTATTCGACATGCGAACTTGATGTCGGGGCTGACGATTGTGTCGCGGATTGCGGGGCTGTTACGCGACAAGTTGTGGTCGGCGTATCTTGCGCTGGGGCAACCGTTTTCGTCATTTACGATGGGATTTCAGTTTCCGAACTTATTTCGGCGGTTGTTTGGGGAGGGTGCGCTGACAGCGATTTTTGTGCCGGTGTATACGCGGGTCCAAAAGGAGTGGGGGCAGGAGGCGGCGAATCGACTTGCGGCGGCGACGACTGCTTTTCTCATTTTGACGTTGGGCGGAATTACGCTGCTGGGGGAGGCGATTTTGATTCCGCTCGCGTGTTCGGGGCGGATTACGTCGAACAATGCGCTGACGGCACTGATGCTGGCGATCATGCTGCCGTATTGTTTGATGGTCTGCGTGGTGGCGTTGTTCGGGGCGATTGCGACGGTGCATGATCGGTTCACGGCGCAGGCGGCGTCGCCGATTATTTTGAATCTGGTGACGGCTGCGGCGGCGGTGTTGCCGGTGGTTTTGTTCACGCATAAATATCCGATTGAGAAGCGCATCGTGTGGGTGGCGGTGGCGGTGTTGGTAGCGGGAGTGCTGCAACTTTTGCAGATGGTGCCGACGTTGAGGAAGTCGGGGGTGAGGTTGCCGCTGTTGGCTGGTTTTCGGTCGAGCGGGTTGAGGGATGTGTTGAAGCCGTTGTTGCCAATGATTGTGGGATTGTCGGCGGTGCAATTTAACACGTTCATGGATGGTCAGATTGCGTATTGGCTTTCACCGGACGGGCATAATAATCAGGCCGCGGTGATGGTGTGGGGGCATCTGGTTCATCTGCCGATGGGGTCGGGGCGCTGGCGAAGTTGTTTGTGGCGCAGCGGCTGTATCAGTTGCCGGTGGGGATTTTCGGGGTGTCGATGGCGACGGCGATTTTTCCGATGCTGTCGCGGGCGGCGGCGGCGAAGGACACGGCGGAGATCAAGCGGCTGGTGATCGCAGGGCTGCGGAAGACGCTGTTTCTATCGTTTCCGACGTCGTTCGGGATGATTATTGTGGCGCGGCTATTGATTACGGTGATTTATTCCGGGCCCGATGTGACGGCAGCGGACATTGATCGTGCGACGTGGGCGACGATCTGGTTCTGCGTAGGCATTTGGTGTTTTGAGGCGCAACTGGTGATCCTGCGGGTGTTTTATGCGCTGGGGGACACGCGGACGCCGATGCGGGTGGCGGTATCGATGGTGCTGCTGAATTTTTCGCTGAATATTACGCTGGTGTGGTTTATGCAGGAGGGCGGGCTGGCGCTTTCAACGTCGATTTCGGCGTTGGTGCAGTGCGGGGTATTGCTGGTGATTTTGCGGAAGCGGATTGGGCGGCTGGGGATTCGATCGCTGGGGGAGACGGTGGGGAAGTCGCTGATTGTGACGCTGGTGATGGTGGAGGTGGGGCTGCTGATTCGGGGGATTCATTTGCCATGGGAGGGGGCGGTGGGGATGCGGGGGCGGATGTTGATGGCGCTGGTGAAGTTGCCGTTGATTGTGGGTGCGAGCGCGGGGACCTATTTTGCGTTGGCGTGGTTTTTGAGGATGCCGGAGTTGGGGGACTTGCCGGGGGTAGGGCGGTTTATGAAGAAGCGGGTTGCGGCGACATGATTTTCCCTGCGTTCATAACGCTCGGACCGCAACCCAATAGGCGGCGCTCAGAGCCATGGCGGCGACGCCCATGAGGAGGAGAATTTGCAGGCTCATGACGGCGGCTTCGCGTGCGAGAGTTTGCAACTTGGCGACGCGGGTGCCTTTGTAGACGAGGCTGATGGCGACGACGAGGGGGACGACGAGCCAGAGCCAGTAGTCATCCATCGCGGGGAAGAGCGCGGGGAGGGGATCGTAGAGGGGCGTGAAGGCGAGGGTCATCATTTGGCGGGTTCTCCGGCAGCGGGTGCGGCTGGGGCCGCGCGGGACGGCGCGGGTCACCGCTGATGCGTTCGGCTCCGGTGATGCGCAGAAGAACATCGAAGATCACGAGGAGATTGAGCATGCCGGCGAGGCCGCAGTAGACGGAGCCGACATCCTGAACTTTGGGGTGATAGGAGAAGAGGGGATATTTTTCGATGAACGATTTGGCGTAGGCTTGGCGTATGGAGCGTTCGGTATCGTCGAGGATGGAGGGGCGCCGGGCTTCGTATTGCTTGTCCATGGTGGAGCGATGCTCGCGGTCGGTGAAGTCCTGTGCGACGTATTTGGGCTCGTAATCGTTGCGTTCAAAATAATTGCTGACGAGCATGGGCCAACCGGTGAGGAACTGGGTGTATCGCCAGATGGGCTGGTCGGCGGGGTTGATGGCTCGGATTCCGCCGATGAGGAGCCCGGCGGCGAATAGGCCGTGGAGGGTGAGGAGGAACAGGATGCCGCGGCCCTTTTGGCCGATCATGATGTGGCCAAGGCCGGGGATGAGCCAGGCGAGGATGGCGCGAGGTATCCGACGCCGTCATCAACCGGTTTATTTGCGACAGGGATATTGGACTGATCCGCCACCAGCACCTCGGAAGGGCACAACCACGCAAGGATTGGAAGCCCTCTACGATACAAGCGGGGGAATCCTTTGCCAACCGATGGTGAAATGCAAAATAGCGTGGGTCTGCCAATTTTTCTGGCGCGGCGCGGGCGATGGAGATTCAAATTTTTGGGCGTGTTCGTGTGGTGAAGAAATAAATGCTGGGGTTTCGTTGGGTCTATCGTCGCGGGCGGCCTTTGGCTTCGGGGGTGGCGGTGAGGGGGTTGTCGGGCCATTTGTGTTTGGGGTAGCGGGTGCGGAGGTCTTTGCGGACTTCAAAGTAGGCGTTGGACCAGAAGCTGCGAAGGTCCTGGGTGATTTGGATTGGTTTGTAGCCGGGGGATAGGAGATGGAGGATCAGCGGCACTCTTCCGGCGGCGATGCGCGGGGTGTCGAGGAGGCCGAAGAGTTCCTGCAGGCGTACCGCGAGGATTGGCGTAGGAGGTTGGGAGGCGGGTGTGGCGGGGAGGGAGTAGGTGATTTTTATTTTTGAGCCGGAGGGGACTTCGATGGATTCGGGGGCGAGTTGGTCGAGTTGGCGGTCGAGCGGGTAGACGAGGAGGGCGCGGATGGCGTCGGGGAGCGAGGAGGAATGGGTGAGGTCTGAGAGGGAGCGTTTGCGTTCGCAGGCGAGGTGGAGGAGGTCGGCGAGTTGGGCATCGTCGAGGAGGGGCCAGGGCTGGTCGGGTACGGCGTGACGGAGGAGGGCGAGGCGGGCGATGAGGGTTGCGGCGGGTTCGTTTTTTTCAAAGAGGTCGCGGCGCGCGGGGCGAGAGCGGCGGCGAGGATATCGCCTGCGTGATGGAGATCGACTTGGCCGTGGGGGTCTTCATCGAGGAGGAGATCGTTGAAGAGGCGGCGTGTGAGGGCAACGATTTTTTCTTTTTCGGTGTCGTAGTGGAGTGCGGTGTGGGTGTGCATTTCGTTGGGGAAGAGTTGGGAGAGCCAACGTTCGTCGAGGGGGATTGCGGAGTGGACGGTCGCTTCGGATTTTTTGTTGCGCGGGTCGTGATGGACGTCGAGGGCGAGGAAGAGGGGGGTTGCCGCGAGGGCGGGGGTGAGGGCGTCGTTGCTGAGGCGCACGCCGGAGCCTCCCACCATGACGGCGGCGTGGGGATCGTTTTCGCGCCGGCGGGCGACACGGTCGGGGTAGGCGAGGAGGAGCAGTTCGGGAAGGGTGGAGGGGTTTTTGATCTTGGTCAGGGAGTGGCCGGCGTGCGTTTTTGAAGGTGCGAGGGTGTGGGCGGAGGCGGCGAGTTGGTCGCGGATTCTGTGGAGGTGCGGGGGGAGGTCGTGGAGCGCGGCGAGCGGATCGTGGCGGGTGTTGGATCGGGAATCGTCGGAGAGGAGGGTGGCGAGGTTGAGGGCTTCTTCGAGGAGAGGGGTGGCGGCGGCAGCGATGAGCATGCGCGCGATGCGGGGATGGACAGGGAGGCTGAGCATTTGTTGGCCAATGGGGGTGATGGTGCCGCGGTCGAGTGCGCCGAGGAGTTGGAGGAGATTTTCGGCGGCGTCGATGCGAGGTTGGGCGGGGGTTTCGAACCAGCGGAAGGCGGAGAGACTTTTGCTGCCCCATGCGTGGACGGCGAGGGCGGCGGCGGCGAGATCGATGCGTTGGATTTCGGGGACGTTGAAAAGCGGGAGATGTTTTTGTTCGATCTCGGGCCAGAGGCGATAAGCGGTGCCGGGGGCTTGGCGACCGGCGCGGCCGGCGCGTTGGGTGGCGGAGGCTTGTGAAATTCGGTCGAGGTCGAGGCGATCCATGCCGCGATGCGGGTCGAAGGATGCGATGCGCGCGAGGCCGGAGTCGATGACGGTGCGGACGCCGTCGATGGTGAGGGAGGTTTCGGCGATGTTGGTGGCGAGGATGATTTTCTTTTTGCCGTCGGGATCGGGGCGGAGGGCGCGTTGTTGTTCGTCGGAGTTGAGGCTGCCGTGGAGGGGGAGGAGGGAGAAACGCTGAATGCTGAACGATGAACGATGAAGGGCCTGGAGGGTGCGGTCGATTTCACCCTTTCCCGGGAGGAAGATGAGGATGTCGCCTTCGTGGGTGAGGGCTTCTTGGGTAATGTTTGCGATGTGGTCTTCGAGGCGAGAATCGCGTGGGCTGCGATAGAGGATGTTGACGGGGAAGGCGCGGCCTTCGGAGAGCAGGATGGGGGCATTGTCGAGGAATTTTGAAACCGGTTCGGCGTCGAGGGTTGCGGACATGACGAGGAGCTTGAGGTCGGGGCGGACGGTTTGTTGGATTTCGCGGAGGAAGGCGATGGCGAGATCGGTGTGGAGGTTGCGTTCGTGGAATTCGTCGAGGATGACCGCGCCAATGGTGTCGAGGTAGGGATCCTCGAGGAGGATGCGGGTGAGGATGGCTTCGGTAAGGACGCGGATGCGGGTGTGAGGGGCGTAGCGTTTCTCAAAGCGGATGTGGTAGCCGACTTGGTTGCCGATCTGCCAGTGGTTTTCGTCGGCGATGCGTTGAGCGGAAGCGCGGGCGGCGACGCGGCGGGGTTGGAGCATGATGAGGTTGGGGGCGTCTGTTGGGAGAAGGTTGGCGCGGATGAGGGCGGAGGGGACGCGGGTGGTTTTGCCGGCACCGGGCGGGGCGATGAGGATGGCGGCGGGGTGGGCGCGCAGGGTGTCGAGGAGGCGGGGGAGGGAGGCGTCGATGGGGAGCGGGAGCATGGCGGAGAGTATAGGGCGGGGAGGTGAGGGGCGGGAAGTTTGGCGTATCGAGCGGGATGGGTGGCAGTGCGCGACGTTTACCACAGAGGGCGGAGGTTTTGAGAATGCACAGAGATGGGGGAGGGCGAGCCGTGTTGATGCCACCCTTCTTCGTGATCTGCATTCCATGATCGGTAGGCGTGGTAGGTGAAGTGGTAGACGGGCATGGGAAAAGTTTGGCTTACATTGCGCGGCGTCAAGAATAAAAGTAGCTCCGGGCGGGAGCCCAGTCTTATCTACACAAGTGAGGCTTGGTAATCCGATAGGAAGGTGCATGGATTTCATTTACCGCAGGCGGAGCCGCGGCTGGATCGCCGGTATCATCGACTGGTGATGTCCCAACTTTCATCCAAAAGCCCATTGGCGGCGGGAGTCGGGGGTATGCCGTCGTTGTCGTCGGCGTTTGCCGCCACCCAGGGAGCGTGGCGATTTTACGCCAATGACGCCGTGACGCCGGCGCAGTTGGCGGTGCCGCTGATCGCGCATGTGGATCAGGCCGCGCGACAAAGCTGCCAGAGCCATGTACTCCTGCCCTGCGACTGGTCGTTCCTGTCTTACTGCGCATCATTCCGCCAAGGCTGATCGCACCCAATACAGCACCACCGCCGGCGAAGCTGCCCAGGCCAAGGGGTACGAGCTTTTCAGCGTTCTGGCGCTCTCGGACACGGGCGGCCAGCCGCTGGGTCCCGTGGCGCTTCAGGTGCGTCATGCCGGCGGCGTGGACGGGACGTTTGGGCCGGGACGCCAGGAGTCGTTCTTCCGGCTGGATCGTCTGGTTCCGGCGTTCCGGCACGTGGCGGGCCTGAAACTCGGCGGCAAGACCCCCGTGTTCATGATTGATCGCGAAGCCGACTCGGTGGCACATCTGCGGCAGTGGTCGCAGGATGGCCATCGCTTTCTCGTGCGCGCCAACGCCCCGCGCTACGTACTACAGGAAGGATCGGAGAAGCGAATCGCCCAGGTGGTGGAGGAACTGCACCATCGCCAACTGTTTACCGAGGCGGGGGAAGTGGAGATCAAAGGCCAATGGGGCATGCAGTGCGTGGCCCAGACACAGGTGACGCTGCATCGTCCGGCATGTCAGAACCGGGTGTCGGTCAAAGGCGGTGTTCGCAAGAAGCGGCACAAGTATGTGCCCGGGCCGCTGTTGACGCTGCGGCTGGTGGTCAGCGAGGTGCGTAACGCTTCGGGCAAACTGCTGACGCGATGGCTGCTCTTGACGAACCTGGAGGACCACGTGCCGGCGAGGGTGGTGGCGCGATGGTACTACTGGCGATGGAGAATCGAGACGTATCACAAATTACTCAAAGGCGCGGGCGTACAGGTGGAACAGTGGCGGCAGCAGTGCGCGCCGGGAGTGCTCAAGCGACTGCTGGTCTGCGCGATGTCCGTCACGCTGGTGTGGCAACTGGCGCGTGAACAGGACCCCAAAGCCGAGGAATTGCGCGGTATTCTGGTGCGACTCAGCGGCCGGCAGATGGTGCGCGGGACAAAGAAAAAGCCGGGCAAAGGGTTCACCGAACCCGCGCTGCTGGCGGGGCTGGGCATTTTGCTGCCCATGCTCGCCTTGATGGAGCATACCCAGGTCGACGCATTGCGGGAATTAGTGGCTCAGGCCCTTGGACTCTCCCCACGCTGCGACAATAGTGCCTGACTTGTGTAGATAAGACTGGGCGGGAGCCCGGGGCTTTAGTTGTTCGCACAAGGACGGGGAGCGGGGGAAGCCCGGGCTGCCGCCACGGAGCTACTTTGGGTGGGATGGGGTGCTCAAATTTGGGCGGCTTCGGGTGTTGCGTCGATGATTCGTTTTAGGATGGCATCGGCGGAGAGGCCTTCGGCTTGGCCTTCGAAGTTGAGGATGAGGCGGTGGCGGAGGGCGGGGAGGAGGACGTTGCGGACGTCGGCGAAGGAGACGTTGTAGCGGGCTTCGCGCAGGGCGAGGACTTTGGCGGCGAGGATGATCGCCTGTGCGCCGCGCGGGGAAGCGCCGAAGCGGATGTATTTTCTTGCGATCTCCGGGGCGTTTTTGGTGTCGGGGTGCGTGTTGAGCACGAGGCGGCCGATGTAATCTTTTACGTGCGATGCGACGGGCACCGCGCGGACGAGTTTTTTCATGGTCACGATGTCGGCGGCGCTGACCACGGTGGCGGGGGTGGGGGTTTGTGTGCCGGTGGTGCGGTCGAGAATGGTGAGGAGGTCGTTGAGCTGGGGCGATTCGACGGAGATTTTGAAGGCGAAGCGGTCGAGTTGTGCTTCGGGCAGCGGATAGGTGCCTTCCATCTCGATGGGATTTTGCGTGGCGAGGACGAAGAAGGGTTCGGGCATGCGGTGGGTAGTTTTGGCGACGGAGACGGATTGCTCGGCCATGGCTTCGAGGAGTGCGGATTGGGTTTTGGGGGTGGCGCGGTTGATTTCGTCGGCGAGGATCAGGTTGCCGAAGATAGGGCCGGGCTGGAACTGCCAATCGCGTCGGCCGGCGTCATCGGTGGAGACGATGGAAGTTCCGACGATGTCGGCAGGCATGAGGTCGGGGGTGAACTGGATGCGGGAGAATTGGAGGTCGAGGACTTGCGAGAGGGTGCGGACGAGCATGGTTTTGCCGAGGCCGGGGACACCTTCGAGGAGCGCATGGCCGCCGATCATGAGGCAGAGGACGGTATGGCCCACGACTTGTTGGTGCCCGACGATGACCTTTCCGATTTCGGCTTCGATGGATTGGTAGCGGGCTTGGAAAGCGGCGACTTGTGATTCAATCGATGAGGTGGGCAGGTCCGCAGTGGTCATTCAAATCTCCTGTGGCGACTCCCGCAGTGGTGCGGAAGGGGACGTGGATGGGTGCAAGGTGGCGGAGCGGTCGATTGTACATCAGGGCTGGGCTCAGCGCAGGATTTTTTCGCCGAAGAGAGCGGCGGCATTTGCGGTGGTTTGTTTCGCGAGTTCTTCCGGCCCGATGCCGCGGAGGCCAGCGACAAAAGCGGCGACGTGGGCGACATGGGCGGGTTCGTTAATTTTTTGTTTGCGTACCGGTTCAGGCGAAAGGTAGGGGGCGTCGGTTTCGATCAGCAGCCTGTCAGCAGGCACTGACTTTGCGGCGGCTTGGACATCGGCGGCATTTTTGTAGGTGACGATGCCGGTGATTCCAATATAGGCGCCAAGGCTGAGCCAAGCTTCGCATTCCGAGAGGGTGCCGGTGAAGCAGTGGACGACGAAGCGAACTTCCGGAAAGTCCGCGATGATAGCCAGGGCGTCGGCGTGAGCCTCTCGCACGTGCAAAATAACGGGAAGGCCAATCCGGCGCACGATCTCCAACTGGTCCACGAAGACTCCTCGCTGGAGCAGCTTGGGAGAAACATCATGGAAGTAGTCGAGCCCACACTCACCCATCGCCACGACCTTTTCTTCCGTGCGGAGGCGATGCTCTAAAAACGCCTGATATCCCTGTTCAATCTCCGCGGCATGATGGGGGTGGATGCCCAAAGCAGCAAAGACCGACGAGTGGTGATGCGCAGCGCGAGTGCTCTCGGATGGTCGGCGGTATCGGTGCCAATGGTGATCATGCGCGACACGCCGGCGGCATGTCGCGGGCGAGAACATCGGGGACATTTTCGGCCAGGCCGGGGTAGGTCAGATGGCAATGGGTATCAATTAGCATAAAAAAATTGTATTCCAGACGGCGTGCGGGGTATAGTCTTGTCGTGTGAACGTATCCATCGCAGGCCGTCGCCCGCCATCGGGCCATCTCATGACGGAATTCTGTGTCGCACCAATTGAAGAAGATATATGAATAAACGGGACGTCCTGTATTCCGAAACTCAAACAACCCGCGGAACCGACCGCCAGTGGCCCCGCCGTCTTGCATTTCAAATCAGCGCCATTTATCTCGTCGTCGGCATTGTATGGATCGCGGCATCCGACCGGACCTTGGCGACGCTGGTGAAAAAAATGGGCGATCCGTGGGGAACTCTCACGACATTTCAGACTCTCAAGGGTTGGGCGTTTGTCGTCATCACCGCCGTCATTTTGTATTTTCTCATCCGAAAGTTCACCACGTCCATTGAGCGGAGCATGAATGCAACCCAGCGGGCGGCCGAGGCCTATCGCGGACGGCTGGAGCAGAACGTACAAGCTCGCACGGCGGATATTTTAACGGCGAATCGGCGGCTGCAGGATCAGATCGACCAGCGGAAAGGGATCGAAGCGGAACTCCGGTCGGCAAAGCGTGCGTCCGAGGAGGCGAGCATTGCCAAAAGCACGTTTCTCGCAAACACCACGCACGAAATTCGCACACCGCTGACGAGCATTCTGGGCTACGCGGATCTGCTGGCGGACCGCGATTTGTCGGCGGACCAGCGTGATCGTTTTGTCACCATTGTCCGCCAGAACGCGGCGCACCTGCTCACCTTGATTGACGATCTGCTGGACCTGTCACGGATCGAGACGGGAAATCTTCGCGTGACGATGGCGGATCATTCGCCTCTGGATATCGCGGAAAACACGCTCGAACTGCTGCGGCCACGGGCAGTGCAAAAGGGTCTCACGCTCACCCTCAACCCTCATGCGGATATTCCTGATGTCCTCCGAACTGACGGCGTTCGATTGCGGCAGGTATTGCTGAATCTCGTCAACAATGCGATCAAGTTTACGCCGACGGGGACGGTTTCGCTGGTAGTCCGTGGCATTGAAGCGTCAGGAAATGCGGCCACGGTAGATAACGGGTGGGTACAATTTGATGTGATTGACACCGGTATTGGCATCGCGGCGGAGCACCTTGCGCAGATTTTTGAACCGTTCTATCAGGTGGAGCACGGCGAAAATCGGCGCTATGCCGGGACGGGATTGGGCCTTGCGATTTCGCGGCGGCTCATCGAACAAATGGGCGGGACGTTGACGGTGTCAAGTCAATGGGGAAAAGGGAGCACGTTTACGGTCAAAGTCCCGCTCACCACATCGGAGGCGGGGGTCACTTCCGCCGACGCGCCGCCGGTGGTCGATGTGCGACTGGCCGGGCGCATTCTTCTGGCGGAGGACAATGTGACGATTCGGTGGCTGGTGGAGGAATACCTGAGCCGCGCCGGGGCGACGATCACGGCGGTGTCGGACGGGGCGACGGCCGTGGACCGGGTGCGCACCGCCATCGCGGGGAAAGGGTCGCAGATTGATCTGGTGCTGATGGATATCAGCATGCCGGGGATGGATGGTCCGGAGGCGCTGAATCACATGCGAGCCGCCGGCTATCAGGGGCCGATTGTTGCGCTGACCGCGCACGCGCGATCAGAAGATCAGTCCTCTTGGGCCGCGGCGGGCTGGACGGCGGTGGCGGCAAAACCGATCGATCATCGCAAATTCATTCCGCTGCTCGCAGGGTTGCTCGAGGAGCATAAACATGCGAGCACGACGCACTGAGAATGTGTGGGGTTATGTCGATCGCCTGGACTTGATGACGGGTTTCGACTTTGTCGCGGGGGGATGCTGTGCAATTTGCAGAAGTTCGCGGGCTTGAGCGAGGGCGGTGGGGGTGACTTCTTTTCCGCTGGTCATTTCGGCGAGTTCCTGAATGCGGGGCTCTCCTTCCATCACGGCGACGGTGGTGACGGTTTCGCCGTCACCGGTCTGTTTGCGAATGGTCAGATGCCGGTCGGCGAAGGCGGCGATTTGTGGGAGGTGGGTGATGCAAAGGACTTGATGGACGGCTGCGAGGGCGCGAAGTTTTTCGCCGATGATGGTGCCCATTCGTCCGCCGACATTCGCATCGATTTCATCGAAGACGAGGACGGAGACGCGATCGGCCTGGGCGAGAATCCCTTTGAGCGCGAGCATGACGCGCGACAATTCTCCGCCGGAGGCGATGCGACGCAACGGACGAGCCGGTTGGCCGGGATTCGGCGCGATGAGGAATTCGACAGTTTCCAACCCGGAGGCGGTGGAAAAATCGCTGAGCGACAAGGCACTGAGGGACTGCGGTACTGAGGCGCTAAGGGGGCCTGGGGTCGATTCCCTCGTTGCCTTGGCGCTTTTATGTTTTTGTGCCTCGGCCTCTCCATGCTCGCTGGTCAATGCAACATTGAGCGGCTGAAACTCGATCAGAAACTTGGCTTCCTTCATTCCAAGATCGGACAACTGCGCGTGCACAAGGGGCACCAGTTTGTCGGCCGCCTTTTTTCGAGCGGCGGTAAGTTGCTTGCCAACGTCGCGGAGTTGTTTTTCAAACGCCGCGATCTGGTCGCCGATGGTCGAGAAATCCTGGTCCTGCGCGCGAAGTTCCTCGATGTGCGTTCCGATCTGCTGACGGTAGGCGAGGACTTCGTCGAGACCCGCGCCGGCGACGCGGCCGGTGTATTTGTCGATCAGCCGATTGACCAGATTCAGCCGATCGTTGACTTCGGTGAGTTCCGCGGGATCGAGATCCAATTTATCGACGTAGCGCCGAAGTGAAAAAGCAGCATCATCAAGTCCGGCGGCGGCATCTTTGACCTGGGTGGAGATGCCGCTGAGGGATTCGTCCAGTTCGGTGAGTTCCAGCAGGACGGAAAGCGTGGCTCGCAGCCGCTCGACGATGGAGCCTTCATCTTCATAGAGGGCTCCGTAGGCGAGCCCCGCGGTGCGTTTTATTTTTTCGAGATTGGAAAGCAGACGGCTTCGCGCGGTGAGTTCTTCGTGTTCGCCAGCGACGGGCTGTGCATCATCGATTTCCCTGGCCTGGAATTCGTACAGTTCCAACTGCTGGCGGCGGAGGGTTCGCGAAGTGCTTAGCTCCCGCTGCTGCGAAAGAAGCGTTTGGCGTTGGTGGAACAGGTCGGCAAATTGTTCGCGAAGATGAGTTGATTGTCCGAATTCATCAATGACGGCAAGTTGGTTCGCGGGCTTCAGCAGATATTGAGCGTCATGTTGGCCATGGACATCGACAAGAATTTCACCGACCTGTTTGAGCATGGCACCGGTGATCGGGTTCCCGTTGAGGCTCGCGGAAGTGCGGCCCGATTCAAAAAGGCGGCGGGCAATAATGAGTTCGGGTTCTTTTTCGAGAGGCAGGTCGGTGGCGTTGGCGATTTCCTGGCGGAGATTTTCGGAGGCAATGTGGAATACCCCGGACACACGGCCTTCCGGCGAGCCTTTTCGGAGCATGTCCGTCGGTTGGCGCAGGCCGAGCAAAATTTCCAAAGCGCCGATGACCAGCGACTTGCCCGCGCCGGTCTGGCCTGTGAAACAGTTCAGGCCTCGGTGGAGTTCGACGGTGATGTCCTGAATGACGGCGAGATTTTGAATATGCAGTTCGCGAAGCACTGAGTGGATCTCCGTGGAATGTCGCTGACGAATGGAACGGCGATTCCGATCATATACCGAACATCCTATTTCGTCGTGCTGCGGATAAAAAACTTTCGCAATTGCGCCGATGATAAATCTCGCCGCCCGTGATCATTTGCGTTATCATTTCCGATCCAACTCAGATGTTCACCTCAACGCTTTTCAACTCCACGCATTCAAGTAAGACATTTGGTTATGACGCTACTTTTAATTGAAGATGATTCTTCCGTACAGGACCTGATTACGGCCGTGCTGGAGAAAGCAGGATTTTCCGTCGACTTGGCGGCGGACGCCGCGGCGGGGCACCGTCTCGCGGCCACTGGAAAATACGAAGTAATCATCCTTGATCTGGGTTTGCCGGACATGGATGGGCTTACGCTTTTGCATCGACTTCGTGACGAAGGCGTCACGACGCATGTGCTGATCCTGACCAGCAAAGATGAGCCTGAAGATCGGATCTGCGGTCTGGACTCGGGGGCGGATGACTATGTGAGCAAATCATGCGTATTGCGGGAATTGGAAGCGCGCGTTCGGGCGCTGATTCGCCGCAAGTACAACGCAAAGAATCCGATGCTGATCGTGGCGGATCTGGAGATTAACACCGCGACGCGAATGGTGACGCGGGCGGGGAAGAGGATATCGCTGACGCCCCGGGAATATTCTCTTCTCGAATTTCTCGCACTGAAAGCGGGCCAACTCGTCACCCGTGCTGACATCTGGGAAAGCCTCTATGCGATGGATCCTTCCACCACCAGCAATGTGGTGGATGTGTACATCGGATATTTGCGGCGAAAGGTGGAGGGTGCTGGACTCACGCCCCTCATTCACACACGGAGGGGCACCGGCTTCGTACTCGGCGCGGAACCGGAATAAAACCGACCATCCTCACTCACAAATTTTAGAAACGCTCATGTGGTCGGTCGAATCAAAATCCAACACATACATCAATCCCTTCATGATATGCGTGTGCGGGAAGTGCACTTCCTCTCCCTTTTTAGGCAATGCTTCCTCCTCCGCCGACTGCCTCACGTCCGCCGGCACTCCCGTTGAAACGTCGACGAACCGGTGCTTTCCATCCGCACCCGTCCAATGCAACTTCCCGCCCGCCTCCACCAGACTCTGCGGTGCAATCGGATAATCCATCCGCACTTCCGCTTCAATGGTCCACCGATGTTCTCCATCCACCCTGCACGCATACAACTTGCCCGTACGCACCAAATCAAGTCCAACCAAGTCTCCGCCGGGAGTGGCATACGCGATGACCGGAGCCGGATAGCCCTCCGCCGGCGGCCACTTACGAGCCGCCCCTTGGGCCGACAATTCCAAAATCACCGTTCGCTTTCCCGTACCACCGGTTTCGAGGAATTCATACAGCAGCGTCAATATCGTCCGTCCATCGGGCAATGGCACCGGCCATGACCAGACCGGCGTACATTGTGCGGGGATCCCTTTCGGCCGATCAAACGTTAACTCGCATTGATAGAGAATTTCGCAGCGCATGCGGTCTCTCCCTGATCCTCAACGCTGTTTTTCCAGCCGCTTATAGAGTTGATCCACAATGGCGTCGAGGTCTTCGGGGGCGAGGCGGGTCGGCTTCGCATTGGCGAGGTCCTGTACGAACGGATTGTTCGCCTGCGCGTCCCATGCTTTGGTGATCGCCTCGGTGCGGCCATCGGGCATATTGAAGAGCCGTTTTTTGAAGGCCAGGAGGTCAATCATCTGCTGATGGTCAAAAACGTTGATCTGCCCCACCTGCTTCGTGAGCAGCAGCACCCGGCAATAGGCGTCCAGGATTTCAAGCCGGTAAAACGCCCGTTCCAGCGTATCGGAAAAGCTCACCGTTCCATGCGACGCCATCAACACGCTGCTGGTATCGGGCTGGATGATCTCCGCGATGATGCGGCCGAGGGAGGAGTCGCCGGGCGTGGTGTAGGGAGCGAAGGGAACATTCCCCAGGAATACTTCCGCCTCGGGATGGATGCCTTCGGGGATCGGAACGCGAGCGACGGCAAAGGCGGTGGCGTGAGGCGGATGCGAATGAATGATCGCCTTCACGTCCGGGCGCTTTTTGTAGATGTGGATGTGCATGAAGATTTCGCTGGTTCGCCGATGCTTGTTCTTTTTGTCGATCTGCTTGCCATCCATGTCGACGAGCGTGATTTGATCCGGGGTGAGGAATCCTTTGGAGAGGCCGGTGGGGGTGCAAAGGATTCGGTCGTCGGAGATGCGGATGGAGTGGTTGCCCTCATTTCCGGCACAGAAACCTTTCAGCCACACACGGTGGCCGATATTGCACATCTCTTTTTTCAGTGGAAGGATGGAGGATGGCATGGGCGTCTCACATTGTCAGGAAGGGATCGGGGGTGTGGATGGAGGATAAGTTGTTTAGAGCATGACGCAAGCCTGTGTGGTAAATGGGGTAAAGATGGACGCTTCTACGCTTTTGGGGATAACTTTGCGGTCACGCTCCTGATCGATTTAATAACCCAATAATGACGGTTGAGGTGGGGATGCGTGGTGAAACATCCTAAAAACGCTCCGATTTCAGCGATTTTCGCGGCGTTCTTGACCGATGAGAGGTCTAGGAAGCGTTGGACAGAGCCACTTTTCAACGCTAAAGTCTTTCATAGGACGTAACATGTCACTTCACAAGGAACCCCAGATGGTCGCCCTCTCCCCCCCCCCGCTTCCCCGGTTGCGGAAGCGGCGGTAAAGACAACGGAAAACCCCAGCCAAACGAAGCCCACGACTGCGGATGCCCGAATTCATTGGGCAGTTGCTGTTCCCACCTCCGCGAAGGCGGCGGAATTGGAAGCGAATTTTGAAGCGATGCGTGCCCGTAATTGGATCACGGATCGTATGGTTGAGCAGTATCAGAAGCATTGGCATTGCTCGCGCGAAGTCGCGCTCGAACGGCTTCTTGCCAAGGCCGGCGCTTAAAAAAGCGACCGCCTCCCATCGTTTGAATAATTTGGTAGAGACCGGCTGAACGACCGGAAGTTAATCCTTGCGAGGATTGCTTCTGACTGCTTCGCTGGTCTTTTTGTTTTTGCGACGGGTAATCGATGCTTGCAAAAACAGAACAGGGCGGCCTCTTTCGAGGGCCGCCCTGTGATTCCGTGCGGAAATCGAACTGTCGAGCTTACTTGAGTTCGACGGTCGCGCCTTCGGCTTCGAGTTCCTTCTTGAGCTTCTCGGCGTCGGCCTTTTCGAGGCCGCTCTTGATGGCCTTGGGAGCGCCATCGACCATGTCCTTGGCTTCCTTGAGGCCCAGTCCGGTGGCCGCTCGGACGACCTTGATGACCTGGATCTTCTTGTCGCCAGCGGACTTGAGGACGACGTCGAAGGTCGTCTGAACTTCCGCAGCCGGTGCGGCAGCGCCGCCGCCTGCGGGAGCGGCCATCATCATGCCGCCGCCAGCGGCAGCTTCGATTCCGTGGGTTTCTTTGAGGTACGTGCTGAGCGCCTGGGCGTCCAACAGCGACAGAGCAACAATCTTGTCGCCCAATTCCTTGATCTCGGCTTTCACGTCTGCCATGGTAGAACCTTTCTCTATTCTGTTCACCTTCGCCAGCCCCGGCAACAGGCCGGGTTTTAACTGCTCAAGGCAGGCTGTACGACTGGTAAATCCTTAAGTGACGAGGACTGTGGGGCTGACGACTGAGTTTTGTGGGACTCGCTTTTGGCTCAGTCCTCAGCACTCATTCCTCAGCACTATCTTCAAGCGGCTGCCGGTGCGGCGGTGCCTTCCTTTTCCTTGGCTTTTTCTTCGATGGCTTTGATCTGGCCGGCGATCTTGCTGCCGGGGCCCTTCAACTGACCGGCGATCTTGCGGCCCGGTCCAAGGATTTGGCCCACGATCATGCCTTGCAGTTCTTTCTTGTTGGGCAGCTTGCCCAGGGCTTCCGTCGCTTTGCTGTCGAGGACCTGGCCTTCGACGATCGAGCCCTTGATCTTGAGCTTATCAATCTTCTTGGCCTGCTCGATGAGTTCCTTCACGATGTCCACGATGGAATCACCGCCGTAGGCGACCGCATTGGTGCCCTTGAGGAGGCTGCCGGCTCCTTTGAGTCCGGCGCTTTCGAGTGCCTTGGCGGCGAGGGCGTTGCGGACCACGGTAAATTTGACCTGCTTCTTTCGCAGGTCAGCACGGATGCCGCCGGTGGTCTTGGAGTCGATGCCGGTGTAATCCACGACGACGACGGAATCAGCGCCCTTGAACTTGGTTTGAAGTTCGGCGGTGATGAGGGATTTAATGCGTTTGCTCATAGGGACCTCGGTTGAGGGGTCAGGGAGTCAGGGTTTCGAGTCCGGAGGGCAAGGTGCAGGGGTTATACCCCAGACCTGGCGATCTTATTTGTCCTCTTCGCGGGCATCGAGGTTCGATGTATCGATCTGGATGCCGGGGCTCATGGAGGAGTGGACGGTAATTTTCTTGATGTAGACGCCCTTCGCGGTCGTTGGCTTCATTTTGCGAAGCGTCTTGATCAACGATTGGGCGTTGGCGGAAAGGTCGCTGTCGGCAAAGGAGAGTTTGCCGATGACGGCGTGGATATTGCCGCCGGCGTCGTTGCGGAACTCAATTTTGCCGGCCGTGTATTCCTTGACGGCGGTCGCGACATCCGCGGTGACAGTACCGGCCTTGGGGGAGGGCATCTTGCCCTGGGGGCCGAGAACCTTACCGAGACGGGCGATCTTGGGCATCATGTCCGGGGTGGCGACGGCGACATCGAAGTCGGACCAGCCGCCGCTGACCTTGGCGATAAGTTCATCCGCACCGAATTCGACGGCACCGGCATCGCGGGCGACATCAATGTTGCCGCCCTGGACGAAGGCGATGACCCGATTGGTCTTGCCGATGCCCTTGGGGAGGCTGACCGCGCCGCGGACCATCTGGTCTGCCTGCTTCGGATCGATACCCAGGTGGATGACGACGTTGACCGTCTCATCGAACTTGGCTTTCTTCATCTGTTTAAGGACCGGAAACGCCTGATCGAGAGCAACGGCGGTGGGGGGCACCAGCTTTGCTGCTTCTTTATAGCGTTTGCCGCGAATTTTGACTGCCATCTGGGAACCTCGCTTGAGGGAACTCAAAAACGCATAACCGCTGCGTCAATGCACGGCATCTTTTCGCAGGCGCCCGAGAATAAAATGGAAGGTGGAATGACCGAATGAGAGGCAGATTCGCCGGTCCGGCAGACTTTGCAAAGTCCGCTGAGAACGTTGACGATTCGCTCCGGCAAGTCGGTCCTGCCAAGCTTCCACTGTTCCCGCCCGTGGTCCGGCGAAAGATAGAAGGGAGAATATAGCAGCCGCGGGAATGGCGGTCAACCGATGGCGCACAATTTGTGATTGTGGATTGTACGGCTTTATTGTGGACTGCGACCTACGCAAATGGCCGCCCTCCACGCGTCTGACAAGGCATCGGAGAATTGGCCATCATCAATCGCTCATGGTTATTATGCGGACATGACGGCTTTACCACAGACGATTCGACTCGGAACACGCGGCTCGCTTTTGGCACGCACGCAGGCGCAGCTCGTTGCCGACTTGCTTCTCCCTTTCTTGCCTCCGCGTCACTCCATTGAACTCGTCACCATCACGACCTCCGGCGATCAGCAACAGGAACGCCCGCTGCAGGACTCCGGCGGCAAGGGATTGTTCGTTAAAGAAATTGATGATGCCCTTCTCGCCGGGCGAATCGATTTTTCCGTCCATTCCGCGAAAGACCTGCCGGCGGAACGACCAGCCGAATTCCTCATCGCTTGTACGCCCAAGCGTGAAGACCCTCGCGATGTGTGGATCGGAAAAGAGGGGATATCGATCGAAGATTTACCGAAAGGGGCGCGTGTCGGAACCGCCTCATTGCGTCGGCAATCGCAGCTTCTCAGTTGGCGGCCCGATCTGCAAATTGTGCCATTGCGGGGGAATATTGACACGCGACTGCGAAAGGTGGCGGCAGGAGTTGATGGGATTGCCGGAACTTTTCTGGCGGCCGCCGGGCTTATGCGAGCAAATCTGCTGCCGCCTCCGCCACGGGGCGTTCTGCTGCCCCTGGACAAATATATTCCGGCGGCCGGACAGGGCACACTCGCTCTCGAAGCCCGAGCAGATCAAACCGAGTTGCTGGCAATACTTGCCCACCTCCATCACGCCCCAACAGCGGCCTGCCTGCAGTTTGAACGAGCGATCATCAAGGCGCTCGCGGGAAGCTGCGTCGCCCCCATCGGCGTGTACGCCCAGCCGCGAGAAAACGATCCTGGCTGGATCGTTCGCGCAATCGTCGGCAGTCCCGACGGCAAACAGCTCGCCCGCTGCGCCCCTGATGGCGAACGCCCCGCAATTCTCCGCCCTTGAGGCACTCCAACCTCTCATGCTCGAGACGCTCGCAAACCGCGGAGCCAAGACAATACTCGCAGGACTGTCAGGGGCATGAGGGCAGAACGGCGAATTTGATGACCCCAGTCGTCGCAGCCGCCACAACCGGCTAAAATACTGCTCTCGATCAAATAATCTCCAACACAGGCGAAATCATGCCCCAGATCTCCCTTACTCCCCAGCAAATCGTTGCCGAGCTCGACAAGCACATCGTTGGCCAAGCCGCCGGCAAACGTGCCGTCGCCATCGCCGTCCGCAACCGCTGGCGCCGCCAGCAGCTTCCGCAGGCCCTTGCACAGGCCGTCATTCCTAAAAACATTCTCATGATCGGACCCACCGGAGTTGGCAAAACCGAAATCGCACGCCGCCTTGCGAGTCTCACCGGCGCGCCTTTTATCAAGGTTGAAGCCACCAAATTCACCGAGGTCGGTTACGTCGGTCGCGATGTGGAATCGATGGTTCGCGACCTTCTGGAGATCGCCATCCGGATGGTGCAGCAGGAGCAGGCGGCGACGCTCAGCGAAAAAGCGGCCGCCGCCGCGGAGGAACGGCTCATTGATTTGTTGCTGCCGCTTGATGAGCAGGGGGGGGGATATTCGAGCGATCCTGAAGCCGAGGAACGCCGTCAGCGCTCACGCGAAAAAATCCGCAGCGGACTCAAAGCAGGCATCTTCAATGATGCCACCGTTGAATTGACCATCACCGACAAACCCCAAACTGGGAATATGCTCGGCATGATGGGCATGGACCAGATGGACGCCATGGGCGGCGGCGGCCTTTCCGAAATGTTCGAAAAACTCATGCCTTCCAAAACCCAACGCCGAAAGCTTCGTGTGCCCGATGCCCGCGAATTCCTCGCCGGGCAGGAAGCCGAAAAACTCATCGACCGCGAATCCGTCGTCCAACAAGCCATCGAACGCACCGAGAACTCCGGCATCATCTTCATCGACGAAATCGACAAAATTGCCGGCGCTGAATCCAAGTCCGGCCCCGATGTCTCCCGTGGCGGCGTGCAGCGCGACCTCCTCCCGATCGTCGAGGGTTCCACCATCACCACCAAGCACGGTCCGATCAAAACCGACCACGTCCTGTTCATCGCCGCCGGTGCCTTTCACACCGCCAAGCCCAGCGACCTGATGCCCGAACTGCAGGGCCGCTTCCCGATCCGCGTCGAACTCAGCGATCTTACAAAAGACGACTTCGTCCGCATCCTCACCGAGCCCGAAAATTCCCTGATGAAACAAACCATCGCCCTGCTTTCCACGGAGCAGGTCGATCTGCAGTTCACCGAAGACGCCATCGAAGCGATCGCCGAATTCGCCTACAACGTGAACCGAAAAACCCAGAACATTGGCGCGCGTCGCCTCAACTCCATCATCGAAAAAGTCTGCGAAGAACTCTCCTACACCGCCAGCGAACGCCGGGGCGAAAAACATGTGGTGACCGGCGCAATGTCAAAGACCGCCTCACCAAAATCACCGCCGAAGATGACAGGTCCAGAACCCTTCTCTAACGCACGCGAATTGAAATCCCCGTTTAGCCCCGGCCCTCGGGCCGGGGAGCGTTCTTACTAATGCCACCCGCCTCGTGACGGCCCCGCCACTTTTCACTAAGATGCTTCTGCGTAGTCACCGGAGTATCTTCGTGCCCACCCCCGACGTTTCCATCATCGCCCCCGCCTTCAACGAACTCGGCAACATCGAGCCTCTCGTCGAACGCATCCGCGAGGTCTTTGAGCCGACCGGCCTTTCCTTTGAAGCGGTCATTGTCGATGACTGCTCCACCGACGGCACTCGCGAAAAGCTTCTCGAACTTCATCACAAGTACCCCTGGCTCCGCGTCATCTCGCTCCAAAAAAACTCCGGCCAAACCGCCGCCATGGATGCCGGCTTCCGCCATGCCCGTGGCAAAATCTTCGGCACGCTCGATGCCGACCTTCAAAACGACCCCATCGAAATCCCGCGACTGATCAAGCTCCTCTCCCCTGACGTCGATATGGTCAACGGCTGGCGCAAAGACCGTCAGGACAAAAATAAAGGCATGCGCCTCATCCAAACAAAAATCGCCAACGGAATCCGCAACTGGATCTCCGACGACGACATCAAAGACTCCGCCTGCGGCCTCAAAGTCTACAAACGCCAATGCCTCGACGGCCTCACCCTCTACAAAGGCATGCACCGCTTCTTCCCCACCCTCGTCAAAATGCGCGGCTTCAATGTCATCGAAGTTCCCATCTCCCACCACCCCCGCCTCACCGGTACCACCAAATACAAATTCGGCTCCCGCGTCTTTCGCGCCTTCGTCGATCTGCTTGCGGTCCGTTGGATGAAAAAACGGGTGGTAAGATACACCGCCACGGATCTGACCGAGGGGCCATGATGTGGAGAAAGGTCGCATTATCATTCGCTAAAAGTGACTGGTAATCGTGATCAGGAATGAGAATGCGGCGATATTACAAAATGGGTTGTCTTCTACTTCTGGCTCTTTTCGGCTGCGCTGGTCACGGATACCCCCAACCCTCATCACCTCCTCGCATTACTAAAACCTCCATTAAACCGGCCTCCATCACGATCAGCCCTGCCACTGGCTGGTCTGCCGCCCCCACCAACGGCCACATGCCCGTTTACACCGACCTCGACACCGCTATCCAATTCTTTCCCCCGCCTCTCATCGGCTCTCTCATCATTCAGCGCCGCGGTGCCGACACGGGCTACCTCGACGGAAAAGTCTCCGTGCCTTCCGCCGCGACTTTGTACGTTGCGCTGGCGCTGGAATCCGACGGACAAACTTTGATCACGACGGAACAATTCGCTGCGTTTGTCAAGGAAGGGTGGGCACGCGTTCCGGGCATCTTCACGGTGGTAGAACCGCGCGTTGGCGGCGAATCGCGGAATGTGCGCTGGCAAGTCTGGTCTCACCTTGTTGATCGCGGGTCCGTTACGATTAACTCGAAGGCGATCCCCAGCGGGGGTATTTTTTTTATTGGTCGCGTTCGGTGATGGGGAACTCCAGTCGGTAAAGGATCGTCAAACAGCCGCTGATTATGGCACTCGTTGTATACTCCCTTGGATGATCTGGAATCGACGAATGACATCTGTATTTTCACCAGATCCGCCCATTGCTCCGTCGTGGCCCAAACTGCCTAATGTGAACGAGTTCGGGGTCTCGACGGAGTAAACGAGTCGGCGATTCCAGCCATCAATGATACTGTTGGTGTAATTTTGACGAATTGGAAGCGCGTCCAAATTGGGCGGCAATTGATGATTTTGACGGAAGTATATTTCAATACGGGCAGCGGTTGTGTCGATGGCGGTCACAGTCATGTCACGTCGTGTTGCCAAGTCGGATCGGAAGTTGGCATGGCGCCGAACGATGGAAAGCAGCGGCCGGTCGAGTTCTCAGAGACCTCCAAACGAGATTCTCATCGTTGGCGCAGCCGGTCCGGCAGCTTTCCGGAGGTAACCAGCAGAAGGTAGTTCTCTCGAAGTGGCTGATGAAGAAAACGTCTATTTTGCTTTTAGACCACCCCGGCCGGGGATTGGACATCGGTGTTTTCGCCATCCTGCTCAACCGCTGGATCGACCTGCGACGCACTAAGGGAACCACTTCTCTCAGGGCCTGACCACGAGAAAGCTACAGCACTGTAGTACTGAGAATCTCCCCATTTTCGTTTTGGATATTAATGGTGACAGGATATTTCCACCCTTTCCCGCGATAGTCCTCGGGCGAGGCACCACGCTGTCCGGACCAGGTATCCAAGAGCATAAAAGCCGCCTCTCGATGACTCATTTCGTGCTCGGCAGCGACTTCCCGCAGAACCGCCATAGCGGCGATGTTCTTTTCGAGGTCGTCGCCGACCTCGTCTCCCGTTGGCATTGGCTCAAGGCCAGGATTCAAATCCAGTTCGGCACCCCATCGCAACATACGACTCAACATATCGTTGATTACCGAATAGTCGGTACCGGTTTCGTTACATTGCACCTTTAGCCGGTTCTCTCGAATGCGAGTCAATTGGAGAAAATACGGCATCGGTTCATTCCAGCAGATCGACATGCGCAGTTGTTTTAACGATTGGGCTCATTTGCCCTGCTCTACAATCCGGAGGCACAGGTCTGCGCCAATACCTCGACAAATTTAGAGGCGACGGCCGCGGTCACAGAATTGGGATTCCAGGCAGCGGCCACGGGCACCCAGGCCTTATCCTCCGGCGCCAATTCTCTAAAAATCACATCGAGAGCGGGGATCTTTTGTAGAGGCTCGCCAATCACGGCGACACCAAAGCCCGCTGCAACAAAGGCCAGAGCGCTAGCCGCTCCATCCGCTTCCTTAACGATGCGCGGCCGGAAACCGACACGTTGACATCTTTTTACCAGCCAGTCGCCGTAGTTTGGATAAAGCCGATTCAGGCCGATAAATGGTTCCTCTTTCAAGAGCGCCAATGGAATATGCGACTCTTCGGCGTACGGATGGGTCTTCGGCAAGGCCAGGCTTACCGGGTATTTGATCAACAGACGCAGTTGTAACGACTCCAGAACCGAACGATCACTGGGCACCAGGATACCCACAGCAATCCGTCCCTCGATGAGGGCGCGTTCTTGCGACAGAGTATTCATCTCAATGCAATCGACGACGATTCCGGGCGCCTTTTGTCGCCAGACTTCTAACGCCTTCCCTAAAAAATCATGGGTCAGGGCAGAAATATAACCAATCGCCAATTCCCCGATTTCGCCTCGGCTGATTTGCCCGGCTTTTCTAATCGAGGCCTGGCAATCTTCCAGGATCCGTCGGGCGTCGATCAAAAATGATCTCCCTGCCGCGGTTAGCGTCACCCCTTTTCGGCCTCTTTCGAACAAGTCCATCTGGAGCTCGCGTTCCAAATCGCGGATTTGCTTGCTAAAGGGAGGTTGTGAAACATGCAAACGACTGGCGGCGTGGGTGAAATTCAATTCCTCTGCGGCGGCCACAAAATATTCTAAATGGCGAAGCTTCACAGAGAGCTTAGCTCCCAATCGACCGGAGATTCCGGCCGGCTCGGGGTGGCTCCCGGGTGGAGAAGTGATGGAGTGACAAACTGGATCTTTACTGAAACCGCGCTCCTGCTTAGTGAATTAGTTAATTCACGATCAGAACTAAACGAGCTGACTAAAAAAGAGATACTAATAAACTACTCCAAGGGACGAGTCTAGGTCTATTCGCAACGATTCACCTATACTTTATTCGATCAGTTACGGTTGCATTTTCGTCACAACTAACCGAGGGCGGGTGGTTGGCTCGGAATCCACACCCCAAAAGGGCTAGAGAGTGTAGCCCAGGGTTGAATGGCGGTAAGTTAAGCGATGTTCCGGAAGGTTCTTCGCCCCGAAGGGGCTAAAGAATCAGCCCAGGGTTTTAACCCTGGGAAACACCCTTCCCTGCGAATAGCCCTGAAAGGGCTTCAGATCAAAGGCGTTAAGAGTAGCATCAAATGACTATCGATCTCTCGCCCCTTAGGGCGAATCGACTTGTTTGATGGTTCCCAGGGTTGAAACCCGGGCTAAATTCTTCAGCCCCTTCGGGGCAAAAAAACATCCTAAAATCGCCTTAACTTAGCGCCATTCAACTCAGGGTTTACCCCGGGAACCACCCCAACTGATGTGCGCTCTGAAAGTGGCGCTAGAAATGCAGAGACGCCAAAGAGCGATTATCTCTTGCTCGCCGCGGTCCGATTCTGGCGCGCCTACAGGGCGCGCCGCAATAAAACAAACCACCCAGGGTAAACCCGGGCTATGCTATCTAGCCCCTTCGGGGCGCGGATCCGAGAGATTCATCAAAGATAAAACTAACCGTCCTGGTTAGCCTTCCCTGTTTGCGATACCCGAATGAGACGCAAGGCTGCGAAAAAGAGTATGGGAATAGATATTCGGACCGTGCGAAAGATGTCTAATTGATAAGAGAACCTGACGAAAGGCTCCGGGATTCCGGCTTTGACTACTAAAAATTTTGAACTCTCCAGACTCGGGCGTCGCATCCGGCGCGCACGAAAGCTTTTGGGCTTGAGCGAGGAAGGGTTCGCAATGAAGTGCCGACTAGATCAGCGTTATTTGGTCGGAGTGGAACGCGGGGAATGCGAGCTCACCTTCGACGTCCTTTGCCTCATTTGCGATGGGCTCGACTGTGACATTGCCGCAATGACCAAAGAGATTCCTTATACCATCGATTCATCACGCTCTTGGTATGATGGCCCGATGAAGGAGGAGAAAAACGGAGCGAATGGTTCGTGAAATCCCATGATTCGCCACCGAAATAATTCGCCGAAGTCGCCCACCGGCGGGGGGCCGACAGACCAGGGTGAGAAAGTGGCAGCGGTTCGCTCTGCTATCGGGAGAGCGCCGCCGTCAATGCGTTCACCGCAGCCTTGGCGGCTCCGTCGTAGTCGCCGGTATCAAGGTGGGGCGCGATCGTATCCGTGAAAAGTCTGCGGCAAACACTATCCGTGAGTTTCGCCGACAGCCCTCGACCAGAGTAGATCCATCCTTGGCGTTCATGGGTACTAATCAGGAGCAGGGCTCCGGTATCTCTTCCTCTTTTACCGATCTTCCAAGCGTTGTACAATTGCCCCGCATAATCCCCAATCGATACTCCATTCGGAAGATTGGGAATGATGGTGATAATTAGCTCGTCCGCGGTCCGGTGATCAAAATCCGCGAGCTGCTCGCTGAGACGCTGGGCCGTATCACCCTTCAGGACCGAGGCGTTATCGGTCACATATTTTGAAGGAGCGGCCGGCAGCAAAATGGTGGCCGCTTGCGGATTGGTGAGTAAAACCAAAGAGAAAAGCAGAAACAGGAGAGCCGTTTTGATTGGGGGATTATTCATTTGATACTTGCCGCCGAAATGCGGAAGCCAATATCCGCTTTTGTGCGAAAAAGACAAAAGACCATTCGGACAATCTTCAGAAAAAGTCCGTTTGGCACGGGCCAATTCAGGACTTGGAGAGCACCTTATTCAAGACGGAGACAAATTCCGACAAGCTGAACGGTTTCGCGAGAAATGTTCTGAACCCAAGTTGCTCGGCTTCCTTGAGGAGATCGCTCTCTGCATATCCACTGCACAGGATCACCCGGGCCGCCGGTGCTGTTGGCAAAAGAAGCTTGAGGATCTCTTTCCCGCCGCGGGGCGTTCGGAATCGTCCCATCAAGGAGGACCGCGGCAAAAGGGTGGCCATCGGCTTTGGCCCGGATGTATTGCCTGGAGCCCTCAATTCCCTCCTGCACCAGAGTGCATTCATAACCAAGAGTATTGAGCATCGAGCCGACGACGCTGAGGATCATCTCCTCGTCATCAATGGCCAAGATCTTTCCCGAGGTTTTCACCTTCGGCGGTGGCATGGACGCTACCGGTGACTTCGGTTAATGTGCACCCCGGCAACCTCAACGAAACGACCGTTCCTTGGCCAACCAGCGACTCTATAAGAATCCCACCGCCATGTTGGTGCATGATCGATTTGACGGTTGCCAGACCCAGTCCGCTGCCGCCTGGTTTGGTCGTGAAGCAAACCTCAAAGATCCTGTCTCTGATGCCTTCAAGGATCTTAGCGGGCCTTACCTCTGGACGCTTTTAGATGGGCGATCGATTCAGTATGAGCCAATATTTCCCTAGTTCCTGGATCGCGGCGGCGAAGCCCTCAAAGTTCATCGGCTTCACGACGTAACTGTTAACCCCTAAATTGTAACTTTTAATGACATCACATTGTTCGTTCGACGAAGTTAGCATGACCACGGGAATATGCGTCGTCCGGAAGTCACTCTTGATTTTTTGCAGAACTTCCATGCCGTCCACTTTTGGAAGTTTTAAGTCTAACAATATCAGTTTAGGCTTATTTTTGACGTCATTTTTGATGTCTTGGTCTTCCGAAAAAATAAAGTCCAAGGCCTCCGCACCATCCCGGACGACCTGAATGTGATTGCCTAAATTAGCTTTGCGCAAAGCACGCATGGTCATGTCTAAGTCGTTTTGATCATCCTCGACCAAAAGGATTTCGACCGGGTTCATTCC
Organism: uncultured Phycisphaerales bacterium; assembly: GCA_963766775.1. Classification (GTDB taxonomy): domain Bacteria; phylum Planctomycetota; class Phycisphaerae; order WQYP01; family WQYP01; genus CAVYBP01. The sequence continues at coordinate 443,224 of CAVYBP010000008.1, forward strand.
GTTCATAATTTATTTTTGGGCTCCAAGGTGAAAGAAAAAGTCGCGCCGTGGTCGAGCGCGGCCTCCGCCCACACCCGGCCGCCGTGGCGGTGGACAATCCGTTGCACGATCGCCAGCCCCACCCCGGTGCCTTCAAACTGATCAGCGCGATGCAACCGTTGAAATACTCCGAACAGTTTGTTGACGTATTGCATATCAAACCCGGTTCCGTTATCTCGCACGAAATAAACATTTTCGTTTCCGATGTTCGAACCACCAATCTCGACAATGGCCGGGTGCCGGTGGCGAGTGTACTTGATCGCGTTCGATAACAAGTTAACCCAAACTTGGGTTAATAGTCGTGGGTCAGCCTCACAGGCCGGCAATTTTGTTAGTCGCAACTCGATCTCGCGACCATTTTGCTGTGGTTTTAGTTCCTCCAGAACGTTTTGGACCAGTTGCTGAGTGTTCACCGTTTGTCGATGGACGGGCTGCCGGCTCAACCGGGAGAACTTGAGCAAATCGTCGATCAACTCGCCCATCCGCTTTCCCCCTTCGCGGATGCGCTCCAAGTATAGCCGCCCTTCTTCGGGCAACTGAGAAGAAAAATCCTCGAGCACGATTCCGGCAAATCCGTTAACCGCGCGCAATGGAGCACGCAAATCGTGGGAGATGGAATAACTGAACGCTTCCAGTTCCTTATTCGCGGCTTCGAGTTGAGCGGTCCGCTCCTTGACCCTCCGTTCAAGCGTCTCATTAAGGGAATGGATTTCGACTTCTTTGGCTAGTTTCTCCTGGCTGGCTTGCCTTTGAATTTCGGCCATTCGGGCGCGTTCGATTTGGCTGATAAAGGCTCCGCTCAGGGTATTGCGCAGTTCCGCCGCGCTCTCAATCTCAGCCACCGTCCATGGCCGTGACTGCAAACGAACGGTTTCCTTCCAGCTGTTAAACGATTTGCGAGGTCCCAGTTTCAGCCTCCCTTTCTCGACGATCACGGATTTGGCGGGATCACCGGCCCAAGTTACCGTCTGGATAAATTCGGGCCGAAACCACAAGATGTAACATCTGTTTTCCGGTAGGATCTGGACAGACAGCAGGCCGCTGGCCTGGCCTTTCCAATGAAGGGCGGCCGGAAAAAGCTGCGGCAGCGTGTGGGTGACAAACAAAGCTTCTGCGGTGTAGGCCACTAACCAGTCCAGGAGCTCATTCAAGCCTTTGCTGTCCGGCACCTCGCCGACAGTCGTCCACGTCTCTTCGAAAAAGACGGCCGCGCCACTCGACTCGACGAAGTCCAAAAGGTTCGGGGTCTCTTGAGTAAGCCGTTTCGCTAAATGATTGCCCCCGGCGATTCCCTGAAGATAAAGGGCCAGCAACTCCGTGCGCTTGACTCGATAAGCTTGCGTGTCGGCCCCGGCCCGCACGCCGATCACGGCGGCCGTAACCTGGCCTAACAGCTGGCAATCTTGTCGTAGCGCATAGGGCCCGAACCAGGGTTTGCTATGGTGGCAGGCGATTATGCCCCAAAGCTTACCGGAGATCACCAGGGAGATGGTCAAAGTCGCCACTACTTCCATGTTGCGGAGATATTCGAGGTGAATCGGTGACACGCTGCGCAGGACGCAAAGACTCATGTCAAGAGGAGGACCTTGCTCCAAAGCGAGCAACGGTACCGGTGTGTAGGAGACATCGGGAATGACTCCAAGTAGTTTACGGGTGTACAACTCCCTAGCTTGTTTGGGAATATCCGAGGCTGGGAAGTGCGTGCCAAAATAGGAAATGACGCGATCAGCCCGCGCTTCGGCCACGACCTCACCGCTCCAGTCGGAGGCAAAACGGTAAACGATTACCCGATCGAAGCCCGTCAACAGGCGCGTCTTTTCGGCGGCAATCCGACAGACATCGATCTCACTCAAAGAATTCTGGATCGACGAAAGCACCCCGCGCACATGGCTGGTGGCCACCCCCGGCTGTCCCCGTTCCAGTTCGAGGACCAGACCGCTGTCTACCCGATGAATGATACCGTCAAAGACCTCGTCCGGTTTAGCTCGCAAAACGATCGGCAGGGGATTTACTTCGCTGGGATCTTCCCAACCCGCCACTTTATCCAGTACCCGTATCGAATCTGCATCGATCCAGTCCGCCATCGATCGGCCTAAGATCTCGGCCGAGGCCACGCCGAAAAAGGGGACTGAATTGTCACTAATCTGCGTGACGGTGAGGGGCCGGCCACTCAAGACCAGGAGAACGCCATGAGATTGGATGGATCCTGGAATCGTGATCGGCTCGTTCTCACATCCGGTCGGATCGATCGATTCGTTCATGATTCGGGAAACTGCCAGGCGTCGTCCGGAAAAAGCCATCGATGGAAAGCTTCAAAGGTCTGCCGCGCCGCTTGGGCGGTCGGGCCCGCACTCTCGGCCGGAGTGTCCGCCAGGACCTCCCGGAAAGCTCTCCATCGAACCGCCACTCGCGGGCCGTCCCCGTAAAAAAAAGCGCCCCCCTTTGGGGAGTTATGCCGAGACGCGACCGAAGCCGAGGCGCGATGACTTGGCCTCCAAGCGCGGCACCTTCAAACACATAAATGGCACCGAGGGCTTGCGCGGTGGTGCTTAATTCGGGGAGCCACTCGCAAAGTGGAACCGTCCGCAGAAAACTCTCAGATCGACCCAGCGCTAGCAGATCGCCGGCCAGTAGGGGCGCCTTAGATCGAAATCTAAACTCTGACGGAAAATCGGGCTGCTTGGCGAGCACTGTAAGCCTCGCCTCCATGGGTTGGTAAAACCCAAAAAACTTGCTAAGCAGCGTTTCATATTCGGATGGAGAAATATTTTCCAGGATCGCGTTTAGCCTGGTCTCGAGGACTTGGTGCGCCGACCGGGCCATTTCGCGTACTAACGAGACGCAACTGACCACCGAAAAGGCTCCGCAACCATCGCCGGCGTTAGAGCCCATATTGTCCATATTTTGCACAATTTATATATATTCAGGATTAGATCAACCCGATTTGTTGCTCGGCTGATTCACTGTCGCCGACTGGTTTTCTACCTACTCGGAAAGATTGTTTTTTTAGTCGTTTAACGGGCGTAGAAGGTCGCGGTAGGCCGGGCGACCTCCTCTGCTATCGACCACATTCTTGCTCCCGAGGGCGGCATGCACGGTGGCGAATGATACGCTTCACTTCGGACAGACGGTTTGCGGGACCTTTTGGCCAAAAGGCTAGCAGACTTCGATGGGCCTAGCTGTGACTAGCACTAGGGCATCAAGCTTAAGGCTCATGTGTGGCGCCCTAGCAGAGCGATGACAGCGCCATCCCAAAAGCCTTCTGCACGGTAATGATTGCACGCGGACAGGCCAGATATATCGGTCTCCTAATCATCGGCAGCTTCTTTCTTCCGCGCGAGTACAGGTCAGACCGTGATTAGCTGCTAAAGAAGTAAGGCGGGACGCCTTACCTACGTAGGCAAGCCGTCCCGGCTTGCTTCAGCAACGCCACAGAGCGGTTTCTTTTTCCCCCAACGCGGTTCGATTCTCCCGCTCCTTCATGGCGCGCCCCCGACAATCTTTGATGACGCCCGTTGGGGACAGACATCTGTTCATCCGTTGGGGACAGACCCCGGGAAAGATCAAAAAAAAAGATCCAAAGGATCTGACTTGTCCAGAAAAAACGCGTCCCTCGTTGTCGATTGCGCGTCGTGACGTCGGGTCTGAGATTTCCGCACGCGGACAGGCCAGATATCGGTCTCCTAATCATCGGCAGCTTCTTTTATTTAGCGCGGGTACGGGTCAGACCGTGATTAGCTGCCGAACAAGTAAGGCGGGGACGCCTTACCTACGTAGGCAAGCCGTCCCGGCTTGCTTCAGCAACGCCACAGAGCGGTTTCTTTTTCCCGAATGCGATTCGATTCTCGCGCTCCTTCATGGCGCCCCGGTCGCGTGGGTTGCGCAATCACCCTTGCCTTGGGCCAAATCTACTTCTTTTCGGTGGATTGCACTGGAGAGGCGACTTGTTCGGTGCTCGCATACGGTGGGCCAAAATAAGGGAACTCAGCCTGCATGCGGCTTTTATCTGGAGCCACGCCAGCCCCCGAGCGCGGTGTTTGTGATTAAGGCGAGCATCACGTCCATGACGTCATCTGCGAGGCCTCGCCCGTTGAATCCCGCGACCACGAAGGCCGCCTCCGAATCCAGCACATAGGGAAGGGTCGTCGGGCAGATCCGGGCAATGAACTGGCTTGCGTAGTCAATCGGATTGGTCGCAGAGCTCGCGAACCGTGTCACTCTTTCGACAATTTTGCTGATTTGTGAAGAAAAGCGGGGTACGTCATCGGCCGGAACAGCTCGATTGTAATCCTCCCTCATGCCCATATCGGGCATGAAAATATTCGTGATAAGAGGAAGGCCCCACCGGGATACCTGGACTTCCGGCGCATGACCGTAGAGTGAGACTGTGGCTTAAGCACGCACCTGGCCCTTATCGCTCGCAGGCGATTCCATGCAAATGCAGTACCTTACAGAGCCGCGGGACCGAACAGCAAGGGCTATGGTTTTGAGCGCTCGTGCGTACCAAGCTGCCTAAGTAGCATCAAACAAATCTGGTGAAATTTGGCGCCTGCATCCAACCGCCGGCATGCTCGAAGACCACAGCAGCCTTCCCATTGGGAGCCCCCGAATTCTATCGCTACGCGGTAGGCTGGCTTTCGGGTTTCGCCCCGGACCAGTTCGAGTCCGGTCATCCGAATCGGAGTCGCCGACATCCAACTAGGCTATTTTTCGGTCGTGGATCTGCCGACCTAGGTCGCATGTTTGATTTGGTTCGTGGCCGGGTCCAGGAAGTCACGGAAAAGCCAAGAAAAAGGAAGCGCGCGATTTCCAATCGCTTGCCAACCCAGATGGGAGAGGCAAGAGTGGAAGGCAAGCTAGGCGGAAAGGCTACCAACGAATGATGACCCGGCTAATCCCGAAGATCTTTTACCGCAGGCTAGAGGAGGGTCTAGATCTCTTCGTCCGCTGCCTGAGTTTCAAGTACTCCATCAAGACGCGGCGTTGGCGGTAATCGAGCGGGACGGTGCCAAAGCCTATTTAGTCGAAAGCGTGGAATTTGCCGCCAAAGACAGGCCCGAGATCACCATCGAAACAGATACGATTGATGAGCTCTACTGGGAAATTTCGACTAGAGCTCCTGAAATCCTTCATCCCCATGCGCTCCATGTCGAAAAGAAGCCGTGGGGCGCACGGGAGTTCGCGGTCCGCGACCAGACGGGCGTCTGTGTCATCCTTCGGCAATGGAGCTAAGCCTTGCGGTAAGAGCGCTTCCACGGCCTGTTCGCATCGGTCACGCCATGCCACGCGACGGACGATTCCTCGGATTGCCCGCTGGGTAGCCATTACAGCGGTGGATGGCGCTGGATGAGACTAGTTAGTTTTACAACATTTGCAGCGGCTCCTTCTCGCCCGGCGCCGGGAAGGCGGCATCGAGTGCCGCAAGATCATCCTTCGTTAATTCAATCTCTCCCGCGGAAGCGTTGCTGCGCACATGCTCGACTACGCCGGCTTTCGGAATGGCGATTACTCTGGGCTGGCGCAGGACCCAGGCGAGCGCGATCTGCGCCGGTGTAGCATTATGCTGCTTCGCCACGGCGGCGAGTGTTTTGCCTTTCAATAAGCGTCCACCCTGCCCGAGGGGCGAATAAGCCATCAGCGGCATTTCTCGCTCCTGACACCAAGGTAGTAGATCAAATTCGATGCCGCGTTTGCCAAGATTATAAAGGACTTGATTGGCCGCGCAATCGTCCGCGCTTAACTCCTCCATGTCATCGACATCGAAGTTAGAAACGCCCCAGGTCCGAACCTTTCCCGCAGCGCGGAGACGCTGGAAAGCCTCCACCGTTTCGCTCAGTGGCGTTCGGCCGCGCCAATGCAAGAGATAGAGATCAATCACATCGACTCCCAGACGCTTGAGGCTGCGTTCACAAGCCTTAGGTAGTTCGGAGCGAGATGCGTGGTGCGGGTAAACCTTGGTTACCAGAAAGACGCGATCGCGCTGCCCCTTGATAGCTTCACCGACTATTTCCTCGGCCACGCCTTCTCCGTACATTTCGGCGGTATCGATCAATGTCATTCCCAGTTGGATGCCTTCGCGCAAGGCTGCGATTTCCTGAGGGCGATCGTGCTCGCCTTCACCCAGATGCCAGGTCCCCTGGCCGAGTGCCGGCACCTGCTGGCCGGACTTAAACACTGCTGTCCTCATCGAAAGAACTCCTGATTACTTTAGCGCGGTTCCATAAATAACTGATCTGGATAACACCAGAGCCAGTCCTCTCCAGGCTCGAAGGATTGGATAATGGGATGGCCGGTGGCAAGCGAATGCTTGGTCGCGTGCCTGTTCTTTGATTCATCGCAGCAACCGACGTGACCGCAACTAAGACAAAGGCGCAGGTGCACCCAGATATCGCCCATCTCCAGACACTCTTGGCAACCGTCACCGCTCGCAGTTACGGCGCGGATTTGATTTAG
>CAVYBP010000009.1:0-101985 GCA_963766775.1 uncultured Phycisphaerales bacterium
ACCACACATGATCTCTATTGATCTCACCCGAGCACAGAAAATTCAAATTGGCACGGTCGTGCTCATTTTGGCCGTGGCGGGATATCTTCTTTACAAAGGGACACGGCCCGCGCCGGACCTGACGATTGCGTCGTGGGTCGAGCGGCAACTGAACACAAAAAACCCGGCGATGCCCCTGAGCCCGACCAATCCACTCGATCCTTCCAAAACTGCGACGATTACCATTTTTGCCTGCTTCGACGGACGCCTCGCGATTACCGAGTACCCGGCGTCGCGTGACTTGAAGGCGTCCTTCGATTTCACGCCGGACTATCGTCGAAAGACGTTTACGCTGTTTCAGGATTTGCTCGTGAAGATCGAAGCCATTGGGGATTCGTATCAGCGAGCGATGAGTTATTCGGCTTATCGGGTGATGCTCGGGCTGTCGCCGGTGAGTTTGTTTAAGAACATCGGGTTCACCAATGATCAGAAGAAGGCGGAAAAGAACGCGCGGGACGAGATGATGAATTCGGTGGCGGTGCTGGAGAACGGCGCTCAGACCGGGATATTCAAGCCGGAGGCGTACAATCAGGTGATGGCTGCGTTGAAGGCATACAAGGCTGCGCCTGGCGATCCGACGAAAGATGTGGCGAAGGCTCGATTGGCAAAGAACGTTGTGGAGTTGGCGCTTCAATATCTTGGGCTGATGCAGGATCAGAAGGCGGATGTTATTAAGAAGTATGTTGCAACGGTGGATACGGTGCTGACGCCGGATCAGAAGACGAAGGTGCAGAAGATTGCCGATGGGGTGGTGATACGGAATCGGCTGTTGCGTAAGCCGAAGATTGCGAGTTTGGGGCCTTAAAGGGGTGACCGAAATTAGCCACGGATGCACACGGATTACACGGATGGGGAGTTGGGGAGGTAGCGGAGGATGGTCGCACAGGTGAGGACGAGTGCGGCGAGGAGGAGAAGGAGTGAGAGGAAGAGTTTGCGTTTGGCGCGGAGGGGAGCGAAGGTTTTGGTGCGACCGGCGAGGGCGGAGGCGAGGAAGAAGATGCCGAAGGCGGCGAGGAGTTTGATCCCGAAAATCATGTGGTAGAGGCGTTTGTCTTCAGCGTTGAAGTCGCGCCAGCGGGACGTGATGAGGATGCCGTTGACGCGGACGGGGACGAGGAACGTGTAGAAGCCCGTGATAAGGAAGAGCGTGATGAGGATGTAGACGAGGATTCGCCATTTGGCATTGATGGCTTCGCGGAGCTTTTGATGTTGGGCGTCGTCAAGAGATTGGTTGGCGGCGGGGGTGAGGATGAAGCGGACGAAGAAGGGGGCACCGATGGCGAGGATGGCGGAGGCGATGTGGAGCCATCGCATGATGTAGGGGAGAAGTTCGGGGGGCATGGGGGTGGTCCTTCGGGGTGAATGAGTGAATCGATACCTGGTGCCGCGCGTGTTCATAAGCGGCTCGATCTAGGATTACTCAATAAATTCCACGGGCGTGCATTTGGGGATCATGCCGATGGCGGTGCCTTCGTCGAGGAGGCGGTTGACGGCTTCGCGGCCGCGGGGGCCGTAGTCGAGGGTCCATTTGTTGACGTACATGCCGACGAATTCGTCGGCGAGTTCGAGGTTCATGTCGCGGCCGAAGCGGAGTGCGTATTTGACGGCTTCGTCGCGGTGGTCGAGGGAGAACTGGATCGATTTTTTGAGAATGCGGGTGACGTTGAGCGACGTGTTCCGGGCCGAGGTTGCGGCGGATGACATTTCCGCCGAGGGGGAGCGGGAGGCCGGTGCGTTCCATCCACCACTTGCCGAGGTCGAGGCAGCAGACCATGCCGTGATTCTGGTAGGTGAGCTGGCCTTCGTGAATGATGAGTCCGGCGTCGGCGTATCCGGCTTCGACGTATTGAAGGATTTCGTCGAAGGGTTTAACGACGTTGCGGAAGCCTTTGCCGATGGCGATGGAGGCGGCGAGGAAGGCGGTGGTCATGGTGCCGGGGATGGCGATGCGGAGTTCTTTGTTGGTTTGGAGTTCGTCGAGGGTGTAGGGTTTTTTGGAGACGATCATGGGGCCGTAGTTGTCACCCATGGAGCAACCGCAGGCCATGAGGGCGTAATTTTTGGAGACGTAGGGATAGGCGTGGAGGGAGATGGCGGAGACTTCGAGTTCGGCCTTCATGGCGCGTTCGTTGAGGGTCTGGATGTCCTGGAGGATGTGGACGAAATTGTACGGGCCGGAGTCCATGGCACCGGTGGCGAGGCCGTAAAACATGAAGGCGTCGTCGGGGTCGGGGGAGTGGCCGAGGTTGATGGTGAGTTTTTCGGGCATGAGGGGGTCCTTGTTGGAACGGTGGGAATTCAAGGGTTCAAGGGTACAGGGGTTCAAGGGTACAGGGGATGGGGTTTGAGGTCACGTCTGAGAGTGATTTGTTTGAAACCGTGAACCCTTGGACCCTTGAACCCTGTACCCTTGTACCCTTCTTTCATCCGAGGTTCCATTGGCGGATGAAGGGGTTGCCGTTGCGTTCGTTTCCGATGAGGGTGCCGGGGCCGTGACCGGAGAGGACTTCGACGTTGTCGGGGAGTTGCATGACGCGGCGGAGGGATTTTTTGAGTTGGTCGACGTTGCCGTCGGGGAGGTCGTAGCGGCCAACGGCCCCGGCCATGAGGAGGTCGCCTGCGAAGAGGACGGCGTGTTCGTTGGAGTAGAGCACGATATGGCCGGCGGCGTGGCCCGGGGTGTGCATGGCGGCGAGGGTGATGTGGCCGACGTGGATTTTTTGGCCATCTTCAAAATAGGCGTCGGCAGTGCGCGGGAGGATGGTGTAGGGGAGGTCGAAGAGGAGGCTGACAGGGTTGAGGAGCCTGGGCTCGTCGAGGGGATGGATGAGGACTTTGGCGTTGGGGAATGCGTCGGTGACGACTTTGTGATCGGAGATGTGGTCCCAGTGGGCGTGGGTGAGGAGGAGATATTGGACGTCGTAGTGGTTCTGCTTGGCGAGTGCGATGAGGGAGGCGGTGGTGGATTCGGGTGCGTCGATGATGGCGGCGGCTTTGGTGGCTTCATCGACGAGGAGGTAGGCGTTGGTTTCGGCGAGGCCGCCGGTGTTCATGTGGATTTTCATTTGGGTTGCTCGGAGAAGAGGAACGAAAACACGAAGTCATGAAGAGACGAAGACCACGAAGGTGGTATTTTTTAGAGGGTGTTAAACGAGCTTAATTCCCAGTTTTATTGCGGCAGCGCGTATGGCGTTGTCGCTGCTCGTGAGCAAGCGGCGAAAGTCTGATTTTTTATGCTTTCTTCAAACGACGACTCATGCGAATGGTTTTTCGGCCCGCGAGGAGGGCGGCGGCTCGGGCTTCGATTGCATCGATACTTTCCGCGAGCGCACTGCCTGACCGAGCTTTGCCACTTGTGGTAATTCCATCGCCCATTCCCACATTTCGAGTAGTCGCCGATCGGCGTTGAGGTTTTTGAGATCGAGGTACGTTTTAAAATTCAGGCCATTATCCCACGCCTGGCGAACGGTAATGCGCTTATGTCGCAAGGCCTGCATGCTGCCTAATGCGAGGATGGCCAAGTGACGTTGGGCGGCACTTTTTGTGTGGCTGGGGACGTCCCACACTTTTTTCCAAGCGTCCGTGAACTTACTTTGAGTCTTGTTCAGCATAGATGCATCCGCCATTTTATTTCCGTTTGTTCCTCGTGGCGTGGACTTTCATGGGCAGGCCGAAGAGTTTGATGAAGCCGATGGCGTCTTTGCCGTCGTATTCGGCGCCCATGGTGAAGCTGGCGAGGTTGTGCTGATAGAGGCACTTGGGGGATTCGGTGGCGGCGACGGTGGCGCGGCCTTTGAAGAGTTTGACGCTTCACGGTGCCGGTGGTGTGTTCCTGGACTTTGTTGATGAAGGCGTCGAGGGCTTCGCGGAGGGGGTGGAACCACTGGCCGTAGTAGACGAGGTCGGCGTATTTGAGGGCGATTTGTTGTTTGTAGTGGAGGGTGTCGCGTTCGAGGGTGAGGTGTTCGAGGGCGGTGATGGCGGTGTAGAGGATGGTGCCGCCGGGGGTTTCGTAGGCGCCGCGGGACTTCATGCCGACGAGGCGGTTTTCGACGAGGTCGGTTTGGCCGACGGCGTGGCTGCCGCCGATTTCGTTGAGGTTGGCGATGAGGTCGTGGCCTTTCATTTTGTTGCCGTTGAGGGCGACGGGGATGCCGGCTTCGAATTTGATTTCGACATAATCGGGTCGGTTGGGGGCTTTGGAGACGGGGACGCTCATGACCCAGAGGTCGTCCTTGGGCTCGTTGGCGGGGTCTTCGAGGTCGGCGCCTTCGTGGGAGATGTGCCAGAGGTTGCGGTCGCGGGAGTAGATTTTCTTTTTGGTTTGCTCGATGGGGACGCCTTTTTCCTTGGCGTATTCGATGGCGGCTTCGCGGCTGCGGAGTTCGAAGCGGTCATCTTTCCAGGGGGCGATGATTTTGAGTTCGGGTCCGAGGGCCATGTAGGTGAGCTCGAAGCGGACCTGGTCGTTGCCTTTGCCGGTGGCTCCGTGGGCGACGGCGTCGGCACCTTCGGCGTGGGCGACATCGACCTGGTACTTGGCGATGAGGGGGCGGGCGATGGAGGTGCCGAGGAGGTATTGGGATTCGTAGACGGCGCCGGATTTGAGCATGGGGAAGCAGTATTGCTCGGCGAATTCCTGGCGGAGGTCTTTGACGATGCACTTGTCGGCACCGGATTCGAGGGCTTTTTTCTTGATGCCTTCGAGTTCATCGCCCTGGCCGAGTTCGGCGGCGAAGGCGATGACCTTGCAGCCGGGGTAATTGTCCTTGAGCCAGGGGAGGATGACGGAGGTATCGAGGCCGCCGGAGTAGGCGAGGACGATTTTTTTCACTTCGGGATGGGTGGGGAGGGCGGGCATGGGGTTCTCCAGGTTTGTGCGGATGGGAAAAGGGCACCATTCTGCGGAGGTGGGGGGGATTTGGCAATGGGTGGAGCGGAGGGGGAATTTTGAAGTATGAATTCTGAATGATGAAAGGGGGATTGGGGCATCGTGGCTTCCGTGTAGGGGGTTTGACAAGGTGACAGGGTGAGGGGGTGACAGGGTGACGGGGAAGGTGCTCATTTGATTTGCGCAGGTGCGCAAATGGGAATTGGGTGTAAGTGGTTGGGGATATGGAGGTTGGTTCGAGGTGGCAAGATGCTCATTTCGTTTTTTAATTCGGGCTGGGGGCTTGGGGTGGGGATATTGAAGGGTGAATTTTGAATGATGGGGCGCATGGTGGGCCTCCATATAAGGGTGGTGCGCCCAGTTTGTGCGCACACGCGGATGTGAATTTTCTGTTAGGGGTTGTGGGGTCGGGGGTTGGGGAGGTGGGGATTTTTTTTGGGGTGTTTTTTGGGTGATTGCGTGTGCGCACAGGATTTGGGCGGGGGTACATTGCATCGATCCACAGCCCATGCGAGGGCTGTGGATCGATCACGGCGGGGGGCCGCCGTGCCACATTTAGCGGCCGTGCGGCATGTGTTGTTTACGCTTTGAATGGTTGCGGCGGGGGACGAGGGTGAGGGGGGAGGCGGTGAGGAGGAGGAGGGCGGTGGTGGGTTCGGGGGTGGGTTGGGGCGGGGTGTCGGACCAGGCGAGGCCGTAGTCGTCGGCGTGGGGGGAGGTGTTGGTGAGGTCGTAGGTGGTGCCGAGGTAGGAGACCTGGATGGCGTAGAGGCCGTCCTGGGGAATGGTGAAATAGAGATGGTCGATGTTGTTGTAGGGGCTGGTGGAGTCGGCGATGAGGGTGGAGAGTTGGTCGTTGTTGAGGAGCCAGACTTGGAGGTCGAGCTGGTCGAAGTAGGTTGGGTGGAGGTCGGTGTCGGAGAAATTGTCGGTGGCGGGGTCGGCGGTGGCGGTGGTGTTGAAGTAGGTGGCGATGAACCAGTCGAGGGTGGCGGTGAAGGTGTCGCCCTGGTGGAGGGGGGTGTCGAGGAGGTAGTTGTTGGGGGTATTGGCGGCGACGTGGCCGAAGGCCCAGCCGAGGGGGCGGACGGTTCCGCCGGTGAGGGTGGGGGTGTTGGTGGTGCCGGAGAGGTATTGGTCGTAGGCGCGGTTGAGGTTGAGGGCACCGGCACCGACGGAGAAGTCGAGGCCCTGGGTGGTGGTGAGGACGCCGTTGATGGAATGAGTGTTGTTGGTCCAGCCGGGGGTTTTGTCGGCGGAGTTGAGGAGGACGGCTTTGATGACGCGTCCGTCGACGGAGGCGCCGCCGTTGAATTTGTTGTAGCCGGCATCGACGAGGAGCGAGGCACCGCCTGCGACGATGGGTGAGGCGAAGGAGGTGCCGGCGGCGTTTTGGAAGTAGAGTTGGTTGAGTTGGTCGGCGGGGATGCCGGTGGTGTCGAAGAGCGTGCCGGAGGAGTTGCCTCCGGTGGCGCCGGTGTAGGCGGCGAGGAAGAGGTCGGTTCCGGGAGCGGCGATGGCGACGGCGGCGCGGACGGCTTTGATGGTTTGGCCGGTGGCGGGGTTGAAGAAGTCGTTGGGGCCGGCGTTGGAGAAGGAGGCGGGGGCGTTGTACGCGGGGGTAGAGGTGGCGGTACCGAGTGCGGCGACGGCGAGGGTGTTGAATCCGGAGGCGGGGCCATCGACGAGAGCGGTGCCGGTGTCGTGATTGCCGGCGGCGACGCAGACGGTTTGATGGTTGGCGGCGGTGAGCGCGTCGAGGATTTCGGTGGGTTGTTGAGAGCCGGTGGGGTCTTCAAAGCCCCAGGAGGAGTTGACGACATCGACGGGTCGGGTGACGGAAAGGCCGGGGAAGAGTTCGCGGGTCACGCCGGTTTGCATGACGGTGGTGTAGGCGTAGACGAAGGTGGAGGCGGAGATGTCGAACTGGCCGGAGGTGCCGACCCAATCGGTGGCGATGGCGGCGGAGGAGAGGAACGCGCCGGGGGCGATGCCGAGTTGGTAGAAGAAGCGGCCGCCGGTGGGGGTTGGGGGACCGAGGCCGACGAGGGTGAATCCGACCATGGTGGCGTGGTAGTCGAATTGGGGAGAGGTTTGGTTGATGGGGGCGTTGGAGATGTAGGAGGTGACGTTGGAGAGGGTTTCGTGGCCGTTCCAGACGTAGCCGGCTTCGACGTTTGCGATCATGGTGTTGGAGCCGAAGTAGCCGGCGTTGTAGAAGCGGTCGGCACCGATGAGGGTGTTGATGACGGGGAGGGTGTTGGTGGTGGGATTAAGTTGTGAGGCGATGATTTGTGGGGAGGCGGCGTGGGTGGGGGAGGCGGCGAGGGTGAGCGCGAGCGCTAGGGTGGCGGGGAGGTGGGGGCAGCGCAGGGAGTGTCTGAGGGGTGGGCGGGACATGGTGTGGGGGGCCTCCTGCGGGTGGTTGGGGGAGTGTGCACTATCGCAGAGTGAGGGGGGGAAACAAAATGGTATTTGGAGGGGAGGGGTGGAACGGGTGGGGATGGCGGAATATGGGACGTATCGGAGTGGATGAACTGCGTTGGGGCCGTTGGACGAGGTGTTAGTTGGAGTTGCTGGGCGGTTCGTAATCTGGTGGAACGGCATACTCTGACTCGGTATGATTCTGGTCGATGATAAGTGCTGCAGTGACTGAATTTGCATGCTGTTCGTTCCTATCATTATGGGAAAGGAGGTCGGTGATGATGCTGTTTACTCCCGAAAAAGTTCGTGAATTCACCGATAGCCTCGAACAAAAAATGGCTATTCGCGACAATGGCGAGGGGTTGGAATGCTATACGGCGGAGGCGATCATTTTGCAGTGCGTGAATGGGTGTTGCGAGCTTCACTCGGCCATGCGCAGTTGGGGGCGGGACGTATTTGCGGCTCGCGTGGCGTTCGACAAAGCAGCCGAAGAGATATGGCTGAAGACCGGCACTCGTGTTCTTGCGGCGGCAAAGGAGGCTTTGTCGTTAGGCGAGCAACTTGAGACTCCTTGTTTTGTGCTTTCGGGGCTTAGTCTTCTGAAGGGTGCGATCAGCGATCTCGAATTCTTGATGAATAACTGGGTGACACCGAAGCCGTCCGTTGCTCCCTCGCCCCGTCACGGAATTTGCGCCGATGAGCAGTCGGCCGACGCCGTGTGCGAAAAGGTGCAATCTTTGGCGAAGCTTCCGCCCACCTGGGAGCCGATCAATCCCCAACAACAACAGATGTTTCGCATATTTCGTCGGTAATTGAGAAGGGGCGGAAGGTTTCTGCCTCTTTTGTTTTGGTGGGGCGAACTGCACCTTATGTCGAATCCTCCGGTTGTAATCCTTTCGCCCCAGCCCATCGTGCATAGCCACTCCGAGTTTAAGGAACTGTTGTCTTGGCAATACGAAGGTGATGACGCATTTGTCACCCGGCTTCTCGAGAACGATATCCCACAGCGAATTCTTTTTGAGGGATGTACGTTATGGGTTTATCGTGATCGAATGAATCATCCTGACGGAAAAATTGTCGGATTTGGGGCGCTGGCCATTAACCGCGACCATTCACGGTACACACACGGAAATCCTCACCTGCACATACCCCTTCTCGGCAAGAATCCGTCCGTCAAGAGTTTAGGTTACGGCAAATCGATCCTTAATCATTTGATTAGTGAGGCTGCGTTGCGCGTTAAGTGGCAGAATTTGAAAAGTGATGCGGTTTTCCTGGAGGTTTACACGACGAGTATTAAAGCAATCAGTCTCTATCAGGATGATTTTGGTTTCGTCAAACTCACAGCGAGTCCATGCGATGATAAGGCTGAAGGAAAACAGTTTTGGGTAATGGCTCGGAGCGTGGGCGTGGTGCGCGGGCGTTGAGGATGGCGAAGGGGGCAAGGGGGTTTATGATGGGGGGATGAATGTGCGGATTTGTGTGGTGGATGTGGGGGAGGTGGTGGATTTGCGGCATCGGGTGCTGCGGGCGGGGATGGTGCGCGAGGCGGCGATTTTTTTGGGGGATGAGGCGGAGGATTCGGTGCATTTTGCGGCTTATGGGGAGGATGGGCGGGTGGTGGGGTGCTTGACGTTGCATTTGAATGAGTGGGAGGGGGAGCGGGCGTATCAGGTTCGGGGGATGGCGGCGGATGCGGGGTTGCAGCGGCGGGGAGTGGGGCGGGAGCTGATGAAGGTGGCGGAGGGGTTTGTGGTGGGGAAGGGGGTGCGGGTGATGTGGTGCAATGCGCGGGTGCCGGCGGTGGGGTTTTATGAGAGGGTGGGGTGGCGGGTGGTGTCGGGGGAGTTTGAGGTGCCGACGGCGGGGTTGCATGTGCGGATGGTGTGGAGGGGTTGAGAAGGCAGAAGGCAGAAGTGGCTCGCGGGGTTTCATTTATTGATGGGTGGGGGTGGAGCGGGACCAGATGTTGATGATGACGGCGGCGGCGGCGAGGCGGACGGAGGGGTCTTTGTCGTCGAGGAGGGGGGCGAGGCCGTTGTCTTGTTGGGGGGCGAGGAGTTCTCCGAGTGCGAAGGCGGCGAGGGCGCGGAGGTTGGGGTTGGGGTTTTTGAGATTGTCGATGGCGAGTTTGGCGCCCTGGGTGGAGTGCATTTTTCCGAGTGAGCGGGCGGCGACGAGTTGGCGGCGGGTGGTGAGGTCCTGGAGTGCGGGTGGCGTGTTGGAGGGATTTTGCAGGCCGAGGACGAGGGCATTGGCGGCGAGGTCGGAGCCGAGGTCGGGGCAGATGGCCATGGCGTTCCATTGGTCTTCGGCGAATTTGGAGATGGCGAGTGAGGCGATGATGTCCTGTGCGTGGATGTCGCCGAGGCGGGCGAGTGCGCCGGTGATTTCGAATTTGACGCGGGAGTCGGCTTCGGCGGCGTGGGATTGGAGGAGGGGGATGGCGGATTTATCGCCCATGAGGCCGAGGGCGAAGGCGGTGTTGGCGCGGGTCGAGGGGTCGGGCGAGTTGAAGGTGGAGACGAGGGTGTTCATGTTGCGATTGTCGCCGAGGCGGTGGAGGGCGTAGATGGCGGCGACGCGGACGGAGTCGTTTTCGTCGGTGGTGGCGATGTTTTGGAGGACGGGGAGGAGTCGTGCGGTTTTTCGTTTGCCGGTGGCCATGGCGGCGGCGAAGCGGACGATCCATGCGGGGTCGTGGAGTCCTTCTTCGATGACTTCTTCGGCGCGTGGGTCGGTGGAGGGTTGCAGGGCTTCGATGCAGTTGGCGTGGGTGACGGGGTCGGGGGATCTGGATTCGAGTTGGAGGAGGAGGATGGAGCGTTCGAGGGGTGGGGCGTTGCGGATGGCAGCGGGGGTTTGCGGGGTGGCGGGGCGCAGGTGGAGAGGAATGTGCAGAGGATCGCGATAGGGGGGATGGAAGTGGGACGCATTGTGTGGGGTCCTTATTGGGAGGTGTTGGGGATTATGGGGGAAGTTGGGGGGAATTGGAATTGGGTGATGCGTTGAGGGAGAGGCGTTGGAACCACGACGGGCACGACGGCACGACGGGTGATTGATGGAGTGTGTGGGATTGTGTGGAGGTTAGATACGGCGATGGCGTCGCCGGCTTTTTATTGGCCTTGGCCGAAGAGTTCTTTGATGGTGAGGAGGACGATTCGCATGTCGAGCCAGAAGCTGCGGCGGTCGACGTATTGGGTGTCGTAGAAGATCCATTCCTGGAAGTCGGCGGCGCCGCGGTTGCGGGAGCGGGAGATTTGCCAGAGGCCGGTGATGCCGGGCTTGATGGAGAGTCGTGCGTCGCGCCAGCCGGGGCAGAGTTGGTTTTCCTCGAAGGGGCTGGGGCGTGGGCCGACGACGGACATGGTGCCTTTGAGGACGTTGAGGAATTGGGGGAGTTCGTCGATGTTGGATTTTCGGAGGAAGCGGCCGATGGGAGTGATGCGGGGGTCGTTGGCCATTTTGAATTGAGGTCCGTCGACCTGGCTGGCGGCGCGGAGTTTGGATTTGAGGGCTTCGGCGTTTCGGACCATGGTTCGGAATTTCATGCAGCCGAAGGGTCGTCCGTCGCGGCCTTCGCGGCGATGGATGAAGAAGATGGGGCCTCGGTCGTAGGCTTTGATGATGAGAGCGACGGCGAGGCAGATGGGGAGGGTGATGGTGAGGGCGGTGAGGGCGAAGGCGATGTCGAATGCGCGTTTGAAAAAGTCGTAGGCGGGGCGTTGGCCGGTTTTTGGGCCGGTGAAATAATCGCGGGCGGAACCACGGTGGAGGGTGCTGATGAGGGCGGGGCGGGAGGGGTCTTCTTCGTCGCCGGTGGCGGGGAGGGTGAGGGGCGGGGAGAAACGGGTGACCCAGCCGGGACCGATGTGGATATGGTCGGGGGTGATGAGGGCATCGCCATCGATGAAGAGTGGGCCGCGGAGCAAGGCATCGTCGGGGATGGCGGCGTGGGGGTGGGCGAAGCAAAAGTCGCGGACGGCGCGGTAGTCGAGATCGGCGGCGAGTGCGCGAAGTGATGCGGGCGGGAGATGTGTGATAAGGTCGCCGCGGAAATCGGTGGGGTTGTGGGTGGGGGGCGCGGGGAGAGTGACCTGGCGAATGACGCCTTCGGTGGCGGCGTTGGCACCACATTGCAGAAGGGCGCGGATGGTGCGCCAGCAGCCGGTGTTGAGGGCGGCGGTGCCGTGTTGGGCGGCGAGGGGCGCGGGCACGTCGTGGAAGTAGCCCGCGGTTCGCCATGCGATTCCGGCGACGCGGGGGCGTTGTTTGTGGTCGCCGTGCTTCCAGAATTTACGGCGGATGCCGAGGACGTGAAGGTCTTTGTCGAGGTGGAGATGTTCGCGGTAGGACTCGGTGCCGGGCTCGTCGAGCATGAGGAGGACGGCGGCGACGGGGTTGCGGCCTTTGAGAGCGGCCATCGCGCGGAGCAGGGCGGTGACGGGGAGGGGGCGCGTGAGGTGGATGGCGAAGGGTAGCTTTTGTTGCGCGGGGTGGAGTGGGGTGGCGTCGTTGCCGATGGCGACGGCGGCGGGAAATCCGGACCGGGTGAGTGCCCATCCGAGGAGCCAACTGTCGGAGATGTGGAGGGGGGGGATTGAATCCACGGTGTTGGTTTCGATGGAGGCACGAGCCGGAGTCGTCGTGGGAACGATTGTGCGGATCGGGGAGGAAGAGGATGGGAGGGTGGCGATGGTCATGAGAATGAGCGGACTGCCGCAGCGGTTCGGGCCTCCTGATGCCGAGTTCGACGGTCAAACGTCGGCGGACGGATGTTGGTCATTGCAAACGCCACGCCGTCATTCAATGTGTCCCATGTTGTCACCGGTGACTGGGGCCTCGTCGGCGAGGTCGGTGGTATAGGAGTATTTGTACTTGTAGTAACTTTGGCGGTGGGCGACGCCGTTGACGATGATTTTGGGGGACTTGCCGGTGATGCGGGTGAGGGCTTCGATGGTTTGATCGACTTCCTTGGGGCTGGAGACTTGTGCGCGGACGACGCAGAGGACTTCGTCGCAACTGCCGGCGATGAGGCGTGCGTCGGCGACGACGAGCGTGGGCGGTGTGTCGATGACGATGCAGTCGAACTTGTCCTGGAGCAAGGCGAGGCTTTCGTGGAAGTGCTTGCGTTGGAAGAGTTCGACGGGATTTCGTTCGAGGCGGCTGCCGGCGCCCATGAGGCGGAGGTTGGGGAGGAGTTCGACGGGGCGGATGAGTTCGGGAGGGTTGCCCTGGAGGAGGTCGGCAAGTCCGGGGCGGAATCCGACATCGAACATGGTGGAGAGGTCGCGCTTGCGGAGGTCGGCGTCGATCAGGAGCACTTCGAGTCCACTCTTGGCGAGTGAGAGTGCGAGTTGGGAGGCAATGGAGGTTTTACCGTTGGCGGGTGTGGGGCTGGTGACCATCATGACGCGTCGGTCGCTGCGGCCTGGGGGAAGGAGGTTGGCGTGGAGCAGCCGCATTTCTTCGCCGAGGATTTTGCGGCCCATGCGGCCGGTCATTCCGCGTGCGGATATGCCGGCGTGGGAGACGGTGCCGACGACGAGAGGCTGATAGGTGTCGCGGAGGTCGTCGGCGTTGTCGATCTTGTCGCGGAGCTTCATCATGAGGACGAGGAGCCCGAGGCCAACCATAAGGCCGGCACCGTTAGCGGCGAGGACCATTTTGGGTCGCTTGTCGATCTTGGGGGTTTTGGGTTGGACGGTGGGTCCGACGGAGGTGACGCGACCGGGGGCGCGGTTGAGATTTTCGATTTCGCCGATGCGGTCGTTGTAGCGTTTGAGTGCGTCTTTGGAGTCGGTGATCTGCTCCTTGAGGGCGAGGATGGGCTGGGATTTGGCACCGAGGTCTTTGGCGGAGGCTTCCTGCTCGTCGATTCTTTTTTGCAGGGATGCGATCTGCTGGTTGACGGCGGTGAGATCGGCGGTGTTGTCGTTGATCTTTCGGGCGCGGTCCAACTCGAAGTTGGCTTTGTTGGCATCCCAGGCGTTGTTTCGAATTTCCTGGCGTCGGGCGGCGATCTTGGTGTTCAGGACTTTGAGTTGTTTGCGGTATTCAACGCGGTCGGGATGTTCGAGGGTGGCGTGTTTGGATGCGAGGATGTTGTCAGCCATCTGGGTCTTGATTTGTTCCTGCATCCATTGGTTGATTTGAGGATCGGTGTCGGTGGGGACGCTGGCGAGGAAGAGTGCCTGCTCGGGCATCTTGCGCACTTTGAGGTCTTCGAGGGCGGCCTGGAGGCGGAGTTGTTCGCCCTCGAGTTTGGCGAGGGTTTCCTTGGCGTTGCTGATGACTTCGATGAGAACTTTTTGATCCTGGTCGGACCAGACCATGTTGCCATCGCTGGTGAGGCGAGCGAGTTTTTCCTGGGCGTCCTTGAGGGATTTGTCGGTAGTGGCCTGGAGTTGTTTGAGGATGGTGAGGGATTTGTCGATGTTTTGTTCGTCGAGTTCGTTGCGAGTACGGAAGTAGGCGTCGATGACGGAGTCAACGATGGCGGTCGCGGCTGCGGCGTCCTCGTAGGCCATCATGACGCTGATGTTTTGGGTGGAACCGACTTCGACATCAATGTGGTCGGAGAGATAACCGACCTGATCGGGGAGTTGGCGGAACCAGGGATAGTTGCGGAGACGAATGTCTTCTGCGGCGCTGGAGGACGAAGGGGTTTTTCATGAGTTCGGCCTGGGTGCGCAGGTATTCGGAGTAGAAGGGGTTTGCTTCGACATGGCCATCGACGGGATTGGCGACGGCGGGTGCGACGTTGACGGCGCCGGTGGCGAGGTACATGGGTGGGACGGTCTTATAAATGTAGATGCTGGCGGGGATGGCGATGATGGCCCAGAGGAGGGCCGCAGCCCACCAGTAGCGGCGGAGGATGATGGGGAATTGTGAGCCGCCGCCTTTTTGTTCGGGGTCACTGCCGGAATTCATGGCGAGATAGCCGGGGGAGGTTCGCCCCATTGCGGGAGGGCATTGGTTTCAATGCGTGAAATGAGTCCGGGGGTGTTCATCGGGAAACCTCTCGCTGAGCGAATGTTGCGGCCGATTGCCGCTACCAGCAATTACGAGAACATCGCGCGGATAGATGGATGCAGTTTCGGCAATTGGGCCCGTGTGACTGCGGGATTCATAGGTGACAATTCATGTCAGCGCACAACAAAAACGCACGTCCCTTAAGAGATCGTGCGTTTTGCCGTTTCCAATTACCAATTAGGGGAATTTTAGTGCTGAGGGGCGAGGGCTGGGGACTGGGGGTTTTTGGAATTTTTGCTGAAGAGGTTGAGGAAGCGACCCATGCGGCCGGCGGTGGGTTGTGCGGTGCGGCTGCTGTCGGGTTTGATTTGACGGCCGCCCTGAGAGAGTCGCTTGCCGGTTTGGGCTGATCGGACGGTATAGGGGGCGAGGATGGCCGAGAATATCTCAGCGGCGACACCTACGATGCTGCCGGTCATGGCGACGCTGCGGTGGACGAGGGCGTGTCCGCCGACGCGGCTCTTGGGGGCGAGGACGACGGGCCCGGCGATGACGGCATATTCGGCGACGGTGACGCCGGCGTCGATCCAGACCGGGCCGGTGAGGCGGGCGGTGGGATGGATGACGGCAGTTTCGTGAACGATGACCCCCGGCGATCTCTCCACAAATCCCGCGGGTAGGTGGGTTGCGGCGCTGCACGATTGCGGCGCCGATGGCCGAAAGATAGTGATTAGGGCTGTGAATGAGGGTGGCGCTGCCTTGGAGGGTATGGCAGCGAACGGTCATACCGGCGGCGATGACGCGGGGGAGGAATTGTTCTTTGAAATCCTGAAAGCCGACGGATTGGATGAGTTCGAGCGTTTTGGGTTCGACGAGATAGATGCCGACGGGTTCGAGGAGGTCGGGGTCGTCAGAGCAGACTCGAGCGCCGACGGTGATGGCGGCACCGCTTTGGCGGTGTTCGTCGATCATGGCCTGCAGGTCAAAGTCGTAGTGAGCGGTGGCCTGGATGGCGACAAAAGTGTCATTGCCGAGCCAGTCTTTCAGGTCACGCAGACAGCCTGCCGGGCCGCGGGGGAGTGGATCTTCGGAATAATGCAGGTCCAGCCAGGGGGAAGCACCCGATGACAATTCGGATGCAATCATTCGAGTTTTACCATTGGCGCAGACGGCGATTCGGTCGCATTTTTGTGAGCGGAGGAAATACAGGACGTGGGAGATCAGCGGTTCGCTGGGAAATGGCCAGAGGGCTCGGGGAATGCCGGAACCGGGAACTTCCATCCCGGATCGAACCCCACCCGCTAAAACGACGGCATTCATTGTGCAAACTCCCACGGGAAACACGCATCTTACCCAGATTAAGCCGTTTTAAACCCACGAACGCACGGCTCAGTGGAGCGACGCATGTCTCCGAGGTGTGACATTAACAAACGGTGTACCGGTGTGGCTTAAGTACGGAGTGGTTTGAGCTATGGATGGCGCACTGTGGTTCAGGAGAGGCATAAGGCGGCGTTTAATCGCGGACGGGGTTGGCACGAGGAAGCCATTTTGCCCCGAGGGGCGTAGAGCTTGGCGCAGCAGGCGGTTTCCGGCGGCCCACATTGTCGGACAGTATGTCGCGGTCTGCTGTTGCAAAAAAGAAACAGCGATGTGTCCACTTAGGTGAAAGTCGCAGACGTGGATATTCCTCAGATTGCTCTTATTTTGTGGATTGTGATCTCGGTGTTGCTTTTCGCGACACAGTCGCCGTTGCGCAGCGTTTCTGTTGACGTACGTGATTGGGTTGTTGTTTTTGCCGGTGGAGATACCGATGGGGGAGAGTTATCGGGGGTCGATTGTTCTGTCGCAGTCGTTGCGGATCGACAAGCTGGCGGCGTGCAACATCGGGGCGCTGCTGGGGACAATTATTTTTGCGGGGCATGTGTTTAAGCGGTATCGATTTCATTGGGTGGACGCGGCGTATGGGGTGATTGTGGTGGGGATGTTTTTGACGTCGCTGACGAATGGGTTGGGGCCGAAGGACGGGCTGTCGAACAGTGTGGACAATCTACGGGCGTTTCTTCCGGTGCTGATTCTTTCGCGGCTGTACATTGTGACGGTGGGGGATTTGCATCAGGCGATGCGGGCGATCATTGGGGGGGCGTTTGTTTATGCGTTTATTTGTGTGGGGGAGTTTCGGTTGGCGCCGCAGAGCCACAATATTGTGTACGGGTATTTTCAGCATTCGTTTGATCAGTTCATGCGGTACGATCATTTTCGGCCGGTGGGTTTTCTGCGTCATGCGATCGAGCTTTCATTTTTCATGGGGACGTCGACGGCGTTGGCGGGGTGGCTTTGGCACAAGAAACTGTTTAAGCCGTTGTGGGGGATGATTCCGGATTGGGTGGTGCTGTGTGCGTTGCTGGGGGGGCTGGCGTGTACGTTGACGTTTTCGGGGTATGCGGCGTTTTTGATTTGTGTGGGGATGCTGGGGTTAGGAACGATGGTGCGGAGCAGGTGGATGCTGGTGGTGTTGCCGGTGATCGCGATCGGGTGGATGGGGGGGCGTTATACGAATGTGATAGATGCGGAGTCGCTGTTGAGGTTGGCGCGGTGGTTCGATCCGGCGCGTGCGGCTTCGTTGCAGTATCGGCTGGATGCGGAACATGCGAATCTGTCGGCGGCGTCGGAGAGTTTGATTTTGGGGAAGTCGGCGTCGAATGGGGTGGCGCGGAGTGAGAATGGGCGGATGCTGATGGCGGTGGATGCGTGGTGGATGATCACGCTGGTGTTCTTTGGAATTGTGGGACTGGCGGGGTGGTATGTGGTGTGGTCGGCGGGATTGATTACGGCGTTTGTTCGATGGAAGACATTGACGCCGGATTTTCGCACGCTGGCGATGGTGGTGTCGATCATGGTGGGGGCGCAGTTTTTTGATTTTCTGTTTAATGCGTTTCCGTCGATTTTTCTGATGATTTTGAATGTGGGGATGGTGAGTGCGATTCAGCGGTATAAGCCGGCGCGGGGATGAGGCGGGTGGCACAGGGGCAGCCGATGGGGGTTATGCAGGAAGTTCCGCAAGGGGCTTCGCGAGGAGTTTCGGGGGGGGGGGGTGCAACGTGAGCGGTGTTTTGGAACAACTTCGGATGGTGGTGGTGATTGTTCATTACAAGACGCCGGAGCTGTTGCGGGAGTGCATTGCGACGGTGTTGCCGGAGGTGGAGGTGGGGCGGGATCGGGTGATTATTGTGGATGGGGATTCGGGGGAGGAGCATGTGGCGCAGGATTCGGGATTTGGGGGCGTTGCCGGGGGTGACGTTGATGGAGTTGGGGAAGAATCTTGGGTTTGCGGGGGCGAACAATGCGGGGATCAGGGCGGCGCTGGCGGAGGGGCGGCCGGAGTATTTTATGTTGTTGAATCCGGATACGCTGGTGCGGCCGGGGGCGTTTGGGACGTTGCGGCGATTTTTGGAAGAGCATCCGGAGGCGGCGTGTGTGGGTCCGCGGCTGGAGTATCCGGATGGGGAGCCGCAGCTTTCGGCGTTTGGGGATCATAGTCCGGTGTCGGAGCTTTTGCGGGGGGCGAATATTGGGTTGCTGGCGCGGGTATTCAAGCGGTGGCAGGTGTATGGGGAGGTGCAGAACGCGGCGCACCGGGCGGATTGGCTGGCGGGGGCGTGCGTGCTGCTTCGCACGGGAGTATTCGAGAAGATTGGGCTGTTGGATGATGGGTATTTTATGTATTACGAGGAGGTGGACTTTTTTCGGCGTGCGCGGAAGGCGGGACTGGAGTCGTGGTATGAGCCTGCAGCGCATGTGGTGCATCTCGTGGGGCAATCGTCGGGGGTTACGACGGATTGGTCGGCGCGGCGGTTGCCTGGGTATTGGTTTGATTCGCGGCATCGGTATTTCCGGAAGCACTTTGGATATTTTGGCACGCTGGCGGCCGATGGAGCGTGGCTGACGGGGCATTTGTTGATGCGGATCCGGCGGTTGTTTACGGGGGTGTCGCATTCGGCGGTGGCGCGGGCGGAGACGCGGGACTTGCTGCGGCATAGTGCGCGGCATTTGTGTCGTCCTGTGGGAAGGGAGGCGAAGGCGGCATGATGAGCGATGCTTCGACAATTGTGGCGGAGAGCGGGGAGGCGGCATCGGCGGGCGCGGTGGTTGCGCCTTCGTTGTTGGCGTTGCTGCGGGAAGATTATCGCGCGCATGGGCGTGATTGGACGAAGCCGGGGTTTCGGGCGATTGCGGCGTATCGGGTGGGGGTGTGGCGGATGTCGATTCGATCGAAGATTTTGCGGGCACCGTTTTCGATTGTTTATCGCGCGATGTTTCGGCATGTGCGGAATCATTATGGGATTGAGTTGCCGTACTCGGCTTCGGTGGGGAGGCGGGTGGTAATTGAGCATCAATCGGGGATTGTGATTCATGGAAATTGTGTGATTGGGGACGATTGCATTATTCGGCAAGGGGTGACACTGGGGAATCGGGTGGTGGAGAAGCCGTTGGAGGCTCCGGTGCTGGGCAGGGGGGTGAATGTGGGGGCGGGCGAAGATTCTGGGGGGTGTGCGGATTGGGGATGGTGCGTCGATTGGGGCGAATGCGGTGGTGCTGGTGGATGTTCCGGCGGGGGCGTTGGCGGTGGGGATTCCTGCGCGGGTGATTCTTTCGCGTCGGGAAGGTGGCGTATGAGTTCGATCGGTGTCGTGATCATCGGGAGGAATGAAGGGGCGCGGTTGGCGGCGTGTATCGAGTCGATTCAGAAGAGCGCGGAGGTGGGGGTGGTGGATATTGTGTATGTGGATTCGAACTCGAGCGATCAGTCGGTGGAGCTTGCGGGTGGGAAGGGGGCGCATGTGGTGGTGCTTGATCCGGCTCTTCCATTTACGGCGGCGCGGGCGCGGAATGCGGGGGCGGAGGCGCTGCTGGCGCGGCATCCGGATGTGACTTATTTGCAGTTTGTGGATGGGGACACGGAGGTGGGCGCGACCTGGCTGAAGCATGCGTGCGGGTATCTGGATCATCATCCGGCGATCGCGGTGGTGTGTGGGAGGCGGCGGGAACGGTTTCCGGAGGCGTCGATTTACAATCTTTTAGCGGATATGGAGTGGGATACAGCGATCGGCGTGGCGACGGAATTTGGGGGTGATGCGATGATTCGAGCGGCGGCCTTTCGGGCGTTGGGGGGTTATTCGTCGGAGTTTATCGCGGGTGAGGAGCCTGAGCTTGCGGCGCGGCTGCGATTGGCGGGGCACAAGATCATGCGGTTGAATCATGAGATGACGCGGCATGACCTGGCGATGACGAGCATCGTTCAATGGTGGCGGCGGAACGTGCGGTCGGGGCATGCGCTGGCGCAGTTGTTTCATACGCATGGGAAGGCACCGTTGTTTTTGTATCGGAAGCAGTGGCGGTCGACGGTGTTTTGGACGCTGGCGGTGCCGTTGGTGTTGGTGGTGATCGCAGTGGTGATTTCGCCGTGGGCGCTGGGGCTGTTTCCAGTTGTTTATGTGTATTTGATGGTGCGGATTATTCGGTATCGATTGCGGCGGGGTGATGATCGGGATTCGGCGTTTGTGTATGGGATGTTCACGGCGGTGGGGAAGTTTCCGCAGTTGACGGGGATGGTGAAATTTTATCGGAATATGTGGGCGAAACGGCCGTCGACATTGATTGAGTATAAGGGTGCGTCGTCGGCGCTTCCGGCGGCGGGAGAGTCCAATCCGGCGTCTTCACCCGTGGGTAATACATGACGCCGCGATCGACCGCGCGAGCGGTTCGCAACTAGCAACTTTCGAGCAACAATTCATGCATATTGGTTATGTCATCTCTCGCTATCCAGCTGTGTCGCACACGTTTGTGCAGCGTGAGGTGCTGGGGCTGCGCAAGTTGGGATGGACGGTGACGACGATTTCGATTCGGCGGACGGCGGCGAAGGATTTGTTGACGGAGGCGGATCGAGAGGAGGCAAAGAGCACTCGCGTGGTAGTGCCGCCGAATGTGTTTGGTTTGATGGAGGCGGTGGCGTGGCCGTTGTTTTGGTCGCCGGGGAAATTTTTGAGGGCAAGTTCGTGTGCGTGGCGGTTGCGTCGTGCGGGGATCCGGGGGGCGGTCTGGGCGATGTTTTATTTTGTGGAGGCGTTGCTGGTACATCGGCTGTGCCGGAAGAAGGGGATTCGGCATCTGCATGCGCATTTTGCGAATGTCGCGTCGGATGTGGCAATGATTGCGGCGATTTTGAATGGGGGGACATTTTCGTACACGATGCATGGGCCGACGGAGTTTTTTGAGATTGCGCATCATCGGCTGGCGGAGAAGACACGGGCGGCGCGGTTTGTGGTGTGCATTTCGGATTTTGCGCGTTCGCAGTTGATGAGCATGGTGACATCGGACCATTGGGCGAAGTTGAAGGTGGTGCATTGTGGCGTGGATCCGCAGCAGTTTCATATGGCCCGCGCGGTCCAATGGAGATCGGGATGATTCGCGACCGACGGAGATTCTGTGCGTTGCGCGGCTGGCGCCGGTGAAGGGTCATGCGATTTTGTTTCAGGCGATTGCGGAATTGAGCCTGCGCGGGCATGCGGTGAATGTGACGCTCGCGGGGGATGGGCCGTTGCGTGAGGAGTTGCATCGGCTGGCGGAGGTGCTGGGGATTCAGGGTCACGTTCGGTTTTTGGGGAATGTGGGGCAGGATGTGATTCATACGCATTATGCGAGCGCGGACATTTTTGTGTTGCCGAGTTTTGCGGAGGGGGTTCCGGTGGTGTTGATGGAGGCGATGGCGGCACGGTGTCCGGTGATCGCGACGCGGATCGCGGGGATTCCGGAGTTGATTGAGCATGGGGTGACGGGGTTGCTGGTGAATCCGGGGCGGCCGGATTTTCTGGCGGATGCGGTGGAGCGGATTCTGGTGAATCCGCGTGCGGCGGAGCGGATGGCGCTGGCGGCGAATGAGAAGGTGCGGCGGGATTTCAATATGAATACGGTGGCACCGCAACTGGCGGCGATATTTAAGCGAACGCTGGATGGTCAGGCGGTGGATTCGGTGCATGTAGCGCGGAACGAGAATGGTGGGGAGGCGGTGGTGGGAGGGGGCAGGGGAGGGTTGCGTGATGCTGAGGGTGCGAATTCATGATGAATGTCGCGCTGATTATTTTGTTTGCTCCGCTGTTGATTTGTTGGGCGTTGTGGCTGTTGTTTGCGGTTTTGGCGGCGGTGCCGGCGCGGAGACGATTGGGGGTTGCGGGTGGTGGGGGGGGGGGGGGGATTGACGGGTTGCGTATTGATGTTTTGATTCCGGCGCATGATGAGGAGTTTTTGCTTCCGCGGTTGCTGGAAACGTTGAGGGTGCAAAGGCGAAGGAGCGGATTGATCGGGTGTTGGTGGTGGCGGATCATTGTTCGGATCGGACGGCGGAGATTGCGAGGGCGGGCGGGGGGGGGCGTGTGTGTTGGAGAGGTCTAGCGGGCCTCGAGGGAAGCCTGCGGCATTGCGGGATGGGTTGGCGTGGTTGAAAGGGAGCAGTGGGGTTGTGCCGAGCGCCGGGCGGTGCTGATTTTGGATGCGGATTGTACGGTGTCGGAGAATCTGGTTGAGGAGATTGTTGAGGCGATGGGGATACAACTGATGGTGGTGCAGACTGCGTATCAACTGGAGTCTGTTCAGGGGTCGCAGAAATTGGGGTCGCCGGCGACGATTGCGTTTGCGTTGAAAAATGTGGTTCGGCCGAGGGGGATGGCGCGGTTGGGGATTCCGACGCAATTGTTTGGGACGGGGATGTGCTTTCGGTCGGATGTTTTGGATACGCTTACGTTTGATGATCATTTGACTGAGGATTTGAAGATATCGCATGATTTGTTGTTGAGGGGGATCGCGCCGGGGTTTGTTGCCGGGGCGATGGTGTTCGTCGCCGCTGCCAGCGGAGCGGAAGGCGATGACGACGCAGAAATTGCGGTGGGAGACGGGGCAGGTGCATACATGGGCAAAGTTGCCGGCGATGCTGTTTAAGCTGGCCGTGCGGGGAAGGTTCGCGAGCGTGCTGGCGTTGATTGATTGGTCGGCTCCGCCGGTGGCGATGGCGGTTTTGTACTGGTTTGTGTTGACGATGGCGGTTGGGCTGTTGGTGGTGTTGAAGGTGGCGGCGGTGTCGATGCTGGTGCTTCCGGGGGCGGCGATTTTTTTGTTGATGCTTTATGTTGTGGTTGGGGCGTTGCAGGTTGCGGGGGTGGGTGGAACGGTGCGATTGTTTTTGGCGGTGCCGCGGTTCTTTTTTTGGAAGCTGGGGTTATATGTCCGCATGGCGACGGGCAAGGGGGCGCGCACATGGCAGAAGACGGAGCGGGGGCGGCAGGCGGCGCTCGCCGTCGGCTGAGGTGCGGCCATGAGCGGGATGGATGCGACAGTATCGGTGCCGCAGGTTTCCGCGCGTGCGAAGGATCATCGGCGTGTGCATCTGCTGGGTATGCCGATTGATGCGTTGTCTGAGGCTGAAACGCTTGGGATTCTTACGGACCGATTGAACCGGAGGGAGGGGACGTGGGTGGTGACGCCGAATTTGGATATTCTTCGGCAGTATCATCGCACGCCGGCGCTGCGGGCGATGTTTGAGAGTGCCGATATTTTTTTGGCGGATGGGATGCCGCTGATCTGGGCGAGTCGGATTGCGAAGTTGAATGGGCGCGGGCTTGCCGGAGCGAGTGCCCGGGTCGGGGCTGGCGGTGACGCTGGCGGCGAGCGCGGCGGAACATGGGTGGCGGCTGTTTTTGCTGGGCGGAAGCCCGGGCGCGGCGGACGCTGCGGCTGACGTGCTCAAGTCGCGTCATCCGGCGCTTCAGATTGTTGGGACTTGCTGCCCGCCGCTGGGGTTTGAAAAAGATCCGACGCAGCTTCAGTTGCTTGAACGACAGTTGATCGCGGCGGCACCGGATCTGGTGTACGTGGCGCTGGGTTTTCCGAAGCAGGAATTTTTGATTCAGCGTCTTCGCACTCTGCTTCCGAATGCCACGTTTATTGGTGTTGGCATTTCGCTGTCGTTCATTGCGGGCACGGTGCAGCGAGCGCCTGGCTGGCTCCAGCGGCTCGGTTTAGAATGGACGCATCGTCTCGTTCAGGAGCCCAGACGGCTGGCCAAACGGTATCTCGTGCACGATCTTCCCTTCGCATTGTTCGTTCTGTTTCCGCACGCGGTCGTCAGCGGCGCTTCAAACGCAACCGTTAATTCGATCCATCTCGCATCCTCACCCTCACAAGGAAATCGTTATGAAAGGTGTCATTCTTGCCGGCGGTCTTGGGACTCGGCTAGTCCGTCTGACGAAGGTGACGAACAAGCATCTCTTGCCGGTGTATGACAAGCCGATGGTGATGTATCCGATCGAATGCCTGCGGAATGCGGGGATCACGGATGTGCTGGTGGTGACGGGCGGAAAGCATGCCGGGGCGTTTGTGGAACTGTTGGGGAATGGGAAATCGGTGGGGCTGCGGAAGCTGAAGTTTGCGTATCAGGAAGGGGAGGGCGGGATTGCGGATGCGTTGCGGCTGGCGGAGGATTTTGCGGATGGGGGGCAGATCGCGGTGGTGCTGGGGGACAATATTATTGAGGGGAATATCGCGGCGTCGGTGGAGTCGTTTCGCAAGCAGGCGAAGGGGGGGCGGATTTTGTTGAAGGAGGTGCACGATCCGCAGCGGTTTGGGGTGGCGACGGTGGGTGCGGGCGGGGAAGGTGATGAAGATCGTGGAGAAGCCGAAGCAGCCGGAGATCGAATTTGGCGGTGGTGGGGATATATATGTACGACAATCAGGTGTTTGACATTATTCGGCCGTTGAAGGTTTCGGATCGCGGGGAGTTGGAGATTACGGACGTGAATAACAAGTATATTGAGCAGGGGACGATGACGGCGGAGGTGCTGAAGGGGTGGTGGACGGATGCGGGGACGTTTGAGACGTTTGTATCGGGCGACGAAACTGGTAGTGGAGGGTGGGGCGAATAAGATGGAGTTGTGAGGGGGGAGGTGGGGCAAGCGGATGCGAATACTAGCGGCGTCTGCGTTGAATTTTCCGTCCGTGTCATGAACGCCCGGTCTTGGTGCACGGACCTCCACACACGACTGATTTCCCTTATGAAGAGTAATGTGTATCATCAATCTTAGGTGGGTCTACCGCGAGGAAGTTGCTATGTCGGAGAGCTATCAATCGAAGATCAGCAGTCAAGTCACGGATCTGATCCTCCGCGTCGAACGGCCAAACATCCTGATTCTTGGCATGGCCGGGGCCGGAAAGAGCACGTTGGCCAACACCGTTTTCGGGCGAAATGTGTTTGCTGCTGGGACAGGGCGGCCTGTAACGCTGCGGCGTCAATTTCGTTGACTCGCCGGCGGTTGGTTTGGGAATCTATGATTCGCAGGGCTACGAGGCGGGGCCAGTTGGTGAGGCGGAGTTCTTTGAAAACATTGTCGGCTTCATTTCCAACCCTTCGAGTCGACAGGGCCGCACGCAGCGCCCACTTAGCGTGGTACTGTATCCCCGCCGAGGCCGAACGTTTTCTTCCTATCGACGGTCGAGCGATCGCGGAGTTACAACGGGCAGGCATCCCAGTGGCCGTTGTATTGACGCAAGTCGGACCTGCTGCCGTTCGTGAAACTTGCCGCCCTGAAGCGAACAGTTCGGAATCAACTTCCGACCGGTGTGCAGCTGTTCTGTGCGGGCGGCCCGACGAAGTCGGATAATGACTCCGTGGTAGGCCTATGCAATTGGTCCGTGCAGGCACTGCCCGATGCGCTTTGTCTTGCGTTGCGCGGGCGGAACGGGCCACTCTCACTGCGAAGCGCAATCAAGCGACGGCTGTCATACGACAGGCGCAGGCGGACGTCGATGCGCGGGGTCTGACGCCGGCGCAGATGAGTGATTTTTGTGTCCGATTAGCGGGCACACTGCTTTACATTTTCGAAATGCCAGAATTGGAAGTTGCCCTCACTGGCGTAACCTCTCTGGTAGAAGGCCGGACGCGGACAACATGGCTAATCGCAACATTGCTTGGCCACCTCGCCAGCTTCGCCGGAAGCCTTCTCGGAGTCGATGCTCTCAACGCCTTGGCGTCCATGGCCGGGCGTACGGTCGCGGCGTCGGTGATAGCCGGAACCGCACGACGTGCCATAGGCGCAGTCGGGGAGTCACTGGTCGATGTGTGTGTCGCCCTAACCGAGCAGGCTGTCACCGGGGGCACCGCTGGAGCGGCAGGAGCGTCTCCAGATTTTAGCGCCATCCAGCGCCAGTTCCTCGATGGAGTCGAACGACGGATGCAAGGATAGAAGACCAATGACTGAGCGTTTGAACGTTGTAGTAATTGGAGCCTGCGGGGTTGGGAAGAGCAGCTTTCTCAATTACCTGCTCGGTCGCCACCAATTTGCGGCAGGGAGGGCGACGGCAACGACTCCAGCCTTCGGATTCTTCGAGCATCCGGCGACCATCCGCGGTTTCGACGTTCGGCTGATCGATTCCTGGGGTTTGGAGGCTGGGAGGTCGACAGAGTGGCGTGACTATCTCCGTAATGAGCTCCAGACCCGCGGAGTGGCGCAATCAATCGACCGATGGTTTCACGGCCTTTGCTATCTGATCAGCGCGGCCAGTAATCGCGTCCTCGCGTTTGATCTAGACATTATAAGGGATTTGATGGGCGACGGGTATTCCATCGTTGTTGTGCTCACTAAGGCCGGTAAGGTCTCCACCGAAGATTTGGACGCAATGCGGTCTGTGTTAGCGTCTGAGCTTGGCGATAGCATACCGGTAGTAGCCGTTAATAGTGTTAAAGAGACGCTTCACGGCGGACACGTGATCGAGCCGTTCGGTCTGCACGAGTTTGAGCAGGAACTCGTACTCCATTTCTGGGAGACCATTCGCCAGCGAATTCCTCGCCGGATCGGCTCTCTACTTGTCGTGTACGTCAAACACGAGTGGGATCAAAACGTGGTAAACGACTATCTCGGTGGGCTTGGGAGCCTCGAATATGCACATGCGGACAGAATAGTTGCAGAGTTGAAGCGTCGCGCTGAAATCTTAAAGAACACATTACTCGCGATGAGTGCTACGCTGCCCAGTCCGAAGTCGCCGCCGCACAGAATAAGTTTCGAGCACTGGCACAGTGTATGGACGTAAACAGCGCTTGGCAAGTCACTAACGAGGTTGATGCACTGCCCGTAGTATTCAACGTTAACACGAAAGATATCGGTTTTTGGGGGAAAGTCGGACACGTTCTCTTTGGAGATGGCGAAATTGCAGCGCAACGGAAAGCTATCTGCGGTGCCGCTGAACAGTTTGGACAGCAGGTAAAGCGGGAGATTGAGTCAACCCTAGTCCCACAAGTCGCTTACACAATTGGGACGATTAAGGTCGAACCCGACTCGATTACCGCCCCGGCCACTACCAAGCCGACTTCGGCGTTTTATCCAATGGCTGAAAGGAAAGTAAGGACCGGGAAAAAAAATACAACGAAAATACAACGGGGACGCAGCTAATAGTTGTCGGCGGGCAGGAAGCCGTGGTGGTTAATGGTGGAGATCGCCGACGTGAACGACAAGTACTTTGAGCAAAATTGTGAAGACGGCGGAGGTGGGGAGGGGGTGTGTGGACGGATGCGGGGACGTTTAAGAGTTTGTATCGGGCGACGAAATTGGTGGTGGAGGGCGGGGCGAATAAGATGGCGATGTGATTATTTTGCGGTGCGTCGGCGGCGGAGCAAGGCGAAGCCGGCGGGGACGAGCAGGGCGAGGGATGCGGGCTCCGGGACGGAGAGGGAAGCGGCGGCGAGGGCGGCCTGCACGCTTGCCGCGGGGACGTTGGCACCGAGATTGTTGAGCACATCGTTGAGGTCATTGAGGTCCACTGTGGGGGCTCCGTCGAAGTTGCCGGAGGTCCAGGCACCGGTGGCGGTGCCGAGATTGTTGAGGACGATGTTGAGATCGTTGAGATCGACGACACCGTCGAGGTTGGCGTCGCCGGTGAATTTCACGCCGGCCAGTTGAGTATTGGAAAGACCCGCGGCGTCATTGGGGGCGAATTGGGTGTTGGAACCGGTGATGTAGTGGTAATCGTTCCAGCCGGTGGTTGCGGGGGCTGCTGATTTATTGGTGATTTCCAAGCGTAACGCGTCATAGAGGTCGCCGTCTGTTTGGGACACGCTGAAGGTGACGACATCTTCCTGGCCAGCGGGGAGGAGATCAGAGGTTGGGTATTGGAATGCGAGCCATTGATAGAAGCCGGCATCGCCGGAGCGGACCATGGCGTCGGTGCCGTTGGAGCTGTGCCAGATTTCCGTGTGTCCGTTGAGGGTGACGATGAGACTGGCTTCGGTGGAGGCGAGGGCAACGGAGAGGATGGCAAATTGGCCTTGGTTTAGTTGGGCCTGTGTCGTGGCGAAGTGAACTTCCCAGGGGGCGCCGCCGTAGGTCGCGGGACCGCCGGCGGCCTGGACGTAGGCGGGGGCGATCTTGCTGTAATTGTCGCTGGTGTTGTTGGCGGAGTCGTAGAGGCCGGGGTTGAATTTTCCCCATTGGTTAGCGATCCAGGCGTTGGGGTTATTGGTGGCCGGGGTGGCATCCGACGGCGGTGCCGTAGTAGACGACTTTGCCGGGATTTCCGAGAGCGGCTTCTTCAGCCCAGTAGTCATAAGAGCCTTGAAATTGTCGTTGATCGCCGCCGGAGGCGTTGTGTCCGTTGAGGAATTCATTGTCGGAGCGGTTGGGTGTGCCGATGGTCCAGATGGCGGGAGCCGTGCCAAAGTTTTCGGGGGTGAAGGTGACATTTTGTGGGACGGTGAGTTTGCCGTTGGAGATGGTGACGCCGTCGACGCGGGTCTCGCCCCATTGGCCGAGTTGGTAGATCGACATGCGGTACGTTCCAGGGACGACGCCGGCGATGTTGGCGGTGCCGTTCTGGGCGATCTGCCCCCAGTATTGATAACCCTGGGTGGAGTTTTGGAAATTGGTATTGGGCTGTGAAAGGACGACGGTTTGGTTGGTGGTGGCGGCGGTCCAACCGGCGGGGTTGGCGATGGTGACCTGGAAGGAACCGCGAGGTAGATGGCACGTAGCCGTTGGCGATCAGGGTGGTATCCGTGTCAAAGCGGCTGACGTAGGTGGGGAGTGCGTTGAGGTCATCCTGATAGAGCTGCGAGCCGGTTTCGCCGTTGGTGTTGGTGATGCGAAAGACGTAAGGGCCGAAGAGGCGGGAAGTGTCGACGCCCTGGGTGGGGACATAGTTGTAGTTGCTGGTGCCGTAATGGCCGGAGAGGAATTCCTGCATGAGGATGGTGTCAGTGAATTGGAGGTTTTGTTTGGTGGGGCCGCCGGTCATGGTGTCGTGATTGGGGATGAGGGTGGAGAGAGCGTAGGTGGAGCCGTATTCGAGTTGGGCCTGATGGAATTGTTCGTAGGACGAGTAGTTGTATTTTTCGGCGAAGTTGGTGCCAAAGTCACCGGCAAGGCCGGAGCCGGTGAGGTCGGTGGTGGCGTCCTGGGACTTGCGGCCGGCGACGGCTTGGGCGGCGGCGTATGCGGTGGGATTGCGCAAGGTGGTGGCCTGCCGCCGGGATTATTCGGGCCAACGTCGGCTTGGTAGGTGTTGGTCATGAGGGTTGGATTGACGCGGAGAAGAAACTGGCCTTGTCCGATGCCAGTGGCGGGGTCGGTGGCGGAGTGGTTAATGACCTCATAGCAACTGATGGCGGGATCGTTGGCGAACATGATGTAGTGGAATGAGTAGGTGAGCGGGTTGATGAGTGTGCCGTTGGCGTTGGTGGCGCTGCCTTGGGAAGCGGTGGTGGTGGAGAAGTCGATGTAGGAGTTGTCGGGTGCGATGGTGGAGGTGAAGGTTTGCGTGCCCGCGCCGAAGGGGGTGCCGGCGAATTCGGGGTAGAGGAGCGATTTGCTGGGGTCGAGGATGTTGGTGTTGCCGGCGCCGACCTTAATGGAGGTGATATCGCCACCGCCGGGGTTGTAGACAATGTTGAGCGAGCCGTTGCCGATGTTCCAGTCGGAGTTGCTTACTTTGGTGATGGTAATGCCGGCAGCGGGCGCAAAGCGCGGGGAGGAGCCGACCGCAGCCAAACCAGCGGCGAGGAAAAGTTTGTAGGGGAAACCGGTACTCACCCCGGTATCATTTTCGCGATTGAAACTCATTGCCACCGGGGTTACTCCACCACGCACCAGCCACGCTTTCAGTATGGCTCGTCAAAAGGGCGAGTCAAGCGAAAGATACCCGGCGGTGCCGTTTGCGAAAGAATGGCGGGATAACGACTCGTTGATCTGGCATTAACGCGAAAGGTACTCTGGTCCAGCGGAGTGTATCCAGCCATGACGGAATGCAGTTCTGCCGGCGTTGACGAGGGAAGGAGTTTTGGAGATGTGGAGAGGAACGGGGGTCGATGTGCTGGGGGCGTAATCGGTGGCCCCGTTGTAGGCGGCGACGATGACGTGATTCCCGGTGCGAAGTTTGGAGGGCGTGTAGGCAACGGTGCCGTCGGGCGCAACGAGAGCGGTGCCGAGTTCACGGGTGCCTTCAAAAAAGCTTACCGTGCCGGCGTTGACGTCGGCGGTTGAAGTGACGCGGGCTTTCAGTTGTCCTGAAGATGTGCCTGCGATGACGATTTGCGTGGATGCTTGTGAGACGGCGACGGCGAATGGTTCGCTTGCGGCCGCGGCGAAGGAGGGGGATGCGACTTTGGCGATCACCTGGTGGTCGCCGACGGAGCCGCTGGTCCAGTTGTAGGAGACGGTGTTGTTCTGGACGGTGGCGGCGGCGAGGAGGACGTTGCCGGCGGGTTGTTGGTCGATGAAGTCGATGAGCATTCCGTCGGTGTTGGCGATGCCGGTGGTGAGGACGCGCGCGACGAGATTGACGCCGGTGCCGTAGGTGGTGGCTTCGGTGGAGATGGAGAGGAAGATGGAGGCGCTGAGGGGCGGGTGGGCCGCTGGGGGTGGGGCGGCCGGAGGGGTCGGTGGGCGTGGCGGAGAGGAGGGTGTGCGCGGCTCGAGAGCGTGGAGATGAATCGCGTGATGATGCGAGCGTTGGCGGGTTGTGCGGGTGGCGCGATGCGAACGAATTTGATGTTGGGGAATGTGTGGACCCATAGCGGTGAACTCCGGGTCGCGCCGCCCGAACGACATGGCGATGCGACAACTCTCTCAGCTAATCCTGTCCGACGAACCGGGGTCCACTCCGGTCGTCGGGTAGTAGGTATACCTGATGGATGCGGGAGTGCGAAGGGAAAAGTGTGGGGAACTTTAGGAAAAGTTGGGATTTTTTTGAGGGCCGATAAAAGGAGGCTGGGATGGGGTGGGAGCGGGGTGAGGGTGAAGGTGAATGACTTCCGACGTTTTGACTTTTACTTTGCGGTGATCCTTATGCGGGTGGCCAAGGCATTGTTGGCTAAAACACTTTCGCTAAGGGTGTTGTCGGGGTCAACGTCGGCGATGATAAAATAGGAGCCGGCGGGAACGGTAAAAGGTTCGGAGAGAGTGAGCGTTACTTTTTTTCCAGGGAGGAGAGAGACGGTCGGGCTTGCGGTGCCGAGATCGATGCTGCTCAAGTCGATGAGTCCGCTCAAGGAGGCTTGCAGGTCGATCTTAAGGCTGCCGTGGAACGCGGCATTTCCTTGATTGACAATCGTGATTTTGGCTTTGACGGGTTGACCGGGTTTGATATTCGGCACCGTGATCACGGTGGGAGTGATATCGATGGTGGGGCTGGCGATGGTGAGCGTTCCCGCGGATGCGGCGAAGGCGGTGTGGCCGTTGGGGTCTGTGATAAGAGGCAGGAGGAAGACAGGTCCGGTCAAGCCGGCAGGTAAGGAGTTGATAGCAACAGGGATGGAAGCTGTTTTTCCTGGTTTAATCGTGACACGGCGCGTCACGGGAGTTGTGGCGGCACCTCCGGAGGCTCCGGTGGAATCGGATGAAAGCAGGACACTCACAGTGACATTTCCCGTGATAGTCGAACCGGTGGGATTGGCGATGATGACCATTTGTTTAATCGGTTTAATGGTGGATCCCACGACGAGGGGTGTCGCGGGAAGGCGTCCGGCAATTGTGGGGGCGAGGGGCGAGTTATTAACGAGCGGAGCGCCGATGGGCGAAGAAGGGGTGATGGAAATTTTGGAGAGTTCGTAGATGGTGACGAAGGGGGTGTTCTTCTGGCTGGAGATACCGAAGAGATCGCCGTGTGAGTCGGGAGTGACGGAAATGGGGTTCTGGCCGAGAGCGGGATCATTTCCGAAGGTGAAAGCAGTGGAGACCGTGTCGGTGCCGGCGGGGATTTCAAAGAGGGTGCCACTTTTGTTGACGCCGCCGAATTCAGTGGTTCCGAAAAGGTTGCCAGCGGAGTCGATGGTGAGTTCGGAGGTGAAGAGTCCAACCCGGGGGGAGTTGAAGAGGGTGGTGATGTTGGAGGTTCCCGCATCGAGCTTAAAGATAACTCCGTCATTGGCGGATCCGCCGGTGCTGGTAACACCATAAAATGTCCCATTCGAAGCGCGAACGAGACTAAAGGGGTTTGAGCCGTTGGTGCCGTCGAAACTTGCGAGTGTGGAGAGGGTATGGTTGGAGGCGGCGACTTCAAAGATGGCACCGTCGTTGTTTGCACCACCATTGTCGGTAGTTCCAAACAGGTTGCCAGAAGTGTCCATGGCGAGGGCAAAGGGATATCCGGAGTTGGCCGGCAAGTTGGCAAGGACGGTGATATTGCCATTATGCGGGATTTCGAAGAACTTTCCGCTGTTGTTCGCGCCTTGGGGTTCCGTCATTCCGAAGACGTCATCGAAACTGTCCAGGACGAGGTTGGAGCTGGGGCGTGAGCCGTTGGTTCCATCGAAGTTGCCCAGGGTAATGATCTGGGAAGTGTTGTGGAGGATTTCAAAGACAGTGCCGTCGTTGCTGCTCCCGCCTTCGAGGGTCCCCCCAAAGAGGTTGCCAGCGGAATCGGAAACCATTGTTCCGAAGGGTGTGGCACCATCGAGCCCATCGAAACTGGCCACGACAACCGAGTCGCCTCTGCCGGGACGTATTTGAACGATCTGCCCCTTACCAAATGGGCCGCCGAATTGAGTGGTGACGTAGAGTATGCCGTCCGGCGTTCTGGTGAGTTCATTGTATACCGGCGTCGCGGAAATATTGGTGATGACGGTAGTGGTGGCGCTCAGGAGGGTACGTTGCTCAAGCGGCTGGAGAAGGATGCAGGAGAGGGAATTTCTGCGGGACGCCAGGGGTAATTGAACGGGGACATGTGTGGGCCGTGCTTTTTTTCGGTGAGTTAGCATATGCATTACTCCTGAAACCCATGCAGCAACATGTATAACAAATTCGATGATACCGTGGAAGACGGATGGATGGATAGGGTTCCGAAGTTTACCGGCGGCGTTTGGTCGGGAATTTTCCGGAGAGCGGGCGTACGGTTTTGGAGGCGGCGACATTGCTGAAGCCGGTGGGCATGTAGCCTTCTTGCGGCGGGGGAGACGCGGGCGCGTCAGATGCGGTGGGAGAGGTTGCGCCGGCGGGTGAGGACTGGCCGTGGTCGTCGTGTTCGCGGTCGCCGGTCGTGCCGAAGCGGGCGTTGGGTTCCGGTGAGGGAACGAAGCCGTCGATGCGGTATTCCTGCATCAGGCTGTTGATCAGTTTTTCGATCTCGGTCTGCATTTGCGCCTGGCCGCGCGAGATGAACGTGAAGGCGCGGCCGGTGGCTCCCATGCGTGCGGTGCGTCCGACGCGGTGGACGTAAACTTCGGGATCTTCGGGGATGTCGTAATTGACGACGTGGGTGATCTCGTGGACGTCGATGCCGCGGGAGGCGAGATCGGTGGCGACAAGGACGTGGATTTTGCCGGTTTTGAAGCCGCGCATGACGCGCTCGCGTTTGTTTTGCATGAGGTCGCCGTGGATGGGGCTGGCGGCGATGCCGTCGCGCTCGAGTCCTGCGGCGACTTTATCCACGCTGCGTTTGGTGCGGCAGAAAATGATGGCGAGTGCGGGCTTTTCGGCTCGCATCAACATCTTGATTGCGCGTTGTTTGTCCCACGGTTCGACGCCGACGTAAAACTGCGTGGCGTCGGGCGTCGTGAGTTGTTCATCTTTTGTGGCGGTGAAGATGCGGGTGGGGTTGATCATGTGCCGGGAGACCATGCGCTCGATGTCATCGCTGATGGTCGCGGAGACGAAGAAGGTCTGGTGCTGAACGCGGCAGAAGGAGAGGATTTTGCGGATGTCGTCGCGGAATCCGATGTCGAACATGCGATCGACTTCATCGCAGACGACAAATTTCATGTTGTCGAGGACGAGGGCACCGCGTTCCTGGAGGTCCATGATGCGGCCGGGGGTGCCGACGATGACGTGGGGTTGATGTTCAAGTTGTTTGAGCTGGCTGGAGATTTTGGTGCCACCGTAGGCGAGGGCGAAGCGTACGGGTTTGTGCTTGGCGAAGCGGCGCATTTCGGCTTCGACCTGGACGGCAAGCTCGCGGGTGGGAACGACGATGAGGGCCTGGAACGGTTGGGAGAGATTGAGTTTTTGGAGGATGGGGAGGCCGAAGGCGGCGGTCTTGCCGGTGCCGGTGCGGGCCTGCCCGAGGACATCGACGCCGGTGAGGGCGACGGGGATCATTTTTTCCTGGATTTCGGAGGGGGTGACGAAATGGATTTGGGCGAGGGAGTGGAGGATGGCGGGTTCGAGGCCGAGCTTCTCGAAGGCGGCGGGAAATTCGATTTTTACGTGTGGTTCATGATGTTCGTGCTGCTGCATTTGTTCGTGGAATTCGTCTTGATCATCGGTGGGTGCGGCTGGGGGCATGGGCACTTCGGCCCTGGGATCGTCGCCGTGCTCAAAGTCGTCGTTTGCGGGATGCGGCTGCGGTTGCTGGGAAAAATGTCCGGGCGCTTGCGGGCCCGCCGCGTCCGCGATTTCGCCCGCCGCGCCGACGTTGCGGAGGACCGCCGCTCGGCTGGCCGAGTGGCGTTCCCTGGGGCGGGAGGGCTCCCTGTTGGGATGAAGAGGAGAGGGGATTTGATGGCGCATGTGGAAGATCGGTCATAGTTCAGTAAGTGTAAGGGGCTGGGGCTGCATCGACAAGCGGCGATGTAGAAAAGAAGGATGGGGCTATTTGATGGCAAATGACGCATTTGGGGTTTGTGCTTTAGAGTGGCTTGGGCTTTTCTAATCCCGGGGAAGACACGCTAAAGCGTGAACTCCGGGTGGTTTAAGATGGTCGTGATGGCGTTTGTCATTTGGGGGTTGCGGGTGCGGTTGCGGTGGGGGGTTCGTCTTTTCCGGCGATCCATTCGCCGATGGCTTTGCCCCAGGTGGTGCTCAGGGTGATCGCTTTCTTTTCGGAGATTGAATAGCGGACCACCTCGTTGGCCGTCGTCTTGGCCTGCGGGCGGGCGAAGGTCAGTTCATCGTCGGTGCGCCATACGGGGAGGGTGACCAGTTTCCAGTCGTCGTTGGAGCGGATTCCGGCTTCTGTCTGTACGCACTCGACTTGTCCTTTCGCCACGTCTAGCACGGAAACTCGGCCATCCTTAAAGGGGGTGGAAATATATTTTCCGCTGGGGCTTACTTCAAAGAGCTGCGGGGCGTCGCCGAGTTCCGCGGTGGCGGATCGGGGCACGACACGGGTGAGGCCGAATTGTTTCTCGGGGTCCATGGAAAAGAGCGTGAGGTCGGGTACCCCATCATCAGCGACGGGGAGCGTCACCTCCGCGGTGAGAAAAAATATCCGCCCGTCGCGTGCGATCCGCACCCGGGATCCGCTGTCAAAAAGCAGGCCCGCGAGGTCGTCCGATCCTGGGAGTTTGTCTTGTGGGATCAGGGTTCCGGAGGCATCGACCATTTGCTGGCGGACGAGTGTGCCGAGCTGGAAGTCCTGGTTTCTGATGCGGGCTTTATTGTCATCCTCATGTGCGGGTTTTATGTAGACCAGATACTTTCCATCGGGGGTCCAATCGGGATACATGGCGGCGGCACCGAGCGCGCAGACCCGCTTTTCCCCATCCGTCGAAACGACGACCAACCGCGCATTTTCTTGATGGGTGCGAACGACAACGACCGCCCTTCCGGTGGGTGAAATTCGCAGTTGGGAGAAATCCTCCTCCGCATGTTGGACACTGACGTAGAGCACCGGTCCTTCCTTTCCGCCGCTGCCGTTCAGGTCATACAACTGGACCACATTTTTTGTCATGGTGAGCTTGGTCAAATAATCCCAGTGGCTTCCCAACTTTGGTTGGAGCGTTGCCTGTTCATGGTCGCGGAGATAGATGATTGTTCGTTCGACGGTTTCTGCGTCGTTGATATCCGTGTCGCCGATGTCTTTCTGGAAAGCGTCCGCGGTCTCGGCGGGTTTTGCGGCAGCAGCGATGAGTATCGCGCGGACTTTGGCGATTTGGTCGGGGTTGCGTTCAATTTCTTTTGCTTCTGTGGGCAATGCGGTTGCGAACTCTGACCATGTGGTGAGTGTTGCAGTCTTTTGCACCACGATTTGCTTGCTGTTGGGCATCCACGCGACGGATTTGACCTCGGGCACGAGCAGTGGCGAGAGTTTCCCGTTCAGGTCGCACAGATGTAATCCGTCATCGCCCAGGACGGTGGCTTGCGTGCCATCGGGGGACCAGAGGACGCGGGCCGGCACGCAGCCGGTCCATAGTGTCATTGCGAGAGCCAGGCAAAGCCATAAGAGCGTGCGCATTACTTCATCTCCAATTTGTTGTATCGACAACCAGGCATTATGCAATGCCTGGGCGGGATCGAACGGGGGGATTTCGGGGTGTGTTTTTCGTCGGGCGGTCAAGGCTCGGAGGCGGGCGAC
Organism: uncultured Phycisphaerales bacterium; assembly: GCA_963766775.1. Lineage (GTDB taxonomy): Bacteria > Planctomycetota > Phycisphaerae > WQYP01 > WQYP01 > CAVYBP01. The sequence continues at coordinate 36,143 of CAVYBP010000009.1, forward strand.
GGACCAGAAGTTGTCCGTGGTGGCGAGGGGTAAGGATGTGGTTTCGATGTGGTGAGGCTCTGAGGGGGTGGTTTTTTCTGCGAGAGTATTTTGCGGTGGCTCTTTTTCGCGGAGAGAATGTTGTCCCAGGTAGATGCCGATGGCTAAGCAGGCGGCGAGGCCTATGGTCCAGGCGGTGAGGCGATAGTGGCGTGGGGTGGGGAGCCTTGCGTTTCCACGTAAGGCGATTTTTGCGGGGTCTGAGGGAGGGAACGTGTGTGTTGTCGGAAGCTCTTCGGTTGTCATGACTTGGCGGGCGTCCTTGATGAGGATGCGCCAGGTTGCGATGCGTTCGTGTACGGAGTGATCGTTGGCCGCGAGTGCTTCAACGATCAGGGTGATCTCGTTGGTGGCGGCTCCGGCGGCGACGTCCATTAACAGGGGTTCGATCTTTTCCAAAAGTTCGGCTTCCATTATTGATCCTCCCGGGTGAGTTCATTGCGCAACATGCGCATCGCGGTATGCAATCGCGATCGGACGGTTCCGACGGGGATGCCGAGCACGAGGGCGATTTCTTCGTAGGACAGTTCCTCGCGCAGGCGGAAGGCCAGGGTTTCTCGTACTAATGGGGGGAGCTTGTCGATGGCGTTGCGCATGTGTTCAAGAGGTTCGGTGCCTTGATCCGCTTTCGCTTCGAGATCGCCGAGAGGGCTTGTTTCCCGGAGTTTCGCGCGGCGTGCCGCGGTGAGGCCCACATGACGGGCGATGCCAAACAAGAAAGCCCTTGGCGATTCGGCGCTGAGGCAGGCGTCACGATTAGCAAGGGCTCGGGCAAAGGTTTCCTGCAAGAGGTCCTCGGCGGGCGCACGAACCGAAACTTCGCCGTAGATACCGCAGCATGGCATCGCCATGCGCGCGATAAAGTGTTTCCATCTCCACGGCTACCTTTCCTGCGCAGCAGACTCATCTGGACGTCGCGTGACGTGGTATAGAAGTTCATTCTAATGTGATAAAAGTTAATCGCACGGGGGAGCCTCAGGGATTGCGATCCCTGGGCTTGTTTTAATGGCTCGCGAATGGAGCCGATCAGGCGGCGATTTGGATGGGGGCGTAGTGGGTGTTGGCGAGGAAGGTTTTGAGGGCTTCCACGCAGAGGGGGTCGAGGGCGGGGCCGGTGTTTTTGGCGATGATGTCCATGACTTGTTCGTCGGTAAGATCCTGACGGTAGGGGCGTTTGGCGGCGAGTGCTTCGAACATGTCGGCAACGCTGAGGATGCGTGCTTCGAGAGGAAGTTGTGAGGCGTCGAGTCCACGGTCGTAGCCATTGCCGTCGAGGCGTTCGTGGTGAGCGGCGGCCATTCCGGCGATTTCGCGGAATCCGCCGACGCGTTCGAGGATGCGGCGGGTGTAGAACGGGTGGTTGCGCATTTGTTCGAGTTCGGCGGGGTCGAGCTTGCCGGGCTTGTCGAGGATGAGGTTGGAGATGCCGAGCTTGCCGATGTCGTGGAGGAGAGCGGCGCGGCGGAGGAGACGAAGGTCTTCGGGGCAGAAGCCGAGCACTTTTCCGATGCCGGTGGCGATGTCGGCGACGCCTTCGCTGTGGCGATAGGTCCAGGGGCTTTTGGCGTCGATGACCTGACCGAAGCCGATGGCAATGCGGTCGAGAAGGTCGTCGGTGGCGTGAAGGCGTTTTTCTTCGGGCTCGAAGGACATTGCTTCAAAGAGCGGATCGGGTGCGTGGAGGCGTGCCCAGAAGAGGGAGTCGTTTCGCGTGGCGTGGAGGATTCTGACGAGGTCGGGGTCGAACCAGGAGCCGCTGCGGGATTTGGCGATGGCGAGGGCGTCGTCGAGGCCATCGCGGCGGTGGAAAACTTCAACGGTCTGGGCGAGTCCGAGGATGCGGGCGAGGATGGGGATTTCCTCACCGCAAAGGCCGGCGGGATGACCTTGGCCGTTCCAGTGCTCGTCGAGGCTGCGGATGGCGAGAGCGGTTTCTTCGGGCATGGAGAGGTTGCGAGCGATGGCTGCGCCGCGATCGCAACGGATTTCGACAAGTTCGCGAGCGATGGTTTCGCCATGGCGGGCGAGATGGGCCATGTTGGCGATGCGGGTGGTGAGTCCGGAGCCTGGGGCGGCGTTGCGGAAAAGATAACCGAGCTTGCCGGTGAAGCGGGTCCAATTGCTGGTTTTGAGGTCGTGTTTGGTTTGGCGGTCGTCGGCGTGGAAGAGGTAGCAGACTTTGGAGGCGTTGCTGGAGCAGCCGAGGTCTTTGAGGATGAGCGCGTAAAAGAGGGCGGAGCGTTGTTTGGGGGAGAGGTAAATTTCTTTGGCGATGCGCATGCCGATCATGCAGGTTCGGACGGCATGGCCTTCGGGTTGGCCTTCGGTGATGTCGAGCGCGTATGAGAGTGCGGAGACGACTTCCGACAATCGCAGGTCGGTGGTGGGAGAACGAAATGTTCGTAGCGGCATCGAAGGCTCCTGATGGGAGTTCTGCCGGGTGTCATCGGCGTGTTTGGGGAGGGGGATGAGCAGTATTGATGAAGGGTGGATTCTCGGACGTTGGGGAGGGAGAAATGACAAGGTGACAAGGTGACAAGGTGAAGAATTAAGCTTCATTTACCTTGTCATTTCACCAAGATCGCGGAGAGTAATTTTATGGGGCATATTCGATGGGATCACGAGCCTGCGCGTCCCGGAAACCGGCAAGGCGGAGAAGGCAGGAGTCGCAATGGCCGCAGGATTTTCCGGTGGGCGTGGGGTCGTAGCAGGAGTGGGTGAGGTGGTAGGGGACTTTTAGCGCGAGGCCCTGTCGGATGATTTGTGATTTGGTGGATTGCATAAGGGGTGCGTGGATGTGGAAGGCGTTTTTGTGGGGGGCGTCGACGCCGGCGCGGGTGGCGAGGTTGGCGAGTTTTTCAAAGGCGGCGATGAACTCGGGGCGGCAGTCGGGGTAACCGGAGTAGTCGACGGCATTGACGCCGAGAAAAATATCGAAGGCGTTGGAGGTCTCGGCGAATGCGAGGGAGAAGCTGAGGAAGACGGTGTTGCGGCAGGGACATAAGTGATGGGGATGTCGGAGTGGTTGGGATTCGGTTGGCCGAGGTGGTCCTTGGGGACATCGATGTCGGCGGTGAGTGCGGAGCCGCCGAAGGCTCGGAGATCGATTTTCATGGTGACATGTCGGGGGAGCTTGTAATGTGTGGCGAGAGCGGCGGCGGCGGCGATTTCCTGCTGGTGGCGCTGGCCGTAGTCGAAGCTGAGGGCGTGGCAGGTGTAGCCGGCGTTAATGGCAATGCCGAGGGTAGTGGCGGAATCGAGGCCGCCGGAGAGGAGAACGATGGCGGGTTTGGTCATGAGGGGAGTTTAACGGAGGCGAGCGGAATTGAGAATGCGAATTCAGAATAGTGAATGGAAATAAGGGCTGGATTCTCGTGCGGTCTTGATGCGATTCTTTGGTGTGGGCTTGCCTTTCCTTCCTTGTGGGGATTGAATCGTTTGATGGAATTTGAATTGCCACAACAACGCGCGCCGAAGCATCCGAAGTTTGATGCCATTCATCGGGCTTTGCTGACCGGTTTTTTGTCGAATGTGGGGACGAAGTCGGATACGTATGAATATCTGGGGGCTCGCGGGATTCGGTTTTCGATTTTTCCGGGGTCGGGGCAGTTTTCGCATAAACCGAAGTGGTTGGTTGCGGCAGAGTTGGTTGAGACGGCCAAGCTTTATGCGCGAACGTGCGCGGGGGTGCAGCCTTTATGGATTGAACGTGCGGCGGCACATCTGGTGGAACGGACGTATTCCGAGCCTCGATGGGACGCCAACAGTGCTTCAGCGATCGCGACGGAAAAGGTTTCGCTGTATGGGTTAGTGCTGATTCCAGCGCAGGATCGTTCCGTATGGGCCGATCAATGGGAAGATTGCCCGCGAATTGTTCATTCATCATGGCTTGGTGCTGGGTGAAATGCGGGTTGGGCCGGCGGCGGCTTTTTTTCGGCATAACGCGGCGCTGATCAAGCATGTGGAATCGTTGGAGGCGAAGATTCGACAGCGCAACCTTCTCGCCGACGCGGCGACTCGCTTCGCATTTTATGATGCGCGGGTACCGGTGGATATTTATAACGGTGCTCAGTTTGAGACGTGGCGGCGTGGGATAGAAAAGCAAGATTCGCACATTCTTTATATGAAGAAGGAGGACCTGCTTCGCGCGGACGCGCCGCCGATCACGCAGGAAAATTATCCGGATAAGTTGCGAGATTCGATGAGCGGGGCGGGCGGATTGCAACTGCCGGTGACCTACCGGTTCGAGCCTGGTGAGCCGACCGATGGACTTACCCTCACGGTGCCGATCGCGGCACTCCCGCAGCTACGTGCCGATCGTTATGAATGGCTTGTTCCGGGGATGCTGGAGGAGAAAATCACCGCGATGCTCCGCGCACTGCCGGGGTCGCTCCGGCGAAGTGTTGTGCCCGTTCCGGATTGGGCGAAAGCGGCGGCGCACCATCTTCTGGCAGAGAGGGCGGCGGTGTCGGGCGACACCGATGTTTCGCTGCGCGACGCCCTCGCCGCATTCCTTGGCAAGCAAACCAGCGCCGATATTAAAGCCGCGGACTTTTCAGAAGACGCTCTGCCGCCGTTTATGCGGATGAACTTTAAGGTGATGGACGACGCGGGCAAGGTGCTAGGTTTCTCGCGCGACCTGCCCGCCCTTCAGCGCCAAGCTTCACCCATGCCGCCGGCGCATTCGCCACCATTTATGACAAACAATTCAACCGCGACAATATCATGCAATGGAACTTCGGCGACCTTCCGGACTCCGTCACCGTCCAGCGATTCCAGATGACCATTGTCGCCTTTCCCGCGCTAGTCGATCAGGGGGAGAGCTGCTCGCTACGTCTGCTTCCATCCAAGGACGCGGGCGACCGATCGCATCAGGCGGGCGTTCGGCGCCTCTTTCGCATCGAATATCGGCGCGAGGTTAAAGGACTTGCCAATGCGACTTCCTGAATACGGCCGCATGGCGAATTCAATACTATTTCCTCGGTCCCACGGAGGAACTTAAACAAGATCTCGCGACCCTTATCGTGGATCGTTCGCTTTTTTCGGAAAAACCGGTTCCTCGCAAGGAGGCGGATTACGATTCCCTCAAACACAAAGCGGCTGCTCGTCTTTCCGCGACCATTGAGCAAGTGGGCCGTCTCGTCGGCGACACGCTGCAGCAGTATCACCAGGTGTCGCTTCTCATCGATCAAATTCGCAGCGCGAAAAGCGGCGTCGGCGCGATCGGGGCCGCGCTCTCGGATGTCCATGACCAACTCGCTTTTCTGCTGCCTCGGCACTTTCTCCTCCACACGCAGTACGACTGGCTCGAGCACTTTCCTCGCTATCTCGCGGGTATGCGTTTGCGTCTCAAAAATCTTATGGGGGGCGGAGTTTCCATCCTGAATCGTGATCTCGACGCGATGGCCGCCATCCATCCGTGGTGGAATAACTATCTACAGCGACGCGATCAGCACCTTGCATTGAATTTTAATGACCCTCCACTTACGCTTTTCCGGTGGATGTTGGAAGAATATCGCATTTCATTGTTCGCGCAGGAACTGGGTGCCGTCATACCCATCTCAGAACGACGGCTCGAAAAGCAATGGGAAAAGGTTCGCAAATAGGTGGAATTGCTAAGGTTGTAACGAGATTGCGAATGCAATTCGTCATAAGCGAATAACATTTTCTCAGTAAGAATAAATTGCCTGCAATCAAAAGTGGCGGTAAGCTCATCCCGCATCGAGTGATAAATTCGACAACATCCTTCGTTTCCACATTTTTATTGTCTAAGGAAATTCTATGAAAAATGGACGGCTATTTGTTCGCTCCCAGCGCATGCGTAACCGGTTTGCGAGTCCGAACCATTGCGAAATGCTGGAGTCGCGCCTCATGCTGACCGCGGCGCATGTCACTTCAGGCAGCTTCGATCTTGTTCCGACCGGTGCCAGCGCTGCATTCAAGGGTGCGATCATCACCGGCTCCAGCATCAAGGGAACTGTCAAAGTCTCGATCCTCAATGAAGGTGCCGGCGATTTTCCAGGCACTTCCGATCTGGTGGCTTTTCTCCGACCTCAGAGCGGTGGCGCGGATGTCGTCCTGACGCCCACTGCGGGGAAAGTAGGGAAGATTGGTTCTCACAAATCGGCGAATGTGACGCTTAAGAATGTTACTCTTCCGACGTCGCTCACCGCCGGAACGTATCTGCTCGGCGTCAAGGTGCTGGGCGGAAACGCCGGCGTTGACACGACCTTTATCGCTCCATTCACCATCACGGCGGCGGCGGGTTTCGTCACACTCGGCGGATCGCTCACCAGTAAAATCCCGCTGACGTTTCCCGCGGGCAAGGCGGTGAACACCACTCTGCAACTGTCCGTCACGGATCAAGGAAATATTGCGACGACGGCCATCCAAACGGTGAATGTTTCCCTTCTTCTTCGTCCCACGAGCGGCGGGTCGGACGTCCCGCTGATTACGAATCTGGCGGTTCCGCTCAAGACATTGAAGGCCAAGACAGGCAAGGATGCGGTCAAAATTCCTCTCGTTCTCAGCAGCGTTCAGACGAACGCGATCCCAGCGGGAACCTACAACGTCATTGTCACGCTGACTCCGGTGACAGTGCCGGCGAGCACGCCGGTCGTCATCCCCGGCCCGTCAATCACCATCACCGGCGGAACCGTTTCGCCCGCCGGTTCCATCTTCAAGCATGGCGACACGATCACGTTTAACGCGAATACTCAACTCACTGGGACGAACTTCATTGAACTGGGCTCGTTCTCGACGAATACCGGCGCGACCGGCAGTTATCAGTTTACGCCGGCGGGCCTCTTTTTGACTTACTCCACCGGCGACACCGACGCCAACACAATCACGCTGATCGGAACGCAGAAGTTTTTCGATCCGACCATTGACGGAAACGGCACGAAAGTGATCTTTTCCTTTGACTCGGCGGGTGCCTTTGCGACGTTCCCGACGGTCGGAAATAACAGCCGTACGGCATTCGCCAAGTTGGGATGACGGCCGGTTTCGGAAGCAGCATTCAGACCCGGCGACATCGCCGGGTCTTTTTTGTGCGTGCGAATTCGTGGGTTTGAACGCGATTACGTGGTACGCACAAACATTCGGTGCGCCTTGCAGTGGCGGGACCGAAGGAATCTGCTATGATCGTAAGCTCCTCGGGGCGTAGCGCAGCCTGGCTAGCGCACCAGACTGGGGGTCTGGGGGTCGCAGGTTCAAATCCTGTCGCCCCGATTGAAAAGGGCCGTCGTAACTGGCGGCCCTTTTTCTTTTTTTATACAGAATTAGAAAGGAGCAATGAATGGACCTTGGTCTTAAGGATAAGACGGCTTTGGTGTTGGGCGGCGGGGGCGGGCTGGGGCGGGCGATTTCAAAGGCGTTGGCGGGGGAGGGGGCCAAGGTGGCGTTTGCGGATATTGAGGCGAGCGCGATTGCAGGAACGGAGGCGGCGTTAGGGGAGATTGGAGCAAAGGGGTTGGGACTGGTGTGGGATCTGTCGGATTTATCGGTGATTGATGCGCGGGTGTCGAAGGTCGAGAGTGAACTTGGCCGGGTGGATATTCTGGTGAATATCACCGGTGGGCCGCCGCCGACGCCGGCGAGTGGGCAGGATCCAGCGTTGTGGTCGAAGCATTTTCAGGGGATGGTGCTGTCGGTGATCGCGATCACGGACCGGGTGTTGCCGCAGATGCGGGCGCGGCGGTGGGGGCGAGTGATTACGAGCACGTCTTCTGGTGTTGTGTCGCCGATCCCGAATCTCGGTCTTTCGAACGCGACTGCGTCTGTCGCTGGTCGGGTGGTCGAAAACATTGGCGAATGAGGTTGGGAAGGATGGGGTCACGGCCAACATTGTTTTGCCGGGACGGATTGCGACGGGGCGGATTAAATTTCTGGATGAAGCGAAGGCGAAACGAGAGGGACGGAAAGTGGAAGAGGTATCGGCGGAGAGCATGGCGAGCATTCCGTTGGGACGGTATGGGAAGCCTGAGGAATATGCGGATGTGGTGGCGTTCTTAGCAAGTGAACGTGCCGGGTATTTGACGGGCTCGGTGATTCGGGTCGATGGTGGGATGATTACGAGCGTGTAGGGCAAAGAATAAAGCATTGCGTTGCGACGGCGCTAAAAAGGGGGGGCGTTAGTTACAGTTCAATGAGTGGGAATTTTTGGAGCATATCGTGCCTGTGGAAGAATTGTCGGCAGGACGTGATGCCGCGATGAAAAATTCTCCCGTGAGTGAGTATGGTCCGCTGTATCGCAAGATCGCGTGGCGGGTTATTCCGCTGTTATTTATTTGTTATATCGTGGCGTATATCGATCGGGTGAACGTAGGGTTTGCGAAATTGCAAATGATGGGGCACTTGAAATTTAGCGAAAGTATCTATGGATTGGGGGCGGGAATATTTTTTCTGGGGTATTTTTTATTCGAGGTGCCGAGCAACGTCATTCTTCACAAGGTGGGGGCGCGGGTATGGATTTGCCGGGTGCTTATTACGTGGGGAATTATTTCCGGGTGCACCGCTCTTGTGCGCAAGCCGTGGGAATTCTATACAGTTCGGTTTCTGCTTGGTGTCGCGGAATCAGGTTTTTTTCCGGGAATGATTTTGTATCTCACGTATTGGTTTCCGTCGCATCGGCGGGCGAATGTGGTCGCGATGCTCGTGGCGGGGGTACCGGTGTCGGGGATGATTGGTGGTCCGGTTTCAGGCTATATCTTGCATCGTTTTGATGGTGCTGGAGGTATCTCGGGATGGGAATGGCTTTTCATTCTGGAAGCAATACCGGCGGTGATTCTGGGTGTGGTAATTTTGCTCTTTCTGGATGACCGGGTGGTGAATGCGAAGTGGCTGTCTGCGGTAGAGAAGGCGGCGGTTGTGGCGGAGATCGGTGAAGAAGCGAGCGTGAAGACGCACCACACGATCCTTTCGGTATTCACAAGTCCACGGGTGTGGCTCATGGGGGCGATCTGGTTCGGCATTGAGATGGGCTCTTATGCGATTGGTTTCTGGCAGCCGACGATCATCCAGCAGACGGGCGTGAAAGATGCTTTCGATATAGGACTGCTCACCGCAGCTGCCCTATACGCTGTCGCTGGTGGCGATGATACTTGTGGGTCGGCATTCGGATAAGGTACGCGAACGGCGGTGGCACGTGGTGGTGCCGTGCGTGGTCGCGGCGCTCGGCTTCGTGTTGTGTACGCAGGCGGGCAGCAGTACGATTGTTGGGATGATCGGTTTAACGATGGCGGTGGTGGGCGTGGTGACGGCGTTGCCGATGTTCTGGGCGTTGCCAACATCTTTCCTTGGCGGCACGGCGGCGGCAGCGGGCATCGCGCTGGTGAATTGCACGGGTAATCTGGGTGGTTTTGTCAGCCCCGCGATTATCGGTTTTTTGAAGGCCAGTACGGGCACGCTAAATTCCGGGTTGTTTCTCGTCGCGGGATGTATGGTGGCGTCGGCAGTATTAATCGTGGCGCTGGTTCCGGCAAAGTTGGTTAATCGTTGATCACGGCCTTCATGGCCTAAGGGACGCGAGATGGCGAAGGGCTTACGCAAGGGGCTGACGAGTTACGGTGATGCCGGCTTTTCGCTGTTCCTGCGAAAGGCATTCATCAAGGCGATGGGATACTCAGACGATGCGCTGGAACGTCCCATCGTGGGCGTGACGAATACATTCAGCGACTACAATCCGTGTCATGGGAACGTGCCGGAGTTGATCGAGCATGTGAAGCGGGGGGTGATGCTGGCGGGGGGGTTGCCGATGGTATTTCCGACGATTTCGATTGGGGAGAGTTTCGCGCATCCGACGTCGATGTTTTTGCGCAATCTGATGGCGATGGATACCGAGGAGATGATTCCGCGCAGCCGATGGATTCGGTGGTGGTGCTGGGGGGTTGCGACAAAACGCTTCCGGCGCAGGTGATGGCGGTTGCGAGCACGGATATTCCGACGGTGGTGGTGCAGACCGGGCCGATGGTGGTGGGTCATCATAAGGGCGAGGTGCTGGGGGCATGCACGGATTGCCGGCGGCTGTGGGGCCAGCACCGCGCGGGTACGGTGGACGCGGCGGAAATCGAATTGATCAGTGGGCGGCTTTGCCCGTCGGTGGGCACGTGCATGGTAATGGGAACGGCAAGCACGATGGCATGCATCATTGAGGCGATGGGCCTGGCGTTGCCGATGAGTGCGGCGGCGCCGGCGACCCATGCGGACCGGCGGCGGATCGCGGAGGCGAGCGGCAAGCGTGCTGCCGAGATCGCGATTTCCGCTGCCCCGCGACCGAGCGATCTGATCACGGAGGCGTCCGTGCGGAACGCAATGATTGTGTTGCAGGCGATTGGAGGATCAACGAACGGGTTGATTCACTTGATCGCGATGGCGGGGCGCGCCGGGGTGAAGGTCGATCTGGAGGCATTCGATCGATTGGGGCGGGAGATTCCCGTGCTGCTGAATCTGAAGCCGTCGGGCGAGCATTACATGGAGCATTTTCATCATGCGGGAGGGCTGCCGGCGTTAATGCGAGAACTGAGCGCATGTCTCGATTTAAGTGCGCCGACTATCGGGGGCGGAACCATTGGGGATGTGATCGCGAAGGCGGAAAAAGTGCCCGGGCAGGATGTGATTCGCAGTATAAGCGCCCCGCTGAAGAAAGAAGGCGCGATGGCGATCTTGTATGGCAATCTGGTGCCGGGGGACGCGGTGATCAAACATTCGGCAGCTTCGGCGAAGCTGATGCGGCATAAGGGGCGCGCGGTGGTATTTGACTCGGTGGAAGATATGACGGCGCGGATCGACTCGCTGGACCTTGATGTGAATCCGGATGATATTTTGGTGTTGCGGAATGCGGGGCCGAGGGGCGCCGGGCATGCCGGAGGCGGGATATTTGCCGATTCCCATGAAACTGGCGCGGCAGGGAGTGAAGGATATGGTGCGTATTTCGGATGCACGGATGAGCGGGACGGCGTTCGGCACCATTGTGTTGCACATCACGCCGGAAGCAGCGGTCGGGGGGCCGCTGGCGGTGGTTGAGACGGGGGATCGGATCATGCTGGACGTCAAAGCGCGGCGAATTGAGTTGCTGATCGACGATGCGGAAATGCAGAGGCGATTGGGAGTGTGGAAAAAGTTGCCTCCGCAGCGGGAGATGGCGGAACGCGGGTATGCGAGATTGTTCGAGGAGAGTGTGCTGCAGGCGGATCAGGGGTGCGACTTTGATTTTCTTTTGCGCGAGGCTGGCAAGCGAAAGGCTCCCGAGGTTTCTTGAGATGTTCAGCGTAGCGAAGGAAGCGAATGTCAGCGGCGGCGGGCGGATGCAGGGGGGGGACGTGGATGTTTTTTTTACGATATTGGAACAGGATTGAACGATGAAATTGGATCATAGTGCAAATGGTGTCTATGCGATCGCGGTAACGCCGTTCACGCCCAATGGGGCGGTGGATATGGAATCGGTCGATCGCATGACGGATTTTTATTTGTCGTGTGGAGTTTCCGGGCTGACCATTCTGGGGATTATGGGTGAAGCGCCGAAGCTGGATCCGGCGGAGGCGTTGGCGATTTCGAATCAGGTGGTGCGTCGGGCGAAGGTGCCGGTGATCGTGGGTGTGTCGGCCCCTGGGTTTGCGGCGATGCGGTCGCTGGCTCGTGGAGTGATGGATGGCGGTGCCGCGGGGGTCATGATCGCGCCGCCTCCGGCACTGCGCACCGACGATCAGATCATCAATTATTATGCGCAAGCGGTGGCCGCGATTGGGACGGATATTCCGTTCGTGATTCAGGATTACCCGCTGGTGCTGACGGTCGTAATGACGCCGAAAGTGATTCGACAGATTGTGATGGATAACGCATCGTGCGTAATGTTAAAGCATGAAGATTGGCCGGGGCTGGATAAAATTTCGGCGTTGCGCGGCTTTCAGCGGGATGGGTCGTTGCGCCCGCTGTCGATTCTTACTGGGAACGGGGGCTTATTTTTGGATTTCGAGATGGAGCGCGGCGCAGGATGGTGCCATGACCGGCTACGCATTTCCGGACATGCTGGTGGATGTCGTCAAGCATTCGCAGGGTGGGCGGCGAGATGTGGCGCACGACCTGTTTGATGCACATCTCCCGCTGATCCGATACGAACAACAGCAGGGAACCGGGTTGGCGGTGCGGAAATATATTTTGCAGAAGCGCGGGGCGATCGCTCATGACACGCAGCGTGTGCCGGGCGGCGTTTTGAATGCGACGGCGCGGGCGGAGGTCGATTATCTGCTGAGTCGGCTGGCGCATCACGATGCGCGTGCGGGATTGTGACGAAGAGTTCCTGACTGCATAGGAAAACCACAGAGGACATAGAGAGCAGAGAGCAAAGAGTTGCTTTCGCTTTTTTCGGAAATAAACGCTTTCTTTTTGGTTCTCTGTGCCCTCTGTGTTCTCTGTGGTTTATTCTGTTGGGAATTCTAATCAGGGTTGGGTGGCGGATACAGGATCATCATGAGGGATGGCGGGTTGGGTGGCGGAGGGACTATTGGCATCCCAGCCGCCGCCGAGAGCTTTGATCAGGAGCACGGTGGAGATCATGCGTTGATCGAGGAGTTGTGCCTGCGAGAGTTCATTGTTGAGGAGGGTGCGGTTGGCATCGATGATGGTGAGATACGGAACCAGGCCGCTGCGATATTCCAGATTCGAGAGCCGGAGATATTCACGAGAGGCGTTGACGGCGAGGTCCTGGGAACGGGATTCGTCGGCTCGCAAATGCAGATCGGTGAGGGCGTCCTCGACATCCTGAAAGGCGGTAAGGACCTGCTGGCGATAGGTAGCGAGGAATTGATTGAATTGCTGCTTGGATTGTTCGAGGCCGGCGGTGAGTTTGCCGCCTTCAAAAAGCGGAATGGAGACGTTGGGCCCGAATTGCCAGAAACGGCTTTGCCAGTCGAGCAGGTGTTGCAGATCAAAACTTTCAAAACCGGCGGCGGCGGTGAGGGTAAAGACGGGGTAAAAATTGGCGGTCGCAACGCCGACATCCGCGCTCGCGGCGACGAGGTTTTGTTCGGCTTCGGCAACATCGGGACGGCGGCGCAGCAGTTCCATCGGGAGGCCCGGAGGGATGATCGGGGGTTCCGTGTCCAGCGGATGGACCTGCAGCGAGAGAGCGGAGGGCAGCTCTCCGAGAAGCACGGCAATGGCGTGCTCCGTGTTCGCTCGCTGCCGCCGCATGTCGATTTCCTGTGTGATCGTGGCATCGAGAAGGGCTTCCGCCTGCCGGATATCCAAGGTGCCGACGAGGCCCGAGCGCTTCTGGGTCCGCACGAGCGAGAGCTGCTCACGATACGACTGCACGGACTGCTTGAGGATTTTGTCCTGTGCATCAAAGGACCGGAGATTGAAATAATCCTGCGCGACGTCCGCTTCCAGCGTGAGCAGCACGACCTGAAAATCATCCGCCGACGCCTGTAATTGGGCCTTGGACGCTTCATACGCCCGGCGGACACGCCCCCACACATCCACCTCGTATGTCAAATCGATGGGGACGCGAAACTCGGAAGCCGTGTTCGCACGATTGCTATTGGATGTTCCGGCGCTGCCGCGGCTGGCGTTCAAAGAGGAGCGTGAGCGGAGATAGGAGGGGTCGGCGGTGATGGTGGGGTAGAAGCTGCTTTTGCTGATGCGAGCGGCGGCGCGAGCCTCGAGAACTCGCGCGATGGCGGCGCGGATATTTTGATTGTGCTCGACGGCTGTCGCTTCGAGCTGATTCAACTGGGGGTCCGCGAATAATCGCCACCAGTCGGCGGAAATCTGAGTCGCCGGCGCGGTCGCGGGGTTGGTGTCTGAAGGCTGCGTGCCCGTGCCAATCTCGCCTTTGAAAGTGGTGGGAATTTCCATCGATGGCCGCTGGTAGTTCGGCCCCACTTCGCAGGAGAAGAGGCCGGGCAGCATGAAACCGGCGAGGCAGGCCACCGCGCCGCGGAGAATAAATCGTCGGTGTCGCATGGTCTCTTTCGGATTATGAAGCATGTTAAGGATGTGCGGCCTCCATCGCGGGTTTCGCGGAACTTCCGGTGATCATCGCCTTGGACCAGAGCCGAAAGCGGTCCAGGTAGAGATAGATGACGGGGGTGGTGTAGAGGGTAAGCATTTGGCTGAAGATGAGGCCGCCGACGATGGTAATGCCGAGAGGGCGGCGCAACTCCGCACCGGTTCCCGATCCGAGCGCCAGGGGCAATCCTCCCAGCAGCGCGGCCATCGTGGTCATGGTGATGGGGCGAAGCGCAAGAGACATGCCTTGAAAATGGCGTCCCGGGGCGAGAGGCCTTCGCGCCGTTCCGCTTCGAGCGCAAAGTCGATCATCATGATGGCATTTTTCTTGACGATGCCGATGAGGAGAATGATTCCGATCAATGCGATGATGCTGAGTTCCGTGTGGGAAACGCGAAGCGCGAGGAGGGCACCGACGCTGGCGGATGGAAGGGTCGAGAGGATCGTGATCGGATGGATGAAGCTTTCATAGAGAATGCCGAGGACGATGTAGACCGCGACGATGGCGGCAATAATCAGCATGATCGTGTTCGACTGCTGCGATTGATACGCGGCCGCCGTTCCTGAAAAATTTCCTCGAACCGTCACTGGCAGCCCCATCGCCGCCGTGGCATCCTGAATCTCCGTCACCGCCTGACCCAGCGACACAGTCCCGACAAGATTGAATGAGATGGTGATCGATGGAAACTGCGCGGAGTGATTGATCGCCAGCGGCGTCATTGTCGTGGCATAGTGGGTGAACGCGCTCAGCGGCACCAGGGCACCGCTATTGGATTTCACGTAGATGTACTTCAGGCCCTCCGGATTTTGCCAGAACTGCGATTGCGCTTCCATAATCACATGGTATTGGTTCAAGGGATAAAACATGGTGGAAACCTGTCGCTGGCCGAATGCGTCGTAGAGCGTGTCGTCGATCATCTGGGGCGTAATGCCGAGGCGGGAAGCGGTGGGACGGTCAATGGCAATGGACGCCTGGAGGCCGCCGTTTTGCTGATCGCTATCGACATCGGCAAGGCCGGGAAGGGTCCTAAGTTTTGCAACTACTTTCGGAGCCCACAGGTTAAGGTCTGGAATGCTTTCCGCCTGCAATGAATATTGATAAAGCGCGCTTGCCCATGCGACCGCCGATGCGGAGGTCCTGCGCCGATTGCAGTGACAACGTCGCCCCGGCACACGTGCCGTCTTCGCTCGCAGCCGATTGATGACATCGTCCGCGGTCACGCCCTTTCGTTGATTCTGTGACTTCAATATCAAGAACATGCGCCCGGTATTGGATGTTCCACCACCACCGCCCGAAAAGGCGATTACCCCCTGCACTGCGGGATCTTTTTGGGCAATCGCGGCGAACTCGGACACAATTCTGCCAATAGACTGAAAGGACGTGTCCTGATCCGCCTTGATCGATCCCATCAGCCGGCCTGTGTCTTGTTGCGGGAAGAAGCGTTTGGGGCGCGGCCATGTACAAGATCACCGTGAGCGTGCCCGTGGCGAGCACCACGAGAATCGTCACAAGCGGATGGCGCAACACAATCCCAGCGTCCTACTCATAAAGCCCAATGACTCGCTGATCAAACCACTCGCTCGAACGACGAAACCAGCCGGGCTTTCTCCATCGTTGCGATGCCGCAGAATGCCGCGCACATCATCGGCGTGGTCGTCAGCGAAATCACCAGCGAAATGCCGATCGCGACCGACAGCGTCACGGCAAATTCGCGGAACAGCCTGCCCACCAGCCCGCTCATCAGCAGAATCGGAATAAACACCGCCACCAGCGAGATGCTGATCGACACCACGGTAAAGCCGATTTCCTCGGCCCCGAGCAGCGCTGCTTCCAGCGGCGCAACCCTCCTCAAGGTGCCGCGTGATGTTTTCAATGACCACGATGGCGTCATCCACCACAAACCCCGTCGCGATCGTCATGCGCCATCAGCGACAAATTATCGATGCGTGTAACCGATCAGATACATCATGCCGAACGTCCCCAGGAGCGAGACCGGCACCGCCACGCTGGGAATCAGCGTGGTCCGCAAAATCCCGCAGGAAGAGAAACACGACCAGCACGACCAGGCAGATCGAGATCAGCAGCGTGACTTCCACATCGTGAACCGATGCGCGAATGGTCGTCGTTCGATCCATCAGCACCGACAGTTTCATCGCCGGCGGAATCGACGCCTGCAACTGCGGCATCATTCGCTCGATGCGGTCGACCGTGTCGATGATGTTCGCGCCCGGCTGGCGGTAGATAATCAACAGGACCGACGGTTTTCCATCGGCAAGGCCCGTCGTCCGGATGTCTTCGACGGAGTCCGTCACCTCCGCCACATCCGACAGCCGCACCGGCGATCCGTTCCGGTATGCGATGATCAGCGGCCGATATTCGCTCGGCCTTCAGCAATCTGATCCGTGGTGCTCAATGAGTACGTTCGCAGAGCGTCCGAAATCGCGCCCTTGGGGTTGTTGGCGTTCACGTTGCCAAGCACCGTTCGCACATCTTCAAGGCTGAGCCCCATGTTGTTCAGAAGCGTGGGATTGACTTCGACGCGCACCGCCGGGTTCGCGCCGCCGCCCACGTACACCTGTCCGACGCCCTGCACCTGCGACAGCTTCTGCGCAATATCGAAGACGCGGCATCGTACATCCGCGCCTTGTCATAAATGTCCGACGTCATCGTCAAAATCATGATCGGCGCATCGGCCGGATTTACCTTTCTCCAGTTCGGTTTGCTCGGAAGATTTGCCGGGAGCTGTCCGCGCCGCCGCGTTGATCGCCGCTTGCACGTCCCGCGCCGCCGCATCGATGTTGCGGGTCAAATCAAACTGCAGCGTGATCGAGGCGTTACCCAAGCTGCTCGTGGACGTCATCTCATTCACGCCTGCGATGCGCCCGAATTGCCGCTCCAAAGGCGTCGCCACTGCCGACGCCATCGTCTCCGGACTCGCCCCCGGCAATCCCGCGTGACACCGAAATCATCGGAAAATCCACTTCCGGCAGCGGCGATACCGGCAAAAAGAAATACGCCAATATCCCCGCCAGCGCGACCGCAACCGTCAGCAGCGCCGTCCCCACAGGCCTTCGAATGAACGGTGCGGAAAGACTCATGCCGGTCTCCCTCGTCGCTCCGGCCGAGGCCTCCATCGGCATGTTCGCCGAAGCCGCATCGATCCTCTTCCCGAAGCTGCGCGCGCGATTGCGATCAAACGTCAAGATAAATCACCGGCGTCGTATACAAGCGTCAACATCTGGCTGAAAATCAGCCCACCCACCATCGTCATGCCCAGCGGCCTTCGCAACTCCGATCCCACGCCCGTCCCCAGCGCCAGCGGCATTCCCGCCAGCAGCGCCGCCATCGTCGTCATCAAGATCGGCCGAAACCGCAGCAAACACGCCTGATAAATCGCGTCAAACGCGATCTTTCCCTCTGCCGCTGCGCTTCCAGCGCGAAATCAATCATCATGATCGCATTCTTCTTCACGATCCCCATCAGCAGAATAATCCCGATGAGCGCGATCACGCTGAAGTCATCGTGGCAACAGACATCAGCGACAGCAGCGCCCCCACCGCCGCCGAGGGCAGCGTCGAAAGAATCGTGATCGGATGGATGTAGCTCTCGTACAAAACCCCCAGCACGATATACACCGTCACGATGCGCCGCCATAATCAGCAGCCATTCATTCTGCAGCGACGCCTTCGAACGCCGCGCCGTCCCCTGAAAACTCGTCTGAATGCTCGCCGGCATCCCGATTTGATCCCGCACCGCATTCACCGCCTTCACCGCTTCCCCCAGCGAAGCCCCGGCGTCAGATTAAACGACACCGTCACCACCGGAAACTGCCCCTGGTGATTGACCGCCAGCGGCGTAGCTGTGTTCGTTCAACCCTGCGTCGTGAATCGCGCTCAGACGGCACCGCGTCCGCTCGGTCGCCGTCTTGATATAAATATGATCCAGATCGCGCGGCTTTTGCTGAAGCGCCGGCATCGCCTCCAGCACCACGTGATACTGATTCAACTGCGTGAACATCGTCGAAACCTGCCGCTGCCCGAACGCGTCGTACAAGCGCGTCATCAATGTTCTGCGGCGTAATCCCAAATCGCGCGGCCGTGTCGCGATCAATCACCAACTGCACCTGCAGCCCCTGCTCCTGCTGATCGCTCGCCACATCCGTCAGTTCCGGCAGCGACTGCAATTTCTCCACAAACTCTCGGCACCCAATCGCCAGCTCCTTCGCGATCCGCATCTTCCAGACTGTACTGAAACTGCGTCCGGCTGACGCGGTCTTCCACCGTCAAGATCCTGCACCGGCTGCATGAACAAGCGTGATCCCCTCCACCTTCCCAGTTTCGGCTGCAAACGGCGAATGACATCGCTCGCGCTGATTTTCCGCGTCTGCCAGCGGCTTCAAATTGATCTGAATCCGCCCGCTGTTCATGCGTCGTGTTCGTCCCGTCGATCCCGATGAACGACGACAGACTCTCCACGCCGGGATCCTTCAAGAATCACTTTCACCAGGCGTTGCTGGCGGTCCGACATCGCTTCGAACGAGATGCTCTGCGGCGCCTCCGAAACGCCCAGAATCACCCCGGTATCCTGCACCGGAAAAAACCCCTTCGGAATCATGATGAACAGCCACACCGTCAGCGCAACGTCGCCACCGCGACCAGCAGCGTCGTGTATCTGGTGCCGCAAAACAATCTGCAGCGTCCGCGCATACAACGCAATGATCCCCTCAAACACCCGCTCCGAGGCTCCGATAGAACCACCCCTGCTGCGACGCCGGCTTGTGCCGCAGCAGTAGCGCGCACATCATCGGCGTCAGCGTCAACGACACCACCGCCGAGACCACGATCGTCACGCTCAGCGTCACCGCAAATTCCCGAAACAGCCGCCCCACGATGTCCGGCATGAACAACAAGCGGAATCAGCACCGCAATCAGCGACACGCTCAGCGACACAATCGTAAATCCGATCTGCCCCGCCCCCTTCAGCGCCGCCGCCAGCGGCTCTTCCCCCTCCTCAATATACCGAATGATATTTTCAATCATCACGATCGCGTCATCCACGACGAATCCCGTCGAAATCGTCAGCGCCATCAGCGTCAAATTGTTCAGGCTGTACCCCAGCATGTACATCACGCGCGAACGTCCCGATGAGCGACAGCGGCACCGCCACACTGGGAATAATCGTCGCCGCGATGTTTCGCAGGAACAGAAAGATCACCATCACCACGAGGCCGATCGTCAGCGATCAGCTCGTACTCGCACATCCGCCACCGACGCGCGAATCGTCACCGTCCGATCCGTCAGCACGTCCAGGTTCACCGACGGTGGCAACGACTGCCTGCAACTGCGGCAACAGCGCCTTCACGCGATCCACCACCGAAATAATATTCGCCCCCGGCTGCCGCTGAATGTTCACGATCACCGCCGGCACATCGTTCATCCACGCCGCCTGCTCCACGTTTTCCGAGCCATCCACAACATCCGCCACATCCGACAACGCACGTGAACGCGCGCTCCCGCTTTGTTGTACGCCACAATCAGCGGCCGATATTCCGCGCTCGTGAGCAATTGATCGTTCGCCCCGATCGTGTACGACTGACTCTTCCCGTCGAGATTCCCCTTCGCCTGATTCACGTTCGCCGCCGCAATCGCCGTCCGCATGTCATCCAGATTCAACCCGATGGACGCCAGCGCCATCGGATTCGCCTGAATCCGCACCGCCGGCTTTGCCCTCCGCTGATGCTCACCAGCCCCACGCCCGGCAACTGCGAAATCTTCTGCGCCAACCGCGTGTCCGCGAGATCCTCCACCTTCGACAGCGGCAAACTCTTCGACGTCAGCGCCAGCGTAATGATCGGCGTGTCCGCTGGATTGGTCTTGCTGTAAATCGGCGGGTTCGGCAAATTCCGGGGCAAGTAAGTCCCCGCCGCATTGATCGCCGCCTGCACCTCCTGCTCCGCCACATCGATATTCAAGCTCAGCGAAAACTGCAGCGTGATCACCGAACTGCCCTGCGAACTCGTCGACGTCATCTGGTTCAAGCCCGGCACCTGCCCGAATTGCCGCTCGAGCGGTGCGGTTACCGATGACGCCATCACGTCCGGATTCGCTCCGGGATAAAACGTCAGCACCTGAATCGTCGGATAATCCACTTCCGGCAGTGCCGACACAGGCAATTGAAGGTACGCCACGATGCCCGCGAGCAGGATCGCCACCATGAGCAGCGAGGTCGCCACGGGCCTCAGAATAAAGGGACGGGATGGATTCATGATGAGAGTCCCGGTGGAAGGGGTCAGCGTGGATCGAAGGGCTCTTTCATGTTGAACCTTCGCCTCGTGCGTGCCGTGTATGCGTGGCCGTCGTGCTGGGCGGGCTCGTGGTATTGCGGGTATCAGCCTCCGCTCGTCCCACCGTCACCTTCGCACCATTCTGCAGCTTGTCCACTCCGTCGACGACGACCACATCACCCGCGTCAACCCCGCTCGTCACCACCGTTTGATCGCCCTGCTGATCGCCGATCACGATCGAGCGCATCTCCACGGTTCGTTGGGGTGCCGCGCCTCCCCCTCCGCTTCCCGCGGCCCTTTTTTGAATTCTCGTCTTCCTGGGTCGCCGCACGGTCGCATTCCCGTCTGCCATCTCTTTTTTTCATCACGTACACAAATTTCGCATCAGCGCCGAGTTGCACAGCCGCCGAGGGAATAATCACAACATCCTTTTTCGTATCAACCAGCACGCCGCACATTGACAAACTGGTTGGGAAAAAGTGAGCTATCTCCATTGTCAAACGTTGCCTTGAATCTCAATTTGCCGGTCGTCTGGTCGATCGCGCTGTCCGCCGCCGCGAGTTCCCCGGTCGCCAGTTTGGCAGTCAGGGAACGGTCGTACGCCTCCACCGGCAACTTCTCGCCCGCGTTCATCTTCGCAATAATTCGTGGCACATCATCCTGCGCCACGCTGAATTGCACCGCGATCGGCTGCAATTGTGTGATCACCGCCAGCCCATTCGCATCCGACGCATGCACAATATTCCCCGGATCAACCGCCCGCAGTCCGACTTTTCCCGTCAGAGGCGAAGTAATCTGGCAATAACTCAACTGCAAATTCGCGCTCGCAATGGCTCCCCGATCGGACTGGAGGTTCCCCTCAAACTGCGCGACGGTGGCCGCCGCGGTGTCGAGTTGCTGCTTGGAAACCGCTTCGGCCGCGTCCTGATATCGCTTCAGATCGGCCTTGGCATTGTCCAGCTGCGCCAGATCGCGAGCCAATTGGCCTTCTGCCTGGGTCAGTTGCACCTGAAACGGCCGAGGATCGATCTCCGCGAGCAAGTCCTCTTTGTGGACGAGCTGCCCTTCGTTGAACAGAACTTTATTGAGTTGCCCGTCGACACGCGTGTGAACCGTGACGGTATTGAGTCGCCGTGACCGTCCCGATCTCGTCCAGGTAAATCGGAACGTCGCCCTTCCTCGCGGTGGCAACGACGACCGGTGCCCCGCGCGGCTCCTTTGCCTTTCGCATTTTCCGTTCCGGTTCCCGGCTTAAACGCGCTCAGAATCAATGGATACGCAAACCAACCCCCCACGACCAGAACCGCCGCATCAATAGCCACACCCATCCGTGGCCCCGAGAGTTCACCGGCGTTTCCGTCGCGAAAACGCTCGCGTCGCCGTCCGTCTTTCCCGATAACAGCGGCGGATCGATCACCCGCACCGATTCAACATTCATTTTTCCTGTTTCCATTCACCACATTCGTTGAAGTGATCACCCGTTGCTACTCTCAGCGCTTTTCTACCCCTGAACTCCGCACGCCCGTCGAAAACATTTTATCACAATTTTGGGACACACCATACGATGGATAGCTCTTCTCTAGAGCCCTTCGCGTGACTTTTCAAACGGTGTTACAGGCGGGGTAGGGGTGGGGGGGTGTTGGGGGGGGGGCACAGCCTTGTTAAAACAGTTCGCCGTGTCCACGCCGGAGGTGCGAAACGTCGTGGTCCGCTCCCAAAATAATTCCTGCAAGGTGTCCGTCGACAGAATAATTCCATCCACGCTTTCCCCATCCTTCAATGCTTGCTCCATTGCGGCCTTGGATCGCAGCGGCAGTCCAAGATAGGCTCCCACGTCCTTGAACCGTGGATGATCGTCGATGATCCCCGTCAATGGTATCCCCTGCGATTCCCACAAGTATCGTTCCCCCAACAATCGCGTCGTGTGTCGACCGCCACCAAACAACCACACCACAGGCGACCTCCCCAACTTCCTCCGCAATTTCTCCAGATGATTCGCCACCAGACGTCCCGGTGTGGAGACGGCCCCATCAATGCCGACGCAAGAGTGCAAAATGTCTGAAAAAGCATTCAGTACGCACCCTACCTGTGCAGGAGTCATCGACTTGAATCGTTCAAAGGCCACCACCGGCGCAGGCCTGACGCAGATTCGCAATGACGCCCTGATAAAATGTCACTCGCTGCCGCGTCACCTTCTCCACCGAAAAATGCGTTCGCACACGATCAATGCCCCGATGTTCGTACGTCGCAATGACCGCATCATCGCGCAGCGCTTTTCCCATCTCCGCCGCCAGATTTTCCACCGTCAACGGCCAAACGCGAATACCGGCATCCGCCACGACATCATCCAGCCCCGTGTTTCCGCCATAGATAACCGTTCGCCCCGCCGCGAAAGCGTCCATTGCGGTGTTCGCAAAATTCTCCACAGTGCTGGGAATGACCTGAAAGCGGCACGCATGGATCTCCTCGCGCAGGCGCGTCCTGCGGCAACTCCCCCAAAAAGATAAATCGATCCTGCACGGTCGGATCAATCCGCCGCTGCATCTCGTGCCACATGGACGTGCCATCAGGCCCGGTATTGGTGTCCGCGCCCGCCACCCGCACGGTGGCCTTCGGGTTTTTCCGCAACATCAGCGATGCCGCCGAGGCAAAAACCTCGCAGCCTTTGCGCTTTTGCAGTCGGCCAACAAAAAGCACGCTCCCCTGCGCGGAGTGGACGTCAATCGCGCGGAAATCTCGATCGGATGCGGGATGATCTCCACGTCTCGTTCAAACGGCGTTACCTGTCTCGTCACATCCACGACGCTGCGCGTGGCCGCATACACGGCATCAGCCCCCAGGATCGCCGCCAGTTCCAGAGCCTCGGCCAGCCGATGCGTAGGTTCCACTTTGATGTCATTGGCAAAGCTGTTCACCGCCGTGCCAAGATGAATCTGCGTGATAATCGGCAACCCCTCGATCGGCTTCAAAATCAACGGCAATGCCAACGCCTCATACTCCGCCGCCTCCACCACATCAAATCCCTTTTCCGCATGATTTTCCCGCAACGCCGTCGTCAACAACGCCCCGATCGCAAGCTTGTACGCCGCCAGTTCGCTGTTCAGGCGCAGCGCCCCCAGCGGCCCCGGCAAACTTCCCGACGCAATCTTTTCCGCCACGTCAGGAACCGTATGCAGAAAAACCCCCGGCGGAAGCGACTCGTGAAACGACGCCGGCACCGGCATCGTGAAAACATGCCGCCTCATGCCCCGCCGCCGCCAGCGATTTTGCGCAGCGATACACATACGACCCGATTCCCCCGGGCCGTACATCCGGATACTCAAAAGTCAGAAATGCAATCCGCATCTCATCTCGCCTTCATTGCACTATACAGTCGCAAGACCCGAATCCCTGCCGCGCGAAGTTGTTCCGACGCCCGCCAAAGCACATCCTCCATGCTGTCAGAAGACAGCACGATCATATCCACCGCGCCCTTCCCGCTCCGCTGCATTTCCAAAAGAGCCTCGCGCGTCACCACCGGCAATGCACACATGCTCCCACCCGGCTTCGCGGCATCATCAATGATTCCCACAAGACGGCAACCGACAGACTCCACCCGTTGCCGCTCCATCAGCAGCCGCCGCGTGTGCTTTCCCGCGCCATAAAGCCAAACCGCCTGAACATTCGCCCCCTCTTTCTTCGCCGCTTGAATGGCTTCTCTGGCCCGGCTGCCCGGACTGTCCGCCCATGCCGCATCAACGCCACACAGCCGCCCCGTGATTCCGCACAACGCCTTCAAGAGCGCATGCATCTGCACCGGTGGCAGCGTTGAAAGCCGCATCCACCTCGCACCACGGTCTCGCGTGCCGGCCGCTATCACATCCCGGTAAAACGCCACACGCTTGGCAACGGCTGTCGCATTCGACTGCGAGTTCTGCCGCCGCGCCCGGCCACGTTCAATAAGCTGCTCCCGCAACATCCCATCATTCCACATCCGCTTCAACCCTTCGGCCAACGCTCTCACATCGCCGCGCAGGAACGCGCAATCCCGCATCCCCAACCGTCTCATCCAACCCGTTTCCCCCCGTATACAACACCGGCCGCTCCGCCAAAATCGCCTCCTGCGACACGGTCCCAAAATTCTCAAACCTGCTCGGTACAACCACAAACCGGCACTGCGCGTACGCCCCCGCCATCTGATCCGCCGCCACGCTCCCCATAAATTTCACCCGCCCATGCAGCGACGCCTCAATCCGCTCCAACATCCACCCCCGCATCGAGCCGCCTCCAACCCCTCCCGACCCAAGCGGAACATCCGGCCCATACAACCGAAGCTCCGCATCCGCGCACGCCCCAAGAAAATCATTCGCCGCAATCGCCAACTCTCGGCACCCCTTCAACGTTTCCAACCGCCCCGCAAACATCACGAATGTCCCCTCCGTCCCTCCTCTTCTCGCGACATTCCCACTCCCAACCTCTTCATTCAACGACACCGGCGACGGAAACACCGCAACCTCCCCTTCAAACCCCACCATCCCGCACGTCTCCTCCACCACCGCCCGCGTCG
This sequence comes from uncultured Phycisphaerales bacterium, assembly GCA_963766775.1. Taxonomy (GTDB): domain Bacteria; phylum Planctomycetota; class Phycisphaerae; order WQYP01; family WQYP01; genus CAVYBP01. The sequence continues at coordinate 61,019 of CAVYBP010000009.1, forward strand.
GTGCGCAAAGCGCATCCGCCAGAAGCAGCGTCGCAAATTCCATCGCAATCAAAAGTTCATCGTCCGCCGTCGGCGTCAACTCATTGTACTTTCGCGAAATCGCCGTCCCCGAATGAATCATCGCCACCACGGGAACACTCACCCCGCCCCCATCCTCCATCGGACGTATCAAAAGCGACAGCCCCGCCGCCATCACCTCGGGCGTCTCAATGATGTCGAACGGCTTCACCGCATGCGCTTCCCGCACCGCCTCGCACAACAACTCCCCATTCGCCAAAAAACCGCCCGCCGTCCCCGCATTCGCCACAACCCCTGCCACCGCCGCCTCCATTTCGCCTCGCGACACCCGCTCCGCAACATCCCCCACCGCATGTACAAAAACATCTTTCAGCGAACATTCCCACCGCGCACCTTCCGACAAAAACGTAAAAACATGCACCTCATGCCCCGCCTCCCCCAACGCCCGCGCCACTGAATCGTGTAACTCGCAACCCCCGACATGGCCGCGCCGGGAAACTCATGGCTCAGAATGGCGATACGCATCCATTTTTTATCGGAATTTGAGCCATTCCCCCATCACTCTCACTCCGAATTGCCCCAGCCTTTCTAAAACCGCCCGTCATGGCCCCGAATGGCGGGAATGGCTGAACAAACCTACACGCCAACGCCGATAATATCGACATTGCACACGCTCGAAAAAGCAAACACCCGCTCATTCCTCTTCGCGGAGCCCTCATTGACCGTTGCACCCGACGCACCCACTGCCCTCGCCCCCAGCTACGAAAACCTCGAAGCCATCGCCGAATCCCTGCGCACCAGCGGCGGCCGCATTGAAGTCGCCACCCTCTGCCGCTACGTCGAAACCCTTATCGCCCTCGGTCTCCTCGGCGCTGCCCAACATTTCCTCGCGACCCTTCACATCGACCATCCTCATTGGACCGTGTTCAAAGCAACCACTCTCGCACACATCACAAACCAACCCACCGGCATCATCTCGTGGGAAAGCCGTCGCCGCCGCTATCAGGCCAACCTTACCGCCTTCCTCAATCGCTGGCCCCACCATTCCGCCCTCTTCAACGACTGCGAGCGCCGCGCCGCTCAGTATGAACTCCATGTCTCTCGTGATGGCAACTACCAACTCCGTAATACCACCAATCACGACCCTCTCGCCTGCTGGCAATGGGGTCTGAAAAATCACCAATCCAACGGCGACCTTTGGAAACACGCCTGGACCGAACCCACCCTGATCGCCCCCGCCGCCTTCGATGGCATCGGCTTCGGATGGCTCATGCTCCGCAACCTCGAAAAAACCGAGCGCTGCTTTCTCAATTATTCCCCCGCCGCATACGTCGTTGAACCCAACCCTCTCGCCCTCTGGATTCTCTTCCACCTGCACGATCTCCGCTCGTGGCTCCAGAATCCGCGCCTTCACCTCTACGTCGGCCCCGCCGCAAAGGACCAGTACATCGCCGACCTCAATACCGACAGCCTCACTCTCCCCGACTACTACTTCACCAATCCATTGCTCCCCCGCGACCCCATTGATCTCATTTCAATTGCCGCGACCATCGCCGCCCGCCGCAAGGAAACGGAACTCTCCCTCCTTCACACCATCGACCAGACCTACGCCAATCGCGATCCGCAATGGTGGGAGACACGCTACAAAAACGCCCTCAACGGTGGCCCCCCTCTAAAAGTCGTCGGCATCACCTCACGATTCACCACCGTCCTCCAATACTCCATGGATGAAGTCGGCAAAGCCGTCACCGCCGCAGGCCACGAATTTCACCTCTCCAAAGAGCCCGACGACTCCTCCCTCAAGCACAACACCATCGCCCTCATCCACCAGGTCCAGCCCGATCTGATCATCCAAATCTCACGCCTCCGCTACGAATTCACAAAACTCCCCCAGAACATCCCCTTCCTCTGCTGGGATCAGGATTATCTTCCCGGCATGCGAACGCCCGAGGCCAAAGCCAGCCTCAATTTCCTCACCTACGTTGCCGGCCACGCCGCGACCTACGGCCATCACAACGCCGGCTGGCCCGCGCAACTCCATCTTCTGCCATCTCGCCGCCGCAACCCACCGTTATTCCAACGCCCCCGTCGATCCTTCCCTTCTCGCCCACTACGCCTGCGACTTCTCCTACGTCAGCAATCGCTCAAACCCCCGAGGCCTACGCCCGCCGCCTCGGCACACAATGGACCGCCCAGGTCGCCCCCACACTGTGGCAATCCCTCTCCGACGAAATCCTCTCCGCCGACCATGTCCACAGCGAAAGCGCCTATTGGACATCGCGATCCTCGCGCTCGCCGATGAAACCAAGTCCCGCATCCCCCAAAGCCTCGACAATCTCACCGTCGATCTGCTCAAAATCGTCGATCGCCGCTTCCGCCATCAGGCACTGCACTGGATCGCCGACTATTGCAGAGAATCCGGTGCCACGCTGAAACTCTACGGCCGTGACTGGGAATCCACCCCCGCCTTCGCCCCATTCGCCGCCGGCTCCATCGAACCCGGACTCCCATCCCGCGCCCTCTACCAGGCCACCAAAATTAACCTCCAATTACTCCTCGGTGGTTTCATTCACGCCCGCGCCCTCGACGGTCTCGCCTCCGGCGGCTTCTTTCTCACACGCCACTCCGACGCTGACTACGATCCCGATCCCAAGGCCCCCGAATTTTATCGCATGGCCCCGTCGCGCGCCCTCGACCTCGGCATCTGGAACTTCGACGATCTCGTCGCCAGCACCGATCCCGTCATCGCCGACCGCCGCCTGCAATTCGACGTCCACCGAGTCGGTGCCCTTCAACTCTCCGACTTCACTTGTTTCCACATTGCCAGCGAAATGCCCGCCGCCGCAACCGTCTTCTCGGACATGCACGCCATCAGCTTCCGCACCGCTGAAGAGTTCTGCTCAAAAGCCCGAAAAATACGTCAAAACCCGGACGAACGGCTCTCCATCACCACCCGCATGCATGAATCGCCCAACAACGCTTCAGCTCGACGCCGCGTCAAACTCTTTTTCGGCGTCTCATGCGAGGCTTCGCGCTCGGCCACTCCACATGACAACTTCACTGCACAACAAACGAATCCTCTTCGTGCTGCCCACGCTCGATCTCGGCGCGGAACGCCGGCCCTGCTCCTCGCCGACTACCTGCGAAACAAACACGGCTCCCGATGTCGCCATCTCCGCCTCTTCGGCGGCACCGGTGGCCAGGCCGTCCGTGGACTTTGCCGCGACCTCCGTCTTCCCTGCCTTCGCTTCACCATGCCCGAATACACCACAACCGATCCCGCAAACTGACAAACCTTTCAATCCGCCAATTCATCCGCGAACTGCGATTCCTGGCCCCCGACCTACTCCTCCCCTACACCTCTCTCCCCAACGTGCTCTGCGGCGTAAGCTGGCGAAAGCCGGCGCAGCCGCAACGCTCTGGGGCCACGCGACGCCGGAATCGAATCGCCCCTCCCGATCTGGCAAACGCTCGCACTCGCACAAACCAACCATTTCGTCACGAACTCCAACTCCGGCTATCAGCACCTCCTCAATTCCCTCCACATCCCTGCTGAAAAAATCACCCTTATCCCTAACGGCACCCACCTTGCCCCGCCCCTGGAATCCCGCGACGCCTCGCGCGCCCAACTCGGCATATCGCCCGACACCCTCCTCGCCGGAATGATCGCCAACATCCAACCATTAAAAGACCACCGCACCCTCCTCCTCGCTTGGCAGCAGGTCGTCAAATCCCTCCCGCGAAATCCCCCCATCCTCTGCCTCGCCGGCCAGATCACCCCGCCCTGCGCCCCTCTGCAAAAGTTCGCCGCCGACCTCGGCCTCGACCCCTTCATCCGATGGCTCGGCCCCGTCGCCGACATTTCCGGCCTCCTCGCCGCCCTCGATCTCGCTGTTTTCAGCTCCGTTAAAGAAGGCCTCCCCAATGGAATTCTCGAACCCATGGCCGCCGGCCTCCCAGTCATCGCCACCGACAACGACGGCACCCGACAAGCCCTTGGCGCCGCCCAAACCCCTCACTTCGCCCGCCCCAACGACCCCCACGACCTCGCCGCCAAAATCCTCACCACATTGAACGATCCATCCCTCCGCCGCGCCGCCGCCCAAACCAACCGCCAACGTGTCGCCACCCATTTTTCCCTCCATGCCATGGGAGCCGCCTACTACCAATTGCTCACCCGCATCCTCAACTGAATCGACGCCCGCTGCCTCGGGCAGCGCGGGCACCGCACTCAAGATCCCCAAGCCCCGACCATCCAAAAGCGTTCCCTCGCGACAAGCCCCCCCTCCCCCCCCCCTCGCACCTCACAAAATCCATCGTCTAGGTGCCCTCCTTTTGTCGATACTACAAAGACCGTATGCCCCTGTAGCAAAGGATTGCTCGTGAGCGATGTTCGGAGAACAGCCTCCCCTCTCTGGGGGATATCACCGCGATGAGTCGTCATCCCGTTGACCTCTACCTCGGTGCCGAGATTGGCCTCTGGGTCCTTGACCAGGTCCAACCGCGCAAGTCGGACTGGTGATTACCAGCGAGCCCGTCCTCGCCTCCGCTGCCAAATCCCGCGGCCTCTCCGTCACCACCACCATCCCCGACCCCGCCGACCGCGCATCCAATGCCCTCTCCGTCCACTATCCAACGATCTTCCCGGCCGTCGTCCTTGCCTCCTACAACGGCGCTTACAACCTCCACCCCGGCTACCTCCCCTGGCCGCGGCTTCTACCCCATCTTCTGGGCGTCCTCCAGGACACGCCCGCCGGCGCGACCCTCCACCAGATGACCGAACACCTCGACGGCGGCCCTGTCGTCGATCAAATCCAGGTGCCTTACACCCAAAGCGACACCGGCGGATCGCTCCTCACCCGTGTCCGCGAGGCCGAAAAATCCCTCTTCCACAAACACTGGCCCATCCTCGCCGCCGGCCAGACCCTCCCGACAACAAAGCAAAACGGCACCGGCTCCTACCACTCACGCGCCGATTTCTACGACATGAAACGCCCCGCAACCCTCCGCGGCCTCGACGCTGAAACTCTCATCAAACGCATCCGCTGCCTCACCGTTCCCAACTACACCGGCCTCGAACTTTCCACCGGCGATGCCCGCTTCCATCTCACCCTCCAGCCAATGACCTGACATGGAGTCCACGATGCACAACAAACTCGCAATCGAAGACCTCGCCTCCTTCGGCGGTCCCCAAGCGCTCCCCGAACCTGTCCACGTCGGCCGCCCCAACATCGGCGATCGCGCCGACTTCCTCGCCCGCGTCAACGACATCCTCGATCGCCAATGGCTCACCAATGCCGGCAAATGTGTCGGCGAACTCGAAAAACGCATTGCCGATTACGTCGGCGTCAAAAATTGCATCGCCATGTGCAACGGAACCGTCGCACTCGAAATCGCCATCCGCGCCCTCGAACTTGAAGGCGAAGTCATCATCCCCTCCTTCACCTTCGTCGCCACCGCCCACGCCCTCCAATGGCAGGAAATCACCCCCGTCTTCTGCGACATCGATCCCCACACCCTCACCATCGACCCCGCACAAATCACCCGCATGATCACCCCGCGCACCACCGGCATCGTCGGCGTTCACCTCTGGGGCCGCCCCTGCGATACCGATGCCATCGACATCATCGCCGCCACCCACAATCTCAAGGTTCTTTACGATGCCGCCCACGGTTTCGGCTGTTCCCACCGCGGCAAAATGATCGGCAACTTCGGCGAGGCCGAGGTCTTCAGCTTCCACGCCACCAAGTTCTTCAACACCATGGAAGGCGGTGCCGTCGTCACCAATAACGACCGCCTCGCCGCCAAGATTCGCCTCATGAAAAACTTTGGCTTCGCCGGTTACGACAATGTCATCTACGTCGGTACCAACGGCAAGATGAACGAAATGTCCGCCGCCATGGGCCTCACCAATCTCGCCAAGCTCGACGAGTTCATCGCCGTCAACCGCCGCAACTATCACGCCTATCGCGACGCCCTCGCCACGATCCCCGGCCTCACCCTCCTCGAATTCGACGAATCCGAAAAGTGCAACTTCCAATACGTCCCCGTCAAAGTCGATTCCCGTCGCAGCGGCCTCACCCGCGACCGCCTTATCGAGCTCCTCCACGCCGAAAACATCCTCGCCCGCCGGTACTTCTTCCCCGGCTGCCATCGTATGCAGCCGTACAAAGCCCTCTTCCCCCACGCCGGCCTCATGCTTCCGGAAACCGAAGCCCTTTCCCAATCCATCATGCTTCTCCCCACCGGCGTCTCCGTCGAGCCTGCCCAGATTGACACCATCACCGCCCTGCTCCGCAACTTCGTCGAATGGGCGACACCGATCAACGTCCGTATGGACCGCAAAATCAAGAAACTCCCCTTCGCCATCCGTGCCTGAAATGACAGCACCCTTGAGAGCAGCGCCATGACCCACCACCGCCCCATCCGTGCCGCCATGATTGGCAGCAGCCTCAGCATCTTCCCGCAGAAACTCTGCGCGGAATGGCGGAAACGCGGCATCGACGTCTCCCTCTTCACCGGCGTCGTGGGCGGCAGAAAAAATCTCCCCGACGGCACCCCCGTCATCGAGCCCCTCCGTTCCCGCCGCATCAAACCCTGGCAGGAACGTCTCGAAGAACGCGCCGCCAAAGTTGATGAATGGATCGCTCGCCGCCACTTCAACCGCTACAAAAAATGCACCGGACTCGACAAGCCCAACGCATGGGAATGGCAGTTCTACGCCAACTTCAGCCACTCTTTCCCGATCGCCCGTGCGATCCGCGAATTCCAGCCCGACTTCGTCTTCGCCCAGGAAGTTTTCAGCTACGGTTTCGCCGCCGCATGTTGCGGGCAGATTCCAAAATTTCTCTTCCCCTGGGGTGCCGACGTATTCTGGTGTCCCGAACTCCATCCCCTCATCTCCCTGATGGTCCGCGCATCCATGTGGTGCGCCGAACTGGTCATGCCGACTTCTCAATACGCCGTCGATCACATCGCCACCCGTTTCCAGGTGCCGCGCGACAAGCTCATGGCCATCTCCTGGGGCGCGGACCTCACGCTCTTCAAACCCGCCGCCGACCGCCGCCGCCAGATTTGCGAACGCTGGAACATCCCCGCCAACGAAAAAATCCTCCTCAACGCCCGCCGCCTTCGTCCCCAATGGGGCTGCATCGCCGTCTTTGAAGCCTTCTTCCAACTCGCTCAACAAACCCCCGGCGTCCACTTCGTCATGCTCGGGGGCGAAGGCACGGAGCCGTTCGCGCAAGCCTGCAAAAAGCGCGCGGCCGACGCCGGCCTCGCGTCCCGCTTCACCATCATCGAAGGGAACATCCCCCTCGCCGATGTCGCCGAACTCATGTCTATTTCTCACATCTACACCTCCATCATGGGCGCGGGCGACATGCGCTCCTTCAGCGTCATCCAGGCCGCCGCCGCCGGCGGAGCACCCGTCCTTGGCGAACATCCCGAATACTTCCACATGCAGCGCCAAGGCTTCCGCAACCTCTTCGCCCGCAAAAACGATCCCGATTCCGTTCTCGCCGCCCTGAAACAATATCTCGACGACGACGCACTCCATCGCCGCACCGTCGCCGCCAATCTCGCCTACGTCGTGCGCCATGAAGACGAGACCACCCAGATGGATTTTCTGCTCGAGACCATTCTTCGCCGCCTCGACCGTCCCTCCCACGCGCGTCCTGCAATGACTTCCCGTATCTCCGCGTCCCTGCCCGTCGCATTTTCTTGAGGATCTGACCATGACCATCGCCGTTGAAATCGCGGCCGACAACCGCCCCGACACGCCCCTCCGTTTCGGCTTCGGCCGGAACTGGTCCGACTTCATCGAACGCTCCTTCTCCGAGGAACGGCTCCGAAAAGCCCAGCACCATCTCCTCCACTTCCTCAAACTCCCCGACCTCGTCGGCAAAACCTTCCTCGACATCGGCTGCGGCTCCGGCCTCCACTCCCTCGCCGCCCTCCGCGCCGGTGCCTCGCGCGTCATCTCCTTTGATTACGACCCCAACTCCGTCGGCGCAACACAAAAACTTCGCACCTTCGTCGGCAATCCCGACCACTGGTCCATCACGCAAGGCTCCGTCCTTGATCCAGCATTCATCAATCAACTGCCCCACGCCGACATCGTCTACTCCTGGGGCGTCCTCCATCACACCGGCAGCATGTGGGAAGCCATCCAAAACGCCGCCACCCGCGTCAACGACAACGGCGTCTTCTACATCGCCCTCTACACCACCGACGTCTACATCGATCCCACCCCCGAATACTGGCTCAATATCAAACGCCAATATAACAAGTCGAGCACGCTTGGCAAAAAGAAAATGGAATGGGCCTACGCGTGGAAATACAACATCTGGCCCGACCTCAAACGCCGCCGCAATCCTCTCCGCTATATTCTCAACTACGACCGCAGCCGCGGCATGAACTACTGGACCGATGTCCGCGACTGGCTCGGCGGCTGGCCCATGGAATTCGCCGGCATCGACGAAACCAAACGATTCGCGGATCAAAAACTCAACATGCACATGCTCAACATCACCGCCGGCGAAGGCAACACCGAATACCTCTTTCGACGCCGTGCCGGCCACAGCTACTTCGACGACATACTTGCCTCCACCCCCCAAGAGCCCGTCGCCGGCCCGTTCCGCCACCTCGGCGGACACTGTTACGTCGCGCAAATTCCCCAACACGAATCCTCCGCCGACTCCGACGACAATCGCGCCCGCTCCCACATCATGCTCTTTGAAGACGGCGTCCCCATCGGATTCCCCCACCAATACCCCAGCGATATCAAGCAGCACGGCAGCGGCCGCTACTCCCACTGGGACGTCAAACTTCTTTTCTCCGCCACCGATAACTCCGATCCCAACACCAACGGCCGCCGTTACACCGTCGCCCCAACCTTCATGTAACCAGGAAACCCCGCCATGTGCGGCATTGCCGGCATCATCTCCCATCAGCAGCCGATCGCGGATGACTCCGCCATCCGCCGCATGACCCGCGCCATCGCCCATCGCGGACCCGATGGCGACGGACACCTCGTCCGCGCCAACGTCGCCCTCGGTCACCGCCGCCTTGCCATCATCGACCCCGCCACAGGCCAGCAGCCCATGTCCAACGAAGACGGCAACGTCTGGGTCTCCTTCAACGGCGAAATCTACAACTTCGCTGAGCTCCGCGCCCAGCTCGAATCCGCCGGCCACACCTTCCACACCCGCTGCGACACCGAAGTGATCGTCCATGCCTTTGAACAATGGGGCAATGATTGCGTCCGCCGTTTCCGCGGCATGTTCGCATTCTGCGTCGTTGACTTCCGCTCGCGCAAAGGACTCCTCGCCCGCGATCCTTTCGGCATCAAACCGCTCTTCTACCAATCCACCCCGCAACAACTCTCCTTCGCCTCCGAACTCTCCGCCATTCGCGCTGCCGGCACAGCGGTCTCCATTAACCTCCGCGCCGTCGATCTCTTCCTCCGCCTCCAATACATCCCCTCTCCTGAAACCATCTACGCCGACGTGCGCAAGCTCCCACCCGCTCATTTCATCTCCTTCGATCTTGATGGCCACGTCTCCGAACCCACCTGCTATTGGCAATGGAAAATCACCCCCGACCGCGACAAACCCCAGGAAGAATGGGAAGAAGAATTCCGCGCCACCTTCAACGACTCCGTCAAAGCCCACCTCGTCTCCGATGTCCCCTTCGGCGTCTTTCTCAGCGGCGGCATCGACTCGACCCTTGTCGCCCTCGAAATGAGCCGCATCCTTGAACGCCCCATTCAAGGCTTCTGCATCGCCTTCGATGAAGCGGAATACAACGAACTTCAATACGCCAAAACCGTCGCCGACAAATGCGGCTTTCCCCTCGTCGTCGATTACGTCCGCAACGATTTCTGGGACGAACTGCCCAACCTCGTCAACCACTACGGCGAACCCTTCGGCGATAGTTCCGCCATCCCCACCTGGGCCGTTTCCAAACTCGCCCGCCAGCATGTCCCCATGGTCCTCTCCGGCGATGGCGGCGATGAACTCTTCGGCGGCTACAACAGCTACCGCAATTGGCTCGAACCCAGCGTCGAACTCTCCTGGTCCCGCTTCAAGCACGCCAAATCCAAAGTGAACACCCGCGGCCTCGCGTGGTCTCTCGCTCGCCGTTACGCCGGCAGCAATTGGAACGAACTCATCGAATGGCAGCGCATGATCCAATACACCACCTTCACCCAGCGCCGCCAACTCTGGAAGCCCGAGTACCAGCACCTCATTCAAGCACCCGCCGAACTCTTTGAACAATCCCACCGCGAAGTTCAACATTCCGATGCCCTTGCTTACGTCCAGGCCATGGACCAGCGCACCTATCTTCCCGGCGCAATCCTCACCAAGGTCGATGTCGCCAGCATGTACCACGGCCTTGAAGTTCGCCCGCCCCTTCTGGATGTACACGTCGCCGCCCTCGCCGCAAGGCTCCCCAAACAATGGCGCATGCACAAAAACGGCGACGGCAAACTCCACAGCAAAATCCTTCTCAAACGCACCCTCGAAAAATCCTTCCCTAAAGAATTCGTCCACCGGAAAAAAATGGGCTTCGGCATGCCCCGCGACCGCTGGCTCATGCCCGGACAGCCCGGCCGTAAGCTGCTCGATGACGTGGTTCTTTCGGCTGATTCCCCGCTTCGCGCGTGGTTCAATGCCGGGGCCATCGAACCGTATCTTGCCGCGCACTCGCCGGGCGAAAACGATAAAAGCAATGTGCTCTGGCTGCTGCTCATTCTTGGCCTCTGGGCCCGCCAAAATAACGATCTGCCCATCAGCGCCTGAGGAATTTCATGGCCATTGATCTCCATCCGTACACGGTCGCCGGCGCCGTAGTCCTTCGTCGCGGATTCGTCGCACCCGTTCGTACCGCCGGCCTTTCAACGACTTCGCCACGACCGTCTCCGTACTCGCCGCTGCCTTCCTAAAAATCTACGCATCGTTCACGTCATCGGAAGCCTCGGCAATGGCGGTGCGGAGCGTCAACTCGTCAACTTGCTTCTGGGGCTCGCGGATCGCCATTTCAATGTCAGCGTCCTCACGACCGAGCCTCTCGTAGGTCCCAACGCATTTCATCTTCCCACGCTCCAAGACCGGGGCATTCGCACCGCTCACGTGAATCAGGTTCCGGACTTCGGGGCTCTCGTACTTTCCGTATCTTGACGAACTGCGCGCCCAGATTCCTTGCTGGCTGAACCCGTGGCCGTTTTGCATCGTGAATTCCCTGATGGCCGATCCTCCGGATATCCTTCATGTGTGGCTCGATTTCGCCAATGTCGTCACGGCGATCGCGGCGCTTATGCTGGGTACTTCCCGGATCATCCTTTCGACTCGCAGCGTCAACCCGACCCACTTTCCCACTCTCAACATCCCTTGGTACAACGCCTGGTATCGCTTCTTTGCCACCATCGAAGACATCACCCTCATCAACAATTCCGATGCCGGACGGGACGACTACGCGGGCTGGCTCCATGTTCCCTCTTCGCGCTTTCAGGTCATCCGCAATGGCATTGACACCGTGCCGTACGGCGCCGTTTCCGCCGAACGGATCGCCGCATTCCGGCAGGAACTTCAGCTCGCACCGGGCGGGCGATTGGTGACGGGTGTCTTTCGGCTGAGCGAGGAGAAACGCCCTTTGATGTTCATCGACGTCGCCGAAGCGGCCATGACCGCGCGTCCGGACGTTCATATGCTGATCGTCGGCGGCGGTCCGCTGGAGGCTCAGGTCCTGCGCCCGCATCGCAGGCTCTCCGCACGCGCTTCGCATGCATCTTCTTTCGCCGCGGACGGATATTCATGCCATCTATGGTGCCTCGCATGTGCTGCTTCAAACCTCCATTCTGGAAGGGACACCGAATACGCTTCTGGAAGCTCAAGCGGCGGGCTGTCCGGTGGTCACGACTCCCGGGGGCGGTGCCATTGAATGTGCCACGCCGGATCGCACGGGGTTTATCGCGGAGACACCGGCCTCGCTCGTCGGTGCGCTGACCCGGATTCTCGACGATGCGGCGCTGCATGAGCGGTTGTCGGGTGCGGCGCCGGGCTTTGTTGAAGAACGGTTTGGCCTCTCCCGGATGATGAGTGAAGTTGTCGCGCTGTATCAATGATGGCGGCGGGGCCGGGGGCGGGGGGGGGGGGGTCAAGGTGCTCATTTGATTTGCGCAGGTGCGCGAATGGGAAACGGGTGTAAGTGGTTGGGGATGCGGGGGTTGGTTCGAGGTGCGCAAGATGCTCATTTCATTTTTGAATTCATCTTTGAATTCATCGCCGAGTCTTGGGTCTTGGGTCTTGAGGGATTGTGGGTGCATGGTGGCCTCCTATAAGGGGGCGGTGCGCCGAGTTTGTGTGCACAGGATCGAGGGGGTGGGGATGTAAGAGTTTGAGGGAGAGTGGGTTGGGGGTTTTGGATTTTTTTTGAGGGGTAGGGTGGAGGGTTTGGCTGTGCGCACAGGGTGGGTGGGGCGATCGGTTGGAAGAACCGTGGGGAGGTGGTACAAGGTATGAAAATTGTTCGGCTTTCGGCGGAGAGCAACGGTCATCAAGGGATGGTACGGTTTAAAGCCTTGTCCAAGCTATTCAAGAAACGACTCTACATGTTTCGCATGCTCGCGCTTCTTGGTGCGGTGTTCGCGGGCGTTGCTGCACTTGGATTCACAACTTGGTCCGTATATTTCATTCATGCGGGCACGCCCACTGACGGCATCATTATTGATCTGGTGAAAACAACAGGCCACGGTTCTGACGGCACTTACTGGTACCCGGTCTTTGAATACAGCAACGCGGCCGGAAAGACATTTTCAAAACGAAGCTGGACCGGCAGTTCTCCCGCCGAATTCTCCAAGGGGCAAAGAATCCCCGTGCTTTACCTGAAAGCGAATCCGGAGACGGCCATCATCGCAACGTGGAAGTCGCTTTGGGGACTTCCAATCCTATTGGCAATTGTCACCGCGTTTGAAATCGGACTCAGTATTCTGTTTGGATATCTGGATCGCCGCTACGGAAATAACGATGACTTGGGGGTCAGGAGGTGAGGTGGAGGAGATGGGCTGTGTGCCCAGGATGGGGTTGGCGATCGGTTGGAAGAACCGTGGGGGGGCGGTACAAAGTATGAAGATGGGAGCAGTTGTTCGGCGTTCGGGGGGGAGAGTAAGAGTCATCAAGGGATGGTACGGTGTAAACAAGTTGACTGACCCTTTTTCTTTACAAATGAGGTCGCCATATGACGCAACACCAGATGCCTCCCGATACACCACAGCCCGTCGCGCTGACTTATGATGATTACATCCCAACAAAAGATCGTCGAAGCCGAACCTTATTTATCGATTTCTGGCTTGGCACCTTTTGTGTGCCATTCGTATCTGGCATTCTCCTCACCGTCTTTCTGCTCCGAGGTAAGGATCCTTTTGTTGTAGCAGTCTTTGACGGATTCGTGCTGTGCATCGGCTTTGCGTTCTTAGCCCTCCTCCCCACCACCCTCGCTCTCGGTTTAACAATATGGCTCCGACTTAAAATTTTGCGTGAAGTGAGGTTTGCGCCGTTCCATACCGCATTTCTTTCCGGCGTCGTCGGCGGTCTGTATCCATTTATTCCATTTAACATTGTGCCGCTTTCCGATAATGCGCAACTCGTAATCTTTTACGGTGGCCTCGCGTGGCGAATCGTTGTTCCCATTGCCGCAGGCTTCTGGCTTTGTCGCCGCAGTGCGCTCCGAGATTAGGCTTGTCGTTGAGGGCGAAGAAAAGGGGGCAAACTTCTGACCCTTTTTTACGACCGCAGGTTTTGATGATCTAGGGGTCTTCCGGGTGGGGGAGGGGTTGTTGTGCCTGCGCTTACGCTACGGGCTCTGTGGGTCTGGGGGGAGATGCGGGACGGTTTTTTTGGGTGATGGTCGGGGATTGCAATTATCTTGTGGGAGGTTTTTGTGGGAGTGTGTGATGGCGAAATTTCGGGTGGCGGTGGTGGGGTTGGGGGTCGCGGGGAGTGTGGTGGGGATGATGTTGGCGCGGGCGGGGCATGGGGTGACGGTGTTTGAGCAGACGGGGGGGGTGGGTGCGGCTGGGGCTGGGGTGTTGTTGCAGCCGTCGGGGCAGATGGCGTTGGCGCGGTTGGGATTGTTGGAGAAGGTTGCGGCTCATGGGGAGCGGATTGAGCGGTTGTTTGCGGTGACGAGCGGGGGGCGGGTGCTGATCGATTTGCCGTATGAGGAGTTGGGGGAGGGGATGTGCGCGTATGGGGTGCATCGTGGGGATTTGTTTGAGGTGTTGTATGGGGCACTGCGGGAGACGGGGGCAGAGGTGGTGACGGGTGTGAGGGTGGTGGGTTATGAGAAGAGAGCGGAGGGTGCGGTGGTGTTTGAGGAGGCGGGGAGGGAGTTGGGGTGTTTTGATTTTGTGGTGGGGTGCGATGGTGCGCGGTCGACGCTGCGGGGGAATTCCGGGTTGCGGGCGCGGGTGCTGGAGTATCCGCATGGAGCGCTGTGGGCGATCGGGACGTGCGCGGGGGTGCGGGGGAAATTGTGGCAGGTGACGGCGGGAACGCGGCGGATGTGCGGGTTGTTGCCGATGGGGGGAGGGAGGTGTTCGTTGTTTTGGTCGCTGGACGAGCGGGAGCGGGAGGAGTTTATGGCGCGGGGATTTGGGGCGTGGCGCGAGGAGGCGGTGATGTTGTGTCCGGAGGCGGGGGAGATTTTGGAGGGGCTGACGGGTTTTGGGGAGACACGGTATACGCGATATTTTCATGTGCGGATGGGGCGGTGGTTTGATGAGCGGTGCGTGTTTTTGGGGGATGCAGCGCATGCGATGTCGCCGCATTTGGGGCAGGGGATCAATTTGGCGATGATCGATGGGATTGTGTTTGCGGAGGCGTTGGCGCGGTGCGGGAATTTTGGTGAGGCGTGTGGGTTATATGCGCGGGCGCGGCGGCGGCAGTTGGGGGTGTATTCGTGGGTGACGTATGGGATGTCGCCGTTTTTTCAGTTGCGTGGGAGGGTGAAGGGGTGGCTTCGGGATTGTTTTTTGCCATGGATGCCGCGGGTGGGGGTGGTGAGGCGGGAGATGTTGTTGACGATGTCGGGGCTGCGGGCGGGTGTGTGGGGTGGGCGGATGGAGTTTTGAGGGGGGAATTATGGTGAGGAATTGGGGTGGGAGGGGGTGGAATGGGGCTTAGGTGTTGGGAGGAGGAGGCTGGCGAGGATGGAGGGGCGAGGGTGGCGAGGATGATGGCGAGGGAGAG
Source organism: uncultured Phycisphaerales bacterium (assembly GCA_963766775.1). GTDB lineage: Bacteria > Planctomycetota > Phycisphaerae > WQYP01 > WQYP01 > CAVYBP01. Next base: position 76,288 of record CAVYBP010000009.1, read on the forward strand.
GGATTCGTTGATGTCCCAGTGATGGGGGGTGTGCGTGAGGAGGCGGGTGGTGAGTAGGGCGGCGGGTGGGAGGAGCATTTTGATGCCGACGAAGGCGAGGACGAGGGCGAGGCCGATTTTGAGGAAGCGGAATTTGTCCATGATGTTGGCGAGCAGGAAGTACATGGAGCGGAGGCCGAGGATGGCGAAGATGTTGGAGGTGAAGACGATGAAGGCGTCGCGGGTGATGCCGAAGATGGCGGGGATGGAGTCGAGGGCGAAGACGAGGTCGGTGAACTCGATGCAGACCAGGACGAGGAAGAGGGTGGTGGCGGCGAGTGTTTGCCGTAGTGCGGGCTGGTGACGTGAAGAAGCGTTTGCCGTGGAAGCCGGCGTCGATGGGGAAGATTTTTTTGGCGAGGCGGAGGGCGAGGTTGTTGGAGGGGTCGGTTTCGGTGGTTCGCAGGGGAAGAGCATCCTGATGCCGGTGATGAGGAGGAAGGCGCCGAAGAGGTAGATGAGCCACTCGAAGCGGGAGAGGAGGGCGGCACCGGCGAGGATCATGATGCCGCGCATGAGAAGGGCGCCGAGGACGCCCCAGAACAGCACGCGGTGCTGGAGCACGCGGGGGACTTTGAAGAAGGCCATGAGGAGGACGAAGAGGAAGACGTTGTCGGCGGAGAGGGAGAGTTCGACGACGTAGCCGGTGAGGAAGAGGAGGGCGGCGTCGCGGCCGTGTGGAGGGGTAGAGGTGTTGGACATTTGTGCCTTGGATGTTGGGAGGAGGGTGCCGAGGTTGAGGGCGTGGGTGGCGTAGGCGGCGTAGATGCAGGCGACGAAGAGGATCGCGAGGGCGACGGGGAGGATGGAGCCGAGGAGGGCTTCGCGAAAGGAGATTTCGTGGGGGTTGCGGTGGAAGAGGAGGAGGTCGATGGAGAGGAGGGTGAGGATGAAGGCCAGGAAGAGGGTCCAGGCGGTGGCTTGTTGAGGGTCCATGTGGGGGTCCTTTTGAGGAGGAGGTAGTTTAGTCGGTCTTGAGTGGGGAGTCTTGAAGTCTTGAGTCTTGAGTCTTGAAGTCTTGAAGTCTTGAGTCTTGGGTCTTGGGTCTTGGGTCTTGGGTCTTGAGTCTTGGGTCTTGAGTCTTGAGTCTTGGGTCTTGAGTCTTGAGGGGGGAATTCAAGTGGCGAAATGGGGGGGGGGGTGGTGATGGAATTTGGGTGGGGGGGTATGATGGTTGGGGAGATGATATTTTTGGAGATGGAATATGCGGAATTTGCGGGTTGGGTTGTGTGGGTTGGTGTTGGTGGCGATGGGGCGGGTTGGGTTTGGGGCGTTGGCCGATCGGGTGCCTGGGGATGCGGTGGCGTTTATTGAATGGCGAGGCACGGATGCGCTTGGGGGGGAGTATGCGCATTCGCATGTGAAGGGAATGGTGGATGCGTTGGGGGTTGAGAAATGGTTGAAGGAGCGGATGGAGAATGCGGCGGGCGCGGGGACGGATGCAGAGTTGCGGGAGCGGCGGGAGGTGCTGGAGGCATGGATGGGGGCGGCGATGAAATCGGAGACGGGCGTGTATGTGGGGCCGGTGGATTTTTCTGAGCCGTCGAAACCGATGCCGAAAGTGGCGATTTTTTCAAAGATGGGGAATGCGGCGGCGGTGGATTTGGCGAAGCGGTTGACGGCAGTGCGGCGCAGGAAAAGGGCGGGGCGGATCGGCCGTTCGCGGCGGTGGCGGTGGGGGATTTTTTGCTGGTGACGATTGGGGCGGATATGGATATGGAGAAGCGGTTGTCGGGCGCGATCCCGGCGGATGGACTTGGGGAGACCGAGGCGTATAAGGCGGCGATGGGGCAATTGGGCGGAAAGGGTGGAGATTCGGCAGCGGTGATGTATGGGAGCGGGGAGGCGGCGCTGCGGGTGTTGGACGATGCGATTGAGACGAGAGCGGCAAACGGTGGACGCCGCGGGGCGATGAATGCGCGGATGTGGCCGCGGGTGGAGACGGCGATGGGGTTGGACGAGATTCAGCAGATTGCGTTTGCGGGGAATTTTGATGGGGCGGATTGGCGGACGGAGGGGTTTATCGGGTTAGGGGAGAAGAGCGCGGGGCTGGTGGGATTTTTAGATAGCGGGGCGTTGCCTGCGGAGGTGTATGGTCTGGTGCCTGCGACGGCGACGTGGGCGAATGTGGCGCGATTCGATGGCGGACGTTTTTTGGATGATATCCGGAGTGCGGCGGGGGAAGTGGGAGGAAATGGGCAGCGGCAGTTTGATTCGGCGTTGCAGCAGTTCTTTGCGTGGACCGGGGTGGATTTGAAGAAGGATCTGCTGGGGTCGATGGGGGATGCGTTTGTGTTTTATGGGGAGCCGGACGGTGCGGGAAAATCGTTGCGGAATTTTACGATGGTGTCGAAGTTGAAGGATGCGGCGCGGGCTGCGTCGGCGTTGAATACTTTGGAGGGCGTGGTGAATGCGATGGCGGGGCAGCGGAATCCGAACACGAAGATACAGTTCAAGATGGAGCCGTTGGCGGTGCCGAATGAGAAGACGATGGCGCATGTGCTGGCGTTGGAGACGATGACGCCGACGTGGGCGATTGCGGATGGGGTGTTGTATTTTTCGTTGAGCAAGGAAGGGGTGGAGGGGGCGATCGCGGGGAAGGGGAAGAAGGGGACGATTGTGAAGAATGCGGCGTATGCGAGGTTGCGGGAGAAATTGGGGCAGAAGGAGATCGCGACGTTTGGGTTTGCGGATTTGCCGGGGATGATGCCGGAGGCGTATGAGTTTGCGGAGAAGGGGTTGGGAGAGGCGCGGGCGGTGCATCAGGAGGGGGTGGGTGATTATGCGCTGCCGCCGTTGGAGACTTTGATGCCGAATGTGGGGCCGTCGTTGGAGGTGACGTGGGCGGATAAGGCGGGTTGGCATATGAAGGCGACGGGAGCGTTGCCGGTGGTGAACGGGGTGGGTCCGGAATGGATGATTTTGCGGCGGAGGATCAGGGGGGAGATGGAGAAGGCGAGTGCGACGCAGCCGGGGGGAACGACGCGAGCGGGGCCGTGAGATTTGACGGGGGGGGGGCGGGGGTGCTGCGCGGGGCGAAAAAAAACCCCAGGGGCATCACCAACCTTGCGGCTGGGAGAGGGTTTTCCTGGGGACAGCAAATCAATATTACACTTGGATATTTGAAATGCAACCGTGGTTTTTTGAAGAAATTTCAAGGGGTCTATCGACACCACGTCTTGAGGCATATCGGCAAGATGGGCAGAACGACTTTGAGGTTCTATGCAATTATGTATGGAACCAACGCTTATGTGAATCGGCCTATCCCGCACTTGAAACGCTGGAAGTATCACTCAGAAATTCAATCCACGCGGCCATTTCAAAGCGATTAGGCACGCCGACGTGGTTTGATGATGGATTTTTGGATGTCAGTGAGAGAAAGAGTGTTCAAGCGGCAAAGGACGAGTTAACGAAGAGCCGCAAACTCCACGAACCCGGGCGAATAATCGCGGAGTTAAATTTTGGATTCTGGACAAGCCTGTTTGCTTCCCATTACGACCGCCCGCTGTGGCACCATTTGCTCAGGGATGTTTTCCCCCATATTCCTGTGGCGATGCGGACTCGAGGCAATGTCGCGGATCGACTCAAGAAAATCCGCAAATTTCGAAATCGGGTATTCCACCACGAAAGAATTCTTCATACACCTCATCTATTGGTGGTGCATTCTGAAATTATGCAAACAATCACATGGATGAACCCACATTTACATCACCTCGTCTCTTCGACCGACCGATTTCCAGATATTTTTCGCGGTGGAAGCGCTCGAGTGAGGGCAGAATTGCTTAAATGCGTTCCGCAAGTCTAGAATTTTCAAAGGAGACCATTGGGGATAAGGTGTTGTGAAAAGCTTAACGTGGTTTTCGGTGGGGAATCGCGTATTATGTGGGGGCGAATTCTATTCCTAGCGGTGCTTAGGTATTCGTTGATCTACTAATGGTAGGAAATGCCGTTGGGCATGTGAGAGGAAGTGTGGCGCATGGGTGTGGAGTTGAATCGGATTTATCAGGGGGATTGTGTGGCGGGGATGAGTGGTTTGGCGGAGGGGTCGGTTGATTTGGCGTTTGCGGATCCGCCGTTCAATATTGGATACAAATATGATGTGTATGAGGATCGCAGGGCGGCGGAGGAGTATTTGAAGTGGACGAGGGCGTGGGGTGCGGAGTTGGTGCGGGCGTTGAAGCCGAACGGGACGTTTTGGCTGGCGATTGGGGATGATTTCGCGGCTGAATTGAAGATGATCTTTCAGCGGGAGCTGGGGCTGACCTGCCGTAGCTGGGTGATTTGGTATTACACGTTTGGGGTGAACTGCACGCACAAGTTCAGCAGGAGCCATACGCATCTGTTTCATTTCGTGAAGAATCCGAAGTCGTTTACGTTTAACACGGAAGAGATTCGGGTGCCTTCGGCGCGGCAGACGGTGTATGCGGACAATCGGGCGGACTCCGCGGGAGGCTGCCGGACGATACGTGGATTTTGCGGCCACAGGATGCAGTGGAGAGTTTTAATTCAGATGAGGATGTGTGGTATTTTCCGCGTGTGTGCGGGACGTTCAAGGAGCGGGCGGGGTTCCACGGGTGCCAGATGCCGGAGCAGTTGTTGGCGCGGATCATTCGGACGTCGTCAAATGTGGGGGAGGTGGTGCTGGAGCCGTTCGGTGGGAGCGGGACGACGCTGATCGTGGCGAAGAAATTGGGGCGTCAGTTTGTGGGGTTTGAGCTGTCGAAGAGTTATGCGAAGCGGATTGAGGAGCGGTTGGGGGTTGTGCAGGTGGGGGATGCGCTGGCGGGGGCGGTCGATCCGAAGTTATCCGCGCCCAGCACGGCGAAGGGGAAGGTGGTGAGGAAGGGCGGAAGAAACGCTCGGGTGTGGCGGAGGGTTTGAAGGAGGAGAGGAAACATGAGGTGATGGGTGTGGCGCAGGAGGTGCTGTTCCTGGGGGGTTTGAGGCGAGGGTGATTTGGTTGTGTGAGGGGAGAACGACAGCCGAGGATAGTGGGGAGGATGGTCTCGCTTGTCACTGGAGACTCTGTTATGGCGCGTTCATGGTCGAGGGTGCGTTGGTCGTTTTTAATTGCGTCCATTTTTCAAACAGGTCTGTGATGGAACAAAGGCCACTGACAGGGGTGGGGTTGGGAATTCCGAAAAAGTCTGAGCATTGCACGAGTGCGTAGGACCAATAGACGTCATCGGGGGCGAAGGCGTGATTGTAAAACTCACGCAATGTCGCCAAATCAGCGGGAGAGGTTGCGGGCGTGAGATGTTGAGAGGGTTCGTTGACGCAGTCATAAATTTCGCATCGATCATTTCGGACGAGAATAAAATGCATTCGCGATTGCCGGTCCATGAAAAGTCGGCCTGTGGGGAGATGAAACGTTGTGGGTAGGACATAGCCTCGCGTCCAAAGTGGCGGAGTCCCGAAGGTAAATACTTGCCACACGTCCTTGAAAGGAAAGATTACGAGTTGACGGCCCAGTCCATTCGCCTTGTCCTCGTCTACGAAGAGTTGCAGATCGCGGAGGATATATGTGGAAGCATCGGCGTGGTGATGCGTAATTAGAGTGTATTTTACATTGACCGAAAAGCAGGTGCTGCGGTCGGCAGTATATTCTCGCTGAAGGGTTATCGTCTCTTGTACCGTATCGATGCCCCAGAGGTAATGGTACAGCCCCAAGAGCGGAATGAGACACGTGAAAAAGCAGAGAACCGCGAGCACGAGGGGGATCGCGATTCGGGGTTTCATTTTTAGCTCCGAAGTGGACGACAGGATTCACAAAGTATCGTGCGAATGAAGGTTTAACGAAAGAGTAATGCGGGCCAAAAAAGAAAAGGGCTCCTTTGCGGAGCCCTTCGTGGTGTGGGGTCGGGTGGACCGGGTGGTGGTGGGGGGGGGGGAGGGTTCAATGATCTTAAATCATCGCGCAGTTTTGCGGCGGCGGGTGAGGAGGAGGGTGCCCGCGGTGAGGAGGGTGAGGGAGGTGGGTTCGGGGACGGCGGAGGGGATGGCTCCATTGACGAAAAGGCTGGAGAGGTCGTTGACGGAGGAGACGGTGTTGTAGCCGGTGCCGGAGGCGTTGGTTTCGGCGACCGGGATGGGGTTGCTGAGGGTGGAGCCGAGGCCGAAGATTTCTTCCATGGTTTTGATGTCGGAGGAGTGGTTCATTTCGACGGAGCTGGCGAAGGCATTTCCTTTGGCGAGTGGGGAGAGGACGATTTCGCCGATGGCTTGCTGAGTGGTGTCGCCGCCTTCGGACTCGTCGAACCAAATGACGATGGCGCCGTTGTTTTTGTAGGCATTGGTGGCCTGGATGGCGGGGATGATCTGGGAGAGGAAATGGTCGCCGATGGCGATGGCTTGCTGGTCGGTATTGTGGGTGAAGGTGGTTCCGTTGTAGGTGAAATCGGTGTTGAGGGAGGAGTGCATATCGTTGTACTGGTTGGGGGTGATCCAGTTGTATTTGGCGAAGGTGTTGCCGGTGATATCGGAGCGGAGCTGGTCGAAATTTTTGACGTTCTGGGTGGCGGTGTCGGAGAAGAAGGCCATGGGGTTATGCTTGACGGCGTAGTTGAATTGGCCGGTGTTGTAGTAGGGGTTGATGGTGGTGGCGGAGGTTCCGGAAGCGCTGTGGGTGGGGCCCGCGCCGAGTTGGACGTCTTCCTGGTAGTTGTTCCAGGAGACGCCGGCGGTGTTCATTTGGGCGGTGAGGTGGGGAGTGGTGAAGATATTGTTGCTGGCGGCGCTGGGGTCGGCATCGGTGTGGACGCCGAAGTCAGTGCCGGCTTCGGCCCAGACGTAGTTGGGTTCGGAGGGGTGGACGCCGACGCCGGCGTTGAGGTAGTTGGTGGCGAAGGAGGATTGGGTGGCGTTGGCATTGCCGGGGGTGACGAGGGAGTTGATGTATGGGGCGGCGGAGTTGCCGAGGATTTGTTGCGGGGAGGAGGTGGGGACGGGCTGGGTGAAGTTGTGATTTTCCATGGCGATCACGAAGACATCGCCAACCTGGGAAACGGTGGTGCGCGGCGTCGCGGTGGTGGCGAAGCCGTGCAGGTGGCGGCGGCGAGCGTGAGGAGGATGTTGACGCGGATGTTCTGCATGTGTCTCTCCCGTGTGTGGATTGGGTGAATGAAAGAACGACGGGGGAAAGGTATTCCGCGTACGTTAGGTGGGAAGAAGGTGGCGGATAAGATTTTGTGAGGAATGAATCGCGGGCGGTATGACGCGGGGGGGGGCGTGAGCTTGTTAAACAGGCCCGTCTGGCATTGTGGCATTGAGTGGGCCGGCGGGCGGAGATTTTTGGAGTGATGCGGCGGCGATAGCGATTTGTGCGGTTTGATCCGGGGTGAGGAGGAGGCGATGGACGAGCTTTTTTGATTTTTTGGTGCTTTTGCCCTTTTTTACGGGAGTGATCACGGTGCGTTCCAGGGTGAGGGCCTGGAGGTCGTCGCAGGTGGGGCAGCCTTCGAGCGTGACATCGCACCAGGTGAGGGCTCCGACTGGGGAAGGGGATGCGGCGTCGAATACGTCGGTGCGTCCGGCGAGGAGATCGCGCTGCATCGCGGCGTGGTCGGCATCCCGAATCTGCATCAGGTGGCGGGCGGAACCCCAGGTCTGGCACTGCTCGCAAAATATTTTTTTCGCCAGCTCTCTTTTGGCGGCGACGAGTGCGCCTCCTGTCAGCAGGAGCGCCTCCGCCACCCAGAGGGAGACGAGGAACGCTCCTCTTGGTTTGGCATCGGGGCCGATGGACCAGGCGCCACCGGGGATGAGGAGGCCGATAAAGTGTGTGAGGTGATTGGGGGCGGCGATGAAGGTGTAGGGGCTCGTGCCGCCGTTATGGACGATGAGGCAGTAAAGCCAGCAGGCCCATGCGAAATAAAGACCGGTGATGGAGGCGAGCGCGACGCATGCGAATGCAAGAGGCATGGACCGGGACTTGAGGATGACGAGGAGTCGGGCGGTGAGGAAACCGAGCATGGCCGCCGCACCGACGACGATTGCGATTTCAGCAATGGCCATGAGTTTGAGGAAGGGGATCCGATGGCCGAGAAATTCCAGCAGGCCGAACAACGTGCCGACGAGGGCACCGATGGCAACGGCGGCGAGGACGCCGGCGAGGATGGCGGAAGCGGTGGCTTTACCGGAGTGACGATAGAAGCGAGCGGTGAAGGAACGGGATGCGGGATCGATCATCGAAATGCTCCGCGCTAAGGAGATGGGGCAGTCAGAAGGGTTCGATTATTGCGTCGCATAGCGCGTGACGGCGGCTTCGAGTGCGACGTCGGTCATGCGTTCGACGGCTTCAATGGCCGCGCCTTTGGTGAGCTTGTCCATGTATTCCGTTTGAAGTTGCTGATACTGGCGATTGCGAATCGCGTCGCGGATTGAATCCTGGGATTCCGAAAACGGCACGGTGCGGGATTCCTTCTTGGTGCCCACCTTCATGACGACGATGGCCGCACGATGAAAATCTTCGTTGGGCAGCATGAGAGGATTTCCGACGGTGTTTGCCGGGAGGGAAAAGGCGTAATTTTCGATTTTTGGATTAAGCGATCCGTCGTGTTTTACCTTGGGCCAATAGCCGCCATAGTTGGCGCGTTGATCAGCGGAGGAGTAGTCTTCAGCGAGGACGGCGAAATCAGCGCCGGCACGGGCCTTGGCTGCGATTTCGTTGGCTGTCGTCATGGCCAATTGCTCGGCCTGATGAAGCTGGTCGGGCGTGGGATTGGCAAGGACGGGGCCTTTCTTGCCATCGGTGCCGGGTTCGCGGAGCCAGTGCGTCAGCGGCAAGGTGATCGTGAAGAGTTCGATTTCGGCATCCTCATGTTTGGCGGCGGATCGTTCGTACTCGTCCATGACCATCTGCCGCGTGACGACGATGCGCGGGTCGAGTTGTTTGTGCATGTAGAGTCGCACGATCATATTGCGGCGAAGGTCGTCCATTTCCTTGTCGACGGAGGAGCCGGTGGCGCGGAGGGCCTGCTCGGCGACGGCGAGGGAACCGCCATGCTTGGATAACAATTCACTGCGCCGAATGCGGATGTAGGTATCGAGGCGGGACTTGTCTTCATCGGAGAGGTCGGATTTCGCGGCGGACATCATCACCATCTCGTAGACGTAGAGTCGCATCTGGGCGTTGATGGCGCTGCGGGCGGATTCGCGAAATTCGGTGATCGTGCGGGAACTGGCGGCAATGCTGCGCAGGTCTTTATCGATCGGGCGAAACATATCCTGAACGAAGACCGGCTGGGAGTTGACGAATCCGAGGAGGGCATTGGTGGTAAGCGAGACATTGGGGCGAACGGGGGCGAGGACGATGGACGGAATGCTGCCGGAGTCAGTGACGGCCGGTGGCGGCGCGACGAGTGCGAGTCCTGATGCGGGGCTCTCGCCTGCGCTAGCCGCGCCGGTTTGCGCAAGGTCCGAGACGCGACCAACGTCACGGCCATGAGGGCTAACGAAGAATAGATACGCAATCGCGTGTTCATGCGGGGCTCCGGGCGTTTGTGAAGATCGCTATTGAAGCGAAAATGGGCGGCGAAAGCAAAGGAGAATCGGGAGCGACCGCGGAAACGACTGATTTCATGGTGCTGTGGCCGACATGGTCGTTGGGGCTGCTCGTGGCGTCGTCCGGTCGAGGACGGCGTGCAGCACGAAGATCGTCACGATGATGAGATTGGCGAAGAAAAAGACGATGAGGACCATCACCCAGAAAAATCGCTTCTTTTCGGCGGGAGTCATGCGGCACCTTCGGGGGGAGGGGGGGAATCGTTGCGGAAGCGTAACCGTTTGCGCGGGCGGCGCGAAGCGAATTGGGGGGTGGGGAAATGGGGCGGGGAGTACCTTTCGTGTTTTCGTGGGTTATTGGGATTGTGAGGGGGGCTGATTGCGTGAGTTACTTGGGCGGCTGTGCTAGAATTCGTCGCGCTTTGAGTGGATGGAGATTTTGGATGCGGGAATATCTGGATTTGGTGCGGCTCGTGTTGGAGAAGGGGGTGCGGAAGCCTTCGCGGACGGGGGTGGATACGATTTCGTATTTTGGGGCGTTTTATCGGGTGGATTTGGGGGCGGGGTTTCCGCTGTTGACGACGAAGAAGGTGAATTTTAATGCGTGTCTGCATGAGTTGCTGTGGTATTTGAGCGGGGAGGATCATATTCGGAATTTGCGGAAGGTGACGAAGATCTGGGATGCGTGGGCGGATGAGAAGGGGGATTTGGAGACGGCGTATGGGCGGTACTGGCGGCGGTTTCCGCATCCGGTGCAGGCGTCGGCGGGGCCGATTGGGGAGACGGGGGAGGGGATGGCGCGGATCGAGGAGATCGATCAGATTCAGTATGTGATTGATGAGATCAAGAGGAATCCGTTTTCGCGGCGACTGGTGGTGGTGGCGTGGGAGCCGGGGAATGCGGAGCGGAGCAAGTTGCCGCCGTGTCATTATACGTTTGCGTTTAATGTATCGCCGGACGGGGAGGGGAAGGCGGCGAAATTGAATTGTCATTTGACGCAACGGAGCGGAGATGTGGCGTTGGGGATACCGTTTAACCTGGCGTGCTATGCGACGCTGACGCAGATGATCGCGCAGGAAGTGGGGCTTGCGGTGGGGTATTTGCGCACACGATTGTGGATGCGCATATTTATTGTGCGGATGCGGGGTCGGCGATGGCGGCGTATGACCATGTGGCGGGGTTGAAGGAGCAGTTGACGCGCGAGCCGCGGGCGTTGCCTCGGCTGGTGATTGCGAAGAAGGCGATGAAGGATTTGAAATTTGAGGATTTCAGGGTAGAGAATTATGAGCCGCATCCGGGGATTCCGTTTAAGGTGGCGGTGTGATGAAAACGCAAAACTCAAAACTCAAAACTCAAAACATTCGACTTGAAACTTAAACTCAGAACTCGTGGGCTTCTCATGCAGATCAGCATTATTGTGGCGATGACACCGGATCGGTTGATTGGGGCGGCGGGGCGGTTGCCCTGGTATTTGCCGGATGATTTGAAGCGGTTTCGCAAGTTGACGATGGGGCATGCGATCATCATGGGGCGGAAGACGTTTTCGTCGATTGGGCGGGCGTTGCCGGGGCGGCGGAATCTGGTGGTGAGCCGGAATCCCAATGCGCCGGCGACGGAGGGGATCGAGTGGTTCACGTCGCTGGATGAGGCGATTGAGTTTGCCCGGGCGGCGGGGGAGACCGAGGCGTTTATCGCGGGCGGGACGGAGATTTATTCAGCGGCGCTGGAGAAGGCGACGCGGCTGTATGTGACGTTTGTACAGCGGGATTTCCCGTTTCAGGGGGATACGTATTTCCCGATGTGGGATCAGACGCAGTGGCATGCGGTGTCGCATGAGCTGGTGGGGAAGGATTTGGAATTTGTGACGTATGAGCGGACGGATGCGGGCGCGGGGCAGGTATTGATGGAGGCGGGGAATTAGGGTTTGCGGCGGAGATGTTTGAGGATGATTTATGTGGTTTAGCGTTCGTGACAAGATGGAAAAAACCAGCGGGGGAACAATGGGGAAAACCACAGAGAGGACAGAGGGCGGAAAGAAGGTCGCCATTTTCTGTGGATTGGATAAAAGTGCACCTCTGTGTGCTCTGTGGTTGATAGTGGGTGTGCTGGTGATGGCGGGGTGTGGGGTTTCGGCGGGACCGGCGCAGAGGGCGGCGGTTCGTGTCGTGCCGGCGGATGATTTTTTTGTGTACGTTTCGAGCGCGGCCAGGGTGAAGCCGAATCCAATTCTGCTTTATCGTCTGCATGTGGCGACGATGACTTTGACTTTGGAAGGGACCGTGGCGGAGCTTCCGGAGCCGAACTTTCTGGCGTTGTCGCCGAACCAGAAGGCTCTGTATGTGACGTGCAATCCGAAGGAAGGGGAAGTGGCGGCGTTTGCGATTGATGGGCATACGGGGAAGTTGTCGGCGTTGAATCAGCAGCCGTCGGGTGGCCATCGAGCGGTGCATGTGTCGGTTGATCCGACGGGACGTGCGGTGCTGGCGGCGAACTATGTGGGGAACACGGTCGAGGCGCTGGGGATTGATGCGGATGGTTCGCTGAAGGCACCGGCGGCGGGGAGTGTGCAAACGCATGCGGGATCCGGTCCGAACCGCTCGCGGCAATCGCATCCGTTTCCGCATTCGATTTATGCGGACCCGACGGGTCGGTTCGCGTATTCATGCGATTTGGGAACGGATCAGATTTATTGTTATAGGCTGGATGCGGAACATGCGGCGTTAACGCCGAATCATCCGCCGACGGTTTCGACGCCGCCGGGGTCGGGGCCGCGGCATATGGCGTTTTCTGCGGACGGCAGGTTCGCGTACGTCATTACGGAAATGGGCTCAACTCTGCTGGTCTATTCTCGTGATTCGGCGACGGGCGGGCTAAAGGAAATCCAATCGGTTTCGACGCTTCCTGCGGGGGTCAGTCTGGCGGGGCAAACGGGGGCGGAGGTGGTGCTTCATCCGAATGGGAAGTTTTTATATGTATCGAATCGGGGGACGCATAGTTCAATTGGGGCGTTTAGCGTCGATATGTCGAGCGGAAAACTATCGGTGATTTCGGATACGCCGTCCGGTGGAAAAGGACCCCGTTCCATTGCACTTGATCCTAGCGCTGCTCTTCTGTTTGTGTGCAATCAATTATCAGATGACGTTTCGGTTTTTCGCGTCAATGCGGCTACGGGGAGCCTTACGGCGACGGAGAGTACGCTGCAAATCCCTGCTCCGGTGTGCGTCGTATTTGTTCCTGTAGCGGGCAATCCGCGCGGAGGGCGACGCACGGAGGGCGACGAATAGTGTTCTGCGTTTTGCACTTTTTTGCGACTATTCGTTATTTTAACGGTGCGCCGGTTCTTTTTCAGTTAGGGGATCTTGCATGCGGCCAGTGATCGCGCCTCCAATGGTTGAACGCTCTCAAACCGGCATTCCTGGATTGGATGATATTCTCAACGGCGGATTAATTCCGAACCGGCTCTATCTAGTGGATGGCGATCCGGGCGCGGGCAAGACGACGTTGTCGCTGCAATATCTGCTGGAGGGGAATCGGGCCGGTGAGAAAGGGCTTTACGTCACGCTGTCGGAGACGAAGGCGGAACTGCTTGCGGTGGCCGAAAGCCACGGTTGGTCGCTGGATGGGATTGAGATTATTGAACTGATCGCGGGGGAGAAGGACCTGGAGGGCGATTCACAGTTGACGATGTACCATCCGTCGGAGGTGGAACTGAGCGAGACGACCAGGTCCGTGCTGGAGGCGGTGGAGCGGATCAAGCCGCAGCGGGTGATTTTTGATTCGCTATCGGAGATGCGGCTCCTGGCGCAGAGTTCGTTGCGATACCGGCGTCAGATTCTGGCGTTGAAGCAGTTTTTCATCGGGCGGCAGTGCACCGTGCTTTTGCTGGATGATCGTACGGCGGAGGGTTCAGACAAGCAGTTGCATTCGATAGCACATGGTGTGGTGAGCCTGGAGCAACTGGCACCGAAATATGGAGCGGAACGGCGTTGCCTGCGGGTCATCAAGTTTCGAAGCACGCAGTATCGCGGGGGGTACCACGACTTTTGCATCAGTAAGGGGGGGCTGGTGGTGTATCCGCGACTGGTGGCGTCGGAACATTCGCAGGAATTTATGTCGGAAATGATCCAGAGCGGGGTTCCGGCCCTGGACTCGCTGCTGGGCGGGGGTCCGCACCGTGGGACGAGCACGCTTTTACTGGGTCCGGCGGGTGTCGGTAAGTCCACGATAGCCGTTCGGTATGCCGCCACGGCTGCGGCGCGCGGGGAGCACGCGGTGATTTTCGCATTCGATGAAACCACCCAAACGCTGCAGGGACGTGCTCGTGGGCTGGGCATTCATTTCACCGAAGGTGGGGGGGCAGGGAAAGTGCGGGTAAAGCAATTGGATCCGGCGGAGGTTTCTCCAAACGAGTTTGCGTGGATCGTGCGCGAAGCGGTCGAAGTGGATGGTGCGCGCGTGGTAGTGATTGACAGCTTGAACGGCTACATGAATGCGATGCCCGAAGAGCGGTTCCTGACCATTCAACTGCATGAGTTGTTGACGTATCTGGCGAGGCAGGGGGTGACGACATTCATGGTGGTGGCGCAGCACGGGCTGATGGGAACGAACATGGTCAGCCCGGTGGATACGAGTTATCTGGCGGATTCGGTGGTCCTGTTCCGCTATTTTGAAACTGAGGGGAAGGTGAAGAAGGCGATCTCCGTGGTGAAGAAACGGAGCGGGGCGCACGAAGAATCAATTCGAGAACTTTGTTTTGATTCCAAGGGAATTCGTCTTTCGGAACCGTTGGCACAGTATCACGGGATTTTCACCGGCATACCCCGCGAGCGTGAAGTCCGCTCGACAGAATCAGGTTCAAAGAAGTAATGAGAATTACACTGGAAAATGCAGTGGAAGAAGATTTCGCGACACGAGTGCTGGTGTTGGCGCCGACGCAGCGTGATGCCGAGATTACACGGAACCTGATCGCGCAAAATGGAACGCCGTCGCTGGTATGCGAGAGCGTGCCGATGCTGTTGCGAGAATTGGCTCGCGGTGCCGGGGCGCTGCTGGTAACGGAAGAGATTTTTCGGTCGGAGGGGATTGAGAATTTACTGGCGGCTTTGGCGTCGCAACCGTCATGGTCGGATATTCCGGTAATCATTCTGCTTCGAGGCGGGACGAACAACAGCATCACGAGCGAGTCGCTGGTGGCATTGCGGAACGTGACGCTTCTGGATCGGCCAACGTCAATGCGGTCACTGGCGAGCGCGGTACAGGTGGCGGTGCGTGGCCGGTTGCGGCAATATCAGATTCGGGACCAGATCCAGGAGATTCAGCGGAACCAGCACGAGCGTGAAATCCTGCTGGACAGCGAGCGGGCCGCGCGAACGGAGGCGGAACGTGCCAATCGCGTGAAGGACGAATTTCTTGCCACGGTCTCGCATGAATTGCGAACGCCATTGAATGCCATCCTCGGCTGGGCACAGATTCTTGTGCGCAGTCCCAACAATGCGGCTGAAGTGCTCGAGGGCATGGAGGTCATCGAGCGCAACGCAATGCTCCAGGCGCAGCTCATTGAAGAATTGCTCGACACATCGCGGATCATCAGCGGCAAGCTGCGGCTCGATCTTCGCCCCATTGATCCGGCGGGGATTATTGAATCGGCGATAGCGTCGGTGCAGCCGAGCGCGGAGGAGAAGGGCATCCACATTCAAAAGCACATCAACGCGACGGGGACCATCTCGGGCGACTCAAGCCGCGTGCAGCAGATTTTGTGGAATCTGCTCTCCAACGCGGTGAAATTCACGCCTTCAGGAGGCAAGGTAATTGTTACGGTGCGGCGGCTCAATCGCTCGCTGGAGATTCAGGTTGCCGATACGGGCAGAGGGCTCTCTCCTGACTTCGTTCCGCATGTCTTTGAACGGTTTCGGCAGGCGGACGGATCAACGACGCGATCGCACGGCGGGTTGGGGCTTGGGTTGGCGATCGTGAAGCACCTTGTTGAACTTCATGGCGGGACGGCTCGCGCGGAAAGTCCCGGTGAAAATCGGGGGACGACGTTTGTGATCACGTTCCCGGTGATTGGCGAGCCAGCCCCGCGCAGTGGATCCGACGCGGCTGGTGGTGCCCAATGATCATTGCGGGCAGGTTGATCTTACGGGAGTGCGCGTGTTGGTGGTGGACGATGACGCGGACGCCCGGCGTCTGACCAAACGGTTGCTGGTCGAATGCAAAGCGGACGTTCTTCACGCAGGCCTCGGCGCAGGAAGCGCTGGACTCCGTCGCCTCGTTCAAACCCACGGTTCTGGTCTCTGATATTGGTATGCCGGAGATGGATGGGTATCAATTTATTCAGCGGGTTCGGGGGATGGGCGTCAGCGCTGACTCGCTTCCGGCCGTCGCGGTGACGGCGTTCGCTCGCGCGGAGGATCGGCATCGCGCTCTGCTGGCGGGATACCAGAACCATCTTCCGAAGCCTGTCGCGCCGGCCCAACTTCTGGCCATCGTGGCATCGCTCGCCCATCGCAACGGGCCGTCGGTGCAGGGCTCGGCCGGCGGTGGAGGGTAGCGCCGGGATTTCGGGGGTTCAGTTTCCCTTTTATCCTTTACCCTTTATCCTTCCTTTTGAACCGCACGAAATTTTCCCCGTCGCTTCCCGTTGAACCCTCGGTAAAACATATCTAATTGGAGTCCCGGCATGAAATTCACCACGCTCTCATTGACGGCCTTGGCGGGCCTTTGCCTCAGTGCCTTGTTTTCGCTCATTGTTCCGACGCGGGGACAAAGCACTTCCGCACCTGCCATGCCAACGCTTTATCTGATTGGGGACTCCACCGTCAAGAACGGCCACGACACGGGCTCCAACGGCCAATGGGGCTGGGGGCACCTGCTTCCGGCGTACTTCGATCTTTCCAGGATCAACGTGGTCAATGATGCGGCGGGCGGCACTTCGTCGCGCACCTTCTTTCAATCGGCAAACCTCTGGCCCGCCACGCTCGCGAAGGTTCACGCAGGCGATTTTGTGATGATGCAGTTCGGACATAACGATAACACGGCGGCACCGGAAGAAGACAACACGCGGTGGCGCTCCACGATCAAGGGCAATGGCGAGGAGACGGTTCAGGGCCTGACCAAGACGGGCACGGAGACGGTGCATTCGTTCGGCTGGTACATCCGGCAGTACATTGCTCAGACGGAAGCGAAGGGTGCGACGCCGATTGTCTGTTCGCTGATTCCACGCAACTCGTGGGGCGACGATGGGAAAATTGGCCGCGCGGATCAGTCGTATGGACTCTGGGCGAAGGAGGCGGTGGAGCAGGCAAACAAGGAGAGCGCGGCTGCGGGGAGCAAGATCAAGGCGTTTTTCCTGCCGTTGAATACGATCATCTGCGATCATTATGACCAGATGGGGGAGGAGGCGGTGAAGGCCCTGTTTCCACCGGCACCGGAGCATACGCATACGAATTGGGCCGGGGCGAAGCTCAATGCCCAGTCGGTCGCGGAAGGGGTAAAGGCGTTTCCGGATTGTCCGCTGTCGCAATATCTGGCGGCAACGCCCGCGGAGATGGCCCCGCCGGCAACGATGCCCGCGAAGTGATAGGCGGAGATTTTTAATCAACGAAGCTACTCTGAAAAATGGAGTAGGACAGTTCTCCCGCCTCTTGCCTTCGATGCCTGCTCGTCGTACCTTCCCTCCGGCGGTTCACCCTAACTTCCGGAAGTTTCGATGCTTATTGACATGATCCACGACAATCACGGGGAACTGCCATTCAAGACGCGGTATCGTGATCCCGGTGTGCTGCGATCGCTGGGGTATGAGGCGATTGTAATCCCCAACGCGCTGGCCGCGATTCCGGCGGCGTATCAGGACTTGCCTGAAACGGCAGCACCAGCGGCACCGGGGGCGATGAATATCCGCAAGCCGACCGACGTTGAGGCCGCGATCAATGCGCAAGTGAAGGCTGCCGTCGCGGCGGGTATGAAAATATTTTTCTATGCCGATGCCCTGCTACTGCCCAAGGTGGTCATCAAACGCGCCAGTCCACATACACCGACAATGAAACAGTATTTGTTGGCAAAGGATCTAAACCTGTGCGTACAGCGTCGTATGTTCTTTTTGGCACCGTAGGTATGCTATCAGCCGCTGTCCGTCATGATCTCGGCGAAAGAATGCCTGAGAAGTTTCAAAGTTGTAACCAATAGTGGTGTTGAAAGTTCCATCACCTTTTATATTGATTCGGACCTCATCCCCGTCGTCGTCATCATTTTTTGAGACGACTGCGTGAATTACATAGGCACCGCCTGCCATTTCAGGGAGCGATGCTGTCGCCGAATCTGTCGTGATAGTTGTACTGTTTACACTGCTCGTAGTATTGAACACTTTTGCGTAGGAACTTATCGGAACGCTCACTAGAGTGACAACGCCAGCGACCGTCTTAAGCTGTATCTCGCGAACTAGGCTGAGTTGGCCTTCCCAACCTCCGTAGTAAGGTAGGTTTTTCGCATAGTCCCAATTGTTTACCCAGCTAACGGAATAACGGGTGAGATACATCTCGTCTTCGGTGCCTCGGGGATCAGCCCAAGTTACTGTAGCATAAAAGTCGGATCCACTATCCATCCACTGCGGTTGACTATCAAAAGCCCGAAAGCCGGAGCCATCCCAGGTCCCGGTCCAATACACTGTGCCTGTCGTTCTGTTATACAAATACCCATTGGCGGACGAGGCGAGGACCTATGTACGCTTTGTGGGGTCTCCGTCAATGTCAAGCTGGTATAAATCCGGACATTCTAAAGTTCCAAGGTCAATCCCCGAATCCAAGGGGGAGAACCCAGATTTATATGACCAGGTTGTCAGGTTTGTGGATGTCCAGAAGGTAATTTTGGTGGCTTCTGAAAGAGCCATTACCCACTGGCTGGATGTAGCGTCCCACATAACCTTCGGGTCCCTGAAAGCTGGTTTCGCAGAGGGATTAGGGTTCGGCATCACAGGATTCCCGGAATAAGGCGTGAAGTTGTAACCATTATCCGTAGAATAAAAAAGTGACTGTTGCTGGATACCGTCCTCCATCTGTGTGAGGATGGCTACGACAGCATTCTTCCCGAACCCTGCGGTATTTTCTGTATCTATGACGGTACTCCCAGTCTCAATATCACCGAGGACAACGCCATCTGGACGTGGTTTATACTTTTCAATCACAACACCTTGTGGGACCCAGGAGACCATGTCTGGGCTCGTGACATGGAACCACTCTGTGCCACCGCCTCCGGTGGTCGGATCGAAGTTGGCGTTGTACAGATAATAGAGATGCCATTCACCCCCAAGGTAAAATGGACGCTAGGGATCGCTCAGCCAATTTGACTGAGGAGTAACATGGTAGCTAGGGCGAACAGAATCACCGTTGATGGTAGTGGGCATGGCAAAGTAGAATAAAAACAAGCCAGTTGATACAGCTGACAGCGAGCTTCTCTCGAAACCAGAAAAGGGCGCCCGGCATCATGATGGTGACCAGAGGACAAAAATAAGCGATGCTTATCTCTGCCTTTGTACGCTGAGAAGCACGGCTTTTATATTAAATCCTAGAGCATGCATAGGGATATTCTTTGAAGGTAACGAAATGCGGAGGTCAAGATTACCCATTCAAGCCTTCTGTCACGCACCAGCGGGGAAGAGACTGCGGAGAAGGGATTGCGGAGATGTTTCGCGGAGGTCGGGGCAGCTCCGATAACTGACGGAACTCGACGAAAAGGGTTATGCCTCTTTTATCCCTCTGAAAGAATGCGCAGAGCTTTTTCCAGAAAAGTGCATGAAGCTAAGTGCAAGGTCAATAACCGTTCACTACAGTAGTAGTAGTAGTAGTAGTAGTAGTAGTAGTAGTAGAATTGATATACCTGCTGTAGCTATCTACGGTCTAAAGGGCCGCTATCCAGGTGTGTGCCTAAGCCTGCAGGCACCAATTAAATCGTGGCGCAGCCACCGTTGACGCGCCACAGGACGAGCCACAAGAATAGAAACAAATGGGACAAATGAAACAAGCGAGTGCAAAACAATCAAACATGATGATGAGTAATCAAACATAACAAAACAATCAATCAAACAGTGCAAACACGTACGCCAGCTCTCCCGTACGTCGGTGTCCTCATTCCAACTTCCACTCTTCCGAATCCCACGTTCTCACGTATCAGTAGTAGTAGTAGTAGTAGTATTCTTTACCCTATTAGAGCTGGCTAATTATACATGCCGCTATGCAGGGGAGCGCCATAGCCCGCAGGCGCAGTAGTCAAGTGGCTGCTTGCAGCCACTGTGGCTTGCGTACAAGCCACACGAATCAAACAGTATAAACCAATCAAACATATCAAACAAAGCAAACAGTGTAAACAAAGGAAATCACGTGCTAGAAAGGACAGAATTTACAACGTACAGAGTCCGTACAAGGCAGAGGCCTCACGATTTCGTTGCTCAGCTCCATGCAACGAAGCCTCGCGCGCCAGCCCGTCAACTGACTTTATTGCTAGATTGTCAACTGGTTCTTATACGCTCGTCAGCGCCAGTTGACTGGCTCTCTTCACCCTGTGAGCGGGCTGTCTTCCACACTGAGATCAACGTCAACCCCACGACCCATTGGCCCTCGTGAGATCGCTGGTGAGTGTCGGTTGGCACGCATTCACCTGGCTGCTTTGCCAACTGGTTGCGTGCGATTCCTATAAGACAGATCCAGGCTCTATTCCGCGTCTTGCTCCGTCATCCCCATTGCCCCCTGGATCGACGTCCTTGAACTGATCCAATAGGCCACTCTCTGCCATAAAGTCCGCCAGCGCGATCGCTGCACGTTTCTCTGTTAATAGATTCTCCAATGTCCCCAGTCGCAGTCCCCCAACGTCTCGCAGCTTCCTCCACATCCGATGTCGTATATCATGCAGCAATGGGCAGATTAGAACCACATGGCGAGGCGTCTGCAAACCAAGCCCACATCTGTACCGCGCATCGTCCCGGACCTGGATCCGTGACAGGTAGTGGCTGAGTCCGATTTTCCCAGTGCGTAATTGGATTAGGATTGATGTGGTGGCCTTTCTTAGGCCTTGCCAGTAGTGGAGATTCTTCGTGTGTGGCACCTTGATGATCCGCTTGGTCGGTTTTGCGCTCTTTTGTTGCTTCCATAGTTGTTCCTACGCATTCTTGACTTCTTGCTGTACCTGTTGCTTCGCCGCTGCTGCTAACCAGTAGATGTCGTCTCTTCCTTGTACATATCCCTGCTCTGCAGCCTCCTTTGCTGCCTTATCTGCTGCTTCATTGCCCGCGACGCCTTCGTGGCCTGGGATCCAATGGAAGCTGATCGCGATGTTGTTCTTCTCGCACCAATTGAGGATTCCTAGCGCTGCCCGCAGGTGGACTTGTCCTGATACCATCCGTGGGCGGATTAGTGCCCGGAGTGCCGCCTGGTTGTCCGTATAGATCCTGATTCCTCTTCCTAGCCATTTATTCCTTGTGCGTGGAATCTGTTGTTGGCAATATTGTTGAATGGCTTCTAGGGCCATTACAATTCCTTTGAGTTCCGCTGCGTATACCGTTGATAACCCCGTCGTCCCAAGATATGCCTTCCTCGTGATTCCCATCTCTGGAATTACCATTCCTGCCCCAATCTGTCCATTGTGTCCACTTCCATCGGTGTAGATTTGGATGTCGCCTGTCATTGTGTTGTGTGATTTGATCGCCTCTTCTCGCTCCTGGATAGTCACCTTAGGAGGTGCTTGCCATGGTGTTCGGAGGTACGCCTTACGGCTCTCCCATCTCCCAGCCACGGTGTTCGGGGGAGCTGTAAGACTACCACCCCTTTTCCAGGCCTGCACCTCCATTGGCGTCCATCCACTCCGTCGGCGTTGTACGTCTGGTCGTCGTTCTGATATGCCTGTTGGCCTCGCGAATCAAGGCCCAGTTCGTATCCAGATAGCGGTCTCCTTGCAGAGCCGCTCCATTTGCAATCTCATTGGAGGTAGGTGTAGTTCCACGTTGAGTGCTTCCACTGCAGTTGTACGGAACGCACCACTGATCAGGCACGCGGCACGATGTTGGATCTTAGCGAATTCTCGGATTATTGCGTCACGTTGCTTGGCCGTTGCTGGATGGTACCACGCAGCAATACCATAGAGCATCTGTGGGATAATGATTGCTTGATATAGACGTCGCATCACTGTGAGTGACGCGCCCTATGTGGACCCTGCTAGTCCCCGGATTGCTTGTAGGCTGGTTCCCGCCTTAGCAATCGCCTCTTCTTGATGGTTGGTAAAGGTGAGTTTTGGGTCAAGCCAGATCCCCAGATAACGTTCCGCTGTTGTCGTTGCTTGAATCGTTACGCCCTCCAGTGGCAGAGCCGTGTATCTTGGTTGTGTATCTGCGTTGGGATTGACAAAGTGGATTAGTTTGTATTTCTTATGGTCGAAGACCGATGCGTGACGCCGTGCCCAGAGATCGGCCCGTTGACTTGCTGCCTGCAGTCTTCTAATATTCTCCTCCTCTGTTGTCCCTTCTGTGATGAGGCTCACGTCGTCTACCCATCCGCTGGTAACGACTCCATCCTGTGTACAGTCCTCGATCAGATCCGCATTGTAGAATAGGTATAGGATTGGCGATAGTGGGGATCCTTGGGGGATGCCCGTTGTCGTTGGTATTGACTCTGAGACTCCCTCCGCCATCCGTATCTTGGTGCTCCGTCCTGTGAGGAATGCCGAGATCCACGGAACCAGCGCCCCCAATCCTCGCTTGCGTAAGTTGTGTAGTAGCCGGGCGTGTAGCGCATTGTCGTATGCTCCCACCACGTCCATTAGGACCATGCTCACCACCGGTTTCCTCTTTCCCCATGCTCTCTGTATGCGGTCAATGATTCCCTGGATCGCATGGTCCGTCGAGATTCCCCAACGTCCACCAAGGTGCGTATTTGGTAATAGCTTGTGTGTTTCCATCAGATATGATATGCGGGTCGCAACGATTGATTCCAGGACCTTGCCCAGCGTGTTGAGCAACGCCACTGGTCGGTATGATTTGGGATTCTGGTAGTCCTGGTCGTTTCCTTGCTTGCGTAGTACGACTGTGATGGAGTGTTGGAAGTGGCTCGGATTATAGCCTATTCATATGCATGCGTTGAAGATCTGGAGAAGGGTCTCCGCAACCTTTGGTGTCTTGATGGCGGTTTGCCATAGGCGGTTTGGGATGCCGTCGTCTCCTGGTGCCTTGTCTGCGGGTAGACCGTGGATCACCTGTTCTAGTTCGTGCATGGTGATTGGGGGTATCTCGATTGCTACTGGGTAGTTGTAATCCTTTATATCTGATAGATCTGCGGTGGGCAGACTGGGAAAAAGGCCTGTTGGAAAAGCTTTGCTTTGTCCTATACGGACTCCGCGATCTGGCCATTGGCATGGAGGGTTGGTGTGATTCCTTGATCATACGCTCCAGCTCGCTTCCGAGCCCAGTTCGCGAGACGCCAGAGGCCCCCAGGGCCTCCTTCCGTCGCTTGCTGGACCTATTGACGGTGGCCTTGACATAGTTGCTTGTCGATGAGTCGTTTCTTTTGGTTCCGGGCCATGCAGTATTGTATCCATATTTCTGGTTGATGCGTACGTGTAAATTCCCGGCAGAGTCGTCTTGTGAGCTTAACCGCGTCTCGGCACTCCCCTAGTGAAGTCAGGATTGGCGTATTGGCTTGGTCGAGCCCATGGTGTAGAGGCCTCCACTGCGTGTTGGATCGTTGTCATGAGTGCTATTATTTGGAGCTCAATTCTCTGTTTTGTTGTTCTTAGATAGATCTGGGACGTCTATCAACTCTAGTCTCTCCAGGAATAGCTTCACGTCCATCTCTTTCCAATTTCGTCGCTTCTCGGGTGTCTTTTGGGGTACTGTGATGTCAAGGACTGTCCGGATTGGCCAGTGATCTGAGTCATGGTCAATATCATCTCCATGTACACAGTTGACTAGTCGTTCCAATAGGCCATTTGAGATGAATGTGAGATCGATAGTCGATTTCTGATTCCTCCTTTGCCATGTCACTACTCCTGGCTCTATTGTCATCTCTATATCATGTATATCTATGATTTCTAGCAAGTCCTCCGCCTCTGCATCTCCCTGTATTCCTGCACCTCCCCAACTGGGATGGTGTAGGTTGAAGTCCCCTAAAATCATATGCTTGCTATTGTCGTTCCTTATTCTTATTTTCTCCATTTCCTCCTATATCCTTGTGATTGTCCCCCCCGTGGTTTATTATATATATTATGAATATAGATCGTACGCCAATCATTATCGATCCGTACGATCTGATAGTCTTGCGATATGACTGTATGTGTCCACCTTGCTGGATCAATCTTCTTTGATATAAATATGCAGACCCTTGCTGGCCGTTCATCACCGTGTTCTGTCTTCTTGGGGTAGAGTAATTGATGCGTAGCTCTTGCCGGTTGGTGTGTCGTGTCTGTGAACTCATTGCGCCATGGTTCTTGGATTGCTATAATGTCCACTGTCAAGACCCTTGGGTCTTAGAGAAACAGTGCCATAACAGACGCCCTCCCATTATGCATGTTGTATTGTATAATATCGATTTGCTTATTCATCAGACATGATATCGTTCTGTGTGCTCGCTATTAGGTCATCTGATTCTGGTTCCATCACTCCTAATGCTCCCTTTGCCATCTCCGCGTATCGTTGGCTTCGTTCTAGGTGTTCTGGATCAGTGAATGGGATGACTGCTGGTCCTAGTCTTGTGGATTGCGTGTCCCCAGTACGGGTTGAGTATTGTGACTGGGTGGCAGAGTACGCTGCGGAGACCTTATCCCTCATGTCTGGTAATGGTGCGCTATCCTCCGTCGACGACTTGGACTTTGCTGGGCGTCCTCTTCTAGGCCTTTTGGCACGGGTGGTGGGTGTATTGAGATTTGTGGTTGTGTTGTCTCTGGCTCCGATGAACCTACTGCGGCGCGTTTACGTGGATTTTCTAGTTAACATTGGGGCTCTGTGCCAAACACCACCATAGGAATCCGCCTCAAGGATTCTGGGACATGGTGGTATGGCTCGCACCGTATAATCGCTTCTTTTGCCCGCTGCACCGCCTGCAGTCGGATTGGACACTTTGGATAAGTTGCTCTGTGTGATTCCTTGCAGTTTGCGTACTTGATTGTGATTTCCTTGCCCTGCTTAGATGGGCACTCCCAGGTAGGGTGCTCGTCCGCACAGTGGCCGCATGCTGCCTTGTTTGGGCACTGGATCTGTACGTGCCCTGGTTTTTGGCACTTGTTGCACAGCTTGCTTCGACCCTCTCGGCACAGGATCGCGGTGTCGTGGATCTGGCCTTCCCAGATCGTGCCTCGTCGGATCGCTTGATTGGCGTCTTCTGGATGTAGGAACTCAATTACCACAGAGGCCTTACGTTTGCCTGCTCGTGGACGAATCAGCCATCCCATATGGCCAATCCGCGCGTCTTTCCCCCAGGTGTGCAGATTCTGCGCTAGGATCTGCTTCCCAGTTGCGCTCATGGATTCCGGGTTCAGATCCATAGACTTGATCGGTATCCCGTGAACAACTACTCCCCATGTCGGAGTCCGGACTGAGGCTTCACCCCCAAATGCCTCTACCCATTGAGTGGCATACTTCCGTAGGACCTCCGCTGCTGCAGCATCAGTAGCTCTGAGACTGACATCTCCTGATGGCAGCTGTCGTGCGGCAATAATTGCTGCACCTGCTAGTGCTGGACTATTTGCTTTTCTCGCAGCCTCGCCACGAGCCCGTTCTGCCCTTTGTACGATCTCTAGGGGCTTGTTTTGACGTATTTGTTCACGTACCGCCTCGTCCCGGATTTTCACCGTGATCTCACTCTCCCTCCCCAGCTCAGAGGGCGTAATCCCAGGGGTTGACGACCCAGTCGTACCCTGGGAATAGGGTGCCGATGCTGCCTTGAGTCCTGCTTGCCAATCCTTGGCCCGAAAGGTGCGCCATATCGCTGCTGAGTCCGATGAATCCGACGTGCTTGATTTGCTGATTTTATCCCGGATCTGCGCAGTGTCGCGTTGAATAGAATTCAGCGCTTGCCACACTTTGTCAAGTTCCCCGTCGCCTCTCGGAACCGCGTTCGCGAAGTTCTTCACGCTCCGGATAAAGTTGAAGATCGTGGGATCCCTGTTGGCTTGATTTCCCATGTACAA
>CAVYBP010000010.1:0-323849 GCA_963766775.1 uncultured Phycisphaerales bacterium
CGATTCGCGTCAAAGTGCTTGAAACGCGTTCCGCGACCCCATAAGGGGTTATTCGCGGTGGGGGGGTAGCAGCGCATGCCGCCCTTGCGGTTTTTCACCCTTATCAATGCACAAGAGAGGCTGCATGGCCCCGTTGTTCCTGTATGACCTGTCGCGGGTGGACTCACGAAACTGTTGTTCCCATTGAAGGCATTCGTGCCGTCATTCCGCAGCGATTCGAGATGGAACTGCTGTCGGGCATCGTTCACGTGGATGATGATGCGGACACGGTGATCGGCGTGAAGGATGTCACGGATCATGAGTTCTGGGTGCGGGGGCACATTCCGGGTCGTCCGCTGATGCCGGGGGTGATGATGATCGAGTGTGCGGCACAGTTGTGTGCGTACCAGACGATGAAGCGGCATCCGGAGATGGGGTTCATTGGTTTTCGCGATGCGATGGGGTGATTTTTCGGGGACGGTGACGCTGCCGGCAAAGTTGTCCATGATTGCGCAGATGGCGGAACTCACGCGGCGGCGGGCCATCGCGAAGTGCCAGGGGGTGTGTGATGGAAAGCTGGTGTTTGAGGCGACGGTCACGGGCATGAGCATTTGAAATCGGCTGGATTCGTAGGGGGCAGAAGAGAAACCGCCGATGAATGCGGATGAACGCCGATTATTTTCTATCCGCGTTCATCGGCGTCCATCCGCGGTTTTTCTGGTTTATCATAGTATTCCATTATGACGTGCTCTGACCTTGCATCTCTCTTTCCTCATTCTGAGCCGGTGGACGCGAGCGCGGCCGCGATGGGCCGCATGGCGTGGAGCAATGTGCCGGCAAAATGTGCGGTGTATTTGCTTGCGGGGGAAGGGGTGGAGAGCGAACCTCTTTTGCTTGCCACCGTTGGAAATCTTCGGGCGGCTCTTCAGCGCCGTCTTGCCGATGATCCGCCGGAGGTCCGCACAAAACGGGTGCAGTACGGCCAACTTTGCACGCGCGTTTATTGGAGGATGGTCCATTCGCCGTTTGCGGCCGACTGGTGGTATTGGCAGAGCGGTGCGCTTTTTCCGAACCGCTACAAGGAATTGATCGCCTGGCTGCCGACGTGGTGGATCGCGCTGGAGAAGGATGCGAAGTTTCCGAGGCTGCGCCGGACGCAGGATTTGTCCGATCCGTCGCTGGATTACGCGGGGCCGATACGAGATCGGACGGCAACGGGGAAGCTGATCGACACGGTCGAGGATTTGTTCGATCTGTGCCGGTATCACTCGATTTTGACGCAGACGCCGGAGGGAAAGGCGTGTGCGTATAAGGAGATGGGGAAGTGCCCGGCACCGTGCGATGGCAGCGTTTCGCTGGGGTGGTATCACGGGCAGATTCGGGCGGCGTTTCGGTTTATCAGCGACGATGCTTCGTTTCGTCAGGCGTGGAGGGAGGGCGAGATCGCCGCGATGAAAGTTGCCGCCGGGCAGCTTGGTTTTGAGCAGGCGGGGCAGATCAAACGGAAAATCGAACGCGCGAATCTTATTACGGCGGAACCTTATGAACATCTCGGGCGGCTGGAGGATTTTTCGTTTCTTTCGCTGCAGCCGGGCCAGGGGAGAACGTGCATCGAGCCGTGGCTGATTCATGGCGGTCGCGTGGAATGCCTGCCGCAGTTTAAGAAGAAGGAGATATCGGTGGGGGCGGAAAAGCTGTTCGGCGATTTGCGGGAGCGCGGCGATTTGTCGGTGCGACCGCCGGTGGATGCGGCGGGGGTTGAGCAGATGGCGATCGTCGCGCATCACCTGTTCCGTGGTGAGCGGGACGCGGGGGTGTATGTGCGAATGGCGGAGGTGTCGCGCGGCGGGGCGGAATTTATCGCGCAGTTGGCGGAGCAATTCTTTGAACGCAAGGCCGCCAACGGCGGCGGGGGGGTCGCGGAACACGCCAGCGACCATGTGCCGCCAGCAGAGGAAGCAGTGCCTGCCGAAAGTCCCTAAACCGCCGGAGTTCACGCTTCAGCGTGTCTTGGGTTCTATGCTGTTTTTTGAAGACACGCTCAAGCGTGAACTCCGGGGTTGGGTTGATCTGATTTCACGGGATGGCGTTGCAACGCACGTTGGCGATGGGCGATACTGTGGGATGTGGCGGTGATTTGCATGAGTTCTTGCCAATAGTGGACGCATGGCTCGTATCCTGATTGAAAAGTCCGATCCTGTGACGGCGGCGGCCAAGAAGCCTGCCGTGGAAGGAGCGTCGCGCGAGCCTGCGGTGAAAGCGGCAGCTAAAACCGGAAGCGAGCGGGAGGCGATCGATCGTTTTCTGCTGCATGTCGAGATGGAACTGGGGTTAGCGGCCAACACGCTCGAGGCGTATGGGCGCGACGTTCGCGATTTCAATGCGTTTTGTGAAACGGAAGGCGTGTCGCTGACTGCCGCCGACGTGGCGGTGCTCGTGAAATATCTCAAGCACATGCAAACCGTGCAAAATCTTCAAACCTCCTCCATCCTGCGGCACGTGGCGTCGCTCAAGATGTTCTTCCGCTTTGCCGTCGGACGCGGCTATGCGGCGGAGAATCCGACCGAGCTTTTGGAGACCGCCCATCAGTGGAAAAAACTGCCTGATGTGCTGGGAAGGGACCAGACCGACGCGCTGCTGGCGGCGGTGCAACCGCAGGATCGGCTGGCGTTGCGCGACAAGGCGATTCTGGAATTGTTTTATGCATGCGGGCTGCGGGCGTCGGAGCTGGCGGAGCTGACGGTGGAGGATTTGCACTTTGATCTGGGCGTGATTCGGGTGTTCGGGAAGGGGCGAAAGGAGCGCATCATTCCGATCGGCGGGCCGGCGGCGGTAGCGGTGAAGGCGTATGTCGAAACGCTGCGGCCGGAGTTGGAAAAGGTGAAAACGACGCGGACAAAGGCGGCGCGGAATCGGCTGTTTTTGACGCGCTCTGGCGGGCCGATGACGCGGATCGTGCTCTGGCAACTCGTGCGGAAAATGGCGAAGCGGGCTGGGTTGCGGGCGATTCATCCGCACACACTGCGGCACACGTTTGCGACGCATCTGTTGTCCGGCGGGGCGGACTTGCGCGTGGTGCAGGAACTGCTGGGGCATTCGAATGTGGCGACGACGCAAATTTATACGCATGTGGATGGGGACCGGTTGAAGCACGTGCATCGGAAGCATCATCCGCGGCAGTAATGGGGTGCCCCATCAATGGCCGGTCGCCCTCGGGAGAAGCCTCAATCTGCGAGATTTTTCATTGAATTCGCTGGGAATCTGTCGCATTCTACCGTATAAAATCCTAACTGTATGTGCGAGTGCTATAATGGGGCGGTGTGGAAATAGCCGATGAGTTGACGGGTGTAAACGATGCTGAAAACTAACAAAATCATTCAGGCTATTGGGGTCGTGGGGCGGCAGGTCGGCAATCACCGCATGAACTACATGCGCGTGCTGAAGCTCCTCTACATTGCGGACCGTGAGAGTCTTGCCGAGACGGGCCGTCAGATTTCCGGCGACAAGGTGGTTGCCATGGATCGCGGACCGGTATTGAGCGGAGTGCTGGACCTCATCAACGGGCAGCATGTGGAATCGCAGACTTGGAATCGGTTCATCAGCCGGGATGGTTATCACATTGAGGTGCATACCGATCCGGGCGTGCAGGAATTGTCGCAGTACGAAATTGAAAAATTGGAAGAGGTTGCCATTCGGCATCGGCTGGATGATGAGTGGGTCATGGTGAACAAAACCCACCAATTCCCGGAGTGGGCGAGCAATCATGAGCCTGGATCATCGCGTCCGATTCCGCTTGCGGACATTCTTGATGCGGTGGGGCCGCGTGGGGACAAGGCTG
Source organism: uncultured Phycisphaerales bacterium (assembly GCA_963766775.1). Classification (GTDB taxonomy): domain Bacteria; phylum Planctomycetota; class Phycisphaerae; order WQYP01; family WQYP01; genus CAVYBP01. Next base: position 3,818 of record CAVYBP010000010.1, read on the forward strand.
CGATGCTGAAAGAAGCGGCGGCCGAAGATGCGTTTGACCGTTTCTTCGGGGTATGAAGCAGCGTGAACGCGGGCGATACATTTCTTATTTGCAGTCCCGCCCAGTCCCTTGATAACCATCTCTGGATTGTCGTTTCCGATCCGGCTATTGATCCGGAGCGCGTTCTGATCGTCAATATCACGACCCGTCAACCCATTCACGACCAGACGTGCATCGTCGGTCGTGGCGAACATCCCTGGGTGATACGCGAAAGTTGCGTGAAGTATGATGGAGCAAAAGTGCAGAGCCTGCGGAATTTGACGACGCTATTGAATGCGGGGCAGATTGAACATCGCGCGCCAGTTTCGGCGACACTTCTTGCGAGGATTCGCGCAGGAGCGGGTATCACTCGCCGCATCGCACTGCAACATAAGCATCTGCTAATCGGTCAAGGACTTATCCCTGAATTATAACCCCGGAAGTTCGTTCGATGTTCCTTCTGCATCGGGCACCGGGAAGTACCACGCAAGTACGCACCACACGGTTATCGCAACCGCAATTAGAAGATACAGCGACATCCATTTCCAGAAACGACGCGGCTCGGTGCGCCGATCAATTGGTTTATCGATGCCGTCGCCAGCCGGGATCACGCCCCTCAATGCACGCAAATAGAGCGGCACTGCGCAACCGAAAAACAATGCGGTCGGCACGATACGGCATAACCACATGAATCTGGAGTGCCAGATGATTCCTGTCGTTATGGGCATGAGAGCCTCGCGTGGGTCAGACCTTGATATACCTTTTATTTAGCTGATGCAACGATGATCTTTTCCTTTACCAAGAATATATCGAATATCTGATGCTCCACGTCCGGCCACGCTGTCGGCGGTGTGGTGAAACCGTGTTTTGCGCCTTCGGCGAGGTGCATCTCGGCATCCGCCCCCGCCGCTTGGAGGGCTTTGATCATCGTTTCGTTTTGGATGACGGGGACGGTGGTGTCGTTGGAGCCTTGCACCGTCAAGAGCGGCGGGACGTCTTTGCGGACGTAGGTCATCGGGCTGAGGCGTTTGGCGAGGGCGTCGCGGTCGGGGGTTCCGGGAGGGAGCCATTGTTTGGCCCAGGAGGTTCCGCGGCGGAGGAGGTCGGCGACGTCGGTGGGGCCGTAGCCATTGACGATGGCGGCGATTTTGTAATCCTGCGGGCAGGTGGGGCCGAGGTGGGCGTCGGGGGTGCACATGCCGACCATCAGCGCGAGGTGTCCGCCGGCGGAGGCGCCGGCGACAATGTAGCGGGTTTTGTCGACGCCGTAGTGGTCCGCGTGATCCCAGAACCACTTGGCGGCGGTGAGGGCGTCCTCGACGGCGGCGGGGGCGATCGCTCCATCTTGATTGGCCATGCGGTATTCGACGTTGCAAACGATGAAGCCGTGGGCGAGGAAGCGGTTGTAGAACGAGGACATGGTGGATTTATCGGTGCGGGTCCACCCGCCGCCGTGGAACATGAGGACAGCGGGGAGTTTTTCGTTGGGGGTGGAGCGGCTTTTGGGGGTCATGACGTCGAGGACGGTTTGCGGATATTTGTCGTAGGGGACGTTCGCCTCGACGGTGTATTGGTCCGAGACACGCGAGACGGGGACGGTGGAGGTGGTTGCGGGAGATTCGGCAGAAAGAGCCGATGGAGTGGAGGCAACGAGGCGCGAGGATAGTCACAGGAAGAATTCGGGGAAACCGCATCAACAACTCCTTTAAGAAAGTATCAGCAGTAGAACGTCGGAATTATGGCGGTTATGCGGGGAAAATCCATGCAGTGCGAGACGACGGGAATGAGCCACGGATGCACACGGATGGACACTGATTTTTAAATTTTTCAGCATTTCATCCGTGTTTATCCGTGTGCATCCGTGGCTCATTCCCAATCCATCGCTCACGAAAAAGGCCCCCGCGACCGTCTCCTCGATGGAACATCCCATTGCCCGGGGAGATCGGGTTTTGGAGGGCGGGTCGTGGTAGGATAGTCGCGCTCGTCAGGGGCCGGCATGGTCGCCGGGTCTGCCGGGGCGTGGGTTTGAGAATGAAGGATTCATTATGTTGGCATTGAGCCGCGGCGAAGGTCAAAGCATTATCATTGATGGCCACATTGAAGTGAAGATCGTCAAATGGTCGCGCTCCAGCGTCCGCCTCGCGATCCAGGCCCCCCGTGCCGTCACCGTCGACCGCGACGAAGTCTGGCGAAAGATGCACGAAGGCCAACTGACCCCGCTCGAAAAAGCCGAACTCGAACGCAAAGAACGTTTCGCCCGCGAAGGCGGACCACCCCACCCAACCAGCGAAGCCATCCCACCCTCTCCCCCCGCTCCTCCCCCGACCCCTGACTCCTGACCGCCCCGCTCCTAATTGTGCAGGAATCCCGCTCATTCGGTCGTTATTCCTTCCTGAGAACATCTTCCGGTCATTTGGAATATCGCCATGATGGTTGCTTCGTCACCTATCCGCAGCGTGCGAGTGCGGTTGAGGATTTTTCTCCTGTGCGTGAGCGGGTTTGCGAGCGTGGGATATGCCCAGTCGCTGGTCCCCGTCGGCACGCCGATGGTGACGACCGCCGCCGCGACGACGAAGCCAGCCGCTCCACTACCTCCGCCACCGGTCCTCCGAAAAGCGGCGATTCCCGCCCCTCCTCCCACAAGCCCTCCCGCCACCCGCCCCGCGCCCGTCCTCCCCGAATACCCGAAGCTCGCCGCCGCGGCAGTCAGCATCAACAAGCAAACCCGCATCAACCTCGCCTGGCAGATCGCCCTTGATGCCGCCGACTTCTCCCCCGGCATTATCGACGGCCACTTCAAGCGCAAAAGCCTCATGGCCCTCACCGATTATGCCGCCCGATTCTTCCCCGGCTTATCCCCGTTCGACATGAAAGTCTTTCAATCGCTCAAGGTGGACGTCGATGGTGCCGTCACCACCTACGAAATCACCGCCGACGACGCCGCGCAGGTCGGCATGTTGCCCGAAGACTGGAACGAGAAGGCCAAACTCGAACGACTGCCCTACGAATCGCTCGCCGAGTGCATGGGCGAAAAATTCCATTGCGCCCGAGCCATTCTCGAGACCCTGAACCCCGGCGTCGCCATGGATTCCCTCGAGCCCGGCCAAACCCTCAACGTCCCCAACCTCCGCCCATTCCCCACCGACAACAAACCCGTCGTACTCCACCGCTGGTTCGACACCGGCTCCGTCACCGTCAACCTGGGCGAAAAAACCATCCGCGTCTTCGACAAGGGCGGCCAGGAACTCGCGCTCTTCCATTGCTCCATCGCCAAGGACAAGGCCAAACTCCCCGACCGTGATACCCAGGTGCAGGTCATCGCCGCCCCGAATCCCAATTACACCTTCGATCCGAAAAACTGGCCCGACGTGAAAACCGTCACCCGCGTCCTCACCATTCCGCCCGGACCCCGCAACCCGGTCGGCCTCGCGTGGGTCGGGCTCGATCTCCCCGGCTACGGAATCCACGGAACACCCAAGCCCGAACTCATCGGAAAAACCGGCTCCCACGGTTGCTTCCGCCTTACCAACTGGGACGCACTCCGCTTCGCGGGTTTCATGCAGGTCGGCATTCCCGTAAAAATCGTCAACCCCGAAAAGACGCCGGAATAGGGAGAAGCGATCCCAAAGAACCCCGCTCCGAGACGCGCCCGTGAGGAAGCGTTTTTACGTTCGGGCGTGTTCACCATGATTGAATAGTAAAAACACTTCCTCACCGGCGAGTCTCGGAACGCCGCTCTGAGCGAAAGGTTTCACCCCTTCTTGGCTTTCCCTTCATCTTTTATCTTCTCCAACGGCTCCTCCGCCGGCCCCGCAAGAACTTCTCCTGTGCATTTGAATCTTGATCCATGACACGGGCAGTCCCAGGTCGTCTCCGCTGGATTCCAATGCACGAGACACCCCATGTGCGTGCAAACCGCGGACAGCTTCGTAACCTTCCCCTCCTTATCGCGATAGGCCGCCACGCGCTCTCCCTCCAGCGTCAGAATCTTCCCCTCATTGGGCTTCAGCGTCCGCAGCGATTTTCCCTCGCTCGCCATCAGGCGATCCTTAATCAGATAGTACGGATAGTCGATATTTTCTTTCACATAATCCCACGCCCCGCCCTTCACTTTTTTACGATGCGGATCGAAAAGTTTCTTCCACGGATTCAATCTCCCCAGTGCCGCATCGCAGGCCATCATGCCGCTCAGCGTGCCGAACGTCATCCCATTCCCCGCGAAACCGGTCGCAATAAATTGCCGGTCCGACAACTCGCCAATCAGAGGCAACCCATCATTCGTCTCCACGACCTGCCCGGACCAGCGATAGTTCACCTTCGCCTTCGGGAGAAACGACAACAGCTTTGCCTCCAACGCCGCAAAGCGCGATTCTGTATCGGTCACCTGCCCGGTTTTATGATCCTGCCCGCCGAAGATCGCATAATCATGTGAAGCGTGCGAATCGATGCGGAGGTAATAATAAGGATCGGAGGTGTCCCAGAAACTGGCCTCCGGAGCCACCCCTTTCGGGAGTTTCGCACCCACCACATAACTCGAATACGGCGCCAGCTTGGTCTGAAACAGCGCGGCGCTCAGCAGATTTGTCTTGCCCATCAACGGCACATGCGTCGCAATCACCACATGATCGCATTCAATCGAGTACCCATTCGCCTTCACCGCCAGCGGTTGATCCGAAACTTCCTTCAACTCCGACCGTTCAAACACGTGACTTCCGCCACCGGGAATATGCGCCAACAGTGCCGCCAGATATTTAAGCGGATGAAACTTCGCCTGATTGGGCACGAGCATTCCGGGCCGCTGGAATAAAGGAACCGATTCTGCATAGGTGACGGGAAATCCGAGTTCGTTCGCGAGCTTCACCTCATTTTGAAAATCTTTGCGTTCATTCCTCGCACCCTCCTCAATGGACGCATGCAGATACCCCGGCACGCGCTTGAACTCGCAGTCGATCTCTTCGCGTTGCACGTTCTCCCAGATCACATCGATCGCGGCAAGCCCCGCATCCCACACCGCTGCCGCATGATCCCGTCCAAAATTCTTCGCCAGCTCGTACAGTCGCAAGTCGGTGACGCAGGTCAGGTGCGCAGTCGTATGAGCGGTATCTCCCTGCGCGCACAAATCACGCTCAAGCAGCGCGACCTTCCGGCCGGCCCGCTTCAGCAGATAAGCCGCCGTCACGCCCGTAATCCCCGAGCCCAAGACCACAACATCGACCTTCAGATTCTTGCTCAACCGCGGAAACTTGGGCAGCGAGGACGTCGCCCGCCAGTAAGACTTATTCATCAGCCTCTCCAATCCTTTAAACGCCCAATCTCCACGCGACCGCGTGCCTCCCTCTGATTCCCACCGCAAGCTCTGTGCCACTCACCAATGCGTGCAACGCAGATGAGGCGAGTTCTCATGTTAAACCCCCAAGGCACCAAGAGAGCCTCCCACTCGAGGGATCGATTCATTCGAGCATTTCCAAAATCCTGTTTTTAAAAAATGGATAGAAGGCAAGTGCAAGATCACATCCACCTCTTGGTGCCTGGTGGTTAAACAACAATCCTGCACACAGTGGCAACACCCTCCGCTTTAATCTACGATTTTGACATGAGCAAACAACCCTCCATCTCCGCTGAAATCGAGCACCTCAGGGACGAGATTCGCCGCCACGACGATCTCTATTACAATCGCGCAAAGCCGGAAATATCCGATCAGGACTACGACGCCCTCATGCGCCGCCTGATCGAACTGGAAACTCTTCATCCGGAACTCGTTACCTCCGATTCCCCCTCGCATCGCGTCGGCGGAAACCCCATCGAAGGATTCGCCAGCGTCCGCCATGCCGTCCGAATGATGTCCATCGACAACACTTATGAAGAATCCGGCGTGCGGGATTTTGACGCCCGCATCCGCAAACTGCTCGGCACCGACAACTTCCGCTACACCTGCGAGCCGAAAATTGACGGCGTCTCCTTATCCCTCCGCTACGAAAACGGCCTCCTCGTCACTGCCGCCACCCGCGGCGATGGAACCACCGGCGACGAGGTCACCCACAACGCCCGCACCATCAAAAATATCCCCTTGCGACTCAAATTAACTCAAGACTCAACACTCAAGACCCAACACTCAACCATCACCGAAGTCCGAGGCGAAGTCTTCATCTCCCGCGCCCAATTCGCCAAAATCAACGCTCTCCAGGAAGACCGCGGCGAAGAAGCCTACGCAAATCCTCGCAACACCGCCGCCGGAACGCTGAAACAGTTGGACCCCAAAATCGTCGCCTCGCGCAGGCTCGAATTTCTCCCGCACGGGTCGGGCGAACTCCTCGGCATCAGCGTGAAAACCTACGTCCAATGGCAGGCCGCGTTAAAAGCATTCGGATTTCGCGTGAACGAGTTCGTCGAGGTCTGCCCAACGATCGACGATGTGCTCGCATACATTCAAAAATTCTCGGAGACTCGCAAGGGTCTGCCTTACGACACCGACGGCGTCGTGGTCAAGATCGATGATTTCGATCAGCGCGATCAGTTGGGCGTGACTTCCAAAGCCCCGCGCTGGTGTGTCGCGTACAAGTATCAGCCGGAGCGTGCCGAGACGGAATTGGTGCGCGTGATGTTTCAGGTCGGCAAGACCGGAACGCTGACGCCGGTGGCGGAGTTTGAGCCGCCGGTCTTCATCAGCGGAACCAACGTCTATCGCGCCAGCCTGCATAATTTTGATGAGATCGACCGCAAGGACATTCGCCTGCACGATCGCGTGTTGGTTGAGAAGGCTGGCGAGGTGATTCCGTACGTGGTGGGCGTCGTCACTGAAAAACGGCCCGGCAAAGCACGGAAGATCGCACGCCCCACCGAGTGCCCCAGTTGTGGCAGCAAAGATTTGGAACACGACGGCGGATTCGTCCGATGCGTCAATCCCGCCTGCCCCGCGCAACTCGCGGAACGCCTGAAATTCTTCTGTGGCCGCAATCAAATGGACATCGCCGAAGTCGGCCCCGCCGTGATCGACGTGATGTTGAAATCCGGCGTCGTGAAGTCGATCCCGGATTTGTATCGCCTGTCGGTGGACGATTTGAAGGAGTTGGTCGTCAGTGAATACGTGCGAACCGATGCCGAGGACGGCGAGGGAGTGAAAGTCACGATTGGCGAGAAGCGCGCGGGAAATATCGTCGCCGGGATACAGGCATCGAAAGGCCGCGGTATGGCTCGGGTGCTTGCCGGCTTGGGGATACTGGATATCGGCGTGCGGACCGCGCATCTCGTGGCGGAACATTTTCGTTCAGTGGAAAAACTCCACGCCGCAAGCCTCGCCGACATTCTTGCCGCACCGGAGATGGGCGGGGGAATGCTCAAGGATATCGAAAAGTTGCACGAGCGCTATCCCGCGTGCGCCGCGCTGAGTGTGGAACAGATCATGGGCTCTTCGCCGATTCCTCAGAGCGAAGAGAACGAAATTAAAAATGCGCTGCCCCGCCGTTCGCATGAAAAAACACCGTGGGAACTGATTCAACAACTCCGCGGACGCGGCGTCGCCGCCAAGTCACTCTACGACTTTCTACACTCCGACGCCGGTAAGAAGATATTTTCCGAACTCGCCGGCCTCGGCGTTAAAATGACTGAAGAGGTCGAAGCCCGCGACGGGCCTCAGCCACTCGCCGGCATGACCATCGTCGTTACCGGCACCCTGACCCAGTTCACCCGGGGCGAAATCAAAAAACGAATCGAAACTCTCGGCGGAAAAACCAGCGAAACGGTCAGCAAAACCACCACCTTCGTCCTCGCTGGCGACGACGCAGGCAGCAAACTCGACAAGGCAAAAAAGCTTGCTGTCGAAATCCTCGACGAAGCCGCCTTCCTAAAAAAAATCAGCCAAGCATAAAAACGCGACGCCCCATCCACCCCGTCTCCAGTACCGCGACCGTCAGGAAGCGCTCATCTCCCGTCCACACACAAGGCATGCGCATTACCATCACCCTCAACCGCCTCATGCTGATCGTGTCCAAAAAAAAAGACCCTCGCCAGAGCGAAGGTCGTTTCACTTTTGCTAAAAAAAACAAACCTGCGTTTAAGCCTTGCGTCGCCGCTTCAACAACATGACCGCACCCAGCCCCAATACCGACAACGATGCCGGCTCCGGTGATGGCGGCGGCGAACCGGTCGGAATATCCGTTGGGAACGGTGCGCTGTGCAACTCTAAATTGCCTGTCAGCGAGTTCCCCACCAGCGTCCCAAAAAGCTCCCCGAAGCTTGTGCTGACTGCCGCGTTCGGTGCAAGGATCGATCCATTGGCCGACCCTGTAAGAGTCAGGCTCGTGACGCCGTTGAAATTCCAAAGCGTCGCCGTGGGAGTCAAATTGTACGACACATTTGGCATCGTGTCCGAGGTCGCCCCGGTCACATTGATGAGCGACACCCCACCTGTGGGGACTGAGACATTGATGATGGAAGCGCTGGCAAGCTGCGACGCAGTGATCGAAAAGACATTCGTGCCGCTGCTGGTTCCCGTGAAGGTGACATTGTTCGAGGTGTCGACGGTGGTTCCGTTGGTGGTGAGAGCCGCCAAGCCTTGCGACTTGCTGACCAAGCTCGTCTTGGTGCCGGCAAAATCCACGGGCAACGATACCGGCCCTGTGATTGACGTGTGCGTGATGAACGAAGGACCAGTGTAGGTACCTGTGTAGAAGACCCCACCCGTGACCGACCCGCCGCTGTTATGCAGATTGACGGTCGTCGCCGTCAGTTTTCCGGTGATCGTCGGGGTGGTGTAATCCGCGGTACCCGCGACGATGGCGTCCCCATTGACGGTGCCGCCTGTATTGGTAAGTGTTCCCCCGACTACCAAGTTCGTCCCCGTCGAGCCGTTGGTTGCAACCGTGTAGCTGGAGAGCGTCGCATTCCCTCCGACGGCCAAAGCTCCTGCTGAATCAGTATTCGACTCCGTGAAATTTCCAAAGACAAATGCGTTATACCCGGCGGCGACACCAAGCACGCTGGAAAAAGCCGGCGACGCCACCGATAAAGTCAGTAACGAAAATAATGCAATACGTGCGCGACCCATCATATTTCTCTCCCTAACGAACACACGAAAGTGGGTACCGTTTATCGGCCTCTCCATCCCACACCATTGCCGACAGTCGGAAATGGCGATTAACTATTACATATAGATTCGGCTGTCGCAATCGCCCATTTAGTCTTTTTTAGCGAAAATAGGATGTTTTTTTGCACTCAACGCATGACTCCAATCGCATGCGGTAAATTGGGTAAACGGGGCAAACAATGTGAAGATATTGTTTTTTACTTTAAAATCGAATCAAACCTGCAAACCGTATCAAACAATTTCCCCCGATGCCGCCGCGCTACAATCTCCTCCTTGATCATCGCGAGTTTGATTACGTCCACGGAAAATTTCGCCTCGTAATTCGACTCCAGCGCACGTCCCATCCCTTCTAAAATCACCAGGTCGGTATTCGCCGCATGTTCGTTCACCTCTTCCGTCACTTCGCGCAAGTCGATCAATGGCGCGGGGCAGCCGGAGTTGATCACACCTATCAAGCCGTCTTTCACCAGGGCATCCAGCGTAGGATCGACCGCCTGGAGCCGCGGCAAAATCGCCCGCAGTTCCACACACGTCATATCATTCAGCGCGGGCAACCGATTTGCCGCGATCAATACTTTCGTCCCCCGCTTCGCCAACAGACGGCAAAACGGAATGACCCCCAACAGCGTGTCCGACCCTGCATTGTCACAGAAAAAAATCGCCTGCTCATGCCGCGGACCATTCAACAGCCGCGCCGCCATCTGATTGAAATGATCCACCAGCCACGGCCTCTTCGCGCCGACATCATCCCGCACCTTCAAAAAATCCGGCGATGAGTTCGCGTACAACTTGGCCGTCGCGCCCGCTCCGAGATCATAAATGTTGCCCGCGAAAATCCCTTCCACCGCCAGCAACAACGCCTCATGTTCATCCGTGTGCGCATCCAACTCGGCCACCACCTTTGGATACAGCGGCAACACCGCGTCGTTCTCCTTCGCCTTCATCTTCTCAAACGGATCCGGAATCCCATGCGCGATCAGCATCTGCTGCCGCAGCATGTCCAGTACTAACAGATCGAGCCTCCCCAACTTGACAGGATTCCCCCGCAACTCACGCAGCGTTGCCACCAGATCGATCTTGCACGCATCAATCCGCCCAAATGCCTCCGGACCATAATTCTCGCGCGCCAGTTTGACGATCACGTCAAAGTGATGCTCAAAATGCGACAGCCAATACTCGCGATACTCCACATCCTCCAGCATATTTTCCGTCGAGCAAGGGATGTAGTGGTGGGGATCGGCAAGCAGGGAAAAAATCGGCATCAGTCCTCCGTACTGGTAATTGGTAATTGGTAATTGGTAATTAGTAATTTGGCGGTCGCTGATATCGGTAACTTTCAAACATGCGAACGCCAATTACTAATTACTAATTACCAACTACCAAATTAGTCCTTCGCCTCTTTCGCCTTCACTGGCACGCTTGCCTCTTCCTGCGAATTCACGCGTCGCGTCACGACCGTTGTTCCTGACGGCGTGTCAATCTCCAGCAGTCGCCGCTGGTCATTGAACCAATATGTGTCGGCGATAACACCGCAGTGCAGCAGATCCACCCGCCACGCTGTCGGCGAGGATTTCTCTCCGCGAAGCGATTGGCTTCCGCGGGTCATGAGTAAGTACCCAGGGCGGGCGATGCCATCCCGAATGCTCAGCACACTCAGGGCAAGCGCTGCGCCTGTTTCATGCGGCATCGCGCCGGCGAGAATCGGTATCGCAGGCGGCACAATCGCGGAGAGTGGGCATGCCGTTTCGTGTTGAACCGGACCAAGAATACGCGTCGGGGCGGCCACCTTCGTTTGAGTGCGAAGCATCGCGCCGGCCCGCTCCCCCGCAATGGTCGTTGTCGAACCATCCCCGTTGTTCATCGTGACATCAACACTTTCCAAAACGAACGCGGGACTGTTGGCATAATCCCCCGTGCGCAGGCGAAATTGCACCGATTCACTCGATGCAATCTTCGCGCTCGGGTCGTCAGGATCGACGTGATACGTGTCGGCTTCTCCGAGAATCGCCCCGTCGCCCACCTGCAGCATCCGATGCTGCCACCCGATCCAGGGCGTCGATGCGTCGCCCTCATTGATGCGAAAGAACGACGAGTCGCCCGTTGCGGAAATCTGTTGCTTGATCAGGTCATCCCATTCAAGCCGGATGCTGCCGCGTGGACTCGCCGGAGGATTCGGAGCCAGCGGCACGCCGGCATCGACCTCAATCGCGCGAATCCCGAGCGGCGCTCGCGGAATCTGCAAAATTACATTCCCGCCTCCGGCACCGCGATGCACCGCGAGCAATACTTTATTGTCATTGTCCCCGGCCACATGCGAGGCGAAAACCTCCGCCACCGCCTGCCGCAATGTTTGCAAGTCGTGAACTTCGGTCCCTGCGTAGTGATAAATGATGTCGCCTGCTTGAAGCCCCGCCGAGCCAGCCGCCGACTCGGGCCCGATCTCGGTCACAAGAATTCCCGTGGCGGGCGGATGCTTCATCGCGGCGAGCACGGCCTCAAATTGCGCGTCCGTATCCATCGAGGGAGTAGACCCGGTGTCGGCATTGGTCACGTGCCCGCCTTGCCCGGGCAGGATCAAAGCGCATAGCCATGCTGCGAAAACGGAACGTGTCAAGTTACGAAAGCTCATCGGCCAGCGCTTTTTCAAACTGGATCAACAAATCCGACCGCATCGAATCCCACCGCGTCCCCACAATGTCAAATCCGGCGACCAGCGCCAGATGAATCATCGGCTTATGCCGATTCAACCCCTCAAACCGCACATACTCATACCCGTGATTCTTGGCCCACTCGGCCTGCGATTCGATCAACTGCCGCCCAACGCCTTTGCGTCGAAAGTCCGCGTGGACGCCGCTCAGCCAGTTGTAAAAAACGAACGGCTTCAATTCAAAACCAATGATGAACCCGACGGGTCGATTATCGAGACTGGCCAGCATCACCAGCACGTTATAGCGGCCCTGAAACCGCCGGCGAAAATATTCTTCGCTTTCCGGCGGCCGGAAAATCTGATTGTACAACTCCACGATCATCGGAAGCTGCTGCTCGGTGACAACGGTGATATCGGCCTGCGCCATGAATACGTCCTACATCTATTTCCGACACGAGACGCGAGAGTATAGCCAAAGCCCCACCGGATTAAAATCGGCATCTCCCGCTTCTCGGTGGGAAAGAGACGAAGGGCCGCGAAGGCGGGTCATTGGTAATTGGGGGGGTAAGGTGCTCATTGGATTTGCGCAGGTGCGCAAATGGGAATTGGGTGTAAGTGGTTGGAGATGCGGAAGTTGGTTCGAGGTGCGCAAGATGCTCATTTTATTTTTTAATTCGAGGGGGAGTGGTAGGAATGCTGAAGGTTGAATTCTGAATGCTGAAGTGGGGAGTGGGTGCATGGTGGTCTCCTATAGAGGGGCGGTGCGCCCAGTTTGTGCGCACAGGAGTGGGGGGTTGGTGGTGTAAGGTGTTGGGGGTAGAGGGGTTCTGGGTTTTGGAATTCGTTGAAAATTGGGGAGGGGGGTTTGGGTTGTGCGCACAGATTCAAAATGGGTAGAAAATCGCGTAGGACGGCGTTGACATAGGGGAGCTGTTTGGTAGGATTAAGTTAGGGAGTCATTGAATGGCGCAGGGATCTTCAATTGAGTGGACGGAGGCGACTTGGAATCCGGTGACGGGTTGCACGAAGGTTAGCGCTGGGTGCAAAAATTGTTATGCGGAGCGGATGGCGAAGCGGTTGAAGGCGATGGGGACACCGCAGTATGTGAATGGGTTTAAGCTGACGCTGCAGCCGGGGATGCTGGGGTTGCCGTTGCGGTGGAAGAAGCCGCGGACGATTTTCGTGAACTCGATGAGTGATTTGTTTCATAAGGATGTGCCGTTGGAATATATCCAGCGGGTGTTTGAGGTGATGAATCGGTGTCCGCAGCATACTTTTCAGGTGTTGACGAAACGGCCGGAGATTGCGGCGATGCATGCCGGGGCGTTGGAGTGGGGGGAGAATATCTGGATGGGGACAAGTGTGGAAAATATGCTGGTCACGCGGCGGATTTCTGATTTGCGGGGTATTCCGGCAAAGGTGCGATTTTTGTCGTTGGAGCCATTGTTGGGGCCGTTGCCGAAGTTGTCGTTGGAGGGGATTCATTGGGTGATAGTGGGCGGGGAATCGGGGCCGGGGTCGCGGGCGATGGAGGCGGGGTGGGTGCGGCAGATTCGGGAGCGGTGCGTGGCGCAGGGGGTGCCGTTTTTCTTTAAGCAGTGGGGTGGGGTGCAGAAGAGTCGGACGGGGCGGGAGTTGGATGGGCGAGTGTGGGATGAGATGCCGATACGAAACGGACAGCAGGAGAAGGACAATGGGCCAATTCGAATTGCCCGCGCCGGTAGATGATGGACTGTTCATTCCGGACGTTGGACTGTGGTCGAAAGACAAACATCATTTCTTACGGCGGTATCTTCACGCTTTTACCGAGGCGATGAAGAAAAAAAACTGGGACAGTCTTCACTATGTTGACCTTTTCGCAGGCGCGGGTATCGAAAGGCTTCGCGATAATCGCACGGTATTCGGGCTTGATTGGGGGTCAGCATTAATCGCTGCGCAGATGCCTGCGAAATTTCATCGGCTTCATCTTGTAGAGACGGATCGGAAAAGATTTTCGGCGTTGTTTGAGCGATTGAAACGCTTTCCATCGCCCGTTGAGCCACAATTAATTAACGGCGATGCCAATTCTGTGGTCGACGACGTAGTCAGCAAAATTCCGACAGGTTCATTGTCAGTCGCATTTTTGGACCCGTACGGATTGAATCTACATTTTTCAACATTAGCAAAACTTTCGTCTCGTAAGGTTGATCTGATCATCTATTTCCCAGACCGTGTAGATGTTCTGCGGAACTGGGGACGATATGAAGAGTTGGAAAACTCCGAACTTGATCGTTTTCTGGGTGGAGTGTCTTGGCGAGAAAAAAAGAAGGCGACAGCGCCGGGACACTGGGTTGAACTATTGACGGCTCTTTACGTCGGGCAAATCAAAAAGCTCGGGTATATTGAATTTGAGCAAGAGCGGATCAAGAGTTCGGAAGGAAACCCACTCTACAAATTGATTTTCTGTTCGCGCGATCCCGCCGGCGGAAAAATTTGGAGAAATGTAGCTAGGAAGAAACCGAGCGGACAAGACAGTTTTTATTTTACATGATGTTGTTCAGCGGATCGAAGCTTCAGGTCAAGTTTTACTCGGATGGCTGCAAAATTTTCATAAAAATGGAGCGGGAAATGAGCAATGAGTTGGTTCGCCTGAATCATCCGGAACTCTTGTTGCTTGATCTTGCAGAGGAATATAGCGCTTGCGTGAAAGGCGTGGCGGCGGACGGTGATAGTTGGGGAACCGCCAATAAACGCCGATACGATGGTTATGGAGAGCAGGTTTGGGCGGAAGCATTAGAAAGTTTATTGGCAATGGGATTGGTGGAATTTTGGGAACAGCAGCAGGATATTGAGTTGGGAAAACAACTCCGTCCGACGCGCGATGAGATTTTGAAGGAGTTAGCGCGGACAGATATTTCGTTTGATGCGATGGACGAAGGGGTACCCGAAAGGCCTATTTTGATCTATCGATTGACTCCGGCAGGGGGCGCGGTTTGGGAACAGTTTGCGCGAGTCGAGTGGAATCGATATATCGATTGGTGTTTTGAATTCCAGGAGGATGGGGGAAATCAGCCGATTGGGTTTGCGAAATGCACGAAACGAGATCATTTGGAGCGGTTCCTCGCGATGGCACGTCGAGCCGGAGTGGGGATCGCTTTTGAAACGGTGACTTGGCGTGAGGAGAAGAATTGGAAGGTGCGGAGATGGAAAACTTTGCCGAACGTGCATGTGGCGGAATTCACTGTTAATGGCAATGGGGCTCCGAATGAGGGTCCGATGCGCGTTACGATGTATGCTTTTTTGGCTGCATGGAAGCGAGTTTTTTGACGTCGATTGGAGAAAAGCCCGCACGGGACAGCGGTGCTAAAAAGGGTGGGGATGCGAAGATTAAAGAATAGCATCCTGCAGCGCAGGTACTACGGGTTTGTGTCGGCGTTCCACGATTCGTCTTGGGAATCGTACTCGTTGGCCGCTTGGGTCTGGGTCCACAGATCTTCGAAGGTTGGGCGAACGAAATCGTTCAGCCGGGTGGAGAAATTCTTGGGGAGGTTGAGGGTTTTGATGAGGGCGATGATGTCGGCGAGGTCTATTTGGCGGGCGGGGGCGGTCATGCCGGAGGCGAGTTTGAGTTCGATGAGGGGTTCGAGGTGGAGGTAGCGGATGCCGTCGTGTTCAAAGCTGGCGGGGGTGGGGTCGGGGAAGGCAACGGGCTTGGCTTTTCCGTCGCCGGGGAAGGCTCCGGAGATGAGGAATTCGATTTTGACGCCGGTGTCGGCATCGCGGAGGTTTTTGCTGCCGGGGAAGGGAGGGACGTAGCCAAGGCCGTCGAGTTGTTGGTGGATTTTTTTGAGGGATTCACGGGTGACGAGGATGTCGACGTCTTCGGTGAAGCGGCGAACGCCGTGGTGGAAGAGGGCCATCCCGCCGACGATGGCGTAGGGGATGTGGAGGGCGTTGAGTCGATCGGCGATGCGGCGGAGGGATATTTGGACGTCGCCTTTGCCTTGGAAGAAAATGCTGCCTTCGGTCAAAGCCCACCTCGGGTTGTTGGAGAGACGTTGTTCGTAGGGAATTGGTGGAGGAGGATGTTGGAGGGTTTGTTTCACGGTTTATAGTATAGCGGGTGGGAATGATGAATGATGAAGTGTGAATATTGAGGGGCGCACATTGCATCGATCCACAGCCCGTGCGAGGGCTGTGGATCGATCACGGCGGGGGGCCGCCGTGCCACATTGGTTGCCGTGCCACACTTGGGGGGGGCGTGGTGTCACATTTGAGGGGGGAGGCCGTGCCGCGTTGGGGAGGATTACGGAATGGGGGTTGGGCGGTATGATGAGGGGTATGAGTAGCGTTACTGTAGAGCGGAAAAGAATTCGGCGGCTTCCGGAGGCGTTGATCAATAAGATCGCGGCGGGGGAGGTGGTGGAGCGGCCGGCGTCGGTGGTGAAGGAGTTGCTGGAGAATGCGATTGACGCGGGGGCGAGGCGGATTGCGGTGACGGTGGAGGATGGGGGGCGGACGTTGATTCGGATATCGGATGATGGGTGCGGGATGCCGGCGGAGGAGGCACCGCTGGCGTTTGCGCAACATGCGACGTCGAAGATTGAATCGACGGAGGATTTGTTTGCGATTCGCACGATGGGGTTTCGCGGGGAGGCGCTGGCGTCGATTGCGTCGGTGTCGCATTGTTCGCTGGTGACTCGGACGGCGGATGCGGGGAGACGCGGTGCGGCTGGAGGTTCGGGATTCGGTGTTAGGGGAAGCGGTGCCGTGCGCGGGGGCACCGGGGACGACGATTGAGGTGCGGGATTTATTTTATAGCGTGCCGGCGCGGCGGAAGTTTTTGCGGACGGATTCGACGGAGTTCTCGCACATTCATGAGATGGTGCTGCGGAGCGCGTTGCCGCACCCGGAGATCGCGTTTTCGCTGCATCACAATGCGCGAGCGGTGCTGGAGTTGCCGATGGGGGCGGATCATCGGATGCGGGTGGCGGAGGCGTTGGTGGCAGATGGCGGGAGGGAGTTGTATGAGCAGTTGCTGGCGGTGGATTTTGCGGAGCGGGGGGTGCGGATCACGGGGTTTGCGGGGCAGCCGTCGTTGGCGCGGCCGACGGCGAAGTATCAGTATTTGTTTTTGAACGGGCGGTTTATTCGGGATCGATCGCTGTTGCATGCGGTGAAGGAGGCGTATCGGGGGTTGATCGAGCCGGCGTCGCAGCCGGTGGTGATTTTATTTTTGGAGATGGATCCGACGCTGTTTGATGTGAACGTGCATCCGCAGAAGACGGAGGTGCGGTTTCGGGATTCGGGGAGCGTGTATCGGCCGGTGCTGGCGGCGTTGCGGGAGAAGTTGCTGGCATCGGATTTGACGCCTGGGGTGAAGACGGCGAATCGGTTTGATGAGAGGGGCGAGGGGTCGGCGGTGAGGGGTCCGGGGTTTGAGCAGGGGGGGAGTGTGGCGGAGAGTCGGGAAGTGATTGCGGATTTTTTCAAGCGGACGGAGCCGATGCAGCCGCGGCTGCATTTTGGGGTGGAGGCGCGGCCGTCGGTGATGGATGATCCGTCGCGGGTGACGTTTGGGGGTGGGGGGGGGGTAGGGGCTAGGGTCGAGGGGCAAGGGTCTGGGGTTGAGGAAGGGGTGGTGGGGGAGAGTGCGGAGGGGCGTGCGGAGCGTGAGGTGCAGGGTGCGGGTGCGGGTGCGGGTGCGGGGGTTTTGGGGACGGGGCGGTTTATTCAGTTGCATAATACGTATTTGGTGGCGGAGACGGGGGATGGGGTGATTATTGTGGATCAGCATGCGTTGCATGAGCGGATTTTGTATGAGGAGTTGTTTGCGCGGACGATGCGGGGGCAGTTGGAGGGTCAGCGGCTGTTGATTCCGGAGGTGTTGCCGGTGAATCCGCGGCATGCGGCGGCGTTGGAGACGGTGCGGCCGTTGTTGGGTGAGTTGGGGATGGAGATCACGGATTTTGATGCGCAGTCGATCGCGGTGCATTCATTTCCGAGCTTGTTGTCGAAGGTTTCGCCGCGGGAGTTTTTGCGGGATCTGCTGGATAAGTTGATGGAGGTGGGGAGTAAATTGACGCCGGAGGAGCTGCTGCACGAGGTGCTGGACATGGCGTCGTGCAAGGCGGCGGTGAAGGCGGGGTATCCGTTGTCGCAGGAGGAGATTGGGGCGTTGTTGGCGCGGAAGGAGCAGGTGGATCGGTCGAGCAATTGTCCGCATGGGAGGCCGACGACGTTGCGGTTGAGTATTTTGGATTTGGAGCGGCAGTTTAAGAGGAAGTGAGCAGAGGGGCGAAACACGAAGGGGTGAAGGGTGAAGGACCACGAAGGGGATTTTTTTAGGGGTTTGTTTTGAGTGTGCCGGATGGATCGCTGTCGGATTCACAATCGCCGTTGGAAGCGGCGGGGGTGGGTATGGAGTATCAGGGGCGGTCGGTGGCAGGTGAGGACGCTGAGCATCTCAAGGTTCTGTCGATATGCTGGTACGTGTATGCGACGATGCATGCAGTGGCAGCTTTTTTGGTTCTGTTGTACTTGGGCGTGGCGATGGTTCTGGTCCTCGGGGGCGTGGTCATCGCGGGCTCCGCGGCGAAAGTTGGCACGAACCGGGGGCGGCGTTGCTGGGGCTGCCGGCGGTTGGGATGGGGCTAGTGTTTATGTGTATTGCGGGGTTTATCTTTTGTCTGCTGGCGACGGTCGCAGTTTTGGATTTCAAGTGCGGTCGATCATTGGCGAGACGGAAGAACAGCACACATTGTTATGTGATGGCGGCGTTGAGCTGTGTGAATGTGCCTTTTGGGACATTGTTGGGGGTATTTACGCTGGTGGTGCTTTCACGGCCGACGGTGAAGGAATTGTTTAATGATGGCTGCGGTGTGTAGGCAAGGAGGCGGTTATTTGGCTGTGTGCGAGCAACGTCGATCGCCCCGTTGGGGCTTGGCGGATTATTTTGGATTGGATCCCGGGGTTCCCTTCGGTCACCCCGGGCTATTGTCGCGGGCCCCGTTGGGGCGGACGTGTGCGTGAGATTATTCCGGACGAGCCGGGGCTATAGAGATTGGTTTGTGGGAGTGGTGTGAAAGAGGCGTTGGCGATTATGGGTTGTTCGGTGGTGACTCCGTTGGATAATGCATTCGATGGGGTGGGGGGGACGTGGGCGGCGATTCGGGCGGGGCGGCGGGTGGGGGTGGAGAATTGGGTGCGGGAGGGGTTGTTGGAGGGGGAGGCGGGGTTGGATCGGTCGGTGCGGTTGGGGTTGACGGCGGCGAGGAGGTTGGAGGGAGGTGGGGCGCGGTTGGAGGGTGCGCGGTTATTTTGTGGGACGAGTAAGGGGCCGATGGGGGTGTATCTGGGGGCGTTGGATCGGTTGCGGGAGGGGAAGAAGTTAACCGAGATGGAGAGCGCGGCATGTGGTGGCGGGGACGGGGGCGATGGGGGAGTTTTTGCGGGAGCGGTTGGGGCTGGCGGATGGGGTGGTGCATACGTCGGTGGCGGCGTGTTCGTCGGGGTTGCATGCGTTGCATCGGGCGGCGATGGCGATTCGGGAGGGGGAATGTGAGCGGGCGGTGGTGGTGGCGTCGGATGCGTCGTTGCATGCGATGTTTGAGGGGTCGTTTGCGAGGCTGGGGGTGTTGGCTCCGGTGGGTGCGGACGGGGTTCGGCGGTGTGAGCCGTTCGGGGAGGGCGGGGAGGGTTTCTTTTTGGTGGAGGCGGCTGCGGCGGTGGTGGTGGAGACGGCGCGGGGTTTAGGGGGACGGAAGCCATTGGCGTGGTTGGAGGAGTCGTGGATCGGCGGGGATGGGACGGCCTTGATCGCGGTGGATGAGAGGACGGAGGGATTGCGGGCTGGGCTTCGGGCGTGCGGAGGGGGTGGTGGGGGGGGGGGGTTGGCGTTTGTGCATGCGCATGCGACGGGGACGGGGCACGATGCGCATGAGCTGGCGGCGATTCGGGCGGTGGCGGGAGAGGAGGTTGAAATTTTTTCGCATAAGAAATGGCTGGGGCATTCGCTGGGGGCGGCGGGGTTGGTGAGTGTGGTGCTGTCGGTGATGAGTCATGAGCGTGGGGAGACGTTGGTGGGGACGCGGGTGGCGGCGGGGGGGCGGTCATTGACGGTTGGGCAGGGGTTTGGGGGGCATATTGGGGTGGTGGGGTTACGGGGGGTGTGAAGATTTATGAGTGGGGAGAAAGTGGGGAGGCTGTTTGTGGGATGTGCGGGTGTTCGGCGAGAAGGTGGATGAGCGTCCCTGACGGTCGCGGTACCAGAGGGGTGTGAGGGTGGGGGATGATGTGATTTAAGGGTGGGGAGAAAGTGGAGAGGGTGTTTGTGGGATGTGCGGGGTGTTCGGCGGGAAAGGGGATGAGCGCTCCCTGACGGTCGCGGTACCAGAGGGGTGTGGTGTGGTGTGGGGTGTGGTGTCGATCTTTCACCTTTGGTTGGTGGGCTGGCCGATAACGTTTCGACGGATATAGTTGTCCATTGCGTTTACCTACCAGTGCACCCTTCCCCACACGGAGGCTTGGATTAATGGATTCTCTGATTATTGAAGGCGGCTCGCGGCTTCGCGGGACGTTGAAGGTGAATGGTTCAAAGAATGCGGCGTTGCCGTTGATGGCGGCGGCGTTGCTGGCGGACGGGCCCACGTATTTGAAGGATGTGCCGAACCTTTCGGACATCAATCATCAGATTAATTTGCTGCGGGAGTTGGGCTGCACGGTGGAGCGGGAGGCGGGTGGGGAATTGAAGATGGAGGTGGTGGACGAGAAGAATTCGCATGCGCGGTATGACCTTGTGCGGAAGATGCGTGCGAGCATCTGCGTGCTTGGGCCGTTGTTGGCGAAGCGGAAGTTTGCCGCGGATTTCGATGCCGGGTGGATGTGCGATCGGGGATCGGCCGGTGGATATTCATTTGCGCGGGTTGGAGGCGCTGGGGGCGGTGATTGACCTGGATGGGGGGGACATTATTGCGCGGGCGGATGAGTTGGTCGGGGCGGAGATTTTTCTTGGGGGGAATTTTGGATCGACGGTGCTGGGGACGGCGAATGTGATGTCGGCGGCGACGCTGGCGAAAGGGACGACGACGATCGAGTGCGCGGCGTGCGAGCCGGAGATCGTGGACGTGGCGGATTATTTGAATGCGATGGGGGCGAAGATCACGGGCGCGGGCACGCCGCGGATCACGATTGAAGGAGTGAAGTCGCTGACGGGGACGCGGCATACGGTGATTCCGGATCGGATCGAGGCGGGGACGTTCATGGTGGCGGCGGCGATTACGAACGGGGAACTGACGCTGAGCAATTGCCGGGTGGATCATTTATTGGCGGCGGTGGACAAGCTTCGGAACATCGGTGTGATCGTGGAGAAGCAGGCGGGGGGATGTATGGTGTCGAGCGTGCGGCGGCTGGAGGCTTCGTCGCTGACGACGCAGCCGCACCCGGGATTTCCGACGGATTTGCAGGCGCAGTTCATGGCGCTGCTGGCGATTGCGGATGGCAATTCGGTGATTACGGAGAAGATATTTCCCGATCGGTTTCTGCATGTCGCGGAGCTGGCGCGGCTGGGGGCTCGGCTGCATAAGGAGGGGAGCACGGTGATGATTCAGGGGCAGAAGCGGCTGATCGGCGCGCCGGTGATGGCGAGCGATCTGCGGGCGTCGGCGGCGCTGGTGCTAGCGGGGATGGCGGCGAAGGGGACGACGACGGTGATGCGGGTGTATCACATCGATCGAGGGTACGAAAAGATTGAGACGCGGCTGAATACGGTGGGGGCGAATATTCGGCGGGTGAATCAGGAGGAGTTGGAGTTGTGAGGCGTGGGAGCGGGATTTTAATGAGGTGCCGTGAGTTCAGGCTACCCGATTCGTGCCACACTCTTTGGACGAAGTGTTTCAAGCGTTTGCAGCAGGTGTGGCACCAACGGTCGGAGATCGTCGATGTCATTGGATGGGGCTGATAGGATGAGGATGCTCAGGGGAAGGGTTGCGATATTTTGTTGGTATTGCACGCCGCTGTCCATTGTGACAAGGGCGTCAAATCCAGCCGCGGCGGCATGGCGAAGAAGATCACCATTCTTTTTGCCGCTCCAATCCATGTAGCGGACGGTGAAAACCTCGTGGCCGCGGATGAGGGTTCGGAATTCGTGGGGAAGGTTTTCGTCCAGCAGCAGCTTCATGTGAGTCGGGCTGCCGGCGCGGGAGTGGAAATAAAATCGCCTGCCTGCTTGAGAACGTCGGCAGCCTGTCCGCGCTTCACCGATGGAAACTGTTCAAGAAAGTAGTCGAGAGACCGGCCTCTGGCGAGAGAATCGAAGAGTGATTTTATGGGTACTCGTGTTCCGGTGAAGCAGGGTGTGCCTCCCTGAATATCCGGATCTATTGCGATGGATTGGATTGCTACCACGTCGTTGCTCCGATGTCATGGCTATTCGTGAGGCATTCAAATTTTAGCGATCTGCTGGGAACAATAGCAACCCAAAACTTGCGCGGAGAAAAGGAAACCGCCGATGGACGCGGATGAACGCCGATGTGGAGAAAGATATCGGCGTTCATCCGCGTCCATCGGCGGTTAGTTTTTGGAAGTGGCAGCATTAAACGGCGACCTCAATTTCGCGGGTTGCGACGGTGAGTGGCATTCCGTTGGCGAGGCGCGTTTCGACACATCCCTGGATGGCTTCACTGATGTTCGCCATTGCTTCCTCTTCGGTTTTTCCCTGTGAAATACAACCTGGAATTGCGGGGCATTCGGCGACGATCATTCCTGTTTCATCTCGCTCCAAGGTCACAATCAGTTTCATGATCTGCTCCTAAAGGCATGTGGGTAGTTTAGCAGAAATGTGTGATGAATCCTGATAGCAAGCAACGGTTGGAACGGTTCTTAACGGTCGCGTCTCGGAGGTTGGTGTGCGTGGGGTTGAAATGTTTCAGGCTTTCATTCCGAGGGTTTTGTAGATTTCGCGGGTGGCGTGGGAGTGGTTGAGGGTGTAGAAGTGGATGCCTCGGATGGCGTTGTCGAGGAGGTCGCGGCACTGTTCGGTGGCCCAGTGGATGCCGACGCGTTTGACGGATTCGGGGTCGCTTCCGGCGCGGTGGATGGCTCGCATGAGTTTGGCGGGATAGCGAGCACCGAGTGCGAGTTCGGGGATGCGTTTGAAGGTTCCGAGGGAGGTGATGGGCATGACGCCGGCGATGATGGGGATGGAGATGCCGGCGATTTCGCAGCGTTCGCGGAAGTCGTAGAAGTCGCGGTTGTCGAAGAAGAGTTGGGTGACGATGTAGTCGGCGCCGGCGTCGACTTTGGCTTTGAGGAAGTCCATTTCGAGGGTGCGGTTGGGGGTGCCGGGGTGTCCTTCGGGGAAGCCGGCGACGCCGATGCCAAAGCCGCGGGGGTCGGGGTGCCGGCTGAAACCGCGGATGAATTTGACAAGGTCGATGGCGTGGCGGAATGCGTCTTTGGAGCGGTCGTAGGGGATGGTTGCGGCGGGGGAGGTGGGGGGGTCGCCGCCGAGGGCGAGGATGTTGGAGACGCCTTTGGCGGCGTAGCGAGTGAGGATTTCGGTGATGTCGGGTTCGGAGTGGCCGACGCAGGTGAGGTGGGGGACGGCATCGAGTGTGGTGGTTTCCTTGAGTCGGACGACGAGGTTGTGGGTGCGTTCGCGGGTGGTTCCGCCTGCGCCGTAGGTGACGGAGACGAAGGCGGGCTTGAGATTTTCGAGTTCGCGGATGTGGGTGAAGAGTTGTTCGGCGGCTTCATCGGTTTTTGGGGGGAAGAATTCAAAGGAGAAGGTGGTCGGGTGTGCGGTGAAGATGTCGCGAATGTGCATGGGGGATTCCATCCTTTTATCCGGATAGAAGGATAGAGGATTTGGGGGTGGGGATCAATAGGCGCGGGGGGGGATTGGTGTTGCGGGCGCGAGGGGAACGGCGGGGCGTAAGAGTGGTGGTGTTTTGTTGTGCGAGGGCCTTGCGTTTCCACGCAAGGCCAGGGCGACGCGAATGCGGTTCTTTAGACGGTTGCGGTTTGGCCCGCTTTTTCTTTCAGGATGGGGAGGCGTTCGCGGACTTCGCCGGCCATGCGGGTATTGGGGAATTCCTCTGTGATTTGTTGGCCGATGCGGAGTGCCTCGCCCCAGTTCTTGTCATGTACATGGAGGGCGAACTGCACGCCCAATTGCTGCAGGCGTTTCCGGAATACGTCGCGTGCGTTTTCCTTGTAGGCTTCGGCTTCGGAGGGAGACAGATATTGGTCGAGTTGTTTCAGCAGAGACATGGAGGCTTCGAGATCGTCTTTGGAAAGTGCGTCTTTCCAGCGTTTGAGCAGTTCCCGCTTCTGATCGTCGCGCGCGACGTTAATGCGGTCAGCCAAACGCTGCGCTTCGAGATGATCGGGAAATTGGCGGCTGAGACGGTCGGCCTCGCGCGTTGGCTGCGGACCACTGGAAGCGTGACATGAGGAGATTGACATGCTCGACGGTCTCGTGAACCCGCGCCTCGATGGCGGCGGCGCTGGTGGCGTTGATTTGTTCGCGCCACTTGTCCGCTTCCTTGCCATAGCCGAAGCGGCGTTCCATCTCGTTGGCAAGAATGGTCGCGGCCTCGAAGTCCTGCTTTTCCATGTCTTCGCGGATCGCCTGGCGGAGCGTTTCGAGATCCTTCGCGCGATAGGCAATTTGTTTCGCGGCATCGGAAAGGGAGCCGGTTTCGCGGATGCTTTCGAGGAGTTGGCGTTGATCTTCGAGGTTGCCCAGAACCTGCTCGCCACGATAGCGGCTATCGACGGCGCGGCGGTACAAGAGATTCATCAACGGCCACAACGCCCAAGGCAAACAAGCGATTATTAATCCGACACCGACCAGCAGCAGCGGCCCGGTCAGCGCGTCAGGCCATCCACCCAAGTTAATCCGCTTTGATTCGTAAATTTGGTCGTATCCGATATCACGGCAAATATCAGTAATACCCCCAGCCCCAGCACCAATACACCCACAAAACTCACCAATAACAATGTTGATCGTGCCCGTGTGGCTAGTTTTTCCAGGTCCATAACGTTTCTCCTGCGGTTGCGCGGCGAGCCTCGTCGCGCGGGGGTGAAGAGATGCTCGTGTGTGAACTGTACGACGCGGTTTACCTGCCCGTCAACAAATTCCCCGCATTTGCGTTCGCTTTTCGCCGCAGGGCACCGAGGGGATTAGAGTTCTGCAAAAGTTGCGCGTTTTTTGAGTCGATGACATATTCATGTTTTCAATGGATCCGACGCAATTTCTGTTAGTCGCGGTTGGCGGTATGGTTATGGCCGCGATTATGCTCCGCGCCATTGCGCAGAGCTCGGTCGCCGTAGCGTACGGCGTCGTGAAAGATCGTCGGGCGATGGTGTTGCAGCGTCATTTACAGAATGAAGCCGCTGAGGTGCTGGGCCGTTTGGCAGGATTGGAACCGCTGGCATTGAACCCCGATGGCACTATTGAGGAGCCGGTCGTGAGCGTTGTGGAAACCTGAGAAAATTGTCTCGTCGCCGGGCCTGTCCTTTGGTATAGTGCGGTCCAAGCGGAACGAAGGACGGACTAGAAGATTGCAAAGAGGACCAGCGTCAACGGTTGTAACTAATGACGGCTGCAAAATTAGTGGATGAATTTTTCGCTTTTGCCGATACACAGGTTGGTATTCATGGCCGATAAAACACGATCTAGCAGGAAGAAGCCTGTGAGCCAAAAGCGTGTCGCCGTGGTTCTCGCCACTTTGGTCGGAACCCTCACCCTGAGCGCGGGCCTTCTTCTATTGATGGAAGGGGGAACGGTAGGCAGCAGTCCGATTGCGGCTGCGGTGGGCGGGGGTGACAGTTTGCCCATGATTGCGGCGGCGATTGAGCCGGTGGCTCCATTGCGGCAGGGGACGTGGGACTATATCATTATTTATGAATCGGGAGATCTGGCAGCAAGTAGCGCCAGCCTTGCCGACGGTCGTGTGACAGGAGGTAATTTCGTCTCTTCCAACACGGTGCGGTCAAAGGCAAACTTCCATTTTGTAATCGATGGCGCCCGCAGCAGTGGCGGGATGGATGGAAAGCTGGAGGTTGGCACGGCGTGGCAAAATCAGGAGTCGGGTGCACCCTTCGCGGGATGGCCGGATGTTCGCTATCATTCTTTTAAACCTTATACCAACGCGGTTGGGGTCTGCCTCGCAGGCGATCTCTCCCGTCAAGGCCTCAGCGATGCCCAGCACCAAACCCTGACCCAAACCGTCCAGGAACTTCAACGTTCTCTTCACATCTCGAAAGATCACGTCCTCTTCCAATGGGAAGCCTCCCGATTGGATCCGCGACTCTCCGTCATGCAGCCTTCGCAGGCCCAGGTAGAATGCGCGGAATCCGTGCGTAGCAATCTGGAATAATCCATCCTTACCTCTGGAATCGTCGCCACTCAAAACGCTATTCGCATTGCGGATGGTGGTGGTTATTGTTCCTGTCTCCCCCTTCTTGAGACCGCACCTTCGTCGAATCGATGCCACGGCATCGATCTCCCCGGCGATGCTTTATACTCCAACGGCTGAGTTCCAAGTGACAATAAAAAATTGTTACCTGGGCACGGCAAAAGTCGGATGAATGCATCGGGTCATGCGGTGTTGCGACGACAGTCGCCATCCCGCGTGATATCCTCCACCATCGAAGGTTGTAAAGGGTGCGTCTTGACGGCAAACCAGGCAACTATGGACCCGCGCCGGAAATCGCTGACTTCGAGATTATCTCGTGTCTGGGTTATGGCGCGCGCAGCACGATCTACGCGGTTTCTGAAAAGAAGACCGGGCAGATTTACGCACTGAAGCGGGTTTTGCGAAAATCCGCGGACGATGATCGTTTCCTCGAGCAGGCAGAGCAGGAGTACGCAATTGCGTCGCAGTTCGATCACCCGGCGTTGCGGCGCAGCATCCGGATGATTCGCCGGCGGAAGATGCTGAAGGTCGCGGAGCTTTTTCTCCTGATGGAACTTTTTGACGGGCAGTCGCTGGATGTGCAGCGGCCGTCGAGCCTGTCGTCGCTGATCAAGATATTCGTGCAGGTGGCGGCCGGTTTGGGTGCGATCCATCGGTTGGGGTTCGTGCATGCGGACATCAAGCCGAACAACATTCTGGTGAACGACAAGAACGAAGTGAAGATCATTGATTTTGGACAGTCGTGTGCGATCGGGACGGTAAAGACGCGGATTCAGGGGACGCCAGACTACATCGCGCCGGAGCAGGTGGGGCGTGGGCCTCTGACGCCGGCGACGGATGTGTTTAATTTCGGCGCGACGATGTACTGGTGCGTGACGGATCATCACATTCCGACGCTGATTCCGAAGAAGAAGTCGGCGACGCCGGCACCGGTCGATCAGAACAAAGAGCTTAAAGCTCCGCATGAATTGAACCCGCGCATCCCAATGCCGTTGTCGCGGGTGATTATGGATTGCGTGCAGAATCGGCCCTCGCATCGGCCGCAGGATTTCGCGTCGGTGATTCCGCGGCTGGAGTTGGCGCTGACGGTCGCACATATCGATGGGCCGTTCCGTCGGTCCAAGCAGGAGGCCCCGGCGATACCGGAAAGCAAAGACGACAGCAGGGACGTGGAACTCCGGGGCTGACGGCGATCCTTCCTACCGAAAAGTGATTCCCTTTTATGTTTACCGGCAGGATTATTTCGGCGTTGAATGAGGCAGCGGAGCTCAACCGCACGGATCCGTTGCGCAATTCTCAAATGCTGTGCTTTCCGGGTATCGGCGATCTGTTTGTGGCGGGGGATTTGCATAATCACTCGCGGAATTATGAGCGGTTCATCAAGGCGGCGGCGCTGGCAAAAAATCCGCAGCGGCATGTCGTGTTGCAGGAGATCATCCACGGGGGCGCGCTGGGGCCGGACGGGGAGGACGGGTCGTTTGAAATGTTGATGGAGGCGATTGAATTGCAGCGGCGGTTTCGCGGGCGCGTGCATTTTCTTTTGGCGAACCATGATCTGGCGCAGGTGCAGAAACTGGCGATCATGAAGGATGGGTACGATCTCACGGATCGCTTTAACCGGTATATCGATCTGCGTTTCAAGGGTGATGCGCCGGCGATGCATGCGGCTTTTCGCAATTTTGTTTTCTCGATGCCTTTGGCCGCGATCACGGTGACGGGAGTTTTTCTCAGCCACTCGTTGCCGGCGGAGCGGGACTTGACGACGTTCGATCCGGCGCTGCTGCGTCGCGACCTTACGCCGGCGGACTATGCGCGGGGGGGTTCGGTGTTTCAGTTGATCTGGGGGAGGCATCAGAGCCAGACGGTGTTGGATACGCTGGGCCGGGCGTGGTGGGCGGAGATGTTTGTGTGCGGGCATCAGTCGTTTGATGAGGGGTCGCATGTGCTGGGGGATCGGATGTTGATTATTGATTCATCGCACAATCATGGGACGTTTTTGCGGATTGATTTGGCGCGGCAGTATACGTTCAGTGATTTGGCGGCAGCGGTGAAGCCGATCGCGTCGATCGGGTGAAGAGGCGGGCGGTGGTGGGTGGGTGATGGGGGGGGGGTGATTAGTTTCCGGGCGGGATAATTTTGAAAGCGGCGGGACCTTGGACGCTGCCGAAGGCGTCGATACCGGCGGGTCCGAAGATGGGGCCCGGACCGATGGCGTTGGGGTTGGTGGGGACGGAGCCTTGCTTGGCGGCGTTCGCGGCGAGGGCGGCGTTCACGGCGGCGGCGATGTTGGCAGGGGTGAGGGCGTTGGAGACGGGGGTGGTCGAGGAGGTTCCATTGGCGGTGTTCACGGCACCGAGGATGTTGGTGACGTTGGGCGTTCCGGCGGCGGTTTGAGCGGCGGAAGCAGTCTGGCCGGTCTGGGAGACGTTGCCGTTCTGTAGATTGCTGACCAATGCGGGGAATCCGCCGGTGCGGGTGGTGGTGGAACCGCCGCAGCCGGCGAGGGTGATGGCTGTGGTGACGGCGAAAATACCGGTGATTTTCAACATAATTTTAGCTCCAACCGCCCATCATCATGCGGGACATGCGGGGGTATTGTACAGATTATTTTCCAAAACGGCCACGCCCCCCCCGCCCCCGCCTCCGCCACCACCTCTTCTGCCCCGGCCACGCCCCCCTCGTTTCCCGGTCCCGCCTTCGCGTGCCCCGGTCGCACCCCGGTCACTCCCGGGAATGGGGGTATTGGGCGTGCCACCGGAGCGGCGTCGGGCTTGATCCTTGCGGTCGGCGCGTTTGGCGAGATTCTTTTTGCGAATATGTTCGAGTTGTTGTTCTTCGGTCATGGGGGCACCGGGCGCCGCGGGCTTGGGAGGGGGTACGGCGGGGTTCCATGCGGCGCATGGCGGTGTCGCCGCCGATGCTGGAGCCGTGTTCGAGGAGCCGGAGGTCGAGTTGCCGGGAGGAGATGTTGATGTTGACGATCTGGACGCGGGCGCGGTCGCCGAGGGAAATGCGTCGACCGGTGCGTTGGCCACGGAGGACGCCAGTGCGTTCTTCAAATTGCCAGAAGTCGTCGGGGAGGTCGGCGACGCGGATCATTCCTTCGACGAGGAAGCGGGTGGATTGGACGAAGACGCCGAAGCCGGTAACGCCGGTGATGACGCCGTCGATGACATCGCCGATGTGCTCGGCGAGGAGTTGAAGGACTTTGACGGCGCGGAGTTCGCGTTCGGCGTCGGAGGAGCGGCGTTCGGTGTAGGAGAGGTGCTTGCCGAGGGCGACGAGGGTTCCGTAGTCGGGGGTCATGCCGAGAGATTCGGGCATGAGGCCCGCGCCGCGGCGCATGCCGGGCTGGCCGCTGGGGATTTCGATTGCTTTGGGTTGTGGAGCGGGCTCGGCGATTTCAGCGGCGCGGGTTTTTCGTTTTTTGGGTTCGGGTTTTTGCTTTTTGGCGCCGGCTTTCATTTTGAGGACGGCGTCGAAGCAGCGGTGGATGACGAGGTCGGCGTAGCGGCGGATGGGACTGGTGAAGTGGGAATAGTTTTCGCTGGCAAGGGCGTAGTGGCCGATGGGCTGTGGGGAATATTCGGCGCTGCTCATGGTCTTGAGAACGGCGAGGTGGACGGCGTAGGCGATGGGTGTTCCGCGGACGCTGTCGAGGATTCCCTGGAGTGCTTTGCGGTCCATGACCTTGGGGACTTTTTTGCCCGCGACGAGCATGAACTGGCGGACGGTTTCGGTGCTGGTGACGTCGGGGTCGGGATGGATGCGGCGCAGGACGGGGAGGTCGGCTTTGGTGAGCCAGCGGCTGACGGCTTCATTGGCTTCGACCATGAACATTTCAATGATTTTGTGGGTGAAGGAGTCGTCTTCGGGGCGGGCGTCGATGACGTGGCCTTCGTCGTTGATGACGAGTTCGACTTCGGGGAGATCGAGGACGACCATTCCCTCGGCGAGGCGGCGCTGGCGGATGGCGCGGGCAAGGCGGTCCATGTGGACGAGGAGTTTTCGGATGTCATCGCTGACGGTGACGATTTTGGGATTGGGCGGTGCGTCGAGGAGTCCCTTGGTGTAGACCTCGCCGACGCCTTTGGAGTCGTCGATGAGTGCTTGTGCTTGTTTGTAGGTGAGGCGTTTTTTGCTGCGGATGAGGGTGTTGGCGAAGCGCGTGCCGACGACGCGGCCAGCGGCGTCGTAGCGAATGAAGGCGGATTTGGTGAGGCGGGGCTGGTCTTCCTGGAGGGAGCAGACGCCGTTGGAGAGGACTTCGGGGAGCATCGGAATGACGTAGCCGGGGAAGTAGGTGGAGTTGCCGCGGGTGCGTGCTTCGATATCCATGGCGGATTCGACGACGACGAAGGAGGAGACGTCGGCAATGTGGACTCCGAGTTCCCAGACGGCTTCGCCGGTGCCGTTTTGCATGAGGCGTTCGATATCGGGTTCGGCCTCCTCGGGCTCGAGGCGCGCGGTGCCTTTGAGCTGGCGGAGGGAGATGGCGTCGTCGAAGTCGCGGGCGTCATCGGGGTCGATGGTGGCGATGAGTTCGTTGGTGAGGTCTTCGCGGTCGGCCATGAACTCTCGCGGGTCGTAGGACATGGCGGCGGTGCGGGCCTGGGCGAGGACGGGTTCGGGGAAGGCGCGGGGGAGGTCGAACTGGCGGATGACGCTTTGGAGTTCTACCTCGGGCTCGCCTTTTCCGCCGAGGATTTCGGTGATGACGCCCTGGGCGAGTTGGTCGCCCTGGGGATATTTGAGGATTTCGAGGACGACTTTGTCATTTTCGGCACCGTTTTTGGCGGAGACGTCGCCGACTTCGACGGGGGTTTTGAAGACGTGGCCGTCGGGGATGACGACCCATCGACCGGATTGTTTGGCAAGCGTGCCGACGACTTTATTGGTGGCGCGTTTGAGAATTTCGACGATGCGGCCGGAGATATTTTTTCGGTCGCGGGTGTCGTATTTTTCGCGGACGATGACTTTAGCGGTGACGTAGTCGCCGGTGACGGCGTCGAGGTTTTCGCCTGCGGGGATGAAGAGATCGCCGTGGGCGTTGGTTTCGTCAGGGATGACGAAACCGAAGCCGCGGGAGGTCTGGCGGAAAACGCCGGTGACTTTGTTTCCGATGGCGGGGAGAGCGAGGGTGCGGCCGGGGGCGACAACGATTTTGTTGGCGGCGGCGAGTTCATCGACGGCCCGTTCGAATTCTTCCTGGCGCTCCGGCGGGATGCTGAGCTTTTCGGCGAGGTCGGCGGAGCGGATCGGTTCGCCGTCCTGGCTGCTGAGGAGGTTGACGATCGGGTCGTGGTACTGCTGGGTCAAAATAGGACTCCCTTGGGCGTGGCGTGGCGGCGAGGGCGAACTGCGGAAAGCAGAAGCACCAAGCGAGCCGCGCGGGACGCGACACAAGTATAACGAGGTTCTTGGCTGTGAAAATAAGAATCTGTCTTGGAAAACCCCAACCCCTGACGATTCCATCCACGTGCGTGGATGATGAGATGACTATAGAGGAGGGGATGGGGGAATGCAAGTTGGGGGGGAAATTTGTGTTTCATCCCTGACGCTCGCAATCACAAACAACTCCTCTCGCCATCAAATCTCAAATTCAAATTATGCCGGAACTCTTGGTGCCTTGGTGGTGAAATTCGATCTGCCCGCATGACACCGGCATGCCGGCCAAAACAATTAGCAGGATCCCAACAAAATTTCCACTTTTCCCGCCTGTTGCAACCCATTCCCCTATCGAGTACATTGCTCGGTTCCCCGCCCGTGGAAGATCTCACGATCTGCCACGCACCCGTTCCGGCGGAATGCAGGCACTCTGGTAACTTGAGGTTTACACGTGGTTAAGATTCGTCTCAAGCGCTTCGGTCGCAAAAATCACGCCTTCTGGCGCA
Organism: uncultured Phycisphaerales bacterium; assembly: GCA_963766775.1. Lineage (GTDB taxonomy): Bacteria > Planctomycetota > Phycisphaerae > WQYP01 > WQYP01 > CAVYBP01. The sequence continues at coordinate 35,861 of CAVYBP010000010.1, forward strand.
TCAACGCCGTCGATCACCGCTCCCCCCGCGATGGCAAGGTCATCGAAGAGCTCGGCTTCTACGACCCCATCAACAGCGACACCGCCAATCAGGTCGTCGTCAACAAAGACCGCGTCGACTTCTGGATCAAGAAGGGCGCCCAGCCTTCCCCCACCGTCAAGCAACTCCTCGCCCGCGCCATCGACTCCAACGCCCCCGCAACGCTCATCAAAGCCTAAGGCGTGCGAAAGGACTGAGTGACTGAGGACTGAGAATTGAGTGCTTCTAACTCAATCCTCAGTCCTCGGCCCTCAGCACTCCGTCCCCATGCGTATCGACGTCCTGACGCTCTTCCCGGAGATGTTCACCGGCGTGCTCGGCAGCAGCATCCTCAAGCGGGCGCAGGACAAAAACCTCGTCTCCTATCACCTGCACCAACTGCGGGACTACACCAAAGACCCGCACCGAAAAGTCGATGACCGGCCCTTCGGCGGCGGACCCGGAATGGTCCTCATGTGCCAGCCCGTCATCGACGCCGTCGCCGCAATCGAAGCCATGGACCCGGCCCCGGCCACCCGCGATCCTCCTCGCCCCCACCGGCGAAAAATTCTCCCAACGCGCTGGCCGAAGAACTCAGCCAACTCCCCCGCGCTGCTCCTCATCGCCGGCCACTACGAAGGCTTCGATGAACGGATCCACCAGATCCTCCAGCCCCGCGAAATCAGCATCGGCGACTACATCCTCTCCGGCGGCGAACTGCCCGCGATGGTCCTCCTCGACGCGGTCGTCCGGCTCCTCCCCGGCGTGCTCGGCGACGACCTCTCGCCCCACGGCGAATCCTTCGCGCCGGCCGACGCGACGATCAACGGCGGACTCGAATATCCGCACTACACCCGGCCCCGCGAATTCCACGGCCTGACTGTCCCGGAAATCCTGCTCTCCGGAAACCACGCCGCCATCGAAAAATGGCGACGCGAACAAGCAAAACACCGCACCGCCGAACGGCGGCCGGACCTGCTGAAAGAGAGTAAATGGTAATTAGTAATTAGTAATTCGCTGCCGCGACCGCGAGAGCCCCCACCCATGCGTCAGCAAATTACCAATTACTAATTACCGATTACCAACTCGAACCCCGGACGGTCGATCGAATTGAGGGACTGTCTCCCATCTCCCGCTCCCCGATCACAGTTTCCCACTTACGGGCATCTGCCCAAGGAAGACGCAATGAAGAACGCACTCATGGCCCACGTTGAGGCCAAGCACCTCAAGGCCAAGCCCCCCCAGTTCGAAATCGGCGACATCGTCGATGTCCACCAGCGCATCGTCGAAGGCGACAAGGAACGTATCCAGGTCTTCTCCGGCACCGTCATCATGCAAAAGGGCGACGGCATCAACGCCACCTTCACCGTCCGCCGCATCGTCAACAACGAAGGCGTCGAACGTATCTTCCCGCTCCACTCCCCCAAGATCGAAAAGCTCGAAGTGAAACGCCAGCAGCCGCGTCCGCCGCGCCAAGCTCTACTTACCTCCGCGAACGCACCGGCAAAGCCACCCGCCTCAAGGAAGGCGATCCCATCGTCCTCGGCGAAACCGCCAAACCCACCCCCGAAAAAACTGCCCCCACTCAGGAATAAATCCATATCCTCCCATCATAAAAAAAGGGCCCATCCAACGGGCCCTTTTCTATTTTTGCCATGCTTATACCGTAAGCGATTCCACCCTTGCCCTGCGTACCACAGCTCTTCCATATCATGCGCCAAACCCGTCTTTTAATGATATATACGCATTTTTTGCCCTTGCTTACAATCTTGCATTCGCGAAATTTAATCATTGCCGCCAACACCACGCGGGAGTATCTTGCGATTGTCTCGTGGGGGGCGAGGCCACATATCTGCTTTGTTCTGCTCTCCTTTTGGAAAAGGAATTCCGAATGAAACGTCTGAATCAACCCGCCCGCCTCGCGCCCTGCTCTTCGCGGGACTCCTCTTATCACTCGCCACCTCGCTTTCCGCCGCCCCTCTTGACAACCATATTCCAAAAGATGCACTTCTCTATATGGGTTGGCAGGGTGCCGACGCTCTCGCCCCGGATTATGCCAACTCCAATCTGAAAGGCGTCCTCGACACCTCCGGCCTCCCCGCTTATCTCGCGCAACAACTCCCCCGCTGGATCGAACTCGCCGCCGAAAAAGATCCCAACGCACCCGCTGAAATCTCCGATGCCACAAGCGCCCTCGGAATCCTCTGGCGCCACCCCGTCGCCTTCTACATCGGCCCCATCGACGTCACAAATCATAACGAACCCAAGCCCCGCATCGCCCTCCTTTGCGATGCCGCTGCCGACGCTCCCGCCCTTGTCGCCGTCATCCAAAGGTCCATCGACAAATCCGCCCACGCGCCCGTGCAGATTGCCGTCACGCAAAAAAACGGCCTCGTGATCCTCACCGTCGGCACCCTCTCCGCTGCCGAATTCGCCATCCACCCCGACGCCCTCAGCGCCGCGCCCGCCTATCTTCAGGCGATGAAGCATGTCCGCCCCAACGGTGCCTTCACCACATACGCCGATCCTCACGCCGTCATCGCCATGATGAACAACGCCGTCGCCAAAGACACCACCGCTTCCGAAGACGCCCGCCAAAAATACCACGCCGTCATCGACATCCTCGGCATCACAAACCTCACCCAAATAGCCTACACGGGTGGCTTCGACGGCAAAGGCTGGGCCGAGGAAGCCTTCGTCGGCATCCACGGACCACGCACGGGTCTCCTCTCTCTTCTCGATCAAGGCCCCATCACCGACGCCGCCCTCGCCTCCATCCCCCAGGAAGCCGTCGCCTTCACCGCCACCAAATTCGACCCCATGAAAATCCTCGCGCTCGCCCGCGACATCGCCGGCCGAATCGACCCCCAGGCAACCACCCAGCTCAACAACGCCCTCGCCACCGCCTCCCTCCAGGCCGGCTTCGACATCGAAAAAGAACTCCTCGCCACCTTCGGAGACGAGTGGGTCGCCTACCGCGCCCCATCCCCCGACGGCATCGGCCTTGCCGCATCGTTCGTCCATAAACTCAAAGACCCCGCCACCCTTGCCAAAACCTTGCCCCTCCTTGAAGGACAGATCAACGCCAACGGCCAGGGTCGCATCCAGGTCACCACCACTGACGCCGACGGCATCTCCGTCTCTGCCGTCCAAACCCCATTCTTCTCCATCGCCTGGACCGTCCGCAACGGCTACTTCTACATCTCTTCCCTTTCCGCCATTTCCGCCGCCGTCAATCAGGTTGAAAAGCATCAGCCCGCCATCACCGCCAACGACTCCTACAAAGCCGCTCGTGCCGCCCTGCCGCACGCCGCCCCCAACTCCATCAGCTATTCAGAGCCCGCCAAAATTTACCCCGAGGAATATCGCGCCATCAGCACCGTCCTCCCTCTGCTCGGCGCGGCCGGCATCATGGTCCCCATCACCATCCTCCCAAACCCCGCCAAATCCGCCCGCTTCATGACCCCCGGTGCCTCCATCTCCTGGACCGACGCCGAAGGATTCCACTTCGCCAGCAAATCCGCTTTCCCCGGCGGTGCGGTCAAAAATAATCGCCGCGCACCACGGGTTGCCACCGCCGCTTTAGACGCCGCCACTGACGCTGCTCATCCGGACGCAAAAATACTCGAGTGGAATCAATAGATTCATATATCTTTAATACCCACGTCGGAGTAGCATACAGTCGCATATCTCTCTTCGGTCCTCTGCTATGAGCGAACAGCAACTAGCAACGCCGTCCTCCCTGAACATCCTCGTGGTGGATGACGAGATCAATATTCGAAAAACTTTGTCCTTCTGTCTCGAAGGGCGACGGTCACAAAGTCGTCGCCGTTTCCAATTCCGCCGACGCACTCGCTGAAGCCGCCCGCCGCTGCTTTCGATCTCGCATTCGTCGATCTCCGCCTCGGTGCCGAAAAAGGCCTCGACCTCATCCCCGCACTACACGCCATCAGCCCCTGGATGAAGATCGTCGTCATCACCGCCTACGCCTCCATCGACACCGCCGTGCAATCCATGAAATCCGGCTCCGTCGATTACCTCCCCAAACCATTCACCCCCGCCCAGGTCAAACACGTCGCTCATCGCATTGGCCAGATGCGCAGCCTTGAACAAAACGTCGCCGCTCTCCGCGAAACCATCGGCCGCACCAGCCCCGAAGTCGAACTGCACTCCACACACTCCCCTGCCATGCAGCGAGCCATCCACCTCGCCCAGCAGGTCGCCACCACCGATGCCACCGTCCTCATCCGCGGCGAATCCGGCACCGGCAAGGGCGTCCTCGTCCGCGCCATCCACGGTTGGTCCGCTCGTGCCGACAAACCCTTCGGCACCGTCTCCTGCCCCTCCCTCTCGCCGAACTCCTCGAATCCGAACTCTTCGGCCACGTCAAAGGCGCATTCACCTCCGCCGTCCGCGACAACCCCGGACGCATCGCCATGTGCGAAGGCGGCACCCTCTTCCTCGACGAAATCGGCGACCTCCCGCTCATCGTTCAACCCAAGCTCCTCCGCTTCATTCAGGACCGCGAGTACGAACGCGTCGGCGAACAACTCACCCGCCATGCCGACATCCGCATGATCACCGCCACCAACGTCGATCTTGATAAAGCCGTCAAGCGAAGGCCGCTTCCGCGAAGACCTCCTCTACCGCCTCAACGTCATCCAAATCGAAATCCCCCCCCTCCGCGAACGCGCGCGAAGACATCGTCCCCATCGCCCAGCGAATGCTCGCATTTTTCACCCGCAACAAAATTCCCCGATGTCCTCGGATTCAACCCCGAAGCCATTGAACTCCTCCAACGCTACCCTTGGCCCGGAAATATCCGCGAACTCCGCAACGTCATCGAACGCTGCGCCATCCTCGCCACCAAAGAATGGATCGGACCCGACCTCCTCCCCGGCTCCGTCGCCATCGTCCCCGATGACCCCGCCCCCGGCTCCCTCATCCCTCTCGAAAAACTCGAAGAACTCCACATCCGCCGCGTCCTCGCCGCCACCAGAAGCCTCGACGATGCCGCCGTCACACTGGGTATCGACGCCGCCACCCTCTGGCGCCGCCGAAAGAAATATGGAATCTAAACCCCACCAACCTCCGCACTCCCAACCCACTCAAAATGACTGCGGCACGCCAGGACTTCGCCGCAAAATATTCCTCGCCTATGGCGCACTGGTCGCCATCCTCATCCCCGCCTGCCTCCTTCTCGAATTCACCTCCGCTCACTACATCATCCTCACCCTCCTCTTCGGCCTCCTCTTCCCCGCTGTCTTTTACTTCATCCTCAACCGCTGCATCTTCCATCCCCTCGATGCCCTCACCGCTTCCGCCAAACGACTCCAGGCCGGAGACTTCGACAACCCCATCCAGATCAACGGCAATGACGAAATCGCCACCCTCGCCCGCACTTTCAACGCCTTGGCTCTCACCCTTCAGCAGCTCCGAAAGCTGGACCACGATCGCTTCCGCCGAATTCAATCGACAACCCAGTTGGCCATCGACTCGCTCCCCCACGGCGTCGCCGTCATGTCCCGCGATGGACGTATCGAACTCTCCAATCAACTCGCCTCCAACATGTTCAACCTGAAGCCCGATATCACCATCGACGAACTCCCTCACGAGTGGCTCATCCGAATGGTCGGCGAAGCCGGAAAAACCCGCGCCCGCATCGACCCACGCGGATACGAATCCGCCGTCCAGGTCTTCGACCAGGGACGCGAACTTTTCTTTCTCCCTCATGCCATCCCCCTCCTCGACGATGCCGGCGAAATCACCGGTATCACCATCGTCCTCGTCGATGCCACCCAACTTCGCCAGATCGACGAAGCCAAGTCCGGACTCATCGCCAGCGTCTCCCACGAACTCAAAACCCCTCTCACCTCCATCCAAATGAGCATCCACCTCCTCATCGAAGACCTCGGCCCCCGCCTCACCCCGGCACAACTGGACCTCCTCACCGCCGCCCGCGACGACGCCGCACGCCTCGCCGAACTCATCGCAAAACTCCTCGACGCCGGCCAAAACCGCATCACCCCCCCTAAATAGCAAACAGCCCGGCAGCCAAAAATGTGGCACGGCCGCCCCCGCAGCCCAAATGTGGCACGGCCGCCCCCGGCCGTGATCGATGAGAGGGCCTCAACGGCCCTCTCATCGATGCCGCGCACAACAAAAATCCCCCTCGCAAACCAAACCCCCCCCCAACCCCTCACGAAACCCCACCCCCCCGGTCGATAAACCCCCTATGCCCCATCCCCCCCTCGTCAGCTTCTGCATCGCCACCTTCAACCGAGGCCCCGTCATCCTCGATTGTCTCCACCGCACCCTCGCCAACGGACTCCCCGCCTCCCAATTTGAAATCCTCATCGTCGACAACGCCTCCTCCGACCACACCGCCGACCTCATTGCCGCCGCCTTCCCCTCCATCCACCTCATCCGTCTCCCCAAAAACTGCGGCCCCGTCGCCAAAAACCTCGCCATCCGAAAATCCTGCGGAGAGTTCATCGTCCTCCTCGACGACGACGCATACCCCCACCCCGGCACGATCCCCCAAATGATCCGCCACTTCCGCGACAACCCCCTCCTCGCCGCCGCCGTCTTCGACGTCACTCTCCCCGACGGCTCCAAAGAAGCCTCCGCATACCCCGACGTCTTCATTGGGGCTGGCACCGGCCTCCGACGCAGCGCACTCGAAAGCCTCCCCGGCGGAATCTCTGCCGGACCACTCCCCTCCCACTTCTTCATGCAGGCCGAGGAATACGACCTCGCTTTCCGACTCCTCAATTCCGGCCACTCCGTCCAGCGATTCTGGGATCTACCCCTCACGCATCTCAAAACCCCCAACGCCCGCATCGGCCAACGCACCACCCGCCTCGACGTCCGCAACAACCTCTACCTCCTCGCCAAATACATCCCCGCTCCGCTCTGCCACCAACTCGCCGCCGACTGGCTCGCCCGATACTGGATGATGGCTGAAAACCGCGATGCCAATCAATCCCCCCACCCTCTCCACGGCTCTCACAAACAATCCTACCTCCGCGGCCTCGCCCAGGGCCTCGACGCATGGCCAACCCAACGCAACCACGAACAACACCTCCTCGCCCCCGCCACCCTCGAACAAATCTTCAAATTCAACAAAATCCGCACCCGCATGGACCGCGCCGCCCGACGCCTCGGCATCCAACGCATCATCCTCGCCGACCTCGGCAAAAATATCCTCCCCTTCTGGCAAGCCGCCCGCGACCTCGGCCTCGAACTCATCGCCATCGCCGACGGCTCCCTCGGCCATTTCCATCGCGATTACCGCGGCATCCCCATCCTCCCCTGGAAAGACATCGACACCGCTGCCTCCGACACCGCCGTCATTCTCACCACCATGTCACCCGTCCACGCCCCCCAGCGCGCTGCCGCCCTCCGCCGAACCCTCCCCCTCCCCGTCCTCGATCTCTTCAGCCGCCAGGACGCCGCCCTTCATGGGCTGAGATCGCCCGCCCTCCACCTCCCTCTCCTTTCATAAATAACCTCCTCCGCCGCAGTTGAGTCCTAACTTTATCTTGACACAACCAATGTCCCCCTTATCATACGAATAAGGCAGGAACCCTCCTCAAAAACAACCCGGCCAGGGAACCGTTGCCTCGGCGGAGAAAACGAAGATGGCGCAAGAGCCCGCTCGACTCAAAGTGACGCGGATCGGCGAGTCCACCCAAGTGGAGTTCACCAGTCGAAAAATACTCGACGAAGCAAACATCGCCGAGATCGGCGAACAGCTCACCGCCATCGTCGAACGCGAAGAGCACCCTCGCCTTATCATCTCCTTCGCCGCCGTCGATCATCTCTCCTCCGCCGCCCTGGGCACACTCATCACCATCAATAACAAAGTCAAACAAAAAGGTGGCCAACTCCGCCTCTCCGACATCAACCCCCAGATCTACGAAGTCTTCCTCATCACCAAGCTCAATCGCCTCTTCCGCATTTACCCAACCGTGAAAGACGCACAGGAGAGCCTTCAACCGGCCTAATCGCCCTTCACTGTGGCGAAAAACACGGGCAGCTGCACCGCTACCCCAGCGATTCGCCCGATACAATCCAACGGAGGAACGGAATCTTCCCGTGCGCTCTTACTTAGGATTCCATCCTCTTGTTCAATCGATGGCGGTAAGATGAAACGTTCCAGAAACAAACTCAAGCTCGCCCACGTTGCCGACCAACCCTGGACCGAACGTACCATCATCAGCTCCCTCCCCCAGGCCCGCGACATGCAATCCGAAATCCTCTCCTGCTGCGAAAAACACCACTTCCCCGAATCCGACCTCTTCGCCCTCAAACTCGCCCTCGAAGAAGCTCTCGTCAACGCCGTCAAGCACGGCAACAAACTCGACCCCGCCAAACCCGTCCACATCCATTACCGCGTCACCGACCAACGCATCGACATTACCATTGAAGACCAGGGCCACGGCTTCAACCCCGCCGAACTCCCCGACCCCACCGCCGCTGAAAACATCGAACGCTGCTGCGGCCGAGGCATCCTCCTCATGCGGCGCCTACATGAACAGCGTCGTCTTCAACCCCCGTGGCAACAAAGTCACCCTCACCAAATTCAACGAAGGCCATCCCCCCGCCCACAACGCCGCCATGGGCTAAAAACACTAAAAAATCCCATCCCCAAAAACCCGCACCTCCAAAAACTTTTACGCCGCCGCAGCGCGGTGCTGTTATCGAATATCCCAAAATTCCAGGAACCCCCACCCCTCTCGCGCATCAAACCCTCCACACGCTCCCCGCTTCCTGGAAGGACCAACTCATGCTCCGAACCCTGTACCTCTGCATCACCCTCGCCTTCCTCGCCACCACACTCCTCCTCTCCACCGCCCACGCCGCCAACTCCACCACTTCCCCCGCCGCACTCCGCGAATCCCAAATCAAAGGCAACTACAAAGACGCCTACGACGGCCTCTCCCCCTTGGTCGCTTCCCCCGCCGGAACCGACCAACTCACCAACGACTTCCAACTCTGCGTCGACGCACTCCGCAACCTCGGACGCATCGACGAACTCGACGACTTCCGCGAAAAAGTCATCGCCGCCCACCACACCGACTGGCGACTCCTCTGGGAGGCCGCTCGCACCTACCGCGACGTCGACCACGACGGCTGCATCATCGCCGGAACATTCACCCGCGGAAACGGACGCGGAGGTGGCATGGGCGCCAACGGAAAATGGGTCTCCAGCTTCGACCGCGACCGCGTTCGCGCGCGCTCGCAACTCATGCAAAACGCCGCCGCTCTCCTCTCCCAACAAAAAAACCCCGATCCACAAACCGCCGAATTCTACGACGAATTCGCCGCCATGCTCCTCCAGGGCCAACAAGGCCCCGACGCCTGGCGCCTCCAAACCCTCACCGACCTCACACAGCTCCCCGACTACGAAGACGGTGCCCCCGGCTATTACCGCGGCCGAGGCGGTTGGAATGGCTGGAACGGTTGGGCCACCGACCGCGGCGCGCCCGTCGACGACAAGGGCCAACCCATCCTCCACTCCACCCCCAAAAGCTGGGACACCGCCCTCACCGATGGCGAGCGCTGGCGCTGGACCCTCCATCAAGCCGCCGCAACATCTCCCGAATACGCCCAAAAAGAACAATGGGAACTCGCCACTTTCCTCAACCAGCAGTTCGGCGTCCAAACCATGGCCGCCTACGGAAACATCTTCCGCAACGACGCCCGCGACGATCATAAACAAAACGACGCCGGACCCTACGCCGTCTCCTCCCTCACCGACAACGAAACCATCGCCAAACTCGCCAACGGCATCAAACGCTTCCCACTCCCCACCGAATTCAACCCCATCAAAATCCTCCAAAATATCGCCGCCGGCCCCAACCACGGCGACGGCTGGGCTGAACAAGCCATGGACTCCCTCGCACAAATCTACACCGACCGACAACAGTACGATACCGCCGCAGATTGGTTGGCAAGGCCATCGCCGCCTTCGGCCCAGGCTCCGACGCCTCACGCCAAAATCGCCTCGATCAAATCGTCGGCAACTGGGGAACCTTCGAAAATACCCTCGTGCAGCCCGCCGGAACTAACCCCGCCAAAATCGACTTCCGATTCCGCAACGCCGCCAAAATCGCCTTCTCCGCACACGAAGTAAACGTCCCCCTCCTCCTCGCCGATATGAAAGCCTATCTCAACACCAGGCCCAACGAACTACAATCCGAACAAATTGATCTCTCCAATATCGGCTGGCGTTTAGTCGAAAAAAATCAGGCCAAATACATCGGCAAGGAAGCCGCCGCCTGGGACATGACCCTCCAGCCCCGCCCCAATCACTTCGACAAGCGCATCACCGTCCAAACCCCGCTCAAGGCCGCCGGTGCTTATTTACTCGTTGGAATCATGCAGGGCGGTAACGTCAGCCGAATCCTCGTCTGGCTCTCCGACACCGTCATCGTCAGAAAACAACTCAAGGACGCGGTTTACACTTACGTCGCCGACGCCGCCACCGGACAACCCATCCCAAATATCAAAGTCGATTTCTTCGGCTATCGCCAGCAATGGATCAAAGACAACAAATACCGTCTCGATATTCAACAGTTCCCCGCCACCGCTGACGCCGACGGACAGGTCATCATCCCCACCACACCCAATGCCTCTGACAAGGCCCCGCCGCCGGTTGACCCCGCCGCCCCCGACCATCCTGCCCGGCTTCAACTGGGTCACCACCGCGACCGCCCGCGATGGCGACGCCCCCTCGGCTTCGCCTTCATCGGCTTCAACAGCATCTGGTTCCAGAGCTATTACGATGAATACGACAACCAATACAACCGCACCAAGGCATACATCGTCACGGATCGGCCCGTCTATCGCCCCGGTGACAAAGTCCAATGGAAAATGTGGTTAGGCAGCAATAAATACGATGAAGACGCGCCGCGCGGCCAAAATAAGTTCGCCGGACAACACGCCACCATGCAGATTCAAAGCCCCAAGGGAGACATCCTCAAAACCCTCTCCGGAACACTCGACGAATGGGGCGGGCTCTCCGGCGAATACCTCGTCGAAAAAGAAGCGACCCTCGGATCTTACAACATCTCCGATGCCGCCGGCTGGGGCGGCATCGCATTCCGCGTCGAAGAATACAAAAAGCCCGAGTTTGAAGTAAAGATCGACGCTCCCACCGACCCGATCATGCTCGGTGAAAAAATCACCGCCACCATCTCCGCAAAATATTATTTCGGAGCGACCCGTTACTCATGCCAAAGTAAAATACAAGATCACGCGACACATCCTACGATGCACGCTGGTATCCCGCGGGCCAAATGGGACTGGTTCTATGAGCCGGGCTATTGGTGGTTCGCCTGCGATTACAACTGGTATCCCGGATGGCGACGCTGGGGATGCCTGCGGCCCATGCACCTGGTGGCCCGGCCCGTGGACCGAACAGCAACCGGAAGTCGTCAGTGAAAACGAAGTCGCCCATCGGCCCGGATGGCACGGTGAAAGTCGAAATTGACACCAGCGTCGCCAAGGCCGCGTACGGCGATCGAGGATCACAAGTACACCATCTCCGCGGAAGTCACGGACGCCAGCCGCCGCACCATCGTCGGCACCGGCAACGTGCTGGTCGCGCGACAACCCTTCAAAGTCTATGCGTGGGTGGATCGCGGCTATTACACCGTCGGCGACACCGTCACCGCGCATTTCACTTCGCCAGACCCTCGATAACAAACCCGTCACCGGAACCGGCGCCCTCAAACTCTATAAAATCACCTACGACGCCCAGGCGAAGCCCGTCGAAAACGAAGTCCAGCACTGGCGCCTCGAACCCCAGCGACGATGGCACCGCCGACGTGCAGATTCACGGCCAAGCCGCGGGCCAATACCGTTTGAGCTACACGCGTCACCGACGCCAAAGGCCCGACGATCGAGGGCGGATATGTCTTCGTCGTCCGCGGCGAGGGTTTCAACGGCAAGGAGTTCCGCTTCAACGATATCGAAGTCGTCACGGACAAAAAGGAATATGCCGCCGGGGAAAAGGTGCGGCTGATGGTCAACACGAACCGCGCCGATGCGACGGTGCTGCTGTTCATTCGGCCCGACCAATGGCATTTATCTGCCCCCGAAGGTGATTCGGCTGAAGGGCAAGAGCGCCGTGGAGGAAATCGACGTCGGCAAGAAGGACATGCCCAACTTCTTTGTCGAAGCGCTGACGGTCGCCAACGCCAAGGTGTACACGGATGTGCGCGAGGTGATCGTCCCGCCGGAGGATCGCGATCTTGAATGTCGACGTGTCACGGCCGACGCGGCGGAATACAAGCCGGGCGAGCAAAGGCGAAGCTGACGCTGAAGGTGACGGAAAAGAATGGCGAGCCATTCACCGGCTCGGCGGTGCTGGCGCTGTATGACAAGAGCGTGGAGTACATCAGCGGCGGCACCAACGTCGGCGGACATTCGCAAGTATTTCTGGCAGTGGCGGCGGCAGCATTACGTCAGAACCGAAGACAGCCTGGACATCGCCAGCGCCAACTCATGAAGTGCCGGACGAAATCGGGATGGCCTACCTCGGCGTCTTTGGCGGTATGCGCGACGGAGTATGGCGAAAAGTCGCGGCGCCGACGCACGCGACGATTCGGACGTATATGGAACAGAGGCATTCAAGATCTCGCCTCGCCCAGCGGAGGCCGGGCGCGGCGGCGGCGGACGGCGGCGGTCGCATTTGGCTGACCGATCGGAAATCGCCGCTGCGAGCGGACCTGTCCGACGCTGCGCGACATTGGTCAGCCCGAGGCTGTCGCGAATGCAATCAATCCCGCCCGCCAAGGTCCTGCACGCGTCGAACCCACCGTCCGCTCCAACTTCGCCGATACGGCCTACTGGGCGCCCAATCTGGTCACCGCCAAGGACGGCACCGCCACCGTGGAAGTCACCATGCCCGAAAGCCTCACCACCTGGAAGGCGAAGGTCTGGGCACTCGGCGCGGGCACGCCGCGTCGGCGAAGGGGAGACCGAAGTCGTCACCACCAAAAATCTGATCGTCCGGCTGGAAGCCCCGCGCTTCTTCGTCCAGAACGATGAAGTCGTCTTCTCCGCCATCGTCCACAACTATCTGAAAACCGCAAAGCACGTGCGCGTCGAATCTGAACCTCTCCGGCGACCTGTTTGAGCCGGTCGATCCACGCCGGCGACACCGAGCATTTCACACCAGATCGCACCCTCAAATCCGCCGATGTCGACGCCGGCGGCGAAGCACGCGTCGATTGGCGCGTCAACGTCCTCCACGAAGGCACCGCCCAGATCATCGCCACGCAAGCCATCACCGATGAAGAATCCGACGCCATGCAGACTTCCTTCCCCGTTTACATCCACGGCATGCTCAAAACCGACAGCTTCTCCGGCGTCATCCGCGATGCCACAACCACCGGAAGCATCACCATCAAATGCCCGCAAAGAACGCCGCCCGGAACAAAGCCGCGCTCGAAATCCGCTACAGCCCCACCCTCGCCGGTGCCATGGTCGATGCGCTGCCCTACCTCGTCGACTACCCCTACGGCTGCACCGAGCAAACGCTCAATCGGTTCGTGCCCACCGTCATGACGCAGAAAATTCTGCTCGGACATGCACCTGGATCTCGCGGCCATTCGAAAGAAACGCACCAATCTCAACGCACAGGAAATCGGCAACGATCACGACCGCGCCGCACAGTGGAAGCAGCTGCGGACCGCAACCCCGTTTTCGAGCAGGCACGAAGTCGACGCATGGTCCGCGAAGGCGTCACGCGACTCTCCAATATGCAGGTTACCGATGGCGGATGGGGTTGGTTCAGTGGCACCGGCGAAGAGAGCTATCCTCACACCACCGCCGTCGTCGTCCACGGTCTGCAAATCGCCCGCGACAACGGCGCGGCGGTCGATCAGGCCGTGCTCGACCGCGGCAGTCCAATGGCTCCTCAAGTTCCAGATCCGACCGCCTCGCATGGATCAAGGAAAAGCGTCAAGGACCGCACCACCGACGATCTCGACGCCTTCGTCTACATGGTCCTCGTCGATGCCGACCACGACAGCCCCGTCATGCGACGCTACCTCTTCGAAGACCGCAAAGGCCTCGCTGTCTACACCAAAGCCATGTTCGGACTCGCGCTGTCAGAACTGAAAGACGCCGACAAACTCAAAATGATTCTCGATAACTGCCGGCAATATGTGGTGCAGGATCATGAAAATCAAACCGCCTATCTCAAGATGCCCGAGTCCGGCTGGTGGTACTGGTACGACAGCGAGTTCGAAGCCAACGCCTATTACCTCAAACTGCTCTCCCGCACCGATCCCAAAGGGGAGCTCGCCAGTCGATTGGCGAAATATCTCATCAACAATCGCCGCAACGCCACCTATTGGAACTCCACCCGCGACACCGCCGACTGCATCGAAGCTCTCGCCGATTACATCCGCGCCAGCGGAGAGGCCGCACCTGACATGACCGTCCACATCGCCCTCGACGGCAAAGAAGTCAAAACCGAAAAAATCACCGCCCAGGACCTCTTCACCTTCGATAACAAACTCGCTCCTCACCGGCACCGACGTCTCCGACGGGACCCACACCATCCAACTCACCCGCGACGGCACCGGCCCGCTCTACTTCAACGCCTACCTGACCAACTTCACCCTGGAAAATCACATCACCACGGCGGGCCTGGAAGTAAAGGTGAATCGAAAGATCTATCTGCTCACCGAGGCCGACAAAACCATCAAGGCCGAAGGTGCCCACGGACAGGCCGTCGATCAGCGCGTCGAAAAATATCTCCGCACCGAATTAACCGACGGCACATCCGTCAAGAGCGGCGACCTCATCGAAGTCGAACTCGCCATCGATTCCAAGAACGACTATGAGTACATCCTGCTCGAAGATATGAAGGCCGCCGGTTTTGAACCCGTGGAAGTCCGCAGCGGTTACAACGGCAACGAAATCGGCGCCTACGTCGAATTCCACGACGAACGCGTGGCCTTCTTCGTCCGCTGGCTCACCCGCGGCAAACACTCCGTCAGCTACCGCGTCCGGGCCGAAATCCCCGGCTCCTTCAGCGCCCTCCCCACCAAAGTCAGCGCCATGTACGCCCCCGAACTCAAAGGAAACTCCGACGAGATCCACCTCCGAATCACCGACGCCGCAACACCCTAAACCGCCCATTCCGAAACACCTCCCCAAACTCCTAACATGTCGTCGGCCTAATCATCCTCGCCGGCCTCTTCCTCTTCGTCACCATCAACGACATTTCACTCTTTAACGCATTTCAACCACACCTATAGCAGAAATTCCGAGACGCGACCAAGCGTTTGATAGAGTGAGATGAGTACATGCTTTACCCTACCTGCTTGAGAGGTAGGTATTTCCAAGCCTGCGCCCGAGAGGAAGCGGTTGTCACAGTCCTTGGAACGCCGACTTCCTTTCGGTCGAGGCTCGGATCCTTGTTTTTCCAACAGGCTTTTAGAGTCTAGTGATAGGAAATTTGATTTTTGTGGAAGTGAGCGCCTTGATGCGGGGGCAGGGGGTTTTCATTGCGGACCCGACGGGAGGTTTGTGGCGGGCACTTGGAGGAGTGCTGTTCGACGGTCAGAGATTGGGTGCGAACGAGGCGGAGGTGCGACGGGAACGGCGCGTGGTAAGGATGAATGTGGACAGAACCGCGGAGAAGGCGGTCGCAGGCTCGGGGACGGGGGCCGCGTTTGCAAAGACGAGAGAGGTGTTGAAACCTTCGCTGGGTTCGCCAACGAGCGTCATCTGAAAGACGAGATCCTGTTGATTTCGGACTTCGCCCTGGCCGAAAGCTCCTAGGTCGAGCAAATTGCCAGAGAAGTAATTCTGGGCTGCGCCGAGAGAAAGAAATGTCTGGGTGAGGAGGCTGGCGCCATCCTCCGTGATGCTTAAGGTGAGGGAGTCGAAGCCATTTCCGGAAGCGGCATCGCCGAACAATCCGACCACGAAGTGATTCTGGGCGTGTCCGAGCAGCGTGAGATTGACCTTGTATTCGGCACTGGCGTTGATCGTCTCCGTGCCGGTCTGCACATTGTGGCCTGCGAGGGAGATCAATCCGAGAATATCGCTGGTGCTGTTGAACTCGGTGGCGAAGCGGGGGGCGGCGGAATTGATGGCCGTGAGATCAGAAGAGGCGGGGAGGGCGGTGGCGTAGCTGATGGAGGCGAGGGTTGGCGAGGAGGTGTAGTGGGAGATGGGCTGGGAGATTGCGGCCTGGCACTCGACATCAGAGGGAGACAAGCCGCCGAGGGAGGTGGTGGCGTTAGTAATTAACGATGTGATGGCGTGCCCGCCGGAGGTGGCCTGCGCGGATGCGGATCCACTGCTGCCGGTGCCCGAGGCGTGGGCCATGGCGGCACCCATGTTGCCGTTGGAGGCGGTGCTTCCGCCGGTCGCGATGCCGGAGACGCTGACAAGGCCGGTTCCGGTTGCGGAAGCGATAGCGTTGGCGGCGCCGCCGAGGCCGGCGTTTGCGGTAAGGGCGGCAGTTCCGCCGGCACCACCGATGGCCTTGGCATTGGCGGCAACGGACTGACCACCGCCGCCCGCGATCGCGATTGCAGAGGCGGCACCACCAGCCCCGGCGAATGCGGTTCCATTGGCGTGCCCGCCGGAGCCACCAGTGGAGGAGGCGGTGGCCGTGGTCGCACCGGAATAATTGGTGGCGGTGGAGGAGGTGGTAGCGGACGCACCGGGTGCCGCACCGCCGGCAGCTTTCGAGGAAGAACCGCCGATTCCGCCGAGGGCGTCGGCTTCGAGAGTGAAGGAGGAGACGTTTGAGGTCATTGAAAGCGTGCTGGAAGCACTGCCGGCGGAGGCACCGTTTCCCGCAGTAGCAGTGCCACCGGACCCACCTATGGCAGCCTGGAGGAGAGCCAAAGTGCCGGCGGCGGGGACGGTCCCGCTGATGGTGTTGTTGAGCGAAACGGGGATGCCGATGCCGCCGGCGGTGCTACCCGCGCCGCCGGATCCGCCGGTGATGCGGTCTACGACGGAGACGGGACCGTCGGCGGCGGTTGCAAAGATCTGGCCAAGGGAGACCGAACCGCCGTCGCCACCGCGAGCGGTGGAGGAGATGGCGCCGATTCCGCCGGTCGCCGCGACATTGAGGGTAGCGCCGGCGGCGCCACCGGTGGCAGTGGCGGAAGACGTGGCGTTGCCGCCGTTCAAGCCGGCGATGCCAGTGCCGGTGCTTTGTCCGGCGGCACCGGCGTTGGCGTTGAGATTGACGATCAAAGCGCCGCCGCCGGGATTGGAGGCGTGGATGGAACCGGATGCATCGCCGCCAGCACCGCTCAGATTTCCGATTCCGCCATCGCCGCCGCGTGCGCTTTGGATGAGGGTCAGCGTGCCGGCGGTGTTGCCGGAGACGGCGTCGGTCAAGGTGGTTGAGGCACCATTTCCGCCATTTGCGCCGCTGGAGCCTGAGCCGCCGTTTCCGCCGAGAGCGTTTGCAGTCGCGCCGACGCTTACGCCGGTGGGCGACGTTGCGGAGGCGATGGCGATTCCGGGGCCGCCGTTTCCGCCGGCGTGTCCGGTACCGACACCTGCGCCGCCGTTTCCGCCGGATCCGTTAGCTGTGGCCGCGACGGTATATGTTTTGGCGACAGCCCTGCCGGTGATGGAGGCGATGGAGTTTCCTGTGCCACCATTGCCACCATTGCCAGTGCCGGAGGAGGATGCTGCGCCACCAATACCGCCGGTGGCGTAGTCGTTGGCGAACATTGCGGAAGAAAGAGCGAAGCCATCGGCGCTAGTGGTTCCAGTGGCGTTGCCGCCGGCGCCGCCCCTGGCGCCATTTCCAGCAGGTCCGCCGGTTTCACCGGAGACCTGATCGGCTGCGTTGGCAGAATCGGTAAGACTGATAGCAGAGGCGTAACCAGTGCTGTTACCGCCGGTGCCGCCGTTGAAACCATTGGAGCCAAATCCTCCGGCTCCCGTGACACGGTAAGAACCCGTATTAGTCTGTGCGTAAGCGGAGGTGGTGCCGAGCGAATTGGTGGCGGTTGCGGTGACGTTTGCGTTTCCGCCGGCGCCGCCGGCGGCGGTTCCGGTACCGCCGCCGCTGCCGCTGGCATAAGCTTCGATGGTGACGTCGGCGACGGCTGCGGAAATGTTAAGGGTGCTGATGGAGTCGCCGGCGAGTCCAGTGGAGGGACCACCGGAGTTTCGCGGCGCGTTTCCGCCTATTGCTGATTGGGTGAGATTCATGTGACCGGAGGAAGAGGTCGCGGCGAGGAAGGCGTTTTGCAAGATGACTGAGGCACCATTTCCGGGGGTCCCGGTGAGACCGGCGTAACCGCCGTTGCCGCCCCAGCCGACGAGAGAGACGGTGACGTTGCCGTTGCCCGTGGAGGTTGCGGAGATCGGGCCGAACGTTCGCGCGGTGCCATTGCCGCCGTTGCTAGCGGAATTTCCGCCGGCCCCGCCGAATGCACTTCCGGAGACGCTGATGTCGCCGCCGCCGATGGCGCTGATGGTGAGGGAAGCGGCGCCGCCGGGTGCGCCGTCGAGAGTAGTGATGCCGACATTGCCGCCGGTGCTGGTGGCGGTGACGGAAACAGGATTGGAACCAGAACCGGTGGCGGTGACGATGGTGGTGCCGTTTCCGCCGGGGGTGCTGATGCTAGGATGGGAACTTCCATTGACAGTTCCGCCCTGGCCACCGACACCACCGATGGAAGAGGCGATGGCAGCGATTCCGCCGCCGCCGGGGTTGCTGGCATTCAAGATGCTGGTGGCGTTACCGGCGAGACCGGTTTGCGTGCTGAACCCGGTCCCGCCGGCACCGCCGACAGCGGATTGGCTGAGTGTGAGCATACCGGCGGTGGAACCGCTGACGACATTGTTGAGAGAAACGGAAGCGCCGCCACCGCCCTTGAATTCGCCCAAACCGCCTGAGCCGCCGGTGGCGGTGGCGGAGATGGAGACGGGTGCGGCGGTGGAGGAAAAGCCGGAGGCACCAACGGAGGCGGTTCCACCATCGGGGCTGGGAGAAGGATTGAACCAGCCGCCCGAGCCGCCGGTTGCATTGACATTGATGTTGAGCGCGCCGCCGCCGGAATTGACGGCGGTGAGGAAAGAAGCGGCGTTGCCGGCGATGCCGCCGGATTGTCCGAAGCCGCCGCCGCCCGCGACGGTGGTTTGGGTCAACGTCAGGTTGCCGGCGGTGGAACCGCTGACGGCGTTGGTCAGGGATTCATTTTCCGCCATTGCCAGCGACGAGTCCATTTCCGGCATTTCCGCCGTTGCCGCCCTTGGCTGTGGCGGAGACAGTGACGTTGGAGCCGGCGGTGGAGGAGCCTTGAGCGGAGGCAACGGAAGGGGCGGCGGAGCCGGCAAAGTTTCCCGAGCCGCCGTTTCCACCGGCGGCGGTTGCGGAGACGTTTACGCTTTGGTTAGCCGAAGTGCTGCTGCCGCTTGCGGTGGAAGAGGCTCCTCCGCCGTTGCCACCGTTTCCGACGTAGTTGCCGGAGACGTATCCGCCATCGCCACCGATGGCGGAATCGGTGACGGTGATGTTGCCGGCACCGCCGAGGCCGTTGGCCTGCGATGAACCGGTTGCAAAGCCGCCGTTACCGCCGTTTCCGTTTCCCATGGAGATGCCGCCGGTGCCGCCGTAGGCAGTGCCATTGGCGGTAGCGGTGTTGAGGGCGTTGGCGATGAGGGTGTTGAACGCGTCGCCGCCGCTGCCGCCGGTTCCGTTGGTTCCGGTCTGGCCGCCATTGCCGCCAGCGGCGTTGCCGGTTGCGGAGGCGGATCCGAGGTTGTTGGTCGTGGAAGAGAGATTGGTTCCAGTGCCACCTTTGCCACCGTTGCCGGCATTTCCAGAGACGCCGGGTGCAATGCCAGTTCCTCCGGTACCGCCTGCGCCGCCATCACCGGCCAGGCCGTAGGATGAGCTGGTTTCCAATCCGGAAGAAGAGAGGGTTGTGTTGGCTGTTGAGGTGGCGGCTCCGCCGTCGGCACCGTTTTGACCATTGCCGCCATTGTCACCGGCTGTGGTCGCACTGGTTCCAGGAATTCCAGCACCCCCGGTGCCACCGTTGGCCTGGGCGGTGTTGCTGGAATCGGAGGGAGTGGAGGCAGTGGCAACGGCGGGCCCACCGGGGCTTGAGGGATTTCCGGCGGTACCGGTTTCAATGTCCGTTGCTCCGAAGATTTTTCTTTCGCCGAGACTGAAGATCGTTAACGAAACAGCCATCGCCAGGAGCGTGGCGTTCATCTGATATCTTCGATTTTGGGGGAGGGTTTTGGTTTCCTTCACGTTTCCACCTCGCGATTGCCGGACCCGGTGTTCCTATTGCACAAACATATAGTCCGCTTCGGAGGCGGGCAAGAAATCTCGGCGAATTTAATAGCGATTGAACGATGCGAACTGGCGTGTTTACGGACAGTGGCAATCTGGGCAAATGGGGAGAGATGCTGGTGGAGCTTAGTTGTGGCATTGGAAAGGATGCTCTCGTGTGTGACTTGCGCCGGAGGCTTTCTGGCGGACCTCCAAAGGCAGAGTCCGGAACTGTGTCGTGAAATTGAAGCACAAGGAGTCCTTTATACGCATCAGAAGGAACAGGTCCCCTGCTATCGACTGGCCCGAGGACTCATGGCCCTGGCACTGCGGCAGAATCCGTCCAGCGTTTTACAGAATGCCTGATTCCAAAGGGCGACGCGCTGCCTGAAGGATCAATGGCCCGAACGAGGATCGGCGAGCATGGAGCTCAAATAAAATAAACGCTGGAATCGCGAACACCGATTGTCCCGAACCCCCCATCCTTCAGGAACGCTTCCGACGAACCTTTCGTCGCGGGTACCTTCTGTCCATACTCGGCAAGGGGGGAGACTTCAGTTCTGCCGCCGGGTACGTCGATGGGGTGCTCAGGCGCGGAAGCACGCACGTTATCCCTGCCGCTTGGATCGCCAACGCACATTGCACCTCTATAACCATCGAGCTCGCTCATCTCAACGGCCCAAGACACGCCGCAACACCCTAAACCGCTCATTTCGAAACACCTCCCCAAACTCCTCTCGCGTCCCCGCGAACTTCGCCGAATTCCACAAATCAAACCCGCGATACTCCCACCACAAAATAACCCACCTCGCCCCCTCCGCCTGCTTTTTCACCCTTGCGATTTCCGACCTCGTCGGTATCCCCGGCTCCGGAAACCACGCATCCGGAAGCTCCAATGGGACCCCCCTGAGCGAGGAGGGATCGGGGCATCCATTGGTCATGATCAGGGCATGATCCCCCCCCAAAACAGCTCCCAATTCACCCCATTCCCGCACCAAATCCGCGTCCGCCCACAGATATCCCGTATCGCGATTACGAATTTTATACCTCCACCCATTGTAAATATCCCCCGCCACCTGATCATAAGACGACAAAAAAAGCCCCGCCAAAACCATAACCACCCCAACCCGAGCCACTTGCCGCAATGGCAAAATAGTCACCAATAACGACAGCCCCAACATCGGCAAATACGAATAATAACTCCACGACCCACTCCACCCATAAAACCCCACCAAAAACGCCGTATGCAAAACCCCCATCGTAAAAATCATCTCACCCCGCACCCCTACCCTCCACTTCCTCACCGCCCACACAACCCCCATAACCCCTGCCACCGCCGCCACTAAAAACACCCCCGCCGCCGTGAAAAAATCGTCCCACGGATGCGCGGGCCACCAAAACTCCCGCCCACTCCGCGCAAAAAAACCAAACCCCGTCGCCGCATACGTCGCCGCCCCCGTCGTCGGCAACAACGTCCTCACCACCGGCCCAACCCCCATCCAAACCCCCAGCCCGCCAAAAGTAACGATCACCACCACCGCCGCCGGCATCAATTCCCGCCACACCCTCCGAAAGTTACCTCGCCCTTCCCACAAGATCATCACCACCAGAATCAATCCATAAACATACCCCATCGACGGCTTTACAAAGACACACGCCGCCATCAGCGCCAGCGCCCCGCCCCGCCTCCCTTCCGCCTGCGACGCCAGCGCCAGCAAAATAAACATCGCCTCCAGCGGATGCGTCAGCGTCAAATACGCCGGCATGATCGCCGTCGGCAACGCCATCACAAAAATGACAATCCCCCACCCCGACACCCCCGCCGCCACCAAAATACGCCCCATCGCCCACGCCATCACCATCTCCGCCGCCAGCGTCAGCACCAAAAACGCCGCCGCGCTCCGACCCAGAATCGCAAACCCAATCCGCCCATACAGCAACGACAAAAGCCCATGCGTGTACCCAAAATCCACCGTCGGAACGTACCCCTTCGACAGCAGCATATCCCCCTTGAGCACCGTCCCCGGATCATAAAAAGCAAACTGCCCCCAGTCCGCAACCTGTGCCGTCGGCAGCCGCAACGCAAAATTGACCAGCAGCATCCCCGCAATCAACACCGCCAATGGCCACACCCGGCGCGGCCTCTCAGCGGCTGGCTCTTTGAATGCGTTCGTCATTGCGTTTCCAGACCCTGTCGTCTCACGGCATGGCCGATGATATACTCATCCCATGACCACCGCGACGTGCCATCGTCCGCCCGCCGACGCTTCCATTCCCCCCAAGCGCGGCTTTTCGCTTCCAATGCTCGCCACCCCCGACCGCCGCACCAGTCCGGTAGGGGGGGGGATGGGACAATCACCGGCCCACGCGATATCTCCTACGTACAAATGCTCCGCATTTCTGTCACCGACGTCTGCAATCTCCGTTGCGTCTACTGCATGCCCGCTGAAGGCGTTGAATGGCTGCCAAAATCCCACCTCCTTTCCTTTGAAGAAATCGCCGCCATCGTCCGCGCGGCCACTTCGCTCGGAGTCACCCACTTCAAACTCACCGGCGGCGAACCCACCGCACGACGCGACCTCCCCATGCTCGTCGAAATGCTCCGCCGAATCGACGGCGTCCGCGACCTCTCACTCACCACCAACGGCATTCTGCTCGAACCCATGCTCCCCGCCCTCCGCGCGGCAGGCCTCAATCGTATCACCATCTCGCTCGACTCCCTTCGCCCCGAACGCTTCTCCGACATCACCCGCGGCGGCGACTTTCATCGCGTCTGGCGGGCCATCGAACACGCCCTCTCGCTCGGCTTCGACCGCCTCAAGATCAACGTCGTCGTCATGAAGGGCATGAACGACGACGAGATCGCCGACTTCGCCGCCCTTACCCAAACCCTTCCCCTCACCGTCCGATTCATCGAATTCATGCCCCTTGGCCGCTCCGGCCTCACCGACGATCCCGCTGCCTCCATGACCACCGAATCCCAAATCCGAAACGCCATTGAATCCATCCACGGCACACTCCAGCCCGTCCACCGTCACATCGAAACCGGCGTCGGCCCCGCCAAGGTCTGGACCCTCCCCAACGCCCAAGGCCGCCTCGGCTTCATCAGCGCCATGAGCCACCCTTTCTGCGACACCTGCAACCGCCTCCGCCTCACCCCCGACGGCCTCCTCCGCTCCTGCCTCTTCGACGGCGGCGAAGTAGACCTCAAACCCCTGATGCGCGAACCACGTTTGTCCACCAATGGTTCATTGGAAAGTGTGGAGACCCTTCTTCGCTCCGCCATGACCACCTGCGTCACCATGAAACCCGAAACCCATTCCGCCCACGGCAACAAAGCAATGAACCGCATCGGCGGGTGAGGCTTTTCTTGGCGTCGCATCCCTCGCTTGTGATATAGTAATCCAGTCAAACTACTTTGATGGTGACCTATGTCCGCTGCGCCGAAAGTTATTGAGGGCACTTGGGATGACGTGGTAAAACACGCGGCGGAACTGGCCGGACATCGTCTAAGGGTCACAGTGATTGACGATGTAACAATCCCCTACGACCATCCGGCCTTCGATCAGTCTCCAGAAGCCATTGAAGCCTGGGTCAAAGCGCTTTCATGAGTATGCAACGAATCGGCCGGAACTGCGGTTGGCTGATGACGCCCTCGAATCACTTTACAATGAGCAACTGGATCATCAGCTATGATCTTTGTCGATACGAACGTTCTTGCCAGAACGGTGGAAAAAGGGCATCCGCAATATCAGGCCGCAGTTGATGCGGTTTCTTTTTTAAGAGTATCGCGGGCCGAAGCGTTGGTAATAAGCCCACAAGTCCTCATGGAGTTCTATGCGGCTTCGACTCGCCGGGTGAACGGATTAGGGTTAACCGCTGAACAGGCGCTCTCTGAAATTGCGTTGATCAAGCAGCAGTATGCTCTGCTCTCAGATCATCCATCCATTTTTTCGGAATGGGAACAACTCGTCCAAAAATATAAGCCGGTGAATCGTCTCGTTTTTGATACACGTCATGTTGCCTTTATGCGAGTTTATCAACTTACCGAGATTCTTACGTTCAATGACAAAGACTTTTCGATCTATTCAGAAATCCAACCATTGAATCCATTCGACATCTTAAAAAGGCCGCGGGTGTGATTTTCTTACGCCCGCGAATCAATTCCTTATGACTGCGAAACATCTATCGCACTTGACCGATACCGGCACCGCTCACATGGTGGATGTCAGCGGCAAATCGCCGACGTTGCGGCGTGCCGTGGCGGAGGGGTATGTCGTGATGGCACCAGCGACGCTTGAGGCGTTGCGCAACAACACCGGGCCGAAGGGTGAGGTATTGTCGGTGGCGCGGATCGCGGGGATTCAGGGGGCGAAGCGGACGGGGGAGTTGATTCCGTTGTGTCATCCGTTGCCGGTGGAGCAGGTGACGGTGGATTTTGAATTGATCGCGCCGGACCGGGTGCGGATCGTCGCAGCGGCGATCATCACGGCGAAGACCGGCATCGAAATGGAGGCGTTTACCGCGGTGGCGATCGCGGCACTGACGATCGTGGATATGCTGAAGGCGATCGACCAGTCGATGGTGGTGACGGGAATCCGGTTGTTGGAAAAAACGGGCGGCAAATCGGACTTTTGTGCGGTGGGGCCACCGTGACCACGACCGCGTCAACGCACTGCGCACCGGTACGCCTTGAGTTGACGTCGGCGGGGATGCGGGGGGTGATCGGCTCCCTGGCGGTGATCGGGTTTGTCTTTGGCATGGGCGGCCTCGCGGCGGGCATTGATGTGCTGTTCGGGCATGGGGTGGAAAAAGCGCCGTGGCCGTTTTTTTTCATGCTGCCGGTGCCGTTCATGTTTGTCGGCGGCGGGATATTCTTCACGGCGGTGGTGTTCTTTCTGCGGCGCGTGACGCTGGAGGCGGATACCTCGGGCATTACTCGCATTTCGCGGATATTCTTTTTCCGCCGCGAGCGGCGCTCTGCCGCCCACCACTGGCTGACGTTGTGTACAGTTTTGCTTCGGGATCAAGCGATGCCCTGTGCCTTGGCAAGATTCACATGGCGTTTGATGACGGTCGGCGCATACTGCTGTTACAGCGTTACGGCATGACGGAGACTCGCCGCTTGGCCGAGACTCTGCGGGCGGCCGTCTTTAGCGCTTCAGAGGAGCGCGCGAGCGAGACCCCTCGCGGCGGCGCGCTCTCCATTGCCGAGGATGCCGGCGTGTTCCGACTTCACTTAAAACCAGAGCCGGCGTCGCACGTGGGTTCCAATTCACTGGCCGTTTCCATTGTATTGCTGGTGTTCACGACACTTTTTCTCGCCGGATTTGTCATTACCATCTGGCAAGTTAATCACACCACGTTTGAAAGGGCGATGGCGACCGGGTTCGCGGGAGGCCTGTGGATGCTGTTCGTGGTGGTTTGTTCATCGGTGATTATTAAGACGCGGCGACGCGCCGCTGAACAGGCCGACATCACGCTCGATTCGGGATTCCTGCGGATGGATATTGGCAGCAACGGCTCGTCGCCCTCGCGCCGGCTAGTCTGGAAGCAGCAGGACATTCGAACTATTTCCGTCGAGCCTTCTGGCTTGCAAGTGAACGAACAGCCAGTGTTCGAACTTCAGGTGGTCGCGGCAAATTCCGCCAAGTCGGTGCGACTCTTCACGGGGCGAGATGTGCGCGATCTGCGCTGGCTTGCCTCCACGTTGTCCGAGCGGATGGCGCATCAGTCTGCCGGCCGCGAGGCGCCGAGAAGTGCTTGAGGACCCCGACTCCCCAATCGCCGTCGCCACGCTCGCCGCCATCGACCACAAGCTCAAATTCATCGACTGGCGGCGACGATTTTCCGACCGGGGCCTAATCCTCGAACTTCCTCCGTCGTTAAACCGCGGCTTGGGCTATTTCTTTTTTGCAGGAATGTGGCTGCTTATGAGCGGCGTGTTCATCGTGCTTTCGCTGATGCCGTCGACGCACATGCCGCTCTACGTCGTGCCGATTATGCTGGCGTTTTCAATTCCCGGGATTGTTCTGACGTATTTCGCCCGTCGAATGACACAGGCGAGTGCACAGGTGGAACTCACTACCGCAGCGCTCACGATTCGTTGGCACATCCTGAAGGATCACGATGTCACGATCCCCTGCGATCAGATCACCGGCATCGGAACAACCTTCGGCACGTCCGACGGTCCACTGCAGTTGTACGTCGACCGCGCCGATGGCCGGCAGACGATATCGATGAATTTGTCCAATGGTGATCTGCAGGGCCTGGCGGAAGTGCTTGGAATTGCGCTCGCTTTGCCGCCGAAGTAGGGTGGTGCGGGGGAGCGAGGCGTTCGAGTTGGACCACCAAGGTACAGCGGGCTTATCAGAAGCTCGCGAGGAACTGGTCGTTGGTGGGGAATTTGGCCATTGCTTTCAATAGCGCTTCCATGGCCTGCACTGGATCGCGGCTTACCAGGTCGCGGCGGAGCATGCTTACCTTTTTGACGACTTCAGGGCCCATTAGGAGTTCTTCCTTGCGGGTGCCCGAGGCGGGGAGATCGATAGCGGGCCAGATGCGGCGCTCGGCGAGTTTTTTGCTGAGCATCAATTCCATGTTGCCCGTGCCTTTGAATTCCTGAAAGATCAATTCGTCCATGCGCGAGCCGGTATCGATGAGCGCGGAGGCGATGATCGTGAGCGAGCCACCGTTTTCAATGTTGCGGGCGGCACCGAACATTGAGCGGGGTTCCTGCATCGCCTGGGCGTCGATACCGCCGGACATCGTGCGGCCGGAGCTGCCGACGAAATGGTTGAAGGATCGACCCACGCGCGTGATCGAGTCGAGGATCACCATGATGTGCTGGCCGAACTCGACGAGGCGTTTGGCGCGTTCAATGACCATGCGTGCCGTGCGGACGTGCGAATCGATGTCTTCGTCGGTGTTGCTTGCCCAGATTTCGCAGTTCGGCAGGCTGCGTCGAAAGTCGGTGACTTCCTCGGGACGCTCGTCGATGAGCAGCACGAACACTTTGATATCCGGATAATTTTTGGCGGTTGCTTCGGCGATTTGTTTGAGCAGAGTGGTCTTGCCGGTCTTGGGCGGGGCGACGATCAGCCCGCGCTGACCGCGGCCGATGGGGGTGAGGAGTTCCATGATGCGCATGGATGCCGGTCCGCCGGGGGTTTCGAGGCGGAGGCGTTCGCGCGGGTCGATGACGGTGAGGTCCTGGAAGTAGGGGGTGGTGAAGAATTCACGGAGGGGCTTGCCTTCCACTTGGTTGACGTAAGTGACGAGGGGGCCGGGGCCGCGTTTATTGGGGCCGGTGTTGACGGTGAGGAAGAGTCCGGCGCAGTTGCGTGCGCTTAATGACGTCGGCGGGCACGTACGGATCGGTGGGAACCGGGCGGAAGCGGCGTTCCTGCATGCGGAGGTACCCGTGACCCTTGTCCGTGATGTCCAACAACCCCGTCGCCTGTGGCCGCTCGTTCTGCTTATTGTCTGGCAAGACCTACTCCACCTAATGAAGAGATGTAACCGGATCAGGAATGATCCGTGGGGGCGGCGCGGGTGCTTTACCAAGCAAACAGCGCAGCCATCGTCGCGAAAACGCTCGCGACAACATGAAATACCTTTTACGTGTGCTCGAAGCTGTCTGAGGCCTGTTCCCGCGGGGAGCGGACGAAACGGGCACGAGACAATTCCCGGTGATGAGCGAACAATGCGAACGGCACGCCCAGAGCGGTGCGGTTACCCCTTCTCCCAAAAAACCGGCGAAATTCGCAAGGTTATCAGGTCAACCGCCTGGATATGGGCTTATCGTGTGCGGATGAGATCGGGGCGATCCGTAATGATCCCGCTGACCCCCATGGCCGCACAGGCCGCCACCATTCCTATATCATTAGCTGTAAACGTCCAAACTTCAAGTCCCTGAGCGTCGGCGGCTGAGATTTGTGAGGCTCCGAGAATATCGACATGGAGGGCCAAGATCTCGGCATCGAGGTTTTTGGCGGCTGCGGGGAGGTCCTCGGACCAGTCTTTCGCGAGCAATCCGAGCGGTAAATCGCGTGAAATAGTCCGCAAAGGCGAGAGCCATGCGGGCTCAAAGCTGATGACCAGGGCCTCCCGCTCAAGCCCATATTTTCGCAGGGCGGTGAGAAGCTGATCCGGAGGGATGGGTACCTTGAGTTCGATGACGGGTCGGGCACGGGGGGCGATGGTGAGGAGTGCTTCATCCAAGGTGGGGATGCGTGCGGCTGCGAAACGGCCATGGAACCAAGAGCCCGCATCGAAGCGGAGAAGGTCCATTCGGGAGAATTGGCTGACCGGGCCTCGCCCCGTGGTGGTGCGGTCGAGGGTTTCGTCGTGCAGGACCACGAGCGTTCCGTCGGCAGCGACACGGAGATCGAACTCGACGGCCTTCGCGCCGAGCCGGATCGCCTCATCAAAAGATGCAACGGTATTTTCCGGGGCATACGCTGCCGCGCCGCGATGCCCGACCGCAATGACTGGCCTCCGCCTCATGAGGGGAGTATAGACCAGATTTGAGGGTGAGCAAAAAATTGCTGAATTGTTTGAGGGGAATGCGGGGTGATGGTCACGATCTTCGCGGTAAACGCTTCCTCACGGGCGCGTCTCGGAATCGTTGTGAAATAGATCGGTAATTCTATCTATCGCGGGCGGTCACGTATTGAGCGGCTTCGACGAGTGCATCGCGGGCATCGCTGGGGGGAAGGATTTTCAGGGCATCGATCGCTTCATCCACCAGTCGCTGGGCTTCGGATCGTGCGTAGGCGATGGAGTCGCTGGGGGCCAGGAGTTGGCGGACGCGTTCGATGCGGTCGTGCTCGTGGGATTCGAGCAGGCCGATGAGGAGTTCGCGATGCTGCGGGGCGGCATGTTTGAGGAAGTGGATCATGGGGAGGGTGAGCTTGCCCTTTTCAATGTCGGTGCCGAGGGATTTGCCGACGGTTTTCTGGTTGCCGCAGATGTCGAGAATGTCATCCACGATTTGGAAGGCCAGACCAAGTTGCTTGCCATAGTGAGCCAAGGCATCGATCCATCGCTGGCGATGCGGTTGGCCTTCGGTGGAAATCGCAGCCCCGAGGCGGCAGCAGGCTTCCGTCAGCGCGGCAGTTTTTCGGTAAATGATCAGATAGTACGTTTTCTCGTCGAGCTTCCAGTTGCGGCGATTGTAGTTCTGCGTCAGTTCGCCTTCGCAGACGATATTGGTCGTGTGGGCGATCAGGCGGCTGGCTTCCTGGGAGTCCAGGCTGCTGCACAGGTGATAGGCGTGGGAGATGAGGAAGTCGCCCAGTAGGACGGCGGCCTCGTTGCCGTGCAGATGGTTGATGGTCGCACCGCGGCGTCGGACTTCGGCACCGTCGAGGATGTCGTCATGGACGAGCGTCGCCATGTGCACCATTTCAACGACGGTGGCGAGGGTGACATGCTCGTGATTCAGCGGTTTCGGATTGTCCTGCTCGGCGGAGGCAAGGCCGGAGAGAAGCACGAGGATGGGCCGCAGCATCTTGCCGCGGAACTTGGCCACATGCGTCACGAGCGTATTGACGTTGGGCAGGTCGGAGCGAAGCTCGCGGGCGAAAAGCTCATCGACGGCAATAAGCTGCGGAGCAACCAGTTGAGCAAGCGTTGAGGCAACGCTGGGCATGACAATTCCTTCGTAGAGGGATTCCATCCTTCAATCGTTATTGAAAGTATAGAAACATCGACAGGGAAATCCACAAGAAAGCAATGCGGATGACTAGAGGCATTCGGCAAGGAGAACGGGCGTTATGTTATGAGAAGATCGACCGCTCGGCAATACCGCTCGCAATCGTGCAGTATCGTTTGCGTGAAACTTTTTCACGCGTCGGGTACCCTCACTTCATCATGATGACATCACCGCACACTTCGCCGCCTCTCGAAGATGCGGATTACTATCGGCTTCTCCGGCCACAGATCGAGTTTGAGGACAGCCTGATCACGCAGCGATTGAGTTGGTTCGTCGCGGCGCAATCATTTCTTTTCACCGCGTATGCGATCACGCTGAACGGGCCGAAAGAGTCTGCGCTTCCCGCATTTCGAGAGCAGCAGCAGATGTTGTATCACCTTATTCCGGTCGTGGCGATCGCGTCTGGGGTGTTAATTTATCTCGCGATCGTCGGCGGTGTGGTGGCACAATGGCAGTTGCGGCGTTTTCTGTTGGAGCGGGTTCCGGCGGAACGACTGGCGGCCTTCCCGCCGATCCAGGGGGTTCTTCAAACTCGTGTTCTGGGGATGGCGGCTCCATTGGGATTGCCGTTGGTGTTTGTGATGGTGTGGATATTTTTATTCGTTCGCGGTGTCAGTTGATGCCGGACTTTTTGAAGGGGTTGCGATGCGGCTGCAAAATAAAGTGGCGTTGATCACGGGGGCGAACAGCGGTATTGGCCGGGGGATCGCGACGCGGTTTGCGGCGGAAGGGGCGCATGTGGCGGTGAATTATCTACCCGGGGGGCATCGGACGGAGGATGCGGAGTCGGAGGTCGCGGCCTTTCCGACCGCATCGCTCGCGGTTCCGGGCGATGTCAGTAAGCGCGAAGATGTGGAACGAATGGTGCGCGACGTCGTGGCGAAGTTCGGGCGGTTGGACATTGTCGTGAACAATGCGGGCATCGAGATTAACAAGCCGTTCCTTGAGACTTCGGACGACGAATGGAATCGCGTGTTGAATGTGAATTTGTTTGGGTCTTATCTTGTCAGCCAGGTGGCAGCGAAGCAGATGGTGGCGCAAAAGCAGGGGGGTAAACTGCTGTTTGTGTCGTCGGTGCATGAAGACATTCCGTTTCCGGGGTATACGGCGTATTGCGCGAGCAAAGGGGCGATTCGCATGATGATGCGAAACCTTGCGATGGAATTCGCGCAGTACAAAATCAACGTGAACAACATCGCGCCCGGAGCGATCGCAACGCCGATCAATCAAAGCGTGCTCAGTGATCCGACGGCGCTGGCGAACGCGATTTCGGAGATTCCGTGGGGCCGTTTCGGACGGCCGGACGAAGTCGCATCGGTGGCGCTCTTTCTCGCGAGCGATGAATCGGAATATGTTACGGGAAGTACGTATTACGTTGACGGCGGGTTGACGCAGCAGGTGACGAAGTATTGAGGAGTTGGTAGACGGTAGGCGGTAGACGGTAGACGGACGGTAGACGGTAGGCGAATCGAAGAATGCACATTTATCTACCGTCTACTGTCTTCCGTCTTCCGTCTCCCACACTCGCTTTTTCGAGGCTTTCATGACTGAAGAGGAAAAACGTCTGCGGCAGGAGCGGGCGGAAGTTGATTGGAAAATCTGGGGGCCGTATCTTGCGGAGCGCGCGTGGGGAACGGTGCGGGAGGATTATTCAGCGGACGGTTCGGCGTGGGACTTTTTTCCGCATGACCACGCGCGCAGCCGTGCTTACCGATGGAATGAAGATGGCTTGTTGGGCATCTCGGATCGCCGGCAAATTTTGTGCTTTGCCGTCGCGATGTGGAATGGCAAGGATTCAATTCTCAAGGAGCGTTTTTTCGGGTTGACGGGGCCGCAGGGGAATCACGGGGAGGACGTGAAGGAATACTTTTATTATCTCGACTCGACGCCGACGCATTCCTATATGAAGCGCTTTACAAGTATCCGCAGGCTGCATTTCCGTATGAACAATTGGTGGCCGAGAACGGACGGCGCGGCCGCAATGATCCGGAGTTTGAACTCCTCGACACCGGCGTGTTTGAGCAGGACCGATATTTTGATGTGCAGGTGGAGTACGCGAAGAATGACACTGAAGATATTTTAATTCAGTTGACGGTGACCAATCGGGGGGCGGAAGCGGCAACGCTGACATTGTTGCCGACGGTGTGGTTTCGGAATACGTGGAGTTGGGGGACGGACACGGCGCGGCCATCGCTGACGCTTGACTCCACCAGCCGGAAAATTGTGATGAGACATCCGGAGCTGGGTGATTATTCGCTTGCGTTTGACTGCGCAGGCGGACGGGAAGAGCCCTGCGGTTCTATTCACGGAAAACGACACCAACTGTGCGAAACTTTTCAACAGCGGCAACGCGACGCCGTACAAGAAGGACGCTTTTCACCGCTTTCTCATTCAGGGCGAAAAAGGAGCGGTGAACCCCGCCAACACGGGCACAAAAGCGACCATGGTGTATCGAATCGAGCTTGCCTCCGGTGCATCCTCATCGGTGCGGTTGCGGTTAAGCAAGGTGCAGGCGAATGCGAAAGCCTCTGACGGCGTGGGCGCGATGTTTAACAAAACGCTCCAAAAACGGCGCGACGAAGCGGATGATTTTTATGCCAAAGTCGGCGGAGCGGATATTTCCGACGATATCCGCAACATTCAGCGCCAGGCGTTCGCCGGCCTGATGTGGAGCAAGCAGTTTTATAATTTTGATGTGCTGAAGTGGCTTGAGGGCGATCCTGCTTTTCCTCCGCCGCCGGAGTCGCGATGGTCGGGTCGCAATCATGATTGGACGCACATTGCGAATGACAGTGTGCTGTCGATGCCTGACACGTGGGAATATCCGTGGTATGCGGCATGGGATTTGGCGTTTCATACGATTCCGCTGTCGATGATCGATCCGGATTTTGCGAAGCGGCAATTGATTCTGCTCTTGCGGGAATGGTTCATGCATCCGAGCGGACAATTGCCTGCCTATGAGTGGGCGTTTGGCGATGTAAATCCGCCGGTGCATGCGTGGGCGGCGTTGCGAGTTTATCGCATTGAGCGGAAGGCGCGGGGCAAGGGCGACCGGCTTTTCCTCGAGCGCGTCTTTCAAAAGCTGCTGATCAATTTTACGTGGTGGGTGAATCGTAAGGACGCGGACGGGCGGAATATTTTTCAGGGCGGATTTCTTGGTCTGGACAACATTGGGCTCTTTGATCGCAGTGCGCCGTTGCCGTCGGGGGCACATCTGGATCAATCGGATGGCACGGCCTGGATGGCGATGTTCTGTCTGAACATGCTTGCGATTGCTGTGGAGTTGGCGAGCGAGGAATCCGGCATACGAAGATGTGGCGACGAAGTTCCTGGAGCATTTTTTCTACATTGCACACGCGATGAATTCTCGAGCCACGAGAGGGACGGAAAATAAAATCGACCTCTGGGATGAGGCCGACGGATTTTATTATGACGTCATGCACAAAAGTGATGGCGAGCATTTATTCCTTCGCGTGCATTCGATGGTCGGACTCATTCCGCTGCTCGCGGTGGAGACGATTGAGCCCAAGACGATGGAGCGCATGCCGGATTTCGCCCGGCGATTGGAGTGGTTTCAGGCCAATCGCCCTGAGTTGTGCGCGTCGATAGCGTCCATCACAGACGTTGGGAAGTCGGACCGCCGCCTGTTTTCGATTGTGAATGCCGACCGTTTGCGGTCGCTGCTCAAACGCATGCTGGACGAAACCGAATTTTTATCCCCCCACGGCCTTCGCAGCGTTTCTCAATATCACAAGGACAATCCCGCCAGGGTCGAACTCGACGGTGTCACATACAGCGTGGATTATGAGCCTGCCGAATCCCGCACCAGCCTCTTCGGGGGCAATTCCAACTGGCGCGGACCGATCTGGTTCCCGCTCAACTACCTCATCATCGAGTCTCTCCAAAAGTTCGACTTCTACTATGGCGACACGTTCAAAATTGAATGTCCCACCGGTTCCGGCCACGAGATGACGCTGTGGGAAGTCGCGACTGAACTTTCCAAACGCCTCATTAGCCTCTTCGCCAAAGACGACGCGGGCCGGCGGCCCGTTTTTGGTGGAACGGAAAAATTTCAAACGGATCCGCTTTGGCGGGACCTCATCCCGTTCCACGAATACTTCCACGGCGACAACGGCGCGGGACTCGGAGCGAGCCATCAAACGGGCTGGACGGCGCTCGTCGCCAAACTGATTCAGCAAAGCGGCAGCACCCGGCCCCGCGTGTCATCCGCCGATGCCCCGCGAAAGTGAGGCCGGCGTTCCGTCCGCACATACACACTGCTCTTCGGTGATCTTTGTGGCCGCGAAAAAGTTCATTTTTACCTTTCTCTTCGCAATCGCACTGCTCTTTGCGAAACCCGTCTTCGCCTGGAACAGCACCGGCCACGAACTCATCGCCTTCATCACATGGAGCCAACTCACTCCGGAATCCAAAGGGAAAATCACCGCTCTGTTACAACAGCATCCCGATTACCAACGTACCTTTACCCGAGAGTCCACGCCGGAGGGCTCCATGCGGGACGAACAGGCATTTGTCATCGCCGCGACCTGGCCCGATCTCATTCGCAGCCAAACGTTTGGTAAAAGCGCTATCTATTCCCGTCCGAGTTGGCATTTCGTGGACCTGCCTTTTGTGATCGAAGGTGTTCCACCGCCCGCGTTCCCGAATCTGCGATGGGTCCCCGGCACGGAACCGCAGAACGCCATACAGGCAATGAAAAAAAATATCGCTGATTTGAAAGATGCGAACCTCGCCGCGTCCGACCGCGCGATCGCGCTCTGCTGGCTCGAGCATCTTGTCGGCGATATCCATCAGCCGCTTCACGCGACCAGCATGTTCAGCAGAACCTATCCGCAGGGCGATCGCGGCGGCAATGGCCGGTTTCTGAACGCGGAGGGTCTTGCACTGAATCTGCACAGCTTGTGGGACGGGATGCTGGGAGGCTTCATGGAAATCGGCGCGGTGAAGGAGATTGCCAATAAGCTGGAAGTCGATCATCCAGCGAAGGAATTTGTGAAGCAACTGGCTGTCACGGACATGGATGAATGGGCGCAAGAAAGCTTTGAGCAAGCCAAAAAGAGCGTCTATCTGGATGGAAACCTGCAGACCGCGCCCGACGCGAATTCCGCCCGGCCACCCCCGGCCGTTCCGCCCGGCTACATGGATGCATCACGTCAACTTGCGAGTCTTGATGCGACGCTTGCCGGCTATCGGCTTGCGGCCATGCTCAATGAAATTTTTGCGGCCCCACCCGTCCCCGCCACGACACCTGGGAACACGGAACGCTAACCGCCGATGAACGCGGATAAACGCCGATACTTAAGAAAATCGGCGTTTATCCGCGTTCATCGGCGGTTTCTTATGTCTGTCGTCTCACTCTTAAGCTGAATCCCGTGTCAGCACCGGATACTGTTCCCGCTCCCCGCGCCCGGTCACCGGATAATCTTTCCGCAGCGGATGATTCTTGAATCCTTCCCAGGTCAGAATTCGGCGCAGGTCGGGATGATTCTTAAACCGAATGCCGAACATGTCGTACACTTCCCGCTCCAGCCATTCCGCGCCCGCGTACATCGGGACCAGCGATTCCACTTCCAGATCCGGCTCGCTCAAAAACACGCGAAGGATCACGCGCGGCGTTCCCACGCCGCCTTGCATCGCAATGGAATTGAACACATACACCAGCCCAAACCGCCCATCCTTCGCCGCCCCGGGAAAATTCAGATAGTCCACGCAGGAGATATCCGAAACCATATTGTAATTCAGGCTCGGCTCGTTCTTCAAAAAGCCGATGACCGCCAAAAGATCAGCCTTTGCGACAATAATCTGCGTATCGCCCCGGAACTGGGCACCCTTGAGGGCAATGCCCGGAAACTTCTCTTTCAACTTGATCGCCGCGGGATGATCGATTGCCATGATTTGTCTTCCTTCATAAATCAGGGGCGAAGTATACCCCGCACGCTGCCGGTGGTACAGGGTCGAAGATTCATCCCGACGCGCAAGCGCAGCCGGCGCGTCTAGATAAACTTGGACAAATCCGGCATAATTACTCGCTTCGCTTTGCGTCAATTTATTCAGTGGCATTCGAGGAGGTCGCTCCTGCAGTGAGTGTGACCCACGCCCAAAAAACCATCGCCGCTGAGGCCAGCATATCAGGCCGGGGCCTCTTTACCGGTGTCGAAACGACGCTGACGTTCAAGCCCGCGCCCGTGGGCCACGGCGTGGTCTTTGTCCGCACCGATCTGACGCGCCCGGTCCGAATTCCCGCACTGGTGCAGCATGTGACCAAACGGTCTCGCCGCACAGCGATCCGCAATGGGGCGGACTCGGTCGAGACCATCGAGCATTGCATGTCGGCCGTCGCGGGGCTGGGCATCGACAATATTGAAATTCACGTCAGCGGGGGTGAGGTTCCGGGCGTTGATGGCAGTTCACTTCCCTTCGTCGAACTGTTGCAGAAGACCGGGATCGTTGAGCAGCCTGCTGAGAAAATGATCCTCACGATCACCGAGCCGGTGGAAGTGCGTGATGGCTCCGCAACGCTCATCGCCGCCCCGCCGATCGCGGACGAATTCCAAATCCTCTATGACCTGGACTACGGCACGATGGAGCCGATCCGGCAGCAGCTTTTTTCATATCAGCTTGGTGCCACTTTCGCGCACGACATTGCCCCCGCTCGCACCTTTGTCACCAAGGCGGAAGCTGACATGCTTCGCTCCCGCGGTCTCGGCGTTCACCTTCAGCCCGGTGATGTTCTCGTGCTGGACACGCATGGCCCCATCGGTACGGACTACCGCTTTCCCAATGAATGCGTCCGCCACAAAGTGCTCGATCTTATTGGGGATTTGTATCTCCTCGGCTGTTCGATCAAGGGCCGCATCGTCGCCTACAAGAGCGGCCATTCACTCAATCACGCGCTGGTCCGCCGCTTGACTCAGATGCTCCAGGCGCAGCGCCACGCAAAGCTTGCGTTGGGCGAAGCCGTGATGGACGTCAAACGGATTCTTCGCCTCATGCCTCACCGCTATCCGATGTTGCTGGTCGACCGCGTCATCGAGATGGATGGTGATCGTCGCGCCCTGGGCATAAAAAATGTGACCATGAACGAGCCGTTCTTCCAAGGCCACTACCCCGGCATGCCCGTGATGCCGGGCGTATTGATCGTTGAGGCTCTCGCCCAACTATCCGGTCTCCTGCTCTCGCGAAAGCTGGAGCATTCGGGCAAGATTCCGATGCTGTTGTCGCTGGACAAGGTGAAGCTGCGCCGCCCCGTGGTCCCGGGTGATCAGCTCATTTTGGAATCGGAAAACATTCGCGTGAAAGCGCGCACCGGCCACGTGCGGTGCAAAGCGTACGTCGGCGACCAGGTGGCAGCCGAGGCCGAGATCAAGTTCATGCTCGTTGATAACGAATTAATGGGATAAGACGGACGGAAAAAGAAAACATGCCCAAAATTCACCCCATGGCCGTGGTCGAAGCAGGTGCCGAATTGGCCGACGATGTCGTCGTCGGTCCGTTTGCCTACATCGGACCGCACGTGAAGCTCGGACAAGGTTGCATCGTTCATCATCATGCGCAGATCGAGGGCTACACCACCGCGGGCAACGAGAATGAGTTTTTTCCGAACTGTCTTGTCGGTGCCGTCTCGCAGGACCTGAAGTACCGCGGCGGCAACTGCGGCGTCATCATCGGCTCGAATAATAAAATCCGGGAGAACGCCACCATTCACATCGGCACCGAAGACGGTGGCTGCATGACCCGCATCGGCAACCACAATCTCATCATGGTCGGCACCCACATCGCGCACGACTGTGAACTTGGCAGCAACATTATCCTCGCCAACAATGTGCTTCTCGCGGGCCATGTTGTGGTCGAGGACTACGTCGTCATCTCCGGCGCGGCGGCCAGTCATCACTTTGTGCGATTCGGGCAGCATTCGTTCGTCGGCGGCATTTCGGGCGTTACTCGCGATATTCCCCCTTTCATGATCGCCGACGGACACCCGGCGACGATCCGGGGCGTCAACCGCACCGGTCTGAAACGTCGCGGCTTCACTGAAGAGCAAATGAAACCGCTGAAGGTCGCTTATCGCTTGCTGTTCAGCGATACGACGCCCCTCGTGACGCAGGCGGTGGAATTGGAGCGGCTCTATCCTGACCACAAGGAAGTGCAAACATTGCTGCTCTTCATGCGCGAGGCAACTTCAGGAAAGTTTGGCCGCTATCGCGAGTCCCTGCGCGGAAAACCCGCCACCGAAGAAGAAGAACAACAGCATCAAACCGTCTCCGGAAATTGATCTGAGAACGGCAAGGGAACCAAAAACAAGCGGGGCGGCGGGGAAGTGAAGGATGATCGGGTGACCGGATGACAGATGGCAACGAGGCGAAGACCCCATTGAACGCGGTGGTCGTCGGCGTGGGACGGATGGGGCAGCATCACGCGCGAAATTACGCGGCCATTCCCGGTTTTCGGCTCGTCGCGGTGGTCGATCAGAATTCGGAGAACCGGATCAAGGTTGCGACGCAGCACAAATGCGAGGCCTTCGCGTCCGTCGCGGAATTGCTTGCATGGGCGGCACAGTCCCATACCAAAATTCACGCCGCGTCGGTTGCCGCGCCTACGGCTTTTCATCGCACGATTGCCGAGGACTTGATGCCCGCCGGTGTCGATGTGCTTATCGAAAAACCTTTGGCCCCCACTGTGGTTGACGCACAGGCCATTGTGACCCTCGCCAGAAACCTTGGCCGCGTTCTTCAAGTGGGACACACCGAACGGTTCAATCCCGCCTATCAGTCGTTACGAAAATATCAGCTCAAGCCGGCCTTCGTCGAAGTTCACCGCATCAGCCCGATGACGTTCCGTTCGATGGATGTCGGCGTGGTTCTCGACATGATGATTCACGATATCGACATCGTGAACAATCTGGTGAAGAGCCC
Organism: uncultured Phycisphaerales bacterium; assembly: GCA_963766775.1. Taxonomy (GTDB): domain Bacteria; phylum Planctomycetota; class Phycisphaerae; order WQYP01; family WQYP01; genus CAVYBP01. The sequence goes on from CAVYBP010000010.1 coordinate 74,829, forward strand.
CGTGGTCGATGTGCGTGCGGTGGGCGTGGCCGTGGTTAGTCAATTTGAGGACATCGCCAACGCGCGTCTGACCTTCGCCAATGGCTGCGTCGCGAACCTGACCGCCTCGCGTCTCGCGCTCCGCACTGAACGAAAAATGCGACTGTTCTCGCAATCCGCGTACGTCTCGGTCGATTACCAGAAAAAAGCCGGCGCCGTCATTGCCAAAACCGCGAACGAAAAAGAACTGGAGCGTGTGCGCAAGGAAGTCCGCGAAGGGCGCATCACCGATCTCATGCAATTGAATTATCCCGAACTGGTGAAATACGAGGACCTGGTCATTGAAGACCGCGAGCCGGTACGAGCCGAGCTGGAAAATTTCGAGCACGCCATCCGCACCCGCACCGATCCGGAAGTCACCGGCGAGGACGGCCTGGCCGCCGTCGATATTGCCTCCCGAATCTCCCGCTGCGTCGGCGAACACAAATGGGAAGGCGTCACCCCTCCATAACAAACCTGCGATCAACTACGGCTCGAAGCGTTTTACATCAGAAAACTTGTCCAAGTCCCGATCGAAGGATGCGACGGCCATTTTGGCTTCGGCCGCGGCGGATGCGATGTAAGCATCGCCAAAGTCCACATTGGCAGATTGCACCCGATTCAAACCGTCGAGAATTCTACGGGATTCCGGTAGATGAAATGCAGGGGTATTCAGGACGCTGTACAGGGTTTGTGCCGCAATCCGTCGTTGGACTTTGTAGGAAACCTTCAAGGTATAAAAAACTTCGGCTACGGTGATAGCGGAAACATGCAAAATGAATTTGCCATCATTGGCCTGCTGAATGAATTTGGCCGCTCTTGGGGAAAATTCTTTGTGATCGTTACGGAGGAAGCGAAGCAGTACATTCGCATCCAATTGGTACGCCGGAATTGTGGCCATTCATTAATCCTTCGATGAACCGCCGCGACCCATGGCACCCCGTGCCTTTTCTTTTTCCTCTCGGTCGTAAGGCACGTCATTCTTCAGCTTGCCAAAAAATGACATGACATCTGGCAAAGGCCGCATCGTGACCGTGCCTTCTTCCGATATCGCCACACGCACCTTGCGCTTGGCACCCAATTTCAGCGCTTTGCGGATGCTCACCGGGAGGGTGAGTTGCCCCTTACTGGTAACGGTAACATCTTTATGAATTTCTTGAAGCATAGTAACAATGTTACATTTGGCTATAGTAAGAGTCAATTAAAAGTAAGAATTTAGGCATCAGTAAGATTTTTCTTTACTCACACTGGCTTCAATTGCTTTTCTTCTCAAAACTCACAGACCGCACATTCACCGCCCCCTGCACAATCCGCACCCGCAAAACCACTGGTCCTTTCTCCAGCCGCGCAATCACCGGCTGGCTGCTCCCCCATTTGTTCCATGCCCCCGTATTCGGAACGCCAATCTTCCCTAGCGACTGGCCGCTCAACAACATTTCCACCGCCGCCCCATCCTGCCCCGTAGCCGCCTCGATCGTCACCGAATAATCGCCCGGCTCGCCCACATTTAACAAATAATCCAGCGTGTTTCCGTTACCCAGAAAGCCAACATCTTTCCCGCCATCGCCACTGTCTTCGACACGTCCCCCCTCATGCGCATCAAATTCCGACGCCATTACCTTCCCCGGAACCGCCGCCCCTCCCATCAACGGCGGCATCGGCCCGGCTGCGAACTCCGCCACCGCCTTCATCTTCGGCGTGCTCTTCCGAATATCGTCCGTCAACCCCCAGCATCCATACTTGCTGTACGTCCCCGCCAACCCGTAATACATAAACAGATCGCCGCCATTCGCGTACCAAAAATCGAGGTACTCCGTGATTGCCTTTCCGATGCGCGGATCGCGATTCGCCCTGACCTTCACCGCAAGGCTGTGATCCCCCTCCAGCGCCGTCGCGGCCTCGTAACACATCGACCGCAAATGGTAATACCGTGCCAGCACTCCATACTGCCTGATGCAACTTTTCACCCACACAAACCCGTCGGGAAACCCCTTCTGAAACAGATCATCCAACGTGATATCGTCCCGCTGATTGAACTTCCCATCCGGCCCAAGATACGGTGCCCCCGCAATGCCATAAATAAAATGCGACGGCGGCCCAAACTTGTCCGCGATGAACTCCACCTGCATCCGCGTCATAAACGGATTCGCCGACTGCGACGCCAGCACCGGCCGCACGCGCATATTGATCGCCTCATCGCCCCACTCCGCGCAAAAATAGTTGAAATCTGCACCAGCCGCTGCGATACCCGTTTCCAACCCCAGTAATACTGGTTGTCATCCTTCCCCTCATCATTCAGCAGCTTGTTTCCCGCGGTGATCTCCTTCTTGGCCGCATCCATGTTGTGCCCATACTGCGGAAAAATCGAGTTCCACACCTCGTTTGAATACTCCACATACACATTGCGGTCTTTGTTCAACTTCTCCTTCAGTAGCCGGGCAAGCTGCTTCACGTAGTCATCGTCCGCCTGATCCGGCACATTGATCCACAGATCCTTCCCCGCTTGATTCGCCAGCATGATTCCGTATTCCCACGCCACGCCGTTAGTGGATGATTGGATCGCGTCGGTCAACTTCGGCCGCTGCTCCCACGTGGAGACGGTTGTGGAATTGGTACGCGTAAAATCCATCAGCCGCAGCGCCGTGAAGGGCACAATCGCATCAAGAAATTCTTTCGTAAAAACCTGATCCGTTTTGAGCGAATAACCCGGCCGCAGCAGGCGGATATTTTTCACCCCGCCGCGCATGTTCTTAAAACTGAGGAACAGGTGGTCCGTTTCGCTGGCCAGCCTGATCGTCGCCGTCTTGGTGTGGGTCGCCCGGTCGTAGCCGGCCTCGCGAATCTCCGAACCCATCGTCGGCGTTCCAAGATCGCAAAACCCCGTGCAGGAAAACAAATAGTCCCCCGCGGGCACCGGCGTATTCGCCATGACCACCACGCCCGAATCCCCCGTCGGCCAGCCATCCGCCCCGACGGTCGCACGCTCATCCCAGGGCGAATCCGCCGACCCAAACTTCCGCGCCGACTTCATCGCATCCACAAAAACCATCGACCGCGCGGCGTCGCTCACAAATTCCAGATTCACTCCCAGCGGCGGCTTCTCCGGCCGCGGAACATCCTCCCCCCGCACGCCCGTCGCCAGCCACATCACCCACGCGACCGCGGCCACACTAAAAATAAAACGCGATCCGAATCGTATCCATCGAGAACCCAACATATATCCCCGTTCCTTTCGGCATGGTCTGTCTTTATTCTTTATTGCGACACGATTTGCATGGCATATTCTCGGAAAATTTTGCCAGAAAATGCTCAGTGTCACCCCCGCCTCTGTCGATAGTTTAGGTTAGCACCCCAATTTGTCGAGTAAAGTCGATTCTCCCGCGCAAACCGACTTCTGCTCCGCAAGGCATTTGAATGTGAAGGCGGAGCCTCCCTCATTCCGGTGAGACAGTTCCTCCATCCAACCTCATTCAAATCCTGTTCACATCGACCGCGCCACGGATGCGCGCCGGTCGAAAGGTCCAGTCTTACGCCCGCAAGGAGGACATCATGTCTCTGAGCACTTCCCCGTCGTGTGGTTCCCACAAAAAATTATCCATCGAATCCCTCGAGTCCCGCCTTAACCTTTCCAGTCTCACCGGCATGCCCGTCCCGTTCAGTTCCGACGGCGCTCCCCACAGCCGATGGGTCGCAACGAGCAGTTCGACCAGCCGCGCTGTCCATTCGCTTGCAGCCGCACTTAAAAAAGGTGGAACTTTTGCCGCACTCCCGATCGGAGGCGACAGTTGGATTTCGCCACGCTCCTACAGCAGCATCTCCAACTCACAACTCGAAGTCCGCCGCTTCGGCCCCGACATCGGGTACGTCTCGCGCTCCGGTGCCTATGTCGAGTACACCATCAATGTCTCACAAGCCGGCACCTATCTGCTCAACGTAGGTATCGCAACCCCCGAAGCCGCATCCTTCGACGTCGCCTCCAACGGCACCACACTCGCTTCCTATGCCACCCCCGGCACGGGCGACTGGGACAATATCACCACCCTCTCCCAAACCGTCACCCTCAACGCCGGCACGCAGACTCTCCGTTTCAGTTCCACCAACGGAACCATTTACAACCTCAACAATTTTGAATTCCGCTACCAGGGCCCCGCCAAAATCCTCCCCGTCTCCACGCCGACTCCGCCTCCCACTATCGTTCCTCCAACCCCCGTCGCCGCCCCAACCCCAGCGCCGGCCCCCGCACCGGCCCCCGCTCCTGCTCCTCCCGCAGTCGCCATTTCACAGCGATCCATGACCAGCTTTACGGAACTCGATATCACCGGCATCACTTCCAGCGCCTCCATTTACGTCACCCAGTCCGGCAATGTCCTCACTATCACCGCCAACAATCAAACGCAACAAGTCTCCGGAGACTTCGGCACCGTCATGATCTTCGCCCCCAGCGGCAATGCCACCGTCACCGTCGATGCCTCCGTCAGCCTCCCTACCACCCTCTATGCCGGCACAGGAAACGACACACTCACCAATGCTACACAAGCTCAGGCCACTATCGTCACCCTCGACGGCGGAACCGACACCGTCACCGGCAATGGCGCTAACACCGCCTATTGGGTCGATCCCAACGACAAAGTAAACGCATCCGCAGCCGAAAAAACCAACGGCGGCCTCCACGTCGTCTCCCGCATGTACCAGCCCAACCAACTCACCGTCGGCGCGGCTGGATTTGTTTCCAGCATTCGCAACGGTCCAAAACTCAAGGACCCCTCCGCCGCCACCTCTACCACCACCCGCCTCACCTCCAGCAGCTTCTTCGGCACCGGTCCCGTCCAATCCGACATCAACCAGGGCCAGGCCTCCAACTGTTATTTCCTCACCACCCTTCAATCCCTCGCACACCTTCAGCCCGCCAGACTCGAGCAAATGGGCGTCGATCTTGGCGATAGAACCTACATCATCGCATTCCAACGCGGCGGCCAATCCGAATATGTCCGCGTCGACGGCGACCTCCCCTCCAGCGGCCCCTATGCCAACGGGCTCCTCTACGCCCACCCCGGTGCCTCCGGCAACCAATGGGTTCCCATCTTTGAAAAAGCCTACGCCGAATTCCGCACCGGCGCGAATTCCTACTCCTCGCTCGATTACGGTTTCATGACCTCCGTCTACAGCGACCTCGGCGTCAGCGCTTCCATTTATGGCCTTCCCACCGACCAAAACGACTTCTACGACACCGCCTCCGACAAACTCTCCGCCAACAAACCCGTCGACATCCTCACCAACTCCACCATCCACAACGCCCCCTTGATCAGCTCCCACACCTACTCCGTCGTCAGCGTCTCCAAAGACACCTCCGGAACCGTCTGGCTGACGCTGCAAAATCCCTGGGGCTTCGACGGCGCCAACGCCGACTCCAACCCCGGCGACGGCCTCATCACCCTCAACTACGCCACCCTCAAAGCCAACTCCTACTTCGGCTCCACCGTCACCTGATCCCCAAATCAATCCCCTCTTCTTCGCGTCTTCGTGTTTAAATCTTCTTCCTCCGGTCATCGCTCAAGCCAACTCCCGCGTAAACTGCTGATACAACTCCGCATACTTCCCCCCCAATTCCAGCAACGACCCATGCGTGCCGCGCTCAATGATCCTGCCATGATCCAGCACCAGCACCAAATCCGCGCGCGTCACCGTGCTCAACCGATGCGCCACGATAAATGTCGTACGCCCGTGCACCAGTCGTTCCAGCGCCTCCTGAATAATCACCTCCGTGTGCGTATCCACGGCGACTTGTCGCCTCGTCCAGCATCAAAATGCGCGGATCGGCAAGAAACGCGCCGCGTAAAGCAAATCAATTGCCGCTGTCCCAATGACATCGCCGCCCCGCGTTCCCCGACCTGCGTGTGGTATCCATCCTTCATGGCACTCAATATCTCGTGGCTGCCCAGCGCCTTCGCCGCCGCCGTCACCTGCTCCTCCGTCGCCGCCGGGCTTGCGTAGCGAATGTTGTCCAGCACCGTCCCACTGAAAAGATAATTCGCCTGCGACACAATCCCCATTTGCCGATGCAGGCTATCCGACGTGATCTTCGTCACATCGTGCCCGTCCACCAAAACTCTCCCCTCCACAGGCACATAAAAGCGGCAGATCAAATTCATGATCGTGCTCTTCCCGCACCCCGTATGCCCCACCAGCGCGATCGTCTGTCCCGGCAACGCCTCGAAATTCACATCATGCAGCACCGGCTTGTCCCGCACGTACGCAAAATGCACGTGCTCAAATACCACATGCCCGCCCTTTCCTTCCCCTGCCGGCAGATCGACCGCGCCGCCTGATCCATCACCTCGGGCTCCTGCTCCAGCAGCGCAAACACCCGCTCCGCCGACGCCATCGACTGCATCATCTCATTATGAAACGTCCCGAAGTTCAGCACTGGAGCCATGAACCAGTCCCAATACATCGTTAACGCCACCAGCGTTCCCACCGTGAAGCGCTGTCTCTCCGGCAACCCCGCGCCCGACACCACCAGATAGCATCCAAAAATAAAAATGATCACCTTGCCGACATATCCCACCACCGACAACAGCGGCTGATACATCCCATTCACCACCGCCGCCGCCACGTTGTTCATCGTGTTCATTTCCTGCAACAGGTTGAAATTCGAGAGGTTCTCCTCCTGCCGGTTGTAAGCGGCCACGACGCGCATCCCGCTGATGTTCTCCGCAAGATTGGTGCTCACTCGCGTGTACGCCTCTCGTGCCGCACGCCATTTCACCCCGATCCGTTTGCGATAAAATTGATTCATTCCATACAGCACCGGCCCCAGCCACAACACCGCCAGCCCGATTCGCCAATCCGACACCAGCAGCATCGCCGCCGCCACCGTCATCATCATCATGTTGATGAACACGGTGTTGATCCCATTGATGATCGGATTGGACATCGCGTCGATATCCGAAGTCCCGCGCGACAAAATGCGCCCAAACTTCGTCCGGTCATAAAAACTCATGCTCAATCGCTGAAGGTGCGAAAACACCGCCTTGCGCAGCGACAGAATCACCTTCTCGCCAAACCTCCGATTGAATTCCAGCGTGAAGCGGTTGATGATGTTTGCGGCGATCACCGTCATCGCCCACAGCGAAATCGTGATCGCGATATTACAAAACGCCTGCCGGGAATGGCTATAATCCTCGAACCGCATCGCCATCGTCGCCGACAACTTCCCCAACCAGAACACAAGCCCCGGCATCAGAAAATGAACCTCCCCCGGGATGTCCCGATCAATCAACCGCTTCAAAAACAACGGCCCGCTCATATCCAAAAGCGTAAACACCAGGTTCAATAACAACGCTAACCCATACTGCTTTCGGTACGGCGACATCCACCCCAACAACTTCTTCACGACCGGCCATTCCAACGGCTTATACTCCGCCTCCCCCTCCGGCGCGTTCGGATCCTTCCCCGCCCCGCCCGGCGCAGTCGCCCCGCCCGCGGCCACCGCTCGCCGCTGCCCCCGCCGAAACTTCATCAACTCCGTAATCGTCATCCCAAATCCAACTTGGAAAAAATTTCCGACCTAAACACGAAGTCACGAAGCAACGAAGACCACGAAGAGCAACATCGCACTGAACCCCGCATCAATAGGAATCACCATTCACTCGTCCTTTCAGCATTCATCATTCATCATTCATCATCTCTTCAAAACTTCCTGTTCACGTCTCATCCTTTCCTCGCCGCCACATCCGCTCGCTTGCTCGCCTTCGCCAATAACTCGACCTCCTGATACGCCAACTGCACTTCCGCGATGTGCCGATAGTGCCCGTGCTGCGACATCAAATCCCGATGCGTCCCGGCCTGCGTGATCCGACCGTTCTCCAGCACAATCACCAGATCCGCCGCCTGCACCGTGCTCAGGCGATGCGCAATGATGAAGACCGTCCGATCCACCATGACCAGTTCCAGCGCCCGGCTGATCAAATGCTCGGTTTCCGGATCGACTGCCGCCAGCGCATCATCCAGCACCAGAATGCGCGGGTTGGAAATAATCCCGCGCGCGATCGCCAACCGCTGCCGCTGCCCACCCGATAGCATCGCCCCGCGCTCGCCCAGCATCGTTTCGTACCCCTGTGGCAACTCCATGATGAACTCATGCGCCTGCGCCACCCGTGCCGCCGCTTCCACATCCCCCATGGTCGCCTCCGGATGTCCGTACCGGATATTGTTCGCCACGGTATCCGAAAACAAAAATGTCTCCTGAAACACAAACCCGATCTCACCTCGCAAACTTCGCAACGTCACGTCCCGAACATCCACCCCATCAATCGCGATCCGCCCCTGCTGCGGATCATAAAACCGCGCCATCAACTGCATCAGGGTGCTCTTTCCCGACCCCGTCGGTCCCACCAACGCCACAATGCTCCCCCCCGGCACATCAAACGCAATGTCGCGCAGCACTGGCTTCGCCGCGTCATACCCAAACGTCACAAAATGAAAATCCAGCGCCCCCGGCCCCTTCGGCAAATCCTTCGCCCCCCTCACCTCCGGCACCGTCGACGGCGCATCGAGCACCTCAAAAAATCGCCGCGACGATGTAATCGCCTTCTGATACTGCTCCGTGATTTGATTGATCTGCTGTAGCCGCGACAAGATCGCCCCCATCGCCGTCCCAATCACCAGCAAATCCCCCACCTGTACCTTCCCCGGCGCACCTCCCGGCAGCCCCAGCGTCTTCACCACCAGCACCGCACCGATCGTCATCAACGCCAGATTGCTCGCGCTCGCCATCCCCCTCACCACCGGCACAAAATTCCGCCACAACCGCACTGTCTCCATGATCCGATCGAAGTACGTTTCCGCCGCCCGATCATATTTCGCGATCTCCGTCCGCTCCGTCGCAAATGCCTTCACCACATGCACTCCGGCGACGTTCTCCGTGAACACCGTCACCATCTCATCCCCCGCCTTCATCTGTGCCATCTGTGCCGGCTGCATCTTCTTGCTGAACCGTAAAATGTACCAAATCCAAAGCGGCACCGGCACCAGCGCCGCCAGCCCCAGCCACTTGTTAATCATCAAAATCACCACGTAATACCCGCCCGCGAATGCCACGATCTCCATCGTCAGCACCACCCCCATCTGCAAAAACGCCCGCACATTCTGCAAATCCGACAGCGCCCGATTGATCAATGCCCCGCTCGAATGCTCATCATGAAAACCAAACCCCACCCGCTGCAGCCGGTCATACACCGCCGCCCGCATGTGAAACACCATGTCCATCGTGAACTTTGAATTCACGAACTCCCGCGCAAACCGCACCCCCGCATTCAAAATCACCAGCAGCCCCAGAATAAAAATCATGTACAAAATCGACCGCATCGGATCATGCGACATCGCCTGCCCAAAACTCTCATGCCCCCCGCCCGCGCCCACCCCGCCCACGCTCACACTCTGAATCGCGTTCGCCACATTCCCCGTCATCCGCGTGAACACCACCTCCACCGTCATCCACACCAACACCAGCACGCACGCCAGCGATGCAATCCCCTTCACCGGCACCACAAACCCCACCATCCGGCGCAGCAACGCTCCATTCGTCGGCACCGCCGCGCCACCCACCCCTCCCTCGCTCTGACGCACTCGCTCCGCCATAACACCACACAAAAACCCCCACCCTTCACCTTATCAACTCCACTTTTTCTCGCAACCGCGCTTTCCCCCCCGCTCTCCCCCGCATTGCATCCACCCCAAATCCGCGCTACCATTCACCCCCTTGTCCCTCACCCATAAGTTGTATCTGGAGACTCCAACGTGGACACCGCCGCCCTCCAACAAAAATTCACCCACCTCTTCCCCAACCAAAAACCCGCCTTCGCCATTCGCGCTCCCGGGCGCGTCAACCTCATCGGCGAACACACCGACTACAACGACGGCTTCGTCTGCCCCATGGCCATCGACAAGTCCACCCTCATCCTCTGCTCCCCTCGCACCGATGCGAAAATCCGAATGCACTCGCTCCTCGCCAACGAAACCGTTGAATTCTCCATCGCAGGCCCAGTCCCCGTCAGCGGACCCTCCTGGTCCCTCTACGCCAAAGGTGCCGCCGAAGCCATCCGCCAACGTGCCTCGATCTCCCGCGGCATGGACGCGATCGTCGATTCCGACGTCCCCATCGGCGGCGGCCTCTCGTCCTCCGCCTCCTTTGAAGTCGCCACCGCTCTCGCTCTTCTCACCGTCAACAACACCACCATGCCGCTCGTCGATATCGCGCTCGCCTCTCAATGGGCCGAACACCACTATCCCGGCGTCCCCTGCGGCATCATGGACCAGTTCATTTCCGCCATGGGCAAGGCCGGACACGCACTCCTTATTGACTGCCGCGACCACTCCACCCGGCAGGTCCCGCTCGACGATCCCGACCTCCGCATCGTCATCAGCAATTCCAACGTCAAGCACGCCCTCACCGGCGGCGAATACAAAGCCCGCCGCGACCAATGCGAAGCCGCCATCGCATTCCTCCAAAAAAATCACCCCACCCTCCACTCCCTCCGCGACGCCACCCCCGACATGCTCCAAAACGCCCAACCCACGATGGACCCCCTCTTGTTCAAACTGCGCCCGCCACGTCATCACCGAAATCGCCCGCACCACCGCCTTCGCCGACGCACTCACCCAGCGCGACTACCCCACCTGCGGCACCCTCATGATCGCCTCCCACGCCTCCCTCCGCGACGATTACCAGGTCTCCACCCCCGAACTCGACGCCCTCGTCGAAATCGCCCAATCCGTCCCCGGCGTCATCGGCGCCCGCATGACCGGCGGCGGCTTCGGCGGCTGCATCGTCGCCCTTGTCAAAAGCAACGCCGTCGAACCCCTCACCCAGTCCATCGCACAACACTACCCCACCAAATCCCACGGCAAACAAGCCACCACCTTCGCGACCCTCGCCTCCGAAGGCGCTCACGCCACACCTCTTGGCAATTCGTAAAGAGAAGATTTGACGCGAAGGCACGAAGACGCGAAGGCGCGAAGAGGAAAAGAAAATATATTTTTAAAAGCCCGGCGATGCGTCGTCAGAATGTCTTTCATCTCAAGACAAAACATTACGTGATTTAATCGCACCACTTTTTTAAGCCCATAAAAAACCCCCTCTTCTCTTCTTCGAGCCTTCGTGTCTTTGCACCTTCGCGTTTAATCTTCTCTTCTCCTCTATGAACTCGCCGTCAATCAAACCGCATACACATGACGCCCACTGCCTCGGGCAGCGCGGGCAAGGTGCACATACCCACGGCTTTCCTTCTTTCAAATCCTTCCCACAAACCGTGTCGCCCAAGGGCGACCGCTAAAAGGGATGGCTGTGTGCGAACTGATGGGATTTGATTATCTTCGCCCTTCGCTGCTCTTCCATTATAATCATCACGATGAAACATCTCCTCCAACAACTCCTCGACGGCACCCCTCTCACCGCTCCCCAATCCGAATCCGCCTTCTCCGACATCATGGACGGCCTCGCCGACCCGCTCCAAACCGCTTCTCTCCTCACCCTCCTCGCGACACGTGAACCCACCGTCGATGAACTCACCGGCGCAGCCACCGTCATGCGCCGCCATGTGGTCGCCATCGACGCCCCTGACAACGTCATCGACACCTGCGGCACCGGCGGCGTCCACTCCGCGTTCTTCAACATCTCCACCGCCGCCGCCATCGTCGCCGCCGCCTGTGGTGTTCCCGTCTGCAAGCACGGCAACCGCTCGGTCACGTCCCGCTCCGGCTCCTCCGACGTCCTCCGCGCCCTCGGCGTCAACATCGACACCACCCCGGAACAGGAAGCCGCCTGCCTCCGCGCCGCCAACATCTGCTTCGCCTTCGCCCCCACACATCACCCCGCCATGAAACACGCCGCCCCCATCCGCCACGCCCTCGGATTCTCCACCCTCTTCAACCTCCTCGGCCCACTCACCAACCCCGCCGGCGCTCGCCGCCAGGTCGTCGGCACTCGCAGCCCCGCCCTCGCTGACAAACTTCTGGAAACCATCATCCGCCTCGGCGCGGACCGCACCCTCGTCCTCTCCGGCACCGACCCCGACTCCGGCAGCATCTGCGAAATCTCCATCACCGGCCCCACCCACCTCGCACAATTCGACGCTCTCGCGGGCACCGTTTACTACACCCTCCAACCCGCCGACCTCGGCCTCCCCCTTCACAACACTTCAGCCGCTCTCTCGATTCGCACCTCCGAAGAATCCGCCCACATCATCAAGACGATCTTCACTGGCGAGCAACGCGGCGCACCGCGCGACATTGTCCTCGCCAACGCCGCCGCCGCACTCTGGGTCGCCGGCACCGTGAACACGCTCAGTGATGGCGTCGGGAAAGCCACCGCCGTCCTCGACTCCGGTGCCGCCAATGCCACTCTCCAAAAACTTATCCACATCTCTCACACCCCCGCCTAACAGAACGCCCTCCCCTAAACCCCCAACGCCCGAAAAAATCTAACCCATCCCTCCCATAACGTCGATAGCTCAACTGATGCAACTTTTCTCTTCTCCTCCACGTTGAGGTAAAGGAAAAGTTTCTCAGCCCAGCGGCTGCGCCCGTAGCCGCGTGTGTTCTATCCCTGCGGCCCAAAACCGCGCCGCATTTCACAGGAGTTCGCTGTGCCCTCCAACAGCCTCCGCACTCGGCTCCCTTCCCGGCGTGTCGTCCGCTACTCGGCCCTCCTCACCATTGCGATCCTCGGCCTCTCGCGAGGGATCCCCGCCGCTACCGCTTCCATCAGTTCGCAATCCACGGTCGTTCTCCACGCGACAGCAGTGCCGCTCGGACAACCCGTTCTGCTTGCCGATGAGATCACGCGGCGGCTCCGCCGAATGGGAATCAGCTTCAGCCACACCCGCCTGCCCCACCCCTACGACCCCGTCGGCGAAGTGTGCTGATCGAATCGCATCTCCCTCCTGCCGCTCCTCCCCAATGAGGCGCTCGGATCCTTATCCCCTAAAAAATCCCCTAAAAAAATCTCCTGAAACATTCCCACCTGTCGCGTTCATCACGCCAGTTTGTCACATCCTCACCAGCGGTTCGCCACTCGCGGAATCGCCGATTCCTTTCACAGCATCCCGACCCACTGCTGCAAGCCCGGCAAACTTTCTGAACCTCATCCTTAACCGGCCACCATTCAAGCGGTTGGAAAAGAACGCGCTCACTCCGGCACGGAATGAATGGATCCGCAAAGACGTTTTTCGTCGCACTTTGGCATACCCAATGCTTTATCTCCCACCAGACAAGTCCGCATGTTTGCGGGCAAAAAGAACAATTAGGAGCTAGTTATGAAGCTGTTATCCGGAATCACCGCGACCTCGGTATTGGCAATGGCCGTCCTTGGTGGCTGGCAATGAACCCCCATCACCAGAGCGCTGCCGCCCCCGCCATCAAGGTCATGACGGAGAGCCACAATATCTCCGCAGGCACCAGCACCCGCGTCAGCGCTGAGTCCATTAACGTTGTCGGCGGCAGCGACATCAAGTGGAGCGTGAGCCCCAACGTCGCCCGCGTTCGCATCGACGGCCAACATGGCACCACGGCTCTCTTCAGCGCCGACCAGCAGGGCACGTACACCGTCAAGGCATCCGTCGATCTCGGCGATGGCCGTTGGGTATCTGATTCCACCGACATCACCGTCAACGGCGTAGACGCCGGCGGCAAGCCGCTCACCAGCGACAAGTAACGCACGATTTTTCGGGTGCCCGCATCGGCCAGTCCGGCGCGGGTTCCCGTCCAGGTTTCCCGCCAGGCAGCAATGCGCTGGCGCCGTCTCGGAGCGACGTGGGGTCAGCTCATGAGACCACAGGCACGCGGTGAAGAAATTCATCGCGTGCCTGTTTTTGCCTTCACCGCGATATTCAACGACCCGGAAATGGACGCCGTCCCGCTTTCCAGAACGGTTTCAAGTAGCCCCTGTCGCCACACCCCGCGGATTCCTATAGCTTTTAATAAATATAGTCGATATGCTATAAGCATGGAATGGGAAGTCGAGTTTACGAACGAATTCGAGGCTTGGTGGCATGGATTGTCCCACCAGGAACAAGATAGCGTCGCGACCAGCGTGGAGTTGCTTCGTAGCCTGGGCCCGAGCCTTCCGCGTCCGCACGCCGACACACTGAAGGGTTCAAAGCATCCAAACATGAAGGAACTACGGACGCAACATCAAGGACGCCCCATACGAACCTTATTTGCCTTTGACCCCCGCCGTTCAGCAATCCTGCTTATTGGTGGCAACAAGACCGGCGACAAGCGATTTTACGCGAAGATGATCCCCATTGCTGACGAGTTATTTGATGAGCACCTGCGGCAACTCAAAAACGAAGGATTGATCTAATGGCTAAAAACTTTCGAGAACTCGAAAAGAAAATGGGCAAAACTCGCCGTGCCAAGGTGCGCACAAGGGCGAGCAATATTCTTGCAAGTATGCTGCTCGCAGAGGTCCGCCGAGATTCCGGCATGACACAGGAAAAGTTGGCCAAAGCGCTCGGTATCAAACAACCGACGCTCTCCAAACTCGAATCCGCCAAAGATATGCAGATCGCCACCCTCCAGCGTGTGGTTGCTGCTCTCGGCGGAAAACTCGAGATTATCGCGCATCTCCCGTCATGTGATGTTCGACTAGGTCAATTCGAGAGGGCGGGCGCTTGATTACTTGGATGCGTAAAGACGCCCAACGCTGGTCAGCGTTCCATTGCTGTTAAACAATGCCGCTGTCCCAAGCACGCCCGTGCCGGGCAGCGTACCGGTATACCACGAATAACGTTGCACATACGAGCGGCTGTTAAGCCCGGGGATCACAATATTGATGAATTTTTCAACTTCCGCAACTGACACTTTGGTGGGTGATTGCCAATCCGTCGGTGCGAATTCGGTGATCCAGAGAGGCTTCCCGTAGTTGTCGTGGACCGAATCGACGTAGTGCAGAAACGAGTTGGGATCCCGGATATAAGAATGCACCGTGAGGAAATCCATGCGGAGCTTTTTCTGATTGACCTGCTGCATGAAGGAACGCATCCACCCATCGTTATCGTCCGCGCACGCGGGGCTTCCGATCGGCAGCGATGATCCCGTCAAATACGAATATCCCTGAATCGCAAACGCCACGGACAAATTGGATTGGCTCGAATTGTCCGGCTCATTGAACGTCAGCAGATGCTTTGCACCCGCGGCTTTCAACGTGTTGGCCCAATGCACCGTGCTTCGAGCATCCGCGCCATAATATCCCCACGACATCGGAACGTATTCAACGCCCGAGGGTACATTGGACGGCCGCCCCGAACCCCAATCATACGCCCACGTCGCATGTACCAAACCCGCTCTTGCGACATTACCGGCAACACCCTTCTTGGTATTCGCCGCATCCGCCTGCGACGACAAGCCCAGAAGTCCAAGACACGCGCAAAGCAACACCGCTAGCTTCAGCTTCAAAGGGAATCCTCCTGTAAAACCACCAAGTTCGCGAAATGAATCGACAGACGGACCAGACATGAAAGCGACGAATTGCCGCCTGGACTATGATCGTCCTGCTGCAATAAGTCAGATGCTATCGGAACATACCCCCAGCTTACAATCAATCAAGCAAAAAATCAGGAGCCAAATGCGATATGTGGCTCCTGATCCTTTATCACGAATCCCCATCCCTCCTTACTTTTTCTTCTCCGCCGCCCCGGTGCCCCCACCTTTCCCGCTCGGCGCCCCATCATTCCCAATCAACCCATGCCGCTGATGCTGCCATAGTAGTCCCAGCACCGCAATCGACCCTACCAACAGCGGCATCAACACCGGTTTGTGATTCAGCGAATTTCCCACCTCGTTCGACCACGGCGTATATCGAATCAACAACGCCGCGCTCCCCAGCACAAACATCGTCGCCCCCTGCACGCACGTAAACAAAATGATCGACGTCTTGAACAGAATAAACGATAGCATCCCCAACACAATCAGCCCCATCAGCCCGCCCGCCCACGCCATCGACACCGGCTGTTCGCAGTACGCCCAGGCTGCCATCCCAACCACCGCTCCGACCAATCCGCCGCAAATCGCGACGGCATACTTCATCAGCGGCCAAGAAATTGCGCCAAACAGCAGCGCCCCCAGTACCGCCGCCACCGTCGCGATCTGCGCCGCTGTCCCAGCAACCCGCCCAGCCAAAAGCCCAGCGCGACGCAATTGAACATCACAATCCATTTATAAGCCTTGAAACCAAAGAGAATCAGCAGCACACCGATCACCAGCAACGCCGCCGGAAAGAATAATTCCGCCGACACAAGTGAATCAATCACCTGACTTTGTTCCGGAAGCGTGTGTGCCGCCAGCAGGGGCATGGGTATCAATAAGGATGCGATCATGGAAACCTCCAATTCCGCACCTATCGGCCATCGGCTGCAAAATTCCGCACATTTCGTGGTGGCGGGGGAGGGTAGGGGGGGGAGGGGACGACAGAATGCCCGCGTTACGCCGCAGGCGGAGGGGGTGGTGATGGAACCACTCGCCGCCGCAAATGCGAAGGCCAAAAAAATCGACGCTGCACCCCCATCCCCGCCACCGTCAGCACCCCGAGCATCAGATACCGAAACCCAGCGCGAGAAAATCCCCAAAACTCATATTGCGGTCCATACACATGCACCAGCGCATGCACCCCCGCCATCAACATCAGCGACCCCAGCAGCGCCGTCGTGACCCAAGTCGTCTGTCGCGCAAACCCAAACGCCACCAGCAGGGCCACTGCCGCGGTTCCAATCCCCACGATCAAAATCCGCTTTTGATGCACCGCCGGAATCGCCCCCCACCGATCCGCCAACGACTGCACCAGCGACGCAAAAAACGACGGGCCGCCCTGCTTCCGTGTCGTCGCCTGAGACGCCGCCGCCCCCGCCGGAAGCGCATCCAGCGGAATCAATTGGCTCGAAATCGACGCCGTCTCCGTCGCCGCCGGCGAATTACCCAACGCCGGCAACACATGCCATCGATAATACGTGCCCCCGCGGCGATCCCCAGACACACCGCCAGCGTCACCCCCTGCAAAATCCGGAACCCCACCGCCCCCGCCAACGCCCCCGCCACAAACCCCACCAGCCCGCCCGTCACCGCCGCGATCCCAAACACCAGCGGCAACAACCACGCACATGCCGTTCCCCCCGCCGCCCCCAACAGAATCGCCACCGAAAACCGCGCGATCTTCACCCCCGCCGCCCACACAATCAACCCCACAATCGCCACTAAAAACGCAATCCCTCCAAGGAGGCTCTGAGCTTCCGGCGGCAACATATCAATAAAAGAACCGGGCATAGGCGTGATTCAATCATGGAGGATGGCGATAACGAAAACACAAAACTCATTATCATCATTTCCCGCCGCACAACCACGCAAAAACTAAAAGCCAAGCGGCTCTTCAATTTTTGCGTGGTTATGTTTATCACGGTGGGCCCACGACTTATATGCGACTGCCTGACCGCCGGCGGGTCGCGACGCGCCACGCCTCCTATCACCAACAAGGCCAGAGACGTGGGCTCCGGAGTATTGATGACGAGGTTGAAATTATCAAAACCCTCCGAGATCGAATTTCCCGGTCCGCCAATGCCGGTCGAATGGCCTGAGTCGAAACCAAAATTGATCAGGCCGCCCGTGACGCTGAAATCCGGATTCTGGCTGAAGTCGACGAGTCCGTTCGGATTAATGCCGGAGGGATCGCTGGCCATCAGCCCAAAACTCGCGGCCGTCAAGCCGGTGGAAGAAAGAGGGCTCCATGCCGCCGAAGGTGAGGTTAAGACGCTGGTGCTGTAAAAATTCCCGCCCTGCTGCAGCACCACGCCGGCGTCCGCCACCCCGCCGCCGGCGAGCAGAATCACATCGATCGAAAAATCAATCGTTTGAATCGGATTGAGCGAAGGTGCGTAATTGGCGGCTCCGCTGAACAAGTATGCGTTTTCAATCCCGTTGCGAGTGCCCGCCGGGGCTGCGGAGAAGGTTGTTCTCTGCTGGTAATACGCCGCCGGATTACCGCCGGTCGCAACGGTAAGTGCGGTCTCGCTGGACCCAGGTACGGTGCCAATCAAAAATTGGGCGCCCTGTGACCACGCCGCACCCCAGTTGCCATCAGAATAGGTGACCGTGGCCGTCGCGGGACGATTGGTCCATGTGAGTCCTGCCGCGACAATCGCCAGGGAAAACAACTTGCCACGAGCATAAAGTTTTGACATCTTCATATAAAAATCCTAAAAAGTGAGTAAAAAAATCGCATAATAGCAACGGCGGCGTTCGTATCCTTTTCCTATGAGAAAAAAAGCGCACGAAAAATACGCATAATCAACGTGCGAAATCTGGCTATTCCATCCGCGACAACACGGCCCGCGACAACGACGGCGCACCCTTCTGCGGAGACGCACAGCGCCAACGACAAAAAAACGCCGGCTCGCGCCGAAGTTCGTACTACTCACTCTCTCTCTTTTGGAAAACCGCCCGCTTTTGACATGACCACATGCCCGCAGGAGTCTGCTTAGACTATGGCTCAAATATTTAGTAGCGTCAACATAAATATAGAAGAATGTTTTCGGCTTGCGCCGTTCGATCGTCGATGGTGAACTTTTTCCACCCAACATCCTCCCCTTCCCCCCAACTGATTCCGCCCCATTCTTGGCTTACTCGTCTGACTCACGGGCAGCAAAAAAGACGCGAAGAAGATCGCTTTTAATCTTCTTCGTGCCTCGTTCAGCCGTGGTTAAATTATTTCTCCCCCCGCCGAGCCAGCGGCTCAAACCGAATTTACGCTGCGCCCGCGCGACGCTTCCGGTTCAGCATCTGCCGACCCTTCTTCGTCCGCATCCGCGCCCGAAACCCGATCGCACGAACGCGCTTGCGGTTGGAAACTTTATGTGGGTAATGCATGATCGTGCTCCCGAATATCCTGGCTCACATTCGTGAGCAAACTCTTTCCAGACAACTCTCGACGCGAGACAAAAGCCTACGATTTCACAATAATCGTCACGGCCTTATAGCTGCTGTTCCCTGCCGCATCCGTCGCGCGAACCGTGATTCGATGCGGCCCAACGCTCAATGGACGCGTCACCAAGGTGAACGATTCCTCAGGCGAATCGAAAATCTTATCAGAGGCGACCGCCGGTTGCCAGTCCCCGCCGCCAATTTGCCCATTCATCCCCCCATCCACCTGATACCGAACCTCCGTGACGGCCAAAAGGCCATCCTTCGCACTTCCAGTCACCGTCGCCTTATTCCCCTCCACCGTCGCGGCCAAATCCGTCATGGCAGGGGGGGTATGGTCAATAATAAACGTCGCCGACGTTCGTGCCGCCTCAAGAGCCTCCCCCGCCGCGTTGTCCGGGCTGTCCGACGCCACGACCTTCACCTGATACCTCCCATCCGGCACCGCCCGAGTGTCCCACTCATACTCCTCCTCCTTCAAACCTCTCGCCAACGGCGTCCACACGTCCTTATCCTCTGCCGTTACCTGTTTGTAATACAGCCGATACACCATTCCGTCCCCATTCGGATCACTCGCCTCCCACGAAATATGCGACGATGGATCCGGCGGCAAAGACGTCTCCTCTGAATGGTTCAAAATATCCGCGTCCTCGCCTCCCCCCGGCAACTCCACCCCCACATTCTTGATCCGCGGCGGAAGATTCCTTGTCTGGTACCCCAGCCTCACCCCACTCACCGTCGGCACATGCGACTTCGACCCCGCACTCAGCGTCACCCGAAACTGCAGAAATCGACCCATCGGCGACCCGATCTTTGAACTCTCCCCCGTCTCCGCCCAATCCGACCAAAACTTCCCGTGCGCATCCACATCGTGCGTATTCCCACTCCGTGTCGCCACGGTCACTTTTGCACCCTCAGGCACCGTCGTGTCCATGATCGCATGTCCCCACGAAGCGACATGTTCGGCATCCAGCACCTGCGAAGTAAATGCCCCCGTCTGCGCCGCCGCCGCCCCCATCTCGTACACCTGTGCCATGTTCCCCGTGCCCAACAACAGCTTCCCATCGCGGTCCGTAAACAGCGTCGAAATCTCCTGCTCCTTCACCCGCGCGATCAGCGCCAACGATTCATCCGCGATTCGATACGCAAAAAGCTTCCCTTCATCCCCCGTCCCGATCAGCAATTCACCCCCCGCCAGAAGCAACGAATAATTATTGCCCTGATCCTGCACCAGCGTCGTTACCAATCCATCGGCGGCAACACGATAGACCCCGCTCACATCTTCGCTGGAATTCGATTCTTCGAGATGCGCCGCCTTCCCCATCATTTTTGCCGACCGCGTCGTCGCGCTGTCTGGTTTATGTTTCGGTGCCCCCGCATTCTTCGACGGTTTCTCCGTCGCCGCCTTTTTCAAAAGCGCTTTCAACTCCGCGGAAAGATCCGGTTCCACTGCCCCTAAAATCGTCCGAATGCCCGGATCAACAGAGCCTCTCCCCTGCGTCGAACCTGCTTTACCCTGATCCTCCACCGGCGGTTCAATCGGCTCTTTCTCTGGCAATCCAGGCTTGCTCTTCGTCTCCGGTTCCTCCGAACCCCCGCCTCCCAATCCCTCGCCTCCCAGCCCACTGTGATCGGCCATCTCCGCCTTCGCTGTCGCAACGTACAGATTCCCCTCCGAGTCTGTAATCATCGCATTGACATCCACCTTGCCCGCATCAAGCAGCACAAACGGTTTATTCGTCGCCGCGTCGACGCGAATCACCAGTCCATGCGCATCCGTCCCCACCATCAGATTGTTCGCTTTATCAAACGCCAGCGCCGTGACATTCTTCTGCCCTGTCTCCACCACCACCGTTGGCTCACCTTCCGCGACAACTTTATATACTCTCCCGTGCGGCCCCGTCCCCAGATATATACCACCGTCCGCCCCCTCCTTAATCGCCCAGATATACTCCACATCCTTATTTTCAAAGCGCGTCGTTGCCGCCGATTTTTCGGGCGACGCACCGGGTACCAGCGAAATCAACCTCCGCTCTCCCCCGATAGCGCCACCCATAGATTCCCCTTCGCATCCGCCGTCATCGCGGTAATGTCATCAAACCCCGCCGGCACCGTGTAAACAACCGTCGTCTTCCCATCCTGAATGCGATAAATCTTCGCATCCGGACTCGTCGCGACATACACCGCCCCATCCTTCGTCTGCGCAAATGCCTGCACGCTCTCCCCCGCACCCGCCGCCGGAATCGCCTTCAGCGTCCGCCCCAGCGTCAACTCGCCATAAGAATCCACCACCACATTCTCAAATCGCCCCTCTGCGAAATCCTTCTGCATCGAAAAATTCCACGACCGCGGCCGCGACGCATGCGCCGCGCCGCTCAGCATAAGCCCCACCACCACCGCCAACTTCACTATCCGACAACGACCCATGAGAACTCCAAAATGAACCGAAAAGAAGACAGAATCAAGAAGGCAAAAGGCGGAAAAAATTCAATCCCATGCTCTCCGCCACTCTGCCAAACCGCCTTCTCTCTTCAAAACAATAAAAACTCTTCGTGGCCCTTCGTCTCTTCATCCCTTCGTGTTTCCGTCACCCCCCCGGATCTCCCGCCGGCGCACTCGCCGGCGGCGGTGCCGTCGTTGGCACCCGCGTCGCCTTCAACATCCCCAACCCCGGCCCTGCCGCGCTGTGATCCGAACTCCCCTCAAAATACCGCTCATCCGCATGCCGATCCACATGCACTGTAAACGTCTGCCCCCCATCCGCAATCACCTGCCCCACCGTCATCTCCGACTGCACCACATCAAACACCGGCGTCGCGTCATTCCGCCGTTCACTCGCAAATAATGCCAACCGGCTCCCCGGCAGTCCCCCATGTTCGTGTCCCCCCACCGCCGCTCCCGAGATGTTCAGCACCAGCGTTGCGTACAACCGGTCATGCCGGTAATCCAAAAGATGCTGAATCGCCCGTTCCAGCCCGGCAATATCCCGTGGATCAAATCGTTGCGGCGCATACCCCGCCTCTTCGACCAGCGCCATCGCCGCAGAGCCCACCGACAACTCGTAA
The DNA here is from genome assembly GCA_963766775.1 of uncultured Phycisphaerales bacterium. GTDB lineage: Bacteria > Planctomycetota > Phycisphaerae > WQYP01 > WQYP01 > CAVYBP01. Next base: position 96,878 of record CAVYBP010000010.1, read on the forward strand.
TCGCCGTCTGCCGTTCCCTCCGGAATCTTGATCGTCATCGGCACGCTCATCGCCGCCTTCTGGAACGGCTTAATCTCCACCATTGCCGTCAACGTATCCCCCGGCTCCGCGCTCAGCCGATCCAGCGTCACCGACATGATCTCCCCGCTGCGGCTCTTGCCCTCCACCGTCGCCTCCAGCGATACCCCCGTCAGCTTCAAATTCTCAAACGGATTGTCGCTCAGCATCGCCACCGGCAACAACGCGATCTCCGGATTAAACGACTCATTCGTCCCCAGCGAATCCAATTTAATCGTCCTCGGCCCTGCGGACGAATGAAACCGAAGCTCTCCCGTCAGATGTGCCGTGTACTCGTTCGGCAATGCCCGATGACTCATCAACGACTCCCCTACAATTGCCGTCAGCAACTCCGGCGTCAGATGTGGGTGAGGCGAAAGCTGATAATGAAACGTGTTATCCACCGTCCCATCCGCATGTTTCACCGCAAAGGTAATCGGCACGGTAGGGGGGATCGACGATTTCCCTTCAACCCCCACGATCCCCGTTTGTTCATCCGTCACCAAACTCCCCGTCGTCGCAATGCTCGTCCCCATCTTGAACGACACATTCACATTCGGCACGACCGTGTAAATGTAACTCGTCGCAATCGGCAGCGGCGATGCTCCCTCCCCCATAAACGCATGCCCAAACGCATAGACCTTCCCGTCCCGCACCTCCGTCACGGTCCCAATCGCCGAAAGATCCATATCCCCCGTCACCAGCGGAACCGCAATCGCGGACCCCGGTTCAAGCCGAATTTCCCCCGCATGGACATCCCCCAACCCGCCCAATTCGCTCCGTTCGCCCGACAAATCCGCCGTCGCCCCCGCCGACCCCCTCGCCAGCGGAAACAGAGTCGTCCCCGCCAGCGCCTCCCGCAACGTCGCCACCGTCCCCGCCGACGCACCCCCCACCATCAGCGGCGAAAGCAACGGCACCGCACCTGTCGCCAAACTCTCCGACCCACCCACCCCATTCTTCATCAGACTCCCGCTTCCCCCGCCCCGCCGCCGCAACGACGCCGCCACGGTCTTCCACCCCGGCAGTGCCGCCGCCTCTTTCGCGAAATAACTGTCCGTGCTCCAACGACCGCCCCTGCTCCCCCCGTTGCTCTGCCTCCCCTCCGACGGCCCACGATCCGCTCGAATCGCCAACATCTGCCGTATCGGCTGCACCCCCCCAATCGCATCCTTCGACATCCCCCACCCATACGCCACCGCCCCGATCATCTTCCCATCAATAAACACCGGCGACCCGCTCATCCCCGCGATAATCCCCGAATGCTCCAAGCCCAGCCCCGAACACCGCACCAAAATCGCATTATTCCCCGGCGAAAAATTCCGAACAACATCTATCACCTCCACATCAAACCGCTCAATCTTCCCCCCATGCATCACCGTCAACCCATACCCCTTCATGCCCGGCAACACCTTATCCTCAAAAAGATACCGCGCCGGATCAGGATTCTGCTCAATCGCTTGAGCCATCGGCTGTGTTGAAGTGGAGTCCGAACTTGCCGCGCCCGCAGCACCCGCCACCGAAAAAACGACCGCCGCCCCAATCAGCACGCGCAAAACACCAATCATGTCGACACCTGCTCAAGAACCGATGCAATGCGGGTTTCGATCACGGCGTACTCTACGACCGCACGCCACGGGATTCAAACCCGCTCCCCCGCTTGTGACTCGGGACACGCAAGTCGCGGCCTCGCCAGATAAGTCGACAAGTTATGAGTTATAAGGAATTCAACGGAGGGGAATGAGAAGATTACACCCGAGGAACCCCTCTGCAAGGCTGCTGCGGCACGCCTTTGTCCGTCAGCAAAAATAAAACCGGCCCTTTACCAAGGGCCGGTGATCACACTTCGATTGCAGGTTATCCGATTCGGACACCTTCCAATTTGGGTTCGCTCATCATAGCTCGCTCCTTAATGCAACTGCTGGATTATTACCGCGTAGCCTTGGTTTTTCAAGATAATTCCATCATGTTTCCTGCGCAACTCATTATTGTTGGGGGTTTCAATCGGCTCAAACTCCTGTGGCGTGCCCAAATCCTGCCAAATGACCCGTATACCATCGGCATAATTCACTCGTACCGTCATTTTTTGGATAATACTCAGGGCCGCAAAGCTCTTCATGGGGTCAAGCCGTATGTTTTGAGTGACAGTTTTCGTGGCTTTCATGTGATAAATTCGTTTTCCAGACAAAACGATCTTCAACCGCTCTATTTTATCGGTCTTCTGCTCCATGACGGGGACTACGGGTTTTTTATCCACGATAAACATTAAATCCATATCAATAGCACCAGTCGCGGCACCCGCAACGCCCGGTGCAGCTGGATAACGTTCGTAATGGAAATGGATGGGTTCGCCGGGAAAATCCGTCACAATGTCATATTCTGTAACATCAACAATTTTTACGAGCCCTGTTTTTTGGTCCAAAAACTCGATGCATATCGTTGTTTCCATGTCCTTCAAAAAATATTTTCGATCCTCGACGAGATATTCCTGCAGTTTGTCCGCAAACTGCTCGTGAATGTCGCGGAACCTTTCTGACAGCATCGAAGAAGAAACATTTTTCCAAACTTCAACCCGGTCCGTCCTTTTCTCCAAAAATTCCTTCCCCAAAACAACTCTTTGAGCCTTCTCATAAAAATAGTTTGAATAATCCTCTGCATCCAGCAGCCACCCAATTACCGCACCTAATAACAACATTTCGCCGAGTCTTCCCAAACCATCGACCGTCAGAGTGTAGGCCAAACTTCGTTCCTTATTCACCGCTTCCCGCGTCGTGGCACCCCCCTCTGCTCTGGGTGCGCTCTTAAGAAAAAACGCCATTGCAACCAAAATCAGGCCTATGGCAAATACTATTCCCGCGCGATTTCGCGTCGTCTGCCTGACCACCAAATCCTTAATCCCCACATCGTTCTCCTCAAATGATGTGCCGAGTTTACGTGCAGATAATGGTGGTTGTCTAATAAAAAAACCACATGGTCTGGGTATGGCCGCAGTTGAGCAAATGCCGCTGCTGCCCTGACCAATTGTTAAGGGAGTTTCTACTGAAAAAACCTCATTTTATTCTGCGGCTTGCGTTTCCCGCCCTCGCGTGTCTATTGTTAAATAGACTCCTCATCGTCACTCTGGAGGTCGCAACTTGCATATCACTTCATGGACCGCCTTCCTTCTGCTCGCAACCGCTGCCGCCATCCCCGCACGCGCCGACCTCATCGTACTTAAAGACGGTCGAACTCTTTCCGGCACCATGCTCCGCCGCGGCGACGATGCCCTCATTCAACTCGACAACGGCACCCAGGTCCGCATCAAACCTGATGATGTCGTCCGTACCACCCTCACCACCAAAATCACCCCCGCCGAAGCCGCCAACGCCGAATGGACCCGCGCCTCCGCCCTTATCAAGCAATCCAACGACCTCCCCACCATTATCGATCTCCACCAAAAGTTCCTCGCCAAATTCCCCGACCAGCCCATGTCCGATACAGTAAAAGGCTCGCTCACCCAATATCAAAAACTCCTCGCCCAGAACGGCGTCAAATTCCGCGGCCGCTGGATGCCCGCAGCACAAGTCGACGTCACCCTGCGCCAATGGGAATCGACGGCCGCCCCCGCTGTCGCTCTCTACAAAGCCGGAAAACTCCAGCCCGCGCTCGACGCCGCCAAACGCATCATCGCCCGCGACGCCGACAACCCCAAAGCCCTCACCATTGCAGGCCTCGCCCAGTATCGCCTCAACAACTCCGCTCCCGCCATGGACTACTTTCAAACCCTCGCCGAAGCCGACCCCGCCGATCTCCTCGCGGAAAATAATCTCGCCGTCATCCTCTTCTCGGAAAAGCGCCAACCCGAAAGCCTCCTCCACTACACCCGCGCCCTCCAGGCCGTGCCCCCCAACCGTCTGGTCCTCGACAACATCGCCGAAGCCCTCGCCGCCTACTCCGGAAGCACCGACGCCCTGACCTACGTCAAACTCCTCCGCCAATACCAACAGGCCGAAACCCGCATGGCCGCCCAGATGGCCACCCAAGGCCTCTACCGCTACGGCTCCACCTGGGTCACCCAGCCCCAGTTGGACCGCCTCAACGCCAACCTCCAATCCATCAAAGCCTCCATGGCCCGCCTCCAATCCCAATACAGCTCCTCCCAGCACGAAAGCCTCACCATCGCCGACCAGATCAAACAAGCCACGGACGACTACAACAACACCCTCCTCAGCCTTGAATACCTCAACAGCGGAATCTTCCTCAACGGCGGCGACCCCGGTCTCATCCTTCGCCGCAACGCCCTCCTCGCCGACCTCGAGCGCAGTCGCCAACAACGAACCGCCCTCGAAGCCAGACGCGATGCCGTCGTCGCCGGCACCCCCGAAATGTTCGCCCAGGCCGCCGCACTCAAAACCGCCCTCGCCGCCGCCCAACGATCTCAATTCACCGGCATCCAGCGCATCATGGACCTCGGCGAAGCCGACAACCCCCCGCCGCCCACGGTCGTTGCCCTCCCTCCGCTTCCCGCGCCACCCCAGCCGCTCCTCGTGCAGGCACCACCCCCCCAGGTGATCGTTCCCGCCGAAGACCCGTACCAACGAATCTACAACGTCGGCGACAATGCTTTCATCCCCATCTTCGTCCTGCCCCCCAATCGCATGCGCCATGACCATAACGATCACGACCACGACAACTCCACTTCACCCATCGCGCCAATCGATCCAAAAATTGCCCCCATCCCATCCCCAGTGCCGCCCCTCTTCCCCAAAAACAAACCCACCACCGCCCCCATATAGCCCCGGGTTTACCCAGGATCACCACTCATCCACCCCAATGCATCTCGTTCAAAGAACCAACCACTCATCGCGCGACGAATCAAATCCCCAACGTCACGCTCGGCTCCATATGACTGTCAATCTCCGCCACCGCCGGCAACCGCCTGCGAATGCGCTCCTCCAACTCCGTCACCTGCACATGCGCATCCGCCAGCGTCATCGTCGGCGGAAACTCCGCATGAAAATTCACATACAACCGCCCGTCAATCTCACGAATCCGAATCGCATGCAACGCCAGCTTCATCGCATCCGCCAACTCCCGAATCGCCGCCGCATGATTCTCCACAACCCCCGCAGGCTCCACATGCACCAGGATATCCAGATTCGGATATTTTTCCGTCACCCGCAGTTCCACGCTGTCCGAAATCTGATGCCCCGCCGACAAACCAATCGAAGGATCCACGCTGATTGTCGCATCCACAAACGTATTTGTCCCGCTTTGCCGCGCCCGCACCCGCGAAACATCCCGAACCCCAGGCACGGTCCGGATCAACTCCTGCATGTTCTCCTCAAGCCCCTCCGGCGCACGATCAATCAGCACGTCCGCCGCCTTCCTCCCCAGCCGCAGCGCGGTAAAAATCATCACTCCCGCCACCCCCATCGCCGCCAGCGGGTCCGCCGCCGCGAATCGCGGACCTCCATATTTCACCCCAAACTTCACCACCAGCAACCCAATCAATACCACCCCCGATGAAAGCAACTCCGTCCCGAAATGCAGCGCGTCCGCCTCCAACGCCTGACTCTTGAATTTCCTCGCCGCCTTAAATAGCGCATGTGTCCGCCACAAGTCCACCCCAATCGACGTCGCGATCACGGCAATCGCCGCATACCAACCTTCATTGATGTGCGCCTCCGTCCGATTCACCAGATGGTTATACGCTTCAATAATGATCCAAAACGCGGTGAACCCCAGAAGCACCGCCTGCGCGAATGCCGACAGGCTCTCCACTTTCCCATGTCCATAATGATGGTGGCTGTCCGCCGGTACATCCGAAGTCTTCACGCTGATCCACGTGATGATCGCCACACCAAAATCCAGCGTCGAGTGAATCCCTTCCGAAATAAGCGCCAGCGATCCCGTCAGCAGACCAATGGCCAGCTTCAGCATCGCAAGCGTACCCCCGGCGATCGCCGAGGTCCGCGCAACTTGAACTTTTTCAGACGCTTTCTCAGACATGCCAAAAGTGTAGTCGAAGCCGCCGCACGATGCCTCCACCTTGTTTAACTGTTCCCCCGCTCATCCCCGTGAACCGCCCACCCTGCGACGGCGACTCATCAAACTCAAGAACGCACCCAACGCCACAATCCCCATACTCGCCGGCTCCGGTGCCGCCGCCGGCCTTCCCAATAAACCCTCCGCCACGATCAACGCGCTCGCGGGAACACTGCTCCCAAGATTATTAAGCACTATATTGAGGTCATTCAAATCGATAGTCGCCGCCCCATCGAAGTTCCCCGCGTTCCACGAACTGCTCACCGTGCCCAGATTATTGAGAATCGTGTCCAAATCAGTGAGATCGACAATGCCATCATCATTCGCATCACCCAGGAACCCCCGATGAATGTCAATGAAACCGGGATCGCGCATCGTATCCAGCGTGTACGCGATGTTGTTCGCGATGGCCGGCAGGGTGAGCGAACTGACACCCGCCGGTAGGCTGCCGGTGTAACCCATTGCGCGATAGTAGCCCAACGAGGCCGCGCCGGTGCTGGTTTGTGACGAGATGGCGACGGCCCCGCCATTGAAAGTCAAAGTTCCGGTGACCACCAGCATCGGATTGGAATTGCCCGGCGAACCGAGATCGAAGGCAAGCGTGGTGTGCGTATTCGTGCTGAGCCCGCCGACCGTGAAGGTGCCCCCTGTGATTCCGCTGCCGGAGTTTCCCGGGTTGATGGTGTGGGCGCTCGTGCCCGCAACGACATTGCCCGTCAGGGTGCCGATGCCGCCGAGAGTTCCGCTGTTGAGAAAAATGTTGGGGGCGGTGTTGGTGTTGTTGATGTAGACGCTTCCACCGTTGATGGTCATGTTAGCGGAGAGTGTGGTGGCACCTGACAGGATCAGAGCGCCGGCTCCCGTTTTTGTGAGTGAACCCGTGCCGCTGACGGTGCCCGCGACGGTGAAGACATTCCCCGGCGTGACGTCGATTGTGCCGTTCAGACTCCCGACAACGATTGGCCGATCATTCGTCCCCGGCGCGCCGTTGCTCAACGCAAAGGTCCCGTCCGCTTGCAGCGTCCCCCCATTCAGATTCACCGCCGCCGCCGTGGCCGGGTCTCCCAGCGCCCCATCCGTATTGATGTTGGTGATGCCGCCGTTGAGATACGTCTGTCCCGTGTAGCTCCCCGCACCCGCGATAATCAGCGTCCCCGGCCCATTCTTGTTGAGCGAAGTGCCGTTGTTGTTCCCAATCGTCCCAAACGTAAGCGTTCCTGATGGATCGTTCTGCCAGACCGTCAGATCGCCCGCGCCGCTTGATCGCACCGCATCAATGTTCACCGCCGAGTTGCCTACGTTCGCCGTCACCAGCACGCCTTGTGTCGCCAGAAAGCTCCCGCCCCGCGAGGTGAGGCTGAAAGAGCCGGCATTGTCGAATCTCACCACTCCGATAAAACTATTGCCGTTGATCCGCGTCTGATTCGCCAGGTCCGGCCCCGTGGGATTGACCATATCAATGTTGCCCGCAAGCGTGACGGAACTGCCCGCGCCGTCCAATGGATTCGGCGTATAAAACCCCGAGATCGATCCGCCAGGAACGATAAACGTGTTCGTCGGATCCTTCGCCGTCCAGTCGCCGTTGATCAGGCCGACCGCCGTATTGTTCACCGCAAGAACCGAACTCGCCGTGCCCAGCGGCGTGTTCACCTGCGCACCCGCGGGAACGGTGAGAATCGCTCCCGCCCCCGCATTGCGCGTGATATTCGTCAGAGTCACTGTGACGCCCGCACCCGGATTCGTCACGCTGAATTGCGTCTGCCCGGAACCAAAATTCAGCGCGCCCAGCGTCTGGCTGCTGCTGGTCGTCCCGTCGCCATTCACTACCAGCGATGCGCCGCCGCTGATGCTCGCGGTCCCCGTGCTCAATAAAATATTCGACGTCGTCAACGCCGGCGAAAAATCCAGGACGAGCGTCCCCTTGCTCACAGTGGTCGTCCCGTTGTACGTGTTCGCTCCAGTGAGCGACAGCGTCCCATTCCCTACCTTGGTAAGACCTCCATCCGTGCCGAAAGCGTTCACCATCGGCTGGGCAATCGTGATATGAAAGCCCGCATCATCCACCTTCAGCCCGCCGGTCGAAACCTTCGCGACCAGCGCCGTCGTTCCGGATCCCAGGGCCGGGAAGAACGGCGTGGTGCCATCGCCCGCGCTCGCCAGAATTGTCCCACCGTTGAAAGTCATCGTCGTGCTGCCGCGATTATTTCCCGTCATGCTGAACGAGCCGCCCTTCAGCGTCCCGCCGTTCAGCGTCAACGAAACCGCCCCCGCGACATCATTGTTGCTCACGTCAATCGCCCCTGTCCCCGCTGAAAGCGTCCCATTCCCCGCCACCGTCACCGTGGTCGTCAGAGAATCCGAGGTGCCATTGAGCCCGCCCAGCGTGATTCCGACGCCCTGCACCAGTGCATTGTCTTTGACGGTAAGGTTCACCGTGCTCGTGTTGCCTCCGCGCCCACGGTGATCGCCTGGCTCGTATTCACCAGCGACCCGTTCCCGGAAAAAATAATCCCGCCCCGCGTAATAATCGTCAGGTTGGTGGAACTGCTCGCTCCGGTGAGATTCAGAAAGGAATTCGTGCCCGAAGTGCCGATCCGAAACTGGCTCCCCACGCCCGAAATAGCACCCGACAGTGTGCCAAGCGTATTGGTGCCCGGAACATCTTCAAATTCATTCGAGCCCGCATTGGCAACAATGTTGTTGCTGAGCGTGATCCCATTGGCCAATTGCAAGCCACTGACGGCATTCGCGAAGATCGTTCCGTTGCCAAACGCCTTGTTCGCCCCCGCCATCAACGCCCCAGCGCTGATCATCGTATTGCCCGCATACGTATTATTCGCGGAAAAAGTGAGCGTCCCTGCCCCAATCTTCGTGACGCCCGCCGTCCCGCTCAGGACGCCGCTCACCGTGCCGTTGTAAGCAAGACCATCGGGGCCTGTCGTGTTAAATGTGGCCCCCGCGCCGCTCAGGGTCACTGGCGCTGATCAACAGACCCGTAAACGCCTGCACGGTTCCACCCGACCAGTTAAATACGCCCCCGCTCGTCCAGTGCCCCGGCGTCCCGGCCCCAAGAACAATCTGGTCCACCTGAAGCACGCCGCCCGACAAGTTAAACGTGCCGGTGAAACTCGTGGGATTTCCACCTGCGTCATAGACGGTATTCCCAAGTTGTATATTGCTCGCCCGAACGGTCCCGCCCGAAAGATTAAGGGTCGCGTTGTTCTGATCGCCCAGATAAATCGTGTCCTGAACCGTGAGGCTGCCGCCGGAAATCGCGAGGCTTTCACCTGCCGCCGGCCCGTTCCCCCCCACCGAAACCGTGAACGCCGTCGCCGCGGTCGTTCCGCTGATCGTGATGCCCGCATTACCCGTGCCCGTGCCCCGAATCAGTGCATGATCGTAAATCCCCGGTGCGCCGTTCGCCCATCCAGCCGCATTCCAATCGGCCGACACGCTTGACGTATTGTTGGCGTACTGATCGCCTGCCTCCTGCGCATATTGCTCAATCATCAGATAACCCAGCGCATTGTGCAGAAGCAGTCCCGAAGCATTGGTCGTACTGAGGCCGTGCGCGGTCAACCACGGTAGCGGGACGGTATCCAGATAATTGGCGTTTCCCACGATGGACGCTGTGCCAAGGTCGCCGAATCCACCATTGGAAAGCCCCGTGCCCGTCTCACTGTTCAAAACGCTTCCACTGGTGCCGTATGAAGCCACCTGGCTGATCACCTGCGAATCGACGGCATCGCGCGTCAGGACGCCATTGCTCCGAAACGCATCGCCCGCATGGGCGAGATTGAACGCGACCGACGCCGTCGTATCCAGCGTCGGAAGGAACTGCGTCTCCGGCGAGTACATCGACGTCAACGCCGGTCCGCCGCCCGGCGTGACCGTTGACCCCCCAAGAACTCCGTCCTTGTTGCTATCCAGCAGATTCCCCGTCGCATAAGAACTCTGCGTCGAGGAAAGTTGATAGAACGCATCGCTGGGGCTGCTGGTGCTCTTCCCCGCAATAAAATAGTTGTTGATGATGTCGTACTTATAGGTGCCGGAGGAATCTCCCGTCGTGTAACCGGCCTGATAGTCATAGATGGTGTTGTTGACGTACTCGGTATTGCCCTTGGCGAGCGGGTTGCGATTGTGCGCATTCGCCCAGATGTTATTGAGATACGTCAGCGAGCTGCCTTCCTGGTGCATGTTGAACTGCTGCCCCGGAATCGGATCCGCCAGGATCGTGTTTTGAACGGTCGTCATCACATTCTGATAGACGCCCTGACCGCCCGTCACGGAATAAACATTATCCACGTTGTTGTATTGGGCGAACTCGACCGAATCATGATCCAGCATCATGTTCGTCGTGTTGCCCATGTTGATGCTGTCTTTGAATGCCGGATCAATGCTTCCCTGCCGCGCGCGGAAGTATTGCAGAATCACGTTGTTCTGATTGGTGAACGAAAGTTCCCGCCCCATCGTGCTCACCCCCTGCCCCGGTGCCGTCTGACCGAGAATCGTCAGATTGCTCTTCGCCGAAACCGCGCTCGACAAACTGATATACCCGCTCACCGCGAAAACGATCACCCGATTCGACTGGCTCACCGCATCCCGAAACGACCCTGCCCCCGAGTCGTTCAAATTCGTCACTACATAAATACTCCCCGCCCGGCCCCCCGTCGTCTGATTCCCAAACCCCTCCGCGCCCGGAAATGAAGACAAATCGCCAAACGCCGACGAAGCAGCCAACCCAATACTCGATGAAAGCGCAAGCGCGACAGACCGACGGCAAAATTTCATGAATCGTCTCCTCCGACCACTCTCATGCCACGCCAAGCCGCACAAGAGTTGGCCACTACCACAACTGCTGCTAGTATAGTTGTTTCATCACATCGATAACCAGTGAATTCGCACATTATTCGGCCAACATCCAGACGATTCCGCCTCTTAAACCCCAACCTTATCCAAGTTACCAAACAGCCCACCCCTCACGGAAAGATCATTCGCCAAGATCAACCTCTTGCGCCTCCGTGGTTCAAAATTGTGACGCCCCCATAAAATAGCCCCCAAACCCACTCATCGCCGATTGACCTTTTCGTCGTGCCAGTGGATAAATAGCTCCCTCAGCAACATTTCCCCCTAATTCTTTGAGGAAACGAGTTATGAAAACGATCACCGCTCGCACCGACACAGGCCGACGAACCTTTATTTCACTCCTCATGGCGATCACCGCCAGCGTTCTCCTCACCGCGTGCGGCGACGGCGGCAGTTCCACCCCCGCCACGCCGAGCACCACCTCTCCCACCACCAGCGCCTCCACCGACAAGAAACTCTCCCTTGCCTTCGTCTGCAACAACGCCTCCGATTTCTGGACCATCGCCCGCGCCGGCTGCGAAAAAGCCGCCACCGAAACCGGCGACAACGTCGAATTCAAAATCCCCGAAGACGGCACTGCCGCCACCCAAAAACGCATCATCGACGACCTCCTCGCCAAAGGCATCAACGGCATCGCCATCAGCCCCGTCGATCCCGCCAACATGACCCTCATGCTCAACGACGCCGCCAAGCAAACCCTCCTCTTCACCCACGACTCCGATGCCCCCAGCAGTGATCGCGCCTGCTACGTCGGCACCGACAACGTCGCCGCTGGCCGCCAGGCCGGCCAACTCATCAAGGACGCACTCCCCAAGGGTGGCAAAATCATGCTCTTCGTCGGAACCCTCGACGCCCAAAACGCCCACGACCGCGCCGCCGGCATCAAGGAAGTCCTCCAGGGCTCCAACATCGAAATCATCGACACCCGCACCGACGATACCGACCGCGTCCGTGCCAAGTCCAACGCGATCGACACCATGAACAAATACCCCGACGTCGCCTGCCTCGTCGGACTCTGGAGCTACAACGGTCCCGCCATCTACAACGCCGTCAAGGAATCCGGCAAGGTCGGACAAGTCAAAATCGTTTGCTTCGATGAAGAAGATGAAACCCTCGCCGGCGTCAAGGACGGAGCCATCTTCGCCACCGTCGTCCAGCAGCCCTACGAATTCGGCCACATGGCCATCACCATGATGGACAAGTACCTCCGCGGCGATAAGTCCGTTGTCCCCGAAAACAAAAAGGTCATCATCCCCACCCTCGGAATCAACAAAGACACCGTGGATGAATTCTCCACCAAACTCAAGCAACTCCGCGGTCACTGACGCCCACCGCTGGAGTACCCCATGACCGCCACGCCCTTGCTGGAAATGAAAGGCATCGAAAAAGTTTACCCCGGCGTCCACGCGCTCAAAGGGGTCCACTTTTCCATCATGCCCGGCGAAGTCGTCGCGCTCATCGGCGAGAACGGTGCCGGCAAAAGCACCCTCATGAAAATCCTCGGCGGAACACAGCACGCCGATACCGGCACCATTGCCATCGACGGTACCCCGGTCACCATCCGCAACGTCTCCGACGCCATCCGCCTCGGCATCGGCTTCGTCCACCAGGAACTCAACAACCTCGACAACCTCGACATCGCCGGCAACATCTTCCTCGGCCGCGAACCCACCTGGGCCGGTCCTCTCAAACTCATCGACCGCCGAAAAATGAACCGCGAGAGCGCCACCCTCCTCGCCCAATTGAAACTCCGCTTCCCCCCCCAAACCCCTCTGATCCAACTCGCCATCGCACACCAGCAAATGGTCGAAATCGTCAAGGCGCTCTCCCTCAAGGCTCGCATCATCATCATGGATGAGCCCACCAGCTCCCTCACCCTCACCGAAACGGATCGACTCCTCGCCACCATTCGCGAACTTCGCGACCAGGGCGTCAGCATCATTTACATCTCCCACCGTCTCGACGAAATCAAGCAAGTCGCCAATCGCGTCGTCGTTCTCCGTGACGGCCAAAACGCCGGCACGCTCAGCCGCGATGAAATCAGCCACGAAAATATGATCCGCCTCATGGTCGGCCGCGACCTCAAAATGCTCTACGCCCCGCCCGCCGACAAGCCCGGCCGACCCCGCCTCGAAGTCCTCGGCCTGCGCACCAAAGCCCATCCCGCCCACACCATCAGCTTTGAAGCCGCCGCCGGTGAAATCCTCGGCTTCGCCGGCCTCGTCGGTGCCGGCCGCTCCGAAATGGCCGAAGCCGTCTTCGGCGTCACCCCCGCCTTCGCAGGCACCATCCGCGTTGACGGCAAAGAAACCCGCATCCACCGCGCCGCCGATGGTATCCGCGCCGGAATCTACCTCGTCCCCGAAGATCGCCGCCGCACCGGACTCGTCACCCTCATGAGCGTCCGCGAAAATATCACCCTCCCCGGTCTCGAACGTTGGAGCACCGCCGGAATCATCCGAGGCTCCGACGAAACCAAGGTCGGACGCGAGCAGGTCCAATCCCTTCGCATCAAAACCGCCTCTCTCAAAACTATCGCCGCCACCCTCTCCGGCGGCAATCAACAAAAAATCGTCCTCGGCAAATGGCTCGCCCTCGACCCCAAAATCATGATCTTCGACGAGCCCACCCGCGGAATCGACGTCGGCGCAAAAGCCGAAATCTACCGCCTCATGCGCGCCCTCGCCGACCGCGGCGTCGCCGTCGTCATGATCTCCAGCGACATGGAGGAAATCCTCGGCGTCAGCGACCGCGTCGCCGTCATGCACGAGGGACGAATCAGCGGATTCCTCAACCGTAACGATTTTTCAGAGCAACGCGTCATGCGCCTGGCCGTCGGCCAGCAAGCGACCGCATAAAGGGTACCACATGAAAAAAGAAGCCGGCATCGCCGTCATCTTCGTAGCCGTCTGCATCTTCGTCGCCATCCGTTCCCCGGCGTTCCTTTCCACTACCAATCTCCAGAACACCGGTCGCCTCATCGGTATCTTCGGAATCATGAGCCTCGGCGTTGGCGTCGTCATCATGAGCGGCGGAATCGACCTCTCCGTCGGTTCCCTTTTCGCGCTCCTCGGCGTCATCCTTCCCATCCTCATCATCAAATATGCATGGTCCTGGCAGTTGGCTGTCGCCGCAATCATGATCGGAATGATGCTCATCGGCGCTTTCCACGGACTCCTCATCACCAAGCTCAAACTTCAACCTTTCATCGTCACGCTCTCCACCCTGCTCCTCTACCGCGGCCTCGCCCGCTACATCTCCGGCGATGAAACCAAAGGCTTCGGCTCAAAAGGTCTCGAGTTCCTCCGTGCCGCCGCGGTCGAGAATCTGGGCGGCAAGAAGGGCGTTCCCTATCCCTTCGTCATCCTGCTTGTCTGCGCGATCATCTTGTATGTGGTGCTGCATCGCTCCGTCTATGGCCGCTACCTCATGGCCATCGGACGAAACGAAGATGCCGCCCGCTACTCCGGCATCAATACCCAGCGCGTCGTCCTCAGCGCCTACGTCATCTGTCTCGCACTTTGGGGAATCGCCGGCATCCTCATGGCCTTCTACACCAACTCCATCGCCGCCTCCACCCACGGCACCTTCTACGAGGCCTTCGCCATCGCCGGCGCCGTCCTCGGCGGTTGCAGCCTCCGCGGCGGTGAAGGCTCCGTCCTCGGAATCCTCATCGGTGCCGCTCTCCTCCAGGTCCTCCAAAACCTCGTCAACCTCGTCACCATCTTCGGCTACAACATCCCCAGCTCCCTCAATTTCGCCGTCATCGGCGGCGTCATCCTCGCCGGCGTCATGATCGACCAGGTCCTCCAAAACCGAAACAAACGAAAACTCACCGTCGCCCTCGACCTGGCCGCCCCTGGTGCCGCACCTCCGCCTGCCGCTTCCCGATAATCCTCGCTAAATAAACTTTTAACGCCGTCGCAACCCGACGCCTGTAACCCCCCCCCCCAACTCAATTCCCCAACGGCTTCACATCCGAATACGCCGCACTCGCCGGTATCTTCACGCTCGCGATCGGATCCGGATGCCCCGGATCAAACCCCTGCCAATCCTCCGCGACATATTTCGCCAAATCCAGCTTCGCTTCCTGAATCCCCACTATCACGCACTTCGCCAGCTCATAACTCCCATACCCATTATGATGCGTCCCATCCTGAAACGCTTTTCCAATATTCGCCGGCCCAATCGCCTCATACAGCGTCTTGCTCATCGCGTTCAAATCAATCAACGCCACCTTCTCCTCCTTCGCCAACTGCCGCACCGCCTCCGGATAATCGCCCAGCGTATTCGTCACATGCCCGCTCGAATCCATGCTCTTACGA
Organism: uncultured Phycisphaerales bacterium; assembly: GCA_963766775.1. Classification (GTDB taxonomy): domain Bacteria; phylum Planctomycetota; class Phycisphaerae; order WQYP01; family WQYP01; genus CAVYBP01. Next base: position 112,153 of record CAVYBP010000010.1, read on the forward strand.
TTCATCGACGTAATCACCACCGGAATCCCGCCCTTGCTCTTCGCGCCATCCACATACTTTTTCATATCCGCTTTATACGTCGTAAACGCCCCGACCCCCGCACCTTTCTCCTTCATATCATTGTGCCCGAACTGGATCAGCAGATAATCCCCTGCCTTCATCGTGCTCAGCACCTTGTCCAGCCGATGCGCACCAAGCGAACTGCGAAGCGATTCACCCGACTCTGCATGGTTCGACACTGCCACGCCGGGCCCTAGGAATCGCGTCAACATCTGCCCCCAACTATTCCACGGTTCCGTCGGCTGATCGCACACCGTTGAATCGCCCAAAATATAGACCGTGGGCACATCCGCTTTCGCAATCGACAGGGCGCTCACGCTTGCATGATCGCCATTGAATTCCAGCGTCAATTTTTCATCCCATGACCCCGCTTCGCTCGTGGTCTCACGCCCCTTCAGTTTCACCTTCCCACCGCCCGCGATCGCCGCCGTCCGCACGTTCACCGTAAATTTCCGCTCCACCGTCTTGCCCGCGTCGGCATGCACATTCTCCAGCATCAACCGCCGCAGTTCCGCCTTCACCGTCGTCGTCGATGCCTCCAGCGCTCCTCCCAGCGTCGCCGTCACCGTGTAATTCCCCTCCGGCAACGCCACCGAAAAATAAAACGGCTTATCGCTCATCGCCACGCTTGCCGTCACCGTCGGCACATTGCCCGGCTCATAGCCGTACCCACGATCCTTGGTGTACATATCCCGCGCCCGACCTGGGTAACCCCAGTTCCCGCCTTCCCCGTCCCAAAGCTGAACTGCCACTCCGTCTTCTGATTTTCCGCGCCAACCGCGCTCCCCACCGCACACGACAACAACAAAGCCACCGACCAAAGCATCCGATTTTTCAACAACATCGTTTCTCCAAGTAATGATCCCATGAAGCACCCATGCTTCAACGACACCTTCCCCCCATTATTGCCCATAACAACCACACACGAAACCCCATCAAGACACCCCCAAAAAGCAGCTAAAAAAGTAGCTCCGTGGCGGAAGCCCGGGGCTTGTCCGTTCGATATCTCTTGTGCGAGCAATGAAGCCCCAGCCTTCCACCCGCGTTTTCGCATCTTCGCAGTTAAAACAATTTCCCCCCTCAACTCTCCCGCAATTTCTCCCCACCCCCCGCGTTAAACCAACACCCCATTCCAGGAGCCCGCATGTCCCTTCCCACAAGATTCCCCCGCCTCCTCGCCGCCTTGGCCTTCTCTCTCCTTACCACCCACCTCCACGCCGCCGACGCACCCCGCGCATCACCCTCCCCTTCGACACCGACTGGCGCTTCACCAAAGGCGACCCCGCCCTCGCTCCCTCCCACGCCATCAAAGACTCCGACTGGCGAAAACTCGACCTCCCCCACGACTGGTCCATTGAAGGCCCCTTCGACGAACACGCGCCCACCGGAAGCGCCGGCGCAAACCTCCCCGCCGGCATCGCCTGGTACCGCAAAACCTTCCCCTTCCCCCCTCAAGCCAAAGGCAAACGCGTCTACATCGAATTCGACGCCATCATGGCCAACTCGGAAGTCTACATGAACAACGCCCTCCTCGGCACACGACCCAATGGCTACGTCCCGCTCCGCTATGACCTCACCGATTACCTCGCCCGCACCGGCCCCAACATTCTCGCCGTCCGCACCGACACCTCCCGGCAACCCGCCTGCCGCTGGTACAGCGGCGCAGGCATCTACCGCCACACCCGCCTCATCATCCAAAACCCCATCCACATTGAACACGCCGCCACCACTATCACCACCTCCAACCTCACCGCCGATCAAGCCACCCTCGACCTCCACACCACCATCCTCAATCAGTCCAACGCTACGCACGAATGCACCGTCCAAGTCACCCTCACCGACCCTGCCGGCACTGTCGTTTATCAATACTCCACCACCCCCGCTCAACTCTCCGCCGAACCCCTCCATCCCACCTTCTCCATCACCGTCCCCCACCCCCAACCCTGGGACATCGACACCCCGCGTCTCTATCACGCCACCCTCCGCGTCCTCGAAAACACCACCGTTCTCGACGAAGAATCACTCCCCGTCGGAATCCGCACCGCTGAATTCCGCCGCCACCGGATTCTGGCTCAATGGCAAAAATATCAAAATCCTCGGCGTCGGACTCCACTCCGACATGGGGGCTCTCGGCATCGCCGTCCCCGCCTCCGCCTGGGAATCCCGACTCGCCGCCCTCAAACGCCTCGGCATCAATGCCGTCCGCACTGCCCACAATCCCCCCTCGCCCGAATTCCTCGACGCCTGCGACCGCCTCGGCCTCCTCGTCATGGACGAATTCTTCGACGCATGGACCGTCGCCAAACTCCCCGGCGATTATCACCTTGCATTCAAAGACTGGTGGCAACGAGACCTCACCGACATCATCACCCGCGACCGAAACCACCCCTCCATCATCCTCTACTCCCTCGGCAACGAAATCTACGACATCCTCCCCCAAAACCCCGACCCCGCCCCCGACCAATTCACCGGTCCCATGCGCTCCATCAACATCGCCAAAAATATCTTCACCCCCATGCGCGATCTCGCCCACCAACTCGATCCCACCCGCCCCGTCACCCTCGCCATCCTCCGTCCCAACATCAGCGGAATCTACGACAACGGCTTCTCCGATCTCATGGACGTCGTCGGCCAAAACTACCGCGACTCCGAACTCGCCGACGCTCACGAACAAAATCCCGCCCGAAAAATCATCGGCACCGAAAATTACCGATCCCGTGAAACCTGGCTCGCGCTCCGCGATAACCCCGCACTCTCAGGCCAGTTCGTCTGGGCCGGCGCTGATTACCTCGGCGAAGCCGGCAAATGGCCCAACGTCGTCTCCCCCGCCGGCATGCTCGACCGCACCAACTTCCCCCGTGGCGACGCCTTTGAACGCGAAAGCTGGTGGTCCAAACAACCCGTCCTCCACCTCGTCCGTATGAAAACCGTCCCCACTCGCCCCGGCCGCCCCAACATCGTCATGGGCCTCGCTGACTGGACTCCCGCCGACGCCGCCCCCCACACCGAAACCGTCCGCGCCTACAGCAACTTCGATCAGGTCGAACTCTTCCTCAACGACCATTCCCTCGGCACAAAACCCCGCGACCCCGACGACACCCCTCGTCAATGGCAAATCCCCTTCTCCCCCGGCACCCTCCGCGCCATCGCAAAAGGCCACACCTCCAACCACGACCTCGCCGCCACCGACGAACTCCACACCGCCGCCGCACCCGCAAAAATCACCCTCTCCGCTGAACGCACCCAGCTCCCCAACGACTGGGACGATGTCCTCACCATCCGCGCCACCATCACCGACGCCGCCGGAATCACCGTCCCCTCCGCCTCCGACCTCATTCAATTCACCATCACCGGCCCCGCCGTCATCGCCGCCGTTGATAACGCCGCCCTCAACGACCACGACCCCTTCCAGTCCTCCCAACGCCACGCCTTCCAAGGCTCCTGCATCGCCATCCTCCGTGCCACCGCCGACACTGGCCAAATCACCCTCACCGCCTCCTCCCCCGCCCTCGCCCCCACCTCCATCCAAATCGAAGCCATCCCCCCAACATCCCGCTAGAGCATCCTTGATCCCTCTTCATTCCACATTGCCCCCCACCCTCCGCTCGCGTAAATTCCCCACATCCCAACCCCCGGAGCAAACATGAAATACAATCCCCTCGGCAACACCGGACTCTCCGTCTCCGCACTCTCCTACGGTGCCTCCCCACTCGGCTCCGTCTTCCGCGGCGTCGCTGAGCCCGAAGGCATCCGCACCGTCCACACTGCCCTCGACCTCGGAATCAACTTCATCGACTGCTCCCCCTACTACGGACTCACCAAAGCCGAAACCCTCCTCGGCAAATCCCTCCAGGGCATTAAACGCGACCGCTACATCCTCGCCACCAAAGTCGGCCGCTACGGCTCCGAACCCAAAGACTTCGACTTCTCCGCCGCCCGCGTCACCGCCAGCGTCGACGAAAGCCTCGCACGCCTCAGCGTCTCCCACGTCGACATCATCCAATGCCACGACATCGAATTCGGCAACCTCGACCAAATCATCTCCGAAACCCTCCCCGCACTCCGCAAAGTCGTCGCCGCCGGCAAAGCCCGCTTCGTCGGAATCACCTGCCTCCCCCTCCACTGCTTCCGAACCGTCATCGACCGCGCCGCCGTCGACACCATCCTTTCCTACTGCCACTACTCCCTCAACGACACCGCCCTCGCCGACATGATCCCCTACCTCCAACAAAAAAACGTCGGCATCATCAGCGCCTCACCCCTCTCCATGGGCCTCCTCAGCAACCGCGAACCCCCCGCCTGGCACCCCGCCCCCCCCGACGTCCGCGCCGCCTGCGCCGCCGCCGCCAAACTCTGCCAATCCCGCGGAGTCGACATCGCCAAACTCGCCATCCAATACGCCCTCGCCAACCCCCACATCGCCACCACCCTCGTCGGCACCGCCAGCCCCGAAAACATCACCAACAACATCAAATGGTCCGAAGAACCCCTCGACCAAACCCTCCTCCAGGAAGTCCTCACCCTCCTCGCCCCCATCCACAACAAAACCTGGCCCAGCGGCATCCCCCAAAATCAATAACACTGCGATCAAACACCCTATGTCCTTCGCTTCCAAATCGTAACGCGGACGTCCCGCCCGCATTCTGCCTCGCCCCGCAAACGCCATGAATTCCATTGTTTCTCGCCTCGAGCCTGAGTAAAATTTGAACATGACAACACTTCATCATCATCCTTCAACCCGAATGAAGACTGTCCACAGCAAACTCGCCCGGCTGAGACGACAACATCGTGCGTTGGCCTCGAAACTCCAGCAGATTAATGGGAAAATCGCAAAGCTGTCTCCCGTGGTCCGCCACAAAAAACTGTCGCCCGAAGCACTCGATCGCATCCTTGACGAACTCGCGAACGGTCCCCGCCCAGCCCGCTCTCTGGCGGCGGATTTCTCTCGCACCGATATTTACGATGACCACGATTAATGAGCCTGATGCGCTATTTGCTTGATACCGGGATTCTCCTTCGACTTTTGGATCGCGCCGATCCATTGCATCCTGTCGTGCGTGAGTCGGTGCGGAGCCTTTCCGATCACGACCTCGTCACTTCCACTCAAAATATCGCCGAATTCTGGAACGTCTGTACCAGGCCTTCAGCCGCGCGTGGTGGCTTAGCTTTGAGCAGCCGCGAAGCGCAGCGCCGCTTACGACTGCTCGAAAGGTTTATCCATGTGCTGCGCGAACCCCCCTCGGCTTATGCAACGTGGAAGACCCTCATCATCACTTGTAATGTCCACGGCAAACAGGTTCATGATGCCCGACTCGCGGCAACAATGAAGGCATACCGAATCAAACGCATTCTCACCCTGAACGCGACTGATTTTGTGCGGTACCCCGCTATTAAAGCGATCACGCCCCAAGAAGTCGTCGAAACCTTTTGAAGACTCAATCACGAAAAATAAGTAACCGATGGAGTTGCCGTTGATAACGTAGACGAATGTCGAATCGTGGCGCCATCACAATCATGCTTCTACTGCGGCCCGAAACATGGCACCCCGCCACCATAATTCCTTTACTTGGTTGGGTGCGCGTCTTTTTCGATCACGGAAGCCACGCGATTTAGCTCAATGTATCACACAGGTATCATATTTGGGGAAAAGTCAATTAAAGATTCCAAAACGAAATGGTATACTCCTCTCATGACCACCGTAGCCGAAATCAAAGCCGCCATCGAAAAACTCTCCCCCGCCGAACGCGCGGAAGTAGAACGGCTCTTACACCCTTCCCCCGACGATGACTGGGATCGCCAAATGATCGCTGACGCCAAGGCCGGAAAACTTAACGACCTCATCGCCAAAGTCGATGCCGACATGAACGCCGGAAATCTGCGGGACCTCCCATGATCGGCAAGGCTGATCCAGAGTTTTGGACCTGCTTTGATCGACTGCCCCGGGATATGCAAACCATCGCACGCCAAAAATATTGCCTATGGATCGAAGATCCTTTTCATCCATCATTAAACTTCAAGGAACTCACGCCTGATCTTTGGTCCGCGCGTATCAACCGACAATATCGCGCTGGCCCGACGCAAAGGTGACCTCGTCGTCTGGTTCTGGATCGGTACGCATGCAGATTACGACCACCTTGTCGGCATTCGATGATCAAGTATCGCTGCTGAAATCCATAACCCACCCCCAACCTCAAACCACCCCCAACGCCACCCGCCCCAACCGCGCCACTGGCCTCACGATCCGCCCAACCACCCCCATCAACCCCACCCCTCGCCCCGCACCCTCCAACCCCGCATACATCTCCTCGCACCGCCCCGCCACCGCCGACCACGTATAACGGCTCTCCATCAACTGCCTGCCCGCCTTCCCCATCGCACAACGCAGCACCGGATTCCTTAATATCTCCACCATCGCACCCGCAAGCGCATCCGCATTCAACCCCACCACCCGTCCCGCACCGACCTGCCCCACTTCCGGAAAATGACACGCCTCCGTAATCACCACCGGAACTCCCGCCGCCAACGCCTCGCTCGTCGCCAGGCTAAACCCCTCCTGCCGGCTCGGCAAACAATACACCGCCGCATCCGACAACGCCTCCAATTTCTCCTTCCCATACAGCGCCCCCACGACATGAATCCTCCGCGCCACCGGCCCCGCCGCGATCCGTGCCGCCAACGCCCCCCCTCCGCCCGCATCCGGACCCGCGATCACCAACTGCACATCCCCATTCTCCTGGCATACCTTCTCAAACGACTCCACCAGAAAATCCAATCCCTTCTTATGATGCAGCCTGCTCAAAAACAGCACGTAAGGCTTCCCGCCCAACTCCGGATGCTTGTCATGGAACGTCCCATGCTTCGGCAACGGATGAATCTCCTCCAAAAACACCCCGTTCGAAATCACTTCCGTCCGACACGTCAAACCCAGTTGCCCAATCAACCGATTCTCATCCGCATTCACTGTGTGCAGGCAAGACGCATGGTTCAACATCCATCGATAGCCCGCCGCCAGCGCGATCCATTTCTTCATCGCACGCTGACGCAAACTCCACGGATCCAACATTCCGCATGGCCGAACCACATACGGAATCCCCGCCGCATGCGCCATCCGCGCCGCCAGCAACAACACCGGCTCCCACACCCCGTGAAGATGCACCACCTCCGCGGACCCCAACGTCCGCTTCAGCTCCCGCCGATGCGCACCACGCATCAGCCACCGCGTGCTCTTCGCAAACGGCTTCAAAATCAATTGAACCCGATCAAAACCCGGGATATTCGCCGCGCATTCCTCAAACACCCCCATGCTCTTCGACGGCAGAAACGACAAGATCGTCACCTCATGCCCCAGCGCCGCCTGCGCCGCCGCCAGCCGTGTCACCACCGTCGAAGGCCCACCCGCATTCGGGTGCACCGTCGCGATCACATGCAAAATCCGCCGCGGCAGATTCGATGTGCGCAGCTTAAGCGCTGAATCGCCCATCGACGATCCTCTTTCCAGTGCCAAACAAATTGGTGAAACGTCTGCAGGTAAGCGCATCTCTCATCTCAAAAAACGAGTACGCGCTGATCGGTCCGCTGTAATGGGCTCGCTTTGGGCAAACCCGCGAGAGCAGTCCAACCAGCACTTGCCAGTGAACACGCTCTGCTCTCCCCTAAGAACAAGTTAAGGTTACCCCAGGAAAAACACAAGTCAAAAAAAAGCAACATTTTCCAAAAGATCATAAACCCTTCCACCCCAGCAAATAAAACGCCCACCAACCACCCTTTCTTCCCAACGCCCGTCGCCCGCAGGCGACGCGGGCACAGCGCGTCAACACAACCACCCCCCAAACAAAAATCACAGCCCCCCCATTGTGAACCTATGCGCACAGCCACCCCCCAAAAAAACTCCCCAAACAGCAAATCCAAAATCCACAACCCACTACTCCTCCAACCCTTACATCCCGCCCTCCCCGATCCTGTGCGCACAAAGTGGGCGCACCTCCCCTCTATAGAGGCCCACTATGCACCCCAACCATCGCTCTCACTCCACATTCACAATCCCGCATTCCACATCCTCGCCACCTCTCGAATTCAAAAATGAAATGAGCATCTGGCCCCTCAAAATCACCAACACTCCCATCCCTCTACCCAACAACCTCTTACATCACCCAAACACCCCCCTCCCATTTGCGCACCTGCGCACGCCCCATGAGCACCTTGCCCCCCCTCCCCCGCGCGCATTACTATTTCACCACTTAACCATTTAACTACTTAACTATTTAACCACCCCCTCGGGAGCCCCCCATGCAACTCATCGACCTCTCCCAACCCATGTACCACGCCTGCCCCAACTGCCCCGTCCATCCCCCCGTCGTCGCCGAAGTCGTCTCTGCCCACACCGACGACAGCCTCAACAGTTGGCACATGGAACACATCTCCATGGTCAGCCACACCGGCAGCCACCTTGACGCCCCACTCCACAAAATCCGAGGCGGAAAATCCATCGATCAGTTCCCCCTCGACGCCTTCGCCGGTCCTGCCTTCATCGCCGACCTCCGCGGCATCGCCCCGCGCACGCCCATCACCGCCGAACTCCTCGCCCAAAAACTCCCCCCAAATCTCGCCCACCGCATCGTCCTCCTCGCCACCGGCTGGGGAGACAAACGCGCCGCTACCCCCGAATGGCACCACCATTCCCCCTTCCTCACCGAAGACGGTGCCCGCTGGCTCGTCGATCATCAAGTCAAAATGATCGGAATCGACCACTACTCCATCGGAGGCTCCACCGAACCCGCCAACGCCGCCACCCACACCCTCCTCCTCTCCGCGTCCTCCCCCGTCCTCATCGTCGAAGATCTCCACTTCCCCGAATCCGTCTTCTCCCTCCCCCAACCTCTCCAATTCATGGCACTACCCATCCACTTCCGCAACTTCAGCGGCTCCTTCTGCCGCCCCGTCCTTATCCTCCCCTGATCGACTCAGCCCTTACGGGGTCGAACCAACATGCCCACCGCACCCACAATAAAAGCTCCCAGGCACCCCGGCTCCGGCACTCGCGCCGAACCCGGCAACGATTCCGCAAACCCCACCACATTCGCGCCCCCCGGAATCGCCACCCCCAAATTATTCAACACATCATTCAAATCATTCAGGTCAATCGTCCGCGCCCCATCAAAATTCCCGCGCGTCCACAAACTCGTCGCCGTCCCAAGATTATTCAGAACAACATTCAAATCGTTCAAATCCACCTTCCCATCATCATTGGCATCGCCAATAAACCCCCGATGGATATCGATGAACCCGGCATCCTCATTCCCTTCCAGCGTGTACGAAATATTGCTGACAATCGGCGGCAGAACAATCGATCCCGTGTCGCCACCAAGAACACCCGAGTAAGACATCACCTTGTAGTACCCCAGCGACGTATTGCCAACCGAACCCTGCGACGCAATCACCAGGGTGCCTCCCGCGAGAGTGATGTTCCCATGAACCGCCAACAAATCGCTCGCTCCCGAAGGCGAGCCGAGATCGAAGGCGAGGGTCGTATGAACATTCGTCGTCAACCCACCCACGGTCAACGTGCCCATCGAACCCGCAAGCCCCGGGCTGATCGTGTGAGAGCCGCCACCCGGCATGATCGGCCCGCTGATGGCACCCGTGCCGCCCAAGGTCCCGCCCGCCAAGGTGATCGCGCCCGCTCCCGACGCGCTGCCAACTGTATTGGTAACCATCAGCGTGCCCCCGCTGACGTTGGTTCCGCCCGTGTAGATATTATTCCCGCTGAGGTTGACCGTTCCCCCGCCGGCGATGGTCAACGCCCCGCCGCCACTGATGACGCCCGGGATCGCCACTGTCATCGCTCCGTCGGCCTGAACAGTCCCACCGCCGCTGTTGAGAACAATCGCGCGATTGGTGGCACCCGGATTGACGTTGAAGAGTCCGACATTCGCTGTCGCTTCAAGAGTCCCGCCGCTGAAAATAATCGGACTGGCGGTGGTAGCGTTTCCCAACTCACCGTTGGCGTCGACCGCAATCGTGCCTTCGTTAATGAAAGTATCGCCCGTGTAGCTGTTGCTTGCATTGGAAAGAATGAGTCTGCCAACCCCGGATTTCACGACCGATGTGGGCACGCCGGTGCCGGCGTTGGTGATGCCGTCGCCAATCGTCAAATCGCCCGCGGTGCTGTTCTGAATAATCGAAAATGTCGCACCCGTATTGCTGACATGATTCACACGCACGGTTCCGCCGGTGAGCGTGGCCCCGCCCGAGTTCGGCGTCACCAGGATTCCCCCGATGGTCCCCAGCCCCGTCTGCGTCAAAACCACAGGGGCGGCGTTGTTGAAACGCATCGAGCCCGCACCAAACGCCCCAATACTTTGATTGCTGGTCACGTCAAAGTTGTTCGTGGGAGTCGGACCGGTCGTGACATAAGAGGCCGCGATGACTTTTCCATTGGCGTCGGTTGCGGCCCAATCGTTCAAGCCGAAGGTGGCGTAGACATTGCTTCCGGGGTCCTGCAGCATCGCCTTGCCGATCAAACCGGAAAGCGTGATCGTTCCCGTCGTGCCGAACCGCAACGTTCCTCCGACATTTCCGTTGAGGGGGCTTTGAGTTCGGGTGCTGGTACCCGTGATCGTCAACGTGGCGGTTTGGCCATTGCCCGGACATACATCAATGCTCGCAGCGCCGGTATTGATTGCAAGGCTGGCGAAGGATTGACTAATACCACGTGCGGCCGAGCCATTCACCACCAAATGTCCCCCCGCCATATTGAGCTGAGTTCCCCCGACGATGTCGCTCGCCGGCGCTGTTGCCGCGGCGAAATCAAGGATCAGGGCACCTCCGTTGATACTGGTCGCCCCTGCCGTGCCGTAGGTATTGGTGCCGCTGAGAGTGAGGGTTCCGGTGCCGGTCTTGGTGAGTCCGCTCGCACCGGAGATCGAGCCGGAGAGGGCCGTGTTGCCCGAACCTGCAATCGTCAACAGCGAGCCGCCGATGTTGGTCGGACTCAACACCATGAGGTTCGTCCCGGCGTTGACGGTCCAGGTTTGGGGTGCGCTGAGGGTCAAACTGCTGGGCGAGAGCGTGAGGTTTTGCGATGCCGCCGACATATCAATGCCGGCCCCGCCGAGCGTGAGCGCGTTCGAGAAGTTGTCGATGGTCACGGCGGCGGCTGGGTTCTTCATGACAATGCCCAACCAATTCGTGTCCGATCCCAGCCTGAACATGGTCGGCACGGCCAAGTTGGCGCTGCCATCCCACGCGGCAAGGTCCGCATCGCCGGGAACATTCACGCTCCCAGCGTTCGTCTCATCAGTCCACCCGCTTGCGACGTTGAGTACAGTGCCGCCATTGCTGGCATAAGTGTCGGCGCAAAGGCAGGTGCGCGAACCCGCCCCCGACACGAGAACCACCATCGCCAAAACCCGCGGCACCTTGCGCAATGTACCCATGGGGAAACCGGCATGCATGTGCATCATCTCCAGCGGGTTGCTTTTGTTTTAAGTGGGATCAAATCTATTCGAGATGCGGCGGGTTGCAAGTCTGTTTTGGCAGTTTGGCAGGATAGGGAATTAGCGGTGTGGGGTGAGGCGGTAGAGGACTGCACCGTGAGGATTAAGGGTGGCGGAGAGAGTATCCTTGGTCATCTCCACGTCTTTGCCGCTCCAAAGATCGTGAATGATGCACGGAGTGGTGAATCCAATGTCGGCAAGGGTGACCGTGATCGTCGCTGGCGGGTCAATTCCGGGAAGGGTCGTGTCCCGATCATGCCCCGATCCCACCCTGTTCCCTCCTCCGGAAGGGGGCGGAGAGGCGTTAAAGAGGGCGATATATTTGTCTTTTGAATCGGGGACGTCGGCGACCCAGGCGATATGGTTATCGCGCCGGAAAAGTTGGCGGTTGTGGATGGAATGTTGATCGACGGCGATAACTTCGTCGTTGGTAATGAGGGAAAGCGTGAACGGGTCGGCGTTGGGGAGATTAGAGCCGAGGATGAGGGGCGAGCGAGCGATCGACCAGAGGGTCATGAGGGTGATTTGTTCGTCATGGGTGAAGCGGGTCTGGTTGTTGTTGTCTCGCCAGGCGCGGATGTTGCCGAACGGGATCATGTCGGCATCGGGGAAATGGCCGGGACCGCGGTACGGGGTCCAGGCGTCGAGGCGTGCGAATTGTTCGTAGAGGGCGGGCCAATTATCCCAGAAGTCGTCGCTGACTCGCCACATATTGGCGTTGGCGGCGATGTGCGGACCCTGGGCGACGGGGGTGGCGCCGGGGGAGGTGGAGAAGATGATGGGGCGACCGGAGCTGTCGATGGCTTTGCGGATCGCTTCGATTTCGGCTGTGTGGTAGGGGGCCGAGAGGTCATCGACTTTGACGAGGTCGAGGTCCCAGGAGGCGAGGAGGGCGAAGACGGAGTTGTAGTATTCCTGCGCGCCGGGCTTGGCCATGTCGATGCCGTACATGTCGGTGTTCCAGCGGCAGAGGGATGTGGTGTCGGCGATGTCGGCGGCGTGGAAATTTGTGCCGAGGATGGGGAGATTTTGGGCGACGGCCTGGCGGGGAATTCCGCGCAGGAGATGGAGGCCGAACTTGAGGTCTTGGGCGTGGAGCGCATCGGCGAGCGGCTTAAAGGAGCGGGTCTGGGCCGTCATGGGGAAACGGTTGGCGGCGGGGAGGAGGCGGCCGTTGGCGTCCATTTCGAGGACCGCGTTTTTGCGGTAGCGGTCGGTGTGGGCGAGGGGTTCGTACCACTGGATGTCGACGGTGACGATGGTCCAGCCGTGGGATTGGAGGTTCTTGTGGATGAAGTCGGCGTTGTCGAGGGTTTGTTTTTCAGTGACGCCGGCACCGAAGCAGTCCCAGGAGTTCCAACCCATGGGAGGGGTGGGGGACCACGAATGGAATGCAGGCGTCAGAGTTTCTGTGGAGTTGGCGGTGACCTGTGCGGATGCGGTCGCATCGACTAGTCCAATCACCAAGAAGAGTGTTGCAAGCTGGCTGTTCATCGATATCTCGTTTTGGGGTGGCCTATTCCGGCGATGCCATCGCAGGATTTTTACGGGTGTTTCGCGAGAAAACTGCGCGTAAAAAAAGCCGCGTTTCCGCGGCTCCTTTGGTTCAATTCTAATTGTCAGCAACTCAATCGATTTTGTAAACAGTCCAGTATTTGCCGTTGGGAGGTTGACCGGAGGTTGAGACGATATTTGCGTCATAGTCGGAGGCAATGTGTTGTTCGATGTGGCCGTCGAGGAAGAGGACGTTGCCCTTACCCAAATGCCGCAGATTGAGGGCCTGCACTAAGGTTTGGGGCTGAGTCACACAATCCACGTCTCCGCGATAACTGACGATGGGATTAATGCCGCTCCCTGTGATAGTGGCGGAGTCACACATGAGCAAGGCGGTAGAAGGATGGTTGATATCCGACACTCGCCAGTTCGTGCCATTCATTTTTCCGGACGCGAGGCGGTTGGAATTACTATCGACGAATCGGATAAGACAGTAATCGATCGGTCCCATGTTCGCGGTGGCAGCTTGACTTCCGTTAAGCATATAGTTGCCAAACTGGGCATCGCCAGGACAGGTATGGAGGCCGCGTGAGAATTTGGAATTATTAGGCCATTCCGCGTCATAGACACCATTTCCACCGATGGCAACCGCCCAAGTCGTGGGGCTTTGGATCCAGCCATCATAGTCGGCAGCGTAGATGTTGATGACGCCTCCCCATTGTTTGAGGACGGCGGCACACTTCACGCGGATGGCGCTTGCCTTAGCACGGTTGAGGGAGGGCAATAAGACCGCGATGAGAAGTGCGATGATCGCCACCACAACGAGAAGTTCGATGAGGGTAAAACCGCGTCTACGCATGACATCTCCAATCCGCATTAAATTTTACAAACGCCACACTTTAGGAAATGTAACAGCCCCTTGGCGGAGGGCTCACGTGGCACACAATGCACAGCTCCCCGATCACTTTCATAGACATGTTCGCACAAGTTTATGAAATTTTGACCACGAAGGGATCTGCAGACATCTCAAGGATATCGGATTAACGACGAAAAGCAAGGATTGATTTCGGAGATTTCAGGACATCGGCAGCGGACGAAGGGATAAATATGCGAATCAGGTCAGCGGTGCGGAATTTATGGGCGGTTCTTACAGTTATTAAGCGATAAATAAGCGATTTAGTTAGGGGACCAAAGGGTTAGAAGCAGAGTCAACTCATCGATTCCTCATTATTGGAGGATAAGGGCTTGGGGCGCAAACATGCGCGTAAAAAGAGCCGCGTTACGCGGCTCTTGAGGAATGGTGAAATGATTGGGTAATGCTTCAAATCAGGGGGCGGCAACAGTCCAGATGCGCTTGCCGATAGGAAGAGGTGAATCATAAATATTGGCTTTGTAATCCGCCCAGTTGTGCTGCTCTACGTGGGCATCCAAAAACAACACGTTACCAAGGTTTTGATGCCGCGCGAGCAGTCCGGCTTGCAAGGTTTCTACAAGGCCATCAAATTGTCCGAAGTAGGTGACGAGACCTTTCGCACCAGCAATAGGTAGCTGGCCCGCCCCCTGCCCCACATCGGCCATTAGAAGTGCAGAAGCGGGATGGGTGATATCCGTACTTCGCCAGTAGGTTCCATTCATACCGCCGGAGGCATGCAGGTTGCCGATATTATCCGTATAGCGGACAAATCCATAATCTATGGGCCCTGCGGGAATAGAGGTCTGACTCCCTGCCTTAAGATAGACGCCAAAGGCCGGATCTGCGGGGCAGGTATGCAGTCCTTTGGAAAATTTCGAGTTTGGCGGCCACTCGTTGTCGTAAAAGTGCTGGGTGTTAGGATTTGCCCATTGCGTATCGGCTTGCATCCATCCATCGTATTCTGTCATGTATATATTTACAATATTACCCCATTGCTTAAGCACTGAGGCGCATTTCACGCGATATGCTGTCGCCTTTGCCTTGCCTAGAGCAGGGAGGAGGATGGCGATCAGCAGAGCGATGATGGCGACCACCACGAGTAGTTCGATAAGGGTGAAACCCCGTCTACGCATAAGTATCTCCGATCTAAAATGTACCCAAACCACAGTATAAGAAATGTTAAAGTGCCCGCAGTGCGGGCACTTCTGTGGCGAATTGCGTG
This sequence comes from uncultured Phycisphaerales bacterium, assembly GCA_963766775.1. Taxonomy (GTDB): domain Bacteria; phylum Planctomycetota; class Phycisphaerae; order WQYP01; family WQYP01; genus CAVYBP01. The sequence goes on from CAVYBP010000010.1 coordinate 127,337, forward strand.
ATATGCAAATCACTCGAATCGGTTCTATTGTCCAACCTTGAACGCATAATATCAAATTTTGATCAGTGAGACGTGTAGATCAATACAGAATAATCGATCTAACGCAAACAAGCAACAGCAAATTTCGCAAATTTCGGGTGCGGAATTTCGAAAATTTGCGATGCGAGATTTTCCATGTGGAGAGGGGTGACACCTGACGACCAAGGGAAGAAAACGCTATTTTTGGCTTTGCGACTGCGATTCCGACTTCGTCCTCTTAATCGCTTTTTAAAAAGATGGAAGATCGGGATGTTGAGGCGCGGCATTCGGGCGCCCGAGGCAGCGGCGTCGATTCTAGGACAAATATGTGTGCTTTTGTATTCTTCTCAAATAGGTTTTTAAGCCCAAAACAGAGCTGGTTTTGAAAGCTTTTTTGGATGAGATGGGGGCATTTTGGAGGGAACTCGTTTTTGTGAAGAATAAAGTGGCGTAGGGTGGGCACTATTAAAGTGGTGGGTCCTAGCGGTACCGCGAAGGCATGTTCGTTAGGTCCGATTTCGTTGGGCCTGATTTGGATCGGATGTGGGCTTTGATGGTTAAGAAACGGTCCATGGCGGTGCGGCGGGGGGGGGGGATTCCGGCGGAGCCGGTGACGGCGGCTATTTTTTCGCCGCAGGTGACAAATGCGCGGCGGTGTTTTGTGGGGCCGGCGTCGGATGGGGCCGGGTCACTGGCGGTGGTTTGTTGCGGACGGGAGCAATGTGCCGCCGGCGTACGAGGTTCGACGTCCGAGCTTTCCGTATCTTGGGGTGGAATTTGTTGCGAGCGGGGAAGGGGTGTTGCGGATGGGGGGCAAGGAACATCGGTTGGTGGCGGGGGTGGTTTTTGCGTATGGGCCTGGGGTGGCGCATGAGATCACGTGTGTGCCGGAACGGCCGTTGGTGAAGTATTTTGTGGATTTGGCGGGGCGGGACGCGGATGAATTGCTGGTGACGCCGCGTCCGGGGGGGATTGTTCAGACGTCGGCACCGGAGCAGATTTTGCGGTTGTTTGATGATCTGCTGGATGCGGGGATGAAGAAATCGGCGATGACGGAGAAGATCTGTGCGGTGATCGTGCAGCATTTGTTGTTGAAGATAGCGGAGACGGCGGTGCCGCTGGGTGAGACTGGGGCGGAAGCGTTTGAGACGTATCAGCGGTGTCGGAGTTATATCGAGACGAATTATCAGAATGTGGTGGACTTGCCGCAGATCGCGGCGCATGGGGATATTGATCCGGCGTATGTGTGCCGATTGTTCAAGAGGTTCGATCGGCATGGTCCGTGGCAGTATGTGGTGAAGTTGAAGATGCAGGATGCGGCGCAGCGGCTGAAAAGTCCGGGAGCGATGATCAAGACGGTGTCGGCGGAATTGGGGTTCAGCGATCCGTTTCAGTTTTCGCGGACGTTTCGGCGGGTGTATGGGGTGTCGCCTCGGCGGTTTTTGCAGTTGCAGCGGGGGGCGGCGGTGGGGGTTTGAGTGGTGGGGGGGGGTGGGCATTTTGAAATGAGGGCCGGATGCCCCGCCATCGCGGATGGCGGGCTTTTTTTTGGTTTCCGAGTTGTGCGCGGCATCGATGAAGTGCCGGATTGCCGGCACTTTATCGATCACGGTCGGGGGCGGCCGTGCCACATTTTGAGCCATGCACATTTTTTAGCTGTGCACCTTTGAGATGTTTCAGCGTTGGAGTTCTTGGTTTTCGGGGATTCCGGGTTCGTCGAGGAGTTGGAGGGAGGTAGCGGGGCCGAGGTCGGCGGGGGCGTCCCAGGCACGGAGGGCCCAGACGAGTTTCTTGTCGGGGGTGACTTCGAGAGCCTGGACGGACTTGGGCCAGTCTTTGGGGTTTTTGATTCCGTTGGGGCACCAGTTGGTGATGACGGTGTTGCCGTTGGCGAGGCGGTCGGCTTCCTGGATGCTGAAGAGTTTGATGTCGGGGACGTCTTTCTGGGTGAATTCCCAGACGGTTTGTTTGTCGGGGGTGACTTCGTGGATGAAACCTTTGTTGCTGGTGATGAGGGTGTTGCCATTTTTGAGGCGGACGGCGGCCCAGGGCGCGGGGACTGCGATGGACCAGATTTCCTTGCCGGTGTTGTCGTATTCGGCGACTTTATTCATGTCCATGTGGGTGGCGAGGAAGGTACCGGCGGCGGTCATGCGGACGCGGCGGAATTGGCCGTGGGTTTTGGTGGGGTAGCCGGTGGGGAGGGTGAATTGGGTTTCGGTTTTGTCGGTGGCGAGGTTGAGCACGGTGAGTGTGGCGGGGTTGCCGTTCTGGACGTACATGACGCTTGTCGAGGCCGATGGGTTGGACGGAATGGACTTCAAAGCCTTTGGGGGCGGTGTAGGACCAGAGGATTTTTTTGTCAGCGGAGATTTTGGCGGCACCGGTTTTACAGCCGTAGACGACGGAGCCGTCGGAGAGGAGGGTGGCGTCGGAGAATTCGGAGAGTTGTTTGTTTTCGTCTTTGGTAGGGATGGAGTAGTCCCAGACGATTTTGCCGTCCTTGACGATGAACATGGTTTGTTGGGGCTTGGGGTAGTTCCACTCGCCGGCGTAGAAGAAGGGGTGTTGTGAGAGGCCATTGCCGGGGAGGGTGTCGGGGGAGAGTGGGCCGGTCCAAGCGGGTTTTGTGGAGGCGGCGCGGGTGGTGGTGGGGAGGGTAGTAGAGGTTTGTGCGTAGAGGGGAAATGTGAGGGCAAGGAGCAGGGACAGAGAAAGTTTGTAGGGCATGGGTTCTCCAGAAAAAGATGCCACGACGCAAGATAGATTTAGCCGCGGTCCTGGGGACCGCGTGCGAGTGAGTCAATACCGCTCGACAAAGGCCCAACGCTGGCGTTTTTTTCCCTCTTTGAGGGGATTGTTTTCGACGTACTTGATCGCGCGGTGCATGTCCTGGGGCGAATCGAGAAAGACGTTCCAGCCGCGACGCGCCAGCAGGTGGCGCGGCCGCCATCGGGATCAAAAGAATTCTGAAAGGGATGAATTTGCGCGGCCGTCAGCGCCCCGCTCGCCCGGCCTTTGAGTTGATTCATGACCTGCGTGATGGGGCGGTGTGTGCGGCCGATGACGAGGTGAACATGTTGCGGAAGGATAGCGCAGGCATGAAAGCGGAGGAGCCAATGGGTCATGACTTCCTGGAAGCCGAGGGCGATGGCCACGGCTTGGTGTCCGTCCCAAGTGACCGGTGGATGTTTGAGGAGTTGTTTCATGGCGAGGCGATGGTCGCGGTTGTGGGGAACGGCGGCGACGGATTTTCGGGTTTCGACTTTGGTGGCCTTTCCGCCGGCGAGGAAGAGTTCCCATGCGCCGACGAAGTCGGACCAGCTTCCGCGCGGGTCGTTGGGGAGCCAGAAGCCGTAGGCGGTGAGGATCATGTGGTAGCCGAGGATCATGGTCGCTCCGCGTGCGGCCCCGAGGGCCGCGGCTAAATGGGTTAGTGTGGGAGGTTTCCGAAGTAGATGGAGAGTTGGGTGTGGTAGTCGCCGGTGGCGATGGGTTGTTGGGAGTTGGGGCCTTCATCCGCGGGGTTGCTGAATTTTGTGCCGATGGCGGGGATTGCGTGGAGGAAGGCGATGGAGGTGGCGGGGTAGGGGACGAGGGTTTTGAGGGCGAGTTTTTTGTCGGGTTGGGTGGGGGTGAAGTTTTGGAGGAAGAGGTTATCAGTGTGGACGAGGAAGGTGATGGGGCCTTCGGTGGTTTGGTATTGAGCCCAGCGGACGTTGGCGAAGTAGCCTTTGAATTCGGGGTATTTCCAGGGGATGGAGCCGGTGACGGAATCGTTGTAGTCATTTTGCCAGACGCCGAGGGTGGGTCCGGCGGTGCGGTTTTTGTAGACGCGGGTGGGTCCGTCGCCGAGCCATTTGAGGGATTTGATATTTTTTTCGGGGTAGTTGAATCCGAGGCCGATGAAGTTTTGGGGGCCGGTGAGGTTGTAGGTGGCGTCGAAGTCGATCCAGCCGGAAGAGTGGATACTCCATGTGGCGGATTTCATATTGCCTGAATAGGTGGCGGTGACGGTGGCGAGGATGTCTGCATTTTTAGCGTAGTCGCCTTTGAGAGAGATGAGTTTGGCGTCGCCGGTGACAAGGCGGGGGCCATTGGTGAGGGAGAAGTTTTTTCCGCCGTGCGCGACGGAGGCGAGAAGTCCATCGGACTTGTGGAAGGTGAGGAGGAGGCCATTGGTGCCGGTGACTCTGATGGCGTCGGGGGATTCGGAGACGTTGGTGATACCGTTGGCGAATGCGGGTTGAGTCGTGATCGCCATGTCGGGGGTGGCATGTGGTAAGTAAAAACCGGCGTGAAAAGTTCTTCGCCGGCGGCGTTTTCGATGCGGATGGCGAGGGCGTCGGCGGGTTCGGCGGGCTGTGTGGTGGGCGGGAGGTGGAATAGAAGTTTGCCGGTGGCACCGGGGGCAATGTCAGGGGAGGCGATGGGGCCTTCGGCGACTACTTTGAAGTTCGTGGTGTTATCTGACAGGGAGGGGAATTTGCGGAGTTGATAGGAGAATTTGCACTGGTTCAGGTTGACGAAGTCGTAGCGGTTTTCGACAGTGAACTGGTTGTCTTTTGGGACTTCTTTGTTGGTGATAACGACGGGGGACCAGAGTTGTTTGATGGTGTAGAAGGAGGCTTCTTTTTCGCGGTAGGGGCCGACGATGCCGTCGGGGGCCAGGTTGCCGCGGGTGTCGAGGAAGCCACCGGCGTCAACGCGTTTGGGGGCTTCATCGAGGAATGCCCAGATGAATCCGCCGGCGGAGACTTTGCCGTGGCGGATGACGTCCCAGTAGTCTGCGAGGGATGCGCCGGCGCCGCCGTCGTAGAGGCCGTGGATCATTTCGGTGGGGAAGAAGACGTTGTCGCCGTCGAGCTTTGGCGACGAGGGTTTTGTAGTCGGGGTAGTGCTTGGTGTCGACGTGATCGTTGACGGCCCAGGGGTGGAGGACGTGGCGTTTTTGCGGGTCGATGCGGGGAAGTCGGCGTCGAGTTTGGTGTTCCAGCCGCATTCGTTGCCGTTGTCCCAGAAGAGGATGGAGGGGTGGTTGACATCGCGTGTGACCATTTCCTTGACGACTTTGTGGCCGATGTCGTCGTCGTAGTTGGCGTGCCAGCCGGGGAGTTCGTCGAGGACGTAGAGGCCCATGTCGTCGCAGGCGTCGAGGAAGTGCTGGTCGGGCGGGTAGTGGGACATGCGGACGGCGTTCATGTTCATCTGCGTGCATGAGGGCGATGTCGTCGCGGGAGATTTTTTCGGAGGTGCAACGGCCGGAGTCGGGCCAGAAGGTAGTGGCGGTCGGAGCCTTTCAAAATGATGCGGTTGCCGTTGACGAAGAGGCCTTCGCCGTTGCGGACTTCGATGGTGCGGAAGCCGAAGCGTTGAGGGTATGGTGTGCAGGGTGACGTGCGCCTTTTTTAAGGCGGAGTTCGGCGAGGTAGAGGTTGGGGGTTTCGGCGGTCCAGAGTTTGGATGGATTTGAGATTTGAGATTTGTGGAGAGGAGAACGCTCCTGACGGTTGCGTCTCGGAGTTCCCGCTGGTGCGGTTGAGGGTGGCGGAGAAGGGTTGGCCGACGGGGTTGCCGTCGGTGGTGAGGATTTGAGCTTCGAGGGTGGTGGCGGGGTCGGCGTGGTCGGTGAAGGCGTCGAGCGGAGAAAGAGCCGTCGGCTTTGGCGTTGATGGCGACGTGGTCGATGAATTGTGGTGGGACGGATTCGAGGTAGACAGGGCGGTAGATGCCGCGCGTAGTTGCAGTAATCGCCGCGGCGTTCGGCGTTGTTGATGGATGTGGTTGGCGGATTCGTCGATCGACGATGACGTCGAGGGTATTGGGTGCGCCGGGTTTGAGGAGGTTGGTGACGTCGTATTTGAAGCGGAAGTAGCCGCCCTGGTGTATGGGGCCGACGGATTTGCCGTTGATGAGGGCTTGGGTGTCCGTCATGACGCCTTCAAAGACGAGGAAGTTGCGGCGATTGGCAAAGTCGGATGGGAGGGTGAAGGTGGTGGAGTAATGGCCATGGACGGGAATGACGGGGACGCCGGGTTTCGTTTTGGAGCTGCGGTGTTCGACGCCGTAGGTGAAGATTCCGAAGCCTTGGAGTTCCCAGTTGGAGGGTACGGGGATGGTGGAGGGGGTATTGGCGTGTTGGCCGGTGGTGCAGGAGAATTTCCAGGGGATGGCATCGTCTTTATTATGGCCGGAGAGGTAGAGGGTGGCGGTCTCGGTGGGGGGCTGTGCGGCAAGGGCGGAGGTGGCGGCGAGGAGTAGGGTGGCGATGGAGAGAGGCAGTTTCATGGATGCTCCGAAAGGTGGAGAGGTGTTCACGCGGGACGAGGGGGCTGTACCGAGTTGAAGGTTGAGAATTTTAACCGCGAAGGCGCGAAGACGCGAAAGGGGGAGGAAGAGATTTTAAGAGGTTGTTCTTACCGCTGTTGCTCTCGGTTTTCGGGGATGCCGGGTTCGTCGAGGAGTTGGATGGAGGAGGCGGGGCCGAGGTCGGGAGCGGACCAGGAGCTGAGTGCCCAGACGATTTTTTTGTCTGGAGTGACTTCGAGGACCTGGACGGAGCCGGGCCATTTTTTGGTGTCTTTGACGGAGACGGGGATCCAACTGCACATGACGGTGTTGCCATTGGTGAGGCGGCTGACTTCCTGAATGATGAAGAGCTTGATGTCGGGGCTGTCTTTTTGGGTGAAGTCCCAGACGGTTTCGCCGTTGGGGTTTACTTCGCGGACTCCGTGGGAGGAGCAGGAGATGAGGGTGTTGCCGTTTTTGAGTCGGACGGCGTCCCAGGGGTCGGGTGCGTCAATGGCCCAGATTTTTTTTCCGTCGGCGTCGTACTCGACGACTTTTTTCTGGTCGACATGCGCGGCGAGGTAGGTGCCGGCGGGGGTCATGTGAACGCGTCGGAATTGGAGGTGGGGTTTTTCGGGGTGGGGGACGGGGAGGATGAGGGTTTTTTCGGTGACGTTGGTGGTGGTGTTGATGAGCATGAGGGTGGCGGGGTTGCCGTTCTGCATCATGAGGACGTGGTCGAGGCCGATGGGTTGGACGGAGTGGACTTCGGCATTTTTGGGGCAGTCGTAGTTCCAGATGATTTTTTTGTCAGGGGTGATTTCGCTGGCGCCGACCTTGCGGCAGAAGACAATGTTGCCGTTGGAGAGGCGGGTGGCGTCACCGAGTTCCTGGAGAGTGCCGTTGGGGTCTTTGATGGGGACGCTGTAGGACCATTCGACTTTGCCGTCGCGGACGAGGTAGATGGTTTGGAGTGGGAAGCGGTGGTCCCATTCGCCGGTGTAGAGGAAGGGGTGTTGAGCAAGGCCCTTGCCGGGGAGGAATGCGGGGTGTGTGGCCGGGGCGGTGCTGGTGGCGGGGGCAGTTTGGGCGGGGGCAGTTTGAGCGGGAGCCGGGGTGTCGGCGAAGGAGGTGAGTGGGAGGAGCATGGCGGCGAGAGCGATGGTGGTGAGCGATGCGGCGATGCGCTGGGTGTGCATGGAAAACCCTCGAGAAGGAAAGTGACAATGCGGCGGACTATTGGGAAGCGGCAAGCGCTTCATCGAAGATCACGGCGGTCAGGGTGTGTTGAACGGAGCGGATGTGCTGATCCATGGCTTTAGCGGCGCGGTCGCCTTCACCGGCGAGGAGCGCTTGCACGATTTTGAGGTGTTCGGGGATATCGTTAGAGCGTCGGTAGGCGGTTTCGGAATCGCGGAGGTGGGAGACGTTTCGGAGTGCGCGGAAGAGGACGAGACAGCGTTCGATTTCGGCGGCGAGGCGAGGATTTCCGCAGTGCTCGGCGATGAGGGTGTGGAGGCGCGTGTCGGCAAGGCGGGCGCGCTGGTCGCGGCGTGCATTGCGGGGAAGTTTATCGACCTGGCGGAGTTCGGTGCGAAGGTCGTCGAGGCCGGTGATGGGGAGGTTTTTGGCGGCGCAGAGGACGGCTTCGACTTCGAGGATGCGGCGGATTTGGGAAAGGTCGCGGAGCTGGGTGGGGCCGAAGGGTTTGACGACGGCGCCGCGGTTGGGGAGTAGAGCGACGATTCCAAGGCCCGCAAGTTCGACGAGGGATTCGCGGACGGGGGTGGGGCTTACGCCGAAGAGTTTGGCAAGGCGTTCGACGACGAGTCGTTCGCCGGATTTGAATTGGGTTTCAAAGATCGCGGTGAGGATGCGATGAGAGACCTGTTCGCGCAGGCCGACACGAGCGAGGGGAGTGTCGATGCTGAAGTGGGTGTTGAAATTTTGCCGTTTCAAACAGTTCCTCCGAAGGGGGCAGAGTATACCGTCGGCGGTTGTAAGGGCCATCCCTTGACAGATTTTGTATATTATATATAAAACGGCAAAGCGTTGAGAGTTCGGTCAACCGTTCCCCGGCAAAAGAGGAAACGAATGTTGCGATGGCGGATCGCCATTCTGGTGAGCGCGGCGATTGCGATCAGCTATCTGGATCGCCAGACGTTGCCGCTGGCGATCAAGGCGGTTCAGACCGACATTCCGATTTCAAATCAGGTGAAGGCGTTTTTGGATACGGCATTTTTGGCGTCGTATGGGTTGATGTATCTCGGCGGGGGGAAGTTGCTGGATTTGTTGGGGACGCGACTGGGGTTCGGGTTAGTGATGGTATTCTGGTCACTGGCTTGTGCGAGCCATGGGCTTGCGGGAGGAGTGGTTTCACTGGCGATTTCTCGGCTATTGCTGGGGTTGGGGGAAGGGGGTGGATTTCCGGCGGCGACGCGGGCGGTGGCGGAATGGTTTCCAATTAAAGAACGATCGACGGCGATGGGGATCATGAATGGCGGGACGGCGATCGGGGGAATTGTCGCGGGTCCGCTGATCACGTTGGTGTTGCTGCCGTATATACATTGGTTCGATGTGGCGTCGTGGCGGTGGGTATTTTTTCTGACGGGCGGGATGGGTTTGTTGTGGACGTTGTGGTGGGCGGCGGCTTATTTTCCGCCGGAGCGGCATCCGCGGCTGACGGAGCGGGAGCGTGGGGAGCTCGAATCGGTCCTGCGGCGGGAGGATGCGCCGCTGGAAACGCCGGTTCCGCTTCGCGTGTTGCTGCGATATCGGCAGACGTGGGGGCTGGTAGGGGCGAAGTTTTTAACGGATGCGGCGTGGTACTTTTATTTATTTTGGCTTCCGAAGTATCTCTATGACGCGCGAGGGTTTGATTACAAGGCGACTGGGTCGGTGGTGTGGATACCGCCGGCGGCGTCCGGGGTGGGATGTCTGGTGGGTGGGATGTGTTCGAGTTGGTTGATCAGGCGTGGTCGGTCGGTGGATTTTTCCCGGAAGGCGGTTCTTTTCGGAAGTGCGATGATGATGCCGCTGGTGGTTCTTGTGCCGTTTGTGTCGGTGCCGTGGGTGATTGCGATTTTTAGCATCGCGTTTTTCGGGCAGCAATCGTGGTCGACGCTGATCATGATTTTACCAACGGATCTTTTTCCGAAGCGGACGGTGGGGACGGTGGCAGGGCTGGTGGGTTTAGGGGGTGCAATGGGCGGGATTGTGCTGGGGCAGGTGGCGGGCTATTTACTGGATCACGGGTACAGTTATGTTCCGGTGCTGGGCATTGCGGGTTGTTTACATGTGGCGGCGTTTATTGTGATACTTGCGATGGTGCCGTCGTTGCGTCCGATTTCATTGAGTGCGGATGGAAGTTATTCACGAAATTTAGAGGGTGTGCGATGAAGATTACGAATGTGCGGACGCGGGTGGTGGAGTGGCGGGGCAAGACGGTGCCGTTTGCCGCCGCATTTTTGTACGAATCCGATGGATGTGCTGGCGATTCAGCAGTCGTCGATGAGCACGTTTACGTTTCATGGGTGGTTGATTTGTGAGATTGAGACGGATCAGGGGTTGGTGGGGATTGGGAATGCGGCGCTGTCACCGCAGGTGACGAAGCAGGTGATCGATCTGTATTTGAAGCCGTTGTTGATTGGGGCGGATCCGTGGGATATCGAGTTGATCTGGCAGCATATGTATCGGAAGACGATGGCGTTTGGGCGGAAGGGGATAGGGATGGTGGCGATCTCGGCGGTGGATATTGCGTTGTGGGATTTATTGGGGAAGTCGGCGAAGCAGCCGGTGTATCGGTTGTTAGGCGGGAGGACGAAGGCGCGGATTCCGGTGTATGCGAGTCGTTTGTATAGCACGCCGTTGGATGAGCTGCGCGCGGAGGGGACGAAGTATAAGAATGAGGGGTACAAGGCGATGAAGATGCGGTTTGGGTGGGGGCCGACGGATGGTGCGGCGGGGATGCAGAAAAACGTGGCGTTGGTGCGGACGCTGCGGGAAACGCTGGGGGATGGAATCGATATTATGGCGGATGCTTATATGGGGTGGAACCTGGATTATGCGAAACGGATGATTCCGCTGATTGAGCCATTTAATTTGCGGTGGCTGGAGGAGGCGGTGATTCCGGATGACATCCATGGGTATGCGGCATTGAAGTCGTTTGGACGGATACCGATCGCGGGCGGGGAGCATGAGTTCACGCTGTATGGGTTCCGGGAATTGATTGAGGCGAAGGCGGTGGACTACATTCAGTTTGATACGAATCGGGTGGGCGGCATCACGCAGGCGCGGAAGATATCGGCGTTGGCGGAGGCGCATTCGATACCGGTGATTCCGCATGCGGGCCAGATGCATAATTATCATGTGGTGATGGCGAGCTTGAATTCGCCGATGGCGGAATATTTTCCGAAGGTGGATGTGGAGGTGGGGAATGAGTTGTTCTGGTACATCTTTAATGGTGAGCCGACGCCGACGGATGGGTTTATTGATTTGGATGAGAACGTGGCGGGATTGGGGTTGACGGTGAATGAGGCGGGTTTGAAGCAGTTTCATGTGACGGAATAGACGCGCGGCGACGTTGAGGTGAAGTTAGTGAAGAAGCGGTTGGTACAGATTCAGCGTGGGGAGGTGCGGCGCGTGGCGCTGGTGGAGGAGCCGGAGTTGCGGCTTCTGCGGACGTTTGGGTCGGTGTATGCGCTTGCGGCGGCGGCGATTGGGAATGGCGGTGGGATATCGGATTTGATTGAGGCGGACATGGGGGACGAGGTGGTGAGGTATGACGAGGTGTATCGTGGGGAGTCGGCGTGGCGGCTGATGGTTCCGGTGGATCATGTGGGGGATGTATCGCGGTTGCTGGTGTCAGGGACGGGGTTGACGCATTGGGGAGCGCGCGGGATCGGGATGCAATGCATGAGGGAGCGGCGGGTGGGGGAGAGGAGCATTTGACGGACAGCATGAAGATGTTTCGGTGGGGTGTGGAGGGGGGCGTCCGGAGGAGGGGAAGGTGGGGATTTCGCCGGAATGGTTTTATAAGGGGTCGGGTGGGATTGTGCGGGCGCATGGTGAGGCGTTGGAGGTGCCGTCGTTTGCGGAGGATGGCGGCGAGGAGGCGGAGATTGCGGGTGTGTATATGATTGGGGCGGATGGCAGGCCGTGGCGGATCGGGATGGCGGCGGGGAATGAATTTTCGGATCATGTGTTTGAGAAGCGGAATTATTTGAACCTCGCGGGGTCGAAGGTTCGGACGTGTTCACTGGGGCCGGAGCTAGTGGTGGATGCGGAGTTTGGGTCGGTGGCGGGAGAGGTGAAGATTGAGAGAGAGGGGCGGATGCTGTGGTCGAAATCGATTCGGACGGGGGAGGCGGAGATGTGTCATAGCGTGCGGAACATTGAGGATCATCATTTTAAGTTTGATGGGCATCGTCGAGCGGGGGATGTGCATGTGCATTTTTACGGGGCGCATTCGTTGAGTTTTGGGGATGGGGTTCGGTTGGCGGATGGGGATGTGATGTCGATTGAGTTTGCGGGGTTTGGGCGGGCGTTGCGAAATGCGGTGCGGATGCAGGGTGGGACGAGGTCGCCGATGGTTGTTTCGTGCCTAAGATAGGGAATGAAGATGAAGAATTTACGAGTTGGCTTTTTGGGGTTGGGGACGATGGGCGCGGGGATGGCTCGCCGGCTGTTGAAGGCGGGGTATGGGCTGAGCGTGTACAACCGGAATGTGGAGAAGACGGTCGCGTTTTCGGTAGAGGGGGCGCGGGTGGCGGAGAGTCCGGAGGAAGCGGCGCGCGGGAGCGATGTGGTGATCAGCATGTTGGCGGACGATGTGGCGTCGCGCGCGGTGTGGTTCGGGGAGAAGGGGGCGTTGAGCGGGGCGGAAGCGGGGGCGGTGCTGATTGAGTGCGGGACGGTGAGCGTGTCGTGGATTCGGGAGCTGGGGGATGCGGCGGAAGGGCGCGGGTGCCGATTGTTGGATGCGCCGGTAACGGGGACGAAGCCTCATGCGGCGAATGGGGAGCTTACTTTTTTGGTGGGGGGAGATGGGGAGTCGTTGGAGAAAGTTCGGCCATTATTGGCGGCGATGAGCAAGGAGATTGTGCATCTCGGGCCACTGGGTTCAGGGGCGGCTTTGAAACTGGTGAATAATTTTTTGTGCGGGGTTCAGGCGGCGGCGTTTGCGGAGGCGAATGCGTTGGTGCATCGGGCGGGCCTGGACGCGGCGAAGGCGTTGCCGGTGTTGTTGAATGGGGCACCGGGGAGCCCGGTGGTGAAGACGGTGGCGGGGCGGCATGCGAATCGGGATTATTCGCCAAATTTCCAGTTGCGGCTGATGGCAAAGGATCTTGCGTATGCGATTGCGGAGGGGAAGCGGCATGGCGTGGGATTGCCGTCGGCGGTGACGGCGTTGAATACGTTCTCGCGGGCGATAAATGCGGAGTTGGGGGATCAGGATATGGCGGCAGTGATTAAGTTTTTAGAAACGGTGCCTGGGTCGGCGTAGAAGGTTGCGCTGGCCGGGCTATTTTTCGGAGTTTGAGATGGCTGTGCATTCGATACTTGTGAATGGTGAATGGCGCCGGCGAAGTATCACGCGACGTTTCATGCGGCGAATCCGGCGACCGGGGAGGCGTTGGGTGAGGAATATCCGGTGAGCGATTGGTCGGATATTGATGCGGCGCTTTCGGCGAGTGTTGAGGCGGCTGCGGTGTTGCGGAGGATGCCGGGTGCGGAATTGTCGCGATTTCTGGTGAGGTTTGCGGAGCGGCTGGAGGCGCGGGCGGGGGAGATCGTGGAGATGGCACATCTGGAGACAGCGCTTCCGCGAGCGCCGCGGTTGCAGGATGTGGAGTTGCCGCGGACGACGGGGCAGTTACGGAAGGCGGCCGCGGCGGCGATGGAGGGATCGTGGGCGTTGCCTACGATTGATACGAAGTTGAACATTCGGTCGTGTCATGCGGCGCTGGGGCCGGTGTGCGTGTTTGGACCGAACAATTTTCCGCTGGCGTATAACCCGATGTGCGGCGGTGATTTTGCGGCGGCGATCGCGGCGGGGAATCCGGTGATCGGGAAGGGGCATCCGGCGCATCCGGGGACGACGCGGATCGTGGCGGAGGAGGCGTTCGCGGCGGTGGGCGAGTCGGGTTTGCCGCGGGCGACGGTGCAGTTGATTTATCATACGTCGTCCGAGAATGGGACGCGGCAGGTGGGGGATCGGAGGGTGGGTGCGAGCGGGTTTACCGGGAGCCGCGTGGCGGGTTTGGCATTGAAGGCGGCGGCGGATGCGGCGGGAAAGCCGATTTATCTGGAGATGTCGAGTTTGAATCCGGTGGTGATTTTGCCGGGGGCTTTGAAGGAGCGGAGCGAGAAGATTGCGGGAGAGTTTGCGGATAGTTGTTTGGGAGCGGCGGGGCAGTTTTGCACGAAGCCGGGGGTGGCGGTGGTGATTGCCGGGGAAGCGAGCGAGCGGTTCATGGCGGATGTGCGCGGCCTGTTTGAAGGGCGGGCGGCGGGGACGTTGTTGTCGGCGGGGGTGGCTCGATCGCTGCGGGAGAGTTTGAAAACGCTGCGCGGCGCGGGGGCCGGTGTGGTGGCGGGGGGAGAGGCGTTGAGCGGGATGCCGGTGCGGTTTGCGAATACGTTGCTGCGGGTGGAGGGTGAGGTGTTTCTGCGCATGCGGAGCGGCTACAGACGGAGGCGTTTGGGAATGCGTCGCTGGTGATTGTGGCGCGGGATTGCGAGACGGCTTGTGCGGTGATTGCAAAGTTGGATGGGCAGCTTACGGGGTCAATTTATTCAGATACAAAGGGGGCGGATGATGGGGCGTACGGGGCTCTGGAGCCGTTGTTGCGGCGGCGCGTGGGGCGGTTGCTGAATGACAAGATGCCGACGGGGGTGGCGGTGACGGCGGCGATGAATCATGGAGGTCCTTATCCGGCGACGGGGCATCCGGGTTTTACGGCGGTGGGGATGCCGGCGTCGCTGCGGCGGTTCAGCCAGCTTGAGTGTTATGACAATGTGCGCGCGGAGCGGCTGCCGGAGATTTTGCAGAATAAGAGTCCGAACTCCCAGGCGTGGCGATTGGTGGATGGTGTGTGGACGCGGGATGATGTGGTGGTTTGAAAGTTTATAGGCCAGCGGCTGAAGGAGACGGGTGATGGGTATTGAGGATCGAATGGGCGTGTTTTTTGCTGGGGACAGCACATTTCGGGGACGCCGTCGCCGGCTTTTTTGGGGAGTCGGGGTTGCGTTGCTGGCGGGGGTGTTGCTCGGTGGAGGGACTCATGCGGTGGCGGCGGAAGATGAGATGGCGGTGAACTTCGCGATTGATGCGGGGGACTCTCGTGGCGATCTTCATCCGATCTGGCGATTTTTTGGGTATGACGAATGCAACTTTACTTACATGAAGTATGGGAAGGAGTTGTTGGGGGAGCTTGGGAAGCTTGGGCCGGCGCAGGTGTATATTCGGTGTCATCATTTGATGACGTCCGGGGATGGAACGCCGGGGATGAAGTGGGGCTCGACGGGGATGTATAGCGAGGATGTGCAGGGGAATCCGGTGTACAACTGGACGATTGTTGATCGAATCTTTGATACCTATTTGGCGGCAGGGGTTAAGCCGTATGTACAGATTGGGTTCATGCCGAAGGATCTTTCGACGCGGCCTGATCTTTATCCAACGGATATCTCGATGGAGAAGCGTACGCCGGAGAATGGAGGGCAAGCGTATCCGCCAAAGGATTTCAATAAGTGGCGGGAACTGGTGAGGAAATGGGTGGAGCACTCGGTGGAAAAGTATGGGAAGGCGGAGGTGGAGAAGTGGTATTGGGAGGTGTGGAACGAGCCGAACATTTTGTATTGGAAGGGGAAGCCGGAGGAGTATTTTAAGTTATACGATTATGCGGTGGACGGCGTGCGGCATGCGCTGCCGACGGCGCGGGTGGGAGGGCCGGAAGGGGCTGGATCTGAGAAGTTTTTGAACGGGTTCTTGGAGCATTGCGCGCGGGGGGTGAATGAAGCGACGGGCGGGCATGGGAGTCCGATTGATTTTATTTCGTTCCATGCGAAGGGGAGTCCGAAGTTTGTGGAGAATCATGTGGAGATGGGGATATCGAATCAGTTGAATCGGATCGATAAGAATTTTGGGGTGGTGGCGTCATTTTCAGAGTATAAAAAATTGCCGATTGTGATTGGGGAGTCGGACCCGGATGGGATGGCGGCGCGGCCAGTGTCAGAAGCGAAGGGGCTCGGGTATCGGAACACGACGCTGTTTTCGAGTTACACGGCTGCGACGCTGGCGCGCACGTATGAACTTGCGGACAAGCATGGGGTGAATATCGAGGGGGCGTTGACGTGGTCGTTTGAGTTTGAGAATAAGCCGTATTTTGCGGGGTATCGGGTGCTGGCGACGAACGGAGTGGATTTGCCCGTGCTGAATGTGTTTCGGATGTTTGGGAAAATGGCGGGGTCGCGGATCGCGGTGGAGAGTTCGGGGGCGTTGGGCGTGAAGGAGATGCTTGCGGGCGGGGTGAGAGGGAAGCCGGATGTGTCAGCGGTGGCCGCGGTCGCACCGGGGCAACTGAGCGTTCTCGCGTGGAATTATCATGATGATGATGTCGCGGGTCCGGCGGCGGCGATTGAGATGAATCTGAAGCGGTTGCCTTTCGCGAATGGTGAGGCGACGGTCACGCAGTATCGGATCGATCACGATCACAGCAATGCGTACACGGCTTGGCTGGCGATGGGCTCGCCGGCAGAGCCTTCGGCGGAGCAGTATGCGCAGTTGAAGGCGGCGGGTCAGCTTGCGATGTTGGATGGGAAGGAAACGGTGCATGTGGTGGATGGGGCGGCGAAGGTGCGACTCAGTTTGCCGCGGCAGGGGGTGGCGCTGGTCGTGGTGCAATGGCGTTAATTATGCGTTGTGCATAAGATTTGGCTCACAGAGGACACCGAGACGGCATGTCGATTGATTTTGTGTTGTGTAAGTTTTGTTTGGCGAAATATAGTTCGATCGAGAACGTTTAGTTTTTTATCTTTTTCGTCTATTGATTATTACTGAGGAAATTCATGAGCAATCGCACGATGTATCGGATGATGGGCTTGGCGTGTTCGATGGCGGTTGCGCTGGGTGTGGGAAGGATTGCGAGGGCGGAGGATGTTCCGGTGAGTGGCGCTCCGCCGTTGCCGGAGGTGATCCCGGGGGGCGAGTGTGGTCCTGGGGTGCCGCAATTTACCGTGGGGAAGGGGTATCGGGTGACGATCGCGATTGATGCGCCGCCGGAGTCGCGATTCATGGAGTTCGACAATTACGGACATCTGTATGTGTCGGCACCGAAGCATGGGACGATCACGGTGTACGAGTTGCAGCCGAATCGGACGTACAAGGAGATCGCGGTAGCCGTCAAGGATAAGCCGACGATCCACTGTATGGATTTTTTTGATGGGTGGCTTTGGTACACGACCTCGGGGGCGATTTTCAAGGGGAAGGTGCGGGCGGATGGGATGGGGCTCGATGAGATGACGACGGTGATTCCGGATGACAAGACGTTGCCTTCGGGAGGAAGTCACTGGTGGCGTCCAATCCTTGTGGATAAGGATGGTTTTTATACGGGGATCGGGGAACCGCGAAATATCAGCGACCAGTCGGCGACGGATCGCGAAAAGATTTGGCGCTATTCGTTGGATGGCAAGACCAGGACGCTGTTTGTGAGTGGAATTCGGAACACGGAAAAATTGCGGTTCCGTCCGGGCACGAACGAGGTATGGGGCCTGGATCACGGGTCGGACAATTTCTGGTTTACGCATGGGGAGAAGAAGGGGAATCAGCCGGTGACTGATCGGATTCCGGGTGAAGAGATCAATCATTACGAAGCGGGGAAGTTTTATGGACATCCGTTCGTGGTCGATGCGAATTTGATTCGGCCGGAGTTTATGAAGCGGCCGGACATTCAGCAGATTCTGGCGAAGTCGACGCCGCCGGAGTACATGCTGCCGGCGCATTATGCGGACAACGGCTGGACGTGGCTGACGAAGGATACGGGTTTTGGGAAGGCCGGTGACATGTGTATTCCGTCGCACGGGAGTTGGAACAGCACGGTGAAGGTGGGGTATTGCGTATCGCTTTTACATTTTGATGCGAAGGGCAAGCCGGTGCATGCGGCAAAAGATCGTGAGTTGTTTTGCTCCGGATGGAACAACGGTGTTGGGGCGCCCTGTGGACGTGGTGGAGGAGCCGGGGACGAACGATCTGCTTTTCTCGGTGGATGCGCCCAAGGGTCAGGTGTATCGCCTGAGTGCGACGGCGGTGGCGACGACGGAAAAATGATTCGGGTTGCGGCGTTCTGAAGCTCGATGCGTCCGCTGCGCTAAATGAAATTTGAATCCTGTACGCAAGGAGAGGTGCGCCACGGCGTTTACGCTCAGGTGTTGATCGCGCTCCTTGGCGCGATGGCGGCTTGTGATGATGAAGCGAGGTCGTGATGCGTTCCATTGAGTGGAAGGGTTTTGGCGCGGCGGTTTTGGTGTTGGCGGTGGCGGGATTGGAGGGTTGTGCGCCGCGCGGCGAGGAGGGTGGTGAAAGCCTGCATCATTATATGGTGGCAAACGAGGGGGCGTGCGTGGGCGGGCGCGAGCGGTTGTTTAATGAGGGTTGGCGATTTGTGAATGGGGATGTGCGGGGCGCGGAGGGGGTGGTTTTTTCGGATGCGGGGTGGCGCGGGGTGATGTTGCCTCACGATTGGAGTGTGGAGGGGCCATTCGATCAGAAGTGGGCGAGTGCGACGGCGTTTTTGCCGGCGGGGGTGGGGTGGTATCGGAAGACCTTTGCGACGCCGGGCGATGCGGCGGGGAAAGCAGTCGCGATTCATTTCGACGGGATTTACAAGCAGAGCAAAGTGTGGTGCAACGGGCATCTGTTGGGCGAGCGGCCGAGCGGGTATGTGGCTTTGGATTATGAATTGACGCCCTATTTGAATCCGCCGGGGGAGAAGAATGTGATCGCGGTGCGGGTGGATCATTCGGATTTTGCGGATTCGAGGTGGTATCCGGGGTCGGGGATTTACCGGAATGTGTTTCTTCGCGTGACGGATGCGGTTCATGTGGCGGCGGATGGAACTTTTGTGACGACGCCGGAGGTCTCCGCGACGGGGCCGTCGCGGGTGGATGTTGAAACGACGGTGGTGAACGGGGGCCGCGAAAATGTGGATGTCACGGTCACAAGCAGCGTGAAAGATGATAAGGGGCACGTGGTGGCGGGGGCGGAGCATCGCCAGACAATTGCGGCAGGCGGGCAGAGTGTTTTTCAGGGCGACATGTCGGTGATGCACGCGGCATTGTGGTCGGTAGCGCATCCTGTTTTGTATACGCTGGAGACGCGGGTGATGAAGGGCGGGCGCGAGGTGGATCGATACGAGACGCCGTTTGGAATTCGCGCGGTGAAATTTGACCCGGTGCACGGACTGCTGGTGAATGGGGAGGCCGTGAAGATGAAGGGGGTGTGTTTGCATGAAGATGCGGGAGTGCTGGGGTCGGCGATTCCGGTGGAGGTGTGGGAGCGGCGGCTGCGGATATTGAAGGAAGGCGGCTGCAACGCGATTCGGACGAGTCATAATCCGCCGGCACCGGAATTTCTCGATCTGTGCGACCGCATGGGGTTTCTGGTCATGGATGAAGCGTTTGATGAATGGAACAAGGCGAAGAAGAAATGGGTGGATGGATGGAACGGGACGAAGTTCAGTCTTGACGGTTATCCGCCGGCGTTTGAGAAGTGGGCGGATCGGGATATTCAGGCGATGGTGGTGCGCGATCGGAATCATCCGAGCGTGATCATGTGGAGCATCGGGAACGAAATCGATTATCCAACCGACCCGTATCCGGTGAATTCGCCGGAGCTTTTGCCGATTGCGCAGCGATTGGTAAAGGATGTGAAGGCGATGGATACGACGCGGCCGGTGACGGCGGCGTGCGCGGCGATTCGGACGAATCTGTTTTTTCCCGCGTTGGATATTGTGGGATACAACTATCAGGAGAAGTTGTACGCGGAGGATCATGCGGCGCATCCGGAACGGATCATGTACGGCAGCGAGAACAAGCACGATCTCGCCGCGTGGGAGGCGGTGGAGAAAAACGAGTTTATCCCCGGGCAGTTTTTGTGGACGGGGATTGATTATCTGGGGGAATCGCACAAGTGGCCGAACCGGGGGAACCCGAGCGGGCTGTTGGATTACGCGGGATTTCCGAAGGCGGCCTATTACTTTCGGCAGAGTTTGTGGAGCGTCAAGCCGATGGTTTATTTGGATCGCGTGGCGGACGGGGTGCAGTGCGATACGAATTGTGAGAGTGTCGAATTGTTTGAGGGCGGGAAGTCCGTGGGGGAGAAGACGCTGCCTGCGGATCGGGTGATCCGTTGGTCAGTGGGTGCGGACGGCGGGGATCTGAGGGCGGTGGGAAAGAATGGGGGCAAGGCGGTTTGTGAGTTTGAGTTGAAGAAGGCGGGCCCCGCGAAAAAGTTGGTGATTCGGGAATATAAAACCGAGGCGCGGACGTGCGAGGGCGTGCGCGTGGCTCAGTTGGAAATGGATGTGACTGATGATGCGGGGAGGTGCGTGACGACGGCGGCGGATCGGATTGAGGTGACGTTTGAGGGGGAAGGACGGTTGTTGGGGATTGAGAATGGCGATGTTGCGGATCATGAGAATGGGCAGGTTCGAGCGAAGAAGGCGTATCACGGGCGAATGATTGTGTATGTCGAGGTGCGAGGCGCGGTGATAGTTCATGCGTCGGCGGCGGGTTTGAGCGCTGCGGGATTGCGGTTGAAAGAATAGGCTTCTGCGTTGGGTTTATATGAAAGATTTTTTTGCAGGTGGCATGATGCTCGTGGTGCGGAGGCTCGCGGCGGTTGCTGTCGTGATGGCCGGCATTGCGATGCCGGCGCGGGCGGCTTCCGGTTCGGGGGCGGAGATTGTTGCGAAGCCTGCGGAATTGAAGGCTGCGTGGGGCGATCAGGGGAACGGGACGTATGTGAATCCGGTGCTTCCGAGCGATTACAGCGATCTAGATGCGATCCGCGTTGGCGATGATTTTTATGCGATGTCGTCCACGTTTCAGTTTTCGCCCGGGGCGGTCATTCTGCATTCAAAAGATCTTGTGAGTTGGACCGTTTTTAGTCACGCGGTGGGGGACGTCACGCAAATCGCGCCGGAGATGAACTGGGACAAGATGGATCGCTATGGGCATGGCATTTGGGCGGGCGCGATTCGGTTTCATGCGGGCAAGTTCTGGGTTTATTTTGGCACGCCGGAGGAGGGGGTTTTCGTGACGACCGCGAAGGATGCGGCGGGTCCCTGGGAGCCGGTGCATGCAGTGCTGAAGGCGAAGGGATGGGATGATTGTTGTCCGTTCTGGGATGATGATGGGCAGGGGTATCTGGTCTGCACAAACTATGCGGACAAGTATAAAATTCATCTGTTCAAGATGTCAGCGGATGGCAGGCAATTGGTGATGGGCTCCGATAAGGTGATTCACCAGTCGCGGGGAAGCGAAGCGAACAAACTCTATAAAATAAAGGGACTTTACTATCATTATTACAGCGAGGTTCAGCGAGAGGGGCGGGTGGTAATGATGGAACGGTCGAAGAGTTTGGATGGGCCTTGGGAGAGCAGGCAGTTGATTCATGTGAATAAGGCGTTGGATAAGGAGCCGAACCAGGGGGGGCTGATTGAGCTTGCGTCGGGTGATTGGTGGTTTGTGACGCATCAGGGGACGGGGGATTGGGAGGGGCGGGCGATGGTGCTGCTGCCGGTGACGTGGGTGGAGGGTTGGCCGGTGATTGGGAAGGTGGGTGCGGACGGGATTGGGAACATGATGTGGACGGCGAAGAAGCCGGTGGTGAGCAGCGGGGGCGCGGCCGGGGGGGCGGTCGCGGTAGGGCTGGTGCCGCAGACGGATGATGAGTTTGAGGCGAAGTCATTGCCGGCGCAGTGGGAGTGGAACTATCAACCGCGCGGAGAAATGGTCGCTGTCGGAGCGGCCGGGTTTTTTGCGGCTGCATGCGTTGCGCCCTTGCAGCCGAATGATTTGCTGAAGGCGGGGAATACGTTGACGCAGCGATGCCTGCGGACGGAGACGAATGAGGTGACACTGAAACTGGATATTAGCGGGATGGCTGATGGGGAGCAGGCGGGGCTGTGTCATTTCGCGAAGGGGTATTCGACGGTCGGCATTTCGCAGTCGGGTGAGACGCGGACGCTGACATTTAATGAGGGGGGAAAGGTGACCGCGGGGCCGGTCATCGCATCAAAAAATGTATGGCTGCGAAGCACATGGGGCTACGATGGGATCAGTCAATATGCGTACAGTATCGATGGAAAAAAATTTACGCCGTTTGGGCAGCCTTATGCTTTGACTTGGGGCTATTACCGGGGTGATCGGATTGGAATCTTTAATTACAACAACAAAGGCGACCGCGGATTTGTGGATGTGGACTCATTTCATTACACGTTCGCCAAGCCTGCGGGTGCGTCCAGGTGATCCGTCCATTTTAAGGAGAAACCATCATGCGGAAACGAATCTGTGCGGCGAGCGTTGCCACTCTTGCAATGATCGCGATGAACACGAGTCGAAGCGTTGCGCAATTTACTGCGGACAGCACGTCTGAGATGTCCGATGTCGCGGCGACGGCGGCACCGGCAATTCCGCCGGGGCCGGTGAAGCCCACATGGGAATCGATTGACCAAAACTATAAAGTGCCGGAGTGGTTCCGCGACGCGAAGTTCGGCATTTTCATGCATTGGGGGCTGTATTCCGTGCCGGCGCATGGGAGTGAATGGTACGTCCGTTACATGTACGCCAACACGGCTTTTATTCAGTGGCATACGGAGCATTTTGGGCCGCCGGATAAGTTTGGGTATAAAGATTTCATACCGCTGTTCACGTGCGCGAAATTCGATCCGGATGCATGGGCGCTGTTGTTCAAGAAGGCGGGGGCGAAGTATGTGGTGCCGACGGCAGAGCATCATGACGGCTGGGCGAATTGGGACAGTGATTTGACGCCGTGGTGCGCGGGGAAGATGGGGCCGAAGCGGGACCTGATCGGCGACCTTGGAAAAGCGGTGCGAAAGCAGGGGCTTAAGTTCGGCGTCTCGAGTCATCGTATGAATCACTACGACTTCATCAAGCCGATGGCGGGGCTCGCGACGGATTTGTACGATCCCGCCAACGACTCGTTTTACTGGGTCGCCAATCACAGTACGAAACATTACGAGGAATTCCTGGCGGACTGGGTGGCACGGAGTTGCGAGTTGATTGATAAGTATCAGGTGGACATGCTTTGGTACGACATGGGCGGGACGAGCCGCATGCAGGATGCGATCAAGCTGAAAGTAGCGGCTTATTATTACAATCGCGCAAAGGAGTGGAACAAGGAAGTGTCACTGAGCGCGAAGGGGGAGGCGTTCAAGACGGGAAGCATCATGGATTATGAGCGCGAGGGCCGCGCGCCGCTCGAACTGACGGATTATGTCTGGCAGGCGGATGATCCGATTGCGGACAAGTTTGGATACGTCGAGGGGATGAAGGTCACGAGCACGGGGTCGCTGGTGATGCGGCTCATTGAGAACACGAGCAAGAACGGAAATCTGCTGCTCAATATTTCTCCGAAGGCGGACGGGACGATTCCGGACGATCAGCAGAAAGTGCTGCTGGGCATCGGGAAATGGCTGGATGTGAATGGCGAGGCGATTTATGGCTCGCGGCCATGGGTGAGATATGGCGAAGGGCCCGCGTCGGATGCGGCGGCGGCACTTGCGGCAAAGACGCTGCGCGGCGGGCGGGGGTGGCCGGACCAATCAGGCGCAGACCGGAGCCGGCGATGTCGCGGGCGGCGGATTGCCAAAGAAGGGTTACACGCCGAAGGATTTCCGCTTCACCACCAAGGGCGACACGTTGTATGCGATCGGCATGGCGTGGCCGGG
Organism: uncultured Phycisphaerales bacterium; assembly: GCA_963766775.1. Classification (GTDB taxonomy): domain Bacteria; phylum Planctomycetota; class Phycisphaerae; order WQYP01; family WQYP01; genus CAVYBP01. Next base: position 150,613 of record CAVYBP010000010.1, read on the forward strand.
GAATGAGGCCGTGGTCACCTCTCTCGCTTCTGATAAAACCAAGGGCACGATCGAGAAGGTGGAAATGCTCGGCCATGATGGCGCGTTGAAGTTCACGCAGGATGCGGCGGGATTGAAGGTCGAGATACCGTCGGAGAAGCCGTGCGACTATGCGTATGTGCTGAAGATTACAGGATTGAAATCAAAGTGATGTTCAGCGGGATGGCGTGACTTTGATGAGCACCGTGCCGTGCGATGGAATTTGAGTGTCGAACTTTCCGTCGAAGGTGCCGAGCTCTTTTGCCGCCAGAGGTCGCGGACGGTTTGAGAGCCGTTGATTTTCAGGTCGGTCCATTTCAGCGTGCCGGTGGCGGGCGATGAACCCAGGTTGAAGAGGCCGACGGCGTGCGATCCGTCTTCGAGTTCTTTGGCATAGACTTGCACGTCTCCGTCCTGGCTGATGCGCGAGCCTTGTTTTCCCAGCGTGTCCTGATCGACCGCCAGCACTTCGTCATTGGTGAGCAGGTTCAGCGTAAATGGATCGAGGCGGTCGAGATCGCAGCCGATCAGCATCGGCGCGGCAAGGAGACACCAGAGGCTGATGTGCGTGTATTGTTCATCAGGCGTCAGCTTGGATGCGTGCAACTGCGGGCCCCAGCCGACCCAGCCCACGACGAGCATGTCGGTGTCGTTCCAGTGCCCCGGTCCGGCGAAGGCGGTCCATTTTTCCTGCTGCTCGAATCCGATTTTTCGGACGACGCCCCAGTTGTCGCGGATATCGTTGGTGGTTCGCCATGCGTTGGCGAGGCGGATGTAGTCGGCAGAGAGGGCGATGGGGGCCTGGTTGGAGAGGCTGAGGATCATGTCGCGGCCGCTGGCTCGAAGGGCGTCGCTGATTTCCTGAATCTGCGGGACTTCGATGGGGTTCCAGTCGTATTTGAGATAATCGAAACCCCAAATGCCCCATTGCTTCGCGTCGACGGCGGCGAAGGAATATTTGCCGACGGCGTAGGGGAGGACCTTCTTATTACGCGGCGGCTTGCCGGGCCATTTTTGCAGATCGCCTTCGGGGTTTTCCGCGGAGCCGCCAAGTTCACCCGCATACGAGCGAACCCAGGGAGTCGAGTAAATTCCGACCTTCAGGCCCATCGCGTGAATGTCGTCGCACATGGCTTTGATGTCAGGGAACTTAGTCGGGTTGGGCTGGAGCGCGTTCAAGGGTCCGCCGCGTTTTCCCTGCCATTTGTCGTCGATGTTGATGTAGGTCCATCCGTGGTCGATGAGGCCGGACGCGACCATTGCTTTGGCGGAGCGGAGGACTTTGTCCTGATCGACGGCACTGGCCCAGCAGTTCCAACTGTTCCAGCCCATGGGGGGCGTGAGTGCGATCTGGTCACCGACGACGATTTTGAACTCTTTTTCTGTGGTGCCCAAGGCGTTGGTTGCCGCGAGGGTGACGTGGTATTCACCGGGGTTGTCGAGGGTTCCGGTGATGTGGCCGGTAGCGGAGTCGAGTTGCAGGCCGTTGGGAAGGTTTTTGGCGGAGAATATTTTGGGCTGTTGGCCGGTAGCGGGGATGGTGTAGAGGAAGGGATGGCCGGGGCGGACGCCGAATATCTTTGGACCGTGGATGCGGGGTGTAAGGGGAGGTGGCGGCGTCAGGATGAAGGATGAGAGATCGACCGGAGCGGGGGCGGACGCGGTGGATGGCGCGGAGGCGGCGGGCAATGTGGTGTCATTTGCCGCGATCAACGGAAGGGTGCAGAAGAAGCCGAGTGCGGCGGGTAGGCACCATTTGATGGGGGACATGGTTGCTCCTTGATGGTGGTGGGGGGGGGTGGGGGAGCGCGCGGCGAAAAAAAATAAGCCGCGGAGGTGGTCCGCGGCTTGGAGGGGGGTCGAGGGTCGATTGCGGAGTCGCTTAGACCGGGCTGCCGCCGACGTAGGGGAGCATGCCGAGGAATCGCGAGCGCTTGATCGCGTCAGTGATCATGCGTTGTTCGGCCGCGGAAGCGCCGCTGCGCTTGCGGGGCAGAATTTTGCCGTTGATGGAGAGCATCTTCTTGAGGCTCTCGACGTCCTTATAGTCGATGTAGACTTTGCCGATTGACGAGACTTTGGCAACGCGGGTCTTGGGGCGTTGAAATGTCTGGAAACGGGGCTTGCGGGCTGGAGGGGGCATGGTAGTCCTTACTTTCTTCATTTCCGTCACGCGACTCCCGCACACGCGGCGGGAGAGGTCGGTTGGCGGCAAGAGCCGCCACATGACAGTGGTTATTTCTTATAATGATCGGCGTTAATCTGGATGTACTGTTTCCACTCGCTGGGGACATCGTCCTCGGTGAAGATGGCTTTGACGGGACATTCGTCGACACAGAGGCCGCAGTCGATGCACGTGTCCGGGTCGATGTAGAGCATCGAGCTTGGTCCGAATTCGGGTTCATCTTTGCGTGGATGGATGCAATCGACGGGGCAGACATTAACGCAGGCGGTGTCTTTCGTGCCCGCGCAGGGTTCAGTGATAATATGCGGCATACAGCAACTCCATGGGCGTGGGCGGCATACGACCGCTCCAGCAGGTTTTGAGTCGGTCAATTATAGGGATTAGGGGTAACGATGCAATGTCCAAGGTCAGACTTGTCGGATTCCTCAGGCCAAACGCCGACGGCTCTGAGTCTGAAACCAACTGAAGATACGAATGCGCTGCTTGATTATGGCCAGGGGGAGGATTTGCAGAAAATTCGCCGCTTGGCGCTTTGGGTTGGTATCTCGACAATTCTTGTTCCATTTTATCCAATGGCAATATCGCGGGCTTTGGATCCCGTCCGCTTCGTTGCCCTGCATCTACCCCCTCATCATGCACTAAAAAACGCGATGTTAATCATTTCGGCGGTTAACGATATCTTCTTAGGAATTGCTTGCTCGCTTTGTGTATGGGCAATGACCAGAATGTGGGGAAAAAGGGTAGGTTGGGTGCCATTCACTGTGGTTTGGACGAGCATGGTGCTCAATGGACTTTTCTTTATTCTGGTGTCCATCATGGCGTACTTTATCTTCTCCCACGAGCCTTGATAATTTGCATTTTGTTCGGTATCTAAAACTTCTCCGCCGCCTTGTCAAAACTCCCGATTTTGCATATGATTATGCGTTCTGAAATTCATGTGGTGATCGCCTGCGGGCGCACTTAACAATCAAGCAAATCCATGAGGAGCATTCATGGCCAAGGATGAGCCGAAAACGTCCAATTTGAAGGTGACCAAAGACTACGATACGAGCGCGATTCAGGCCCTGAAAGGCCTGGAGGCGGTCCGTATGCGGCCCGGCATGTACATCGGCGATACGACCACGCGCGGACTGCACCACCTCATCTGGGAGATCGTGAACAACTCCGTGGATGAGGCGATGGCGGGACATGCCGAGAACATCTGGGTAAAGATCAACGCGGATGGGTCGCTGGCCGTCACGGACGATGGGCGAGGCATTCCGGTCGGAATGCACCCGACGGAGAAACGCGAGACGCTGGAGGTCGTGATGTGCGACCTTCATGCGGGCGGAAAGTTCGGCGGGGGTGGCTATAAAGTCTCCGGCGGTCTTCATGGTGTGGGTGCTTCCGTCGTGAACGCGCTGGCGGAATGGATGGAAGTCGAAGTTTCCCGCGGCGGCAGCGTCCACCGCATGTCCTTCGAGCGCGGCGATGTCAAAGAAAAAATCAAAGTCATCGGCAAACGCGCCAAGTCCGGAACCAAGATCGTATTCAAGCCCGATCCTAAAATTTTTGAGGACACGACGTTCGATTACGAACGCATCGTCGCACGTTGCCGGGAACTGGCGTACCTGAATGAAGGGCTCGCATTCTTCATCGAAGACGAACGCACGGGCAAGAAGGATGAGTTCAAGTATTCCAAGGGCATCATTCAGTTCGTTAAGCAGTTGAACGAGGGGAAAGAGGCGCTGCATCCGGTGATTTACCTGGAGAAGGAAGAGGAAGGCACCGAGACGCCCATGCAGGTCGCGATCGCGCTGCAATACAACGACGGCTACAGCGAGAGCCTGCATTCCTTCGCCAACAATATCAATACGCCCGGCGGCGGGACGCACCTCTCCGGTTTCAAAACGGCGCTGACGCGCACGCTGAACACTTACGCCCAGCAACAATGTCGTGAAGGATGAGAAGGATACTTCCCAACGGCGATGATTTGCGCGAAGGGCTGTCGGCTGTCATCACCGTGAAAGTGCCTAACCCGCAGTTTGAGGGACAGACCAAGGACAAGCTGGGTAACGGCGAGGTCGAAGGGTTTGTCACGCAGGCGGTCAATGACACGCTCGGGACGTGGCTGGAAGAACATCCCGGCGATGCGAAGCGGGTCATTCAAAAGGGCATCATCGCCAAGCAGGCGCGCGAGGCGGCACGCAAGGCTCGCGAGCTGACGCGAAAAGGTGCGCTGAACTCCGGCGGCCTTCCCGGCAAGTTGTGGGATTGCTCGAGCCGCGACATGGAGACGACGGAGCTTTACATCGTCGAAGGTCAGTCGGCAGGCGGCACCGCCAAGGGCGGACGCGATCGCGTCTTCCAGGCGATTCTGCCTATCAAGGGAAAAATTCTCAACGTCGAAAAGGCCCGCGTCGACAAGATGCTCGGGCACGAGGAAATCCGGACGATCGTGCAGGCGCTTTCCTGCGGCATCGGCGTTGCGGACTTCGACATCGCCAAACTCCGCTACGGAAAAATCGTCATCATGACCGATGCCGACGTCGATGGTTCGCACATCCGCACATTGCTGCTCACATTTTTCTTCCGGCAGATGGCGCAGTTGATCAAGGACGGCCGCGTCTACATCGCGCAGCCGCCGCTGTATAAGGTGACGCGAAAGAAAACGGTCGAGTACGTGAAGAACGAATCCGTCATGCGGAAGAAGCTGACGGATTTGGGGCTGGATGGGACGAGCCTCGTCATTCGCGACAAGGCCGGAAAAGAAAAGTCGCGGATCAAGGGTGGGGAGTTGCGCGCAGATGATGGCGCTGCTGGAACAGGTCGAGGAATATGTGAAGATCGTGGAGCGGCGCGGCTTGCCGTTCTCGCGGATTCTGCAGCTTCGCAAGGAGCACAAGAAGATGCCGACGCATCGCATTGTGCTCGATGGAAAAGAGAACCTTTTCTTTAAGGATGAAGACTACGAGGTATTCGTCGAGGACAACAAGATTACGGAACTGGAGGCGACGGCCCACGCTATCGCTGAAGACACCAACAGCAATGGCCACGCCGAAGCCGGCGATGGCAATGGAGCGCCCGCCAAGTTGAATGGCAAAGATAAGAAACAGACCAAAGCTGAAATTCAGGATGCCAAACGCGCGGCGCAACGGCGTTTGGAGAAAAATGAAGAGCTTCACGAAGCCAAAAAGCTGGAAGAGCTGTTTGGAAAAATGGCGGAACTCGATCTGCCCATCGACGACTGGTACCTGCGTATTGAAGAGACCGATTCGGGCGAACGCAAGATGACGCGATACTCGATCGAGTCGGGCGAAGATTACAAGAAGGATATCGCGGGCATCGGCGATATCGTGCATGAGATTCACGACATCGGGCGGCAGGGCATTGAGGTCGGTCGGTTCAAGGGTCTCGGCGAGATGAACGCCGAGGAATTGTGGATCACCACGATGGACCCGGCACGGCGGACGCTGTTGCGCGTCACCCTTGAAGGGGCGAGCAATGCGGAGGTGATGTTCTCCACGCTGATGGGTGAGAATGTCGAACGGCGTCGGCAGTTTATCGAGATGCACGCACTGGATGTGAAAAACCTGGACGTGTGATGATGCAAAAAAAGCGGGCCGAGGCCCGTGCTACGAGACCGAGGCCTGCGCGAAAGCGTGGGCCTTTTTTTTTGTTTTGCACGGGATTTGTTGGGTGCGTCGCAGAGCTTCCTTGCCAAGGGTATCGTCACCCGGTGCGAGTAGGCGGTTTTTCCGAAGGAGTCTGCAATGCCACGCGGCGATAAATCAAGTTACACATCCAAGCAGAAGCGGCAAGCGGAACATATCGAAAAGGGATACGAAAAGCGGGGCGTATCCAAAAAGGAAGCCGAACGCCGCGCATGGGCGACGGAGAATAAAATGTCGGGTGGCGGCAAGAAGGCGGGAAGCGGTCGCGGGAAAAAGACCAACAAAGCCCCAGCGAAAAAAGGCGGCCGCAAATAAACCGGACGATCAGATTTAAAAGAGTAGCAAAGGCAAAGTAGCTCCGTAGCGGAAGCCCGGGGCTTTTTGCGTTCGTCATATTTGTGCGAACGATAAAAACCCCGGCCTGCCGCCACGGAGCTTCGGATCGAAGGATATTTAGCTGTTCACCACCGTGCCTCCGTTGGGATGCAGAATCTGCCCGCTCATATAACTCGCGTCATCGCTGGCGAGAAACAAGAATGATGGCGCCACCTCCTCGGGCTGACCGGCACGCCCCAACGGAACATCCTTTCCAAAATTCTCGACCTTCTCTTTGGGAAACGTGCTCGGAATCAGCGGCGTCCAGATCGGGCCTGGCGCGACGCCATTCACGCGAATCTTTTTCTTCGCCAGCAACTGCGAGAGCGACCGCGTGAAGGCGACGATCGCGCCCTTGGTCGCCGAATAATCAAGCAATTGCGGGCTGCCCTTGTAGGCCGTCACGCTCGCGGTATTGATGATGGCGGAACCTTCTTTGAGATGCTTCAGGGCATGTTTCGCGAGAAAAAAGTAGCCAAAAATATTGGTGCGGAAGGTCCGTTCCAACTGCTCCTGTGTGATATCCTCCAGCGAGGATTGGGGATGCTGTTCGGCGGCGTTGTTCACAAGAATGTCGAGCTTGCCCAGTTGCTGAACCGTTTCCTGTACTGCCTTGCCCGCGAATTTTTCATCGCCGATATCGCCGGCCAGTTTGATGCAGCGCCGCCCTTCCGCGGTAACCAGCCGCACCGTTTCGTCGGCGTCCTTGTGCTCGTTCAAATAGACAAACGCCACATCCGCGCCTTCGCGCGCGAACAGAACCGCCACCGCACGGCCTATCCCCGAGTCGGCCCCGGAGATGAGGGCGACCTTCCCATGGAGCTTCCCGCTGCCGCGACGATGCTCATCAATCACCTCCGGCTGCGGAGTCATTTCGTCTTCACGTCCCGGCCGGTGCGGTTGTGTTTCGCCGGAAATTTTCTGTCCGAGGCGTTCCCGTTTGTTCTCACGGACTGATTCTTTATTGTGCGCAACCATACTTCATCTCCTTGCATGATTCATTCATGCAGCACCTTGCAAATCACGCGCCGGGAATAAGCCGCGAGGAGGAAAGAATGCCAACAATGAACGCACGCCGGGCTATTGAAAACCTTTCGTTCGTTCGCATTTTCGTGATGAAGCAATCCCCGTCCCGCGTGATGGAAATGTTGAGGTTCATTCGCGCCAGCCCGCGCACTTTTTCTTTTCCCCCTGCCGCTTTTTGGAATCGAGCCGGCGTTCCTTGGATCCCTTGCTGGGCTTGCTCTTCTTGCGAGTTTTAGGCTCGACGAGGGCTTCCACGATGAGTTCGCGAAGCTTCTCCATGCAAGCCCGCCGGTTGGCCTCCTGCGTGCGTTCGGTGTCGGCGGTGAAGAGGAGATCGCCGTCCGCCATAAGCCGCCGCCCGGAGAGGGTCCGCAATCGCGTCAAAGCCCGGCTGCTCAATCCATGAAGAGCGGTGACCGCGACCCGCAGTTCGGTTTTGGTGTTGACCTTGTTGACGTTTTGCCCGCCTGGGCCGCTGGAGCGTGAAAAGCCGAAGCGCAACTGCTCACGGTCGGTCCATACGCCGGGGCCGAGTTCCACGCCAGGTAAAAATGTCGCGTGAGTTTCCATGGGGTTTTATTCTACTCCAAAACGAGGTGGAACGCGTCACGTCACTTTTCGTGTTGTGCCTCTGCCCGGATGGACCGCTACACAGAGTCCCCAATTTGCCAAAATTACCACCCAAGGAAAAATGAGGCTGGCAGGTGCATGTCTGTTACGTAACGAGGCACGTAAATAGGAGAAACTATTTGCTCTTGCAAACGTTTACAGTATGCTTCTGGGCGTGACCTCAAGCGGTCGCTTCATTTCTTGTAGTAGTTTTCGGCAACTTGTTCGCAGTATCGTGGTTTGGATCGTGCCGTTTTGTTCGCATCCACCATTTTTGGGTTGCAGCGTGGTGCCGAATTTTTGAATGCCTGTCTTCCCTTCCGTCCACCGTGGATCGGTCGGCTCTTACACTTTAGCGGAGGTTGTACTATGCGGTTTCGCTCATTGATACGTTGTTTGGTAATTCCCGCGGTCGTTCTCGGGCTTGCGGGCGTCGCGCATGCGGCGGCTTTCACGTCGAGCGCAAATTTTGCGAGCTGGGACAACGGCGGCTACAGCGTTCAAAATGACGTCTGGAACAAGAGCGCCAATCCGGAGACCATCTGGGCCAACTCCTTCAGCAATTGGGGCGTCTCGACCCACCAAAGCGGGGGCGGCGTCAAGTCGTATCCGCATGTCCGGAAATTTATCAAGAAATCCACCAATTCGCTCCGCAGTTGCAGCAGCAGCTTCAATGTCTCGGTTCCCGGCTCCGGCGTTTTCAATGCTTCCTATGACTGCTGGGTTCCCACGGAAGTGATGGTGTGGATGTATCGCGCCGGCGGCGATAATCCCATTGCCAAGGGTTACGACTCCCACGGTGCCATCCCCAGCTTCACGAACGTGACGGTTGGCGGCCATACCTGGAATGTTTATATCGGCGGCAACCCGAAGGTTGTCTCGTTCGTCCGCACCAGCAATACGACCAGCGGCTCTGTCGATCTCAAGGCAGTGTTGCAACACGCGGTCGCCAAGGGTTGGGTTAACAACGGCACGATCGATAACATTCAGTTTGGCTTTGAAGTCGTTTCGACCAATAACAATACGGAAAAGTTTACCTGCAACAAGTATTCGCTGTCGTTTAACTGACGCACATCACATCGGCGAATGAAGAGGACGCGGATCTCGGCTTGCCGAATCCGCGTCCTTTGCTTTGCGCCGTGATATTCAAGCTATTGTTAATTGGTCGCGGGGGAGGGCCGGGGTGCTGCCGTTTTAATTTGTCCTGGCGGTGCAGTTCTTCGACGCGGGGCAGCATTTTCATCAGTTCCGCGGCGGCGGGGGAACCGGGATATTTGTCGATGAGTGATTTCGCGGTGCCTTCCGCTTCTTCATAGCGCTGGGCTTTCAGCAGGTCCTTGAACAACTGTTCCTGTTCCTTGCGATCTGCGGCCGCGGCGTTATCGCGCAGGGTGGGGAGGTCGAATTGGAGGCGTTCCGCGTAGGTGTCGGTGGGGTATCGTTGGATGAAATCCTCTGCCGAGGCGATGGCGCGGGCGCCATTGACGGCGATCCGTGGCGTCGGCCAGGTCGGACAGAAGGCGTTCGCGGTTCTGGCGTTCGAGTGTTTCACGCTGATTCGAGATGTCGGCGGCGAGTTCGTCGACCTCGGGTTCCCTGGGGTATTTTCGCTGCAGCGCGCCGACGATTTCTTCCGCTTCGGGCCATGCGGAGATGCTCATTAAGTGGCGCAATTGCGAGCGGGCGGCACCGATATCCTCGGTCAACCGCGTGGCATGTTCCATCTCGACGCGGTCACGGAGCTTTTGCACTTCGGGGTCCGCGGGCATCGAGCGCCCGCAGTTCCTCGAGCCGCGATTTCGCCATGGCCCAGTCGCCGCTGAGCATGTGCCGTTCGACCAGTTTGCTGATCGCCTCTTTGCGTTTAGCCCAGTGTGCGATGGCATATTGTTCACGTTGGGTCTCGTTCATCATCGCGGAATCGCGGATTTGCTGGAGAAGTTCGAGCATCTGGGTGCGCGAGACGTCCATCGGCTTTTCTTCGAGCGCCGGGAATGGTGTTGCCGCCATGACATCCACGGTCGTGGCAGCTTTCGATGGAGCGGGAGGGGTGGGCGTTTGCATGGCACAAAGCCGTTCGAGCAATTGCCGTTGGACTTTGCTTTGTTCCGATTGTCTCATGATAAGTTTGGACATTGCTGCGGTCGCCAGCAAAAATATTCCGGCGACAATTGAGGTGGCGGTCATCGCGATCGAACCGATCGCAGCAATGTCGCCCCGGGTACTTTTTACTTGAATGATGAGACCGAGCACGCCAGCGAGAATAATAATCGCGCCCGAAACAACCAGCGCAATAATGAGCCAATCTAAAGAAGCCCCGAGTTGCTTTTTCATAAGCCCGCCCGCGCTTGGGGAGAAGTGATATGCACGGGATCATACAACGGCTTGTGCGCCGCGAGTAGATTAATCTTGGCGATATAAAGCGAATGAAGCGATCAGATTCGGAAAGCGCCTCGTGCCGACTTGACCCGCTGTGTTCCCGTGGATTTGTTTCCCTGGGTGGCGCGGGACTTGGCGCGTGTGATGCGAGTCGAGCGGCTCTTTGGAGCCACGCCGTATCGCGCGACGACTTCCTCGACCCGCAGCCATTCGATGTTTTTGCTTTCGATTTGGCGTAAGGACATGTCGCCTTCGTAGGGGTCCCACATGCCGATGCAGTCGGAGACCATGGCGACTTTATGACGTCGTGCGAGGAGGCCGAGGACTGCGGTTTTGACGGTCCATTCGACAGGTGCCCCGATGATTAAGAATGTTTCAACAGTGGATTCGCTGAGGAGGCGATCAAGTCGCGGGCACTCAAAAAGGTTGAGGCTGGGGAGATCGAAGACGAATTGTTGGATGGTGCGGAAGCCTTCGACGGGGAGGCTGGTGCCGCAGTCGAGTTGCCATTCAGTGCGGCGGCGGAGGGTGGTGGAGGGCATTTTGGCGTAGCCGGTGGAGTTGGGGTGGCAGAGGAGGCGATTGTTGCCGCGCTGACCTGGGGCGACCAAGTTATTCAGGCGGGTAGAGATGACCGGGATGTGGGAGCGATGGGCGAGGGTGAAGAGGCGTTTGAGGGGGTCGTTGAGTTTTTCGGGTTGGAAGACGGGGTAGACACCGTCGGGCGAGAGGAGGTCTCGCTGGGTATTGAGGTCTAAAATGACGGGGCCGGGAATCGTAAACATGGCACCGTTTCCTTTTCGTCGGCGCGGGGACGCATCGGCCGCGGTTGCTGGTTCCACCAGTAAATACATCGACCGATTGCACGCTTCACTATATGCAGAGTTTTGCCGGGGTTGGATGAAATCGGAAAATTTTGCAGGGTGGAGCGAGGGCGGGGGGTAACCGCGTTATTGGGTGAAAAACGGGGATGGTTTTTCGTATAGGCGAAATGGGGGGAGTTCTTTCTTGACAATTTCATCTGTTTCGCTTGAATAGCCGATTCGCCTTCGGGGTCTCTGCCTATAGTTTTGGCGGAAAAACCTTATTTAGCCCGGATGTCGTGCGGTCAGGGAAGGCCGACGACGGCGTATTGACACTCTTAGGATTGGACACTCGTGGCCAAAACCGTTCGTAAAAGCACCACTCCACGCCCCGATCCCGCCTCGGGAGGCCCCGACAACTCCTCGGGACACCCCGGCCCCTCCTCGGGAAAGGCCCTGGTGATCGTGGAGTCGCCGGCGAAGGCGAAGACGATCAATAAGTACCTGGGCCCTCGGTTTGTCGTGAAAGCGTCGATGGGGCATGTGCGCGATTTGCCCGAAAAGGGGATGGGTGTTGATACGGAGAATCATTTCACGCCGACGTATGAAATTCTGGCGTCGCGGAAGAAGATCATTGCGGAGTTGAAGTCGGCGGCGAAGGGTTGCGATGAGATTTATCTGGCGACCGACTTGGACCGGGAGGGCGAGGCGATCGCGTGGCATCTGGCGCAGCGCTGGGATCTTGATCCGCTGACGGCGAAGCGGGTGGTGTTTAATGAGATCACGAAGACGGCGATTTTGAATGCGTTTCAGAATCCGCGGCCGATTAATGAATCGAAGGTGAATGCGCAGCAAGCGCGGCGTATTTTGGATCGGCTGGTGGGTTACAAAATTTCGCCGTTGTTGTGGAAAAAGGTCGCGCGCGGGATTGTCGGCGGGGCGGGTGCAGTCGGTGGCGGTGAAGCTGGTGGTGGATCGGGAGCTGCTGATTCAGGCGTTCATTCCGGAAGAGTATTGGAAGCTGACGGGTATTTTCACGGCGGATCTGGTGCGTGCGCCGGCACTGGCGGGGGAGTGGCGGAATTTTCTGGCGGGGAATGCGGCGGAGACGGCCGAAGAGCAGCCGGATGATGGGACGGATTCGGCGGAAGCGGTGGCATGCGGCAGCGGCGGGTGGGCCGACGGTTGCGGAGAAGACGCGCGTTTCTGGCGGAGCATGCGGCGTTTCGCGCGGAATTGATTGAGGTGGCGGGAAAGAAGTTTGATCCGAAGGATGGCGCGGTGGCGCGGCAGGCGGCGGAGATGGTCGGCCTGGTGGATATTCAGGTGACCACCGTCGACAACGACGGGACGAATGGCCCGCGGGGGATTCCGAACAAAGGGCCGGCGACGAAGCTGACGACGGTCACGGGGTTGCCGGATCCGACAGCGGACGGGCGTGAATTTAGCGGTGCGGGAGCTGAATCAGAAGCTGTCGACGAGCCGGCCGCCGGGACCGTTCTCGACAAGCACGCTGCAGCAGGCGGCGAGCAACCAGCTTGGTTTTGGCGCGCAGCGGACGATGCGCGTGGCGCAGCAGTTGTATGAAGGCGTGGAGATCGCAGGGGCTCGGGCGCGGTTGGTTTGATCACGTACATGCGTACTGATTCGCAGAACATCAGTCAGGATGCGCTGGCCGCGGTGCGGGGTTATATCGGGGAGAATTTTGGGGACAAGTATTTGCCGGAGTCGCCGAATTTTTATGCGAGCAAGGCCGGGGCGCAGGAAGCGCACGAAGCGATTCGTCCGACGGATGTGACGCTGTCGCCGGCGTCGTTGCGGAACCGCGGGGTTGAATGAAGAGCAGTTCAAATTGTATGAAGTGATCTGGAAGCGATTTGTGGCTTGCCAGATGACGCCGGCGCAGTGGAATGTGACGGAGGCGATCATCGACGCAGGAGGAAGAAGGCGGAGCGGCGGCGCGGTGGCGACGTTTCAAGGCGGTGGGGCGGTCGTTGGCGTTTGATGGGTTTACGAAGGTGGCCGGCGTGTATGCGCGGTTTGACGAACAGATTCTGCCGAAGCTGGCGCAGAGCCAGCCGGTGGCGCCGCTGGATCTGACGCCGACGCAGCATTTCACGAGCCCGCCGTCGCGTTATTCGGAAGCGTCGCTGGTGAAGGCGTTGGAGGCGGAGGGGATCGGCCGGCCGTCGACGTATGCCTCGATCATCGCGACGATTCAGGATCGGCAATACGTGGAGAGCAAGGGGCGGACGCTGTATGCGACGGACCTGGGGATCAAGGTGACGGAGAAACTGGTCGAGGGTTTCCCGGACATCATGGAGACGCAGTTCACGCGGAACGTGGAAGCGCAGCTGGATCAGGTGGAGGAGTCGCAGAAGGACTGGGTGGAGGTGATGCAGGAGTTTTACACGCCGCTGGAGCGGGACCTGGCGACGGCGGAGACAGCGGATGACGCACGCCCGCGCGGAGGCGATACCGTCGGAGTACAAGTGCCCGACGTGCGGGGCGATGATGGCGTATCGGCTGTCGAAGCGCGGGAAGCGGTTCTTGTCGTGCTCGCGTTATCCGGAGTGCAAGGGGGCGCAGAACGTGGATCGGGAAGGGAAGCCGGTGGTGCTGGAGGTGACGGACTACAAGTGCCCGACGTGCACGAAGCCGATGATCAAACGGCTGGGGCGATTTGGGCCGTTTCTGGGGTGCTCGGGGTATCCGGAGTGCAAGGTGATTCAGAACATCGACAAGAAGACGGGCGAGCCGCTGCCGCCGAAGCCGCCTCCGGTGGATACGGGGCTGGTATGTCCGAAGTGCGGGAAGAAGAACATTGTGGTGCGGCAGGGGAAGCGCGGGCCGTTCATGAGTTGCAGTGGTTTTCCGAAGTGCCGGACGACGTTGCAGGCGGAGCGGCTGGAGGAATTCAAGGCGTCGGTGGCGGCGGGGAAGGGTTGGCCTGACGGATATTCAGGCGAAGTTTGGCGCTGGGAAGGGTGTGGGGAAGGAAGAGGTAGAGGAGGTTGTGGAAGTGGTGAAGGTGAAGAAGGCGAAGGTGGTGAGGAAGGCGGCGGTGCGGGGGAAGGTGGCGAAGGTGAAGGCGCCGTGAGTTTTTTGGGCGGGGCTCACAGAGAGCACAGAGAGGATTTTTGGCAGAGGCTTGGTTGGGCGAGCTTTTGAGAGGGGCTTGCGCTGGTAGTTATTTTTTTATGCCGATGAGTTGGAGGCAGCGGTATCCGACCCAGAAAACTGCGGGTAGGGTGATGATGGAAAGGGAGAACGCCAGGCCGAGGGTCAGCAGGCGGGGGCCGAACTTTGGCGATAATGTTGGCTTGAGAATGCGTAGGGGCGCTTCGACGAGCCAGCCGAGGGTGTAGCAGATGTTGAAGGCGAATGGGGCGAATAGGAGGGCGAGCGGTTCGACTGCATCGTCGCCGGGTCGTAGTTCGCCGCTGCTGTTGAGTGCCCAATAGAAGATGAGAAGGCAGAGAAGGCCGTATGCGGCGAGGAGCAGATTTACGGGGATTCGACGTGCTTCCCACCAAAGGATGCTGTGTATGGGTGTTGGTGATTTGGGTGGGGAAAATAACCAGTTAAATACGAATACGACCGCGTTCTTTAGTAGTGCTTCGGGCGAGATGATGATCTCCGTTCGTAATCCGAAAGTGAGCCAATTTTTTTTGCGAGGTGAACTCAATCATGGGTATATTTTCTTTTCGACCTCGCGTGCCAGCGTAATCATTCTGGACTGGTACCCCACCCATCGAAATCTGCATCGTGATCGAAGCCTAGATGGCACATCCTGCGATACTACTACAATCGTGGCGACATTTCCTCATTCACTCGTTCATTATTAGAATTTGAGTCTTTATTTCATTGTTCACCCACGCCGGAGATATTGTGTCCAATTCACTTCTTGCATGGCTGCGGCTTGCGCGGGTTCCGTCTATTGGGCCGGTGTTGACGAAGCGGTTGTTGGAGGCGTTGGGGTCTCCGGAGGCGATTTTGGGGGCGCATCAGGGGGTGCTGGCGGGGGTGGAGGGGATTGGGACGGTGCGGGCGAATCAGATTGTGGGTGCGGCGGCGGGGACGGAGGGGTGGGCGGCGGGGGAGTTGGCGCGGGTGGAGGCGGCGGGGATTTCGGTGGTGACGCAGGTGGATTCGCGGTATCCGCCGGCGTTGTTGACGATTGCCGATCCGCCGTTGTTGCTTTATGTGCGTGGGGAGTTGAGGGCGGAGGATGCATTGGCGGTGGGGATTGTGGGGGCGCGGCAATGCAGTTTGTATGGACGTGAGCAGGCGGCGCGGTTTGGGCATGATCTGGCGCGGGCGGGGATGACGGTGATTTCGGGCGGGGCGCGGGGGATTGATACGGCGGGGCATGAGGGGGCGCTGCGCGCGGGTGGGCGGACGATTGTGGTGCAGGGGTGCGGGTTGATGCACACGTATCCGCCGGAGAATGAGGGGTTGTATCGGCGGATTGTGGAGTCGGGCGGGGCGGTGATTTCGGAGTTGGCGATGGAGTCTCCGCCGACGAAGGAGAATTTTCCGCCACGGAATCGGATTATCGCGGGGATGTCGCTGGGGGTGTTGGTGGTGGAGGCGAATCTGCGGAGCGGGAGTTTGATCACGGCGCGGCTGGCGGCGGCGGATTATGGTCGGGAGGTTTTTGCGTTGCCGGGGCGTGTGGATTCGCCGGCGAGTGCGGGGACGCATCATTTGATTAAGTCGGGTTCGGCGCATTTGGTGGAGTCGGTGGAGGATATTTTGGATCATTTGGGGGAGGTGGGGGAGGCGTTGCGGCGGGGGATGGGGGAGGATGCGCGAGGGGCGGGAGTTGAGAAGATGGGCGGTGTGGATGTTGAGGCGCGGTGCCCGCGCTGCCTGAGGCAGCGGGCGTTGATTCAGGTGGGGAATTCTTGTGTTTTTTGTTCTTCGCAGACGGGTTCTGAGGGGGCGGTGGGGAGTGCGGTGGTGGAGGTGGTGCCGGAGGTGGCGTTTACTTCGGTGCAGCGGAGGATTTTGGAGGGGATTTCGGGGGAGGGTTCTTCGGTGGATGATTTGTTGGAGGTGACGGGGATGGCGGCGTCGGTGTTGATGGCGGAGTTGACGATGTTGCAGATACGGGGGGCGATCAGGCGGGTGGGGGGGAATCGGTTTTGTCGGCGGTGAAATTGGTAACGGGGGGGGAACCGCCGATGGACGCGGATGAACGCCGATGGTTTTTTAGAACCACAGAGACGACGTAAACACGAAGTTATGAAGGTATGAAGGGCCACGAAGGAAAACACGACGGCGCGACGAAAAGACGGAAGTATTGATGAATGCGAGGCATTTGAATAAAAAAATCTTGTTAGGAAAATTGAAATTGCGGGAGGGGATGGTGAATCGTATTTTTAGAAGGTGGTCATTGGGTATCGGCGTTTATCTGCGTTGATCGGCGGTTTCAATTCGTCGTTTGAGCGATTTAAGGTGGGCGTTTTGTGGTGGTGGGGGTGATGCGGGTCCAGACGCGGGTGCGCCAGGTGTGGAAGATGTAGCAGCGCCATTCGTAGTGCCATGGGTAGCGTTCTTCGGCGTCGAGTTTCCAGCGTGGGCCGAGGCGTTTGGCGAGGGATTCGTTGGAGAGTATTTCTTTGGGTTCGGTGAGGTCGCCGTAGCGGTCGGTGAGGATGATGGTTTTGACGGCGGGTGTGCTGCGCATTTCGGTGAGGAATGCGAGGCATTCGGCGGGGCTGTAGAGGCTGTAGCGCCAGTGCTCTTCGGGGATGAAGGGTTCTTGTTCGGGCGTGGGGCGTTCGCCTGCGGCGAGGTGGAAGGTGACTTGTTCGACGGGCATGGCGTAGGGGGTGGAGGGGTTGCCGATGGCGAGGCTGAGTTTCTTTTGGGGATCGTAGTAGCGTTTTGCGATTTCGGCGATGCGGTTGAACGGGGGGTTGCGGAGGATGAGGTGGTTGGAGAGTGATGAGAAGGTGCAGGCGGCGGTGACGAAAGTGATGGCGAGTGTTCGCAGGGGCCAGGTGGGGAGGCGGCGGAGCGAGGCGGCCATCCAGAGGAGCCATGCGGGTACGATCATTCCGAGGTAGCGGGGCTCCCAGATTGCGGGCGGCGTGAAGCTTTGCCAGAGCCAGTTGTGCCACGGGGAGGTGTCGGGGATCCAGGTGAGGGCGAGGGCGGTGGAGGGGATAAGGATCCAGGCGGCGACCCACCACCAGCGTCGGCGGGTGACGGATTGGATGCGTTCGGGGCTTCGGCGGATGCCGCGCCAGGGGATGAGGCCGAGGAGTAGGATCGCGAGGAAGGCGATGGCGACGTAGAGTTGTGCGTCAGCCATCCAATGCCAGGAGCGGGTGGCGAGGTGGCGGTTGAAGTCGCTGTCGCCAAGTTCGAACCAGTCTTGCAGGCGAGCCCAGTCGGCTTTATCACCGGTAAGGGCGGCGGCGGGTGCAAAGGGGTGGAGGAGCAGATGGCCGATGTTGAGGGTGGGTTCGGTGGGGGGGCTGCTGGGATAGACGGGCCAGAGGTATCCGAGGAGATGGGAGCATGGGAGGCTGGCGAGGGTTTTCCAGGACATGTCGGTGTAGCGGGTGATCCAGGAGAGTCCGCCGTCGGAATTTTGATCGACGACGCTGGTGAGCCATTGTGTGCGATAGGTGTACCAGTAGACGGGGAGGAGGGAGATGAGTCCGACGCCGGTGAGCCAGAGAGGGCCGTCGAGGCTTTTTAAGCGTGGGCGGGTGAGAAGAAAGAGGAGTTGGAGCGCGATGATGAACCAGGCCATGGATTGCATGGCGGTCATGAGGAAGCCGGTGAGGACGAAGAGTGGGAACCAGAGGAGATGCTTGTGGGTGGTCTGCCATTTGAAAAAGACGGCCATGTTGAGCGCGACGAAGAGCCACATGGCGGAGTACATTTTGATGTCGCGGGAATAGTAGATGAGGAAGGGATTGACGGCGGTGAGGAGGGCGACGAGGAGAGCGCCTTTGCGGTCGGTGAATTGTCGTGCGAGAAAGTACATGGCGGGGACGGTCAATGTGCCGAGGAGCGCGGGGAGGCTGCGCGTGGCGGCGGGGGAGAAGGCGAAGGAGCCGGAGCGGGTGTAATTTTCGATGGCGAGGCACCACCAGCGGAGAGCGGCGTACCATCCGGGAGGGAAGCCCTGGGTGGAGAGGCGTGCGAGGAGGTAGTCGAATGAGCCGCAGATACGGGCGACGGTGGAGGCTTCATCGGTCCAGTAGCATTGATAGCCGATGCGCCAGAAGCGGAGGAACGCGCCGAGGGCTGTGAGGGCGAGGAGGCAGGCCCAGAGGAAGGGGGTTGAGGGGAAGCGGTTCCAACGGCTGAGGGCGGGTTGTTTGGACATGGGTGGCGGGTATGTGGGGCGCGGTGCTTCGCAGAAGGCGCGGCGGGGGAGCCTTCGGGGGAGAGCGGCGGTGCGGAGGATGGGATGGGTGAACCGGTGGTCACGGATTTGGGAACCTCACGCCGGGCAATGATGTGGGGATGTTACCAAAAGGGCGGAGGAAGGTGGGAGCGGGGGAGGCGTTTCCAATTTTTCTACGGTGGAAGATGGTGCGATCAGTCGAAGAAAAATGTTTCGCCAGTGTTGATGTTGAGGTTTTGGAGGGTGTTGAGGGTGCCGGTGAAATGGGTGGTGGAGTTGTCGAGGGTGAGGGTGGGGAGGTTTTGGAAGAAGACGATTCCGCCGGCGGTGGGGCCGATCTGGGTATCGGTCATGGTGAAAAGTTGGGAAGGATCTTGACCGAAGATACGGAGTTCGTCGTTGGAGGCGGCGGTGGCGTTGAGGCTGATGTTGCCGCCGGGGATGGGTGAGCCGTTGGTGAAATCGATGGTGAGAATGTTGTCGGTGCCGGAGAGGTTGAAGGTGAGGGAGGGGAGTTTGGCGAGGGCGATCTGGTAGGTGGGTGTGGAGGAGGGGGTGGTTCCGGTGGAGATTTGGAGAAAGGTGTCAGAGGGGTCGACGGCGACGTAGTAGGAATCGGAGTTGGTGGTGGTGTTGAAGATGGTGGAGAAGTTGCCGAAGTTTTGGCCGGTGATGGCGGTAAAGAGCGGCGCGGTGGCGTAGCCGCTGCCACCGTTGGGGGTGGTGAGGACATCGCCGGCGGGGACGATCTCGCGGATGTTGTAGGAAGCGCCGAGGGGCAGGTTGGCAAAGGAGTATGCCCCGGCGGCATTGCTGGTGGTGGTCCAGACGTCAGTGGTGCCGGTGGTGACGCTGAGCGACCAGGATTGGAGGGTGCCGGTGTTGCCGGAAACGGTGTCTGCGACGCGAAGTTTCCAGGTGCCGTTGGCGGATTTACCGTTGAAGTCGGCGAGTGCGTTCTTGGGCCTGTAAGTACCGGAAAAGGGCGCGGCACCGGAGGAGATGCCGGTGGAGGCCTGATCGCTGAATGTTGTGCCGGTGAAGTTTGATCCGTTGCCACCCACGCCGTCGGCAAGTGCAATCTGGTTACCGTCGGGCGCTGATGAGATAGATCGTCAGGTCGGAGTCTCGCGCGTGGCCGATGGTAAGGGTGACGGAGAGGTTGGAAATCGGGTCGGTGGTGCCGCTGATTTGAATACTTGACGAGGCTCCGAGGCGGGAGGCATCGGGTATGAGCATGCTGGAGGTATTGGACACGGTATTGGTGGCACCGGTTTCGAGAACGCCATCGTTGTTGGAATCCAGGTAGACGGTGACGCCGCTGAGGGCGGGGTCTGTGGCATCCTTCAGGTTATTGGTGTTGTTGTCCTGAAAAACGGTGCCGGAGACGGAGGACGTACCCATGAGGCCGTAAACGAGTTTGTTCACGATGGGCGATCCGCGTCCGGTGACGAGGTCGTATCCTGTGGCGGCGCTATAACCGGAAGGGAAGTTGGCGTTCGCGTTGCTGCCGGTGAGCACATCGTGAAAATCGCCGGCGGGAAGTTGATAGAGGAGCGGCAATGTTTGGCTGGGACCATCAAGAGATGTGAGGCCAAGCGTCGCGCGGCCCTGATCGGCAATGGCGACCATGCCGGCCATGAGAGGAGCGGAGAGGCTGGTCCCGCCGACGCGAATCCAGGGACTGGATGCGAAATCGTAGGAGTCATAGACGGCAACGCCCGTTTGCGGATCGGCGACGGCGGAGATATCGGGATTGGTGCGAGCCGTATCGCTTTGTGTGGCGATGCCGTCCTGATAGGTTGGCTTTGCTTCGTAATTGCTGATTCCACCGCCGCTGCCGCTCCACCCGGTTTCGGAATTGTAGGCATTGCTGGAAGTGAGGGACAACGAGGTGCCGCCGACGGCGACGACGTTGGGGGATGCGGCGGGATATTCGGTAGGTGAGCCGCTATCGCCCGTGGAAGCGAGAAAAGTGACGCCGGGATGTCCCGCGGGGGTGGTGAAGAAAGAGTCGAGGCCGGTTTCACTGCCAAATTCGCTGCTGCCGAAGCTCATGGAGATGGTGGAAACGCCGGGCTGTCTGGCGGCCCATGTGGCGGCGGCTTGGACCAGGTTCTGATACTGGCTGTCGACGGCTTCGACGAGAATAATTTTCGCGCCCGGAGCCGCTGCGTGCGCCCATTCGACATCGAGCGATTCTTCGATGGACCAATTGGTACTTCCTGATGCGGCGGGGAAGTTGGCACTTCCGTTCTGAGCGACTTTGGTAAAGGAGGGCGGGGCGGGAAGGCCGAATTGAGTGTCAAATGTGTTGAGGTCGGTGATGATATTGGGATCGTCAAAGGCGTCAATGATGGCGATCGTTTGGCCGGTACCATCGCCTTGGGTCGAGCCAAAGCGAACCTGATCGAATCCGTATGCCTGCCGGATTTGGGCAGGTGTGAAAGCATTGCCAGGGGGGGTGGTGGCGTTGGGCGAGGCATGACCGTTTACGATTGCGACGGGATTGGCACGGTTGGTGAGAGCATGACGGCGGCGTGAGGCGATCCATTCATCCGCGATTTCCCGGAGGGTTTCTTTCCAAGGGGCTGAACTGTCGGCAAAGGTGTGAACTGAGGACAGCAGAACTCGTGATTCGAGGCATTCAAGGAATCCGAAGCGAGACAGAGAGCGGTTACGGCGAACGAGCATCGTTTATCCAAAAGAAAACGCCAAACAGGGTCAGAGGGGGAGAGAGGGAAAATCATATATAGACAATGCCACAAATCCACCGAGAGGCAAGCTGTACCATTTTGGTAGGGTATTTTTGTGAAAAGGTTAAGGGTTTGGTTGTCTTGGGCAAGGTTGGGGGGCCACATTCCTATAAATCGCCCGGGAAAACGCATCGTCACGCGGTTTTCGACCTATTGGGGAGGGCTTTTATAGAGGGCGGAGTAGTCGGTGTCGGTGGGGTGTTGGGCGTACCAGGCGAACAGAAATGAGTAGACTCGCAGTGCGTGGGGTTGCGTTGCGGGGGGGGGTGGGGTTGCGATTGCTGCTTCGGTGGTGGCTTTCCAGTGGGTTCCATCGGTGGTGGTGAGAATGAGGGGGGTTTTGAAGGGGAGGGTGGAAGTGGGCCACGGGGGGGTGGGGGCGACGGGGAAGCGGATGTCGTCGGTGGCGAGGTAGAGGTTGAAGGGGTCCTGGGCGTCGGTGTAGGACTGTTTCAGGGTGCGCAGGCCGCGGAAGACGCGGGTGGCGGGGTGGGCGGCGAGCCATTGTTTCCAAGTGGTCAACTCGAAGGGGAGGAGGGTAAGCGACTTGCCGGCGGCGGGGCCGGCGATGGCGCGGAAGGAGAGTTGGGACCACAGCGATTCCTGCGCGGGGTCTGGATGGCGGTCGAAGAGGAGGAGGTTGGAGTTGTACAGGAGGCCGGAGACGCCGAATTCGAGGCCGGAGGCGGGGGCGGGGACTGGGGAGGGGGGGGGGGGGCGGGGCGGGTGAAGACGACGGCGCTGCCGGAGAGGGCGGACCAGGTGACGGCGAAGGGGGTGTTGGCGATTCGGTCGTTGACGATTTCGTGGAGGTTCATGAAGCGGATGGGGTAGGCGCGGGCCTGGCCGTCGATGAGGACGCCGATGACGCGGTCGGGGCCGAGGAGGAAGGGGGTGTAGTCGTGCTGGTTCATGAGCTCGACTTCGGGCGGGGAGAGGGTTTCGACGAGCGATTCGGGGACGGCACGGACGGCGTCCTTGGGCTTTCCGGAGGGGATGAGCTGTTCGCGCGGGACGGTGAGGTTGGCGAGGTTGAAGTGGTAGGAGTCGAGATGCTGGCCGTCGCCGACGGCGGAACGGAACCCGGTCTGCCACACCGGGATGAGGACGATGACAGCGGAGAGGAGGGTGAGGATCGCGGCAAGGAGGAGGACCCAGCCGCCGGAGGAGAAGGTGAGGAGGCGGGTGGGGGGGTGGGGCGGCGGGATTTCTGGTGGGTGTTGCATGGTGCGTATGGTAGCGGGATGCGCGGGGTTTGGGGTGGGTAAATTGTAATTGGTAAATAGTAATTGGCGATTTCTTTGAGCGCGGTTGGGGGCAAGGTGCTCATTGGGTTTGCGCAGGTGCGCAAATGGGAAAGTGGTGTAAGTGGTTGGGGATGCGGGGGTTGGTTCGAGGTGCGCAAGATGCTCATTTTATTTTTTAATTCGAGGGCGAGTGTTGGGGCTTGGGTCTTGAGTCTTGGGGGGTGGGGAGGGAATGCTGAATGTGGAGTTCTGAATGGTGAAGGGGAGAGTGGGTGCATGGTGGTCTCCTATAGAGGGGCGGTGCGCCCGAGTTTGTGCGCACAGGATCGCGGGGTGGAGGATGCAAGTGGTTGTGGGGGTGTGGGTTGGGTTTTTTGGAGGGGTGGAAAATTTGTGGCGGGAGGGGTTGGGCTGTGCGCACAGGCGGTTAAAGGAATTGTTGGGGGGGGGGTCGACTTTTAGAGTGTTTGGGGATATGCGGGTGGGCAATTTTTTTTTGGGGGGGGGGGCGTGCCGGGAGAAGGGTGGTGGGTGACATTTTGGCGGTCTTTTGTGGCTCGCCGAGCGAAAAAAATGTTTGGGACCTCACTTTGCTGGATTCCTCTGTCCTTCTATTAAATTTAATTATAGATATATTCATGTCTCCATTAAAAATGGAGTTGGTTTTTTTATAGGGGTATGGAGTGGTGAGGGGTGGGTGGGTTTGGGGGAGGTTTTTTTTGGGGGGGGTTGAGGGTGGTGGTGGTGTGGTGCCGGGGGCGGGGTGGTTGTCTGAGGATGGGGGGTTGGGGTTTGGGGCTTTTGGGGGGTGATTGGAGGGGTAGCGGGGGCGGATGGATCGGGCGGTTTCGGAGGAGGATGGGCCGGCGGTTGGGAGTACGCGGGTAGACATTTTAGGCGGTCTGTGCGTGACTCACCGCGAAAACAAAGATGTTTGACCCCCCTTTCTTCGCCCCGTCAATTTGCTGTTAGTTCGCCTTCTTAACCGCCTAGGCCCTACTGCGACCAGCACATGGTGCACGACAAATCGTCCATCCAATCGATCATGACTAGTATCGACGCTCCATTTATAATGGGGTAGGAACGTCGATGGAGTGCATACAGAGTTTTGTGTCGGCATCTTCAATGTTGATTTCAGTGCTCGTATTTCCTCTTGGATGTCGCGGAAAGCTGTGGCCACCTTATCGTCCATGACATAGCCAACCATGCCTCCGCAGGGTAATCCCTGAGAATACCGGCCTTCTACAAAGCGTTGAACACCTTCTACCACATATTTATCGACGAGATTTTTGAATCCAGAATTGGTCGTGACCCGCAATCGCTTACATTCCACAGTGAAGAAGATCGACTGGCGATGGTGATGATCTAAAGGGTAGAACCGAATGTCATTTCGTCCCGTCTCAGTTCCGAATGTGGAGTCGGTAACGGGATCCTCCAAGGTAACGAACCAGTTACGCCCCGCTGCTACATAGGCGTCGATGAGGGCATGTCGGAACAATGCCGTAATCGGCTCTTCCAAGAGCACCCGGTGGTGGATACAGAATTTGCGCAGGTTTCTAGGACGTGCAACATAACTTCACCAGCAAATCCGACTGGAAATAGCTGCCGCCGAAAGTCGATGGTGGAGCCGGAATGGCTCAATCTCGCCATCCATTCTCCTTCATCATCCGTGTAAGTATCTCGTCCGCGTCATTCATCGCTGAAGTGCGTGTCCAGTGGCGACGATTTAGTGGTTTTAGGATGTGAACTCTGTCGGCCTCGTAGAGCACAAAGCCTTTTAGACGTGTGAATTGGACACCATGGTCCGATGTCTGCTGGCGAATACTTTCCAACAAATTTACAACATTATCGTCGACCTGGTCCTCGCAGTATTTCTTAGGCTGGTCGCCGAGACCAAGGGTTATGAGGGCTAAGCCGATCTTGGTCGCAACATGTCCTTCCGCCCAAAGGCTTCTATTGGTCCTACTCCAGTCGCGAAAATTCTTCACCAAGCTTTCCGCGTATTCCCTTCGATGTACGGGGTTAGACGGCGCGACGGTCAAAAGCCTGTCTGATAAGAGAGAACCAGGGGTGGAGCTTGGGCGAAAGAGTCCGACAGTGTCCTGCACTAGCTGCAACTCCCAATCGCACATTTCGAAATATTTGTATACCAGATCGTGTAAATCCTGTTGAGCAGCTTCAATCAAACCCTCCCTTTGCAGAAAGTTATTTGGCTTTTGTATTTCGCTACGTAGTTTACGCATGCGGCTTGCGCCGGTTTTCAATATGGACTCGCTAAGTTTTGGATTTGGCATGTCCTCCGGCAACGGAAATGGTAGTTCCAAAATTTCCTCTAATCGAGCAACGTCTCGCTCTATCCCAATGTTTGCCGTGGTGTGGAAAAGGAGGTATTGGGTCAGTGGGCTGGACAGGACAATCGTCAAGAACAGCAGCTCATCCTCCTCGTGGGAGGGCGCCACATATGGCTTGGAAATCGTGTTGGAAAAGCACGTCAAAATTCGAAAAGAGAAATTTTGTACAGGCTTGGTTGATAAGAATCAACGGTGCCTCATAAATCAGCGGGTTTCGTTCCCGATGGAGCCCTTCCTGCTTGTATCGATTTCCGATGGGTTCGCAATCGCTACGCAATAAAAATAGATCGTGAACCGTTGCATCTGCCGCAAGAAAAAGATCAGTGTCTTTCCAGAAAATTAGCTTAGGAACTGTCGTACTCGCGGTTGCAGGCTGAAATCCCTGACCCTTATACCATTCCCTTGTTCGCTTTTTGGAAACTAAATTATTCTTTGGAGGGCGCTTGGCCAAACGTTTCAGTTTTGGCAGTTTCATAAGGCGTTCAAGCAATCGCACATCACGTGGGGTGCCCCAGTGCTGCCTTTTCCACTCCGCGGCAGCCTCCTTTTTCTGCGCAGCCGAAACAATGTCTGATTCATAAAGGATTTTTTGGTCTTCCGGTAAAACGGGAATTATTGCTTCACGCGGATCAATTAATTCAACTTTTGGCGACACAAATTCGAAGCTTCCCAATTGCTCATCAATATCGCGAATGTGATAACGGCTGATAAAGCAAGGACAGTCTGCGTTCGGAAATAGGACGAAGCTCCAATCTGCGAGTAACCAGACTGTTTCTAAACGATGATGTTCAAGCCAAGCTGACTGGAAGCGGTTCGTGTTGTTACTGAGAAAGACTCGCGACGGCAAGATTTGACAAACTCGACCTCGTTCAGAGGTATGCAAGCCCGCCTTCCACATAAACCCACACGCGAGTTCGCGGGCTGGGAATAACGCTTGGCTACGATCGTCGCTCTCTAGATGGGAAAAGTATGGATTCAAGTCGATAGAAAATAGCCAATCTTCGACGACCGGAGCCGGCTTCCGGCTGACCCATGGGGGGTTACCGATTACCAGGTCGAATTCCTTTTCGGCGGATAAATCGAAGAAATCTAACTGTCGAATCGTCGGAAAGTGTGGCAGTCTGGGGCGAGGTTTGTCATGTTCCCAGAGTATTCGAGGCAAAATTCTTTGTTTTGTGTCACGATCTAATACGTCTTTCAACTCAATGATTTCTTTCGGATCCATCTGATCGAGAAACGCGAGGTAGAGGCTGAAACAACTGACGAAGCACGCTGTTGGATGAACGTCCATTCCTCGGAGGTTGTCCGATAGAAGACGCATCAGTTCATCATATCGGCGTCGTGTGTTGGCTCCCGGATTTCGCTTCCGCCACTCCTCCGCCATGCGAATGAAAAGTATCACCAGGAATACGCCTGAGCCACACGCGGGATCGAAGCAGCGTTTATCTAATAATGTGTCCCACCCCTCGGTTCCGATGTCGACAGCCAGTTCAGCAAGGCGTGGTGGGGTATAATATGCGCCCAAGCTTCGCTGGCTGTGAGAGCCGGAACTTTCGTGTATGTTGGCTGTTCGCTTCGTGGCTTTCTTTTCTTCTTCTAGTTCGGCTTCTGCCTCGGCACCGAGAAATTCTTCATAAATAGAACTGATTAGTTCGACAGGCACAAAGCCGAAGTGATAGAGTTTGAAGAGCGCAAGCTGACCCGTTCGTCAGATCTTCCCCTGAAAGGAAGCGCTGGAGATGCTCTACTTCTGTCTGCTGAATTTGGTAATCATCCAATAGGGGGCCGAAGAGCGAACCGTTAAAATCTCGTTGTAGCGATTTGAAAAGGACTTCGAGCGTTTGCGGTCCGTCCGTCGCACGTTGCAAAAGCCCGAGCATGTCATCGGCTTCGGGAAGGTTGGAAGCCTTCAGATAGGAGGCTCCGATGATCTGACGATCGAAGAAGGTAGCAGGAAAATAGAAATCTTCCAATGAGGGCATGTGTCTGGCGATAGCCCTTAGCACTTCTGGTTGGACAAATGAGGTCACGTACCTCCCGAAGATTTTCGAGAAGATTTCGGTCCACGGAAAAATGTGGATCGAAAAGCGATTTATGTTCTCGGTAGATTGCGCCCGTCTCTACTCGATAAATTAGTTGGCGCAGCCGCAAAGCGAGTTCAATCGACCGGAGATTTTGAATAGTTTCGTTTGGTAATTCTGCGCTGCTCTCAGAGCTGTTGCGCGTTGGCTTCACAAACGTCGAGAAAACTTTAATATCGCGTTTTCCTTCGGCGATGAGGAGGGTGGTCGATCCGAGATTCCACAAGTTACGCCTGAGTGTTTCAACCTCTTCTGGCGACAGATTCCTCGCGTTTTTTATGCAGACCGAGGGTCTACCTTCGGTACAGAGAACTGCATCGATTTTCAGTTCGGTAAAAAATCTTCTCAGCGCATGGCCATGTGAACGAAATTCCGGGGCGTTTTCCCATTGGTCGGAAGAGCGAATTAGGTGCGCATCCACACAGGCCTCCCATCCGTCGCTACGGAGCAGGGAGGATGTGGAGTTTCTCACTTCAACTGTCACGAGATTCACCTTTTTCGGACGGCTAACGGCAAAGGCCGTGACTGCAGCGTAAAGGCAGGTAGACCCCACAATATGTGGTTAATCCATTCACGTTACGCAAGATATAGTATTCTTACCACCTCTTCGTTGACACTGCAATAGGCTGCAACCCTCCCTTGGGAGTAAACGCGCTGTTGCGGTGCAGTCATCAGAACCCTCAACTACCGAAGAGGCTGTGGGGTTGGAAGTAGCCTTTTTGGTCGAAGTATTTGAAGGCTTCGTCGACGCTGCGGAAGACTTTGTTGGCAGTTTGGGTGATGAAGGGGCTTGGTTCTTTTTTTGGTTTCCAGATGACGTAGACGTCTTTGGCGTGTTCGTGGGCGTGTTGGAGTTCGCGTTCGACGCCGCTGCTGAGGGCGGGTTTTCCGTCTCCGGCGCCGGGGCCGGCGGGGCCGGGGAGTTCGGGGATGTAGGAGATGATCATGTCGGATTGTCGGACGAGCATGAAGTCTCGGGCGTAGATTTGGCCGTCGATGTCGGGGACGATTTGGAGGAGGTCTGCGACTTTGAGGTGGAGGGGGGAGGGGGAGGACTGAGGGGAGGGGCTTGGGGCTTGGGGGCTTGGGGCTTGGAGGGTTGAGGGTTGGGGGTTGGGGGGAAGAGGGTGAGGGTTTGTTTGCCGGCTTGGGCGGCTTGGATGGCGAGGTTGGAGAGGATTTTTTCGTCGACGTCGCCGGGGTCGAAGGCGATCATTTTTTCGGCGATTTTGGCGCGGAAGGCGTTGATCTCAGCGAGGATGTCCGGGAGGTCCATGACGTGCGACATCGGGAAGGATGGGTAGACGGTTTTCATGTTGGGGCGGAAGAGGAGGCGGAAGAGGGTTTCGTAGGTGGGGGTGGTTCGGCCACGGGAGAGGACGAAGAAGCGCGAGGAGTCCTGAGTCTTGAGTCTTGAGTCTTGAGAGGGAGCGGGGGGGGGAGGCACGGCGCCGCCTTGGTTGGGGGGGATTCGGCGGATGGAGCGGGCGAGGATTTCGGTGGCGAGGATTTCTTCTTCGCGCCAGACCATGAGGTCTTTGAGGGAGTGCTCGAAGTCGTGGTCGCGGAGCATGCGTTGGTGGACGGTTTCGATGTTGTCGACGAGGGTGACGTAGAGGTCGGCGTCGAATGCGGCGAGCTGGTCGAAGTCGAAGGCGGAGAAGAGGCCGTGCTTCCAGCGGAAGGTGGCGTGGGTGTTGACGATGACGTTTTTGTGGTTGTGCATGTCGGCGAGGATGTCGCGGAACACGGCGCGGCGAAGCGAGTTGAGGCGTGAGAGAGGGAGGTCGAGGATGCGGCCCGGGGGGACGTCGGGGGCTTCGCGGTACATCATGTCGCCGATGTGGTAGATGTGGAGTTGTTCGCCGTTGAGTTGTGCGATGGCGGCGACCTGGTCGAGGAATGCTTTTTTGTCGAGGCCGATTTGGCCGGTGAGGAGGGTTCGCATGGGGGCTCCTGGGTTGGGGTGGGATGGGTTTTAGGGGTTGGTGAGGGGGTTGGGGTTGGTGAGGGCGTTGACTACGTCGCGGGCGACCCAGCTCATTTGGTCCATGGCGCCTTGGGTTCGGGCGGCGAGGTGGGGTGCGAGGATGATGTTGGGGCAGTCGAAGAGGGGGTAGTCGGAGGTGGGAGGTTCGGGGTCGTGGACGTCGAGGCATGCGCCGGCGATGCGGTGGTTTTTGAGTGCGGCGGCGAGGTCGTGGGCGTTGACGACTTCGCCGCGGCAGGTGTTGACGAGGATGGCGGTGGGTTTCATTTGGGAGAGTGCGGCGGCGTTGATGAGGTGGTGGTTGAGGTTGTTGGGTTGGTGGTTGACGTGGAGGGTGAGGATGTCGGCGCGGGCGTAGAGTTCGGGTTTGGTGACGCTGATTGCGGGGTAGTCGATGAGTGGGGAGACGTCGAGGAGGTCGTTGTAGAGGACGTTCATTTGCATGGCCCAGGCGATTTTGCCGACGCCTCGACCGATGCGTCCCATGCCGAGGATGGCGATGGTTTTGCCGGAGAGTTCGAGTCCTCGGATATTTTTGCGGTAGGCGTGGAAGGCGTCGGGGGGGACGGCTTCTTTGAGGTTCACGACGGGGCGGGCGAGAGAGAAGATGAGGTTGAAGACGTATTCGCAGACGGCGCGGGAGTTGGCGGTGGGGGTGGAGAGGACCTGGATACCGCGTGCGGCGCAGGCGGGTTGGTCGATGTTGTCGAGGCCGACACCGGCGCGGCCGACGACTTTGAGTTTAGGGGCGTGGGAGAGGAAGGCGACGTTGACCTGGGTGTAGGTGCGGACGATGACGGCGTCGGCGTCGGCGAGAGCGGCGTGGAGTTTTTCGGGCTCTTTCCAGGAGACTTCGAGGACTTCGGCGTTTTCGCGGAGCCAGGCGAGGGGGATTTTTTCGAGGCTTTCGGTGAGGAGGATTTTGGGTTTCATGGGGGTCCTTGTGGAAGGGGGGGGTAGACGGTAGACGGTAGACGGTAGACGGTAGACGGTAGACGGTAGACGGTAGACGGTAGACGGTAGACGGTAGACGGTAGACGGTAGACGGTAGACGGTAGACGGTAGACGGTAGACGGAAAAATGCCACTGCCACCATTTTTCTACCGTCTTCTGTCTACCGTCTACCTTCTTCCGTTTGGCGACATTTTTATGTTGAGCCATTGTGCGAGTTGGGTGGGGGTGAGGTGGGAGAGGGAGGGGAGGGCGAAGGTGGCGTGGCGTTGGACTTGTTCGAGTGGGAGTGAGGTGGCGACGCCGAGGACGCGGAGGTGGGCGGCTTTGGCGGCGCTGCAACCGCCTTCGGAGTCTTCGATGACGAGTGAGAATTCTTTTTCGAGTTCGGCGTCGTATTCGAGGTTGAGTTTGTCGAAGGCGAGGTTGTAGCCTTCGGGGTCGGGCTTGCCCATGCGGACGTCTTCGATGGTGACGAGGACGTCGAAGTGGTGGCGGAGGTGGAAGGCGTCGAGGAGGGTGAGGATTTCCTCGCGGCGGGCACCGGAGCAAATGGCGCGGGGGATGTTGTTTTGTTCGAGCCATTCGAGTGTTTCGCGGACGCCTGGGAGTGGCTCGGCGAATTCGCTGAGGTTTTTTTCGAAGAGGGCGTGCTTGGCGTCGGCGAGTTTTCGGATGAGTGCGGGAGGGTGCGGGCGGCCATGATCTCGGAGGATGTGGGTGAGGCCTTCGGTATCGCCGTAGACGATGTATCGGGTGAAGTAGGTTTGGGGGGAGATGGCGAGGGTGCCGCCGATGTCATCGGCGTGTGCGGCGAGCGTGTGGTTGTAGGCGCTGAGGTGGAGGCGTTCGGTGTCGGCGATGACGCCGTCGAAGTCGAAAATCACGCAGCCTTGGGACATGGAGGGTTCCTTGGGAATGTCCGGTTTGTTAGTTAGGTCTTTCAGTGGTGGAGAGATTTTACAGTGAGAGGCGGGGGAGGGGTAATTGGTAAATAGTAATTGGTAATTGGCTGGCGCAGGAAGGAAGTACCCCCGCGGTGGGGCGGGGTGTATGTGTGATTTCCTGATTTTTGGAGGTTCCGTTTAGTTGCCGTTTTGGAATGGGGGAAGGGGTTCGGGTTTTCCGGGGCCGGCGTGTTCCAGCATGGTGGATCTGGGGTGGACGGTGTATTCCTCGACTTCGAGGACGCCGAAGTGGCGTTTGCCGTTTTCGGGGTAGTGGGGAACTTCGCGGCGGACGGTCATGTTGGCGATGGCTTGTTCAACGGAAATCTGGACCTGGGTGCTGACGTGGTATGAGTCGCCATTGATGGTGACGAGGTAGGGGACGACTTCCTCGGTGTTGCCGGGATCTGCGCTTTCAATTTTGGCTTTGGAGGGCCAGTCTGCACCGTATTTCTTTTGGAAGTCGTCATGCATGTGGGTGTAGACCATCTTATAGAGAAGGTCTTCGTGGGTGTTGTTGGTCTGGCGTTCGCGGAAAGAGATGAGGAGGAAGGCGTCGTTGTAGCCTTTGTCGGTGCCGAGGGCGACGTCCTCAAGGAATTGCCTGATTGCGGCTTCGCGGGTGGTGGGGTAGTCGTCGAAGGCTCCGGCGGGATGGAACATAAGCCATGCGCCGATGCCAAGGAAGACGACAATGCCGAGCACGAGAAGGATGAGGGCGCCCTTGACGATACGGCCGATCCAGTTGGCGGCGACTTCGGACGTGGAGGTTTTTTCGGCCTCGGCTTTCATGGCGAGGAGCTTGTCCATTTGGGTGACGTCGCGGTGGCAGCGGAGGCAGAGCTTGCGGTTTTTGATGACGGGGGCGTCGCAGTTGGGGCAGAAGTCGGGCATTTTGGAGGAAGCCGGCGCTGGGGTGGCGGCGGGGCGAGCGGCAGGTGCGGTGGCGACGGGCGGTTTGACGGTGGGGGCGGGACGTTTGGGAGCGGATTCTGTGGAGGGGAGAAGGTCGTATTCGCCATCATCAGCGGGGCGTGGAGCGGGGGCTGGAGCGGCTGTCGGAGCGGGGCCGCGTTGGACGGCGGCGTGGTGGCAGGGCTCGCAGTAGTAGTGGCCTTGGGCGTCTTTGATGCGTTTAGTGGAGGAGACGTCTTTGTTGCAGAGGCGGCAGATTTTTTTGATCGCGGTGCTGGACATTTGCTTCTCCCGTGACGTGGCTGAGTAGAGTTGACACGATTGTGCGGGAAAGGGGGGATGGAAGGCAAGCAAAATCGGCCGCGCGGGGGCGGCGATGGGGGTGCGTTTGGGGTGTTTTTTTGCGACACGCTAAAGCGTGAACTCCGGGGGGGGCGGGGTGTGGGGTTATGGGGTATTTGCGAGGGCGGCGAGGATTTCTGCGTCGTTGCGTTCTTCGCGCATGGGTTGTTCTTTGAAGAAGGAGACTTTGCCGTCTTTGGCGACGATGACGGTGGCGCGGCGGCCGATGTTGGCGTCGGGGAGGAATAGGTCGTACCTTTGGACGACTTCGCGTTTGATGTCGGAGAGGAGGTCGTAGGAGATTTTGAAGGCGTTGCGGAATGCTTTGTGGCACCAGACGGAGTCGATGGAGATGCCGAGGATGACAGCGTCTTTGGCGTCAAATTGGGGGAGGTCGGTCATGAAGCAGGTGTGCTCATTGGAGCAGACGGGGGAGAAATCGAGGGGGTAGAAGGCGAGTACGACTTTCTTTTTGCCTCGGAAGTCGGAGAGTTTGATTTTGGTTTTGTCCTGATTTTCGAGTTCGAAATCGGGGGCGAGTTGGCCGACGGTAATGGGCATGGGGGGGCTCCTGTGGGAGGGACAAACGGTAATTGGTAAATAGTAATTGGTAATTGGGGTATTGGCGAGATTGGGCGGGAGATTTTCAAATTCGTATGTGCCAATTACCAATTACCAGCTGTTCAGTACCCGCTTACTTTGGCACTTTGATGGAGGTAGGATAGAGCCATGAAAGAGCAGCCGTTTATTGTGGAATTGACGAAGGAGTTTCGGTTTGAGGCGGCGCATAGTCTGCCGCAGGTGCCGGCGGGGCATAAGTGTGGACGAATGCATGGTCATTCGTTCCGGGTGGAGGTGACGATACGCGGGGCGGTGGATCCGCGGACGGGGTGGTTGATGGATTTTGGGGAGTTGAAGGAGAAGTTTGGGCCGTTGGAGGAGCAGTTGGATCATCGGTTGTTGAATGAGGTGGCGGGGCTGGAGAATTCGACGAGTGAGAATATAGCGAGGTGGATATGGGTGCGGTTGAAGCGGGAGGTACCGTTGTTGTTTGAGATTACGGTGCATGAGACGTGTACGAGCAAGTGCGTGTATCGGGGGGAGTGAATGGAATATTGAATGGTGAATTCTGAATGCAGAAAGGGGGGTTAGGGGAGGAGGTCGGCGATGGGGATTTGGGCGGTAGGGTTGGCGAGGGGGGAGAGGGATTTGTCTGGTGCCAAAGTCAGCTTTGTGGCGTATGTAAATACGGTTTGATCAGACGCATCGGGTGCAGGATCGCGATACACTTCGAGACAACTATCCACCAGGTTTACAATCCAATAATCACGGATGCCGACGCTCGCATAAAGGCGGCATTTTGACTGGCGGTCATAGCGTAACGATGTGTCCGCAACCTCAATGACGAGGAGTGCCGTCTGGGGATGGTGTCCCAAACGAACATAGTCCCGGGGCTTGCCGCTCACGACGGCGATGTCGGGTTCGGGGTCGGTGTTCATTCCAAAACTCAATGGAAGTTGTGGCCGAACCCAATCATTCGGAAAAACATTTTGTATCGCGGCCATGACAAGGCCGACCGTGACCGCGTGCAAATCCCGTTGGGGGGCCATATTGAATATTTCTCCTTCAATGAGTTCGACATGCTTCTCGTGGAATAAGCCTGCTTCAGCCATGCGATAATATTCTTCTCGCGTGAACCGGTAAGGCATGGGCTCTCGACGTTCTTGTGATGTGGTGAGCATCGTCATACAGGGATTATACCGTTCCCTTGGGCTGGTGATCCATGAAATCCTGGAGGATTCTGGCGGCGGCGAGGGCGTCGACGCGTTGGCGTTTTTGCATGCGGGTGAAGTGGCCGGCGAGTTTGGATTCGGAGTCGTGGCTGGTGAGGTATTCGCTGAAGCGGTGGAGGGGGAATTGTGGGCCGAGGTGTTGTTGGAGGGTGACGATGAAGCGTTCGGTGAGCATGGATTGCTGGGAGGGTGCCCCGTTGGCATGGAGGGGGAGTCCGATGACGATGGCGTCGATGGCTTCGCGTTTGACGAGTTGGGTGATGGCGATGGCGAGTTGAGGGTTGGGGAGGTTTTCGAACATTTCAAAGGGGAGTGCGAGGCTGCCGCCTTCGGCACCGGTTTCGCCGATGGCGAGGCCGGTGCGTTTATTGCCGAAGTCGATGCCGAGGAGACGCATGGGGGTATTAAACACGAAAGTTGGAGATGGATGAAATGACGAGGGGGAACCGCCGATGAACGCGGATGAACGCGGATGATTTTTAATGAACTTTTCAGATCCGCGTTTATCTGCGTTTATCGGCGGTTCGGTTTATTCTGCCGCCGAGGCCTTTGAACATTTCATCGACGGTTTCGCGGGCGAAGTCTTCTGGGGCGAGGGTTGCGTCTTCCTGGCGGGCGTCGGCTTCTTCGTGTTTTTGTTTCCAGAGGTCGCGGAGGATTTCGTCGGTGTCAGCGGGGAGGTTGAATTGTTCGCGGAGGACTGCTTTCCAGTCGGTGCCGCCGAAGGTGCGGCAGATCATGTCGTTGAGTTTGGCGGTTTTGTCGCGGTCGAGTTTTCCGATGGCGTCGAGGACGTAGTTTTCGAGGATGGCGAGCATGGGATTTTTTTCGTAGCGGTCGGGGATGAGGTCGTCGAACATGCCCATGGGTGCTCCTTTGTGATGTGGGGGGGGCGGGGGGGGGCGGGCGTCATTTTAGAGTAGCTTCGTGTTTACCAGGAAGGGGCTGCCTTTTGTCAGTGAAGGGGATGAGCGCTCCCTTACGGTCGCGGTACCAAAGATGGTGCGTGGTCGCGGTAGCAAAGGGTGTGTTTGAAATCAGATGAAATCTTTGCCTTGGTTTTTCTCGACTTCGGCGACGAGTTGTTTGATTTTTTCAGCGTCTTTGGCGGGGCAGACGAGGGTGGCTTTGGGGGTGTGGATGATGATGAGGTCGTGGCAGTTGATGGTGGTGATGAGGTGGCCGGGTTCTTCGCTGACGGCGAGGATGTTGTGGGAGTTGAGGTGTTGGGTGCGGGCGCTGGCGGCACGGTTGCCGGTGGAATCGGGGGTTAAGTGTCTCACCGAAGGCGGGCCAGCTTCCGACGTCGAGCCATTTGATGGGCATGGCGACGGTGGCGACATGGGGGGCTTTTTCCATGACGGCGAAGTCGATCGACATTTTGGGAAGGGTGGGGTAGATCGCGTGGAGGGTTTCCTGCTGGCGCGGGGTGTCCCATGCGTCGGCGATTTTCATGAGGCCGCGGTGGGCGTCGGGGAGGTGCTGTTCGAGTTGTTGAAGGATGGTGCGGGCCTTCCAGACGAACATGCCGGAGTTCCAGGCGTAGTTTCCGGTGGAGAGATATTGTTTGGCGGTTTCTTCGTTGGGTTTTTCCTTGAAGGCGAGGACGTTGAAGACGCCGGGGCAGTCGGGGAGTTCGGTGCCTCGCTGGACGTATCCGAAGCCGGTGGCGGGGAAAGTGGGGGTGATGCCGAAGGTGACGAGGGATTCGGGATGCTTGTCGACGGTGTCGAAGGCTTTGCGGAGCGCGGCTTGAAAGATATCAATGGGCTCGATGACGTGGTCAGCGGTGAGGACGGCGAAGGAGGCGTCGGGGTCGTGTTTGTGGAGGATGGCGGCGGAGAATCCGACGGCGTTGGCGGTGTCGCGGCCCATGGGTTCGCCGAGGAGTTGTGATTCGGGGAGCAGGGGCAGATCGGCGAGGACCTGGCGGGCGTAGGGGGCGCCGGTGCAGATGTAGATGCGGGCGGGGTCGACGAGGCCGCGGAGGCGGGATGCGGAGAGTTGGAGGAGGGATTGGCGGGCCTTGGCCGGGGGCACCGGGGATGAAGCGGAGCAATTGCTTGGGTTTGCCAGTGCGGGACATGGGCCAGAGTCGGGTGCCGGCGCCACCGGCCATGATGACTGCGTAACGCATTTTGGGTTCTCCGGGGGAGGGGTGAGCGATGAAGCTCGGCGGAAGCTCGGGACTTTTGGCGTTCGCACAAATGGTCGAGCGGTTGAGCCCCGGGCTTCCGCCGCGGAGCTACTCTACGCGGAGCTACTCTATCAGTTTGCAGTTATAATTCATTGGATGATGAGTGCAATGGGTTTACGCATCGGGATGAGTGTGGGGTTGTGTGTTGGCGCGTTGGCGGTGCGCAGACGATGCCGCGGGATGTGCCGGGGCCAGGGGATGGGGTGGTGAAGCATGCGGATGCGCCGATCAGGATTGTGCGGCCTGTGGTGGATAAGGCGAAGGGGGAGATTCGTGTGGCGGGGGCGTTTTGGAATCAGCATATGACGTCGTGGGTGGAGGTGGCGATGTGCGGGCGGCCATCGGATTTTTTGCATGAGACGATTGTTTGCGTGACGACGACGAAGGCGATTTTGATGCAGGCGCTTCGAGAGGTTGGGTGTCATGATGCGGATGCGTGGGTGGCGGGAGTTGAGGACTTTCCGAAGATTCGGGGGGATCGGTTGATGATTGAGTTGGAGGTGACGCGGGGGGGGAAAGCGGAGATGTATTCTCTTGATGAATTGCTGGAGTATGAGGGGTGGGGGGTGGCGGCGGGGCCTTATGGGTGGATGTTTAAGGGCAGTCCGGGGGAGGGAAACTCAAAACTCAAAACTCAAAACGCAAAACCTGATGAGGAGGGCGGTGGTGGGACGGATCGTACGCTTATTGTGCGGGATGATCCGCAGGTTGCGTTGGTGTTGAAGGGGATTCAGCATTTTTCGCAGTCGTTTGCGGAGCATCCGTTGGCGTATGACGACTGGATTTATCCGATGATGCGGTATGGGCGGAATTATCATTTGCTGCCGGCGGCGGTGTTTGACTCCAATGGCGATGTGGCGGTGCAGGTGGTGATTCGGAAGGTGACGGAGGAGGAGTTGTTGAGGGCGAGTGCGGGGGTTTGGCATGATGAGGCGTTTCGGGCGTACATGTTGAAGCAGTTGCCAGTGGCGAAGGAGATTGATCGGGAGAAGGCGGAGTTGTGGGGATTGTTGCCGCTGGTGAAGCGGTTGTCGGATGCGCCGGCGGGGAAGCGTGACGGGCTGAAGGAGGCGGCAGCGTTTGGGCGGGCGAGTGTGCTGGGGGCGGAGATTGAAAAGGGGTATGCGGAATTGGATGCGGCGTGGGGGACGTGGGCGAGTGAGCATGCGGTGTTTGAGACGACGGATGCGAAGGAAGTTGCGGAGCTTAAGGCGGAGACTTCGCAGTGGAAGGAGCACATGGTGCTGCGGCGGACGCGGGCGGAGCAGCTTGCGGTGGCGGCGGAGGCTGCGATGGAGGAGAAGCGGCTTGAAAGTGGATCGGATCCGGATCGGGTGAAATTGCGACAACTGCGCGGCGTGGAGATCGCGGCGCTGGCGGCGGCGATGTTGGCGGAGAGTGAGCAGTCGCTGGAGTATTGGAAGGCGCAGCAGGCGAAGTTGGATCGGAAGAGCGATCCGCGAGCGGAGTGGATTACGCATATCGACCTGCAGGTGGAACTGGCGGAAGCGAAGGCGGCGGCGGGGGTGAGTGGGGAGGCGTATGGCGCGGGCGCTGCAGAAGATGGATGGGGCTGCGTTAAGTGCTTTGCAAAGTGAATACACGGCCGCGATGGCTCACCTGTCGTTGGTCACGCTCCAATTACAACTGGCGGATGTGGAGTTTGAGTTGTCGAAACGGGAGGGTTTTGTGGATGATCCGGCGTTGCCGGGGTTGGTGAAGCGTAAGGCGATGCTGGAGGCGGCGGTGAAGGAGGCGATGGCGGCGACGCGGCCGGCGAACACTCGATAAAATACTAATCTCTGAAAAGGCAAAATTCCGCTGGCAAGGTAGCGGCTCTTATGTCGCGAAGGACGGGTGTTCACTGAACCACTTATCCCACAGGCTCACTACCTCGTCCTTCGATAAATCATCCATCAAGCGGAACTTCAGCACACCGTGCCCCTCCGCTGCTAATTCCAAAATGCCTGCCGCACGAGGTTCCGCCCGAAGCTGCCGGATCGATTGCTTGTATATCGGCGTATAAGTGTATCCCTCCACCTCGTCTCGCCTCACCTGAAAGTTTGCCGAATCCATTTCAAGGAAATCGAGCGATCTGACGTCCATTCCATTGTAAATATTTTCCAACCGACTTTTCTCCCACCACGCCTTGCTCTGCGCCGGCATCACCAAATATTTACCTTTGCTTTCCATCGCAGTGGCCATATTTTCCGCATACAAATACACCTTGTCCGTCACATGCGCGAAACATAAAAGATCGGGCGTCAAATACAAGCGAAAGCCGCGGCGGGCAGCGGTTGGAATAAGGGTTAAGAAAGGATAGGGAGATTCCACCGGCGTACTGGTAGACGCTGAGGCTTGCGATTCATTCCTTTTATTCAATCGCCTGCAGAGCCAGACGATTGAAAGAGGCAGTAATGCCACATAAAGCTCTAACCCCCAGAAGATAAAAGTCATTTGCCACGGTCCCGGACCGTCCCGCAATACTCCGTACGCGGCTAATAATTGAATAACGGTGGGCGTGCCAAGAAGTGCTGCTGCCGCAACGTAATATGCGATCCTTCGGTTAGCCCGCTGTTGCCGAGATTTTTCTTCGGCATTGCGCCTTGGAGCCGGAGTTGTCACCACGGTCCGACAGGATGCGCATCTTCCTTTCACCATCACCTTGCCGAGCCCGCGTTGATCGATAAATCTGGTCTGACACACCGGGCATCGCAGCGCTGTGAACCGCATCCAAAAAATCGAAGCGATCATGCTCGCTGTCAAACCGCCAAACATTATTTGAGGAACGAATCGCCACCATTTGGCCGGCATGGGCAGCCGACCCCCGTGCCCGAGCGTAGCCCACACTGCAATGCCACCCATCGCGATCAATATGAGCAGAATGGCCCAAGCCTTCAGCCACAGTATTCGATCTATTTTTCGTCGCTCCTCCACGAATCGCTCGAATGGAATCATTTTTCCTGCGGTATAATTTTCGGGTTCAGTTGTTGTCAAAGTGGTCACCGTTTGCTTCTTTTGTCTGATGACAGTCCTGCCCCCAAAAGTTTCCTTATCCGCGCCCGCAACCATTCGTTTCCCATTGTGCCAAAATTCTACGTTATCTAGCACTGCGGTCCGACTAAACTTCACTCCGCTGTGGCCCGTAGCGCCTCGCTGGGCATTTCGGAGGGTTCGCAGCCGTGGAGGAGGATTACGTTTTTGCCTGCGGCTTTTGCTCGGAGGAGGGCTTCGTCGGCGCGGGCCATGAGTTGCTCGAGGGAGTCGGCGTCCCAGGGGAAGGTGGCGAGTCCGCCGGAGATGGAGATTTCGCCCTGGATGTTGCAGGTTTTGGGCCATTGGTGGGCTTTGATGGCTTTGCGGAATCGTTCGGTGGCGAGGAGCATGTCGCGGGGGTGTTCGGAGTTGGGCTGGCGGGGCGCTTCGTTGTCCCAATAGACGACGGCGAATTCGTCGCCGCCGAGACGGGCGACGAGGTCGTCGGGACGGGTGCAGGCGCGGAGGAGTTTGATGAGTTCGCGGATGATGGCGTCGCCGGAGGCATGGCCGAAGCGGTCGTTGTATTGTTTGAAGTTGTCGATGTCGAAGAGGAGGAGGGTGACGCGGAATCGGTTGAGGCGTGCGCGTTCGAGGAGGCCGGTGACGAATTTATTGAAGTAGCGGCGATTGTAGGCACCGGAGAGTTCATCAGTGACGGCCATGGTGCGGAGTTGCTCATAGCGGCGCCCGACGCTGAGGAGCGTTCCGAGCCAATGCGCGGGCCTGGGAGAGAGCAGCTTCAGCGGAGGGGTGGGGTAGGGGGGGGGTGGGATGGGTTCGGGTGAGCACGAGGGTGCCGAAGGATGGTTGACCGGGAACGGTGATGGGCATTCGGGTTTCGCCGCGGGTGAGAGCTGCGTTGGCGGTCGCGGTGGAGGCGTTTTCGTTTTCGTTTTCGGCGGAGGGCGGGATGAAATCGAGTGCTCCATCCCATTTCACATAACTTTGCAGGGTTGCGATCACGCGGTCCATGAAGTCGGGGTTGCCGGACATTAAATCATTGAGCAGGGTTGTCTGGACCATCAGAGGGAGGCCGGGAAGAGTGAGGTCGTTGGACTTGTGGTTGGCGTGGCCATTTTGGGCGAGCGCGCGAATGGGTGTTTTTTCCGTGGAGCGGCCGTTGGTGGTTCCAGCGCCAAGCAGTCGGGAGAGTTCGGTGGAGACGCCGATGCCGTTGGCGCTTTCGGTGAAGGGCGGGGTGCCCGCGGGGGGCATCGACAAATGACGATGCAAGAGTCGATCCAGGCAATTCGCATCAAGGGGGAGAATCAGGTAATCCGTCGCACCCCAGGCTTTGGCTTTGCGGCAGAGGACCTCATCGGAAGGATCGCAGAGTAATACGATGGGAGATTTTGCGTAGACCTGCCGCAGGCTTCGGACGGCGGGTTCCAATTGATCCAATTCCTGAGAGACGCCGACCAGGATGAGGGGCACTTCGACGATGGACTGATCCGCACCCATGAGGATCGCTTCAAGAATGGTACCGACGGCGGCGACTTCGCTGGCGTACCGGGTATCGGATGTGAGATGGGGATGGTGTTCGACTTCCGGGCGAAGTGTGAGGGCGTCAGTGCCGGCGAGGAGGATTAAACGGCGGCGCGCAAGGCTTCTCGCGGGACATGCGGTTCAATGGCCGCCGCTTTTGCGGAAGAGATCATGCCGGGTAGGGTCGACACCTTGCCTCCAAGACTTTCCCCTCCCTCCGGCCCAAGGACGCCCTCCGTACACACGGTTCACTCAAGCGGGCCCAGAAGAGCACGCATTTCCTGTTCACTTAGCAGCGGTGGGGCATCAAAGTCATCATAGCGGGGTGGGAGGGGCGATGTCACGACATTTCCGTCCGAGGGGTCGTCACGGCTGGGGATTTGCATGATCCTGGCGAGCGGGGGCAGGGTGTCGCCCCACAGGAGTACGCCGGGCGGGAGTTGTCGGCCAGGCCGGCGGCGAGAGGTTCCGGGGAGGGGAGAATGATGATGGGGATTCCGGATTGGCGGCGAAAAACAGCGAGGGAGGCGGCAATTTTGCTGGTGAGGGCGGTAGGTTCAATGAGCAAGAAGCGCCACCTCTCGCGCTTCGGCCACTTTGGCCGCGACTTCAAAGAGAGTGGAGGCGTAAAGGGACTCCATCCCGGTGCGTTCCGCGAGATCACGCAGTTCGGGAGGGAGCGGCGTGGCGGGAGACCCCAAAATCAGCAGAATGCCCGGTGACATCATGAATGGTGTCCGAAAGACTGAACTCCCCGCACTGTAGTATCTACGTGGCAGCGAGGCAAAGCGGTTCCATCCATTCGAGAAGGGGAAAAAGGGGCCAAGGGGGGAGGTTTTTGAAGCTCTCGTGATCCGCGAAGAAAGTTATTGACAACAAATCGGGGAGTCGTCATAGTGGCCTATCAATGAATCTACATTTCCTATCTCAACGCGTCTGATTCATGGCGGCGTGGTGTAAAAAAATAAGCGGGTGAGAACAAGACTCGGGAGTGCCTTCTTCCGCGAATGGCCGCCAGCGGCAAGAAGGTTATTTTTCGTTGCGGTGCTTTGACACGGAGTATGTTCGTGGGCCGTACACAGGGGAAGGTTAAGTGGTTTAACGATCAAAAGGGGTTCGGGTTCATTTGCGGGGATGGCGGACAAGATATTTTTGTCCATCATACCGCGATTGCATCCGAGGGGTTTCGCACGCTGAAGGAAGGCGAAGCCGTGGAATTTGATTGTGAGCCGGGTCCAAAAGGTCTCAAGGCGACGAATGTGAAGCGGCTCGCGGAAGCGACGCCGGCGATCGTTTAATTGCTGTTGATCCCTGCTGGATGACTGAAGAGTAGATTGGACGCCCCCGGATCGTGGGGCGGGCGGGCTCATTTCGCTTGTGATCGCCGGGGTCCATGATCTGTGAAGACGATGCGTGTTTAACCACCGGCGGGGGCTGTGGCGGGGTGGGGTGGGGTGCGTTTGTTGACGGTAAGGGACATGACGTACTGGCGGGGCAGAAGCGTCGTCGCGGTGGCACCCCAGTTGATGATGAGAATATCCTGTCGGGCGCGGATGCTGCGCACATTGGTGAGGATCATTTGGGATGTGTTGGAGTTGGGGAAGACTTGGGTGATGGTTGCGGACGACTGGGCGTCGGGGTCGATGTAAAGGATGTCGTCGGGCGTTGGAGGGGCGTCAGCGTGGAGTATCGAGGTGCCGGCCATAATCAGTGCTGCTGCCAGGGCCACGGTGGGTTGCCATTTCGTCACCATACAAGCTCCCAGATGATAAAGATTAAAGAGGCGGGCAGGATGCCCGGGTATGGGATTCTACTCCTCTTAGGTGGTGCTGGTATACTTTGCCGATCAAATCGACGTGAGGCGCGGCATGACATTATGTGAGCAAGCAGTGGGAGGGGTGGGCGTGGGAGATAGATTCCACGCTGGGCGTCGTGCGTTCACGTTGATTGAACTGCTGGTCGTGGTCTCAATCATTGCGCTGCTGATTTCGATTTTGTTGCCGTCGTTGGGGCAGGCGAAGGAACTCGCGAACCGCGCGTATTGCTCGGCGAATCTGCGGGGAATCACGCAGTCGCTGATCTTGTACGGCGAGGAATTTGATACGTTCCCCACTCCGGCGCCGCCCACCCTGGCAAACACCTATGCCACGTTCAGCCCCACGCCCAGCGGACTTACCCCGTCGGCTGACACGACGCTGCTCCGGATACCGGCGATGCTCCCCGGGAACGTTCTGACCTGTTTATGGATGCTGAATCTGCGGAACACGGCTCCGGCAAAAATATTTCTTTGCAAGTCGGACCGGTCGGTGATTACGCCGGCACAACTGTCTGACACGAGCGGGCTGTATTACGATAACTTTCAAACGCCGACGCAGGATTCATACTCGATTGCGTACCCGTGGCTGGGGAGTTCGATTTCGCCGGTGTGGCGTGGGCGCGACGGCAGTTCGTCGAGCCCGATTGCGTCGGACATGGCACCCCAAGCGGAGGCGAATATCAAGGATCCGACCTTGCCGCGGGGCTCACCGGCAAAGCTCATCAACAGTGGAAACCACGAGGGCAAGGGGCAAAATGTTTCGTACGCGGATTCGCATGTGGACTGGTGCCGGGATCCGTATGTGGGCGGTAATGGGGACAATATTTTTACGGTGAATAACACGGCTTTTTCGGGATCACCGGGGGTTGCGATTTCCACGGCGGGGACGCTGCCGACGTCGATTTCTGGAACGGATTTTCCTTACGATACGGTGATGACGCCGGTGCGGCTGACGTCGACGGGTGCGATTGGGCCGTGATGGATCGGCGCGTGCGGCAGCGAATTATGTGTCTGTGCGAGACTCTCTGGAGTGCGGCTCGTCCGCTATACTTTCCGTTATGGAGTTGAAGAAGAAAAAGCGACGCGCGCCCGCCTCCCTGTTTGCCATCGGCTATGAAACGGTTCCGGCGGAATTGTCGGTGGGGGCAAGGCGTACCGATACGTCAAACTGTTCAAGCACGATTTTTTCGCGATCACCGCGCTGTATGAGAATGTGCGGGGTGGAGGGGAGGCACCGGAGTTGGCGGTTTTGAAAGTGCAGCGGACGCATCCGTTTTATGGCTTTCCGATGAAGTGGCTGGGGCGGATCGTGGCGCGGCGGGAGGCGATGATTTATGAGAAGCTGCAGGGCGTTCGGGGGATTCCCGAGTTTCTGGGCGCGTCGGGCCCACGGGAATGATGCATGCGTTTGTGCCGGGGTGTGATCTTCATGCGGGTCAACGGCTGACGCCGGCGTTTTTTGAGGATTTGGCAGCGTGCTCTTTATCGCGATCCACGAGCGGAACATTGCATATGTCGATGCGAACAAACGGGAGAATATTTTGTATGGGGAGGACGGGAGGCCGTGGTTGATCGATTTTCAGATATCGTTTTTTCATGATCCGCGGGGATGGAATTTTGT
This sequence comes from uncultured Phycisphaerales bacterium, assembly GCA_963766775.1. Classification (GTDB taxonomy): domain Bacteria; phylum Planctomycetota; class Phycisphaerae; order WQYP01; family WQYP01; genus CAVYBP01. The sequence continues at coordinate 194,567 of CAVYBP010000010.1, forward strand.
GAAGCGATGGTGGATGCGGCGGTTTGTTCGGGCGGACTGGTATCACTATCACAAGCACAAGGTGCGGCTGCTGCCCAGCGCGTGCACGCCCGATGATTTTGCGAAGGCGAAGCGGCCCGGGCGGCTGCATCGGACGCATCGGTTTTTTACTCGGCCGATCATTGTGGTGCGGCGGAAGTTTCTCGCTCGTTATGATCTGGTGAGAACGCGGTGACGGAATAGTTCGGAGCTACTTTTAGTCGTTGAGCTTTGTGGGGGGAGCTGATTTTAGCGTGTGTCGGGGGTGGCGGGGGGGGTGGGGGGGTGGGGGTGAAATGGACGGGTATGAGTTGAGGGGGGGTGGAATTGGCGGGAGGGGCGGGGCGATGATCGAGCGCAGATAGAGGACGACGGCGACGAGGGTGCCGGCTGCGGCGGCGTAAAGAGTTCCTTTTGAGGTCAGGGCTCGGAGCGAGCTTTGCGGAAACAGTCGCGGCGACCGGGGGGCCGAGGATGGCGAGTTTTCCGAGGTTTGTGACGAGTGCGGGTGGTGCGGCTTCCGCGGTGTGTTCGAGCAGGACGACGCCGAGCGCGACGCCGGAGATGACGAATCCGGTGCGCGAGAGTTTCTTTCGTATCGCCGCCACGCCCTCGTTGACACGACGGGACATGGTCGCGGCGGATACGCCCAATTCCGCTGCCAGTTCGGATTGCGAGCGTCGTTGCAGAAAGTGAGCAACGAGAATATGCCGCAGATCGTCAGGCAGCTCCTCCAGAGCCTCATCCACCTGGTCGAAAATTTCAGGCCAGGTGGAGGACGACCGCTTTCCTTCCTGGCGGTCGATTTCGTAGGTGCGTTCGCGTTTCGCAGCCGCGGTGGATTGGCGGATGCGGCTGATACATTCATTGGTCGCGGAGCGGTGAAGCCATGCGGCGATCGAGGTGTGGATTTTGGCGGAGTCGCGGGCGAGGCGAAGGAAGCATTCCTGGGAGGCGTCTTCGGCTTCGGCGACGTTTTTGAGGATACGCAGGCAGATGGCGTAGACCATGTCGCTGTAGGTGGCGACGAGTTCGGAGAAGACGGTGGCGTCACGGGTTTGGGCGTAGGTGCGGAGAAGTTTGAGGTCGGCGGACAAGGGGGCTCCGTGGTTCGGGTGAGAGAGGTTTCCGCAGTATAGACGGAGCGGGGGGTGGGTCTTTTCAGGAAAATTGAGAATTATGGGAAGCGAGCATCGGAGCGACGGCCATCCGAGGCCATCTCTCCGATCACGGTCGGGGGCGACCGTGCCACATTGGGGGGGTATGCCGACATTTGGCGTGTTTATTTGCCCCAGGTTGCGAACATGGCGATTGCGGCGGCGGTCATGGCGGCGGTTGCGATCCAGCCGATGATGCGGAGGGGTTTGGATATTTGGATGAAGCGTCCCATAACGCGGCGGCTGGAGAACATCATCATGATGAGGACCATGATCGGCACAGCGGCGATGCCGTTGGCGATGGCGGCCCAGACGAGGGCTTTCATGGGGTTCAGAGGGGTGAGAATCATTCCCGCGCCGAGCAGGGTGGCAATCGCGAGCACGCCGTAGAAGCCTTTCGCTCTGTGCGTCTGCCGGTCGAGGCCGACGGGCCAGTGGAAGAGTTCACCGACGGCATAGGCGGCGGAACCCGCGAGCACGGGGATCGCAAGAAGGCCGCCGCCGATGATGCCCATCGAGAACATGAACGGGGCAAGGGAGAAGGTGTGGCCGAACAGGGCGATGGGGGGCGCGATCGGGCGAAGTGCCTCGGCGGCCTGATCGGCGGAAGTGATGTCGGTGATGTTGTGCGGCGTGCAGCGTGGATGCAGTGCAGACGATGATGCAGAATCCGATGAAGTTGGAGAGGATCATGCCGGCATAGGTGTCGAGGCGGATGCGGCGGAATTCGCGCGGGCGCGCTCCGGGGCTTTAAGCAGGGATTCTTCCCGGGGACGATTTTCGTTTCCTCGGATTCCAGGGAGGCTTGCCAGAAGAAAAGATAGGGACTGATGGTGGTGCCGAGGACTGCGACCAGCACGGCAAGATAGTCGCTTTTGAAGGAAATGGAGGGAAGGAAGGTCGCATGCAGAACGGTTCCCCAGGGGGGATGGACCGCGAAGGTCGCCGCCACGTAGAGGAGGAGTACCATGGCGAGCCACTTGAGTATTTTTGTATACCGGTGGTAGGAGGCGAATGTTTGCAGGGCGAGGGATGCGAATGTGAATGCGAGGGCGTAGAGGACCGCGCGGGCCGCCGACGAGCATTGCAAAGGCGGCTCCCATCGCATTGATGTCGGCTCCGAGATTGATGATGTTGGTGAGAACGAGCAAGAGCACGAGGGGATTGACGATCCAGACGGGGTAATTGAGTCGCATGTTGCGCGGCGAAGCCGCGTCCGGTGGTACGACCGATGCGGGCGCAGATTTCCTGGAAAGCGGCCATCAGCGGAATGGTGAAGAGCATGAGCCACGCCTGGGTGAAGCCGAATTGCGCGCCGGCTTGAGAGTACGTGGCGATGCCGGAGGGATCATCATCGGAGGCACCGGTGATGAGTCCGGGTCCGAGGCAGGCGAAGCAAGATTTTTTAATAGTGGAGAAGCTTTTTTGCGCACATGGCTCGCCAGCGCTGGCGGCGAGTTAAACGGGTAGCGGTCAGCGGTAGAGTGGTCATGGGGCCCTCGGGGTGCGAGGATGCTCTTTCGGGGTATTGATGAGCAAACGGGACGCCAGAGCTTGCACATACGCGAAGGGCCTTGCGTTTCCACAGCCTTGCGTTTCCACGCAAGGCTAGGCGTGAACTGAGCTTGTATGGGAACGCGAGCCGTTGTTGCGATTGTCTGGCGTCTTGTCCGTCGCCTGTTATGCTGCCTCCGTCGGTAATGAAATTTCGCTCAGTATTAGGAGGCGTTGTGTTTTTGAACTCACGCAAGGCCGCACAACAAACGGCACAGCGGCTCCTGTCGGGCCACTTTACCCTCGTGGCTTGGTGGCGCTTAAACATGCGGGCGTGTTTGAAGCGATGTTAAAGATGGAGGCGGCGGGGGAAGGGGAAGGGGGGAAGGGCGGCGGGAAGGGAGGCGAGGGACTTGATCCGCTGGTTCACGCGACGCGCGCCAATATGGCTCCGGAGGTGTTGGGGGCACTCATCGACTATCTGGCAACGACGGGGCTTGTCGTGATAAAAGGCAAGCAAGCGCGGCTGACGACCGAAGGCAAGGCTCTGCTGGAACACGAAGACGCGTTGCTGGAAACGATGCGTTCTTATGAGCCGGTGTTGGATGCAATAGAGCATTTGCTGGCGCGGTTAAAAACCGCGAGTGGCGCGGGCGTTGGCGGGGCGGCGGTGCATCGGAAGACGGAGAGCGTGGCGGAAGCGCAGGCCGCCCGATATGCCGGCGAACTTTTCCCGGCCATCGAAAAGGTTTTGAAAAAGCATGAATTGAAGCATCTGCTCGATCTTCAGTGCGGTGCGGGGGAACTGCTGATCTTTCTTGCGAAGCGGCTGCGCAATGTGGTCGGGGTCGGCATTGGGGCGGAGGGCTTTCTTGTGCGGCAGGGCAATCTCGCCATCACGAAGGCGGGGCTGGACAAACGGCTGATCCAGGTGACTGCCGACCCGATTGAAGCGGGGATTCATACCAAAAGCGTTTTTGCCCGGATAGGGATCACGACGCAGTTGTGGCGCAGCTTTGACTGTGTGATCGCGACGAATCTATTCGCCGCGCCGGGTTGCGCGATGTCGCAGCCAATGTGGCCGGTGCCGTCAAAACGCTTTCGGCGATCGCCAAAAATTTTCCGAAGACGCATGTGCTTCTGATTGAACCGACCGCGTCACCGCGCTTTGAGAAAAATTTCTACTGCGCCGGAACTTGCCCTCGTCATGCGGCTATGCAATTCGGCACCCTGGCCGCCGGAGCAATGGCGGCAGGTTATTGAGCAATCCAAACTTCGTCTCGTTGAAGAGGTTTCCCTCTCGACCGATGGCTTGAGTCTTTTCTGCTGCGCAACGCGCCGTTGAAGATTGGCAGACGATTGAATTCCCAAGGCACCGAGACACCAGGGTGCCTTGATGGTTAAAAAACACTCTCCGCTACACCGTGTATATCCGTAAAGGAGACCCACATGCGAGCCTGGCTACTCCCCGCCTATACCGGCATCGACTCCATGACCCTCGGCACATTCCCCGACCCCGTCCCCGCGAAAAACGAACTCGTTCTCGCCCTCCACTTCGCCGCACTCAACCCTGCCGACCGATACCTCGCCATCAACCAATACCCCGCGAAGCCCACCTTCCCCCACATCCTCGGACGCGACGGCGTTGGCGTCGTGATCGCTGTCGGAAGCGACGTCCACAACGCACACGTCGGCGACACCCGCCTCATCCTCCGCTCCGAAGTCGGCGTCTCACGCCCCGGCACGCTCGCCCAGCGCGTCGCCGTCGAAGCCGCCTATGCCGTCCCCGTCCCGCCCGGCTGGTCCGAAGAACAAGCCGCCGCCGCGCCACTCGTCTACCTCACCGCATGGCAAGCCCTCACCCAATGGGGCACTCTCCCCGACAATGCCGTCGTCCTCATCACCGGTGCCTCCGGCGGCGTCGGCGTCGCATCCGTCCAACTCGCCCACGCACTCGGTTACCAGGTCATCGCCCTCTCCCGCAGTGAAAAAAAATCCGCCCGACTCCGAGAACTCGGCGCCCACTTCACCATCGACCCCACTGAAAAAAACTGGCGAAAAACCCTCAAAGAGCAACTTGGCGAAAAACGCGTCGATCTCGCCATCGACAACGTCGGCGGCCCCGATTTCAACCAACTCCCCGACCTCCTCGCCATGCACGGCCGAATCTCCGTCGTCGGCCGCCTCGCCGGCCCCGTCCCCGACTTCAACACCGCCTCCCTCTTCTTCCGCCGCCTCCGCATCGGCGGCATCGCCGTCGGCAGCTACACCCACGAAGAAGCCCTCGCTGCATGGACCAGCATCCTGCAAACCTTATCCAAAACCCACGCCCACCCCCTCATCGACTCCACCTTCCCCTTCGACCAAGCCAAACCCGCCTTCACCCGCCTCGAACAAGGCCCCATGGGCAAAGTCCTTATCACCATCAAATAAACCCGTAACATCGGCATCCCACACGCCCCCCGTTTAGCCGGCCCGCTCGCCGGGCCGCGACCTCGGAAAAACCTACACCCCGTTCCCCAACAACCTCTCCCACCCCTTCAAACTCACCGACCTCGCGGCAACGCACCGATGACGCAGGGAACCGTCCGCTCGTGTACAATTGCTGTAAAAGGAGAATTCAGGCTCGTGCGTTCACCAACAATCACATCATCGGCGCTTCGTCCATATATCGTGGATTGCGGCTACGTTGGCGAACGGTTGAAAGAGGATTATTTCTTCGGCGCAAATTCGGTGGCCCTCGGCGGGTTCATAAGTAAGCCTTGGGACGCACGATCTGCATGTCTGGCCGTCGTCGATGCGACCACGGACAGCCGTCTTGCCGCTAACGCATGCATCGAATTTGGTGCCCCCACCGCGTTAGTTTGCCGCGGCGATTCCTTCGATTGGTGGCAGCTCTCGATAAACGGACCACGTGATCCACGTACGATCCGCGCCAGCGAACTTGACGGATTCTTTCGCCGACACGGCGAACAATTGAAGCCCGAGAATATTTACGCTGCCAAGCTACACCGCCCCGTGCCATCCGGTGTGCAGATGGATTTTGTCGATGTGGGACTGATGCCTGCGCTTGAACGCAACGCAGGTCAATCGTTGAATCGGCTTGTAACCCAAGCCATCCGAACCCTCATAGACGATTTGGGGAGCAAGGTCCGCTCACGAGCCGATCACGAAGGTGTATACAAATCCGTATTCTGGCTTCTTGCGGCAAAGTTGCTCAAGGAAAAGGACGTAAAGGGATTTAGGTCGCTTGATCTCAACGATATCGACGAAGTCTTTAAGGTTGTCGGCCAGCACTACAAGGATGCTCGCGACTACCCTCCGGGCGATCAGACATGGAAACCCGCTCTGTCCAAGGTGGCCGCGAACATAGCCGGGTGGGGAAAACTTGGCAATATCACAGCAGAGTCGTTGGCCTTCCTGTACGAGACGGCTCTGATAGACGGTCCCAAGAACAAAGCCGCCAAGCCGTCAACCACAAGTTATCCAGACGTACGCAAGACCTTGGGCATTCATAGCACCCCGTCGATTCTTGTTGACCACATGCTGGCACAGGTGTGGCCTCTGGTAGATACGGACAAGCTTTCGGACCAACGAATTTACGAGCCTGCCTGTGGTCATGGCGCCTTCCTCACCGCAGCGCTGCGTGATATTCGAAATTATTCCGGTATGGAAGATAGCACAGCCCGGCACCGCTACCTTCGCGAACGTCTTCGTGGTACAGAATTCGACCCGTTCGCCGTAGAAATTGCCAAACTCTCGCTGACGCTCGCAGATGTGCCGCACGGGAACACTTGGCGGATCGAAGAGGGCGACATGTTCAAGCCCGGCGTCCTGCGGAACTCCGCCGAATGGGCGACGATTGTGCTGTCTAACCCGCCTTACGAAGACTTCAAGAAAACAGATGCGAACCGATGGCTGAAGTCAGAGGAACCAGTGACAGCGCAGACCAAGGCGGTCGAGATGCTTAAGCGCGTGGTGCCCAACCTCGCCCCGGGCGCAGTCTTTGGGTTCGTGCTGCCGCAGGGAGCATTGTTTCAGCGGGAAGCGAAGGATCTTCGTAAGAACCTGCTGGAATCTTGCGAAGTCGCCGAGATTTCATTATTCGAAGACGCGCTGTGGAGCAAGGCCAAGCCGGAGACATGCATCCTGGTCGGCCGTCGTAAACAGGGCAGGAATCGTGTGTCAACGGTCATGTACCGGCGAGTACGCAATCCGGATATGGAGGTCTTCAAGTCGTCGCTTGCGTTCTCACGCGAAGATCGGCTGCAACCGTCGGAACTTGGGCGAGGCGATGACGCGAGCCTTTACGAACCGGACTTGCGGGAGTTGTGGGCATACGCCGAAGCGCTGCCGAAACTCGGGGCCTCGTTTAGCGTGCAACAGGGCTTCCAACTAAGGGCAAAGGGAGCACTTGGAACGCGGAGCGTCGTGAGTAGGTCGCCCAAGCCCGGATTTAGTAAGGCTGCCTTGAACGCAAGCGGCGACTACACTGTCTGGGAGCTGCCCAAGGCTGACTGGGTTGACCTGCGCACCGCGAATGTTCGGCGACCCGGCGCGGCGACGGTCCTTGGTGCGGCGCAGGTCATCGTCAATTATGCGGGGCCTGTCCAGGCGTGGCGATTTAAACCGGTTTTGGATTCCGAAGGCATCGCCGCCAGCAGCCGATTTCTGACCTTCCGCCCGAATGCGAGAGCCCAGCACTCGCTCACGACCCTATGGGCGGTGCTTCTATCGCCCGTGGCGAATGCGTATGCGTACTCATGGTCGAGCAAGCGGCAAACGCTCGTGAAGGAGTGGCTGATCTTCCCGTTGCCCACACTGACCGAGACGCAGAAGGCGGAGATCGAGGCCGCCGCCGCCGCTTATCTCAAACTCGTAGTGCCACTACAAACGTTCACACTCACTCCACCGGATGAAGCGGCGATCAAGCAAGCCTTGCTCGATCTCGATGCCGCCGTGCTGCGTCTGTACAACCTGCCGATTGTGCTCGAACGTCAGTTGCTCGCCATCTTCGATGGCGTGGACCGCCCCGGTGTCGGCTGCACATTTCGCGGCTATCCGCGGGGCTGGACCAGCCGCCCTGTCGAGCCATCAACCAAGCTGCCCGACGACGACCGACCGATCTGGGAGCGCATCGCCGATCTCGCAGCGTCCCTTCCCGAGGAGGCGATCGCGGGCCTGCCTGTCGACGGCGCGTCGCAACACGACCACTACCTATATGGGGCACCCAAGAGGCGTTCATGACTCGAATCTTCGCAGACGCTTGTTATTGGATCGCTCTGCTTAATCGCAAAGACCAACTCCATTTGGCGGCAACTACCGCTCAAAAGCGATTAAAAAAGAGTCATTTTGTGACTACAGATGAAGTGCTGACCGAAGTTCTGAACTTTTACAGTAGCCGCGGAAAAGAGATCCGAAACGCCACAGCAATGACCGTCGAGGCAATCCGCAAGGACTCGCGCGTCACAGTAGTGGAACAGTCACGAACAACATTTGATGGCGGATTCGCACGCTACAAGCGTGACACCGACAAGCAATATAGCCTTGCCGACTGCGTCTCATTTGAACTGATGACCCAAGATGGCATGTCACAGGCTCTCACAGACGACCACCACTTTGAGCAAGCTGGATTCGTGGCTTTGCTGAAAGGTGTGAACTCGTAAGAAGTGGTACACGATCAATCCTCAAACAACTCCACGACGACCTCGACGCCGCCGTGTTCATCGCCTACGGCCAGCCCGGGAGGCCTCACCGACGAGCAACTCCTCGAAAAACTCGTCGCCCCTACACCCTCCCCCCGCCCCGCTTCGCCTGTGCGCACAGCCCCCAACCACAAAAACCCCCTCAAAAATAATCCCCCATCTACAACCGCCCCAACCACAACCCCTAACAAAAAATTTACATCCGCGTGTGCGCACAAACTGGGCGCACCTCCCCTCTATAGGAGACTCTCATCATGCCCCCGACCCCCTTTCATCATTCAGAATTCAACATTCAGCACTCTCCTTCTCCCTCCCCACTCAAAAAAAATATCTCACAAATTTGCGCACCTCGCCCCTGTGATAATTCCAACACATTGCCAACACAAAGCTTACACACCACTAAAAACCCAAAAAACATTTGCGCACCTGCGCAAACCTCATTGAATTCAAAAATGCACCCAAAAAATGAGCACCAACCCCCTGAGATAATTCCAACCCACTCCAATCTCACCGCTTACAAATTCCGTTCACCCCCCAAAAACCATGAGCACCTGAATGAGCATCTGCATGAGCATCTGGCCACCCATACCGTCGTCACTCCGGCATCCCACCCAACGTCTTGCACCCGCCCTATTGAACGCCACAACAGATCAGCCACAGCCAAGATGACTGCCCTACCAGTTCATTTGCGATTGCCCTTCACCCCCTCAACCCCCGCGTTTTGTTTTTCATACCAAATCGCTATATTGCCGATACCCAATGAGTTACTTCACTCACCGATAACTACCGAGAATCGCAAGCCTAGTGTGTGCTCGCTTTTTCGGGGACCGAAAGGGTAAACCGTGACCGATCAACCAGCCAGCGACGCGCAGGAATGGACTCTCGCGTCGCTCCTTTGTCAGCATCCTCGGCATGACCGGTGCCGCCGCTTTCCTTGCGGGTTGCGAAAACAACACCACCGCCCCGCGCACCGTCGCCACCACCCCCATCTCCCCCTCACTTTCCCCTCACCCATCCAGCGGCCCCCTCGTCTCCGGCGATGAATTCGCGCCCCCCGTCCCCACCCGCCCGCTCCCGCCACCCCCCGTCAAAGTCGCCCCACGAAACACCTACGGCATCCTCCCGCGCTCAATGTGGGCCCGCGGCGGACCCAACCTCAACACCATCGACCCCATGAACGGCGTCCACCTCATCACCTTCCACCACTCCGGCGACCCCATCCCCTTCTGGTCCACCGACTTCGGCGAAACCGCACAGCATCTCGAAAACGTCCGCGCCTACCACCGCTCCCGCAATTTCCAGGACATCGGCTACCACTTCGCCATCGACCGCGTCGGCCGCGTCTGGCAACTCCGCTCCCTCAAATACCAGGGCCAGCATGTCCGCTACAACAATGAACACAACATCGGCGTCGTCGTCCTCGGCAACTTCGACCTGCAAGTCATGACCCAGGCCCAAAAAGACAAAGCCCGCATCTTCGGCTCGCTCCTCCGAAAAGAGTACGGCCTCCCCATCTCCCGCGTCTACACCCACCGCGAAATCGTCAGCACCGAATGCCCCGGCCGAAACATGCAGCCCTACATGGTCTCCATCCGCCGCCAACGCCTCATTTAAACTCTGGTACCGCGACCTCTGGTACCGTGACCTCTGGTACCGCGACCTCTGGTACCGCGACCCTCAGGTACCGCTCATCCGCGTTCTAACAGAAGGGCGATTCTTCCCGCCGAGGACCCCATGACGCACCCACCGCCCGCTGAATCACCCACCAAATTCTCCCGCCGCTCCAATCTTCTCGGCATCAGCGGGACCGCCGCCCTCCTCGCCGGTTGCGAAACAAATCAAATCGCCACCCTACTTCTTATGCCCGCCCGCGACACTCGCCACCGGCGTCGCATCGCTCGCGCCACGCCCCTTCCCCGTCTCCATCGCCGCCTTCATCGCCCCCGCCGCCGCCTCCAACATCCGCTCCGCATCGTCATTTCCCACCTCCGTCGGCGGCGCGTAAACCAGACACCCCTCGTACCCAATCCCACGCAACCGATCAACAAACGACCCCAACTTCAACCGCCCACGCCCCATCGCCACCGCCTTGCGAGCCCCCTCATGATCCCACACATGCGCCAATCGAATACGCGAATTCAACGTCGTCACCGCCAGCGATGCCGTCTCCCCGCCACCCTCGCCATTCACTTCCAGCGCCGCCTCCCCCGCATCCCAACACACCCCCACCGCATTCCGATGCCCCGCCGCCTCGAGAATCGTCCACAATTCGCGAGCATTCACAAAACTCCCCCCATTCTGCATCGCAATCGCGACCCCGCCGCCACTCGCCTGATCCGCAAACTCCGCACATGCCGCCAACCGCCGCGCGATCCGCGTCATCACCACGCTTCGGCCCTCTCGACGTCCCACGCTATGACCAAACACCCGCACCACCGGCGCCCCAATTCCCCCGCAAGCTCCACCGCCTGCTTCAAACCCTCCCGAGCCTTCTCCCACGAACTCCCCTCCGGCTCATGCATCACAATATTCGTCGCCAGCGCACACACACACAAACCCGCTGCCCCAAGCATCTGCCGCATCGACCCCGCGGACTTTATCAAACCTCCACCCACGTCCATCCCCGCACCATCACCTCCACCCAGTCCCGCCAACTCAATCCCGCGAAAACCCAATCGCCGCGCCGCCGCCACGATTCGCTCAAGCTCCCACCCCACACAAGCAGTCGTGGAAAAAGCCAGCCCCATTCCTTTTCCCCCGCGAACCACATGATGATCCTCTTCAAGTTTCATCAAACCTCTTCCGCCAGAATCGCCGACAACTGCTGACTCACTTCACTAATCTGCTCTGCCGTCAAATGCGGATTCACCACCTGCACGGCCTGCTCCCCCCCGCGCGGCACCATCCGCCACACCTCCGCGCCCGCACCCTCTTCCATTCCCTCATACTTCAATAACCGCTTCCTCATCAAAATCAACGCCAGCACAAACCGAAACCGAATCTCCGACGGCTCATTCTTCCCCTCCATCCTCGCAAAAACATCCACCAGCACCGAATCATCCACGAGTAATTTCTTCTTCTGCTCCGGCATCGGAACCGTCGTCTTCCAAAAACTAAACATCACCAACGGCTCGCCCGGCCGCGCCCCATCCCCCCAACACTTCTCACAAAAATCCACCCGCACAAAAGGCGACACCTCTACCTTTGCCTCCTTCTCCTTCTTCCCGCGCCCCTTCGATCACCGCCGCCTTCTCCGCGGCCGAAAGCTGCTCAATCGGCGCATCACACAACGCCGCCCAGCACGTCGCCCCCCGAGGCAACTCCGTCCCGCACGCCGCGCACTGCCCCGCCACACGCCCAACGTGCCACCCCCCAGCCCCACCGCCCGTATTACCTGAATTCATCATCGTCATAGATCCCCCATCCTAAACGAACCCCCGCAACCCATAAAGCCGCCGCTGACCCTGGATATCCAAAATCCAAAGGTCCAAATTTCAAATTTCAAATCCTCACCCTCCCCACTCTCACCCCCGCTTCGCTGCCAACGCCTCGCCCCGCAGCCGCGTCGGAAAACGCTTTCCATCAATCTCCACCACCGGCACCTGGCCCACCGTCGTATTCACGCCGTTCCCCCCCGCGCAAACCGCACGGTCTGCGTCTTTGAATCTTTCTCAAACCGCGCCGCGCCCGTCTTCGCCAGCACCTGCAGCCATTTCGCCGGCGGTGCGATCGGTGCCAACGGCTTCACCATCAAACTCCCCGTGCCCCAACCCCCGATCCCCGCGCTCTGCCCCACCGGCAGTGGCTTGAAAAACGCCGCCGCCAACATCCCCGGCTCATTTTCTGAAATCACCCACTCGATCCCCGCGTGCAGTCCTCCCCCCGCCGGCGTCACTTCATAATCGACCTGTACCTGGCACTCGCTCTGATGCTCCCGATTCCATTCCACGGCCCACCGCTCCAAAATCTCCATCGTCTCCCGAATCTGCCCCACCGCCGCGTCCGCCAATTCCGTCCGCGAAAAAATATCCGCCATCATCTGATTTATTTCTTTCGCACAACGAATCCCATCCTCCTCCTTCAAACCCCCCAGCGTCACGCCCCCTGCCGGCACGCGATCCCGCAAGGACCGCTTCCACTCCAACGCCTTCCGCAGCGTCGCCAGCAGATCGTCCGGCAAGAACGGTTTGTTCATATAAAACAGCGCCCCCGACCCGAACCCCTTCTGCCGATCGTCCGCCTGACACATGCACGAAAGAATCAAAATCGGAATGTCGTACGTCGCCCGCTTGGTCGTCAACGACTTGGCGACCTGAAACCCATCAATATCCGGCAGCATCAGATCGAGGATCATCGCATCCGGATGTTCCGTGACCGCCTGATGAATCCCACCATGCCCCGTGACCGCCTGAACGTACTGGATATTCTCCAGCGCGAGATATTCGCCCAGCAGTTCATTTATTTCGAGATCGTCTTCGACGACCAGTACCTTGGTATCCACCAGTGCCTCGCGTTCCGCCTGAAGTAGCTCTGCGGTAAGAGTCGCGGAGGGCCCGCCGCCGCGCGAATCTCCCATTGTACGTATATCGGACTGAAAGTCGTGCCTGCTGTGAGTAAGTTGCGCCACCACAAGATTCACCATTAAAGATGTCGAAAGGCTCTCTACACGCTACAATCTTAGGCGCGAAGAGGACGAGTGGCATGACTGATATTTCCGCCCATATCTTAAAGCACGCAATCGAGTTATATCTCGAGCGAGCGTATCCCGCCGGAACCCTTCCCCCCGGCACGCAAGATCGCGTCGCCCCCATCCGGGCCCTTTCCGGGGCCGAATCTGTCCCTGAAGCCCTGCTTGAAAAGGACCCCACCGCCACCGCCTCCGGCTTCGCCCTCCGCCTCGGGCAGCCTCTTTACCCCCACATGAAGCTCATCATTGAGCCCGCCCCGCTCTGCCGCGCGCACGACGATCCGCTCCCCCCTCCCTTCCTCCTTCGCGTGGATACCCACGACCGACACCTCCACGCCACCCCCGGTTCCCCCGACGCCGCCTGGCTGGCCTCCATCCGCGCCAGCAACAAACAACTGACCGAACAAATCGAGACCGCCTGGTCCGAAGCCCACCTCCCCACGTTCAAAGATTTCCTCCGCCGCCAACTCGACGCCAAAAAAGCCCGCCGCGCCGAAATGCCCCCCTCCGAATTCACGATCTAAGCCCTCCCCGAACTCCCGTCCCCCCAAAAATACATCGAGAAAATATTCACATTATTGCATACGTGCCGCGCGCATTGTAAGGTGAATGGAGTCTCATTTCTGATGCCTTCGCCAGCATCTTTTTCAACTTACGCTCAGGAGGTGCCCCATGGCCAAAGTCTCTGACCTATTGGCAAAAAAAGGCCCCCGCGTTCACTCCATCTCGCCCACCGCTACTGTCCTCGCTGCCACACAACTCATGAACCGCCACAAAATCGGCGCCCTCGTCGTCACGTTTTCCTCCGACGCAACCACCTGTTCACGTGTCATCGGAATGTTCACCGAGCGCGATGTGCTCACCCGCGTCGTCGCTGAACAACGTGATCCCACCACCACCCTCGTCGAAGACGTCATGTCCACCAATGTCGCCTACTGCCGGGGTGACATGGACATCGATCAGGTCGCCGCCGTCATGCGCGAACGCCGCATCCGACACCTCCCGGTCTGCGAAGGTGACAGTGAACTGCAGGGCCTCATCTCCATCGGCGATATCAACGCGTGGGAAGCCAACGGCCAAGCCATCACCATCCACTACCTCCACGAATACCTCCACAGCCGCGTCTGAAATCAGACCATCATTCTCTGATCCCGGAGTTCACGCTTCAGCGTGTCTTCGGGTCGTCTTCCACACATTTGCTTGCGAAGACACGCTGAAGCGTGAACTCCGGGGCCGCCGGTTCTCTCAAGTGTTCTCCCCAAAGGAGTTCTCACCGCGCAACATCCCGGTACAATGGCCGCCCTGTTCATTAACCGAGGGCTCGCCATGTCCACCATTTCTCTCGCCATCGCCGGTGCCGCCGGCCGCATGGGCAAACGTCTCATTGCGCTCGCCGCGGACCAACCCGACCTCTTCAAACTCACCACCGCAATCGATTCCCCCTCATCTCCCTCTCTCGGCCACGACGCCGGAACCCTCGCCGGTGTCGCCCCCCTCGGCGTCGCCATCACCGCCACCCTCGCCGGCAGCTCCGAATGTCATCATCGACTTCACCGCCCCCGCCGCCACCCGCGCCCTCCTCGCCCAATGCATCGAACGAAAAATCGCCTTCGTCATCGGCACCACCGGGCTCACCCCTGCCGACCAACAACTCATCGACCAGGCCGCCACCTCCATTCCCGTCCTCCAGGCGACCAACACCAGCCTCGGCGTCAACGTCCTCCTCGCCGTCGCGGCCCAGGTCGCCCGCCAACTCGGCGAAGCCTACGACATTGAAATCGTCGAAGCACATCACAATCAAAAGAAAGATGCTCCCTCCGGCACCGCGCTCTCCCTCGCTGAAAGCATCTGCAAATCCACCGGCCGCGATCTCCACCACGATCTCGTCCATGGCCGCGAAGGCAATGATGCGCTCCGCAAAAAAGGCACCATCGGCATGCACGCCATCCGCATGGGCGACGTCGTGGGCGAACACACCATCTACTACGCCACCCCCGGCGAACGCATCGAAATCCGCCACGTCGCCACCAACCGCGACACCTTCGCCCGCGGTGCCCTCCGCGCCGCGCTCTTCCTCACCCGCCAAAAACCCGGCCGCTACACCATGTCCGATGTGCTGGGTCTGTAAGAACCGCCCGCAACTGAACCTGCTCAACGCCCGCTGCCTCAGCAGCGCGGGCACCGCGTTTCAACACCCCGTCTGCCCAAAACAGCCAAGCATCGCCCCTTAAATAACCCCATTCAGGCCCTCATTTTGCTTCCTCCCTCCATAACGCCCTATTTAACGGAGGAACGATCATGGTTTGTCTCGCCTCGCCCTCTCGCATCTCCTCATCCGCACAAACCGCCGCCCCCAACATCTACCGCGTCCCCACCGGAATCTCCAACGCCTATTTCGTCGCCCTTGATGCCGACGACTATGTCCTCGTCGATGTCGGCGACGACCATTATGCTCAACGCATTCTCGCCACCGCTCACGAACTCTTCGGCGGCATTCCGCCACGCGCCATCATCCTCACGCACGGCCACTTCGACCACGCGGGCGCTCTCCCCGGCCTCCTCAAAGTGTGGCAAAATGTCCCCG
Organism: uncultured Phycisphaerales bacterium; assembly: GCA_963766775.1. Taxonomy (GTDB): domain Bacteria; phylum Planctomycetota; class Phycisphaerae; order WQYP01; family WQYP01; genus CAVYBP01. The sequence goes on from CAVYBP010000010.1 coordinate 210,212, forward strand.
TCTACGCACACCCTCTCGAACTCCCCTACCTCAACGATGGCCGCCGCTATCCCCCCGGCGATCCCACCGTCGGCGGTGCGATGGCGCAAATGTCACGCTTCATGGACACCGCCCGCTCCACCCCGACACCCGCGAAAGTCATGCCCCTCCCCGAGGAAGCCGGGCCATTTGATCTCATGCCCGGCTGGGAACTGCGACCCACGCCCGGCCATACGCCCGGCCACGTCTCCTTTTGGAACGCCGCCACCCGCACCCTCATCGCCGGAGACGCCGTGGTCACACTCGACCAAAACTCTCCCTTCGCAGTTATCGCGCAAAGCCCTACCATATCCCCGCCCCCGCCGTACGCCACTTATAACTGGAATCACGCCCGCCAATCCGCCCGCGCCTTGGCCGAACTGGAACCCTACTATCTCTGCACCGGCCATGGCCTGCCGATGCAGGGACTCTCTATCGCCGACGATCTCAAGGCTTTTGTAAAAGATTTTCCTACGCCCTCCCGCGGCCGCTATGTCCGCTCCCCCGTGCGTTTCAATCGCGAAGGCCCCGTCTTCATTCCGCCCCCCGCCATCGACTACGTAAAATACGCCGCCATCACCACGGGAATTCTTGGCCTTGGCGTCGCCGCCTACTTCGTCACCCGCTCCCTGCGACACAAAAACGACGACGACTAACCTTGGCTGAGTAGCTCCCACACGAAGCAACTCCCACACGAAGTAGCTCCGTGGCGGCAGCCCGGGGCTCGGTCGTTCGGCATCTCTGTGCACGATGAAGCCCCGGGCTTCCGCCACGGGTCTACTACTACAAGTTTATATTTTGTTAAAAATCGCTCGACGCCGCATTCAAGGCCGGGCTACCGACGGCACCGGACCGAAAACGCTTATGGCTGCTTCCTTCCGGACCTGACCAGGTTCGCGGCCGACCCGTGCATCGGGCCCGACCATGAACACGGCGTCGAGCGAACCACCCATTGTAATCACCTCACCCCCGCTCACACAAACCTCCCCCCCCCCCAAAAAAAATACTCACCTCGTCGTCAACAACTCCTGAACCGCCGGATCGCTCTCAATCTCAACATCCTTATATTCATCCAATAGCCCCGCATTATGAATCTGCAGCGCAATCGGCCCCTTCTTCGCAGCGGTCAAATCCTTAAACGATCCCACCTCAATCGCTTTCGTCCCCGGCGGCTGTGCCACCGCGATCCGTGCCGTCCCCAACTCCACATTCACCAACAGCTCAATCCGCGACCATTGGTGCTCATCAAACTTCGGATGCGGCACCGTCGCAAACTCTCCCTTTCCAGAATTGTTATGCCCCTTGCGATAATCCCAGTGATTTGCATTGGGGATTTGAAACTGAATCCCCGCCAACGCATCCAGCGGCTTTTGCCCCTCGACCGGCCGCGTGCAGAAAAACAAGAGGCACGCCGGATGATCCTTTTTTCCCGCTGCCACCGCCACATGCCGCATCGTCAACAACAACCGAAAATTTCCGTAATCCTCTTTCGTATAAATCACGCCCCGCGCGATCCCCGTGCTCGCCATCACCCCATCCTTTACCACCCACGAATCCGGCGGAGCCACCGGCAATTGAATCCAACCATCGAGCGACTTCCCGTCAAACAGCGAAGTCAGTTTCAAATCCGCGGGAAGCGGCGTCTCGGGTTCAAAGGCCCGCGTCGTGGCAGCAACCTGCGTCGCCGGTGCCGTAGCCGTGGCCGGTGTCGCGGCATTCACATGCACCACCGCCAAAACACCCAACGGCATCGCCAAAAGCAACGTGCACAATTTCATCTTCATGCGGGATTCTCCAGAAATGAGTCAAGGCCCCACACTATATCAGAACTTTTTCCGTCCGCTTGTTTCGCCATGCAACTGGTTCTGCCCATTTTTCCGGCAACAAAAAGGGATGCGTTAAATGAGGTGCGCTTTTGCGGCTGTCGCGTGCTGGGTCGTTTGCCTCACCATGGGGTGTCCTGTCTAATAAGCGTGCTGATAAACCGTTTAGCCGCTTGGGGAGTGATACATGGTCGATTTGCACTCGTTCATTCGCGATGTTCCGGATTTCCCGAAAAAGGGAATCATGTTCAAGGACATCACGCCGCTGTTGGCGAGTCCGCAGGGGCTCGCGATGGCGGTCGAGATGCTGTGCAATCCTTTTCGCGGCCAGGGCGTACAGGCGGTGATTGGGGCGGAGTCGCGTGGATTTATTTTTGGTACCGCCATCGCGCAGGCGCTGTCGTGCGGGTTCGTCCCGGTGCGGAAGCCGGGCAAGCTGCCTTCCAAGAAACTGTCGCTCACCTACGCGCTTGAATACGGCCAGGACACGCTGGAAATTCACACCGATGCCGTCAAGCCGGGCGAACGGTGCCTTATCGTCGATGATCTGCTCGCCACGGGGGGCACCATGAAGGCGTGCTGTGATCTTGTGGAGTCGCTCGGCGGCTCGATCGTGGGGATCGCGATCCTCATTGAACTCACGTTTCTCAAAGGCCGGGACCGATTCAGCAAATACAATCCGCACTCGGCGATCAAATACGATTCGTGAGAAATGACGATGATTCGAGTTTTCGCGGCGACGCCCGTACACTCGTGCGATGGCGGCGCCGAAAATCCTCCGACCTTGACCCTGCCCGCGTTCTCAAACGCCTTCCCTCCACCTACCCGCATGTGGGCTTGTACGACGTCAAAAACAAAAAAGCGCACGCCGCCCGCAACGACCTCGCGCGTCCCGCGATCGATCTGCACCATGCCGAACTTTTCGCCAGCCAACCGCTCGCTTCGTCGCATGCCCCGCACGCCGCCGCCGACGCTCACAACCGCGAAGGGCTGGTCGTGAAGGATCGCTTCCTTTGCTTCTGGTTTTATCCGCCGCTCACCCGCGAAGGTCCGCTGCAGGGCTATCCTTTGGATTGGTCCGAACACAACCTGCTGGTGCGACTGGACCCCCGCTGGAACTATCAAAGGCAGGTGCTGCTCTCCGCGCATCAGACGGCGGCCATCGACGCGAATATTCTGTCGCAGCTTGCCGCCGCGACGCATCTGATGACGCTGTATCGAGCGCATGGGCTGCAGCAGCCGTTGAGCTTGCACATGATTGGGCCGCGAGCGAGTGACTCGCTGTTTTATGCTCGGCGATGGGAGCCGAAGTATTAGGAGGGGGGACCGAGGCGGAAAAAGTATTTTTGCCTTCGTCCTTATGATGGCTTGGGCAGATATTTTGAAAACGTGTTTATGTATTCCGTGTCGAAGCGGACGCGCTTGATGTTGTCGTAAGAGATCACTGTCGCTTCGGAATCCCATTGCCCCGTCGTATCGAAATTCAGAACAGCGACGGAGCGTGCGGAGAGGCCGGTGATGCGGCCGACGGCGAATGCTTCGTCGGAGAAGCCTGGTTCGTTCGTTTCAAAAAACTCGACCTGAATGAGCTTGGCGGCGCGTTTGAAATATTGGAACAGATCGGGCCAGTCGTTGAGCGGCGGCAGCTCCGCGATGCCGACGTTCCGCATTGTTCCTTCCGCCTCGAAGATTTTCTCGACCATGCGTTCCGATTTTTTTGAGCGCACGGCCCGCACTTCATAAATCGGCATGATCGAGTAGCCCGAGAGGTGGAATTCCACGATCTCGTGCAGCAGCAGCATCTCTTCCGTAACGCCCAGCGGAAAGCCCATCGTCGTGTCGTACGGCGGGTACTTGGGCGTAATGGTGACCGCCCGTTTCAAATCCACCAGTTCCTGGAACTTCATGTGTTTCATGGCGACTATTATATCGGGAAAAGAGGGTGGAGGCGAAGGTCATGGGCAAGCGGCGGTTCTCTGGGTTCTTTAGCCGTTCCTTGCCGCAATCACTGCCGCAAGGCGCCCGGTCACGCCCTGATCGCGTCGATGGGAATAAAAATCCACCGCATCGCGAAACGTGCAGAATGGGTGAGCGTCGATCAAAATAATCCCCGCTCGTTCAAGCTGCATTCGTACCGCCAGTTGCAGATCCACGTGCGGCTTTTCCCCAGTTTTTTGACTGACCGCATCGCGGAGCGCTCTGATCAGCAAACTCTGCCGCAACCTCCTCCCCCACTTCAAAATTCTCCACCGATATGCACGGCCCAATCGCAGCGACGACATTTCGCGGCACGGTGCCGGCCTCATGCAGCGATCGCACGGTTTTCTCCACGATATTGCCGATCACCCCGCGCCACCCCGCATGTGCCGCCGCAACGATCTTTCCATCATTTGACGCGAAGAGTATCGGCACGCAGTCCGCGACACGAATCGTCAGCAGCACCCGCGGCACCGTGGACACCATGGCATCCGCCGACATCTGCCCAGAGAAGCGGTCCCGCAACGCAGCTTCCAGCGTCTCGCCATACTCATTCTCGGGTTCGCGTTCCAACAGTTCCACGGACCGTCCATGCACTTGCCGCACCCACGCGCGCGGCATCTGGGATGCACCTATCGCGTCCTGCAATCGGCGATAGTTTTCCACGAGATGTTCATCCGCATCTGGATTTTCGCAACCGGAAGGGTTCCCCAGATTGAGCGAGTCAAACGGCACGGCGGAAACCCCACCCAGCCGCGTGGAAAACGCATGAATAACACCTGTCTGGCGAAGCAGGGACGACTGCCAGGTGACGACGCCGTTGGGATGAATCGTTCGTTCCATCATGGGGATGGATCATACGCACTTACAGCGATTCCGCCTAAGACACCGCGAGCCGGCGTGCTCATATTTTATGTTTTTATGGCGAGGGATGTATTCGGAGTTCACGCTTCAGCGTGGCTTTGGTTGTGCGGCTGCTGTTTTTGTTCCGTAAAGACACGCTGAAGCGTGAACTCCGGGACTAAAATAGAGCTACGCAGATGGATTCAAATACCATGCGGGACATCCATAAACGTCACCGTGTCTGACGGCACATCGAGCAGCGCCACCGAGCGAGGCCGGGCCCGATGAATCGCGCCCGGGTTGATCACGCGCGTCTTGTGAACCCGATCATCCCGCCTCGTATGCGTATGCCCATGAATGATGTAATCGTATTTTCCGCCGGTGATGAGCGAGTGCAGCAGCCCCTGTTCATGGCCATGCGCCATCGCGATTTTTTTGCCGTCGAACTCGAATTCCGCGACGTTGCCGTGGCAATGATGGGACAGCGCCTTGGCGTGGGATCGAATCTGGGCATGATCCCACTCGTTGTTTCCGAAGACAAAATGAAACGGGAGTTTTGCAAAGTGCAACAACATTTCCGGCCCCACCAAATCGCCGGCATGGAGATATGCATCCGGCGAATGTTTTCGCAGCACGCCCAGCGCCGCCTGCGTGGCGGCGATATTGTCATGCGAATCCGAAAGCAAACCCAGCAACATGTGAATCACCCACAGTCCACTACCGCATCAGCCCCAAACTGAATACGATACCAAGAGGCGGGACAATTACCTCATCATTTCCATCGCAAATTGTGCGTTATCCGGTTCCCGCCTTAACTCAGGCCCACGAAAAAGGACTCCCATGCGCCACCCTCACCTGCCGACAATCGCCCTTGCCGCTCTCCTTGCGAGTGCTGCCAGTTGTCAAAGCATGCGCGACGGGATTGCGTTGTTTCACGCCGCCCCCAACCCTCGCCAAGTGCTCAATTTCGACAAGGACTGGAAATTTCACCTCGGCGACGCCCAAGATGCCGCAGCCATGGGCTACGCGGATGCCCCTTGGCGGACCCTCAACGTGCCGCATGATTACGCTATTGAAGGTCCCGCCGTCCGCACGCCGGCCATGGAAGGGCCGTTCGATCCGCAATCTCCCGCCAAACACGATGGCGGATTCCTTGATGCCGGCGTCGCCTGGTACCGCAAAACCTTCACCCTCCCCGCTACCGCCAAAGGCCATCAGGTCGCCATCCAATTCGACGGCGTCTACATGAACTCCGATGTTTACCTCAACGGCAAACTCCTGGGCAACCATCCCTACGGCTACACGTCCTTCCAATACGACCTCACGCCTGCCCTGAACTTCGACGGGCCCAACACCCTCGCCGTGCGCGTCAACGTCGAGCAGCCCTGCTCCCGCTGGTATTCGGGCGCGGGGATTTACCGCCATGTCTATCTCAACATCACGAATCCCGTCCATATTGCACCGTGGGGAATCTACGTCACTACGCCGAAAATCAGCGATACGGAAGCGACCCTCGACATTCGCGCAACGGTGCAAAATGATTCGGGAGCAGCCGTCGCCGCCATCGTCAAATCACGCATCTTCGATCCCAACGGCAAGGAAATCGCGAGTCTCGGCGTTACCGACAATCTTGCCGCCAACGCCTCGAGCGAAGTTCAGCCCCGCGTCACGATTCCTCATCCGCAACTGTGGTCCGTCGATCAGCCGTCGCTTTATAAGGTCGTCTCTGAGGTTTCGGTGGACGGGGAAATTGTCGATTCCGTCACCACGCCAGTCGGCATTCGCACCATTGAGTTCACCAAGGACAACGGCTTTCTTCTCAATGGCCGGCGAGTTCAAATCCACGGCGTCTGCGATCACCATGACCTTGGCGCACTCGGTTCCGCGTTCAACTATCGCGCGCTCCAGCGGCAGCTTGAAGTGTTGAAATCCTTCGGCTGCAATGCGATTCGCACCTCGCACAATCCGCCCGCGACGGAATTGCTCGATCTTGCCGACGAAATGGGCTTTGTCGTGATGGATGAGCCATTTGATGAGTGGAAGCGCTCGAAGACCAAGTTCGGTTATGGCCGATTCTTCGATGAATGGTCGGAGCGCGACATCGTCTCGATGCTGCACCGCGATCGAAATCATCCATCCATCGTTCTGTGGAGCATCGGCAATGAAATCCCCGAGCAAGGTGCCTCCAACGGCGGCGCGATGGCGAAGCGCCTTGCGGATATTGTCCGCCGGGAGGACCCGACTCGCTTCGTCACGTCGGCTTGCAACAATCCCGCCCCTGCCGCGAAGAGCGGCTTCGCCGACGCACTCGATGTCTTCGGCATCAACTACAACATTCCCGCTTACACCGCGCAGAAAGGCCACGTTCTCATCGCCTCCGAAACTGCTTCCGCCCTTAGCACCCGGGGCGAATACGGCCTCATCATCAATAAAAAAGGTGACGTTGAAATCCAAAAGCAGATTCGCACGATCTCCCAGTGCACTTCCTATGACAACCTCGGACCACGCTGGGGCTATACCGCGGAAGCGCAGCTCATCGGACTCAAGAATGCCCCGTGGGTCGCGGGCGAATTTGTCTGGACCGGCTTTGATTACATTGGCGAGCCGACGCCTTACCAGTGGCCCTCGCGCTCGTCGTACTTTGGCATCGTCGATCTCGCCGGATTCCCCAAGGACCGCTTTTACATTTACCAAAGCCAATGGACGACCAAGCCGATGGTCCATCTCCTTCCGCACTGGAACTGGCCCGGTTTTGAAGGCAAAGCGATTCCGGTGCAGGCTTACACCAATGCCGATTCCGTGGAGCTTTTCCTGAACGGCCAGTCGCTCGGCTCACGCGATTTCACGAACAATAAGACGTTGCACCTGGAATGGAAGGTTCCGTATGCCCCCGGCACTTTGAAAGCAGTCGCCACCAAAAATGGCCACGTCGTCGCGACTGATGAAGTTGTCACCGCGGGACCACCGGCAAAGATTGAACTCGTCGCGGATCGTCCCAGCATTCACGCTGACGGGAGCGATCTTTCGTTTATCACTGTGAAAGTCGTTGATAAAGATGGGCACGTTTGCCCGAACGCGGATAATGAAATGAGCTTCTCGCTTAACGGCCCGGCAGTCATCGCGGGCCTCGACAACGGCGACCCGACGAACCATGAATCGTTCCAGGGGACCAGCCACAAAATCTTCCACGGCCTTGGCCTCGTGATTCTGCGGTCGCAGGAATCCGCCGGCAAGGCAACGGTCACCGCGGAAACGCAAGGTTTGGAGGCGGTCGCACTGCCGATCGAGCTGGTCAAATAGAAACGTCCTACACGGTGACGACATCGCCGCGCGTCGCGATGACGGCTTGGCCGAATCCCGCCGCCGCGAGCGCCTTCTCGTGCGCCTCCGCCGAAGGCACCTCGCCGTGCACGAGATAAATCTTCGCTCCCTTGAGCGGCTGCGTGTACGCCAGCAGTTCTCCGCCGTCCGCGTGTGCAGACAATCCGTCCAATCGTTCCACATGACAGCGCAGGGGAATCATGTCGCCCAAAATCGGCACCTCGCGCTGGCCGTCCTCAATCTTCCGTCCCAGCGTCCCCTCCGCCTGATAGCCCGGCAAAAGCACCGTCGCACGCGAATCCGCAATGTGATGTTTCAAGTGATGGCAAATGCGCCCGCTTTCGCACATCCCGCTGCCGGCCATCACGATAAACGGATCGTTCCGGCGATTGAGCGCCATGCTCTCCTGCGGCGACGCGACGTAAATCAGATTTGGAAAATCGAATGGCTTCAACATCGCGCGCGTTTCATCGTCCATCAGTTCCTCGAATTGCCGATGCACTTCCGTGAGCCGCGTTGCGAGCGGTGAATCGACATAGACCGGCAGCCATCCGGGGATTTTCTGAGCATCGCGCAACTCGTGAATCACTTCCAGCATGGCCTGCGTGCGCCCGAGGGCAAAGGCCGGCACCATCAGCACGCCGCCGCGCTGCACGGTCGCATTGATGACGTTGGTTAATTGTTCGGCGACCATCGCCATCGGTCCGTGCGTCTTGCCGCCGTAGGTGCATTCGGAAATCAATGCGTCGGCTTTCGTGAACGGGTCCGGGTCCTTGACCACCGGCGAGTGAGGCCGTCCGACATCGCCGCTGAAGACCAGCACCTTGCCGGTGGAGACTTCCGTTACGCTCACCGCCGCCGACCCGAGCGTGTGACCGGCATCGCGCAACTCAACGACCACTCCGCCCAAATCCCTCGGCTTGCGATAGACCAGCGGCTGGAACAACTTGATCGTCTCTTCCGCATCCTCCATCGTGTACAACGGCTCGATGGGCGGAGCGTTCGATCCGCCCTTTTTGTTGAGATACCCCGAATCCTCCTGCTGAATCTTCGCCGAGTCGCGCAGCATCAACGCCGTGATTGCCGCCGTCGCCGGCGTGCAATAGATCGGCCCGCGATAGCCCTGCTTGATCAGGTTCGGCAAGTTCCCGCAATGATCCGTATGCCCATGCGACAGAATCACAAAATCAATCTTGCGCGGATCAAAATCAAAACAACAATTAATCTGCTTGGCCAGCGCCCGCGGCCCCTGAAACAACCCGCAGTCCAGCAAGAACACCTTTCCCCCCGCCCGCACCTCATGCAAACTCCCCGTCACCGTCCGAGTCGCCCCATGAAAATGAATCTCCATACATCTCCTCCATTCAAATGGTCGCCATCGAGTTCGTGCGTGGAAGTTTTACCACCAAGGCACCAAGAATACCCTCATGTTCGCCGGGGCGACTCCATCCACGTGATAATTTAAATGTTTTTGGGTGTACTTGATCGAAAGGTTGCTGCGAAAACGCTCAGCCTCTTGGTGCCTTTGTGGTAAAAAAATGGCGTGCGTGTTGTTCAGGAAGCGACGATTTGCGTACCGATTCGCCGCACCAGGTCAGTCCAATTTCCCCACGCGAATTGTTCGATTTCCGCATCGGCCCATCCGGCTCCGCTGAGGGCGTCGGCCAATCGCCACAATAATTCCGGTCCGTCCACTCCTGCTGCCCAGGAGGTCCGTCCGTATCCGCCGTCAAAATCTGAACCGAGCGCCAAGAAGTCCCGTCGTCCCGCGACATCCTCGAAATGCTTCAAATGCCGCAGCACATCCTCCATTCCTGCCCGCTTTGCTGCGCCGCCCGCGCCATCGGCCACGACCAAAAACGGCGAAAACAAATTGACCCCCACAATCCCGCCCGCCGCCACGAGTGCCCGAATCTGCTCATCCGACAAATTTCGCTCCGGAAACTTTTTCCCCGGCAGCAGCGCCCGGCAGTTGGAATGCGATGCGATTTTCAGGCCCTTCGCCTCGCTCATCAGGGTCCAAAATGCCGCCTCGCTGAGATGGGAGACATCATGCACGCATCCCAGACGATCCAGCTCAGCGATCAACTCGCGTCCGGCAGCCGTGACATCGCCGCCGCTCTGATCGCCGCCAGCCCAGAGGGTTCCTTCAACCCAACTCAGCGCGACGATGCGCACGCCGTAGTCGTAGAATTCGCGAAACGCCTCCAGGTTCCGCACTCCCGCCGCGCCCTCCAGCAACAACACCACTTGTAGCGGTGCCGATTCCCCACCCCCGCCCGTTGCTACATTGTCCGCAAGTAATTGAATCGTCCCGTCCGCATCCCATATTTGATACTGCGCCAGTTGCGCAGGCTCGCCAAATAGGCTTCGTCGGTCGTGTCAAAACACCAGGGTCCGTCGAGGACCTCGACCCCGCGCCGCCGCGCGTCTTCTCGCGCACGCGTTTCTGGACGAATACCGTTGCGAACGCCGCCCGCACATTTCCTTCCCGGAGCGCCGGAAAAGTCACGGAGGCGGGTTGAAGCCCGCCTCCGCATGAGTCCGCTGTCCGCGACAAATTCCGGCCATGCTGCGCGAGGTACGCCAGATCAAGATGTCCATCAAACCATCGCCGCACGGCCGCTCCGATTATTGTTTCTCGTAAATAAGCATGACGTTGGTGGCCGCGCCGCCCGTACCGCCGCTGACCTGCACGACCAGTTTTCGCGTGTCCTTTGTGTATTGGAGCTGGGTCAACTCGTTCATGGTGGTGTTGCCGGTCTGCGTCCAGCCGTTCTTTTCGAGCGTTTTTGTGTAGTACGCGACGGCATCATCAGGCTTCACATTGCCACTGAGCATGACCGAGCCGCTGCCCTTGGTGTTGTCGCCGATTGAGAAGGTGGATGTGAGCCCCTCCTGCACCGGCACATCGGTGGGGAAGTTGGAGGGCAGCTTTTGGGTGGGACCGACGGCCGCAGGGGCTGGAGCATTCGGCACGCCTGCAGCACCGGGAGCGCCGGGAGTTCCCGCATTGCCTGCGTTGTCAGCCGCGGGAGGGACCGCCACGCCGGGATTCTGCCCCTGTGCGCGAGTCTGGGCGGCCTTTGCCTGTTTGATCATCTCATCCTGCATCTGCTGCAGTGCCGGACCCATATTTTGCGCCGCCCAACGCGCGAGGAAGAAACAAGTCGATACGCCCCCGCAGCACCCAATCAGCACTACCACCAATACAACCAGTAATACGATCAACCACTTCGGCATACCGCCGCCACCCGAGCCCGGCGTTCCGATCGGCGTTCCCTGCGTTGTCATAAAAGCATCCTTCTTTTCGGTTTGAAAATTTCTTCCTGGTTCTTCATCTCTTCACAACTTCGTGTTCACATCTCACAAAGCCTTGATCAATTTCCAATGCCCAATGAGCGGCAGCTCTTTCGTTTCTCCGTTCGCCGCGTTCACAATCCCCATTAACGTCCACACCAATGGAATCACCACTAATCCCACCGGAGCGACATAACAAATAAACCCGAAAAATGCCCACAGCACCCCGATATTCTCCAACTTCGGTCCCATCACACCCCATCCGACGCGGAGCAACACAATCCCGGCCATCGCCCCCAGCCATGTGATGAACAACAGCAACGCCTGATTCGCGTGAAATCGCGCAAACTTTGAATGCGGAGCAGCGATCAATGGCACCACAAAAAGAACGTAACCGAGAATGGCGACCGCCTTATTGTGCTGTACGTCAGGATCGACCGGGATTTCTTCCTCGACCTCCCTCGTCCTTTCGATCACGGGCGTCGGCGGCACCCAGTCGGGGTCGCCCGGCTTCGGCCGGGGCGGCGCGGGTTCCGAAGGCTTCAAGTCGTATTCTGAACCGGACTCGGGAGCCGGACCTTCTTCGGACATGCACAACTCCGCCAAACGACAGCGTTACTTCAAAATCTTAAACTGCCCGATCACCGGCAACGGTGCCATCTTACCCGTTGCCGCGTTGACAATCCCCAAGATCATCATCACGAGCACACCGAGCCACCACAACATGAGGATGATCCCGGCAACACATCCGAGGAAGGGGATAAAAGCCAATATCGTCAACGGAATCCAGCCGACTATTGACGTAATCAGCAGCACAAGTCCCTGATTCGCATGGAACTTCGCAAAGGGCGAATCCTTTGCCGCCAGAATTGGCACCAGCACTAATATCCCCAGATACGCCAGCACCCCCATGATTTTATTCTTTTCCACATCCACGGCATCACCCATCACAGGCGAGCCTACTGCGGATGTCGTGGTCGGCAAAGCCCCTGGCGTTGAAGGCGCGGGCGTCATCGGATCATTTGGCGGCAAGTCGCTCATAGTGAGTCGCTCCTGAAAGGGGGCAGGCGTTCGTGCGCGTAAACACGCGCACCTATGAACATTGTTCATGGTTAGCCTACCGGTTGAGTTATGGCTGTCAACATTATTCGTTGGGTGCGCAATGATTGGCTGTGCGTATGTTTTGGGCATGAGGTTGGTGCTTTAGGGCGTTTTTTTGTGGGGTAAAGGTGGGCGAGCGCGTGCCGTTTATTGGGGCGGGTGAGGAGCGCTTCCTGATGGGCGCGGTACCAGAGGTTATGTGGGGAAGGTTTGGGTTTTTGTGGCGGCGGAAGATGTGAATTACTTTGTGGGCGGTGTTTCGCCTAGGGGGAGCTCGATGATAAAAATTTCGCCTTGTCCTGCTTCGCTCATGGCTCGAATTGTTCCGCCTGCGGCGGTGATGATCTCGTGGCATATTGTCAGGCCGAGTCCGGTTCCGCCTCGGGGCATGGCGCAGGGTTCCGGGCCCTCGGGCAGTTCGACGTCCGATCGCTTTGTGGAGAAGAAGGGGTCAAATATCTTTGGTAACACCTCGGCGGAAATTCCTGGTCCGGTGTCGGCGATGGTAATTTCCGCGATACGGCCTTTTTTCGTGATGGTGCCTCGGATGGCCAAGCGTTTTAAGCCGCCCTTGGTGCCGCGTTCTGACAGGAGGGCGCTGCGGGCATTGACGACGAGGTTCATGAGTACCTGCTGTAACTGGCCGGCATTGATGGCGACGTTCAGGTCGGCAGGGACATCCATCTTGAGGGAGATGCCGTCTTTCTCGACATCGCGAGAAAGGCATGCGAGGGTTTCATTGACGGCATGTTGAACGTTGGCTGTGGAAGACTCATCGCCGCGGGCGAAACCGAGGAGGCTTTCGGAGATGTTGGCGAGTCGTTCCGCGCCGCCGAGGGCTTTGGTGAGGGCCTTGGTGCGCATGGCTTCGTCGGATTTTTCGGAGAGGGCGAACTTGGTGTAGGAGATCATGGGTGTGAGGATGTTGTTGAATTCGTGTGCGAGCACAGCGGTGACCATGCCGAGGGTGGCGAGCTTGTTTTGCTGGGAGAGATTGGCGTGCAACTGGTCGATGCGATTCTGCAGCGTGGTGATAGCCAGTTCCAGTGAGGCCGGGTCGAGGACCGGGCGAGGCATTTGCGGCACGTGCGTCGCCTCCAAAAGCGAGTGGAGACAGAGGGCAAATACAGCAGAGCCCATCCATCCACTCTTTCTATCGTCCCATTTTCGCTTTGCACTTCATGGGTGGATGAGTGCGGCAATTGGGGGAAACCGCGTTTTCAGTGGTATTTTTGGAGGCAGGGTCCCCTTGGCAGGGCAAATATCGCGGGTTAAGGGGGGCTTGATAATTGAAATGTTAAGATGGGCAATATAAAACTTTGCGATTTGCCTCAAATAAAAGCGTCATAGGCTGTGTATAGGGGGTCATGGAGTGGGGAAAAAGGCTCTTAATAGGCGATTCTTGGGGAGCTAGCAGGGGGTAAATTTGTACTTATTCGTTTTTGTTGCAAAGCGGAATCTCTGGGGTAAGCTTGGTTTGAAACGGTGCGCGTTTTGAGTTTTGAGGTTTTGAGGTGTGGAGAGAGCAGGGATGCTCTGGTCGTTGTGCCCCGCAATTACTCCCTGAACATGTTGTCCCCGCCCCGATGTCGTGGCTGTTTGGCCCGGTCGTGGCACGTTCAGGAGTACCAATGTTTACCCGCCCGATGTTTACCCGCCGTCAGTTAGCGTTTGTTTCCGCTCCGCTTTCGTTGTTTTTCGGGAGTGCGGTCGTTCGTGCCGCGTATGTTGCGACGGATCTGACTCCGGCAGCGTATTCCGATGGTCAAGCGACGGGCGTAGTGCCCGGCTCGCAAGGCGGGTTCGCAACCAACGGTACGGAACATGCGATGCTGTGGTCGGGGAGTTCCATCGCATTTGTCGACATGAATCCGACGAGCCCAACGGTCGCGGCGAACTCTGATATTTTCGCGGTCACGCCTCATTTTCAGGTGGGTCAGGCAACGTTTGGAAGCACGCAACAGGCTGCGATCTGGTCGGGCACGGCGAATTCGTTTGCCGCGCTTCCGAGCGGGAGCGGTTTCACGGTCCTTGAGGCCCACGGGGCTGCGGAGACGGCGGATGGTCCGGTGGTGGTGGGTTTCGGGACGAACTCCGGGAATTCCAAAGCGGTGCTTTGGACGAAAATTTCGCCTTTCACGTTTGGGCTAACCGATCTTCATTCTTCACTGGGGACGATTGGCAGTTATGATTTTTCGTTCGCGCGGGCGACGGATGGGGTTACGATCGCGGGGCAGGCGTTCACGACGGGCAGCATCAGTTCGCCAACGGCAGGGCATGCGATTGTGTGGAATGTTGCGAGTCCGCACGTTGCGACGGATATCAACGGAACCTTCGCTAATTCTGATGCGCGTGGGGTTTCGGGGAGCGAAGTGGTGGGTTATGCGAGTGATGTTGGGCCGGTGCATGCTATTCTTTGGAACCATGTGGGGGCGGCCTATGTGCCTACGGATCTGAATCCTGTGGGTGCGGAAATGTCGCTTGCGTATGGGACGAACGGGAGTGCTCAGGTTGGTCTGGCGGTCGTGGATGCGACGGGGGACGGGCATGCGTTCCTTTGGACGGAATCTGGTTCGACCGTTACGGGGACTGATTTACAAGCGTCTTTGGATAGCAGCATTTTTGTGTCATCGCAGGCGTTGGGGATCGCGGATAATGGGGATATTGTGGGGCTGGCGATGGACACCAGTGGGAATTCGCATGCGATACTTTGGACGGTGAGCACGCCGGAGCCGGCGTCGCTGGGGGTGGTGGGCGCGGGTGGGATTCTTTTAATTCGCCGCAGAATAAGAAGGTGATCGATTTTTGCGACAATGATGTTAGAGGACGTAAGCAAGGCCTTGCATGGAAATGCAAGGCTTTTTTTATGTGCCTCAGTTTATTTATAAGATTGGTGGGTTGTGATATGTCAATTGCGGGTGGAGTGAAAACGTCGTCGCGTTGCGACGGCGCTAAAATGGGTAGAGTGAGGCGCTAACTAATCTATGTGAGCGCTAACTAATCTATCTCCCTATCAATTTCAGATGGGGGGGCTTTTTGGCAGTGCGCGGGCGAGTAGCTTGGGGGTGCCGCCTTGGGCGAGGATGGTGAGTGCTTGTCGGAACTGGGCGGCTTCGCGGTGGAGGGTGTGATGCTTGGCTGTCGCTTCGGCGAGTGAAAGAACTTCGGCGGCTTGGCGGCGATTTTTGGCGTGGAAGAGGCGATGTGCTTCGGCGAGGAGTGCGAAGACTTGATCGCGGGGTTGTGGTTGGGGAGGTTCCATGGGGGGATTATCGCCGGTTTGAGCGTGGAGGTGGTAGTGCGTTCGGTTTGAAGGGTAAGAAATGGATTCCAGTGGTGGGTTTAAGTGCTGTGTTTATCCTCGGACGGGTGGGGTTGTATGCCCAGGTGTTGCAGTGAGCGAAAGGGCTTTTTTTATTGAGCGGTGAAAGAACGCTTCCTTATGGGCACGTCTCGGAATTTTTTTGAAATGAGAGCAGGCACAAGAAAGCGGTGCCCGTAAAAACGGGCACGCCGGAGGAGCGTAATTGCATTGAAGGGGGGGAAAGATATACTCAGCCGGTACACACCTGTATGAGTGATTGCTGAAGTTTTTGGGAGTGTACGACGGCCTGAGCGTGGTTTTGCGCTGCCGAATAATCTCCAAAATGAGGCATTTGAGCATGTCGCTGTTGATCCGAAATGGAGAGATCGTCACTGCCACTGATCGCTATTTTGCGGACATTTATTGCGAGGATGAAACGATCACTCGCATTGGGAAGGATCTTGAAGCGCCACCCCAGGCGGAAATTATTGATGCGACGGGGAAGTTTGTTTTTCCGGGGTTCATCGATCCGCATACGCATATTTATTTGCCTTTCATGGGGACGTACGCGAAGGATGATTACACCAGCGCGAGTCAGGCGGCACTCATCGGCGGGACGACTACGATTATTGAGATGATCTGTCCGAGCCGGCAGGAACAGCCGCTGGAGGCGTTCCATTTATGGAAGGGGAAAGGGGAAGGGAAGAGTGCGTGCGATTTTACATTTCACATGGGGGTGACGCGATTTGATGATGCGGTGGAGAGCCAGTTGCGCGAGATCGTGAAGGCGGGGCTTTCGTCTTTTAAGATTTTTCTTGCCTACAAAGGGGCGTTCGGGATTGATGACACGGAGTTGTGGAATACGCTTAAACTCGCGAAATCGCTGGGTGTGATCACGGCGGCACATTGTGAGAATGATACGGCGGTGCTGGAGCGACAACGGGAACTTCTGGCTGCGGGAAAGACGGGGCCGGGGTATCACCACGAGTCGCGTCCGCCGTTGGTTGAGGCGGAGGGGACGCATCATTTGATGACGTTTGCGGCGATGCACGATGCGCATGTGTATGTGGTTCATTTGAGTTGCGAGGAAGCATTGGCAGTGGCGATTCAGGCGAAATTGCGCGGTGTGAAGGTATCGGTGGAGACGCTGATTCAATATCTGCTTATTGATAAGACCTATGCGGAGCGAGAGAACTTCGAAGGGGCGAAATATGTGATGAGTCCGCCATTGCGGGATAAGAAGAATCAAAAAGTATTGTGGGATGGTCTTGCGAGTGGATTAATCAGCACTTTGGCGACGGATCATGCGCCGTTTGATTTTGCGACGCAGAAGCGGATGGGACTGGGGGATTTCACTAAAATTCCGAATGGTATCCCTGCCATCGAAGATCGGGTGAATCTTTTTTATACTCATGGCGTGGTGGGAGGGCGGGTGTCTCTTCATCGCTTTGTGGATGCGGCGAGCACGCAGGCGGCGAAGTTGTTTGGGTTGTTTCCGCGAAAGGGGACGATTGCGCTGGGGAGTGATGCTGATCTGGTGATCTATGATCCGAACTATGAGGGGAGGCTGTCGGTTAAAACACAGCGGCAGAATCTGGATTATAATGCGTTTGAAGGGTGGGTGGTTCAGGGGCGGCCTGCGGTGGTGACGGTGCGGGGGAAGGTGGCGGTGCGCGAGGGGGTGTTTGTGGGGGAGTTGGGGCGCGGGAGATTTTTGAGGCGGGAGGCGTTGCATTTTTGATAGTTTTGATGGATGTGAGGGGAATTTAATTTTTATTATGTAGTGGGAGCGATTTGAAAAGATGTGAGAGATGGGTGTTGAGGCGCGGTGCCTGAGGCAGCGGGCGTTGGTTCAGTTGGTGGATGTGGGGTTTTATGTTTTTTTAGCAGGCTCTGAAGCGGTTCTACGGTAGGTGTAGCAGTGAGTGAAAGGTTCTTTTTATCTCGCGGCAAAAGAACGCTTCCTTATGGGCGCGTCTCGGAAGTGCCGTCTTGGAATTTCCGCTACACCGTCGATTTATAGGAGTTTGTGATGGCGGATTTGTCGGTGAATTTTGCGGGGATTCGGTCGCCTAATCCGTTTTGGCTGGCGAGCGGGCCGCCGACGAATACTGCGTATCAGATTGGGAATGCTTTTCGCGCGGGCTGGGGTGGTGCGGTATGGAAGACGCTTACGGATGAGCCGGTGGTGAATGTGGCGTCGCGGTATGGGGGGATCAGTCTTGGGAATCAGCGGCTCATGGGGCTTAATAATATTGAGTTGATTTCGGATCGGTCGCTGGACGATAACCTGCGTGAAATAGCGGCGGTTAAAAAGGAATTTCCGGCCCATGCGCTGATTGCTTCGGTGATGGTTGCGTCGACGCGGGAGTCGTGGCATGAGGTGACGAAAAAAATTCAGGATGCGGGAGTTGATGGGCTTGAGTTGAATTTTGGTTGCCCTCATGGGATGTCGGAGCGAGGGCAGGGATCGGCGGTGGGGCAGGTTCCGGAGTATTGTGAAAAGATCACGGGGTGGGTGAAGGAAGTGTCGCGCGTGCCGGTGTTGGTGAAATTGACGCCTAATGTTGCGGACATTGTGCCGATGGGGCTGGCGGCGAAGCGAGGGGGTGCGGATGGGGTTTCGCTGATTAATACGCTGAATTCGATTATGGGGGTTGATCTGGATAGCTTTTCGCCGAAGCCTTCGGTGGATGGGCTGGGATCGCATGGGGGGTATTGTGGTCCGGCGATTAAGCCGATCGCGTTGCACATGGTGGCGGCGCTTGCCAATGCTGAGGAGTTTGAGCTTCCTCTTTCGGCCATCGGGGGGATCAAGTCGTGGCAGGATTGCATTGAGTTTATTTTGCTTGGTGCGACGTCGCTGCAGGTCTGCACGGCGGTGATGCACAAGGGTTTTGGGGTGGTTAAGGCGATGACGCGGGGCGTTGAGGAGTACATGACGAAGAAGGGGTTTAATAGTATTGCGGAGTTTGCGGGCAAGGCTACGCCGCGCATTAAGAAATGGGGGGATTTGAATCTTAATTATAAAGTAATCGCACGAATTCATGAAGAGAAGTGCATCCATTGCGGCATTTGCTATGCGTCGTGCGAGGATGGGTGCTATCAGGCGATCGACTGGACGAAGATGCCGCGGGATGATTATGCGGCGCGTTTTGGCGAGGCGAAGAAAGCTCGGGCGGATCAGACCGCGCCTGCGATGGCGCTTGGGGCGTCGGCGACCGCAACGCCGGCGGCGGGTGCGCCCATTGACGTATTCACTGTCAAAGCGGATGCGTGCGTGGGGTGCAATATGTGTGCTCTTGCGTGTCCGGTGGAAGGCTGCATTACGATGGAGCAAGTTCAGACGGGGAAGTCGGCGATGACGTGGACGGATTATCAGCGGATGCTTGCGGCGGGGGAGGTCGAGAAAATACAGCCGAAGCGTACGGGGGCGGCATGACGTAGGAATATCCAATTCGGCTATAATGATGAGATATCGCAGCGCATAAGTCGTCGCGTTGCGACGGCGCTAAAATGGGGCAGCGCATGGCCTGCAATTTTAAGTGACTTGGCCCACTGGCTAATCCGCGATCCATTTCGTTCATGAGTGTTGCTGAACTTTTGAGACCCATGCCATGCCTCTCGATCCTGCTCGTACCCTTGCTGAACTTAAAGAACTTCGGGCGCTCACGGGCGATGCGGAGGGGGCGCAGCGTGTTGCTTTTACGCCTACTTGGGCGGCGGCTCGAAGTTTTTTTCGCGAGAAACTTGCCGCGATTCCGAAGGTTGAGGTTCATCAGGATGCGGCGGGAAATCTTTGGGCGACGTTGAAAGGGCGGTCGGAGAAATCGCTGCTCATCGGCGGGCATCTTGATTCTGTTCCTAATGGGGGTTGGTTGGATGGGTGCCTGAATGTTTTCGCGGGGCTGGAGGTATTGCGGAGGATGGCGGTTGAGTATGAGGGGGTTCCGCCGGTTACGGTTCGGCTGGTGGATTGGGCGGACGAGGAGGGGGCGCGTTTTGGCCGTTCTCTTTTTGGATCGAGCGCGGTGTCGGGGGCGCTTTTGGCGGAAGAGGTTCGCGATCTTACGGATCGTGGGGGTAAGAAACTTGGTGAGGTGGTGAGGGAGTACGGGGTTGATATTGATCGGGCGATGGACGCGAGAAAAGAAATTGCGCATGCGGCGGCGTATCTGGAACTTCATATTGAGCAGGGGCCGGTGCTTGAATCGCTGCAATTGCCGATGGGTGCGGTTCTCGGGACGTTTGGTGTGGAACGTCACGCGGTGACGTTTACGGGACAGGCGGCGCATTCGGGCTCGACGCCGATGGGGCATCGGAAGGATGCGCTTGCGGGCGTTTCGCGGCTGCATCTTGCGGTGCGTGAAATTGCGATCAAGCATGGGGGGGTGTGCACGGTTGGAAACGTGACGACTTCGCCGGGGATTGTTACGGCGGTTGTTGGGGAAGCGACGATGACGCTGGATCAGCGTCATTTGGATGCGAGTGTTCTTGCGGCGATGCACGCGGAGGCAAAGGCGGTCGCGGAACTGATTGCGGTCGAAGAAAGAATTACGGTTGTCTGGAAAAAGCTTTGGCGGATTCAGCCGTTTCCGTTTCATGGGGAGTTGATCGATTTAGCGGATGAAGCGATTAAGGAAGTGGCGGGGGTGTCGCATCGTCTTGCGTCGGGGCCGCTGCACGATGCGGCGGAAGTGTGCCGGACGGGCACGCCGACGGTGATGTTGTTTGTGCAGTCGTTGGGGGGAATTTCGCACAATAAGATTGAGGATACGCGGGAGGAGGATCTGGAATTGTCGGTGCGAGCGCTGGATCGGCTGGCGTCGAAAGTGGTGGGGTGGATTTTGGGTGGGTGAGAGGTGCGAGGGGTTGGTGTCGGGGCGCGGGGCCCTGCTGCCTGAGGCAGCGGGCGTCGATTGAGGTGGGCGAAGTGCATTCTTTAAGAGCGTGTTGCGCGGCCGAAATTGTTGATTCCGGGTTTGAAGACGACCTTGCCATCGACGACGACTAATTCTTCGTCGAGGAAGAAGCCGACGGCTTTGGCGAGCAAATCGGCTTCGAGCGTCAAGCCGCGCTGGCGAACATCCTCGGCGGTGTCGACTCCGACATTGATATGGAAGACATCCTGTAAAATGATTGGGCCCTGATCGAGTTGCTCGGTTACGAAATGTGCGGTGCAGCCGGTGACGCGCGCGCCGGACTCAAATGCCTGGCGATAGGGCGAGGCACCGGGAAAGAAGGGGAGCAGCGAGGGATGGATATTGATGATTCGGGATGGAAACGCGGTGACGATCTCGGGTGAAAGAATCTGCATGTATCGGGCGAGGACGATCACATCGGGCTTGATCTCTCGCAGGCGCTTCAACAGCCATTTCATGTGAGCGGCTTTCTGTTCGGCTCCAGTGCCGGAGGGAAAATGGTCAAATGGGATGCCGGCCTTTTTCGCCATTGGCTCGAGATCGGGATGATTGGCGAGGATTCCGACGAGTTGGCCGTTGAACTCGGCGGTCGAAGAGAGGGCGAGCAATTTTTCCAAGCAGTGCGGTTCCTTGCTGGCGAGGACGACGACGCGCTTGCTTCGCGGCTGGCGCTGGAGTGTGACCTTTACTTCCATGCCGATTTTATTGCCGAGCTGGAGGGCTCCGGTGACGAGTTCGTCGAGGGAGACGGCCATGTCCTTTAGATCGACGAGCATGTCCATGACAAAGAGGCCGGAGACGACTCGCTGCTCCAGGTCTTCGATGTTGATGCCGCGTTCGGCGACGAAGGTGGCGAATTGCGCGACGACACCTTTTTGATCGCGTCCCTGCACTGAAACGACCGCTAACAATTTATCCGCCATCCGTGCTCCAAAATGTAGGTATCACGCGCAGTTTATTTTCCAACTGCCGGTAGTGTCTGTTGCTCATGGGCCCGTTTGGCGACGCCCGCAGCGCCGATGACGCCAGCATCATTGCCGAGCTTGGCGAGGGAAATCTTCGCCGTCAATGGCGTCATTTTCCACCAATTGGCCTTGCGATGCTTCTCAATGGCGTCGATTAAAAATTTCCCGGCCTGCGCCATGCCGCCACCGATGACGATCACTTGCGGATCGACCATGCGTGACACGTTGATGCAGGCGAGTGCCATGAGATAGCAGGTCTCATCCCAGATTGAAAAGGCAAAGGCATCGCCCTGACTGGCGTGTTGTTCGACATCCACCGCTGTGACCTTGCCCGCCTCCTTGAACAGTTTTCCGAGGGATGATTTCTTGCGCACTTGGGGGGATGCAGCCAATTGTTCGGTGGCTCGCTTTCCGGTGCGGCTGGCGGAGCAGTACATCTCAAGGCATCCTTGCTGTCCGCAATTGCAACGCGCTCCGCCCGGGACCATGATGGCGTGACCGATTTCGGTTGCGAATTGAAATGCCCCGCGGACTACCTTCCCCTCATAGACATATCCCCCGCCAACACCGGTCCCAAGCGTAAACATAAACAAGCTGGTGAGGTTCTTTCCTTTGCCGACGCCGGCCCACCACTCGCCATAGGCGGCGGCATGGCCATCATTTTCGAGAACCGCGGGCACGCCGAGGCCCTTGGAAACCTGGGCGCGTAAATGGACATTCTTCCAGAGGGGCAAGTTCGCCGCCCGATGCACGATTCCCTTTGATAAGGAGGCTTGTCCGGGGGAAAGCACGCCGACGGCGGCGATATCGGCCATTTTCACTCCGGCCTTGTCGACTGCCTGCCGGGCGGCTTGCACCATTCGGTCCACGACTAAATCTGCCGCCAGATCTTTTCCTCCGCTCCCGGTGGGAACGCTGACATGGCCGCGGACATTGCCTGAGGCATCGGTGACTCCTGCCTTTACGTTTGTTCCGCCCAGATCAATCCCGATGAAATGCGTTGACATTTTTAATCCCATCCAAGGCCGCCATCATCTTAATCTCGCAAAGCTTAGCAAACTTCGTTCGGATTGTATCGGCGTCTCTAGTGGGGTGTCATAGGGGGGGCGTGCCCGTTTTTCCGGGCGCTGACTCAACCGCGGAAAAATACAGGGGATTCCGAGACGCGATCGTGAGGAAGCGTTCGGCGTTCTTGGCTGAGGGTCAAACGCTTCCTCACGGGCGCGTCTCGGAATTTTTTGCAGTCAGCAGGCACAAGAAAACACTCTCCGTAAAAGCACGCTGAATTTTTTTTTTTTGGGGGGGGGGGGGGGAGAAAATATGTCGTCGCGTTGCGACGGCGCGTAAAAGAGGGGAGCATGATGCGGAGGAGATGTATGAATGCGGGTAGGATGCGCGCGTTGCGGTGTTTTTAAAAATGCGCGGGTTGTAAACAGCGCATGCGAACTCGGCGGCTGTAGAATAATGCACTTGAATTTTGGAGCAATGCAAATGAGTTCAGCGCAGTGGCCACGCGATTGGGATGCGGAGATTCCCACAGACGTTAAAGGGTTGATTTTCGATTGCGACGGCACGCTCGTCGACACGATGCCGTTGCATTATTTGGCGTGGCGAAAGGCGCTGGAGGCGGTGAAGATTGAATTTCCGGAAGAGCGGTTCTATGCGTTCGCGGGCGCGCCGACGAAAACGATTATTGAGATTCTTTCGAGGGAGCAGGGCGTTGCCTGCGATGCGCAGGCGGTCGCGGAGGCGAAGGAGCATCTGTATGTGGAAAGCCTCGAGGAGTTGGAGCCGATCCATAGCGTGATTGAGATTGCGCGGCGTGAAAAGGGGAAACGAAAATTGGCGGTCGCGAGCGGGGGGTGGAAGCGGGTGGTGATTGCGAGCCTTGCTGTGGTGGGGATTGAAGGCATGTTCGATGCGATCGTGGGGGCGGATGATGTTGTGCATGGCAAGCCGTCGCCGGATATTTTTCTTCGGGCGGCGATGCTGGTGGGATTGCAGCCGGCGGAATGCGTGGTCTACGAAGATGGCGAAATGGGAATTGTGGCGGCTCGTGCGGCGGGCATGCGGGTGATCGATGTGAGGCCGTGGTATTTGCCGCGTGGGTAGCAGATTTGGGCGTACATGTTTGGGGTAGTCCGTTTTATCGAGCGGTAAAAGAACGCTTCCTTATGGGCGCGTCTCGGAATTCTTGCAGTAGGGGGATGTGATAAATGAATTTGCGCGTGGGGTGCATACGTCGTCGCGTTGCGACGGCGCTAAAAGGGGGCTGCATGACCCGTGAAGGCGATTCTATTGGTTATCGCGTGAGGTGGATGATGATATATGGACTCGTTTTATTTTGGTCAGGAAAAAGTGATCCGTTGCCGTTCTTGTCCATTACTTCAAAGAAGTACATGAAGTCCCATTTGGGAACAATCTTTTCGGCGGGGATGGTTGCCTGATATTGCCCGGGGAGATCGGTTGGCTGCATCGCAAGCGTTTCGTAATTTTGATATTGATTTACGCTGCGGTAACGGAGCCGGACCCATTTGATTCCTGCGGGCGATTGGGCATTGAGGGAGATCGTGAGCGGTTGATTCGCCGGCGCGGTTTTGACGGGATCGTGTGCCACCATAATCGCGTCGTGCGCTTCAGTGTTCGCGTCATAGTGCGGCGCGGGTTGCGTGGTGGGTGATGTGATCGCCGCCCGCTCCTTGTCTAATGCGAGCAGGCCCTTCTCCATGGAAGCGAGTTCATCCTTCCAGTGTCCGCACAAATTCCGGCTGCGCGCTCCCATCATGAGGTCGGGGGCATATACATCGCCTGCAGCTTCCACCAACTGCCTCCAGGCGTCAGTCGCGTTCTTTTCGGCGACGATGGCATCGTCCAAGGCGCGGGGGTCTTTCGTTCGGACGTAGAGGCGATAATCGACGGCCGCGGGAATTCGGCGGGAGTGATAGAGTGCGAGGTTGGAGAGGATTTTGAGATCGACGACGGTGGAGTTGAACTCCTTATTCTTGTGGTCGCCGATCTGTTGCTGCGCGGCGGCGATATCGGCATTCAGGGCATCGGCAGTTTGTGCAAACCATCGGCTGGTTTCCTGCGGGCGCACCATGGCCGTCTCGCCGCCTTCGATGAGCCGCTGGGCCTCCTGATCGAAATTCTCAAACTGGGCGACGTCGCTTCCCTCTGCTCTGGCAAACGCGGGCAAGTTCCCGAGGTGTTGTTTTTCAGCCCAGCCCGCTGTCATTGGAAAACCGCTGTACGGGTAATCCGCCGCGAGAATGCGAGGCAAAATCCAACTGGCCTCATGCACTCCTTTTTCCAACGACGCGCCGGCAGCGCCGAAACGTTTTGTGAACTCGCGGTCCCAGACTTCGCTCGGCGTGTTCGGGTTGTATCCGATACGGCCAAAGACCTGAAAATAATGCCAGTAGC
Organism: uncultured Phycisphaerales bacterium; assembly: GCA_963766775.1. Taxonomy (GTDB): domain Bacteria; phylum Planctomycetota; class Phycisphaerae; order WQYP01; family WQYP01; genus CAVYBP01. The sequence goes on from CAVYBP010000010.1 coordinate 235,209, forward strand.
GCTCGAACTCATAGTCGTAGTAGCGATAGGGCGCAGCCAGCAGATCGAATGGTTTCATGTCGTGGGGCTGGCCTTCCATTTTTGTCGCGAGCGGCTCGTTGATTTCAAAACCGTCGCCATCATAAAGGTGGGTGGTCTGGCAAAACCGGCGGGTGTAGTCGGGATCGCCCCACAGAAGAATCCGTGCGGTGCCGCCATTCCAGAGTTGCCAATTCATTTTGTATTGTTGCGGGTAGCGAAGAAGGTCGGCATAACCGTGTCGCCGATTCATCTGGTCGCGAAGATTCACGTGTGTTGGATGGAACGGCAAGCCCATCTGCTCCATCCAATACTTCGTGGTCAGGCGAAAGTTCAGCCCGGTATCCACGGCGTTTTGGATCACGGAATCGAGGAGACCTTTTGCGCGAAGATCGAGCGGGATGTTGGGTGCCTTCTCTTTCATCAGTCCGAAAATTTCGCGCCAGAATTCGTCCTGTTCGCTGGGCTTGAGCCCTGATTCATCGTGCATGCGGAACTGAATGCCATCGAGGTTGGGCACCACGCGCAGGAATTCAGTTAAGGCGGCCTTCGTATAAGGAATGAGATTTTTTGGCGTCATGCCCCAGACCAGGCTGGGCGTCGGCTGCGTGAGCGGAACGTTGGGATTTGGAACCCCGCCGCCTTGGACGTTGCCCCGATAAATATGGTCCCAGATGCCGACGGAAAACTTCAGTCCGCGGTCATGTGACATTTGGACGAGGCGATTGAGGGCTTTGAGGTTGCGAGCCTGCTGCTCTGCGCTGATGCCGATCATGCGAACCGTGGGAAATCCTTCGGTATCAAAAAAGTAGGGATAGCACGGCGCGAGGAAGCCACCGTCTTCGTAGCCGAAGATCACGACAATCGAGTTGAATCGGTTGGCGGCGAGCATGTCGAGATAGCGCGTCCAGTAGGTCTCATCATAAAATCGGGATTCCCAGTAGGCGCGGTTCATTGTGAAGAGGGACACGCCGCGATTTTTCACGGCGGCCTGCTCGCTGGTTTCATGAAGTTCTGAGAACGGTGTGGCGCGGTCAGTGCTCCACGCGATCCGTTCCGTGACATCGAGTTCGCCATACATGACGCCGCGCGGATCCGATCCCGCGACGACCCACGCCGGCTTTCCGTGGTAGTCCAGTTTGGCTATGACGAGTGCCTCGGCACCCTGCGGCAGCGCGTGCTTGTTGGCCTTCAGCAATGTTTCCGCGGGGCCGTTGTTTCCGATGATTCCGGTGAGCAGCAGAGTCTTTCCGGCGGCGGCGTCGAGGGAGTTCAGGCGTTCCGTGGTGATGCCTTTATCGTGCAGTGCGGCCAATAATTTCTCGGTGCCGTGTTCTGCGGGCGCGCTGGCGCTGCGTCGGTCACGAGGGAAATATCAGGAGTTTCTGCAGCAAGGCAGCGTCCGCATGTAAGTAGCATGATTGTGATTGTCGCGTATGCAAACTGTTGGACGCATCGTTCGGTTATTTTCATTGTGTCCTCGCCGTTTCATTAGAAAGTGGGTGGTGGCATCGGTGGAATGTGTCATTGCCGCTGAGGCGCGTTCTATTGGTGACCGATTTTTATCGGTTGCTTTGTTTGCCGACGAAAAGTATCCAAGGTTGGGTGTCGGGTGCGGTGGTTTTTAATTCTCCGCCGTCGGTATTTTGAATTTTGTGTTCCACATTCGCATCCCATACGCCGAGCTTGGGGTTAAACCAACGATAGGGCAAACTTTCCTGCAAGCCATCAATCGTGACATCGCCACCTTCGGGCAAATAGACGACATAAAATTTCCCGGGCACGGCGACGCAGGCCTTGCCGTCCGCAAGGTCGGGGTGCTTTGTCATATCGGCGAAGTCATAACCGGCGAAGGCCTTTGATACGTACCCGACATATTTGCTGCCTTCTTTTTTCAATGCGTCGCGCCATGTGACATTGTCCAGCGCCCACTTCGGCCAACCGGGTTCGTCGGCGAAAAGCTTCCATTGCCATAGCGCGGCGGCCCCGTAGAAAACTCCCATGGTCCCGCCCGCGGTGAGGTTTGACCAGGCCTCATTGCCCTGCCACCAGCCGCTGGAACGCTTTGGGTCGCTGATTCCTTCATAGGTGGGCTCGGCGTTGGCGACGCCTTTGGTCGGCTTGTTGTCGGCCATCAGCGACACTTTGCTCACGTTGTGATTTCCGCCATGACCGGTCTGGCACCACTGGAAATCGAGCCATTCGGCATCCTGATGGGAACGATTGTGATGCCCGCGCGGATGCTGGGGCGTGTCCCCGTCGGCGGGGCTGTAATGAATTCCCACGGGCTGGTGATAGGCATCCTGCTGATGCACTTCAATTCCGCCGGCTTCGACGCATGGCTGCAAACCGTTGTTGTCAGCGCTCACCAGCCAGATCGCGGGACGAGCACCATAACGCGCGACGAGATACCGGCAATATCGCGCATACTCCGCGGGCACCGCGTCTTTTCCGAGCACGTTCAACCCTTTCCACCCATATCCCTGAAAGACCGGTTGATAGATCGGCACCATCTCGTGGTCCACCAATATCGCCATCAACTTGTCCATCATTTGAAAGTAGGCCACGTTCATTTTATTGATATGCCCGTCCGGCAGATCATCGAAGCCCACGTCAAACCCGCCCACGGATACGCGATCGCCAGGCCCGGTTGCTTTTCGGTCGGGCTGAATGCTCATTAGGAGCACCGCGTTGAATCCTTTGCTGTGCCGATCTTCGGCATAGATGGCGACGGACTCCTCGGTTCCGCGCAGGGAAGGGACCATGCCGTATCGCCGACCAGCATCAGGGGGGTTCCGTCGGCTTGAACAACATTCCGATGGCCGGGCGACATGTGTAGCAGGCCGTGTTTGAGGAGAGGATTTGAGCCGGTGTATGGAACTGCTGTGAGTGATCCTTGTTGATCGTGCAAGCCGGTGTCGGCGGGTTCGGAGGAGGTGCTTCGCCAGGTCCAGGTGCCGGTTGCGGTAGGGGGGGCGAATCGCACGCGCCAGGTTTTGCGGCCATCCCAGAATCCGGGGCGCCGAATTTTCATGCCGTCGGGGCCGCTGAACTCGACGTACATTTCCGCGTCGGTATAGGGATTTGCGTAATCGCGCGACGATGTAAAAGTCAGTTCGCATACTTCCCATTGCTGGATCCGGGGAATGTCGGGGGCGGCTGCGGCGCGACTGGGGAAGGTATTTGCGAATAGAGTAGCCAACAGCAGCGCGGCGAAATTTTTGAATGTATTGCGTGCGGTCATTTTTGGATGTCCTGCTGTTAAATGTTGGAGTTCACGCTTTAGCGTGTCTGGGGTTGTCGTTTATTTTTCTTTGCTGCAGGACACGCTGAAGCGTGAACTCCGGGTTGCTTATCGTTTTTCGGCGTAGATGGAGTAGGGCATCAGTTCTGCTGATTGCACGGTGACGGCTTTGTCCAATTGGCGTAGTGAAGCGACGACGATGTTTTTCTTTCCGCGCCGAAATTCAGCCAGCACTCCGGCAGATAAAAATCTGACTGCTTTCCTTCCTGCCAGTACCGCCCGACGCGTGGCCGTTCACAAAGAGAAATCCGTTCCCCGTTGCATGGAGGCGCAGAAGCCAGGGCACCCATACGTCCGGCTTCGACTCGGGCAGTTCAAAGGTGAGCCGTTCTGTGTAAAGAATCGGGGCAGTTCCCGCACTTGCGGACAGCCCCTTGAGTGAGCCGGGCTTGGACGCCTCCGCCGCGATGGATGGAGAGACATCGGCATAACTGAGGTCGGTTACCGAGCCCACTTTTGCCGCACCTGCGGATGAAAGGGTCACCGGTCCGATACCGCCGGTGCCGGAGGGATTTTGCACAAAAATTGCAAGGCTGTTTTTGCCTGCATGTAATTGCTTTGCGGCGTCGAAGGTGTAGGACTGGTTCCAATTTTCGGTCTCGCCAATTTGCTGTCCATTGACGAAAATTACTCCGGTTTCGTGTATGTGCGAAACGGTGAACGCGGTTCGGCCGGTTTGGATATCCTGATCGGAAACATCCACCGTTGTGCGGAAAACGGCATCCTGCTTTGGCTTCAACTGCGTCGCGTCAAGAGAGTCCGCTTTTACTGCGGTCCACTTGCTGTCCTGAACGTCCGGGGCAATTTCGGGGAGCTGACCGGGTTGATCCACGTTCGTTACAAGTTGCATGCGCCAACCCGCGAGCACCGCGCCATTCTTCATTGCGGGCTCAAGGCGCAGGCCGGTCACGCCGGCGCGTTTCTCCATAGCGATACCGCCGTTGGCGGTTCCGGTGTTTTCATACAATAGAAGGACGTCATTATCGCCGGGATGGAGCGCTGGCTGTGCGGCGAACGTGCCGTCGCCGCTGCCTTTTGCGGCCGCGAGCCGCCGTCCGTTTACTTCGGCGACGATCGCATCGGTGACAGGATGATCGACGCCCAGATTAAGGCCCGTGGACGATTGCAGATCCTGTTGGCTGACCTTCAAGGTCGCATGGTAAAAGACAAAACGGCTGTCGTAGATGCCCAGATCATTGAGGCTGCTTTTGGCGGGCACCGGATGCCATGCCGTCGGTGCAGCCTCGGCGGTTGCTTGAATGTCCGTGACTTTTACCGCTGCGGGCAGGTCGGTCGGACGTGGCACCGCGGCCTCCGTTTTTGGCAACCATTCCCCTTTGGATGGGTCAGTGACGCCCGGTGCCAGGTACAACACCTTTGCTCCGAGCGCTTCCAGTTGATATGGAAAGCTCATTTCCGCTCCGCCGGGCATTTTTTCCTTGAGGTTTGCGGTTCCGGCGCGGGCCTGATCGTGCTGATTTGTGCGAACAAAAAGGTAACGGCTCCCGTCGACGGCCCGCCGCTCAATCACTGACACATCATCAAACCCGGTGTTCACCTCACAATCCACCGCATCGGCGCGGCGCCAGCTTCTGGCCATGGTCATGAATAAACTGACCAAGGGCCTTCACCCGCAGGTACTTGTCGCCCACTCCGCCGCACTCCCGAATCGGTGCGCTGTAGTCATAATCCGTCGAAATGTTATATGCGGCGGTATCGCCAAAATTTGTTCCGCCGAAGAGCATGTAATAGTTCATCATTGTCTCGCCGTGCGCCATCACCAGCAGGGTCAAGTTGTTGATCTGCTCAGGTGACAGGTCCTTGCGATAGGTGTCGGCATCGGGCCGAATCATCGGCGCGCCCAGCCCCGTGGTGAACCAGCCACCTTGCAGCTCCGTCGTCATCAGTGGTGCATCCGGCTGCGCCGACCGCAGCTTGGTGATATCCCCCACTGTTTTATCAATGCCCCATCCGGTATAAAAATTACAGGAATCAAACACGTTCCGCAGAATCGGGTCCTTGTTTCCTCGAATGCCCCGCGTCCAGCACGTAAACAACGGCACATCAATCCCGCCCGCAATGGCCGCCTCGGCCAGCGATTTCACATACGCCGACTTGATCGGCTCCGCGAACTTCGCGTAGTTGTATTCATTCTCCAACTGAAACAGGATTACGCCGGGCTCCCCCGGCTTCTTCCGCGTGATTTGGTGCTTTGCGATCGCGGGGCACACCGCATCCATCCAGTGCTTGCTCCACGCCATGAACACCGGATCATCCGAGCGGTACCAGATCGCTTCCTTCGGATGTTCGGGCGCTTTTGTGATCAGCCATCCCGGAAATCCGCCGTGATCCCACTCCGCACAAATGTAAGGCCCGGGCCGAATGATGACGTAAAAACCAAACTCCTCCGCCATCGTGATCCAGTCGTCCATATCCTTCAGGTCAACTTTGGAAAAGTCTCCAAGGTCGGACGGCATGTTTGCTTCATGAACATTCCACGGCACGTAGCTTTCGACCGTGTTAAACCCCGCCTCCTTGATCTTAGTGAATCGATCCCGCCATAGCTCCTTGGGGCAGCGAAAATAATGAAACGCCCCGCTGTAGATCACGATGTCCTTGCCGTCGATGGTCATGCAATGGCTGTCGTATCGAATGCGATCGGGATGCGAGAAGGTCCGTTCACCGGCTGCCGCGCAAGTGGAAGCGGCCACAGTGATCGCAACCGCCGCCGCCAGGACTGGCCCGCACTGCCGAATCGCCCGCGCGAATGAAGAAAGTTTCTGCATGATTTTTCCGCCCAAAAAGGAGATGTGCAAATGACTAGCTTACCGTGTGTTAAAAAATTGCAATACTGTAAGCGAACGCATGGGGCGAACGCATGGGCGTGCCCGTCTTTCCTGGAGCGCGCCCGTTTTTCCGGGGTGCCGGCTCAACCGTGAAAATACATGGGATTCAGAGACGCGCCCGTGAGGAAGCGTTCGGCGTTCTTTGCTGAGGGTCAAACGCTTCCTGACGGGGCGCGTCTCGGAATTTTTCGCAGTCAGCAGACACAAGAACGCATTCCCCGGAAAAACGGGCACGCCCTTTTCCTGGGCGCGGCTCAACCGCTGAAAATACATGGGATCAGAGACGCGATTGCGAGGAAGCGTTCGGCGTTCCTTGCTGAGGGGCAAACGCTTCCTTGTATCTTTCCAAAGGACAGGAAAAAGGTTCCAATGGGCAAGGCCGCCGCGTGCTCGCGTGGGGGGGAGACGCGAGCACGCGGCGGCCGGCGGCGGGAGATCGTAGCTTCCAAGGCCCCGAGGCCGTCCGTAAGCGTGATCCCCGCTGCCGTCCGTGGAATGAACCCGAACAGTCGCTTGGGCCAACGCCGGTCTGCCACGGCGCCGGTGAGCCCGCATGTGCAAGATCGGGAGGTTTCCATGTCGGTTTCTCAGGAAGTCCAGAGTTCTGTTTTGCCCGCCGCCGTCTGCTTTGGCGGGGTGGATGTGGCCAAGGATCATTTGGATCTGGAGGTGCTGCCCGCGTCCAGGCCTTTGCGTGTGGGCAATGATGCGGAAGGGATTGCCCAGGCCGTTGCGTATTTTGGCCGGCAGGGTCCGGCGCTGATCGTGATGGAGGCTTCTGGCGGATACGAGCGTCCTTTGGCCGCCGAGTTGATCGGTGCCGGCCACAAGGTGGTGGTGGCCAATCCCAGGCAGGTGCGGGACTTTGCCAAAGGCATGGGCATTCTGGCCAAGACCGATGCCATCGACGCGGCGGTCCTGCGCGCTTCGCCCAGGTGGTCCAGCCCAAGGCCCGGCCCAGTCAAACCCCCGAAGCGTGTGCCCTCGATGAACTGGTCACGCGCCGGCGGCAGCTCATTGGCCTGCGGACGCAGGAACAAAACCGCAGCAATCTCTGCCGGATCAAGCCGGTGAAAAAGAGCATCGACAAGGTGCTCAAAATGCTCGACGCGCAGATCCACGCCATTGAACAGTTGATCAGCGATCAGATTCAATCCGACGACGGCCTCAAGGCCAAGGATGAGATCCTTCAAAGCACCCCGGGCGTGGGACCGCAGACTTCCGCCGAGCTTTTGGCCCACCTGCCCGAACTCGGCACCCTCAACCGCCAGCAGATCGCGGCTCTGGCGGGCGTAGCGCCCTGGGATAATAAATCCGGCAATCATGTCGGAAAGTCCTTCATCTTCGGCGGCCGCGCCTGCGTACGAGACGTGCTCTATATGGCGGCGCTCTCCGCCAAAAACTGCAACCGCCCGCTCAAGCTCTTTGCCCAGCGTCTGACCGACCATGGCAAACCCTTCAAAGTCATGATCGTCGCGGTCATGCGCAAACTTCTCACCACCCTCAACACCATGCTTAGGAACAACTCCCCATGGCTCGACCAAACTGTCAAAAACGCTTGACTTCCGACACAGTCGCTCACGGGCGCGTCTCGGAATTTTTCGCAGTCAGCCGCGTCGCTGCCGCCTGCTCATCTACTTCCAACCTCACATAATCGTACTCCACGCCATTGGTCAGTCCGCCACCGGGAATGCTTAATTGCAGCACATTTTCTCCCGTGTGCATCATCGCGGCGTCGAACGTCAGATCTTTCTCCACCCACTGGCCGGTGATTCCGTCACGATTGATTGTTGCCGTATAGGTCAACGGTCCGACCGACCCCGCGGTTTTCCCGTTCACGCTCACGCCGATCGACAAATTATTTCCGCCGCAAATCCCCAGGCGCAACGTCGCCTTCCCCTTCACCTCACGGGGCAAATTATAATGGATCGACCATGTCGTGGGTCCGCCGCGGACATCATAATTTTTCCCATCTCCATGAGGCACCTGCACGTAATTCCAGTCCTTATGGTAATCACTTTTCCCAATAAAATAATTCACGTCATTTGGGAAGTCGTTCGCATATTTCAGATAAAGACCCCACTCCCAGTAATGATCTCCATGCAAGAATTCACTTGCTGTCCGATCGGGAATTCCGATGTCCCACAACTGTTTTCCGTACCGCACCGGCTGCCAATCGAGCTTGCCCAGATCGAGGCGCTCCCCCGCCTTTACGGTAATGTTGGCCTTGGCGTACTCGCCGAGCACTCCGCTCGCGATCGCATGGAGGGTGTAGTTACCCGGTCGGACATTTTCGATTTTGAACCGTCCGTTATCCTCGCCCCGCGTCCAGAATTCATAATATTTTGCATCCTGCTGCCAATCGATCAACCGCGGCCCGCGCGGCCCCCCTCCCCCCGCCTCCTCCTCCTCCGCCCCCGCGTCCGGATCGCCCCTCCCCCCCCCCCCCGCGCCGCCGCGTGGTTGCGTCGATGCGGGTCGGGACGTTGGAGGCAGCGGCATTACCGTGTAATCCGCATGGGTCAAACCCACCAGCACGTGCGTCATCTTCCCCGACCCCTGCGGATCATTCAGCATGAGATGCCCCCGCACGGTCGCGCGGTCGCTTTTCTTCGGATAATCCACCCCCTGCAACCACTTGTACGGCCACGCCGCTTTTTCTTTCGCTGCCTGCGCCAGCGCATCCTTGAACATCTCGTCCGGCGTCGCGCCGGTATTGACATAGTTAAATATTGGCCCGACCACCTTCGTCCAGACTTCTCCCTTTGTGAAGTTCACTGTTGTTCCGCCGTAATGGGTCCCGCGCAATAGTCCAGAATCGTCGGCGCAGCGACCATGTTCAAATCTCGATGGCAGGTCAGCTCCACCTTTGTCGCGCCGCCCCCGATATATTCCGTACTCGGATTGATGCACCACCATCCTATATGCTTCGTCGTGCTGGACCAGCCAAACGCGGGCGTATCAAACAGGCATGCGGAGTAGTCATATTTGTGCTCTACCTGCCCCTCATAAATGCCGGTGTTTAAAAAGAACATCTCCTTGCCGTTCAGCTTCGTTCCATAGTCCCAATCATGGGAGGTCAGCATCATCTTGTTGCGATTCTTATCGACGCTGAGCCAGTCAAACACATCGGGATTCAATTTCACGCCCCAGCGAGATTCACCGATGCCCCCGGGTGGCGTGTCCGCATTGTGCGTATAAATGGCTGTGGTGTAGATCCCCTTCTCACCGCGCCCGAGACAGTAGCGAATTTCGATATCGCATGTCGCCCCGCCGCCCGGTGCGGCCTGCCCCAGCCGCCCCCCGCTCGCCTGATAAAAACCTTTCACGGAAACCTCCCCGCGTTCCCCCGAGTTTTTCGCCGGATCGATCGTCATGGAATTTACATTGCGCGTATTGCGTCCCGGCGTCTGCTCCCAATATCCCCACGGGTGGCCCCCTCCATTCCCGTTCGTCGTAGGCACATACATCGTCTCGACGCCGCGATACTTCATCGAGGTTAAATCGCCGACATTCTTTGAAACCCGTGCCGTCACGATCCCATTCGACAGCGTAAAACTATTTGCATCCTCAGTGACCGTGACGCGCAGTTTCCTCCCCTTGACCCGTTCCCCCGGACCGCGTCAGGCCGCTGCAAGCCATTACCACGCCGAGAAGCGCCGCCACCGCCCCGATCCTCGCTATCCGCCACATCCGCATGGTCCGCCTCCTGATGCGTTCATCGCGTCAGTTACCTCTGCCGCGAGAAGACACAGGATCAAACGACCAACCCGCTGTCATATTTCATTTAAGAACCCAAGGCCCTCACTTCCCCAACCGCGAGCACTCGACCTCCCGCTGTCCCACCTGCGGCTCGGTGCCCTTCAATAAGCGCCCGATATTCCCCCGATGCCGAAACGCAATCAGCCCCGCAAACAACCATGCCACCACCACGAGCGGCTCCAACTCTCCCCACGCCATCCGCAAATGAATGCCGTGCCCATCCAAATATCCCCGGCCCAACACCATCACCAACACGGCGAATCCCGTCACGCCCGTCATCGATGCCAACGAAATGTACCGATAGACCATCAACATCCCCAGAAAGATCATGCCGCCACCCATTCCCGCCAACGTATATAAGGGCCAAAAGCCGAGCACGACCCCAAATGAAGTCGCGACGCCCTTGCCTCCTTTAAACTTCAGCCACACGGGAAAGGTGTGGCCAAGCACGCAAGCGATTGCCGTCAAGAGCGGCGCCCATGAAGGCAAAGTGCGTGTCCATTGCGCGGCGTATAGTGCTGCCGTTAACACCGGCACAAAGCCCTTGCCCGCATCCAACAAGAACGCATACCAAAAAAAACGCTTCCCCAGGGTTCGCCCCAGATTCGTTGCCCCAATATTTCTCGATCCCACCGTGCGGATGTCCACTCCCTTTGCCTTCCCAATCACCCATGCAAAGGGAATCGAGCCGAGCAAATACCCCACCACCGGAAACATCACATACACCATTACCTCAACGCCCGTCATATAGTCCCCCAAGAACCTGTTTCGTCATTCGTTGATTCGTCATTGAAATTTGATTCGTCATTCGATTTTCATCATTCGTCATTTTTATGCCTCTCATCTTCATCCACCGAGCTTATCCAATCAACTGCTCTTCGTTACGCTGACCGACGACGATAAATGAGCCACGAATGAACACAAAAAACACAAATTTAGGATGGAGAAATTGCCTCGCTTCGATGGGTCATTTTAAGCGAGACAACTCATTCGTGTTTTTTGTGTTCATTCGTGGCTCATTTACGTCGTCCACCTCGCACATCTTCATACAGCCCTACCATCCGATCAACATATTCGTCTCCCAACATCCCCCCGCTGGCCGCGCGTGCCCGTTCCGCCATCGCGCGCTCCTCGACCGATCTTGCCGCCGGCAATCTCTCCAACGCCGCCGCCATCCCTTCCACATCTTTCGGCGAAGAGACAATCACTCCCACCTCATGCTCGTTCACCAAATATGCCGCTCCCAAAAATGCGGTCGAAATCACCGGCAAGCCATGGGATAGCGCCTCGAGCACCACCAAGCCAAAGGAATCATAAAACGTCGGCAGAATCAACGCATCGGATGCCGCATAGACCTTCTCCATCTCCTTCGTCGGCCCCACAAACAACACCCGAGGCCGCGCCGCCCCTTCGCCAATCCCCAGCGACTCGGCCAACTCCACATACTCCCGCCTTGCCGAGCCCGACCACCAAGAGTTTCCACTGCTTCGTCCGCGCGACGGCTTCGATTGCAAACCGCAGCCCCTTCCTCCGGAAATCATGTCCCACAAACACCGCCACCCGATCGCTCTTGTCAATTTTATAATGCCCTCGGAACCACGCCCGCTGTTCCGCCCGTTTCATTTCATCCAATTCCCCTGCCGCCGCCATTCGTGGATTTGCGAGTTCCACAATTCCATCCTCCAGCCCAACGCCATAATGCTCTCGCAACTGCCCGGTCATCATGGGGCACAAACTGATTAGCCCGCGGTGGAAGCTGCCGGCGCGTGGTCCGCCGCCCCGCCCTGCCCGTTTGTCATTCGCATTCTTAATCTCTAAAACCGCCCGCCGCTCCAGCGCTAATAATGTCCGCTGTTTTCCGGACAACCTCAACATTAATCGCTTCCATGTGGCTTGCCCCTCCGTTCCGCGCGCGGCGATCGCCTGCGCCTGCATCGCTGCGTACACGCCCGCGTGCGGTTGATAGATGTCGCCGGGATATGCGACGGTCATGGAATGCGCCACCTCCGGCTTATGCAACTCGCACCATCGCCGCGCTCGTCTCCCAAACAATCGAAAGCCAAACCCCGAGTTCAAACGCATTCCCCGTATCCGATGAATATGTATCCCATGATGCGACGTCGCTTCCGGCATAATCGCCTGGTGCGACCGATCCGCATCATGACTGGCCCGCTGCGTCGCTTGCCGATACTTATTCACGCGGGCCGCCACATCATGACAGACCACGTGCACCTCATGGCCCCGTGCGGCCAATTCGCGCGCGAGCCAGACCGTGAAATGCTCCGCGCCGCCGCGCGTGGCATCAAAGTGCTCAATAATCAGGGCGATTTTCATTGTCACAACGACCTCTGGTACCGCGAGCGTCAGGGAGTGTTAGTTTACCGCCCTTGCAAATGGCACGCCCCTATCCCCCAAAGCAAACCTCTCATGCATTCCCACCCCGTTCACCCATCACCGCCTTCACTGCCTCCTCCACCATCTCCACCGTCAATCGCGTCATGCAGCGATGATCGATTGGGCACTTTTTCAATTGGCAGGGTGAACATGGGGCATCTGCTTCGCTCACTCGCACGATCCGTTCTCGTTCATGATAGGTCTCCGCCCATACTGGATCGGTCGGCCCAAACAATGTCACCGTCGGCACGCCAAACGCCGCCGCGAAGTGACGCGGGCCGGTGTCGTTGCATACCATCAGCGAACTGCGGCGCACGATCTCCTTCAGCGCTCCGAGGGAAACGCCCTTCCCCTCATTCAACTTCGCTAACGCCATGATTTGCCCGGGAAAACGGCTCGCCGCGAGAATCGCATCCACGATCCCGGCCTCTGCCGGACTGCTCGCGATCACGACCTGCATCCCCCGCTTTTCTATCAGCCCATCCGCCACGGCAGCAAATCGTTCGGGCAGCCAACATTTGGACGACCCAAAATTCGCTCCGGGCACTAGCGTGGCTGAATTCTGAATTTTGAATTCTGAATTCTGAATGGCCTCTGCAGCCTCTGCCCGCTCCTGCTCGGTCACTCTCAACTCCGTCCGCCTCGCTAAAATTCCCGTCGCTCCTAATTGCCGTGCCAACTCAAGATAATACTCCACTGTGGGCACCGGCTGGTATGCCGACCCCACTTTCACCTTCACCGTCCGGCCCATCTTCCGCCCGACCGCTCTAATCGCCGCCGCCTTCTCCTCATCCACCTGCCGCTGCTCCGCCGTCCTTCGCAATGGCGCCACCCGATCGGTCAAAAGCGCCACAGCGCCAATCCGCGCATACCCCAGCCGTCGCTTCACTCCGCCCCGAAACAACCACCACGCGCTCCGAAACGAATTTGGCAATACCAGCCCCAGCTCAAACCCCTGCCTCCGCACCCACCGCTGACCTTCCGCCTCCTCCCCTTTCCTCGCCACAAAAATCTCATCCACAAACGGTAACCCGCTCAACACCGGCACAACCAACGGCCGCGCCACCCCCGCAATGTGTGCCCCCGGATAGAGTCCCCGCAACGCTCGCAAAAACGGCGTTGCCATCACCCCATCCCCCAGCCAGTTCGGCATCACTACCACAATCCGACCGGCAGCAATTTTCGGCACAGTCACCATCCCCCAAATCTTCCGACATTCCCCCCCCCGTGGCAATCCCCCCCTCGCTGAGGGTCAAAACGCTTCCTCATCGGGCGCATCTCGGAATTTTTCGCAGTCAGCAGACGCGCTCGTGAGAAGCGTTCAAGCCCGCTCTCGCCAATAACGTCCTGCAAAAAGGCGGGTAGCTCGGTTCATTGCAAACCGAGCTACGTAGTGAGGAAAATATGCGGGAGGGACGCTTGTATTGGGATTAGGCGGGACGAAAGAGGCAAATTGGTCAGTCCACCCCAACTGGCACGGCAACGTCCAAACCGGCCCCGGCCGAGGTGTTCTTGTGAGGTATTCGATTGCCAGCTTTCAACGACGATGAGAAAAGCAAGGGTTGTGCCAGCGACCCACAATCCTCTCCATCCCGCCCCATCCTTCCAATTCCTTCCAGCACTAACTGATTGCGTCACCGAGTGCTGCAACCAATTTCATTCCTACGTCATCTCGTTCGCCCGCCCGCTGTGCTGCCTCTCTGCCCGACACTTTGTCTATTTGGCACGACATACAGGATATCCGTGCCGCTCCCCATTTCGGGTTCGCTTCACTATGGCCGCTTTGTCAGCATCCATGATTGGCACGCCGTTTACTATTACTAATTTCGAGTGATGACATTCATCGCCTGTTGAGGGCGAGTCATCGTGAGACATTCAACAAAGGAGTTTGTCATGCTTTACTGGTCATTGGTATTTTTGGTCGTCGCAATTGTCGCAGCCATCCTGGGCTTCGGCGGCGTCGCCGGCGCCGCGATGGGTATCGCTCAGGTCCTTTTCTGGATATTCCTTGTGGTCTTCCTTGTTTCGCTCATCCTCGGCTTCACCAGCCGCCGCCGGACCCCCTGAGGTCTTTCTTCCTGGAATGGACGTATCCATGGCAGTCGCGCAGATTGTTTCGCGCGGCTGCCGCTTTTTTGCCCCCCTCCCTCCCCTCCACCCCACACCACTGTACCGCGCCCGTCAGGAAGCGCTCATCGCCCTCTCGCAATAAACGGTACACACCTCTCCGAACAAGACTCGCTCATAACGACGCCCCATCAATCACTGGTCCGCCAGATATTCCTCGTACGCCACACCGAGGTTCGTTGCGACCGCGCGTCCCACCTTCGGATCAATCTGCGATATCCGATCATCGAGCAAACGCACCAGCCTGCCATCCATTGTCAGCATGTCCAGGTAATACCAAGTCTCACGGGTCGCGTATCTGTCCTTCGGCTCATGAATTTCCGACCAGTACCGAAGGTGCCGAATGCTGTCACCCGGGAAAAAATCGTACGATCCCAGCACCCGAACAACTGGCCGTTGAATCACGAGCAACCCTCCCGCCGTCACAATGAGAACCCGGGTCCGGAGGAACAGCGCACAAACCACTGGAATCACGCCGATTAAAAAACAGACGATGGCGAACTCTGGAATCTCCCGCAAATAAATTCCTGCCCCCACCGGCACAATGGCATACGACAACCAATAAATGAATTTCGCAATCGGTCGATGCCGATATACATACAAAATCGAACCGCCTGTATCCATTATTGACCTCTGTCCAACGGATCACCGCACCTCATGCGCGTGGCACGACGTTCCGCGAATGTTTCTCCATCCTCAGCGTGTGAAACGACTTTCCGCATACGCCATGCAATAATCACCTCCCGCCGCCGCTTCCTGCAAACTCCCCCTCCATGCTCGGCTCCACTTCTCCCCCACTTCTCAAAATCATTCTTTGTCGCAAACCGCTCCCAACCTCGATCGTCCAATGTGGCTTTCGCTTTCCGCCCCTGGTCTGCGGTCGTCATATCCAACAGTCGGTGCCGCCATATGCCCCCCTCTTTTGGTCCCCTGTAGGTGTATACATTTTCCAACAACCCGGCCGCATCATGCCCTGTATTATTCAACACACGAGATGCACTCCCCAGCCCGCAGTACCATCCACCAGCGATGCTGTACCCGTTCTCATTAAGAAACGCCCACCGATGCGAGTGTCCCACCCCAATGCCGCATCGTGCCAACGCCTCAGTCACCGGCGTTTCGCGAATGGCAATGGTCTTCCAGGAAGATACCCCAAACCAGTGCCGCTCTGTCACCACTGCCCCGCACTCTTGGCAAATATAACGATCATCTATTTCGTAATTTGAAAACAGCAACCAAAGAGCCGTCATCAGGCTGCCAGCCAAAATAAGGAGCCATTTCAGCCAACGCCAACTCCGCTGCTCGCGTCCATACTCTAACGTTACCATCCGTACTCCAATGCTGTCTCATTGTTCTACTGGTATGGCACGCCAAATGTTCGTGACTTTCTGGTTCCCTACACGCCCACCTCCACCCGCACCCGTTCCCTCCTCCCCCCTTCTTCCTATGCGGACTGATCACAATCCGAATATCCTGCTCCAACGCCATCACAAATCGAAACAACCGCTCCACCGAAAAATCCCGCAGCCGTCCGCTCAACAACATCGACACCTTCGGCTGATCGATTCCTAACCTCACCGCCGCCTCCGCCTGCGTCATCTCCAATTCCCCAATCAACCCGCCAACCACCATCGCGATCTGTGCTTTCATCAACGCCTCCTCCGGATTCTTCACCCCGATATCTGAGAAAATGTTCCCGCTTCCGGCTTCAACTTCCGCCTTGCCATTCCGCTTTTTTAAGTTCTTATTCATCTGCTTCACTCCTATTCTTAAAATCTTCCGCAGCCCATATCAATCGTTGCTCGATCAACCTCATATCTGCTTGCGGTGTCTTGCTTCCTTCTTTCGATTTCTTCTGAAAAACATGCAGCACATAGAGGTACCCCCGAAACTTCACCGCGTACACCGCCCGGTACGTTCCGCCCACATCATCCGCTTTGATCTCCCGGACTCCCGCGCCACCAAAACCTCTTAACGTCTTTATAGACGCATGGTCTATTCCAAGTTCCGCACAATAGAGTCCGAACCCAATCGCATCCTTAACATCCTCCGGCAGGGCCCTGACATCCCTCCTTGAGGATCCAACCCACACTACCTTCTTCATCAGTCCTTACTCTATTATTCTAATATTAGCATACAGGCTCTCTGGAAGCAATGAATTGTCCATGATTCCAATGATTCCCACAGCCGCGGAAACCCCCCACCGTCAGGCCCAACGAAAGCGGTTCTATAAGCACCTCCCGTGACTTCAAAAACCTGACGATGGCCGCTGTTCATCTGTCCGCATGAACTCCCATATTAACCCTTTGCGCACAGCACACACCCCTCATTCCCCCCTCCGCAAAAGTTCTGATTCACCTAACCCGCGCTCCCACCTCGACTAATCAATTTCCAACCCAACTCCTGTGCGCCACAAAGTGGGCACACCGCCCCTCTATAGGAGGCCACCATGCACCGACTTCCCCCTTCACCATTCAGAACTCCCACATTCTGCATTCCCTCCCCACCCCTCAAGACTCAAGACCCAAGACTCAAGACTTGCCCTCGAATTAAAAAATACCATGAGCACCTTGAGCACCTTGAAACAACTCCTCCCCGCCCAATCACTTACAAAATATCTCATTTGCGCACCTGCTCACATCTCATGAGCACCTTGCCCCGGCAGCAAATGCACCCGCCCCCCTTCGTGGTTCTTCAACCCTTCATCCCTTCGTGTTTACGTTACCCCGCCGATTGCCTCCCACTCCCCTCCGCGCTACCATTCCCAACGTCCCTACTCCCCGAAAGGCCCACGACATGCCCCATCTTCATTCCCCCCCCCAGCCCCGCACCGTGGGCCAACTCAAAGCCAGCGGCTACAAGCCTCTTTCCGTTAAGGACGAACTCCGCAAAAACGTCATTGCTCGCCTTAAAGGTAATCAGGACCTCTTCCCCGGCATCGTCGGTTACCGCGATACCGTCGTCCCTCAAATCATCAACGCCATCCTGTCCAAACACGACATCCTCTTCCTCGGTCTACGCGGTCAGGCTAAAACCCGCATCCTGCGAATGCTCCCAGACCTCCTTGATGAATTCATCCCGGTCCTCTCCGGCACCGAAATCCATGACGACCCTATCCACCCCACCACCACGGCAGGCAAACGCCTCATCACCGAGCACGGCGACGACACCCCTGTCGAATGGATCCACCGTTCCGCCCGCTACCACGAAAAGCTCGCCACTCCGGACGTCACCATCGCGGACCTCATCGGCGAAATCGACCTCGTCAAACACGCCCAGGGCCGCTACCTCTCTGACGAATCCACCATGCACTTCGGCCTCATCCCCCGCACCAACCGCGGCATCTTCGCGATCAATGAACTCCCCGACCTCGCCCCGAAAATCCAGGTCGGACTCTTCAACGTCCTCGAAGAACGCGACATTCAAATCCGCGGGTATCCCGTCCGCCTCAACCTCGACGTCTGCATGGTCTTCTCCGCCAACCCCGAAGATTACACCAACCGCGGCCGCATCGTCACGCCGCTCAAGGATCGCATCGGCTCCGTCATCCGCACGCACTACCCTGCCACGGTTCATGAAGGCATCGAAATCGTCAAACAAAATGCGTGGCTTGAAAGAAACTCAGGAGTCGCTGTCCAAATTCCGGCTTACATGCACGAAATTCTTGAAGAATTCGTCCGCCAGGCGCGCACCAGCCCGCACATTAACCAGGCCTCCGGGGTCTCGGTCCGCTGCTCCATCGCGAACGCTGAAAACGTCGTCTCATCAGCCGAGCGCCGCGGCATCCTTCTCAACGAAAGCAAAGTCGTCTCGCGCGTGGACGATCTTCTTTCATCACCGCGAGTTCCCGTGGCAAGCTCGAACTCATGCTTGCGGAAGGCGACAGCACTGAGGACAAGCTTATCCATTCGATTGTGGGAGAAGCGGTCAAAGCGGTATTCGCCCGCTATGCCGACCTCAGCAGCTATGACGAAATTTCGCTGCAATTCAAAGGCGGTATCACGCTGCAAGTCGGCGACGATGTGCCCACCGCGGTCATGCTCGAAAACTACACGCACATTAAAGGCCTGCACAAGCCGCCACCGACCTCGCCAAAGCCCTCGACCTCGATCCGAAAGAGCCCGCTTCTCTGGTCTCTGCTGGCGAATTTATCCTTGAATCGTTGTACGTCAACAACCGCCTGAGTAAAGCGACGATTCGCGGTAAAACGTTTTTTAGGAAATAAGCCGCATGAAATTGCAAAGGACGCCCGCTGCCTCGGGCGGCGCGGGCACCGAACGGCGGGCATCAGGTTCCTTCAATTAGCTCGCGCTTCCATCGTGCACTCAACTCTGGCAATGCCGCCAGCGCGGCTGCGATCGTGGGGTCTTTGCTTCGTGCATATACCGTCTGCACCGCTCGCGCCACCGTCCACTCGGGGTGTATTCTCTTCGTCAATTCAATCTGCATCCCCTTCTCCGCGGAACCTTCATGAAGCACCCGCAAATACCATCCGCCCCAACTATTCTCATGCACGCGTTTGACGATATGCGGCTGCTGGAGCCGGCGCAAGCTTATAGCAGGGCTGGCGGGCCTGCGTAACTTGCAGCGATAACTCGTCGCCGACTTTCCAGATGTCGCCGATGCAGACGGTATGGTCGCTGAATCCGGTCACCACGAAATTTTCGCCAAACGCTCCATAGGCCAACTCCGGCATCCTCAACTCCTCCCGCCACAGCGGATAATGCTCCGCGTCGTAAGCCAGAATCACATTGTCCGGGCCGCCATGATGATCGTGATTCGCGACCTCGTCACCTTCCATGTGATCCTTCGACACCCGCACCGGCCCATTGACGTTCGTTTTGAAAATCGCGCTGGTCCAACACGAATCTCGAAAATCCACGCGGACGTTCTCCGGCATCATCAGCCGCTGTACCTTTCCCGCCTGAATTCCAACCAATTCGCCCGTCATTTTTTCGACCTCATGAAGCTTTCCGGTTCACGCCGCGTACAATACCACTTTTTCTTCCGAAGCAAATCTGACGAGTGCAATGACGACCAACGATCCCGATCCGACACTCCCGTACCAATCGCTGCCTCTGGAACCGCCGCCGCGGACTCCGGAGCCACCGGACAAGCCGCACGATCCGTACGCGGCCCTGCGCATCGTCAACTTTCGCCGTTACTTTGTCGGCAATGCGTTCTCGACCTTTGGCGTTCAAATGGCCGGCGTCACTGTGGGCTGGGAACTTTATGCTCGCAGCAACTCCGCGCTCGCTCTGGGCATGGTCGGTCTTGTCCAGGTCGTTCCCATTGTCGCGCTGGCGATTCCCGCCGGAAATTTGATCGACCGCCTCAATCGAAAAACCATCATCCTTATCGCGACTGCGGTTTCGCTGGTTTCGTACATTCTTCTTGGTTTTTCCTCGCGCTATGCCGATCACATTCCGCCCAACGCTCCCTTTCACGCGATCAACGCCGGCATCGCGTCCCTTGCCCACTTCCTGGGCGACCCGCACCCGCAGTTCACCAATCCTCACATCCCGATTCTCTTCCTCATCCTCTTCCTCAACGGCTGCATCCGCGCGATCAATCAGCCCGCCAAGCAATCGCTCATTCCGATGCTCGTGCCGACGGCCACTTTAGCCAATGCGATCACGTGGCAGTCGAGCATGTTCGAGACGACCAATATGATCGGCCCGACTGCCGCGGGCTTTGCCATTGCGGCGCTGCAAGGCCCCGACGCCACGAATACGTGGGCGTACGCGATCATTTATTGGTTCACCGCGTTATGCCAATTGATACAGTTCATCAACATGTCGCTGATTCACATGGAACATTCGCCGCGCAAGCGGGAGCCGGTGACATTTGCGTCGCTGCTGGCCGGCGTGCACTTTGTGTTCGAGAATCAAATCATTCTGAGCACGATCACGCTCGATCTTTTCGCGGTGCTTCTGGGCGGGGCGACGGCACTGTTGCCGCTGTTCGCGAAGGACATTCTTTGCGTAGGCCCTATCGGTCTTGGGTGGCTGCGAGCCGCGCCGTCGATTGGGGCGATCACGATGGCGCTGCTGATGGCGCACGCGCCGCCGATGAAAAACGCGGGTCGGAACATGCTGTGGGCGGTCGCAGGCTTCGGCGTCGCCACGGTGGTCTTCGGCCTGTCGCGCAATTTTTGGCTTTCCATGATCGCGTTGATCTTCACGGGGGCGTTCGACAATATCTCCGTCGTGGTGCGGCATACGCTTGTGCAGTTGATGACCCCCGACTCGATGCGCGGCCGCGTGAGCGCCGTTAACTCGGTGTTTATCTCCACCTCGAATGAAATGGGGGAGTTCGAGTCGGGCGTCACCGCCGCCCTGGGCATTCGATTGTTTAGCGGCTACGGGGCGATGGCACTTGTATACGGACCGATGCTTGCGGTGGCCGGTGGGGGGGTGGGAACGATTCTCGTCGTAGCCGCCGTCGCGGTCTTGTGGCCGCAGGTGCGCGCGGTAAAGCAGCTGGCGCACGCGGAAGCGCAATATTAGTGGGGCTGTGGCAGATGAATTTTGCGGGTGAAGCAGATACGTCGTCGCGTTGCGACGGCGCTAAAATCGGGCAGAACTCCCGCTATCAAGAGGGTCACCCCTGAACGCTCAATCCTGCGGGAGCGGTAACCCCCGGACGAACTGCAAAGGCGGGATATCCGCGTCGCGGCGGCAGGCCGACCGGCCCTTTTGGAAGATCATTTACTCCAATCCCCGTCGACCGCGGCATGGACATCGCGGCGATCTCCGCGCTGGTAATTGAATCGGCATTTGCGCTCACCGTCGCCTGCGCTGCGGATGCTCTCTCCTTGGACAGCTTGTCCATCAGCATCACCCAGGTCTCCCGTTGATGGCGCATCAATTCGATGGCGTCATCGACCAGTTTCTCATCCTTGGAGATATTCGCGGCGACGAGACGGCGATAGATAAAGTTGTAAAGGGCGGCGAGCTTTTCGGTGAGGTCGGGATCGATGTCCCGTTTCAAAGCGGTGGTCAACTCCGTGATGATCTTTTGCGCCCGCACGAGCGATTTGTAGCTGCCTTCGATGTCTTTTTTGAGAATCGCCTCTTTCCCCTGCTCGGCGAAGCGAATGGCCCCATCCCACAGCATCAGCGTGAGCACTTCCGGAGAAGCGGTCATCACGGTGGTCTTCAGGTATTCCTGACTCGGTACTGCCATGTCAAAATCCTGTTTAAGACTCGAACGTTTGCGGGTGGCCTTTCATTTATCGGGAAAAGGGAGGCTCCAGGTTTACTTCGTTTTCCATTTGCATCCACGGATTAACCGGAAATCGTTGTAGAGATTCCCGAGATCGAGTTGCCTTGTGATTGCAAAGTCGAGAGGGTCGATTCGAGATTGGCGAAGGTGGTCTGCAACTGGGTTTGCTTCGCTTTAAGCAGGGTATTGAGGAGTGTTTGCTGTTTGGTGAGCTGCGTCTGCTGCGACTCCAGCGAGTTAGTTGCCGTGAAGAGAATGCCGGTCGAGGAGTCGGTGAACCGGGTGACGAGATCGCTGAGCGTCGCGCCGATTCCCTCAATGGCAGGGGATCCGAGGACCGTCGGGGTGGCCGTGAGGTTCTGCGGAACCGCGGGGACGTTCTTGGTGAACAGATTGCGGACATTGGTCGGATCGGTGGCGAGTGCGGTGTTCAGCGCGTCGGTACTGAGCGTCAGCGTCCCGTCCGTTCCGACGGTGATGCCTACGGAACCCAACCCATGAAGCGTCCCGGAGATTCCGCTGCTGTAGGATTTGTTCACAAACTGCCCGAGGGCTTCCTGAACCTGCTGAACGGTGGCGTTGCCGAACAGAATGCCGTTGTTGGAGGCATTGCTCGCATCGAACTTGGTGACCGTGGCGATGTTCGTGACGACTTTGTTGTAGCTGTCAACGAACGATTGAACGGCGGTGGCGATTTTGCTGTTGTCGTTGGTGACGGAGACGGTCGTGGATCCCTGTCCGGTGAGATTTAAAGTGAGTGCGGGGACAAGGCCGGTGATGGAATTGGTCGAACTGGTGGTCAAAAGCCCACCGGTCCCGTTGGCGTTGCCGCCGTATACAAGCACGGCGTCCTGACCCTTCACGAGCGAAGTGGTGGTGAGTCCCGCGCCTGATCCATCAAACACCAGACGACCAGCCGCTCCTGAATTGCGGCTGGAAAGACTTAGACGGAACGGGTTGCCGCTGGAGCCGTCGTTGATGATCGATGCAGCGACACCGACGCCGGCGTCGTTGATTTTCGTGGAAATGTCCGCGAGGGTGTCTGAAGCGAGCACGGTGATGCTTTTTTGGAAGGAACCGGCCAGGACGCCGCTGGTGAAGGTGCCGGTGATGCCGAGGGTGGCGGCGGTGGTACCACCGTTGACTTCGGCGATCGAAGGGGTGAGCGTGCCGCCGTTCTGCGTGAGTTTGATTCCATTGCCCGTGCTGTTGATTCCAGCGGTGATTCGAAGGCCGGAATTATTGATTGCCTTGATGACGTCATTGATGCTGGTGATGTTTTTGGTGGAGAGGTCGATGGTCTGTGCGCTGCCGAAGCCATCGGTGAGTCTGATGGATCCAGCGGAAATACCTGTACCGCCGTTAAGGGTGGAGAGGGATGTGTTGTTGGAGATGTAGCGGAGGTTGAGGTTTCCGGAGTCGATTGCGGAGCCGGCGGAAGTGGGGGTGCTGGCACCGAGGTGGAGGAAACTGGCGAGGTTGCCGGTGCCGTCGGCAAGGGAGATGCTGGCCCCGCTGCTGGCGAGTGTAATACCGGTGCCGTAGGAGTTGAGCGATGCTTTGACGCCGGAACCGTTGGTGTTGATTCCGGTGATGACGTCGTTAAGGCTGCGCGGTGGAGAGGTCAATGGTTTGGCCGTTGAGCACGATGGTGCCGGGTTGTGGCCGGGTGCCTCCGCCGCCCTGATCGCCGCCGTTGAGATCGCGAAGGAGAGGCCCGGACAGGGTGGAGGCAATGCGATCGCCGACGAGCGTACCGCCGCTCCCGGCACTGGTAATGCCAAGGTCCGATGCGGCAAGGGAGCCGTTCAGTGCGGCAACAGTGACGGGCCCGCCGCCGGAAGCGGTGAGCGTAATGCCTCCTCCGTCAGCGGAGATTGCGGCCGTCACGCCATTCGGGACGCCGGCGGTATTGATTGCCTTGATGACATCGTTGACGGTTTTGACAGTCGAGCCGAGGAGCACGTTCACGGCTGTGCCGCCGGCGGTGATCGAAAAATCGTTGACGCCATTCGCGGTGCGAACGCCATTGCCGTCGTTGAGGGAATTGAGCGTCGTGCCGGGGGTGAGTCTCGTGAGTGAGGTGCTGGTGAGGGTATGTCCGACGGCCGCCCCGGTAAGGCCCAGATCAGCGGCCGTGGTGGTTCCGCCGGTGTTCGTGACACTGAATGTGCCTCCGCCGGTGGAGTTATCGGTGAGGATGATATGGTCGTTGTCGATTTTGGCGCTGACATTTGCGCCGGAGTTGGAGTTAATGGCGGTGACGACGTCTTGAATGTTGACGGCATTGGAAAGGTTGACGGTGGATGCGGCTCCGGTGCTGTCGGTGATGCGGATAGAGCCGCGGGCGACGCCGGTACCGCCATTGAGGTCGGTCAGCTTGGCGAAAGTATCCAGATTCCCGCCACCGGTTTGAAGGGTGAACGATCCCGTGAGTCCGAGCGCTGTGGCACTGTCGGAGAAGCCCTGGGTGACGACCTGGCTGGCGGATGCGAGTTGTTGAACGGTGAAGTTGTAGGTGCCGGTGGGCGTCCCCGCGCCGCCGGTCGCATTGATGACGGAAGTGTTGGCACTGGAGGCGGTGGTGGCTTTGAAAATGGAGGAGCTGATAAAATTCGCGGAAGAAATTTTCAGGCCGGTGACGAGCGTGCTCAGTGACGTAAGAGCCGTGTCCTGGTTGCCCAGGTTATTGATGCGGGAACCGATGGAATTGATCTCCGCCTGATCGACCCCGGTCAGCCCGGCGATCAGCGCCGTGTAGTTCACGCCCGAAATAAGTCCAACACCGGAAGATACGGCCACGGCAGCACCGCTTGTTGTGAGAAAGGAACAGGGTTTTTAGCTATGGGATCTATCGACCGTTTATCGGTACATGCTTGAGTTGATCGGGGGGCTGGAAGCATGGGGAGGATGAAGGCCGCGGGTTCTCGGACGTGGGGAGCGATCCGGGGGGAAACAGGCCTTATGAGTGGTCTGTAAGCCGTTTATTATCATACACTAATCGCGAAATCTTGATTAATCTCGGCGAGGTCAAAATCTGCTTGCTTCCCCCTGATCGTGGGGTAGGTTGTAGGTGATCCTTCATGGGCGGCTTGCGTAACGAGAGTTGGGCATTGTTTTTTCCATACTCACGGGTGATTTGTGACGCAGACTGATTTTTCGATAAAAAACTCCGAGGAATTGAGCAAGGCTTCTGACGAGAAGAAGTTATGGGCGGCCGCGGCCCTGATTCTGACCGTCGTTTTCCTGCCCGCCCTCATCGCCTGGTCCGTCGGCCTTCTGCATTGAACGAAAAAAGGATGCCCGGGGGGGGCATCCTTTCTTATGTGCTTATTCAAAACTTATGATTCAGGCGGTCTGCACGTCATCGGGCATTTCGGCGCGGATGTCGTCGAGATCCTGTTCGTCGGCCATCTGGTCGATTTCACGCAATTGCCGCGCGACGTAATGCCGGAACATGATCACGAGCAACAAACTGATGAACATCACCACGGCGACCACGCTGAGGCTCAACATCAACCGGTTGTCCACTGCGGGATAGAGCGGCGGCATTGCTTTGGCAATCACCATCGCACCGACGCCCAACGTGCGGTTCAGCTCCGGCGTGCCCTCGCGAGCACCCGGCGTCGCATAGGCGGCAGCCAGCGCGTTGCAGACCTGGCTCACGCCTTCCGCATTCGCCCCGGTGTAGCGGACCGCGAGAGTCTTCGTTCCTGCGTCCAGTTGGAGCGACAGGTTTTTGCTCAAGGACGCGAGCCAATCCTCACGCACATCATGCATGCCATAATGTTCGTCAGGTGTCCGGAGCATCTTCCAGGCGGTGAAGGTGACATCGTCAGATCGAATAAATTCCATCTGCCGGGCCAGCCATGCCTGAAGCGCCGGTCCCTGCGGCGTGGTTGCGGGGGGGACTAATTGTACGACGGCCTCACTTCGATAAATCGGGTTCACAAACTTGTAGACGCTGATGAACACGCTGCCCAGGACCATGATCACGAAGATGCCGACCGCCGCGACTGTTTTCAGCGCATTGTGGTCGGCAAGTTTGCGTGCCATGACCATCTCCTGCTTCTCGAGAAGCCTTTTGACTTGTTCCAGGTTTTCCTTGCGCGAGCGCAACTGCTCTCGTTGCTGCGCGATATCCTCACGATGTTGTTCGAGCGTGCCTTTCGTCTCACGCACCTGTTTTCGATATGCCCGGAGGGTCCGAGCCTGACGCAACAATCGTTCGTGGTGCGCCGCGAGGGCTTCCTGCGCCGCTTCGATCTGCTCGACCTGTTCGGACGATGCTTCGGCCAAGCGGCCAACCTGCTGTGACTGCCATGTGGTCCTTTCGGCCTCCAACTCCGCGTGACGGCGGCGCAGGGAGAAAAGCTCTCCTTCGAGCGAATTCTTCGCGAGAAGCGATTCGTCGGTCTGTCGCCGCAGGATGTCCTGGACCGTGAATAACTGTGCCCCGAGTTCGTCACGCTGCTGCTCCAGCATGTGAACCTGCCGCGCGAGTGCGTCGGCTTGAATTGTGCCCGCGTTGCCCGTGGTCGCGATTTGCTGCTCAAGAGCCCGGCGCTCGCCTTCCGCGATTTCCAGCTTTGTCATCGCCTGGGCGAGTTCGGCTTTCAGCGTGGTGATGATTTCATCGTTCGATTCAGTATTTTGAGGGGTTTGTGCCAGCGCTTCGTTCAGCTTCCGCTGCCATTCGGCGGCATTTTTTTCGTATCGGACAAGCTGCTCGGCGAGAACATGGCCGTGCTCGCTGCGATCGTGATTTGCTTCCGCAAGATCGGCGGTGATCTTCGCGAGTTCCAGCTTCGCCTCGGCCAATTGCTCGCCCGCAATGGCAAGATCGGCCCGCAGCGCCGCGTCGCGTTCCGCCCAGTCCTTCGCGTCCGCATTGTTCTGATCAATCTGCTGCTGCATGAACGTCGTGCGCTGCTCGTAGGCGCGTTGCGTGCGTGCGAGTTTTTCCTGTAATGATTCGGTTTCTCGTGCGACCCGGGCTTCGAAGTCTTGTTCGAGTCCGGCGGAGCGCGATTCCAGGTCGGCCCGGCGTTCCGTCAGCCGTTTGGTCTGCTTCGCGAGCATCTCGAGCTGACCGGTGAGCTCGGTTTCCATGTCGTCGAGCTTCTTCTCGAGTTCGCCGCGCTGTTTGACGAGTGCCTGGCGCTCTTGTTCGACCTCCGCCTTGGCCTTTTCGGCGGCAGCGAGGCGTTCTTCCAGTTCGCCATCCACGCCGAGCTTGCGCTGCGCGAGACTGCGTTCCGCCTGAATGAGTTGTTCATTTTGGGCAAGAATCTGGGCCTGCAAATTTTCAATATGGAGTTTCTCGGCTCGAAGCTGTTCCTCGCGGGCGGCAATTTCCGACGTTTTTACCGCGAGCGATTGTTCCTGCTCGACCAGTTCCGCCGCTCGGGCTTCGACGGCGTTCCATCGTTCATCCTGTTTGGCTCCGTGCGCTTTACGCTCATGCAGGAGCGCGCGTTGAGCGTCAGCCAGTTGCTTTCGCTGTTCTTCCAATTGATCGAGGGACTCGCGAAGGGTGGCGTTTTCGGCGAGATGGCGGGCTTCGCGCTCCGCCATGCGCGTTCCCGTGCCGTGAACTCCGCTTCTCGTTGCGCGAGTTCGTGGCGTGACGATTCCGCAGCCGCAGTCTGAGTTTCAATTTCGGCGACTTTGGCACGGGCTGTCTCAATATCCGCCAGCAAGGCGTCCCGCTGGCCGGCAATGGCCTGGATTTCGGTCAAGCGTGATTCAGCAGCCGCGAGTTGTGCTTCGGTTTCGTACCGGCGATGTTCGAGGCTTTCCGTGGCCTGCTGGGCCGTGGCGAGTTCGCGCTCCAGCGCTGCCGTTCCCCATCAAGTTTTTCGAGTGCGGCACGGCTGGCGTCGATCTGGGCTTCCTTGTCCCGGAGGCGTTTGTTTTCTTCGCCGACTTCCACGTGCAGTCGTTCGATTTCTTGCCGATCCGCGATCAGCCCGTCGCGTTCATCGCTGAGCCGTTTTCGTTCGACGGCGAGCGATTTCTGCCGTTCGAGGAGTTTGATCCCGTCGCGGCGCATGATTTCCATTTGTTGTGCGAGTTGGTGTTTCCAGGCCGTCATCTGCTCGAGTTGAGCTTCAAAAACCTGCGCGGCATTGAGAATGGAGTCTTGGGAGGATTCGGGGAGTCCCTCGGCACCTGCGTCCGCGATGCGAACGAGATCGTCCGTGGCGGCGGCGCCGGGGTCGTGGGGGGGGGGAGGGGGGAGCGGTACCCGTGTTTCCGCCGTTAAATTCGGTCATGACTTCCGACTTTCCGCGTTGCTCGACCGCCCGTCGGCGGTCGCGTTACGCTGCCACACTGCCCATCCAGGTGCCCTAAGAGGGGGCCTTACCGCATGAAAACGCCTGCAGTGACGCATCCGTTCCCAACGCGACAAGAATGAAACCCATCCTGCTCTTACTCTTTCGGCAATTTGGGCAAGGAAGTTCAGAGGGGAATTGGGAGAATTTTGCGGATTTTCAATGGCGTGAAAATAGTGGGGAAGCGGTTCTTATCGGAAGTCCCCTTGGGTGGTGGTCTGAAAAGAAGGTGTGCGGGAAGGGGTTTGCGCTAGCCTTGCGTGGAAACGCAAGGCTTGGGTGGATCGGGCCTTGCGTTTCCACGCAAGGCTATTTGACGCAAAGGGTTCCATGGACGTCACTGGCCAAGAATTGCATCGATTTTCTGCAATTCTTCCGCGGTGAAGGCGGGGGATTTGAGGGCCGCGACATTTTCCGTGATCTGGGACGGTCGGCTTGCTCCAATCAGTGCCGTCGTTACTGCGGGAAGGCGAAGCACCCATGCCAGCGACATTTGAGCGAGCGATTGGCCTCGCTGCTGGGCGAGGGCGTTGAGCTTTTGAATTTGCGCCTGTTTTTCCGGCGTGATGTGATCGGGTTTGAGAAAGCCCGTGGCAGTCGAGGCCCGCGAGTCGGCGGGAATGCTGGTGAGGTACTTGTTGGTGAGCAATCCTTGGGCAAGGGGGCAGAAGGGGATGGTGCCAATGCCGTTGGCGACGGTGACCGGAAAAAGATCCGTCTCCGGTCCGCGCACAAACATGTTGTATTTGGGCTGATGGATGATCGGCTTGGCGAATTTTTCGCGGGCACACACCTCCGCGACCTTCGCAGTCCCGGCCCCGGAATAATTACTGATGCCTGCATACAGTGCCTTGCCTGATCGCACCGCATGATCGAGGGCTCCCAGCGTCTCTTCCAGCGGCGTGTTCGGATCCGGCCGATGCGAATAAAAAATATCGACATATTCCAACTGGAGCCGCTTCAGGGAAGCATCCAGCGATGACAGCAAGTATTTTCGCGAACCCCAGTCTCCATAAGGCCCGGCCCACATCGTGTAGCCGGCCTTGCTGGAAATGATGAGTTCGTCCCGATGCGAAGCAAAATCAGCCCGCAGAATTTTGCCGACCCGCGTCTCCGCCGACCCCGGCGGCGGCCCGTAATTATTCGCGAGATCGAAGTGCGTGATCCCGTGGTCAAACGCGGTAAACAGCATCTGTCGGCAATTTTCATGGAAGACCGATTCATCCCCATGATGCCCCGCATCGGTCCCCGGCGCCCGAAATTATGCCAGCACCCCAGCGACAGCGCCGGCAGGAGCAAACCCGTATTCCCACAGCGCCGAAACCAAGATTTGTCGTCGTACCGCGTCGAACTCGGCGTATAAGCCATCCTGCTGCTCCTTGGCAAATGGGTGGGGGGGTAAATGAGAGGGCGCTTACAATAACGCCGCCGGGGTAAACGCGAAATGACGTTCATCCTTACGCGGGCAAAGGCGACGCTCACACCGAGGCCTTTCGCTTTCCAAGAGGCTTTGCGGCTAATCATCCCCATTGCCCAAACATCGGGTCTTTGTTTGAACTCCTCCGAACTCCTCCGAACTCTTTTCGCGTCCGCGCCCGTTTCGGCTAAAATGCCACGCTTTGCTTGGTTCAGCCTCCTGGCCTCCTGCCGTGTAACGCGGCTTGTTTTTTGTTCCATAGATGAAGGTGCGATATGCCACTCCTCACGACCAAACCCATGTTCGATCTCGCTTATGACGGCGGCTTCGCCATCGGGGCGTTCAACGTCAACAACATGGAAATCACGCAGGGGATCATCGAAGCCTGTGCCGCTGAGAAAAGCCCGCTCATTCTTCAGATCTCCAAAGGTGCCCGCAAGTACGCCAAGATGAACTATCTCAAGGCGATCATTGACGCCGCCGTCGCCGAATATCCGTGGCTCCCCATCGCCATTCATCTGGACCACGGCGATA
This sequence comes from uncultured Phycisphaerales bacterium, assembly GCA_963766775.1. Taxonomy (GTDB): domain Bacteria; phylum Planctomycetota; class Phycisphaerae; order WQYP01; family WQYP01; genus CAVYBP01. Next base: position 265,176 of record CAVYBP010000010.1, read on the forward strand.
CCGTCGAACTCGTGAAAACCTGCGTTGCCGACGGATTCACCTCCGTGATGATTGACGGCTCGCATCATCCCTACGAGGAAAACGTTCACGTCACGGCGGAAGCTGTGAAAGCAGCGCATGCCGCCGGCGTGACTGTCGAGGCGGAGCTTGGGATGTTGGGCGGAATCGAAGAAGACGTCGTCGGCCTGGATGCTGAGGAATATGAGAAAAATGTTGAGAAATTCCTGACTGATCCTGTTGAAGCGGCTGATTTTTCCAAGCGGACCGGCATCGATTCACTGGCGGTCGCCATCGGCACCTCGCACGGTGCCTTCAAGTTCAAGCACGAAGCCAAGCTCGCCTTCGACCGCATTGAGCAAATCATGAAGACCTGCCCCGGCCTCCCGCTGGTCATGCACGGCAGCTCTTCGGTTCCGCAGGAATTCATTGATCTGGTCAACCAATACGGCGGGAAGATGCCCAATGCCAAGGGCGTCCCCGAAGATCAAATTCATATGGCCGTCAGCAAGTACGGCGTCTGCAAGGTGAATATTGATACCGATCTTCGCTTGGCTCTCACGGCAAAAATTCGTGAAGTCTTTGCGACGAAGCCCGCCGAGTTTGACCCCCGCAACTATCTCGGACCTGGACGGGAAGCGATCATCAGCATGGTCCGCCGGAAGCTGCATATGCTGAATTCCGCGGGGAAGGCGGACGCCATCGTCGCCCACTGGAAAAAGAGCGGGGAACCGCTGCCGTCGTTCTACACCCGTAAAAAAGCCGGATGAGCATTCGGCACGGCAATTAGGTCATTGAAAGGCGTTCCATGGGGAACGCCTTTTTTCTGCGAAATTTCAACATGGTGTGCCCATATTTTTTGGCAAAACCGCTTTTTTCAAAAATAAATAGGGATTTCGGTCCCGACACGCGGTGTTGGTCACAAACTGCTATGCCATGATTTGGCAGAGGATTTCACACCGAACTTGCCAAAAAGATAGTCACACCTATAGGTACGCGTTTTTTACGTGATGGTTGAAGCCGCGAAACCAAAGTGCTACCCAACGTAGGAGAAGATCCATGTCAAGTTCAAATGTCGATGATAATCTGACTGCGTGCAGAGCGACGTGTGAACGAAGGCAGAATGAGCAATGCCAAAATTGTAAGATGAAAGCCGGTGGCGCTTGGGTCAGATTCGCCGATAGCCAGGATGACTGCTGATGTAATACCAATTAGGCTGAAGCGTCCAAGTCGAGGGTTGAACCAGTACATCGCCGCCGCAATTGCCGCGCCCACCGTAAAAAGTTCACGTCGAGTATGGACCCTACCAGGGTGGAAATATCCGTGGAAAATGAGAATCGTGGCTGCCGAACATAGGACTAGATAATACGAGGCGATCAGCGTGACATACCACGTATGCCCCTCGAGATGAGAGCTATTCCGTTGTGAATTCTTTTCGGCGAGCAATATGTAGCCTTTCAAAACCGATAATTCCTGTGGATCAAGTCGGAGGAACTGTCATTTTACGATATCCCACACGGCAGACGAACGCCAGCTTAAAGTCGAAGTTCGCGACATTTCAACATCATGGAGCCCTGCGCATTTGATATACTGTGATTAGGTGATGCGATGACGAAAATGATGGCAAAACAGTACTTCATGCTTGGTGAAGACCCGCCGGGCGTGCGATTGGAACTTGTTCACGGAGAAATTGGAGTGAGTCCCAGCCCGTCGTTTTCACACTCGTATACGGATGGTCAGTTGCGGTACATTTTGATGAGCCATCTTGAAACGCACGACCTCGGTGTGCTCCTCGGTGACTTGGACACCCTCTTCGGCGAGTACAATGTCCGCCGACCCGATATTCTTTTTGTTGCAAAATCCCGTCTTCATCTGATCAAAGGCCATGGAATCCCCATCGCCCCGGACCTGTGTGTGGAGATTATTTCGCCATCCAGCGTCGCGGTAGACGAGGTCGACAAGGCGGAGTTGTATGCCGAATATGGCGTACCGAATTATTGGATCGTGGACCCGATCAAGCGGACATTCAAAAGTTACCAACTTCAGAACAAAGCGTATGTCTTGAATGTCAGCGCGAAAGATTCGGAAACAATTCAGGCTGCTCCATTCGAAGACTTATCGATCCCCTTGGGCCGCTTGTGGTCCCCTCTCTCCGCTGCGGATTAAGGCAAAATCAACATCGCATCGCCATACGAATAAAAACGATACCTCTCCTGAATCGCCAACGCATACAGCGCCTTCAACTTCTGCATTCCGATCATCGCTCCGACCAGCGCCATCAAGGTGCTGCGTGGCAAATGAAAATTCGTCACCAGCAGGTCCGTCAATTGAAATGTATAACCCGGAGAAATTTTTAGGGCCGTCGCTTCTCGAATGGCGACCGGGGGTGCCCCGCTTTCGACACCAAGGATCTGATCCGCAGCGGACTCCAGCGCCCGCACGGCCGTCGTTCCGACCACCACAATCCGCCCTCCCGCCGCTCCCCCTGTGCCCCTCCGTTCCCGCTGCCGCCGCACTGCCGCGACCGTCTCCGCTGGAATCGAAAAATTCTCGGTGTGCATCGGATGCTCCTCCAGCGTTTCCGCTTCCACGGGCAAGAAGGTTCCCAACCCCACCTCCAGATTCACCGTCGCCCGCAGCACTCCCATTTTTGCGATCGCGCTCAACAATTCGTTCGTAAAATGCAGCCCCGCCGTCGGTGCCGCGACACTCTTTCCCTCCTCGGCGTACACCGTCTGGTACCGCACTCGTTCCGCCGCATCTTCGTCCACCTCCTCCCCTCGCATCTTTTCAATATATGGCGGCAAAGGCACCTGCCCGATCCTGGCCAACACCACCCCCGCATCGTCCGCCGGCAACACGGTCACGCGCCACATCCCCTTCTGACTCATCCGTTCCAGCAGCCGAAATTGATAGTTCCCGCCGATCAAATTGTCCCCCTCCCTCACTTTCCCCCGCGTCCGAAGCAACAGTTCCCACACGCCTCGTTCCGGCTCTGAAAGAAACAATCCCGGCACTGCCCCGCCGGTTGCTTTATGTAGTTGAAGCTTTGCCGGTATCACTCGCGTGTCGTTGACCACCAGCAAATCGGTCGCGCGAAGAAACCGCGGCAGCTCATAAAACCGGCAATGCTCCACCCGATCTTCCCCGGCATGAAATACCAACAGGCGACTATGATCCCGCGGCTCTGCGGGGCGCGTTGCGATCAACTCTGCGGGCAACTCATAATCCAAATCTTTGATCCACATGCCGTTTCATTCCAACCCATTTATCGCGGTCGTTATGGGATGTCATTGTGCCACGCCAACGTGAAACCGTGCGCTGACATTCTGGATCGACCGCTACAACCGTTACATCCGTTGAGGCCCTATTTGTGGCCGCAAATATCGGCCAATGCACCGCTTACAACCTATTTTCAACGGCCCTCTCGTTGTGCCACGCGAATTGCAATAGAGGCCGCCAGAGGACTATCCACCATGAGCATCGACGGTGTCAACTCAGCCATGACTGCCTTGCAATTCGCGCAGGCTCGTTCGTCGTCGCGCGCCGTTGAAACCAGCGCCGCCACGACCACGAGCAGCCGAGGCAATGGCCGCGCACTCGTCCTCGGCAATGCCAGCCGCGAATCCGCACCCGCCGCTCCTGACCGGCTGGTCATGCCGGCCACTTTCCACTGGGGTTACCGTCCCACCATTATCAACGGTAAGCGCGCCGCGAAACGAGCCCCCCAATTCGTCGACAGCACCTACTGGTCCATGACCCTCGACCGCCTCGGATAAACCCCCGCCTGATTACTACCTGCTTCCATTGGACACCCGCCTCCCTACCCCGGACAATCTCACATCGCCTCCATTTTCAAAAAGGTCTCACCATGCTCATGGAAGCCCTACGCCCCGTCTACGACTTCAACCTCTTTTACGCCCAACGACTGGTTGCCGACCTTCAGGAGCATGAGCTTTGCTCGCAGCCGATCGAAGGCATCGTGATGAATCACCCCGCCTTCATCATCGGGCACCTCGCCTGGGCCAACGACAACGGCATCTCCATTCTGGGCGGCCAACCGGTCTTGGGCACTTTCAAACCTCTCTGGGGATCCGGGCGCAACCGTCCTCCGATCCCGCGGTCTATCCCAACAAAGCCGACCTGATCAAAACCCTGGAAGTCTCGCACCAGCGCCTCGCCGCCGCCGCCGGCAAAGCGTCCAAGGGGCAGCTCAAAGCGCCCGCTCCCGAAAAAATGCGCGCCAAATTTCCCACCATCGGCCACCTCCTGCTCGGCCTCATGACGTCCCACTACGCCGCCCACCTTGGCCAACTCTCCGCCTGGCGCCGCGCCATGGCCCTTCCGCCCGTCTTCTAATCACCTCTCACAACTCGTAACATATCCATTCGCAATCCTCGCCGGAGACACGTTCATGCAATGCAACATCGACGACCACGGTGCCCGCCTCCGCCGCACCTGGGGCATCATGGTCCTTCTGACGGCCATCATGCTCGCGGGACTTGCGCTCTGGTCGAACCTTTGGTGGCTGTGGCTCCTCGTTGCCCCGTGCCTCCTCGCGGGTTCGTTTGCCATTTTTGAAGCTCAGAAAAAATGGTGTGTTTTACGGGCCATGGGGATTAAAACGCCTCATTAGAATTAGCGACTATTCGGAGTAGCTCCTAGCGGAAGCTTGGGGCTTGGCGTTCACGTATTTGTGCGAGCGAAAAAGGCCCCGGGCTGCCGCCACGGAGCTACTTTTGTGCGGGTTCATTATTTCGTTGAAGAACGGGGACAAAGCGTTTCATGCTTCTTATCTCGTCCTGCATCATCTGCAAGAACCAGGCGCATCGCATTGCCTTGGCTCTTGATTCGCTGGCCTGGTGTGACGAAATTATCGTCGTCGATTCCGGCTCCACTGACGCCACGCTCGACATCTGCCGCGCCCACCCCTCGGGCAAAGTCCGTGTCCTTCATCAGGAGTGGCTCGGCTACAACCCGCAGCGGCAATTTGCTGCCGCCCAATGCAAAAACGACTGGGTTCTCATGCTCGATGCGGATGAAGAATGTTCACCCGCCCTTCGGGAAGAAATCCAAGCCCTCTCCGAATCCGCCCTCGCCGCTGCCGGCATCTTTGAAATGCCGCGCAAAAACTTCATCGCCACCCGCTACGTTCGGTGCTGGAGTCCGGACTATCAGACCCGTCTCATTCACAAAGACCGCGTCGAATGGTCCCCTCAATCCGCCCCTGAAATCCGTACCCCAAAGGCCGGCTTTTTCACCAAAAAACTTAACCACCCCCTCCTCCACAACCGCCTCACCGCGACCGTGCCCTCGGACTTCTGCGATGGCCGCCGCATGGAAGAGCACGCCAACATCCTCGCCGACGCCATGCTTGCACGGCAAACGTGCCACCCTCCTCAACCTGCTCACCCGCCCCGCGCTCACCTTCTTCAAATACTACATTCTCAAAGGCAGCTTTCTCGATGGCCGCTTCGGCCTCGTCATCGCCTACAAAACGACGATGGGCGTGCTTCTTAAATATTCGGTGCTGTACGGTCGGGAGCTACGTCAGAAAAAAGAATGAACCACGACGGACACGACGCCACGACGAAAAAGGCTTTATTCTGCCGTCGTGGGCTTCGTGTACGTCGTGGGGGTTTCTTCATCCTTAAGGGTTCGGCGAATGTCGTGATTGCGGAAAAGGCCACTGGTACCGCGACCGTTAGGGAGCGCTGATCTTGCGTTCTAAATAAAGGCGAGTCCTTTCCTGAGACTCACTACCTTCCGTCAGAAAGTCAGACGAGCGCTCCCTTACGGTCGCGGTACCAAAGCTTCGCATTTCTTGGCCTCACTTCTCCTCAATGCCGCTTCCTCTTTTGTCCGATAAACAGTTCATGCGCAACCCTAGTATCCTCACTATCGCACTAACCCTTTGCTCCTCCTTCCTCACCCTGCCGCGCATGCCGCCACACCGCCCGCTGCCACGTCACCCAGTGACCCATTACGGATGACCAATGACCAACCGTCCCAATCCGGCTCCCGCATCCTCCATACGTTTGATTTTGAAGAAACCGCCCTGGGGAACTTTGAGTCTACTCCCATGTTCTGGTCCAAAGTTGTGGGGCGAGGCTTCCCTGCCTATGCCTCGGGCCGATTCGATCATGACATTTTCCGTTCTGCGAACACGTCCTTTCGTCTGGACATTGACAGCGGTTCAGCGGCGTATCAGTTTGCCGCCCCCGAAGGCCGGCGCATCCTGATCGACCCAAACGCGGACTACCACATCATCGCGTTCGTGCGGACCACGCCGCTGCAACATGCCCGCGCCGAGATCGCCGCGTGGTTTGCCGACGAGCAAGGCCATCTGCTTCCACAAACTGAATGTCACTCCGAGCCCTTCGCGGACACCGCTCCACCCAACGCCACCACCGCGCCGCAAGGCTGGCACGTGATCCATCTCTTCATCCCCGGCCCTCGCCCCGGCTCGCCCGAAGCCGCGCAATCCAAATCCCTTTCCCTCCAACTCGCACTCCTGCAGCCTCAACAACTGGCCGGCGACGGAACGAAAATCGACAGCCCGCTCGGCCCTTTCCAACTCTATCAACAGGACCTCAAGGGCACCGCATGGTTCGATGACATCACGGTCTTCCAACTCCCACGCGTCTCCGTACATGTCCCTGACGCGATCATCGCCAACATCTTCAACCCCGGCCAGGCGGTTGATCTCGACCTCACTGTCGCCGACCTCGCCCACGGCACCGCCGGCTCCGACGCAACCCTGGGCGTCGCCCTCACCATCACCGATCCCGATGGCCTCCTCTTCGCTTCTGGAAAATGGTCCATCGCCACCGCACCGGGCCGCCCCTGGACGCACCGCTACACCCACGCGCCTCTCCCTCCCGGCCTTTATACGGCTACGCTCGATGTCACCGACAATGGCGGCGGCTCGCTCATTTCCCGCCGCAAAACCCGCTTCGCCTCCCTCGCCGCGATGGCAGTCCGCGCCACCGAGAGCGGCATTGAGCGACCCGCACCGGAATTCGGAATCTGCGCCACCGAATGGCCCACCGCCGCCTGGAATGAATTGCCCGCCATCGTCCACGATACCAACGTCGGCCTCGTTCAACTCTCGGCATGGCGGCGCGATATGTCCGAAGCCGAACTCCGCCAGCGCGATCCGTCCTTTGATGCGACGCTGGGCGCGCTCCAGCGGTTTGACGTTCATCTCATCGGCGGATTCTCCGAACTCCCCGGTATCGTTGCCGCGAAACTTTCTGAAAAACCGATTCCGTCCGTCACGGAAAAATCGGGAGACTCCCTCCTCGCCCTCGCCGATGCCGACCCCGCGCTCTGGAAGCCGTACACGTCCTTTGTTCTCGCTCGCTATGCCGCGCTGGTGGACCATTGGGAACTCGGCTCGCCCGCAGCGCCCTTCTCGGGCTCACTCAATGCCTCAATGGTCGCCGCCGACGATCCGTACCCCGCCCTCTACACAACATGCATCGCCCAGCTCTCCAGCCTCCTCAATCAGCCCGGTCTGATCATCCCGTGGAATGCGCTCTTCGACTTCAACCCCAAGCTGTTTCCCAACGCGATCCTCGATCTCCGCATTCCTTCCGTCATTAAGCCCGCGCAAATTCCCTCCTACGTCAAAGATTTCAAAGCCGCTTCATCCAACAACATTTTTGTGCACATCGATCCGCTCGAGGGCGAAGAATATTCGCCCACGGACCGCGTCGCGGACTTCGCGCAGCGCATCATTTACGCCCGCTCCGCAAATCCCACCGCCACTCTCATCAACGTTCCTCTCTTGCGGCGAGCGACGCCCGCCTCGCCCATTCTCGATACCGAGCCCACCGAACTTCTTCTCGTGTATCGCACCCTGGTCCGCACTTTGGGCAACAGCGTCTATCGTCGCGAAGTTCCTTTTGCGGTCGGTATCCACGCTTTTCTCTTCGCCCGCGAGGACAGCGGAACCCTCGCCCTCTGGACCGACGGTGCCGCCGGACCTCAAACGTCGCTCGACCTCCCTCTCGGCGATTCACCCCGCGTGGTTGATATGGGGGGCAACGTCCGCACCCTGACCGTCGATCCGACGACACACCTCACGCATATTGTCCTCAGCAGCACGCCTCTGCTTCTCGATCATGTGGACCCGAACCTGCTTGAGCTTTCGGCGACGTTCGCCTTCGCCACGCCGGTCTTTCCCGCGGGTGCCGGCGTCGTCCGCACCGAGGTTCTGCTCTCAAATCCCTATCCGGACACCTTCTCCGCGACGCTGCATCTGATGCCGCCTTCCGGATGGACGATTGACCCTCCCAGTTGCGCGGTTTCCATCGCTCCCGGAGGCACTTTTCGTCAGGCCGTCACCATCCGTTATCCTTACACCGAATCGTCGGGGAGCAAATCGATCGCGGCGCAACTTACCTCAATGAATGGCGGCACCCGCCCCGGCAGCACCGTGGGCGGCGCATCAGGAGCCGCCGGATTCGACAGCGACTCCAGCAAGCTGGCCATGTCCCGCGCCGTTTCCGTCAGTTCGGACTCCGTCGAAACCGAAGATTTCGCCCGAATCCTTCCCAATGGCGATCTCGTCGTGCAACAAATGATCACCAATATCGCCGCCACCCCGCTCAATACCCAGGCGTATGCCCTCGTTCCCGGTTACGCCCGCCAGCAGCGATTCGTTCTCAATCTTGCCCCCGGACAAACGACCATCAAGCGTTTCCTCTTCCCCATGAGCACCTACGTTGACTTCACACCCAAGATGACCGCGGCCGATATCGCCCACGCACTGGCCGGCAAATCCGCATCGCTGGGCCTCCGCCAGACCGACGGAAAAACCCTCATCACCAAAACCATCCCCCTCCAATAAACTCCCCCTCCCTCCACCCCCACGCCTCATCCCCAAACCTTTCAAAAAACATTACCATGCCACCATGGCATCCTTCATCCAACCTCTCCTTCACCAACGCGCCCGCGCCACGCTGCCCGGCCCACCGCTTCTCGACCTCCTCACCCGCTTCCCGAACGAACCCCTCGCGGTCCTCTACTCCGCTCACCACCAAGGCCAAAGCGTCCTCGCCCGCAAACCCCTCATCACTCTCACCGCCGCCGATGAGCATGCCCCGCTCCAAGTCCATCTTGCCGAAGACCTTCCGCAACCCGGCCTTCCAGCCCCACCCACACCGCTTCTCGACCAATGGCAAGCCGCTCTCGACGCCATCCCCATCCTCCCCCACTCCCCCCTTACCGCATGGATCGGCCAAATCTCCTACGACATCGCTCGCACTCTCGAAGAGATCGGCTCGCACGCCATCGACGACCTCCGCTGGCCCATGCTCCATTGGCGGCTTTTCGACGAGTATTACCTTCTCGACCACGACTCCAACACCTGGACCATCGTTACCACCCATTGGAAAAACCGTTCGGAGTCGGCAGACTCCCGCCTCGATCTGATGGCGGACCGCCTCGTCGGTCCCCGTGCTCCCGCCCCGCCGCCCCACATCCCTCCTGCAAAACTCTTGGCTTCGCTTCCGCGCGCTGACTATCTCGACAAAGTCCGGCAGATCCAACAATACATTGCCGCCGGCGATATCTTCCAGGCCAACTTCGCCCAGCGCTGGGACCTCCGCACCGACGCCGCCCCCATCGATATTTTCCGTCAACTGATGCACGAATCCCCCTCCACCTACGCCTCGCTTCTCCTCTTCGATGACAAGGCCGCCATCTCCGCCTCCCCCGAACTCTTCCTCCACCGCGACGGCAACCACCTCATCACCCGCCCCATCAAAGGCACCCGCCCGCGCGACCTCACCGACGCCGCAAAAGACGCCGCCCTCCGCGACGAACTCCTCGCTTCCACGAAAGACCAGGCGGAACTCGCCATGATTGTCGATCTGCTCCGCAACGACCTCGGCCGCCTCGCCCGCTACGGCTCCGTCCGCGTCAGCCACCCGCGCGATCTCGAAATGCACCCCACGCTCTGGCACGCCGTCGCCACTATTGAAGCCGCCCTCGCCGACAGCGCTCGCCCGGACTTCCCCCTCCCGAACTGGTCCGCCATCATGCGCACCCTGATGCCGGGCGGTTCCATCACCGGAGCCCCCAAAATCCGCGCCATGCAAATTATCGAACAACTTGAACCCGCCCGCCGGGGCCTCTACTGCGGAGCCATCGGCTGCATCGCTCCCACCGCGGGCACCCTTAACATCGCCATCCGCACGCTCCAGCTCACCTCGCGGCACGCTACCCTCCACGCCGGCGGTGCCATCGTCGCCGACTCAGACCCCGAGCATGAGTACGACGAAACTCTTCATAAGGCCGCCGCTTTGTTTCGGGCGCTGAACGTTTCCAGCGCGGTGCTACCCCAGATTTAGCAGTGGAAACGGCTCTTTTTATCGAGGGGTAAAAAAACGCTTCCTCACGGGCGCATCTCGGAATTCCCGCTATACCGAGGTTAAGGGGTGGGGAGTTTTTGTTTTTTGGTGAGGACGGGGGCGAAGAGGTCGCCGTGTTTTTCGATGCGGGGGAGGAGGTCGGGGGCTTCGAAGTGGAGGAGGTCGGGGTTTTTCTTTTTGAGGGCTTTTTCGATTTCGGGCCAGGTGACGGGGGTGCTGACGGTGGGGTGTTCGCGTGCGCGGAGGGAGTAGACGCAGACGGTGGTTTTGTGATTGTCGTTTTGGGACCAGTCCATGAAGACGCGGCCGGCGCGTTTGGCTTTGAGCATGTTGGCGGTGACGAGGTCGGGGTGTTGGCGTTCGAGGAGTTCGGCGAAGCTTTTGGCGAAGGCTTTGGTGTCGTCGAAGGTCGTGGGGGTGTTGAGGGGGACGTAGAGGTGCATGCCTTTTCCGCCGCTGGTTTTGGGGAAGGACTCTATGCCGAGATGGTCGAGGAGGTCGCGGACGATGAGGAGGACTTTGACGGCTTCAAGGCGGCCCGCGGGTGGGCCGGGGTCAAAGTCGAAGGCGAGCGCGGTGGGCCGTTCGGGTTTGGGCATTCGGCTGAGGAGGCAGTGGAGTTCGATGGAGGCGAGATTGGCGGTCCATGCGAGAGCGGCGGGCTCGTCGATGGTGCAGTAGTCGAGGAAGTCGTCGTTGTGTTTGGACCAGAGCTTGGCGGTTTTGACCCAGTCGGGCTTGTGGGAGGGACAGCGTTTTTCGTAGAAGAACATTTTGTCGACGCCGTTGGGGTAGCGTTTGAGGGTGATGGGGCGGCCTTTGAGATGGGGGAGGATGGTGGGAGCCATTCGGACGTAGTAGTCGATGACCTGTCCTTTGGTGAAACCGGTAGCGGGGTAGAGGACCTTGTCGAGGTTGGAGAAGGTCATTTCACGTTTGCCGATGGTGAGGGAGGAAGGGGCGGTCATGCGGATTTCCTTTTACGGGGAGTGTGAGGGGCGGGGTGTGCGGCGCGGCGTGTGATGGTGCCGGCGGTTTCGAGCGGGGCGGATTTTTTGTGGGCTTTGGCGAGGGAGGCTTCGAGCGCGGCCATGAGGTCGGTGGTGCGGGTTTCTTTTTGAGCGGCCTGCGGTTGCGTGACGACGGATTGGCCGTGGGATTTTTTCTGGATCAGTTCCATGATTCGTTCGCGGTATTCGTCCTTGTATTGAGCGGGGTTGAAGTCGGTGGAGAGTCCCTGGATAAGTTTTTCAGCCATGTTGAGTTCGCGGGTGTCCAGTTTGATGTCTCGCGGGGCACCTTCGACGTCTTTGGCGGCGGTGACTTCATTGCTGAAGTGCATGGTTTCGAGGCAGATGATTCCGTCCGTTGGGCGGAGGGCAGCGAGATACTCCTTGCTACGCATGGTGAACTTGGCGATGCCGACCTTGCCGGTTTTCTCCATGGCTTCCACGAGCAATTTGTAGGCCTTTTCGGCGTGTTGTTGGGGGACGAGGTAATAAGGCTTGTCGAAGTAGACGGGGTCGATGGCGGCGAGGTCGACGAAGTCCTGGAGTTCGATGACTCGGCTGGACTTTGGGGCGACGGCTTCGATTTCTTCGTCGCGGAGGATGACGTATTTGTCGGGGGAGATTTCGTAGCCTTTGACCATGTGTTCGCGGTGGACTTCCTTGCCGTCGTCGGGGCAGATCATTTGTTGCTTGAGGCGGACTTTGTCCTGGTCGTGGAGGAGGTGGAATGCGATGCGTTCTTCGCGCACGGCGGTGTAGAGTTTGATGGGGATGTTGACCATTCCGAAGGAGAGGGAGCCGGTCCAGATTGAGCGTGGCATGGGGGCCTCCGTTATTTATGAAGAGAAATCGAATTTGGGACGCGAAGGCACGAAGACACGAAGAAGAAGGGATTTTTTTTGGGGGGTGTTCATCTTTCTATCCTGCTTTCTTCGTGTCTTCGCGACTTAGTGTCTTTGTGTAAAAGGCTTTTTTTAGTTTGGGATGGGGATTTCGCGGATGACGTCGCGCGGGGGTTTGTCGGTGCGGAGGCCTTTGTAGGCGGATTGGTGCATGAGGCCACCGGTGGGCCAGCGGCGGTATTCGACTTCGACGACGAGTTGGGGTTTGACCCATTGGGTGGGAGGACGCGGGCCTCTCCAGCGGCCGGGGGCGAGGGGGGCACCGAAGGGGTTGTTGGTGGTTTTGAGTTGGCGCAGGCGTTTGATGAGGTCGATGCTGGACTGGGCGTTGAAGCCGGTGCCGACGTTGCCGGCGTGGTGGAGTTTGCCGGCTTGGTCGTAGTAGGAAAGAACCAGTGAGCCGATGGCGTTGGCGCGGAGGGTACCGTCGGCGGCGACTTCGGGAACCCATCCTGCGACGACGAGTTCCTGGCGTTGTACGAGTTTTATTTTGAGCCAGGAGCGGGAGCGTTGCCCGGTTTCGTAGGGGCTGTCGAGTCGTTTGGCGACGATTCCTTCGAGGCCTTTGTCGGTAGCGGCGGCGAGCATTTCTTTGCCCTGGTGCTCGCGCGGGGGAGAGGCGGACGGCGGGGGGGAGCAGCGGCGCGAGCGATTCGAGGCGCTCGCGCCGTTCGCGCCACGGGGTATCTCGGAGGTCGCGGCCATCGAGGAAGAGGATGTCGAAGAGGACGTAGCGGACTTCGACGGTGCGGGCGGCGTGTTCGACGGCATCGGGGCGGGTGACGTTCATGCGTTGTTGGAGGAGTGGGAAAGAGGGGTTGCCCTGGGGGTCGAGGGCGATGATTTCGCCGTCAAGGATGGCGGTGCGATGTCCGAGGGCGGAGGCGAGTTGTGCGAGTTCGGGGTAGCGGAAGGTGGCGTCGAGGGCGTTGCGGGAGAGGATACGGAAAGTTTTTCCGTCGTGGAAGGCGAGTGCGCGGATGCCGTCCCATTTGATTTCAAAGGCGTAGTTTTGAGGGTCGGGGGGGATGGCGGCGGCGAGGGTAGCCTTCATGGGGTCGATCCATGTGGGCATGGGGGGGGGCATGGGGGTGCGGGTGCGCAAGGGTTTTGCGATTTTTTTTTGGAGGGAGGCGAGTTGGGGCGAGGGGACGGACCATGGTGCACCGGCGGCGCGGTTGCGCTGGTTTAAAGTGGGCCGTCCTGGACTGGGATGAGGAGCTGTTCCGTAGACTCCATGAGGGATAACGCAAGAGGTGTGCCCGGGTGGAGTGGCGATAAAGTGGGGAATTGCGACAATGGGTAGTGCTGTGCCCATGCATAGTAATGGGCGGGGTGTTGGTGGGTGTGGGGGATGTTTGGGTGACTGTGTGGGGTGGGCTGGCGACAAAGCGGCGGGGTGGGGGGAGACGGGGATGAGGGCTTTTTTTATAGGGGAAAATTTTGGTGTGGGAGCGAGGTGCCCACACTGCCTGAGGCAGTGGGCGTGAGTTTTACTTGAACATCGTTTAAGGGTTGTGGTGGGGTGTTTTTTGTGGGGGCTGGAATGATGAGAGAGGAGCTGCTAGAATTTGTGTGAAATTGGGTATTCCCTTCCTTCCTGCGTTCAGGTAGCATGGAACCCCTGTCCGTGGGCAATTGCCTCCCCGAGTTCAGTTTGGCCGAAGCCATTTCTTGATCCCGTCAGACGCATCCCACATTATTCCCGGAGATCTCGTATGTGTTACGAGGACAAGACCATCGTATGCGTCGACTGCGGCGCGGAGTTTACTTTCTCGGCCGATGAGCAGCAGCGCTTCGCCGAACGCGGCTTCACGAATGAGCCCAAGCGGTGCAAGACCTGCCGCGACGCCAAGAAGGCTTCGCAGGGCGGCCCCGGTGGGGGCGGCGGCGGTGGCGGATATGGTGGCGGCGGCGGCGGTGGCCGCGGCGGCTACAGTGGTGGTGGCGGCGGCGGCGGAAGCCGCGGCGGATACGGTGGCGGCGGCGCGAGCGCCGGGCCCCGTCAGATGTTCCCGGCGACCTGCGCAAGCTGCGGCAAGCCGACGGAAGTTCCGTTCAAGCCATCAGGTTCGCGTCCGGTATATTGCCGCGACTGCTTCCAGGCTCAGCGCAGATAAGGTCGGCCTTCGGGCTGACATGCAGATGCCACGGACGGTTCAGGTCGATGTGATTGATTGAAGGAGGCCCGCGGAGAGATTCGCGGGCCTTTTCTTTGCGCGGCTTCTTTGCGCAGCGGGTGGGGGAAAGAGGAACGCGACGTGGCAAGCCCGTTTGATCGCACATTTGGCAATCGGGGATAGAGTGTGTGAGACGTTTTTTGGGTTGGCTATTGATTTGAGGTTGTGATCGTTTGTACTCGCACATTTAAAGGGGAGGGGGTGACCGGGTGGAGGGGGGCGGTGTTTTCGTTGCCGAATTTGCTGACGGTTATTTTTGTGTTGGTGTGCAGTGCGTTCACGATGCGGCATGGGCTGTGGCGGGATGAGGCGATTGCGTTTTTGATGGTTCGTGATGCGCGTTCGCTGTCGGATCTTTTTGAGAATCTGCGTTATGGGGGACATCCGCCGCTGTGGCATTTGATGCTGTATCCGATCACGCGGTGGACGGTGCGGCCGGAGGCGATGCAGGTTCTGCATGTGGGGTTGGCTGCCGTCAGCGTGCAGTTGGTGGCGCGGTATGCACCGTTTTCACGGGTGGCGAAGATTCTTTTTCCGTTTGGGTATTTCACGTTGTTTGAGTATGGGGTGATCGCGCGGGATTATCAGTTGCTGTTGTTGCTGTCGGTTTTGTTTTGTGTTTTGTGGACGCGGCGGCGGAGAGGGTATGTGGGATTGGGTTGTGTGCTGGCGCTGCTGTGTTTTACGCACATGCTGGGGGTGATTCTTGCGGGGGGATTTGGGGCGATGATTGTGTATGAGGCGGCGGGGACGGAACGGTCGCGGCGGCGTCTTCGGCGGCGGGTGCCGGAGTTCATAGCGGGTGCGGGGATCGCGGTGGTTGGATGCGCGTTAGCGATTCAGTTAATGATTCCGCCGGCGGATAGCGGGTTTGCGGTGGATTGGCATTTTGATTTGGGGATCGGGCATGTGGTGCACACGTGCACGGCGTTTTGGGATGCGTACGTGCCGATACCGGCGGTGGGGATGCATTTTTGGAATGAGAGTATTGTGTCGCCGACGGTGGCGGGGATTGGGGGAGCAGTGGCGGCGTTGCTGGGGTTGGCGGCGGTGTGGCGATGGAGGGGGGCGTTTTTATTTTTGGTGGTGGTGGATTTGGGCACGGCGGTGTTTTTGCATGCGAAAATTTTCAGTGGATGGCGGCATGCGGGGCCGCTTTTCGTTGCGCTGATCGCGGCGTTTTGGATGGTGATGAGCGATGGGGGGCGACGAGGCGCGGCGGCGTATGAGGGGGCGGGTCAGCGGCGCATTTTGGGCGTGGCATTGACGGTGATGCTGGCGATGCAGACGTGTGGGCTGGCGGTGGCGGGTTATTTTGCGTGGTGGTATCCGTTTTCTCCGGCGCGGGAGGCGGCGAGGTTTATCGGGCCGCAGTTGGCGGCGGAGGATTTGGTGGTGGCGCGGGATGATGTGACGATTTGTTCGCTGGCGGCGTATCTGCCGGGGCGGGAATTTTTCTTTCAGCGGGGGAGTCGTTGGGGGACGTTCACGATTTACCGGAGCGACTTTTCCAAGCGGAATTCGCTGTGGTGGGCGGATATGTTTTCGCGGGTCCGGCGTCGGCGGGTGCTGTTGATTATGAGCGAGAGGCTGGAGAGGCTGGGGCCGCGGATGACGTATGCGGGGGGATATGATGGGGGGATTCAGGGGGATGAGTGTTATTATTTTTATTGGGTTGTGCCGCCGGTGGGGGGGAGGGGGTAGCCGCAGGACATGGCGAAGGTGTTTCGGGAGATATATTGTTGGCGTTCGGGATTGGCCCGTTACTGTGTGCGCGAACTCATTTCTGGCGGCCTTGTTTTGACTATTCTTGAGATGCCAATTGTTCAGCATTCCTCGCGGCCGCTGTTACGGCGCGTCTTCACGTTGGCCAACGTTCTGACTGTTATCTTTTTGATTGTGTGCGGTGTGTTCACGTTTGAGCATCCGCTTTGGCGTGATGAGGCGCAGGCGTTTTTGATTGCGAGGGACAGTCATTCTCTGGGGGAATTGCTGTTTAATATGCGTTATGAGGGGCATCCGCCGCTGTGGCATGTTTTGCTGTTTCTTTTGACTCGCGTGACGGTGCGGCCGGAGGCGATGCAGGGGTTGCATCTGCTGATGGCTGGGGCGAGTGTTTATGTTGTGGCACGGTACTCGCCGTTTCCGTGGGGGTTGAAAATTTTGTTTGCGTTTGGGTACTTTCCATTCTTTGAGTATGGCATTCTCGCGCAACTATCAGTTATTTATGTTGCTTACTTTTGTGCTTTGTGCGCTTTGGCAGCATCGGCGATTCTCATTTTTGTGGAGCGGGGTGCTGCTTGGGTTACTGTGTTTGACGCATGTTTTTGGGGATATTCTTGCGGGGGGATTGGGGGTAATGCTTTTGGTGGATGCGGTGGCGACGCGCGAGGGGCGGGCGGCGATTCGGGGTCATGCGGGGCGTTTTGTGGGTGGCATCCTGGTTGCTTTTGCGGGTGCGGGGGCAGCGGTGAAGGTGATGATTCCGCCGCCGGATTCGGGGTATAAGCCGGAGTGGTGGACGGCGTGGGATTTGGAGCGTATGGAGCGGATTCTGACGGATTTTTGGAGCGCGTATGTGCCGATACCGTCAGGGAGCGTTCATTTTTGGGACACGAACATGGTGAGCGATGGGGCGGCGCAAGTGCGATGGGGGCTGGCGCTGGCTGCGTTTTTTCTTGTGTGTTTGTGCGTGTCGTGGCGGGCGGTTTTATTTTTTCTGATTGTCACAGTTGGGTCGCTCGCTTTTTTCTATCTGAAGTTGTTTGGGGGCACGCGGCATCATGGGGTATTGTTCGTCGCGCTGATCGGGGCGTTTTGGATTGCGTGGGTGGCGCGTCGCCCCGTGGAGGCAGCAAGGGCGCAATGGTGGCGATGGACTCGAGCGATGTTGTGGTTTATGCCACGGGTGGCGCTGGGGGCAATGCTTGGGGTTCAGGTTTATGCCGCGGTGGTGATGTGCGAGCGGATTTGGCAGCGGCCGTTTACGCCGGGAAAACAAGCGGCGGCGCTTATTGAAAAGAATCTGCGGCCAGGGGATATCCTCGCGTCGGGGAACCAGATTATTACGACTTCGGTTGCGGCGTATTTGCCGGGGCGGCTGTTTTATTTTCCGCTGGAGGATCGGTGGGGCACTTTTACCCTATGGGATTCGACGCCGTGGGAGGATTTGCCGACGGAGGAGGTTGTGAGATTTCTTAGGAAGCAGAAGGGGGCGGTGATTTTTATTCGGTGCTGGAATCGGCAGGCGATTCCCGGTGGGAAGTTGTTGGGGCGGTTTGGGAGTGGGATTGAGCCGTTTGAGATGTATTCGGTTTATCGGGTGGAGGCGGGGGGAGTGGGGCGGGATTGAGAAAGAGAGGCGGAGGGTTTGGACTTGATCAGTGTGAAGTGTATGAAGAGAGGAGCGGCCCCTTGGGCGGGAAGGGAGATGAGCGCTTCCTGACGGGCGCGGTACCGGAGGTACTGGGGGGATGAGCGTATTTTTTTATGTGCGCGGTGCCAGGCGGGACGCGGGATGGGAGGGTGGGGGACTTATTTGTGCATGGCGGAGGCGAGGCGGTCGCCGAGGATGACTTGGGGTTGGGGGGCGGGCTTGTAGGTGGGTTCGATGGCGACTTTTAAGGGGCGCATGGAGCGTTCGGGGATGCCTTGTTCGTCGATGATTTTTTGGATGGCCATGATGCCTTCCATGAGGGTTTCGGGGCGTGGGGGGCAGCCGGGGACGTAGACATCGACGGGGATGAACTGGTCGATTCCCTGGACGGTGGCGTAGTTGTCGAAGACGCCGCCGGTGGAGGCGCAGGCACCCATGGAGATGACCCATTTGGGTTCGGTCATTTGCATGTAGATCCGCTGGAGGACGGGCATCATTTTAATGCCGACGCGGCCGGCGACGATCATGAGGTCGGACTGGCGGGGTGAGAATCGCATGACTTCGGCACCGAAGCGGGCGAGGTCGAAGCGGCTGGAGGCGGTGGCCATCAGCTCAATGCCGCAGCAGGCGGTGGCGAAGGGCATGGGCCAGACGCTGGAACGGCGGCACCAGTTGACGACCTTTTTGAGGTTGAGGGTGAGGACGTTGTCGGGGAGGCCGGTGGGTTCGAGTGGCATCATGGGGCTTGTTGGTAATTGGTAATTGGTAATTGGTAATTGGCTGGTGTTTGAGGCGGGGCAATCGCTAGTGCGGCAGCAAATTACTAATTACTAATTACTAATTACCCCTTTCAATAAAAATTCGAGATCAGTGTCCCGCGTGCGAGCGTGGGCTCAATCCCATTTGAGAACGCCTTTTCCCCAGGCGTAGATGTAGGCGACGAGGATGATGGCGCTGAAGGTGAGGACGGAGACGAAGAGCATTCCGTAGGCGATGTGATGGTCGCCGAGGTTGAGTTGGTCGTCGAAGACTTTTTTGGGAAAGATGGTGAGCCAGGGGATGAGGAAGAGGACTTCGACGTCGAAGACGAGGAAGATCATGGCGACGAGGTAGAAGCGGACGTTGAAGCGTTGCTTGGTATCGCCGACGGGGTTCATGCCGGATTCGTAGGGCGTTTCCTTGGTGGTGCCGACGCGTTTGGGGCCGAGGGCGGTGGAGAGCGCGACATTGAAGGCGGCGAAGCCAGCGGCGATGACGAAGAGGATTCCGAGGGCGGCCCATTCGCTGTACTGGGCGATGGCCAGGGGCATGGGGGCGAGCATGAGGTCACCTGAGGTTGGACGAGTGGTCGTGAGGGATGATTATACGGTTCGGGTTGGGAGGGGCAACCGTTTCGGGAAGGTGATGAGATCGCTCAAAAATTCAGATTGATTTTCCATGTCCCGCCCGTCGAAGCATTTCCTCGCACATTTGGGTTGGGGTCCAGTTGGGATGTTCCAACCGCAGGCGATGCGTAATCATTTTTCGTAATGCGTCCCCCATCCGGCATGCCAACTGGATTCGCTGAGTGCCGGAGAGGCTCGCCATGACGGCGGCCGATTGGCGGTCGATGACTTCGATTCTTCGTGGGTCAATCGCTCTTGGTGTGGTGATGGGCGTTGTGATCATGGCCATAGTATACGCGGTGGGCGGATGCATAAAAAAGTCCGCGATGGGGACTTGGTGGGGGGCGGATTTATCGGAAAATGCGTCGCGTTGCGACGCCGCTACACTTTAGCTTTGGAAGTAGATGGCTTTTTTGACGGCGTCGGCGACGCGTTGGGCGCTGGGGACTACTTGTTGGAGGAGGGGTTTGGAGTAGGGCATGGGGACGTCGAGTTGCGGCGACGCGGACGACGTGGTTGTCGAGGTCGTCGAAGCAGTGTTCGTGGATGAGGGCGGCGAGTTCGGCGCCGATGCCGCAGGTGGGGTAGCCGGTTTCGACGGTGACGCAGTAGCCGGTTTTTTTGACGGATTTGATGATGGCGGGGAGGTCGAGGGGACGGAGGGTGCGCGGGTCGATGATTTCGACGTTGATGCCATGCTTCTTTTTGGAGCTGCTCGGCGGCGGCGAGGGCGGTGATGCAGCCCTGGCCCCAGGCGATGATGGTGCAGTCGGAGCCTTCGCGTTTGACGTCGGCAACGCCGAAGGGGAGGAGGAAGTCGGTGCCGTCGGGGACTTCGCCTTTATTGCCGTACATGGATTCATTTTCGAGGAAGATGACGGGGTCTTCGCCGCGGATGGCGGTTTTCAGCAGACCCTTCGCTTCCGCCGGCGTCGTCGGAACGACGACCTTCAGTCCCGGCACATGGGTGTACAACGCCTCGACCGACCATGAATGCGTCGCACCGAACTGCTGCCCCGGGCCCGAAATCCCACGAAAAACGATCGGGACTTTGAACTGCCCGCCGGACATGTAGGCCATTTTGGGGGCGTTGTTGACGACCTGATCGAAGGCGACGAGGGAGAATGAGAAGGTCATGAATTCGACGATGGGCCGCATGCCGACCATGGCGGCACCGATGCCGAGGCCTGCGAAGCCGCACTCGGAGATGGGGGAATCGACGATGCGCATGGGGCCGTACTTGGCGAGCATGCCCTGGGAAACTTTGTAGGCGCCGTCGTATTCGGCAACTTCTTCGCCGATGAGGAAGACGTCGGGGTTGCGGTCCATTTCTTCGCACATCGCCTGGTTGAGGGCTTCACGGAATTGCAGCACGGCCATAGAAACCTCGGGTAATTGGTAATTAGTAAATAGTAATTGGCAAGTCTTAGGTCGTCGTCCCTGGTGGTGATTTACGGCGTTTTTCAGACATCATTTTTTTCCCTTCGGTATCCAGATACTTCATGAAGCCGTTGAGACGGCGAAGGAGCTTGGCTCCATCGGCTCGGAGGTCTTGCAGATGTTTGTGTTCGGCATAGCATTCATCATCACAAATGTTGGCGTCATCGATCAGTTCCAAGAGCGAGCCGCGGCTTTCGCGACAAAAGTGAATTCGGTCCTTGAAGGTGAAACGTCCGTGCCCTTCGGCGATGCAGTTGGTCAGCGAGCGAGCCGCATCTCTCATTTGCGTCTTCAACTTGAACTCGTGCTTCGGAAGAAGAAGAGCGAGCTTATAAATCCTTCGTCGAAATGCCCGGGCTTCCTGATAAAGCAACAGCTTCTCGAATTCAAACTCAATCGGATCGGTTGGGGCAGCCACTCAGAACTCCACCCAATTACCAATTACTATTTACCAATTACCGCTTTAGATATGGGGGGAAGGGTTGGGCGTAGACGTCTTTCCAGATGTCTTCGGTAGGGGGGAAGGGGGCGGCGTCGGCTTCTTCGTGGGCTTTTTCGACGAGGGTCGTGAATTTCGTCATTGATGGCGGTGGCCTTGGCGTCGTCGAGGGCTTTCTTTTCGCGGAGGAGTTTTTCAAGGCGGCCGATGGGGTCGTGGTCCTGGTATTTGGCGACTTCTTCCTTGGTGCGGTATTTCTGGGGGTCGGACATGGAGTGGCCGCGGTAGCGGTAGGTTTTTACTTCGAGGAAGAGCGAGCCATTGCCGACACGGCAATATTCGATGGCGTCGCGGGTCATGTGGTACATGGCGAGGCAGTCCATGCCGTCGACTTCCTTGCCGGGGATACCGTAGGCGTCGCCGGTGCGGAGTTTGAGGTCGGTGACGGCGGAGGAGCGGTGGAGGTGGGTTCCCATGCCGTAGCCGTTATTTTCGACCATGAAGATGCAGGGGAGTTTGTGGATGCCGCAGAGGTTGAGGGCTTCGTGGAAGGAACCCTGGTTGATGGCACCGTCGCCGAAGTAGCAGAGTGTGACGCGGTCTTCCTTACGGTACTTGGCAGCCCAGCCGAGACCGGCGGCCAAAGGAATGTGGCCACCGACAATCGCGTGACCACCGAAGAAATTCTTTTCTTTGTCGAAGAAGTGCATGGAGCCGCCCTTGCCGTGGGAGCATCCGGTGACTTTGCCGTAGAGTTCGGCGAAGAGAGGGGCGAGTTCCATGCCGCGCGCGATGGCGTGGCCGTGGTCGCGGTAGGCGGTGATGATGTAATCCTGGGGGCGGGTGGCGGCGATGGAGCCGACGGCGACGGCTTCCTGGCCGACGTAGAGGTGGCAGAATCCGCCGACCTTTTGCTGCTGGTAGGACTGGGCGCATTTGACTTCAAATTGTCGGATGAGGCTCATCTGGCGGTACCAGTCGAGCAGTTGGGAGGGGGAGGGTTCAACTTTTGGGACGGAGGTAACGGGAGCGGTGGTGGTCACTTGCATCATCCTTTCGTGTGCGGGCGCACGTCTGTTTGGCGTCGTCCAGCGGTTTACCAGCCGCAGGGGTAGTCCGCGGCCGAGTCAAAGCAGAAGGGCGGGCGGCGGAGAGGGGTTACCTCGCGCGACCAGCCAAGATCAGGAATTCTAGTAAATTGCCGGTCGGTCGCCAAGTGGAAAAGGGAGGTGATTGAAAAAGAGGCGTGGGGAGGGGGGGGATGAGCATTTTTGACTGTCGGACTGATCGGGTAAACGGGAGGGGAGTTACTACGACTCTTCTGCTCGCATGTTGTATTGAGACAGGCGCAAAAATTAAAAAACGCTTCCTGACGAGCGCGTCTCGGAAATGTTTCTGTCAGATCGGTTGAGGTGTTCTTTCATGATCGAGGGGGACTATAATCCTCGCATGTTGGATAAACCGTTTGAAATTGACTCGCCCTATAAGCCGACGGGGGACCAGCCGCAGGCGATTGAGGCGTTGGTGAAGGGGTTTAAGGAGGGGAAGAAGTATCAGATTTTGATGGGGGTGACAGGGTCGGGGAAGACGTTCACGATGGCGAACGTAGCGGCGCAGCTGGGGCGGCCGGTGTTGGTGATCTCGCATAACAAGACATTGGCGGCGCAGCTGTATGAGGAGTTCAAGGAAGTGTTGCCGCGGAATGCGGTGACTTATTTTGTGAGCTATTACGACTACTATCAGCCGGAGGCGTACATCCCGCAGCGGGACATCTATATTGAGAAGGATGCGGCGCGGAATGATGACCTGGACCGTTTGCGGCTGGCGACGACGACGAGTTTGATGTCGCGGCGGGATGTTTTTGTGGTGGCGTCGGTGTCGTGTATTTTCGGGTTGGGTTCGCCGGAGGAATATAAGAAGAAGGTGATGTCGATCACGAAGGATGTGCCTTTTGACCGTGACGACATGCTCAAGGCGCTGGTCGATCTTCAGTACGATCGCAACGATATTGAGTTCAAGCGCGGGACGTTTCGGGTGCGCGGGGATGTGGTGGAGATTTTTCCGGCGTATGAAACGACGGCGTATCGCATTGAGATGTTCGGCGATCAGATTGAATCGATCTGGCATATCAATCCGACGTCGGGGGAATTGCTGACGGAAGAGACGCAGATTTTCATTTATCCGGCGAAGCATTATGTCACGGATGAGAACAATCTGGCGCGCGCGGTGAATGACATTCGCGCGGAGTTGGACCAGCGGGTGAAAGAGTTGCGGATGCAGGGGAAGCTTCTGGAGGCACAGCGGCTGCTGGCGCGGACGAAGTACGACATTGAGATGATTCAGGAGACGGGGATGTGCGCGGGGATTGAGAATTATTCGCGGCATCTGGCGGGGTCGCCGCCGGGGACGAAACCGAACACGCTGGTCGATTATTTTCCGAAGGATTATCTGCTGATTATTGATGAGTCGCATGTGACGATTCCGCAGATCAATGCGATGCACGCGGGGGATCGACATCGGAAGGAGACGCTGGTCGATCACGGGTTTCGGCTTCCGTCGGCGCTGGATAATCGGCCGATGCGGTTTGAAGAATTCATGGCGATGTGGAATCAGGTGCTGTTTGTGTCGGCGACGCCGGGGAAGTTTGAGCTTTCGATCGCGGGCGGGGAGGTGGTGGAGCAGGTGATTCGGCCGACGGGGCTGGTCGATCCGCAGATTGAAGTGCGGCCCGCGACGGGGCAGGTGCTGGATCTGGTTGCGGAGACTCGGAAGCGGGCGGAGAAAGGGGAGCGGACGCTGGTCACGACGTTGACGAAGCGGCTGGCGGAGGATTTGTCGCATTACATGGGCGAGTCCGGTTTGAAGTGCAAGTATTTGCACTCGGAGATACAGACGTTTGATCGCGTGGAGATTTTGCGGGAGCTGCGGGAAGGGACGTTTGATGTGCTGATCGGGGTGAATCTTTTGCGCGAGGGCCTGGATTTGCCGGAGGTGTCGATGGTGGCGATTCTGGATGCGGACAAGCAGGGATTTTTGCGGAGCGAGACGTCGCTGATTCAAATGATTGGGCGCTGTGCCCGCAATATCAATTCGCAGGTGTATTTGTATGCGGATTCGGTGACGCCGAGCATGAAACGGGCGATGGATGAGACGAATCGGCGGCGGGCGATTCAGGAGACTTTCAATCGGGAGCACAACATCACGCCGGTGACGATTCAGAAAGCGATTCGGCACGGGATCGATGGGGAACTGAAGGCGCGGCGCGTGGCGCGGGAGTTGGTGGCTCAATCGGAAGAACTTTACGATGTGAATGAGACGCTGCGGATGCTGGAGGAGGAGATGCTGGCGGCGGCGAATGATCTGGAGTTTGAGAAGGCGGCGGCACATTCGGGACAAGATTCAGATTTTGAAGAGCAAGGCGGCGGCGGCGGGAGATGATGCGCCTGCGGGGAGCTGGATGGGGAAAGCGATTTGACGGCGGCGATATCGAGCGGGATGTCACGGCGAATCGCGGGC
The DNA here is from genome assembly GCA_963766775.1 of uncultured Phycisphaerales bacterium. Lineage (GTDB taxonomy): Bacteria > Planctomycetota > Phycisphaerae > WQYP01 > WQYP01 > CAVYBP01. Next base: position 289,803 of record CAVYBP010000010.1, read on the forward strand.
GGGGGCGGCGGCGGGGGAGAGAAGACGATGACGCCGCAGCAGAAGAAGGTGCGGCGCGGTCCGAAGCGGCGACCGGCGAGTTAAGTTCGCCGAGTTCAGGTGGCGTCCGATTCGCCGCCGGTTTTTTTCTGACGTGGTTTCTTGGCGCGGCGTTGGACAGGTTTGTCGCCGGCCTTGGGCATTGCGGGGGGCATGGAAGAGCTGCCGAGAGTGGAGGGCTCATTTCGGGAGGCGTCGGATTTCGGCTCGGCCATGGCGCGCATCGTTTTGGCGAGTGCATCGCGGACTTTGGCGGCTTCCTCGTAGCGTTCGGCAGTGACGGCTTCCTTGAGTTGTTTCTGTAAAGCGACGCGAGGATCGGGGGGCAGTTGGGAGCGGATTTGGTTGAGCATGTCGAGAAGAATTTTGGCTTCGTGACTGTCGCGCAGCATTTTGCGGCGATGTTCTTTAGGCATGAGATGCGCGATTTGCTTGATTCCGCCTCGCAAGTAGGCAATCGCGGTTCGCACGTAGCCTTGCCGCAGGGCATCGCAGGCCTTGCGCGGGTGTTCATCATGACGATGTAGGGGCGGTATTGCTCGAGGCACATGCGGTCGTAGTCGTTGCGGCCGTACTGACTGCAGAGGTCGAGGACGTCGAGGTTGTGCTGGGTATCGCGGATGACGGCATCGAATTGCTCGAGGACGAAGAGCGAGAGATAGCGGTGGTAAAACATCGCCGATTCTTCGCGCAGGGCCTGACAGTCGCGTGCGGCCAGCTTAAAGCCGACGTCGGACCCATACTGTTTCTTGTGTTTGGTGAGTTTTCGCTGCTGGAAAGCCAACTCGCTCACGGCTCGGTGCGGACGCCGCCCGTCGGGACGACCATCGAGCTCCATCTGGAGGAGCCCCAGATCGAGGCGCAATTGGAGTTTCGGTTTTCCATCATTTCCACGAATGAGCCGGACGTTTACCTGTCCGGGTTCAAAGGCCCATCCTCGAAGGGCTTCCACAATATCCATCTCATTAACGATGCTGTCGTCTCTGCGTTGACGTTTCATTGAGGACCTCCTGACGCAACCACAAGCAAATGCGGTTCCAGCGGGTCTGCCTCTGGGCGTCCGGAGCATTATAGCGCATCGGAGGAAAGTTTTCCGCCATAATAAAGTGTGGACGGGTGGCGATTTTTTTGCGAAAAGTTTATCGGTCCCTTGGGGGCAGGGCGAAAGCGAGGCGCGGCAGTGGCCGCGCCTCGCGAGTGTCGAGCGTGTCACAGTGCGGCGATGACTAATTTGGAGAGGATGGAGATGGCGGCGTTCTGGAGTGCGGAAACCGCGGCATGTGTGGCTGCGGTTTGGGCAGCGCGTTGCTGGAGTTCGGTGTCCATTGCCTGCTGCGTGGCATCGAGAAGAGTGACGATCTGGTGTGGCGCGGCGTCTGCGGAAGCAGCGGGAAGCGTATCGCCGTTTGCGAATCGTGCGATCAAAGCGTTGAATTCGGTCGGGGCGAGGGCGGCGATTGCGGGTCCGGCGGTTTGGAGGAATTCCGCGAGAATGGATTTGGTGCTGGTGTCGAGTTTCGTGGAGGCATTGACGGCGGTGAGGATTTCATCAATGACGGCCATAGGATTCTCCTTGTAATGGTTGTTGAACGCGGGCGGGACGCATGCGTGACTGTCCGGGCGGAATGACGTTACGGATTGAGATATTGAGTGGTGGACTGCCAGAGGTGGTTGAAGCGGTCGAGGGATTGGCGGTTGAAGGCGGGGTCATCTTTTTGTTGGTCGATGAGGTCGTGTTGGCGTTTGGCGATGGCGGCGGTTTCGCGGACGAGATGGATGAAGTTTTGATCGACGCCGGTGATACCTCCGAATTCGTGCCGCTGGAGAAGGGCCGCGAGATTTGACCACGCCGCATCCTGGCTGATGAGTTGCTGGCGAACGGCGTCGTCGGTGGCGGGGATCGTGGTGTTGGCGGCGGCGGTGGCGGCCGCGAGCGTTCCGGCTTCGCGGGGCACGCCGCACGCGACCAGTAAAAGAATGAACAAGAAAAGACCGGCAAAGAAAAAATTCCGCATGGGAAACTCCTTTCAGGTGGGTCAAAGAGAAAACTTGGATACATGGCCTCGGAAGCCCTTGTCGATGACGGCCTGTCGCGCCTACACTCTGACTCGTGCGAATGAACGCTCCCATTTTCGTGCTGACTCTGCTTGCGGCGCTTGCGTTGGCGGGTTGCCAGCCATCGCCGCCGAAGCTCGCGGGTTCGGGGATGGAGATGTTCACGCCGGTCAAGATGCGGCTGCACCCCCTTTCGAGAATCGCGTCGGCATCGCGGGTCGAAGCGCGGCTGGAGTTCACGGATCAATTTGGTGATGTCAGTAAAGGGGTCGGCGCGGTGGCGTTCGACCTTTTCATGTACAGCGCGATTCTGCCGAGCCATAAGGGTGATCGGATCAATCATTGGGAGATGGATATTTCGACGCCGGTGGAGAATCGTGGGCATTGGGATTCGATCACGCGCACGTATCTTTTTTCACTGCCGCTGGCACCGGAGTCTGTTCCGGCCACTTCGAGATACGTTTTGAGCGCGGCGTTGATGCTGCCGAACGGGCAGCGGTTCAGCGATGATCTCACGCTGGCGGTAAAGTAGCGGGGCGGCCTTCATGGGCCTGCATGACGTGGAGGATTTCTTCCTGCACGGCGGTGAACTGGCTGATGACTTTGGTGTTTCCTTCGAGGGCGTCGAGCAACGCCTGAAGGTGTTCGCGCTGGCCGAGGATTTCCTTGTGGGCTTCGGTGAGTTCGTCCTCTCGCTGGCGGGAATATTTGCGTTCCCACCACCACAGGCCGCCCATGAGGCCGGCGACTCCTAACTGGGCGACATTGGTGACGGGGGTGACGGTTTGGGCGAGAAACATCCACATGGTTGCGTCTCCTTTGGATTGTTAACGCTCCCTGACGGTCGCGTCTCGGAATGTCCGCAATATGTCTCACACTCTTTGCAGGAGATGGACGCCGGACCAGCGGCGTGTTTCGGGAATACCGTCGCCGTTGCGGTCGATGGTGGCACCGAGTGTCTGGCGGGAGGCTTGTGCGAGCCCTTCGTAGAAGGTGCGTTTGCTGAAGGTGATGGTCGAGGCGCTTTGGGTGTCAACGAGGGTTCGGTAGATGGCGGCGAGGGTGCCGAAGATAGCGGCGGGTTTGAAACCGCAGAGGCCCGCGGAGGCTGGCGTGGGGTCGGTGTCGCGATCGCTGCGGATTCCGACGAGGGCGAGCAGGGCGTCGCCGACGGCGGCGGTCTGGGGTTGAAAGGTGAGGACGGTCACCTTGACGGAACCGCCGGTGAGAGGAGGGATGGCGGCTTCGGTGCTTCGTCCGCGGAGGGCGCTGAGGGTTGCGTGCGTGCTATCCGCGACCGCAACCACTTCGAGCAGTTGCGTCAGGGAGCCGTCCGCCAACGTGACTTGGGCGACCATTCCGGGCAGGACGCCGGCGAGGGTGCCGCTGGTCAAGACGAGCGCGGTGCCGGTGAGAGTTCCGACGGCATTTTTGAGTAATGTCTGATGGGCGAATGCGGCCTGGAGAAAAATGCCGGGCTCCCAGGCCATCAGTTCCACATCCTGGCAGAAATACATGGTCCACCTCTTTCTTTGCAGAGCGGGGCGGCGAGCACAGCGGCGGCCGCCCCGCGAATTGAGTGAATGAGATCAGACGTTGAGTCCGGTGAGGATTCCGTGGCCTTTTTCGTTGCGGAGTTCGACGGTGTACTCGCCGAGGACTTCGCCGCTCTGGTAGTCGCCGGTGGTCGCGAGAGGCTTGAATTGAAAACTTCGCCCCGCCAGTGGCAGCACGGAGACGCGCGAGGAATCGAGGAACAGCACCGTGTCCGACGGCACGTAACGGGAGAGAACGACGCGGCAGACGCCGAAGTCGCTTTCGTAGGTGCTCACGAGATTTTTGTAGGTCTCGTTGACGGGTGAGAAGCGGGTGTGGGTCTGGATGAAGGCATTGATGCGGCGTTTCTGGCCGCCACCGCAGACAATGAGGTCGGGCTTGTTGCCGGAGAGTTCCCAGACGGTGCGCAGTGCGGCATTGACGTGGAGTTCGGCGAGTTCGAGGTCGCCCGGGATGAGGCCGGTGCCGGGCTGCATGATGTTGGTGGCGATGCCCGCGATGATGCCGCGCATGGTGCGGCGGGTGGTGGAGGTTCCCTGCGGATCGGCGGTGGGGGCGAAGCCGTTGATGGCGGTGTTTTCGAGATCGCGCAGGAGTTCGCGGAGGCGGTTGGTTTTTTGATAGGCGAGTTCGTCGTCAACGCCGATTTGCCGGACGGCGGCTTCGGTGCCGCTGACTTGTGCGGTGGCGGAAAAGATCTGGGTGTAGTTGCTGTGACGGGTGCGGAGGGTGAAGCGGGCATTGTCGGCGTCGGCGCCTTCGATGGCGGCGTTGCCGAGGATTCGGAGCGCCAATCCGTCAGCGAGCGCTTTCTTGGTGCTCCCGCCGTAACCGCGTGCGATGGTCAGCACACTGCCGGCGATGGCGGTGACCAGCATGACTTCGTGGGATTGGTCGGCCTGGAGTTGATCGCCGACACGGAAGCGGCCGCCGTTGAGGACCGTGATTGCGGTGGTCGTCGTGCTGGTATCGACGAGGCCCGCTTGATGGATGGCGTCATTGTTGGGGAGCAATTCGTCGTCGAGCCATTCGTGCCGGGTGCTGTTGGCGGCGTGAAGGGGATCGCCGAGGGCGTCCAGGAGTGGGGTTTCGTGAGGGGAGACGATGCTGACGAGATCGCTGACGTCCTCGGCGATTTCGGGGAGGGTGGTGCCGGCGCTGTAGGTGGATTTGCCAGTAAAAGACATAGAAAACTCCTGTTAAAAAGGGTGATGGAAGGTCATGGGGAAAGGAATTAGGCGGATTTTCGACGGAGCCGCAGGTACTCGACGAGATCGCGGCGTGAATTGGTCGCGGCGGCTCGGGCGGCAGCGTTGGCCAGCGTGGCCTGCGTCACCGGCGGGGTGACGGCGGCGGACTCCTGCGCGGGCCATTTGGCGGGTTCCGCTTTGGGTGGGACTTCCGGTTCGGTCATGGGACACCTCCTGAAAAAAGGGTGAAAGGGTTTAGGGTTTGGGGGGAGGAGGGGCGTGCGCCTGCGGGGACGCACGGAGCATCGAATGCAGAGAAGCGTTCTCCGGTCCGACGAGGCGCACGCTGTTGCTCCTTTCCCAAGGTGGTTCAGGGGGTTGCGGGTGCGGCGTCGGCGACTTCGCCGTAGCCGAGTTCGCTGAGGACGACGCTGCGTGGGACGCCGAGGTTTATTTTGGCCTGCGCTTCCTGGAGGCGGTCCATGTCGCTTTCGGGGATGGCGGTGGGCCAGTTGATGTCGATTTCGCGATCTTCGAGAGCGGTGGAGAAAATTCCGGCGCGGTCGAGGACAGTGAGCACCTGACGCACCACCGTCGCGAGGGTGTGGTGCAGCGAGGCGCGTTTTCGATCCGAGCGGGCGAGGAGGGCGAGGAGCGTCATGCGAAGGGCGATGGCGCTGGTGAGATGTCCGATTTTGTTGCGGAGGACTCCGGCGGCGATGGGGGATACGCCGCTGATTTTGTCGAGGGCTTCGCGGACTTCGTTGATGTGGGAGTCTTCGCTGGGGGTGCTGGCGTCGCCGCCGAAGGTATCGATGGAGGCCTGGACATTGTCGGTCGCCCACATCTGGCCGGGGCCGACGGGGCGCTTGGTAAAGTCTTCGATGCCCCGTCCGAGATACATGCGGAAGCTGGTCATGGTGACGCGATAGGCGCGGTCGCTCATGCGGGTGTTGAGTTCATCCTGCATGGGGATGAGGGGTTCGACATCGCTGAAGCCGGTGTCGACGGCACCGCTGCCCGCGGCACCGACCCACGAGCCGGCGGCGGGGTCGTTCTGATTTTCGTAACGGATGAAGGGGACGAATCCGAGGGGATTGGGGCCTTCGTCGGTGAGGACGCCCTTGACGTAGCGCTGCCAGTGCGAGGGGCCGAAGAGGTCGAAGGAGAATTCGTGCGGGTTGACGGAGGGGAAGAGAGGGCGGCCGAGCCATGCGCGGACGCGGTCGAGGATGCCGAATCCGGAGGAGATGGAGCCGTTGCTTCCGTCGCCCATGGAGTTGACGAGAGCGGCGTAGGCGAGACCGCGCTCGGCATTGATGGAATCACCCACATGCGGCAGCGGGCAGAGACGGACCGCCTCGACGACTTCAAGTCGAAGCCACTGTGCCACATCGAGCGAAGGATCGCCCGGCGTGACGGGGCTTGCTGTGGACGCAATGTCCGCGTCGGCGGTGTCGTCCGGCCCGCTGCCATCATGGGGTGGTGCCGCTCCTCCGGTTTCGGGGGAGCAGAGAATGGTTTCGTCGGGTTCAGGGGAGGGCGTGCTGGGAGTGGCGAGGAGCGAGAGAAGGGCATCGGTGGGGCGAATGTGGATCCATGCGGAGCCGCTGATGGCACCGTGGAGGACGAGGTGTTGGAGCAGCGTGAGGCCGCCGCTGGCGTCGAAGATCGCGGCGATGACGGCGGTGATGCGCTGCTGCGTGGCGGGATCGCGGGCGGTGCTGGTGATGACGGGAAATTTACCGGCAGCGAAGTCGATGAGAGTGTTGATGCGCCAGGAGATGTCGTTTTCGATGACCACTTCTTTGCGCTGGATGTCGATCGCACCAACCGGCATGGCGGTGCCATCCGCGGCGCGGCGGAAACCGGTGATGTGCGCGGGCAGGCCGAGTTCCTGGAATTGGCGGAAGGGGCGGATGGCGAAGTGGGTGCCGGGGGAGCAGGGGAGAATGGCGGCCAGTTCGGTGGTGGGGTTGCGGTAGTAGCCGAGGAAGCGTTCGAGGCGGGGGCGGACGATGCTGCGAAGCCATGCGAGGCGGGCGAGCAGATCGTCGGCACAGAGGGCAGGGTCGGCGAACGCCGCGAGTGAAAGGTTTTCGGATTGCATTGTTTGTCTCCTGTGAGGCGATGGGGTGGTAAAAAATGAGTCCTACATAAAGGGGGCTCGCGCCCACTTTGTGCGTACACGCAGATGCGAACAAATACCTAACTTGTGATGCGGATGAGGGTAGCGGAATTAAAAATTATTTTGGCGAGGCCGCTGAGGCGGTTGGCCTGTGCGCACAGGCACTTTTGGGTTTCGTGCCTTCGCGGTGAAACGGCAGTAGCATGGGTGGATGCAAGTGCTTCGTTGGATGGTTGTTGTGTGTGTGGCGCTGGTTCCGCTGGCGACGCTGGCGCATCGGGACGATGTGGGCCGCTGGGATCGCAATCGGAGCGCGATGGCGGCACCGGATGAGTTTTCGTACCTGCTGCTGGCGGACAATCTGATTCATGGGGCGGGGATATCGACGCAAGGGACGATCGGGCGCGACACTTTTTATCCGCCGGGGTTTCCGTTGTTGCTGGCGGGGTGGGGTTTTATTTTTGGGTTGACGGTTTTTCATGCGCATGTGTTGAATGCGGGGATGTTGTGCCTCGCGACGTGGGTGGTTTATGCGTTGGCAAGGCGATTGTTGAGGGATCTTGGGGAGGGGGAACGTCCGCGGTTTCAGTTTTCGGCAGGGGTGAATGATTGGATCGCGGTTCTCATCGCGGGGCTGTTCGCGATGAACTGGCATGTGTTGGAAGGGGGGTTGTACGTCTTTAGCGAACCGGCTTTTATGCTGGTGACGTTCGCGTGGCTGGCGCTGAGTCTTCGGTGGCGGCAATGGCATCAGCATTTTGGACAGGCGGTTGTTCTGTCGTTGCTTGCCATTGTTGGGTGGTCGATTCGCGGGGCGGGGATCGTCTGCGTCGGCACGATGGCGCTTTATCCGGTGGTGGATTTTTTTCAGGGGAGGCTGTGGCAACGGGGTTGGCCGGCGGCGGGGAAGATCGCGGCGTCGCTTGGCGTTCTGTTACTGCTTGCGGTGATCTATCAGGGGGCGGTTGCCTGGGCGTCGCCGGAGAAATCGTTGGCGAGCGATGCGTCGGCGAATAACAGTTACAAGCAGCAACTGCTGGGCGGGCTGACGAAAAATGGGACGATTGATCCGACCGATCCGCAGCAATGGCCGGTATTCGCGGGGCGGATTCGGGATTTGCTCTTGAATCATTTGGATGATTACGGGTCGAGCTTTACGCCGTGGTTTCGGGAGTCGCCGGACTTTCATTTGCTGAATATCGTGGGCAAGGCGGTTGGGATTCTGGGGCTGCTGGGCTGGTTGAATCGGTTGGTGCGGCAAATGTCGGGGACGCGGTTCGTTGAGATTTATGTGTGGTTGTACATCGCGTTGTATTTGGTGTGGCCTTTTGATATGGCGCGGTTTTGGGCGCCGATTTTGCCGGTGATGCTGGTGTATGGGGTAGATGCGGTGCGGCAGTTTTGGGGTGCGGGGTCGCGGGTGCCCGCTCGGACCGGTGTGATGGTGCTGCTGGCATTGCTGCTCGGGCTGTATGCGGAGGAGTTGGTCGTGCAGTTGGGGAATTACGAACGGCGGTTGAATTATGTTTCGGATGCGCTGGCGACGGCGGCGGCGACGGTGGTTCGGCTGTCGCCCGATCCGGCGGAGACAATCGTGGCGGTGGCGGGAAGCGATGAGCATTTTTTGTATGCGTGGTATCTGCCGCACGGGGGAGCGGGACGCGGTCGATATCTGCCACGCTCGCCGGAGCCGCACATTCACGGGCCGGGTAGTCGGCGTGAAAAGGTGGAAGAGTTGTTAGTGCGGTCGTTGAAGGAGGCGCGGGAGGATGCACGCGAGCATTTGTTTGTCATTGGGTACTTCACCGAGCCTTGCTATCCGGACATGTTCGAGCAATTGCGGAAGCAGGAGCCGGAATTGTGGGGGCATTTCACGATACGGCGGGTGTTTCAGAAAGAGATCGTGGCGACGGTGTGGGAGTTTGAGCGGAAAAAGTAATCATCGTGTTTTTTCGATGCGCAGCACGGTCCAGCCGGGAAAATCATCAGGTGCGATGCGGGTGATGGCGAAGTTTTCTAAATTCTGCATGGTGACGGGGGTGATGGCGTCGTCGAATCCGTAGGTGGCGCGGAGGCGTTCGATTTCGCGCCAATCGATCACCATGTAATCCACTTGTTGTTCGCGGAGCCATTGCGCGGCTCGCGGCGGCCCGCCGAGGCGGAGGGCGTCGCCGAGGGGATTCCGGTCGAAGACGGTGTTGTAGAGAATATCGCCTTCCCAGAAGAGCGGCGTGGCACCGCCTATCAATAACACCTTTCGTTGCGGAAGTTCCGTGCTGTCGGATGTTCGCTCCACGGCGGCACCGATGTTGAAGGAGCGAGAGAACAATTCTCCGATGGGCGGCGGCGGACGCACTCGTCCGCGCACATGCTGCACGCCGCCCAGTAACCCGGCCTCCGGCAAGAGGAGAAAGAGCGAGCACAGCGCCTGCGCCCCGATCACCGTACAGAGGAGGACGCGGCACACACCCGTCAACAATCTGCCACTGACACCGCCTTCCACCCCCATCCCAAAAAGCATCGCCAACGGCACGATGACGGGCAGCAAAACCGTGATTGCAGATGGGTCAAAAACATCCACCCCATCGCCTGCGCGATCAACACCGCCACGAGGAGCATCGCCTGCCCGGACCTTTCGCCCATCAGCGCCAGCAGTATCCCGAGCGGTGCAATTACCCACAGGATGCCGACATGCTTCCACCACAGGTCGCGAGCGGGGGGCTCCTCGCCGGCCCATTCGTAGATGGAACTCCAGCCGGGGGACCATTGCTCATCCAGCAGCGAGGCGTTTGCGAGCACGCCCATGCGGCCGGCCAGCGATTGCTGACTTTGCAGGGCGGAATGCCCGTGTTCAAATCGCTGCACTTGTTCAGCCGTCCAGCCCCCGCGTCCGAGCAGCTTCGCCGCCAGGGGGAAGACGGGATTTCCGCCGCTGGCAACGGCGGTGCGAACGGCCCAGGGCAAGTAAAGCACCGAGGCGATCAGGATCGCCTGAATCAGGCCGCGTGGATTGCCGCGAAGCAACATCACCAGCACCACCGGCAGCGCAAAGGCGATCCCCGCGGTGAGTTTGCTCCCCACCGCCAGCCCCAGCAGCGTGCCAATGAGCAGTCCCTCCCAGCGGCACTTCCCTGCCGATCCGCCATCCCCCTTCCCGCCAAGGGCAAGCCCGAGCGCCAATGATCCGAACAGCATCATCCCCCATTCGTCGTACGCCAATGAGCCGGTGATCAATGACCATGGCACCACCAGCACCGTCAGCATCGCCACCACCCGTCCGAACCCACCCAGCTTCACTGGCGCGAGCCCGATGCCCACGACCGTGAGGAGCAGGAGTGCGAGGTGCAAAAATTGTGATGGAAATACCCCCCACAAATGGGCCATCGTGCTCGTATCGCTTAGCACAAATTTTCCAGTCTGGATCAGCAGGAGATAGAGCATCTCAACGTTCGCGGGAAGATAGGAGTAAACGTTGTGTGCCACCGGCATGATCGCATTGCCGGCAGCATATTCGCGAGGCATTTGCAGGTGGTATTCCAGCACGTCGTAGGCTCGGCCTTCGCTTTGCCACAACGATCCCGGAGGAAAAGTCGCGGCGATGGCCGCGATGGCGACCGGAGCCGCCGCGAGCAGGAGGAACCATTCTCCGCGTCCCACCGGTGCGCGAAAGGGTTGGGAATCAAACGTTCGCCAAAACCTGCGAGCGGGAGCAAATCCGATGGCCGCACCGGCTAATTGCAGCAGCGCGGCGATCCACGTCGGCTGCAATAAGTGCGCTGCACCAATCCCAGCATTGCCAATCCATACGTCCCAAGCCCCAAGGCCAGCGCGACGACCATCCGATATCCGTCCGGCCACGGTGATCCGGCGAAACATCCCTCGCGCGCGAACCGCCCGGTCAAGGCCAGCCCCAACATCCCCGCGGACACTATCAGCGGTGCCACCAGCGCGGCATAAATCCATGTTTGAAACACCGCTCCCGCCCAACCACCCGCCACCAGCGGAATGATCCCGCATACCAGCACTAAAATTCCCCCGGCAATCATCGGCCTCCGCATCCATCCTGTCTGCGCTGCTTCCCCCTGCACCTCGCGAAGATTTCCTCCTCCACCCTGAGACCGTTGATAACCCAATCCGTTCGCCATCCGCGAAGTATAAATGATTCGCCGGAACGATAGCCAACCCATCGCGCTGTCAGGTGCCATCTCCGAGCAGCACCCGCGCGTTGCGCTGCCACATCTCATATTTGGATCGCCTGAAGGCTCGCCCGCGAGTGATCTGGTCCCAGTCCGCCTCCTGCCAGCGCAGAATTTCGTCGAGGCGAACTGCCGGCGCGGGGGACTGTGCCGCGAAGTCCGCCTCCGTTGTCACGAGCGGGCGGCGATTAAAGGGGCATACTTCCTGACAAATATCGCAGCCGGCGATGAAGCCCGCCTCCTGCATCGGTGGGTTGAATTCCGGAGCGACCTCCTGACGGTGTTCGAGCGTGAGGTAGCTGATGCACTTGGTGCTGTTGACGCTGTAGGGAGTGATCGCGTCGGTGGGGCATGCGTCGATGCAACGCGTGCAGGTGCCGCAGTGATCGCCGATGGGAGAGTCCGGTTCGGCCTCCAGGTTCAGCACGATTTCACCCAGAAGAAACCACGAGCCTTTGTGCGGATGAATCAGCAGGGTATGTTTGCCGATCCAACCGAGTCCGGCGCGTGCGGCGAATTCGCGCTCAAGAAGAGGTCCGGTGTCGCTGTAGCAGCGAGTCTCCAGAGTGGCGGCCGTTTCTCCTAACGTTTCCTGCAATCGCCGTTCGATGGCGCGAAGTTTTCCTCCGATGACTTTGTGATAGTCGCGTCCCCAGGCGTAGCGGGCAATCTTGCCCAGGGGTTCGTTTGTTTCAATCGGGGCGGGGGGGGCGGGGGGCATTTCCTGATAATAGGCGAGGCCCACACAGAGGATGCTTTTGGCCCAGGGAAACTTTTTCGTCACGTCGATCCGTTCGTCGATGCGGTTGGCCAGATAGTGCATCGTGCCGTGATGGCCCGCGTCGATCCACTCCTGGTAGGCGTGCGCATGCGTGGTGGCTTCGGCCCGCGCGATGCCGACGAGGTCGAAGCCGGCTTCTCTGGCAAATGTTTTAAGCATCGCGGAAAGCGCATGCGGTGTGGGTTTGGTCATGGATTGATTATAGAACGCTCGCCGCTTTCATTCAGCATCTCTGCAGAGCGCTGGATGTTTCACCACGGAGTCAGCCAAGTAGTGAGATTGGGCGAACAGAAACGGTTTTGAAACCGCCGATACACGCGGATAAACGCCGATGAATTCACTTTTATTCTATCGGCGTTTATCTGCGTTTATCGGCGGTTGCCCTTTCTCCCTCTGCGTCTTGCCCCTGAAGCGGGTATGATAACTGCCACACGTCGCCAAATATCTATTTTGGAAGGCTCCCGCGTGACCCAGTCCCATTCCAACTCCCGCTCCGCCGGCGGCCCTGTCGCTCTTATTCTCACCATTTTCATGTTCGGACTTGTCATTGTCCTCGTCGCTCGGCACAGCCTCACACCTGAACGCGCAAACCCCGCCCCGCTTGTCCCTGACTTTTCAATTCCTATGGCGCAAGTCCGACAACCGCTTCCGTATCGAATCGTTTCCTTTCATCGCGGCCGCGCTGACAAAAACCTGATCAAGCTCGCGGCGCAACTTGGCTTTAACGGCGTGCAATTTCAGATTGAAGGCTCGAACGAGCAGGGCATCGCCGACTTCGCGGCACGCGACGCGCATGAGCATCTCATTGATTACTGCCATTCGCTCGGCATGAAAGTGACCGTCTGGGTCCATGAACTCTCCGATCTCCCCGGCCCGTGGATGCCTGAATACCTCGGCGACGAAACAGCGGACAACGAAAACCTCTTTAACTATCTCAGCCAACGCTACGAATGGATTCTCGCCAAGGCGATTCCCAATGCGGACGGGCTCGCGCTTACCGTCGTTGAAACCCAGATTCGCGCCACCAAACCGCCCATGCTGCTGCGGCTTTGCGATCTCATCAGTCGAAAATGCAAGGAACATGGCAAGTCGTTCATGTTGCGGACCTTCGTATGGCATCCGGAAGAACTCGAGGGAGTGATGGGTGCCGTGAAGCGCCTGCCCCCCGACACGGTCATTATGAGCAAATGCGTTCCGCAGGATTGGCAGATGCGCGGCGCAGATGCAGCGGAGGTCGGTGCGGTCGGTGGCCGGCCGCAGATTATCGAGTTTGATATTGAAGGCGAATATTTCCTTCGCAATGCCGTGGCGAACTGCATGCCTTCACTTCTCAAACGGCAATTCGATTATGCCGTGAGCAAAGGGGCTCAAGGCATCTGCGTCCGCGTCGATCGCTTCGATGATTCCGTTTTGTTCCAGGCCTCGGAAGTCAATTTGTGGACGCTGGGCATGCTGGCGTCCGGGGCCTCCAGCAATATTGACGACATCTGGAATCGCTGGGCCACCTATCGCTATGGCACGAAGGCGGCCTCCGACGTCATTCGCGCGCTCAAGCCCACCGCCGATGTCGTTGCGGAATTATTGAGCACCGGTCCTTTCACCTTCGGCGACACCCGCAAACTTCCACCGCTCCCCGATGAAGAAATTCTCACGCAGAATTGGCAGAACTGGCAATGGAATAAGGACTACCTGCCTGCCTACAAGCAGGCGGAAGCGGGAGATCAGGAATTTATCGATGCAGTGGAAAAGCAAAAAGCCAGTGCGATGCTGCTGGCGGATCAGTGCCTTGCCGACCTGCAAGCGGCCCGCCCGTTGATGAATCCAACGGACTGGGAAATCCTGCACACGCAACTGCTGACCAATAAGATTCAATTGGCGTGGCGGACACCGGTGGCACTTGCCGCCCTCGAGTATCGTGCCGCCGCCAGCGCCTCAACGCTCGCCGCTCGCGAATCGCATCTCGCCAAAATCGCGCAACATGTCGCCGAACTGCGGCGAGTGGTCGCACCGCTCTACGTGCGGCCGGTGGAGGTGGACTATCTCGGGCGCAGGTGGCAACTCGGCGTGCCCGCGGAGATCAATCGCAACGTGCTCCTCTTCTGGGCCTACGACACTGAACTTCTACTCAATGGAAAACGCAGCCCCATGCCCAAGCCGGTCGAACGCACACCCGATCCGCTTCATCCGTGAGTCATGGCGGGCTCGGTGGTCGCGAGTATGATGCAGCGGTTGAAATTTTGAGGGAACCTGATGGTCCGTTACCGGCGACAACCCAGTGAGGGCGAGCCCGCCCCGCTTGATCCTAATGACTCGCGTCCGCGCAAACGGAGGCGCAGCGTCGCGCTCCTGCCCGCGATGTTCACGCTCGGCAATTGCCTCTGCGGCTTCACCTCCATCCACTATGCCGCGCCAGAATTACGATGTCCCAGGCCTTCCTTCCCATTACGCGATTGCCGGCTACGCCATCTTCGGCGCGATGGTCTTTGATATGTTCGACGGTTTCGTCGCTCGCCTCACGCGCTCCGCCTCCGATTTTGGCGCAGGAGTTGGATTCTCTTGCCGACATGGTCTCGTTCGGCATCGCACCCGCGTTTCTCTCGATTCGTCTCATCGGCAACCTGCTTAAAAAGACCGACCTCCCCGTCGGCGTCACAGGCCTGGACTATCTTCCCGGCCCGTTCTCCGATGACAGTTGGGGGCGCTCTTCTGGATGATCGCCGCTATTTATGTCTGCTGTACGGCTCTCCGTCTCGCACGCTTCAACGTCATCAACAAACACGATGTCGCCTCGCACATGAACTTCCGCGGCATGCCCTCGCCCGGTGCCGCCGCCGTCGTGGCCTCTTCCATCATTTTTTTCGAGACGCTGTATTCGCAGAATCATTTGATCTGGTTCAATGTCTCGCCGGAAATCCGAGATGTCCTGAAAACGGTGGTGCCTTACCTGCTGCCGTTGGTGCTGCTGGTCGCGGCGCTTCTGATGGTATCGCGTTTCGCTTACTCGCATTTGATCAATCGGTTCCTCCGCGGGCGAAAAAAGTTTCGCCAGGTCGTCACCTTCCTCTTCCTCGTCATGCTCATCTTCTGGCAGCCGCAGATCACGGTGCTGGTCGCCATATACATTTATGCGCTCTCCGCTCCCGTGCAATGGTTGTGGCGACTCTCCACGCGTCAGGGACGAGCTCCGGGAAATCCACCCCCGCCTGCGACCGTTATCGGCTCATCCATCAACGATTAAACCAGCGTTCATGACCGGATCCCCACATGCCATCGCGCGTCGCCATTATCACCGGAGCCGGCACCGGCATCGGGCGCGCAACCGCGCTTCGCCTCAGCGGCATGGGATATCGCGTCGCTCTCGTCGGCCGCCAGACCACAACGCTGCAAAACGTCGCCGACGAAATCCAACTCGCGGGCGGCGAAATCCTGATCGTCCCCGCCGATGTTTCTCAATTAGCTCAGGTCGATGCGATGGTGCAGCGCGTCCTGCACGCCTGGTCTCGCATTGATCTGCTCGTGAACAACGCCGGAATGGCCCCCAGCATGCCCCTTGCCGAAATGGACCCCGAGCTTTGGCATCAAGTCCTAAATGCCAATCTATCCTCCGCTTTCTACGCCACCCGCGCTGTTTGGCCGGTGATGCGAGCCCAGCATGAGGCGGCAAAGGTCACTGATTCGGCACATCGTATGGACCCGGACGGAGGGATCATCATCAACATTTCCTCCATGGCGGCGAAGGACCCGTTCCCCGGCTTCGGTGCCTATGCCATTGCCAAGAGCGGCATCAATATGCTCACGCTGGTCACTGCTCGCGAAGGAAACTCTGTGGGCATTCGCGTCGTTGCCATCGCCCCCGGTGCCGTCGATACCGCCATGTTCCGCAGCCTCGTCGCCCCGCAAAATATCGACGCTGAGCAACTCCTCCTTCCCGACGACGTCGCAGCCGCAATCGCCGGCGTCGTTGCCGGCCCCCTGCGCTACGCCTCCGGCGAGACCCTCTACCTCCACCATTCTCCCGCTTGAGAGGCAAACCCCATCCCTTGAGACGCATCACACCCCCACGTATCATCGCCCCCATGAATTTCGTTCTTCCCATTGCCATTCTCGCCGCGCCAAGCACCTCGGCAACCGGTGCCGTACCAATCCCTCTCTCCACCGGCTGGGTTGAAGGCTTCCTCCTGATGATCGTCTGGCTCTTCGTCGCCGCCGTCATCATCGGGCCGCTCGTCACCTTTTTCCGCCTCGGCCCGCGCTCCGCGCAACTGTTTACCGACGACCGAAAAATCCGCTCGCACTAATCCCGCGACCAAATTCCGCGGCTCACACAAAAAGGATCAATGCCCATGGCCTCCGATCACTCTTTCGACATCGTCAGCGAAGTCGACCTCAACGAAATGCACAACGCCGTCGTACAGGCGCAGAAAGAAATCATCCAGCGCTTCGACTTCCGCAACACCGCCGCCGCCATCGAAGACCTCGACCGAAAAGAGAAGGCCGTCACCGTCAAAGCCGACAACGACATCCAGCTTGAACCGGTCATCCAGGTGTTGGTGAGCAAAATGATCAAACGCAACATTGATCCCAAAGCACTCGACCGCCAGAAGCTGGAACACGCCACCCACAACACGGTCCGCATGGTCCTCAAGCTCAAAAACGGCATCGACCGCGACACCGCCAAAGCGCTCCAAAAACAGATTCAGGAACTTGGCCTCAAGGTTCGCCCGCAAATCCAGGGCGAATCCGTGCGCGTGGTCGGCGCCAAACTCGACGACCTCCAAACGGTAATGGCCCACCTCCGCGCCAAGCCTCCGGCGGTTGCCATTCAATTTAATAATTTCAAATAAGGCCCCAGGCCCTCCCCATGTTATGATGGGCACCAACGCATTAAGGAGCGCGATCCATGGCCTATCGCGGTACATATAAAAATGGCGTCGTCACCCTTGATGAACCCGCTCCTCTTTCTGACGGACAGCGTGTCACCATTGAACTCGAAGCCACGGAATCGACCGCCACGCAGCGCCTGCTGAAATTAGCTGGCAACTTTGCAGATAGTCCCGCGGATGCCTCGGTCGACCACGATCACTATCTCTATGGCGCGCCAAAACGGAAACCCGAGTGAAGCCCGTCTTTCCTGATACATCGTATTTCGTCGCTCTATTTGGGCGTCACGACGAGCCGTTCGTCACGACCCACGCCATCGTTCTTGAATTCTTCCAAGCCGGATTCACCGCACTCCTTCGCCTTCACCGCCAATCTTGAAGTCCATGAACAAACCCCCTCTCCAACTTCAAACCACCACCCTCTGGGAGTACCCCTCCCAGGACTACGGCCGCGAACCCCACGGCGACAAGGACTACGTCGGTGCCACCCCAGCGTGGGTCATTTGGCAACTCCTCCAACGCTACACCCGCGAAGGCGATCTCATCCTCGACCCCATGTGCGGCTCCGGCACCACCATCGACGTCGCCAAGGAACTCAACCGAAAACCCCTCGGCTTCGACCTCGCCCCCTCGCGCCCCGACATCACGCAAGCCGACGCCCGCAAAATCCCGCTCCCCGACAACCACGCCGACTTCCTCTTCATCGACCCTCCATACTCCACCCACGTCGACTACTCCGACGACCCCCGATGCATTGGCAAGCTCGACGCCTCGCCGGAGCTAAAGACTCAGGACCCACGGCACAAGACCCCGTCCAACCCCTACTACGCCGCGATGGCCCAGGTCATCGCGGAAACCCACCGCGTCCTCAAAAACCGCCGCTACATGGCCCTCTACGTCTCCGACTCCTTCAAAAAAGGCAAGCCGTTCATGCCCATCGGCTTCGAACTGTTCGCGCTCATGCAACGCCACTTCAAACCGATCGACATCATCGCCGTCGTCCGTCATAACCGCACCCTCAACCGCAACCATTGGCACACCGCCGCCGTCGAAGGCAACTACTTCCTCCGCGGCTTCAACTATCTGTTCATCATGAAAAAAGAAGATGACAAACCCTCTCCGGCAAGTCCAAAAAATAAATCCAGGCATGATCGTTCTTGATCTGACGCTCTTTTCATCCTCTCGCGGCCACTTCGCGTCGTCGCGCTTAAATCTTCACCGCATACCCCACTCTCGCAAACATTGCCCGTATAATCACCCCCATGCAAGAACCCAAAACCATCATGAGCGAACTCATCCGCCTCTACCCCGAGGCTAAAAAAACCACGCTTCGCGAAATGCTCACCGCCAAGCGTGTCCGCCTCAACGGCGAACTCGCGCACTCACTCAAACAACCCGTCACCGACACCGACAAGGTCGAAGTCACCGACATCGGTGCCGCCGGCGCAAAATCCACTACCCTCAAAAACGGACTCCAAATCGTCCACCTCGACCCGGACATCCTTATCGTCGACAAACCCAGCGGCCTCCTCACCGCCACCGACTCCCAGGAAAAACGTCCTTACGTCGCCAAGCTCCTCACCGAATACTTTCAAAAACAAAACAGCAAAACCAAATCCACCTCGTCCACCGCCTCGACCGCGACGCCTCCGGCCTTCTGGTCTTCGCCCGCACGTGGGATGCCTTCCGTTCCCTCAAGGAACAATTTTTCGAACACACCATCACCCGCCGCTACGACACCATTGTCCACGGCATCCCCAAAAAATCCGAGGCGAAACTCGAAAACCTCCTCCTCGAAGACCCCGAAACCGGCCAGGTCAACATCACCAAAGACATGCGCAACGGAAAACTTGCCATCCTCAGCTACCAGGTTCTCAAGAGCGACCCGGTGCGGAAAATCTCCCACCTCCGCTGCGAACTCTACACCGGCCGCAAGCATCAAATCCGCGTACAACTCAAAGCCAACGGACACATCGTCTGCGGCGACCCCCTCTACGGAAACCCCGACGAACCCCCCAACCGCCTCGCCCTCCACGCCAGTCATCTGACGTTTGTTCATCCGAAAACCAACCGGAAGGTCAGCTTCGACTCGCCCATGCCCGGCAGCTTCGGCCACCTGTTCCGCACATAACCTTGCGGCAACGCAAGGCCGGGAGACGCTCATGCCCTCAACCATCGCCGTGGTCACCGATCTGATCTTTTCAACAAAAATTACCGGCACGGGAAAA
This sequence comes from uncultured Phycisphaerales bacterium, assembly GCA_963766775.1. GTDB lineage: Bacteria > Planctomycetota > Phycisphaerae > WQYP01 > WQYP01 > CAVYBP01. The sequence continues at coordinate 308,857 of CAVYBP010000010.1, forward strand.
GTGCTCAACAAGCCGGTGCTCGTCGCCCGCACATTGGATCGCTTGCGCGAACATTTGGATGCCGCCGCAACGGCCGGAGAAACCGTGCCATTGGTACTCGTCGATCTAAACTCCGCCGGCCTGGACACGGTCGAGGCGGTGCGGCAGGCCAAGGGACACGCATCCAAACCGCGACGTCGTCGCCTTTCTTTCCCATGTGGAAGTGGAATTAGCGAAGCAAGCACGCGACGCGGGGGCGGATCAGGTATTGGCGCGGAGTGGGTTTGTGAATCAGTTGCCGCACTTGCTGGCGGGGGCGTGAGGGGCGGGGAAGACGACGTAAATGAGCCACGAATGAACACTAAAAACACAAATGGGGAATTTTCATTTGTGTTTTTGGTGTTTATTGGTGGCGGCTTTGTTTCAATTTCGTGATGGGTAAGATTTGGAAATAAAATTGTCCGCCTTGGCGGGGGGCGTCCATTCTTTGGGTGAGGGTGAGGGTGCGGGTGGTGAATTGAGGAGCGACCGTGGACGAGCATGAATTATTGCGGCGGTACGTGGAGGGGAAATCGGCGGAGGCGTTTGCGGCGCTGGTGCGGGGGAACGTGGAACTGGTGTATGCGGCGGCGCGGCGGCAGGTGGGGGATGCGCATCTGGCGGAGGATGTGACGCAGGCGGTGTTTGTGTTGTTGGCGCGAAAGGCGGGGGCGGTACGGGGGCCGTTGGCGGGGTGGTTGATCAAGGCGACGTATTTTACGTGTCGGGATGCGAAGAAGATTGCGGATCGGCGGGCGTTTCATGAAAGGCGGGCCATGGAAGTTTGGAAGGAAGAGGTCGTCGGCGGGGAAGGGGAGGAGACGCCGTGGGAGACGGTGGCACCGGTGCTGGATGAATCGCTGCTGGCATTGCGCCGAGGGATCGGGATGCGTTGACGTTCCGGTATTTGAAAGGATTGAGCCTGCGCGAGGTTGGGGAACGCAGGGGATTTCTGAGGAGGCGGCGCGGAAGCGCGTGGATCGGGCGACGGAGCGATTGCGCGAGGTGATGGCGAGTAAGACGAAGATGCCGGAGGCAGGTTCGCTGGGAGTGATGCTGGGGGCGCGTGCGTTGCATGTTGCACCGGTGGGCCTTGTGCAGAAAATTGTGGCGGGAGCGGCAGGTGTAGCGAAGGGGTCGCTGGCGCATGCGATTGCGCAGAGCGGTGCGAGGTGGATGTGGTGGGCGCATGCCAAGATTGTTGGAGGGGTGGTTGCGGGCGCTGGTGCGATGGTGATCGCAGGCGCGTGGGCGGCTATCGAGGCACGGCAGCCATCCGCACCGAGCGTTGCGGTCAGTGAAATCACAGCACCGGCGAGCGCGCCGCGGGTGATGGCCTCCACTTCGACGGTTGTGCCTGCTGATCCGGACGCGGACGAGTCGCGGGTGCCCGGCCAGATACAAGTTGCGCGCTGGGATATGCTGCTCGATGCGTCAGAGCTGCCCGCGCTGCGGAAAAACGCTATGCCGCTGCAATCTGCGAGCAACATTTACGATGCGTATCGCATCAAGGGGACGGACCTTCGCGCCGCGATCCGCAAGGCGATCAATGCGGGGACGCTCATTCGAGGCTCGAATGAAATGGAAATCGCGAGCGCCTGGAATCCCGATCACGTTTCGCTCAATTTTTTCACGCCCGTTTATTTTCAGCACATGGATGATCCTTCCACGCCCATCATGATTCTTGGCGGGTCGAATCTTCAGAATGACTTATTCCAGCGGACGTCTGACAACCACCTTCATCTGAAGCTCGATCATCCGGATTTTCAGGTGAAGATCGCGGAACTAACGCGCAACACGCGGTGGATTGAACAGCCGGGTCAAGCGATCGCTTATGAGGGCGATCTTTCGCCAGGGGAGGCGGCGGTTTTTCTTGGGCAGCTTCCGCCGGTGAATGGGCGGAATTTTGTGCACGTCGTTGCGTGGGAAACTTTTCAGGCGGATGCGAAGGAGATGGAACTGGCACCGGAGGAACGCGATGCGCGGTGGTGGTGTGTGAACGGTCCATCGCAGCTTCGCCGTTGGGCCGATGCAGCGCGTGCGTGGACGGCTCAGGCACCGGAGCATTCGACAGTGCCGGCGATGGCGGAGAGGAAGCTGGAGGATGGAAAAGTTTTGCGGCTGGAAGCGCTCTGCCGACCGGCGAAATGGCCGAACTGCTGGTGGGATGCGCAAGGCAATCCGGTGCGAAGCCAAAACAAGATGGTTCCGTTCATGGGCGACCCGCCGGAGGGGCTGTTTGCGTATGTCACCGTGAGCGGCGACGCACCGGACGAAAAACATCGCCAAAATCCGAGCGCTAACTACCACGAAAGCGGGCCATACGAAGAGCGCGACTGCCAGGTGGTGGATGATAGCTTCGGGTCGGTGGAACTCGGCGTGGCGGTTGGGCCGTGGAAAGAGTTGGCGACTCTGGAGTTGAACAACCCGCAGACTATCGATGGGGTGAACTACCTGATCCGGAAGCCGGTGGCGTTTGGCGGGGATCAATTCCTGATTCATTTTTCGCGCACGGGCGTTTTTGAAAATGATGATTTACTGCTGCCGACGGCAGCGGATGGAAAAGTTGCGGAAACGCGAGCCGAGCGCACCATCGTGTTCGAACGGCATCCGGAAGTGCAGGCACAGAAGACCCAGCCCAATTACGATAAGTTGCCGTTGTCGAAGGTGACGAGCTATCGATTGATGCAGCGGAAGCGGGCATGGGTGACTTTTGAGCATGTGGCGATGGAGCCGACGCTTGCGCCGCAGACGTCGGTGACGTCCGGAAAAGCCAAGGAGGTTGAGCAGGCGGCGGCGGGGCGTGCGCGATGCCGCGGTTGGCGATCTCGCGGCGAAGCGGAAGATTTGGGCGGCCATCGCTCCGGACCGTAAAAGCATCCTCGGCACGGCACGGATGCTGATCGACGCGATGCGCGGGGGATGAGAAAAAGGTGCGAAGCCTGATGACAGCGAAATTGTCGGCGGCGCGGGGGTGCCTTGATGTCGCCGCGCACTTCCTGGTGGTAAGCGATGCGGCGCGGCGGACGCTTTACAGCAAGTTGGGGCGAGATTTGACCAAGGAAGAAATTTATCGGTTGGGAAGGTCAGCATTTTTGTTTGTGGATCAGGAGCAGGAATTGTTTGGGCATTCATGGAGTGAGGATAAGGAGGGCACGGCGCACATTGATGATGGCGGGCAGTTTGTGATGACGCGCGATGCGGAGGGGAATTATTCGCTGAGCATGGACGAGCTTGTGAAAATGCCATCGGCGGAGGCGTACTTGCGGGGGGTCACCGCTTTGGCGCAGCGCGTCAACGAAGACTTAGCGAAAAGGACGATGGTGACGGTGGCGGAACTTGGGGCGATATTGAAGCAGGATGCAGCGGATGCGAATGCTAATTCGGCGGCATCCAAGCCGGCAAATTAGCGTTGCGTTGCAACGCCGTTAAACATTTTATATTTATTACGGAATGGTTGAGGAGTTACTGCTCCAGACCCTCGTACATCGCGGTGCTGATGTAGCGTTCGCCGGTGGAGCACATGATCGTCACAATCGTTTTACCCTTAAATTCCGGCCGAGCCGCAACCTGCGTCGCCGCCCAAATGTTCGCACCGGAACTGATGCCCGCTAGGATCCCTTCTTCAGCCGCAAGGCGGCGGGCATACGCGAAGGCGTCTTCGTTGGTGCAGGTGATCACTTCATCGACGAGGTCAGTCTGCAGATTCTTCGGAATGAATCCCGCTCCTGTCCCTTGAATCTTGTGCGGGCCCGGCTTGAGCGGTTCGCCCTTTTTGAATTGGCTGATGACCGGCGAATTCGTGGGTTCGACGGCGATCGCTTTGAAGTTCGGATTACGCTGTTTAAGAATACGGGAAACCCCCGTGATCGTCCCGCCCGTCCCGACGGCGGACACAATCGCATCGACCTTGCCTCCCGTGTCGCGCAAATTTCCTCCGCCGTCGTCGTCTCATGAATGCTCGGATTCGCCGGATTATCGAACTGTGCGGCAATAACCGAGTTCGGCTGCGCCTTGTGCAACTCATCGCACTTCCGAATCGCCCCCGGCATCCCCTCCGACCCCGGCGTCAGCACGAGATTCGCCCCGAGAATTCGCAGCAGCCGCCGCCGCTCCACCGACATCGTTTCCGGCATCGTCAGTGTCAGCTTATATCCCTTCGCCGCGCATACAAACGCCAGTGCAATACCCGTATTTCCAGAGGTCGCTTCAAAGATGTGCGTGTCCTTATTGATCTTGCCGGCCTTTTCGCCCGCTTCGATCATCGCCGCGCCGATGCGATCCTTGACCGAGCCGAGCGGATTAAAATATTCGCATTTGGCCAGCACCGTCGCGCCGCCCGCCGGCACGATGCGGTTGATTCGCACGAGGGGCGTATTGCCAATGGTTTGAATAATGCTTGAATGAATGCCCGGCATGGTGAATCTCCTATTTAGTCGGTAGAGATCGAAGGATAGGGACGCTCGCCGTGAACGTCAAGGCAGGCATCAGGGACTCGCATTTTCCCGGCGAGGGATTCATGGCCGGAGCGAAAGCCCGTCAATGGCCGCTATTGTACCGACCGCAAAAGCCTCAATGCCATTCTCCATTTGAATCAGCAACTCGCCGCTATCGCTAATCCCTCGGGCCGTGCCGTCAACGCGGCGGTCTCCATCTTGAAACTGCACGCGTCTATTGAGCAGCGCATCAAGCCGTCGTGCCCGTTCAATGACCGCAGAAAGCATCCTCATCGAAAATTGCTCAAGCGTATTTGCGAGAGATCGAAGCATCGACGTTTCGACCGCGAGAATATCCACAGGCCCATTGTGGTGCCCGCACAGGGTCGCAGCGCGGCTTTGAAGTTCAGGCGGAAGATCTTCGATGCGCGTATTCACATTCACCCCGATACCAATGATCGCGGCCCAACGATCGCCTTGCGACATCGCCTCACACAAAATGCCGCCGACTTTCCTATCGTTGATCACCAGATCGTTTGGCCAACGAAGCTGCGTAGACACTTGATAAGCCCCGATGAGCGCCTCCGCGACCGCAACGCCCGCGACCAGCGCGAGTCGGTCCCGGTGCGCGATCGGCACATTCTCCACAATTGCCGAAAGATAAAGGCCCCCCGGCGGACTCGCCCAAGCACGCCCGTGCTGGCCTTGTCCATTTGCTTGACGCGACGCAACGATCACCATGCCGGCCGCGGACCTGTTGTCCTGCCAGCAAGTATGAATACGCTCCACGGCAAGCCGATTCGTCGAATCCACCAGCTCATGCCGTTCAATCTGCCAGTGTCGGATGGGAGCGGGTGTAGTCATCGAGCGATTCCAGGCCTTTGCGTGTCCACACAAGGCTAGCGGCGTAACAATTTCCCAAGTACCTGCGCGGCATGGCGCGCCCCTGCTGCCGCGTCCGGCAGGTCCCGCACATCCACAATCGTCGGCCCCCGAAACCCCTGCTCCTCCAAAATCTCCATCAACTCCGGCAGGGGCAACTGACCCTCCCCGAGAAACGTCGAACGAACCGTGGAGCCCGCACGCACCGCATCCGCCGCCGTCAACTGCCCAATCCCACCCGCAAGTGCCTCGGCAAGTTTCAACGGATCCTCGCCCCCGGCAATCAACCGCGCGGAATCCAGATTAATTCGCGCTCGGTCGTAATCCACCTGCTTGATAATCCCCGCCAACGTCAGTGCCGCATCACTCCCTAATGCCAGAGTCAATCCCGCTGCATCGGCATGTTGCGCCAAGTCGCGAATCGCCGCGACGATCGTGCTCTCCGGAATTTTGCTCCCCGTGAGATTTCCGATGTTCAACGACACCGTCAATACCCCCAGGTCCTTCGCCAGCAAAAACGCCTTCCCGCATTGTCCAACGTCTGATCGATCGTCGCTGCATCCGTCAGCGATGTCCGCGGCGTAGCGATCCGGATGGAATCGACGCTCAGATGTTTCGCCGCCAGAATCGTCTTGAGATGCCGCCGCGCCGACTGCCCAAGCTCGTCGGGCGTCAGCTCCGAATGATTCGTCGGAAACGCGATCCCCCGATAATGTGCCCCCGCCGCTAGATCAAAACTGGAACGCGCATCGCCGGCTAATCCATCAATAGAAAGCGCCGCGGGAATCAAAGGAGAATTGCTCATATCCAAATGGTAGCCGGTGGGTGCTCGACGCGACAACAGAACCGGTCCTGCGTCACTCAAACAAAACCGGCTTCAACTGCATCAACCGCCCCTGTCCCCAGCGCCGCAGGGGCCCGAACAGCGGCCGTCCCGCCCACGTAACAATTGCCGCGTCAAATGCACGGGCGCTTACCAGCAGGGTTGCCATGGGGACCTTCGCCGTCCTCGCCACCCAGACCAGCAGGATTCGCGATCCGAAAGGAAAAGTGATTCGCCGGGAAAGCTCCCACGCCAGCCGTTTGGTGCTGTTCGGCGCACCTGCCTGTTTATGCCGTTGCCGAAGATGCAGAATCACGCCGATCAGTACAACGACGGCAACCATGCCAATGAGCGCGGTCTGCGTCGATCGGTCGTGCGGATTTCCCTGATTCGCACTTCGCAGGCCCTGCTGAAGATCGGTAAACGACAGTGGATGATGTGCTGGCGGCGGCGGCGGCGGCGTTTCACGCTCATCATTCATGGGCATGATCTGAGCGAGAAATGTCTGACAGCGATAGAGCGAATTGAAGGGCATGACATCCTCGGGCAAGGGGTTAGACCGGTGCGTTGGTGCTGGCGGTGAGGGACTCGAGCATTTCCGCGGCGTGGCGCCGGACGCGCATGTTCGGATTGCGCCGGGCGATGGAGGAGACGCGGCGAATCACATCCAGCATGTGCATCTGGCTGACGACCCACAGGGCCGACATGCGATGCACCGGATTGGCGTCCACTAACATCCGTTCCAGACAATCCCGCGCGGTGTAATAGTCGAACTCGCTCATCGCCTTGATCGCGTTGGCGCGTTCACGGTTGTGTCTCGAGTTCAGAAGGGTGAGCATTTGCTGCGACCGGTCGGCAATATGCAGAGCGGACATGGAATCGACGGCGTTGGCGCGGACCCGTGGATCGACGTGCTTCGCGGCTGCCTCCAGCAGGTCCTTTAATTTCGGATCTTCCAGACGGCCGACGAGTTGGATCGCGATGGCGGTGATACGCGGATCGGGGTGGCCGCAAAGGGTGATGATCTGGCCCCGATAGGGCACCAGGTTGGGAAGCGCGCTGAGCATTTTGAGGCCCTGCGAGATTTCGGAGGGTTGAACGCTCGTCAATTTGGTTCGCAACTGTTCGGCGAATCCCGGGTCGCTGACACCCACGCGCGTCTTCGTGTGTTGAATCACGGGGGGCATCTTTTGATAGTCGCCCCAGACCTTGTCGAAGGAGGGATCGCTGTGTGCCGGGCGCAGGCCGGTCGCGAGCCGTCGGAGGCCGGGATAGGGACTTTTCGGAAGAACCAGCGCGGCGATTCCGTGCCATTCCGAGCGGGATTTGCTCACGAGATACCGCGCGGCACCACGGGCGACCCGCTCGTCGGCGTCGGCGATCAGCGGTGCCAGCAGGCGGCCGGCGTCGGGGAGGTTGGTTTCAACGAGAGCCCGCATGACGGAAAGTTTCCAGACCGCCCCTTCGTCACCGGCGGGAATGCTTCGCAGCATGTGCGTGAGCAGGGTTAATTTGTGGGAGGGTTGAAAACCGATGATTTCGATCAGCCGCAGCCATCCCGGCCACGTTTCGGCGTTCCATGGAAAGTCTTTCCGTTGGGGGGACAGTGCCTTGATATGTCCGACGCCCTTGGCGCTCTCACGTAAAAGTGGGTCCAGCAGCCGATAGGATTCCCGGGCCAATGCGTCGGCAATGGGAGCGTCATCAATAGAGGCGACTCCCGTGAGCGCGGCGGATCGAAGGGGCGAGTTTAGGCCGAGGATGGCGGCGGGGATGACGCCGGGATCGGGGATCGCTCGGAGGAGTGCGGCGGCGGCGCGTGTGAGATCGTCGCACGCATCCTGAAAGTACGTCCAGAGGGGTGCATCTTGTTGGCGTTCAAATACGAGTGCGGCGAGGAGCGCGGAATGTTGCCGATGGGTGCGGTATTGGCGAAGCGAGAATTGGATGGCCCGTTGCACTTGCGGAATTATCGAGTGCCGGTTCCCATGTGTCGTTTATCTCGCGGCTTTTTCGGATCGCTTCGAGGAGGGCATTTCCCGCAAGTTCACGGACTTCGGGGCGGCTGTCGATGAGGGCTTCGGCAAGCAGATGCACCAGTTTGCCATCGGCACAGCGCTGCACGATGCGGATGATATTTTCGCGGGCGGGGCCTTCGGAGTCGCTCATGGTTTCGGCCAGCGCCCCGAAAAGATCGCGGGGATGGGAGAGGACCATTTCCTGAATTTCTTCGTCGAGCCGATCGAAGACGCGGATCAGGATGACCCAGCCGGGGCGGCGGTTGCGTTCCAGAAGGATGGCGGCGAGTTCTTTTTGTTCGGGGGGAGGGGAATCGGCGATGGCTAATTCGATGATGCGCTCGACGGCGAGGTTTCGGGAGTCGGTGAGGTGTTTGAGGATGGCGGGGCGGGCGGACATGGAGTCATCCGATAAAGTGGCGTCGTCTCAGTTGTTATCGGTGCATGGGGGGTGAGGGTTGAGTGGCATTTACACGCGCCGCCCGGCTTCGTACCATGCCTTAAAGGAGTAAAAACAACCATGATTCCGATCACACCGTTACCCGGTCCCACCCCGTCCATGCCTGGTCATGCCCCGGTCCCGCCTGTCCATGCCCCGGTCCCACCCGTTCCGCTCTTCGAGTTGGCGACGCAGTGGCAGCTTATTCGTAATGACGTTGAAGCGGCGGTGAAGGAGGTTTTGGACTCGCAGCAGTACACGTCGGGCGCGGTATCGGGGCCGTTCATTGGGAAGTTTGAGGAGAATTTAGGGCGGTCGGTGGGGGGGCAGGTGGTGGCGTTGTCGTCGGGGACGGATGCGTTGTTGGCGGCGTTGATGGCGTTGGGGATAGGGCATGGGGACGAGGTGATCACGACGCCGTTTACGTTTTTTGCGACGGCGGGGTGCATTGTTCGGTCGGGGGCGCGGCCGGTGTTTGTGGATATTGATGCGGATACTTTTTTGATGGATATCGGAGCGGTGGACGGCGCGGTGACGGGGAAGACGCGGGCGGTGATGCCGGTGCATCTGTATGGACAGATGTTGGATACCGGGGCACTGGCGGCGGTGGCGTGCAAGCGCGGGATGGATGTGATTGAGGATGCGGCGCAATGTATTGGGGCGAGCGATCCGCAGGGGAAGAAGATCGCGGAGAATGCGCGGTGCGCGTGTTTGAGCTTTTATCCGACGAAGAATCTAGGGGCCGCGGGGGATGCGGGGGCGATTGTGACGCGGGATGAGAAACTGGCGACGCGGTTTCGGCAGACGAGGCAGCATGGGGAGACGAGCCGGTATCAGCATGAGTTTGTGGGGGGGAATTTCCGGATGGATGCGATGCAGGCGGCGGTGCTGAATGTGAAGTTGAAGTGGCTGGAGCGGTGGAATGACCGCCGGCGGGCGATTGCGGCATATTACACGGGGCGGTTTGCGGGGAGCGAGATCAAGCCGCCGGTGGAGTTGGCGGGGACGCATCATGTGTATCATCAGTATGTGGTGCGTGGCGCCGCGGCGGGATGCGTTGCGGGATTATTTGGGGAAACAGGGGGTGGGGTGCAATATCTTTTATCCGAAGTCGCTGCATATGCAGCCGTGTTTTGCGGACCTGGGGTATGGGCGAGGGGGCCTTTCCGGTGGCGGAGAAGGCGTGCGAGGAAGTGCTTGCGCTGCCGATTTTCCCGGAGCTGACGGATGGGCAGATGGAGCGTGTGGCGGACACGGTGCTGGCGTTTTATCGTTGATTCGAGTGCGGCAGGAGTTTTTGTTGAATGAGACAAACACTCCGAATGCCGGGCAGGTTCATAGAAGGCCGCCGACGATCCGGTGGGTGGGGGGATGATTGATCTGAGTTCTGGCGCGGTGAAAGATTTAACGCGAAGACGCGAAGGCGCGAAGAAGGGGGGGATGGGTTGGTTTTGTGTGATTGGGGTTTTGTAGGAATTACAATATTATAGACATATTTAAATTCTTAATTATGACATGAATACGATAGCCGAATCTGGAACCTTGGTCGAAACCATCCAGTACTTTTCTCAGTACTTTTCCGATGATGGAATGTTCCTTCCGTTTCCCATGATGCCGCTCGTGTAAATTAGGAACCTGATTAGTAAAGATTCTGTTGACATTTGTCAACCTTGCTGTAGGATTGATCCGATGAGTAGACCGAGGCACCCCAAACCGCCGCTTGAGAAGGCGGTGCGGTACGCTGAACAATTAGGGTGGCGCGTTGAAATGTCTAAGGGTCACGCTTGGGGGCACTTATTATGCCCCAAAAGCAGCAGAGAGGGGTGTATAATCAGTGTTTGGTCAACCCCTAAGAACGCCGAAAATCATGCTAGGCACATCAGAAAACAAATTGATAATTGCGATCATAATGATGAGGGCCTTTGATCGCCGTAGGAGTGAAAATGAAGATGGACAGCAATAATTGTGAACGAGAGCACGACTTCTCGCTCGTCATTGGTGGCGTGGAAGAGTTGAATCAAAAAGTAGAGGATGCTCTGTTTGAGGCGGGCTGCGATGACGCCACCTTCAGCATCAAATATGGATTTCTTTATGCGGAATTCTCTCGCCATTCCAAATCCCTAAAAGATGCCATCTTGAGCGCCATCGCCGACATCCGAAAATCCAATATCAATGCTGACGTGATTCGAGTTGATGAGTGCAACTTGGTTACGCAGTCTGACATTGCGCGGCGAATTGATCGTAGTCGTCAGCTCGTGGCCCAGTACATAAATGGTCAGCGCGGCCCCGGAGGATTTCCTCCTCCCGAGTATCACCTTGCGGAGGGCGCTCCCCTTTGGGCTTGGTGTGCGGTCAGTTACTGGTTTGCTCAGAATAGTATCCTACGACCAGAAGATGGGTGGAATGCTGAGGTTGTTTGTGCGATTAATAGTTGGCTCGAAACGGCTCGTCAACGAGAACGGAATCAGGAATTGGTCGATGACATCGCCCACAGCTTAAGCGGTGGAGGGAGTAGAGTATAAATCTCGCCAACGAGGTGTGCCAAATATATTGTTACGAGTTAGGTTGCGAGATGGTTTGGGTTTGGGGCGGTGAAAGAATTAACGCGAAGGCACGAAGAAGAGGGGGGAGGGGTTGGGGTTTGTGATTTGGGTGGTTGGGTGTTGAGGCGCAGGGGCCCGCTGCTGCGGCAGCGGGCGTGGATTTGCATGGAGGAGGGGGTAGGTGTTTTTGGGCTGCTTAGGTTTAGAGTGGTTCTATTCCAGGTGTAGAGTGGAGCGCAAATATCTTTTTTTTATGGAGCGGCGAAAGAACGCTTCCTTATGGGCGCGTCTCGGAATGCCCGCTTCATCTGGGGTAGAAGTGCTCTCGGGGGTTTTTAGAGGAGGGGGATGACTAGGCTGCTCATGGAGTGGGCGGGGAGGGTGATGGTGGCGTTTTGGCCGTTTTGGAGGAAGGTGCCGTTGCGGATGGCGACGTTGGCGGTGTTTTCGTTGTTGGAGGCGGCGCTGGGGCCGTTGAGGGTGGTGTAGGAGGCGGCGGCCCAGTTGGCGGTGATGGCTCTGCCGGCGATGGTGGCGGGGAGGTTGAAGTTGAAGGTGGTGGCCTGATTGTCGTTGACGGTGTTGTTGAAGAGGGTGATGACGATTTTGGTGCCGTCGTAGGTGACGAGTGCGTCGGCGGCCTGGGTGGTGGTGGCGAGGGCCTGGGAGGAGGAGCCGTTGACGACCCATCCGTCAGAGAGGGAGGAGGAGAGGATTTGGCCGTCGGCTTGGTCGAGGAGTTTGGCGGCGAGTGCGACGGGGCGCGGATTGGTGGAAGCGGTCATCTGGTCGGAGAAGATTCCGTAATGGCCGGGGACGTAACCTTCGGGGGTGGAGTCGCCGTATTGGAAGAGTGTGAAGAGGTTCTGGGTGGAGATTCCATAGTCGCGTTCGAGGACCATGGCGTTGCGGATGGTGGCAAGGCCGGCGGCGAGGGAGGTGGCGTAGGCGGATTCGGTGGCGGCGTTGAGTCCTCCGTTGAGTTCGCCCGGGGCTTCCTCGTAGATCATGACGGGTTTGCCGAGGGTACTGGTGGGATATTGCCAATGGTCGTCGGTGAGTTGTTGTGAGAGGGCACCGGCTGAGGATGGTCGGTGAGGTTCATCTGTGTGTTGGGGCCGCCGGTGTATGCGGAGGCGTCGATGGCGTCGGCATGGGTACTTTTTCGATGGCTTGCTGGTCGTACCAGGTGTTCCACTGCCAGCCGTTGGCGATGAGGGAGAGCTTGGCGGCGTTGGGGGCGTAGAGGGGGTCGGTTTTGATGTCGTGGAACATTTCTTCAGCGCGGCGGAAGTAGGTGTCGAAGTCGGAGTAGGAGTTGGGGAAGAATGTGCCGTTCCATGATTCATTGCCGGCTTCGAGATGGATGAGTGAGATATCGTTGAACCAACTGCCGGGATGTCCGTCGGCGGCGCGTTCGCGCCGTAGACGGTGTTGGTGGAGCCGCCGAGGTATTCCATGAGGTTGTGCATGTCCTGGGGTGTCCAGGTGGTGGGGATGACGAGCCACATCTGGGTGTGGGTTTCCTTGGAGAGTTCGAGCATTTCGGGGAGTCCGAGGATGGGGGAGTAATTGGTTCCGAGGCCGATGACCATCGGGCGGCCATCGGCGGGGCCGATCATGTCGTCGAGGCTGGCGTAGCGGAGGTTTTGATCCCAGAAGCGGAGATTGGAGAAGCCATATTGTTTGATGAGATTGACGGCACTGGCGCTGAGGGGATTGGTGGGGGAGATTTGATCGGTGAGGTCGATGACTTTGACGACGTCGAGGTTGACGGTGCCGTTGGTGCCGGAGAGGTCGATGGTGGCGATTCCGTTGGAGTATTGGACAGGTCCGACGGCGGGGACGTTGAGGGTGTATTGATGCCATTGTCCGTCGGCGACGAGTGAGACGGAGTTGTTGGATCCGCTGGGTCCCTGATAGAAGGCGAAGTCGGCGGTGGCGTTGGGGGTGGTGGTCTTGGCCCAGAAGGAAAGTTGATAGGTGTGGCCGGGCTGGAGGACATTGCGTCCCGCGCCGGTGTCGCTGGCACCGAAATAGTATTTGAGGGTGCCGGTGTTGGAGGTTCCGTTTCCGAAGGAGAAGAGCGCGGAGGAGTTTCCGCTGTAGGCGGTGGTGTTGTCGCGGGTGATGGTGACGTTTCCGGCGGTGTTGACGGAATCGGCGAGTTGGCTGGAGGTGTTGCCGGTGATTTGGACGAAGAAGGAGTCGTTGGCGAGGGGCGCGGAGGCGAAGGTGCCGGCGATGGAGATGACGGTATTGCCGGTGGGATTTCCGTTGGCGTCGAGTTGATCGTGCATTCCGGTGATGGTCCAGGAGTTGTGCATGTTGGCGCCGGTGGAGCCGACGAGGGTTTGGCCGACCATGGTGGAATAGCCCATGCTTTGCCAGAGCCAGGCGGGGGTGACGACGAGGGAGGAGGTGGTGGAGCCGGTGGCGGTTTGTGCGATGAGGCGGCCGTTGGCGAGTTCAAAGGAGCCGCCCTGTGCGAGGAGGTTGTTGACGACGTTTCCCTGTGCGTAGCTGGTGGAGCTGCCGATGTTGATGCCGAGGGGCTGGTCGGTTTTTCCGGTGGTGTCGCCGATGGTGAGTTGAACGGTTTTGGCGATGACGGGGGCGAGAGGGTCGGAGGTGGTGGTGGTGGTGAGTGCGAGAGGGGCGTGCCAGGAGGTGGAGGTGGCGGTGAGCTTTGGAGTGGTGGGGAAGGGCGGGTGCGGCCATGCGGAGAGCGATGAATGGACGGCAGCGCCCGCCATGTGATGGGAGGCGGCCAGAAGCGGGTGGGAATTTGTGGCGGCGTGGAGGACGGCTTTGTGGAGATGGACGGCGTGGCCGGACAATAGTTGGCGTTGTTCGAGGTATTCGAGGGATGCGGGGGGGCGGGAGTTTCTATGGTGTTGAGTCTTGGTGCGGTACATCTTGGGGCTCCGGTACGACAATCAATCGCCTCGCCGCGAGGGCGGCGTGCGCGATAACGTTCGTATCGGTTGGGAAAAAGGGGGGCTTTGGGAGGGGCCGAGAAGATTCGCTCATTCAAAAAAGGTGTGTGAGGGAGGGGATGGGGGAGGGAGTTGGGAGTGTTTTTATTGGAGCTTGGGTTATCGGAATGGAGGTGGGGGATGCGGGTGGTGTGATGTGGGATATTTTTTTGCGCGGAGTTCACGCTTCAGTGTGTCGTTGCGGAGTAGGAACGTCACGATAAGGATTTAAGACACGCTGAAGCGTGAACTCCGGTGGCTGAAATTCGTGGCTGAAATTCCGGGGCGTTGGGTGTGTGGGTGGGTGCGAGTTATGATTGGGGGGATGACTATTCGTGCTGCCACCGTTCGCGATGTTCCGGCGATTGCCGCGTTGATCACTGTGTATTCGCAGCGGGGGAAGATGTTGTTTCGCTCTCATGCGGAGTTGTATGAGGCACTTGCGGGATTTTTTCGTTGCGGAGGAGGGGGGAGTGATCGTGGGGATTTGTGCGTTGGAAATTGTGTGGGCGGATCTGGCGGAGGTTCGATCTCTGGCGGTGGATGCGGGGCATCAGGGGAAGGGGATTGGGGGGGCGTTGGTGGCGGCGGTGGTGGAGGAAGCGAAACGGCTGGAGGTTCAGCGGGTGTTTGCGTTGACTTATGAGCAGGTTTTTTTTGAGAAGCTGGCGTTTAAGGTGGTGGATAAGGCGGCGCTTCCGCTGAAGGTATGGTCGGTGTGCATCAAGTGTCCGAAGCGGGATGGGTGTGATGAGATTGCGATGGTGCGGACGGTGATGGATGGGCCGCTGGTGGCGGATGATGCGGATAGTCATGCGGAACTGCGGTACGAGGTACCGACGCCGTTGGTGCAGAT
>CAVYBP010000011.1:0-65782 GCA_963766775.1 uncultured Phycisphaerales bacterium
AAAAAAAAAAAAGACCTCGTCCAGTGCGGGTGCAAGTCCTGCCGCCGGGACCACTTTTGCTCCCGTAGCCCAACGAAGAGGTAGCCGGACTTTAACCTCGGCCCAGTGTCGGTGCGAGTCCGACCGGGAGCATTTTCATCTGCCCACGAGCCCAATAGCAGAGGCACCGACTTCAAATCTCGGACAGTGCAGGCGCGACTCCTGCCGTGGGCACCAATGGAACGTGAACCGTGTTCGGACATGAAGAGTCAGGCCACCATGAAAGTCCAGCAATACGATCGCTGGAATGTGACCCGCATCGGCGTCACCTACCAGCTCGCCGAGCAGCAGTACGCCGTCGGCGATTACGACAAGTGCCGCGAAACCATCACGCAGTGCCTCGCCTCAACGTCACCTTCCCCAAAATCTACACCCTCGCCGCCAAGCTCGAAATTGAAAACGGCAGCCTCGAAACCGCCGCTCAGGATCGCCTCCAAGAACGATCCGCATCGACTTCCACGAACCCGAGCCCTACTACCTCATGGGCGTTGTCTACCAGCGTGGCAGAAGCCGAAGTCGCCGCCGATTACTACCAGCAGGCCTGGGATCGCAAAGCAGGATGCGATGTACATGCTCGCTGTCGTGGAAATGAAGATTACCCCCCTCCAGCTCGACGCCGCCCAAAAAATCCTCGACAACAAACTCGTCTATTTTGAACAGTCCGGGCGCCGTCCGCGTCGCCCTCGCCCGCATCGCACCCTCAAAGGCGATTACACCGCCGCCTGCAAGCTCTACCGCGATGCCGCCATCCTAACCCCGGAGACGAAAACTGCAACGCTCCTACGCCGAAGCCCTCTTCTACGCCAACCGCTTCGCCGATGCCTCCCCTCATCGACGACATCCGCAAGCATGACGACCTGAAGGACAAGGAAAAATCCTTCTGATGCTCGGCCAATCGTACATCAACCTCAACCGCCCCTACGATGCACGCAACTGCTACCAGGAAGTCACTCCGCGATCACCCCGCCAATAATGCAAGCCTACATCTCGCTTGCCAAGGCCTGCGTCCAGACCCACGACTACGGCCTCGCCCTCTCCGCAACCTATAAAGTCTCCACCCTCGATCCCGAAAATCTCTCCGGCCATGATCATCACCGCCCTCGTTCAGGAAAAACAAAAGAAGTGGTCCGCCGCCCTTGCCACACTCGAAAAGGCCGGCCGCGTCGCACCCACCGATTCCACCGTCCTCTGCATGCAGGGACTCTGCACCAGCCAGCTTGGCAAAAAAAGACCAAGCCATCCTCTACTATGAAAAGGCCGTTGAAGTAAATCCCAAAGACGCCTGGGCACAACAGCTCCTCAATAACGCCCGCCCAACCCCAGCTCGAGGCCCCCGCTGCCTGAAACCCCAACCTCCCAGGCGCCTGTTGATCAGAATGATCAGGCAACCGCCGCACTCCCCACCGACGGCCTCACCGTCACCTCCCCCGACAAGTCGTCGTCACTGCAGGCGCCGAGAACGCCCCATAACACCCTGGAATTCCCCCGGAGGTTCACGCTTTAGCGTGCCAAAGATTCTCACTAAACGCCGCGAATCCATCGCGGCGTTTTGGTTTTTTGCCCGTATATCCCCTTTTCTCACTCCCATTTTTCTCGGTCTTGCTGCTTCATCCCCCCTTTTTATCTGCCGATAGTACCGCTAGGGATTTCCCCTGGAGGCCTATGAGACCCGCTGAAGTACGCATTTCCGGTACTGCTGCTCGTCGCCATCGCCGCCGTGATCGGCGCGACCTACTGGATTTCCATCCGCGGCACGCCCCTGGATATCTGGACGGTCGCGCGCGGCGCTGCCGTCGTCCTGGCGCGGCCGCTTGCCTCGCCCTGCGGCATCACCGCTCTCCTGCTGCGACATCAACCGCTATCGCAGAACCGCACTCACCAACGCCCGCCAATGGGTCTCGCCGCCGCCAACTCCAATCTACCCATCCCCCGCGATCCCGACATCAAGCCCTTCGCCACGCCCCGTCCGCGATCGCATCGAAGAACTCGCCACACGCGCCGAAACCCTCCAGGTGCAAAAGAAAAATCTCGAAATCCAGCTCCGCCTCGCCGACGCCCAACGCCGCCAGCAAAGCGAGACCATGATCCACGGCATCTCCGACGCCGTCATCGTCACCGACGCCTTCGACGAACTCCTGCTGGCCAACCCCGCCGCCGCGACACATCTTCAAGTTCTGACCTCACCACGGCCACTCCGCAAGCCCATCGCGCCAACTCCTCGGCGAACGAAACGTGCCGGCGGCGCACGCCTCGCCGCCGACATCACCGAAATGCGGCAAAACCACCACCCGCACCAACCGCCGCACCGCCGAATACAGCTTCGAAGTCGACGGCCAGCTGCGCACCTTCTCCGTCACGCTCTCCTGCGTCATGGACAACACCGATCAGCTCTCCGGCGTGGTCACCGTGCTGCACGACCGCACCCGCGAAAACGAAATCTCCAAGATGAAGACGGACTTCGTCTCCCACGTTTCGCACGAACTCCGCACGCCCCTCTCCAGCATCAAGGCCTATGCCGAAATGCTCGTCGATGGCGAAGCCACCGACGACAAAACCCGCACCGAGTTCTATCACATCATCCAGGCCGAAGCCGAACGCCTCTCGCCGCCTGATCGACAACATTTTGAACATCTCCCGCATCGAATCCGGCATGATCGCGTCAACAAAAAGCCCGTCGCCCTCAACGGCATCCTCAAGCAGGTGCTGGAAGTCGCCATGCCCTCCGCCCGCGAAAAAAAGATCACGCTCGTCGACCAGCTCATGCCCGTCTTCTTCTCCGTCGAAGCCGACCGCGACATGATCTACCAGGCCGCCCTGAACCTCGTCTCCAACGCCATCAAATACACCCCCGCCGGCGGAACGGTCCGCAGTCTCGCTCACCGCCGACGAAGCCACGAACGAACTTGTCGTCCTCGTCACCGACACCGGCGTGGGCATCCCGCCGGACGCCATGAAACACCTGTTTGAAAAATTCTACCGCGTCGAACAGAACAAAAACATGGCCAAGGGCTCCGGCCTGGGCCTCAACCTCACGCGGCAGATCATCGAAGCATTCACCAAGGTCGCATGATCGTCACCAGCGAAGTCGGCAAAGGATCCACCTTTGGCTTCGCCCTGCCGATCGCCGCATGATTGAACGGCAAGGACGCCATGACGCAACAAAACGATACTCGCCGTCGACGACGAAGCCCACATCCTTCACGTGGTTTCGCTGAAGCTCCAGAACGCCGGCTTCACCGTCATCACCGCCAACGACGCCGAGGAAGCCCTCGAAGCTCGCCGCCGACCACCCCCATCGATCTGCTGATCACCGATTTCCAGATGCCCGGCATGTCCGGCCTGGACCTGGCCCGCAAACTGCACGCCGAGCCCGGCCGAACGAAACCTGCCCGTCATGCTGCTCACCGCCCACGGCCTGGCCCTCGAACAGGTGGAACTCGCCCACGCCGGCATCACCGTCTGCCTCTCCAAGCCGTTCAGCCCGCGCGACCTGCTTGGCAAAAGTCCATCAGCTGCTCGCAGCAGCGCGAAGCCGCACAGCGCCGCTGCCGCGATCCATGCAGACGTCCCGTCGTTTAACTGCTTCATTGAAGGACATAAGCACCATGACTGCCAGTAGCTGACAACCCGCAACGCACAGCCCAACACCACGCGTGCTGGCGCGCCTGGCCGAACGCTGGCGTCCGCGCGGGCTCTTCCTGGCCTGCCTCGACCGCGACGGCAACCTCCTCTGGCACGATCCCCAGATGCCCCGCGTCCTCTCCTTCTGCCTCACCGCCGACACCGCCATCCCCAGCAGATCCGAACGCTCGGCCGAAGCCTCACCGCCGACGGCGTCCGCGCTCCACTGCCCCCTTCCCTGGCATGCAGATCCAACTCGCTCCCGTCTCAAACGCCGCAAGCTCACCGGCTGGATCGCTCATGATCGCCCGCACCGAAGTCGCTCCCCGCCAGCGAAGAAGTCGCCCGCTTCGCCCAACGAGCCGCCCTCGACGCCCAGGTCCTCGTCCACCCTGTCGCACAAAATCCCGCTGGTCTCCGCCGCCCTCTTTGCCTCGCTGGTGCCGCTCGCCGAGCAGATGCACGAAGACCTCGCAAGCCGCCAGCCGTCACCGCACAGCGAACTCGCCAACGTCACCGAACAGCTCACCAGCGTCTACGAAGAAATTTCGCTGCTCTACAAGATTTCCTCCGGCATGCGCTTCAGCCAGAAGCCCCAGGCGTTCCTCGAAACCGTCTGCCGCGAAGTGCAGGAAATCGGCAACTTCCGCGCCGTCGATGGTCGCCCTCGCCACGCCGCGACCGACGATCAGCCGATGCCGATCTTCGATGACGTCGCCGTCGTCGTCGGCGACTGCCGCCTTGACTGGCAACGAGCTCCTCAACGCCCTCCGCGAACCCATCCACGACGCCCTCACCGTCGGCGAAACCCAGGTCCACAACGAAATCGCCCCCGACTGCGACTGGGCCACGCCTCCGCAGCTCACGTCAAGCGCTTCGTCTGCGTGCCCCTGGAGCGCGACCACCGCCCCCTGGGCATCCTGCATCGCCATCGATAAAAACGATACCACCGAGTTCAACTCCGTCGATCTCAAACTGCTCAACAACGTCGGCAACCAGTGCTCGATCTTCCTTGAGAATGCCGCCCTCTACCAGGACATGCAGGACCTCTTCATGGGCGTCTTGCACGCCCTCACGCGCTCCATCGACGCCAAGGATGCCTACACCCGCGGCCATTCGCAGCGCGTCGCCGAACTCTCCGCGCCCTCGCGCAGAAAATCGGCCTCCCCGATGAACAGTGCGAACGCGTCTACCTCTCCGGCCTGCTGCACGACGTCGGCAAGATCGGCGTGCCCGAAGCCGTGCTCACCAAACCCGGCCGCCTCACCGAAGCAGAATTCGACGCCATCAAAAAACATCCCGCCATCGGCGCCCAGATCCTCGGCAACATCCGCCAACTGCAGGACATCATCCCCGGCGTGCTCTATCACCACGAACGCTGGGACGGCCGCGGCTATCCCCACCAGCTCGCCGGCGAAAAAATCCCGCTCATGGGCCGCATCATCTGCGTCGCCGATTCCTTCGACGCCATGAGCTCCACCCGCACCTACCGCCCCGCCCTGCCGCTGGACACCGTGCTGGAGGAAGTCAAACGCTGCGCCGGCACGCAGTTCGATCCCGCGCTCGCCAAGGTGTTCATCACCCTCGATTTCAGCCCCTATCAGCGCGCCGTTGATGAAGCAGAGGCCGCGCATTCCGTCGCCCGCCGCCCGCCCGCCGCCGACCTGCAGGAGCACCGCACATGAACATCCGCTGCGAAGATTACGATCACGTCACCGTCGTCGGCGTCTCCGGCGAATTCAACGCCGACGCCACCGAGCAGTTCGCAAACACATCGAAGAGCGCCTCGAACAGCAAGGTCCGCTTCTTCGTCATCGACCTGCAGCAAACCACCTTTATCGACTCCAAGGGACTCGAATCCCTGCTCTGGGTGCAGGAACAATGCGACGAACGCCTCGGCACAGGTCCGCCTGTGCAACCCCGACGAAACCTGCCGAAAAATCCTCCAGGTCACCCGGCTCGACGGCCGCTTCGACGTCTTCGCGGACGTCACCGAAGCCGTCAAAACCATGCGGTGAGCCCGATACCGGATCCGTTCGGAGTTCGCACGATTCGCATCCGATCGCCGATCGTATTAGTCCTCACAGGCTACATCGATTGGAACGGATCTCATGATCACGACCGCGACAAAACGCAAGACCATCGGCCAGATCCTTGTCGCCAAGGGCCTGGTCACGCAGCAAGTGCTCGACGCCACGCTGGAACAGCAGAAAGCCAGCGGCCGCCACCAACTGCTGGGCGAAATGCTCGTCGAGCAAGGCCTCATCACCGAAGAACAACTCTGCGAAACCCTCGCCGAAGTCTACGGCGTCCCCTACGCCAAGGTCTCGCCCAAAATCTGCGATCCCAAAGTCATCGAAGTCCTGCCGCGCGACTTCATCGAAAAGCACGGCGTGCTGCCGATGTTTCTGGTCAACAACGTGCTGACGGTCGCCCTGGCCGAGCCCTCCAACCTCTTCCTGATCGAAGAAATTCAGCAGCTCACCGGCTACACCGTGCAGGTGGTCGCCTCCACGCAGCGCGACATCGCCGCCACCATGCAGGCCCACCTGCCCGCCGCCAACGTCTTCGTCATCGATGACATCATCGAAGAAGTCCGTCCCGAAGACTTCACCCTCGTCGAAACCCAGATCGAAGACATCGGCAACCTCAAGGAAGTCGCCGGCCACTCCCCGATCATCAAGCTCGTCAACTACCTCATCTACAACGCCGTCCGCGAAGGCGCCTCGGACATCCACATCGAACCCGACGAAAAGAAAACCCGCGTCCGCTACCGCGTCGACGGCCGCCTGTACGAAAAAATCTGCCCCCCGCACTCACATGCATCCCGCCGTCATCAGCCGCATCAAGATCATGGCCGGCCTCGATATTTCCGAACGCCGCCTGCCGCAGGACGGCGGCATCCACGTCCTGCTGGAAGGCCGCCCCATCGACCTCCGCGTCTCCACCATGCCCGAAAAATGGGGCGAAAAGGCCGTCATCCGCATCATCGACAACCGCAACATCCCCGTGAATCTCGAAAAGCTCGGCTTCGCCTACGACATGCTCACCAGCTACAAAAAAGTCCTCGAACAGCCCAACGGCATCATCCTCGTCACCGGCCCCACCGGCTCCGGCAAATCCACCACCCTCTATGCCTCGCTCTGCCGGAACTCCACAAGCCCGACATCAACATCTGCACCGTCGAAGATCCCGTCGAATTCAACCTCACCGGCGTCAACCAGTTCCAGGTCAATGAGAAGATCGGCTTCTCCTTCGCCACCGCCCTCCGCTCCCTGCTCCGGCAGGATCCCGACGTCATCATGGTCGGCGAAATCCGCGACGCCGAAACCGCCCGCATCGCCATCCAGGCCGCCCTCACCGGCCACCTCGTGCTCTCCACGCTGCACACCAACGACGCCCCCAGCTCCATCATCCGCCTGGTCAACATGGGCATCGAACCCTACCTGCTCGCCGCCTCGCTCCGCGCCATCGTCGCCCAGCGCCTCGTGCGAAAACTCTGCCCCGCCTGCCGCGAGCAATACGATCCGCCCGTGAACATCCGCCACATCGTCGAAAAGTCCGCCGGCCCCTTCGATTACCTCTACCGCGCCAAGGGCTGCAAAAAGTGCCGCAACTCCGGCTACACCGGCCGCATCGGCATCTACGAACTCCTCGTCCCCGACGCCGAAATGCTCGACGCCGTCGTCACCGGCGCCTCCATCCAGAAGCTCCGCGAACTGTGCAAAGACCGCAACATCGGCACCCTCCGCGCCGACGGCCTCCTCAAAGTCAAAGCCGGCATCACGACCTACGAAGAAATTCTGAGGGCCACATCGCTATGACAACCGTATGACCGTCGCACTCCTGCAAAATCGCTTCTCCTACCAGGCCCGCGACCAGCGCGGCCAGGTCGTCAACGGCTTCGTCTCCGCCCTCACCCTCGCCGACGCCACCAAACTTCTCCGCGCCGAAGGCAAATACATCGTCGACATCAAGCCCGCCCGCACGCGGCGCCACCGACGCGACCGACCGCCGCCGCCGATCGCCGCCGTCCATCGTCGGCAACAACACCGCGTCAAACGCGAAGAACTCATCAACTTCACCATGCAGCTCTCCGTCATGGTCGATACCGGCGTGCCCCTCTCCGAAGCCCTCCACTCCCTCTCCGAACAGAGCTTTCTCCGAAACCTTCGTCGCCGTCCTCAAATCCATCGTCCAAGACGTCACCGGCGGCAAAGATTTCTCCACCACCCTCGAACGCTTCCCCCGCATCTTCCCCAAATACTTACATCTCCCTCGTCCGCGCCTCGGAAGTCTCCGGCACCATGGGCCCCATGCTCCGCAAACTCGCCGAATACCTCGTCTCCCAACGCGAAACCACCAAAAAAGTAAAAGGCGCCCTCATCTATCCCGGCTTCATGTTCGTCATGTCCATCAGCGTCACCATCTTCCTCCTCACCGCCGTCCTGCCCAAATTCACCGCCATCTTCGCCAGCCGCAAAGCCGCCCTGCCCCTGCCCACGCAAATCCTCATGGCCATCTCCCACTCCCTGCTGGGCTACTGGTACCTCTGGGTCGTCGGCGCGGCGTCCTCGCCGTCGGCGTCATCCTGCTTCCTCCGCACCCGCACCGGCAGGCGCTTCTCCGACTCGTCAAACTCCGCGTGCCCATCTTCGGCCCCATGTTCCACAAGCTCTATCTCTCCCGCTCCCTCTCCACCATGGGCACCATGATCTCCTCCGGCGTGCCAAATGCTCGATTGCCTCGCCATCGTCAAAGACGTCGCCGGCAACTCCTACTACCAGGAACTGTGGGAAGAAGTCCGCAACAAAGTCCAGAACGGCTCACCAGCTCTCCGAACCCCTCCTCAAATCCACGCTCATCCCCAAGTCCGTCGCCCAGATGATCCACTCCGGCGAAAAAACCGGCGAACTCCCCAACGTCCTCAACCGCATCTCCTCCTACATGGAAGAGGACCTCCGCACCGCCATCAAAACCGCCACCCAATTCATCGAACCCGTCATGATCGGCATCATGGGCATCCTCATCGGCGGCGTCGCCATCGCCATGCTCATGCCCATCCTCACCATCTCCAAAGTCATGGCCCAGTAACACCCCCCACAAGCCTATTCTGAATTCACTGATAAACTCATTCTGAATTCATCCCATACTCGCTAAACTATCCGTATGCATCGCGCCCTATTCATCATCCCGCCTCCTCTCCTACCAACTATCTCCCTCCGGCCGAGCCCGCCACGCTCCCCGCCGACAAAGCCCTCGCCGATCTCACATCCTTCCTCTCCAACGCGCCGCCCTCAAAGACAACGACATCGCCGGCCGCATCGCCCTCGCACATTGGGCCGTCAACCGCGAAATGTGGTCCCAGGCCGCGGACATCGCCCACGAAGTCCTCGACCGCGATCCCGAAAACCGCGTCGCATGGAACTCCTTCAACAGACCGACGAAATCGTCTCCCTCCCCGCCGAACCCGATGCGAAAACACCCTCAAGGCCGAATGTCTCGCACCGCTTCGGCCACGAATTCAAAACCCGCAACGCCCGCCACTTCCTGATCTGCTACGACACGACCGACACCTTCGCCGCCCAGCGCGGCGGCGCCCTCGAAAAAGCCTACGACGCCTTCCTGTTCAACTTCAACATGCGGAAACTCCGTCCCGAGCTTCCTCGACAAACGCCTCGTCGTCATCCTCTTCCAAAACCGCGATGATTACCTCGCCTACGCCAAGGAAACCGAAGGCGCCGACCTCGGCTGGGCCGCCGGCTACTACTTCCCAGCGCACCAACCGCTCCGCCTTCTACGACGATTCCACCGGCCCCAGCGCCGAAGACATCCAGAAAACAGTCGATCAATCTCGCGCCAACCTCAAAGACCTCAACAATCAGATCTACCGCGCCTCCTCTCAGCGACAGACCGGCCTCGCCAACTCCCTCACCGTCGAACGCAACCGCACCAGCCAGGCCATCACCCAAATCAACCTCCAGATCAACAACGCCGTCGGCACCCTCAACAACACCAAAACCATCCACGAGGCCGCACACCAACTCGCCTTCAACACCGGCATCCAGACCCGCCTCGTCGATTACCCCTCTGGCTCTCCGAAGGCCTCGCCTGCTGCTTCGAAACCGAAGACTCCTCCACCACCGCGGCCCCTCCCTCATCAACCCCGGCCGCCTCGCCGATCTCGAAGCCCTCCAGCAACGGCAAAGTCCCCCCGCTCGAAGAATTCATCCTCACCCCCGGTCTCGCCAAAACAGATCCCGACACCGCCGGCATCTTCTACGCCCAAAGCTGGGCCCTCTTCCACTACCTCTATCGCACCAACCGACAGGGCATGGAAAACTACCTCCTCGCCTACAACGACCTCCCCAAACTCCGCGGCATGGCACCCCAACAGCGCCGTAAACTTTTCACCGACGCCTTCGGTGAAGACTTCGAAACTCTCCAGAAAAACTTCCCCAACTACATCCGCACCATGCCCGCACATAACTCCTGACCTGTCATCGAATGTTTTGTGGGATGCGACTGGTGAGAAAGCGATTAAAATAAGAACATGTCCCTGCAACGTTCGATCTTATTATTTCCCGATTTGTCCAACTGTTCTGAGATTGAACGTTATAGAGACAAGTTCGATCCATTGGCGCGAAAAATTTCTCCGCATCTTACTTTGGTCTTTCCTTTTGAATCGGCGGCTCTTGAAACAGATAGGTTGGCGCTTTACGTCGCGGGAAAAAATTGCAACGGTGCGTGCGTTCACGCTGGAAGCCAACTTCCCGCAGTCATTGAAGATGAATGCGTCTATTTGAAAGTCACCCATCGCGCGGATCAGGTGCGACGGCTGCACGATTCCCTATATGCGGCCTTCTTCGCCCGTTTCTACGCGAGACCTCCATTACGCCCCGCACATAACAATCGGGAGATATAGCGAAAAAACCACGGACGACGCTCGCCACTTACTAAATGAACTCTCGGGGCCATTCAAGGCGCTTATTCGAGAAGTCATTATCGAAAGCTTCTATGCTGATGGACGCTCGATTGTGGAGGCACGGCTTGCCCTCAAGGAATAATTGATCGATTGCCAAAGATTCGAGATCGGGCCGCAATTCCTAATTCCCGGCCGACTTTACGCTTCACCCCTTCGCCCCACCCGCCCGCTCCGCCAGCGCCACCACACTCTTCGCCTTCCGTTTCGCCTGATGCCGCCACGCCAACACCTGATCGATCAGCACCGCCACCAGAATCACCACCCCCGTCACGCACGGCTCCAGCGAACTCGGCACTCCCAGCAAATTCACCAGATTCGCCAGCAACCTCAACAAAATTGCCCCCAGCACAATCCCAATCACCGACCCCTCCCCTCCAAACAGACTGCACCCGCCCAGCACCGCCGCCGCGATCGCATACAGCTCGTAAAAATTCCCATAATCCGCCGGACTGAGCGAATTGGAATAAAATGTATTCAATATCCCCGAAATCCCCGCCAGTAAACTGCAAATCATGTACGCGCCATAATCACCCATCGGCTATTGATCCCCGAATACCGCGCCGCCGCCTCGTTACGCCCCACCGCAAACAAATACCGCCCATACACCGACCGATGCAGCACCACCCACATCACCCCCGCGACGATGAGCAAATCACAAACGACATCGGCAGCCCGCCACCTGATTTTCCGCCGATAGCGACACACGAAGCCCGCGGCTTCCCCACGTGATGACCCCTTTTGCAATCCGATCAAGTATCCCAAAACTCTCACTCCCAAATCCCACCTGACTGTCGTTCGTAATAAACCGCGTCGCGCCCCCGATAAATTAGCAGCCCGCACAACGTCACAATAAACGGCTGCAACTTCACCGCGTCACCAACACCCCATGAAACCACCCCAACACCATCGGCCCAAGTAGCGCCAACGCCACCGCGACCGGCCACGGCCAATGCCAGTTCCGCAACATGTAAACCAAAAACACCCCCTGCAACGCAAACACCGCCCCGACCGACAAATCAATCCCCCCGGTAATAATCACCACCCCCATCCCAATCCCCAAAATCCCATAAATCCCTACCAGCCTCGCCACATTCTGCAAATTCAACACCGACAAAAACGTCGGACTCATGATCCCCAGCACCACACACACCATCACCACAAGACCAAAAATTCCAAGTTCTTTTTTCATCCCATTCCTCTGCAAGTAACGCCCGCCGCCTCAGGCGGCGCGGGCCAATGTGCGATACTCATACTTCAACCTTCCGCTTCCCCACCGCCAACCCCATCACCGCCTCCTCCGAAAACTCTGCCCGCCTCAACACCCCCGCAATCCCCCCCTCATGCATCACCGCGATCCGATCGCTCACCCCCAGCACCTCCTCCATATCGCTCGATATCATCACAATCACCACCCCCTCATCCGCCAACGCACGCATCAAATAATAAATCTCCGCCTTCGCACCCACATCAATCCCCCGCGTCGGCTCATCAAATATCAACACCTTCGGACCCATCGACAACCACTTCCCCAACACCACCTTCTGCTGATTCCCCCCGCTCAAATTCGCTGGCTTGGTCTCAATCGAATCCGTCTTGATCTTCAACGCCCTCACCTGCTCCCCCGCCACCTTCGCCTCCGCGCTTCTCCGCACCAACCCGCCCGCCGTATACCGCCACAACCCCGCTAACGAAATATTCTCCCTCACCGTCATCTCCGTCACCAATCCCGTCCGCCTCCGATCCTCCGGCACCAAATAAATCCCCTCCCCAATCGCATCCTTCGCGCTCCGTATCCGCAACACCTTCCCATCCAACAACACTTCCCCCTCCATCGGCGACTCCACCCCAAACACCGCCTCCGCCATCTCCGACCGCCCCGCCCCCACCAACCCCGCAAATCCCCAGAATCTCCCCGCCCACCGCCTCAAAATTCAACGTCCGATGCGGATTCGCATTCGTACGCAAATTTCTCACCACCAACTTCCGCTCCGTCCGCTTCCCCGCCCCGCTCCCCGCCACATAAGCCCCCTTCAACTCCCGCCCCACCATCAGCTTCACCATCGCCTCATGATTGATCTCCTCCTTCTTCAATCCCCCCGCATTCTTCCCATCCCTCAACGCCACCACCCGATCCGCACACACCTCAATCTCCCCCAGCCGATGCGAAATATAAATCACGCTCACCCCGCTACGCTTCAACTCCCCGATCAACTCCAGCAACCGCTCCGTCTCCGACAACGTCAAACAACTCGTCGGCTCATCCATGATCAACAGCCGCGCATCCTGCGACAACGCCTTCGCAATCTCCACCATCTGCTGCTGCCCAACGACAACTCCTTCAACGGCGTCCGCGACGACACCCGCAACCCCAACCGCTCCAAACACCCCGCACTCCCCCGATCAATCGCCCCCCGATCAATCAACCGCAATAGCCCCCGCCATCGCCCCCCCCGTATCGGCTCCCTCCCCAAAAAGATATTCCCCCCCACATCCAAATTATCCAGCACATTCAATTCCTGATGAATAAACCCAATCCCCAACCGCATCGCATCCTGCCCGACCGAATCTCCACCGGCTTCCCCTCAATAAAAATCCCGCCACTCCCCTCATCCGCCTGATACACCCCACCCAAAATCTTCATCAACGTCGACTTCCCCGCCCCATTCTCCCCAATCAACGCCAGCACTTCCCCATTTCGCACCTCCAGCGAAACCCCATCCAGCGCCAATCACCCCCGGAAAACACTTCGTCACCCCACGCAACTCCAAAAATGCCGCACCCATCAACAACCCCAAAAAAGCACGGCGACCCAAAAGAGCCGCCGTGCGAAGTTCTCAAGACTCAGGGCTCACAACTCAAGACTCACTTCCCCTTCATCGCCGCCTGAGCCTTCAAATAATCCTCAATCCCATCCTTCGTGATCGCAAGCGTCGGAATCACCATCCTCTTATCCGCCGGCACCCCGCTCTTATCCCCTCGCAAAGCCTTGTTCATCACGCCACCGCCTGATACCCAAACTGGTCCGGCTGCTGCACCACCGTCCCAAAAAATCCCCCCATCCTTCACCCCCTGCAACGTATCCTCATCCCCATCAAAACACACAATCTTGATCACTCCCCACCTTGTTCGCCATCCTTCACAGCATTCAAAATCTGCGGCCCGTTATAACTCCACAATCCCACCAGACCCGAAATGTCCCATTGTTCGCCAATGTATCCTGCGTTCTTCTTCGCCTTGGCCTTGTCCGTCCCATCCGTCTCGATATCAATAATCGTGATCTTCGTCCCCGCAATCGCATCCTTGATCCCCGCCAGCCGATCCTGCCGCGCATTGCACCCTATTATCCCACAAACACCATGATCTTCCCGCCATCCGGCAACACCTTCTTGAACAGTTCCCCCGCCTGCTAACCCGCCGCCTGATTATCCGTCCCCACATACATATCCGATTGGACACTCGGCGCATCGCTGTCCTGCGTCACCAGCAACGCCCTGAGACGCCGCCGGGTTCCAAAAACTCCGTTTGATCCCAGGATCGATCGGACTGATCGCAATGCCATTCACGCCTTTCGCCAAAAAATCCTCCACAATCTGCTTCTGCGTGCTCGCCTGCCCATCTCCCGGCATCTGAAACTCGACTTCAATATTCGGAATCTCTTTCTTCGCCTTCTCTCACCCCGCCCGAGCCACCGTCCAAAAGTCCGCCGCATTGTTCGTAACAAACGCCAGCTTCACATCATCATTCGCCCCCATTGCCGGCGTTGCGCCACCGCCCGCCGCCTGCGTACTCGCCGGTGCCTGATCCCCGCCACCGCACCCAACCAACCCCACGCCCGCCAACAACAACACGCTCATCAACCATCCAAAATTCTTCATTTCCTCAACCTTTCAAAAGGTCCGCCATTTCAGCAAGTTCACCCAACGACATGCGAACCCCATCATAAGCGCCCCACCCCATCGCAAAAGTCTCCTCCCATTACCTTATTGACTGACTACCTGATTATCTTATTACTCCCCCACACCCCTCTATTCACATCCCCCACATTCAATGGTATCGTAAACCTCCCTTCTCATTTCCACTTCTCTTCACAAAGGGATCCCTCATGAAAAAACTTCACCTCACCCTCACACTCCTCACCGCCCTCTCCCTCACCCCATCCCTCTTCGCCCAACAACCACCCTCTCCCGCAATCCCACCCGCCCGCGCCGCTCGCCCCGCCCCAATCCCTCCCGGCCCGCCCGCCCCGTCCCCCCCGAAGTCGCCATCCCACGCCCCTCCCCCGATGAAATCACCGAAATCAACACCGAACTAAATCGCCTCGTCGACTCCGACACCTCCGACGCAAAATCTCTCCTCCAAAAATACCACGCCCTCCTCACCGTCACCGCCCCACGCCCCAACCTCGCGGCCACCTACACCCAAACCCCCCAACGCAGGGCCCCCGCCACCTCGGCTTCGTCGAACCCGCCAAAGCCGGCAACATCGACCTCCTCTTCGAAGGCGACTCCATCACCGACTGGTGGGCTCAAGGGCGACGCCAACAAGGCATATCGAAAAATACTTCGGCAACATCAAGACCGCCAACTTCGCCATCGCCGGCGACACCACCCAGGGCGTCCTCTGGGGCCTGCAAAAACGGCGAAGGCCAGGGCTTCCAGCCCAAGGCCATCATGCTCATGATCGGCACCAACAACACCGGCGGCAACACCGCGCCGCGAAATCGCCGAAGGCGTCGGCGCCGTCGTCCTCGAAATCCGCAAAGACTTCCCCGACGCCAAAATTCTCCTCCTCGCCATCTTCCCCCGCGGCACGCCCGGCGACCCCGTCCGCGACAAGATCGCCGAGCATCAACAAGATCATCTCCAAGCTCGACGACCACCAGCACGTCTTCTACATGGACATCGGCTCAAAATTCCTCGACGACAAAGGCGTACTTCCTCCCCGACTCCTTCCGTCCCGACAACCTCCACCCGCAGGAGAAGGCTACGACATCTGGGGCGCCGCCGTGAAGGACACACTTGTCGACCTGATGAAATAAACTTAATACGGCGATATGTGGCGTTAGATGATCGGGGTTTGTGCGAGGAGTTTTTCGAAGAGGTCGCGGGTGGCGTGTTGATCGGTCCAGTGGCGGATGTAGGGGAGATCGAGGTTGGCGGGGTTTTGGACGGCGAGAACATTTTTTACATCGTCGATGTCCTTGGTGCGTTTGCCGTTTTTTGACCATCGAAGTTTGGTGATGATGACATCTTCGGGGCTGGGGAGGGGAAGTTGGTTCCCGTGGAGTTGCTTTATTCTGCCGCCTGGCGAATCGTTCGAGGTCGTGGGCATCATCGCTGATCAGAAAGAGTTCTATTTTGAAGAGGGGATCGATATGACTGGCGATATCGCGCGATGTCATGGTAACGGTTTCAAAGCCAAGTTGAGGATCGAGTTTGAAATCCGGACCTAATTCTCGGATGAGTTCACTGATGGAATGTGGTTCCAATTGCATGACAAAATCGGCGTCCTGTGTGGTGCGCTCCACGCCATAGACGTTGCTTGAAAAGGAGCCGACGACCATAAAGGGAATTTTACAGCGATCGAGAGCCGCGATGACTTTGGCGACGATGTCATTGGGATTCACTCAACGTTCTCCATGTGGCGGGAAATGGCGAGGCGACGACGGAGTTCGGATTGAATTTGTTCATCGGAGGCGTTGGGATATTGCATGAGGACGCCGATTTTCATACGCTCGACAGCGGCTTCAAAAAGATTGCCGCCGGCGAGGAATTTTTCTTCGAGTGATCTTTCGCGCGCAGCGAGAACCTTATCGACAAAGAGCTGGTCAACAAGTTGAGTGGTGGGTTCCATGCGGAGAGTATAGCAAATCGACGGGAGGGGGAAACGGCGATCGAGGCATGTTTAATTGCGGCTAATAAAAGGGTGCCCGGCTTAACGGCGATCTTCAAGCCGCTGGGAGATTTTCATGGAGGCGCGAAAGAGTTGGCGGACTTCTTCTTCGGTTGCTTGAGGGTGCTGATTGCGAATGGAAGCCATGGTGAGATTGCGGGCATATTCGAAGAGCCGGGCGGGGGCGAGGAGTTTTTGTTCGGGAGGCATTTTACGGGCTGCGAGGACCATTTCGCGGTAGAGGGAATCGATGGGTTCGGATGTTGGTTGCATATGAAGAGTATAACATGCCAATGGTAGGAGAAAATGCCGGAGGTTTTCGTGCAGGAAGAGTCCAAGTTTCGGGAACGGATTTACCAGGTGGTGGCGAGGATTCCGCGAGGTAAGGTGGTGAGTTATGGGATGGTGGCGTTGTTGGCGGGGCGAATGGGGGCGGGGCGGGCGGTGGGGCGGGCGATGCGGGAGGTGCCGAAGGGGAGGGAGTTGCCGTGTCATCGGGTGATCAAGTGGGATGGGGAGTTGTCTCCGGAGCATGTGTTTGGGGGGAGGCAGGAGGGGATGTTGAAGCGGGAGGGGGTGGTGTTTAGGAAGGATGGGCGGGTGGATATGAAGGTGTGCGAGTGGGAGGGGTGAGGACGTCAGTTATCCGGAGGGGAGAAGGGAGCGATGAGAGGGATTTGGCGGCGGGACTTGGTGCGGTAAAGGAGGAAGTCGCGGTCGGTCGTGATGATGGGGGTGTTTCGGTGTTGGTCGGCGAGGTGGACAAGGCAGGCGTCAGCGAGGTCCATGGGGATGTTGCGGTATTTGTGGAGGAGGGCGTTCACCGGTTGAATTTCATCAAGCAGGCGAAAGTCGATTCGCAGGATTCCGGATTTGCAGAAATCGGAAAAGCGGTCTTGACCGTGCGGTGAACGGGAAAGCAGATACATTGCTTCCGTGAGCACTGGTTCGCATGTGTCAAAGATGGAATTGAGCCGTTCAAAAACATTGACGGCCCAGGCGTGGTGTTCTTCGCGAGGGTTCAGGAAGGCGACGAGCGGGCCGGTGTCGAGGAGGAATCGAGGCTCACTCACCGAAACCCTCCATGTGCTTTTTATTGGTAGAGAGGTCGGTAGGCAGGCCTTTTACGGAACCGGCGAGATGTTTGATGCGATCATAGATGCTGGTGTTATTTTTTGATTTTGATTTGGCGTATCGCTTTTGGAGAGAGTCGCGGATAAGGGCGGATTTGGGGACGCGTTGCGCGGGCCTCGGCTGCGAGGCTGGAGGCGATGTCGGCGGGAAGTTTTACGGTGACGGTAAACATGAGAAATAGGGTAATACTTAATGTTGCATAATGCAATACAATTGTAACTACCGCTTCATTTTTCAATATCTTTCAAACGAATATGACGATGGAGTTTTTTGTCTTCTTCCTGTTGGCGTTGTTGTTCAAGAACTTTCGCTACATGGGATCTACCAAGAAATTCATGGGGCGGTGCGACATCGATGCCAAAGTAAAGAGGCTCGTTTTTGAATTCACTTTCCAATTTTTTCATGATGTCGATAAAAACGTCCTGCGTTTCAAAGATTCCTTCGAGCGGTGTCACCGGTTCGACGAAAAAAGTTGCTCGCCAATCTGTTTGTGGCACCCATACTTTGGCGATCTTGAACGGGCAAGGAAGTCGCGTGTCTGATGCCAGCAAGTGTTCGATCCGCTCGACAACTCTTTTAAGATAATGGATCGGAAAAGGGGCGTCCTCGGCTGGTGGATTGCGCGTCGAATGCATCGAAATTCTTCCTCAGGTCAGGCCGACGAAAAAATCATTCCCCTTGTCGTCCACGACGATGAACGCCGGGAAGTCGACCACTTCGATTTTTCGGATGGCTTCCATGCCCAGGTCTTCGAAGTCGACGAGTTCGACTTTCTTGATGTTGGTCTGGGCGAGGATCGCGGCGGGGCCGCCGATGCTGCCGAGGTAGAAGCCGCCGTGTTTTTTGCAGGCTTCGGTGACGGCTTTGGATCGGTTGCCCTTGGCGATCATGATCAGGCTGCCGCCGTGGGATTGGAACAGGTCGACGAAGCTGTCCATGCGGCCCGGCGGTGGTGGGGCCGAAGCAGCCGGAGGCCATGCCCGGCGGGCGTCTTGGCGGGGCCGGCGTAGTAGATGGGGAAATCCTTGAAATATTGCGGCATCGGTTTGCCGGCGTCGAGCATCTGCTTGATGCGGGCGTGGGCGGCGTCGCGGGCGACGATCAGCGTGCCGGTCAGATTCCAGCCGCGTCTTCACCGGGAACTGGTCAGGATCCTCGCGGACCTTGTCCATGCCGAGCGTACAGATTGATCTTCACCGGCGGGGCGAGCTCGGGCTGCTCGGCGGGCAGGATACTGTCTCGGGATGGAATTCCAATTGTTCGAGGAAGATGCCGTCGCGGGTGATCTTGGCCTTGATGTTGCCGGTCGGCGGAGCAGGACACGCCGATGCCGATCGGGCAGCAGGCCGCGTGGCGCGCGCAGGCGGATCACGCGCACATCGTGGGCGAAATATTTCCCGCCGAACTGGGCGCCGATCCGGCTCTCCTGCGCGATCTTCAAAATCCTCTTCTCCCACTCCGTATCGCGAAACGCGCGGCCGCCGGCCGATCCGGTGGTGGGCAGGTGATCGTAGATAACCGCGAACTGGCGAGCTTCACCGTTTTCAGCGTCGTCTCCGCGCTGGTGCCGCCGATCACCACCGCCAGGTGATACGGCGGGCAGGCGCTGGTGCCGATCTCCTTCAGCTTCGGCTTGATGAAGCTTCGAGATCGATTCTTCATTGAGCATCGCGGGCGTCGGACTGATAGAGGTAGGCTCTTGTTGGCGCTGCCGCCCCCCTTGGCGATGAAGAGAAACGTGTATTCGTCGCGGCTCCTGCGTGGTGTCGGCCAGCAGGTCGATCTGGGCCGGCAGATTGGTCGCGGTGTTTTTCTCCTTGAACATCTCCAGCGGGGCGATCTGCGAGTAGCGGAGGTTTTTTTCCTGATAGGTGTCGAAGATGCCGGCGGAGAGGGCGGCGGCATCGTCGCCGTCGGTCAGCACGTATTGGCCTTTTTTGCCCATGACGATGGCGGTGCCGGTGTCCTGGCAGGTGGGCAGATGCCCGGCCGCGGCGACCACGGCATTTTGCAGATGGGTGTAGATGACGAAGCGATCGTTGTCGGAGGCTTCGGGGTCTTCAAGCTCTTCGCGCAGTTGGGCAAGATGTCCGGGGCGAAGAAAAAAGGAGATGTCGCTAAACGCTTCCCTCGGCGAGAAGACGCAGACCTTCGGAAGCAACGCGCAGATACTCCTTGCCGCCGAGGGAGAGAATGGAGACGTGCTCTTGGGTCAACAAGCGATACGCGGTCTCATCGTGTGCGAGTTGAAACGTCGGTTCATAGGAAAACGGGGGCATGGCTACCTCGAATGCGATTTTTGAAACTCCATCCGATCATCCCGAATCGAGCGTTCCAAGGCAAATCAGAGGAAAAATCGCGGAATACCGGCAGGGGTTCGATAATAGGCCAGTTCTGATAATGTCCAGCGGCGATTTGGCCGAAAAGAATGGAATAGCCGCGCGTGGCGGCGGATTCACATCACCGGCGAAAGGGGTCTGCGTGCGCTGGCAGGTTCATGGCACTGATATGGCGACCGGGGAGCCGCTGACACTTGGAGTGGCGGATGGCGAGGCTTCGCGCACCGTTCACACGGCGATTTCAAAAAGCATTTTAGTGAGTAGGGTTTCGGGAGATCGGTTGCGGCGCGGGGTTTTGCCTCTGGCATGTGCGGCGGTTCTTTTGTTGACGGGGCTTTCGGCGGTGCTCTTCTCGCTGTATGAGAAGCAGGAGCTAACGATACGGGCGGCTGCGGGACAGAATGAAAACCTCACGGCGGCGCTAGCCAAAGCGGATGCGACGATGGCGAGCATGGAATCGCACGGCATGTTGCGCGAGGCGGTCGTCCAACTCGAAGTTGCCCAAACCAGATCTCAATCGCTTGAACAGGATCTGGCGAAGGCCCGCGCGGAGGCGGCGGATAAGGAGCGGTTGCGCACCGAGCTCCAGCGGCGCTGGCGAAAATTTCTCAACTCGCGCCGGCGGCTGCGAAAAATGAAGTCGCCGCCCGGCAATATGCCGACAAGGCCGCGACGGCCAGCAACGTCGCGGAATCCGCACAAACCAAGCTTGCAGAACTTCAGCAATCCAATGCGGCGCTAACCCATGAAATTGATGTCCTGAAAACCGAACTCCTCACCGCGGCGGCGGCTCCGAATCCGGCGACCATGCCGGCGCAAGATGCCGAACCCCCGGACACCGTCACCCATGTGCCGACGCGTTGGGCGATGCGGGTCAGTTATGACACCGCCGCCAATTTTCTGGCGATGCGTTTTGACAAGGATGCGATGCATTCGACTCCGCTGGCGGACGGCACGATCGCCTGGACCGCCGCATCCTCGGCCAATGCCACTTCCGCCACCATCGTCCACGATGCCGCGAAGCAGCGGGTCTATTCGGCGACACTGTGCGTCTCTCTCGCCTCGGACGCCCCACAAGCCAAACTGGATGAAAACCTGCATCTCATCGAAGCCTTTCTGCACGACTTCGCCCCCGCCATGAAAGACCCAAACGCCCGCACGACGCACGCTTTGCAACAACTCGTCAATCGTGAGCCGACCGAACGCGTCGTCCTGCTCAACGACGACTCCAAACTCACACTCTGGAACAACGCCGGACTCTATTCCCTGAAAATAGAATCCATCGGAAATGACCTCGACGACGTTCACTGACGCCCGTTATTTCTCCGCCCGTTCAAATCGCAATTCGCCAGCCTCATGAAGACTCACCTTCACCCGATAAACCGGTTCCAGCACGCTCGGTATCAACACCTCCGCAGATGTTCCGTTTGCAACGATTCGCCCCCGATCCATCACAATGATCCGCGACGCATGTTTCGCCGCCAGATTCAGATCATGCGTGACCAACAGGGCGATGCGTGTTTCCTCCTGGTCATGTGCCGGAGTTGTTCCATCAACTCAAGCTGATGAAAAAAATCCAGCGCCGGAGGTCGGTTCATCAAGGAGCATGATCGGAGTGTTCTGCGTGAAGGCCCGCGCGATGGCGACCCGCTGACGCTCCCCGCCGGAGAGAGTATCAACAGACCGATCCGCCAGATGATGCACATCCGCCCCCCACATGGATTCATTGGCGAGTTGCATATCCTCGTCAGTTTCAAAGCCCATCATCCCTCCCCCACCCACCGCCCCATCCGTGTTCATGTGTGAGGCGTGCCGCGACATCAACACCATCTCCCGCACTGAATAACCAAAGGCGGCGCTCCCTCCCCCCGAGCCCGCCTGCTGCGGCACCAGCGACAATCGCCCCGCCACGCCGATTCTTCCAAGCTCGCCCAGTTCCGCATCATCCACCATCACCCGCCCCGCCTTCGCGCAATTCGCCCAGCAACAAACGCAGCAGCGTCGACTTCCCGCATCCGTTCGGACCGACAATCGCCACGCATTCCCCCGCCTGCGCCTCCAGCGACACATCCTCCACCACCGCCCGCGCACCATACGAAAAATGCAGCCCCTCCGCCTTCAACCTTTTCACAACCAACCGCGCACTCATTCATCCCCTCCCGGATTCCCGCCGGCCCAACAGCAGCAGAAAGAACGGCCCACCACACAACGCCGTCACCACGCCAACGGGCAATTCTCCATGAAAGACACCGCCGGTGGCACTGACGAAGGTATCGGCGAGCATGAGAAACGCACCCCCGCACAAAGGAGCCGCCACCGCAGCTTCCGATGATCCGCCCCCACTATCCGCCGACAAATATGCGGACAAATAAGTCCGACAAAACCAATCGGACCGGAGAGCATGATGGCCGCGGCCGTGGTGACGCTGGCACTGACAAAGCAAAGCGTTCGCAGCCGTCGCACATTTACGCCCAGACTCGTCGCCTCAACATCCGAAAGACTCCCGATATTCAGCGCCTGACCGGAAAACAGGATCGGCACGTATCCCGCCACCAGCACCACCAGCGCGAAAAAAAGCTCCCCCAACTGACATCACTGGAAATCGCCCCCATCACATAATTGAGGAAATTGATCCGCACGCCTTCAGTCACGAAGGAGTTGAGCAACATTAAAATCGCCCCATTGATGGCCGAAACGACCACCCCGACAAGCAGCAGCGTCAACGGATCGGCCGCCCTTCCTCCACCCCCCCGCCGCGCGAGCAATCGCAAAAACAATCACGCAACTCACCACCGCCCCCGCCACCGCCGGAATCATCTCCCCGGCTAGAGCAACATCTTCACAAAGTCCGTTGTCCCAAAGGCTCCGTATAGCGACCCGGTCGCAATCAACCACACCATCACTCCCACCGAACTCCCGCTCGAAATCCCCAGCACATACGGATCCGCCAACGGATTCCGCAACAATGCCTGCAACGTCACCCCCGCCCCCGCCAACGCCACTCCCACCACGCCGCCTCCACCACCCGCAACATCCGAAGATCCCGCACATCCTCCCCCGGCCATCCAAACTCAGCCCATGTCCCCCCCCACCCGCCGGCCCCACCATCATGCACAACAAAAAAACCCCGCCAACACAAGCAGCCACACCCCCCACATCCGACCATACGCCGCCGGCGTCACATGTCCTTTCACGGACGCCCCCTCCATGGCCGCGGCCGCGGCCGCCCGCTGCGTCTCCGCCGCCGGCGGTGCATTCTTATGGATCAACTTCGACAACTCATGCACCTGTTTCGGCAATTCCACCGACCCGCCATCAGTGATCACCCAGTCGGTCACGAGAAACACCCGATCATTCCACACCGCCGGGATGGGAAGCCTCGACCATGATTCGCGCCCGCGGATCATTCTCCTGCTGCGCCGGCTGATCCGGCGCGCTGATCAACAATACGTCCGGCGCCAGTTTCACCAGCGTCTCATTCCTGATCACCGGAAAAAACTTCCCCACCTTCGCCCCCACATTCTCCCCGCCCGCCAAAGTCACCATCTGATCCATGAACGTTCCCCCCCCGCCATAAACAACGGATCCGCCCCGTCACATACAACACCCTCGGCCGCGCTTCCCCTCCATCGCGATCGCCATCTCCTTCAATTCCTACCGCGCCTCCCTACCGCCGCCTCCGCCTCCTTCTCCCGCCCGCTGATCCGTCCCAACGTCCCCGCCGTCCCCCACAAATCCTCCAACGTGTCCATCCTGATGTTCACCAGCTCAAAATGATCCGCCGCCGCCAGTTCCCGCAACCGCTCCGAAATACGTGCCTCGGTCGTCTGCACCACCACCGCCGTCGGATGCAGCGACACCAGCCGCTCATAATTTCCATCGTCTCATAATCCCCCACCACGGGTAGATCCTTCTGCGCCTCCGGCAAATAAATCATGATCATATTTCGTCACCCCCACAAGACGATCCGCCCCCCGATTAGCACAATATTCAACGTCGCCGCGGGAACCGTGCTCACGATCCGCGGCACACTCTCGACGGGCAAATCGGACCGCCGTGCCCCCGGAGCTGTCGCCGGCGCAGTCCGCCTCCCCGCACACGTCAAACAGCGCACCGCGCCACGCCGTCGCAAAACTCGTCGAAATCATTTTGCCAACACGCATCCTGCCCATCCTATGAGTCCCCCCTTACCACGCAATCCACCTCGCCATGCGTCTTGCCCGTGTTCTGCCCGGCGAAAACCGGCTGTCCGCGCCGGTTCCGCCCGCCGGCTATTCATGCACATCGGTTGCACTGTCACCCGTGCCATTGCCCTTCACACCCGTCGCGGCATCGTTACCTCATGCATACAAACTCATCGAAGGAGACCGCCCATGCTTTCGCCGATACCTGTCCAATTCTCGCCGACATCATCCCCACCGATTGGCAAACCATGCGGATCCCTCCTCGCCTGGTGGCACTTCATCCTCCGCGGCGCCATCGTCTACATCTTCGTCCTCATCCTCCTCCGACTCACCGGAAAACGCCAGGTCGGCCAACTCGCTCCCTTCGACCTCGTCCTCCTCCTCGTCCTCACCAACGCCGTCCAAAACGCCATGAACGGCGGCGACAACTCCATCACCGGCGGCGTCATCAGCGCCGTCACCCTCGTCGCCCTCAATTACTTCGTCGGCTACCTCACCTTCAAAAGCAAATTCCTCGAAGCCCTCATCGAAGGCCGCCCCGTCCGCCTCATCCACAACGGCCAAATCGATCAACCACGCCATGAACAGCGTCCGCATGACCATCCACGAACTCAACTCCTCCCTCCGCGCCGCCGGTTGCACCGGCCCGATGAAGTGCATGCTCGCCATCCTCGAAAACGGCGGCAATGTCACCGTCATCCCCAAACACACCTCCCCAAAATCATCACCAGGTCATCCATGATAAATACCGTATCATTCGCCCCAGCGGTGGGCACACCCAAAAAATTCCAACCGTCGCCGATCCTCTGGAGAATTCATGAACGAAAAATACATTCAAATGCTCCGTGACACCATCAAAGCCAAACATGGCTGCGTGTCCCGCTACTCCGAGACGATCGCCGTAAAAGAAGAACTCGACGGCAAAACAATATGGGAAGGCAAAGTCGAAGTCTTTGACCTCGCCGGCCACCCCAAAGCCGCCCAAGCCTACGCCTGGGGATATGACGATCACGACGGGCGAAAGCAGTATGTCACGGTACTCAAGGCCACCCCGATCGATTCGGCCGCGCGATTAGGCGTTCGTCGCCAACGGACAAAAATGATGCCCGCGCCATACTCACATTGCCCCCCTACCCCAACCCACAACCCACGCCGCTTGCATCGCGCTTACAATGTTATCATCATATTGGCTGATCAATACTTGCAATGGAGTTTCTGATGAACCGCAAAGTCCTCTTTTCGTTCTCCTTCGCCGCCCTCCTCGCAATGGGAGCGATCTCCGTTCCCCGCCTCTTCGCTGCAGACGCCGCGACCACCACCCAACCCGCCCCGATCGACCTGCACAACACCAAGTGCGCCGTCGCGGGTGATGATGTCGCGGACTCCAAACTCACCGCCGTCTATGACGGCAAGATCTATCACTTCTGCTGTGATAGCTGCCCGGTGGATTTCAAGAAGGATCCCACGAAATACGCCAAGCTCGTCGCCGCCGATCCCGCCAAGTATGGCAT
Organism: uncultured Phycisphaerales bacterium; assembly: GCA_963766775.1. GTDB lineage: Bacteria > Planctomycetota > Phycisphaerae > WQYP01 > WQYP01 > CAVYBP01. The sequence goes on from CAVYBP010000011.1 coordinate 25,706, forward strand.
CAAAAACGCCGCCAACGCGCAATTGAGCAAAAATAACCTTCCCTCGCATGAACCTTGAACGATCGCGGAAGGTCCGTCCGCACTTTTCTCCGAAAGAGTATCACCATGCACTCCGCTGCCCCCCTCTTCGCATTAATCCTCCTCATGGCCCTCTCCACCTGCCGCGCCGCCGAGCCCGCCCCATCCACTCCCACCACCGCCCCCGCCACCCTCACCGCCAAAATCACCATCTCCTTCGTCGGCTCCAACGCCTTCGGCAAGTGAAGTTCACCAACAACACCGACAAACCCCTCTCCCTCGGCGCCTTCAACGCCTTCGCCCTTACCCGTACCGACACCACGCCTCCCAGCAAATCGCCGCCACTCCCAAAGACACCATGCACCCCCACTTCCGCATCCTCATGAAACCCGGCGAAACCCGCTCATCCTCCATCCCCCTCTGGGAAAACCCCACCCCCCTCGCCAACGGCCACTACCACGTCACCATCACCTACCCCCCGATGTCTACCCCACCCCCCTCGAAACCGACTTCACCCTCCCCCAACCCTGATCCTTTTCCAAATCTCTCAACCACAAACGAAAAAGCCCAGGGATTGCAATCCCTGGGCCTTAAAGTAGCCGTAAAATAAAACAACACTTGGGGGATCAGGATTCGAACCTGAACAAGCAGTACCAAAAACTGCTGTGCTACCGTTACACCATCCCCCAGGATGGTCGCCGCTGCGGCGAGATCAAAACTGTACTCCATCCGCCCCTTGCCGGTCAATGCAACCTCTTCAACGCCTCACCGCCGCGATTCCCGCTCAAAACCGTCCGTGAAGCTCATCCATTGCCGATTTCCCACCATTAAGATACTCTTACCCGCGTCAAAAATGACCTCTGGACCTGTATTTCTTTTGATGAGGAGAATGATCATGCCGGTACCTCCATATCCCAAAATCCTCACCGCTGAGGACTGGAACAGCAAAAAAGGCATCGTCGCCAAACTCATCGCCGTCCCCACAAAGCTCGGCGATGAACTCCGCGAAGCCAAAAAAGACTACGACGAAGTCAATTGGAACGCCGTCTTCGGACCCCCGGAAAAACCGTCAAGGAACTCGGCGATCAAATCTATCAGATCGAAAAAGGCGGCTTCAAAGGCGAATTCATCGTCCTCAGAGACACCCTCAAGGATGTCAAAGAATTTGCCGAAAAAGTCCGCGAAGACTGGAAGAAGAACAAATTCATCCCCGGCGACTCCAAAAAGCATCTCGAAAACATCGCCGCCACCTGCGATGCCTTCTGGAATCAGGTCAACACCCAGGTCCAAACCACCTACAAAGGCGCTCAGGAACTCTACAAAAAGACCGCCGCCGAACACCCGGACCAACTTCCAAAGGTCACCAAGGTAGTAGTCCCCAAAGCCCCGCCCAAACCGCCCGCGTCAAAACCCGGCACAAAAAGCCCGGCGAATCCGAAAGCCGTGAATCGGAAAGCCATGAATAAATAGGTGTAAAACCAAACGGGGACGTTATTGTCGCGTCCCCCATGAAAAAAGCCCGGAAATGCGGATTAACGCACGTTTCCGGGTTTAATGCCAATCCACCGTCGCAACATCTTCCTGTTTGCCGCGGTACGGTCAAGCACACTGCCGATTCACTCCATGGTTTACGAACAACCCAAGCTCGCCCCGCAATTCAAACACTTATAGCACGACCCATTCCGAATCGTGATGCTCCGCATGTGCATGTCGGCGCGTCACCCATCATCTTCGCCGTCTGCTGCGACAGCGTATCCATCTTCCCCATCGGTTCCATCATCAATTCCTTCCGCGAACCCGTCATCACCGACGCTCCGCCGTTCGTCTGAATCCCGTCGGAAGAAAAAAGGGGCCTCCGTGCCCCGCGACCGCATCGCGAACGATCTCCCGGCCTTGACCTGCACCGCGGCCTGATTCACCGCCCGCCGCGTCGCCGCCACTTCCGTGGCCGTTTGTCTCTTCCGCGGCCGGCGCTTCCGCATCGCGGCGGCTCCGCATCATCTGGCTCTCACGCTTCGGCGCGTTGGCCGCCCGATACCCCGGCGATGAACTGCATCCCCATCCACCGCACCATGTAATCCACAAAGCTCTTCGCGAACGGAATGTCCGGATTCGCCGTCATGCCCGCCGGCTCAAACCGCATGTGCTCAAACTTCCGCACAATCGCATCCAGCGGCACGCCATACTGCAGATTCAGCGAAATCAGCGTCGCAATCGTGTCCATCAGCCCGCCGATCGTCGAGCCCTGCTTGGCCATCGTGATGAACACTTCGCCCGGCGTGTTGTCTTCAAACAGCCCCACCGTGATGTACCCCTCATGCCCGCAGATATCAAACTTGTGCGTGATGCTCGCCCGCGTGTCCGGCAACCGCCGCCGCAACGGCCGCTCCACAATCTTCACCACGATCTTCTCGACCGGCTCGACCATCTGCGCATCGCGGCTCGGCCTTCGCCGCGATGCCGCCGGCGTCGGATCGCCGCACGCCTTGCACGCCTGCCGCCTCCATCGCCTTGAGATCATCAATATCCTGGTCATCCGCCGTGTCATCATCCGAACTGCGTATTCAGCGGCTGGCTCAACTTCGAGCCATCGCGATACAGCGCCACCGCCTTCAGCGACAGCTTCCACGACTCCATGTACGCCTCTTCGATGTCGCCGACCGACACCTCATTGGGCATGTTGATCGTCTTGGAAATCGCCCCGGAAATGAACGGCTGCGCCGCCGCCATCATCCGGATGTGCCCCATGTGATGGATGAACCGCTTGCCCTTGCGGCCGCACCGGTTGGCGCAATCAAACACCGCATAGTGCTCTGCCTTCAGATGCGGAGCACCTTCGATCGTCTGCGTGCCGCAGATGACTTCGTTGGCTTCGCGAATCTGCTTCTTCGAGAAGCCCAGCGCCCGCAGCAGGTTGAACTTCGGCTTCTGCCACTGTTCCTTGGCGAATCCCAAGCCGCTGCATGTACTCCTCACCCAACGACCAGGGGGAAAAGGCGAAGGCCAGCTCAAAAACTGAAGGCAGGCAAGCCTCAGTCTTCGCCAGTTCTTCATCCGTGAAGCCCTTCGCCTTTAACACCTCCTGATTGATGTGCGGGAGCGCCCTTCAAGGTCAGCGTCCCCAGCACGTACGTGAGAATATCCTTGATCTGCGGCTCGGTGTAGCCCAGGTTCCGCAGCGCCGGCTCAACGACTGCATTGGCAATCTTAAAGTACCCGCCGCCCGCGAGCTTCTTGAATTTCACCAGCGCGAAATCCGGCTCCACGCCCGTCGTGTCGCAATCCATCAGCAGGCCAATCGTGCCCGTCGGCGCGATGCACGTCGTCTGTGCATTGCGATATCCATACTGCTCGCCCAGCGCAAGCGCCCGATCCCAGCATTCCCGCGCCGCATGCAGCAGCGCGATCGCTGCTTGCGGATGCTTCGCCGTTGAACTTCGCCGCATCAATCGCCACCGGCTTGACCGTCAGCTCTTCATACTCCGCGTCATTGTTGTAGGCCGCCGCGCGGTGATTGCGCATCACCCGCAGCATGTCATTGCGATTCTTCCGAAATCCCGGGAACGGCCCATGCTCCTTCGCCATCTCCGCGGACGTCGCATAAGCTCTCGCCCGTCATCATCGCCGTCACCGCCCCGCACACCGCCCGGCCCGCATCGGAATCGTACGGAATCCCCGACACCATCAGCATCGTGCCGATGTTGGCATAACCCAGCCCCAGCGTGCGGAACTCATACGACAGCCGCGCGATTTCCTTGCTCGGATACGCCGCCATCAGCACGCTGATTTCCAGCACCATCGTCCACAGCCGGCACGCATGCTTGAAACCTTCGATATCAAACTCGCCGCGTCTTCTCATCGAACAACTTCATCAGATTGATCGACGCCAGATTGCAGGCCGTGTTGTCCAGGAACATGTACTCGCTGCACGGATTGCTCGCATTGATCCGCCCCGACTGCGGACAGGTGTGCCATTCGTTGATCGTGTCATCAAACTGCACGCCCGGATCCGCACACCGCCACGCGGCATAACCAATCTGCTTCCACAGGTCGCGGGCCTTCATCGTCTTGTGAATCTTGCCGTCCTTGCGGCGTGATCAGTCTGCCAGTCGCCATCTTCTTCCACCGCCTTCAAGAAACTTGTTCGGCACGCGGACGGAGTTATTCGAGTTCTGCCCGCTGACCGTCATATACGCTTCGCCGTTGAAGTCGTAATCGAGCTTCAACTTCATCTTCTTGGCGAGTTCCTGCTGATCCTTCGGCAGATGCTTAATGCCTTCCACCAGGCACGCGACCTTGATCTCCTCGCGCACCTTCCAGTTCATGAACTCTTCGATATCCGGATGATCCAGGTCCAGGCAGACCATCTTGGCGGCCCGGCGCGTCGTGCCGCCGGACTTGATCGCCCCCGCCGCCCGGTCGCCGATCTTCAGGAAGCTCATCAGACCCGACGACTTGCCGCCGCCGGAAAGCGATTCGTTTTCCCCGCGCACCTTGCTGAAGTTCGTCCCCGTGCCCGAGCCATACTTGAACAGCCGCGCCTCGCGCGTCCACAAATCCATGATGCCGCCCTCATTCACCAGATCATCATCCACGCTCTGGATAAAGCAGGCATGCGGCTGCGGATGCGTGTACGCATCTTTGGTTTGTTCCAGCTGCCCGGTGGCCGGATTCACATGCCAGTGCCCCTGCGACGGCCCGGTGAGCCCATAGGCGAAATTCAATCCCGTGTTAAACCACTGCGGACGAGTTCGGCGCCGCCATCTGCGTGCAGCAGCATGTACGCCAGCTCGTCATAAAACGCCTGGGCGTCTTCGTCGCGTGTTGAAGTAGCCATACTTCTTGCCCCAGTGCGTCCAGCAGCCGGCGAGGCGATGCACCACCTGCTTGACCGACTTTTCCGGCCCGGTCTTCGGCTTGCCCTGCTCATCCAGGATCGGCGTTGCCATCCGCATCGAACTGCGGCACGCCCGCCTTGCGGAAATACTTCGACACGACGATGTCCGTCGCAAGCTGGCTCCAGTCCGCCGGAATCTCGGCATCCTTCATCTCAAACACCACCGAGCCGTCGGTATGCGAAATGCGGCTGGTCCGCTTCTCCCACTTCACCGTGGAAAAAACATCCGTCCCCGCCTTGGTAAATCGCCGTGTCGATCTTCATCTGCCTGCTCCTTGCTTCCTTGCTGCAACGCTTCGCGCTGCGGTCAAACGCCGCAACACCCAAACCGATCCGCCGCGGCCCATTCGGCCACTTCGCGAGACTTCACTTGGCCTTCCCGATCCGTCGGGCCGGCCAATTTTCCTCGTTCCGTCTTACTACTCGTGTCGCCAGAGATGCTCCGCCACGGCGACTATGGGATTCGACTATTCGAATCCTATCATCTCATGACGTTTCGTTGTTGTTTTCGATCCAAAAACAGTTTTTTTCACTCAAACACAATATTTAATCCACCTTGGGCAACGTAAGTCCTGGTTGATCCTGGTATTTGCCTTTTTTGTCCGCGTAGCTCGCGGCAGACTTCTTCGCCACGGAGAAAGATGATCTGTGCGATGCCTTCATTGGCGTAAATCTTTGCGGGCAGCGGCGTGGTGTTGCTGATCTCGATGGTGATCTTGCCTTTCCATTCGGGTTCGAGCGGGGTGACGTTGACGATGATGCCGCAGCGGGCATAGGTGCTTTTGCCGACGCAGATGGCGAGCATATCGCGCGGAATTTCGAAATATTCAACCGTCTCGCAAAGTGCGAAACTGTTGGGCGGAATGAGGATATAGCCTTTTTCGGCGGCATCGACATCCACGAAGCTTCGGGGGTCGAAACGCTTGGGGTCGACAATGGAGGAGTTGACGTTGGTGAAGATTTTGAAGTGCCGTGCCGACGCGGACGTCGTAGCCGTAGCTGGTGACGCCATAACTAATGGCCCCCGGACGCTTTGCGTTCTTCTCGAAGGGGACGATCTTGACGGACCGTTCGATTTGGTTGTCGCTGAGGATGCCCATTGCCGTGTCAAGCCTGCTTTAATAGGGTTGGGCAGCGGGTCCACGCGCCGTCCACCCCTAGCCGATTCTTAACCATCCGTTTTGGCGGCACTTATCGCCGCCATATGAAGGGGGGAGGCGTCCAAGCCTCTTCTCTTCACCGGCCCGATTTGGATATCGGGTGTTATCAGCCCTGTCCGTGAGCGATTTGAGAGACAATACCACTATATCTGGTGGTGTCAACGGTCTCCTTTACTAAATCTTGACAGACAAGTTATCCACAGCTTAACCCCATGTGGTCAAAATACTTGTGGTTTCAAAAAAGTTAGACCTCTATAGGTGGGGGTGAAAAATTTTTGTGAATGAATGCAAAATTTTTGGCGGCTGTCGAGCCGTTCTCTATTTTCGCCATTTGGGACGCGATAACTCATGTAATGACAACGGCCTGCATGAACTCAGCCGAGGTGGTATGATGAGGCCACATGGGCGAAGATTTAACACAATCCACATATCGTATGTTGAGGCCTGTCAAAGACCTACACCACTATTTGTTGCGCTGGTTTAATGTGCATAAGCGCGAGATGCCTTGGCGGGGGACGACTGATCCGTATGCAATCTGGTTGAGCGAAACGATGCTTCAACAGACTCAGGTGGAGACGGTTAAACCCTTTTATCGCAAGTTCTTAGCGGCTCTTCCGACGGTGGAGGATCTGGCCAGAGCGGAGTTGCAGGAGGTTTTAAGTCTTTGGGCGGGCTTGGGTTACTATCGGCGGGCGAAGCATTTGCATCTCGCTGCGCGGCGGATGGTGGAGGCGCATGGGGGAAAGGTACCGGGAGAGGTGGAGGTGCTGCTAAGTCTTCCTGGGATCGGGCGTTATACAGCGGGGGCGGTGGCGAGCATTGCGTTTGGGGTGGAGGCACCGGTGGTGGATGGGAACGTGATTCGGGTTATTTCGCGTTTGACGGGTTTTGATTTAGATGTTGCAGAGTCTAGACATAGGGTGTTTTTTTGGGAAGTGATGGAGAAAGTGATTGCCGCGCGCGAAAAAAGAAGGAAAAAAACGGGAAACGATTGAAAATGGTGGGCGATTTGGAGGGAGTTGGAAGCGGTAGATTTGGGGATGTGAATCAGGCGGTGATGGAGTTGGGGGCGACGGTTTGCGTGCCGGGGGTGCCGCGGTGTGGGGAGTGTCCGGTGCGGGGATTCTGTGTTGCGAATAAGGAGGGGAGGGAGGGGGAGTTGCCGGTGAAAGGGAAGAAGAGAGAGTCGCCGGTGGTGAGGGGAGTGGCGCTCGTTGTGGTGAGGGAGAAGCAAGTAGCAAGTAGCAAGAAGCAAGAAGGGGGGAAGGGGGAACGAGGAACGCGGAACGGTGAAGTGGGGGATGAGGAGGTGTTGTTGATGCAGCGGGGGGCGGGCGGGGTCTGGGAGGGGATGTGGGAGTTTCCGGTGGTGGGGGAGGATGGAGTTTCAGGTTTCGAGTTTCGAGAAGGGAAGACGAAGAAGAACGATGAAAAGAAAAAAACTAGCTGCGTCCCCGTTTATTTCTCGACGGCACAAAAGAATAGGGGAAGGAAAGAGGAAACTAGCTGCGTCCCCGTTTCTTTCTTGGAGGGGTTGGGGGTGAGGGTTGGAGATATGTGGGAGTGCGGGGAGGTGGTGCATGTGTTGACGCATCGGCGGATGGAGTTGAGGGTGGTGAGGGTGAGAGTGGGTAAGGGAATCAAGAAGCAAGGAGCAAGGAGCAAGAAGGGGGAAGGGGAGGTGCGAGGAGAGGAGGAAGGATTTGCGTTTCCGGTGGGGGTGGATGGGGTGGGGTATGTGGGGATGCGGTGGGTGGGGTGGCCGTTGGAGAGGGGAGGGGAGTTGCCGTTGGCGCGGGTGGTGTGGAAGGTGGCGGAGAAGGCGGGGGGGCAGTAGGAAATCTGAAGTGTAAATTTAACTATTGATCAAGCATATCCAGATTGACACGCATTGAAGTGGATGCATAATAACCGGGTACTCACATGTTGATCTTAACAAACATTTGGCGCTTTGGGTCTGGATAGAAAAATCTATTCGACGAGGAAGAATGGTTGTTAGTTAGGAAGTACTTTTTGTGGAGTCCATGATGGCTATACGCATTTTTGCATTTGATCTTGAAGGAACAATTTTAACTCATGCACCATTACGGGATTTGGGTGAAACACCCGAACAACACTCTATGGGGTTGTGGGCACGTCTGGTGCATGCGCTTGGCAGCGAAGCAATTGTAGCGGACGCAAATATGGCTCGGGCTTGGGACGCTGGCCGGTTTAAGTGTTATACCGACTGGTGCGATGCGAGCCTAACGTCTATGAAAGCTTTGGGACTGAATCGCTCACTTTTTGATCGAATAATGAAAAGTTATTCGCTAAATCCAGGCGTTATTGAACTCTCCAAACACTTGCGTCGCGAAAATGTAGTGATGGCCATTATTTCTGGAGGCTTTCTCGAACAGGCGAAGTTGGCGCAAGCCGAACTTGGCTTTCGTCACGTATATGCTGCGGCAGATTTAAATTGGGATGTTGATGGAAATATCCGGAACTGGTCACTTTCACCCTCTGATTACCGTGGAAAGGTTGGGTATTTAAGATTGTTGATGGAAGAATATGGGATACGAGCAAATGAATGCGCGTTTGTTGGAGACGGTGCCAATGATGTGCATGTGGCTTCATTTGTAGGCAAATCATTCGCATATAACGCATCTCCTAAACTTGCGGCAGTTGCAACGCATTCAATATCACATTTTAACGAAATTATAAATTATATTTGAGGGATAAATGGATAAGATCGAACAATGGGAGAAGTGGTTTCGGCGCGTTAGTTGTCTTCTTTCAGGACTGGCGGCGCTTGGCATTGAGCATTGGTTTCGTGAGGGAATGGAAGCTCATATTGGCGTTTCGTGGCTTTGTGCCATATTAGCTTTTCTTGGACTCGTCGAATTAGCCGATTTTTTATTCGAAAAGATAATTAACGTTCGGTGGATACGGCGCATAATCTTGGGTAGACAGTGGATTGAGGGTACGTGGTTCGATGTTGTTGTTGATAAAGAATCCAAAAATATTATTAACGCAGGAATTATAAAAATTACTTCCGAAGACAGTATTTTATCTATAAGTGGAGATATTTATTCTCCTCATGGCCGACACGTTGGAGGGTTTAACTCAGTTCTTGTTAAACGTGAGGGCGGCAAAGTGGAGTTTATTTTTTGTCGAGATGGATTAGATAAAGATACTCCCGAATACGGTCATGCCACCTATACCTTTTCTCATCCTTTGCACGGCGAAGTAAGCCGGTATACGGGAAGCTTTTATGACCAAAAGGAAAAAAAAGTTTTACATACTGATGCAGAGAAGGTAACAGACTTGCGATCCTGCCTGCTCGGAACGAATTCGGATGAAATAAAGAAAGAAGTTGCACGGCGGTGTCAAAGCAATCCGATGGTCATTACATGAATTATGTTTAATCACATTTTTTATTTTGTGGTTAAAGAATGCGAGGGATCCAGAAAGTTTTGGACTAGAGTTGGGTGAGTGTAGGGCGCGAGGCAATTTGAGGGAGGTGGGTCGTGAAGGGTGGGCAGTTGCCGATAGTGGGGGTGGTGTGGAAAGTGGCGGAGGCGGCGGGTGATGGGGGAAGTTAAAAAAAGAGTTTCTGGTGCGTTTTCGATTCGGTTGAGAATTATGTCGGAATGGGAGGTGGGGCGTACACTAGTGGGGAAGGATGGGTGTATGGCGACGGATTGGGAGTTGTTGGAGCGGTATTTGGGGGCGGGAGGAGGGGGCGTTTGGGGAGTTGGTGGGGCGTTATGTGGGGATGGTGTATGGGGCGGCGCGGCGGATGTTGGGTGGGCCGGGGGAGGAGGCGGAGGATGTGACGCAGGCGGTTTTTATTTTATTGGCGGAGAAGGGGGGAAGGATTTCGAGAAGGAAACCATTGGCGGCCTGGTTGTATCGTGCGACGGGATATTGCTGTGCGAATGTGCGGAAGGGTGAGGGAAGACGGCGTCAGCGGGAAAGGGTGGCGGCTATGCGATTGGATGCGACGGCGCGAGAAGATGAAGGAACGGTGGAGCGGGAGTTGAGGGAGATTTTGGATGAGGGGTTGGCGACGCTGGGGGGACGGGAGCGGGAGGCGTTGTTGTTGCGGTATTTTGCGCAGCAGACGGCGGTGGAGAGCGCGGCTACGGCGGGGGCGTCGGCTGCGGCGATGGAGAAGAGGATTGAGCGTGGGGTGGAGAAACTGCGGCGGTATTTTTCGCGGCGGGGGTATGCGATTGGCGGGGCGGTGGTGGCGCGGGCTTTGGCGGTTGAGGGGGCGGAGGGGGTGCCGGCGGGTTTGGCGGGGAAGGTGGGAGTGGTGGGAGGGTTGAAATCAGGGGTTGCGGTGGGGATGGCGAAGGGGGTGGTGGAGGCATTTTTGCGGGCGAAGTTAAAAATTGTTTTGGTGATAGCAACGGGGGCATTGGTAGTGGCGGGGGCGTGCGTGGTGCTTGTGATGGCATTGCCGATGCGGCTTGTTGCGGTGGCACCGAGGCCTATTTCAACGGTTCAGAATCCGCAGCCGGTGGTTACGTCGTTGCCTGTTGGCGTGTCGAAAGGGGAGTTGCTGGCGATGGCGGAGAAGAGGGCAGCGGGGGTTAAGGATTTGGCGGTGGAGTATGACTATGTGCCGATTGTGACTTCGACAGATAGCATCGGGTTTCATTACAAGGTGGCGATCAAGGGGGAGAAGATTTATGTGGATAAGGCGCACGGCATTGGTTTGGATACGTCGCAATTTCGGGATGTCAGCACTTTTGATGGGGAATGGTGGATGTATCTTCAGGGATTTAATTCCATGGGCCTTATTCAGAAAGAGCCTGTTAATAAGATTCGATTGCGTGATATGGGGTGGTTTGAGTTGGAGATGATTGGTTCGCCGCGGGATACGGACCAAGGGAGATTTGATGAGACTCTTGTGTCTCTGTTGCGGATGCGTGACAGCGTGGTTCATCCGATGCTGGAGGCTGTTGATGGGCATGCGTGTGTTGTCGTTGATGAGTTGAATGGGGGGCGGTTGTACAGGACGGTGTGGCTGGATCAGGCGCAAGGTTTGTTGCCGTTGCGGATGACGTATTGGAGGAAAGGGGAGGAGGAGTTGATTTTTCGTACTTTAGATGTGGTGGAGGTGGGAGGTTTGTGGTGTCCGACTTTGGCGGAGCGGCGGGTTTTGCTTGCGGCTGGACTGGGGAAGGAGATCGTGATGCGGATGGAAGTGCGTGGACGGGGGACGAAGAAGTTGGGGTTGCGGGTGAATCAGGGGATTGGGGATGAGGTGTTTGATCTTTCGAAGAATTGGCCGCCGGGGACAAGTGTTTCGGAAGAGGCGAGTAAGCGGATTTATGATTCTGGTGGGGTGAAGTGGACGGGGGAGCGGTCGGATTTTGATCCGGGTCTGCCGGGGGAGTGAGGGAGGGGGGGGAACGTGGAACGATCAAAGGAGAGAGAGAAATAAACTAGCTGCGTCCCCGTTTTTTTTTCTAGGGATTTGAGGGGACTTGTATTGTTATATCGGGACTTGTTCCGAGATAGACGCAGGCGTCGGCCATTTGGGTGAGGGTGAATTGTTGATATTCGTGTGCGGGGACCCAGACGCCGTTGACGAGTTTTTGGGAGCCGCCGAGGAATTCGTCGGCGTTGAAATTGGAGAAGGGGATTTTGTGGAGGGAGATGAAGGCGGGGCGGATGGGGGATTTCAAGGCGTGCTCGAATTTCTGATAGGAGGGGTCGGGACCTCCGAGGATATCGACCACAAAAATGCGACCCGAATGGGTTGCTTCCAATTCCCTTGTGATTCCGCCGATGCGGTTGAGGTGGCCGCTGCCGTAAATGAGGAGGGCTTTTTCGCCTTTTGCGAGGACTTGTTGTTTCAGGATGGAGATTGCGGAGAGGTCCGCGACCGTGGCGGATATCGGTTCCGGCGGGTGGATCGCCAGCGAGCACTCGGAGTTGCTGGTTGGCGGGCAGTTTTTTATTTGTTTCGCGGACGGCGGCAAAGAAATCGGCATAGACGGGTGAATTCCAAACGCCATTGGTTTGGGTGGTTTTTTGCCAGACTTGTTGGAGTTCGTTGAGCGGGACGTCCTCTCCTGCGACGTAGCGGTCGAGGAGGGATTGATAGGCGGTGGTGGCGAACTCGACGACAATGACGTGGACTTTTTGTGCAAATAGAGGGTTGCGCACCAATGCGATTCGAAGATCTGAATCGGCTTTTCTCCAGTGGGTGTCGCTTAATGCGAGGATGTCGGTGTGGTCAAAGGTGGATAGGAGGCTGTTGATGACATTTTCATAGCCGGTGATTTCCTGTGGTGGTTGGAGATTCGGTGATGGTTTTTGAGGGGAGGATTGACATCCGCACATGCAGGCGAGCAGGAGCGGAATTAGTGGCATTTGGATGATGGCGTTCCGCGATTTATGCATGAAGAAATCCTCACTGCTCGGATGAACGAACGAATGTTGTTGTAAAGTTTAACGTCATGCGGACGAAATGGGGGATGGGGCGAGATCGTTGTGTCGAGGGGTGGGGATGATGAGGGGAGCGGGTCGCGACGCGGCAAGCGGAGGCGGGGTACGATTGTTGAGGGGCGCAAGAGAAAAGCCCCCGATTTTCATGGGGGGCTTGTGGGTGTTTGGGGGGATGATTGGAGGATGGTCAGGGGGCGGCGGCGGCGAGGGCTTTCCAGGCGGCGGATTGTTCGAAGCGGGGCATGACGTCGGAGTTGACGAGGCCGGTGACGCTGTCTTTGGCTTTTTTGATTCCGGGTTCCATGCCTTTCCAATTTTTGACGGAGGCGAGGGCGTAGAGGGGTGCGGAGATGGCGGCGGGGAGGTTGACTTCTTTGGCAGCGCCTTTTTTGATGTACTTGGTGTAGACGGCTTCGGGGCTGCCTTTGTCGAGGATGAACATGATGTTTTCGTCGTTGTGTTCGCCCTTCATGAAATTGATGAGGGCCATGAGTTTTTTGGGGTCGCCTTTGACCTGGTCGAGCTTGATCGGCATTTGTGTCTCCATCCAAAAGAAAATAGAAAAGTCGTTCCTTTTCCTATCGGACTTTTTTAGGGGAGGGCTTGAGATTGAGTCATTGGGTCATCGGGGGATTGAGAGATTGGGGGAGTTTTGATTTTTGATTTTTGATTTTCGATTGGGGGGAGTTGGGGTATAGTTCTTCGCTTTATTGGAAGTTTTTTTATTGGAGTTATTATGGCTGGTAATGCGGTGATTGGGCAGTCCGGGGGGCCGACGGCGGTGATTAATCAGAGTTTGGTGGGGGTGATTGAGGGGTTGATGAAGGGGCAGAAGGCGGGGAAGATTGGGAAGATTCTTGGGGCGAAGCATGGGGTGCGGGGGATTATCACGGATGATTTTTTGTCGTTGGATGGGTTGGCGGCGGATTTGCTGGAGCGGGTGGCGCAGACGCCGTCGAGTGCGTTGGGGTCGACGCGGGACAAGCCGGACGAGGCGTATTGCGCGAAGATTTTTGAGGCGTTTAAGAAGCATAATGTGGAGCACTTTTTTTATATTGGGGGGAATGATTCGGCGGATACGGCGCGGATCACGGCGGAGATGGCGAAGAGCGGGGGGCGTGAATTTGAATGTGTATCATGTGCCGAAGACGATTGATAATGATTTGCGGACGACGGATCACTGTCCGGGGTATGGGTCGGCGGGGAGGTTTGTGGCGTTGGCGCATCAGGGGGATGATGCGGACAACCGGTCGCTGAAGGGGATTAAGATTAATATCATCATGGGGCGGGATGCGGGGTGGTTGACGGCGGCGTAGTGTGTTGGGGCGGTGTGGATGAGACGGATGGGCCGCATTTGGTGTATGTGCCGGAGGTGGATTTTCGATGAGGGGAAGTTTATCGGGGATGTGGATCGGGTGTTTACGAAGTTGGGGCGGTGCGTGGTGGCGGTGTCGGAGGGGGTGAGGTACAAGGCGGAGGACAAGAAGTCGCTGTTGGCGGAGAAGATCATGGAGGGAGGCGAAGTGGATGCGCATGGGAATCGGCAGTTGTCGGGGAGCGGGGCGTTGGCGGATTATCTGACGAATTTGATCAAGAGAAGTTGGGGGAGATTGGGAAGGCGAAGTTCGGCGAGTGCGGTGCGGGGGATACGTTTGGGTATTTGCAGCGGTCGTTTCCGACGATTGTTTCGGAGACGGATGCTTATGAGGCGCGGGAGTGTGGGCGGCGGGCGGTGGAGTATGCGTTGACGGCGCCGGAGGGGTTGAATTCGGGGTCGGTGGCGATGCGGCGGGTGACGCGAGTGCGCCTTATCAGATTGAGTTTTTTCCGACGGCGTTGACTAATGTGGCGCGGCAGACGAAGCATTTGCCGGTGGAGTGGGTGGTGAATGGGAATGATTTGTCGGCAGAGTATATGAAATATGCGAGGCCGTTGGTGGGGATGTTGCCGAAGCCGGGGAAGTTGTTTTGAGAGTGTGCGTCGGTTTGTGTCGAGAGGTTACAAACCACAGAGTCACAGAGGGCACAGAGACGCACAGAGACGGATGAGAATGCGTTTTTTTTGGTGGAATGGCGGCATCACGATCAGGAGCGAGTTATGAGTGATCGGAAATTATCGCGCGGGGAGTTTTTGTGCGGGGTGGGGGCGGCGGCGGCGTTGGCGGTTTTACCGGAGGTGGTGCGTGGGCAGGGGATGTGGCTGCGGGGAAGGTTTCGACGGGGAAGCGGTATGACTTGCGGGAGTTTGAGAAGTGGATTGTGGAGGAGTTTGAGCCTTCGGTGAGGTTGGCGGGGCCGGCGGGGAATTATGTGAGGCAGCCGGGGCAGACGGCGATGTGGAGTTGTATGGGATATCGGATATGGCGTGTATTTTGTATACGCTGGGGCGGCTGCGGTTGACGGATAAGGAGCGGGCGGAGTGGGCGGAGGGGTTTCAGAATTTTCAGGTGGCGGAGACGGGGTGGTTGGTGGAGAAGGCGAATCCGACGCATACGCCTTTGCACAATACGGCGTTTGCGTTGGCGGCGATGCAGTTGCTGGATTTGCGGCCGAAGCATTGCCGGTGAGAATGGGGGCGGAATATCAGGATCCGAAGGCGTTTTTGATGACGCTGGATTGGAAGAAGGCGGTGTATACGGAGAGTCACAAGGGGGCGGGGATGGGGGCGATTTTTGCGTTGGTGCCGGAGTTGGGGACGCCGGAGTGGTTTCGGGAATATTTTGCGGCGTGTGAGAGTTTGTTTGATCCGAGGAGCGGGTTGATGGGGATTGAGAAGCCGGCGGGCGGGGATTTTGATCAGGTTGGGGGGACGTTTCACTATAGTTTTTTATATAACTTTTTTAATCGGAAGGTGCCGTATGCGGAGCGGCGGATTGATTCGATTATTGGGTTGCAGCAATCGGACGGGCATTGGGATAAGACGAATAAGACGTGGCTGACGCTGGATGCGATGTACATGATGACGCGGGCGTTGCGGAACACGGGGTATCGGCTGGAGGATGTGAAGCGGACGCTGGTGAAGACGATGGATCAGTTGATGGAGGACATGTGGGGGGCGGCGGCGCGGAAGAGTGCGTATGCGGGGAGGTTGGCGGTGCATTCGGTGACGTGTGCGATTAGCATTGCGGCGGAGATGCAGCAGTTTTTTGGGGCGGAGGAGATTGTGACGGAGCGGCCGTTGAAGTTGGTGCTGGATCGGCGGCCGTTTATCTAAATTACGCAGGAAATTAGCGGGAAGTCTTGTGGGGGCGGTCGGCCATTGGTTCGATGCGTTCAATGTTGCGGAGGGCAATGACGTCGTAGCCATCGCTAGTATATTTGCCGGGTTTGGCACCGCGCAGACCATCAACGATTTCGCATCAGCAAGAGGGCATCCGGTAGAGACAATTTTCATTGTTTTTCCGCTGTCAAGTGAATGCACACGGGGTGAACGGCGTGTGCTCTCAATTTCGTTGCGATTTCCTTGGCTGTCATAGTGATCTCCAAGCATTTGCAGGATGTCGAGATAATGTCCATTTTAGCTATCGGAGAGTACTTCTCCACGGGTCTGAGGACGGCGGTTTCGGATTTGCTTGTCGGCGGTGGGTTCAGGTGCCTTTTCCGCCGATGCGCATGCCGTAGAAGCTGCGGTAGACGAAGAAGAGGGCGATGAGCGAGGCAGATGGCGGCGAGGACGTGGCAGATCATCCGGCCGTTGGCGTTTTTTGTCGGCGAGGGCGACGGCGAGTTCGACGGCGAGCAGGCCGAAGAGGGTGGTGAATTTGATGATGGGGTTGAGGGCGACGGAGCTGGTGTCCTTGAAGGGGTCGCCGACGGTGTCGCCGACGACGGTGGCGTCGTGGAGCGGGGTGCCTTTGGCCTTGAGTTCGGTCTCGACGATTTTCTTGGCGTTGTCCCAGGCGCCGCCGGCGTTGGCCATGAAGATGGCCTGGTAGAGGCCGAAGAGGGCGATGGAGATGAGGTAGCCGACGAAGAAGAAGGGTCCGACGAAGGCGAAGGCGAGGGTGGCGAAGAAGACGGTGAGGAAGATGTTGATCATGCCTTTTTGGGCGTACTCGGTGCAGATGCCGACGACTTTTTTGGAGTCGGCGACGGAGGCTTTTTCGGAGCTTTCGAGGTTGATGTTGCTGCTTGATGAATTCGACGGCGCGGTAAGCGCCGGCGGTGACGGCCTGGATGCTGGCGCCGGTGAACCAGTAGATCACCGCGCCGCCGGCGATCATGCCGAGCAGGAACGGGGCGTGGAGCAGCGAAAGTTTGTCGACGTTGTGCGTGAGGTGATCGGTCAGGGAGACGATGGTGGAGAAGATCATGGTCGTGGCGCCGACGACGGCGGTGCCGATCAGCACGGGTTTGGCGGTGGCCTTGAAGGTGTTGCCCGCGCCATCGTTTTCTTCGAGGTTATCCTTGGCCTTGTCGAACTGGGGCTTGAAGCCGTACTGTTTTCTCGATGTCGGCGGCGGCGTTGGGAAGGGTTTCGATGGTGGAGAGTTCGTAGACGGACTGGGCGTTGTCGGTGACGGGGCCGTAGGAATCGACGGCGATGGTGACCGGTCCCATGCCGAGGAATCCAAAGGCGATCAGGCCAAAGGCAAAGACCGCGGGCGCGAGCATGATGGCGTCGTGCTCAGTGGGGAAGGACGTCGCGACGCCATAGCCCAGCGGCCATGAGCAGCAGCATGACCAGGCCCGAGCCAGAAGGCGCTGAAGTTGCCGGCGACGAGTCCGGAGAGGATGTTCAGC
Source organism: uncultured Phycisphaerales bacterium (assembly GCA_963766775.1). Classification (GTDB taxonomy): domain Bacteria; phylum Planctomycetota; class Phycisphaerae; order WQYP01; family WQYP01; genus CAVYBP01. The sequence goes on from CAVYBP010000011.1 coordinate 42,967, forward strand.
GAGGCGCCGCCTTCCTTGGAACTGGTGACGATTTCGCGGACGTGGCGGCTGTGGGTGGAGGTGAAGACTTTGACGAACTCGGGGATCAGCGCCCCGGCGAGGGTGCCGCAACTGATGATCGTGGAGAGTTTCCACCAGAGGGTCGGGTCGTCGGCGAGGTTGGGAATCAGCAGGTAGCTGACAACGTAGGTCAGGCATGATGGAGAGGATGGAGGTGACCCAGACGAGGGACGGTCAGCGGGGCTTCGTAGTTCATTTTATCGACGTTGGAGTACTTGGCCTTGGCGATGGCGCCGTTGACGAAGTAGGCGACGGCGGCGGCGACGAGCATCATGACGCGGATGGCAGAAGATCCAGACGAGCAAGCTGGACCTGCACAACGCGGGTTGGTCGACCGCGAGCAGGATGAAGACGATCAGGGCGACGCCGGTGACGCCGTAGGTTTCGAATCCGTCGGCGGAGGGTCCGACCGAGTCGCCGGCGTTGTCACCGGTGCAGTCGGCGATGACGCCGGGGTTGCGGGCGTCGTCTTCCTTGATTTTGAAGACGATTTTCATGAGGTCGGCGCCGATGTCGGCGATCTTGGTGAAGATGCCGCCGGCGACGCGGAGGGCGGCGGCGCCGAGCGATTCACCGATGGCAAAGCCGATGAAGCAGGGGCCGGCGAGGTTGCCGGGGACGAAGAGCAGGATGACGAGCATCATGATGAGTTCGATGGAGACGAGGAGCATGCCGATGCTCATGCCGGCCTGCAGCGGGATGTTGTAGCAGGGATAGGGTTTGCCCTTGAGGGCGGCGAAGGCGGTAGCGGCTGTTGGCGAAGGTGTTGACGCGCATGCCGAAGGCGGCGACGGCGTAGGAGCCGCCCATGCCCAGGAGGGAGAAGACAAGGATCATGGGCAGGGTGACGGCCAGCGACTAGTCCCTTCGATGGGGTTGAGCTAGCCGAAGTAGACGAGGATGACCAGGGCGATGAAGCCCCAGAGCATCAGGAGGAATTTACCCTGCTGGAGCAGGTAGGTTTTGCAGGTTTCGTAGATCAGTTCGGAGACTTCGAGCATGGAGGGATGGACGGCCATGTTTTTCAGGCGCACGTAAACGACGAGGCCGAAGACGACGCCGAGGGCGCAGAAGATCAGGCCGTAGGTGAGGAGGGCGTGTCCGCCGATGGCGCCGTTAAAAAATATGGCGGAGTTGAGGTCGGGGAGGTGGAGGTTGGCTTCGCCGCCGGCATTGGCGGGGGCGGCGGCGTCTGGGAGAGCGATGGTTACCTCGGCCAGCACCGGGGAGGGCGACATGTTTTGTGCAAACAATGTAGGAGTAGCGAGGAAAGCCCCCAGCAACCCCAGGATGACGAGCATCAACCGCGGAAGCCCCGGAGCGAGTGACAGGGGCGACTTCTGCATCAACATGCATTCCTCCTTTAATGATTGCGAAATGGGTGCAATTCAGCGTTATCAGTATGAGAAACTCGTTTTTCCACGTTGTTGCCGGACATGAATCGTGTCCCTAGTTGGGGAGCCGTGCTCTGTCTGGCAAGGCGGCAGAGTGGGTGTAACATCGCCGGGGGTTGGCGGAATGTCAATGGCGATTAAAGCGGGGAGTTTTGCTGGATCATGGGGGTTTGGCAAGGGGTTAGAATTGACACATGCGGACAATTGTGCAAAAGTTAACCTTCCAAGGCGGTAGGTGCCCGATAATGACTGGAATAGCCCGCCATAGGCACCTCTTTTCCACATGGAGACACTGAAATGACATCGCGCCTTCGACCTATCTTTCTTCCCCGAGCCGCCTTTTGGCGATGCTGATACTTGCGTTGTTCTTTGTCGGGACGACGGGGTGCGTCTCGATTGATGAGCACAAGCGTCTGCAGACGGCGTTTGATCAGGCGCAGGCGCAGTTGGCGGAGGCGGAGAATGATCTGGCGGCTTCGCGGGCGCGGATTACGGAGCTGGAGGGGAAGCTGGCGGAGTTGAACAGGCTGATTGATGGGAACTCGGGAGGGATTGGGGCGTTGAAGCAGGAGCGGGATTTGCTGGCACAGCAGTTGGCGGACTTGCAGAAGAAATATGATCAGTTGCTGGCTCTTGAAGCCAATACACCGGCATCCCCGAGAGCGTTAACAACGCCCTTCGCGACCTTGCCGCCAAGTATCCGGATCTTCTTGAGTTTGATGAACGGCTGGGGATGGTTCGCTTTAAGTCTGATCTGACTTTTGACTTGGGCTCGACGGAAGTGAAGCCGCGAGCGAAGGAAGCGTTGGGCAAGTTTGCGAGCATTTTGAATATGCCGGAGATTGCGCAGCAGGAGATTCAGGTCGTCGGGCATACGGATGATGTGCCAGATTCACCAAACGGCGACGATGCGGATGAATCCCAACAATTGGATTCTTTCCACCAATCGTGGCTGGGCGGTGGCGGATGTGCTTCATTCCAACGGTGTGGCTGAGAGTCGTGTAACGGCGGCGGGCTGGGGTGAACAGCGTCCGATCACGGCGAATGCCGCGGGGCATAAGGGGGCGGAGGCGAATCGGCGGGTGGATATTTACATTCGTCCGACCAAGGTTCCGGAAGGGATCACGGTTTCGACTCCCGGGTCGGCTGCGGCTCCGAAGCCGACGACTCCGAAGAAGCCTCCGGTTCGGCGGGCGACGACGCCTCGGACTTCGACACCGGCTCCCACGACGGCACCGGCTGAATCCGGCGTTCCCGTCCCGCAAGGTTAAGAAGGGAACTCCCCAAAAGCGATCCACAGCGGCTGACACAAGAGTCGGCCGTTTTTTTTTGGTTTATGGTGGATTTGCGGGGCAGACCATTGCCATCATGCGAGAGGGGATATCTGTGACCCTTACAGGGTCGGATTTATGGTGGAGGTTTTGGTCCGGGGGTGTTCGCTCGCGCTCAAACCCCCGGCTATTGAAATTCAAGGCTTTCAGCCTTCGGTTGTGACGAGGATCACGTTTGGTATCTGGAAATACCGGATGAGCCGTTCTTTTTTTACTCATAAAATAACGCAATTTCCTGTACCCTGTCGGCGTTTCTTCGTATCATTCAGGCTCTCAATTCCGTTGTGAACTTTCCCGGAGGCTCGATTTCACATGGCCCATACCACACACGCCGTCAAGAGCCCTCCTTCCGACCCCTCCGCCGCCGCGGCCGGTCGAAAGAATAAGATCACGCACAACTTTCTTTTTCTCTCCAAGTTTTTGCGTCATGGGACGACGATAGCGTCGTTTTGGCCTTCATCGAAGGCGTTGTCGAAAGCGACGATTAAGGAGATTGATTGGAACAAGGCGAAGGTGATTGTGGAGTTGGGCGCGGGGACGGGGCCGATCACGGATCAGATTATCAAACGGTTGAAGCCGCACACGACGTTTATTGCGATTGAGCGGGACAAGGATTTCGCGAAGATTTTGCAGGAGCGTTTCAGCGGGCATAAGAATGTGCACATCATTCAGGCGGATGTGCGGGATCTGGATACGGTGTTGAAGCGTCAGGGGGTGAAGCATGTGGATGCGTTTATATCGGGGTTGCCGACGCCGTCGTTGCCGCTGGGGGTTCGGAAGCGGATGCTGGCGTGTGTTCGGCGGTACTTGGTGGATGGCGGGGTGTTTTCGAATATCACGGAGATACCGTTTATTTACTGGAAGTATTACCGCACGATTTTTAAGGATGTGTCGTTCCAGTTTGTGGCGATCAATATGCCGCCGGGCGGGGTGTATCATTGTCGGGCGTGCAAGTGAGGGCGAGGGGAATGGGGGGATTGAATCATTGAGTCAAGAGGAGATTGGGAGAGGGGGCGGGTTGTGAGGGGGAGTTTTTTTATTTATTGATTGCACATAAACATGCCCAGCGGGGCCCCTGCCCCACTGGGCATGGCACACGCGAGGTCATTTATTCGACGCCGGCGAAGCCGAGGGATTCGTCGAGCCAGTCGTCGGATTGGAGGACGGAGCGGCGTTGGCCGAGGGCCTGGCGTTGGGCTTTGTTTTGGGCCATTTTGAAGAGTTTTTTGTAGAGCGGGGTTGGAGAGTGGGGCGTCGGATTTTCCGGCCATGGCGCGGGCGGCTTTTCCGAGACGTGGGGCGTGTTGGAGGATGAGTTCGTCTTCGAGGCAGACGAAGGCTTGGCGCGGCCGGGGTCGCCCTGGCGGGCGGCGCGGCCGAAGAGCTGGCGGTCGACGCGGCCGGATTCGTGGCGTTCGGTGGCGATGACGGCGAGTCCGCCGACTTCGGCGACGCCGCGGGCGAGTTTGATGTCGGTGCCGCGGCCGGCCATGTTGGTGGCGACGGTGATCTTGCCTGCTGCCGCCGGCCATGGCGACGATTTGGCTTCTTCGGCGTGGCGGACGGCGTTGAGGACCTGGTGCTCGAGGCCGAGGGCGGTGAGCATTTCGCTGAGTCGTTCGGAAGTTTCGACGCTGCGGGTGCCGACGAGGACGGGCTGGCCGGTGGCGTGAAGGCGTTGGATTTCGTGCGACGATGGCGCGATACTTGGCGTCTTCGGTGGTGAAGACGAGATCGGGATGATTGACGCGCGGATGTATTTTTTGTTGGTGGGGATGAGGACGACGGGGAGTTGGTAGATTTGCCAGAGTTCGCGGCGGGCTTCCTGGCCGGTGCCGGTCATGCCGCAGAGGCGGCGGTAGGAGCGGAAGAAGCGCTGGAAGCTGATGCGGGCGAAGGTGTCCTTGGGCGGGATTGATGGTGATTTGTTCCTTGGCTTCGACGGCCTGGTGGAGGCCGTCGCGCCAGGTGCGGTCGGGCATGAGGCGGCCGGTGAATTCGTCGACGATGACGACTTTGTCTTCTTCTTCTTGTGGCGCTGACGACGACGTATTGTTTGCCCGGAGATAGAACTCGCGGGCGGTGAGGGCCTGGGTGACGAGTTCCTCGGCGCGGCGTGCGCCGTTCCAGAGGCCGCCGTGGTGTTCGGACATGTCCATGACGCGTTCGAAGCCTTCGTCGGTGAGTTCGACTTCGCGGTAGCGGGGGTTGACGTTGTAGTCTTTGGTGCGGACGAGGCGGGCGGCGATGTCGGCGGCCTGCTTGAAGGCTCGACCTGTTCGGCGTTGGGGGCGTCGCCGGAGATGATGAGGGGGGTGACGGATTCATCGATGAGGACGGAGTCGGCTTCGTCGACGATGGCGAAGGCGAGGCCGCGCATGACGACGCGGTCGGTGCCCTGGCCGTAGATCATTTTGCCGAGGAGTGCGGAGGGGAGGTCTCTGAGGCGTCCCAGGCGAGGCGGTCGCGGAGGAAGTCGGCGCAGACTTCCTTGTTGGTGCAGTAGGTGATGTCGCAGAGGTAGGCGGTGCGGCGTTCGGGCGGTTTGGATTCGCCCTGGACGTAGCCGACGGTGAGGCCGCAGAAATTGTAGATGCGGACATGAGTTCGGCGTCGCGTTTGGCGAGGTAGTCGTTGACGGTGATGACGTGGCAGCCGCGTCCGCGCCAGCCGGCGATGGTCGCCGTTAAAGATGCGGTGAGGGTTTTGCCTTCGCCGGTCGCCATTTCGGCGACGCAGCCATCGACCATCGCCAGGCCGCCGGCAACCTGCACGAGATAATGTTTTTCCTGGCGGGTGCGCCATGCGACTTCGCGGATGAGGGCGAAGCCTTTGAGCATGTCCTCATCTTTATCGCGGCCGGTGCGGAAGAGGGCGCGAAAATCGAGGGCCGCCTTGCGAGCCGGGCGTCCGACAAATCCTTGTATACATTTTCGTACGCCAATACCTGCCGCGCCCGCCCAAGATATCGCCCCGTCCGATACTTCAGCCGCGACATGTACCCCTTGGTCCCATCCCAGATCGCATCCATATCCTGCGGCAACGATTCCGTGCGCACTTGCGAGGAGAGCATTTGCCACGTCGCCGACGGCACGACCGTCGCCGGCTGCACCGCCGTCTCCGCACCTCCCGGAAATATGCTGGTGTTATATCCCATCCGCACTCACATCTTGAATTTCTTCTGGAACAACTGGAGGAGGCTGGTCCAGAGTTGGGCCATGATCGGTTTTTTCTGGAGGTCGAAACGGACCATGACGCGTTGGCCGGGCATGAGGGGGATCTGGTGGGTTTTTGCGAAGGCGTCCATCAAGGCTTGGGGGCCGGATTCGAGTTTGAGTTGTTCGATTTTGACTTCGAAGAAATTTTCGGTGGTTTTGGTTCCCTGGCGATCGTCGGCGGCGGTGTTGAACTGGCCGCCGGCCTGGAAGCCGAGTGCGGGGGAGGGGAGTTGGTTGGTGCCGGAGGGACCGGCGTTGGTCATGACGCCGGTGAGGAGGATGTCGGGGCGGCCGTTGACGCGGATTTCGACGCGGCGGCTGGCTTCTTTTTCAAGGGGGCCGCCGATTTCGTTGGAGGCGGCGGCGCGAACGATCAGATGCGATAAATCCGCCACCAATCCCACGCGCTCCCCACGCTTCAGAAACGCATACCGCTTCGATTCCATCTCCGGGACGATCACCACGCCTCCGATCGGGGACTTCAACTGCAAATCCGCGATTCGTTCGTCCACGCTCTGCAACTGCTCATCCACACCGTCAATCTGATCCTGCGCCAACTGCACCTGCCCATCTGCTTGGCCTGAAGATACATCCCTTTTTCCACCACCTTCCCCGCCCGCATCGCCATCAGCCCCGAATGCTGCGCTTCCAGTTCCGGATTCACTTCCGACATCAGCAGATCCCCCGGTTTCGCTTCGAGCATGGCGAGGGTGCCGCCTTCCTTTCCGTCGGCTCCCGCGCCCGCCAATGCGGGAACCTGGCTAACGAATCCGTCGTTGCCGGCGAATAACTCCTTCATCTCGGCGGGTTCAACCACCCCCTGCGCCGCACGCGATGTGGAAAGGGAACGATGCCGACGCACATCACCACGATCGTCGTAAAGAACAGCGTGGTCGCAATCGCGCGGGTGCGGACGCGAGTCAATTCGGTGCTGGTCACGAGATAGTGGATGAATTTTCCGATCGGCATGAGCACCCATGTGAAGACCGCCGCGATTGCCATCCCCGCCGCGACGACGATCAGCGCCCCATTCAGCACATTGGTGAGATAAAACATGATGCTGAACGATGACGAAGGCCCGCATCATAAAGGATGCGATCGCGTAGACGAAGAGCCAGACTTCTCCGGAGGTGCTGTAGGCGGGGTTGCGGGCATGGCGGACGTTCCAGACGTATTTTTTGACGAGGTAGTAGACGTAATCCTTGGCGCGTTGGGCGAGGTTGGGGATTTCGAGGAGGTCGGAGAGGATGTAGTAGCCGTCATAACGGAGCAGGGGGTTGGCGTTGAAGACGACGGTGGAGAAGCTGGCGACGAACATGATGTTGTAGCTGAAGGCGTGGGCCCAAGAAAGCTCCCGTCTCCGGCGTGTTGGCCCAAACCATGGCGGCGATGGAGGCGATGGCGAGTTCCACCCACATGCCGGCGGCGCCGACGATGGCGCGGTGCCATTTGTTGCGGAGCGGCCCAGGAGCTGCTGGCATCGACGTAGGGGACGGGCGTGAAAACCAGGAACATGATGCCGATGACGTGGACTTCGCCGCCGGTGCCGGCTTGTCTGCCGAACTTTTTGCAGGAGATGGCGTGGCCCATTTCGTGGCAGGCCTTGATCATGGCGAAGGCGACGTAAAGCAGGATGAGGTTGTCGGGGAGCCAGGATGGCCATTGCGGCTGGCTGGCGAGTTCGGCTGTGCCAGTTGGGGATATTGGGTGATCGAGGATGCCCACCCCGATGAGGATGATCCAGACGATGAAGCCGGCGGGGCGAGAAAATCCAGCCCAGCAACGGCAGCCAGCGTGTTGAGGAAATGCGTCGGGATCGACGATGGGCATGCGGGCGAACATGATGTTCATGAGATAGCTGGTGATTTCGCGGTTGCTTGCGTTTTTTGTAGCGGGCGAAGAGGGTGTGCGTATCGGCGGGGACTTCGGCCTGCAGAAGATTGGCCGTGTAGAGCTGGCCCAGAAGTTGGATGGCTTCGCCCTGGGTGGGGGCATCATCGCCGAGCTGTTCATTGACGATCTTCCAGGCGTCGCCGACGGAGCGTTTGCCATCGAGCAGGCCGATGAAGCGATAGGCGGGTTCGGCGAGGCGGAAGAACACGTTGTTGGTGTGGTCCTGGACGACGTGCCAGGTGGCCGCGGAAATGCTGGCGGGAGATCTGGACGGTGGAGCGCAGGCGGGGGTGGAGTTCGGCCACGCGGTACCAGGACTCGTGGAATGTGGGACGTTCTATCGCCAAAAGAGGACTCCGTTCAGTTGCGCCAAGCGGGCCGGGAAGTTTAACAGATCAGGCAGCATCGACGAAGCGGAAGTAAAGGGTGCTGATTATAGGCGAGCCGATGGGCGCGGACTGTCTAATTTTCGACCAAATTCGCCGCTTGGGACCACCTAAACCCCCTTTGGGGCCCGAATTTCGGTAGTGGGTTGAGGTGGAGCGACCTGTCGGCATTCGGATGCACAATGGTCGCTCCCTGACGGTCGCGGCTCTGAAATTACCCGAATTTACCTCTAACACGGGCTCGTGGTAGGCTACGGCCGCATATTGAGGGACCGCATGGGACCGCGCACGAAACCTGCCATTCATTATGAAGCCGCCTTTGAGGATTATTTGAGGCGGAAGGGGTTGCCGTACATTGCGGTGGATGAGGCGAAGAAGGCGTTGTTTGCGGGGGCGAAACTGAAGAGTTTTGATTTTGTGGTGTATCGGCCGGAGGGGAGGAATTTGCTGGTGGATGTGAAGGGGCGGAAGGTTTCGGGAACGCGGGCGTCGCTGCAGAACTGGACGACGCGGGAGGATATTGATGATTTCAGGCAGTGGCAGGAGATTTTTGGGGAGGGATTCACGGCGATGTTTTTGTTTATGTATTTTGTGCCGGGGGAGCCGGAGGGCTCGCCGTTGAAGGATATGTTTTTGCACAATGAGAAATGGTACGGGACGCTGGGGATTACGATCACGGATTACCGGGAGTTTATGCGGCCGCGGTCGGAGGCGTGGGGGACGGTGCATATGCCGACGGCGGAGTTTCGGAGGTTGGCGAAGCCGTTTGAGGAGTGGCTGTAGACTCGGCGACTATTCCCACGCGTGGTTGAATAATGTCATGCTCATTGCAAATAAAATGACCGGCGGGACGATCCAAGCAAGAACAGCCCACAGATAAAAGCGAAATGCAATCTGTTTCCGCCAAACTCCCATTGTAAGATGCAAAAGACCCACACCGGCGAAAGCGCACACTGCGAGGAAAATCGTACCAGAAAAATTGACCCAGAAAGAAAAAAGTGCGTCGCTTTCGAGCAAGCTTCTTGAGATGACCGGATACGCAATCCCTCATAGAATGACAGCGAGGACCACATTACGGCAATTGCCATCGCGCACACCGGGAAGACCCGGTAGCCTTGAGGCGGCAAAAATCGGAAGCTCTCATTGCTTCTTGTAGGAAAAAGGCGATTGGCAGTGAACTTCATGTTCTTAGTACGATGAAGCCATAAAGATGTTCAGATTGCTCCTGCTACTTCGTCCCCACCACCGTCGTCACGGTTCCGTCCGGGGAAACTTCGCGTACGCCGCCGTTATCCGAATCTGCTACGAATACATTTCCTGCTCCATCGACCGCGATTCCGGCGGGTTGCCGAATTGTGCGGCGGGGCCTTTTCCGTCGACTTTGCCCGTTTCGCCCGACTTGCCGGCCAGAGTTGTCACCACTCCGTCCGGGGTGATTTTGCGGATGAGTTGATTGTCGGTATCGGCGACGTAGACGGTGCCATCCGCGCTTGCCGTCAGCGAGCGGGGCGCCGAACTGGGCGGCGGGGCCTTTTCCGTCGGCTGCGCCGGATTTGCCGGCGGTTCCCGCGAGGGTCGTCACGACGCCTTCGGGTGTGATTTTTCGGATGTTGGAGTTTGCTTCATCGGCAACGTAGAGATTGTCCTTCCCATCAATGGCGATACCGCGCGGGGAGGCGAAGCGTGCGTCGCTGCCGGTGCCGTCCGTGCCGCCGGTCGCTCCGGCGGTGCCGGCGAAAATGGAGGCCTTGCCGTCGGCGGTGATTTTCAGGATCACATTATTGCTGTTGTTGGCGACGAAGACATTTCCGGCGTGGTCCATGACTGCTCCGGCGGGCGAACTGAGAGCCGCCGCACTCGCCCCCTTGTCCACCGGCGTCGTCATTCCATCGGGCGAAATTTTAAGGACCGCCGCATTGTCGAGGTCGGTCACGAGGAGCGTTCCATCGGCGGCAACTGAGACGGCCAGAGGTGCCGTCACCGCAGCGGCTCCCGCTACCGTGGAGACGTCGCCGCCTTCGGTGATTTTGTAGACTTTCGCCGCATCGACATCGGCCACGTAGAGATTCCCCGCCTTATCGACCGCCACGCCGCGCGGATTGGCGATGGCGAGCGAGACAAATTTTCTCGGCCCGTCCGCCGCCGATGCCCGCCCCGCGAAAAGCGCCGATGCCGAAACCAACGCCAGCGCCAACGCCATCAAGCCCGCACGTGTATTCAAACGCATCATCGCGATCCTCCATCCGTCTAAAATTTCCAGCGGCCCTTTCATGGATTGAACCCGACATGCAATCCGGACCGCCATGCGGTGAACATTACCCCCCTGCCGCCAGATGAGCAAGAAATAAATGTTCCTCCTCCGCATCACGCCTCGTTACAATACCAGTATGGCTCAAATATATTTCCTCAGCATTATCACATTTCCGCGTCACCAAAATGTTGCTTCGATCTCATTTTGAGGATGGACCGATGCCAGAATCCCTAGAACTTATCGGCGTTCATGCCTCGCGATTCCGGGGCGACAGCCAAGGTGGTCTGCTTATCGGTGGCATTTGGGCACTTGTGCTTGGCACTTTTGGAATCGGGGGCGTGATGGCAGCTCACTTTCCAGTTTCTCTTTTCCCAATCGCATGGACGGCATCGGTTTGGGCCTATGGAATCTGGCTGTTACGTCGATGGTGGATTTGGCGACAAGGTGTGGCAATCCATGTGTCACCAGAAGGTTTTTCTCAATGGCCGCGAACACAGAAACCGACGCCACCCCAACCATGGCGATCCGGGCTCGAGATCAACTGTACATTCGCTCAAAAGATATGGCGTTTTCAAATTGTCGATGGCTTCAAAAGATATGTTGATGTTCAGTTGCCGACGGCAACCGATGCCGACATTCAATCCATCCGCGAGAAATTAACCCAATGGCAATCCTGCCACGTCTATGTTGAAAAAATCTGACTAATTAACCACTCACCACGGCCACGCAAACCAGATCACTCCCAGCCACACCACAAAGCCGCAAGCAAATTTCACGGTGATTCCCATGGTTTTGCCCAAGGCCGCCCCCACCGCCGCCCAGGTTGCGCTTCGCATTGGCTTTTTTTTGACCAGTTCCACCACCCATGCGGCGATGAATGCGCCGAGGATCGCGCCAGGATATTTCCTATCACCGGCACTGGCGTTCCGATGAGCGCTCCCACAATTGCGCCGCCGATGGCCGCCCAGGTCGCGCCCTTGCTTGCGCCGAACTTTCGCGCCCCGACCACGCTTCCGAGCAAGTCCACCGCTTCGCCTAACAGGAGAATCAGCACCATCACGCCGAGTGCTGAGAGTGACGGCTTCGTCCAAGCTGTTCCCCATCCCAACAGGGCGGCCGCGAGCATCATCACCCAGTTGCCGGGCATACTGAAAACATTCAACAATACCCCACCCAGGGAAATCGCCACCACCAGCACATACATTGCGAAATGAATCATTCCCCCATTCTACGCAGCGGCGGCGCATGTCACACGCGCCGCCGCCGATAGTTTTTCGTTCATTCGATCGCGACGCCCTTAGTTACCGCCGCCTCGCTGCGTCGACGGTCCATTGGCGACCGCCCGCGTTGCGATTTCGACCTCCACGCGGAGGCGCTGAATTATCCGGTGCGGGAGCGGGGGTTGGCGCGGGTGTCGCCTCCGGAGCGGAGACAGGAGCATTCGCCTCGGGATTACGACCTCCTCTTGGATTGCCGCCGCGCTCCGCCTGAATGGGTGCGGCTGGCGGCGCATTGACGACGGGAGGATTCATCGCCGGAGTGGGCGCGACTGCCGTTGGCGCGGCCGGAGGAGTTACCGGCGTCAAGACGGGGCGACCCGTATTGGTATCACGAATCACGCCCGGGCCGTTGGGAGCCTGATTCGGTCCGCCTCTGCCTTCGCGCGGCGAATTCGGAGTGGCGAACCGCGGGCGGCGTCTGAACGGGCGGCGTCGGTGTGGCCACGGGAGGGGGCGCCACGACGGGAGCCACCACATTTTGCGCGGCTGATTCGCGCCGCGTCCGTTATTCCGCGAAGGCGTGCTCGGCGCTGCCGGCGTCACCGGAGCCGTCGGTGTTGCGGGATTTGGCGCCACCGGATGAACAGCAGGCGATGATTCATGCGTGTTCCCCGGAGCTCCGCGCCGCGGATCCACGGGATCATTCCCACCGTTTGACGATCCATTTCCGCGCCCGCCTGTCGTGCCGCCGGGGTTATTCCCGGGCTGACGTGTCGGAGGCGTCGTCTGACGTGGAGTCGTCGTGCGGGGTCCGTTGGAATTCCCATTCGATCCGGCCGAACCCGGACGGCCGGGCTGTCCCGGTTGCCCACCGGTCGAATTTCGCGGTGTCTGTCCGCCATTATTCCCATGCTGCTGCGAGCCGTTGCGATCATGCGAAACCGTCACATGCCCACTCTCAAAGTGCGGCGGATGGCTCGGGCGATCCTCATGCGGATGCCAGCGCCGACCGCCATCCCAGTAGCCATCGCCGCGATAGGGGAAGTAGCCGTAGCCGGGGCGGTAGTAATAAAAGACGGGATAAAAATCGGTTCCGAAAATGACGGTGCTGCCATCGACGGGGACGAGGTATCCGTTTTCATCGACGTAGTATTGGGGGGCATCGACATAGACCACATCGGCGGGGGCGTCCACGTAGACGACGACGTTCGGTTGCGGGGCGATGGGTTGGACATAGACGACTTCCGGCGGCGGTGCGGGCGGGGGCGCATTGCACCACCGTATATCCGGCATCCGGCGGCAACGGCGGTGGCGGCGGCGGTGCCTGCTGGTACTGACCCTGATCCGGCGTGTACTGCTGCGGCTGCTGACTGGGGTAAATGTTTACCTGAGTGCCCTGATCCTGCGGCGGAATCGGACGCGGCGCGTAGTTCGGCTGCTGCTGATACACCACCGTCCCCGGAGGGGGCGCATCATATTGATGGACCACCACCACCCGACGCTCCGGCGGTGCTTCGCAACCCGCCACAAACACCCCCGCCACCGCCAATGCCAATAGCCCGCCAACCTTCTTCATTGAATGCCCTTCAAAAAATTGTTTCATCTTCCGTGTCATCGTAGTGGATTCCATCTTCATCTTCATACCTCTCCATAAAGCCGCGAGTTTAGACACCCCCGCCCGCAATCCGTTTGGGCCCTCCGCCATAACCTTATTGTTTGGAGACGTTTAACCAGTTTAATTCATTTCGCAATCGGAATCATTCCCGAAGCCACACGTTGGCGACTTCGTAAAAATCTCCGTATTCCTCCGAAAAGCCTATCCACGCTCGGCCGTGCTAGAATCATTGTCGAAAGGAACGCCGCCATGTCCGCCATGCTCCCACCGCCTGATCGTCTGCAAGTCTTTTTTGATGGTGCGTGTCCTCTGTGCAGCCGGGAAGTGAGCCATTACAAAAAACGCGACCTTCACAACAAGATTGAATGGATCGACATCGCCCAGCCCACCTTCAACGCTGCCTCCTTCGGACTCGATCCAGTCGCGCGTCAACGAAGTCATGCACGCCCGTTCGCCCGATGGCACTCTTTCCAAGGAAGTCGCCGCCTTCGTCAAAGTTTGGGAAACGCTCCCGCCCGCGTTCTTCACGACTCTACTTCGCTACCTGCTAAAAATCCCGGGCATGATGGTCCTCGCCAATTTCATTTACCGGCGCTGGGCGAAAAACCGTTACAAACTCACCGGCCGCTGCACTCCCGAATCCTGCGAACTTCCCACCAAACCCTAATCCCTCCCGCCTTTATCTTGGTGCCCACTAACCTCTCTCAGCAAGACGTGTCTATCCCTCCACATTTCTGGAATCATTAACGGAGAAGATCAATGACACGCATCCTGAGCCTCGCGCTCATTCTCGCATCGCTCGCCATGCTCCCCTCCTGCATCGCCGTCGGCGGCACGTCGAATGAACACCGCGCCACGGTCGGTCAAGAATTGATCGATCTGAAATCCTGCGCTCGATAAAGGGGCGATCACGCAGGCCGAATACGACAAATCCAAAGCCGACATCCTCGCGCGCGGCACTCACTAAAAACGCCACCCCGCACTTGCCCCCCTCTCAACCCTTCGCACCGCGCAACTTCATGTGCATCCACGTCATCAACCCACTGATGATTGCGAGCAAAACTACCACGCCCCCGGCACCCATGTGACCCATCGTGTACTTGTCATTCCACTCCATATGCATGAAGTGCGGCAACCGCAACACCAGCACGCCCAGCGCCATAAGCACAATCTCCACCCACGCCGACCCATGCGCCAACAGCACCCGAAACAATCCCAACGTCGCAATCAACGTCCCCAACGCCACATGCACCGTCGTATCAAACGCGCCCGGCAAAAATCCCAGCGCCACCGGCGTCAACACCAGCCCCACCCCGATCGCCGTGATCACCAGATCCAGCAACGCCACCCGAATCACGTAGCCCATCGGATATTCCGTCGGCATCAACACGTACCGCAGATGATCCTTCACATGCTCCTGAACCTGCTCGCGGGTCAACATAACTCTCACGCTTTCTGCAAAGGGGGATACTTGCTCGAATCCCATTTCCATTCAATCTCATCATTGCGGCTAAACGTCTTCGCCGCCTGATACAAACATTCCTGACACACAATCGCCTCCGGATGCAGCGGATTGCTCCACCGCCCCACCGTCGGCGGAATATTGAACCGCAAACACAACGTGCATTTATACTTCTCCCCCTCGCCCGCCTTCTGCCCCTCCAACGCCGCCTTCATGCACTCCAGACACAAAATCGACCCGTGATGCCCCTCAATCATCGCCTCCTGGCCATCCCAGTCACGACGACAAAAGTCGCACAGAATCACAATCCCGTCGGGGTCCTCACGCTGCATCAGGGCTCCTTAACAACCAGTGCCATGCAGTTTAATGGAGACGACGGGCAACGCAAGCACACGCAAAAATTAGAAAGGGCGACGCCGCGGCATCGCCCTATCTCGTTTCCATTTATTGGAGGTCAAAGTCACTTACCGCGTTTCGGGAGCTTCCAGATGCGGGTGCGGGCCGATAGTCCATTTGGCGGCGACCGCCGGGAAAGACATCAGCAGCATCCAGAGGGCCGCCATGACAAATCGATTGATAACTCCCTCGCTCATCAAGGCCAAGAGTCCGCACAGCAAAAAGCAAAACGCCGCGCCCGTCGTGATGGAATTCAACCAATGGCGCGCGTACAAATCCTCGCTCACATGATCCGCCCGCACTTTCAATCCCACCAGCAGCAGGGACGCCGCCACTCCCGCAACGCCGACCAGAAAAGCGAAGACCATCGTCATCTGCTGGGTAATATCAGTTCCTGTTTTTACGCGCGTCATCCATAACGCCACTCCCGCCAACACGCAGGCTCCCATCACCATGAATCCACCCGAAAATCCCGCAATCGTTTTCGGAATGAACTCCGCATCGGGATCCGCCTCCGCGCGATACTCGAGCAGTTTCGGAATCTCCTGCAGCAACGGAACGCCCGCATGTCCAGAAGACACACCCGGCGGAATAAGAATGGTGCTCTGCGAGAATCGACATTTCAACGGCCCTTCGAGCGACGTGATGTCTCATACTATGCGCATGACATCGGGCATCCGTCCACTAAAATTCAGGGCAAAATGCCTAAAAAACAAGTCCCCGCACTGTGAACAATTTCTCAAACTCTTTGTGAAAGAAATCGCTATGCGCAACCCACTATAAATCACCCGTATTATCGGTAAATAGCACTCGTGAACCATTTCACATAGAAACAGTCCCAAAACCACCCCATCACCAGCCCCTCCCATATTTTCAGCATTCAACGCAAACTAATTCTCGGGTCCACCCATGCATACGTCACATCAATCACCAAACTGAACCCCACCACCAGCACCGTGTAAACCATCACCGTCCCCAGCACCAGCGGAATATCCTCATTCAAACATCCGTTCACAAAGTGCGTCCCCAAACCCGGAATATCAAAAATCTTCTCCACCACAAAACTCCCCACCAAAATATTCGCCGCCGCCGGCCCAAGATAACTCAACACCGGCAACCCCGCATTCGACCCCACATGCCGCGTCACCACGCCCCAGCGCGTCAGCCCCTTCGCCCGCGCCGTCCGCACAAAATCCGCTCCCATCACATCCACCGTGCTCGTCCGCATCAACCGCGCAATGTACGCCAGATAAAACAACGCCAACGTCACCGCAGGCAAAACAATCTGCGATGGCCTTCCCCACCCGCCCGACGGAAACACCGGCACAAACACCACCAACAACATCAACAACAACGCCCCCACCACAAACGTCGGCAAACTGATCCCCATCAACGTCACCACACTCAACACGACATCCCCCCACTTCCCCTTCGTCACCCCCCCCACCATCCCCGCCGCCACACCACCAATCAACGCAATCAACAACGCCGCACTCCCCAACGTCGCCGACACCGGCAACGACGATTTAATAATCTCCCCCACCGTCCAATTCTCATACTGTATCGAAGGCCCAAACTCCCCCGTCGCCACATGCCCCACATACAAAAAATACGCCTTCCCAATCGCCCCCGCCTTTTCCAACCCCGTCTCCTTCGCCCGCTCCTCCGGAGGTTTCGTCAAATACGTCAGCCCAAACTTCTCCGCCAACCCCGCCCGCATCGGCTCCGTCAACTTCTTCTCCCCCGCAAACGGATCCCCCGGCGCCAACATCAACAACGCAAAAGTCACCGTATACACCACCCACAACACCACCACACTCTGCACCAACCGCCAAAACAAAAACCGCAACATCACCCAGCCCCCCAAAAATAAAAACCATCCCCCTTCAAAACTCTGTGCGTCTCTGTGCCCTCTGTGACTCTGTGGTTAATAACCGCCCACCAACTCAATACTCTCATATCGCAACTCACTTCCGATACACCCACTTCAACTCCGTCAACAACCGCACATTCATCATCACCCCCCCCACCTTCGCATCATCATACATATACCCATCCGCATACTGATACAAAGGCAAAAACGGAAACTCCTCCTCCGTGATCAACTTCTCCGCATCCCTCAGAATCCCCAACCGCTTCGCCGGATCCCTCTCCGAAAACGCCTTGTCCATCAGCCCATCATATTCCTTGTTGGAAAACAGCCCATCATTATTGCTGTTACCGGTATGCAGCATATCCAGCCACGTCGTCGGATCCGCATAATCCCCATACCACCCCGCGCGCCCACATCAAAATTATGCGTCTCCTGCCGCTCCGCCGCGAAACCCGTCTTCTCCAGCCCCCGATACGTCACATGCACTCCCAAATTCTGCTCCCACATCTGCCCGATCGCCTGCGCGACCCGCTCATGAATCGACTCCGTGTTGTAAAGCAGCTCAATCGACCTCATCCCCTTCCCCTCCGGAAATCCCGCCTCCGCCAACAACCGCTTCGCCTCCGCCACATCCATCTCCAACCCCTTCGGACTCACATACCCCGGTATCGAATCCGGCGGCACGATCACCCCCAACTGCCGTCTCCCGCATCCGCACCACCTCATCCGCGATCTTCTTCCGATCCACCGCCAGACTCAACGCCTTCCGCACCCGCTTATCCGTCAACGGCGGCCGCGTGCAATTAAAAATATAGTAATACGTCCCAAACACCGGCATGTAATGCACATCCTTCCGCCCCTCATCCACCTGCTGCAATAAATCCTGCCCAAACTGCTGCGGCACACCCGTAAAAATATCCACCGCCCCCGACTGATACGCCAACAACGCCGCCCGCGGATCACTGATCGACTTGATCACCAACTGCTTGCACTTCACATTCCCCCGATCCCAATAATTCTCATTCGGCTCCAGCAACATATACTGCTTGAACTTCCAGTCCTTCAAAAAAAACGCCCCATCCGTCACCAGCGACGGCGGCCGCGTCCACTTCTCCGTGTACCCCTTCGACGGATCGCTCGCATCCTGCAAAAACGGCCGCATCGATTTCTCATTCAACGGAAACAGCGGCGGAAACGCGCACAAATCCAAAAAATACCCGCGCGGAAACTTCAAATGCACAATCAACGTCAAAGGATCCGGCGACTCCACCCCCACCTTCGAAAAATCCGCCGGCTTCCCCTTCGCCACCAAATCCGCATACTCCTCCCCCCCCTCAATCAAATTAAAAAACGAAACATAATTCCCCCCCGTCGATGGCAAAAACACCCGCTTCCACGCAAAAATAAAATCCCCCGCCACCACCGCATCCCCATTCGACCACTTCGCATCCTTCCGCAAATGAAACGTATACGTCCTCCCATCCGCCGACAAATCCCACCTCTCCGCCACCCCCGGCACCGGCTTCAACGTATCCTTGTCATAACTCGTCAACCCCTCCCACAACGCCATCGCCGTCCGAATCTCACTCTGCCAAGACATCTGCCCCACATCCAGCGTCTTCATCTCATCCGCATTGCACAAAACAATCGGCCGATCCTCCCCACTCCCCCGCAACGCCCCCACACTCGAAAAATAAGCCACCACCCCCAACACCAACAACAACACACAAGGAATAAAAATCACATGCCTCATGCCCGCAAAGCATACCCCCACCCTCACCCACAATCCCAAAACTTCCACACCCATGCATTCCGGCTTTGGACTTCGACCACCCACGCCCCGCCCCCCCCGAGCCCCGCCATGGCAATGCGGTGGTCCCCCTCCCCACCACCCTGCACGCCCGCTCCCACCCCATCTTTCCCTAATCAATCCCCCCCAAACCACCGATACATCCTCATACGACCCACAGGGTGCCACAGGTCTGCGCAGTTCGCAGACCTGTGCCTCATGTGCCCTCGCATGATTCTTGCACACTCTCCCAAAACAAGGACGCAGGACGCGTCCCACAAACCGGCATGGAGGCCACAAAATGCACCTGCGACCCCACACCACCGCCCTACTCCTCGCCCTCACCACCGCCACAATATCCCGCCGACACCTACGTCTGGTCAGGCACCTCCGCCAACTTCTCCGACCCCACCGCCTGGACCACCCCCGCCCCCTCCCCCAACGGCTCCCCCACCGACCAACTCTTCTTCCCCGATCCCACAGTCCCCACTGACACCTACACCGCCACACTCGACTTCCCGGGTCCCTTCGCCTTAAACACCATCAACATCGGCTCTGGCTCGTCCAATCCCAACACCCTTTCCTTTATCCTCAACGCCGCTTCAAGTGCCAGCCTGCTCTTCACCGGCAGCGACCCCACCATCACCAGCACCGCGAATATCTACAATCTCTACGCCACTATCAACGCCCCCATTTCTTCTACCTCCAATCTCACCCTCGCCGCTTATTCCCTCACTCTCACCGGCCCGCTCTCTTTCACCAACAACGCCAATCTCCTCATTACTGGAAACACTGCCTATCAAAATTCTTCCCCCTTCGCCGGTCTCAAACAGCTTAGCATCGTTGGTAGCAATGGCCCCTCTGGCCAACCCGCCTCCCTCACTTGGAACGTTACTCCTACAAGTAATACCCTTCTCTCACTCGGCTCCGCTCCGATCATCCTCACCAACGGGGCCTTCACTGTCGTCCCCGGAACCTCCGCATTTACCACCACTATCGCAAATTCCCTCGTAATCAACACCTTTGGTCAACTCGCTTCGGGTAATATCATTTTCAACGATTCCCCAATCCTCTACAGCGGCGACATTTCCCTCAACGGCGTGCTGAACATCTCTTCTTTCAGCAACATTTCTCTCCTGGGCAACATCACTCTTGGCCACGCCGCCGCTCTTACCATGGCTCAAAACGCCGCCTATCTATACGTTGGCGGCAATATTCTCAACAGCCCCTCCACACCCCAAACTGATTCGACGCCACTCCTCCTCTCAGCCGGCGCGAAGAGTCCGTTCATTCCCAATTCCGGCATCTATATTACAGGAGCCGCAAATACCTATTCGATCGGCACCGAAATAGGTTCAGGACATGTATTCGTCGCATCGAACTCCTCACTCGGCACCGGGAATGTCACGATTGATCCGGGCGCAACACTGCATCTTGACGCTCTCACCAATATTGCTGGAACTTCTTCAATCCATGTTGCGCAACACGCAACTCTCTCGATTTCTTTCGACCAGAATCCGACCGCAATCATCTCCGCCGATTCCCAAGGCCTTCTTGCGATCGATACAACATTCTCAACCCCGATGAACATGGCTACTATTGGCAATGGCTTAATGTCGCTTGGCTCAGTGAGCAACGCCACCTACACCGCCTCTCACTCGCGCCCGATTCCGATGGCGTTTACCGCTTCGGTACGTCCTCAAACGCCAACAGCACGCTCACAATCCTCAACCCCGTTCTGACCGATTATCGCGGTCTCTCTTCCAGCGCCCAACTCGCCGGTGTCACAATCGCCGCTCCTAGCTCCTATTCCGGTGGCTCCTCCATACTCGGCAACGTCTACGCCTCCGCACCCGGTGCCCTCGGCACAGGCACAATCACCATCGGAAACCCACAGTCCCAATCTCCCTCCACCGGCGGCCTCTTCCTCACCGTTCCCAATGTCTACGCCTCCAACACCCCTATCAACGTCTATGGGACCCTTGCGGCTATCGGCACCAACGGCTCCATACCCCTCGGCGCCTCCCATCCTCCATCCCGGAAGCACCCTCATCTTCGGCGATAACCTCACTAACAACTCCGACCGCTACCCTGATTCAATGCCCATCCACCTCGACAGTTCCACCCTCGTTGTCGAAGGTTTCGGCGCTACCACTGAAACCATTGCCGATCTCTCAATATCCGGCCTTAGTAGCGTGGCACTCTGGAATCCTCCCGCTAGCGATGATCCAAACGATCCCAACGCCAATACCAGTTCTACAACTCTGATCGCCGCCTCCCTCACTCACACGGACCACTCAGTCCTCTTCTACGTTCCTGTCTACGTTCGACCTCTCATGCAACAAATTCCCGCGTAGATTGTGGTGCCAAATCCCTCCCAAGGAAACGCGTTCTATCTCCTCGTCGCACCACCGGTTACTAATGGAATGGTCGCTCCGTGGATTCAAGCCCGCAATAAATATCCAAGTAAACCAACTGGGGACATTTCCGGGTTGTTGAACGTACCGTCCACATTCTTGAACTATAACTCTGATGGTTTTGTTGCCGTGTCACACGACACTCCCCACTAACGGCGGTACCGGTACTGAAATCGTCGACGTCCCCGCTAATGCCACAACCACATCCTCGATTACCCTTCCCATGGAAACCTCCATATATGCGTGGTATGGTCGATTCGCATTCTCAATCCCACTTCCGGACCCACCACTCTCCATATCCTTAGCGGAGGTCTGATCGCGACTGGCTATGCATCTTTTTTCTCTCCAACAATAATTGCACCTAATATCGATTTCGCTACGGCGGAAGCCTTTATTAACATTGACCAACCCACCGCATTGGCATTAAAAAATACCGTCGAAGTGGACGGCACCGTCACGGCCACCCACGGCCTCACCAAATTGGTGCTGGAACGCTGTCTCTCCCCAACCCCAATAACATCATCCTCGGCCCCATCACCGTCCTGGAAGGCACAATCCAATTCGCTGCACTTCCCGACCCCACATCCAACACCCCGATAACCCTCTCCAACAACACTGCACTCATTTTTTCCAATGCCATTACTCTCTCTCGCCCCCTCGTCATCAACCCCGGCAGTAGCCTTCCTGCTGCTGACGCCACACTTACAGCCTACGGCCAACTCCGCATTGCAGCGCCTATCACCGGCCGGCGGCTTCCTCCAAATCAACGCCCAACGAATAACCCTTGCCGTCGGACATCTCCCTTGGAGGAATCTCCTTCACAATAGTCTCCCAAATGAACTCGACGGATCCGGCGTCATCTCCTCTCGCACCGCCATCCAGTTTGCAAACAGCACTCTCGCGCCCGGCAACTCCCCCCTCAATCTAGCCGCCATCACTTTCAACACCCCGCAAATCGAATTCGGCGACGATTCAAATCTCGACCTCGACCTCTCCCCCTCCGGCCTCTCCGACCGCCTTCTCATCACCGGCTCCCTTATTCTCGATTCCTCCACCTCCCTTACTCTCAACTTCCTCTCCCCCCCCACCACCCAAACCTACACCCTCCTCACCTACTCCTCCCTCACCGGCACCTTCGCCACCATCAACGGCCTTCCCTTCAACTACTCCCTCGACTACACCCCCACCGCCCTCCTCCTCATCCCCAACAACGACTCCCCCACCTCCACCCCCGAACCCACCACACTCTCCCTCCTCACCCTCACCACCCCCCTCCTCCTCCGCCGCCGCCAAAGAAAATCTCTCAATGCTCCGATGACTCAATGATTCAATCCCCCATCACATTCTGAATTCACTGATTCGCTGATTCTGAATTATTATCCCAATTCCTACCAACCCACTTGGAGAATGCCAACGCACCCACCCCCCTCTTGGCAGCCCCCCCTTGCACTCCTGCCCCTCCCTCTAATTCGTCACTTCACATCCACATCCCACCCCGCCTCTGTCGGCAC